>OZ244723.1:0-3247277 GCA_965219325.1 Dehalococcoidia bacterium | reverse complement strand
GGTAAACATGACCGCAAATTTTAAAGCATATCTTGAGGCTCGGGCGCTGGCCGGAGCCAGGCGGGGCTGCTAAACTCCCGCAAGCCCGGATTGTAGGGGTAAAGGGCAGGCGAGGTGGGCGGCGGACCGGCCGCGAGGAGCCCAAGCTGACAAGGATCAGAGTGAGAATCACAGTAAGGCGGGTACTCATCGCTGTCGGGGTATTGGCCTTGGGCGCCGTGGCATTCCTTGCATGGTGGCTGATTTCGCCGCTGTTCATCGATACGGTAGTGGAGGAAGAATTCCCCTTTGCCGCTGCGGCAGAGGTGCCCGCCGACATGTCCAGGGTTGAGGTCGAAGCGACGATGGCTTCCATCGCCGAGGTCGATTCTGCGGTGTCTGAGGCAATGCCCGAAGAAATGGGGAAGGGCGAAGCGGTTAGGGTGGTTACGGGGGAGTTCAGGGGGGCCGACCGATTCCACAACGGAGAGGGCTCGGCAACGGTCTACCGGCTACCTGAGGGCGGGTTGGCCCTTCGGCTGGAGGACTTTCGAGTGACGAACGGACCCGACCTGCGGGTGCTGGTTAGCCCCGCTCCGAACCCGGATGATGGTTCGGAAGTCAAGACGGAAGGCTATATCGAGCTCGGTGGCTTAAAGGGCAACGTTGGCAATCAGAACTACGAGATTCCTCCCGACTACCCTGAGGAGGACTTGGGAAGCATCCTGATCTATTGCAAGCCCTTCCATGTCATATTCGCGATAGCTGCCCTCTCTGCGCCTTAGCGAGTTCGGCCCCGACCGTATTTCGGCCAAGGGGCCGATTACAGGAGTGGCATGACGATCTCGTCGATCGCCGTCGATAGGCCGTCTACGTGGACCGACGGCACCACATGTTGGGCCGCCAAGAGCACCTCTCTTGGTGCACCTTCCATGGCAATTGCCAGACCGCAGGCCCGGAGCATTGGTAGGTCGTTGTAGCTATCTCCAATCGCCACGCAGTTGTCCAACTCCACTCCGGCCATCGCCGCCGCCCGGGCGGCGGCGGTGCCTTTGTTTGCGTCGCAATGGGTAAAGTCCACGGCCCACATGCCGTTGTACGGCAGATATGCACGGGCGGTGTTCAGACTTAGCCGTCTCCCTATGGTAGCGGCGAGTGTGGTGGCACCGCTCTGGGATAGGTCCAGCGCAGAGATGCGCGTGAACTCAATGCCTTGGGCTGCTGCTGGATCGGTTGTGACCCAGGGCAGCTCAGCGACATCCGGGCTGAGGAGGTTGGTGTATGCCCCCTCAGGATGGGTGGCGAAGAATCGCGCTCCTACCGACTGCAGTTCTGCAATCACGGCCTTGACGGCCGGTGTCTCTAGAGGCAGGCTCCATTCCATGTGGCCTTCGGGCATGCCAAAGATGGCTGCGCCGCCATCGCATATCTGAGGTGCCGTCAGCCCTAGGTCGGAGGCGAAGCGGATGGTCTCCAGCCGCTCCCTCCCCGTTGCGATCGATACCCGGACCCTGTCTCTCAGGCGTCGGACCGAGTCCAGCACTTTGTGTGAGATCTTTTGGTCGGGTCTGAGGAGGGTTCCATCTAAGTCCACAAAGGCCCATTGAATGTGAGCGGGGGCCGCCTTTCTCGGGGCCGGATCGATATGGCCTGCTGGGCGCAAGACGATCAAGCGAGCCGGGGCGCTATGAATTCATCGATCGCCGTCGCGAGGCCGTCTTCCCATGCGGTGGGGGCGACGTAGTCGGCTGCTGCTCTAATGGACGGGGGCGCGTGGCCCATTGCCACCGCACTTCCGCATGCCCGTAGCAGCGATAGGTCATTGTAACCGTCCCCCACACCCACCACTTGTCGCAGTGGCACTCCTACCAAACGGGCAAATTCGGCGGCACCGGAGGCCTTCGTTGCCTCCGCGTGCGTGAAGTCCACCATCCAATCTCCGTTATCGGTGCGGACGACTATCTCGGTGTGAACTCCGGCCATCGAGTTGCAGAAACCCGAGGCTATCAACTCTGCCTGCTGCGGCTTGAGAGAGTTTGCCGTGACTCTTGTTAACTGCCAGTCTTTGATGTCGTCCGAGGTCGAGACGCGACGGTCTCCGTCGACCGCCGAAAAAGTATGGCCGCGCTCGTCAAGAAATTCGACGATCGATTGGGCATCGTCGGCCGCAATGGTTCTGATCCATAGCGGCACGCGTTCTCCTGCGCGAAAGACACGGGCACCCCCTTCGGAGACCTGGGGTGCGGTGAGTCCCAAATCGGCGGCCAGCCAGTCGACGTCATGGTGGTCGCGAGAAGAGACGATGCCGACTGGCATACGTTGTGCGAGGGAGGTAACCGCACGGCGGACAACGGGGGAAACCTCCATCCGCTCCGGCGCGAGCGTGCCGTCACAGTCAACCAGCATCGCCCTGATGGGCAAGTCGAGCATCGACCCAACGTACAGTCGGTCCGCCGAGTAGGCAACCGGCAGGATGCTCCTATCATCAGTGGGCTTGAGAGGGATGCGGGGAGTCGGCAGTCGTTCGGTTCGTGCGGTGTAATGGGAGCGGACGGTCCAACCCGAGGATATAATCGCGGTTACCCAACTTGCCGGGCTCTTGCCGGAAGGTTGGAAGGAGGACCCTGATGGCTGAGTATATCTCCTATCTAAATGGGGAGTGGCTTCCCACAGATGACTGCAGAATAGATGTGTTCGACAGAGGCCTTCTTATGGGAGATGCGGTCTTTGACGTGGCGCGCACCTACAACGGAAAGCCCTTCAAGATGGAGCGTCACTTCGCCCGAATGGCACGCTCGCTTAAGCACACCCGCATGGATATCGGAATGACACCCGAAGAGTTCGGCAGGATCGTCTTTGAGGCAGTGGACCGTAATCAGGACAATGTTCGTGAGGCCGGCGACCTGGTCATTTGGTGGTTCGCCACGCGCGGCAAGGGCGCTTGGGCATGGTCGGCGGGTCCGGGCGCGGTGGGCTGCCGCATTGCCCCGGTTGACTTCGCCCGTTTCTCGCCTTTTTTCTCTACCGGTGTACACGGTGTGATCACCAAGGTGCGCAGCCACGCGCCAGGTACGGTTGAACCCAAAGTCAAGCACTACACCCGCATGAACTTCGCCATGGCGGAACTAGAGGCCAACGACGTGGTTCCTGAGGGCTGGCCCGTGCTGACGGACCAGGAGGGCAACCTTACCGAGGGCACCATCAACAACGTGTTTCTCGTGAGCGGGGGCACCATCCGCACAGCGACGGACAGATCGATCTTGCAGGGCATATCCCGCTCTGTGGTATTTGACCTCGCCGACCAGCTTGGTATTCCGATCGTCGAGGAGGATCTGCAGCCCTACGACTTGTACACTGCCGACGAGGCGTTTGTGTCGTTCACGGGCCCCGGGGTGCTGCCAATGACAAAGGCTGATAACCGGGAGATAGGGGATGGAGAGGTCGGTCCCGTCGTCAACCAGTTGATCGCCGCCTGGTCCGAGTTGGTTGGCGTCGACATTGTCGATCAGGCACAGAGATTTGGTTCACGCCCGTGGCCGTAGTGCGGTCCTTGGAGGCTGAAGGCGATTGACCAGTCTAAAGCGAATCCTGGTGTATGCCGACCGGGAGGATGAGCTGGCCTCCCTGACCGCTCGGCTGGACGCGGACGGGCATTCCACGACCGGCACGGCGGTAGACGAATTGGCCGTTGATCTCGCCGTGTCATCCGAGTTCGAGGTCTTCGTGATCGACGGCCTCGTTCCCCCTTCCGATCAGCTCAAGCTGACCACAGAGATCTCCAGACGCAGGCCGGGCATTCTTGTAATTCGTGCGAACGGTCCGGATGCTGTGCTGACCCAGCTCAGACAGGCCATTGCTGAGCAGAATTCGAGAGAACATGAGGCACCGGGCGTCGACTCACCGGGAGCGTAGCAGTGAACGAGGTCGTCGCATATTGCAACGGGGAGTGGAAGCCGCGTTCCCAAGTCTCCATTGACCTTGGCGACCGTGGCTTCTATCTTGGCGATGCCGTCTTCGATCTGTTTCGTACCTTTGACGGTAGGCCGTTTCGCATACACGACCACGTAGATCGCTTCTTTCGCTCACTCAGGTACGTCCGCCTCGACCCGAACGTAGGCTACGAAGAGATGGTCGCCCTGGGGGAGGAATGCGTGGCCCGCAACGAAGCCATTCGGCAGCGCATCGGCGACTGGAGCGTGTGGTTCGGGGTCACGCGCGGGTTGGCGGGCTGGCGGACACTGGATGCGGATCCTACCTTCATTGTGCACGCAGCCCAGGTGCCATTCGACTCGTTTGCAGATCAGTACGCAGCCGGTGCGAGTGCTGTGATCACGCGGTCCAGAAACCATACCCACCAGTCCCTTGAGCCGAAACTCAAACATACGTCCCGCATGCATCTTAATTTGGCTGACCTGGAGGCCCGTGACGTTGACGACAGAGCCTGGCCGATCCTGCTTGATGCAGAGGGCGATGTCGCGGAAGGATCCGGCGCGAACCTGTTCGTGGTCTGTGGCGGTATTTTGAGGACCCCCGGAGAGGCAAGCATACTTCAGGGAGTGACACGCAAGGTCGTTTTAGAGTTGGCGGAGGACCTCGGCATCCCCGTGCAGGTGGAGGCGATCCAGCCGTACGACATTTACACTGCGGACGAGGTGTTCTTTACAAGTACGCCGTTCTGCGTGTTGCCAGTCACCCAGGTCGACCGTCGACAGATTGGAGGTGGCCAGCCGGGACCGGTGGCGACCCGTCTATTGGCGGCGTTCAGCGAGGTCGTCGGAATAGACGTGGTCGACCAAGCGTTACGGTTCAGGGACTCCCGCTCGAACATCTGAGCCTTGCGCCGGATCAATGTGGCGTCCCGGTGATAGGAGGACCGAGTTGAAGGAAACGTTTGCCTACTTCAACGGTGAGTGGATGTCCCAGGAAAGGGTCCGCATTGATCCGTTCGACCGGGGCTTTTATGTCGGTGACGCCGTATTTGATCTGACCCGCACGTTTGATGGGCGCTCCTTCAAAATGGCCGAGCACGTTGACCGACTTTACCGCTCGCTGAGTTACGTCAGGATCGATCCTGGCGTCACCGCTGAGGAAATGATCGAGATCAGCGAAGAGGGGATCCGAAAGAACGAGCCGGCCCGCCTGGCCGGCGCCGGCGACTGGCATGTGTGGCAGGCCGTGACTCGAGGTACAGGCGCTTTCCGGAAGCCGATGTCGGCTGCGACCGTAATGGTCCTTTATCTCCCTCTCGGGGCCTCGGCATACGCCCCCTACTACCGCACAGGCGCTCATGGGATCATCGCGCGGACCCGCAGCTACTCGCCCCAGGCGCTTGATCCGAAAATAAAGCACTACAGTCGCATGAACTTCAACATTGCGGAGCAGGAGACCTACGACGCAGATCCGGAGGGGTGGCCCATCCTGCTCGACCAGCACGGAAACTTGTCTGAGGGCAACGGTTACAACCTTTTCTTGGTGACGTCCGGTGTCCTAAGAACACCTAAGGATGACGCCATATTGCAGGGCGTCTCCAGAGGCGCCATTTACGAGCTGGCCGAGCGCTTGGGTATCCCGGTGGCGGAGGAGGACCTGCAGCCCTATGATCTCTACACGGCCGACGAAGCCTTTATCTCCAACACTCCCAGTTGCATGTTGCCCATGACCAAGGTAGACCACCGTCTGATCGGCGATGGCAAGCCCGGGGTGATAACCGGGCAACTCCTGGCAGCGTGGTCAGAATGGGTTGGCGTGGACATAGTTGGACAGATGGAAGCCCTCGACGGCCGTTAGAGATGGCTCGCCGGCGAATAGCGCCCCACCCATTTGGATGCTTTGCGAGCCGATGGGCGTGCGTTCGGACATGCTGCATGGCTGTACATTCGGCGATCGTGCACTAGCGCGGCGGGTCCAGAGGGGGCCCCAATTGCCAGCCTAAGTGGCTGAGCAGGAATGGGCAGGGAGAAATCCATGGGAACCATAGTCGCTTACTTCAACGGGGAATGGGTGGATCAAGAAGAGATCCGCATTCATCCGCTCGACCGAGGCTTTTATGTTGGGGATGCGGTCTTCGACCTCGCCCGCACCTTCAACGGGCGCTCCTTCAAAATGGCCGAGCATATTGACCGTCTCTACCGGTCGCTTAAGCATGTCCGAATCGATCCGGGAATCACCCATGGTGAAATGCTTGAAGCAAGCGAGGAGGCGATACGCCGCAATGAGCGAGCGCGGGCAGAGGCCGGAGATTGGCATATCTGGCAGACCGTCACCAGAGGCGTAGCGGGCTGGCGTCAGTTGGAGGCGACGCCGACTGTAATGATCCAAGTCTTTCCCGTGCCGTTTAATCTCTACGCACACATGTTCAAGCAGGGCGCACATGGCGTGATCACACGTACTCGAAGCTATTCGGCAGAGATGCTCGACCCGAAGGTCAAGCACTATAGCCGCATGAACTTCAACTTGGCTGAGCTCGAGGCAAGGGATATTGATCCCGAGGGATGGCCCATCATGACCGATAGCGATGGCAACATCACGGAGGGCACGGCCTACAACATTTTCATTGTGAGCGGGGGCGTCATACGGACTGCCGGAGACAGTTCCCTTCTCCAGGGTGTGTCCAGAGGCGCGGTACTGGAGTTGGCCGAGAGACTGGGCATTCCGGTGGTAAGCGAGGATCTGCAGCCGTACGATTTGTACACGGCGGACGAGGCCTTCCTTACTAACACACCGGTTTGCGTCCTTCCCATAACCCGCGTGGACCAACGCGAAATTGGCGATGGCAAGCCTGGCCCCGTGACCGAGCAACTTCTGGCTGCTTGGTCGGAATGGGTGGGCGTCGACGTAGTGGACCAGGCCGAGCAGATGGCAAGCAGGATGGGGACCGACCGGGTACTGTCCTGATGAGTGGCCGCACTGCCTACTTGAACGGGGATTTCATGCCCGAGTTCGAGGCGAAGATAGACCCCATGGACAGGGGCTTTTATGTGGGAGACGCGGTGTTCGATATCGCCCGCACTTTTGATGGGCGACCATTCAAGCTCAGGGAGCACACCGAGCGGCTGTACAGATCGCTCAAGTACGTTCGCATCGATCCGGGCATAGACGTTGAGGCGATGATCGGGGTGTCCGAGACTCTGGTTGCGCGTAATGAGATGGCGAGAATCGAGGCGGGCGACTGGTATATCTGGCAGGTAGTTACCCGGGGTGTGGCCGAGAATAGAGCGGCGAAAAGCGAGCCGACGGTCCTTGTGATGACGAAGCCCGTGCCTTGGGATCCCTGGGCACGGTATTACCGTGACGGCGCTCATGCTGTGATAACGCGTACCAGGGCCTATCCTTCGCAGGTGCTAGAGCCAAAGATAAAGCACTACAGCCGCATGAACTTCAATCTGGCTGACCTGGAGGCCGAGGATGTTGATCCAGGGGCGCTTCCCATCCTGCTAGACATCGAGGGCAACGTTGCCGAAGGTACCGGCTACAATGTCGCCATCGTCGCCAACGGGGTCATCAAGACACCGGGCGATTCGTCCATACTACAGGGGGTCTCCAGGGCGACGATGTTCGAGTTGGCCGATAGAATCGGCATTCCCGCTCAAGAACGGCCTCTGCAGCCCTATGATGTCTATACGGCGGATGAGGTCTTCTTGATCACCACGCCGACCTTCGTTACACCGGTCACCTCGGTGGACCATCGGCCGATAGGCGATAGACGCCCTGGCCCGGTGGTGGGCAGGCTGCTGGCCGCATTCTCGGAATTGGTGGGCGTCGATATAGTCGACCAAATGGTCACCCGCGCGGCGCTACTCTAGTCACCCGCCCGCCGGTTCCTCCAAATAGGAAGACAAGGCGCTAAGGTTCGCTTCCCAAAACCGCTGCTGAGAGGAAATCCAATCGGCGGCCGTGGCAAGAGGCCCGGCGTTCAGCGCGAGCCAGTGGTCTCGACCCCGCACTGTACGTGTAACCAGCCCTGCTCGCTCCAGAACCTTTATGTGCTTGGAGGTGGCTGCAAGTGAAATGGGCAGCGGCTCGGCCACTTCCGTAACGCGCAGGGTCTGGCCTTGGAGCCTGCGCAGGATGGCTCGTCTCGTTGGATCCGCTAGAGCTGCGAATGTGACGTCTAGTAGACTCTCACAATCCTTAACCATGAGGTTTAAGAGACGTTAATATAGGCGCTCGAGGAAGTCAATCTGGGCGAGCGACACACGCCACATAGGGCGGGCAACGGAGAGCTATTTAACCAGAGAGTTGATGGAAGTATTGAGGAAATTGGGTAAGTTTCTAGGCGGCTGAGACCGTTAACCAGGAGGTTGAGGAAAGGCCGGAGGTCAACTGTGCGGATATGGATCGACGTATGTGGTGGCCTCGCCTGTCATCAACTCCAGGCCGACTTGGTTCCTGGCGGTGCAGGATAATGTTACGACCGGTTTGTCCTCGCGAACTTGGGTAACTATGCACTCGACGGTCACGGTGTCGCCGAGGTAGGCAGGCCGTTGGAATCGGCAGGTCTGGCCCAGAAAAATCACTGTATGGCGTGGACCCGGTATCACGTGACCAAGTACAGCTGAGACCAGGCCGATCAAGATCGTGCCGTGGACGATTCGGCGTTGGAATCGAGTGGCAGAGGCGTGTTCAGCGTCTATGTGTACAGGCTGGTCATCTCCGCTGATGCGGGCAAAGTCGATAACGTCCTGCTCGGTGATCGTCTTGGTAAAGGAACTCTTTGCGCCAAGCCTCAGCGCTTCCGGCATATCGGTTTTCATCCCGCCGCTCCGTGAATTGTAGGTGTGGTGGCCAGTTGGCTAGGGCGTCGGAGGCCCGACGACGGTTGCAACGGTGGTGGTGCCGCTGCCTCCGATGTTTACGGTCAGGACGCGGCCAGTGTTGCTGGGTACCTGGTAGTCTCCCGCGGTGCCGGTCGTCTGTTTTGCCGCATCTAGGATCTGCCGGACCCCGGTAGCTCCGACTGGGTGCCCTCCACCTATCAATCCCCCGCTCGGATTCAGCGGGAGTCTGCCGTCCATTTCTAGCCATCCGTCTTCGATCGCCCGACGATTTTCACCCGGTGCGGTCAGTCCAATCAGATCGACAGCCGCATACGCGGTGGTGGTGAAACAATCATGGAACTCACAAGCGTCAAGGTCCGCCGCCTCCGTGACACGCGCTTGAGAAAGGGCCTGCCGGATGGCTCGCCTGGCGTGTGGCAGGATGTATTCGTCAGATGCGCTCTCCTCCAGCTTGTCGTCGATGGCTATGGGTGCCGTTGTATGGCCCCACCCTAGGAGGGCCGGCAGCGCTTCTAGTTCCAGGCCTTTCGTGGAGGCGTGCTCGGCAGCATACCCCTCGGAGGCCAGCACAATCGCTACGGCTCCATCCGTGATTTGCGAGCAGTCGCGGACCGTGATCTCAGGAGAGATGCGCCTGTCCATCTTCTCCGCCATCTGGGACAGATCCCACTCCCTCGTTTGAGCTAACGGGTTGTTGCGGGCGTGCCGGTACATCAGGTCGGACAGATACGCCTGGTGCTCAGTGTACTCGTCGGGCGGCATCTCGAAGCGCCGCATGTACTCGGCGCCTAGCCTGCCGAACAGCTTGGGAAAGGGAAATTCCACACCCTTTGCTTCCCTGTCATACCAGGCCGCCGTGCCCAGATATTCCGAGCCTTGGCTGGGACTGACGGTCTTCATCTGCTCGATGCCGACCACCAAGGCAACGTCATATCGACCAGCCTCGATCTCAGCCCAGGCCGCCATAATCGACACGCCTCCCGAGGCGCAGGCGGCCTCGTGCCGCGCCGTGGGCAGACCGCGGAGTGCAGGGTTAGCTTCAAGCGCGAGAGCTCCGAGGTGTCCTTGGCGCAAGAAAAGCTCCGCGGCCGCGTTGCCAACGTGGATCGTCTCGACGTCACGCGCTGCTAAGTGCGCGGCAGCCAGAGCCCCATCAATCACTTCCCCGATCACATCGTGGATGGCGCGGCCCTCTTTCAGCCAGTTACGGACAAAGTCTGTTTGGTATCCACCGAGCAGCCGGACCATGGTTTTCCTACCTGTGTGCAATATTTGAAATGCGGCTAGCCCAGTCTACCCGACCCAGATGTCCAACGCGCTTGGCGCCGGTGCAAGCGCGGGCCGTGGCGGCGAATGGACCCGTTCGACAAGTCACGTAACTGTGAAGGTGGAACCAGATGAAGTTTTCTCCACTTCGATTCGCACTGGGAACGAGTCTTTGATTCCCTCAATGTGGGTGATGACCAGCACCTTCTGAAACTCGTCTTGGATGGAGTTGATCACTTCCCTTAACCTGTCCTGGCCGACGGCGTCTTGTGAGCCGAAGCCTTCGTCGATGAAGAGAATAGGCAACGGGGCGCCGGATCTCGCGGCCAGCAGCTTGGACAGTGCGATCCGCAAGGCGAAATTTATGCGAAATGCTTCGCCACCACTGAACATTTCGTAGCTGCGTGTATTGCCGTGTTCGTCGCCCACGCGGATATCGAGTTGCTCGGTCGGTTCGCCCGTCCTGCCCTCCCGTCGACCCTCGTTAAGTTCCAGCTTCACAGTCATGCCGCCGTCGGTTAGTCGCCGTAGCAGATGGGAGGCGGAGGAGGTTATCTGGGGTATGGCGGTCTCAATCACCATCGCCTGGATGCCGTTCTTGCCGAAGGCCCGGGAGAGTTCGTCGTAGATCGAGAGATCGGCGGCTAGTCTACGGCGACGTTGCAGACAGTCAATCACCTCCGCCTCCAGCCGCTCGCACCGGGCAATTCCCTCGAGAAGGCCACCGATCTGTTGGGCCAGGGCCTCTATCCGGGACTCTAGGCTGCGGACGAACGAGTCTGTGCTGGATAGCTCGTCCTCTATACGAGGGAGTTCGTCAATCTGAGATCGGAACTCGGCTGTCGCTCGTTCACCATCGTTGATCTCCCGCCGCCGCCGCTCCGCCATCGAGTTGGTCTGGTCACGGGCCTCTCGCTCAACGGGAAGGTCAGTAATGGACCTAGTTAGCTCTAGGTGGAGTCTTGAGTACGGTTCCAGCTCGGACAACTTGTCACGTGTGTCGTTGTGGATCGCAGGGTCGTAGCCAAGGTCCTGTATCCGAGAGTCGAGATCGGTCAGTTCGCGTCTCAGCCGATCTCCCCCATCCGCCTGGAGGAGGCTGGCCTCCAGGCCCTCGATGCGGGCGTGGGACGCGTCGATCTGACTAGTCGCCAAGTGTGCTGCCTCTAGGTCGCGCTCGACCTCGGCCGCCCGCCTGTCGATATCCTGTCGGGCCTTTGCCGCCCGCGGGACGGTCAGTGCGAGACTTTCCTCGGCACGCTTGATCTGTAGCGAGAGCTGTTCGGCGCGGGAACGGTTATCGCTATGCAGCCTCTTGGCCTTCTTGCCCTCCCTTTGGTACTCGCCGCGCAGGTGGTCTGCACCGTCGTCGCCTAGAGGCTGTTGACAGACCGGGCACATTGCGTCCTCGGATTCAAGAAGGTCAAATCTGTTGCGAGTCTCCTCCATCTGCGAGCGGAGTGCGCTGGCCTGGGAGTTGAGGACCTCCGACTCGGCGCGAAGACTTGACAGAGTTGATCGCAGCTCTTCGGTCTGTCGTTCTAGGCAGAAGACGGCCTCCCGATCCTTGGCCAATGAAACCTCCGAAGCCTGCAGCTGGGCGATGGATTGGGAGGCATTTGTGAGATCGGCAAGGCGGGATCTTTCGGCTTCGAGCGCGGATTTGACTCGCTCCTGTCGAACAGCGAGTTCCGTTTCGACGGAGGCTCTCTGTCTTTGCAGCCCATTAAGCATGTCAAGCGTGCGGCCTAGAGAGTCGATGATTTGCCTGGCCTCCTGCAGGTCGGCGAAGCCGGCCTCAATCTCGGTGCGCCTATCGATCAGCTTGACATGTCCTGCTATGCGAGAGTTGTGAGCGGCCGCTCGTTCCTCCAGGGAAGCCAATTCGGAGCGAGCCGTCTCAAGGTTTACCTCCATTGCCGCGAGGCCCGCCGTACGTGTTCGAAGCTGTTCCGTCCGGGCCCGCAGGTCATCCCCCTTTGCCCGTGCCTGCCGCAAGTCGGAAACAGCTCGGTCCGTTGCTGCCTCTCGGTCGATTAGCTCGGTTCTGTACTGGGCCTTGTTCCGAATCTCTGTTGAATGGGCCTCAACGGTCGCATCCAATGACGCGATGCGCCTGTCGCGGTCTCTGCTCTCGTTCCTCGCGCGGGCCGCTAGGGACTCGTAGTAGCCGAGGTCCAGCACCTCCGCCAATAGCTGCTTGCGCTTGGAAGGCGTGGCGGCGGTGAACATGTCCGCACGGCCCTGCAAGAGGAACGCGGTATTTACGAATGTCTCGTAGTCCATGTGGATTAAGCGGCGTATCGCCGCCTCGGTCTCCCGAACCGTGTTGCCAGTAATAGGAACCAGCTGTCCGTTCGATTCGACCTGCAGTTCAAGTATCGTCGCGCCCTGTCTGCCGCGTTTTCTGGAGTGACGCCGGCAGACTCGGTAGATGCGATCCCTTGCAGAAAAATCCAACTCGACCGACATGTCGGTCTGGCCTTGGTGGATGAGTTCGTCCTGGGTACGCGCGCGCGCCACTCCCCAGAGCGCCCACGTGATGGCGTCAAGCAGTGCGGATTTGCCGTGTCCGTTGGGCCCGCAGAGACAGGCGATCTGGATGGATTCGAGTTCGAGAGCCGGCGGCTCCCGGTAACACATGAAGTTCCGAACTGACAGTCGCAGCGGAATCATGCGGTTAGTATAAGCACGGTCCCGCCAACCCCCGGGGTGAAGGAGGAGATAATGGAAAAGCGGACCGCGCGCTACGGCAGTTGGCAGTCGTCTATCACGGCCGAACTGATCGTGCGTGGGACGGTGAGCCTGAGTCAGATCATGCTTGATGGCCAAGACGTCTACTGGGTTGAAGGGCGTCCGGCCGAGAAGGGTCGCAACGTCATTGTGAGACGCAGGGGCATCGGGGGACCCTTTGAGGACTTGACGCCTGCGGACCACAATGTGCGCACCCGGGTACACGAGTATGGAGGCGGGGCATATGCTGTCTCGGACGGAACGCTCTTTTACTCAAATTTCCGTGACCAGAGGATCTACCTCCACCGCTGTGAAGAAGAGCCGATCGCCCTGACACCTCAAGGCATCGATCTGCGCTATGCAGACGCTGCGGTAGATGCTGGCGGCCGCCGGCTCATCGCGGTTCTGGAGGACCATTCGAACCAGGCAGCATACGGCGAAGCCGGGAACCAGATCGTCGCCGTCTCCATCGATCCCGAGGTCGAAATGCAACAGCAGGTTCTGGTGACCGGCGCCGACTTTTACTCAAACCCGCGCCTTAGTCCCGATGGCTTGAGACTGTGCTGGCTGCAATGGAATCACCCCAACATGCCTTGGGACGGCTGTGAGCTATGGGTGGGCGAGATCGGCGATACGGGAGTTGCCGATCCTCGTAGGGTAGCAGGTGGGGTCGACGAGTCGATCTTCCAGCCTGAGTGGTCTCCAGCCGGGATCCTGCATCTGGTCTCGGACCGTTCCGGCTGGTGGAACCTATACCGGGTGGTTGAAAGGTCAGTTGGCTTTGACGTAGAGACTGTCAACCCGATGGAGGCCGAATTTGCCACCCCCGCTTGGGTTTTTGGGATGCGCACCTATGGCTTCGCGGCGGCCGACCGCATCGTATGCGCCTACGTGCAGCGAGGTGAGTGGTCGTTAGGCCTATTGGATGCAGCAACAGAGAAGATGAATCGTCTTGAGCTGCCATACAGCGATTACTCCAGTGTCCAAGTCGGAGATGGCTTTGCGATCGTGAGGGCCGGGTCTCCCGCCACGGCCCCTGAGGTAGTGCACATTGATCTGGCCACCGGGGCATCGAGCGCTATCAGCCGACCGGCATCCGTTGACGTCGAGGAAGAGAGCCTTAGCGTCCCGGAAGCCATCGAATTTCCCACAGAGGGCGGCGAAACCGCCCATTGTTTCTTCTACCCGCCGACGAACTCGACTTTCGTGGGGCCGGAGGACGAGAAGCCCCCCTTGCTGGTCAAAATCCACGGTGGGCCTACCGCGGCCACCACATCCACCCGCAGCTTGGCCATCCAGTATTGGACCAGCCGTGGGATAGCCGTCGTGGATGTGAACTACGGTGGGTCGACAGGCTACGGCACCGCATATCGGCGCCGCCTGGCCGGCCGTTGGGGCGTCGTCGATGTCGACGACTGCGTCAACGCAGCTCGACACCTTGTCGACCGGGGGGACGTCGACGGCGAACGCCTGGCTATCGACGGCGGGAGTGCTGGCGGCTTCACTACCTTGGCTGCGCTAACCTTCCGAGATATCTTTCGGGCGGGGGCTAGCTACTATGGTGTCAGCGATTTGGAGGCGCTGGCCAGAGACACCCATAAATTTGAGTCCCGCTACCTCGACGGATTGATCGCGCCATATCCTGAACAAGCCGAAGTGTGGCGACAACGCTCACCGATCCACCATGTGGACCGTCTCAACCGCCCTGTCATTCTTTTCCAGGGATTGGAGGACAAGGTAGTCCCTCCCAACCAGGCTGAGATGATAGTGGAAGCCCTACGAGAAAAGGGGCTGGCGGTGGCCTATGTCGCCTACGAGGGTGAGCAGCACGGCTTTCGCCAGGCGGCGAATATCAAGCGAACGCTAGAGGGAGAGTTATATTTCTACTCCCGAGTCTTCAGCTTTGAACTGGCGGACGAAATCGACCCAATACCGATCGACAACCTTTGACCCGGTGAATAAGGATTTCGATCGAGCCTACTGTCGGGGAAGGAACTTGCTGGAGGAAAGAAGCCCGCGCGCGCAGCATCACATCATTCCTTCCCAATCATCGTCCAGTTGATTCCAGCGACGGTATAGGTCCTCCAGCGTGGCCTCTGAGATCTTGGCCCCCGCCTCCACCATGGCGATGTTTGACGTCATGTGCTCTGGATTTCGCGTGCCCACGATAGCCACGTCGACCTCCGGGTGGGCAAATACGAAGCCGAGAGCCAGCAAGACAGGGCTTTTCGGATCATTGGTGAGCGGACCTAGATCCGCCATCGCCTGCGTACGCCGCCAGTACTCGTCCGCGTAGTTGGGGTCAAATTTAAAGCCCCGCGTGGGGCTCTCTGGAACACCCCACGCCCGGTTGGCGATCGGCCTTTTGGCGATCACCCCCATGCCTCCCTCTTTGGCCTTGGCAAGAAGGCCCCTGCGTGGTCGCTGGTCAGCGACGTTAAAGGAGGTCTGGAGTGTATCGAACGCTCCGCATTCCACGGCCCAGTCCGCAGCATCGTTGTCTCCGGAGTAGCCGATGAACCGGGTCTTGCCAGCGTCCCGGGCGCGCTGCAACGCCTCTATGGCATCACCTTTTTCTAGCTCGTCCCTGCTGCAGGAGTGTAGCTGGAAGAGGTCCACATAGTCGGTGCGCAGACGCCTGAGGCTTCGGTCCATGGAGTCGATGAGCGCTTGGGCTGACCAGTCGTCATCCGCCTGTCCTTGAGGAATCACTCCCGGCTTGCCATGCCCGCATTTGGTCGCCAGAAAGAATTCGCTGCGGCGGTGGGAGATGGTGCGTCCGACCATCTCCTCGCTATCGAAATAGCACTCGGCAGTGTCGAAAAAGTTTAGGCCAGCATCAAGCGCCGTGATGAGTACACGCTCGACCTTGTCGATAGTCTCAAGGGATTCCTCTTCGCCGATCGCGGCTAGTCCCACCCCAAGCCGGGTCACTTCCATGCCAGTGTCTCCAAGGAATCTCTTATCCACGTGGCGCCTCCTGTCTCAACGTCGGTCCAGATAATCTTTCAGAGGCTTGACGGAGTAGTCGTCGGTGCGACCGTGCAGCGACTCGGCCGCGGCCCTAGCCGTGTCGATCGAGGTAAAGCAGGGGATGCGACGATCCGTTGCAACGCGACGGATGGCAAAACCGTCCTGAAGGGTTTCCCGATCCCCTGTGACCGTGTTGACCACCGCGTCTACCGTGCCGTCGGAGATCACGTCTACTACGTTCGGGTGACCCTGACCCAGGCGCTTTGTGATTGCAACGACCGGTATATCGAGGGACGAGATCAGTTTCGCGGTCCCTTCCGTCGCGTACAGGCGACAGCCCGCGCTGTGCAATTCTTTGACCAGCGGTACGGCATCGGCCTTGCCGCGGTCAGCTATTGAGAGCAGCACTGATCCCTCGCGGGGAAGCATCATGCCTGCCGCGGTGAGCGCTTTTGCGAAGGCGGGCCGGAATTCATGGTCTATTCCCATAACCTCGCCCGTCGATTTCATCTCGGGCCCCAGGTAAGTGTCAACGCCGGCCAGCTTCGACATGGAGAACACGGGCGCTTTGACAGCCACGATCTTGCTCTTCTTCCACAGACCGCCCGAATAGCCCTGGTCCGCAAGCGTGCGTCCCAACATGGCGTTTACGGCCAGGCGCACCATGGGAACGCCGGTGACCTTGGATATGAACGGGATAGTCCGCGAGGAGCGTGGATTGACCTCCAAGACGTAGACTGCCGACCGGCTCTGATCGTCGAACCGCTGACACTCGATCCCTGTCAGTGATCCGGGTGAATCTGTCTGCGGTGTCGACGCCGTTCCATTGAGCGGAGACCTGTAGGTTCCCCCTCCGGTGACGACGTACTGGATATTCATGAGCCCGCGCACGCCTAGGCCCAGGCCGATGCGCGTCGTGTAATTGACGATTGCATCGACCTCCTCTTCGGTCAGGGTAAGACCGGGATAGATTGCCATCGAGTCCCCGGAGTGCACGCCGGCCCTCTCGACGTGCTCCATAATCCCCGGAATCAGCACCTGTTCACCGTCGCAGACGGCGTCCACTTCAACCTCTCGCCCCTCAAAGTACTTGTCAATGAGAACTCGCCGACCAGACGCCGCCGCGAATGCCCCGGACATATAGCGGACCAATTCATTCGGGTTCTGGACGATCTCCATTGCCCTTCCACCCAGCACGTAGCTGGGCCGCACCAGTACCGGATAGCCGATCTCCTGCGCAACGATTAGCGCCCGTTCGGCGTCGGCTACTGCGGCCCCTGGGGGATTCGGAATGCCCAAATGGGAGAGAAACTCCTCAAACAGATGTCGGTCCGAAGCCGTGTCTATGGACCTTGCAGTCGAGCCCAGGATGGGCAGGCCGGCCGAGTCTAGGGTTTGGGAGAGGTTGATCGCCGTTTGCCCCCCAAACTGAACGATCGCGGGAGGAGGCGATTCGTCGTCGCCTGTAGAGTTGACCGCTCCACCTTTGTCGCCCGCAGCGGATCGTTCCGGGAGCAGGGTCTCGTTGTAGATGACGTTTCTCACACTCTCCGAGTCAAGAGGCTCAAAGTACAGACGATCTGAGGTGTCAAAGTCGGTCGAGACCGTCTCGGGGTTGGAGTTAATCATGACGCTCTGAATCCCGGCGTCGGACAGCGCCCAAGCGGCGTGAACCGAACAATAGTCGAACTCTATTCCTTGACCGATGCGTATAGGCCCAGATCCGACTACCACCGCGGTGGGCTTTCCGGTTGGCAGGGCCTCGTTCTCCTGCTCGTAAGTCGAATAAAAGAACGGTGTCTCGGCCTCGAACTCGCCGGCACAGGTGTCGACCATCTTGTAGGTGGGGCGCAGTCCATGTCCTTCCCGTATCTCCTGCACCTCCTCCTCAGTGCGATCGGTGAGCAAGCCGATCTGGCTATCGGAAAAGCCCATGCGCTTGGATTCCCGAAGTAGATGCTCATTCAGGGGCTCCCTCAGCAGCCTCCCCTCCATTTGGGCAATCCGCCACAAGGCCCGGGTGAACCACGGGTCGACCCCGGTGATTCTGGAAAGCTCGTCTGCTTCCACTCCTCGGCGCACGGCGGCAAGCAGCGTCCACAGTCGTTCGTCATGCGGGCCGTAGTCGTGGCGGCTTTCGAGTACCTGCCCGCCGACATCGGGCCCAGCTGCTCTGTGCGCTGATCGTCCCGGAAGGACTCCGCGCTGTCGCCTCTGGTCCGCCTGTGGCTCCCACAACGCGTCCCGATCGGTGATCTCTAGGGACCTTACTGCCTTTAGGAAGGCGGCTTCAAATGTCCTATCGATCGCCATTACCTCGCCCGTAGCCTTCATCTGCGTGCCTAGCGATCGATCCCCATCGGCGAATTTGTCAAAGGGCCAACGGGGTATCTTCACTACGCAGTAATCGAGTGCAGGCTCAAAGGCCGCCACGGTCTTGCCGGTCACGGCGTTGGGTATCTCGTCTAGACGTCTACCGACTGCGATCTTTGCGGCCACCCGTGCGATGGGATAACCGGTCGCCTTGCTGGCCAGAGCAGAACTGCGGCTGACCCTCGGATTGACCTCTATCACGTAGTAGTCTGAATCTAGTTCTTGTTCACCCAGACTCGCCCCGACCACGTCCCCCGGCCGCAGGGCAAGCTGCACGTTGCAGCCACCTTCTACACCCAGCTCCCTGATAATCTTTAGGCTTGCGGTGCGAAGCGCTTGGTATTCCTTGTCGGAGAGCGTCTGGCTGGGGGCCACGACGATGGAGTCGCCGGTATGGATCCCCATGGGGTCGAAGTTCTCCATGTTGCACACGGTGATGCAGTTGTCCGCCGAGTCTCTCATCACCTCGTACTCAATCTCTTTCCAGCCGACCAGCGATTTTTCCACTAGTACCTGCCCTATCGGGCTTGCCGCGAGACCTCCGGCCACGATTCGATGGTACTGCCCTTCGGTTTCGGCTATGCCCCCTCCTGTTCCGCCAAGCGTGTAGGCAGGCCGCACTACTGCTGGCAGACCGATCCTCTGCAGGGCGAGGATGGCGTCCGAGTCGTTTTCCACTATGGCGCTTGGTGGCACAGGCTCGCCGATGCTGGTGAGTAGGTCCCTGAACCGCTTGCGATCCTCGGCCGCCCTGATCGTTTCAAGCGGCGTCCCTAGCAGTCTCACGCCGTGGCGCTCGAGAACCCCCGCATCCGAGAGGTCGACGGCGAGGTTAAGGCCTGTCTGGCCCCCGAGAGTGGGCAGGATACCGTCCGGCCTTTCCCTCGCAATAATGCGCTCGATCACGCCAACGGTTAGGGGCTCGATATAGACGATATCTGCCACGCCGTCGTCGGTCATGATCGTAGCCGGGTTGGAGTTGACCAGAACTGTGGTCACGCCCTCCTCTCGCAGTGCCTTGCACGCCTGTGTGCCGGCGTAATCGAATTCTGCAGCCTGGCCGATCACAATCGGGCCTGATCCGACCACTAGGACCTTTGACAGGCTAGTCACGGTCCATCATCGCGGCGAACTCGTCGAAAATGTACTCGTTGTCCCGCGGCCCTGGGGACGCCTCTGAGTGATATTGGATGGCGACAACAGGCATGGCGCGGTGGCTTATTCCCTCTACCGTCCCGTCGTTCAGTGAAATATGGGTGACCTCGACGTCGGACGGCAGCGAGTCAGCGTCGACCGAATAGCCATGATTTTGGGCGGTTATGTAGGCTCGGCCGTTTCTTGTGTCTTTGACGGGGTGGTTGGCGCCACGGTGACCAAATTTGAGTTTGAAGGTTCGCCCCCCAAAGGCCCTGGCGAGCACCTGGTTGCCAAGGCATATGCCGAACACAGGCACTCGGCCGACAATGCCCTTGGCAGTCTCAACCGCGTAGTCAAGTAATTCAGGGTCGCCCGGGCCAGGTGACAACAAGATACCGTCCGGACCCTGTGCCAATAGTTCTTCAGATGATGCCGTTGCGGGGAATGCAACCACCTGGCACCCTCTTTGCTCCAGAAGCCGCAGGATGTTGTACTTCACCCCGTAGTCGGATACCAATACCTTGCGCCTTTGGCGACCTGGAGGCTCGCCCCACCTATAGGAATGCGCCGTGGTAACGCGGCTTACAAGGTCCGTCTCCCCATAGGAAGCTGCTTCCCTCAGCTGGGCGGTGGCCGCTTCGACGGTGGGCCCGAGCGCGCCCATCATGACTCCATGAGTTCGAAGGCGTCGGGTCAGGGCCCTCGTGTCGACTCCCCACAGCCCGGGAACGTCCTCGTTGCGTAAGTATTCATCGATCGTCATCACCGACTCTGCGTGGCTGGGCCGCTGGCAGTGCTCCCGGACCACAAAGCCGGCAACTCGTATATTCGCCGATTCTGCGTCCCTTCGACTTATGCCGTAGTTGCCTATCAGTGGATAGGTCGGCACGACGATCTGCCCCGCGAATGAAGGATCGGTCAGCATCTCCTGATAACCGGTCATCGAGGTTGAGAACACGAGTTCACCGACCGCCGTAGTAGAGGCTCCAAAGGACCAACCCGCCATGACGGTTCCGTCCTCAAGCGCGAGGAATCGTTTCGCGCAAAATTGGGTCATTCGCGGCTCCACATCACTTTCGCTCGACGAGGCGGCCTCCGTAGAAGGTGGCGACCACCCGCCCAGCGAGTTTGCTGCCGGAGAAGGGCGTATTACGCCCCTTTGACAAGAATGCCCCGGCGTCAACAATCCACTCGACCTCCGGATCAAAGATCACTATGTCGGCTGGGGCACCTTTGGCCAGCGTGCCTAGTCCCTTGGGCACACGGTCGCCGAGGAGCCTTGCGGGTCCGACGGTGAGGGTCTCGATCATGCGGCTAAGGGAGATTGCGCCCCTACTGACCAAGGTCATAGCCGCTCCAAGGGCCGTCTCTAATCCACTGATGCCAAAGGCGGCATCATTGAGCGTGCATAGCTTGTCGGAGGTGCTGTGAGGTGCGTGATCCGTGGCGATGACATCGATGACCCCCTCTGCTAGGGCGGTGACCATGGACTGCACGTCCTCGTCTGTCCGAAGCGGCGGATTGACCTTTGCATGAGTGTTATAGGCGTGCGGGGTCAGGGGGTCGAAAGGAGAGCCATCCCCCGGATGTCCCAATACGGCCTGCTCGGTTAGAGTAAGGTGATGAGGGGTGACCTCGGCGGTCACCCGCACATCGCGCTCTTTGGCCCGCCGGACCAAGTCTACTGTTCCAGCTGTGCTGATGTGCGCTATATGTATCCATCCACCTGTCAACTGTGCCAGCGCGATATCCCGGGCGGCCATCTGCTCTTCTGCGACGGACGGTATTCCCCCAACGCCGAGACGGGTCGCGATCCAGCCCTCGTTTATGTGCCCTCCGGCGGTAAGGGGGAGTTGCTCGCAATGTTCTATTACCGGACGGCCGAGTGTGGAGGCATAGGCTAGAGCCTGTCGCATTAGGTGGTCATCGGATACGGGATTGCCATCGTCAGAAAAGCCTATCGCGCCCGCCTCCGCCATCTCGACCATGTCAGCGAGTTCGCTTCCGGCACTACCCTTGGTCACGCATCCGATGGGCAGCACGCGTACGGCACCTTCCTCCGCCGCCTTTCGAACGACGAAATCTATGGTCGCCGCGTTGTCCATGGGAGGGTCAGTGTTTGGCATCGCGCACACCGTGGTGAACCCACCCGCAGCAGCGGCAGCAGTGCCCGAAGCTATGGTCTCCTTGTCTTCGAAGCCCGGCTCACGCAGGTGGCAGTGCATGTCGATAAAGCCAGGCGAGACCACCATGCCGGTCGCATCAAAATTCTCGTTCTCATCGGACGCGGGTAGGTCCTTGCCCACCTGTTCAATAGCACCGCCGGCGACAAGTACGTCGACGTTATCATCGATCCCTGACCCCGGATCGATGACCCGACCACCCTTGATCAGAATCCTGCGCATCCGGCCGCTCATCTTATGGCTCCCTTTCCAGGGGTGACCACGCCAAATAGCAGCGCCATGCGCACTGCTACGCCATTGGTTACCTGCCTGTCGATCATGGACCGCGCGCCGTGCGCCACATCCGGGTCGATCTCGATGCCTTCGTTGATCGGACCCGGGTGCATGACAATAGCTTCTGGCGACGCCAACTCAAGCCGTCGCGGGTTGATGCAGAACATGCGGGAGTATTCCCTGACAGATGGAAGGTGACCTGACGCTTGGCGTTCGAGCTGTAGCCTCAGGGCCATGACCACGTGCACGCCTTCGAGAGCCTCCTCAACCCGGTGGGTAATCCTCACCGACCTGAAAGGATGTTGTTCGGGCAGTGGGCGGAGCAGATCGGGTGGGACTAGGGTCGGGGGAGCGCAGAGCGTGACCTGTGCTCCCATCTTCAGCAGTCCCCAAAGGTTGGACCTGCCAACCCTGCTGTAGAGGATGTCTCCGACGATGGCGATCTTCTTTCCACTGATACCCCCCAATTCCTCATAGATCGTGTACAAATCCAATAGCGCCTGTGAGGGGTGAGCATGCGCACCGTCCCCGGCGTTGATCACGCACGAGTCCAGGTGTCGCGCAAGGAAGTGGGGTGCTCCCGAGTGGGGATGGCGTATGACTATGATGTCAGCATTCATTGCCTGCAGCGTGAGCGCGGTGTTGTAGAGCGACTCTCCCTTGCTGGCGCTCGAGCCGGAGGCCGTAACGTTGATGACGTCGGCCGAGAGCACCTTGCCAGCTTGTTCGAACGACACGCGGGTTCGTGTGCTGGGCTCGTGAAACAGGGTTATCACGGAGCGCCCACGGAGGGCCGGCACCTTTCGGATCGAGCGGTTCAAGACCTCGCGCATGGCGGTTGCGTTGTGCAGGACCGCCTCGATCTCACGCCTGGAGAAGTCGTCTAGGTCCAGAATATCCTTCCGATCGGGGGATAGGGCCCCGCTTCCGTTGGCGAGGGCGGGGATGCCGACTCTGCTGGCCGTCATCATTTCGGACCATCTTGCGCTGAAAGGCCGCTCAATTGGTTGACTGGCCCGGCGGATACGAGTGCAACCTCGTCGCCACCGTCCGTTTCACTCAGCCGGACGGCCACCGCCTCATGTCTTGAGGTGGGCATATTCTTGCCGACGTAGTCGGCCCGGATGGGCAGTTCTCGGTGGCCGCGGTCGACCAGTACAGCCAGCTGGATGCTCCTCGCTCTGCCGAAGTCCATCAAGGCGTCCATCGCCGCTCTTATGCTCCGGCCGGTAAAGAGGACATCGTCGACGAGCACGACGACCCTACCCTCTATCGGCTCTGGTATCTCGGTCGGTCTTACTAGCGGTTTAGGTCTGCCGATCAGGTCATCTCTGTAGAGACCTATATCGAGCCTGCCAACGGGCGGCCGGATACCCTCAAACGACTCGATCAACGTAGAGAGCCTGTCAGCGATAGGTACCCCACGGGTGTGCAATCCGACTAGGACGACCTCGTCTGCACCCCTGTTCCGCTCAAGGATCTCGTGGGCGATACGGGTCAGTGCCCGGCGAACTTCTTCCGCACCTAGCACTGTTCGCGCGATATCTGAAGGCAACAAAAAAGACCCCCGTCGCCGTGCCGACAGGGGCCTGTCTCATCTTGGACGCTCGGGCCACCAGGGCGGCTGCGCTGTGGTGGTGGCCCGATCCCTTGCCAGCCTCTCAGGACTGCCGCTTAAAGGGCGAACTGGATTGTGTCTCGATCAACCGAATCTTATACGCTACGGGACCCGACCTCAAGTCGCCATCAATCCGCCCTCCGCATCCTTGACCCCTTTGTGGCGAGCCAAATAAAATTGGCAGCGGATTCCCCTTCGCCTCGGTGCCACCGCTGCGGTGGGTTGAGGGATCGACGTCTGGCACGCTGCCATCGAACCGTGGAGCGAGGCTCAAGGTGTTCAAAAGGGCTCTGAGATGGTCGCAGGGCGGCAACGGTGAACAGCGAGCCGATGACACCCTTTATGTTGTCGGCGAGAAGGTCTTGCTGCGCGACAAGCGTGCAGACGACATAGCAGTGGACTACAGTTGGCGCCGGGACCCCGAACTTTCCAGGCTCGATGCAACTCGCCCTATGCAGATGTCCTTTTCGGATTACCGTCGTTATGCGCGCGAGGAAATCGAGCACGATAGCCGTTGGTCTAGGCGCTTTGCCATCGACACACATGATGGAAGGCACATCGGCAACTGCATGTACTACGATGTTGACGAGCGCCGGGGCGAAGCCGAGCTGGGGATCATGATTGGCGACCGAGAGTATTGGAGTCAGGGCTTCGGCACCGATGCGGTGAATACGCTACTCGATTACATCTTCACCTCCACAGATCTGAACAGGGTATATCTGCATACTTTGTCTTGGAATAGCCGGGCTCGTCGCTGCTTCGCCAAGGCCGGGTTCGGTGAAGTCCGGGATGTACGACGCAACAGTATGGACTTCGTCCGCATGGAGGTATTGCGCGAGGATTGGGAGGGTAGCCACCGCCACAGGACAGACAGCGAGGACGAGGGAACAGCGGTAGAGATGGCGCGGCGACCCCTCACCGCAGCGCCCAGCGTTCGCTCCGGCACTGGTGAGGTGGAGCCGGTAGCCTGACCGTTCCGCAAGCTCCTAGGCGGCGCGATGTGGTGAGGTTCAATGGCGCACGGTCCGAACGCCAGTCGCGCCACCTTTGGCCGTCCGCCCGTTCAAGGAAGGAACAGGCTGCGCAGCAATGCAAGATCCTATCGGAAGACTCCCTTGCCTGCTGCCCCTATAACGTTCCGGTGGCCAACCGTGGCCGCTGACCCGCCCGACATGACTGGGTTGGATGCGCCAATCGGTGCCGCAGGTCCTCCCTCTTCACAGCAACGGCGATCTACCTACCGTGAGGCCGTCGACAAGGTCATGTCATTGGCTGATTTTGAGCGAGGAAGGAAGAGCACAGGACACTCCAACTTTCACCTAGAGCGTATGGCACTGTTGTTGGAGCGTTTCAACGACCCCCATTTGACAACTCCGACAATTCACGTGGCCGGGACCAAAGGAAAGGGGAGCGTGGCGGCCATGATGGCCTCGGTTCTGACCGCTGGAGGGTATCGCACCGGTCTGTACACCTCCCCGCATCTCCACACCGTCAGGGAGCGAATACGGGTGAACGGGACTCCGGTCGCCGAGCCCGAATTTGCCGGATTGGTCGATCGCAGTTGGTCGGCAGTAAGGGATGTGAGTGCGACTGGTGGTTACGCCGGAGTCAGCACGTTCGAGATGATGACCCTGATGGCGTTCCTCCACTTCCGCGAAGTAGACGCGGATGTGCAGGTGATCGAAGTTGGGCTAGGTGGCCGACTCGATTCGACCAATTTGGTGCAGCCAATGGCATCGGTCATCACCCCGATCAGCCTTGACCACACGGCTACTCTCGGCAGCACCGTAGCAGAGATCGCGGCGGAGAAGGCGGGTATTGTGAAGCCCGGCGTGCCGGTGGTTGTCTCTCCACAACCAACTGGCTCGGAACCTGCTCTCTCGGTGATCAAGGGCACTGCCAAACGGCTTGGGGCGGAGATCGTGGAGGTGGAACGAGAAGCGTCCTGGACGCCCATCTCTGCTGATCGCAAATCTCAAAGGGTGCTACTGCAGATTCATGGCTCCCGTTTGGACCTAACGCTGCCGCTCCTGGGTGAACATCAGATTGAGAACGCCGCCACAGCAATACTGGCCCTCAAGACGTCGTGTGGCGGTCGGTACATGCCCGACGATGAGAACTTGGCCGCCGGACTCGCTGCGGTCGACTGGCCAGGTCGCATCGAATACCTTGCTGTTGGAGAACCGGTCGATGGGAGGGTGGTAGTTGTGGACGGGGCTCACAACTCTGACTCGATAGACCGTCTAGTTGCGTCGGTGCCCGAGCTGCGGCACGGCCGGACGATTCTGGTGTTCGGAGCGGTAATGGGCCACTCCGCCTCCGACATGTTCGAGCGGCTCTCCGCACTGGCGCCCAAGGTTATCATCGTGCGGTCACGCCATCCAAAGGCGACCGAATGCGCCAGCCTCTCCGCACTGGCCAAAGCACACGACCTGACCGTGTTGGCCGAGTGCGAGCAGGTGTCCGCCGGCATGAAGAAGGCACTGGAGGTGGCCGGTCCGAATGACGCCATCGTGGCCACGGGCTCGATTTCGGTAGCGGCTGAGGCCCGGGAGTGGGCGATGGATATAGAGGCCGAATGCTATCCTTACTTCCAGCGTCTTGAGTTCTCAGCGGTTGAGGCGGCTGGGTGAGCGCTTTGAGTGTCGGCTTGGTCATCTACATGAGGCTGTCCGCATGCCCCGGCCCTTAGGGGGGCACCGTCCCCGCGTTGTGATAACCGGGATGGGTGCAATGTCTCCCCTTGGCGAAAGCGTCGCTGAGTTCTGGCAGGGACTCGTACAGGGCCGCTCTGGGATCGATCGAATGACCATCACCGATCCCACCGACTTCCCCTGCAAGTTCTCCGGTGAGGTCCTCACATTCGATCCCACGAACTACATGGATCGCAAAGAGGCCCGGCGCATGGCAAGGTTCTCGCAGTTGGCAGTGGCTGCCGCCGCACAGGCCATAGAGGACGCTGGGTTGGATCTGGAGTCGGAGGACCGAACTCGGGTCGCGGTGGTGCTCGGCAATGGCGCGGGCGGTTATCCTGAGACCGAAGACGCGGTTCGCACCCTTGTCAGCAGGGGCGGCATGAGGATCAGCCCGTTCTACATGCCCAGTATGCTTTGCAACATGGCTGCGGCCAATGTGAGCCGCCTTAATGGCACATACGGATACACAAATACGGTTGTCACAGCCTGCGCGGCTGGTACCCAAGGCATCGGAGAGGGGGCGGAGGTCATCCGCAGGGGCGCAGCCGACATCGTAGTGAGTGGTGGCACTGAAGCCGGGCTCTGCCAGTTGGGGCAGGGCGGATTCAACGTCATCCGTGCCCTTACGCGCCGCACGGATGACCCGACCAAGGTTAGCCGGCCGTTTGACGCGAACAGAGCCGGTTTTGTCCCCGCCGAGGGTGCGGGGATACTGATACTTGAACGGCTTGAGCATGCCGTAAACAGAGGGGCAAACATCCTGGCAGAGGTAGTTGGGCACGCCAGCTCGTCGGATGCTTTCCACCTTGTGCAGCCGGACGACGACGGGAAAGGGGCGGCAAGGGCAATACTCTGGGCACTCGAGGACGGCTCGGTCTCAGCGGGTGAACTCGACTACATCAACGCACACGGAACGTCTACCGAACTCAATGACCTGGCTGAGACCAGAGCCATCAAGAACGCTCTGGGAGGAAAAGCCTACGAAGTACCGATCAGTTCAACCAAGTCGATGATAGGTCACGCGCTCGGCGGCGCGGGCGCGCTGGAGGCCATAGTCTCCGTCATGACTATCGTTGATGGCGTCATCCACCCAACCGTTAATTACGATACCCCGGATCCAGAGTGCGACCTCGACTATGTCCCGAACGAGGCGCGCTGCCGGACAGTGGATACTGTGCTCTCCAACAGCTTCGGCTTTGGCGGCCAGAACGCCTGCTTGGTCATCCGGCGCTTCAGGGAATAGGGGGCTCGTCCGCATCCCGGGACGGCCCTTACTACAGCCTAGCCGGCGTCCCTTAAGGGCACCAGGTTTGGCGTCCTTGATTGCTGGTGGAATCTGACCATCACCGGCCGCATGTCTTGGACGGCCATCACGTGGCTACAGGTGTGACGCCTCTGGAAGTATTCACAGGTGCAAGCCCAACTCCCTCCATCGGGGGTACCCTCATTTGAACGAGGATCGATAGCAGCGGAGCCATGAGCCTCGAACTTGATTATGTGGGTAGCGTTGTCGCCTCGGAACTCGGCGGTCCACTTGGTAAGGGTGACCCGGTCAGGTTCCTCCACGTAGACTTTGGCTTTCAGCATTTTCCTTAAGAGGCTGGAGTCCATTCGCCAAACGCTCGCTACGCCGGAATCAGCCCTTTAATGTTCTTTGTCGCGATTTGCACAGACACTTGCCGAGAAGGTTTGCATCCTCTGATTCAATCTGGGCGAATTTTATAGACGGCAGGCAGGAGCGGCAACCGGGGTGAGTCGGGCGGCGAACCGTTCCCGGATCAGGGTTTGGTCGTACCGGGGTGGATGGCGATCGGAGGTGATATATTCCCGAAATGCGCATCGTGCTGATAGGACAGTCGGCCTTTGGCGAGGCCGTGTTTAAGGCTCTGTTGGAGCGCCGAGAGCATGTGGTCGGTGTGTTTTGCCCTCCCGATAAGGAGGGCCGGCCGACGGATCCTCTAAAGGCCGCGGCCGCTGAGAGTGGGGTTACCGTTAACCAGTTTGGCCGGATGCGCGATCAAGAGGCGATCGAAGCCTTCAACAGCATGTACGCCGACCTTGGAGTAATGGCGTATGTGACCGATATTGTCCCGAGTAACGTCCTGGAGAATCCAAAGCGCGGCACCATCCAGTACCATCCATCGCTGCTTCCCAGGCATCGGGGCCCCAGCTCGATAAACTGGGCGATCATTCAGGGAGACGAGACCACGGGGCTAACTATCTTCTGGCCCGATAGAGGTTTGGATACGGGGCCGATTCTACTTCAGAAGGAAGTGGAGATCGATGCCAATGACACCACCGGGTCCCTTTATTTTGACAAGCTGTTTCCGTTGGGCGTGGAGGCTATCGTCGAGGCGGTGAGGATGGTACGTGAGGGTACTGCTCCCAGGATCGAACAGGACCACTCGGCGGCCACCTATGAAAGTTGGTGTAAGGCGTCAGACGTGGTGGTCGACTGGGGCATGCCCATCGGCGATCTTTATAACCTTGCACGGGGCAGCGATCCTTCTCCCGGCTCGGGAACTAGCCTGCGGGGCAGCAAGATCCGCCTTTATGGAACGAGCCGGATTCTGGGCGATCCAGGAAGGCCTGCGGGAGAGGTGATCGGGTTGACGCATGAGGGCTTCACCGTTGCCGCGAACGGAGGCTCTCTCTTGGTTCGTCGTGTGAGGCCCGTAGGTCAAGGTAAGCTTCCTGCAACTGAATGGGCGATGCAGGTAGGGCTCAGAGAGGGAGACCGGCTCGGAGAGTGGTAGCCGGATTTCTTGCCCAAGAGAGATCCTTTCTCGTTGGGCAGGCGCCCCAAATTAAGGGTATGCTGTACCTGTATTGAGCTTTCTCAGCAGCATATTGGGCGGCAAGAATGGTCAGCATGAGTCATTCGCTCAGGCTTCCGCAGGCCTCTATGTCGACATCGAGAATCTCCAAGAGGACGCCAAGGCATTAATTGGCGCCCTTATCGAGTCGTGGCCCAAGGCCTTCCCACGACCGGGCCTGATCACTCTCTATGTCCAGGCGGACCAGGCCGAGCTTTGGCGCATGTGGGGCGTAAGCAAGTTCAAGCAGGCCCAAGTGAGGGTGCGCGGCATACAACGTTTCAGCGGCCATCTCTCGAAGAACTCGGCAGATATTGCGATCGCAACCGATGCGGTCGCCGACTTCGTGCGAGGTCGGGTGGGCCATGTCGCCGTCTTCAGCGATGATAGCGATTTCATGTCTCTTTACGCAAAGATCAGAGAGGAGGCGGGCACCAGCGTTGACACTCCATTCCTCTGGATACTGACGGATCGCCGCGGAACAAAGTCCCTCAACATCAGGCGGTATTTCCCCAGCGAACACATCTTTGTCGTTCGTTCCAGTGGGCAGCATGTCACAGCCCCACGCACCGGATCTTCCGGGGGTTCCACACACCTTCCGAGGCCCCGCGAACTCCGATCCCCGGAGCCGAGGGCATCTCAGCCGGACCCCGCAGCCGATCGCGCTATTGCCCAGGCAATAGTGGATAGAATGCCGGTCGGATACTTTAAGAGCACAGACTGTCAGTCAATCGTCCGCGAGATGTATCCCAATCATCCCCTCGCCCATGCCAGTAGCGGAGTGGTGGGCCAGCGGTTTGTGAAAAGCATCCTGCCGCTTCTTAAGGATCTAGGGGTGACCGAGCCCAATCCCAACCGAAGGCCAAGACGCTTTCAGATCACCGAAGAGGCAAAGCAGCGGTCTGGCTCTCGGGGCGCTGCAGCAGTCAGATAGCCGCCGGTCGGCGGCGAGGGCCGCAGGCCGAGTGATGCTAGTCGTCGTCGGGGACTCCGTCCCCCTCTGACTCGTCGAACTTGCTGCCCAATTGAGCCAAGAATTCGGCTACGCCGGGAGGCAATTCCACCTCCTCGTTGGATTGCGAGGCCCGCTCGCCGTGAGTGCGGTCGTAGTAGATCTCCAGCTGGTTGATCAGCATCTTGACCTCTAGGTTGCTCTCCACCGCCCTCCCTATCTCCGAATACTGGCGTTCGCCTTGGGCCGTGTCCGCTAGCTGTTGCGAAAGACCGTGGATGGCACAGAGGCACTGAAGCAGTCTCGCAGCTCCCATCCGGTCGTCTTCCAGTCGCGCGTACTGGGGGACGTGGACCATCAAGCTGGTCACGGTCGCTCCTCTTTCACGCATCTGGTCCGCGACTAGATTAACTATGCTGGTTGGTCCCCGATACGTGCTGTGTCGGGAGGTTACTAGCGATCCGGCCAACTCGTACTGTTCGTCCTGCAAGGTGCCCGTGACGATTAGGGGCCGGGTGTGCGGCACGGAATCGTACATACCTCCTATGCGACAGTACTCGGTGACCTGAAAGTGGGAAAGCAACTCAACTATCCCATCGGCGTAATCCTCTCCGAAGGCGTGAGGTTCCCTGATGTGAAGGAACAGGAAAGATCGGTCCAGACTTTCGTCCTCGGCGTAGTTGACGACGGTGTTTGGGACCGTGAAGGTCCGGTTACCGTCCGAAAGTCCCATGCGAGGCCGGTAGCGCGTGAAGTCGAAAAATGTGCCCGGCTTGGCCAATCGCGCTAATTCCTTGGCCCCGTAGTGGTTCTCCAGCTTGCGCAGGGTCAAGGTGCCGACTCGGCCGACGTCAATCCACGGGCGGAGCATCGCGATCGCAAGAGTGTTCCGCAGTTCGGGTACCGGTTCGGCCAACTTGAAAGGCCCGATCCGCATGGGGCCATTCTGCCCCCCGAGCCGATCGCGCGCAAGCTGGCGCCAACCCGGATATGGCAAAAACGATGTAAAGGTGCTGCCTACGGCTACCGGCGTAAGGATCTGTCGTGCGGCAGAAGCCTAATCTCCCCGAATACCTCCCCACAGCCCGCTGGTCAGACCTCCATCGGCTACGAGGGCGTGGCCAACTACATAGGAGGACGCATCCGAGCACAGCCAAACCGCTATTTCCGCCATCTCGTTCGGGGTGGAAACTCGGCCGTTGGGGTGCAGAGCGTCTATCTGCTCTTTTTGGGTTCCGTAGTCATTGAACATCCGGTTAAACATCGCCGTCTCCACGCTGCCGGGACACAAGGCGTTGATCCGGATTCCCTTGGATGCGTACTCTAACGCGGCCGATTTCGTCAGGCCAATCAGTCCCCACTTTGTGGCGCCGTACTGCGCCGCTGCAGCAACCCCGACCACTCCGCTGGCCGATGAGATGTTGACGATTGAGCCTCCGCCTCCGTCCAGCATGAGGGAGATCTGATGTTTCATGCAGAGCCAGGCCCCTATCAGATTTACTTCGATCAGGGCCCTAAAGTTGTCCAGCGAGGATTCATGGGTTTGGACAGGGAACATCCCTTCTATCGCCGCATTGTTGACCGCACAATCCAAACGACCGTATTGGTCAATAGCCCCTTGGTGAAGGGCTTCGACCTCGTCCGGACCGGAAATGTCGGTCCGGACGAAAGTAGCCTCCCCGCCGGTCCGACGTATGGACTCGGCGACGGCCTCGCCTTCGGACTGTCGCCGGGCGGCCAGCACCACTGCCGCGCCGCGTTCGGCGAATCGACGAGCCGCCGCCGCCCCGATGCCCGAGCTGGCCCCGGTAACCAGAGCGACTCTCCCTGCGAAGTCACTCACGATCTACTGGGCGAAGAGCCGAATTTGGCGGTTCTCATGCCGAGTCCACCCCAGCATTCTCCGTCAGCCAAGACCCGGCTCGTCGAAATTGTAGATGTCCACGGCTATGCGCCAGACGCCATCCGGATCCCTTCTCAGGAGCAGGATGTGCTTGCTGCGGATCGACGCACCCTCCAGCGAGCCGATTCCCCGGCCCAAACTCATGATTGTGCCGTCGCCGACCCGTTCGACCCGAACCTGCTCATACCGGATCGTCAGACTTTTCCCAACTAGGCCTTGCACGAGTTGGCGTACCTGTTGCCTGCCCACCGTCATGGGACTTCCTGGAGGCATCATGCGACAGTCTTCCGTGTAGAGATCGAGCGCCGCATCGATGTCCCCTGCGGATAGGGCAGCGGCCAGTCTGTCGTCGGCCTCCTTTGCTATTTGACGCAGGTCCATCCTGTCCCTCCTATGGTGTGACGGGAGCGTATATTCCCCGCATCCGCCGTCGCGACTAACGCCTGGACTTCGAAAAGGGGGGCTCTGGACGTGAAATGCGGCGCCGCAACTGAGCAAAGTGAGTGGCGACCTAAAAGATTATTACACTGCGGTTGACGGAGCCTGACTTCATTTCATCGAAGGCTCTGTTGATCTCGTCGAGAGTTATAGTTTGCGTGACCATTTCATCGAGCTTAAGCCTTCCTTGCCTATATAGCTCGACGTAGCGCGGCATGTCAGTGCGAAATCGATTTGACCCCATGTTTGAGCCCTGGATGCGTTTTTCGTCCAGAAAGGCAGAGCCCTCAAGTTCGATGCTGGTTCCCTCCGGAATCATCCCAACTACAGTGGCAGTACCCCCCGATCTGAGCATTTCGAATGCCTGCTCGGCGGTACGCTTGCTGCCGAGTGCCTCGAATGAGTAGTCGACGCCACCACCGGTAATCGCTCTTACCCGCGCGACGGGATCTGACGACGAAGCGTCGACAACGTCAGTCGCACCCAATTGCATCGCGGTTGCGAGCTTTGTTTCCACGGTGTCGATGGCGATTATTCGAAGGGCCCCGGCAAGGCGGGCGCCTTGTACTGCGCTCAGTCCGACACCGCCACAACCTATAACCGCCACTACGGAGCCTGGCTCTACCCTTGCGGTGTTGAGAACAGCCCCGAGACCGGTAGTGACCCCGCAGCCTATCAGCGCCAACTGCTCGAACGGAATGTCTTTGTCCACTCTGACCACGGCGTTTTGGTGCACCAGCATCTTCTCAGCGAAGGACGATAGCCGAAGGAACTGATGCACGCGTTCGCCCGAGCGAGTTAGCTTGGGAGGCTCGCCTCTGCCCCGAGTGAGCCCCTCCCGGCTGCAAAGCACGGGTCGGCCCGATAGGCACATCTCACAGTGTCCGCAAAAGACCGAAAGACAGGTGATCACGCGGTCGCCGGGCCTTACGTAAGTCACGGCCTCACCGACGTCCTCGATCGTGCCGGCGGCCTCGTGGCCCAGTACGGCAGGCAACGGGTGGCTGTAACTGCCCTCCACGAAGTGGAGATCACTGTGGCACACTCCGGAGGCACCGGTGCGGAGCAAGACCTCCTTGCCCCTCGGCCGATCTATGTCTACGTCCTCAATCGACAGTGGCTCGTTGACCCGCCTAAGTACCGCTGCCTTCATGCGTTCTCCTTACAACCTCGCCGTACCTAGGCCGCTAAGCGGGTAGTTGCGATCGGTGCGTCCGGCCGTGCACGAGGGCTGCCATTATACTGGCCGCGATGGTCGAATCAGTCGATGTCGATGTTTTCGACGGTGCCGATAGCCTCGTTGAGACGCCCCGAGCCCATCTGGTGCTGAAGATGCGGCAGGGCCGCGATGGCATGGTAGTGCTCCATCAAGGCCAAGCGTTGGTCCACTGTCACCTAACCCGCAATGGGATGTTGACTGCTGGATTCGTAGCCGAGGCGTTAGGTTTGAAGGTGCCGTCACTGGGAGAGGAAGCGCAAGCCCGCGTCTCTACGGGCGTGCTGTTCCGTGCGCTGGCTATAGCTAGACTCGATCTATCAAACGATGCTTCTTTCCCGCTCCTTGAGCGTCTCTTGGAGGATGCGGCCATGCAGCGTGGACGGAATCGGACCGGAGCCTGAACGGTTCGGGCATTGGACACGCTAGCATGTGGCGGGACCTGACTCTTATCGGCTGGGCTGTGGGCGACCGAATGGTCGCAGGGATATAATCCGCCGGGCTCTGCCCTAGCCAGGCATATGCCGGAGGATGACACTCCCATGGACTACGCAGCACTTAAGGCCGGGGATCCAATCTCCAATCGACGTTGCCATCTAGACGCCGATACGGTCCGTAGTTACGTCCAAGCCGTTGACGACCGATCTCTGTTGGCGTCTTCGGAGAGGGTAGTTCCGCCGATGGCCCTCGCCGCCCTCAGCGTCCGAGGGGTAGTGCAGGACCTGCGCATACCAGGTGGCACCCTGCACCTTGGCCAAGAGGTCGAGTTCACCGGCGCCGTGGCGGTGGGTGAGACGATATCCTGCACCGCCGAGATGGCTCAGAATTCTGTGCGTGGGGGACAGCGAGTGTTAGTGATAAGGTTGACCGTCGAGACTGGCGACGACCGAATAGTTATGAAGGGCAAAAGTACCATCGCGGTGCCGGCCTAAATGGATGGCAACGCCCGCAGTCTCACCGAGGGAAGCGAACTTCAATCCGTTTCGCACCCAGTTAGTCAGGCGGCGATTGTTGCCTATGCTGAGGCGTCCGGTGACTTTAACCCCATCCACCTAGATCCCGAATTCGCCGCCGCGTCCCACTTTGGCCGCCGCGTTGCTCACGGTATGATGATTGCTGCCTCGGTCTCCGAGTTGATGGCGGGAACATTTGGGCTGGAATGGGCCAGGAGCGGCCGAATGAAGCTCAGGTTCCGTGCACCGGTGTTTCCGGGGGATCGCATTGAGACTAGAGGTACCGTAAGGAAGGTGGAGGATCTAGGAAGTGGTAGGAGACGCGTTACCTGCAGAGTGGAGACCATCCGGTGCGATCTAGAGGCGGAGCAGATAGCGATCACGGGAGAGGCCTCGGCGGTCGTCTGAGTCGGCACCAGCGGCTAAGAGGAGCTGATTGACGACTGACTCAAAGCGAAGGATCGCGCTTGACGCGATGGGAGGCGATTTCGCCCCAGCCCAGACCGTCGCGGGCGCGGTGCTAGCGGCCAAGGCATCAGGTGTAGCAATACTTCTTGTCGGCGACCCGCCCATCCTGAGGGAGCACCTTGCTGCCCATCCGGAGGCAGAGGAGCTTCCGCTCTCGATCGTAGAGTCCGAGGGGGTGGTTGAGGAGGGAAGCCAACCGGTTTTGGCGCTGCGGCGAAACCCTCGCTCATCGATCTCCGTCGCGACCAGCTTGGTCAAGGACGGAAAGGCTGACGCTTGCGTATCCATGGGCTCCACGGGCGCGGCCATGGCGGCCGCGGCAGTGATACTGGGGTTGATGGAGGGCATGGAACGTCCCTGTTTGGGCGGACCGATCGTGGGCTTGGCCCCTAAGACGATAATCATAGATGTGGGAACCAACGTCGATTGCCGACCCTCCCAACTGCTGTCGTTTGCAGTCATAGGCGAGGTCTTTGCCAACCAATTCTGGGGCATAGAGAGGCCGAGAGTGGCGTTGCTTAGCGTGGGAGCTGAGGCCGGCAAGGGCAATCGGCAGGTCAGGGAGACAGGCAAGCTACTAGAGGCCAGTGGCCTCAACTTCGTTGGGAATGTTGAGGGCAACGACCTGCCCGCCGGGATTGTGGATGTAGTAGTTTGCGACGGATTCGCCGGCAACATCGTGATGAAACTGACTGAGGGTCTGGGGGAGTCTCTGGTAGAACATTTACTAAGCGCGGCGAACGGCAAGGTGCCTCCAGAGGCCTTGGACCTGATGAAGAGGGAGATCCTGAAATCCACCAATGCAGTTCAGGCCCGGGGAGGAGGGCCACTGCTTGGTGTCAATGGCGTTAGCATCGTTGGGCACGGCCGAGCGGAGGCCATGGAGGTGGCGAACGCCATTGCAACTGCCAAATTCGCGCTGGATATAGGCTTCATCCCCCGTCTTACCGAACGCCTTAGATCCTTGCCGGCGGCGGCCGGCGCTGCTGCGGAGGCCTGATTGGCTGGCGGCGCCTATGGCATAGCCGGCAGATACGCCGTGGTCACTGGTGCGGCCAAGGGTATCGGACGGGCGTCCGCGCTGAGGCTGGCGGAGGTCGGCGTGAACGTGGCGATCAACTACCGGTCCTCCGAGAAGGAGGCACATGCGGTGGTGTCGGATATAACTCAGATGGGAGTCGAATCATTTGCGGTCCGCGCCGATGTTGGGGACTTGGACCAGGTAAGAATCTTGGCCGACGAGGTCGGGAGCCGCTTTCCTCGGGTAGATATTCTTGTAAACAATGCCGGCATCATTGATGACACGCTGTTGGTTCGCATGGGGGATGAGGCCTGGAGCAGCGTGATCGACACAAATCTCAACGGAACCTTCTTCTGTACCCGCGCCTTTGCTCGTGGAATGATGCAGCGCCACTGGGGACGGGTGATCAGCATAGGCTCAATCGTCGGAATCAGGGGTAATGCCGGACAGGCCAACTACGCTGCCTCTAAGGCCGGCATCATCGGCTTTACCAAGTCGGTTGCCAAGGAGTTGGCGACTAGAGGCGTTACTGCGAACGTGGTCACGCCTGGCTACACGAGCACCGAAACCGTGGAGGGGCTTGGAGAAAAGTTCGAGGATCGTATCCGCAGTCTGATCCCGATGGGGAAACTGGGTCGGCCCGATGACGTAGGTCATATGGTCGCCTACTTGGCTTCAGAGAAGGCCCGCTACGTTACCGGTCAGGTGATCAGTGTAGATGGGGGTCTGGCAGTGTGAATCTTCTGACGCATCTCTCGACTCACATAGGTGGCTATAGCGGATCGGCTAGGCCCGGCCTTCCGTCGACGAGAGTCCAGAGTCCGCTCGGCTAGGCGAGAAGGCGATGGACGGCGGCGACAATGAATTCGTGGGCAAGGTTGCCTTGGTCACAGGCGCCAGTCGAGGCATTGGTCGGGCGATCGCTCTTGAATTCGCCCGGCGCGGCTCTAACATCGCATTCAACTACATGCGCAGCCACGAGGCGGCAGCCGATACCGAGAGGGCCGTGCTCGAACTGGGCGTGGACTGCCTCAGGGTCAAGGCCCAAGTAGGCGACCTAGAGAAGATAGGGATGTTGTTCGAGGCCATAGCCGAGCGTTACGGACGGCTGGACATCCTGATTAACAATGCTGCCTCGGGAGTCCAGCGCGCTGCGGTGGACCTTGATCCAAAGCACTGGGACTGGGCGATGGCAGTTAACGCCAGAGCCCCTTGGCTGTGCGCCGTGGAGGCCTCGCGGCTTATGAGTTCAGGGGGCAGCATAGTCAATATCTCGAGCATGGGCTCGGTGCGTGTGTTGCCCCATTACTTTTCGGTGGGTGCCTCAAAGGCCGCTCTTGAGGCCGTCACGCGCTACCTTGCGGTCGAGTTGGCGCCCATGGACATAAGGGTTAACGGCGTGTCAGGCGGCTATGTGGAGACAGACGCTTTTGACTCGTTTCCCAACAGGGACCAAATGGTGAAGTCGGCTGAACAGACCGTTGCTGGCCGACCACTCTCGCCAGAGGATATTGCGGCTGCTGTGGCCTTCTTGTGCTCGAAGCAAGCTGAGATGATAAGAGGTCAGGTGATAGTCGTAGACGGTGGAGTGACCCTTAGGGCGTAGAGAAAATGACCATAGAGGGAATCAACCACAATGGGATAGTGGTGGCGGATTTGGAGGAGGCAATCGCCTTTTATACCGACGTTCTCGGGTTGAGGCTGCTCGATCGCCGGGAGAGGACCGGCGGCCCAATCTCACAGGTGCTCGGATACGACGACACTCACATAAGGGTCGCCGACTTGGCGGCGCCCGACGGCAGGGTGATCGAACTCGTCCACTACATCAAACCGGAAGCCGAAGGTCCGTATTCCGGGGAACGCAGCATTCTTGGAGCAAGTCACATCGCCTTTAATGTGAGCGACATGCAGACCACGTTCACCCACCTCATCAGCAATGGGGCCCGGCAGCTAAACCTGCCCGTAGAGGTTGTCCCCGGAAAGCTGGTTTGCTACTTGCAAGACCCCTTCGGTAACTGGCTAGAGTTGATTGAACAGAGTTGAGCTAAGGTTGGGCCGACCTTAGCACCGCGGTAGCCCGTGAGGATCCTAGGACGACCTCGTCGCCCCTGAAGGTTCTCTTGACGTAAGCAAGCCCGACAAAGCCGTCCTTCGGATGCGCTGAGACTGAAGTCAAGACCCCTACCCGTTCTCCACTTGCGAACACTTCATCGCCAGGTGCAACCGTCCCGTCCTGCCAAGCGAGGATGGAAAGACGCCTTTGGACCTTGTCGTATGTGTTTAGTCGGGCGACCACTTCCTGTCCTACGTAGCACCCCTTGTTGAAACTGATCGACTCGATTAATCCAGCCTCCAGCGGGTTACGGTCCTCGTTCAGTTCGCTGCCAAAAGCCGGGATACCCCGCTCTATCCTCAGGGGCTCTAAGGCAGCATGGTCGACGTAACCGGCCCGCGATTCGAGCATCCGAGCCAGAGGAGGCCCCTCGGTCATCGCAACTATGAAGTCAAACTCGGAACGGCCGAGAAAGTCGCTCCTGAAGACCGTTGCAGGCACTTCGGCGACTCTTGCTTCTACCAGCTCGTACCGTTGCAGGCAGGCCTCAACCCCATCGGAGAATTGGCGAACGATGGCTGGGTATGCCCTGGGTCCGGCAACGCCGACCATGAAGGTCAGATCGGTGATGTCTGAGACCATGACGTCCTCGTCGATGGTGTAAAACTCGATCCACTCCATCACCCTGTCCCGCGCTGGCCGAGAGATAAAGGCCAAAAGGTGATCGCCCGCGTTGACTATGCGCATCAGGTCGATCACGCGGCCCTTGTTCGTTGTGAGGACGGTGGAAGTCCCCCTGCCCGGCGGCAAGGATCTGAGATCGTTGGTGGACAGTCGGTCCATTAGGTCGACGGCGTCCGAACCTTTGATCCGCAAACGGCAGACGGTTGAACGGTCCACCAAGGCGACATCGTCGGTCAGAGTGCGGTACTGGTCCAGAACGGAAGAGGGGTTCTGCCTCAAGTTTCGCCCAATCGCATTCGGGCTGATGTGTGATATCGCAAGGTCATCAAGAACCGAGGAAGCCGGTGGAATAGAAGGCCCGTTCGACGGCGGCCACCTTCAGCGTTATCTTCACTCACGCACCTCGTAGGACTTTGACCCTGTGAGAGTAATGTGGGAGGAGGGAGGGTTCAAATTCCGCAGGTTTTTCGACGCCAAGGCCGATCGATTTGGGTACCCGGTACGTGGAAACTGGCGATAGTGCACCAACGGTATTCTCGGTCATAGCGACCCGCTTTAGGTGATCAGGTCGAATCTCAAAGACGCTGGTTCTAGCGGACGTAGCCTAGCCCCCTCACACGGTCGCCCACAAAGCCCCATGCCACGCTAGCCGTGCAAGTCGGTCGAGCCCGGCAGTCGCTGCAAGAGGAGCCGAGCGCTCACCCGCCGGGGGAGCGCTCTACACGCTAAAGGAGGTGCCGCAGCCGCAAGTTGTCTTTGCATTCGGGTTGTTGAACACGAACCCTTTGCCGTTAAGGCCGCCCGAGTACTCAAGCACCGTGCCGGCGAGAAACACGTAAGATCGCTTGGGCACATGCAGACGGATACCGCTTTGTTCTATCGTCTTGTCGTCCTCACCCGGCCCGGACAGGTCGAGCACGTATGTGAGCCCGGCGCATCCACCGCCCTTAACGGCGACCCGCAGGTCCGTGCCGGGCTTTCCACTCTGCTCGGCGAACTTACGGACATGGTCCGCGGCTGCCTCGCTGATCGCAATGGTCAGTGGCTTGCGGGGTATGCGCGAGGTTGTCATCACATCCGTCTCCAGGTCAGGGTGTTGTGGGCTATAGATCCACGGACGCCAGTATGCTTGGCTAGCCGATTCAATTCTAAGGACGGTGGCGGCGCCGGGTCAACGCGTACGCATTCCGTCGGGCGCTGTATCATGGCGGAAATCACCCCCTTCTCTCCGGGCTCTCCGGGCTCCGGCGGGAGGTGCGACGGGAGTGGATACTGGCGATTCGTATCGGCATTGGAATGAGCGGGTGGCCCTTTGGCGTAGAGGGACCCCAAGCCCTTTGGGAGTGGGTCGACGCCGCCGAGCGCTCGGACGTTGACTCGATTTGGCTTACCGACCGTGTGGTCGCTGACAGGCTGAATGTCGAGCCAATCGTCGCACTCTCATTCATAGCTGCCCGAACCAAGCGAATGCTAGTGGGCACAAGCGTGCTGGCACTGCCCCTGCGCCAGCCCACGGTGTTGGCCAAAGAGATCGCGACCTTGGATTTTCTCTCCGGCGGGCGTGTCCTTCCTGCAATCGGGTTGGGAACGGAAGACGAGAGGGAATATCAGGCTTGCGGCGTGGAACGTGTTGGACGCGCCAGTCGGACCGACGAGATGGTCGAGGTGATGAGGATGCTGTGGTTGGGGGTGCCCGTTTCCTACCGAGGTCGCCATTTCACTTTGGAAGATGTGGTGGTGCATCCGAGGCCCGTCAGGCCAGAGTTACCCCCGATTTGGATAGGTGGGCGATCTGAGGCGGCGCTTCGCCGGGTTGCAAGACTGGGAGACGGATGGCTGGCGTCCCAGGTGACCCCGGAAGAGGTCGCGGTGGGCAGAGACGCTATCGGCTCACTTGCCGAAGCGTGTGGCCGCACCATCGATGCCGACCACTACGGCGTCATCCTCACGTACTGCTTCGCCGATGGTAGAGCTGAGGCTGAGCGCCTCGCCGAACCATTTCAGATCCGGGGTCGGCGACGCACCGATGTGCCGACGGAGCGACTGGATGCACTAGGTCCGGTCGAGCATGCGACGGCTCTGGTGGATGAATTCATTGAAGCCGGCGCGAGCAAGTTCGTATTTCGGGCTGCCTGCCCTCCCGAGATGATGGCAGGTCAACTGCAGACGCTGGTCGACGATGTTTTGCCGAGATATCACACCCTGCAGACCTAGAGAGGCCTAGAGATCGCCGCCAGCCGTGGTGAGGTCTCATTCACGACATTTCCCGAAGCCTCTGGTCGCCCCTGCGGCGACCTAATGGGGTTCCCTTATCGTCCGGCAGCCAATTCCCCCACGCCGCGTACAACTCATCGGACGGAGTTCTTGCGCCGACGGTGGCAGAGAACCCCCCATCGACGTTGACGGTCTGACCGGTGATGTAGCTGCCAGCGGACGATGCCAGAAGCAAGAGGACGCCGGCCAGTTCACTGGGCTCGCCAAAGCGCCCAATCGGCACTTGTGCCCGGACGTGTTCGGTCACCGGTGGATTAGTGCGTACAAATTCAGACAGTTCGCTCGGGAAATAGCCCGGGGCGATGCAATTCACTCGGATGCCCCGGTCTGCCCAGTTTGCTGCGATATTCTGCGTCAGGTTGATGACTCCGGCCTTGGCTGCCGAATACCCTGGTGACATCATCGCCTTTGAACCACCCAACCCGCCGATCGACGAGATATTGATTATTGACCCGCCGCCGCCGTCGGCGATCATTTCCGTGCCAAGGATTCGAGTGCAGTGCCAGACTCCGAGGAGGTTGACCCGAACCGTCTCGGCGAAGTCTCCGTCGGCGATCCTCTCGGGGAACGGGCTGCCCTCGGCGTCAATGCCGGCATTATTGACCAGCACATCGATCCTGCCGAATCGTTCAATCGACCGTCCCGCCATCCGGGTCACCTGCGAGGGGTCCGCAACATCGCAGGTGAGGGCGAGAACGCGCTCTCCCGAAGGATCCAGGTCCCTGGCCACACTTTTCAGGATCCCCTCACGCCTGGCGCAGATTACGACCGACGCGCCGTTGGCCAGTAGGGCGCTGGCAAGCGTCACTCCCAAGCCGGAGGAGGCCCCCGTCACGAGCGCCGTTTTGCCCGAAAGGTCGAATATGTCCTTGCGATCTAGTGTCACGTATCTAAAGTACGTTTGCAAAAGCGAGCTACATTAGCCAGTATCTGGTCGGCAGTCTTGGTCCAGACGAAGAGCTTGGGGTCATTGTCAAGGTAATGGTAGATGGCCGATTCGAGTTCGATGGTGCTCCGGTGGACACCGCGGCGCAACTGTTTTTCGCTGAGCAGTGCGAACCATCTCTCGACGAGGTTGAGCCATGAGGCGCTGGTGGGAGTGTAGTGCACGTGGAAGCGCGGCCTCTTGGCGAACCACCGTCGAACGAGGTCGGTCTTGTGGGTGCCGTAGTTGTCCACGATGAGATGCACGTCCAGATCGGTGGGTACCGAGTCCTCGATGGTATCGAGGAACTTGCGGAACTCGACCGAGCGGTGGCGCCGGTGGCACTGACCGATGACCCTGCCTGTCTCGGCCTCCAGAGCGGCGAACAGGGACGTGGTGCCATGCCGAATATAGTCATGGGTGCGCCTCTCCGCCTGTCCGGGCCTCATCGGCAACAGCGGCCGGGTGCGGTCCAGTGCCTGGATCTGGGTCTTCTCGTCCACACACAGGACCAACGCCCTATCCGGCGGGTTCAGGTACAGGCCCACGATGTCGCGAACCTTCTCGATGAAGAGCGGGTCCGACGACAGCTTGAAGGTCTCGGTCCGATGGGGCTGCAGTCCGAAGGCCCGCCATATGCGGTTGATGGTGCTATGGCTCAGGCCAGAGCGCCTGGCCATTGAGCGCGTGCTCCAATGGGTCGCATCCGTTGGAGTGGTCTCCAGGGTCATCGCCACGACTCTCTCCACGTCAGCGTCGGCGGTCCTGCGGGGCGTACCTGGCCTCGGCTCATCCAGCAGTCCATCCACCCGCCGCTCCAGGAACCGAGACCTCCATTTCCCCACCGTAGCCTTCGACACCCTCAACTCTTCGGCCACAGCGGTGTTTGTCTTCCCTTCGGCGCATCCCAATATCATTCGGGCCCGGTGAGCCAACGCCTGTGCTGTTTTCGGGCGGCGCGCCCACGCTTGCAATTTCTCCCTCTCCTGTGCGGAGAGTGTCAACGGCGGAGTTGGTCGCCCAGGGCGGCGCATGAGCATCCTCCTGAATTGAACTGTCAGAACGATACAGGCTGCCACATACTTATTCCACTAACTTTAGATACGGGACACTAGCATTACATCCCCCCTGTCGCCGGATGCTGGTTGACTGGCGATACAATCCGCTCCACCAGCCCGTATGGAGGAGCAAATGATCTCAGACCTTTCGGGAAACGTCGCTCTTGTGACAGGAGGGGCCAGTGGACTGGGCCGCGGGATCTCCCGCGTGCTTGCCGCCCAGGGAGCGGCAGTTGCCATCGGCGACCTAGATCTTGGCGGAGCCGAAGGGGTGGCTCGGGACATAGGGGCGGAGGGAGGCACCGCGGTGGCACTGGAGATGAATGTTACCGATCGGGGAACTGTCATTGAAGCTGTCTCTTCTGCCCTGGGGCTCTTGGGAGAGATACATATATTGGTCAACAATGCAGGCGTCATCGGCTCACCCGGTTGGCATGAAAGACTCGAGGTTACGCGGGAGGACTGGGCGTTCACGTTCGAAGTCAACCTGCTTGGAGTTGTCAATGCTACCGAGGCTGTAGAGCGTCATATGGTCAACCGGGGAGCTGGCAGCATAGTCAATATAGCCTCCATCGCCGGCAGACTCGGTAACCCTGACCGCTCCAGCTACAATGCTTCCAAGGCGGCTGTCATAAGCTATACGCGGTCGATGGCCTTGCGCCTCGCACGGCACGGGATCACGGTCAATTGCGTGTGCCCGGGAATGATATGGACGCCGATGTGGGAGAAGATCTCCGCGCGACAATTCTCCTATGGGTCCGAAGTCTTCACCGATCTTGGCGAGGCACGGGACAATAGAGAGCTCTTTGACCACCTGATCGATATTTCCACGCCCCTGGGCCGTCCACAGGAGCCCGAAGACATAGGCTACGCTGTAGCCTTTCTTGCTTCGGCGCAGGCGGGCAATATCACGGGTCAGTCCCTTAACGTGGACGGCGGTCGGGTCATGAGTTAGGCTGCCGGCTATGTACCCCATTGACCTGTCGAACAAAGTCGCGGTCGTGTTTGGCGTAGCAAACCATCGCTCCATAGCGTGGGCGATAGCAGAGATCTTGAGTCAGTCTGGCGCCAAGGTGGCCCTGACCTACCAGAACGATCGGCTGAAGCGTGGCGTCGAAAGGCTCGTGAGCGAATGGAGCGATTCTGTCCTAGTGGAGTGCGACGTCAGCGTAGATGGAGATGTCGAGGGAGCATTTGAGAAGGTCGCCGGGGCATTCGGTCGCGTTGATATCGTGATCCACTCCATAGCCTTCGCAAACCGGCAGGATCTCGGCGGAAGGTTTGTTGACACGCCTAGGGAGGGATTCCGTATCGCCCTTGACGTAAGCGCATACTCGTTGGTGCCGGTGACCCGTTACGCAGCGGGGCACATGCGTCCGGAAGGTGGCAGTATCGTCACCATGACCTTTCAGGCGGCCGAACGCGTCTTCCCTGGCTATAACGTCATGAGCACTGCGAAGGCAGCTCTGGAAAACGAGGTTCGCCAGTTAGCACATGACATGGGGCCGCAGAACGTCCGGGTAAACGCGATATCCGCCGGTCCCGTGGATACGCTTTCTTCTCGAGTGATTGCCAGATACACGGACATGAAGAAGGCGGCCGCAACACGTTCACCCCTCCGACGAAACGTCGTCGCTGAGGAGGTAGCCAAGACAGCGCTTTATCTTTGTTCAGATCTTTCCTCGGGGGTCACCGGCGAGGTAGTACACGTTGACGCCGGTTATCACGTAATGGGCATATAGCGGGTCTAGCCCACCTTTGGTCGCTGGGAACCCAGCGGTGCCCGCTAACTCCCTGGCAATGCCTGAGCAGATATACCTCGAGGTCGAGGAGAACCCCAACTCGGAATACATGCCGCTAATGCTGTTCGAGGCCCATGCTAGCCCCGTGCGCGTCGAACGGATCCGATTGGATGAACCGGGCAGGACGGGGATCTTCGAGGTGGTCGGATGGAGCAGCAGAGGAGAAGGAACACCGGTTCCCGCCGCATATGTTCCGGTATCCGATTCCGGCCAGGCACTCGTGCATCTCGTATACGGAGCCGACTGGGGAATACGCTTGCGCCCCATGGGCTGCTGTCACGACTGGTCTCTGGAGGCATCCGATCAGTTCGGCGAGCCGTATGTGATGCTCATCAGCGAGGGGGACGTGATCCTTTAGGATCCCAAGGGATGTGGACGACCGCTGTGGGTTCCAACTCTCAGCGCAGCGTCGGTACCAGCCCAATTGGCTGTTGTGCCGATCTGGCGACAGGGTGTAGCTGCGCCAGCTAGGTCGGCCGTAGTTCAGTTGGTATAGGTGCCCCGTCGATCAGATGGTCGGCGACCATTCTTCCGGTGATCGGACTGAGAGCGACCCCTACTCGGTAGTGTCCGGTTGCAAGCGCTAGACCTTCGAAATCGGGAACCCGTCCCAAGATGGGGAGACCGGAGGAGGTCTGGGGGCGCAGGCCGGCCTGTGGCTTTTCGACCGCGGCGCCAGCCAAAGCCGGCAACAGAGGCACGGTACGGTCTAGGATGTGTCGCACACCCGAGACGGTGGGTGTGCAGTCAAAGCCCGCGTCCTCGATGGTGTAGCCGGCTATCAACGATCCGTCGGGCCGGGGAACCAGGATAGCGTCGGGCCCATAGATGTTGGCTCTCATATGCTCTCCGCACGCTAGCCGAAGCCGAATCGTCTGCCCCTTGGCAGGGGTAACGTCGATGTCCAAGCCCACTGCAGCGGCAATCGGTCGACTCCACGCGCCCGCGGCTAGGGCAACTAGGTCGGCCTCCAATACCTCGCCATCGCCGGTCTGCACACCCGTAACCCTTCTGCGGCGCCGCACGAGGCGCACTTGCCTGAGCCTGGTGCGCACCTCGGCGCCCAGCGTTTTCGCTGCGTTCACGAACGCGCAGGCAAGTCGCCTGCCCGACACATTGGCCGAACTCCCGATGTGCAGGCCGCCCAAGATATCCGGTCCGAGCAAGGGCTCGATTGAGCGCACGTCGTCGCCGTTGACCCATTCCGGGCTATAGCCCCGTAACGCCGCGTGATCGAGCCACCCCTTGAGTTCGACTTCTCCGTCCTCGTCCAACGCGACGTCCAGGCGTGGCGTTCGTGAGTACATCGGGTCCGTTCCTCCCAACTCCATCAGCTCGCTTACAAGGTCCGGGAACATTTGGAAGCTCGCCGCTGCAAGCTTGTGCAGGCGCTCATCCTCTGTCCGCACGAGCAATGACCCGGCGGCAGCAGTAGAGGCCCCGGAACCGACCTCTCCAACCTCAACCAACATCGGGTGCAGGCCGCGCTTGGCGAGGAAGTATAAGATCGAGCAGCCGATTACTCCGCCGCCAACGACTATGATGCTATTTGCCCTTGCCGGCATCGATAGACCTCTCGGGCTGATGGTATAGGTAAAGGGCATTTTCGTATTTTGAGGGGCCGCCTGTTGGGCTAAGGTCACCGTTTAGCCTGTTGGGCCAGGTCGGAGCTTAAGGAGGACGACAATGACCAATGTTTATGAGGAGCTCGAGGCTAGGACTCCCGGTTCGGCAGAGAAACTGCACGAGAGTGGACGGGTTCTGGCACAGGAAATGGTGGACACGGTCATCATGGGTCACCCCGTCTACATACGGGAGGCGCAGGGCTCCAAGGTAATTGATGTCGACGGCAACGAGTACATCGATCTAGCCATGGGATGGGGCCCCCATGTTCTAGGCCATGCCCCCGAGGTAGTTACCGAAGCGATAGAGGATGCGGTTAGTCGGGGTGTCCAGTGGGGTTGGTACAACCCGTACCAAGAGCCACTGGCAAGCCTGATAACTGAGGCTATGCCATGCGCCGAGAAGGTCATCTTTTGCAACAGCGGTACGGAGGCCAGCATGTATGCCATCCGCGCCGCCCGCGCCTTCAGCGGCCGGAGCAAGGTGGCGATGTTTGAAGGTGGATTCAACGGTGCACACGACACGGTGCTGGCCAAAGTGGAGCCTGACAGCCCGCTGGACCGCCCTGCCTTTTATCCCATGGGACAGGGCATACCGGCCGAAACCCATCAGAATCTATTGATGCTGCCGTACATGAACGAGGCCGCTCTAGACCTCATAAGGGAGTTCAAGGACGAGCTGGCCCTCGTAATCGTCGAGCCAGTTCAGGGTTCCAATCCGAGGCTGGACCAAGGACAGTTCCTCAGAGACGTGCTCCAGACGTGCCGGGAGGCCGGCGTCATATTTTGCTTCGATGAGGTGATCACCGGTTTTCGTTTGGCCTACGGTGGTGCCCAAGAGTATTTCGGAGTCGTCCCCGACATGGCGATTACGGGCAAGGTGGCGGGTGGAGGCATGCCAATGGGTGTGGTGGCCGGGAGGGCCGACATCATGTCGGTTTTCACCCGCCAGTTCGATATTTACCGTGACGACAAGACGGGCGACCCCAGCATCTTTACCGCCGGCACCTTCAGCGGCAATCCCATCTCGATGACGGCTGGCACGGCCGTCATCGATCATTTGAAGGCCCACCGAGAGATATACCCATATATGGAGGAGCAGGTCGCGCGGATCGTCGGCGACGTGAACGGGTTTTGCATCCGCGAGGAGATGCCGGCCCACCTAGTCGGTGCCGGATCGATGTTCTACGTGCGCATACAGCCGGGTGGCCCAATCCGCACGTCCAGGGACATCGACCGATCGTTAAAGGAAGCGGATGACTTGCTGACTCTCTACATGGAAAAGCACGGTGTACTCATGCCCACGCTACACTTGTGCTTTATTTCGGCAGCCCATTCACCGGAAGATATAGGCCGGGTCATCGATGCGCTCAAGAATTCTCTTCTTGAGGTGCGCCGGGACGGCCTAATCTAGTCGCCAGGACCTCGGTGGTAGATGACCTACACGATCATCGCGCGGTGTGAGCGGACCGGTCGCCTGGGCATAGGCATCGCCACTTACTCTCTGGCAGTCGGCGGCTATTGTCCCCACTACCGGAGGGATGTGGGACTGATATCGTCTCAAGCCTTTGTAAACCCGGCTCTGGGAGAGGTGGCCCTGGAAGGTCTAGCCTCAGGGTCTTCCCCGGAGGAGATCGTAGCCGGGTTGTCGAAACATGACTCCAAGATCGAGTATCGGCAGGTCGGAATCGTCGCTTACCGGGGAGGTGGAGCATGTTTGACTGGGTCGAAGACGCGGAATTGGGCGGGACACATGGTTGGAGAGGGCGTTGTGACATTCGGCAATGCACTCTCGGGCGAGGCTGTGGTGAGGGCGATGACAGCGGAGTTCGAGGCGACGTTCAGGGAGGATCTTGCCGAACGTCTCATGCGCAGCCTCGAGGCCGGCCGGGCGGCTGGAGGTCAGTCTGGTGAAGGTGGTCGGCGTCTCAATGAGCGTTCGGCTGCAGTTGTCGTCAAAGCGACGGACCGCGCGCCCGGGATAGACCTAAGGATCGACGTTCATTACGATGCGGTGACAGAGTTGCGCCGGGCACTGGGCGCCTATCGTCCCTACGTGCCCTACTATGAGATGAGGCGCACCGCTCCGGAGACTACACCGCCTCAGGAGCAGTGGCCACCCAGGTAACCCGGAAGTGTGGTTGACGCACTATTCTAGGACCGCAAAAGTGCCGACGTAGTCGTCCGGGTCTATCGTCTCTCCTTCAGCGGGCACCGGCTCCAAAGAAACGAAGACGGCCGAAAATTTGCCCAGCTTTTTTACCGTAGGTTCGGTCTGCCCGTCCTCAAGGACGAGAGTCGTTTCTCCCGTATCTGTCACGCCGGCCGCGGTCTTGATCCTCACCGTGGCGGTGCCTGGAGTCGGGCACTCGGTGCCTATCGGGCAACGCGAGTCCTCTACTACTTCGACAAAGTCGACGGTTAGTCCGCTCACTAAGCTAGGACTGGCCAGCTTTTGCCCTATGCGCAGGGCGACTGGAGTCAGCAGCGGCACCTCGGTCGATCGCTGACCCTCTGGAGCGATCACGGTTTCACCGAACGACAGACCGGTCGCTTCAACCTCTGGGGCCGCGGTGGGCTCAACAGGCACCTGGGCGGTTGGGGTCGCCTGGGGCGCTACCGTCGGCGTCGGCCGCGTTGCACTTGTACCGTCTTCTGTGCTGGAGCAGGCGGCCGCGGCGAGGGCGATCGCCAGTGCGATAGGGGCTAGTGTTCCTAGCTTGTTGCTCAATCTGACCTCCTTGCCTGCGGTGGTAGTGGATGGCCGAGCTTATCGCCGCGCACTCTACCACAGGCTGGCTCAGACGTACCGCTGCAACGGCAAGGCTGGCGTTCTTCAGCCCGGCTGCGGCTGAGTGGGCCGTTGAATTGAGGCCTCATCTCCTTATGGCGTGGCTGCAGCACCCTTGCAGTTGCGGTCGACCCCCACGGTTCGGTTAAATCGACAGCGATTCCCTAACCGCGCGCCTGCGAGGTGCATCCGGCCGGCCTCCCCGTCCGAGCATCAAATGGCCCGTTCAAGACAACATTCTGAGTTGCCCTGTCCCTCTTTACGTAGTTCCCAAGAGGGGAGGGTCGACACAATCAAAGCGGCTAGCAGGGAGTGGCTCAACCGGGCCCTGCCTGAATGTCGACGACCTACACTGGGCCGTGGTAGGAGCCACTAGGTCTCGGTCGGAGCAAAGGATCTGAACCCACGATGGGTAAATGGTCGGGGTGGCCGGGATCGAACCGGCGACCTCTTGCTCCCAAAGCAAGCGCGCTTCCGCTGCGCCACACCCCGACGAGGTACTTGCCCGGTGGCTCCGGACACCTACGCTATGGAGATGCAGGTCACCGTCCGGACCACGCCCTGGAGGGGATGTACCTCGTCGGTGATCAACCGCCCTATAGCGTTGACGTCGTCCACCTCAACCTTGGCTATGATGTCGTACGGTCCACTGACAAAATCCGCTCCGGTCACCTCCGCTAGGTCCCGCAAGCCGCGGATCACATTGAAGGACAAGCCGGGTTCGGCTTCGATGAGCAGATAGGCTGTCTTTGCCATCAGGATCCTCCTCTGAGTGTCAACATCATACGCTGTAGATACCCGACCGCCCACCATGCTTTAAAGTCCTATCGAAGGTGCGTGCAGCGCGCGGGCGATGGCTCTTAGCTACTCCAAAGGAATGAATTGTGCTACGCGTCGCCAAAGGTCCACATCTCGGAGGCGCAGGGCGATTCTGTCACCGGCCGACACGCCCGATGGCAGTTGGGCTTGGACCCTGAAAGGATAGTTGGTCAGTTCCAGCAGCGATGAGCCGTGCCGACGGGTTTCAAGGACGATGGCATCATACTCGGTTAGCCCTTCGGACATGCGTTGCTCAAAGAACCTGAGGATCCAATAGCGTCGTCTCTGTCCTTCAACAACCGCCATTTCCTTGCGTTGAACTTCGGCTCGTTGCGCGATCCCCGCGATGGACTCTTCCGAGTAGGGGGGACGACGGCCAGCCAAAGTGGTGGTGATCTGCCTCTGGATTACTAGGTCGAGAAACCGCCGGAGGGGTGAAGTCGCCTGAAGATACTCATTTACACCGAGGCCGTGGTGTCGTCCGGGCAGTGTGGAGATGTTGGCCGGCCGTATGCTGCGCATCAGCCGGTAATGGGACACCGGATCGTAGTTCCTATCGCTCGCTGGGCAGGAGAGCGACTCCGACTGCACACGGTAGGCGGCCGGGATTGAGTTGACGACACAGAATCTGGCCATCAACTTGTTGCACAAGACCATCATCTCCATGACTATCCGCTTCGAAGGGGTGTCCCTGGGTGAGACGTGCACCGATACTCGGGTGTTGCCGACTGATGCACCCGTGAGTTCTATTGACAATTCTGGTCTCTCTGTCAGGTAAGCGCCGGCCTCCGCCCTGCGAGACCTCAGCCGATTGGCCACAGCATTGAGGGCCTGCAATTGCGGGAGAAATGGGCCTTTGCCACTGAGCAAGGTGTTGTCCGTTTCTTGGTATGTCAGAGCGCCAGCCGATAGCACAAGAGAGGGGAACAGCTCCCATTCGACGACTTTGCCGTCGTTGAGAGTTGCGAGCAGAGTCAAGGTGCGACGTGGTTGCCCCGGTACGATGCTAGAGAGGCCGTCCGACAAGACCGTCGGCACCATGGGAATCCTGATCTCCGGAGTGTAGAGAGTCGATATACGGTGGTAGGCTTCTTCGTCGACTGTGCAGCCGATGGGGATGAGGGATGCGGCATCGGCGATGTGTATTCCAACCCGAATTCGGGCTTCACCGAGCCTCTCCACGGACAGGGCATCGTCCCGGTCAAGGGTGCCGGGTTGGTCGATAGTAAAAGTCGGGGTGTCGGTAAGGTCCCGTCGGTCTGAATCCTCTGGCGGCGCGGTAATCGCTGAGGCCTCTTCTTCTGTCTCACGCGGGAAATGTATCGACAGACCAGCCTGCTCGATCTCCAAGGGCTCGTCAGGGCTCACATGACCAGCGGCTGCTAAGAGAGCGAAGGCATGCCTCTGAAGATCGCCGGATCCCGGGAAAGTCTGTTTCAACAACGACTTGACGGTCCGGGCTCGTGGGTATCCGTCGCCGAAAACCGCGAACGAACGCACCTCTTCGATGAATTTGCATTCCATTTCCGTGAGGGAGTGGGGCAAACGCCCCTGCGTCAGCTCATTGAGCATTCTCGATCTGGCAGCGGTTAGTTGCTCTTGTCTTCGATCCCTCAGGAGTATTTGCCGCATGTCTTGTGCGCTGCGAGCAAAATAGGCACGCCCCTGTCTTTCGAAGTGGGGGGTCTGTTCTTCCAAGTGCATCGCGAGTCCCGCCACCTGCGCAGGGGTCGGTCGGTCGCCAAAGTACAGCTGGCCGAGATGTTCGACGGTTTCTCCCGTTCCGACTTCAGCCATCAGGCGCCAGACCTCTTCCGCGTCTAAGTCCTTGGAGATCTCTGCTACTCGGCTTGAGAACGCCTCTAATTCGGCGTCGGAGAGTGCGGACAAGTTGGTGGTCAACAGCAGCCGGTCGCAAGGAATCTTCGCCTGTCGATTCCGCCCGGCAGATATGGTTATCCGTTCGCCGTCACGGCCTAGGCATCTGACTACTCTGGGACCCTTGCGCAGGAGGACCACCAAGATGTCGCCTCGTTTCGGAAGACCATCCACAGCCGTTGATGTTATCCCAGAGAGTTGGGGGTCTCGCGTGGACTCAATCCGTCCGTGATGTCGCCGCAGTCGTGTTCGCCTCGTCGCTCAGGCGTTTTGCCTTTGCCCGTCCGATTGGTGCCAAGGTGATCACGGTCGCCACAAGATTGACGCCGGCACCTATTCTGAACGCCACTGCCATGCCGTCCACGAAAGCGCCGGCCGCGCCCGTTCCGTCCGGGTCAGCCACCGAGGCAAGAGACGCCTCGAAACCGCGGGAAACCATCATGGCCGTCACGATCGAAACGGAAATGGCGACGGTCGAGACGTTGGCTGCATAGCGAACCATTAGGGTCGCGGAGGAGGCCACCCCTTGTAGGCTCGACCTGACTCCACTGAGGGCGGCCGATGTGGTCGGCGAGTACCAAAGTCCGACGCCGACACCCAGCATCACCATTAGACCGGTGACGGCTCCGAGGGAGGCCCGCTCATCAAGAAATGAAATCAGGACCATGGCGGCAGCGATCACCAAGGTGGAGAACGTGACGAAGATGCGCCAGTCGAAGCGGTCGGACAAGTGCCCGATAACGGGGCCGGTTGCAGTGAAGGCTACAGCTGCCGACGCCATCACTAAGCCGCTCATGGCGGCTGAGTGCCCGAGCACGCCCTCGACGAAGAAGGGCATCAACACGAACACCGGGACATTCCCCAGGATGATCAGTGCCGTGAGAATTAAGCCGCGTGTGAATGTCGGGTTGCTGAATAGATCCGGCGGCAGTATCGGCGCTTGCGCGCGACGCTGCCAGAGCAAGAAACTTACCAGCAACGCCACTGAGACCACAAAACCAACGATCGTGGTTGGCGATGACCATCCCCAGCCGTGACCGTTCGTCATCATCAACAGGAAGATCAATATGGATCCAGAGGAAAGACTGGCGCCCAGCCAGTCAAACGGCCCTGATTTCGTCGCTTGGTCTCGGGTTAGTCCTCTCGTAACACGCAGGCTGGCCACTAGGGATAGCAGGCCAAACGGCACTACCATAAAGACCATCCATCGCCAGCCGAGCCAAGAGATAACGGCCCCGCCCACCAGCGGCCCGAAAATGAATCCAGAACCCCCGACCAGCATGAACAGGCCTATGGCCTTACCCCTCTCACGAGGCGGAAAGGCCGTGCTAAGGATAGCCATGCTGGTTGCCTGAATTGCGGCTGTGCCGAAACCCTGCACAGCCTTCAGGCCAGCCAGAGAGAACAGCCCGGGAGCCAAGCCAGCCGCCACTGCGCCGATCGAGAAGATGACAACCCCGGCGAGATAGACGCGGCGCGGCCCCAACATGTCCGCCACTCGGCCCAGCGGGATCATCAACGAACCTATTGCCAATATGTAGGCTAGGATGACCCACTGAACTTCTGGAATCGTGGCGTCGAATTGGTCGGCGACCCTGGGAAGTGCCAGTGAGAGGCCGGCCTCGTCCGCCGTTGCGGCGAACAATCCAGGGGTGAGAGCGGCGAACACAGCCCATCGCCCAGGTGTACTGAGTCTTGGGGTGTTTGGGGAGCCCTCCTGACGGATCGAGTTCGTCAGTTCCTCGCCCGCTCTATGACCCGAACTAGGCCAATTGTCAGGTCTTCGTCATTGATGGTCACGGTCTCGGTGTGGGCGCCTTGGGGCGGCACGCTCGGTATCAGTCGATCGGACAGAGTCTCGCGGCCGACGTAGTCTGCGTGCTGTTCCATTACCGATGCCAGGCCGCCGTCGGCGAAGTAGTAGGTGTCGATATGGTCTGCGATGTCAAAGCCTGCCAGACGCCTCAAGTACTGAATGCGGTGCACTATCTCCCGCGCCGTCCCCTCGGCGAGCAATTCCCTCGTCAGTTTAGTCTCAATGGCTACTGAGTAGCCGCCTTCGGAGGCGACCGAGAACCCAACCCGGTCCCCGGCAGTGATGAGAACCTCCTCAGGGTCAAGTTCGTGGCCGGCGACGTTGAGGGTTTGGCCTGCGCTGACGGTGGCGTGCACCTCAAAGGGGTCCATGTTCGCCAGGGCTTGGCGGATGTCTCTGACAGCTGCACCGTACTTTTTGCCCAGGACCGGAAGGTTCGGCCTGACCGTTAGGGACATCACTCCTGTGTGGTCTTCGGTGATCACCACCTCCTTGACGTTGAGCTCCTCGCGGACTTGGGGAGCCACGTCGGACAGCAGTTCGCGTTCGTCGGCTGTACGTAGGCCAATCAGTGCCGCGGCCACGGGCTGCCGGACCTTGATGCCCGCCTTGCTCCTGGCGGCACGCCCAAGACTGGATAGAGTCATTGCCAGCCGAGTCGCGTCCGTCAACCGTCGGTCGACAAGTTCATGGTGAGCCTTGGGGTAGTCTGCTAGATGCACGCTCTCGGGGGCACCGCCGACCGAATCCACTAGGTTGCGATGCATCGCCTCGGTAACAAATGGCATAAAGGGCGCGACCAGCCTTATTACGGTTACCAAACACTCGTAGAGGGTCGAATAAGCAGACAGTTTATCCAGGTCGTCCGATCCCTCTCCGAGCACGCCGGCCTTCCAGAAACGGCGCCTGCTGCGTCTGACGTACCAATTGGAAAGGTATCCGACGAACGATTCGACCCGGTGCGCCGCAGCATCTGGCTGGAATTGCTCCAAAGCCTCTGTGACATCGGAGACCAACTCGTTGAGTTCCGAGAGTATCCATCGGTCCAGCTCCCCGCGCTCCGCCTTGTGCGGCGCCTGGGAACGGGTAGGCTCGTAGCCGTCTACATTTGCGTAGGTGACAAAGAACGAGTACACATTCCACAGAGGAATCAGCAGCTGTCGACGTACCTCGTCCGCCACTCCGTAGCCAAAATTCAGGTTCGCAGCCGGGTTTTGCCGGGCATACAACCATCGCATCGTGTCGACGCCCATCTTCTCGGCAGCCTCCTCGAACCATATGGCGTTTCCCTTGGATTTGTGCATCTCCTCGCCCTTCTCGTCTCGCATCAGCGCGTACGAGAAGACGGACCTGAACGGCTCCGCTCCCTCAAGCACCGTGCTCATAGTCAGTAACGAGTAGAACCAGTTGCGGAACTGGCCCGGAAACGATTCCGATATCCAATCGGCTGGGAACCACTTGGCCCAGTGGTCGCGGTTGTGACGGTATCCGAGAGTGGAGAAGGGTACGATGCCGGCGTCGAGCCAGGGATTGCCCACGTCTCTAATGCGCGAGACGGCCCTCCCGCATTTGCCGCAGCCGATTTTGACGGAGTCCACCCAGGGACGGTGGGGCGAGTGTCCTTCGAATTCGTCCCACCCCTCTACCGCGCGCTCCCTTAGCTCGGTCTCCGAGCCAATCACCTCGAAATGGCCGCAGGTGCACTTGAAGATTGGCAATGCCAAGCCCCAGTAGCGCTTCTTGGACACCATCCAGTCGTCCATGCTCTGGAGCCAATCCAATTCGCGCCACAGGCCGAACTCGGGTATCCATTTGATTTTGCGGGTTACCTCGGCGATGGAATGGCGCAGTTCGTCCATCGAAATGAACCACTCGTCTACCAGCCGGAATACTAACTCCGACTGGCATCTCCAGCAGACCGGATAGCGGTGCTTGTAGGGCTCTAGTCGATAGAGGACTCCCTTCTGTTGCAGGGAGGCGTAGATTGGCTCGTTTACGTCGTAGACGCTCAGGCCGGTAAGCCAGTCAAAGCCATCCACGAAGTCGCCGAACTCGTCCAGTGGGGCCAGCACCTTCAAGTCGAGCTCTTTGCCCAACTGAAAGTCCTCCTTTCCAGCCCCGGGGGCGATGTGGACAATGCCGGTTCCCTCGTCTTGGCTGACCTCTTTCCAGGCGACGACCTTGTGGCTAACTTCCCGCTGCGCTGGAAATTCGTCAAAGGGGCCATGGTAGGCGAGGTCGACGAGTTGACTTCCAGGGAACTCATCTAGCACGTCGTGAGGGGAGGTAACCGATTGTGAGAGTCGACTCTTGGCGAGGTAGAGGATCTCCGTTCGTGCCTCAGAAACAGATGAAGAGTCACCATTGGACCCGGGTTCGCCTACTTTGGCACTAACCTTTACATAGGTTATGTCCGGGTTGACGGCGACAGCGACGTTGGAGGTTAGAGTCCAGGGCGTGGTCGTCCAAACCAGAAGCGATTCGCGGCTGGAGTGTCCGTTGTCCTTACGGATGGGGAGGCGCACGAACAGACCTGGATGGACGATCTCTTGGTAGCCCTCCGTGACAATCTCATGCTCCGATAGACCGGTGCCGCAGCGGGGACACCAGGGCATAACATCCCTGCCCTCATAGAGCCAGCCTCGCTCGTAGCAGCGCTTTAGAAACAGCCAGATGGTGTAGTTGTTCTCATCGGACATCGTGTGATATGAGTCAGCCCAATTCATCCAATAGCCAAGCCTCTTGGACTGCTCGGTCTGTATGCTGCTGAACTTGAGCACCCGTTCCTTGCACAACTCAACAAACTTGTCGATGCCGAACGCCTCTATGTCCCGTTTCGACCTGAAGCCCAGTTCTTTCTCCACCTCCACCTCTATCCACAGGCCCTGACCGTCGAAGCCATTCTGATATCTCTGTCGAAATCCCTGCATCGTCTTGAAGCGCTGAAAGAGGTCCTTGTACATACGTCCCCATGCGTGGTGGACGCCCATGGGGTTATTGGCCGTTATGGGTCCATCGATGAACGAAAATCGTTCGCTCGAGCTGTCGTTGCGATGCAGGTATTTCTGAAGAGTGTCGTGCCGCCTCCACCAGTCCAGAACATCGAGTTCAAGAGCGACCAAGTCGACCTTGGAGTTGACCGGATCAAACATGTTGCTTTTTCCCTGACTGCACAAAGTAAGACGCCCGTCCCTTGCAAGGGACGGGCGTCGATTCCCGCGGTACCACCCTACTTCCCCAACGGTCGTTGGGGCGCTTGGTCGACACCTAGGTGCCGGGCCCCGTTAACGGGGGGCCAAGGCGGCGGAGCCTAGTGCTGGAGTAGTTGCCCCGGGTTCGGTCCGCAGCTCGGGAGTGATTTTCGGCCCGCCGGATCGCGTCCGCTCACACCGCACCGGACTCGCTCGGCGACCTAGACGAACCTACTCGTCTCCGTCAAGGCCTGTAGGTCCAGATTAGATGGTCGCTCGGGGTGGGTCAAGCAAGCACGGGGACGGCTGGCTCACACATAGATGGCGGAAACCAGACCGTCTCCCTGACCAGCTGCGAGCCGGTGACTGTCGTCGCGTATGATCGCACCTTGGCAAAGCGCCGAACCGATCGGAGGCAATTGGCCGGGCGAGGCCATAGCTTCCCAGGTCGTCCGCAACTTATTCTGGCTGAGCGGCCCGGCGGATACAGCGGAGCGGGGTGCGTAATGGTTGGCGCTTCTCCACAACCGTGTATCGTCGTGGGTTCGCGGAGCACTGTCGACCGTGCGCAGTGCCCCCCTGACTCGCGGAGCAGTCTTCCATGCCATATACTGCCGACGCCGCCTAGTCCGCAAGGGCACCTTGGTCCGAGTTGGAGCGGTGGCACAAGCCGCGACACGGCGGTCCGGGCTAAGTACCTTGGTGGTATTAGTTGACAGGCGCACGGACCACCATCCTGGCTCGGACCCTGAGATCACTAACCGGAGGTTGGGACAGAAGAAAATGAAGCTGGGTTACTTCACGATGCCACTGCATCCCCCGGGATCGGTGCATGCCGAAACCCTGGACCACGACCTAGATCAAATAGTCACGCTAGACAGACTGGGCTTTCGGGAGGCCTGGGTTGGTGAGCACTTCACGTCAGTATGGGAGAATATCCCGGCCCCCGACCTGTTCTTGGCCAAGGCATTGGGAATGACCGAGAATATTGTTCTTGGCACGGGTGTAACGTGCATGCCCAATCACAACCCTTTCGTAATCGCCAACCGCATCGCTCAGCTCGACAATTTGGCTCGTGGGCGCTTCTATTGGGGGGTGGGGTCCGGCGGATTCCCTGGAGATTTCGAGGTATTCGGATTCGATTTCCAAAGCGGCGAGAACCGGAATATGAGCAGGGAGGCACTCGACTGTGTTCTGGGTTTGTGGGAGGATCCCAAGCCGGGTCGTTACACGTCCCCCTGGTGGGACTTTAGCATCCCGGAGACCGATGATTGGGTGGGTGTCAGGTATCACATGATGCCCTACCAGAAGCCCCATCCACCCATAGGCGTAGCTGGAGTCTCACCCAAGTCGGAGACTCTCTATTTGGCAGGGGAGCGCGGTTACATACCCATGAGTATTAACCTCGTACCGTCAAATCAGCTGCCATCCCACTGGGAGGCCGTTGAGGAGGGGGCATCTCGTACGGGCCGGAAGGCCGACAGATCACAATGGCGCATTGCCCGTGAGGTCTTTGTCGCTGACACGACCGAAGAGGCAAGGGAAAAGGCGATGGCCGGAACCATGCCACGCGACTTTCAGGACTATTTTTTCCGGTCGTTCGCCCGCTACAACCTGTTCAAGTTGATGAAGAAAGATCCGTCGATGGCCGATGAGGACATTACCGTCGACTATTTCATGGACAATATCTGGTTGGTGGGAAGCCCGGACGATGTGGCCGCCCAGTTGCGGGAGTTGTATGAATACGTCGGTGGCTTCGGAGTGCTTTTGGCCATGGGCCACGAGTGGGAACCCCGTGAGGACTGGCAGAGGTCAATGGAGCTATTGGCGAACGAGGTCATGCCGCAGTTGGCAGACCTAGAGCCACATTGAATCGATTACCGTCGGCCGGCACTGCCCAAGAGTTGACTCACCCGGCTCAAGCCCTCTGTAGGCAGTGAACCAACAATATGTTGCTGGGTGACTTCACTATGCCCCTGCATCCTCCGGGGGCCGCCAGTTGGACTGAGACACTCGATATGGACATCGAGCGTCTCGCAACCCTGGACGAGCTGGGCTACCACGAGACCTGGCTCGGCGAGCATTACACATCCACATGGGAAAATGTGCCGTCGCCCGACTTGCTGATGGCCCGTCTCATCCCGGAAACGCGTGACATGAAGCTGTGCACCGGGGTTACCTGCATGCCCAGCCACAATCCCTTCTACTTGGCCCATCGAATCGCCCAGCTCGATCACATGCTCAAAGGGCGGTTCTTGTGGGGGGTTGGGCCATGTGGATTCCCGGGAGACATCGTGGCGGCTGGCTTCGATCCTTCTGACGGCGCCTACCGGGACAAGGCGCGCCTTGCAGTCGATATGGTGCTTCAGCTATGGGACGATCCCAAGCCGGGACGCTACAAGAACGATTACTGGGATTTCACCATCACCGAACCGATGACTGATGTCGGAATGGAGTTTCACGTAAAGCCCTACCAGCGGCCACATCCGCCCGTAGCGGTGGCGGGTTCTCGGCCTGATTCCAAGACTCTGGAGATCGCAGGTCGTAGAGGATGGATTCCCATTTCCATCAACTTCTTGCCCACCGAGGGCGTCAAGGCCCAGTGGAAGTCGGTGGAAAGGGGGGCAAGAAGCGCCAGGAGGGAGCCGCCCGACCGGGCGACTTGGCGTATCGCTCGCGACGTATTTGTCGCCGACACGGCCAAGGAGGCTCGCAAGCAGGCGTTGGAGGGCTCAATCGGCAAGGCGTTCGAGGGCTATTTCCTGCGCATATTGTCCAAGGTTCCAGGCCGCCTCCAGCAGCTCAAGAACGATCCGGAAATGTCGGACAGCGATGTGACCCTTGAATATCTTGTGGACAATGTCTGGATTGTGGGTGGACCGCAAGAGGTGGAGGAGAAACTTCGACGACTTTACGATGAGGTGGGCGGGTTTGGAGTTCTGGTCACCACTGGTCACGAGTGGAGGCCCAAAGAGGCGTGGCGCAACTCTCACAAACTCCTCGCGGAAGAGGTCATCCCCCGGCTGCCCTGAACATGCATATGTAGATGCCCGCACTATGGTGCGGGCGCGCCGGGAGAGATAGCGATCGGCCGAGCCTGGGAGCCCTGTGCCTCCCATAAGCTGCGCATGGACTTCTATTAGGGGCGCTCGATCAAAGTCAGCTTGACCGTGCGAGTCCTGCCGCCGCTCAGGAAGGATACCGAGATCTCGTCTCCCGGTTGGAAGCCCCAGAGAGTGCTCAGGAACGACGGCATGTCCGCCGTCGGGGTGCCGTTTAGAGAGGTGATGATGTCTCCGACACGGATGCCGGCCCCATAAGCAGGGCCCCTCCGCGGCATGCTCGTTACTAGCACGCCCTCATCCACGCCGAGACCGAGTGCTGGCGTTACGTCCGCACCGGTAAGACCGATCAGAGGCCTTATGTAGCGCCCGTCCTCAATCAGTGAATCTAGTATTGGGACCGCCACATATGAACTGACCGCGAATCCGATGCCTTGAGCCTGGCGCATGATGGCCGTGTTTATCCCCACCACGTTCCCGTCTAGGTCGACTAGTGGCCCACCGCTGTTGCCCGCATTGATGGCCGCGTCTGTCTGAATTAGGTCAAATAGTTGGCCCAATTCGGTTGTTATGGTTCGATCGCGGCCGCTGACGATCCCGAGGGTCACGGTTGGGCCGCCCCTCAAGGCGACGGCGTTACCGACTGCGAGCACCCAGTCGCCAACTCTCAGGGCGTCAGATCCGGTGGGAACAACATGGGGCAGGTCCGAGGCGCCGACGCGGAGTACGGCTAGATCGCTGATCAGATCTTGGCCCACGATCTCGGCATCAAAAGTCCGCCCATCGTCTAGATGTACTTGGATGCCGTCGAAGCCGCTGATGACGTGGGCATTTGTAGCGATCAGGCCCTCGGGCCTTATGATGATGCCACTCCCCGCACCTTCGTCGGTGAAGTTGCGAAACATTCCGCGGCGGACAGCCTCGGTGGTGATGGAGACCACGCTCGGTCTAATGCGCTCAACGAGACTGGCGATCGATGGGAGGCCATTGCCGTTGGGTAACTGCTCTTGGGATTCCTTGGCCGGGGTGGAGGTGGCGGGAGTTTCGGTTGCCGCGTCAGCCCGAGTTGGCGCGAGAGCTTGACGCTCGCATGCGCCGCTCGACAGTGTCAGCAGGACCAGTATTGTCAGGCCAAGGATGGCCTTGATGGTCATGACCCTATACGGCGAACGCGGCCGACGGGTCGCGAACGCTCCTCAGTCTCACCCGCGTAGCCGACGAGAGTATCAGCCTGAGGCCCTCCCCGCTGATGCCCTCCACATTCGTGTAGTTCGCTACATATCCTGCGTACCGGGAGCAGAGTAGAGCACCGAACAGGAGGATGATGGCAGATATGTAGACCCAGGTCAGGAGAGCCAAGATCGCTCCGACCGGACCGTACACGACGTTGTGCACGGGATAGGTTTGCACGTACCACACGAATCCCAAGTTCACCACCCAAAAGGCCACAGCCACGCCCAACGCGGTGGGCCATACATCCTGCATACGAACGTTCGTGTTGGGTATGAAGTAGTAGAGCAAGACGAATATCGTGAAAGAAATGACTGGCGAGACCAAGTTGGTCGCTATGGTCCACAAGAACTCGCTTTGGAGGAACGAGTCGGGGGCGACCAAGCCACTGATCTCTCGCAGGACGCCGAACACGGGCGTGATGAACAGAAGCAAGACTACTGTGAGAGCCGCGCCCACAACCAAGCCTATATCCATGACCCGCTCTCTCAGGAAAGGCCGGGTCTTGCGTATTCCCCAAGCATAGTTTACGCCCTTTCGGATGGCGCCGAATGCCGCCGTCGACGCCCAGATGAGGCCGATTACTGCGGCGACACCAGTTATGGTCCGCGCACTGACAATACCTCGAAGAGTGTTCTCGATGAGTTCGCTCGAGACCGGTATTACGGCCGCGATCTCCTCCACCAATTCCGCCTGCTCCGCCTCTGGTCCCAGCAAGAAGCCCAGAATCGAGACGACGGCAAGAAAGAGCGGGAACAAGGAAAACATGGTGTAGAAGGCGATCGCACCTGCCACGTACGGGCAGTTCTTGTACATGAAGTCGTTAAGCGCATCGGCGCAGAACAGCACGAAACGAGCAAAATACATAGCCATGAGGCGACCCGTGCACGGCTATAGGCAGCCGTCGGTAGATTATAACCTAGGGCTCTACGCGTGGTCGGGCAGGCGACGCGGACGATACTGTCTACGTCTGTGAAACTTCCGCGATGTCCTGGTGGTCACCTGAATTCAGCCACGGCACCGCCCACTCCGCCCTGGGATCGTCTAATTCGACCCTCTTCATGCCTTTCGGAAACCGCCCGTGGATCTTTCTGAGCTCCGGCCGTGAAAGATCGTCGGCGGGCGACCATTCGTGCATGTAGTGGACCGCCGCGACTCTGGCTTGCAGTAGTTCCTTGCTGCATCCGAAGCACGGCTGGAGGGTGGTGTACATGCTGGATCCCTCCACAGATATTCCGAAGCGGGCCGCCGTGATCAGGGCGTTTTGTTCAGCGTGTACACAGATGCACAAGTCATAAGCCTGACCGGAGCGGTAGCGATCTCGGTCGGCACAGCGTTCGCAGCCGCCCTCGTCGCAATTGGCGATATTCTGGGGTGTTCCGTTGTACCCGGTTGTCAGTATGCGATTGTCCCTCACCAGAAGTGCACCGACCCTAGAGCCACGGCAGTTGGCCCTTTCTCGGACCGCTATGGCAATGCCCATGTAATACTGATGCCAGTCCGGCCGATTGCTCCGAGCCAAACGCTGGTCGCGGGCCGAAACGGGCCTGAGGTCGGGTGACGAGCTGACTGCAGAACTCGGCGAATTGACCACGGGTTTTTGTCCTGTCACTGGGCGTTTGCCTCCACTGGCCTAGGAAAGCTCTGAACAAGTGTAGTACGGGGGTACGATTTAGAGAGCACAGTTGTGAGGGTGAGCGACGATGGGCCAGCGGACATTTGCTGACGTGGACTACGAGAGTAAGAAGCGCAAGACGCGGCGGGAGGTATTCCTGGAGCGGATGGATCGGCTGATCCCGTGGGAGGAGTTGGAGGCGCGCATCCGGCCGTACTATCCGAAGGCGGGACGCGGGCGCCGTCCGTACGCGTTGTCGGCGATGCTGCGGGTCCACTGCGTGCAGCTGTTCTACAACCTGAGCGACCCGGGCATGGAGGACATGCTCTACGAAGTTGAGTCGGTGAGGCGGTTCGTGGGACTTAAGCTGTCGGGTGCACTGCCGGATGAGACGACGATCCTGCACTTTCGGCACCTGCTGGAGGCGCATGGTCTGGGAGAGCGGCTGTTCCAGGACATCAACGGGCATCTGGCGGCTCAGGGACTGCGGCTGCGTGAGGGTACGATCGTGGACGCGACCATCATCGAAGCGCCGTCGTCGGTCAAGAACCGTGCGGGTGAGCGAGATCCTGAGATGCACCAGGCCAAGAAGGGCAACGAGTGGCACTTCGGGATGAAGGTCCACGTCGGTGCGGACGCGGAGACGGGAGTGGTGCACAGCATGACGACGACACCAGCGAACGTGCATGACGTGACCGAAGCTCACCGGCTGCTGCATGGAGGGGAGACGCACGTGTGGGGTGATGCGGGGTATCGGGGCGTGGACAGGCGTGAGGAGAACAGGGGCAAGGTGGTCGAGTGGCGTGTGGCGATGAGACCTGGTGTGCGCCGCAGGTTGCAGCCGGGGAGTCCGGAGGCGGCAGAGGAGAGGCGCAAGGCGTCGGTCCGTGCGAAGGTGGAGCATCCGTTCCTGTACGTTAAGCGGCACTTTGGCTATGCCAGGGTGCGCTATCGGGGCCTGTACAAGAACACGCAAAGGCTGGCCCTGCTGCTGGGACTGGCCAACCTGATGAGAGCGGAGCGGTACCTGGCTGCGGCATGACGGGCGCAGTGCGCCCACAACGTTAGCTGCCGGCGATGGCGGCTCCCGCAGGGCCCCCGCTCAACCTCGATCACCCCGATTTCGGCGCTGCGCAGATGCCTGAACTACACCGACTGACACGCACATCCTGCTCATCCCAACGCGAACCGGGTTGTTCAGAGGTTCCCTAGAACAGCCCGGGTTGGGCGGCATCGGATGGGCCATCGTGAGTGTAGTCGATCCCTAGATGTGCGTAGGCGTGCCGCGTTGCCACTCGCCCTCTTGGCGTCCTATCCAAAAACCCCAGTTGCAGAAGAAACGGCTCGTAAACCTCCTCGATGGTGTCCGACTCCTCGCTGATAGCGGCCGCTACGGTGTCAAGGCCCACGGGACCGCCGTCGAACTTCTCGATGATGCAAAGCAGGACTTGCCTGTCTATCTCGTCAAGGCCGATAGAGTCCACCTCCAAGCGGTTAAGGGCGTCTAGGGCGACCTCGGCGGTCACGTGTGATTGGGCGACCACCTGCGCATAGTCGCGGACCCGTCTCAGCAGCCTGTTGGCGATGCGGGGCGTGCCCCTAGACCGGCGTGCAATCTCGACGCACCCGGAGTGAGTCGCCTCAATGTTTAGGATGCGAGCCGACCTGCTCGCGATCGTAATCATCGCCAGTTCGTCATAGAAGTCTAGGCGGTGGACCGCCCCAAATCGATCTCGCAGAGGTGCGCTGACCATCCCGTACCTTGTGGTAGCTCCCACGAGGGTGAAGGGCTGAATTGACAGGTTCATGGACCGTGCCTTCAGACCCTTGTCGATTACCCAACTGACGAAAAAGTCCTCCATGGCCGGATATAGGACTTCCTCGACGACCCGGGGCAAGCGATGTATCTCGTCGATGAATAACACATCGAATTTCTTTAGTCCGGTTAGCATCGCCACCATGTCACCGGCCCGCTCAATCGCGGGACCCGATGTTGTCTTGATGCTCACTCCCATCTCCGAGGCGAGAATGTGTGCGAGGGTTGTCTTCCCAAGACCTGGCGGACCGTAGAGCAGGGCATGGTCTAGGGGCTCAGCACGCTTTAGAGCGGCCCTGATGCCTATGTCCAAGTTGTCCTTGACCCGGCTCTGTCCGATGTACTCGGAAAGTCGCCTCGGCCTGAGTGACGTTTCTAGAGTGGTATCGCCCTCTTGCGGGTCGCCCGAGACTATTCGTTGTCCTATCCAGTCGTTCATCACATCATGCGCCCCAGATTACCTGGAGGGGGAAGGGCATTATAGAACGCCTGTTCATGATATTTTGACTCCGCCGCACCGTCAAGCGGCTAAGCGCCGCAGCCAAATTGACAACAGCAACGTTCCGTTTCTACACTCGCACGGTCTTTGGTCATGGCTAGCACATCTAAGACTGATTGGTCTGCGAACACGCTCAAGCCGCTGAGAAACCGTCGGCCTGAGCGCAAGGAGTCGTTCCTAAACACCTCCGGGATTGAGGTGGAACCGCTTTACACCCCCGAAGACGTGCGGTCAGATGACTACGTCGAAAGTGTGGGCTATCCGGGCGAATATCCATTCACCCGCGGTGTGCAGCCGAACATGTATCGGGGACGGGTTTGGACGATGAGGCAATACGCCGGCTATGCCTCGGCCGAGGAATCTAACGCCCGCTACAAGTTTCTGTTGGAATCTGGGCAGAGCGGTCTTTCCGTCGCCTTTGACCTGCCCACCCAGACAGGATATGACTCCGACCACCCTCTTGCGACCGGGGAGGTGGGCAGAGCCGGCGTCCCGATCAGTTCCCTCGCAGATATGGAGGTACTGTTCGACGGAATTCCACTCGATAAAGTCACGACCTCGATGACGATCAATTCCACAGCTTCGATTCTGCTTGCCCTCTACGTAGCGGTTGCAAAAAAGCAGGGAGTGCCACTCAACTCGATAGGCGGCACAATCCAAAACGACATACTCAAGGAGTACATTGCTCGCGGCACCTACATTTATCCCCCGGGACCCTCAATGCGCCTAGTGACCGACGCCTTTCGTTACTGCGCTGAGCATCTGCCTCGTTGGAACACGATATCCATCTCTGGCTACCACATGCGAGAGGCCGGGGCCAGCGCCGCGCAGGAGTTGGCGTTTACCTTTAGCAACGCAATTGCATATGTTCAGGCCGCAGTAGACGCTGGCCTTGATGTCGACGAGTTCGCGCCAAGGGTATCGTTCTTTTTCGTTGCGCAAAGCGACCTGTTCGAGGAGGTTGCAAAATTTAGAGCCGCCCGGCGCATGTGGGCCAAAATTATGCGAAAACGCTTTGGAGCGGAGAGCCCAAGGTCGTGGATGTGCCGGTTCCACGTCCAGACCGCGGGCGTCACCCTGACCGCCCAGCAGCCTGATAACAATGTTGTGCGCAGCGCCGTTCAGGCGTTGGCAGCGGTTCTCGGAGGCGCTCAGAGCTTGCACGTTAACTCCAGGGACGAAGCGTTAGCACTTCCCACCGCCGAGTCAGCCGAACTTTCGCTGCGCACCCAACAGATTCTGGCCAGCGAGAGCGGCGTAACTGAAACCGTCGACCCCCTGGCCGGCTCCTACTACATCGAGCATTTGACTGATCGCCTTGAAGAGGATGCCTGGGACTACATACATAGCATCGACGAGATGGGAGGTGCCTTGGGAGCGTTGGATAACGGATTTCAGATACGCGAGATACACGAGTCCGCATACCAACTGCAGCAACAGGTGGAAAGGGGCGAGCGCGTCGTTGTCGGTGTCAACGCCTACCGCAGCGAGGAACCTCCTATCGAGGATATTCAAAGGATTGATCCCGAACAGACAAGGCGTCAGCTCGCCCGACTTCGCCGTGTCAGGAATGAGCGGGACGGCGAGTTGTTGGATCAGGCCCTTGGCCATTTGAAGGAAGTAGCCGAAAGTGGGGGAAACACCGTGCCAGCCATCCTGCAAGCTGTTGAGGCTTATGCCACCGTGGGCGAGATTTCCGACACTTTCCGTTCGGTGTTTGGAGAGCAAAGAGAGTTCGCGCCCTTCTAGGCGAGGCCTAACTGATGTTAGGTCGCTGGAAATGCTCTTATGACCACTTCCACTGACGGAATTCTGACCGAAGAAGAGTTCATTCTCCGCAAAACGGTGCAGGACTTGGCCGATCGAGAATTGGCTCCCAGAGCCCCCGAATACGATCGGCAGGAGAAGTTCCCCTGGGAGAATATCAGGGCAATTTCAGATCTTGGGCTATTCGGTCTGACGATTGATCCGGAGTTTGGTGGCTCAGGGGGGACTGCTAGGCAGTTGGCCATCGTGACCGAGGAGCTATCTCGAGGCTGCGCAGCCACTGGCACCATCTACGGTGCCCACCTCTCGCTGTGCGCTCGCTACATTGACAGTTTTGGCACCCGTGATCAGAAGGCAAGATATCTGCACCAATTGACTACGGGCAGGCGCATAGGTGCTTTCGCCCTGACGGAGCCCGATGCGGGCTCGGATGCGTCGGCCATCAGGACGACGGTGGTTGACTCTAAGGACGGGTTCCTGATCACAGGAACGAAGGGCTTTGTCACCAATGCGGCTGAGGCACATACCTTTGTCGTCATGGCAACCCGGGACCGGTCTAAGGGTTCCAAGGGTATCGAGACCTTCCTCGTCGAAAGAGATCTGCCGGGAGTTGCCATAACTCCCCAGCACGGCAAGCTAGGTATACGAGCCTCGTCTACCTGCGAAGTAAGACTGCAGGACGTACCACTGCCGGTCAGCAATCGAATCGGAGGAGCCGGCGACGGATTCGGCATGACCATGCAGGTGCTGAATTCCAGCAGGGTGACGATTGCGGCACAAGCGGTGGGCATCGCGCAGGCCGCATTGGAAGCCGCAGTCTCCTATGCGAGGGGAAGAAGCACCTTCGGCAGGCCGATATCCGACCGCCAGGCGATACGTTGGATGATCGCCGACTCTGCCACCCAGGTCGAGGCAGCCCGCCAACTTACATACCGAGCCGCTCATCTTCAAGACGCAGGGCAGCCATTCGCGACGCAGGCGTCAATGGCCAAGCTCTTCGCATCGCGCGCCGCTGTTGAATGCGCCGACCGGGCGTTGCAGATTCATGGCGGCGTAGGGTATTTCGCCCCGACGAGCGTTGAGCGTCTATACCGGGACGCCAAGATAACCGAGATTTATGAAGGCACATCTGAAATCCAGCGACTGCTGATCGCGCGTCGACTACTGGGACCCTAGCTGTTTGGGCTCTCGCTATTCGACGGCTCGCCAGTCGAACTGGATCGGCCGGGCCAAGTGGTTGCATCAGATGCGGTGTAACTGCAGAACTCAAGCCCTAAACATCGAAATCGGCAGATATGTTGAGAGAGCAGGGCACCACGGGTACTCGGGAAGAGAGGGCCTGCGATGTCCATCTAAATCGACACCATGACGGTTCGTAGCGTCGCTCCAATGGGCCTGAAGAGTCTGGTAGCAGATCAAGTCTGAGGGGGGCGAAGTCATGTCCGGGCAGGCTATAAGGCAAGGGCTCTCTCTGTTGTGCCTGCGGCACATGCTTGGCCGACGCGGCCGTGTAGAATTGGGTACCGTACGGCGCCCAGTGGCGTCTAATCGAGGACAGGTCATTGGCCGAAACCACCGGTTGCGTAGCCCGGCACATTAACCACGTTGCCATAGCCGTCAGGGACATTGAGGCTTCTCTAGACTTCTATCGGGCCACCTTCGGAGTGGGCACCAACGAGATCGTTGACATACCTGATCAGGGCGTAAGGGCCGCGTTGGTCAGGATTGGTGGCTCCCAACTGGAACTGATAGAGCCCACGGACGATAGCGGCGGCGTAGCCCGCTTCATCGACAGACAGGGCGAGGGATTACACCACATCTGCTTCGAAGTGGAGGATCTTGCTGCGAGGTTGGGCCAGCTAAGGGATGCTGGCCTTGAACTGGTTGACGAGGCTCCCAGAGAGGGCCTATCTGGGGATATTGCGTTCATCCACCCAAGATCTACCGGCGGTGTGCTTGTAGAGCTGGTGAACGCGGCCACCGCTAAGCGATGACTTCGGGCGGCACCATCCGCGTTTTGGTGGGTAAGCCGGGACTGGATGGCCACGACCGGGGGGCCAAAATCGTGGCCCGAGCGCTGCGGGACTGTGGGATGGAGGTCATATACACCGGCATCAGACAGACGCCTGAGATGATCGTCGAGGCGGCTCTACAAGAGGACGTGGACGTGATTGGACTCTCGATACTATCGGGGGCCCACATGGAGCTTTTCCCAAAGATATTCGCGGGCCTGCGGGAAAATGAAATGCAAGACGTGGTGGTGGTGGCGGGGGGCATCATCCCCGAGGGCGACAGGCAGGCTCTCCGCGAGATGGGAGTCTCTGAGGTTTTCGGTCCGGGGACGTCAATGCTTGAAATAGGGGAGTTTGTCGCCCGGGCGGTAGCCGAACGCAGGGCAGATGCCCAAGGGAAAGATTAGCATCTCAGCTTGACGCTTTGAGTGCCAGCGTCAGCCTAAGGCTTGAAGTGTTCTGGAGCGCGCTCGGAACCGTGGTGGGCTCTGATGAACAGCTCCACCCTCTCCAAATCGAGTTCGTCCATCACGTCAAGGTGGGTCCAGGCCGTCAAGGCGATCTTGCCGTCCATACCCTCGTATGGCGAGACGACGATCTTGGGATACTGACCAGCCAGTTCAGTGAAAGCGGCCACCACGTCTGGGCACCTGACGGGACAGTTGTAATGTAGCCCAATTCCACCTTGGGCTAGATTCTGGAGCAGAATTTCGTCCGGAATGAATCCTGAATGCACTCCCCATGAAACTGGGGCATCGGGTGGGCCGTAGTGCCAGCCTGAGGTCGCTGGAGTGGAGCTATAGTCCGGATGCGTCTCCCCGAAGTCTATAACCAGATTGATCTGCTCATTCATCTTGGTCCCCGGCAATCTCCCGTCGACCAAGAAACGTTGGACTTCCGGCACGTCCACCGTCACCGAAGTTCCAAATTCGGAAAGGCCGATTGTGGCGTCAAGATTCGCCGGGCCGTCGCCAATTTGAGAGGGGAACTGCTTCCCAAGATCGGATAGGTCTATCGTTCTCTCCAGCCGGAGACGGTAGGGTCGAAGATCATCTATGCCAATCCAGGCTTCGGCCAGAATCGTATCGTCTGAATTGTCAGTCAGTGCGCCCTGTACTCGCTCCGATCTCAAGTGCAAGACGGAGACCTCGCCGATCGATCCCTGCCCGACCAACTCCATCTGATGTGCGGCCTGAGCCACAAGTCCCACCAGCTTGTGCGGACTGTCGAATAGGCCACTATCTTCCTTTGGGATGAGTGACCATTGCCCAGTTTGGGGATCGGTCGCGTACGAGTCCCCACCTGCTGACACGGCATTAAACTCGGATGATACGAACCCCATATTTATCGACAGATTGGCCTTGGATCGATCAGGTGGAGCAAAGTCACCCACCACTAGCACCGATATGTCGAGGGAGATCCCAGCGACCGCGGCCTCTATCGTTGCGTCCAGTGTGAAGTGAAACGATTCAACCTCTATGGCCCGGGCGACCGCCGAACGGAACTCGGCTAGCCGCTCCTCGGTGACATGGACGCTCTCGGTGCTCAACACCGGCTCGGCCGTCGGCGTGGGTATTGAGGGTGCCGCCGTTGGCAGTGGTGTAGGCGGTTGAAGCTGGGCGTCGCCACCGCAGGCGCCAATCAACGTAATGCAGATGGTGAGCACCACCATGTGCGGTGGCAGGAATCTTCTATGCATGGCCTGCTTGAGAGTATGGATGACTTTGGGTCATCGGTTCTTGGTCGAGAGTTCCTTTAGGTCGGGCGTCGAACGCCACGACCATACCGTTGGATGCGAGAGCGTTTGCCCATCCGGGGGATAGGTTGTAGTGATCGGCTAAGTGCAAACCCGCGATGGACGTGGCTAATTTTGGCAAATTCGCTCACCCCTGTCAGCGGGGGAAAGCCATGTGCCACAGGGCAAGAATTAGTGACTATGGGGGCAGAAGTGCCAAGACAAACGCTAACAGCACTGGCGACGCGCAGTCTAGGGCTACGGAGGGCCGCTGCATACCACTGCCTCTGTGAGATCGACTGAGGGCAGATCAGGTTTTGCAGCAGCAGGAATAGGGTCCTGAGCTTGCGATGGCTGTGTCGTGCGGTAGCTTAGGTTCGTCGTGAAGATCGCTAGCATTTGACCGAATGTGAGTCCCTGGATTCCATCAAGTGCGTTTCGTAAGCGAAGTTCTCTTGGCCCAAAGATTAGTAGTGGATTGCCCTGCCAACTCCACCTCCACAGGCGATCGCATCGCCGTTTATGCAGCCGGCCTTAGGAGAGGCTAGGAAGGCGACCAAATGAGCGACTTCGACGGCGTCGATCAGCCTGCGCACGGAATTTCCCGCCATGAGCTCGGACTCTATAGCATTGCATGAGACGCTACGCTGCCTAGCTAGAGATTCGATGACTCCCGGCGTGGCTTCGGTGCGGGTAAGACCTGGGTGGATGACGGTTACGTTTACCCCTTTGGGCCCGAGTTCATCGGCGAGGTTCTTGGTCATGGCGGCTACGGCGACGTTGCGCATGCTGCCGATCGTTGAGCCGGTCCCACGAGCTGCAAGACCAGATATGTTTATGATCCGCCCCCATCGCCGATCAACCATCTGCGGCGCTACCTCACGGGCGCAGCGGAGGTAGCCCATGACCTTCACGTTCATGTCCTCCCAGAAATCCTGCTCCGTTATCTCGCCAAGGGAAGGAGGCTTGGATTGGCCGCCGGGCTTTGCGGCGCAGTTGACCAATATGTCGATGCCGCCCAGCAGATCGGTCGCCCGTTCGACCATTCGCCGCACCGATCCGGCGTCGCCCGTGTCAGCCCGGATAGGTATCATCTTGCGACCGGTCTCTTCGGCCAGCACGGCCGCGGTCGCTCTTAGCCCCTCTTCACCTCTTGCAGCTATTACAGTATCTGTTCCCTCGTTCGCCAGCGCCGCGGCAATCGCCCTGCCTATGCCTCGGCTGCCACCGGTGACCAAGGCCCGTTTGCCAGTCAACTCAAGGTCCATTGTTCGTTCCCTTCTATCCCGCCGTCTAGGCATGTGAAGCTTGACGGAAATTCGAAGCAGAGCCTAGAATCGTTCCTCTGTGGGAGGCGCGTCGCGGCTCAGTGTTCACGTGGTCGGGCGGGCCTGCTAGCCATGCAGTTTAACGTTTCAGGTCTACTCAAAGAGCCAGGTGGTTCGACCCGTTCATTCGACGTAGATGGTGCCGCCAAGGCGCCCGGGTCGACCGTCGGCGTCGACTCGATTTGGGACCGATCCTCGGGAATGCACATCGCTGGCTCAGTTGCCATGATGCGTACGGATGTCGGGATCTGGGTGCAGGCAAGTCTGTCCTGCGAGGTGGTGTGCGCATGCAGTCGGTGCCTTGTGGCTCACGCGCGAGTAATCGACCTTGCAATCGACGAAGAGTTCTATCCGAAGGGCAGTCTGGCTCGTCTGGGTGACGCGGACGAAACGCAATTCATATCTATGGACAACGTCCTTGACTTACTCCCCACGATGCAGCAGTATGCGGCCCTTGGAATACCCATTAGCCCCCTATGTCGCAAAGACTGCGCAGGAATGTGCGATGGCTGCGGCCTGAACCTGAATGTCGCCACCTGTTCCTGTTCTGCCCGGCTTAGCGATCCACGTTGGAGCCAACTGCTAGATATACCGGCCTCAAGTGGGGCCACCGGTGAGGGTGCAAACAACAGATAGGGCTCTGTTCGGGCCTAGGGACTTCGGGTCAACACAAGGCTCGCAAACCAATGTCAGAGAACACAAATGCCTCCTCTTCCTAAGAAAAAACACTCCCGGGCACGCCGGGCCGGCAGAGCAGCGCACTTCCGGATTCGCAGGCCCTCGTTTGCGGAATGCCAGAATTGCGGCAGCCCCAAGCTCCCGCACAGGATGTGCAGGGCCTGCGGCTATTACAAGGGCCGGGAGGTCATTTCGGTCGAGGCCGAGATAGAGTGACGTTTGTGGGGCGATCCGGCACTGAACAAGCTTAGGAGGACGTAGTGACAAGGTGGAGCATCAAGAGGCGCCCGTCTTCTGACTTCGCCCTCATTTTCCCCGGACAGGGTGCCCAATTCGTGGGCATGGGTCGTGACTTGTTCGATGGCTCTGCCGCGGCGCGGGCGGTATTCAAGGAAGTTGACGAGGCCCTATCTAGGCCGCTCTCGACCATGATGTTTGAGGGCCCAGATGAAGAGCTCCACAAGACCGCTAACGCTCAACCCGCCATCATGACAGTGAGCCTGGCGACGCTGAAGGCACTGGAGGAGCGCGCTGAGCCGGATGGCCTGTGGAGACCAGCGATGATGGCTGGACACAGCTTGGGGGAGTATACCGCCCTAGCGGTATCGGGAGCTCTTGAGCTGGGTGAGACGGCCAGGTTGGTTGAGGAGCGAGGGCGGCTGATGCAGCGGGCCTGTGAGCTGAGGCCTGGCACCATGGCAGCCATAATCGGCTTAGAGCAAATGACGGTTGAAGAAATAAGCCTACAGGCCGGCACGTACGTTTCCAACGTAAATACGGGAGAGCAGGTGGTGATAAGCGGAGAGGTCTTGGCTGTAGCTAGGGCGCTAGATATGGCCTCGGCGAGAGGGGCCAAGAAGGCTATACCCCTGCGGGTTGGAGGGGCGTTCCATTCCGGGTTGATGACACCCGCACGGGACGGTCTCGCCGAAGTGGTCAGCGAGTTGAATATACGAGATCCCTCCGTGCCGATTGTTGCTAATATGACGGCCAAGCCGATTACAAAGGCCTCTCAGCTGCGCGAGGAATTGGTTACTCAAGTCTGCGAGTGCGTCCAGTGGAAGCGATCGATTGAGTACATGCTCGCTTGCGGCGTTACCGGCTTTATCGAGATCGGCCCCGGTAGGGCGTTAAGCGGCATGATCAAGAGGATTTCTCGCTCGGCCGAGGTCAAGACGGTCGGGGACTTAGACTCGGTGTCCGGCTTCAGCCTTAACTGACCCCTTGTTGCTCGAATAGAACCAGTGCCGGTACACGGCAAACCAGAGGGACTGCAGCCCCGTCGGCGCGCGAGGTTCTTTTCTGAGAGAAGCAAGGCTCGCGAAGTCGCTATGCAGACCCTTTATGAGGTAGACGCTAGTCAGCATACCGTTGAAACGTCGTTGGCCGCACGAGTCGATGCCTGGAGCCTTTCGAAGCAAGCAGCAACCTACGCGCGGGAGCTTGTTGTCGGCGTGGTCAATGAGTTGGAAGAGATCGACCGCCTGATATATTCGTTCGCTCCGACCTGGCCGGTCGATCAGCTTCCGAGTGTGGAAAGGAACGTGCTGCGGGTGGCTATTTTCGAGATTATCTCGGGAGTGGGGACACCGCCCAAGGTGGCAGTCAACGAAGCCGTCGAACTGGCCAAGACTTTCGGCTCCGAGAGTTCCCCTAAGTTCGTCAATGGTGTGCTCGGATCGGTTCTTGCCGCACAGAACGTTAGGGTATAATCCTTTTCCCGTAAGGAGGAGTTGATGGCAACCGTTCTTGATCGAGTAAGAGCCGTCGTGACCGACAAACTGGGCGTGGAGGCCGACGATGTAACTCTTGAAGCGTCGTTTGTCGACGATCTAAACGCCGATTCGTTGGATCTAGTGGAATTGATAATGGCCTTTGAGGAGGAGTTCAGCGACGACGCCAACACCGTCGAGATCTCGGACGAAGAGGCCGAGAAGATAACTACTGTGGAGGAGGCGGTAGGATTCCTGAGGAGTAAGGGCGTCTCTGATTAGGCGGAGAGGCCCTTACCAGACTGGGCCTAGGTGATAGAAGGGCAGGCAGACCACCTGCCCTCTTTTGCGTCTCCGCTGCACGCAAATTGGCCGCCCCATTAGTCCTGTGTTACCGTTCGACCGATGAACGATGCGGTCCGCAACGCCTACTTGACGCTGCTCGAGCAGGTCCGCGGATGTACACTCTGCCCTCTATCCGAAACACGCACCAACGCGGTGCCCGGAGAGGGTGACGCCGATGCTGACATCATGTTCATCGGCGAAGCTCCTGGATTTCATGAAGATCGTCAGGGACGACCGTTTGTGGGTGCGGCCGGTGGGGTGCTCGACCAGATGTTGGCCTCGATAGGCTTAGGGAGATCCGACGTCTACATTTGCAATATGATCAAATGCCGACCTCCGGAGAACAGAGACCCACGTGAATCGGAGATGGAGGCCTGCAGGCCCTATCTCGATCAACAGATCGAGATAGTCGATCCAAGAGTGATCGTCACCTTAGGACGGCATTCCTTTGCGAGGTTTTTCCCGGGCGAGGTGATCAGTAAGTCCCGGGGACGGCCAAGGCGCTGGCGTGGTCGAGTCGTGTTCCCTGTCTACCACCCAGCCGCGATCCTGCATAATCCCCGTTTGAGGTCGGCCCTTGAGGAAGACTTCCGCAAGCTGCCGGTCCTGATAGCCACCGAGCCACCAAATGACAAACCGTTGCCTGAACGACTGTCCGTTGCGCAGTTGGGTATGGACCTTGATGGCCAGCCGCCGAAGCCGGTCCTTGAAGACCAGTCCAGAATGACTGAAGTTTCAGAGTCTGTTGGGATGGACGGCCCGAGGCAAGGACAACTCTTCTAGAGTGACACAAGCTCGCCTTCGCGTAATCCCGCTCGGCGGCTTGGGCGAAATCGGCCGCAACATGATGGCCGTTGAGTTAGGGGATGACATCGTCGTAATAGACGCGGGCGTCCTTTTCCCCGATGAACGCAAGCCCGGTATAGACTTCGTCATTCCAGACGTCACCTTCTTGGCGCAGAATCGCGAGCGGGTGCGGGCTATCCTGGTGACTCATGGCCATGAGGACCACACCGGGGCACTGCCTTACGTACTGCCCGAACTCGATGCCCCTGTCTATTCTTCCCGGCTCACCAATGGCCTGATCTCTGTCAAGCTCAGAGAGCACGGATTGCTCGGATCGTCCGAACTGCACGTAGTTGAGCCGTGTGCGCCCTTCAGCATAGGTGGATTGGAGATCGAGTTTTTTCGGATGTGCCACTCCATACCCGATGCCATGGGTGTGGCTATACGGACCCCTTTGGGCGTGATCGTCCATACCGGAGACTTTAAGATCGATCACACTCCGGTCGACGGACACACCACCGATTTCGCCAAGCTGGCCGAACTGGCGGAGGAGGGAGTGGTGCTTTTGTGCTCGGATTCCACCTACGCGGAGGTGGAGGGATACACTCCCTCCGAGCAGGTTGTCCGTGCCGCGATCGACAGGGTGGTGGCCGACGCAGATGCCCGAATTATCGTCGCTACTTTCGCGTCCCTCATATCGCGGGTGCAGATGGTAATAGACTCCGCCGTTAAACACTCCCGGAAAGTTGCCGTGGTCGGTAGGAGCATGCGCAACAACGTGAACATGGCCCTTGACATGGGATACCTTCAGGCACCCCCAGGTACTGTCGTGTCCCTGCGGGAAGCGCGCAGGTTGCCATTTGATGAATTGATTGTCTTGGCTACCGGGGCACAGGGAGAGCCCACCTCGGCCTTGGTGCGAATGTCTAGAGGAGAGCACAAGGATGTCGAGATAGAAGAAGGAGACACGGTAATAATCTCGTCCTCGCCAATACCGGGCAACGAGACTTTGGTGGCGCGTACGATCGACGATCTGTACCGGCGGGGTGCGGAGGTCATTTCCAGCAGAAATGCCATGGTTCACGTGCACGGTCACGCAACTCGCGAAGAGCTGAAGCTCATACTGAATTTGGTAAGGCCGACCTATTTTGTCCCTGTCCACGGCGAACACAGGCATTTGGTTGCACATGCCCAACTAGCGCAATCACTCGGCATGCGCTCGAACGACACATTTGTCCTAGAGGACGGTGAAGTGCTGGAGATCGCCCCGACATCGGCAGGCATTGTCGACCGTTTGCCGGTCGAAGACGTGTACGTGGCGGGGCATAGGTTGTGGGGCAGGCACTCAGCAGTCTTGGCAGAGCGAAACCGACTGTCGAGTTGCGGAGTGGTTGTCGTCGTGCTCTCGCTTAACGCTGCTACCGGGGAGCCCATTCGACGTCCCATTGTCGAGTCTCGCGGGTTCGATGACCCGTCCAGTGCGCAGACCCTGCTGGAAAATGCCGCGCAAGTGGTGCATTCGATGCTGGAAAATGACGCCGGAGAAGTCTTAAATTTCGGCTATACTAAATCTAAGGTGACGGCCTACGTCTCCGATTACCTTTATGAGGAGACGAAGCGTAGGCCCACCGTCCTTACTCTGGTCGAGACAGTAGATAGGCGGAAGCGCTAAAGACCCGTCCGCGGTTCCTCCGCCTGCGGCTGAGTGCGGAGGACGCGTTGATGGTAGCCTCAAGCAAGGTCAAGGCACAGACCCGCGGTGGCGGGACGGCATTTTGGGCGGCAGGTAAGAATCTGGGCGCGGCCCTGCGCGGTCGGCCGAGAGCCTACCTGTTGGTCTTTATACTGGTGTCTCTCGTAGTTGTCGGGGCCTTGGCGTCCCTGTTCAGGAACTCTCTAGGCGACATTTACTCCCTCTCCGAAGAGCGAGTAGTCACGGCGGTGGGACTTGGTGTTGCACCGCTGGGCGTGTGGCTCCTGGCCTTTCTGGGATCGCTCGTGGTGCGCCCGCGTCGCGTGCCGCATCTACGTCTTTGGGCAAGTACACTCGTCCTGTCCTTGGCAGCGGTGGCGGCCATGTCAGCGTTTGAGACGAGCTTCGGTTCTCCGCTTGACGTCTTCACAAGGCAGGGCGAGGTCTCGCTTGGCGGCGACAAAGCCACTTACGTGACACGGGGCTCGGCATGGTTGGCGTTTATGGTCGCGGCTTCTCTGGTTGCGGCCGCCGTCGCGATAGTGCTGCCGACCTTTGCTTTGCGGATCGCTTTACGCATGGCTGCGATCGTGGGCCGGTTGGGACTGGCGGCTTGCTCTGCAGTCGCGGATCTTTTGAGTTTGGTACGACTGGGTGTGGTCAGTCTGTGTAGCAGTGTAGCCTGCGCCATAAGGGAATTTCGAGTCTACTCGGAAGAGCAGCTGGCGGTTGAAGACCAAAGCGAGGCCGGTGCCGAGTTTGGCGAAATCGAAGCCGACGCGTTTATTACGTCCGCTGCCATGCCGTCGGCCGACCCGCTGGAGTTTGAGCGTCCAGCCCCGGACGTGGCCTACGAATCGAACGGCCGCATGGACACCCCGACTATTGAAGAGGATGTGTGGGAGACCGGTGCCATTTCAGCCCTTCCACCTGTTGAGCACCTCGACGGATTGCCTGTTGAGGAGGACGATTCTCGGGAACATTCAGCGTCTAGTGACGGTCACCTGACCGTGAACGGAGCTAAGGTCAATCGCTTTTGGAACAATTCGGCCAACGAGGCGGTTTCCGAGACAGCTGACATGGAAGATGTCGACGAGGCGATGTCTACGGGGTCTACGGGCGTTGAGGAGAGACCCATCCTCGATAAGTGGGCCAGAGCATGGTCCCTGCCCAGCCTCTCCATGCTCGTAAACAAGCCGATTCAGGGCATTACCCGGACCGAGATGAACGAGATCTCCAACACTATCCGAGGCACCCTGGGTGACTACGGCGTCGAGGTAGAGGTGAAGATGACTCAGCCCGGTCCGGCGGTGACCATGTACGGTCTGGAACCCGGATGGGTGCGAAGGTATAGACAAGAGAACGCCACAGACAAGCAGGGCAAGGCGATTGTCAACAAAGCGGGTAGGCCGGTCAGGCAGCGCGTTGAGACCAAGACCAGGGTCAAAGTGGACACGATTTTGCAGAGGGAGAAGGATCTAGCGCTAGCTCTCCAGACCCCTTCTATACGGATTGAGTCGCCGGTTATGGGCACGTCTCTAGTTGGCATAGAGGTGCCAAACGCCGTCCCTGAGCTGGTCACGCTACGGAGCGTAATGGAGAGCTCAGAGTTCAAGAAGTTGAGGAAAAAGGGTTCGCTCCCCATAGCCTTGGGCAAGGGTAGCGGAGGCGATACCGCTGTACTTGATCTGGCGCGATTGCCGCATTTGCTGGTCGCCGGAGCGACCGGGAGCGGCAAGAGCGTATGCCTAAATACCATCGTCTCGTGTCTTACGATGGAAAAGTCCCCTTCTGAGCTTAGGCTGCTGTTAGTGGATCCAAAGAGGGTAGAACTGACGCCCTACAACGGCGTACCACACCTGTTGACTCCGGTCGTTGTGGAAACCGACAAGGTTGTGCCTCTGCTGAAGGCACTTATCGTCGAGATGTTCAAGCGCTACCGGCATCTTGAGCAGTTCGGTGTTCGCAACATCTCTTCCTACAACGTCCAGGCCAAGGAGAAAATGCCCTATCTGGTGTTGGTGGTCGACGAACTAGCCGACTTGATGATGACTTCGTCCTTTGATGTAGAGCAATCCCTGTGCCGACTGGCCCAGCTCGGAAGGGCCACCGGGATCCACTTGGTCATCGCCACACAGCGCCCGTCAGTGGATGTCTTGACAGGCTTGATTAAGGCCAACTTTCCTAGCCGAATCGCCTTTGGAGTGACTTCCCAGGTCGACTCCCGAACAATCCTGGATTCTGCTGGAGCGGAGAAGCTGCTGGGTCGAGGGGACATGCTCTACCAGCCCATAGATGCCTCAAGGCCTAGCCGTGTTCAGGGTGTCTTCATCTCTGACGACGAGGTGCGTCAGTTGGTCGATTATTGGAAAACGACAAAGTGGGCACCCCTGCCGGCGGTCGGACTAGAGGTGCCGGAGGAGGGCGATGGCGACGGCGATAGGGCCGGGCCAGTAGGGGCGGGGGATGACCTTATGGATCGCGCTTTAGAGTTGGCCCACAAACAGCGCAAGCTCTCAACGTCTCTATTGCAGAGGCGACTGAGAATTGGATACCCTCGGGCCGCTCGGTTGATGGACGAACTGGAAGAGCAGGGTATTGTTGGGCCGAGCGATGGCTCGAAATCCCGCGATGTTATAATCGACTAGGATCTAGGGTACGGCCTTCCATCCGCTCTCAGCTAACACCAATCAGACCCCGGGCGAGACGGGAACCGGTTCAGGGGACTCGGAGAACTCCGGATGGTGCGTAGCCTCGCAGACCTACTTAGCTTCGTAGTCCGCCGCGGTGGCAGAGCCGGGGCGCACCGGACGTATGCATCGCGTGAGACCTGCTTGGTTTGCGGTGCGATTCTAATTGACTCACCCCTCTACAGTCAGTTGAGGATATGTCCTGTTTGCCGGTTCCACTACGCCATGTCAGCCCGTGACCGCATTGCTTCGGTTGCTGATCAGGGCAGCTTTCGTGAAATCAACCGGTCTATCGTTTCGCTAGATCCCCTGTCTTTCTCCTCTAGGGTGTCGTACAAGCGACGCATATTTTCGGATCAGCGACGTACGGGACTGACAGAGGCCGTCGTCACTGGGACCTGCTCAATCGGTGGCAGCCCGGTCGTGCTGGTTGTTCTCGATTTCGGCTTCATGGGTGGTTCGATGGGAACGGTGGTTGGAGAGAAGGTTGCGCTCGCGTTTGAGCACGCCGTTAGGCGAAAGGTGCCCGTAGTCGCCATCGTGACCAGCGGTGGCAGCCGCGTGCAGGAGGGGTTGCTCTCGCTGTTGCAGATGGCGAAAACGACGGTCGCCGCAAATCGCTTTTCCGAAAGACGGCTGCCGTTTATTTCCGTGTTGGCAAACCCATCCACCGGTCAGGTCTTCGCCAGCTTTGCCAACCTCGCCGATATCACGATAGCCGAGCCTGGTGCAATAGTAGGTTTTGCCCCGACCGGATCGTTGACCGGGCCGGACAGCCGCCCCGTGACAAGCGAATCCCACACGTCAGAGGCTCAGCTAGCAAATGGAATGATTGACGGCGTGGTGGCACGCACGGAATTGCGGGAGATGCTCTCGGTACTGCTGGAGCTTATGGGTCCAGAATTCCGACTCAGCTACCGCAAGAGGCGACGAAAGAGCGTAGTTTCGCTCCCCAGGCAAAGAGCTTGGCAGTCGGTCAACTTGGCTCGCCACACATCGCGACCTACAACTGTGGACTACGTCGGGCGCATTGTCCTCAACTTTGTCGAGTTGCGCGGCGACCGCTCGTTTGGAGATGACCCTTCTATCGTGTGTGGCCTCGGTCACCTTGGCGCCCAAACGGTAATGCTTATAGGACAGGAACGGGGTCGGGATGGCAAGCAGGACAGACACGACGGAATGACTTTGCCGGAGGGCTTTCGAAAGGCCTATCGTGCGATGAGCCTAGCCGAGAAGTTCGAGATACCGGTCATTACACTTATAGACACACCACGCCCCCATCCGGGTCTGGATTCTGAAAATCGTGGTATGGGCAACGCCATCGCCACATGCATGGCGAAATTGGCCTCGCTGGAGGTGCCAACGATAGCGGCCGTAATTGGTGAGGGAGGCAGTGAGGGCGCCTTGGCGCTCGCGGTCGCTGACCGCGTCCTTATGATGCAAAACGCCATCTACACCGTTATGTCTCCCGAGGACGCTGCCGGCCTGATCTATCAGGACGAGTCAAAGGTCAAGGAAGTGGCCGAGTCTCTGAAAATGACCTCCGGCGATTGCCTGGAGCTAGGGCTAATAGATGAGGTCGTACACGAGCCTGTAGGCGCTGCCCACAGCAGCCCTGACGATGCGGCGCGGCACCTTCGGCGTGGTCTGCTGCGGCACTTGGCGGAGGTGGGAACATGGTCAAGTTTTCGGCGGTCGAGGCGGCGCTACCGTAAGTTCCGAAAGGTTGGGGAATTCAGTTCCCAATTCCGGGTTGCCATCAACCGAGAGGTCGACGCCTTACAGGGCGCAATACCTTCTGTTGGTAGACGGAAGCAAACTCCGACTGACCTAGCCCGTCGCCGAGTTGAACTGGAGGAGGCCGCCTCACTGGAAACTATCGGTCACCACGGCCATGCCGAGCGAGAAGACGAATCTGCCGGTCCACCAGCTATGCCTGCCGAGAATTGAGCAGTGCCGTCTGCTCGATCTCAACCATGCAGATGGCCCCCATGGCGGACACGAAGTCTTAGCCCGTAAGCACCCCGCCGTGGACGCTGCGACTAGCCTCGAAAGCTGTTATGTCTGACTCGTGCTCTAGGGTAAGTCCTATGTCGTCCAGGCCCTTGAGCATCGACTGGCGACGGAATTCATCGATCTCGAAGGATTCTGCTACGTCCTCTCCTTCATCCCAAACGCGCTTGGCTTGAAGGTCGACGCTGAGCCGGTAGCCCGGATGTTCTTGAGCATGGTGCATTATCTTGAGGACCGTGCTTTCTGCCAGTCGGACCGGCAGCAGCCCGTTTTGAAAGCAGTTGTTGTAAAAGATGTCGGCGAAAGAGGGGGCCACAACGCACCTAAAGCCGAAATCGAGCAGGGCCCACGGGGCATGCTCTCTGGAAGAACCTGAGCCAAAGTTCTTTCCCGAAACGAGTATCGAGGCGTCTCGGTACCCTGGCCTGTTCAACTCAAAGTCCGGGTTAGGAGACCCGTCCTCCAGCAGTCGCCAGTCGAAGAATAGATACTGACCGTATCCTGTCCTTTCGATACGCTTGAGGAACTGCTTCGGGATGATCTGGTCCGTATCGACGTTTACTCGATCCAGCGGCGCCACGACGCCGCTGTGACTTCTAAAGGCTTTCATGGATTCTCCCTCGACCGCTTACCAGATTTTCCCGGCACCGTTGATTTCCCGCACGTCGACGAAATGTCCGGCTATCGCGGCCGCTGCGGCCATCTGCGGACTCACAAGGTGAGTACGGCCACCCTTGCCCTGACGACCCTCGAAGTTGCGGTTTGAGGTAGACGCGCAGCGTTCGCCGGGACTGAGTACGTCGGGATTCATGCCGAGGCACATTGAGCAGCCAGCGACTCGCCAGTCGAAGCCGGCTTCTGTGAAGACCCTGTCCAGGCCTTCCTGTTCGGCCTGACTTTTGACGGCGGCCGAACCCGGCACGACCATTGCATAGACGGCTTGGTGTACTTTCTTGCCCTTTACGACCTCAGCCGCGGCTCGCAGGTCCTCTATCCGGGCGTTGGTGCAAGATCCTAGGAAGGCGCGGTCAATCCTGATATCGGCAATCGGAATTCCTGCTGGCAGGGCCATGTACTCTAGGGCTCTCTCCCATGACCGGCGTTCCGCCTCGTCCGAAGCGTCCTCCAAGTAAGGGACCCGGCCGGTTATTGGCGCCACCATGCCCGGGTTCGTTCCCCAGCTGACCTGTGGTTCCAGCTCGGATGCCTCTATTGAAAGACGCTGGTCGTACGCTGCGCCTGGGTCGCTTCGTAACCCACGCCACTGCTCGACGGCGTCGTCGAAATCAGGCCCTTGCGGCGCGAAATGCCGGCCTCGCAGGTAATCGAAGGTTGTCTCGTCCGGGGCGACCATTCCAGCTCTTGCGCCACCCTCGATCGACATGTTGCAAACTGTCATCCGACCCTCCATAGACAGGTCGGTAATCGCCTGACCGGTGTACTCTATGACGTAGCCGCCGGCACCGCTGACTCCCATGTGTCCGATGATGGCCAATATGATGTCCTTGGCCGTAACGCCCCTTGGCGCTGGCCCGTCGATGTTGATCTCCATGGTCTTGGGCCTTTGTTGGCGGAGCGTCTGGGTGGCCAGTACATGTTCGACCTCGGAGGTTCCTATGCCGAGGGCGAAGGTACCGAATGCTCCATGCGTCGAGGTGTGACTGTCGCCGCAGACGATTATCTTGCCCGGTTGGGTCCTGCCTTGCTCAGGGGCTATGATGTGGACGATCCCCTGCATAGGACTGAATCGATCGTACAATTGCACGCCGAAGTCACTGCAGTTCCGTTGAAGCGCGTCCAATTGCTGCTTTGCTATGGGATCCTTGACAGGAATTCCGAGTTCCCAAGTCGGCGTGTTGTGATCCATCGTTGCAATCGTTAGGTCGGGCCTACGCACCCTTCCTCCCGCCAGCCGCAGACCCTCAAAGGCCTGAGGAGACGTGACCTCGTGGACCAGATGCAGATCGACGTACAGGAGGGTTGGCTGTCCCTCTTGCTCTCTGACTACGTGTGCGTCCCAGATCTTCTCGAACAGCGTTCGTGACTTCACCTAAGTACTCCCCCTCCTAAATTGGAACTGACGAGATACTCGCGCAATTGACGATGGAATTCTCGCACCCTGTTTCGACCTTTGATCGGACGCATCGTCGCAGGAAAATGACTCTGTGCGCCGCAGAATCGGCTCATAGAGCCTGATCCACCACGCGCCGACTCGGCTGCCAGCTGCAAGAACAGCCACTCGTCAGCCACTTCCAACAAGTGGTGCGTCAGCATAACCGCGTCAGACTTGATCGTTGGACAGTTTAGCAGCGCTGGGATGCACGATCTCCAAGCCTGACACTCAGCTTAAGGCTTAGGTTCTTTAGCATGTCGTCGACCGTTTCCTCAAGGCCGTACTTGTGACGCCAGCCCCATTCATTGCGGGCAACCTCGTCTCTTAGCTCGTCCGGCCAGGAGTCGGCTATTGCCTGTCTAACAGGGTCGATTTCGTATGACATTCGAAAGCCGGGAATCCTCCTCTTGATGGCGGCGGCCAACTGGTCGGGTGTGAAGCTCATGGCAGCTACGTTAAAGTCGGCCCGGTGTCGAAGCTTGGACGAATCTGCTTCCGCCACCTCAATAAGTGACCGGATAGCATCTGGCATATACATCATCGGCAGCATTGTGTCGGCACTCAGATAGCATTTGTAGCTCCCTTCCAGCAGGACGCCGTAGAAGATTGCCACGGCGTAGTCGGTCGTGCCAGCCGTCGGCTCTACCTTCCAGCTGATGATCCCCGGGAGTCTAACGCCTCGAACGTCGAGGCCGACCGACGAGTAGTAGTAGTTGCCCAGCAACTCTCCGAAAACCTTGGAGATGCCGTAGCCGGTGTTCGGTTTCTGTATGGTGTCGTTGGGGGTGACCCGTGGAGTCTCAGGGCCGAAAGCCGCTATCGAGCTTGGCACCACAACTTTGCCAACTCGATGCGTCACCGCAGACTCAAGCACGTTGTACAGCCCGGTGAAGTTGACTGAGTAGGCGGTCTGGCGATGACTCTCGGCGGCCGCAGACAGGACGGATGCTAAGTGGAAGATCGTGTCTATCCCGAACAAGTCCATCGCCGAGTCGATCTGATCACGGTCTGTGACATCGACCCGGGCAGAAGGCCCTCCTCCACTTACCTCGTCGATCAGTTGCTGGCGGTGGATGCCCGCGACCACATTGTCAGCGCCATAGCGCTCCCTGAGTGCGGGAACCAACTCCGACCCGATCTGCCCCGACGCTCCGGTCACCAGAATCTTCTTCATGGCCGTTGCCCTCAACTGTGAATCGGTGTGTTCTTCTTGGTGCCGCGAAACTGGTGAACCCGGAGCGAGAGGTGAGGCGGCACGCTGCAGTTACCGTCAGGTCAAATGAGTCTTCAGCGGCGCCTGCCGCGACCGTCGCCCTAGGCCGGCTGGCGAGCCAGCGGGTCTCCGCTTATGGCCAGCAAGCGATTGAGGGCATGCATATATGCCTTTGCACTGGCCACGATTATGTCCGTGTCCGAGCCACGGCCGACGTATACTTTGCCGTCCTGTTCTATGCGAATAGTGACGCTACCTTGGGCGTCGATACCCTCGGTAATGGCTTTAACGCTGTATTCGGTCAGCGTGTTCGGTACGTCGGCGATCCGATTTATGGCCTTGTAGACAGCGTCTACAGGTCCGGTGCCGGTCGCGGCGTCGGTGTACTTGCGGCCGTCCCGGTTCGTCAGTGAGACGGTAGCGGTGGGTACGTCGTGGTTGCCCGACGACACCTGAACGTGCTCGAGTACATAAGTCTGCAACTCTGATGTCATCCGTCTCTGGCCAGCCATCAGCGATTCCAGATCCGCGTCTGTGACTTCACGCTTTCTATCTGCAAGGCTCTTGAACTCTTCAAATACCGTGTTCAGTTCTTCCTGCGTCAGTACAAATCCGAGGTCGTCGAGTCTGGCGCGCAGTCCTGCCCTCCCGCTGAGCTTGCCCAGCACCAACTCGTTCGAAGGCCAACCCACCGACTGTGGATCCATGACCTCGAACGTGGTCCGCTCCTTAAGTACGCCGTCTTGGTGAATGCCCGACGCGTGCCGGAACGCATTCGCACCGACAACAGCCTTGTTGGCCTGCACGGGGAAGCCTGTGATGTCCGATACCATGCGTGACGTCCGATAGATCTGCCTGGTATCGATGTTGGTTGCAACTCCGAAATATTCACCTCGGGTCGCGATAGCCATGATCACCTCTTCAAGAGAGGCGTTACCGGCGCGCTCCCCCAGACCGTTGATGCAGCCCTCGATCTGCCTGGCGCCCGCCTGCACCGCGGCGAGGCTGTTGGCGGCCGCTAAACCCAGGTCATTGTGGCAATGAACAGAGACGATGGCTTTGTCTATGTTAGGTACCCGCTCAATGATGTCGGCAATGCGCTCGCCGAACTCTGACGGTATCGAGTAACCGACCGTGTCGGGGATGTTCACTGTGGTCGCCCCGGCCGCGATCGCCGCCTCTAGTAGCCTGAGCAGGTACTCCGGATCGGTACGCGAGGCATCCATAGGTGAGAACTCGACATCCTCGCAATAGCCGCTAGCTCTCTCTACCGACGCTACGGCCAGGTCAAGGACCTCCTCTGGATTCTTGCGTAGCTGGTGCATGATTTGTACGTCCGAAGACGAGATAAAGGTGTGTATGCGTGGCCGCTCCGCACCCTTGATGGCGCCCCAGGCGGCGTCTATGTCGTCGAAGTTGCATCGGGCCAGCGACGCGATCACAGGCCGGCGAACCTCGTTCGAGATCATTTGCACCGCCTCGAAGTCTCCGGGCGAACTGGCCGCAAATCCGGCCTCGATTATGTCGACGCCTAGCCGGTCAAGCTGCTTGGCGATCGCCAGCTTTTCTGAGGTGGTCAGCCCCGCACCTGCAGACTGCTCGCCGTCCCTGAGCGTGGTGTCGAAAATCCTTAATATTTCAGTCTTTGTGTTGGTCGCCATTTCGTGGGTCTCCGTCGGCCGTTCGGCTCATTCGCTAGTGGCTGGATCCGGTGACCTGTCGCAGGGCAACGCGGTCCACCCGGACCAGCCCTGCCAGGACCAGCCGGCTTCGGTGAACCGCATGAAAAGCCTCTTTGTTTGGCATCTTTTGCTCTTGTAGTCTGGTCAGTCCGACTCGTCCAGAAAACTCATCATTCCACGCAGTTCTCTGCCAACGCCCTCTATGGGATGCCCCGCGTTCTCCTCACGCAGGCGCTGGAAACGTGGTCGCCCCTCATCGTTCTCGGCTATCCACTCACGGGCAAAGGTCCCGTCCTTGATCTCGGAGAGAACCCTTCTCATGTTCTCCTTGACTTGTTCGTCAATGACAATTGGTCCGCGAGTGTAGTCGCCGTATTCTGCGGTGTCGCTGACCGAATAGCGCATGTACTCCATGCCGCCTTGGTAGAAGAGGTCGACGATCAACTTCAGTTCGTGCATCACCTCAAAGTAGGCGGACTCGGGCTGATATCCGCCCTCCTCGGTCAACACCTCAAAGGCCGTCTTGACCAGTGCGGAGACTCCACCGCACAACACTGCCTGCTCGCCGAACAGGTCCGTCTCGGTCTCCTCCTCAAAGGTCGTCTCCAAGACTCCCGCTCGAGTGCAACCCACCCCTTTGGCGTAGGCTAGGCCTAGTGCCTCGGCGTGCCCGGAAGGGTCTTGGCGGACCGCCAGCAATCCCGGAACTCCGGAACCCTTGACGAAGACCTCGCGCATCCGGTGACCTGGCGCCTTTGGCGCGACCATCGACACGTCAACGGTGTCGGGAGGAACGATTGTCTTGTAGTGGATGTTGAAGCCGTGCGCAAACATCAACGTCTTGCCCGGCAGCAGGTGAGGTTCAACCGAATCCTCGTAGACCTTCGGCTGCGTGGTGTCGGGGCAGAGCATCATTACGATATCTGCCTGTTCGGCCGCTTCGGCCACAGTGCCAACCCTGAGGCCGTCCTTTTCCGCCTTGGCGCGGCTGGTACTGCCATCGTGCAATCCGACCACCACGTCCACTCCGGAATCCCGCAGGTTTAGCGCATGCGCATGGCCTTGACTGCCGTATCCGACGATCGCTATCGCCTTGTCGTCGAGCAGCGTCAGATCGCCGTCGGCCTCGTAGTACATCTTTGTCATTTTCCGTAGACTGTCCTCCGCACACCGGTCCTAGCCGGCGGCGCTATTTCTTGGAACGGTTTCTGTCCGCGTCCTGCAGACCTCGGTTCATTGCTATGGTGCCGGTGCGCATCACCTCCACCACGCCGAACGGCTCGAGCAGCCTTTGCAGAGAGTTGACCTTGTTCTCGTTGCCGGTCACTTCCACGATCGTCGACTCACCGGCGACATCAACAATGTTGGCTCGGAAGATGCCTACGATCTGCATAATCTCGCTGCGCGTCTGCGCATTCGTCTTGACTCTAATCAGCGCGAGCTCGCGCTGAACGATGTTCTGCTCCGAGATATCTGAGACCTTGACGACGTCGATTAGCTTGTGCAGATGCTTGGTCACCTGCTCGACGGTACGGTCGTCTCCTTCAACGACAAAGGTCATGCGGGACATGTTGGGCACCTCGCTGTGCCCTACGGCCAGCGACGCGATGTTGAAACCGCGGCGCCTGAACATGCCCGAAACCCTGGCCAAGACGCCGGGTTTGTCCTCGACGAGCGCGGTTATCGTACGGCGTGGGCGGAGTCCGTTCGTGGTCATCTGACCACCCTTTCGGTACTAGGCTCCTCGATCATGTCCGCGACGGACTGGCCCGATGGTATGAATGGGTAGACGTTCTCCTCCTGCTCGACCAGGAAATCGATAATCGCCGGGCCATCGAATTCCATGGCCTTAGCTATCGCGGGGGCAACCTGCGTCTTGTCCGTAACGCGGGCGCCGAATGCGCCGAATGCCTGGGCCAGTTTTACAAAATCAGGATTACCCGTGTATCCAGTGGCGACGTAGCTGCGTTCATAGAATGCCTCCTGCCACTGGCGGACCATACCCAGGTAGCCGTTGTTGATGATGGCGAACTTGACGGGGATCCTGTTCTCTACCATCGTCGCCAGTTCGCACATGGTCATTTGAAAGCCACCATCCCCGGCCACCGACCACACGACCTTATCGGGCCTGCCCACCTGGGCGCCCATTGCCCCGGGCACCTCGAAACCCATCGCGCCGGAGCCGCCCGACGACACTAGAGATCTGGGCTCGTTGAACGCATAGTGCTGGGCTGCCCACATCTGGTGCTGCCCTACTCCCGTGACGACAATGGCATCTCCGTTTGTCGCTTTGTGTAGTTCCCGAATCACGTGCTGAGGAATTAGGCTGTCTGTCTCGCGAATTGCGAGGGAGGGGTGATCTCTCTTGAGATCTTCGATGCGCTGGATCCATTCCACCCTCGTCGTTTCGTCGACCAGCGGGTTCAGCCGTCGCAGTACGTGTTTGACGTCGCCCACGATGGGGACGTCTACGGGAATGCTCTTGCCGATCTCCGAGGGATCCACGTCCACATGCACTACCTTGGCATTCGGTGCGAATGCCGAAGTGTCTCCGGTGATACGATCGTCGAATCGCATGCCTAGGGCGATGAGCAGGTCGGCCTCATCTATTGCCAGGCTCGCATAGGCCATTCCGTGCATGCCAGGCCAGCCGGCATAGAGGAAGTGATCCTCGGGAAAGCAGCTAATGCCCAAGAGAGTCGCGATAACCGGAATCTGTGCCTTTTCTGCCAATTCCCGCAGCTCATCGTAGGCCCCCGACAGCAGGACCCCATGCCCGGCGAGTATCGCCGGCCTCTTGGAACGGTTTATCAGCTTTGCAGCCCTTCGGGTCATCGCCGGATGACCTTCGATCTTCGGCTTGTACCCCGCCAGACTGATGTTGTCGGGGTAGTCGAATTCGGTGTACTCCTCGATGACGTCCTTGGGGATATCGACCAGGACTGGTCCCGGCCTCCCCGTTGAGGCTATGTGAAATGCCTCTTTGATGGTCTGAGCGATGTCGCCCGGATCCATGACGAGGTAGTTGTGCTTTGTGATGGGCAATGTGATGCCGGTGATATCCGTCTCCTGAAAGGCGTCCGAGCCTATGGCGGATCGTTTTACTTGGCCGGTGACTATCACCATGGGAACCGAATCCATTTGGGCGGTTGCAATGCCGGTCACGAGGTTGGTAGCTCCGGGACCGGATGTCGCCCAACATACTCCCGGCCTGCCCGTCACGCGGGCATATCCGTCGGCAGCATGGGCTGCTCCCTGTTCGTGCCGTGTCAGGATGTGACGAATCTCAGGGTACTGAGGCAGGGTTTGGTAGAGGGGCAGGATCGCACCTCCGGGCAGGCCGAATATGACGTCGACCCCCTCCCGGATCAAGCTTTCGCAAACTATTTGACCACCGGTCTTTTGTGTCATGTCGCTCAGTGTTCCGGTTTGTCTTGGTGTGGGAAAGAAAAAACCCGTCCTCTCAGGGACGGGTAATTGCCCGCGGTACCACCCTTCATTGCAGGGCCACTCGGCCGTACCACTCGCTGGCCTGTAACGGGACCTGCCGCCCGTCCCTAGTGGGGTGACTGGCTACTGTCAGACATATAACGCAGGCCTGAGAGCTTTGCGCGACCTGCAATGCCTTCTCTTGCTCCAGCCCTGTTCGGGACAGGGTGCTCAGGGGCGAGTTCGCAAGGGGACACCGGGCCGGGATCGCACCGTCCCCGACTCTCTAGGCCGAATCCTCCTCGATACTATTCCCCGTCAACGCACATGGTTTATTTCTTTCGCGCGCAGAGTCCAGAGTAGCACCGGCCTTTTCTACCTGTCAACAGACTGCCGGATGGCTATTTGGCTACATTCTTCGTGCCGTCGACCTTACCCCTCCCAAGCAGCTCGAATACCTATACGCATGCCGGAAGGGCCTCCCCTGAGCCCTTGATCAAGGTGGAATGATGGTGACGAGCGATGCTGGGAACTCGCTTGAACCGTCGCCTCAGCAGATACATTATGACCTGAGTTGGCGGCAGCGGCCGTCTCTGTACGAGCTCTCAGGGAGAAGATGAACTACCGGCAGGACCACAAACCTCGAGGCAGCCCAGCCAGAAGACCAGGGGGCGGTCGCCTCTTGCGAGACGACGGGTGGGACGATTGGGTGCCCCTCCCCAGGCGACAGGTGATGATCACAATGGGCGGGGTGATGATGGCCATATTCCTGGCATCACTCGACCAAACCATCATCGCAACCGCCATCCCGCACATCGTCACTGACCTAGGAGGCTTCGACCGCTTTGCTTGGGTGACCACCGCTTATTTGGTCGCCTCCACGGCAGTCATACCGATCGTCGGCAAGTTGTCCGACATCTACGGACGCAAGATGTTCTTCATCGGGGGCATCATCATCTTCGTAATCGGCTCTGTGCTCTCGGGTGTTGCCCATGATATGAACCAGCTCATTGCCTTCCGAGCCCTGCAAGGACTGGGCGGTGGAGTGGTTATGGCCAGCTCATTTATCTCGATCGGAGACCTTTTCCCGCCTGCAGAGCGCGGCAAGTACATGGGCTTTGTCGCCGGCATCTTTGCCCTATCGTCCGTCGTTGGCCCGGTCGTGGGAGGGTTGCTCACCGACGCCCTCTCCTGGAGGTGGGTGTTCTATGTCAATGTTCCCTTGGGAGTGCCAATCGCCATAGCCTTCGTAAGAGTCTTCCCTAACCCGCGGCCCGAGCCCGGCCCGAAAGAGGGCATCGACTATGCCGGCATCGTGCTTTTGTTGATCGCCATCGTGTCCGGGATGTTGGGCCTTTCTTGGGGAGGGGCTCAATACGAGTGGTCGTCGCCTCCGGTCTTGGCCACTTTGGCACTAGCCGCCTTTGCCGGAGCGCTGTTCGTGGTGGTGGAACGGCGGGTCGCCGAGCCAATTATGCCGCTTCACATCTATCGGAACCCGATAGTTGCCGTAGCCCTATTGGTCAGCCTCATGCTGGGGGTAAGCATGTTCGCGGGATCGGTCTTCATGCCGCTGTACTTCCAGGGCGCTCTGGGAGAGTCGGCCACCAACAGTGGTAGCTTTCTCACTCCCATGATGCTGGGAACGGTCATCGGCGCAACACTTGTGGGCCAATTAATGTCCCGAACGGGAGGCCGCTACCGGCTGCTTGGCATGGCGTCGATCGGCATGATGGCCGTTGGCCTATACCTCTTGTCACGCATTGACTTAGATACGCCGAGAGGCCTGACTATCGGGTCGATGGTTCTCATGGGATTTGGCATGGGCGGCACCTTTCCGGCCTTTAACATCGCCATTCAGAACGCAGTTGCCTATCGAAACCTGGGCGTTGCGACCTCGGCCGCTCAGTTCATTCGGGCCATCGGAGCAACTGTCGGGTTGGCGGTACTCGGTTCTTTGCTGACCGGGCGGTTCGCCTCCGGTGTCACCTCAGCCGTCCCACAGGACATCCTGGGGAGGGTTCCCCCCAACATCCTAGACGAACTCAAGGGCAACCCCGATGCCCTACTAAATGAGGGTCAAATAGCGGAACTGAGTACTCGCCTGACCGCTTACGGACCGGAGGCCGCTGCGGCCGTCGAGCCGCTGCTGGCTGGCATGAGGAAGGCATTGGCAGGAGCGGTTGCCGAAGTGTTCTTGGCCACGCTGATTGTCTCCGTGCCAGCGTTCGTGGTCGCGGCTTTCTTGCGGGAGATTCCCCTAAAGAGGGGCGGTCGCCGGTCTATTGGACCGTCGGAAAGCGGGCCCGGAGATATATCCGGGGAGCCCGGTGAAGCGGGTGAAAGACCTGAAGGAGCGGAGTCTCAAGTCTGATACAATCCGCGGGTCGAGCGACTCCAAACGGGGTACTCGAGCCTAAGTCGTCTTCCTCATCGGGGTGTAGCGCAGTTTGGTAGCGCGCCACGTTCGGGACGTGGAGGTCCCGGGTTCAAGTCCCGGCACCCCGACCATACTTTGACCCAATTGGCTTAACCGCCGGTCTGCTGAGCCTTGCTCCCCGTGCCTGCCATGGGCACGGGAGTTCTCGGAGGCGCACGCCCCTAGACGCGAAGTCTGTGAGTCAAAGGCCGGCCGACGATCCGGCTGCCCATGAGAGGAGAACGTTCTAGTTCTCAGCACGGTCTAGTATTTGGTCAACAAGGCTGGCGGCCCAATCTCGTTGGGAGTCTTCCAGGTCTGATCCGCAGTGCGGGCAATCAAGGTCGCCGAACCTGATTCGAGTCTCGCAGTCCGGACAGGCCCTGATTTCCGAAAGGGCGGCAATTACACGCGAAACATCCCGTTCACTTGCCAACGACGCCCTCGTGTAGGCCCTGACGGGATGATTGGGCGCAGCACGGATGCCCCAGATCGGCGGTCGATACTGTCATGTCTACGCCTCGTATGGCTATCTCGACGGACGGGCTGAGGGCCTCATTGGAACTGATGAACCCCGATTGCCCTCCTTAGTTCGGTGAGAGGCGATCAGCTTACCACCCCGTCCCCATGCCGCTGCGCAGGCTGATCCATGGCCGCCTTAGCCAGACTACAAACCGAGGAATTAAGAAATGAAACGCCATCGTCCCGTTCGGCCTAGAAGTGTAGTGCATCACCTGACCTCTGAAGGTTGCCTCGCTCCACCCTTTAGGCCCTATGTTCGGCTAAGCATGCCGGTGACGTACGGCTGGCTGAACAGACTTGTGTTGAGCATATCCAGCGCGTACCTTGCGAATGCGGAAGCTGGAGGAGCGTCATGAGCACCATGCTGGACATCGTCGAGGAGACAAATCCAGCCCTTATCAGGGCTGCGTGCGACCTGCACCAGCGTGGCCAGATCCCCCCGGACTGCTACGTGGTGGATCTGGCCACGGTCAGGGAGAACGCTCGACAGCTGTGCGAGCGTGCGGCGGCTAAGGGCCTTCGCCTCTATGCCATGACCAAGCAAATCAACCGCAATCCCTCAATGCTTGAGGGTCTTGCCTCAGCCGGCGTCGACAAGTTCGTTGCCGTCGACATTGAGGGAGCAAGGGCCGTCCACGCCCAGGGGCTCAATGTAGCTCATGTAGGGCACCTTAGCCAGATACCTCGTTACTGGATTCCCGAGGTCCTCTCTATGAGACCCGAGGTGTGGACGGTGTATAGCTTTGAAGCAGCAAGTTATATTTCGGAGGCGGCCGTGCAGTTGGGTGTGGTCCAAGATCTGCTGCTCAAGGTCATTGGGATGCATGACTTTGCGTTCCCCTCGCAAGAGGGCGGTATTTTTTCCGAGCATGTAGTCGAAGTTGCCCGTCGGATCAGGGCGTTGCCTGGTGTTCGAATGGTCGGAGTCACTGGCTTTCCTACCATCGGCTACGATTTCGCCACCCGTCGCCTAAAGGTCCTGCCAAACTTTGAAACCATCATCGATGCGGCGGAGAGGGTGCAAGACTCGGTGGACATCGAGATGTCGCAGATAAACTGCCCGGGCACCTCCTCCTGTTTATCCATAGACCTGATTGCCGAACACGGTGGAACAGACGCGGAACCGGGGGCCGCATTTTGGGGCATGACCCCTCAACAGTTGTTCGGCGGTGACGTCGGACGGCCGGGGCAGGTCTATCTTGCAGAGGTGTCTCACCGCGCCAGGGACCGGATCATGGTATTGGGGGGAGGCTTCTACGCTGACGGCTTGGAAGGTCCCTGGGCTTTGACCTCCGCCTTTGTAGGCGACCGCGGCGAGGTGGTTATGGGCAACCGCGTCAAGGCGGAGATACCGGATGCCCAGTGGATCGACTACTATGCCTCGCTCTACCCCTCTGACGGCCAGCGGGTCAGGCCTGGAGACTCGGCCATCTATTTCTTTAGGCCTCAGGTGTTCAAGACACGTTCCGCCCACATCGCTACGTTAGAGGGCGTGCAGGATGGCGAGCCGGCCGTGGCGGCCATTTACGATAAGGCCAACCGCCGCATCCGATAGCAGTCGAATAGCGGGCGAGGACCGCCGGCGACCACTTCGCTGTCATTCCTTGGAGAAAGGTATTGGTAGACGTCCAGGGCCCATTGTCGCTGGTTAGAGCACTTACCTTCGATGTGTTCGGCACCGTTGTTGATTGGCGAGGCTCGATCATTCGCTACGGCGCTGAGTTGGAGGCCGACATCGACTGGCCCATGTTCGCTGATGCCTGGAGAGCAGCCTACAGGCCCAGCATGGATTGCGTGCGGCGTGGAGAACTCCCGTGGACCAACCTGGATTCCTTGCACCGCCGCTCACTTGACCGGCTCGCTCCCGCCTTCGGCCTTGATGCCTTTGACGCCGATCAAATGGACCGACTCAATAGGGTCTGGCACCGGCTGGAGCCTTGGCCGGATGTCGTGCCGGGCATCGAGAGGTTAGGGCGGCGATACATCATCGCTACCCTTTCTAATGGCAACTTAGCCCTCCTGACGAACATGGCCAAGCGGGCTGGCCTTCGTTGGGATGCGATACTCTCTGCAGAACTCTTCGGGCGGTACAAGCCAGATCCCGAAGTCTATACCGGTGCTGCCAGTCTGCTGGGCCTAGAGCCAGCCGAAGTGATGATGGTCGCAGCACACTCCGAAGACCTAGAGGCGGGCCGCTCCGTCGGACTGCGCACTGCCTACGTTCACCGGCCCTTCGAGCATGGTCGCGATAGATACCTTAGTGTGCCAAAGGAGGCTGGCTTCGATGTGTATGCGGCCGACTTTGGCGAACTGGCAAGCAAGCTCAGGCTGATGCCCGCCGTTGGCCGGGGTTCATGAGGCAGCTTGGTCCGTCACATACCCGTTTAATCTGTCATCACGTATCCGATGTGGCTCCCGTGTAGATGCGTCACCCGCACCCCCACCGCCGGCCGATAGGACCTTGATCACATCGCCGGGATGTATCTGAACTCCAGTTTGCTTTGAACGCAGCTCGGTTTCCTTGCCGCCAGACAGGATAGTGTAGCGATGCGGTAGGCCGGGCCTTCCTCCCAAGATGCCGGGAGGCGGGTTGATAATGCCGTCGCCGGCCGTATTCAAAAGGGCGATGTCCGACCCTTCGTAGACGATCTCGCAAATCGAGCCTAGGCCTCCGCGCCGTCTTCCTGGACCGCCCGAGTTGGGACGCAACTCGTTGCGCAGCACGAAGAGGGGAAAGCGCTCCTCGGTCACCTCTACGCTCGGTGCTCGGATCGCTCCAACCGAGTTGAGTTCACCGACGTTGGTCCAACCATCGTGCTCCAGCGAGGCCCCGCCGCCCGGCCTGCCGAGGAAAAAGTGCCACAGAAAGAGCTTTCGTGTCCGTGGGTCAGTGCCCGTAATCGCATAGCGCAGTCGCCTGCCGAAGCCAGCGTTGACGGCGTGCGGTACCGCGCCTGCAAGTGATTGGAAGATGGCCTCCGCTATCTCTTCGGCGACGTGATTGGTGCTCATGGTGACCGGCGCCGGGGGCATAGCGTTGACAACTAGACCCTTAGGGGCGATTAGCAGAACGGGACGCATGGAGCCTTCGTTTTTTGGCAGATCCGCGGGTGCCAGATACATCACAGTTGCGTGCACGATGGACCTAGTATTGGCATAGGCGCTATTGATAAAGCCGGTAACCTGCGCGCTAGATTCACTCAGATCAACCGTCAGCTCGTCCCCCTTGACCGTTACTCTCGCGCGTACGGGAATCATTTCCGCGCCGAAGCCGTCGTCGTCGACGAACGTCTCCCCCTGGTACACGCCGTCCGGCCACTGGGATACGAACTTTCGCACCTGCGCCTCTGCAGCGTCCATCAGCTGTGAGACCGTGGCGTCCAGCATTTGAGGTCCATACTCAGCCAGTAGGGATCTGATGCGCTTGGCCGCAATTTCTACGGAGCCCATTTGGGCGTTTAGGTCGCCGAGAAAGCCGGCCGGAAAGCGCGTGTTAATGGACATCATTCGAAGAAGGTCCTTGCGCGGCGTGCCTTTGTCCACGATGCGCAGGGGTGGAAGTCGCAGGCCCTCGTGGAATATCTCTGTGGCCGATGGGTTGTAGCCGCCGTGCGTCCCGCCGCCTATATCGCTGTGATGCGCACGGTTGACAGCCATGTATCTTAGGGAGCCCTCCCAGAAGACGGGACGCAGGATGGTGACATCGGGTAGGTGACTACCCCCGTGGTAGGGATCGTTGAGGATGAACAAGTCCCCGTCGTTTAGGTCGTCCCCGAAGTAGTCGAGCACAGCTCGGCCAGCGAAAGGCAGTGCACTGATGTGCACGGGTATCCCTTCACCTTGGGCTACCAATTGGCCTTGCCGATCTAGAAGGGCGGTGGAGTAGTCTCGGCTAGCGTTCAGAATCTGGGACAGCGAAGTCCGTAGCATTACCTCCATCATCTCTAGGGCTATGGAGTCCAGCCTTCGCTCAACCACCGCCTTGGTAATTGGGTCGGCTTCGGCCGCCGCCACGTCGCGGCTTGCAACCGTTTGCGACGCCACGCAGACAAGCACCCCACCCTTGTCGTCGGCCCGGGCCGTGTCACCCGCCTCCAGAACGAGGGTGTTGAAGTCAGACTCCAAGATCGCCGGCCCGATCAGTCCCTGCGACGGCATCCCTTCTTCTAGCCGGTGCACAGGCACGTTTACCCAGCCATCCAAGTAGATTCTCCGCTCCCGTCTTGCCCGACGTCTTTCTGGTGCACTGCCAACACGACGGTGAGTTTCGATCGTTGGGAGTCTGCCAACGGCTGTGGCGCGAAGGGTCACCAGCCTGATGTCAAGGTCCTGCTGGCTGTATGAATAGAGCTCCTCGTACCGCTCGTGTAGGTTGGCCTTCCACCTTGCCATAAATGCGCGGTCGTCAAGGCGCAGATCGGGGACGGGCACGTTGACCTCGTACATCTGATCGGAGTAGCGCATGTCGGCAGAAAGACTGATCGTCGTCTCTGACAACTCCTGTCGCCCAGCCAGTAAGACCCGTCCCCGATCGGAGAGCTCGGCTAGGACCGCCCGCACGCTGTCAAGCGCTGAGGGTGTCAGGTCCGCCGAATGAGAGCGTGAGAGATCGTACCGGATATCCGTTGACAGCATGCCATATGCGGACAGAACCGGTGCCTCGGCAGGCACCACCACGCGTTCCACGCCCAACTTGCGTGCAACCGCCGTCGCCACAAGCCCAGCCGCCCCGCCGAAGGCGACCAGTGCGAAGCTGCGAGGGTCCATCCCTGATTGCGCAGCCTTGAGGCGGATACCCTCGGCAACCGTGGTTGAGACGACCTCGCGCATGCCGATGGCCGCAACTTCAGTGGATAGCCCAAGTGGCTCGGCGACGTGCGCAGTTACCGCGCGTCGCGCACTGTCGACATCGAGGGCCTGTCTGCCTCCGAGAAATCGCATAGGATCTAGGTGGCAAAGCACGACCGCAGCGTCGGTGAGTGTGGCATCGGTGCCGCCGTGCCCGTAGCATGCCGGACCGGGATCTGCCCCCGCGCTCTGGGGGCCGACCCTTAGTATCCCGCTCTCGTCCACCGCAGCTATGCTCCCCCCGCCCGCGCCAAGAGTCGCCACATCCATCATTGGCACGGCAATCTTCCAACCTGCCTCGAACGTCTCGGTGGTCGTGTGGGCCGAGCCGCCCACGACGATCGAAATGTCGGTGCTCGTGCCCCCCATGTCCAGGGCTATGATTCGATTCTCGCCCACCAACTCGCCGTAGTGAGCCGCCCCGCTGACCCCACCCGCAGGGCCGGAGAGGATGGCGCGGACCGGAACCTTCCGGGACTCGGGTAGAGGCACTACACCGCCATTGGACTGCATGATCAACATCCCGCCCGCCGGCCCGGCGCGATCGGATGCGAGATGCTCCAGGCGACTGCCGAGCCGCGCAAGGTACTCACTGAACACAGGGCCGACATAGGAATTGACGACAGTCGTGCTAACGCGGTCGAACTCCTTGATCTGGGGCAGGATTTCCGATGACAGCGATAGGAAAGCGTCAGGGAATCGCGCCTTGATCATGTCGGCCGCCCTAAGTTCGTGGTTGGGGTTCATGAAGGAGAACAGGAAGCACACCGCCAGTGCCTTCACATCCTCCTTCTGAAATGCGTCAAGGCATCGAGCCACTCCATCCAGGTCCAGGGGGCGTTCGACCCTGCCGTCGCATCTAATCCGCTCTGGGACGGTCAGACGAAGGAACCTGGGAACCAAAGGCTCGAGCGGTTCCATACGAAGGTTGTACCTGTCCTCCTTAAACCCTTCCCTGACCTCAAGCACATCCCTGAATCCCTCGGTCGTCAGGAGGCCGACTTTGGCGCCCTTACCCTCAATCAGGGTGTTGGTAGCTACCGTGGTGCCATGGATAAGGAGTGCGGTAGCACTCAGCAGTTCTTTGACCGTCAGTCCGTGCGAGTCGGCAACCAATCCAAGGCCCGTTAGCACGGCCTCGGACGGGTCGTGCGGAGTGGATGGCGTCTTAAACAGGCGGGGTTGACCGTGGCGATGGGCCGCCACAACGTCGGTAAAGGTGCCGCCGACATCAATGCCGATCCTGAACATGGGGTCAGAGTACGGCCGCGATTCGTTTCCTTCGATTTGGTGGCCTGTTACGCCCTACCCCAGCCTTGCGAAATGGACCTGGGCTTGATCCCAGATATCCAGGCCTGCATGCTCGGACCAAGCCGAGATCAACGTCTTGAACATCGGGCCGGGCTCACCGTCCCCGATCTGACGCTTGTCCACAGTGGTGAGCGGCAAAACGCAAAACGGGGTCGAAGAGAAGAAAGCCTCGTCGGCAGTGTAGAGGTCGTAGGGTTGGAGGTCCTCCTCGATGATCCTTATGTCGAGTTGGTGTGCGAGGTCGAAAACGAACGAACGGGATATCCCCTGAAGGATGGATGTATCCGCCGGCGTTCTTATGGTTCCGTCCGTCACTACGAACAGGTTGTAGCCGATCCCTTCGGTCAGGTTGCCGGAAGCATCGGTAAGGATGGGCCATCCATTGGACTCTACGTCCCCGGCCTCCATCTCCGCCAGGTTGAAGTTGAGGCGGCTGTGGTGCTTGATCTTAGGATCGACCGTCTCCGACGACATTGAGCGAGTCTTTGTAACTACGCCCTTCGCACCTTCCATAGCATCGCCGAACCAGTCCCACGGCACTGGCCCGACATCGATTATGACGGTCGGGTTCTCACACTCGTAGGCCCATCGGCCCGGGCCTCGGGTTATGGCGTGCCAGATGTCAAAGTCGCCGTGCTCTGCCAAATGCCCGCGATTCTTCTCCACAGCCTCTAAAGTCACACGGGTCATCTCCTCGGCCGGCATGCCGATGTCGATGCGCGTGTACTTCATCGAACGATACAAGCGGTCGACGTGGCGATCCAAGAGGAACGGCTTACCGCTGAAGGTGCGAGTGACATCAAACACCGTGTCCCCCACACGAAAGCCGCGGTCGGCCACATCAACCTTTAGCTCGCTTCGGGGCACCCATTCTCCGTTCAGGTAAGCAATGAATTCACCCATCTTGGTCCTCCTCGCTAAAGTCGGCCGGATTGTATCCTAATTTCGGCGGACCACGGCCCGGGGGACGCAGACTGCCCTCCGCGGAGCCACAGGCTGGTGTAGTCGCGGTACCTGGGCTGAACCTGAGACCAAAGGTGGCGACCGCTGCTAAGATTCCGGCTAGTGTGGTGGGTTCATCACTAGGAGGGTCGAGCAATGATCAAGGAGTTCGGTTCTATATTCGCGGGCTACCCTGCCATCGAGGATGTGGGTTTCGCTGGCACGCCCGTGCATGAGCGGTTCTATTCCAACGAGCACCTAGTTACGGCGTTCGACGACACCTTGTCGATCGCAAAAGCCATGGACAGGGCTGGATACGACGTCTTCTGGCTTGCCGAGCACCACTTCCAGCGTGAGGGCTACGAGGTGATCAACAACATACCTTTACTGTCGCTGCACCTAGCGCATCACACCGATCGCCTAAAGTTTGGGGCGGCCTTTAGCATACCTCCCATGTGGCATCCCCTGCGATTGGCGGAGGATTTTGCCACCGTCGATGTCCTCACAGGTGGGCGGGTGATTTTCGGAGTTGGCCGTGGGTACCATACCCGGGAGGTGGAGACCTTTGGCGCCCCACTACTGGATGGCGATGCCAACCGCGAGCTATTTGAAGAGCAGGTCGAATTAATGCTAAAGGCGTTCAACGAACGGTCCTTTAGCCATCACGGCAAGCACTATGACATTCCCCCCGAGGTGCGCTACCGGGGCGAAACGATGGAGGAGATCACCTTGGTGCCCCGTCCGCTAAGCACCCCGGTCGAGTGCTGGCAGCCGATAGTCAGCGGAGGCCAGCGTGGACTGGATTTCATGGCTCGCCATGGCATCAGGGGGCTGATTGGAGGAGGGGCTGCGCCCGGCGGGGCCTCGGAGAAGATTATGCATCAGTGGAGAGAGACTCTCGCCGCCCATGGTAGGGAAACTGAACTCGGCGAAGACTTGATGGTGGGATTCAACCTCTCCATCGCCGACTCGCGGGAAGAGGCGATTCGCAACGCCCAGCCATTCCACGAAGAGCACGTCAAGATGTTCGGTCCGCTCAACATGGTCGCCGGGCTGTCCCAAGAGCAGATCGAGGCTACGAAGGACCCATCTCTGGCTCCAAGGGCCGGAATTCCCGGCGTGGAGCAGCTGGCCGCTGAGGGAGCTTATCTCGTGGGCACCCCTCAGGAGATCGGAGACGAGCTAGAGGTAATTCAAGAGCGCTACCCGGGGCTAGACAGCATAAACTTGAGCTTAGCCATATCGACCCCGGTTCAACAGGTCATCGAACAGCTAGACCGCTTTGCCGCCGAAGTGATCCCAAGATTCCGTTCGGCCCGATAGGCGGTCCTGCACGCCATCTATCGGCTCCGGAGCTGTTGCCTTTCGGTGGCTACCAAAATGGAATCGCCGAACTCCGCAGACTGCCACCCGCGTACGTCCGGGCTCGCCATCTCCCTTCTTCCTGAGCTCGGGTCTCGGGAGAGCCGCTCAAGGCTCATGGTTGGCCACACTAGGCTGGGATCGATCGACAGATTGCCGCCGTGGGCCTTTCGCCACAACTTGAGCTCTTCAAGGCGCTGCTTCTCGGCGGGTTGCATGCGCGGGCGTCGGGTGGTCGCGGGCCTGTCGTACGGAGGAGCCTTCAGCCCCCTCTCCAGCGCCCGCCTGAGTTCGCCTACAAGAGGCTCGTGTGCAAACGGCCCGAGGCCGGTGACATTGCCCAGGTCAGCATCGGGCTCTTCGGCCAGGGTCACGAGTGTTGAGTTGGCGAGCACTCGGAAATGTGGCCTACCTCGCTGGCGCGCATGGCGCTCGCGAAGCGCGGCCAGTTCCTTGAGGACGGCTAGTCCTCTGGCGTCGAGCACCCGACTGCCCTTGATGTTCAGAAACGCCGTCGCCGGGTCCGGGGCCTCGTAGCGGACCCGGGTCTGACGATCGCACTCTTCGGCTACCCAGCCTGAGCGTCCGAGGTCGTCCAGCCTCTTTTGCATGGCACCACGCAGGTCATGCAGGTACGCCACGTCCGAGGCAGCGTAGCCCAAGGCGTCTGCGCTTATGGGCCTGTTGGTCCAATCCGACTTCTGAAGTCGCCTGCTCTTGGCGATTTCAACGCCGAGTACCTCCAAAAGTACTGTAGCAAGACCCGTCTTGGGCAGCCCCAGGAACGCTGCTGCGATCGCCGAGTCGAACAGATTGCGTACGCGAAAGCCCCAGTCCCGATCCAGGCACCTGAGGTCATAGTCGGCCGAGTGGGCGATCTTTTCGATGTAGCGGTTGCAAAGGAGCTCTCCTAGTGGAGACATGTCATCGACGGCCAGTGTGTCGACTATGTAGATTGACCCGGGGATCGATATCTGGAACAGGCACACGCGCTCCGGGTAGCGGTGTCGTCCGTTGCCCTCAAGGTCAATGCCGACGACGGGCTGTCGCGAGATTACTTTCGCTACCTCGGCTAGCCGATCGTTGGCGACAACTACCTCGATCTGGGGCCAAGGAAGGCCCTCGGCATTGTCGGCGCAGCTTGGTGAACTACTCAGGGCACCAAGATCGCCCATTCAAGCCCCATAGGTCTGGAAGAGGCGCCCCCAGCCGGTTTTCATCGCTTCACGGATGCGACGGCGGCCTACGAACCTCAGCCAGTAGTCGTTGTGGTAGATGTTGGACGCAGCGAATGCCCACGGCACCATAGGGGACCGAAGCAGAAGTTTCTCAAGGGGCCTTAGCGGGCCCCAATAGATTAGCTTTTGGCCCTTGGAGGCCAGGGTGTTCTCGCTCGCCGAAAATTGCCAGTTGACCCCGCCGATATCCTCTCCTACCACCTCGATCTCTCTCGGATCGCCTACGCCAAGTCCGGCCTCGTGCGCAAGGCGGATGAACTTCAGGCTCAAGGGGTCCAACCCCATCATCCTGGCAGCCGTTGCGTCTATGGCCACCTGGTCTGCCGAGGCCAACAGGACGTTCTTCTCATGCCATCTCATCGCTCGTGGGCCGGGTCCATCGCCTGCCAAGGTGCCGTCCATCACCGCAAATATGCCCGGATGTATCTCCCTTTGAATGGCAAGGAGATCGACCAGTGTCTCGTGGATCACAGAGTGGGTCCAGTGGCGCCGTCGGTGTAACAGACCGCCGAAGGCGTTCTTCATTGCACCGGTGACGGTGGTGAATACGTGCGTCTTCACAGTGGGCAAGTGGATCACGTTCCTACCCGGGAAGATCTCGGGTATCTGTATCCCCTCCGGGTATATGTCGTCTAACGCGAGCATCCTGGCCTTGGGCTGGTAATTCACCCATTTGGTTGGGGGCTCATCAAGATAGACCGCCGATAGACCGTGGCGCCGTTCTACGGACGTGTGGCGGTTGTTAAAGGCCCCTTCGTGCGGGTCGACCACCACCGTGCCGTTGTGTGCCGGTATCACCCCCTCGTAGCCGTCCTCGCTGAGGGCGCTGATGACTCCATCGAGCTGCCACGGAGTCGTTGAACAGGCGGGGTAGTAGTGCTGCCAGGAGATGTTTATCTTCAGCAGCGTGTCTAAGGCCGGATCCAGGAAATTGCCATACTCGGCAAGTCGCATGGCGCGGCCGATGTCTGCGATGACGGTTTCGGGTCTCGTATAGACGACAGCGACCTTCGGCACGGTGGCGGTGGCGTGGCCGCAATGCGTGGCCTTTACGCTCTGCTGCGTTCGTGAGGTCATGGGGACCGGTTTACCGTCCAGTCCCATGAGACGTGGCGGCTATTCGAGGAAATCGCGCAGCTTTTTGGAACGGGTAGGATGGCGCAGTTTTCGCAGTGCCTTCGCCTCTATCTGGCGGATGCGCTCTCGGGTGACGCCGAAATCGCGGCCGACCTCCTCCAGGGTGCGGCTGCGGCCGTCTTCCAACCCGAAGCGCAACTGCAGGACCTTTGCCTCGCGCTCGCTCAACGTGAACAGAACATCGTCAACTTGCTCTTTGAGGAGTTGATAGGATGCCGCCTCGGCCGGAGCGAGGGTGCTCCGGTCCTCTATGAAGTCCCCCAGATGGCTGTCCTCTTCCTCGCCGATCGGGGTTTCCAGGGATACAGGCTCCTGCGAAATCTTTAGGATCTCGCGCACCTTCTCGGGCGGCACGTCCATGCCCGCGCCTATCTCTTCGCTTGTCGGCTCCCGTCCGTACTCCTGCACCAAGCGTCGGCTAACTCGAAGGAGCTTGTTGATGGTCTCGACCATGTGTACCGGGATGCGAATCGTGCGCGCCTGGTCGGCGATGGCCCTGGTGATCGCCTGGCGGATCCACCAGGTGGCGTACGTGCTGAACTTATATCCTTTGCGATAGTCGAATTTCTCTACCGCCCGGATCAGTCCGATGTTGCCCTCCTGAATCAGGTCCAGAAGGGACATGCCACGGCCTATGTACTTTTTCGCCACCGACACAACCAGCCTAAGATTGGCCTCGGCTAAGTGCCTTTGGGCTCCGGTGCCTCCTAGCTTTACGTCCCTGAAGAACTTTCGAAAGACGATCTCGTAAGATTCGAGTTGTTCGATCAACGCGGGATCTTCGATCTGCGTTCGAAGTTCCTTAGTGGGTGCGTGTACGTCTATCAGCTGCAGCGCCTCTTTGGGCAGCAGCCGACAGTTGAGCGACAGCTTGAGGATGTCGTCTTTGGCTTCCAGGGGCTCCTTGTTCAGGATTTCGCCAAGATAGTTGAGGATCTCCTCATTCAACTCGCCATCCAGCGCGTCACGCACCTTGGGATGGAATCTCAACTCCGCTAGGGTTCGGTCACCTGATATGCCCACGAACCTGCTGATGGCAGTGATTTCCTTGGACGAACGGGACACCCCGCGCAGCAGGTGAAGCACAATCTGCCAGGTTCTCGGAGGACGACCATCCGGGCCGGTGAGTTCCTCCTCCAGTGTCTCGATGTGCTTTACGGCCTCCATGCGACGCGCCAGCACTCGCTCGTCGTGCGCCTTTAGCAGGCTCACCCGGCCAATCTCCCGCAGATACATGCGGACCGGGTCGTCGATTATCTCGGTGTTGTCGAAGTCGCCCCAGTTGGCGGCCTTTACCTCTTCAGCATTGACGCTGGGTACAACGTCGCTGGTGGCTGAGGTTGAATCGCCCTCTTCGCCGGTCGCCTCGTCGTCATCTTCCTCGTCCTCGTCGTCCTCGTCATCTTCCTCGTCCCCGGCCGGCCGGTCGGACTCGGCAACCGCCTCTGCGACCTCCCGGCGTCGCTCAGTCAGGCCAATCAGATCCCGGGGCGACGTGGCGTTCTCCACTAGACCCTTTACTAGGTCATCGTTGTCTTCTGCGTCTAGGTTTGTCGTCATACGTTAGTCAACCCCTACGAGCGTGAATCTGCCTGAGGCGGTAATTTACTTCGATGATCGCACGCTCAACTTCTTGGGAAGGTTCGAGCGAGTCCTGTCCAGAAAGCAGGCCGTCTTGGAGGCGTCGGAGGCGTCTTTCTTCAAGCCTGGAAAGTATCTGGCGCGCCACACTCTCCGATTGGCCCAGTGTGGTAGGTTCCAGGGCAACCGTGGAAAGCTCATCGATGCGATCGTGAAGAGAGGGATCGAGCGCGGACCTTAACCTTTCCATTGTATCGGCTTGTAGCCAGCGGGTAAATATCTCCCGATCCTCGCTTCGATCAAAGCACTCGGGTTCAAACTCCAAGGCCAAGTCCTTGAGCTCAGGTCTCTGCAGCAGCATGGCCAGCGCATACTCGTCGACTATCCCGCTAGGGTCCTTCTGCAACTCGCTGACTGGTTGGACCGCAGCGGTTGCACGGGACACACCTGTCTGTCGAGTCCTCCTCCTCGCTTCCGTGTTGCGCCTGCCGATCTCCCGGAGAATCGGCTCCAGACGCTCGGGGGCCACGCCGAGTACGAAGGCCAGATCGTTACGGTATCGCTCCTGATCGAACGGGTTGGCGGCATATATGAGGCCCGCTATCCACTTTGCGGCCTCGGTCTTGCCAGCGCCAGAGGACAGATCGAAGCGCTTTGGCAGCCAGCGGATCATGAAGTCGGTGCCGGCCACGGCACCTTCTATTGCGCTGGTCCAGGCTTGGGGGTCGTGCCTTATGAGATCGTCGGGGTCCGAACCCTCGGGTAGAAGTGCAATTCTGATCTCCAGCTGGTCGCGCCTGATGATCGGCCCGACCTGCCTGCTGTAGGCCGTCGAATCGCGATCCGCCGCGGCAACCAGCACCTCTTCGAGCTTGCGAACGGTGGCTTCTTGGCCCGCTGCGTCGGCGTCGAGTGCGAGGGTAACGGAGGAGGCAGCTGAGCGTAGCTGTGCCAGTTGTGTGTCTGTCAGTGCGGTGCCCATGGACGCGACGACATTGGGATGACCGTGCTGGTGCGCGGCAATCGCATCCATGTAACCCTCGACTATGACAGCCTCGCCCCGCGCCCTAATCGCCTCGGTCGCTAGGTGAAGGCTGTATAGCAGGTTCCTCTTGTCGAAGACGTCTGTTCCGGCGGTGTTGATGTACTTGGGATCCGAGCCGTCGAGAGATCTGCCTCCGAAGCCGGCGACGTTGCCTCTACGGTCGGCTATGGGAAACATCAAACGTCCGTAGAAAAAGTCCCTGTCAGGTCCTCCCTCGGAGGGTCTCATCACGCCTGCCTCGACCATCTGGCCGGCGCTGTAGCCTTCGGCAAGCAGATGCGCTCTCAGAGTCTCGGTGCCCGTCCCTCTTGCCGGACTGAAGCCCAGCCTGAAGTCCATGGCGGTTTGCTTGTCAACGCCGCGGTCCTTCAGATACCCGCGGGCCGTCTCGCCCGACTTGGAATACAAATTCCTCTGGAAGAATCTGGCCGCTGCGTCATTAACCTGATGGATCGTCGCAGACCTCGTCTGCACGGAACCAGATGCAAGAGCCACCCCTGCCTTGGCCGCCAGGGATCTCAGGGCTTCCCCGAACTCGATTCCCTCCCGTCTCATAACGAAGGAGATCACATCCCCTCCGGTCGAACAGGCCCCGAAGCAGTGCCAGCTCTGTCGCTCCTGGCTCACGATGAACGATGGGGTTCGCTCGTTGTGGAATGGGCAGGGCGCCTTGAGACTCCGTCCCGATTTAGTTAGGGGCACGTAGGAGGACACGACATCGACGATGTCCAGTCTGGCTTTAATCTCTGCTGATATCGACATCCGATTGGGCCCCGAATGGTCGACGATCAGGTCGCGCCCACTCTGAGAGGGTCTGATATCCCCGGCTTGAGGATTTCAGCCTTCCTGATGGCGTAATGGTCCGTCATTCCCGAGAGGTAGTCGACGATCGCCCGCTCTTCACTATCTGCTATGGCGCGATATTCGGGCGGGATCTGATGGTGGTTGGCGGAATAGTGATTGAACAGCAGTCGCACTATGGCTCTGGCCGCAGCGCCCTGGGCGCAGATATCCGCTGGGACATAGACGCGCTCAAACATAAAGTCCCTAAAGATGTTGACTACCTGCCGCACGGTGGGTCCCATCTTGATCATGGGCTTGTCGCCAGACGGACCGTCCTCGCCTGTAGCGCGCCACGAGTTCTGCACTATGTCGGCGACGATCCGGTCGACTCTCTGGGCATGGCGGGCTCCCAGCACGTCAAGCACTTCACTCGGCACCTCCTCTCGGGACACCACGCCCGCGCGAAATGCGTCCATCAAATCGTGGTTCAGGTAGGCGACGGCGTCGGAGATGCGCACCACCTGTCCTTCAAGCGAGAGATCCCCGACCAGGTTGGGCGACAGAAAGTCACCTCGCGGCTTGGAGTGAGCGACAATGGCTTGGCGCACCTCGGAGGTAAGGTTCAAGCCTACCCCCTCCTTCTCCAGAGCATCGACCACGCGGAGGCTGTGGCGGGCGTGCCTGAATCCCGACCCGGGCTCACCGCTTCCCCTGAGTAGTAGATCAACTTCGTCCTCGCCAACGTGCCCGAATGGCGTGTGGCCGAGGTCGTGACCGAGAGAGATGGCTTCGGTAAGGTCCTCGTTTAGGTTGAGCGCCCTGGCGATCGTCCTAGCTATCTGAGACACCTCAAGCGTGTGGGTAAGGCGAGTCATGTAGTGGTCGCCCAGAGGCGCAATGAAGACCTGTGTCTTGTGTTTGAGGCGACGGAACGCCTTGGAATGGACTATCCGATCACGGTCGCGCTGGAAGTCTGTCCTCAGCGGGCTGGGCAACTCAGGTATCTTGCGACCCGCGCTGCGCGCCGACCGCTGTGCGAAGACAGATAGTAATTCCTCGCGAGCCTCAATGCGCTCGCGAACGGATGTTTTGGTTCTCACCACCTTATCCTAACCTGCTACCTGGGAGGTCGGGGAGTGAGATTCTCCACTGAACGGAGAGCAAGTCAGAGCCTACCTTACGATCTGAAATGGTGGCATCATGTTGGGCAGCTTTACCTCCACAAGAGCCGGTGCGTCGTGCTCCAAAGCTCGGCGCAACGCCGATCGCAGACCATCTGCCGTTGTACTCTCAGCTCTCATACCGTGGGCTTGTGCCAGCTTAATGAAGTCGGGGTTCTGAAGGTCGGTGCCGTAGAGGCGGCCGCCGTACCGGTGGGTTTGGTCCCACTTCGAGGCGCCGAATGCATTGTTGTTAAAAAGCAGTGCTACCACTCCTATGCCGTGTGAGACGGCCGTCGACATCTCAGATGCCATGTACAGAAATCCGCCATCTCCACTGATAGCCACCACGCGCCGATCCGGCGCTCCCAATTTGGCCCCAAGGGCCGTCGGGAAGGCATATCCGAGTGGAATGAAGTACGAGGTGGTCAGATATGACCGGGGCCGGCGTGCCGGATAGCAGAGGTTGCTCCAATAGCCAATGTTCGTGATGCCGCTGACGACTATCTCGTCTCCGTCGAGCTCGGCCGCTATGTCGTCCACAATTGCGGTCTGCTCTGGTGCAAGGGTCTTGATGCGCTTGGAAATGTCCTCTTTCCAGCGTGCACAGAACCGCTCTCGTTCCCGCTGATCTTCCGCGCAAAGGGAGAATTCGCGGGCACTTAACCCCTCGGTGATGGCAGCCAGAGCCAGCCTTGAATCGCCCTCGACCGCGATGTCGGGCCTGAAATTGCGTCCGATCTCCTCAGGGTCGACATCTACCTGTATCAGTGTCTTTCCCGCAAGGTCGAGATCGGGCATGAGTAGCCGGGTGCCCACGGCCAAAAGTACGTCCGAGTCCTCGACCACCTCGGTTCCCGGCATCATTTGAGCGTAGTTGACCCCGAGGTACAGCGGGTGCTCGGGGTCTATCACACCCCGTGCCTGTTGGGTCGTCATCACCGGGGCAATTAGAGTTTCGGCCAGGGCCGTCAATTCCCTTGAGGCCCCCGCAATGGCCGTGCCTCCCCCGGCGAATATGACGGGGCGTTCGGCCGCCGCTAGCGCCGCGACGGCCGAGGCGATCGCCTCGCACTTCGGCGCCACGGGCAGGGACGGCTCCGGCTCGATCAATTCGGCATTGGCCTCCATGCCCAGCGTGTCTGACGGAATCTCGATCTCAACTGGGCGCGGCCGACCGCTGCCCATCTGGCGGAAAGCCTCCCGTACCATTCCGGGCACCTGTTCGACCTTTGTGCAGCGGGCATTCCATTTCGTAATGGGTCTTAAGGCTTCGAGCTGATCGTCCACCTCGTGCAACTCGCCCCTTCCCTTGCCTAGGGCACCGCTGGGTATCTGTCCGGAGACGAGGAGCACCTGAGACGAAGCTCCGTAGGCTGTTCCAAGGCCGCCCGACGCGTATAGGACCCCCGGCCCAGGTACGACTATGGCCACCCCGGGTTTGCCGGTCACCCTTGCGTACCCGTCGGCCATGTGGGTTAGAGCCATCTCGCTGCGGCCAAGAACGAGCCGAATCCTGTCCCGATATTCGTAGAGGGCGTCGAAGATGGCCATGATCTGCACGCCGGGTAGCGCGAACACCGTGTCAACCCCCTCGGCAAGAAGTTGCCGTACGAGCGCATGTGCTCCGGACATCTCCATTGTCGGGCTATTGTGCCCTATGCCTTGGCGATCACACCACCATTGATAGGGCTAGCTGAGTTTAGGGTCAACCAGAGCGAGCACAGCGGCTCAGATCTCAATTAGGTTGGAGGCACCCTCTCCTCGGTGAAACCGCGCGACATTGGCGTACCCGAACGCCGCCCTGCGGGACCATGCGTCCCAGTTGGTTCCGGCGCTATGCGGCGTCACAATAACGTTCGGCATGCCCAATAGAGGGTTGTCGGGTTGAATCGGCTCGGTCTCAAAAACGTCTAGGCCGGCTCCGGCGATGCGGCCGCTCCCAAGGGCGTCGATTAGTGCGGCCTCGTCGATAATCGCACCGCGTGCCGTGTTTACGATCACCGCCGTAGGCTTCATAAGATTGATCAATTCACGTCCAATCAGGTGACGAGTATGCTCGATAAGGGGCACATGTATGGTTATTACGTCCGAAGTTTGAAACATCTCATCGATGCTCACGTAGTCTAGTTCCAACTCCCGCTCGGCAGGGCTTGGCTGACGTACTACGTCGTGGTACACGAGTTTGGCCTCGAACGCCCTCAGCCGTTTGGCGACCTGCCTGCCAATGTTGCCCATCCCCAGCACGCCAATCGTCTTTTGAGCCAGCTCGAATGCGTTGGTACCGTCCAGGGGCTCGCGCCACCGTCCGGAGCGAACCGCAGTATCGGCCTCGATCAGGCGATGGTAGACGGCCAAGATCAACAGCACGGCATGATCGGCAACCGCCCATGAGTTGGCGCCGCCATTGTTGGCGACTGGGACTCCAAGACGGCGGATAAGATCGACATTCAGGTAATCCCAGCCCGCCGAAAGTATCTGTAGGAGGCGTGGCCTGCAAGCAACTAGGACCTCGTCCGGCAGGTCGGTGCCCGAGAGGATCAGGTACTCGGTATCGGCCACTGCGCTGACCTGGTCACGCAGGGAGTCTCTCGTGTCGATCCCGACGGTGAAAAAGCCGTTCGGCGTGTGGCCAGCAATCTCTTTGTAGATCTGTCGGTCGTGGGAGTGAACCAATGCGATGTTGGTCATGGGTCTACTATAATCTGGCCCGAATCGCAGTCAATAAACGCCTTCCGAATAGGAGTGTGAAACTTGCCTAACATCAAGAGAGTCGGTTTCGTGGGCTTGGGCATCATGGGTAAGCCAATGGCCAAGAATCTCATAAGGGCGGACTTTGAACTCATGGTCCATAGCCGGTCCCGCCCGCCAGTCGATGAGGTAGCGGCTCAAGGTGCGACTGCGGTCGGCTCACCATCAGCGGCGGCCTCGGGAGCCGATGCCGTCGTGACAATGCTGCCCGATGGGCCGGACTCCGAGCTGGTCATTCTCGGAACCGACGGTGTCTTGGAGGGGTCGAGCCCGGGATCATTGATCATTGACATGAGCTCGATAGCCCCAGCCGTGTCCCAAACGATAGCTAGGGCATGCGAGGAAAAGAGAGTTGATTTCCTCGACGCGCCCGTTAGCGGAGGGGAGCCGATGGCCGTATCCGGTGATCTGGCGATTATGGTTGGGGGGCGGCAGGAGGTGTTTGATAGGGCGTCACCATTGTTTGAAGCGATGGGTAAGAGTTGGGTGCTGTGTGGCGACTACGGTGCGGGAAACACGACCAAGCTTGCCAACCAGATCATCGTCGCCGCAAACATTGAAGCGGTGGGGGAGGCACTTGTACTGGCTAAGAAGGCGGGGTTGGATCCCCAAAAGGTGTTTGATGCCATAAGGGGAGGTCTGGCCGGCAGCAACGTGCTTAACGCTAAGGGACCGATGATGATCTCTGGCAATTTCGCCCCAGGGTTCCGGATCCGGCTCCATCAAAAGGACCTGAGGAATGCTCTTCTGACCGCTGGCGAGTTGTCGGTGCCACTGCCTGTGACTGCGCTCGTTCAGCAGATGGTGGGCTCCCTGGTTAACGATGGGAAGGCCGAAAACGACCACTCAAGCATCGCCAATTTCATCGAGGACCTCGCCAAGACCACGATCGCTTCGCAATCCTAGGCCCGCCGATTTCCGCAGGTGCTGTTCGGACACGGTGCCAGCCTGAGATGCTCAGCCACCTCAGTCCCGCTGGTCCGAGGGATTGGGATGGCGCTCCAATTGTTCCTCCAGCCTTCTCAAGGACTGTTGAGTGGCGCGCAGTTCACGGAGCAGGAGGTCGCGGGATTGTGGTCTCTCAAAGTCCTGTAGGCGCTTTTTCTTGGCTTCGTCGAGATTGTTGATTACTACTGCAATAAACAGGTTGATGACCACAAAGGTGGCCAGTACTACGAAGGTGACGAAGTACATCCAAGCCAGCGGGTGGACCTCCATCGCAGTGTGCATGATGCTGACCCATTCCTCCAGCGTGATCACCTGGAACAAGGACAGTAGAGACACGCCTAGGTTGCGCCAGTGAACCGGGTCGTGCTCATGAAACAGTTGGTAGCCGATAATGGCGTAAACGTAGACCACCAAGCCCATCAGAGCCACGATGTGCAGCATGCTAGGTATCGAGCGCACGAGCGTCGCCACGATCAATCTCAACTCGGGCACTGTGGATATCAGTCGCATTACCCGCAGAAGCCGGGCAGTCCGGGCTATGACTGCGAAACCGCCGACGGCCGGAATGACGGCAAGGATGATCACCGTGAAGTCGAAGATGTTCCAGCCGTCTCGGAAGTAACGGTCGATATGTGGCGAGACGGCGAACACCTTGAGCGCGGCCTCGGCGATGAACACGGCAAGGATGATCTGCTGGCCGAGGCTCAGCCATTCGGAATAATCCCCTACCAGGGTTCGGGAAGTCTCCATTCCCAGCAGGACGCCGTTCGCCAGGATAAGGGCGACTATGGAGTATTCGAAGGTGGCAGAGCTCGTTATCCGGTCGACGGCCTCTCTCATATCTAAGCGTCCAAGAATAGGTCAGAAACCCCCGCTGCCTTGATAGGCCAACCGACAGCGCTGTCGTCGACACTGTGGCACTAGCCGTAGCAACGCTAGCGTCCTACCAACAGTCCAGCCGGCCTTGAACATCATCGTAGGCAGGACGCCTCCGCGTCGACCCTGTCAGCGTCAGCAAGTATGTAACAGTAATGCGAGAGACCGCTAGGGTCCATAGGCTAGAGGACGGGTGTACTGGGGACTCGGCACGAAAGCTGGTAGGTGGGCCGGAAAGCGCGAGCCGAAGGTTCAAGTGATGGACCGGTCACCGCTAGATGGTGCGGAGCCGGTGTTATGATTTCGTGAGGATGGCTCGACTGAGATACCCCGACCCGAATCGACCTCTGAGCCCGGCTTGGCCTGCCCTATCCGAGGACGACGAAGGCGAAGGCAGCCTTTGGACCAGAAGCCTTCGAGGACGCGACCGCGGGCCCCTTCACCAAGGAGCCCTGATAATGCCGGGCGCGTCCGTTCTCAAGGCTGTCGCCTTCGAACTTGCTATGACCGTTAAGGCGGCGTTAATTTGGACCGCTGTGTGGACAGCGGTCGGCCTGGGCACGTTGTATGGTCTCTTGGGACTAGCAAGCTTGGCGCACTAATCTCGTCCGAGAGTTGAAACTGCAGGTCGCGGCTAGCGTCCAGCGGACCGCCCTGTTGGACTGACCTAGGCGGCCATGTGCACTTACCTACATCCTTGGCCCCTTGTCGCCGAAGTGCCTTTTTCGGTGGCGTGGGCTCCGGCCGGGTAACCCTGACATCACTAGCGGGATATGAGTCATTTCTTGAACCTGAACCGCCCCATCCCTCGTGATGCCCAGATGCGTTTAGAGTCCCTTTAGCCCATGCTGCCATTATGAACGCGCGCAAATGGGTGGTGTTCGGCGCGGTTGCGCCCGGCATCTTCATGACTCTTTTGGACGAGTTCGGATTGAATCAGGCCGTCCCCCCGATCGCCGATCACTTCGACGCCACCATCCCGGAGGTGCAATGGGTGGTCCTCGGCTATCTGCTCACGGTGGGCGCACTGCTCCTTCCGGTGGGGCGCCTAGCCGACATCGCTGGACACAGGCGCCTTTACCTGATGGGTGTCTCCATCTTTACTGTGGGAGCCTTGCTTGCAGGTTCCACCCCGTCGTTGCATGCGTTGATCGGCTTTAAGGTCTTTCAAGGGGTCGGAGCAGCCATGGTTCAGGCCACTAGCGTCCCCATAATCACCTCCGCCTTTCCCACCAGTGAGAGGGGAAAGGCGCTGGGAATGTTCATGGGCGTTCTCGCTCTGGGAGCGATTGCCGGACCCGTTATTGGAGGAGGTGCCGTGACGCTGTTGGGCTGGAGGGCGATGCTCTATCTCGCCGGACCGGTGGGAGCTGTCTCGGTTTTCTTGGCACTGCGCGTACTGGGCTTGACGGATCCGCGCCCCGCTGGCCCTTTACGAACGGAATCAGGCCACTCGGCCGAGCCCCGGGCGAGGAGCCGATCACGGGCTGCGATGCCCCGCGTCAACGCGTTCGACTGGCCCGGGGCCGTGTTGTCCACGGCCGCTCTGGTGGTGTTCTTGCTCACTGTGTCCAGTGGCAATCGGTTGGGATGGTCGTCGCCAGAAGTGATCATCGGATTCGCCGCAGTGGGTGCTATGGTCTTAGGCTTCGTAATCTGGGAGTTGAGATCGGCCGAACCCATGCTTCCGCTGGGGCTGTTCCAAGACGGCACCTTTCTGGTGGGCCAGGCGACTATGTTCCTGATGGTACTGGGTAACTCAGCCACCTTTTTTCTCCTGCCCTTCTATTTGCAGGAAGTAGCCGGACTTACACCGTTGTTCTCCGGCTTGGTGGTATCGGCTGTTCCGGTGGCCTTTCTGACCTCTGGACCGATTGTCGGGCACCTGTCTGACCGAATGGGATGGAGGCGCTTTGTGCCTTTAGGCCTGGCGTTCGGCCTGGCTTCAATGGCGATGCTGACCAGGCTAACGCAGGACAGTCCCATTTGGTGGACGGTCGCGACGATGCTGCTAATGGGGTTCGGTCTGGGCTTTATCTTCTCTCCCGCCCAGAACGCGATCTACAGCGTGGTCAAGCCTGGCGGTCAGGGTGTTGTGACGGCGTTTATAAACATGGCCCGCAATGCCGCCACGCTCAGCAGTATCGCGATCGGAACTGCGATCGTCACCGCCACGATGGGAGGACTGGGTTACGAGCCCAGCCTGGATGCGGTGAGGGAAGCGGGAGGCGTTGGCACAAAGGACGCCTTTACCCAGGGCATGACGCAGGCCTTCGTCGTCGGGGCGATGGTAGTGGCTGCCGGGCTCGTGGTCTCCTTGCTGCCGGTCCGGATTCCCGGGAGGAGCCGTCCGCGACCCGGCAGTCCATGACGGCGACACAACTGACCGATCAAACGATCGGCGCCTCCATGCTGGGGTGACCTTACTGCCAGGTCAGCTTAAGCATCTGATTTGCGGTCAGTGACCACTCGATCCAGCCGGTGTGCCCATAGGCTGACGGCTGGAGGCTGACCCTGCATAGGGCGCCCTTCCTGATCCTGATGACCGGGTCGCGCGAGCCGGCGACGGCGACGGAAGTGAAGCCGCTGAGATGGGGCTCGTGTCCAACGATCATTACGCTGGCGACGGTTGCATAGTCCGTCGCCAACTCCTCCAACGTGTCGTAGGGATCGGCGCCGGGTGTCAGAGCATCCGATTTAGCCAAAGGCCGCGAATTTCCCAGACCCTTGTGGACGATCTGCGCCGTCTGCAGCGCACGAATCAGTGGGCTTGAAACGATCACGTCGGGGCAGACTCCGATCGCTTTCATAGCGCGGGCCTGTCTGTTCAGCCTCGCCTGACCCTCACGCGTGAGAGGTCTAAGGCGGTCGTCCGGGTATCTGAGAGGGTTCCAACTTCCGGCCCGTCCGTGTCTCAGCACGAAGATATCCATGACAATCCTCCTGTGATCCGGCCTCGACAGCCATGTTGCCTCGGGGCTCTAGAGCGAGGGAGTGCGGTTAGGATCGAGGGCACCGGTCTCCAGGGCGGCACCCAGGCGCAGGACCGTGGCCTCGTCGAACCTACGACCTACGATCTGTACACCGATCGGCAGGCCTTGACGGGTCCAGCCAAAAGGCACCGAAAGTGCGGGCGACCCCGTGTAGTCCCAGGGCGACGTGGTCTTGGTCACGTGGAACTTTGGCACGGCGCGGCCGTTTACCGGGTAATCCGACCGGCCGTGTGGGAACGCGGGCATCGGCGCGGTGGGTGTCAGCATGGCGTGATAGGTGCGGAAGAACACGCCGGTGTCGATCTTGAGCTCTGCTATCCGTGACCTGGCCTTTAGGTAACGTTCCCATGAAGGCGCTCCGGCTTCGGCGAACCAGGTGGTACTCGGGGCAAGCTCGTCGAAACGTCCTTCTCCCAGTCTCTTGATGGCTGGCACGGCCTCGAAGTTGAAAGCGTGAATGTGTTCGACTTGGTAGTCGTGCTTGTTCAGAAAGTCCATTTCCGAGCGTTCTACCTGTGCCCCCAGCTCGGCCAGATGGGCGGCCGCGTCAATCACAACTGCCTGCACCTCTAGGTCAACAGGCGCGAAGCCCGCTTCCGGGCTCCATGCGACCCGCAGCCCGCTCAGTGGCGTGTTGAGGTCGATCATTCCCGGTGAACCCGTGCTGGAGGCATACGGGTCGACGCCGTCCGCGCCGGCAATCACTGAGAGCGATAGGGCGATGTCCCGAACGCTGCGGGCCATCGGCCCCACGTGCATGGAAGACAGCAAGATGTCGGGCCAGTGGCCGGTCAGAGGGATCCGGCCGTGCGTCGCCTTAAGGCCTACGACGCCGTTAAAGGTCGCTGGTATGCGTATGGACCCGCCGACATCGCTGCCGACGCCGAGCGGAGAGAGGCCTGCCGCAATGGCGGCCCCCTCTCCTCCGCTGGAACCTCCCGCGGACCGGTCGGAGTTCCAAGGGTTGTTGGTCGTTCCGAAGACACGGTTGGAACTGTCCGCGTCGAGCGCGAACTCGGGCATATTCGTCTTGCCGATCATGATGCCGCCGGCTTTCCTGAGCCGCCTGACGACCGTGGCGTCCAGGTCAGGCACGCGGTCCTTGAACAGAAGCGAGCCCCTCGTGGTTCTTACTCCGGCGGTGTCAATGCAGTCCTTGATTGTGAACGGCACGCCGTGAAGCGACCCCAGGGGTCTGCCTTCGGTCACCGCCCTTTCGGCCTCCGCTGCCCGGTCGAATGCGTCATCGGCGCGGACTACGATCGCGTTGACCGCCGGATTGACCGTATCGAGGCGGTCAATCAGGGCCGTTAGGATCTCAATCGGTGAGATCTGCTTGGACCGGATGCGGCAGGCCAACTCGGTTGCATCCGCCCACGCTATGTCGTCGCTCATGGCTCCCTCCTCGCCTTTGATAGAGCGTTAAACAGAGCATGGCCCGGCCGCTGTTCCACAAGCCGGGCCGGCCTTAGTAACGGTACTTTATGCGCTTGAAGGTCTCGGCGTACTGAATGCCGCGGCCCTTGGCCCCCATGCGTTTCCATTCGGCCATGCGCGTGCGGACCTCGTCGCTGGGCCAGGGCATCTGGGAGGAGTGTTTGAGCAGGGCGTTGACGGACGTGTCAAAGTGGTCCGAGATGTCTACGAACACGTCGGGCGACGGATGGCTCATCACCCAGACCTCCCGCACCGCCCAAGGCTCCAGCCCATCGTCGAGCAGCTCGGGGAACGTCAGGTGGTCGCGCGCGGTGGGGAACACGGCCGCCATTGCCGCTTCGCCGGCCGCCATATGGTCAGGGTGGTTGACCGGAAACGGACCGTCGAGATGTCGCAGCGGGTAGGGACAGATGAGCACGCCGGGCTGATGTCTGCGGATCTCGCGGGCTATGTCGCGCCTTAGATCGAGAGTGGGCTCCAGGTAGCTGTCTGGGTAGCCGAGGAACTCAATGTCCTTTAGGCCCAGCACCTCGCCTGCTCTCCTTTGCTCCCGGTAGCGAATCGCGCTCAGTTCCTGTGGGCTCATCTCCCTGTCGCTGGTGCCTTTGGAACCGTCCGTGCACAGCACGTAGGTGACCTCCCACCCCTCGCTGCACCAACGCGCCACGGTGCCCGAGCAGCCGTACTCGGCGTCGTCCGGGTGTGCCACAACAACCATCGCCCGTCCAAATCCTTCGTCGGTTTCCTCCAGGTCCGGTCTCATTTGGGTGGTGCAATCCTCCGTTACTCTTGTCTGTTTTCTGGGCCGAAAACAGCCCACGAGAGTCGCTCGCGGGCCGCTCTATATCTTAACCGGGGAGCCGGAACTAGGGTGCAGCCGCCAGTTGGCCAGCCTGGGCGGCCGGGAAGATGGTCCCGGAGGCGTAGTGGATAGCCTCAAGCAGCGGTGCCGGATAGACGCCAATCAGGACCATCGCAGCAAATAGCAGCCCCAAAGTTCCCAGCGTCACTTTCGTCGGGCGTATGGTCCCGGGCTCGGCCGGCTCCTCGATGTACATCTGTCGGACCACCTGCAGGTAGTAATAGAGCGAGACCAGGCTCATGAAAATGGCAAGTCCCACCAGCCAAAGCAGCCCCTGGGCCGCAGCGGCGTTGAACAGGTAGAACTTGCTGACGAAGCCCGCGAAGATCGGCATGCCCGCCAGCGAGAATACCGAAGCAGCGAAGATCATGGCCACCACCGGCGATCTCTTCGCGGCGCCTGCCAGCCCCGAGACATCCTCCCGCCCCGCTGTTCTGTATAGCGCCGAGACCGACATAAAAGCCGCAATGCTCGTGACTGCATAGGCGACCAGGTGCAGAATGATGCCGTTGGCAACGAGACGGGAGATTGAGGTGTCAACGTCTCCCCGCTCGTTTATCCCGGCCAATGCCGCAACGCCCATGAGAAGGTAGCCGACATGGCCGATCGACGAGTAAGCCAGTAGCCGCTTGACGTTGCTTTGCACCAGTGCCAGGAGATTTCCAACGGTCATTGTCAGGGCGGCCAACACCAAAAGCAGGATCTGCCAGCTCTCTACCATGGGCATCAGTGCCTCGGAGAAGAATCTCAGAATCAGCGCGAAAGCGGCCGCCTTAGAGCCGACCGCGAGGTGAGCGGTAACGGGCGTGGGAGCTCCCTCGTAGGCGTCGGGCGCCCACATGTGGAAGGGCACTGCAGCAACCTTAAAGCCCAGGCCCGCTATCACCATGACGATTCCGAGCAACAGTCCCGGACTCATGCCTTCCAAAGAAGCCAGGGCTGCGGCGATCTCGTCAAAGCGGGTGGTGCCCAACAGGCCATACACCTGGCTGATGCCGTAGAGCAAGATCGCGGAGGAAAGGGCCCCCAGAATGATGTACTTCGTGCCCGCTTCGTTGGACTTTGGATTGTAGCGGTCGTACGCGACCAGGACGTACAGGCCAAAGCTGAGTAGCTCCAGGGCTATGTAGGCTGTCAGCAACTCGCCTGATGCGGCCAGCAGCATCATAGCCACGACGGTAATCACGAGAATCCCGTAGTACTCCCCGGCATGAGACAGATGGCGACGGACATAATCCACCGAGGCCAGTATCAGCATGCCGCCCAGCACTATGAAGAAGGCCTTGAAAAACAGTGCGTACCCGTCGACGCGGATCAGCCCTCCGTAGAGCGAGTCGACCTTGCCCCACAGGTACAGAAGGCTGAACGCCAGAACGCCCCCGAGCCCTAGCACGGCCATGTAGGCCAGAAGGTGCTTTTTCCGCCCCGGAAGCAAAAGGTCGCCGGTGAGCACGCCGAATCCAACCGCGGTCACCAAAAACTCTGGAAGCAGCAGCGCGAAGTTGTTCATGTGGCGATCCGCGCCATCGCTTCAAGCACGTCGCTCACGCCACTGTCGATGACTCTTATGAATGGGAACGGGAACAGCCCCACCAGCAGGATGAAACCGGCAAGCACGAGGGCCGACACCCTCTCAATGCGCCATCCGTCCGGGGACCGCCTCAACTCGGGGTCCACAAGACGGTTCCACTCGACTTCGTCCAGTTTGCCAAAAAAGACTCTGGCCACCAGCCGCAGGATGTAGACAGCTGTTACTGCGGCACCTATCACGCCTAGGATCCCAAGAGCGGGGTAGGTCTGGAACAGGCCAAGGAACACCAGCAGTTCGGCCACGAACCCGGAAAGGCCGGGCAAACCCAAAGACGCCAGGCCAGCGATCACGAACAGAACAGAGATCCAGCCCATGCGCTTGGCTAGGCCGCCGAGTACTCGTATGTCGCGGGTGTGAGTGCGGTCATATATGACGCCTACAACGGCAAAGAAGAGTGCAGTCATCACTCCGTGGGAAAACATCTGCAGCACCGCCCCGGACATGCCCAGCGGGTGCATAGTGGCGATACCCATCAGGACGTAGCCCATGTGGCTGACCGATGAGTAGCCGATGACATACTTTAGGTCGCGCTGGCCAAGCGCCGAGACGGCTCCGTACAGGACGTTAACCGTGCCTAGGCCTACCAGCACCGGCATCCACTGATCGGCTCCCTCCGGAAGCAGGAACATGCCCACCCTGATGATTCCGTAGGCGCCGAGCTTCATGAGCACGCCGGCGTGCACCATGCTCACAGCCGTGGGTGCCGCCACGTGGCCGTCCGGTGACCAGGTGTGGAAGGGCCACAGCCCCGCCAAGATACCGAAGCCCACCATCAGGAACGGGAAGAACAGCAACTGAAATTCCCGCGAGAACTCGGCCTCTGCTAGTGCCGTTATGCTGAAAGTGCCTAGGCCTGCCTCCGTGAACATGGCCAACAGGGCGACCCAGATCAAGACGCTGCCCGCGACCAGATACATCATCAGCTTCATCGCACCGTATTCTTTGGTGCGAATGAAGGTCCCAAAGTCCGTGCTGCTGCCCCAGACCCCAATCAGCAGGTACATGGGCAGCACACTGAGTTCGTAGAAGAAAAACAGGAAGAACAGGTCAAGCGAGCAGAAGACGCCAAACACCCCTGACAGGAGCAGGAAATACAGGACGAAGAAATCCTTGGGACGGTCGGTGATCGATCGGGAAATCAGAACGCCCGTCAGCATGACAACGCCGGTCAGCATGATCATCGGTGCCGAAATACCGTCCGCGCCCAGGCTTAGCTCGATCCCTCTCTCGCCCAAGGCCCATGGACCCGGGAGGCTGAGCCATCCCCAGGTCCGCACAAACTGGAAGCCCCCGGCGCCATGGTCGAAGGCGGCAAACGTATACATGGACAAGGCCATGGTGACCAGGGCAATGGCGGCGGCGGTCCAGCGGATCGCCTCCTTGCGCTCACCGGGGATCAGCATCAGCAGCGCCGCCCCAACCAGAGGCAGGGCGATCACCAAGAACAGCACCCAGCTGTCAAACGTGGCCATCAGTGGATCGTCCCCTTCCCTGCGGGAACATTCGCCCAAGGCGTCTGGCGGGCCGCGGCGGATGTCAAGTTAGGAATATCCACCAGATGAGCACTAGCGCCACGACTCCGAGCGCCATGGCGGCGCCGTACGTGAACAGGTAGCCTGTCTGGAGGACCCTTACCTTCAGGGCCGACATGCGCACCGAATCCGCAGGGCCGTCCACACCGGTGTCGTTGATCACGACCCGGTCGAACAATGCCACTAGTCGGGCCGTGACCAGCACGACATGGTCAATGAACCACTGGTAGATCTCGTCCACGTAGTACTTGTTCACAAGAATGCGGTGCGCGTCACCGAACCGATGCGCTAGTGCCCTGTGGGAGATGGCGTTGCGGTGATAGGCGAGCCAGCCGCCGGCAAAGGCTCCGAGCGCAAGAGCCAACGAGACGCCCAACAGCCATCCCTCCACTTCAAAGTGGTGGCCCGGCTCCATGAACCCTGCAAAGCCCTTGTAATCTCCCGTGTAGCTTAGGGCGATGAAGCCGACACCGGCGGCGAGAACCGCCAGGATCGCCAGGGGTGCCCAGATGACCGCCGGGGACTCCTGTGCGCGCTCTTGCTCGGGGTTGAGCGTCCCGAAAAAGACCACCATGACTACCCTGGCCATGTATAGAGCACTCAAGAACGCGCCGATGAGGGCGATCACGAGGAAGGCGGGATTGAGGTCGTGCCAAATCCCCAGCAGGACCTCGTCTTTCGAGAAGAAGCCCGCCAGAGGGGGTAATCCGGCCAAGCTGGCCGCGCCGATGACGAATGACCAGGCGGTTATCGGCATCCTGTGACGCAACCCGCCCATCTTCCACACGTTCGTCTCATCCTTACAGGCGTGCATGACGCTTCCGGCCCCTAGGAATAACAGCGCTTTGGATACGCCGTGAGCGATCAGGTGGAACGTGGCCGCCGCAAGCGCGCCAGATCCCAGCGACAGCATCATCAGCCCTAGGTGGCTAACCGTCGAGTAGGCGAGTATGCGTTTGATGTCAGTCATCACCATTGCCAGGGTGCCTGCGAGGACAAAGGTGATCAAACCGACGATTGCGACGACGAGCAAGACGTTAGGGGCGAGTTCGAATAGCGGAAGCATGCGCGCCACAAGGAACACGCCTGCCGCCACCATAGTCGCCGCGTGTATGAGAGCGGAAACGGGTGTCGGGCCCTCCATGGCGTCAGGCAGCCAGACGTGGAAGGGGAACTGCGCAGACTTGCCCATCGCACCCAGGAAGATCAGCGCCGAGGCGGCGTTTAGCGTCACGTCGCTCACCCCGCCAGAGGTGGCTACGTGGAAGATGGTCGATATGTCGAACGTTCCCGTCGCCCGGAACAGGAGAATTATGCCTACCAGCAGGCCGACATCCCCGATCCGGGTGGTAACGAAGGCCTTTTTGGCCGCCTCCGCCGCCGACCGGCGCTCCCACCAAAAGCCGATCAGGAGATAGGAGCCCAATCCCACCAGTTCCCAAGCCATGTATAGGAACAGCAAATTGTCGGCCAGTACCAGTGCCAGCATCGACGCTGCGAAGAGGGCGTGAGCGGCGAAGTACCACCCGAAGCGCGGATCGCCCTTCATGTAGCCAAGCGAGTAGACCTGCACGAGAAGGGCGACGAAAGTCACCAGGCCGAGCATGACCACGGAGAGTTCGTCTACCCACACGCCCCACCTGATGTCCGTGTCACCGATGGACATCCAGGTGATCGAAAAGGTGCCGGGCCCACTCGCAAGCAGATCGATTAGCACCACCCAAAACAGGGCAAAGCCGGCCGCCATGGCGGCTATAGAGAGTGCCGGAGAGACTATTGAAACGATGTCGGATCTACGGAAGGCGAGCCCCAGTAGACGGTTGGATACGACTATCAGGAAGAAAGCGGAAGCGCTGAGTGCCGGTATCACCCAGGCCGCGTTGATTCCTATGTCGTTCGCATCTCCCATTACGTTGTCGGTGCGACTCCGTCGCTAGGTTGATATGAGGGCAGCCCGCACGGGCTCCAGTGGTCGAAGCATCGGGTCTAGCTCCAAGGGGCTAACCCGACATGATGTTGATCTCGTCGGCGTTAACCGTCGACCGGTTACGGTAAAGGCGCAGGATGATGGCCACCGCTAAAGCCAGTTCTGCTGCGGCTATCGTTATCACGAACACTATCAGCACCTGTCCAAGGGCGCGCTGAGCGTCGGTGAAGTCGACGAAGGCCGCATAGCCGATCAGGTTGATGTTTACCGCGTTTAGCATCAACTCGATAGACATAAGGATCAACACGGCACTGCGACGCGCCAGGACGCCGTAGAGCCCGATCGCGAACAGTGCCGCTCCCAGCACCTGGAAATGGGCGAGCTCTATCAACCATCTCCTCCGGGACCGTCGTCCTCCCGGCTGGAGCGGCGCACCATGACCACAGCCCCGATCAGGGCAATCAGAAGTACCAGGGATGCCACCTCGAAGGGCACTGCCCAGTCCCTGAAAAGGCTCTCGCCCAAGCTGGCAAATCCCACCCCTTCTCGAGGCCCGGTTCGTACCGAGGTGCGCAGGACCGCGGCGATCATCAGCCCAAAGACCGTCAGGGCGGCTACGGCTCCGATCGGCCAACTCCGATGGTCTGACAGACGCCGAAAGTCGTCCAAACGGGTCAGCATGAGGGCGAAGATTATTACGATGACGACTGCTCCGCCGTATATCAGCACCTGCACCAGCGCGAGGAACTGGGCAAAGGTCAGCAGGAACAGGGCGGCGATGCCCATCAGGGTTACCAGCAGACCAAAGGCTGCGTAGACGATGTTCCGGGTGGTCACCACACCGACGGAGCCGCCCAGCACCAGCGCGGCCGCCAGGTAGAAGAATACGACCGTCGCCATCAGGAGCTGGCCGTTTCGGCCGAATCAGCGCCCGCTATCTCTACCGGCGCTACACCCGTCTTGGTCACCTTAACCTTGTTTTGTTCCTGTCTTTGCTTTCGGGTCTCGGGGTCGCCGATATTCTTGGCTTGTGTGGGGGACCATTTCACGTCGGCCTGCCACATCTTGCCCATGTCTAGCAAAGTGGTCAGGTCGGCGCGGTTCGCGTTGCGCTCGAATTTGCCTAGTTCATGCTCGTGGCTCATTTCGATCGCATCAAAATTGCACACGTCTACGCAAATGCCACAGACGATGCAGCGGCCCAGATTGATCTCAAAGCTGTCGATGATTTTCCTGCGAGTCGATTCCCCGGCCGCAAAGCGTGGGTTGTCGGTCATCTCCGCGCTCATGCATTGTGTCGGGCACTCCCTGACGCAGACCATGCATCCGGTGCAGTAGGGTTCACCGTTCGAGTAGTCCCACAACAGTGCGGGAAAACCCATGAAGCGATCGTCTATTGGGAGCCGCTCGCCGAAATCGGGGTACTGGGCAGTAACCGGCTTACGCATCATGGTGGCCAGCGTTACCGCCAGGCCCCTCAAACTTCCCAACATCTTCTCTTACCCAGTTCTCAGCTATTGCTTCCCGTCGATCTCACCGGTCGGCCTGGGGCCATCTGCGCGTACTTGTCCAGACGCGCTCTCCACGGAACTGGATCGCCGTTCGGTGTCGGTCCTTTCGACTTGCCGTTTCGCGGTGGTGGAGGGGATGAGGCCAGCTTCTCTGGCCGGCACTACCCGCACCGTGCCTCCCCGGGCTCCGGTGCCGGGACGCCGATGGATCAGGTAGCCTACGGCGGCCAATGTTAGCAAAGATAGGGCCGTCAGCACCGACCAGTGCAGTTCGTAGAACAGCACCAGTCCCGTGAATGTGATGTTTAGGAATGAGGCGGGTACCAGGATCTTCCAGCTAAAGGACATTAACTGGTCGATTCGTAGCCTCGGATAAGTGCCTCGGATCCAGAAGATCAACAGTATGACGCCGTAGGTCTTTGCCAAGAACCAGACCAGGGAGAGGACGTGATGCGCGCCGCCCTCGAAAGGCATCGCCGGCCATCTCCATCCCCCCAGAAAGAGCAGGACCACCAGGGCCGCCACCGCGAAGGTGTTGACGTATTCGGCCAACTGTATGATCGCCCAGTGAGCACCGCTGTATTCCACGAAGGGGCCACCCACGATCTCCGACTCTGCGTGATGGATATCAAACGGAGTCCGACCCAGTTCTGCCAGGCCGGCCACCAGGAATATGAACAGGCCAATGGGCTGGATCACCACGTTCGCTATGCGTGCCTGATCGTTGACGATTTGGGTCAGGTCGAGCGTCTGGCTCAGCATTGCTACACCGAGGACGGCCAGGATGAAGGGGATCTCATAGGAGATGAGCTGGCCTGCCGCCCTAAGGCCCCCTAGCATCGCGTACTTGTTGGCCGACCCCCAGCCTGCCATTACCAGACCCAGAACCGACAGCACTGAGACGGCGACGATGTATAGCAGGCCCAGATCCAGATTGCGCAAGACCAGACCCTCGCCAAGGGGCAGGGTGACCCAGACCGCAAGCGCTGGTAGGAAGATTGCCAAGGGCGCTAGCCAATACACTGGGCGATCGGCCCACGACGGCAGTATGTCCTCCTTCAGCACCAACTTGATCGTGTCGGCAACGGGCTGGAGAGTGCCGTGTGGGCCGACCCGCATGGGTCCCAAGCGCTGCTGGATGCGGGCGAGGAACTTGCGCTCGACATAGGTCAGCATCATCACAGTGAGCGCCAGAAAGGTCATAAGCCCGAGGGCACCAAGCGTGTAGTAGACGACCTCCAGCGCGTTCAACGGTCGACCTCGCCTAGGACGATGTCCAAGGATCCAAGCACCACTACGGCATCGGCGACGTAAGTGCCCCGCAGCATGTGGCGGATGGCCTGAAGGTTGGAAAAAGAGGGTGTTCGAGCCTTCACTCGATAAGGCTTTGGGCCTCCGTCGCTGACCAAGAACACACCGAAATCGCCCCTTGGCGACTCACTGCGTACGTAAACCTCTCCCTTAGGGGGTCGAGCAATGCGACGCATCTTCGCCTGCGTTTCGCCCGGCTCGATCTGATTCATTGCCTGCTCGACAATAGACAGCGACTGTCGCATCTCTTCGACGCGTACGTAGTAGCGGTCCCAACAGTCACCCGTGGTTCCCACCGGGATACCGAACTCGAACCGATCGTAGATTCCGTATGGTTCGGATACGCGCACATCCTCGACCATCCCGGTCGATCTAAGCAGCGGACCGGTTACGCCGAAATCGATCGCGTCCTTGGTCGAGAGCGGGCTCACGCCACGGGTTCGGGCCAGGAAGGGCTCTCCCCCAGTCAGCAGCCTGTCGCACTCATCGACCGCGCGTTTGAGGTCATCGACGACTCGCGGAAGACGCACGGAGAAGTCGTCCGGAAAATCCTGTTTAACCCCGCCGATGCGGATAAAGTTGTGCATCATTCGAGCGCCGGTCACGGCCTCGAAGAGCGACTGTATCCGCTCCCTTTCCCTGAATCCGTAGAGGATGGGTGTCATTGCCCCGGCGTCCAGGCCGTACACGCCGTAAAAGAGCATGTGGCTGGCCACGCGGTTGAGCTCGCAGAGGATGGTGCGGATGTACCAAGCGCGTTCCGGGACCTGGATATCCATGAGTTTCTCTACCGCCATGCAAAAGACCAGTTCGCCATTCAGATTGGCCACGTAGTCCAGACGGTCGAAGAGTGTTATGACCTGTGCGTAAGATTCCCCCTCGCACAACTTTTCTGAACCCCTGTGGAGGTATCCGATGTGGGGCTCTGCATCTACGATGCGTTCGCCGTCCAGTTGGAGGACCAGCCTGAAGACGCCGTGGGTGCTTGGATGTTGGGGCCCCATGTTGATCATCATGTCGACGGCGGCCCCCGACGTTCTGTGAGAGATCTTCATCCCCCGGTCAAGGCCCGTCCCTTCCGCCTCGGTCATGGGGCGTGGCTCGTCAGCGTCCGCGAGGGCAGAACCCTGGTCTACCACTCGTCGTAGTCGTGGAACGGATAGGATTTTCGCCCCGGGTGCCCCTCAAAACCCTCGTAAAGGAGGAGCGGAGCCGGGTCCGGGTGCCCGCGAAAGCGCACTCCGAACAGGTCTTGGCACTCCCGCTCGAACCAGTCGGCCGCCCGCCATATCCCGGTAACAGAGGGCAGGCTTGGACTGTCCGGGGGAACGTCGGTCTTGACGACCAGCTTGTGGCGCCTCGGGTAGGAAAACAGATGATAGTTGACTTCCAGCCGGACGACATAGTCGACCACAGACAGGCTGCGCAGATAGTCGAAGCGTAACTCCGGCTCGGCCTTCAATCGGCTGCATATGGCCGCGACACTATCCGGCAGCACCCGCAAGCTGACCTCGTCTACCTCCACTCCCAACTCTACCTCGCCGGCGAACAGTTCCCGGGCCAGAGCGGAGAGCGCGGCTCCCCTCTCGTCCAGAGCGTGCCGCGCCACCTCCACCTTGGGCTCGCGGCGGATCGGTCTAGCCCGCTGCGTGCCCACCTGCCGCGCCTGGGATGCGTTTGGCGGACCAGATTCCACAGTCTCTTCATTGGCGCCACCCGCAGGTCCACTGTCCGGCCCATTTGCGATCGGATTTGCGCGTCCTTCTGGCATCTACAGGTCCCCTTGATGATCCGGGAGATCCGGGAGATCCGGGAGAACGCGTGGTGATCCCTTGGCGTCGGCGGAGATCTTGTCCTGCAGTTCGAGAATGCCGAACATCAAGGCTTCTGGGCGGGGCGGGCAGCCAGGAATGTAGACGTCGACCGGGATCAGGTGGTCGACTCCCATGACTACCGAATATGACCGAAAGTAGGGCCCTCCGTTGGTGGCGCAACTTCCCATCGCTATTACCCATTTCGGGTCTGGCATCTGCTCGTACAGGCGGATAATGGGGTCCGCCATCTTCTTGACCACGGTGCCTGCGACGATCATTACGTCGGCCTGCCTGGGTGAGGGCCAGGTCACCACGCCGAATCGGTCCAGATCATGGTGCGACATGTGAGCGGACATCATCTCGATTGCGCAGCAGGCTAGCCCAAAGGATAGGGTCCACAGGGATGACTTGCGCGCCAGTGCGAACAGCTCGCTGGACCGAGCTACCACGGCGTTGGGCAGTACTTGGTCGAATATGCTGTCCGCGGGCCTGTTGCCGCCCGGGGGCGTCTTCCCGTCAAACCCGGACCCTAGGTTGGAGAAGTCAGGTTCTTCTATTCCCACTTCAGCCTCCTGGCCTGGGTCACCGCCACTGCAGCACGCCCTTGCGCCACGCGTAGATGACACCGAAAAAGAGTATGCCAATGAAGATCAACATCTCGTAGAAGACAGCAGGTGTGGACTTGAGGAATACCACTGCCCAGGGGAAGAGGAACACGGCCTCTACGTCAAAGATCAAGAAAAGGATCGCAAAGACGTAATATCGGATCTGGATCTGCGACCATCGAAACGGCTCGGGCTCCATCCCACATTCATAGGGCTGATCCTTTACGGCCGACGGCCTCTTTGGGGCCAGGAACTTAGAGGCTGCGAAGATCGCTCCAACACCTGCGGCTCCCACGAGGGCGACGATGAGTACCGCGATCCAGTTGAGGGCGTACCCTTCTGGCAAGTGGGTTACCTGACCTTACTCAACCGAGCTTTTCCAGCCTATCACCGGGCGGAAACGGGTGTCAAAGCCATGAACGTATCAACAGGTACACCCGATCATTACCCTTCGAAATAGCGAGCGAGTTCGTCCCGCTCAAAGGTTGGCATTGGCATTAGCTGTCGACCTACACGCAGCCTCATGCCATCGGAGGGCTCGGTGGCCCTACCTATCACCCGGGCTGCGATTCCCGCTGTGTCAAGGGCCCTAATGAGGCTAGGGGCGTCATCCGGATCCACAGCCACCAGTAGCGCCCCTGATGCGATTAGCCCCATCGGGTCTAGCCCTAGTGCGTCGCAGACCTTCCGGCACTCATCCAGTACCTTGATCGCCGCCAGATTCACGGTCAGGCCGACGCCACTCGCCACGGCCATCTCCGCGAGCCCGGAAGCCAGTCCACCTTCAGTCGGGTCGTGCATGGCGTGCACCGAGACGGCACTTCGGGCCACCTCCGCGTCCCTCCGCACACTTATGCCGGGCTTGAACAGCAATTCCTTGGCGGCCTCGATTGTGGTCGCGTCGACTCTCGCATCCTTCAGCTGGCACTCCGCTTCCCGCGCAAGCACCGAGGTGCCCTCAATGGCGACGCCCTTTGTGAGTACAATTGCGTCCCCTGGCTGTGTGCCGGACGTCAGCACCACGTCATCCTTATCCACCTCGCCCAGCAGGACGCCCACAGCCACAGGGCGGGGGAGGTCGAATGTCACTTCGGAGTGTCCTCCGACAAGCGTGATGTTGTGCTCGGCCGCTGCGGCGGTCAGTTGCCCGAAGATTTGCTCAACCCTCTCTTGGCGGATCCCTTCAGGGAACAGTAAGGTCGCCATCAGCCACCTCGGGGTGGCGCCCATGACCGCCAGATCGTTGCAGTTGACCTGCACCACGTACCAGCCGATCAACTCTGTGGCAAACGTGATGGGGTCTGTTTTGGCCGCCAGGTAGCGGTCGCCCAAGTCTATCAGTGCCGCGTCCTCGCCCAGACGGGGTCCCAAGACAACCCGCGGGTCTGTCACCGGCACCTCTCTTAGCAGGCTCTCAAGGAGCCGCGGAGGCAGCTTTCCAGTCTTGAGTCTCAATGAATTTGTCAGGCTCCGTCGGTACGTTCAGGCTAGTTTTGGACAATTGGCACGTTTTGTCACCCACGCGAGCATGCACCCCACTGGCTGTACGATTGAAGGGCAATGATAAAGGCGGTCTTTTTTGACCTTTACGGCACTCTGGCCGGATTTAGTCCCTCGCGCTTTGAAATTCAGTCCAAGGCCGTTGCCGAGTTCGGACTGACCGTTACGGAGGAGGGAGTCCTGCTTGGATACTCGGATGCCGACGCTTTTCTGGCCGAACAGAATGTTCGAGAACCGCTCCGGCTCCTCGGCGAGGCGGGGAAAGAGAGGGTCTTCGCCGAGTACGAGCGGCGGGTTCTGAGGGGCTCGGGAATCGAGGTCGATCCGGATTTCGCGCTGGCCATTTGGCGCCGGGTACGACGAGTTCCATACGAGATGACCACCTACGCGGACGTAAGGCCCGCGCTGGACGCCATACGCAGGCGGGGCCTTGTCTTGGGCGTAATCTCGAACATGAACCGCGGCGGTGTTGCCCTGGCGGCGGAGGTTGGACTCACCGGCCTAGTAGACTTTACGGTGACATCCCTCGAAGTCGGGTCGGAAAAGCCCTGCAGACCGATCTTCGAGGCGGCACTGGCCCGGGCGGGCGTCAATGCGGATGAAGCAGTGCACGTTGGTGATCAGGTTACGTCGGACGTTGAGGGCGCGCGCATGGCCGGAGTCTTGCCTGTGCTCATAGACCGAGATGGCAACCACCCCGACTTTGTCGGCGCTATTCGTATCGAGGAGTTGGGCCAGTTGATCAAGGTACTGGACGTGATTTGATCGACCCTGGGAGCTCAGCGGAGGACGGAGGCCCGTTCGGCCACCAGATCGTGGAATTCGGCGATCTTGGAGATCCGCTCGCCTATTGTGCGTTCCCAGTTCTCGTCACCGTCGATCGACAACCTGATTTGAGTGTTGCCCACCTCTGCACGGGCGCCTAGGTGGCGCTGAAGGGCCACCTTCGCCCCACCTGTGCTGGCGTGCAACCTCAGAACCACACGTTGATCTTCGCGGGTTACCGAGGTGATTCCCGCTCCGGTCGCTGAAATGCGCACCCTGATCGAAAACAGCAGGTTTTGGGTTTGCCATGGTGCGGGACCGAAACGGTCCTTGAGTTCTGCCTCCAGCACGTCGACCTCCCCTGATGTGGACGCTGCGACAAGGCGCCGGTACAGGTCGATGCGGGTGGGAAGGTCTGAGACATAGCTGACGGGTAGGCTGGAGGGGATGCCCAGGTCGACGGCTGCCGCATCGGCGGGGGTTTCACGCGGGGCCGATCCACCACCGTCATCGGTCGCTCCCGCCCCAGCACCAGCACCAGCAGTCTGGGCGCGCACATGTTCGGTGGCCTCCGCAAGCATCTTGGAGTAGAGGTCGAATCCCACAGCGTGTATGTGGCCGCTCTGCTGGGCGCCGAGTATGTTGCCGGCTCCTCGGATCTCGAGGTCGGCCATGGCTATGCGGAATCCGGCCCCTAGTTCGGTGGCGGCCAACATTGTCTTAAGACGCTTTTCGGCCGGTTCGGTCAATATTCGTGCCGGTGGGATGAGTAGGTAGGAGTACGCCCGCTTTGCACCTCGGCCCACCCTTCCCCTCAGTTGATAGAGCTGTGAAAGCCCGAAGGCATCGGCCCGGTTGACGATTAACGTATTGACATTGGGAATGTCTAGGCCTGACTCGATTATGGTTGTGCAAACGAGCACATCCATATCGCCGTCTGCGAACTCCAGCATGGTGCGTTCGAGTTTTCCCTCCGCCATCTGGCCGTGGGCCACTCCGACAATTGCCTCAGGCACGATGCTCCGCAGGTACAACGCTATGTGGTCGATGTTGTGCACGCGGTTGTGCAAGAAATACACCTGTCCTTGGCGATCCAGTTCCCTGAGGATGGCCTCCCTGATGAGTGAATCGGAAAACTCGGAAACATAGGTCTTGATGGGTAGACGCTCTTCTGGGGGAGTCATGATGGTGCTCATGTCACGCACGCCGGCCATTGCCATGTGTAGCGTCCGGGGGATTGGGGTGGCGGTGAGGGTGAGGACGTCCACCTCGCTTCGAATCTGCTTCAGACGTTCCTTTTGGGCCACGCCAAAGCGTTGTTCCTCGTCGACAATGACCAAGCCCAGCTCGGCGAATCGCACGTCGCTCTGCACGAGACGGTGGGTGCCTACACACACGTCCACCTTGCCGGATGCCAGTTCCCTTACGATCTCGCGCTGCTCTGTGTCGGTGCGGAACCTACTCAAGACCTCCACACGTACAGGGTAGGCTGCGAGCCTTTGCGAGAAAGTCGCGTAGTGCTGCTGGGCGAGCACGGTGGTAGGTACCAGCACCGCCACCTGCTTGCCGTCCATGACCGCCTTGAAGGCGGCCCTCAGGGCGATCTCGGTCTTGCCATAACCGACGTCCCCGCATACGAGCCGGTCCATCGGGCGGGCACGTTCCATGTCGTTCTTGACCTCGACTACTGTGGACGTCTGGTCCTCCGTCTCCTCGAAAGGGAACGAGTCCTCCAGTTGCATTTGCCAGGGGGTGTCAGGAGCGAAAGGGTGACCCACCACTGCCCCTCTCGCCGCGTATAAGGCGAGCAGTTCGGAGGCCATCTCTCGTGTCGACTCGGCCACTCGCTGTTTTGTCCGGCGCCACTCCGTGGAACCCAGCCGGCTCAAAGCCGGCGCCCTTTCCATAGGCGCCACATATGGGCTGATCCGGTCTAGGTGCTCCATTGGTACGTACAGGCGGTCGCCCACCGAGTACTCCAAGATCAGGTATTCGGACCCTGGAGGCTCGCCGTCCGGCTGGCCGGTGCCAAGGAAGCGGCCGATGCCATGCTCGACATGCACGACGTAATCGCCGGGTCTAAGCTCGGTCAGCAGCGATTCGCGCCGTTGCTGCACTCGGCGGTGCATGGTCCGCCGCCGTTTTGCCACCCCGAAGACCTCGGCGTCGCTGAACAGTATTAGTCGGTCGAAGTCGCAAGAAAGTACGAAACCTGCCGACAACCCAGATCCGGTGGACGGCGCTATGACCACTGAACGGGGCTGAGGTGGGGAGTCGAGTTGTTCAACCAAAGTGGCCTTAAGCCCGGCTTCCTCAAACACCTCGACGAGCCTTCGGGGGAGCGAAGTTACCACGACTACTCTGGCACCGGCGGCCGCCATCTCGCCTACACTCGCAGAGAATCGGTCCAGGTTTCCAAAATAGCTCTCGGCCGAGGTAATTGGCAGTGATTGCAGGCTGGCGCGGCCTAGATCGTCAGCTCCCCAGGGCATCAGTTCAAGCCGCGACTTCCAGTCCGCCAGCTTTTGCTCGGTCTCGGTCCAGGTCAGGTGGGAGGACGGGAACGCTCTGGGCAATTCGCCCCGGCCCTCCTTTACCCTGCGCAATTCAGTCGTACGCTCGTCGGACTCCCAAGCCGCCCGTATGACATCGTCCGGCCTGACAACTACGGCCAAGGTGTCTTTCGGCAGGTAGTCGAGCAGACAGCCCGTGTTAAACACGCCGGCGTAATAGTTGACCTCCTCGACATCGTAACCGTCTAGTAGCCGCTCAAGCTCCTCCAGGGAGCGATCCCGTTCGTTGGAGGAGAGGTTGGATGTATCTAGCGCCCTGATGGTCGACGCGGCCACCTCCGGATCGAAAAAGCCCGGAAGGGTCTCAGCCGCCGGGGCGATGTCGATGGTCTCCACCAGATCAGTGGAGCGTTGGGTCGCCGGGTCAAAGGCCCTGATGGAATCGATTTCTTCACCCCACAGCTCGATTCGAAACGGATGGGTAGCTCCCACAGGATAGATATCGAGGATTCCCCCTCTTCTTCCCACCGTTCCAGGTACATCGACAACCGGCTGGTGCGAGTAACCCATTCTGCGCCAGCGGTGCAGCAGGTCCTCGACATCGATCTGGTCACCCCTCTTAAGCGAGTGACAGGCCGCCTCAAAGCAGGACCTCGACGTCGTCTTTTGGCTGATCGCCGTGATTGAGGCGACGACGACTGGGTATCTGTCTCCGGATCCCCGCAACAACGTGGCCAGAGTCGAGATTCGTTCTCGAATCGTCTCGGCATCTGAGCTGAGTCGCTCAAATGGCAGAGCTTCCGACTCGGGGAAGAGACACGCACCGGTCACGCCCCACAGAACTATCTGCTCGCTGAGAATGCGCGCCTCTTCTGGTCGGGGAGTGACTATGACCAAAGGTCTCCTGAGAACTCCCTGGAGCGTGGCCAGCACCGGAGCCGCGGCTTCCTGTATCACCTGCAGGCGCACACCTCGGTTGGTGGTCTGCAATGAGCTTCCGAGCTGTCGAAATTCCGGCGTGTCGGCCAAGAGGCCACCCAAGACTTGTATGTTCATCTGCGGTCCATAAGCTGGTTGGGGTGCGTCGGTCCGCATGACGCGCAGCCAATGCGACTTTCAACGCCAAGCGGGCCGGCGGGTTCCCGCCGGCCTGTGAAGTCGATTCTAGCACCGGTCGCCACCGCCACCGAATTGCTCCGCCGCCGGTGCAAAGACTTCACTGCAGAAAGGGTCTGAATGTCAGCCGAAGCGATCGGGGCCGAAACCCACTACCGGCGCACCTGTGTGACCGTCCAAGATCAAGTCGGCGATTGCGCGGCCCATCGCAGGACCGAGTAGGACACCCTTCTTTCCGCCTCCGGTGGCTACGTACAGATCGTGGCGGCCACCTACCCTTCCGATCGCGGGAAGGCCGTCGGATGTCGTAGGACGAAGGCATGCCGTGTGTAGGACTACTGTGCTGTCGGCAAGGGATGGGATGGCGCGCATTGCGTCGGCCGTGAGCGCCCTTCTTGCTGCGTCGGTGACTCGTGTGTCGAAGCCGGCCTCCTCCGCTGTGGCTCCAATCCAAACCAGGCCGTCCGGCTTTGGGTGAGCTTCGCCGCCCGGGTATGCTATGTCTTGTCGATACATCGGCCCCGGAGGATCTATTCTGAGAATCTCTCCTTTTACCGGCCTGATCGGCAGCCGGACGCCGACGAGCTCAAGCGCCCTGCCCGACCATGGACCGGCAGCAACGACAACGGTGCCAGCGGCGATCATCTCGGAACCGGCGACGACGCTCAAGGAAGCCCCCGAGACCTTGGGCTCCGGCCGCCCGTCGGCCCAGACGAATCTTGCTCCCTTCTCCTCGGCGGCGGTCATTAGGGCAAGCGTCAGGCATCGGCTGTCAACGGCGGCGTTGCCGTACATATAGACGCCGCCCAGTGCGGCGTCTGATATGCGCGGCTCGATTTCGAGTACCTGGTTTGAGTCGAGCATACTGGCGCTAAAGCCCGGTACCCTATTGAATGCACGGAAGGAACGCTGCAGGTCGGGGAGGTCGTTCTCGGACAGGGCGATCCGTATCCACGGCACGATGCGTTCGGAGAGTGCCACGCTGGTTTCTTCCGGCAGTTGACGCCACAGATCTAGGTGCAGGCGGTAGGACCAGATGGCTAGTTCGGCCAAGGGTCCGGGTATGTGGGCCCCCTCAAGAGGATTGAGACCGCCAGCGGAATTGCCGGATGCACCGCTGGCAACTCCGACCCGCTCCACCAAGGTGACGTCCGCCCCGGCCCTGCTCAGGTAGTAGGCGATGGAGCACCCGACGATGCCACCCCCGATTACAACCACGTCCCGAGAAGGTCCGGCGGTCACCGGCGGCTACCCTTGGCCCTTGTCTGGTCTAGGACCGGGCTAAGAGGCCCGACTCCTGTGATATTGGGCTACGGCCTTGCGCACGTCGTTGGCGGTGGTGGTTCCTATACTGTGCCAGGCCTCCAGCCTTCGTCTGAGACGGGCCAACTCCGAGTCCAGATGTTCAGAGGACATCTCCAGGCGAGACGCCAAGGCATCGATCGTCGATGGCGCGTCCATGTAGAGGTAGCTATCGGCGTCCGGCTCCCAGCCGACTAGCGTAACCAGCCCGGGCGGCCCGGATGGATCGGGAATGAGGAGTGTGGCTTGAGCAACTCTGCGGGCGACGCTTCGGCCCCCGGGGACGGTGCGCAGATTCACCACAACGTGCACCCCTCCGATGAGCCTGCCAGGTACCCTGTTCGGGGCCGAATTAAGGACCTTTACGACTTGCTCGGGGGAATCGGCGTGCATCGTGGTGCCCACGGCAAAGCCTTTATTGAGAGCTCGGAACAGTCTGCCGACGGACTTACCCCACAGGTAGGACTCGCGGTCCTGCCCCAGTTCTGGAACGAGCAGATAGGAATTCTCGGGCGGTGCGTCCATGCCGACAGTTGCGATTTCGAATTCAGGGCCGTACATGTAGATCGGCTGGATTCCCGGCGGTATGAAATCGATCAACGCAGACAGCATGGCCGTCCTGCCCGTCAGGTCCGGAGTCGAAGCGAATATCAGGGAAGCCCGCCTCTCAATCAGCAGCCACAGCAGAGCGGCGAGCCGCATGTCGAGCGTGTTGTTCTTGACCATCCCGAGAAGCGATGGTCGATTGGATTCCCTGCCGGTGTCACCCCACCAGGCGGTTGCGTCCCGCTTGACCCGGTCTGCCATTGAGCCGGGCTAGGCCTGCTCGGACGGGTCGACCGCCTCCATCCCGGGCGATTCGCCGGCTGAGGTCTCCTCGCCCTCCTCGTCCAGAGCCGCGCCCGCAGCTTCTACCTCTACCCTCGGCGCGGCGACTATTGCCACCAGGTCATCACCAGTGCTGACCACCGACAGACCCTCGCCAATAGCGATGTCGGATACGTGGATGGTGGTGTCGAAGTCCACTAGCGTGCTCACGTCGACGTGCAGGGCGGGTGGCATGTCGAGAGGCAGAGCCTCCACCGACACGGTTAACATGTTCTGTATCAGGGTTCCGCCCATCAGGCTGACGGCGGGTGCGGTGCCTTCCAATATGACCGGCACGTCCGCCCTGACCCTCCGTCTCACATCGGTCCGCAAAAAGTCGACGTGAATTACCTCGTCGGTCACCGGATCTCGCTGAACCTCTCTTACGAAGCAGATGTCCTCGGTTACGGAGCCATCGATGCTTATGGACACAGGAATGTTGCGTCCGATCTTGGGCAGGAGTCGACGAAGTTCAGCGTAAGTGGTCTGCAGGGCGAGCGATTCCTTGTCCCCACCGTACAGGTGAACGGGAACCTGTCCCTGTCGCCTCAGTTGAGAGGTCTTCTTGCCTAGGGTCTGGCGAGGGCTGAGAGTGAGGGATGCTACCTCACCGCGCACTCCATTATCTGCTGCGTCCGCCATGTCGATGCCCCCCAAATTGCCCGAAGCTGACCGTCAATTGCGTCCCATCCGAGGCTGTCGAGTCGCCCAAAAAATCGGCCCCGACCGTTCGGGGCTTAGTCCGAATACTAGCATGCTTTACAGCCGAGATGTGTCAAGTTCAAGCTCGACGGGACAGTGGTCCGACCCCATGATCGAGGTGTGGATCGCCGCACCGGTGACTGCATCCATGGCCGACTCGTGCACGAAAAAGTAATCGATTCTCCATCCAACGTTGCGGTCACGCGCTCTGGATTTTTGATCCCAGTACGTGTACCAGCCTGGAGAGTCGCAGAAGTGACGGAAGGTATCGACAAAGCCCTCGGCCTCCCAACTGTCCAACCAGTCACGCTCCACCCTCAAGAAACCGGACGTGCTCTCGTTTTCCTTGGGTCTAGCCAGATCTATCGCATGATGGGCTGTGTTGTAGTCTCCACAGACGATCAACTTCTTTCCCCCGGCAATCTGAACTCGCGCGTGGTCGAAGAACGCGTCGTAAAAGTCGAGCTTATACCTGAGGCGCTCCGCGCTTGACTGTCCATTTGGGAAATAGATGTTGTACAGGACAAAGGACGGGAACTCTGTGACGATCGTCCTCCCCTCCGAGTCGAACCTGTCGATGCCAAAACCCGACTCCACCCTGACCGGCGCCTGCTTGGAGAACGTGGCGACGCCACTGTAGCCCTTGCGCTCTGCAAAGGACCAACTGGGGTAGTAGCCCGGGGGAGCGTCAAACCCCTTCCCGATTTGGTGCTCCTGTGCTTTTAGCTCCTGGACCGAGAGCACGTCCGGCGACGCCTTTGTCACCCACTCGGCAAACCCTTTCCTGAAGGCCGCACGGATGCCGTTAACGTTCCAGCTCAGCAGACGGATAATCATGGTCGCAAACAACTCTGACTCGGGTGGTGCGCTGAACATCATACATTCGATATTTCTGCGCTCAATTTGACACAGCACCGCGGGCCCATACCGGCAGCCCGCCCTGCATCAATGTGTTCCCTTCACACACTAGCACGGCGTGATCGCGGCGAATTTGAGGCCTTCCCTGTTTGGCCGACGGCCGCGGCGGCATGTCCTAGACCGGTACGTAACTGCGCACTGTCCCGTCTCGGATGGCCAGGCCGTCCGTGGTCGCGGTGCAATCCATTTAAATGGATCGTCCTTTGCTACAATGGTGGCAACTCGAACGAACTGGCAGTCGGCAGCGCAAGCGCCGCACACATACTGATTGAACTTTCGGTGGTTCCGCACCGGTCGGGGCAGGCCTCTCCTCTCTCCTTCAGTTCTGGCCGGTGCAAGGTAGCGACATCCTAGGCAAACTCTCCCGTCAGCTAAGCGCACTCATAGGAGGCTCCAGGCTCTCACCGGCCAAGGTCCGACAGGGCAAGTCCGAGACCGAGCATTCCGCCGATCGCGCTAGCCGACCGCAGTCGCCCTCGTCAGAGCGCCCCCGGGGCAGCGAGACGGGCCACGGGGATGTCGAGGAGGACGGTTCCGGCTTCCATGGCGGCGTCGCGCCAGTGGCCGATCGCAAGGTCCGGCGTCGCGGTCACCGCCGGTCAACGCCCGCCCGCCAGGCCGATAGCGCCGTGCACGGTGAACGCTCCGGCCGGCCTGCGGATCGCCGCAGAGGCCGTAGGCATAAGGGTCCGCCACCGAACGGCGCCCCGCCTGGGTCGATGGTCGGCAGGAGTGCTCCGGTCGAGGTGGCAGACGTGGCACCTGGATGGAGACCGACAGGCCGGTTCGGCGAGCTGTCGGTCTCCGAGCCGGTCGAACGGGCGTTGGCCGCCATGGGCTACGACAAGCCCAGCCCCATCCAGTCGCTGGTTGTACCCCACATGCTGGAAGGCCGAGATCTGGTTGGACAGGCGCAGACCGGCACGGGCAAGACCACGGCCTTCGGGATTCCGATCGTCGAATCGCTCAAGGATGACCGCGCAGTGCCTGGCCGCCCTGGGGCGGTCGTGCTGTGCCCGACGCGAGAGCTCGCCATTCAGGTAACCGGCGAGTTGACGAGGCTGGGAGCGCCTGCTGGACTCAGAGTTGTGACGGTGTACGGCGGTCAGGCCATGAACGTCCAGCTCGATGCCTTGGGGCGGGGAGCCCATGTAGTTGTGGCAACCCCCGGTCGGCTGATCGACCACATGGAGCGTGGCACCATCGGCCTCGACCGCGTCAGGATCGTGATTCTCGACGAGGCTGACCAGATGCTTGACATAGGCTTTGCCGAGGACATCGAGCGCATCCTGAGGCGCACCCCAAAGTCGCGCCAGACCGCCCTTTTTTCCGCCACGATGCCCGGCCCAATCAAGTATCTGTCCCGTCGCTATCTGAACCGACCCGAATGGTGTCGCGTCGGCGAGGAATCTCAGGCCGTCGATGAGGTTGAACAGCTCTACTTCGAGGTTGCGGCACAGGACCGCCAGCAGGCTCTAAAGGAGCTCTTGAAAGACCCCGCCGAGGTTACGCAGGCCCTGATATTCAGACGTACCAAGATGGGAGTCGATAGACTCGTGTCGTTCTTGCGCCGTCTTGATTACGACGCCGATGCCATCCACGGTGACATGACGCAGGCTCACCGCGAGCGTGTGATGGGCAGATTCCGGAACAAGAAGCTACGCATATTGATCGCGACCAACGTTGCGGCCCGAGGCTTGGACATCCCGGCCGTCTCGCACGTTGTCAACTACGACATGCCTGACAACCTTGAAGAGTACATCCATCGCATCGGCCGGACCGCCCGAATGGGTCGAGAGGGCACCGCATACCTGTTCGTGTCCGACCTGGCCGACTTCGACATGCTGGAAACGATCCGAGACCACGTCGGGAAAGACCAAATAACCAAGAGCAGGCTGGAGTTTCTCTACGGGCTCTAGAGGCCCATGGCACAGGTCGATCGCGTTAGGGCTGGGGAAAAGTATCGACCTGATCTAGGCTGAATAGCTCGGTAGAGGGATGGAACTGGAACCAGCCGAACCAGAAGGACTGGTGGGTCGGCACCCGGGCGAGTGGTTCGCCCTCCTCCGCTACCAATGCTTCCTCGGCCACAGCCCAACGTTGCCCCGATGCGTCGACGAGAGCGGTCGGCAGCCGTCCGGAGTCACCGTCCGGTGGCAGCTGGAACTCGATTCCGCGCCGTTCGTAGACCCGGGCTGCCTCCGAGGTCGCCGAGGCGATCACCACCACGTCGAGACCACCCAAAGAGTCGTTGACAACCCTTGCGCGGTTCAGCGCTGTTATTTGGTATGCCTTGGCGGCCCCACGCACCTCCAGACCCAGTACGACCTCCTTGGGAGCCAGTTCGTCGCTACGCTGCCAGACCGGGAACATCGTTTCCGGTGAGGCGAAGTACTCGGTGTAGATGGCGTTCGGATGGCCCTCCGGCGCATAAAGCTCGGGCGGATATAGCCCGGTGTCGTTGGAAATGACGGTGGTGTCTGGGTGCCTTGAGAGCCACTCTTCCCACGTCGTGAGTTCGACGGCGAAGAAATCCAGACGGATGTCCCGGTCGGCCAGTGGACCGACCACAGGCTCTCCGGTCAGCTGATGCCACAGGGTGTTGGTCTTACGGTCGTACATCAACTTGTTGCTCCGGAACAGAAAGCCTGATGTGCCAAAGGTGGTGGGCTCCCCGTCGATCTTGGCGGAATACACGATTCCGGTGCCGCAGAGCGTTCAGTAGGCCAGGGCGATGGGCTCGCCCCCCACCACATCGTTGGCCATCTCGTGCGCGTTTACCACTCGCAGCGGATAGGCTCTGTGCTCTCCGTTAATCGACACGCCAAAGACCCGGTCCTCGGCCCGTAAATACGCCTGCTCGGCCTCCTCGGGGCTCAACAGTGGAGGATTCTGAAGGTCCGGAATGCCGTCCTTGCGCACCCCTCCCCACACTATCTCGGTCGGGTCGATCTTGCCGTTTAGGGCCCACGGCATCAGGAATTCGGCGAACGCCGGATCGATCTGTGACAGCAGATTTACCTTCCAGCCAAGGTACCCTTCCGGTGGCGGGAAGTCGGCGGAGTTACGCCCGTACCATTCCATCCAATCATTCCATGCAGCGATGCCCTGTCCAAAATCCTCGCCGGTCAATTGGGCCAGGGCGATCGTCGACAGGTCTGCCAGGGCGTTGCTGGCCAAAAAGCGCATGCCCTCGATGATGACGGGGACCTGGGTCCGGTCCCCATTTTCGACGGCGGCTGCCAGCGCTTGGACGGACATCTCCGCGCGGTGCCCTCCGCCCGAAAGGTACAAGTACATGTTCAGTTCAGGGTCATAGTCATCCCCGGTGGGTATGGTCACACCCGGGGGCGTCGGCTCGGCGGACGGGGTGGCGCTCGTCTGCTCTTCCGTGGTCAGCGTAGGGGAAGGAGCCGGCCCCACGTCTTGGAGTGTGGGGGAAGGCTCCACCTCGGCATCTAGTTGTGCTTTTGACGCCCTTTGAGTGGCCTCGGCAGAGACTTCCTCACTGGAGCGGCGTTGTCCCGATTCGCCCAGCTCAACCAGCAGCCCGCCTTCGGGATCGCCTCCTCCGCATGCTGCGGCGATACCAAGCATCATCGCCAAGGCGGCTATTGGCACGCCTAAGTTCTTGACCAATTCAACCCTCCGCTCAAGCACTTCTCGTAAGCCTAGGAGCCTTACCTAAGGTTATACGCAGTCGGTCGGCCATCGTATTTCCTGCGATAATGGCTCGGCGTGGGAGGAGCCAAGTGGTATCGGCCTTAATCAGGATGCCGCTAGCCCCTGCGCACGCCCCCGGGAGGTAGTCTGAGCCGTTGAGCGTGAAGATAGGGATCTACTGTTTCATCACCGATTACTCGGTTGACGTGGCGACTCTCGCAGCCAGGGCCGAGGAACTGGGATTCGAATCGTTGTGGCTGCCCGAGCACCCCATCATTCCAGTCGATCGCACCCAGCCTACATATCCGGGACGCACGGATGGAGTTCTGCCTAAGAAGTACTTCGACGTGGTGGATCCGTTCGTGGCGCTGGGGGCCGCATCAGAAGCCACCTCCACGCTTAAGCTGGCCACGGGCATCGCGTTGCTGCCGGAACGCAATCCACTGCTGCTTGCAAAGGAGGTGGCGACTGTTGACGTGATCTCCGCCGGCCGGTTCATCCTTGGGATCGGAGCGGGTTGGCTCAAGGAGGAAACGGAGATCATGGGAGGCAACTTTGAGCGCCGTTGGTCCCAGTCCCGGGAGTCTGTGCTGGCTATGAAACAGTTGTGGACCAAGGTTGAGAGCGAATTCCACGGCGAGTTCTATGACTTTCCGCCGGTCTACTCGTTCCCAAGGCCTGTGCAGCGTCCCCACCCGCCAGTACATCTTGGAGGTAACGCCAAGAGCGTCTTTAGGCGGGTGGTCGAGTACGGCGACGGATGGGTTCCCACCTTGGCGACACCCGAGACCATAGGCGCGGGGCGCCTGGAACTCTCGAGGCTCGCCGAGTTGTCCGGACGCGACCCGAGTTCTCTCGAGGTGTCGGCCTTCCATCAGCCCGCCGATCGAGAGGTCGTCGAAAGTCTAGAGAGGGCTGGCGTCGATCGTGTGATTCTCGAATTGGAAACCGTGGGCAGGGACGATGCCTTGGTGCAACTCGAAGGCCATGCAAGGGCGGTACTCTAGCGATACGAGCTGGCCTACTGGGCGGTGACGCCTCCGTCCACGATTAGTTCCGCACCGGTCATGTACGAAGAGTCGTCCGAGGCGAGGAACAGGATCGCCGCGGCGACCTCTTCAGGTCTTCCCAGACGACCCATCGGTATCTTTGCCGGACGGGGATCACCCTGCTCGTGCATGACAACTTCGGACATGATTAGCCTCGCCAGGGGAGTGTCGCACCAGCCCGGGTGCACCGAGTTTGCCCGGATCCCGTCCTTGGCATGAGCGACGGCAGTCGCCTTGGTGAATATCCTGGTCGCTCCCTTGCCAGCGGCGTAGGCCGGGCCGTAGGCACCCCCTATATGTGAAACCATGGATGCTACGTTCACGATCACGCCCCCGCCCCGATCCAGCATTACGGGAATCGCGTGCTTTGTGCCAAGAAATACGCCCTTCGCGTGAACGTCTAGCTGTTGGTTGAACACCTCAAGCGGCAGCTGGTCGACCGTGTGGACGTGGATGGTGCCGGCCGAATTGACCAGTATGTCGAGCCCTCCGAACTCAACTACAGTCCGTTCAATTGCAGACTGCCAGTCCGTCTCACTTGTCACGTCCAATGGTATGCCCAGAGCCGTACCGCCCTCGGCGGCAATTGCCGTCACCGTCGCCTCGACTCCTCTGAAATCGAGATCGGTGACTACGATTTTGGCGCCTTCGGTGGAAAAGAGTCGTGCGGTAGCTCCTCCGAACCCCATGGGCTGCCCCGTGCCCTTGGCTGCGCCCGTGATCAGCGCAACCCGGTCCTCTAGCCTCCTATCGCTATAGCTGGCCATCGTGCAATAGGCCCGGCAGGTCAGTCAGGGAGGGGATCTCCACGCGGGTCCCTGTGCCTATCTCATCGGCGATGGCACCTGAACGGTTGACCCATACGGCCTTCAAACCAAACGAGGCCGCTCCGGCGATGTCCCATGAGTTCGCCGAGACAAAGCCTATGCTGGCCGGAGGGGAGGCGAGGTGGGCGGTTGCCATGCTGTACACTCTCGGGTCGGGCTTGTAGGCCCTGATCGAGTCCACGCTCAGAATTCCCGAGAACAGGCCGAGCAGCCCCCCTCGCCCGAGCACCTTCTCCACCATTTCAGACGTGCCGTTTGACAGCACAAATAGATTTGCGCCTCGATCGATCAGTTCGCGTGCGGCAGGCAGTGTGTCCTCAAAAGGGGCTAGGTTCAGGTGGGCTTCCATGAGGAAATTCACCGTATCCGCATCGCACTGAAGGCCCTCAGAGTGACACGCGAAGGTCAGCGCCCTGCACGTCACCTCTCTAAAGTCTAAATACTCTCTCATGGAGTTGAGGAGCCAAGTGTATTCAAGCTGTTTGGCGCGCCAGATGTTGTTAACGGATTCCCCGTGCCCCGGGAACATGCGCTCGCATTCGGCTGTGACCGATCCGGTATCTACCAACGTGCCGTACAGGTCGAATACCAGGGCCTGCGCGAGGGTTGAGTCCTGCATGGATGGTGCGGGAATCGTATGCCGTCGACTCGAACGCCTACGCCATGTGTGGGCGACCGCCCCCGTTCTCCTCGTACTTTGGACCGGAATAGACTCCCAGATCTCGGCCTTGGTGCACGTGGACGATCATGTCTTCACGTATTATCCCGACCGAGTCGACCAGTTCCTGGTCTATGGTGTCTATTAGCTCCTGTATGGAGGATGCAGTCAGGCTCTCGGACACATTGACGGTGGCGTGAACCACCCCGTCGGCGAAATGCACGTCCACACGTCCGACGCCGACATCATCCTCGACAATTGTGTAGCACTCCGAGTAGGGTGTGCGGCACTCCCTCTCGAAATAGAAGTTAGCCATCTAGACTAGCCCTCCTTGATCTGGCCTGAACCGAGAGCTATCCACTTGTAGGAGGTAAGCCCCTCCAGACCCATCGGGCCCCGGGCATGCATCTTGTTGGTACTGATGGCTACCTCTGCTCCGAGCCCGAACTCGCCCCCGTCGTTGAGCCGGGTGCTGGCGTTGACGAACACGGCGCTGGCGTCGACTTCATTGGTGAATCTGGTGGCCGTCGCATAGTTTTCGGTAACTATGGCCTCGGAGTGGCCGGAGCCGTAGGTTTCTATGTGTGACAGCGCCTCCTCTAGCGAATCCACCACCCTTACCGATGCGACCAGTGCCAAGAACTCCTGTCCGTAGTCGTCAGATGTAGCCCTCATCACCGGCCCGGTGCCATTCTCGCCGATGATGCTCAGGGCTCTGGCATCACATCTGAGTTCAACACCCGCCTGTCCCATCAATGTCGCCATGTGTGGAAGGAATGTGCTGGCGACCGCCGAGTGAACCAAGACAGTGTCGAGTGCATTGCAGACCGACGGCCTCTGCACCTTGGCGTTGTAGGTGATCGAAGCAGCCTTCTCCAGGTCGGCGGCGCGATCGACATAGGTGTGGCACACGCCGATGCCTCCTGTTATCGCCGGCATCGTCGCCTCCTTGGCCACACGCATCACGAGTTCCGCACCCCCCCGCGGGATCAGCAGGTCGATGTGATCATGCATCCGCAGCATCTCTTCGACGACTGCCCGGTCGGTCGAAGGGATAAGCTGGATGGAATTGTGGGGGAGCCCGGCCGCTAGCAGGCAGTCGCGAAACACCCGGGCTAGGGCTGTGTTGGTTTGGATCGACTCTTTGCCGCCCCTCAGGATGGCTGCATTGCCTGATTTTAGGCAAAGGCTGGAGATATCTGCCGTCACGTTGGGTCGGCTCTCGTATATGACACCTATGACACCTAGGGGCACCCGGCGACGGGAGAGTCTCATACCGTTGGACAGCACGCGCGAGTCGGTCTCCTGGCCAATCGGACTGGGCAGCGCGGCCACGGCCCGGACACCCTCGGTGACGGTGGTCAGTCTGTCTTGATCTAGCACAAGCCTGTCGACGACGTGATCGTCCACGCCATTGGCACGGGCCCGCTCGACATCGGAGGAGTTGGCGTCAATGATCTCGGGGAGGCGTTCGACGAGTGCCGTTGCCACCATGGCAAGGGCGAGGTCGATCTGCGCCGGTCTGGCCCGGGCGAGCTGCCTTGACGCAGCCCTCGCGTCCTGTCCGATCTCAATTAGATCCAATTTGGTCATTCGCCGAGCCAGTTCGGGAAGCGTCCCGATAATGCCAGCCCAGTATCGCCTAAATCGGGGTCCGCTTGCAGGGCAGAGCCTATAGCTTTACCAGATTGCTCCGATGGACGATTTCCTCCCCGTACTCGTGTCCGAGCACCCCGGCTATCTGACTGGATCTGACACCCTTCAGGCGTTCGACTTCCTCAGAGTCGTAGTTGCAAATCCCGGTTGCTATTCGCCGGCCGGAAGGGTCGAGAATGGTAACCACGTCCCCTCGGGCAAAGCTCCCCCGAACGGCGGTAACCCCGGCGGGTAGTAGGCTGCGATTCCGCGCGGTTACCGCGTCCGCAGCGCCGCTATCGACCACCACCTCGCCCCTGGATCCGATGCCGCTAAGCATCCATCTCTTGCGGCTCTCCAGCCGGTTTCCAGTCGCTGTGAAGTAGGTTCCAAGCCGTTCGCCGTTGGCAAGTCTGACCAATATGTCCTTTTCCAGACCACTCGCCATTACCGCGGCGGTGCCCGACGCCGTGACCAGGCGGGCCGCCTGTAACTTGGCGTTCATGCCTCCGTACCCGCGGGCCACGCCGTCGGCGGAAAAGGACTCACCCCCCATGGACAGGATGGCCTCGTCGATTCGGGCGACGCTGGATATCAGCGTCGCCCCCGGGTCTAGGTACGGGTCGCCCGTGTATAGGCCCTTCATCTCCCCGAGCATCACGAGGAGGTCGGCGTCCACCAGATTGGCCACCAACGCAGAAAGCGTGTCGTTGTCGCCAAAGGCCCGGTCGGTGAGTGGCTCAATGTTGACGACGTCGTTCTCGTTGACTATGGGTACAACCCTCAGTTCAAGTAGCTTGAGCAGGGTGTTTCGCACGTTCAGGTATCCCAACCGCGCCTCAAGATCACTGCGTGTCAAAAGTGCCTGCGCAACCCTTATCTCGTGGGCCTCGAATGCCCGCTTGTACCGGTGCAACAACAGTCCCTGTCCCACGGCGGCGAGCACTTGCTTGAGAGGGACGTCGATGCCGGCCCTAGGTACGGCGACCTCGGTGCGTCCGGCTGCGACAGCACCTGAGGAGACTAGGATCACCTCGATTCCTCGCGAGTGGAGGTCCGCTATCTGGAACGCGAGTGAGTCGATTACTCCGTCGTTGACCCGTTCGCCACCGTGGGTCAGCAGGGAGCTACCCGCCTTCACGACGACGCGCCGGAACTTGGAAGTCAAGCGACGGGGTGAGGCCGAGACACAGTGCGACCCTGACTACCAGTCCGGCTCGAAGTCATTGGCGTCGTTGTTGGTGAGCCTTTGCTGACCTGTGCCGTCCCTGTTCATGATTACGATTTCGCTGTCCTCATCAAGGTAGGAGACGAAGGCGATCCGGCTCGAATCCGCCGACCAGACCGGCTGGACATCGCGTATGGAGTTGGTAGTCAGACGCACTCTGGCTGAACCATCAGGCTTGATTGTGTAGATCTCAGCGTTGCCGTCGGCGTCCGAGACGTAGGCGATGCGCCGACCGTCCGGCGACCAGGCCATGTCCGACTCCGCGAAATCGTTGTTCGTAAGCGCGCGTTGATCTGATCCGTCAGCGTTCATGACGTAGATCTCGGGACTGTCGTTTCTCATGGAGATGAAGGCGATGCGCTTTGAGTCCGGGGACCAGACCGGCAGGGTGTCCCGTTCCACGGTAAGTCGAATCTCGTTTACGCCATCCGGGTTGCGCGAGTAGATCCCTCTTGTCTCCCCCGAGTGAACGACGAACAGCAGGACGTTGCCGTCCGGTGACCACGGTCCCAATTCGTCGACCTCAATGTAGGTCAGTCGGGTAGGTCGTCCGTCCGGCAGCGATTTGGAGAACACGGTCCGCTTGCCTTCCTCCTCGCCAATGTATGCGATGCGAGAGCCGTCAGGCGACCAGCGGTGGCCGGACTGTGAGCCGTTGCCCTCGCTAACCCGAACGCGGTCCATCGAATCGCCAACTAGCCTTAAGGTCTCGATCATGGTGCGACCATTACGCTCGGAAATGAAGGCGATCTGGTTGTTGCTGGGCGAGAGTCTGGCCAGGCTCTCGTGTCGCGAGGATGAGGTCAGGTTTGTCTCCTCGAGGCTACGGAGATCGATCGAGTAGATGTCCCGGTTTCCGTCCCGTTCGGAGGTGAAAACAAGCAAGGCGGTATCAGAGCCACATGCCGCGATGGCCATCACCACCGGCAGAAGCGCAGCCCAAATCAATGCCCCTGGAGGCATTCGCGTGTGGCAGCGAACGTATTCGAGGCGAGGGAGGGGGACGGAGATGCGCATTCGGCCGTAGTGCTCGTCGCCCGTATCGTAGTGGTGCGGCCTCAGCCGAACAAGGGATTTAACGCGGTGTTTCGGGCGACGTCGGTGCGGAACCTGCGCCCACATCGGACGGTAATACCATAAAGGGGCAAGCCATTCAGGACCTGGCTACGGGTAGACTTTGACCTCACCAGCCCAGAGCGTAGCAGGCCCGCCTCGGGTCCGCCCCCGCGCTCATCACTCCGGTCTCCGGGTCGCGTGCCGTGATCGTGGCGCCCATGCCGCACACCGTGGCGCGGACCACCCGGTGACCCATCACCTTCAGATCGTAGACGGTCTCCTGTGGAAGGGCATCCTCGGCGGATAGCTGACCCGGATAGTACACGTGGGGGTAGAAGGAGTTGGGAACGCTGTCGGTGGCGAACCTGGGTGCTTCTATAGCCTCCTGCGGATTCATGCCGAAAACGAAGGTGTTGAGCATGAGCTGAAGGTTTGCCTGTGCCTGGTGATCGCCTCCAGGACATCCGAAAGTCATCACCGGAACGCCGTCTCTTGTGGCGATGTAGTTGATGAGGGTCGTCCTCGGTCTCTTGCCCGGCGCCAGTGCGTTTGGATGGCCGGACACGAAGTTGAACATCTCCATGCGAGTGCTCAGGGCGAACCCGAGATCGGGAAAGAACACTGACTTGGCGAACGACCCGCCCGAAGGCGTCGAACAGGCTAGGTTGCCTTCGGAGTCCTGTGCCGCGATATGCGTCGTGCCGTCCGTGCTAGGGTGCCCTGCCTGCGTCGGGTGTGCTCTGCCCGGGGAGGCGTGGTCGACTGGACTGAATCCGGTACTTGTGGACTGCACCTTGCCCGGGGGCGGCAGCTCCGCGTGCGGGCGGTCCGGATCTATGAGTAGTGCTCTCTCGGCCCCGTACTCCTTCGATAGGAGCTCGGAGATTGGAACGGCGGCGAAATCCGGATCACCGTAGTAGGCCTCCCGATCGGCCATCGCCAGCTTGAGGGCCTCGACGACTGTGTGGATGTACCTAGTCGAGTTATGACCCATAGAAGCTAGGTCGAAGTGCTCCAGCATGTTGAGGGCCTGAAGCGCTACGGCGCCCTGGGTCCAGGGTCCCTGACCATGGATCCGGTGCCCGGCGAAAGACGTGCTGATGGGCTCCTCGATGCTCGAAGAATACTCCGCAAGGTCTTTTGGGGACAGGATCCCGCCGACGCCCCTGGTGCACTCGACGATCCGCTCAGCCACCGCACCCAGGTAGAAAGTGTCCCTGCCGGCACCTAGCCGCGCCGAGCGGTCCCCTTCTGCCCCCTGCTCCCCACTCGCCATTGCCGCTAGCACGGCTCCTAGGGCTGGCTGACGCAGGACCGTTCCGGTTTCGGGTAGCTCACGCCGAGAATAGAACACCTCCCAGCCCCCCGGCGGGTAGTGGTCGAACTGCTCTCTCGTGGACCCGTCTTCCAAGGCGGCGATCATGTACTCGTAGTTGGGAATTCCTTCTTGGGCGTACTCAACTGCAGGAGCGAGCACCTCGCCCAGTTCCTTTGTCCCATAGCGGTCCAGTATTGCGACAAGTGCGTCGGTTACCCCGGGGACCGTGAACGACAAGTGGGCCTGCTTCCCGGGCCCGGTCGGGATTTCTTCTAGGCCCAGCGAACGGTAGAAATCAATGCTGGCGGCACCCGGTGCTACTCCTTGGCCGCTAACAGCCTTTAGATCCCCGGAGCTGGCGTCGTAGATCATGAACACGCTCTCGGCCCCGAGGGAGTAAGAGGCTATGGGCTCTACTACGGCCGCGGCGAAGGTGGCGGAGACCATGGCGTCAGTTGCGTTGCCGCCCGACATGAGCATCCTCATGCCCGCCATCGACGTCAGGTAGTGCCCGGACGAGACTACGCCCTTTCTTGCGTGCACGACCGGTCGCCCGGTCCGCGGTCGGGAGGCGCTGCCCTGCTCAAGTTGATAATTACGCTGACCAGTGGACAATCCAGACCTCCTTGGTGCGGGCGAGCCAGCGGGGATGCCTGACGCTGCCCGCCGGTAGGTTAGCAGACCTGCCCGATCCGCCGGATCACCGGCCTGAATTCGGCTGTTGACCCGGCCTCTACCCGCAAATAGACTTTCGGCATGGCAAGGCACCGGGATGGGCTCGGCGTCTCACGCGCCGACCTTTTCAGGTTTCCGGAGATGGTCAATGAGGTTGCCGCTCGCTGGGTGGCGGCGATGGTCGTCGTGCTGTCACTGGCCACTGTGGTCAGCGGTGAGCTTTGGATGCTGGCGATGCTGACCTATGGCTTCGCCGCCCGGGTGGCCGCGGGGCCGACACTGAGCCCGATGGGTCTGGTGGCCACCCGGGTGATCGTACCGCTGGTCGGAAGGCGTGGGCGTCTCACTCCGGGTCCACCCAAGCGTTTTGCCCAGTCGGTGGGACTCTTGCTCTCGGTCGTGGCAATGGCCCTCTATTTCGGTGTGGATTCCCCTACGCCCTACCGGGCTGTGCTGGGAACATTGACCATGTTTGCGGCCCTGGAGGCGGTCATTGGCTTTTGTGCCGGCTGCTTTGTCTTTGGTCAGCTCATGAGGTGGGGAGCGATCCCGGAATCGGTCTGTCAAGCATGCCGACGGCTTGAGGCGGTCTAGCGTTCCAGCCAAGCGTTCGCATAGTAGGGGAGGGCGAACAGGCCCACTCCTTTCAGATCTTTGGTCGCCGGCAACATATGGTCGAAGGTGCCCAGAAGCACCGACGTTGCTAGTTCGAGCCTGAGCCGGTTAATGTCGCGCACGATCTGCAGCCGCTGCACGGAGTCGGGCTCAAGGGCATAGCGGTTGCGCAGCTCGATGAGTTCGTCATGCTCGGCTACGAGCCTGCCCGTGGAGTTCAGGGTGGGGTCGGTCAGAGGTGAGCCTCCGGCCCAGTGCCCGTACCAGCCGATCAGGGCGGTGTAGTTGCCAGATCTTCGCAGGAGCCCTCCATAGGTCAGATAGTCGGTAGCCATCAGTTCGACCGCGAATCCCGCGGACCGAAGCGCGTCAGCCACCACAGGCACGAGCGGCGCGGTCCAGGCGAAGTCCGAAGCCCCCAGCACGATTACGGTCTCTCCCCCGTAGTCCGACCCGGCGAGCAAATCTCCGGCCCTGTCGTACCCTGAGCCCCCGTACAGATCTTCGCCGTCGCGCACGTCCAGCGGGCCGTCGCACCAGTAGACGGCGGGACAGAGAGACCACAGCTCGCCGTCACCCATCGCTCCCATGGCGGCTACGACGTCGATGGCGGCCTGCGCCGCAAGCCTCGCCTGAGCTTTCTGGAAGACGGAACTGGCCGGGTTGAGGTATACCAACGACCGGTTGCCGGGCAGGCCGCGAAGTACCTGAATCGAAGGGTCATCGCTGAGCCGTCCGTAGGCGGAGAGATCGGCACCGTCCACTACATCAACGTCGCCTGCCAGCAGCGCGGCGATCTGAAGGCCCGGATCATTTACGTCTACCCAGGAGATGCGTTCTATCCAGGCCGTCTGCTCACCCGTGTAGCCGCTGGCCAGCTCGGGCCGGGCTACGTAGTCGCGAAACCGCTCTATCGTGACGCTCTCGCCGGGCCTCCAGGCCGTAAAGGCGTAAGGCCCTGTACCCACCAGATCCTTGACCGAGCGTCTGGCCTGTCTGAATGCATGAGAACGGGGCATCACGTAAGGGGTCAGATAGGGCTGGCTCAGCAAGTCTATGAAGCTGGGCAGCGGCTCCTGCAGTGAGGCGACGAGGGTGGATTCGTCGGGAGTCTCCAGCCACGAGCTTGGAGTGAACTTGCGCACCAGCGATGCCTGGGTCGAGCCGGTGCTCTTCCAGCGGTCCAGGGACAAGCGGACATCTTCGGCGGTCATCGGAGAGGAGTCGTGGAAGGTGATGCCGCGCCGTAGGCCGAACGAGAATTGCAGGCCGTCCGTTGACATGGACCATGTCTCTACCAGGGAGGGCTGAGCCGCGCCGTTCTCGTCCCATCGGAAAAGGGATTCGAACAGGTGTGATCCGACGGCGGCGGAGTGGTACTCACTGGCGAAGGTATGGAAGTGGGTAGTCACCGGATCCAGCCGGATCACCGGGCCAGTCCAGGCCACCTTGAGACTGCCGCCAAAGCGGGGTTCGCCTGATAGAGCTGGTGTGGGACTGGTAAAGACTATGATCTCCAGTTGGATGCCGTCCCGGTCTGGTCCCTTGAGCGGCGGCAGGTCCTCGGAAGCTGCTCCAAGATTCTGGGGATTGAAGGGCGGAGATACCGCTCCTTGCGAACATGCGATGGCGAGTGCGAAGGCGGTCAGAGCAACAGCAGCTGATAGGGCCACACGGAGGTTCATACTCGTTAACGGATCAGCGGATGGCAAGCAGTCGGCCCTGCCCGGTAGTCACGTAGATCGTGCCGCCGGCAATGACTGGGGAAGATGCGACCGGGCCTCCCAGTCCCCTCAACTCCCACAGTGGTTCCCCGGTCTCATCCCGTAGACCGTATATGCGTCCCTGCGTGTCCCCAATCACCACGGTTTCCCCAATCACCGCGGGTGCTCCGTTCAGGCGGCCGGCGGTGCGAAAGCTCCATACTTCCACGCCGGTAGCCACATCGACGGCGTAGAGTCGGCCGTTTCTTGCGGGAACGTAGACGAGCTCGTCTGTGGCCACCGCTGTACCCATAGGCGGCGCTCCGGGGGGCGAAAACCCCCAGACGAAACCCTTCTGGTTGTTGAGCGAAGCCAAGCCGTACCACCAACCGTAGAACCTCAGCCTAGCAAACGCCTTTTCGAAGGGGAGCGTGCGCTGGTGCCAGTCAATGGATCGCAGGATACCTGCCTCGTCCCCTAGGTACACACGGTCGCCCCGGATGCTGGGCGCCCCTCCAACGTAATCGAGCCGGTAGTCGAAGCGTAGCTTTCCGGAGAATGTCTCGACCACGTATAGCTTGCGGTCCTGCGCGGTAAAGGCGAGGATCTCCTCGGTCACTGCCGGGGCGGCTACGATTGAGTCGCCAGCATCAAACTTCCAGCGAACGACCCCGGTCTCGGCGTCTATGACGTACAGGAAAGAGTCGCCGGAGCCCGCATAGACAATGCCGTCCAGGATGGCGGGGGAAGAAAAGACCTTGTTGCCTGTCTGAACCTCCCAAGCAAGCTCTCCGGTATGTCGGGAAAGCGCCACGATTCGGCCGTCGCGAAGGCCGGCGAAGACCTTGTCTCCAGCCACCGCCACGTTCGTCTCCATCACTCCCAGGACGGGAAACTGCCAGAGCAGGTGGCCGGTCTGTGCATCGAGGGCGACCACACCCCGGAGGCCCGCTCCGAGATAAACGGTTCCGTTCACGACTGCAGGGGAGGTCGTGACCTCGGTGCCCATGTCAAAACTCCAGATCACCTCGCCGGTGGGGGTCAGATCCCCCAGCGGGTGGTAGCCACTATGTATGGGGTCCCTTTGGTACATGGGCCAGTCCAGGGACCCTTCGGAGATTGGGGCCGCGCTTACCTGGGTCACCGGTGCACCGATAAAGCGCACGAATCCGTAGAATTCGAATGCCTGCCAGGCTGCAAGGCCGACCAGCACGGCGGCCAGTGCTCCCAGCCGAATGAGCAGGCGCCTTCGCCGCCGCCGCCGCCGCTCCGTGTGGACCTGGCGCACCACGGAGGGGAGTACGGGCTCAATGCCTGCGAGAGCCCGTATGCAGCTGTCACAACGGTCCGTCCCCGGGGGGTTCGCATGAAGACAGGTCGGGCACAAAATTGCCCGCTGCTCACCGTGTGCGTGATCGTCTGGGCTATTGCTCATGGCGGAGTTCTGAGGCTATTCACATTCGCCGGGCGCCGCGCGGCACCTCCCTAGCTAAGGATGCTCAGATAGGCCTCCTCGAGAGTCGGTTCGCGGGTGACCAAGGTCTCCAGGACGCCCTCGCCGACAAGGACTCCTATCTCTGCTGCGGACCGCTCCTCAGTGCCGGCGACCACGGTAACGGTGAGCCTTTGCTGGAGCCCGTCCATGGAGACGTCGACGCGCTCTACTCCGGATATGGTCTCCAGGTGTGCAGAAAGTCCAACCCTTGCCTCTCGCAGCGTCACCTCAAGCACCCGGACGTTGCTGAACTCGCGTTTTATCTCGTTCGGGGTCCCGAGGGCCACCAACCTGCCTCGGTCGATCAGGGCGAGCCGGTCGCAGAGTGAGTCGGCCTCGAACATGTAGTGGGTGGTTAGCAGCACGGTGACACCTTCTGCCGCCAGTTCTGGCACTATCCACCTTATCTCTTGGGCGCCGATAGGGTCGATGCCGATGGTGGGCTCGTCCAAGAAAAGAACCTTCGGTTTAGCCAGTAGTCCGCGGGCCACGTGGAGCCGTTGTTTCATCCCGCGAGAGTATCGCTCTACCCTGATGTCGGCCGCGTCCGACAGGCCGACTCGATCCAGTACTTGGTTGGTCGCCCGACGGCCGTCGATCCCTCGCAAATGTCCTAGTGATGCGAAATAGCGCAGATTCTCCAGCCCGGTCAAGCGCCCGTACAGGCCGCGCTCTCCACCGAGAACCAGGCCGATTTCGCGCCGCACACGGGTGGCCTCGGTTACGACGTCGTGGCCCAGGACCTCGGCCCTGCCGGAGGTCGGTGTGAGCAGGGTCGCAAGTACCCGCACTGTGGTGGTTTTGCCAGCACCGTTCGGGCCCAGCAGGCCGAATACGACGCCTTCCGGGACCTCTATCGACAGATCGGCTAGGGCGACCGTGGCCGCGCCGCGCCCGAGCATCCCGGATCGGTAGATCCGTCCAAGTCCCTCGCACACCACCGCAGGCGCGTTGCTCGCGCTCATGTCCGCTCCCATATGGTTGAGTTTCGTCAGGCGGGCGTCTTGTCGAACGCGCCACTGCGGCGCGCATGTGCCTCGGTCATCCTGAAGAGGGTAAATCCAACGGCCAGATATGCCACCGCGACCGCCAGTTCGGATAGTAGCTGCCACCGCACCTCCGACAGTGAAGCCCCGTCGAACGCGGCCTTCATTGCCGCAAGGCCCCCCGTCACGGGTATGCCGTGCCCGACCGCCTGCCAAAAGCCGGGCAGGGCATCCAGCGGTATCAGCGCTCCTGACAGGGTCATCATCAGGCCGGGCCCGATCGCACCGACGACGCCGAAATCGCCGGTGATAATCGAAAGGGGTATGAAGAACTGGAAGAATGTCATGCCGGAAAGCGCGATAAGGGCCATAGCTACCGCGACCACCCACCAGTTCACGCCGGCCGCGTCCAGGCTGACAAAGGCGACAGTCGCGGCCACCCCAAGGACACCGGCTATTATGCCCAGCGGGTAATAGGGCACGCCCCAGGCCATGAACATTCTCAGTCGGCTGCCGGCCGACGACATTAGCACCGACAGGGTGCCGTTCCACGGCTCCTGCGACGCACTGCTGAGCACACCCCCGCCGATGATGAAGGTGATGCCGAACGCCGTCATGCCCAGTGCGAAGGCCTCGGAAGCCTCGGTGCCCAGTGCGAAGCGGCCGAAGAGTGCGTACAGCGTGATCATAAGCAGCGGGCGTACGAATACGTTGGCGGTGAAGGGCCAGGGACTCTGCCACCAAAACAAGGCCTTGTAGGATAGGCGCGCCTGGGTCAAGAACGATGTGATCGTGGCCACGGCCTCACCTCGGGGCCAAAGTACCGCCGGCCCTCACCAGCCGCTCCATGCGCAGGAACAAGATGTGGCCGATGAGCACGTAGGCGGCAGAGACGGCGAGCGCCGCGCCCCAGCCTGCGGCTATCCGTCCTAGGGCTGCATCGCCCTGCACTGAGAACACCACCGACTCCATGGCCCACGAAGTGGGTGCGAATCGTGCCGCGACCTCCATCCAGCCGGGGAGGATGGACAGTGGGTACAGGAAGCCGCTGACGACGGTTCCCAGCGGGGCGAGCGCAAACAGTATGCCGGGCTCCCGCCCGGTAAGGATCATTACGGGGGCGAACAGGAACCCGGCGGCCACTATCGCCATGAAAACGATCGCAACTGAGACTAGCAGTGGCAATACTGCATCCACTTCGGGGATCGTGCCTGAGATGCCGACCACTGTCACAAACGTGAGCACACTGCTTGCTGCGCCCAGGGAGGCGACGGCTAAAGATTTGCCGAGGACGACAAGGCTGAGGGGAGTGCGGGTCGCCATCGTCATCTCCGCGGTTCCCTCCAGAACATCGTGGTACAGGGCGAGGGGCACAAAGAACGCCGAGTTCTCCCACACCAGCATCATCGGTGCGCCGACGATCACGTACGCCAGTATGGTGGAGTCGCCGCTGTTCGCGGCTATCCAGCCCAGCACCACGGCTGTGGGGATCTGTATCGCGATCACCCCTTGCCCGTGCCAGTTCCGGGAGCTGTGGCGCCAGTGCGCCGCAAATGCGGCGATCAGTGCGTTTGCGTTCCCCATCGTCTAACAATCCCGGGACTCCAGATCCGCTCCAAAACAGAAAGGCCTCCCAACCGGGAGGCCTCTGCAGATGATTGCTGACTGTAATGCGTTCAGGTAGAGGCCGATTCCCGGTACTCGTCTTCTCCGACCCAAATCCCACGCGCAAACACGCGCGAGAGAAATGTCGCTGCGATTGGTTGGAACTTTCTCATCGTCGGCTCTTTACGCTTACGAATCCTATCTTGCCAAAGCCATTTTTAACATCACAGTTTTGCGCAGTCAACGAGCGCGTCCCACTATCCGACCCCTGGGCGACGATGAGCCCACGGCCGGGCCTGCTCCAAGGCTGCCGAGACCGCCACCAGCGTCTCCTCGGCGCCACGCCTTCCCACCAGTTGAAGTCCCACGGGAAGGCCGTCATCCGAAAAGCCCGCGGGTATGCTCACGGCCGGCAGGCCTGCCATGTTGATCGGGAAAGTGAACGGGAAATATCCCCACCAGGGATCCACCTCCCTGCCGGCGATCTCACTTACGGTGTCCAGGGGACCGCCGGCCTCGAAAGCGGGAACCGCCAGGGTGGGCGAGGCGAGCAGGTCAAAGCGGTCGAGTTGCTCCTCTATTGATGAGCGGATCAAGTCCATGTGGCCTAGGGCAAGGGCGTATTCGGAGCCCGAGACACCCGCGCCCCGCTCTATCGTGTGTCGGGCGTAGTCGGTCAGGTCGCAGTCCAGGAACGAGCCATAGGAGGCGAAGGCCATGGTCGCAAACAGCGGCTGGAACGCCGTGAACGGGGAGTCGAGTGCAAGGTCCGAATCGGCGACCTCGCAGCCAGCGTCTCTCAATCCGTCCAGCGCCGAACGGCAGACCGCGAGCACACCGGGATCGACCGGGGCGTACCCGTAGTCGGGACTCCAGCCCACTGCCAGATTCTCAATGCTGCGGTCCAGCGCGCCTACTAGATCCGGAACCGCCTCGCGCATCGAGGAGGGGTCCCTGGGATCGTATCCGGCAAGTACCTCCAGCAGCACCGCTGCGTCGCGTACGTTGCGGGTCATGGGCCCGGATTGGCTGAAGTGGTTGGCGATTAACGGTAGACCGGCACCGGCGTATTTGGGGACCCTGCCCTGGGTGGGCTTGATGCCGAAGATACCGCAAAAGCTCGATGGTATGCGGATGGAGCCTCCGCCGTCACTCCCCTCTGAGAGTGCGCACAGACCGGCCGCGGTTGCAGCGGCCGCTCCACCCGAAGACCCACCGGTGGTGCGGTCCGTGTTCCATGGATTGCGGCAAGGCCCGCCAAGCTTGTTGACTGTTACTCCCAGCAGCCCGAATTCTGGCGTGTTGGTCTTGCCGAGAATGACAGCGCCTGCGGCGCGGATCCTCTCGACGGCGATGGAGTCTTCTTTCGGCACCCTGTTCCTGAAGATCGCAGAGCCCGATGTGGTGCGCAGTCCCCTGGTGATCTGCAGGTCCTTTACCGAGATGGGCACCCCGTGCAGCGGGCCCAGCTCGTCTCCTCTAGCCACCGCCTGCTCCGCCCGGCGGGCCGCCTCGATGGCCCCCTCGGCGTCGACCGTAAGGTAGGCGTTTAGGGAGGGATCGAACCGATCTATGCGGTCCAGGTATAAATGGGTGAGTTCCACTGGCGAAATGCCCTTGCTGGCCACCAGGCCACGAAGTTCTGTCGCCGGGGCGAAGGCCAGGTCCCTGTCACGTGATTCGGCCGTCATAGCGCTCCTCCTTGCCGGCCCGCTTGGCGGGAACTGCGCCATCGTATGGACGCCCCGCCGGGGTGTCAACGAGCGCCGGTGACACGGGCTGCGGTGGTATGATTGGCGCTGTTGTTCCCCATGACAGCGAAGGTCCGGGTTCTCTATTGGAAAGAAGTGCCGGTTCAGGTGCAGGCCGAGGATGAGGCCGGCCGGATTTCGGTGATGCTCAACGATCGCTTCCAGGAGGGTGCCGACGCTATAGCCATGTTTGAGGGCAGCTACGGCACTGACGAGTATCTGGAGGGTTGGCATTGGGCCAAGCCGCAGGAGGTCGAGGCCACGGCGAGGGAGGCTGCCGGAGATCTCGCCGAGCGATATAACTCCGGCATGCCGCGCGATTTCGTCGGTCGGATAAGGGACCTGCACGGCGAGGGAATGCGCGACCCCACCCCTGGAGCTATAGACGAATGGATGCAGTGACTGTCCCGGGGACTAGGGATCTGGCCTTTCTGGATCGGTTGGCAGGGGGAGGCACGCTCATAGCCGATGGTGCGACCGGAACGTACCTTCAGTCCAAGGGCCTTGAGCCCGGCGGAGACCCGGAGGCGATGAACATTACGCACCCGGGGATCGTCTGTAAGATGTCGGCAGAGTACCTTCGGGCCGGCAGCGATTTGGTTCAGACCAACTCGTTTGGTGGCAGCCGCTTCATGCAGAGCAAATACGGGTACGGCGACCAGGCAGGAGTACTCAACCGTCTCGCCGCCGAGCATGCGAGGTCGGGTGCCGACTCCGTTGACGGTCCCCGGTACGTCGCGGGCTCGATGGGTCCGACCGGGGAGCTTATAGAACCGGTCGGCGACACCCCCCCCGCCGACGTGTACCATGCCTTTGCCGAGCAGGCGATCCGTCTCGAGGAGGGCGGAGCGGACCTTGTGGTCATTGAGACGATGATCTCCGTGGAGGAGGCGAAGCTGGCGGTGCGTGCGGTCAAGGAGCACACCGGGTTGCCGGTTGCTGCGCTGACCACATTCGACAAGGGACCGCGCGGATATTTCACCATGATGGGCGACACGCCGCAGTCTTCGGCCGATCAGCTTGCAAGGTGCGGCGCGGACATCGTCGGGACGAACTGCGGTAACGGAATCGACCGGATGGTCGAACTGGGGGCTATCTTTCGGGCGGCGACGGAAATCCCGGTCTGGCTGAACTCCAATGCCGGCATTCCCATCATTCGACAGGGCCAGATCATCTACCCGGAAGAACCTCAGCGGATGGCCGAGGGCTTTGCCAAGCTCGCGGATATCGGCGTCAACATCCTTGGCGGTTGCTGCGGCACGACACCGGCGCACATACGAGCCCTCGCGCAAAAGCTGCGGGGTCAATGACATGGAAAGACCCGACAGAGAGACGGTAGCCGAGACGCTGGAAAGGCTGGGGCAGTGCCTTGAGCTGATCCCAATGGATCCCTACGGGGACGAGATATCCGTTGGCTTTTTTGAAAGGGACGGCATCATTACGGTCTGGAGCTTTAGCCGCAAGCCTGGAACGCAGGAACGGTTGACGCAGATCCGAGATCGTGCCGTAGCCCTGTCCGACCTGGAGGTCGTTGATGGTTGCCCCACCCGATTCCGTTTCCCAGGACGTCAGATCTACAGGCGGCCGCTGAAGTTTCTTGCCCGCCAGGCGGTTGAAAAATCGCCCCACTTGCCCGTGCCGACCGGTCGAATCGAGGTAAAGGACCTTAAGAGCAACATGATTCTGTTCGCCACTCCGAAGCAGACGGGCGGTGGGTGGGCATACGACATCGAGGGAGAGGGAGAGGCCAAGCGCCCCGCCCTTCGCGTCCGTGCGACCCTCGCGGGCCTGGATCGCTACGGCGAGATGGAGAGGGTCGGCGAGACGTTGGCCGCCTTTCCCTGCGGCGGCCGATACGATGGTCTGGTGCGTGTGTTGCTGCCGTATGCCCGAAACGTCAGCGGAACCGAGGACATGCTCGAGGCATTTGATACCCGAGGTCAGATGACCACGGGTACGTTGGGCTTTTCTCAGTAGCGGTTGGGCACGGAGGAAGGCTGCGTTCGGCTATCGGACATGCGATGACGATCACCGAGACCATGAAACCGAAAGAGCGCGTGCTGGCGGCCCTGGCGGGCGAGCCCGTGGACAGGCCGCCAGTCATCAACCCGGGCTCCATCATGACCGTGGAGCTGATGGACCTGACCGAGGCGCCGTTCCCGTATGCCTGTCGCGACCCCGAACTCAACGCCCGACTCGCGGCTACCGGGTTTACGGAGTTGGGCTTTGACTGTACTTACCACCACTACACCATCGTCCAAGAATCGTCTGCCCTTGGCTGCAAGATCCAGTGGGAGCAAAAGGACAACTGGCCCACCGTGGTCATGAGCGAGCCCATCTGGGACCACCCGGACCAGATCTCCATACCGCCCGGCTTTCTGGAGCACCCCGACACGCTGTGCGTGACCAGGGCCACCGAGATCCTCAAGCGCGAGATAGGGAAACAAGCTTGCATCATCGGCAAGACCATGGGCCCTTGGTCGCTTGGGTATCACACCTTCGGGGTGCAGAATTTCTTACTTATGAGCATCGACGACCCCGTTCTGACCATGCGGGCGCTGCATAGGCTGAAGGAGGTTTCGGTAATGTTCGGCCTGGCTCAGATAGATGCCGGCGCGGATGTGTTGATGTTCCCCGATCATGCGACTGGAGACCTGGTCTCCGGCGAGTATTACCGCAGATTCCTAATGGAACTTCACCAGGAGATGGCAGAGCGCCTTCCCGTGCCGCTCATACTGCACATTTGCGGGTACACCCTCGACCGCATGCAGTACCTGGCAAACAGCGGCATGGCATGCTTTCACTTCGACTCCAAGAATGATCCACAAAGGGCCATGGAACTGGCTGGCGGACGGATAAGGCTGGTCGGTAACGTCAACAACCCGGTGACCCTCTATTCCAAGGGCCCCGAGGAGGTGCGCGCCGAGGTAAACGCGTGCCTTGAAGCCGGCGTCGACCTCGTCGCGCCTGAGTGCGCCATACCACTCCAAACCCCTCTGGAAAACGTCATGGAGATTCCCAGGGCGGTAAGGGACTGGGCGGCACACAATCCCGACAGCGTGTACACCAGAGGCCGCAAAGGCCGCCCGGCTCCATCTCAGGAGTTGAAAGCCATATGACCATGACCTCCAGAGACAGGGTGCTGGCCGCTTTGGCCGGAGAGCCGGTCGATCGCGTTCCGGTGTGCAACCCGACTAACGTCGCCACGGTGGAGTTGATGGATCTGGTTGATGCCCCCTTCCCGGGGGCCAACCGCAACCCGGAGTCTAACGCCCGGCTCGCCGCGACCGGCTACACAGAGTTGGGATTTGATGCCATCTCGCCCTACTTCACCATAATCCAGGAATCGTCCGCTCTCGGCTGCGAGATGCAGTGGGAGGGCAAGGACAACTGGCCGACCGTGCGCATGGGCAGGCCCATATGGCAGGGGCCTCAGGACGTGCGGATACCGCCGGGATTTCTCGAGCACCAGGACACCTCCACAATCACCCGTTCCATCGAGATTCTCAAGTCGGAATTCGGCGATGAGGTGGCCATCGTGGGCAAGACGATGGGCCCCTGGACCCTTGCCTACCATGTTTTCGGCGTCGAGCGCTTCTTACTCATGAGCATCGATGATCCCGCCATGACTATGGAAGCTCTGCATCGACTAAAAGAGATATCTGTGCTGTTCGGCCAGGCGCAGATCGCGGCTGGGGCTGACGTGCTGACGTTTCCGGACCATGCCACCGGCGACTTGGTGTCGGGCGAGTACTACAGGCGCTTCTTGCTGGAGATCCACCAGGAAATGGTTGGGCGCCTGCCTGTACCGCTGATCCTGCACATATGCGGCTACACGGTGGACCGGCTTGGCTATATCGCCCAGTCGGGTATGGCCAGCTTCCACTTTGACTCGAAGAATGATCCAGAAGAGGCGATGAAGGTCGCCGGGGGACGCGTCGGTCTGGTCGGCAATATCAATAACCCGGTCACCCTGTACTCAAAGGGACCTGAGGACGTGCGTAGCGAGGTATACCGGTGCCTTGATGCGGGCGTTCAGATGATCGCTCCAGAATGCGCCATCCCACTGGCCACTCGCATGGAGAACCTTCTTGAGATTCCCCGCGCGGTGGACGATTGGACAGCCGAGAGGTCCGGTAGCGGTGCCTGATTGGCCGCCGGTCCGCTTTCAGACTCCATGAACACCACCCTGGTCACCACCTCGCAGGCGGGGTCGCCATTGGAGGGGTGGGCCGCATGAGCGCGGTCGTCACGCGACCCGAGGACTTCGTGATCGTAGGGGAGAACATTCACACGACTCGGGTCGTGCTGCGCGACGGCAGGCGACACTGTACGCGCGACGATGGAACCGAAGTGGTCACCTACGTTGATGCCGCTGGCGAGCCGGGCACCATGTCAGTGCCCGATTGGGTCAAGCAGACCCAGCCGTACGAACAGGGTCATGTAAAGCATTTCATGATCGCCGTCAGTGGGGGTATCGGAGATGACGAGGTAGCCCGGGTAGAGGGGCGTGCGTACGTTCAGGCGGAGGCGATTCGCCAGATAGCCGCCGGGGCGAGCTACTTGGACCTTAACGTAGACGAGGTCTCCTACAAGCTGGACGTGCAGAAGGACTGCATGCGCTGGCTGGTACGAGTCGTCCAAGAGGTCTCGACGGTCCCGCTGTCTATAGATTCGTCCAACCCGGACATAATCGCGTCCGGCCTTGCCGAATACGATTTGGCGCTTGGTCGTCCCCTTGTCAACTCCGTCGCCCTTGAGAGGCCCGAAGTGTTCGACCTGGTCAAGCGCTACGACGGCAGGGCCATCATTACCGCTGCTGGCGAGTCGGCAATGCCGTCGGACGCGTCGGAGAGGATAGACAACGCGACGAGGCTGATCGATGAGGCGGTGTGCAGAGGCATGCGGCTCGATGATCTCTATGTCGACCTGTTAGTCTTTCCCATCTCCGTAGATGGCGCCTTTGGACGCCACTATCTGGATGCTGTACAGGAGATTCGGCGGCGCTACGGCACCGAACTGCACGTGACAGGCGGGCTGAGCAACGTCTCGTTCGGCCTGCCGATGCGGAAGGTCATAAACGACACCTTCATACGCCTTGCGGTCGAAGCGGGCGCGGATAGTGGGATCATCGACCCGATACAGAGCCGCATGGATCGCGTGTTGGCCCTAGCTCTATCGGACTCTAGGTACACGCTGGCGAAGGAAATGCTTGAGGGGCGGGACGAATTCTGTATGAGTTTTATAGCCGCCTACAAGGAAGGACGGCTCAGTGCGCCGAAAACGTGCGTGGGGAATTGACACCGGTCGCCCGTTGTTCCGACAATCGATGGCCGGAACCAGCGAGCGCTACGCAGGCGGAGGTAACCGGATTCATGGCTATAGTTAACGAGGGGCTGGCTGGCGAGATGCAGTACGTTGCCAAGCCTTTCGAGCGCAAGCATATCGAGGGACTGTTTGCCTCGGGCGACCCGCTCATGCAGGAGATAGCCTACAGCCTGATATACGGTGATCAGCACGCGGTTGATCGCCTCACCAAGAGGGCACTCGATGATGGATACGGGGCCAATGACGTTCTGGACGACGGCCTGATCTCCGGCATGGCCATCGTGGGTATCAAGTTCCGTGACAATGTGATATTCGTTCCCGAAGTGCTCGTTGCCGCCAGGGCCATGAAGGCCGGAATGGCGCACATAGAACCCATACTGTCTGCCTCGGGAATAGAGCCGATCGGAACTGTAATCATGGGTACCGTGAAAGGCGATCTTCACGACATAGGAAAGAACCTTTGCATCATGATGCTCCGGGGGGCGGGATTCGCCGTCCATGACCTCGGAGTCGACACAAAGCCCGATGAGTTCATGGACGCAGCGGTCGAATACGAGGCCGAGGTGGTGGGCATGTCTGCCCTCCTTACGACCACGATGCCCAATATGGGCCGGACGATCGAGTACTTTGAGGACAACGGGGTCCGTGAGGAGTTTAAGATGATCGTCGGCGGTGCGCCGGTAACGCAGGAGTTCGCAGAGGATATGGGTGCGGACGGCTACGGCAAGGATGCCATGGCCTGTGTGGATCTTGCCAAGTCCATGGTCGAGGCGGTCGAGGGCTAACTGGTAAGGCCCGCCAGAAAGGGGGCCGATGAGGTTTCTTCAGCGCCGGCCCGGCCTTCTTGAGTTCGTGTACAGGGCCACAGCGGCCGCGCTGCGGCCCGTCCGTCCACTCATGAAGTCCGGGGGCGCAGTGGAATGGCTGTTCGTGCGCGTCGAGCGCATCACCAAGGGCCCGATCTTTGATTGCCGGATGTGCGGTCAGTGCGTGCTACACAGCACCGGAATGACCTGCCCGATGACCTGCCCGAAGAATCTGCGCAACGGTCCCTGCGGCGGTGTGAGGTTGGATGGCCGATGCGAGGTGAAACCGGAAATGGAGTGTGTCTGGGTCGCAGCGTGGCAGCGTTCGCAGCGCATGCCCACCTATGGATCGGCCATCCTGGACATTACGCCCCCACTCGACAAGTCGCTTAAGGGCAGTTCGGCGTGGGTCAATGAGCTGTCCGGACGATCTGGTAGAGTCCCAGTAGGTTGGCGGCGGTAAAGTCGGGATCACGCCTAGAGGGCGTACTGCGGTCGGGCCGCGTTGCGGTCACCGCGGAACTCAACCCGCCCGACTCGGCCGATCCCTCCGCGGTCTACGAGAGGGCGCTCGTCCTCGCATCGGTCTGCGACGCGATCAACGCCACCGATGCGGCTGGGGCCAACGTACACATGTCGTCCATGGGAGTGTGTGCCCTGCTGACCAATGCGGGTTACGAGCCGGTGATGCAGATGTCTTGCCGTGACCGCAACCGGATCGCAATGCAGGGAGACCTCCTCGGCGCCGCCGCGATCGGCGTAAGGAACGTGCTCTGCCTGACGGGTGACGGTGTCCAGGCCGGAGACCAACCGGAGGCAAAGCCGGTCTTTGACCTCGACTCGATAAACCTATTGCGAACGGCGCGAACCCTGCGGGACCGTGGGGTGTTCCTGTCTGGCCGTCAGCTCGAAAGCCCTCCCAGGCTGTTCCTAGGTGCCGTCGCCAACCCATTTGCGCCGCCCTTCGAGTTTCGGCCGCTGCGACTCAAAAAGAAGATCGAAGCCGGGGCAGACTTCGTGCAGACGCAGTACTGTTTCGACGTCCCGCGCCTGCGGCAATATATGAGCGCTGTAAGGGATATGGGCCTGCACGAGCGAGTGTTCATCCTTGTGGGTGTAGGTCCTCTTCGATCTGCCCGGGCTGCGGAGTGGATGCGCACCCATGTCCCCGGCGTGGTGATCCCGGACGCGTTGATCGACCGGCTGCGTGGTGTGCCCAGGGGCCGCGGTAATCAGGCACGGGAGGGGAAGAGAATCTGCATCGAGATCATCCGGGATGTCCTAGAGATCGAGGGCGTGCACGGGGTGCATGTGATGGCCTATCGCCAAGAGGAGCTGGTCGCGGAGATAATCGAGGAGTCGGGCCTGCTCTCCCTTCGCGTTGACACTCCTTTCGAAGCGCCGAAATAATTTGCTGGGGCACTGCGATGGCTGGCGAGAAAAGTGTTGATAGGGACAGGCACAGGGCGAGCCTTGCCAGGCTGGAGGAGATCTACCGGGGTATCTCCGAGTCCGCGGTTTCCGTCTCCACCTGGCGATGTCCCTACAAGGACATTCGCGACCGATGCACCGCCGCCTTTGGCTGCCGCAATCAGAGCTACGTCGACGGACCCGACAGACCCGCTCTCTGCACCGGTAGCGACGACCTCGACTACAGGAGTGCGTGGGAGCAGGCCTAACTTGGGCGGGCGGAGTGGTGGAGCCTCAGCCTCCGTATACGCGGGCACTGCGCTTGCCTGGGACCAGAGTTCTCAACAAATCCACGTTCGGATGGTAGCTGGTCTAGTGCAACCCCCTGGCTCCGGGATCCGGTTCTCGTGAGCCCCCTGATCCACGGAACGCGGCGGCTCGACTTGCTAGTGGGTAAGACGCTGTTTGACTACGCTGACGACCTTCGCGTGCGAGTGCCTACCTCCTGTGGACGCACCGGTGAGTGCCACGAATGCGTGATCGAGGTGCGCCGAGGCTACGGCGCGCTGTCGAATCTGACCGAGGCCGAGTCATTTCTCCGGGGAGACTATCGCCTGGCCTGCCAGGCATCCATTGTCGATTCCGAGGCCGAGGTGGAGTTCGCGGTTCTGCGCCGTCAGCCCCGCATCTTGACCAAGGCGGTGAGGAGACGGATCGACCTTGATCCGCTTACCCGCCGCGAGGGCGACGCGGTTCGCTGCGGCCGAACTCGGATCGACACGTACCGGGGCGCGGTCTACGGCGTGGCAGTTGATGTTGGAACCACGACCGTCGCGATGAATCTCGTCGACCTCGAGACGGGCGAAATTTCCCATACGGCCTCGTTCGAGAACCCGCAGCGTTTCGGCGGCAGCGACATCATGCACCGGATCTCCTACGACGGGGGGCCTCACAGAGGTGAACTGCGCAGCGTGATGCTCTCGGCCATCAACTTTGAGGTGGGCGAGATGTGCAGGCATGTCGGCATTCATAGACGTCAAGTCTACGAGGCGGTCTTGGTCGGCAATGCGACGATGCGCGACCTGTTGTTCGGGCTCGATGTTCAGACCATAGGGGAAAAGCCATACAAGTCGGTGCTAGAACTCGAATGCGAAAGGGGTGAGCGATCAACCACGTCGATTTCCACCACTGCGCGCGAGATGGGCCTTCGCATCATGCCGGCAGCCTACGTGTACGGTGGGCCGCTGGTAGGAAGCCACGTGGGCGCGGACGTTGCCGCCGACATGCTGGCGGTGGGAATGGACGAGAAGGACGACGTCGTCATGCTCGTTGATGTGGGCACAAACACCGAGGTCGTCGTCGGCAATCGCCACCGGCTAGTGGCCGCATCCTGTCCTGCGGGCCCCGCCTTTGAGGGTGGGGAGGTGACATATGGGATGCCTGGATACGACGGTGCGGTCGAGGCGGTGCACATAGATGGTGAAAGAGTGAGGCTCTCAACGATCGGCGGCCGGGAGCCGGAGGGAATCTGCGGCTCTGGACTGGTCGACCTTCTTGCCGAACTGCGCAGGACCGGGCACATGACGGAACTGGGCGTGTTTGCGGGAGGAACCGGTGAATTCACGTTCGCTCCAGAGCAGGGGATGACACTTTCCCGCGCGGACGTGTCGGCTTTGGCCCAGGCCAAGTCGGCGAACTATTGCGGGCAGGCCATCGTTCTGCGCAGGTATGGAATCGTGCCGGAGAAGGTGAGCAGGCTCTATCTTGCTGGTGGATTCGCCAACTACATAAACGAGCAAAGCGCCGTCGATATCGGCTTCATTGCCAGCGTCCCCGTCGCGCGCATCGCAAAGGTCGGTAACGCCTCGCTGGAGGGAGCGACTATCATGCTGACTTCGGCATTGATGCGAGGGCGAATTGAGGAACTCGTAAGGCGCGTCGAACACGTGGAGCTAGAGACAACCGAGGACTTTTTCGAGATGTTCGTTGAGGGTTGCCACTTCCGGCCGATGTCGATTCCGTGACGATAAAGGGGAAACTGGACCTGCACGGTGAGCCCATCAAGACGACTTAGCAGATCCACTGGAGGTACAGATGTCTGAGACGAGGAAGGTTCTGGTTACCGACTACGCCTGGCCGGACCTAGAGCCCGAGAAGGCCATACTGGACCCGCTGGGAGTGGAGTTGGTCGTGGCACCGGACGGAAGCGAGGAGGGGCTGGCGGAACTGGCCCGGGACGCCGAAGGCATCCTTACGTGCTTTGCGAAGGTAACGCCGATGGTGTTGCGGGGCGCGGCCCGCATGAAGGTCGTGGCCCGCTACGGCGTCGGTGTCGACAACATAGCTGTAGAGGCGGCCACCGATCTTGGCATCGTGGTCACTTATGTGCCCGATTACTGCGTCGACGAGGTCTCGGATCATGTAATGGCGCTGCTGTTGGCCTTCAACCGGAGGGTGGTCCTGTTTGACACGGCCACAAAACGGGATGGCTGGGGATCCGTCGAGTTGAACCTGCCCATGACCAGGCTGCGCGGCCTTACGGTCGGTATCGTGGGATTCGGGCGCATAGGTCGGGCGACCGCACGGAAGGCAAGGGCATTCGGCCTTAAGGTCTTGGCCTCCGATCCCTTCGTCGATTCAGCGCTCGTCGGGCAGGAGGGGGGCCGGCTCGCAGATCTAGAAACGCTCCTAGCGGAGTCGGATTTCGTAACGCTGCATTCGCCACTGAACGCCGATACTCGCGGCATGATCGGCGAGACCGAGTTGAGGCTCATGAAGGAGACGGCCTTCCTGATCAACTGCGCCCGCGGCCCCTTGATCGACGAACGGGCCCTCGTCGGAGCGCTCAGGGAGGGATCGATAGCGGGCGCGGGTCTGGACGTGCTCGAGTCCAACCATCCGGCCGCAGATCATCCGCTGCTCGCGATGGACAACGTCATTATCTCGCCGCACGTAGCGTTCTATTCCCCGGAGTCCACTAGGGAACTGCAGCGGCGTGCCACCGAGTCGGTCGTCCGGGTCCTTGAGGGACGGCTGCCAGAGAACGTTTACAATCGCGAGGTGATCGGCAGGACCCGGTTACAGTTGGCGTCACCGTGATCGGCCCCGGTGCCCCGCTGGCTTGGGCGCGGCGAGAGCCGCCCTGGCCGAACTCAGATCATTGAGATTCCCTGGCCTCCATCGACTGGGATGCAGGCTCCCGTGATCATCCCCGCCCGGTCCGATGCCAGAAAGGCGACAAGGTCGCCCACCGGCTCGGGCCAGCCGAAGCGGCCCAGGGGTAGGTTACGGTCGACGAAGTCCTTGACCACGTCAGGCGGATTGCTTCGCTGGAATCGTTCCCAGCTGCCCCCAGCGTGGGAGATCGAGCCGGGAGCGACCGAGTTGACCAGTACCCCGTGTCTGGCCAGGGAGACGGCGGCATGCTTGGTGGCCCCAATCAACCCGGCCTTAGCCGCCATGTAGGAGACGTTGCCTCCGTACTCCCTTCCCCAAATGGAGGCGATGTTTATGATCCGTCCCCAGCCCCGGTCCTTCATGTGTGGGATAACCAGCCTGGTGAGCTCGTATCCGCCGAACAGGTTCAGGTCGAATGTGCCAACGAAGTCCTCGAGTGTAGCCCCCGATATATCCTCGCGGGACCTGGTGCCGCCCACGTTGTTGACCAGTATGTCGATCGGGCCCAGTTCGGCCACCGCCTCGGCGTGGATGCGGCCTATGTCCGAGCGCTCTCCGACGTCCCCAACCACCACCGCCGCCCTCACCCCATGCCCCTCAAGTCTGGACTTGGTGCCCGCGAGCGTTTCGGCGGTCCGACCGCAAATCGCAACGTCGGCCCCTTCTCTGGCTAGAGATAGAGCGCAGTGCATGCCCAGACCGCGGCTACCTCCGGTGACTAGGGCGACTTTGCCCTCCAGTTCTAGATCCATGGGTCTTTCTCGCTATATCGATTGCTCGGCAGAGCCCGCGCGAGGCTCGGTCCGCTGGACGCCTGGTCAGTGCTCCATCACGGTGCCGCCGTTGATGTTGATCGACTGGCCGGTTATCCAACTGGCCGCTTCGGTGCACAGGTATGCGACCAGCGAGCCCACCTCTTCGTCTGTGCCATTGCGGCCGATCGGCGTGTCCTGCTCGATGCGCGCCATCCGGCCGTCGCGCTCAAGCTCATCCATCCGTGCCGTCTCGGTAGCGCCTGGGCAGACGCAGTTTACGTTAATGTTCAGGGGGCCAAGTTCCCTGGCCATTGACTGGGTCATTCCGACGATGGCGAAGTTGGCGGCGTTGTAGGCCAGGGTGTTTGCGATGCCTCGCTTGCCGGCGGTAGAGGAGATGTTCACGATCTTGCCTCCCTCACCATTGCCCGGGCTTGCCAGGAGGAATGCCCGGGTGCAAAGGTAGGTGCCGGTCACCTTGATATCCATAACCCTGCCAAAGACGTCTGGCGGCACATCGACGATCGGTGCCCTGTCCCTGCCGATGGGGGCAGCCGCATTGTTTACTAGAATGTCGACGCGACCGAATTCAGCGATGGTCTGATCGACCATGGACTGAACATGCGTCTCGTCAGTCACGTCCACCACCAGCGGCAGCGCACGCTCCCCGGCAGACCTGACCTGCTCTGCGGTGCTGTCGATGTCGCGCCATCCGGCGGCCTTTTCGTCGTCCGGGAAAGTGGCCGGGTCCCTCCCCGTACCGGTCACCACCACGTCGGCGCCCAGCTGAGCTAGCCGCACGGCAGAGGCCCTGCCGATGCCGCGAAGACGGCCAGCTCCGGTGACTATGGCAACTCTTCCTTTAAGTTCACCCATCATTGTGCCTCCATGTGGAACGGGTCAGCCTTGCCAATCCCCGGCCTCTGGCTGCCGGAGCGGTCGAGCGCGAACTCCCGCCGGGCAGGCCCTTAGCTATAGTCCTATCCGATCTTTGGTGCTATCCGATGCCCCGCCGCCAGCTCGTACGCATGGGCCGCACGCAGCATAGTCCGCTCGCCATGATGTGGAGCCATGAGTTGAAGGCCCGCCGGCAGACCGTCGACGAGCCCGGCGGGAACCGAGATCGCCGGTATTCCGGCGATGTTGGCCGGCATGGTGAATATGTCGTTCAGGTACATCTGGACCGGGTCATTGGTCTTTTCGCCAAGCCTGAAGGCGACGGAGGGCGACGTCGGGGTCGCCAGGAGATCGAATTGCCGGAACGCCGCAGCGAACTCGTCCCGGATGATCGTGCGGACCTTTTGGGCCTTGAGGTAGTAGGCGTCATAATATCCTGACGACAGCGCATAGGTGCCGAGCATTATCCGGCGCTTCACCTCTGGGCCAAACCCTTCCCGACGCGTCAGTTCAAGCGAATCCTCCATCGTCTCGGCATCGGCCGAGTAGCCGTACTTCACGCCGTCATAGCGCGCCAGGTTCGATGATGCCTCGGATGGGGCGATGATGTAATAGACGGCCAGCGCGTAGGTCGTGTGCGGAAGCGACATCTGCGAGACTTGGGCCCCGAGGTCTGCAAGTACCTCGATCGCCTTTGTCACCGCCGTCTGTACGCCCGGCTCTATGCCCTCTACGAAATACTCCCTGGGCACGCCTATTCGAAGGCCCCTGAGATCTCCGGTCAGCGGGGAGAGATAGTCAGGAACTGTCCGATCTATTGAGGTCGCGTCCCTGGGGTCATGTCCGGATATCTCCGAGAGCACCAACGCCGCATCCGCTACACTTCTCGTGAAGGGGCCGATCTGGTCCAGAGAACTGGCGAAGGCTACGAGACCGTACCGGCTGACGAGTCCATAGGTCGGTTTGAGGCCCACGACCCCGCACAGGGAGGCTGGCTGGCGGATGCTGCCGCCCGTGTCGGACCCCAGCGAAAACAACGCCTGTCCTGAGCTCACAGCCGCAGCGGGGCCCCCGCTGCTCCCCCCGGGAACCCGGTTGGTGTCGTATGGGTTGCGGGTCGGATGCAGGGCCGAGTTCTCCGTGGAGGAACCCATGGCGAACTCATCCAGATTCCCCTTCCCCACCAGGACGGCACCTGCATCCTGCAGCTTCTCGGTCACGGCTGCGTCGTAGCTGGGCACGAACCGCTCGAGCATTTTCGAAGAACAGGTGGTGCGAACGCCCTTGGTACAAAGGTTGTCCTTAAGCTGAACGGGAATGCCTGTCAGGGGGCCGGCCGCGCCTTCGGCGATTCGCCTGTCGGCTCTTGCGGCCTGCTCCAGCGCCCGCTCTGCGGTGACCGTGACAAAGGCCTGTATCGCCGGTTCGACCGCGTCGATCCGTTCCAGCACCGAGGCTGTCAGTTCCATTGCCGATAGCAGGCCGCTGTCCAGGGACTCCCTGGCCTGGTGGATCGTCAGAGCCCAGGGAGAGGTTTCGGCGCTTGTCGGACCCAACCTACTGCAGAACTGCTCTGACGCGGACGAAATCGCCGTAGCGGTTCGGCACGTTGGCCAGCGTCTGCTCTCGCGTCTGGCTCTGTGCTGCGACATCCGGACGCAGAACCGCCTCCACACCCGACGGATGCGCCGTGGATTCTAGGCCGTCGGTTTCGACCTCACTCAGCACCTTAAATCGACCCAGAATGTCAGAGAGTTGGTCCCGAAAGACCTCCATCTCCTCGGGGGTCATCCCGATCCTGGCCAGTCTGGCGATGTGCTCGACGTGTTGCGTGGACAGTTCCATTTGTCGGGGCGGGGCGCAGTCCAGAGTTTAGCAAACTGCCGTTTCCCGCGCATCACGATGCGCTCGGACGCACTTGTAAGCCCTATTCAGTGTCGATAGAATCTTGTGGCGCGGCAATGCCGTGCCAGCCGAGTGGAGGCCGGTTTCCACGCTCGGCGTGACAGGGCCAAAGACCTGTGCTGCAGCCGCTTGGTGCTTCGCCCTCCAGATCTGCGATTCCAAAATCATCACCCAAGGTCAGATCTTATGACAGTCAGCGAAACAACAGACATCGACAAGATACCAGAGAGGATGGTCGTTGTGGCGGTGTCTGCTGTTGCGGCCGTGCTGCTGGCAGCAGCGTGCGGGGGCGGAGGTGAGGAGAGTGCTCCGGCCCCGACTGGCGGCGACGAGGTCGCCAGAGCCGAGGAAGCCAACGGATCGTCGGCTCCGTCAGGTTCATCGGGCTCGTCCGGCGAGTTCGTAAGCGTAGACGAGATGAAGGCGGCTCGCCAGTTGCACGCCGCCGTAAAGCTTCTCGATGGCAGAGTCTTCGTGGTTGGGGGAAGGGGGCCGGGAGCCAATCTCAACAACACCGTCTACGAGTCGGCCGAGATCTACGCTCCCGCTGCGGACGAATGGACCCTGACCGGAATGATGCAGGACCAGCGACATGACCTCTGCGGGACCCTGTTGGCCGACGGCCGGGTGCTCGCGGCCGGGGGCCGCGGCAAGCTCAACTTCGCCCTGGGTACGGCAGAGGTGTGGGATCCCGAATCGGGCACCTGGTCGCAGACGGCCAACATGACCATGGAGCGCGATTACATGCCCTGCGTTACGCTCGACGATGGCCGCGTGCTGGCAGTTGGCGGGGAGGGGAAGGAATACCAGCTAGTGGACACGGCCGAGATCTGGGACCCGGCGACCGGGGAGTGGACCGGGACGCCACCCATGTCGGTCACCCGCGCCCGGCACACCGCAACGGTACTCGATGATGGCCGTGTGCTGGTAACGGGTGGTGGAAAGATCGACCCGCCCTACGAGAAGTCGGCCGAGATCTACGATCCTGAAACGAACACCTGGGCGCTGGCGGCTGAGATGTCGACCGGTCGGGCCTCGCATGCCGCCGTCAGGCTTGCCGATGGCCGCGTGCTGGTGGTCGGAGGTAAGGGCAAAAAGCTTACCTCAGAGGTCTACGATCCGGAGTCCGACACATGGACCAAGACCGGTAACACCGAGATACCCCACTCGGAGGCCTCGGCTGTCCTGCTCGGTAGCGAATCGGTCCTGCTTACAGGCGGGGTGGGGCACAGGATTGCGGCCGAGATATTCGACGCGGCGAGTGGCGAGTGGACCAGGATCAGCGACATGAATGACACGCGGTATCGTCACCAGATGATCGTGCTAGATAGTGGCCAGGTCCTGGTTATTGGCGGCAATGGCAGGGAGGGTTTGCTGGCCGAAACTGAGCTGTTCACCCCGTAGCGCGTAGGCGCACGGAAGCCGCACGGAAGCCGGAGGAAGGGAACAATGATCCTCAGGATTTCACTCACCATCGCAGTGTTGATGGTATTCGCCCTGGCCGCTGGCTCGTGTAGCAGTTCTCCCGCCGCGTCACCATCGGAGTCGTCTGCGGACGGAGTGGCGGACGAGGTCGAGCAGCAGTCGGAGATGGCCGCTGTCTCTGCCGGAGAGTTCATCCAGTCTGGCGACATGTCTGCCCCGAGGGTGCAGCACGCGGCCGTTAACTTGGCCGACGGCCGTGTGCTCGTCATGGGAGGCAAGGCTCCCAACTTCGGCACGAGCCACAACACCACGATCCACGGCTCAGCGGAGGTCTACGATCCCGCGTCCGGCACCTGGGCCGAGACGGGCTACATGAACATAGAGCGCTACACCATGCCGGTTGGACTGCTCGAGGACGGCCGTGTCATAGCCGCCGGCGGACGCGGCGTACTGACCCACGCGCTCTCCGACGTTGACATATGGGACCCGTCGACCGGGGAGTGGACCGCCGTTGCCTCCCTTGACACGGCGAGAGACGAAGTGTCTGGAGTTGTGCTTGAAGACGGACGCTTCTTCGTGTCAGGCGGGACCAATCGCGACTATGGCCACATCATCACCGCCGAGGTCTACGACCCGGAGTCCGACACCTGGACCGAGACCGCCCCCATGTCCGTAAAGAGGGGACTTCACACTACCACGCTGCTGAGCGACGGCCGGGTGCTGGTGGTGGGGGGTGGCAAGTTCGACGGTCCGTATATGAAAAGTGCCGAGATCTGGGACCCGGTAGCAGATTCTTGGACACCCACCGCAGAGATGAACATCAGCCGGGCTTCTCACACCGCCACGCTGCTAGGTGACGGCCGTGTGCTGATCGTTGGTGGACGGGGCAAGAGAAACAACGCCGAGATCTACGACCCTGCGGCGGACACGTGGACGCGGACTCCGGATCTGGCCGAACCTCGTGCAAATCACACAGCTGTACGGATGGCCGATGGGCGCGTGATGGTTGCTGGCGGCGTCGGCAACCGAAGCTCGGTCGAGATTTACGATTCGGAGTCTGACGCTTGGACTCAGGTTGCCGACATGTTTGAGTCCCGGTTCTTCCACGTCGCGACAGTGCTTGAAGACGGAACGGTGATGGTCGTGGGGGGCAACGGCAAGGAAGCCCTTCTGTCGGGCACCGAGCTCTTTTCTCCTTAGGAGTCGGTACCGCGGTTGGCCCAGTCCATCGTCCGTTCAATCCCCTCGGTCAGGATGCCGGCAACCACCCTGGGCACGCGGGAGATGGCCTCTTCGATACGCTGAAGATCTTCGTCGCTTGGCCTACCAAGGACGTGCTCGACGTCGTCGATGCCGGCATCGGGCCTTCCCACGCCTATTCTCAGCCTAGGGAAATTCTTGACGCCGATCGCCTCGGTCACCGACCTCATGCCGTTGTGGCCGCCCGGGCCACCCCCGGTCCTGAGCCTGAGTCTTCCAGGCCCAAGGTCCATGTCGTCGCACATGACCATCAGGTGTCCGGGCCCCGCGTCGTACCGGTCCAGAAGGTACCCAGCGGCCGCCCCGCTGAGATTGACGAATGTTCTGGGCTTTGCGAGGACCACTCTGTGCTTGCCCATCATCCCCTCTCCCAGCACGCACGAGCGGCGCCGATCGTCAAGGTGAATCGCGGTAAGCGCTGAGAGCTCGTCCAGCGCCCAAAAGCCGGCGTTGTGACGGGTGCGCTCGTATTCCTTGCCAGGATTGCCCAGGCCGACAACGATCAGGTCAGGCGTCCCACGTGGTATTTTCTTGCCAAAGCGCGGACGCCCCAGCTTGCGCAGGAGCGTGTAGCCGGGCCAGCGGTAGGTGTCGCCTTCGCTCATTCCGGCTGAGCGTCCTCCGTCATGCTGGAGCGCCCGCCCGTCTTGCTTACCAGCCTGACGCCTTCGATGCGCATGGATCGATCGACAGCCTTACACATGTCGTAGATGGTGAGAGCCGCCGCACTGACTGCGGTGAGGGCCTCCATCTCCACGCCCGTCTTCGCCGTCGTTGCGACTACCACGCGGATTCTGATCGTCGAGTCCGCATGCTCGGTGGTCAGATCCACCGCGATAGAATCGATCGGCAGGACGTGGCAGAGCGGGACCAGCTCCGGCGTGCGTTTGGCCGCCATGATTGCGGCCACCCTGGCCACCGCGAGTACGTCGCCCTTGTTGATCGCGTTGTGCTCGACCATTTGAAGGGTCTGGGACCGCATCGTTACCCGTCCCTCTGCCACCGCGACCCGTCGGGTGGGAGACTTTTGGCCTACGTCGACCATCGATGCGCGGCCCGACTCGTCCACATGTGTTAGTGCGGCTGCTGCTGCGTGGGATGGGTCCTCCGCGCCGCTCGGAGGGCCCGATCGGATCGCGGCGACCCGACCTGCCCGGGCCTGTGACTCATGGAAAGCGATGGAGTCCGCCTCCTCGTTGAGGGCGTGGCCTGAGTGCCCCCGAACCCACTCCCAGCGCACCCGCCGCGGACCAACTTGCTTGTCGAGAGCCGTCCACAGGTCCTTGTTCGCCCTGCGTTTCCAGCCCCTGGTCATGGTGTTGACTAGGTATGTGCTGTCGGTGTGCACGACCACGTCCGCCGATGGAGGTGTCGCTCTCAGCCCCTCGATGGCGGCCAGCATCTCCATGCGGTTGTTCGTAGTGTGGTCCTCTCCGCCCTGGAGAACGCGCTTTTCCCCGTCCTCGAATACGATCGCTGCCCATCCGCCGGGCCCGGGATTCCCCGAGCAGGCACCGTCTGTATAGATGTCTATCATGCGGTGGCGTGAACCCCTAGCCTATCTGCGTCAACCGTCTAGCGCGGTGTTTGCCCCGCGGACCGGCTAGCCTCCGATGTGGTACATCTCGACTTTATCTTGCTTGGGTAGCGTCATGGCGGTGCGCTCCTCCGAATACCGGTCGCGCCGCGCCGACCAGGTTTGGCGAAGGATCTCCTCCAGCTCTGCGTGGTCGGCACCGCTGCGCATCGGGGTCCTAAGGTCAATGCCGCTTGAGCCAAAAAGGCAGGTATAGAGCTCTCCTTCGGGAGACAGGCGCAGCCTCGTACAGTCGCCGCAAAATGGCCTTGTGACCGACGAGATCAACCCGATCTCCCCCGATCCGTCGACGTATCTGTAGCGACTCGCCACTTCGCCCCGATAGGTGGAAGACACGGGCTCCAGCGGCATCTCGGCATCTATCGCCGCGACGATCTCCTCGGACGGGACCACCGCCTCCATGCGCCAGTCGTTGAGTGTGCCTACGTCCATGAACTCGATGAATCGCACGGTTATTCCGGACCCCTTGAAGTGACGTGCCAGTTGGACGACCGTGTGATCGTTGACGCCACGCTGGACGACCGAGTTGACCTTTATCGGTGTGAGTCCCGCGGCCTGGGCGGCCCGGATGCCCGCGAGTACGCTGTCGACGCCGAAGCCGCGCCCGTTCATGTTCCTGAATACTCCGTCGTCCAACGTGTCTAGACTGACCGTTATCCGGTTCAGTCCCGCCTCCTTGAGCCCGGAGGCGTACTTTGGCAGCAGGTAGCCATTGGTCGTCATGGTCAAATCCACGATGCCATCGATCTCGGCCAGCATCCGAACCAGATCTATGACCTCCCTGCGCACCAAGGGTTCGCCGCCGGTTAGACGTGCCTTGACCGCGCCCAGTCCGGCAACTATGCCTGCGACGCGGGTGATCTCCTCAAACGTCAGCAGTTGCTCTCGAGGTAAGAACTGATAGCGGTCTCCGTAGATCTCCGCGGGCATGCAGTAGGTGCAGCGGAAGTTGCACCGGTCGGTGACCGAGATGCGCAGGTCCCGTAGCGGCCTCTGGAAGACGTCCCTGATCGTCGGGCGATTCACAGCCTATTAATTATATGGAGAGGTTCCAGGCATCCCTAGACGGCGCAGCCAATCAGCAGCTCTGCGCGCCGCCTGTCCCCGATGGCTGAGATCCGCTTTGTCCGCGGTGGACAGATGGGCCATAGTCTGAGCCGGGCGGTCCTTGGCGACGGTCTTAGGCACGAACACCGGGTCGTATCCGAAACCCGTTTCGCCAGCGGGCTGACAGGCGATGGACCCCTCGACGGCACCTCGGAATGTCACTACGTCCCTCACTGGTAGGGCCACGGCGACCACACACTCGAACCGCGCCGTTCGACGCTCGGGAGAGATACCCCGCATCTCATGCAGGAGCTTTTCGAGATTGTCAAGGTCGGTCGCATGCTCGCCAGCGTACCTCGCAGATCGCACCCCGGGTAGGCCGTCAAGGGCATCGACGACTAGGCCTGAGTCGTCGGCAAGGGTGGCGAGCCCGCTCATTTCTCGGTAGGCGGCGGCCTTGAGGATCGCGTTTTGCTCAAATGTGAGGCCGGTCTCTCCGACCTCCGTCGATATCCCCTCCGCTTCCAGAGTGGTCAGCCGCAAAGGGCAGCTCGAAAGGATCCATAGGAACTCCCTCAGCTTTCCCGGATTGCGGGTGCCGATCAGGAGGCGGATACCGCCTCCTGATCGGGCTGGTAGGCCCCTCGGCGGGCGGCGCTGGTTACCTTGGCACGGTGGTAGAACGCTCGCTGGGCGGCGGCGTAATTCGCCGCGTTGCCTCCCCAGGCCTTGAGCGGTGCCGTCTGCAGGCCTCGGCCGTAGGAGAAGCTGAGCTCCCAGGGAACCCCAGCCTGCGAAGCTTGCCGGTTGATTGCGTCAAGGTTCACAGTCGCCTCCTCATCACTCTGCCCGCCGGATAGGAACACTATCCCCGGGACGGATCCCGGCACAGTGTCAAGCAGGCAGTCCACGGTGGCTCTTGCCACATGATTCGGGCCCACCCTGTTTGCGTCCGCCTTGCCGCTCAGCACCATGTTGGGCTTGAGAAGCGTGCCAGGTAGGGTTACCCGGTGGTGGCCCAGTTGGTAGTAGACCTCCCGCAGCGTCGCCTCGGTCGCCTCGTAGCATCTGTCTATGTCGTGATCTCCATCCATCAGCACCTCTGGCTCTACGATGGGCACCATTTCCGCCTCTTGGCTGAGGGCGGCGAATCTTGCAAGGGCGTGTGCGTTGGCATCGATGCAGTATGTGGACGGTATGCCCTCTCCGATGGCGACGACCGCCCTCCACTTGGTGAACCTGGCGCCCAGTGAAGCGTAGTCGGCAAGGCGTTGCCGTAAGCCGTCAAGACCTTCGGTCACGGTCTCTCCCTCGGCTCCCGCGAGAGGCTTTGCGCCCATGTCAACCTTGATGCCCGGAATGATGCCACGGCTGACTAGGACGTCAACGAGGGGAGTTCCGTGGGCTCCAGTCTGACGGATCGTCTCGTCGAACAGGATCACACCGCTAATGAATTCAGATGCTCCGTCGGTCCGAAACAGCATTTCTCGGTAGTTGCGTCGGTTGTCCTCGGTGGATTCCACGGCGATGGACTCAAAGCGTCTCTTGATGGTCGGCGAACTCTCGTCGGCCGCAAGTATGCCCTTGCCCTTAGCGACGATTGCGTTCGCGGTCTCAATCAGCCTGTCCGTGTCCATTCGCGCTCCTCGGTACTCGGCCCAGCAGCCACCCGCAATGCAAGGCCTCTTTGGTTAGTTGACCTGTATGGTAGCGACTGTCTGCTCCACGAGCGATCGTTCACCGACGATAAGGGGCGTTCTTTGGTGAAGGCGGGAGGGAACCACGTCCAATAGGCGCCGCTCCCCGTCCGACACCGCGCCGCCCGCCTGCTCTGCAACGTATCCGAGCGGATTGGCCTCGTACATCAGCCGCAGGCGACCGTCGACATTCTTGGTGTCGGCCGTATAGAGGAAGATGCCCCCCTTGAGCAGGTTCCTGTGGAAGTCGGCCACCAACGAGCCGATGTAGCGCTGGGAGCGCCCGGGGCGCAAATCATCGACAGCCTTTACGATCCCGGGAGACCATCTCTCCGTGTTGCCGTCGTTGACGCTGTAATACGGTGCCTTCTGCGGAAATCGAAGGTCCGGGTTGGTAAGAGCGAACTCGCCGCTGCACGGGTCCATCGTGAACGTGTCCACCCTGCCCTCCGTAGCGACGGTTAGCACAGTACTCGACCCGTAGACGACGTAGACGGCGGCGACCTGCTCGCATCCTGGTCGAAGGAGCGAACTCGGGGACACTTCGTCTTCAGATCGCCGCGCCCAAATGCCGAATATCGAGCCGATGCTCACCGCGACATCGATGTTCGATGAGCCGTCAAGCGGATCCATGAGGACTATGTAGCGGTGATCGGGAGAATCGCCGAACAAAACAGGTTGTTCCAACTCTTCACATCCGACAATTGCCACCCGGCCGCAGTCCCCAAGCACTTGGACAAAAATGTCCGAACTGGCGGCGTCGAGTCGCTGTACGATTTCCCCCTGTACGTTGGTTTCCCCGGTCGTACCCAGCACGCCGGCTAGGGCGGCGGCCCGAATCTGCGACTCCAGGTCGCGGGCTCCCGCAGCAATCGATGCGACGATCGACTCAAATCCATCGAGAACGCCGGAGCCGGGATAGCGGGAGGAGGCGAAGTCTTTGAGGGGCTGATGCCGGGTGGAGACGGTCATGCGTTAAGCGCCCTCCTAGCGTCTACGTAGCCGCTGGTGAGGAGTGTAACAACGGGAAAAAAAGGGTGTCAAGGCAATCGGAGCCGCGCCCTTACCGGCTGTAGCGCCACCTCGGCAATTGGCGTGTGGCGGCGGCTAGCCACTAAAATACGGGCCCGAGAGGAGGGGTGGCCGAGTGGACTAAGGCGCCTGTCTTGAAAACAGGAATCCCGCAAGGGAACGTGGGTTCGAATCCCACCCCCTCCGCCGGATCAAATCGCCTTGATTCGCGTTTTGGCCGTCCACTAAGGTAGCCGTCTGCAATCCTCTCGCACACGGCGGTGGATACTTGAAACTGCACGAATATCAGGCCAAAGATCTCCTAAGTCGCTACGGCGTTCCGGTGCCTGCCGGCGGAGTTGCCCGCACCGCACAAGCGGCTCGGGAGATTGCCGCTGATTCGGGTGGAAGGGTTGTGGTGAAGGCCCAAGTACACGCCGGAGGTCGAGGCAAGGCCGGCGGAGTAATGCTGGCATTCGATGCGCAAGAGGCGGCACAAGCGGCCGACTCAATGCTGTCGAGAAGCCTTGTGACCGCGCAAACGGGACATGAAGGGGTGCCCGTGAGCGCTGTGTTGGTCGAGGAGATGCTCAACATCGCTCGCGAGTTGTATCTTGCTGTGCTAGTGGACGGCGGCAGCAAGCGCCCGGTTGTGATGGCCAGCGAGGCTGGGGGCGTCGATATTGAGAGGATAGCAGAGGACACGCCGGAGAAGATCCTAGTTGAGGAGATTGACCCGGCACTCGGGCTGATGCCTTTCCAGTCACGCAAGCTGGCGGCCGGACTGGGATTGGGGGGCGGTCCGGCGAGAAACTTCGCCAAGGTCGTCACCTCGGTACACCGTGCTTTTGCGGGCAACGATTGCTCGCTAATAGAGGTCAACCCGTTGGTAGTTGCAACGGATGGCTCCATCGTCGCCGCAGACGCCAAGGTCAACATTGACGATGATGCGCTCTTCCGCCATCCGCTGCTGGCCGAGCTCTATGACCCTACGCAGGATCCGCCCATTGAGGCGGCGGCCCGCGAGCGCGGACTGAGCTACGTTAAGCTGGATGGGGATGTGGGGTGCTTGGTAAATGGAGCGGGCCTTGCGATGGCCACCATGGACGTGGCGGTGGCGGCGGGCGCAGCGCCTGCCAACTTCTTGGACGTGGGGGGTGGAGCCGACGAAGAGAAGGTGGCAGAGGCTATGGTGATACTTCTCTCCGACCCTGCGGTTGGGAGGGTACTAGTCAACATCTTCGGCGGGATCCTGAGGTGTGACATAGTCGCACGAGGGATCTTGAGGGCGGCAGAGCGGGTCACCGGCCCGGTGCCGTACATGGTCGTAAGGATGCTGGGCACCAACGCAGATGAGGGCCGTCAAATACTGTCCGGTACCGACCTGCCCGTCACGCTCGTAGACGACTTGGGTGCGGCGGCCTCTGCGATAAGAAAGGTCGGCTAGCGAACGTGCCGATTCTTGTAGACAAGCACACAAGGCTGCTGGTGCAGGGCATAACGGGGCGTGAAGGCAGCTTCCACACCGCCCGATGCATGGAATACGGGACCGTCGTAGTAGCCGGGGTTACACCGGGACGGGGCGGACAGACTTTTGGTGAGTCCGTCCCGGTTTTTGACACGGTACAAAGGGCCGTCGATGGGACCGGTGCCAACGCCTCTCTCATATTCGTGCCATTTGCCTTTGCTGCCGACGCGATCGTCGAAGCGGTGGACGCAGGCATCGAGACTGTCGTCTGTATCACAGAGGGTATCCCCGTCTTGGACACCGTGAAGGTCGTGGACTATGTCAGACGCTCTGCGGCGACCATGGTAGGGCCGAACTGTCCGGGAATTATCTCACCCGGCGAGAAGGCAAAAGTGGGCATAATGCCGGGCCACGTATATGCCGCCGGGCGGGTCGGCGTCGTTTCCAGAAGCGGCACGCTGACGTACGAGGCCGTGGGCCAGTTGACTCCGATCGGTATCGGCCAGTCGACCTGCGTTGGAATAGGGGGCGATCCGGTAAGCGGCGCGGGATTTGTGGAGATTCTCGGGATGTTTCAGGCAGACCCTGACACGGACGCGATTGTGCTAATCGGAGAGATCGGGGGCACCAAGGAGCAGGAGGCCGCTGAGTTCATAAGCTCGGAGGTGACCAAGCCGGTCGTCGCCTTGGTCGTCGGCCGCAGTGCGCCGCCAGGCAGGCGCATGGGCCACGCCGGTGCAATAATTACCGGCAGCGCCGGAAGGGCATCGGAAAAGATTCGAGCCTTGGAGCTTGCTGGTGCGTTGACCATTCCCACCCCGGCGGATATTGGCTCTACCACTCAACAAGTGCTGACTTGCCCATAGGACCGTCGGCCCGGAACGCAGGGAACGGTCCCGAAGACGGCACGGAGCCCGAAGGAGCCGGTCTGACGGCATACTTCAACGGCGAGCACATGCCTCTGGACGAGATGGCCCAGGCAATGAAGGAGGCCGGGCTTGAGTCTGCTGGAGGCTTCTACGATGTCGAGCGCACTTTTGGAGGCACGTTGTATCGGTTGGACGACCACTTGGCCCGGCTCTACAGGGGCCTTGAGTACTCGGGCATTAATCCGGGAGTGACTAGGGAGCAAATGGCCAGCCTGACTACTCAGCTTGTGAGCAGTAACCTTGAACGCATAGGGCTAGGGCAGGATCTTCTTGTGACCCAGATTGTCAGCGTAGGTACGGCGGCGGATGACACCGATGATAGCGGGGACGGTCGCCCGGTGAGTGTTGCGATCTATTGTCAGATTCTGGATCCTCTGCCGTTCGCGCTCAGCTACGGCTACGGAATCAGGGTTGTAACGCCCACCACATACGCCGTCCCGCCGGTAGCCAGACCAAGGCGGCAGTTGAGCTTTCCCCTGATGAATGACGCGGAGGGAAACATCACTGAATGCCAGGGGGGCAATTTCATGTTCGTGCGGGATGGGCGGATAAAGCTGCCGGACCGCTCCAATGTGCTGGCGGGAGTGAGCATGAAAGCGATCCTCGATCTGGCAGAAGGCATGGCCATAGGCGTGGACGAGGACGACTTCTGCACCGGCGACGTGTATCTTGCCGAGGAGGCTTTTGTGAGCTCGACGCGCTTTTGTATGCTTCCCGTGGCCACCGTCAACGGGCTAGGTATTGGGGCCGAGCTACCCGGTCCGGTCACGCGCCGCCTCTTGGACGCTTGGATAGAGGAGGCCAGCTTTGACTTCGTCAAGCAAGCGCTCGACCAAGCCGCTGGGGCTGGGATGATCTGACGTCCAGATCGGGTCGCGTATCCTCGTTGACAACCGTTTTTTTTGCCACCTATACTCGGGCGCATACGGGAAGGTCTAATCCGCCGGTTCGATAAAAGTCATCAAACAACCCGCACTCCCGAAAAGAAGTAAGCTCCAGGGAACTGGCGGCGGACACCCAGCCGGGTCACACTCGATCCCAGGGGGCCCGGGACTTCAATTTCTGACACTGCAGGATCGAAAAATCCGGGTTTCAGTGCGCCCCCCTGAGCCCCAGCTGTAATGACCAAGTTCCTTTTCGTTACCGGAGGAGTGGTCAGTTCGATCGGCAAGGGCATCAATGTCGCTTCGATAGGGCGCATTCTCAAGAGCCGGGGTAACTCCGTGTCGGTGATGAAGCTGGACCCCTATCTGAACGTCGATCCGGGAACGATGTCGCCGTACCAGCACGGCGAGGTCTACGTGACCGAAGACGGGTCTGAGACGGATTTGGACCTTGGCCACTATGAACGTTTCATCGACGTTGACCTCACTCGCTCGTCCAACGTAACCGCGGGACAGGTATACAGCGAGGTCATCGCAAAAGAACGCCGAGGCGAGTTCTTGGGCGGCACGATACAGACGGTTCCCCACGTTACTGACGCGATCAAGCAAAAGATTCTCGGCCTCGCCGCCGAGAGCGGCGCCGACGTGGTCGTGGTCGAAGTTGGAGGTACGGTAGGGGACATAGAAGGGCTTCCGTTCCTTGAGGCGATACGTCAGATGCGCAACGAGGTCGGGCGCGACAATGTCATGTACGTTCACGTCACGCTGCTGCCGCGGATCTCCTCCACGGGCGAGATAAAGACCAAGCCCACTCAACACAGCGTTCGAGAGCTGCGCTCCATAGGCATACAGCCCGATGCGATTGTCTGTCGAAGCGACGAGCCGGTTGGAGAGGAAATCAAGAGGAAGATTTCGGTCCACTGCGACGTTCCCCAGGGCGGGGTAGTGTCGCTTCCCACGCTCGACACGGTGTACGAAGTCCCCTTGGTTCTGGAAGCGGAGGGCCTCGGCCAACTGATCGTCCGTACCCTGGGTCTGGCTGCGACGACCCGCGGTATGGACCAGTGGCGGTCAATGGTTGATGCGATCCAGCGCCCGAAGGAGAGGGTACCTGTAGCGGTGGTGGGAAAGTACGTAGACCTTGAGGATTCCTACCTCTCGGTGAAAGAGGCGCTGATACACGCGGGACTCAGTCACCACATGGACCTAGATCTCAGTTGGGTCGCATCCGAGGAGATCGAGGAGCGGGGCCCGGAGCGGTTCCTAGGCCACGTGAGCGGGGTTGTCGTCCCCGGGGGGTTTGGGTCGCGGGGCGTCGAGGGAATGGTGGATACCGTCACCTACTGCCGGACCGGAGAGATACCGTACCTCGGCCTGTGTCTGGGCATGCAGGTGATGGTAATAGAGGCGGCGCGTGGCTTGCTGGGACTGCGCGCCGCCAACTCTTCCGAGTTCGATTCCGACACTCCGGATCCTGTGATTGACCTGATGCGAGACCAAAGAGGCATCGTCGAGATGGGCGGCACGATGAGGCTCGGCGTCTATCCGTGCGAACTCGTACCCGACACTTTGGCTCACAGATCTTATGGCAAGGCTCGGGTCGCGGAGCGTCACCGTCATCGCTTTGAAGTAAACAACGACTACCGGCGTGACTTCGAGTTGGCGGGACTGAGGTCCGCAGGTCTATCCCCGGATGGGAATCTGGTTGAGGTTATGGAACTGTCCGGTCACCCCTTCATGCTTGGCGTTCAGTTTCATCCGGAGTTCTTGTCTAGGCCCAACCGACCTCATCCGTTGTTCCGCGAGTTCGTCGGCGTCGCAATGCACACGCTCAGGGAGGGAGGCCAGCATGTCATGCCGCTCGGCGGGGCGGCGTTGGTCGGTGACTCGTCGCAACATGAGGTAACCTTAAAGGTCAGGGAGGCAAATTAGCCGGCCGCAGCCCCGTTTACTGGGAGGCGTGACTGTGCTATGTTCATGGAGTCCCCGTTGCGCATATTTCTTGATACCGCCAACGTCGATGAGATCCGCGAAGCTGCCCGTATGGGTGCGATCAGCGGTGTAACTACCAACCCCTCGCTGGCTGCCAAGGAGGGTATAGGCACCCCTACCGGCTACAGGGAGGCGATTCTCGAGATAGCCGAGATAGTGGACGGCCCGATCTCCGTAGAGGTGGTGAGCCAAGACACCGAGGGCATGATCGAGGAGGGCTGGGGAATCTCCCTTTGGCATCCAAACGCGGTGGTCAAGCTGCCTAGTACTCAGACGGGCTTTGAGGCCATGGCCCACCTTTCAAAGGAGGGGGTCAAGATAAATCAGACCTTATGCTTTTCAGCGAACCAAGCGATCGTGGGAGCGCAGGCCGGCGCCAGCATGGTGAGCCCTTTTTTGGGCCGTCTGGACGATCAGGGCCAAGACGGTATGTCACTTGTGCGAGACATCGTCGATATCTTCTCCCGCTACCCCATAAGAACAGAGGTGCTCGCGGCCAGCATTCGTCACCCTGTACACTGTCTGATGGCGGCGAGGGCGGGAGCGCATATTGCCACCATTCCCTTCAAGGTTCTCGGGCAGATGGTCAGACATCCACTGACCGACCTTGGAGTGGCCAGGTTCAGCGAGGATTGGGAGAAGGTCTCCGGCTAGCCCACGTACAACCCGCCCAAACCTTCAAACCTTCCCTTTAATTGCGGGTCCGCTAGGCATTGGCTGCACGGACGGCCGCACCGGGCATTTCCAACGACATCGCTTTGTAACCACCAAGGCCTGCCAGCTATGCGCGGGCCGGGACTAAGGATCGGCGGAGTCCAGGACCATGGATCTATTAGAGCTACAGAGATTCACAGACGACGATTTGAAGAAGTTCGCGGTCGAACTCGGGGTACCCGAGAACGGGATCTCCGGTCGCCGCCATGACCTGCTCCGAAAGGTCCTTCAGGCCTATTCGGAAAGGAATGGAAACGTCAAAGTCAACGGCATCCTGTCGATTGTCAACGATGGCTATGGCTTTCTGAGGCAGGGCTCTGTCACGCAGGGCGCCAGTGACGTATACGTTTCGCAGTCGCAGATACGCCGGTTTGGCCTGCGCACTGGCGACGAGGTCGGCGGACAGGTGCGTCCTCCCAAGGACGGGGAGCGATACTTTGGGCTGATCAGGGTTGAGACCGTAAATGAACTAGAGCCTGACAGGTCTCGGAGCAGACCCCACTTTGAGCGTCTGACGCCGATCTTTCCGCTTGAACGCTTAGTATTGGAGACCGACCGGCGAAAGCTCTCTGCGAGGCTGATCGATCTGCTCGCCCCGATAGGCCGTGGCCAGAGGGGGATGATAGTTTCCCCTCCCAAGGCTGGAAAGACCACCCTGCTTAAGGACATTGCCACCGGCATTGCCGAGAACTCTCCGGAGATCCACCTCATGGTCGCCCTTATAGGTGAGCGTCCCGAGGAGGTTACCGACATGCGGCGGTCGGTGAGGGGTGAGGTGTTCAGCTCCACATTTGACGAGCCGGTCGAAGATCACTGCCGGGTTGCCGAACTGGTTCTCGAGCGTTCCAAGCGCCTTATCGAGGCTGGCACCGACGTTGTGATCCTTCTCGACTCGCTGACGCGTCTCACCCGCGCGTACAACCTTGCTGTGCCAACCAGCGGGAGGACGCTGTCGGGCGGCATTGACCCGGTCGCACTCTACCCGCCCAAGAAATTCTTCGGCGCGGCCCGCAATACGGAGGAGGGTGGCAGCCTCACCATTCTGGCGGCCTGCCTTGTAGACACCGGGAGCCGCATGGACGAAGTGATCTACGAGGAGTTCAAGGGTACCGGCAACATGGAAGTACACCTCGATAGACGGCTTTCGGAGCGGCGGATCTTCCCGGCCATTGATATCCACAAGAGCGGCACCAGGCGTGAGGAATTGCTCTTGGACGAGACCACGCTTAAGCAGGTCTGGCTCCTGCGCCGCATGGTGAGCATGGTCACCTCTGACTCGATGCACTCCTCGGAGGCCATAGAAAAGGTTCTGGAGCGCATGTACAAGTCGCGCGACAATACCGAATTCCTCACCAACCTAGGGCGAGACGTTTAAAGCCTTTCGGAGTCTACAGAGTAGACGTGAGGGGAGGCCGGGTGCTGGCGAATCGCACCGGCACGGTCGAGGCCGTGGCCCCGCCAAGACGCTTGCCGCTGGGGGTTCCTGACGAGCCGTCTGCGGCGCCGCGACTAGAGTAGTCGCGCGACATGGGCGTACAGCGAGGTTAGGAAACTAGCAAGGCCCTTCCTCTCTATTGAGGAAGGGAGTCCCTCTACTTCCACGGGCATGTGATGTCCGCAGGGGAGACTGATGCAAAGCGAGGCTTAGGTTCCATCTTCCCGGATCCATCGATCCATATGCCCTCGCTGCCTAACCCTTTCGTCTGAGGTTGTGGTACGTGTCACCGTGATGCTCATAGGACTTGCCGGAAGGCTTGTGTAGCAGGCTCCGCCGGCACTTGCCTGTGCCTATCGACGGTAATGTGGCCAAGGGGAGTAAAATGGGCCGTGAATCAAATGCTCACCGCACGGCAAAGAGCTATTCTCAACTCCATTGTGGAGCGCTACGTGGTCGATGCGACGCCCGTTTCGTCTCGGGCGATATCGCGTAGGGGCGGACTACGCGTCAGTTCCGCCACGGTGCGCAACGAAGTGGCAGTGCTAGAAGAGCACGGCTATATTACGCATCCCCACTCCTCTGCCGGGAGTGTGCCCAGCGATAAGGCCTACAGGCTCTACGTGGAAGATGTCGCAAGGAGTGGCCCGCTCGAAGAGCCGACGGCGACAAGGAAGGCCGTGCACGAGAGACTGTGCCGGGTCGAAATGGATGACGACCAATGGTCAAGCAGTGCGGCGGCCGCCCTGGCTCAGATGGTGGACAATCTTGCGCTTGCCACCCCCCCCAAGGCGGCGGAGGCTAGGGTCATGCGGCTAGAGGTCGTGCCGCTTGAAGGCCTTTTGGCGATGATGGTCATAGTCCTTCAGCAGGCCAGGCTTAGGCGTCATCTCGTTCGGTTGGCTCGCCCGATTGGCGCCGACGAACTGGCGCGGTCGGCGAATCGGGTGCGCGACCTCGTAGAGGGACAGACACGTAGCCAGATCGCGGTGATAGATCCCGACCTGACTCCCTTCGAGATGGATATCCTTAGGTCCACCATACTGGTTCTAGAGGAGGAGGATAGGGATCTCTTTCGCGACCACTATCTGGATGGGCTACGTAACCTGCTGGCCCAGCCGGAGTTCGCTGAGAATCGTCGTGTTCAGAGGCTAATCGAGGGATTCGAGGATGGGACGCTGGCTCAGGCTGTCCTAGAAGAGACGCCCGATGGACCTGCTCTCAGGGTGGTGATAGGCACCGAGAACAGAGAGGATGTGCTGCGCCCCCTTAGCGTTGTCATAGGCAGGTACGGGGTTGCCGGGACGGCTGTCGGTGCGATCGCGGCGGTGGGTCCCACCAGGATGCGGTACTCGCATACTATCGCCCGTGTAAGGCTGATGGCTTCGGTGATGACCGAGATAGTGGCCCCTAGTGGCCAAATCTGATCCCCTCCCCGCGTCCTTGCTCGCCAGATGACCACCAAAAAGCGTGACTACTATGAGGTGCTCGGCATTCCCAAAGGCGCTTCGGATGAGGAGATCAAGAGGGCCTTCCGGAAGCTGGCCCTTGAGTACCATCCAGACCGCAACAAGTCTGATGGCGCGGCCGATCGATTCAAGGAGGTAAACGAAGCCTATCAGGTTCTCTCAGATTCGGAACGCCGAAGCCGCTATGACCGCTTTGGGCACGCCGGTGTCACCAACGGGGGCGCCACCGGTTTTGATGGCTTTGAGAACTTTGGTGGCGTCGGCGACATCTTTGAAGCGTTCTTCGGTGATTTCGGTGGCCGAGCGCGGGCCAGCTCCGCACGTCGGGGCGCCGACCTTCGGGTCTCGGTCGCAGTAGAGTTTGACGAGGCTGCGTTCGGTACAGAGAAGCAGGTCGAGATATCGCGCTCAGAGAGGTGTGCTGTCTGTCGCGGTAGCCGGGCCGAGCCTGACACGACGCCCGACGTGTGTACCAATTGCAGGGGCTCGGGTCAGGTGAGGCGCGCCCAGCAGGGCTTCTTCGGACAGTTCGTACAGGTCGTGACCTGCGGGGTGTGCGGTGGAGATGGCCAGGTGATTACCAGGCCATGCAGGCACTGCCGAGGCTCCGGGGCGGAGCGAAAGCATCGAAAGCTCGCAGTCACGATTCCGGCCGGGATAGAGAACGATACCCAGCTCAAGCTGCGCGGCGAGGGTGAGGCCGGTGTTGGTGGGGGCCCGAACGGCGACCTGTTCGTGGCGCTCAGAGTGAGGGCTCATCCGCTGTTTAGGCGTGAGGGCGACGACGTCCGTTTCCTTCAGCGCATCAACTTTGTTCAGGCAGCGCTCGGCACCAAATTGACCGTTCCCACCTTGGGCGGTGAGGAGACGGTCGAGGTGCCAGAGGGAACCCAGTCCGGCCATGTGATAAGGCTTAGGGGCCGAGGTATACCTCACCTCAGGAACGCGGGCCGCCGTGGCGATCAATTGATTGACGTGTTCGTCATGACTCCCAGAGGTCTTTCCGAAAAGCAGAGGGAGCTTCTCAATCAACTCGCGGCCACACTGCCCTCTGGGGGAGAACCCGGTGAAGGGGACGAGCGGGGTTGGGTGGAGAAGCTGCGGGATACGATCTCCGGCAGCTAGGGTACGGGCCGCCAGGCGCATGCCTGCGGTCATCAACACCGCCATGACACTGGTTGAATTCAGCGTTCGGACTCCCGCCGAGTTCGTCGAGCCACTCTCGCAGCTGTTTCGTCGATACGGTGAAGGGGGTGTGGTCATTGAGCAGGGTGGCGGATACAACCCAGACGAGGGCGAGACCCAGCCGGAGGGCGCCTGGGTGACAATGCGTACATATGTGCCGTCCGACGCCTCCCTCAGTCACAGGCGTGCAGGGATCGACGCCGGTGTAAGGCTCATCGCCCATGTAGGACCTGTCGGGAAGGTTACGGAATGCACGATTGAGGAATCAGACTGGCGGGCTGCACACACGCGCCACCTTGGTTCGCTCCTCGTAGGAAAGCGATTGTTTGTTGTGCCGACATGGGAACGTTGCGAAGTGCCGGAGGGACGAGAGGTGGTAAGGCTAGAGCCGGGCTTGGCTTTCGGCACCGGCCACCACCCGACCACCGCCATGTGCCTTGAGCTTATCGAGGACGTGCTTTGCCCGGGCTCCAGCGTCCTTGATCTGGGGTGCGGCTCGGGCATACTTTCCATCGCCGCGGCCAAGCTGGGCGCCGCCAACGTACTCGGACTGGACGTCGATGCCCAAGCGGTTTCCGCTGCTCGCGTCAACATGCACCGCAACGGCGTGGGACACGTGGCAAACGCTGTGGAGGGAACGTTGCCCGACGGTGCGGTCGGCAGGATATTCGATCTTGTCGTGGCCAACATCTCGTCTACGGTCGTAATTGACCTAGCCCAGCACATGACATCCGCGGTCCGCACCGGGGGCTCCCTGCTCGCTAGCGGGGTGGTCGTTGGCAAGGGTCCACAGGTCACGGAGGCCCTTGAGGCAGCAGGTCTGTCAGTGGATGGCGTAACGCAGGTGGGGGACTGGCTGGCGTTTCGCACCCACCACTAGGTTTGCCCCTCCCGGCGAAGCCCACTCCACTCTGGCGCCGGTCTGCGGCCCAGCAAATCGGAAATGGCCTCATCAAGCGATATGCCTCCGAACATCACCGCGTGGATGGCGTGGGCGATAGGCATGTCTACAGAGAGACAATCGGCTAGGTGGACGGCCGCCACAGTGGTGTCGATTCCCTCGGCGACGTTGCGCATCCCTGAACGGATCTCCTCAAGGGTGTGGCCGCGGGCCAGTTGCTCGCCGACGTGGCGGTTCCTGCTGAGGCTGCTGTAGCACGTGGCCATCATGTCCCCCATCCCAGCGAGCCCAGCGAAAGTAAGTGGGTCCGCGCCAGCCGCTATGCCGAGCCGGGCGGTCTCTGCCAGTCCGCGAGTGACGAACGCGGCCTTGGAGTTGTCACCAAGGCTGAGCCCGTCACAGACGCCAGCGCCGATCGCTACGATATTCTTGAGTGCGCCGCCGAGTTCGACGCCTACGACGTCGCCATTGGTATATACCCTAAAGTTCTGAGACGAAAGCGCCGCTTGGATCGAGGACGCCGCCTGGTCCGGTCCGGCAACGACGCTTGTGGAGGGAAGCCCGGATATCACCTCGGCGGCTAGGTTGGGACCCGACAGGGCGCATATCTGCCCATCTGCCCCGGTGCCGATCTCCTCTGCCATTACTTCAGTCATCCGTTTACCGGAGGAGACTTCTAGCCCCTTGGTTGCGCTTACAAACGTTGCCCCGGCCGGCAAATGGGCCGAGATTACGGAGAGGTTTGTTCTGATGGACCTCGACGGCACCGCCACGACGACTATGTCCGCCCCGTCCATGGCCTCAGCAGGGGACTCTGTTATCGAGACCCCTTTTGGCAGTTCGACTCCAGGGACAAATCTCCTGTTCTCACGGAGTCGCTCTATCTCCTCGGCCTCGGCGCGTCGGCGTGCAAGCAGTCTGACCATTCCGCCGTTTCTCGCCATAAGGACGGCAAGTGTGGTGCCCCAGCTCGTGGTACCGATGACGGCGGCCCGCACCATAGACTAGGCTCCCGGCTCCCCGGAGCAGTGGCTTGAGTCGCCTTGTTTGTTCGATTCCTCTTGGGTTCCCAGCCTGCGCTCGTGGCCACGCATCAGACGCAGTATGTTGTCGTGGTGGCGGATCAGTACAAATGGGGCGCCCACGATGCCGTACCACATATATTCGGTATCCACCACGCCTGCCGCCGCGAACGCTATTAGGGACGCGGCTCCCGCAGTGGCGCCGGCTATGGAACCGAGAGACACGTACCTGGAAATGGCGACCAGTGGCACGCCGACGGCGGTCGCGATTAGGCCCGCCCACGGTGTGAATATGAACAGGCCACCCCATCCCGTCGCAATTCCGCGGCCTCCCCTAAAGCCTGCGAAGACCGGAAAGTTGTGGCCTGCTAGGGCGGCCAGCCCGGCTGCGGCGTGCACGCCGCTTGTCGAGTCGAATGCGAATTTGGCCACGGCGATGGCGATAACGGCCTTGGACATGTCCAGCAACAGTACTACGACTCCGACCTTTCTACCGGAGGTGCGAATCACGTTGGTCGTGCCAGTCTTGCCGCTGCCGAAGTTACGCACGTCAACCCCACTGGCTACTCGGGCGGCAATGAGCCCGAACGGCACGGAGCCGATCAGGTAACCAACCACGATGAATACGACATATTCGACCGCGGTCAACGCTCGCCCCTGCCGCGAAAGCGCATCCTCAGCGGTGCACCCTCGAAGCCGTACGCACTCCGGATGGCGTTCTCCAGATAGCGACTGTAGGAAAAGTGCACAAGGTCGCCGCGATTCACGTAAAAGGTAAAGCCGGGAGGCCCCTTGGAGTCCTGTGTAACTCCGTAAATCTTGAGCCCGCGGCGTCCACCAGATGCCGGAGGATGTTCGGAAACGGCGTTTAGGATCGTCCGCCTGAGGTCATAACGCGGCAGGCCTCTCGACCATTCAGCGTGTACCGCCGCCACAGAGTCAAGAAGCTCGCCAACACCGGCGCCCGTTAGCGCCGAAATGAACCGGACCGGCGCGAAGTTAAGGAACTTTAGCCGCTCCCTAACGACCCGCTCAGCATCGGATCTCGTCAACTCGAGCCCACGGGCGAGGTCCCACTTGTTGACCGCCACCACGATCCCCCTCTGCGCCTCCAAGACGTAGCTCGCAACGTGGGCATCTTGTGCAGTGGCCAGTTCGGAGGCGTCGAGCACCAGTACAGCGACTTGGGCCCTGTCTATGGCCCTTAGCGAGCGCAGCACGCTGTAGCGCTCTATCCCGGGCTGGACACTGCCTCTTCGTCTGATCCCCGCAGTGTCGATCAGAAGAACTGAGACTCCTTCCCGCTCGATCAGGGTGTCCACGGCGTCCCTAGTCGTTCCGGGAATGTCGCTCACAATCGATCTGTCCTCGCCCGCTATGGAGTTAAGGAGCAGGGACTTTCCCGCGTTCGTTCGTCCAACGATCGCCAAAGAGATGTCCGCGACCGCCTCATAGGCCGGTCCCGATTCGGGCAGCGCCGCGACGACCGCTGCCATTAAATCGTCCACCCCCCGGTTGTGATAAGCACTAAGGGGGATGGGGTCTCCAATGCCCAGCGAGTAGAATTCTAGTGCGTCCGTCTCCCGATCTTGGTTATCCGCCTTGTTTGCGGCGAGGACTACGGGCTTATCGGTCATCCTAAGGCTGTGGGCGATGTCCTCGTCGTCCGGGGTTAATCCTTCGTGCGCATCGACGACGAGAATGATCGCGTCGGCGTCCGCTATCGCCACATCGACTTGGACCCGCACCCTTTCGGAAAGACCGGCCTGTTGCGTTGACCTCGTCGGCGAGACCTCCAAGCCTCCGGTGTCGAAAAGGACCAAGCCGACGCCGGCCCACTCGGCCTGCGTGGTCAGGCGGTCGCGGGTGGTCCCGGGCATGTCCGACACGATGGCCGCCCGGTCGCCCGAGATGCGATTAAACAGTGTGGACTTGCCTACATTGGGGCGTCCGACAATGGCGACGAGCGGCTTTGTCACGTCGGTTCGGGCTAGTCGAGTAGCTGACGCAGGATCGTCTTTTGTGCGTGCAGGCGATTTTCAGCTTGGTCGAAGACCACCGACCTTGGGTGGTCCAGCATGCCGGGTGCGATCTCCTCTCCCTCGTGCGCGGGCATGTCATGCATGAAGATAGCCTCTGGACCGGCTGTGTTCATCAGGTTTGGGTCGACCTGGTAACCCTTGAAGGCCTTCAGCCTATCTCCGGTCTCATCTTCGTAGCCCATGCTGACCCACACGTCAGTGTAGACGGCGTCCGCTCCCCTGACGGCTTCTTCGGGCAGGCTGAGCCAGGTGATCGATCCGCCAGTCTGCTCAGCGCGCCTGTTCGCCTCTTCCCAGGGCTGTTGTGCAATGCGGTAGGCCGGTGGGCTCGCTATGGTGAATTCGGCCCCCACCGACCCGCACGCAATTGCTAGGCTGGCCGCCACGTTGTTGCCATCGCCCACATAAGCCATTCGGGTGCCCTTCAGGCTACCCCGCCGCTCTCTGAGGGTCAGCAGGTCGGCCATCGCTTGGCAAGGATGCTCCATGTCGGAAAGGGCGTTTACGACGGGAACCGAGGAGTGATCGGCTAACTCGACCAGGGTGTCGTGCGAAAACACGCGGGCCACGATACAGTCGAACCATCTCTCAAGGACGCGGGCCACGTGCGCCACCGGTTCGCGACTTCCGAGGCCAACGTCGTCTGGCCCGAAGTAGACGCAGTCGCCGCCCAGTTGCCTCACCCCCGTCTCGAAGCTGCCCCGTGTCCTGAGGGAAGGCTTCTCAAACAGCAGCGCCACGATCATGCCTTCTAGCGGTCGCATCTGGTCATCCCGACGCTTTTGCTCCAAGGCCCGTTCCAAAACCCCGGCCACCCCGCTCGAAGGCAGGTCTGCCACCGACAAGAAATCGCCAAGGTCGCTCATATCCCACAGGTACCCATAGCGGCGATGATATGCCACCGGATCGCCGGCCCACAAGGAACCTTCGGGTCTGCGTTCGGTCGCCAGTCCGCGTTAATATGGAGCGGGCGACAGCCTCGGCGGGGTTCCGGGCGTCCGTCCGACGATTAGCATGGAAACAGGTGAAGTTGGAGCAGATCGCATACTCCTCACGGAGGATGGTGTGATCATCGAGTGGAGCAACGGCCAACGCTGTCGGTACCCTGCTAGGGACCTAAGAATCAACTGTGGCTGTGCCGAATGCGTCGAAGAATGGAGTCAGCGTAGGATCTTGGACCCGGCCTCGGTGCCGGCTGACATTCGTGCCGAGGACTACCTGCTGGTCGGCAGGTACGCGGTTCAGTTCCTTTGGAGCGACGCCCACTACACCGGCATCTATCCCTTCGACGTCATACGCAAGATCCTGCCTTGTGAGCCGGAAGCGCAAGGTGACTGAATTAGCCGCCGGCATTGATGGAACGGCCGAGTTGCCCGACGCGGCTCTATTCGACCTAGACGACACCATCCTTGCCACCTCGGAGGGTGCCAACAAGGCGTGGGTGGCGGTGACGGACCGATTCGCGCCGGTGCTAGTCGCCATGGGCCACCAGGTAGCCTCCGAGATGCTTCGCGTCGCCATACACGACTACCGGATATGGTTCTGGTCTGACCCCGAGCGAAACCGTGTCGGTCGGCTGAATCCCTGCGAGGCTCTACGGCAGAACGTACGTGGAGGTCTGGAGCAACTCGGCCTCGCGGCGGACCCCGCCGTGACTGAGGAGATGGCGGCGGCTTGGACCGCCGCACGTTGGGATGCATGCAGGCCAATTGCGGGAGCCTTAGAGACTCTGCGGGTTCTGAGGGCCAGGGGAGTGAAACTTGGGCTCATCACCAATGGAAGCGCCGAGATCCAGCGAAGGAAGGTCGAGCACCTGGGTTTGCCGGACCTGATGGATCACATTCAGATCGAGGGGGTGTTCGGCGTCGGCAAACCCGAGCCTCAGGCCTACGCGTACGCGCTCGACAACCTTGGAACCGGCCCTGATAGGACGTGGATGGTTGGAGACAACCTCGAACTCGACGTATTGGCCCCCATGAGGATGGGTATTCGCGGTATCTGGGTCGATGGCCAAGGAGAGGGCCTTCCAGGGGACACGCCGGTACGTCCTAACCGGATCGTTCGCACGATCTCGGAACTCGTCTAATCCCTGGGGGTCGGCCCCGTCAAGCTGGCCTGAACTTGGGAAGGGTCACCTGGTCTGTGACATCGTCAAAAGCCACCTCTAAGGCCATGCCTATCTGGAGGTCTTCTGGCCCGGGTGGCTCGGGCAGGTCCACTATGTTCGTTGCCATCAGGGGACCCTCCTCGAGTTTGACCAAGGCGACGACGAAGGGCAAGTCGGATTGAAATGCCGGATGGGGCGAGCGGTGCACGATAGTGAAGGTGAAAAGGCTCGCTCGGCCGCTGGACAAGATCCATTCCGTGTCCTTGGAAAAGCAGCACGGTGATATGTCCCTAGGATAAAAGTACGCTTCTCCGCAATCGTTGCATCGCCGGAGCCAAAGCTCGTGGTGGCGTGCACCCTCCCAGTAGGTTAGGGACTCACCCTGTGGGCAGGGCAGGGGCTTTAGATAGTTGGCCATCTCAGTCGACCGCCAGAATTGCGGTGCCGGTCGACGATAGGTACCCTCCGGTGCCGTTGACAAGCGCAACCTTGGGGCCGGACAACTGGCGCTCACCCGTCTCGCCCCGCAACTGTCGCACCGCCTCGAGCACCAGGAAGATGCCGTACATGCCCGAGTGTGTATATGAGAGCCCCCCACCTGCCGTGTTCATGGGAAAATCGCCGCCCGGAGCTGTACGCTGGCCCGCGACGAAATCGGCCGCCTCGCCCGGGCCGCAAAACCCGAGGGCCTCTAGGGTTACCAGCACCGTGTATGTGAAAGAGTCGTATATCATCGCAAGATCGATGTCGGCGTGGGTCATTCCCGCCCTGGCCAGCGCGCGCGGACCGGTCTCGCGGGAGATGGGGGCAGTAGGGTCTGCCATCTGGCTGATGATTGCGTGGTCGTGCCCCTCGGCGGCGCCCAGCACCCATACCGGTTTCTTCCTGAGGTCTCGCGCCCGCTCGGCCGACACCACAATGTAGGCGCCGCCTGCGTCAGTTACGATGCAGCAGTCCAGAAGATGAAAGGGCCAAGAGACCCAACGCGACGCATGATAATCATCAAAGCTCATCGAGTCGCGCATGTAGGCCTTCGGGTTTAGCATCGCCCATTTTCGCGTTGCGACGGCTATCTCCGCCATCGCTTGGCGAGCCCTCTCCTCACCGTAAATGTGCATGTATCGCCGCGCCGCAAGTGCATAGGCCACGGGTGCGTTGACGATGCCGTAGGGCACCTCGAACTGCTGGCCTGGCTCGGCCGGATCAGGCACGGAGCGGCCAAGCCTGCTTCTGCCTGCCTCACCGTGGGTTACCAGCGCGACGTCGCAGTATCCGGCCCGGATGGCGGCCGACGCGTGGGCGATGTGAATGATGAAGGACGACCCCCCCACGTAGGTGCCGTCCGTATACCTAGGCGAGATGCCGAGGTATTCGGAAAGGACCATCGACGAGTAGCCGGCGGTGAGTATCCCATCCACGTCGCCGATGGCAATGCCCGCATCAGCCAGTGCGTTATGGGCCGCCTCAGCATGGTGCTGCAGCGACGACTTGCCCGGTACTTTGCCGATCGTGTCGGATTCGGCAACTCCGGCGATCGCGACTGTGTCCGCCGCCCTCCTCATCGGCTTGTGGCTCTAATCGTTTGCACGTTGGTTACGACCGGCATCGTACGGCTTAGATGCTCTCGTTGTCGATCAGTCGCGTCTTTCCGACAAAGCCGGCCACCAAGGCCAGGGCCGGACCGTCTATAGTCTCAAGCTCCTTCAGCGTGGTCGGATCCGCGACCGAGACATAGTCCACCGTTACACTCCGCTCGTGCATCGCCCGGCGCATTGCCTCCCTGATCTGTCCCGCATCTTGTCCGCCTCCCGCTCGGATGCTCTTGGCAGCGCAGAGCCCTTCGTACAGGCCCAGAGAGGCTCGCCGTTCAGCCTCTCCTAGATTGAAGTTGCGGCTGCTTAGGGCGAGTCCGTCAGGCTCCCTTACTGTGGGCACGGCGACGATCTCGGCACCTAGACAGAGATCCTCGGCCATTCGCCTAACCACAAGAAGCTGCTGCGCGTCCTTGCATCCGAAGTAGGCCTTTTGGGGCCGTACGGTGGAGATGAGTTTGCACACGACGGTGGTTACGCCCCCGAGGTGGCCTGGCCGGGACACGCCCTCCAGGCGCTGCGCCAGCTGGCCGACCGAGACTGTCGTGTCAAAGCCCTTAGGATACATCTCGTCGACAGTTGGAGCGTAGACGAGGTCAACGCCCTCCTGCTCCATGATGGCAAGATCATCCGTCCTGTTCCTCGGGTAGGATGCGTAGCCCTCTCCGGGGCCGAACTGGATCGGGTTGACGAAGAGCGAGGCGACCGAGGTCGCGCACTGTGCCCGGGCGGCGCGGAGGAGCGCCACGTGACCGGCGTGCAGTCCTCCCATCGTAGGGACCAGACCCAGCGGCCGGCCGGCCTCCTCCAATTGAGCCCTGACTGCGGCGACCGTTGCGACCACCCGCACCGCTAATTCTGCCCCCGATCCTCCACCATGGCCGAGACCACCTCCACTGGCGCATGGTAGCTCTCGGCATCGCCAGGGAAGGCGCCATCCCGGACATCCGATAGGTATCTACCTAGGGCGGACCGCATATCGTCGGCCATGTGGGCGTATCGACGAGTGTGCTTGGGTACGAACACTTCGAAGAGCCCGAGCACGTCATGTAGGACTTGTATCTGCCCGTCGCAGTACGGTCCGGCCCCGATGCCGATGGTCGGGACGGTCAACCGGGCTGTCACCTCACGGGCCACCTCGGCAGGAACGAGCTCAAGGACGATGGCGTAGACGCCGGCCGCCTCCAGCGCTAGCGCATCGGCCAAGAGCCGTCTCGCGGCCCCTGCGCTCTTGCCCTGCACCTTGTAACCCCCGAGTTGGTTGACCGACTGGGGTGTTAGACCCAGGTGGCCCATCACCGGAATGCCTGCGGCTACAATCCTCCTGATGGCCCTGGTCATGTGGCGCCCACCCTCGACTTTCACGCTCTGGGCACCGCCCTCTTTGAGAAAGCGGCCCGCGTTGCGCACCGCCTCGGGCCACTCCGCGTTGTAACTGAGAAAGGGCATGTCGGCCACAACGTGGGCCCTGGTCGTGCCCCTGACCACGGCGCGCGTGTGGTGGAGAGACTCCTCCATCGTTAGCGGCACGGTGTCCCTGTAGCCGAGTACCACCTGGCTCATCGAGTCCCCGACCAGGACCGCCGGAAAGCCAATTTCGTCGACGATTCGCGCAGATGTATAGTCGTAGGCGGTGATCATCCCGATCAACTCGCCCTGACGCTTCATGTCCGCCAGATGATGAATGCTGGTGCGCATCCGGTACCTCCTCCATTGCGCCCGAGTGAGGGCCTGCGCATTCTCTAGCGGGAGACGGGTCCCGCGTTCCATTATGTGATGGGATTGTCGGCTATGTAGGCCTTTAGCAGCCGCTCAATCTCCCGCGCGTCTGACGGATCGGCAACCCCCTTCTCAAGTGCGAACGGTAGACCTGCCAGGGCGGCCGTGGCGTACATCTGGAGTGCCTCCGTCCCCACGCTCTTCATCGACTCCAGGTGTTTTCGCACGGTGCCCACGTCCCCGCGCACGTAAGGCCCTGCAATGCCATCCGGAAAGCCGTTGGCCTCGATCACCTCCGCCACTCCTTTCATGATCGGCATCAGAGAGGAGGTGGCCTCGTTCCTGGGCATCCCGAACCTGTCCTGCCAGATCTGCGCGATCACCGCCGCTTGACCCATCAGGACGCCGCCGATCGTGACGACAGAGGCGTGGTAGAGGGGCTTATCCTCCGAGCGCAGAGCTATCGGACGTCCGCCCAGTTCCTCTGCGATGGTGGTCAGGTAGGCCCTGATATGGCCCGTGCCCTCTATGCCGAAGGTGGAGCCTGGAAGCGCTTCCAGTGCCGTCTCCACCGAAGCGAAGGCCTGGAGAGGATGCAGGGATCCGATCTCGACCCCGTAACGGGCTGGGCCCTCCAGTACGTCGAGAGAGGTTACTCCAGAGCAGTGGGCCACGCCCTGTCCCCTCCTCCAATTTATCGATTCCGCCACGGTTCGGATTGCCCCGTCAAAAGTCGTGATAAAGACGAAGTCGGCGCAATCGGCGGCGTCTTGAATCGACTCATACGCACGGCAACCGTCGACCCGAGCCGCCAGGTCCCTTGCCGAGTTGAACGTGCGGCTGGCCGCCGCTACCACCGCGTAGCCCTTCCGGGAGAGCGCCACCGCCAGGGTCTTTCCCACCGCCCCGGCGCCGACGAACGCTACCTTAGACGTCTTATCCCTGCTCAAGTCTTGGACAACCCACCTCGCCATTCAGTTCAGACAGGGCTGGCACCCCACCGAGGCCGATCGCCTTGCCCACCGACCTGGCCACTGCCTCAGCCATACAGATAGCCGCCGCCGCCGTAAGGCAATCCAGCCGCGCCGGCGCAACTCCTCCCGATTGTGCCCTACCCGTTGCTAGGGCGAAGAAGGCGTCGCCGTCATGCACAGTATGGGCCGGTCGAACCGCGATCGCCAACCCATCATGCGCTGCCGACGCCAGTCGGGCCGCCTGCGCCTTGGTTAGGGTTGCGTCGGTTGCGACAACCCCAATGGTGGTGTTCGCGCCTGCTGGCATTGAGGGAGGCGCCCAGTCCGGTGCCAATATGGACTGCACGGCGTCGAGCATGACCGCGCCGCCGAGGCGGCGCGGACCGGCGATCATCCGTCCAGATTCCGGATTGTGCACCCCCCCAATTGCGTTGGTGGCGACGATGGCCCCGACGGTGGCGCCGTCGCCGAGCCTGAGCGACGCGGTGCCCAAGCCGCCCTTGACCGCCCTTTCACGCCCCAAGGCCTTGGCTACCGTCGCGCCCGTCCCGGCCCCGACGGTGCCCTCTTCTGGACGTTGCCGTGAGGCCGACTTACAGGCCCGATAGGCGTGCTCCGGGCCGGGCACCGTCGGCACGCAGAGATTTAGATCGAACAGAATGGCCGCTGGGACCAGGGGCACCCGGGCCCCCGGCGCTTGGTGGCCGGATCCGCGCTCGCTGAGATAGTCGACCACTCCCTCCGCCGCCCTTAGACCGAAGGCGCTTCCTCCCCCCAATAGGGTGGCCTGCACACAGTCGACGCTGGCGGTTGGGGAAAGAATATCGGTCTCGCGGGTTCCCGGGGACGCTCCACGCACATCCACACCTGCCACCGCTCCTCGTTCGCACAGGACAACCGTGCAGCCAGTGCCGCCGTCGAGGTCCGTGTAGTGCCCGACTGCGATCCCGTCTACGTCGGTGATCGAGCCCGCAGGGCGGGCCATGGCGTATCGTTCCCCTAGGTCGTTCAATGCTCACCTTTCCTGTCGGATTGGCTGCCCACCGTATCTTAGACAAAGCCCGCTCGGGACGTCTAACCGTCCGTTTGGGCGGCCGTCAACGCTCGGCTCCGGGACGCGGGAAGCAAGGGAGTAGATGTTACAATCACGACCCCGAAGGACTCTGTCCGGGCGAGGTGATGTTTGGTTGAAGACGGCTCGAATTACGACCTCGTGATCCTTGGCAGCGGACCCGGCGGTTATGTGGCCGGGATCCGTGCCGGACAACTGGGCATGAGGACCGCGGTGGTCGAGCGGGCTGAGTTGGGGGGCATATGCCTTAACTGGGGATGCATCCCCAGCAAGGCGCTTCTCCGCAACGCCGAGGTACTGAGCCTGTTTCGCGAAGCCGAGCGATTCGGCATACACGTGGACGGCTTGAGCGCGGACTTCGGCAAGGCTGTAGACCGAAGCCGGCAGGTGGTTGACCGGTTGACCAGGGGAATCGGGTACCTCCTCAAGAAGAGTGGGGTCGAGGTTGTCCGGGGCACGGGCACCCTGATCGATTCTAGGACGATCGGTGTTCGCGGAGAAGGCGAGCGCACACTTGCAGCAAACAACGTGATCGTAGCAACTGGCGCGCGTCAGCGTGACCTGCCGAACCTGCCTATCGACGGCAGCGTAGTTATCACGAGCCGTCAGGCGCTGGATCTGCGAGAGGCCCCTCCACGGGTGGTAATAGTGGGCGGCGGTGCGACCGGGGCTGAATTCGCGTACCTGTACCGCTCGTATGGCTCGGAGGTTACCGTGGTAGAGATGCTGCCACGGTTGGTGCCGCTGGAGGATGAGGAAGTCGGAGAGCAGCTCGCTCGCTCATTCAGGAGGATGGGCATCAATTTGATGACTGGCTCGCGGGTGCTGGAGGTAGGCACCGGACCTGATGGTGCCTCAGTCACCGTCTCCGATGGACAGACTGAGGAGATTGTCGCGTGTGATCGAGTCCTGGTGGCTGTCGGCGTGATCGGCAACGTGGAGGGCATCGGCCTTGAGGAGGCGGGAGTCAGGGTCGAGCGCGGATTTATACCAGTCGACGAGACGATGGCCACGAACGCAGCGGGGGTCTACGCGGTCGGTGACGTGACGGGAAAGCTTCTGTTGGCCCACGTCGCATCGGCACAGGCCGTCGCCGCTGTCGAGACCATTGCCGGCATGGACACGCCGGTCCTGGACTACGGGCTGATGCCAAGGGCAGTATATTGCCGGCCACAGGTAGCTAGCTTTGGCATGACCGAAGAGCAGGCGCGCGAATCTGGCCGCGAGCTCAAGATCGGCAAGTTCCCCTTGGCGGCATCTGGCAAGGCGCTTGCCATGGCCGAACAGGAGGGCTTTGTGAAGGTCGTCTCAGACGCCGAGGTCGGTGAGATCCTGGGTGTTCACATGATCGGCTCGGAGGTGACAGAGCTGTTGGGAGAGGCGACGCTCGCCAAGTTACTCGAGGCCACAACCGGTGAGATCGGCTGGCTCGTGCATCCACATCCGACGATCTCCGAAGCGCTTAAGGAAGCCTCGCTAGCCGCTGAAGGCGAGGCCATCCACGTCTAGGGTCAGGCCCCGACCCACCGCAATGGGGGCTTTTTGCCAGCCATGAAGGTCGCTCCGAAGATAGACAGGGCCGCGGCCCGCGAGCTTTACCGGCAGATGTATCTGATCCGGTCCTTTGAGGAGGAGTGTGGCGTGCAATACGTGCAGGGCCGCATTCGTGGCTTCCTTCACCTTTACATAGGCGAAGAGGCGGTTGGGGTAGGTGCGATATCGGTTCTCAACGACGACGATTACGTGGTGAGCCACTACCGGGATCATGGCCATGCCTTGGCCAAGGGACTTGACCCGTCGGCAGTGATGGCGGAGCTGATGGGTAAGGCCGCCGGGGTCAGCGGAGGCAGGGGCGGCTCCATGCACCTTTTCGACGTCTCTAGGTGCTTTATGGGCGGCTACGCGATCGTTGGTGGCCAGCTGCCCGTGGCGACCGGCTTGGGTCTGGCGATCAGCCATCTGCGACAGGACAGGGCGGTGATGTGCTTCCTTGGCGACGGGGCGGTCAACCAGGGCATATTCCACGAGTCGATGAATCTGGCCTCTCTTTGGAAACTGCCGGTGATCTTCATGCTCGAAAACAACCTTTACGGGATGGGGAGCCATATAGACCGCACCCACGCTGCCGGCCGCGACCTCTATACAGCCGCCGATTCTTACAACATACCCGCCATGCAGGTTGATGGCATGGACGTGGTGTTGGTCCGAGACGCGGCCGCCGAGGCCGTGCGCCGCGTCCGGGCAGGAGAAGGGCCCGTGTTCTTGGAGGCGATCACATATCGCTATCGAGGTCACTCGATGGCCGATCCCGTCCAGTACCGGGACAAGGAGGAAGTGGAGCGGTGGACGACCAAGGATCCGATTTCCGGTTTCGTCGACTACGCCGTTGCCAACAACCTCTTGGGCCCGCAGGACCTAGCGGAACTGCAGGATCAGGTGCAAAAGGAAGTCGCTGAGGCGGTCCGGTTCGCCCTTGAGGCCAAAGAGCCGACAATCGAGTCGATGTACGGTCAAGTCTATGGCTGAGTTACAGCTACGAGAGGCGATCGTCCGCGGCCTAAGGGAGGCGATGGATTCGGATGAGCGTGTCATTCTGCTTGGGGAGGATATAGGCGAGTACGGTGGTGCCTACGCGGTGACCAAGGGCTTGCTGGCCGCCTATGGTCAGGAGCGTGTTCGGGATACGCCGATTTCCGAGGCCGTGATTGTTGGTGCGTCCGTGGGGGCCGCCATGGGTGGTATTCGTCCGATCGTCGAGGTGATGACGATCAACTTCACGCTCCTTGCGATGGACCAGATCGTCAACCACGCCGCCAAGCTGCGGTACATGTCCAACGGCCAGATCTCTGTACCGATGGTGCTGCGCACCGTGACTGGCGGAGGTGGTCAGCTCGGAGCAACTCACTCGCAGAGCTTCGAAGGCTGGTATGCCAACGTGCCCGGTCTCATAGTGGCGACACCGGCTACGTCATATGATGCGCTCGGCCTGCTAAGGTCTGCGATACTCGCGGAGGACCCTGTCATTTTCGCCGAGCATCAGCTCTTGTACGGCTTCAGAGGCGAGGTGCCCGACGAGCCGTACGCAGTGCCATTTGGCCAGGCCGCAATCAGGCGCCGGGGTGGCGACGTGACTCTGGTGGGATATTCCCGTATGGCCAACGTCGCTGTCGAGGCAGCAAGAATCCTCGCCGGGCGAGGAGTCGATTCTGAAGTGATCGACCTGCGCACTATCAGGCCTCTCGATACGGATACGGTATTGGAATCTGTGCGCAAGACCGGGCGTGCGGTGGTCGTCGAAGAGAATTGGCGGACCGGCGGGTTCGGGGCCGAATTGGCAGCGGCAATACAGGAAAGCGCCTTTGACGAGCTCGACGGCCCGGTCGGGCGCGTGGGAGCCGAGGAGGTGCCCTTCCCTTACAATGGCCGGCAGGAGGCTGCTGCCATACCAGACGCCGACCGGGTGGCCTCAGAGGTGGCCTGCCTATTCGGCGTGTGAGCCTACAATGATCGGATTGGGAGCGCTAAGAGATGGCGACTGAGTTGACCATGCCACAGATGGGTTACGACATGCAGGAGGGCACGGTCGTGCGCTGGCTCAAGGCTGAGGGCGCGGAGGTCAGAAGAGGTGAGCCGATTGCCGAGATTGAGACCGACAAGGCGGTAGTCGAATTCCAGTCGTACGCGGACGGCCTGCTGCAGCGTATCCTCGTACACGAGGGCCGTACCGTGCCGGTGGGGGAGCCCATAGCCCTGGTGAGCGACGCCGAGGTAGCCGATGTGGTGCCAGCTGCCGCTGATGCAGGAGAACCGGAAACGGTCGCACCTCCCGAGGTTGATGAGGAGCCAATGGTTCCATCGCCGCCAGAACCGCCGGAAGACCAGACCGCCCCGGTTCGAATAGAGCCCGCACGGATGGCAGCCGACAGTGGCCGCGTGCGTGCTTCGCCCGTTGCCAAAAGGATCGCTGAAGAGCGGGGCATAGATCTGACACAGGTGGTCGGTACGGGGCCAGGTGGGCGCGTAACCCGGGAGGACGTGGAGGCCCATCCCGCGTCCACATCCGAAGCGACAACGTCGCAGGCTGACCTGGAAGCCGAAGAGCCGGCTGCGGATGAGCGGCCGGAACCTGTGGCCGTCGAAGAAGAGGCACCGTCTCCCGTCGGTGTAGAGACGGTGCCCCTCACCCGCATGCGCAAGCAGATCGCTCGGGTGACTGTCCATAGCAAGGCCGAGACGCCCCACTTCTATGTCTCCACTGATATCGATATGACCAGGGCCATGGAGATGCGTCAGCAGATCAACTCGAGTCCCAAGTTCGAAGGGGCTAGGGTTTCGGTGAACGATCTGATACTCAAGGCTTGCGTCGAGGCTCTCCGCAGCCATCCCAAGTTCAACTCCGCCTTCACATCAGAGGGCATCCGAATGCATGAGCACATAAATGTGGCAGTGGCCATATCAGGAGACGACAGCTTGATCGTTCCCGCCATCAAGGATGCCCACAGCATGTCGCTCAGGGACCTTGCGATCGCAAGTAGGGACCTCGCGGAACGGGCCAAGGGCGGCACGATAACCGCAGAGGAATACACCAGCGGTACCTTCACCGTGAGCAATCTCGGTATGTTCGAGGTAAGCGGCTTTGCGGCCATCATCCATCCGCCACAGTCCGCGGTTATCGCCGTCGGATCGGTGGCCAAAAGGCCAGTGGTGAGGGGGGACCGCATAGAGATCGCCGACATGATGACTGCGACCGTGTCCGCCGACCACCGGATAGTGGACGGTGCTGAGGGGGCCCTGTTCATCGGCGAGGTCAAATCATTCCTCGAAAATCCTTACCGGCTGCTGGTTTGATTGGCGCCTCACTGAAGTTTGGATCTGATCACCGAGCCCCGCGTATACCTGACTACTAGGACCGCTGTGGACTGGGGAGCGGTCGCCGAATTCCTTTCCGAAGAGGGCGTCCCCCCGATACCCGAGAGCATTCGCGCAGGTCAGGACGAGTCGGCCGCGGTTGTAGAGATCTCGGCCCGCCTTTGCTACATGAGCTACGGTCGGGGGCGGCGGGACATCGCCGATTTCATAGAGAACCTGCTTTCTTCCAAGGACGGCAGCGTCTTTGAACATGTCAACTATGGATTCGTCGTGACCGGTGTCTCGCGAAGCCTCACTCACGAACTGGTTAGGCACAGGGCGGGATTCGCCTACAGCCAGCGCTCGCAGCGCTATGTGGACGAGACGAAGGCCTCGTTCGTGGTCCCACCTGCCCTGGTCCGGGACGCACCCAGCGCCGAGGCGGCCTCTCTAGTGTTCGAAGAGGCGCTCAGGGTCGCCTCGGCTAGCTATGACGAGATGGTCGCCGCGCTAGATGAAGCGTTACCTCAGGATCTTTTTGAGTTGAGGACGGACAGGCGCAAGGCCATTAGGCAGGCAGCACGATCAGTGCTGCCCAATGCGACCGAAACTAAAATCTTCATAACCGCCAACGTACGCGCATGGCGACATTTCATAGAGATGCGTGCGGCTCCCTACGCCGATTGGGAAATCAGGAAGCTGGCCCTCCGCATACTGGAACTTCTGCAAGAAGAGGCCCCGCTGTTGTTCGGCGACTTCGCCGTCCAGCGGCTTACGGACGGCACCTCCATCGCCGCTCCGGTTCACTCGAAGGTCTGATCGGTGAGCAGGTTTGAGGGCAGTGTGGCCGTGGTCACCGGCGCCAGCTCAGGCATTGGGAGGGCGACCGCCGAGGCTTTCGCGAGCGAGGGTGCGTCCGTCGTGCTTGCCGCCCGCCGAGAGAAAGAAGGCCGTGCCATCGCCGACCGCATTGCTGCGGGCGGCAAGCGCGCGATCTTCGTGCGGACCGACGTGGCTGATAAAGATCAGGTAAGGGAACTCTTCGACCGAACGATGGACGAATTCGGGCGGCTCGACTACGGGATTAACAATGCTGGAGTGGAGGGAAGCCGTGCCCCAATCGCCGAATGCGCCCTTGAGGAGTGGGACCACGTTTGCTCCGTCAATCTGCTTGGAGTGTTTCTGTGCATGAAGTACCAGATTCCCTGCATCCTGGAGGGAACGGGCGGAGCCATCGTCAATGTGACTTCGGGTAATGGTCTCGTGGGCGGCTCCGGCGTTCCGGCCTATATCGCCAGCAAGCACGCGGCGGTAGGCCTGACCAAGGCGGCGGCCCTAGAATACGCCCGGCTTGGGTTGAGGATTAACACGCTGTGCACATCAAGCGTCGCCACGCCCATGCACGATCGGATATTCGGCGGAGGCACGCCGGAAATACGGGCACGCGTGGCGGATATGCACCCCAGCGGCACTATCGCCACCCCGCAGGAGTGCGCGGCCGCGATCCTGTGGCTCTGCTCGTCGGCCTCGTCCTATGTCACGGGCTCGGCATATGTGATGGACGGAGGCTGGCTCGCGCGCTGAGGGCTGCGCCCTGCTCAGTCGGTGTCAGTAACCGGGTCGGCGGTCGCCGGGGGCCGAGCGTTCTGACTCTGGATCGATCCCTGCACTCTCCTCAGCCTCGTGGCTTCGTGCGCGGCTCCAAGCCATCAGGAGAGCCGGCACGATGGCGACGACAGTCACCACAGCCGCGATCATGAAGAACTCGACGAACAGGTCCATGCCGATGTTGTTGACTGTGTCTTGGAAATCTGAAATTCGCTGTTGGGCGATCTCGCTGGATTCGCCTTCCAGGGGGATGGGAAGGGGCAGTCCCGCAACGAGTATGGAGAACCGCTGGGAACCCCAGGCCGCTATTGCGGCCAGACCGAGTGTCATGCCCAGCAGCCGCATCGCCGTGACTACGCCGGCCGCCGCACCCCGATCGCCGTGTTTAATCGGCTCGGTGGCGCCCAGGGCTATTGGTGCTATCAGAAGACCGAATCCGAGGCCGGCGAGGGCAAGGTGGATGGTTATGTGGGGCTCGGCTATATCGAGTTCCCAGGTGGTCATCAGACCATAGCCCAAGGCCACTAGGATCAAGCCAAGCACGGTCGGTATTCGGTAGTCCATGCGCTGGCAGGCGATTCCGCCCAGCACGGCCCCGACCGGCATCGCAGCGGTCATGCGCATCAACCTCAATCCACCCTCCAGCGGGGAGTGGCCCATCAGGTAGGTGGTCATGAAGGGGATGGTAACCATGCCTATGATCAGTGCCACCCCGATCAGCATATGGCCTATGTTTGCGGTGATGACGGTGAGGCTGCGGAACATCGAGTTGGGCAGCAGGGTGACCGGTGCAGTCCTCTGACGGTGCACGAAGGCGATCAGGGCGGCACCCGCCAGCAGGAAGTAGCCGATCATCGTCAGGTCGAGTCGATCGATACGCGACAGGCCGAGGGTCAGAGCCACCAGTGAAAGCGCTATGAACGCCCCTCCGATGTAGTCAACCGAGGACTTGAACCTGGGACTCGGCCCCAATAGTGCGAACAGGGCTACCAGCACGATAAAGCCTAGCGGCAGGTTCATCCAAAACACCCAAGGCCAATCAAGGTATCGTGCCACTAAACCACCCCAGAGCGGGCCGATGACGCCGCCAGCCTCCGCTGCCCCTCCAACCAGGCCCAGCGCAAGGCCCCTTCCGCCGCGGGGGAACAGGTCGCCTACCACCGCGATTGCAATGGGTAGCATCGCCCCGGCGCCCACGGCCTGAAAGACCCTAGTGCCGATTAGGGCCGGAAGATTGGGTGCAAGGGCGGCGGCGACCGAGCCGAGCATGAACAGCACCATGGCGACCGCGAACATTCGGCGATGGCCGAAAGCGTCCGACATACTGCCGATCAGTGGCATGGCGGCCACGTATCCCAGCAGGTAGGCGGTGATAGTCCAGGATGCACCGTCCAGCTCGGTCGGGGGAATCCGGAAGTCGAGCATGATATCCGGGAGCACCGTGACGATCACCGTCTGGTCGTCTGCGGCGACGAACACTCCCAGGCAAATGGGAATTAGAGCTACGTATGGAGATACGCGAAGCACGCTACGTTCTCAGTCCCATAGGGGAGGCGTTTATGACCTTAGGTTCGGGCCGTGATCCGTGGAATACGGTCTACTATGGCGTGATTTCAGGCGCCTCGATACTCACTGGCTCGTCGAACTTAGACAGGGTCACAACCCTTACTGTGCTAGGGTCGTCGCTGGGCGTGACCTGACCGGCGAAACGCACCTTTGTCAGAAGGAGACTGTCGGCCTGAATCTCAAGGTCCACGTCCACTGTGCCGTCCTCTACGGTGGCGCCCATCAGCGCGCTTAAGGCGCTGGCGGGCATTCTCCCTACGATCCGGTACACGTCATCCTGAGAGCCTTGGAATCTGGCCTCGGTGATCGAGGACATGACCGTGATTATTCCCTCGTCTGGCTTGAAAAAGGCGATCGGAGATAACGTGGTCTCAACCACCTCCCAGGAGCCTGTAATCGGGTTGGTCAGGTAGTTGGCGTCGTCGATGGCTATGAGTTTTACCCTGATAGGGAAATCTCCAAATAGTCCTGTGAACTCGACGATCAGCTTGTTGGGAATCTCCAGTTGTCCCGCCACCCGCTCCACGCTCAGTCCGGGCAGGAAGGCGCTGGTGCCCACCTCGTGCGTCAAGTCGAATTTGAACGACTCCAGGTCGCCCATCACGGTGCCGGAACGCGATAGGACTTCGTCCGCCGTCAGTGGCACCGGCGTGGAAGTTGGTGTGGGTGTGGGCAATGGCTCAGGCCCGCCGCATGCCGAGGCTACCGAAGCCAAGCATGCTGCGAGAGCCACCACGGCTATTCGCAGCGAAATTAGCATCAGGGTATTTTAACCATTTGGACAGAGATAGCGACCACCCGGATGCGGGAAGGCCTGAGGACCTAGTCCATATGGCGGGGAGGTTCCGGCTGCGGCAGAGCATCCGCTCGCCTAAAGTCGCGTTGCTTCTGGGAACGATCAGGCTGCCGCAAGGGCTGTCTGGAATATGACTCCATAACGTTCGCCAATCCGCCTGAGAGTGCCATCGGCCACGAGGGGACAGGGATGTTCGCGAAATTGCACTTGGTCTCCCGATGGACGTACGGTTCCCGATCGCACTCCATGGCGACGAGGCGCAGCCGCCGCGCAGGTCACAAGAAGGTGACACATGTCCGTGACTCGGCCTAGGCCATGCGGAATTCTTGGCCAGCCTTCTAGAGGTCGCCCAAGAGCACCTGCCGGCCCGTAGGGCCACTGCTCCCGCCCGCCGGCTCCACTGTGATCCCGATAGAATCGAACTCCCACATCGGTTCGGTAGGCCGTATGACCATCTGGCCGTATCCGGTTGAGTCGACCGTGAATACACCGCCGTTGGTCTTCACGTCATCCTTGATCAGCCACACCTGATAGACATCGCCACCGTTCAGCGCTGGCAGGTCGAGCACGGCGAGCAGGCAATCGCGGCCATCACTGGAGGTGACCATCATGCCGCGGCCTGCCGCCGCCGCGTCTGCTGGCCGAAGCATGCTGACCAGCCGGTCTGGGTTTGCCCCCATGTAGGTCAGATCCCTCTGTTCCTTGACCATGTCCATGATGTGGGCATCATTGGCGGCACCGGCTTCAACCTGGCTCGCCAACTCTGTCTGACCTTCAATCACAGCCGCCAACATTTCGTCGACCTTCTGCATGTCCGAAGCGCTCTGCTCGACAGAGCCCAAACGGTTATCCAGCCAGAGGCCACCCGCGACCAAGAGTAAGATGGCCGCAACTGCCATTCCCATGGCGGGATGCGCCCACCGGCCCTGAATGAGGGTCCCGATGCGTGCGAAGAGTCCAGAGCTAGCAGCATCACGAACTTGCACAACGTGCCGTTGACGGCCACCATCCGCGTCGTGACGTAGGTCCGCCTGGATCCTGGCGAGCAAGGCCCCCAACACCCTATCGGGTACCGGGGAGCGATCAACCGCCATGGCGAAGAAAGACATCGTGCCGGCCGCCTCAGCGAGTTCAGGATGCTCGTTTGGGCAATCGGCGAGATGCGCCTCGAACTCGTCACGCTTCCCTCTGGGCAGTGCTCCCAGAACGTACGATTCGTAGTTTTCTTCTACTATGTTGCAGCGCATTACTTACCCACTATTAACGCTGTTTCGTGCCTAGCTGGATTCGCCGTCGCACGCACAGAGTTGCCAGATCCACCCGAAATTCATTCGACACTCATCTGTTCAGCGCATCAAATCCGGGCTGATGGCTCCACGGAGTCTCTTCAGAGCCAGCCGCATTCTCGTCTTTACCGTCCCCAGCGGCTGGTCGAGCCGCTGGGCGATCTCCGTGTGCGTCAGGCCTTCGAAATAGGCCAACTCGACGACCGCTCTCTGTTCGGGGCGAAGAGTGTTGAGCGCCTCTTCTAGGATCCCGCGCTGGAACTGCGCGGCCGCAAAGCGGACCGGGTCGCTTGCATCGTCGGACGGGAGATCAAGTGTCTCGACCTCTCGCGAAGACCTGTGCTGCTCGCGGCGCCGTCGCCGCCGAATCTCATCGATAGCGCGATGATGCGTGATGCTGAACAGCCAAGAGGTGACCGCCCCGCGGTTTCCCCGGTAACTGTCGGCGCGTCGCCAGACGTTGAAAAAGGCGTCCTGCGTGACCTCCTCAGCTGCCTCCGGGTCCCGCAGTATCTTGAGGGCGAACGAGTAGGCTGCGGTCGAATATCGACCGTAGAGCTCGGTAAGGGCGTCGCGCCGCCGCTCGCTGATCAATCGGAGGAGATCTTCGTCGCTGAGCTCGGCGATGTCCGGGGTGTGATTATTCACAGCGGCTGGATTATATTTGCATTCGCAACCTGTTGGACCCCATCTTTGTGCCCGGGGCAGCCGCGTTGACACTCCCTGAGGCCGGCCATAAACTCGCCGCCGTGGACAGGTTGTCAGGGAAGGTCTGCATAGTCACTGGCGCTGCAGGTGGCATGGGCGAGGCCGAATCACGTCTGTTCGCCTCCGAGGGTGCGACTGTGGTTGTCACGGACGTTCAGGACGGGCTTGGGGAGGTGGTCGCGCGCGAGATAGGTGCGTCGGGAGGCGTTTCACGCTACCTTCGCCTTGACGTCAGCGATGACCGGCAGTGGCGCAGCGTCATCGACTTTACCGTCGAGAGCTATGGCCGTCTGGACGTACTGGTCAACAATGCCGGCATAGGCAGCGGGGAAACGGACATCACCGAAGTCACCGTAGAGCAGTGGGACTCGGTGCTGGCCGTCAACTCGACTGGCACATTCCTAGGGACCAAGTACGGGGCCGAAGCGATGCGCCGCTCTGGCGGAGGATCGATTATCAACATTTCCTCGGTGTACGGGCTGGTTGGTGCGCCGGTTGGAGCCTCCTATTCCGCTTCCAAGGGAGCGGTTCGGTCGTTCACCAAGGCGGCTGCCGTGCACTTCGCACCAGCCGGAGTGAGGATCAACTCCGTGCATCCGGGATTCATAGATACTCCTCAGACGCGCTGGATGATGTCCGATCCGGAGACCGTCCGGGAGCTGGAAGACCGTACTCCGATCGGTCGCATCGCAACACCCGAAGACGTGGCTTGGGGGGTACTGTACTTGGCCAGCGATGAGTCCTGCTACATGACCGGGGCCGAGTTCGTCATCGACGGCGGCATCACCGCGCAGTGAGTCGCCTCGAAGGCAAGGTCGCGCTAATCACCGGTGCCGCCAGCGGGATGGGTGCGGTGGAGGCGCGACTGTTCGCAGAGCACGGAGCAGCGGTTGTGCTAGCCGATGTGCAGGATGAGATTGGCGAAGCTATCGCACGTGCCATCAGCAAGTTGGGCGGCTCGGCGGAGTATCTTCACCTTGACGTTTCAGACGAGGCACATTGGGTCGAGGCCATCGCCCACATCCAAGACCGGTACGGTCAACTTCACGTGCTGGTCAACAATGCCGGCATCTACAGTGGGAAGAGCGGTCTGGTAGAAGACTACTCGGAGGAGGACTGGAGCAGGGTAGTTGCCGTTAACGCCACGGGAGTATTCCTAGGTACAAAACACGCTTCGGAGGCCATGAAGCGGACCGGCGCAGAGGGGTCGATAATCAATGTGTCGTCAATATACGGCCTCGTCGGTGGACCCATGGAGGCCCCATACCCGGCCTCCAAAGGCGCAGTGCGATCATTCACCAAGGCCGCGGCGGTCCAGTTGGCCCCCGAAGGCATAAGGGTCAACTCCGTCCATCCCGGCTTCATAGATACTCCGCAGTCGGCAGGGCTGATGAACGACCCCGTAGAGCGGGCCAAGCTGGTCGATCGGACGCCCATCGGGAGAATCGGAACCTCAAGAGACATCGCTTGGGGAGTGCTGTATCTGGCCAGCGACGAGTCTTCTTACGTGACCGGTGCCGAATTTGTTATCGACGGCGGCATTACCGCCCGCTGAGAGGCACGTCGCGGTAGGGATACGCCAGTCTGCAGCGGCGGCCGCTATTCGGATAAGACAGCTCCGCTCTGGACCCTGTACACGTCCATCTGAGAGCGTCGGGCGGGGGCTACCGCCCCCAGTTCAGCTGTCGTCATCAAGCACTGGTCATAGTCCGAGACTCGGTCCAGAACCAGTTCTCGCCGCCTCGCGTCGAGTTCTGAAAGCACGTCGTCGAGCAGGATCACCGGCGTTTCTCCACAGCTACCAGAAAGGTACTCGGCCTCGGCGAACTTAAGGGCGAGAATCGCCGTCCTGGTCTGCCCACGCGATGCGTACCGGGAAGCGTCGACTCCGTCGATGTGTATCTCCATGTCGTCGCGGTGTGGGCCCACGCAGGTATGCCCCTGTGAGACGTCCCGCCCGGCGCTGCGCTCAATTGCGGCGGCCAACTCCTCCGAGGCTCTTTTTGACGTGATGTGCTCGTCGGTCAAGGGAGGCCCAAACCTTGATCGATAATCGATCCTGAGGGTCTGCGCCCCGTCTGATAGGGACGCATAATTGATGGCTGATTGCTTCCTCAGCGCCGCCATGGCGCCTATCCGGGTTGCGACGATATATCCGCCGTCCTGGGCCAGTCGATCGTCCCAGGGGCCCAGTTCGGCCTGACTCGACCAGCCGTTCCGGATAGATCTGAGCAGGTGGTTTCGCTGGGTTAAGGCACGCTGGTAGCGCTGAAGCGCGCGCAAATATGGTCGGTCGTGCTGAGATATAAGAACGTCGAGGTAACGCCTGCGCAGCGTCGGTGCCCCGTAGACAAGCTCTAGATCTTGGGCGGAAAACAGCACCGCGTTGAACTCTCCCACTAGTTCTGCCGCCCTGCGAGGAGCCCCGTTAACCCTTATAACCTTTCGAAAAGATGTCCCGTAACACTCGACATCCGTGACCGGAGGACGGTCCGGGTCTCCTGTGGCGGGGCGGTCGGCCGGTCCTGACCCCACCAGATCGATCTGTATTCGAACAATCCCGCCAGAGCGATCGACGGTCGCTGATACGACCGAATGTATCTGTCCTGAAGCCGTTTCGTCCCAGTTCTCGTAGGACGGTCCGAAGCCGACCAGCTCGCGGTCCGCCTGCGCCCGCACCGACTTGGCAACGGCGAGCATGTATAGCGCCTCCAGAAGATTGCTCTTGCCGTTGCCGTTGCCGCCGTAAAACAGACTGAGACCCGACCGGAGGTCAAGTTGGAGCTCCCGGAAATTGCGGAACCTTTTCAGGCGGAGATTAGAGAGGTGTATCTTTTGCTTCGCCCCCGATGATAGTCGGCTATTGTTCGGCCGAGAGCGTCCGTATCAGGTCTAGGAAACTGTCTTGATCGAGTGTCATTGCGCCCATCTCGTCAGCTGCGTCCAGCTTTGAGCCGCCCGCGTCCTCGCCGACGACCAGATAGTCGGTGCGCTTGCTTACGCTGCCGCTGACTAAACCGCCCAGGTCCTTAATCCGGTCCTGGATTTCCGAGCGGCTGAAACACTGCAGACGGCCGGTAACAACGAACCTAAGGCCCGCGAGGATCTGCTCCTGCGACTCGCCGCGTTCCTCATCTGCAAGGTTGACTCCGGCCCCCCGCAGCTTTTCTATCATGGCCAGGTTGGAGGTCTCGGAAAAATAGCTCCCCACGCTTGCCGCGATCTTGGGACCGATGCCAGGTACCGCGAGCATTTCCTCGGTTGATGCGGCGATCAAGCCGTCAATGGTCCTAAAGCGGCGGGCCAGAATGTCGGCCACCTCCTCCCCGACAAAGCCGATTCCGAGCGCGACCAGCACCCTGGCCAGCGGCCGGGACTTGGACGCGTCTATTGCGGCCAACATATTGGTGACCGAAGCTTCTCCCATGCGCTCGATGGATAACAGCTGCTCTCGCATGCTCCCGAGGGTGAAGAGGTCTGCGGCGTCTTCAATCAATCCCCTCTCGAGCAACATGGCGACCTGTTTTTCCCCGAGGCCTTCGATGTCCATTGCTCCCTTGGATACAAAGTGATCGATCAGCCGGGTCAACTGGGCCGGACAACGGGCGTTAACGCAGTATGTCATCGCCTCTCCCTCAGGCCGTACAGCATCGTGGCCACAGCTAGGGCACGCGGTGAGCATTACAAACTCGGGAAGTAGGTACGCGCGCCTCTCCGGGACGGACCTGACGACCTGCGGAATCACCTCGCCCGCCCGTTCGACGATAACCCGGTCGCCCTTGCGCAGATCCTTGGAACGTATGTAGTCCTCGTTGTGCAGCGTGGCCTGCCTGACGGTAGCCCCGTTGATTACGACCGGCTCCAGAACCGCGTAGGGATTTATGCTGCCGGTGCGTCCGACGTTGAAACGGATGTCGGTCAGCAGGGTTTCCCTTTGTTCGGCAGGGAACTTGTAAGCGATCGCCCACCTGGGTTCCCGGCCTATATGACCGAGATGGCGCTGATAGTCAAAGCGGTTGACCTTGACCACCACTCCGTCACAGGCATAGTCCAGGCCATCCTTGGACTCGAGCCACAGTTGGTGGTAGTAAACGGCCTCGTCGACCGAGCAAACCAGTTGATTGTTCGGGTTCACGTTAAAGTCCAGATCGGCCAGATATCTGAGCGTCTCGTAATGGGTGTCGGCGGGTATCTCATCCTCAGGATATCCCAGCCCATAGATGTATATGTCCAGCGGGCGCCCGGCTGTCACGCGAGGATCGATCTGCCTCAGCGAGCCGGCCGCTGAGTTGCGAGGGTTGGCGTAAACGGCCAGACCCTCCCGCTCTCGCCTGCGGTTGAAGTTCTCGAACTCAGAGATGGGGAACAGCACCTCTCCGCGCACCTCGAAGGTGGATGGAAACCTTCCCGAGACTCGCTTGGGCAGGTTATCAATGGTGCGAAGGTTCGCCGTCACATCCTCTCCGAGACGACCGTTGCCGCGTGTGGCGCCCCTGGTTAGTCGACCATCTTCATATGTGACAGCGACCGCAAGGCCGTCGTACTTGAGTTCGCACACCATCTCGAATTCTTCGCCGATCAACCTGCTGGCGCGCTGGTGCCAGGCGGCCAGCTCCGCCGCGTTGAACGCATTGCCAAGGCTGAGCAGAGGCACTGGGTGTGCCACCCCGGAAAAACCACCTGAAGGAGCGGATCCCAGCGTCTGAGTGGGCGAGTCCGGGGTGATCAGTTCGGGATGTTCGGCCTCCAGGGCGCGGAGTTCACGCATAAGCGCGTCCCACTCGGCGTCGCTTATTTCGGGGGCGTCGTGCCGGTAGTAAAGAGCGCTGTGACGCTCTATCTCGGCCCTCAGATGCTCGATTCGCGCCAGGGCCTCGGGCACCAAGTCAGTCGCGTCGAACATGCCGACTAGCTGGGTCCTACTAGTCCCACATCCCGGTGCTGAAGTACCGCTCGCCTAGATCGTTGAAGATGGTCACGATCTGAGAGCCGGGTTCGGTGGCAGCGCCCACGGCTGCGACCAGATATGCTCCCGATGACTGGCCAACAAACACGCCGCGCGCGGCCAGGATCTTCGCCATCGCGTACGCCTCGTCCAGACTGACCTCTACACGATCGTCGATCACGCTCTGGTCTAGGATCTCCGGCACTAGGCTTTCCTCTCCCAGAGGCTTGAGTCCCTCGATCCCCCTCCAGTCGCCCGGCTCTATGCTGATGACCCTGATGCCCGGGTCGTGCTCCTTGAGTCTCCTGCCAACCCCGGTGATGGTGCCGCCGGTGCCTACTCCAGCAATAAAGTGGGTGAGATTGGGCGCTTGCTCAAGTATCTCGCTTGCGGTGGTCTCATAGTGGGCGATCCAGTTGAATTCATTCGCGTACTGGTTACAGAAAAAGTACCTGTCTGGGTTCTCCTCGTAGCGGCGTACTACCTCGCGCATCGCCTCATCATAGCCAAGCAGAGGGTCGGTCTCGACTACCGTCGCCCCGTGCGCGGCGATGCGCTTTTTTCGCTCTTCGGAGGCGTTGGCCGGGATTACCAGCTCCACCTTGCGTCCGATCGCTGACCCGATCATGGCGTAGGCTATTCCGGCGTTGCCCGAAGTAGAGTCGAGGATCACTTTGCCCTCGGGCAGCTCACCAGACAGCACTGCTTCGACGACCATACGCAGAACCGGGCGATCCTTGATAGATCCACCGGGGTTGAGGTTCTCAAGCTTCGCCAAGATCCGCGTGTCGCTGGAGATGGCCCTCCCCGCGATGCCAGTCGGAAGGTCCAAGTTGATCAAGGGGGTATTGCCGATAGCGCCGAGCAATGGGTGCTCGGCTATGAACTCCTCGTAGTTACCGCGGTCAGTCAAGCCCGGATGCCTTTCGGCTGTCAAACGTCCAGGTTCTTGACCTCAAGCGCGTGGGTCTCAATGAACTCGCGACGGGGCTGCACCATGTCACCCATGAGCAAGGTAAAAACCCTGTCCGCCTCAGCGGCGTCGTCTACCGAGACCTGTAACAGGGTTCTGGTATCCGGGTTCATCGTGGTTTCCCACAGCTGTTCGGCGTTCATCTCTCCTAAGCCCTTGTAGCGCTGGACTCCAACATTGCGCTTGTTCCTAAGCTGGAGCATTATGCCCTCGCGCTCGCCCTCCGAGTAAGCATAGGCAACGGTCTTGCCCGAGGATATCCGGAAAAAGGGCGGTTGGGCGATGTAGAGGTGGCCGTGTTCGATTAGCTGGTACATGTGCCTGAAGAAGAAGGTGAGCAGGAGCGTCCGTATGTGGGAGCCGTCGACATCGGCGTCGGTCATTATGATGATCCGGTGGTAGCGTAGCTTGGCCCGATCGATTTCCTCATCCATTCCAGCTCCGACCGCCACGATTATCGCCCTGATCTCCTCATGGGCGAGCATCTTGTCTGCACGAGCCTTTTCGACGTTGAGGATTTTGCCCCTGAGAGGCAGTATCGCCTGCGTCCTGCGGTCCCGGCCCATCTTGGCCGTCCCGCCCGCAGAGTCGCCCTCGACGAGATAAACCTCACAGTTCTCGGGATTCTTGTCGGAGCAGTCGGCGAGCTTGCCCGGCAGCGCGCCGCCGTCCATGGCATTCTTGCGAATGATCAGATCCCTTGCCTTGCGCGCTGCCTCCCTGGCCCTCTGGGCGGTAATGGCCTTGTCTACTATGCGGCGCGCCTCCCTTGGATGCTCTTCCAGATAGGTGCCCAGCTCCTCGACGACCGCGCTCTCAACCATGGCTCGGATCTCAGGGTTACCCAGCTTGGCCTTGGTCTGGCCCTCGAACTGCGGGTCGGTGAGCTTGACGCTGACAACCGCGATCAGGCCATCTCTGGCGTCTTCGCCGGCGAGGTTAGGTTCGTTTTCCTTGATGATTTTCTGCTTGCGACCGTAATCGTTCATTACTCGCGTCAGAGCGGAGCGCAGGCCCGTGAGATGTGACCCCCCATCGACGGTGTTTATGCAGTTGGCAAAGGACAGGACGGTCTCGCTGAAGCTGTCGTTGTAGAGCAGCGCCACCTCCACGATGGTGTTGTCCCAGCGCTTTTCCAAGTGGATGGGCTCGGGGTGGAGTGTTGCCCTGCCGTGGCACAGATCTACCGCGAACTGTGATATGCCTCCCTCATACCTGAATTCGGCCCTCCTTGAATCCTCCAGCAGGTTGGCGTGCATGTCGCTGGAAAAGCATATTTGGAGTCCGCGGTTAAGGTATGCCATCTCCTTGAATCTTTGAGCCAAAGTTTCGAACTCGTATAGGAAGTCTCCGAAAATCTCCGGGTCAGGCGTGAACGTGACCGTGGTGCCTTGCTCGTTTTCCGGGTGACCGTTGGACACCTCGAGATCGGTGACCCTCTTGCCGCGGGAAAACTCCTGCCTGTGCACCTTTCCGTCCCGCCTGACCTCGATGGTTAACTCTGATGACAGGGCGTTGACTACAGAGGCCCCCACGCCATGCAGTCCCCCTGACACGGTGTAGGCCTTGCCACCGAACTTTCCGCCAGCGTGGAGTGTGGTCATCACCGTCTCGATCGCAGACAGACCTGTAGCGGGATGGCGGTCGGCCGGTATGCCGCGGCCGTCATCGCTTACCTTCACAGTACCGTTCCGGTCTATATGAATGACGACCTGGGAGCAGAATCCGGCCATGAACTCGTCAACCGCGTTGTCCACGATCTCGTAGATCAGGTGGTGCAGCCCCCGCTGGTCCGTTGAGCCGATGTACATGCCCGGACGCTTGCGAACCGCCTCCATGCCCTCAAGTACCTGGATGTCCTTGGCCGAATAGATGTTGCCTGACTCTCCGATTCTGTGGTTGTTCTTCTGGGCCATCAAGTGCTCCGGGAAAGGATTGCTGTAGGCAGCAAAATCTTACCAATTTTTGGGAAAAACATCAAACGGTTTACGTGGGTATTACCGGGTGGAACCCGTAATCGACCCGCCCGCTTTACCGGGCGCGGGCATGAGGACATTTGATCATTAGTACCGAAGGGCACAAAGACCCCTGCCGGACCAACGCAGCCGCCTCCGGCTGATCATGCATCGCCAGCCATACATGGAGGTGCGGAGCTCAATAGAGGGGCAGTGCAGTAGGGAAGATCGTAGATGGCATAGACATGTCTGGGTGCAGCCCGGGTATTCCGCATGGTGGCCGGGCCCCAAAGCTACGCAGCTCCGCAATTGGACCTTGCAGCGCAGTCAAATCTGTCCATGCGAAGGTCGGCGCCGGCGGGTGCTGACCGGTTCGAGTCATTACAGGGTTTGATGTCTTGCATGCGCCCGGGGCGCCAGCTAGCATTTCCCGGATGCCGGAGGGCAGAATACACGAGCGGGGGCGCAATTGACCGACGATCTCCATTCCCGAATCCAGCGTCGAATCGCAGACAGGTCTCTCCTCCACCACCCTTTCTACAGGTCGTGGCAAAACGGCGAGTTGACGATGGATGACCTGCGTGTGTACGCGGCTCAGTACTATCATTTCGAGGCCGAGTTGCCCACCCTGCTCAGCGCCGTACACTCGCGCTGCGAAGACCGTGGGGTGCGTCAGGACATACTCGATAACCTGTGGGATGAAGAGCACGGCCAGGCCAATCACCGAGCCCTTTGGCTCGACTTTTGTGAAGCGGTAGGCCTTGGTCGCGCGGAGCCTGAGATCACCCGGCTTCTTCCGACCACCCAGGCTATGCTTCAGACCTATCGCACCTTGTGCCATCAGCGCACGTTTCAGGAGGGGCTCGCCGCCGTATATGCCTACGAGGTTCAGGTGCCGGCCGTGATGATCGAAAAGGTCCGAGGCCTCAAGGACTATTTCGGCATCACGGACGAGGCCAGCCTCAGGTTCTTTGAAGTGCACAGCGTGCTTGACGAAGACCATTCTGACCGGGAGCGGGAAGGGATCCTGAAGCACACTTCGCCGGGGCTTGAGCCGTCTGTTGAGGCGGCCTTGCAGCAGGCGCTTGATGGCTGGTGGGGCTTCCTCGACGGTGTCATGGATTCGCGGTCTTCGTCCGCCGCGAATTAGACTCTTGCCGACCGCTGTGCGATGTTGAGCCCTAGCCGGCTGGTGTTGCCCCTCTGCCTTGTTTTGACACGCCGCTGTGGGGTAGAGTAGCAGCCCGAAACGACCCCGCTCGGCGGGGCCGTGGCCGGGCTTATGGCGGAGCCCGAGCGCCCTTGCAGAGGAGGACCCGATGACCACTTCCCTGTTCGGCTCAAGTGTCAAGAGGCGCGAAGACCCGCGTCTGATTCAGGGCACGGGCCGGTACGTTGACGACATCAAGCTGCCGGGCATGCTGAATGTACAGCTGGTGCGCAGCCCATACGCTCATGCCAGAATCGCAGGCATTGACTGTTCGGCGGCGGAGGCCTTGGAAGGGGTCGTTGCGGTCTTCACCGGAGAGCAGGTGAAGGATGAGCAGGGCTCAGTACCCTGCGGCTGGGTCGTACCCGATACCAAGGAGGTGGCCCATCCACCCATCGCCATCGAAACGGTTCGGTTCGTCGGTGACATAGTCGCGGCCGTCGTGGCGACCTCCCCGGAGGTGGCTGCCGACGCGGCTCGGCTTGTGGACGTTGACTACGAGACATTCCCTGTGGTCGTACACACCGGCGACGCCGCCAAGCCCGGCGCTCCACAACTGCACAGCGACGCCCCAAGCAACGTCGCCTTTGAATGGGAGGTCGCCGGTGGAGACGTCGAGGCGGCCGTAGGCGCAGCTGAGGTCGTGGTCGAGCAGACCATGACCAACCAGAGGCTGGTGCCCAATGCCATGGAAACGCGCGGCATCGTATGCGATTACAATCATGGCACCAACCAGCTCACAATGTGGACCTCGACGCAGATACCGCACCTGGTGCGCCTGCTGCTGGCCCTTACGCTCGGGCATCCCGAGCACCTCATAAGAGTGATCGCGCCGGACGTCGGCGGCGGCTTCGGAAGCAAGCTGTACATGTACGCGGAGGAAGTCATTGCTGCCGTCGTGGCCAAACGGGTGCGACGCCCGGTCAAGTGGATCGAATCGCGCCAGGAGGCCTACCTGGCAACCACACACGGCCGGGACCACCTGAGCACAGCGCGGATCGCCGGTAGCCGGGACGGCAGAATCGATGCGATCGAGGTCGATACCACCGCCAACCTGGGGGCCTACCTTTCCACCTTTGCTCCCCTCGTGCCCACCTTGCTTTACGGCCTCATGATGTGTGGGCCGTATGACGTGGCGAACGTCAGGTGCAGGGTAACGGGGGTCTACACCAACACCACTCCGGTCGATGCCTACCGTGGGGCGGGCCGCCCTGAAGCCACGTATCTCGTTGAACGGATGGTGGATATTTTCGCCGCCGAAATAGGCATGGATCCGGCCGAGATAAGGAGAAGGAATTTCATAGCCCCGTTCTCCGACGGTCACCCCGTCGCGACCGGAGTTGCCTACGACAGCGGTGACTACGAGCCGGCCTTTGACCTAGCGCTGGAGATGGCGGGCTACGGTGAGTTTCGCAAGGAGCAGGAAGCAGCCCGATCCGAGGGACGGCACCTAGGTATCGGCCTGTCCACATATGTGGAGATCTGCGGAGGCGCTCCCTCGCACGTTGCTGTCACCTTGGGGGCACGGGCGGGCCTTTGGGAGAGCGCCACGGTGCGCGTCAATCCGACAGGAACCGTGCGCGTGTTCACCGGCGCATCGAGCCATGGCCAGGGGCACGAGACGACCTTCGCCCAACTCGTCTCGGCCGAGCTCGGCGTGGCTATGGAAAACGTTGAGATCGTTCACGGCGACACCGATCAGGTCCAGTTTGGAACCGGCACGTTTGGCAGCCGCAGCGCGGCGGTCGGCGGGGGCGCCATTCACATGAGCCTGACCAAGATCAAGGAAAAGGCCAAGAAACTGGCCGCACACCTGCTGGAGGCTGCTCCCGAAGACATCGAATACGAGGACGGCAAACTGTTCGTAAAGGGTGCCCCGAGTGAGGCAAAGACATTTGGTGACATAGCGTTGGCGGCCCATGTGTACGCCGGTGAACTGCCGGAGGGCATTGAGCCAGGGCTGGAGGAGACGAGCTTTTTCGACCCCAGCAACTTCACCTGGCCATTTGGCACCCACATCGCCGTAGTCGAGGTCGACAGCGACACCGGCGAGGTCACGCCCCTCAGGTACATAGCGGTCGACGATGTGGGCAACGTGATCAACCCGATGATAGTCGACGGCATGGTTCACGGCGGCGCCGCCCAAGGACTCGGACAGGCTCTCCAGGAAGAGGCCGTCTACGACGACGAGGGCCAGCTCCTCACCGGCAGCATGATGGACTATGCCGTGCCGTCGGCTGAGGATCTTCCCTCGTTTGAAGTTGACCGCACGGTCACTCCCACCTTGGTCAACCCGATGGGCGTGAAGGGGGCCGGTGAAACTGCGACGATAGCCGGTTCTCCAGCCGTCATTAACGCGGTGGTCGACGCGCTGTCCCACATGGGAGTTAGGCACCTAGATATGCCGGCCAAGCCCGAGAGGGTCTGGCGCCTAATAAAGGAAGCGCGATCCTGAAAGTCTCGGTTCGCACCGGCAGTTCGTGACCACCGGCCGGCGCCGGCCGGACCCGGTTGGAGAGATCATCCAGAGTCTTGAGGCGGCCAGCTATATGGCGGATCCGTCTATCGGTACTGCCCTGTTCATGGCGCAGCGGCTCGAGAGGCCGCTGCTAATAGAAGGCAGGGCTGGCGTCGGCAAGACCGAGATCGCCAAGGTCATGGCAGAGATCCTCGAAACCCGCCTCATCCGGCTTCAGTGCTACGAGGGGCTCGACGTCAACACCTCTCTGTATGAGTGGAACTATCCCCGCCAACTCCTGCACATAAAACTGGAAGAGGGGATAGGGCGGCCGAGCCAGGATAGGGAGCGCGAGATATTCGGCCGCGAGTTCCTGCTTGAACGTCCTCTCCTTGCCGCGCTGTCTGAGCGGGAAAGGGCGCCCGTGTTGCTGATAGATGAGATCGACAGGGCGGACGAGGAGTTTGAGGCGTTCCTGCTTGAGATTCTCGCCGACTATCAGGCGACGATCCCTGAACTCGGGACAATCAAGGCGGCCCACATCCCGCTTGTGATACTCACCTCCAACCGAACTCGCGAGCTGTCCGACGCTCTGAGGCGGCGCTGTCTGTACCTCTGGATCGATTATCCCGAATTTGACAAGGAGCTACGGATAGTGCGGGCCAAGGTTCCTGGCATTGGAGAGCGGCTTGCGGGTCAGGTCGTAAAGTTCGTAGAGGACGTGCGGGGTCTTGACCTGGGAAAATCCCCCGGAGTTTCGGAGACGTTAGATTGGGCCAAGGCCATGATGCTCATGAACTACGAGAGCATCGATCGAGAGGCAGTGGAAGTCACCGTTGGCGCTCTCGTAAAGGATGCCGACGATCTCGAGGATTTCAGGTCCGGAGCGCTGGACAGGATACTTGCCAGGGTTTAGGCGTTAAGGTGCGATCGGGTCGGACCGATCGAGTCACGGAGAGCTACACATGCCTAGGATGAGCGGGAAAAGGGCGCTCTTGGAGATGCTAAGGTCCGAGGGCGTGGAGTACATATTTGGAAACCCGGGCACCTCCGAGGGAGCGATCATGGACGCGCTGGAGGATTTTCCCGATCTCCAATACGTCCTCGCTACCCAGGAGGGTGCGGCGATGGGGGCGGCCGATGCATACGCAAGGGCCACAGGACGGCCTTCCTTCGTCAACCTTCACATCGAGACCGGCCTTGCCAACGGCATCAGCCTGCTCCACAACGCCGCCGCCGGCGGGACACCATTAGTCCTGACCGCGGGCAACAAGGACATGAGAAAGCTGGTGGAGGGCAGGACCCCTCTGGCCGACATGGTCAAGATCTTCACGAAGTGGAGTGTCGAGCTGACTCACCCAGAGCAGGTCCCCGCAGCCGTGCGCCGTGCATTCAACGAGGCCCGAACACCGCCCACTGGTCCGACGTTCATCGCGTTTTCCGCCAATTCGCTCGACGGTGAGGCGGAAGTGGATATAGTGCCCAATTCCACCGGCTATTTCAGGATGGCCCCGGATGACAGCTCCGTTCGGGACGCGGCGGAGTTACTGGCGAACGCCGACAGACCGGTCATGCTGGTCGCCGACCGGATCGCTCAATCGGGCGCTTCCGATGAGGCGGTGCGGGTGGCCGAGATGCTGGGGGCGAAAGTGTATTCGACACTCTACTCGGAGATGAACTTTCCGTCCCGTCACCCGCTCTACAAGGGGCCACTCCGCTGGGGTTTTCCAGATGCGAAAGAGACGCTGTCCCAAGCTGACGCGGTGCTTGCAGTAGGCAACGTATTCTCCGGTTATTTTTTCTTTCCCGACGAGGGTGCAAGTTCATTCGCTCCTAGCACGAAGGTCGTGCACTTGGATGCCTCCCCCAGGGAAGTGGGAAAGAGCGAACCCACCGACGTAGGCATAATCGCCGATCCAAAGGTCGGCCTTTCTTGCTTGGCCGAGGCAATCGATGCCGGGATGAGCGGCTCTGCCAAGGAGGCCGCCAAGGGCCGGGCGGAGTTGATTGCTTCCGAGACCGCCGCTGCACGTGCCTCCTGGGACGCGAGGGTCAAAGAACGCTGGCAGGACTCTCCGATATCGCCGGAACGAATGATGGCGGAGGTCGTCGCGGCCATACCCGATGACACGGTGATTGTGGACGACTCCGTGACAACCAGGGCGGCTGTAATGGGCGCCATAGAGTTCAACCGTCCGGGGCAGGTCCTTGGTGAGAGAGGCGGGGCCATAGGATGGGGCGTAGGCGGAGGCTTGGGGGCAAAGCTGGCCAACCCCGACCGGCCCGTGGTAGCGATCGTCGGTGATGGCAGCGCGATGATGACCGTGCAGGGCTTCTATACCGCAGCGATTGAGGGTATCCCCGTCATCTACGTCATCTGCAACAATGAGGCATATCGGGTGCTCAAGGTCAACATGGACGTGTACAAGAGCCTAGTGGTGGGCCAGGACCCGCCCCAAAGCAGATACATTGCCATGGACTTTCCGAAGCGTCTGGACCTTGCCGGCATGGCGAGAGCGATGGGGGTTCACGGCGTTCGCATTGAGGATCCGCTGCAGATCGGACCGGAGATGAGGAAGGCTCTCGCCTCCGGAAAGCCGGCGGTGCTTGATATCATCATCGACGGCGCCCTGTAGGCGCTTGGCCCGTCCCGATGCCCACTCAAGAGGAGATCGACCGGCTAGAGAGCTTTCTTAAGCCGCCGCTGATCGCGGTGGCTGCTACGATCGGCGCCACCGGGATGCCCCAGTTGACGCCCGTCTGGTACGAGTTTCGCGATGGCGCGATGTTCATGTCCGTCACCAAAGAGCGCCTAAAGTACAGGAACCTAGCAAGGGACGGCAGGATGTCGGTATGCGTTTACGATTCTCCGTTTGCCAGGGTCTACGCGACGATCACGGGCCGTGTCGAACTGGCGGACGATGACAGCATCTGGGAGCTTACCCGAGCAATCTGCGAGAGATACATGGCCTCGAATGAGGTAGAGCCCTGGATGCAGGAGCTATACGAGCAGGACCGGGTGCTGATCACTCTGCGGCCCGAGCGAATCCACCACCTCGACCTCGGCCGCATCCTTCCCGAGGATTGACCCCGGCGGCCATCCGGCCTGCCGGGCGGCGATCACCATCCCTAAACCGGTCGCCAAGTGCAGCGGCGCCCCCCGGGGCGCTAGAATACTTGGAACATTTGTTTCCGCTGGTAAAAGGCCTGACGCTGCTACCATGGCCGCAATAATCCACGCCGATTTTGACGCCTTTTATGCCTCGGTTGAGCAACGGGACAACCCGGCGCTGCGTGGCAGGCCAGTCGTGGTAGGCGGCGATCCTGATGCCCGTGGAGTAGTTGCTGCCGCCTCTTACGAGGTGAGGCGCTTCGGCGTGCGATCAGCGATGCCCATGAAGACCGCCATGAGGCTCTGTCCTCATGCCGTACGCGTGGCCCCTAGGTTTGAAACCTACCGGGAGGTGTCCCGCAACGTAATGGACATATTCCGCGTGGTCACTCCCGTTGTCGAGCCACTGTCATTGGACGAGGCCTTTCTCGACGTTACCCCGCGAGTGGACGGCGAGTGGACTCCAGAGCGGATCGCCCGCGGCCTCAAGGTGCGGGTGACAAATCGCACAGGTCTCACCATATCGATGGGTGTAGCCTCCAACAAGTCCGTCGCCAAAATCGCCTCGGACATGGATAAACCCGACGGCTTGGTCGCTGTCCCCGCTGGTACGGAGCGCGAGTTTCTGGCGCCACTCCCTGTCGGCAGGCTGTGGGGCATCGGGCCCAAGACCGAGGAGTGGCTGGCCCGGGAAGAGATTGCGACCATCGGTCAGTTGGCGCAGCGGTCGCCAAGGTGGTTCTGCGACCGTTTCGGCAAGATGGGGCCCGGCTTGCGCGATCTGGCCAACGGTGTCGACCGGAGGCCGGTGGTGGCTGAGCGCCGCCGCAAGTCCATTAGCGCCGAGACGACGCTGGCGATCGACACGGACGATCCTGAACGCTTACATCAGCTTGTCGCAGGACTGTGCGGTCGAATCGGAGGAGAGCTTGAGCGCCGTGGCCTTGCCGGACGTACGGTAAGGCTGAAGCTGCGGCTCGACGACTTCACCACCTACACTCGCCAGGTGACGCTTGATAGCCCGATCGAATCGGAGATCCAGATCGTTTCGGCCGCATCCCACATGCTCGGCCGGGAGCTCGGCGTGGGTCGACGGTTCCGCCTGCTCGGAGTCGGCGTATCAGGTTTCGAAGATACGGCTCCCAAGGTGAGAGAGAGCCCAGTGCAGCCCCGATTGTCCGGCCTCGAGTGAAGCCCTGATACGATTCATTTCCATGATAGAAGAGCCCTTGGCAAAACCCGCTTCTGATGGCCTGGTGCGCTGCCACGACGATGTCTATGGCTCTCCGATGCACACCGCGTACCATGACATCTACTGGGGCACGCCGAGTCGAAACGAGCAAAGGCTCTTCGAGTTCCTGTCCCTGAGCGGGATGCAGGCGGGCTTGAGTTGGTGGGGGGTCTGGCGGAAAAGAGACGCCTTTCGCGCCGCATTCGACGAATTCGACCCGCTGCTGGTTGCCCGATACGGCGACGATAAGTTAGCCGCATTGCTGGGAGATCCGGGCATCATAAGGAACCGGGCCAAGATCAGGTGCATCATCGGTAACGCTCAGGCCGTCTGCGGCCTCCGCCCTGAGTTCGAGGGATTGGCCGACTATCTGTGGTCGTTTGTTGACGGAAGACCGAGGATGAACCGGTGGCCCCGCAACTTTCAGGTTCCCGCCGTAGCACCGCCCGCCGAAGAGATCAGCGCCGATATGAAGAGACGGGGCTTTGGTTTCTGTGGTCCGACCATCGTGTACGCGTATATTCAGTCAATCGGCCTAGTGAATGATCACCGCGATGGATGTTTTAAGCAAGCGGCTCTACCTTTCGATTACAGCAGGTGACGAACCGTCCCTACAGGCAGTGATTCGGTGATCCTTGTAGAACTCGGCGGGGAGGAAGGACAAGTCCGCTGTGCCTGGGCTGCCGGAGACTCCCTAATGGCGGCCTACCACGACCAGGAGTGGGGGGTACCGCAGTACGACGAGCGGGCACTGTTCGAGATGTTGACCCTTGAGGGCGCGCAGACCGGGCTTAACTGGCGGACCATTCTCCGTAAGCGTGAAAAATACCGCCTCGCCTTTGACGGCTTCGACATCGAGGCCGTCGCTGCCTTCGGAGAGGATCGAGTAGCCTCACTGGTGGCGGACGCGGGTATTGTGCGCAATCGCCTCAAGATACGCTCCGTCGTTTCCAATGCGACGGCAATAGTTGGACTCTGGGAGTCAGGTGAGAGCCTGTCGGGTCGTTTGTGGAGCTTTGTGGGTGGACGTGCAGTCCTGAATTCATGGCAGTTCCAGTCGGAGGTCCCGGCATTCACTGACCTGGCCAGTTCCATGAGCAAATGCCTTAAATCGCACGGTTTTCGCTTCGTGGGTCCGACTGTCTGCTACTCGTTGATGCAGGCCTGCGGGATGGTCAACGACCACCTGGTTGGTTGCTTCAGACGCGCTGAGATAGCGGGCTGCGAAGGATCTCCTTCGTGCGGGTCCCCGCGCGCCTTGGGCTAGCCGACTATCGAGCCCGCAAGTCCGGGATGCCCGGCCACGAATTCGGAGGCCGTTACCGCCCTTCTTCCTTCGATCTGCAGTCGGGTAACTATTAGTGCACCCGCCCTCGTTGCCACCTCGATGGACCCTTTTGTCACCCTCACCGTGCCCGGTGTCACGCGCTTGTTCGGGACAGCTGAAGCCTCCAGAATCTTGATCGTCCTGCCGTTCCAAGTCGTGAACGTCCCCGGCCAGGGGTGGTAGGCGCGAACCATGAGGGCGATCTGCTCCGCAGTGGCGGACCAATCGATCCTACCGGCCTCGCGGTCTAACCGGGTGGACATCGTAGCGTCCTCCTCGCGTTGCGCCTGGGGAAACATGGTGCCTTCGGCCAAACCTCGTAGGACCTCAATCGCCAGGTCCGCGCCCATTTCGAAGAGCCGACTGGTCAGGGTGTCCGTGGTCTCATCGCGGGCGATGTGGGCCTGCCTCTGTGCCAACACTGGACCGGTGTCGAGCCCCTCGTCGAGGAGCATCACTGTTACGCCTGTGACCCCATCACCGCTAAGTATCGCTGCGGCAACCGGCGAAGCGCCGCGGTGTCTGGGCAGCAGCGAAGGGTGAATGTTCAGGCAGCCGAGTTGTGGGATATCAAGCACGGGTCTGGGCAGGAGTTTGCCATAGGCGGCCACAACAGACGCATCTGGTTCCAACGCCGCCATAGCCGCCCATGTCTCCGCGTCCGTGAGGGACTTGGGCTGAAAGACGGCCAGTCCCCTGTCTTGGGCAAAGCGTTTGACGGGCGTCGGCCTTGTGCGTCTACCCCTTCCGGCAGGCTTGTCGGGTTGGGTGTACATCCCGACAAGGCGATGTCCGGCCTCAAGGAGGCGTTCGGCGACCGGGACCGCGAACTCGGGGGTTCCCATGAAGACTATGCGAATCTTCGGCCTCGCAGAGCTTTGGTTGCGTTCCTTTTGCCCTTCACTTTGCCAACAGGGCGGGTAGTTCTTTGAGCCTATCGACGTCCCTTATGGACGCGAAGTGGTCAACATGGTCCGCAGCGGCGACGAGGCTGCGGGTGGCCTGCTCGTAACCCTCGCTGCCGATCAGGGGATTCAGCCACACCACCTGCCTCACTCGCCGACGCATTCTACGGAGCTCGCGAGATAGGCGATACGGATCTCCGGTGTCCCAGCCGTCGCTTACTAGCAGCGCGGTTGTGTAGCGGTCCTGAATGCCTGGATACCTTGAGTTGACGTGCGCGAGCGATTCGCCGATCTTGGTCCCCCCCGACCAGTGATCCACAGTTTCTTCCACCCTCCGCAGCGCCTCAACGTATGTCGCCGACTGGAGCTGCTTGCTGATCCGGCTTACCGAAGTACTGAACGCGAAGGCCTCGATGCGCGACGTATGCTGGGCAATTGCCCAGGACAGCTCCAGCACAAGGTGGGCGTGGCGATTCATCGAACCGCTGGCGTCCAAGAGGAGCAGCAGTCTTTGCTTGCGCCGTATCCGGGCCCGACGCGGCAGCTCCACGGGATCCCCGCCGTGGCTCAAGCTCTTGCGGAGAACGCCCCGCATATCGATGTAGCCGCCACGACGGCGGCGCCTCAGCCTGCGGCTCGGCCGGTCCCTGAGCGAGTCCACTAGGCGTTCGGCTATGCAGGCGACGCGCTCTGCTCGATGCGATGCGAGCGCTGATAGATCTGGCCTGCGGCTAGCATCCAGGGTGCTGGCGCCGGTGCGCGTGAGGCGTACCAAGACATCGTCCGAGTATGCGGCGCGGCGGGTGGCCACCGTGGACATCGAGGCTCGACCCTTACCTCTGCCGGGTAAATCCGTTCCGGCTCCCCTTCTAACAGGACGCTGTGGAGGCGGATCAAAGTCCCAAAAGCGTTCGAATAAGCGGTCGAACGTAGGTATCTCGTGCCTCGCGGAGACAAGCACCGACCTGAGCGCCCAATACACACTTCCCGGCGTCATCAAGTCGACCAGAGCCATCGATCGGAGTGCGTCCGCACTCTCGCCGGGGCCGGCCATCAGCCCGTGATCGCGAAGCGCCCTGCAGAACAGGATGACATGCGAGGTAACGTCATAATCTGCCCGTGACATGGTGCAATTCTAGCGCCAAAAGGCCGTCTATGGACCGGAAAAGTTTGTGCTATGATTCCTGCCGTCGCCTGATCCGAACATCCCACGTCAAAGCTCCCTTCAGCAGAGAAGTTGTCACCGAGTTCATAGGAGTCGAGAATGGCAACCAAGCAGGATCTTTCCCTAGTTGCTCATCTGATGCGCCGGGCTGGCTTCGGCGCCTCATTGCCTGAGATCGAGAGACTGGCCAAGCAGGGATACGAGCGGACCGTTGAGGAGCTTCTGTACCCCGAGGACAAGCCGCCTGTCGACGAGTTCCTACTCTACAGGTACCACCCAACCACCGAGATCCCAGGTGGCAACGTCGCCCACGGCCAGGCCAACTACCTATTCCATATGATCAATACGCCCCGACCCTTGGAGGAGAAGATGGCGCTATTTTGGCACCACGTCTTTGCCACCGGGAACAGCAAGGTCGACAACTGCAACCACCTGATGGACCAGATCCAGATGTTCCGAGACTATGGCTTGGGAGACTATCGGGAGATGCTGGTCAGGTTGGCCAAGGACCCGGCCATGATCTACTGGCTTGACAACCAGGACAACCACAAGTACGCCCCAAATGAAAACTGGGGTAGAGAACTGCTAGAGCTCTTTTCAATGGGTGTGGGCACCTACACTGAACAGGATGTATTCGAGGCGTCGCGAGCCTTTACCGGCTGGACCGTATCTGCAAAGATGCCCCGATTCCCCTACGGGCGATTTCCCTGGAAGTTCGAGTTCCGGCCGGAAGACCATGATGAGACCGACAAGACGTTTCTCGGTCACACGGGCAATTTCGACGGCTACGACATCATAGACATCGTCGTTCAGCAGCCGGAATGCCATCGTTTCGTGGCGCGGCACCTTTACAACTATTTCGTTGCCGATGAACCGCAGGTGCCCTCCTGGCAGATCGAGGAGCCTAGAGACCCTGAGGCCGTCAATGCCATTGCGAGGGTGTTTGTGGAATCGAATCTTGAGTTGCGCCCTGTGATGCGATTCATCTTAAATTCCGATTTCTTCAAATCTGAGGCGGTGCGGTTCCAGCGGGTTAAGTCGCCCTCCGAAGTGGTGGTGAGCACCCTGAACATGATCGATGAATTCAAGGGTCCGGTCCCTTACCTCGAGGCAGATCTTTCAAGGCAGCCGGGTTACATGGGGCAGGACATACTCGACCCGCCGAGCGTCGAGGGCTGGCACACAGGCAAGGAATGGATATATTCGGGATCCTTGGTGGCTCGGATTAACTTCGTTGCTGGTATGGTCAGCAACCCCGAGCACAAGGGCGTTCGGTACATCATCGACAAGGTGGCGGGCGATCCCGACTCCACCGAGCCCGGAGGGTTCGTCGACAACGTCCTAAAGTACATGGGCATGGTTGAGATCGGCGAGGAAACGAGGCGAGAGTTGATAGAACATGCCGCCGACGGCGGACCTATCGACTCCAACGGCGAGGGGAGTGGCGGCGCCAGGGTGATGGAGATGATGTCGTTGATCGCCGCGACCCGCGAGTACCAGTTCTGCTAAATGACCTGGAGATCGCCGAGATCACCCGCCTGCGAGAGAGCAAGGAGCTTGAGATGACCACAGCCACTAAAGATCCGGTCTTGGTAGTAGTCCAGCTCTCCGGCGGGAACGACTACCTCAATACGGTAGTGCCCTATAACGATCCCAACTACTACGACAGTCGTCGCACCCTCAACATTCCCGAGGACAAGGTCCTTCAGCTAGATGACCAGCTTGGCTTTCATCCCGCGATGGGGCCTATGGCGCGAATGTACGCCGAGGGCACCGTCGCTGTCATACACGGTATAGGCTACGAGAACTCGGTGCGATCCCACTTTCGGTCCATGGACATCTGGCACACGTGCGAGCCGGAAAAGGTGGGTACGGAGGGCTGGCTCGGCCGAGCCGTCAGGGAGATCGACCCATCCGGGGAGAACCCGGTGACAGCGGTCAACATCGGCCATGGCCTTCCCCGCGCCCTCGTCGCTCCTGGCGTCTCTGTTGCCTCGGTGGCCGATCTGACCACTTATGGGCTGCTCACCGACATAGAGGAGCGCGAGCGGCGCGAGAAGGTGCTGCGGCGATTCAGCAACATATACGCTCCCGCCGTGGGCGCGGGACAGGTAATGGACTACCTGGGTCAGACCGGCCGCGACGCCCTTAGGGGAGCGGACATCCTGAAGGCGGCCCCCGAGCAATATTCCTCGTCGGTCGAGTACGGCAACACAGGCATCGGGCGGAGCCTGAGAGACATAGCGATGACGCACGTCGCCGGCCTGGGTAGCCGCATCTTCTACACGCAGCATGGCAGCTACGATACCCACGCTGGCCAGGCCGGCGTGCACAACAAACTGTGGGACGAGCTTTCATTGGCCATATCAGATTTCTGGGACGACCTACGCGAGCACGACGCCGACGAGAATGTGATCATGTATCTCTTCTCCGAGTTCGGTCGCCGGGTGCGTGACAACGGATCTGGAACCGACCACGGTGCTGCGGGCGTGGCTTTCGTGATCGGTCCACGGGTGAAGGGCGGAATGTACAGCACTTATCCAGAGACTAGGGCGGAGGCCCTCGACCAGGGTGATCTGGTGCCCAACATGGACTTTAGAAGCTCGTATACAACCGTCCTTGAAGACTGGCTGGGCATCGACGCTGTGCCGATCGTCAATGGCTCGTTCGAGAAGCTGGCGTTCGTTGGCAACGGATCGCTCGCCGCAAACGGCGCCTAGGAGGCTGCGGTGCTGACGACGACCGTTCTCGGGCGCACTTGGAATTTCAGCCATGCCGTCGGGCGCATCGCGAACGCGGGCGATGGCTTCTTCGGCCCCACAGCCGTAGCGACCGCGCCGGATTCGATACTCTACGTCCTTAACAGGGGCCACGCGGGAGGTGACATCGGCGTCACCTCGCAGAATCAGCGCATCTCCAAGCTCACCATGGACGAGGAGATGATCGCGGAGATAGGGCGCAGGGAGTTCACCTGGCCGGTGGCGCTCGCGGTCGACGGAGACGGTCAGCTCTACTGCTCCGACGAGCATCTAAACATGATCGCCATATACAGTCCCGAAGGTGAGCGCGTGGGCCGGTGGGGCGAGAGCGGCAGCGGTCCTGGTCAGCTTGACGGACCGTCCGGTATAGCATTCGACGCCGACCAGAATCTATACGTTGCGGAGACGGGCTCACACAGGGTGCAAAAGTTCACTAAGGATGGCGAGTACGTGTGCGGATGGGGCGGACCCGGCTCAGCACCCGGCCAATTCAACCGGCCCTGGGGACTTACCGTTGATAGCGAGGGGTCAGTTTATGTGGCCGACTGGGGAAACGATCGGGTCCAGAAGTTCAGCACCGGGGGCGATCATCTGATGACGCTCGGCAGGGAGAACACCCGCATGGTCGGACTGCTGAGGCCCTCCGATGTCGCAGTCGACTCCGCAGGTGACATCTACGTCGTCGACTGGGGTAATCACCGGGTCCGCATCTATGACCCGGAAGGTTCGCCCATTGTATCGTTAAACGGCGACGCTCGGGAATTCTCCAAGTGGGCAAAGACCGTCGTCGAGTCGAACCCAGACGTAATCAAGGCGTACCGGCGTGTCGAAGATCTGACACCAATGTACAGGTTCAACAGGCCTACCGGCATTGCCATCGACGAGGAAGACCGCATCGTGGTCTCCGATACCAACCGAGGCCGTCTGCAGGTTTACCTAAAGGAAAGGACCTACGCCGAGGCGCAGTTCAACCTTTGAAGAGGGCGCAGGGCCTCTAGATGCCGATGATGGTCGGCTTTTCGGCACAGCGCGACGGGGCGCTTCGCCGCGAGATTGAGCGATACGCCTCAATGATGCCAACTCTCGGTGTCGACCGCGCGATTCTGGTCGGTGAACTCACAGCCGGGAGGGCCACGCCGGAGACGCATGTCCAGCTGGTCGTCGTGCGCGATACGGAACAGCCATTCGCGCGCCGGGCCGATTTCTTTTTCAGCCATCTGGAACCACGGGTGGCCCTGGACGTAACGGTGTACTCCCGCGAAGAGTTCGATGAGTTGTCCGAGTCTAATGGGCTGGCCGGCCGCCTGATACGTGAGGGAGAAACCATCTTTGGGTGACGCTCCGAACGAAGGAGCGCGCTGGATGTCTCAGGCGGCCCGCGATCTCGATGACGCCGTCTTTCTGCGCGAAGGGGGACGTCACAACACGGCGTGCTTCATGGCGCATCAGGCGGCCGTAAAGGCGCTGACCGGCTATCTGTATGCTGAGGGCGCCGAGGCCGTGTGGGGTTGCTCGGTCGCCGACCTGTGTGAGGACGCCGCCGTGTTCGACCAGAGCTTTTTCGTGCTCAAGGACGACACGGTCTACCTAGACAAGTATGCTTATGCCACCCTTAGGCCCGATATGCTGCCTGGCGGCGTTCCAGCCGATGCCTTTGACGGGCTCGAGTCTAACCGGGCGGTCGAGTTGGCCCACCAAGTCCTCGACTTTGTCGCCGAGCGAAGCCGCAAGCCTTGATGGCCCACAGGGCCCTATCCTATAGTCCCCTAAAGCCGTGTTGGCAGTCAGGAGAAGGCCAGATGGACACCGAGCGAGTTGCATACGTCAACGGAGAAATGGTCCCCGAGAGCAGGGCGACGGTTTCCATAAACGATGTCGGTTTCCTCTACGGCGACGCCGTATTTGATACGACCCGCACTTTCAACGGTGTGGTCTTCCGCCTTGACGAGCATCTAGACCGCTTTTACAACTCGCTCAAGTACATGCGCATCGACCCCGGCATGACAAAGCAGGAAATGGGCGACGTCACCATGCGGGTTTTGAAGCACAATCTGACGCTACTGGGAGAGGACGAAGACTATTGGGTCTCCCAGCGGGTGAGCAGGGGCGCCCGTACGCCGGAGGGTCTTTCCCGTCCCACCGTCGTCATCGAGTGCTTCCCGCTTCCGCTAAGGGCGCGCGCACCCCTTTACAGGGACGGACTTCAACTCATCACGCCCTCGATTAGGCGCACACCACCGGAGTCGCAGAGTCCCAGGGCGAAGGTGCACAATTACGTCAACATCGTCCAGGCGGACCTTGAGGTCAAGGCGCAGAACACCGATGCGGCCGCGCTTATGCTCGACGTCAATGGAAACCTGTGCGAGGGTATGGGAGCCAACATCTTTCTTGTGAGGGATGGCGAGATCTACACGCCGCGCGAGCAGTACATACTCGCCGGCATCAGCCGTAGCGTAGCCGTCGAGTTGGCTCATGAGCTGGCCATCCCTGTTCACGAGACCGACCTTGATCTGTACGACGCCTATACTGCTGACGAGATTTTCGTGACTTCGACAAGCTACTGCATCTGCCCCGTGGCTTCAGTCAATGGGAGCATGCCATCCAACAACGGCATACCTGGGCCCGTAACGGGCCGCCTGATGGACGCTTACTCCGGGCTTGTAGGCATGGATTTCGTGGCTCAGTATATTGCGCACCTATAGTAGAGGCGACGGGGGCTCGTGATAGTCATGCTCCAGCACTCGCCGACGGTCAACAGAACCACGCCTTGCACACACGCCATCCCAAGATCATGCTCACCCGGTCGGATGGGGTCATCGACCTTGCCTGGGGCCACCCCTCCGATCGGCTGCACCCGCTAACCACCCTAAAGCCCGCCATCGACGACGTCTTCGCCAGGGGTGAAACCGCCGCTCTTCAGTACAGCGGCTACCAGGGCTACGGGCCGCTGATAGAGTCCCTTGCGGGGTTCCTGTCGGACGAACCCTGCTATGTCAAACCCGTGGCGCCTCAGAATCTATACCTTGGCTATGGTGCTTCGCACGGCCTCGATGTCGCATGCACCCTGTTCACCCGAGCTGGCGACACGGTGTGGGTCGAGGAGCCCAGCTACTATCTGGTGCGCCAGATCCTGCTGGACCATGGGCTCAATATCGTCGGGGTTCCTACCGACGACAATGGCATGGACGTCTCCGCCGCCGCAGAGATGCTGGCTCGCGGTGATCTGCCTAGGCCGGAACTTGTGTACGTTATTCCCACCTACCACAACCCCATGGGCAGTGTGATGCCCTCCGGCCGCCGCCAGAGTCTGGTAGACCTGGCCGTAGAAAACGAGTTCATTGTGGCAGCCGACGAGGCCTACCACCTTCTTCACTATGCTGACCCGCCTCCTCCGACACTTGCCACATATGACCGCTCCGAGCGCGGAACCGTTGTGTCCCTGGGCTCTTTCTCCAAAATCCTCGCGCCCGGCATCAAGCTCGGGTGGGTGCACGCCCAACCAAGTCTGGTCGAACGCTACACCTACGCTGGCTCCAACTTCAGTGGAGGAAACAATAACTTCGCGGCGGCGATCGTAGATGTGGCTATACGCACGGGTCTGCTCGCAGAGCATTTGGCGGCTCTCAGGAAGACCTATCGGGAGCGTGTCACCGTCATGGACAAAGCCCTGACCGGATACTTGCCCGACGCGACCTTCCAGACTCCCAGCGGGGGTTACTATTTTTGGCTCAAGCTGCCAGAGGGAGTCGACTCCAAAGCCCTTGAGCGTTGCGCGCTTGAGGCCGGGGTCACCATGAGGTCTGGGCCAGCCTTCTCGGGCCACGGCCTTTTTGCAAACTGCCTGCGGATATGCTTCGCCTTGTCAGAGCCCGACGAGATAACCGAGGGCCTGCGTCGTCTCGGGGCTGCGTACGCAGTCATCAGGGACGGGGACTGCGTCTAAGTGATACGAGCGGTGGTTTTCTCGCAAGGACGTGGCCGTCTTCGGGACTCGCGTACCCGCCTGTATAATCCGCTCCATGAAGGCCTCGGGGAGAATACGGTCGCAGGGATCTGATTCCAAGGCCGCCGAGGTCGGCGGCGTCAGCGCGATATCCGACGCAGCCCTGCTCGACGTTTATGGCAAGATGGTCCTGACCCGTACTTTGGACGAAAGGGTATGGCAGCTAAACCGGCAGGGTAGAGCCGCCTTGGTCGCCTCCTCTAAGGGACATGAGGCAGTGCAGGTCGGATCGGTGGCAGCCCTGCGTCCGGGTAACGATCTGTTCTACACGTACTACAGGGACCTGGGCGTGATGATATCGGTTGGCATGAGCCCATACCAGATCATGCTGGGGTACATGGCCAGGGCTGGTGAACCGATGAGCGGGGCGCGCCAGTTCCCCACTCAGGGCGCGATGCCAGGGCTTGGCCTTGTCAACCTTTCGAATGTTGTCGCCACCCAACTGCCCCAGGGAGTGGGAGCCTCCCTCGCTATGCGTATGCAGTGCCGCGACGCGGTCGTGGCCATCTATTTCGGCGACGGCGCGTCAAGTACCGGAGACTGCCACGAGGCCATGAATTTCGCCTCGGTCCATCGTTTGCCGGTGGTGTTTATCTGCGAGAACAACGGCTACGCGATCTCTGTGCCCGTCAGCAAGCAGATGGCCGTGGATAGCGTGGCGTCCCGAGCGGCCGGATACGGCATCCCGGGAGCGACCGTGGACGGTACCGACGCACTAGCCGTATACGAGGCGACCGCGGCTGCGGTCGGCCGGGCCCGGTCAGGCGATGGCCCGACGCTTGTCGAGGCCAAGGTTGAGCGCTTTAGGCCCCATACCGGGGACGATGACGACCGTCGGTACCGCAGCGCCAAAGAACTGGAAGCCGCGCTCGCCCGCGACCCTATAGCGGCCCTCCGGTCTCACTTGGTCACCTCAGGTAGGTTGAGCGAGTCCCAAGACGAGGAAATATCAGAGTCTGCCAGGCGGGAGGTGAACGAGGCCACCGATTTGGCCGAGGCCGCTCCGCTGCCTGATCCATCCACCTTTGCTGAGCATGTATATGGCGAACGGGTTCGTCTAGAGGATTCAGCAAAGGGACGCAGCTGAGGCCACTTGGTGCACTGAGTCCGTGCCTGAAAGGACAGTAATAGAGGCCGTTCGGGAGGCCATGCGCGAGGAAATGGTGCGCGACGCCTCGGTCTTCTTGTTGGGTGAGGACATTGGCGTTCGCGGTGGGGTTTTTCTCGCGACAGACGGCTTTGTGGAGCAGTTCGGACCGGAACGCGTAATAGATACTCCCCTGGCCGAGGCATCTATCGCAGGCGTGGCCGTGGGCGCCGCTATGCATGGCATGAGACCGATCGCCGAGATAGAGTTTGCGGACTTCATTTGGCCGGTCTTTAACCAGGTTGTAGGGGAGGCTGCACGGGCCCGATACGGTACGGGTGGCAGGGTTCAGGTTCCCATGGTCCTGCGGGCTCCCTACGGGGGTGGTGTCCGTGGAGGTCTCTTCCATTCCCAGAGCCCCGAGGCGTACTTCGCCCACACGCCGGGCCTTAAGGTGGTCGCCCCGGCAACGCCGTACGACGCCAAGGGACTACTAAAATCCGCTATTCGAGATAATGACCCGGTCATATTCCTTGAGCACAAACGCACTTATCGCCTGGTCAAGGGAGAGGTGCCGGATGGCGAATATACCCTCCCCTTGGGCCGGGCCGACGTCAAGATGGCCGGTGACGACGTGACGGTCGTCACCTACGGCCTGATGCTGCACCACTGCGCCGAGGCTGCCCGGATCGTCTCGGGCGAGGGCATCGAGGTAGAATTGGTCGATCTTCGAACGCTTCGCCCGCTCGACAGAGAGACGATCCTGGCGTCATCCCGGAAGACGGGGCGGGTACTGGTCGTGCACGAGGATACGGAGGCGTTGGGCGTGGGTGGCGAGGTTAGTGCCATCGTTGCTGAGCACGCTTTTGATCACCTGGACGCACCGGTGCGCAGGCTGGCGGGCCCGGAGGTGCCAGCCATGCCCTTCAGTCCGCCCCTTGAGGCAGAGTTTATGATCTCGCCGTCACGCATCGCACAGGCGATCAGGGATCTGGCGGCTTACTGACATGGTATTCAGGGTCGAGTTGCCCCAGGTGGGCGAATCGGTGACCGAGGGCGTCATCGGTAGGTGGCTGGTGGCCGAGGGGGAAAGGGTGGACAAATACGATCCACTGGTCGAGGTCATTACGGACAAGGTGAACATGGAGATGCCCTCCCCGGTGAGCGGAGTGGTGACCAGAATCCTTGCCGCCGAGGGTGAAACCCTGCCAATGGGATCGGTTATCGCCGAGATCGATGGCGAGGAGGCACAGGTCCCGCCCCCCCGTGCCCCGACGGACACTCTCGGCACGTTGGTCCAGGGTGTTGCGGTGGGCCCCACCGGGGCGGCCAACGTGCCCCAGATGGATGACGGCCCGGCCGGGCGACCCATGGATCATTCTCCCACCGAGTCCTTCGCCAATGTTGGAGCGGAGCCGGACAGGTCCGGATCAAGGCCCTCTGAGAAGGTGCGGTTTTCCCCAGCCGTCAGGCGATTGGCCGAGCAATATGGCGTCGACCCCCTGCTCGTTGGCGGCACCGGCGCCGGCGGCCGCGTCACCCGCAAGGACGTCGAGCGGTACATCGCGCTGGAAAAGGCATCTACAGACGCAACTTCGGCGCCCGTCGAGGTGGACCGACGCCTAGACATCTCCCCAGTTCGAAAGATGATTGCCGAAAACATGGTGCGGAGCGCGAGAGAAGTGCCCCACGCATGGGCTATGGTCGAGGTGGATGTATCCGGTCTCGTCGCCCTTAGAAAAGCTATAAAGGACGAATTCCGAACGGAAAAGGGGTATCCCCTGACCTACCTGGCTTTCGCCGTCTCGGCGGCGTCGGCAGCCCTACGGGCCCATCCCATGGTCAATGCCTCATGGGACCGTGGAAAGATAGTCGCTAGGGGGCGCGTGAATGTGGGCATAGCGGTAGCTGCTCCTGCTGGGCTGATCGTGCCGGTCATACAGGACGCGGACCGCAAGTCGGTTGCCGAGTTGGCGGTGGAGATCGGCCGTCTGAGCGAGTCGGCAAGATCTGGCAGCCTTGCACCCGATCAGGTGAGGGGAGGCACCTTCACGGTGAACAACACTGGGGCCCTGGGATCGGTGGTTTCGGGACCCATCATAGTCCCCGGTCAGGCGGCGATCCTGACAACAGAGGCAGTGGTGAGGAGGCCGGTTGTGATCGGCGAGGACGCCATATCCGTTCGGTCGATCATGAACATGTGTATCAGCTTCGACCACAGGCTGCTCGACGGATCTGATGTCGGCGCTTTTCTCCAGTCAGTAAGCGGCTCCATTGAGTCGATAGGTCCCGGTACCAACCTCGATGGCGCACTGCCGGTTGGGCGATAACGATCCGGTAGGTCACAGGCCGCTTCGGGCTGTGTGGCTAGGCAAGGCCGGCTATGTCGAGACCCTAGCCCTTCAGCGGCAGCTGGTGCGGCTGGTTTCTGAAGGGTCCGCCCCTGAGACCCTGCTGTTCCTGCAACACGACCATGTTTATACCCTGGGTCGCCGCGGTAAACACGCCGATGTCTTGGCGGGACCGGACGAACTCCGCGCGCTCGGCGTAGAGGTGCACCAAGTTGACCGGGGGGGGGAGGTCACCTACCACGGACCAGGCCAGCTTGTGGGCTATCCGATCATGGACCTGCGTCCGATTGGTGGGCCGCTAGAGTTCGTGTGCGCCATCCAGAGGACCGTGGTATCTACGCTATCCGCTTACGGAATCGACTCTTCATGCGAAGGCAGGCCGACCGGCATATGGGTCGCTGACGCCAAGATAGGGGCTATCGGCCTGCACGTCAGCCGAGGGGTTTCCAGCCACGGGTTTGCAATCAACGTTGCGCCTGATCTTGCCTACTTCCGGCACATCGTCCCATGCGGCGTGCCGGGTGCGGACATTACGTCGATGGCCAGAGAGGGGGTCGAGGTTACGGTTCGCGAGGTGGCCTCGAAGGTTGCCGATGCGCTTGGATGCGCGCTAGGTCGGTCCGTCAATTGGGCAAGCAGGTCCGTGCTGTCTATTCCCGCCAGAGACCGGGGCTAGAGCCTTCGCGGTGAACCTCACCCGTCTCTTGGTGCGGCTGATTCTGGGCCGCCGACTACACGCTGCCTCAGGGTCGCTGCTGGTTGATGGAATCGACGGCGAGATCCTGATACGGAGGGACAAGTGGGGGATCCCCTACATTGGAGCGTCGAGCGAACGCGACGTGTGGACGGGACTGGGCTTTTGCCATGCCCAGGACCGTGCGTTTCAACTTGAGACGATGCGGCGATTGGCCTCCGGTACTCTGGCCGAGGCCGTCGGGGGGCGGGGCCTGCCCATCGACAGGCTGGTACGGCGGCTCGGGTTCGTTCGCTACGCACGGATGCAGCTCGACTCACTCGATCAGGAGGAGCTTCGCACTCTGGAGGCCTATTCCTTAGGCATCAGCTTGGGGCTGGGCGTCGGGAGAGGGAGCAGGGCGCACGAGTTCTTGCTGACCGGATCAGGTCCTTCGCCTTGGGGGCCCATTGATGTCCTTGCGTCTGCCAAGCTGCTTGCGTTCGCCATGTCCGCAAACTGGGACGCCGAATTGGCACGATTCCGCGTATTGACCGAGGACGGCCATGACGCTCTGTCGGCTGTCGATCCGGAGTACGCGGCCTGGCACCCAGTGGCGTCGTCCGTCGGGGCTCCGGCCGGCGAACAGATTGACCGCCTTTCCAGGGACACGGCGGCTTTGATCGACGCACTTGGGATTTCAGCAGGTTCGAACGCTTGGGTAGTGGGTCCGGCTCGCTCTTCAAACGGTCGGCCGATCCTCGCAAATGATCCCCACCTCCCTCCACGTTTGCCGTCCGCATGGTATCTGGCGCACCTTGATTCCGGCGATTGGAGGATGGCGGGAGCCACCTTTGTGGGCGTGCCTATAGTCGCCATAGGTCATAACGGCTCCGTAGCATGGGGAATTACGTTAGGCCTAGCCGACACGAGCGACCTGTTCATAGAAAGTCCCCGCGAAGGAAAGGGTGGGGCACACGTAGTTAGAACCATCCGGGAGGAGATAAAGGTCAGGGGTCGGACTAGCATCTCGGAGGAGGTCCTCGTCACCCCTCGCGGTCCTCAGATCTGCCCACCCATAGACGGTTCCGGCTACGCTGTCTCGATCAGGGCCGCCTGGATGGAGCCCAAACCTATACACGGCCTTATGAGAGTTCACCGCGCCCAAGACTGTGGGGAGCTTCGGCAGACATTTGCAGCCTGGCCCCTGATGTCTCTTAACGTATTGTTCGCAGATGTGGAGGGCTCCATCGGATGGCAGTTGGCGGGCGATGTCCCGGTTCGTGCCTCAGGTCATGGAATCCTGCCATCGGCCGCCTGGACGGGAGAGGGGGCTTGGGAGCACGAAGCCGTGCCATTCCGAAAGATGCCTGGAGCGTCTGATCCCGAGACCGGGTACCTAGTCTCTGCGAATCATCGCCCCTTGCCTGAAGGAATCGGTCCCTTCTTGGGGGTGGACTGGGCCGACGGTTTAAGGGCCATGCGAATCGGCGAGCGCCTGGCCGCCTCATCCTCCTGGAACGTGACCAGCACCGTCCGGCTGCAGATGGACCAGCTGTCGGTCCAGTGGCGCGAGGTTAGGGAGCAACTTCTAGGCATCCGGCCTCGTACCCCCGAGTCCGGACGTGCCCTGAGCCTGCTCGCCGAGTGGGATGGCTCGCTGAGCCGGGATTCGGCCCCCGCGGCGGTCTTTGTACTGTTGATGGCCCAGATCGATCGTCTCGATGTTGAAGGTCATGCCCCTAGGGCCGGCCATTTCATGCTCGGTGCGGACGTGGCCCGGCTGGGAGTACCCAACTTACTGGCTTTCCGGCGTGCGGGACGCCTGACACGCATCCTGCGCGAAAGGGACGGGGACCAGACCTCCGCCCGCTGGCAGGGCCTGCTATCTGACGCGCTCGCGGAGGCCGCCAGAAAATTGTCCGAGGCTGGTGGACCTGAGCCGACGGGCTGGCGGTGGGGCCGGGTAAGGCCCCTGGTACTTGAGCATCCCGTGGGTCGCATCAGGCCCCTGGATCGTATATTCAACGTAGGTCCGTTTGACTTCGGAGGAGACACCAACACCGTGTCCCAGGCGGCCGTCAATCCTCTCGAACCGCTGGCAAATCCGCTTGTCATAGCCTCGCTTCGGTGCGTGGTGGACGTGGGCGATTTCGGCCGCTCTTCCTTTTCACTGGCGGGGGGCCAATCGGGCAATCCGTTCTCACCACACTATGCGGATATGGTCCAGCTCTGGATCAAGGGTGAGGGCGTATCGATCGCTTGGACTCGAGAAGAGATAGATCTAGCCGTCGTAAGTAGCCTGCGCCTGCGGCCGCCTCCTCGGCAGCCGGCGTCGGATGGTCCCCCGTAGCGCTCGTGTGCGGTGCCCGATCTATAATTGGCGCCATCCGGCCGCTGGCTAGATGGGGCGAACGCTCTGAGTGACTTCAGCAGGTCACATCAAGGCATGGCGTTGACCCGCCAGCTGGGCGAGCCACCATGTCCAATCCCCTAAACACTCCTAGGCTCGTTTTGCGGCGACTCGGTCAGAAGTGGCGTCTGATGGCCTGCATATTCGCTGGCGTGGTGTTTGCCACCACCCTGGTGGCCGCTGCGCCCATCTATCTGCGGTCTCTCGAAAGACTCGGGGCCAATACCGAGATCGATCGCACCTCCAATCTGATCCTCAACGTGCACGTTTATTCGCCCAACGTGCTCTTGTCGCACGCTGGCCTAACGGAGAGCCAGCGGGTGATAGACGACGCCGTGAGCCGCAATCTGTCGGAGGCGTATGACGGCGAACGCCGCTTTCTGCGCAGCGACACGTATCTAGCCGGTCTTCCGTACCGCCCGCTCGGTGACGTTGCTGCTGGACTGGCCTCCAGGGGCTACATCCAGCACATGACCGACATTGACCAGCACATCGCCTTTGTCGATGGGCGCATGGCGACCGATTTCGTCTCCGCGGACGATGAGGGTCCCATAGTGGAGGTGATACTGGGAGCCCCATCGCTGGAGAACTTCAGTCTGAGTGTCGGCGATGTCGTCGAGATGACGCCCTTCGTTGCACACGAATCCCGCATCTATGCCCGCGTTGTCGGCATCTTCGAGCCGCTGGATCCTCTGTCAGACTACTGGCGTCGGAACGCGAATATCTTCTTGCGCCCCCAGCCCCCGCAAGAGGTACCTGAGGCGGGCATTACGATCGATCCGGATGAGCCTCCACTTCCTCTATTCACAACGCAGGACGCGATGGTTGACGCAATAGGAGATGCCTATCCGGGAAGCCTAGTTGACTCCACTTGGCTCCTGTTCATGGACAAAGAGGGCCTCAAGGGCTATTCGGTCGAGGACGGAAAAGATCGATTCGTCCGCTTCAGGAACGAGGTCTCTAGGGCCCTTCCGGGATCGGCGGTACTTTCCGGTGTGCCGAGGCTGTTTGACAGTTTTGAGAGGCGCAGCTTCTTTTCGAGCGTCCCGTTACTGCTGCTGTTGACCCTGATGGTAGTGACCGTCCTCTACTACCTATCGATGATGGTGTCCTACCTTGTGCAGAGCCGCGAGGCAGACGTCGACCTGTTGCGCACACGCGGGGTGGGTACCGGTAGGCTGCTACGCCTTTACGCTCTCGAAAGCGCCGTCCTTACTTCCGTGGCAGTCGCCGCCGCCCCTTTCATCGCAATGTTGCTTATCGCCCTGGCCGGAAAACTGCCTTATTTCCGTCCCGTCACCGGCGGGACCACGCTGCCCGTCACACTGGCATGGGAGCCCTTCGCTGTGGCGGCAGCGGTGGGGATGGTGTGCCTGGCCATCTATGTGTTGCCTGCCCTGCTCAGCTTCAGATCCGGACTCATCGGTCAGAGGGTGAGAGCGTCTAGGCCCGCCATGGAGCCTTTCTTTCATCGCTACTATCTCGATGTGGCGTTCTTGGCGATAGGCGGCCTCGTCTTCTGGGAGTTGCAAACCCGCGGCAGTCTGGTGTCGGGAGGGCTCTTCAGAGAGGTTCAGGTCAATGAGGCCCTTCTGTTCGCCCCAGTACTGTTTCTCATAGCCGTGGCGCTGGTGTTCATGAGGTTCTTTCCACTGGCGGTCAAGTACATTGGCGGCGAGTCTCCGGCGCTTGCGCATCTGGTGGCCGCAGGGACCGTCATCGCCCTGGGCCCAGCGGTGGCCATAGCGGCCCTGACGGGGGATGCGCAGTCGCCTTGGGTGTGGCAACTGTCTCTCGGACTCGGCTTGGGAGCGGCATATTGGTGGACGCGTTCCGCCGTCGATGCCGGGTTTAGTCGGGCGCCCTTGCATCTTGTGGCTGGTCTGGTCTTACAGGGGGCTCTTGTCGGTCTCTACCTGTGGCAGGACCCGCCGGTAGGTGGCGAGCTACTGAACGTGGCCAAGGCGGCCGCAGTCGCTCTGGTGCCTGCCCAAGTAACCTACCTCGTATTGAGGGCGGCAGCACGCCGGACACCCGTGTGGCTCTCGGTCGGTCTTTGGCACATGGCCCGCAACCCTCTTCAGTACAGCTGGCTTGTGCTCCTGCTGGTCCTAGTGACCGGTCTTGCGGTCCTATCGACGACCGTGGGTGGAACCCTCGAAGCTAGCCAGCGTGATCGAGTCCACTACGAGACGGCGGCAGACATTAGGGTGACAGGTGTGCCGGGAGACCTAGCCCGTGGCACGAAAGCACTCAAGCAACGATACTCGGAGATCTCCGGGGTCACCGGCGTCTCGATGATGTTCAGGGATAGGGGAACGGTGGGAACCTCCGGACGTGGTCTGGCCTTCGAGATCGTCGGCATCGAGACCCAGGAGATGCCCTTCATGTCCTGGTATCGAGAGGACTTTTCGGACCGGACCCTGGGTGCCATGATGCAGGCCCTGAGAGCGGGCCGGTTATTTGAGCCGATCGCCATCCCCGAGGGAACGACGTCGCTAGGTCTTTACGCAAAGCCGGAGGACAACTACGCGAACATGTTCGTGTGGATGATCGTAGAGGATGTCGACGGGCTGCTGACGACGATTACTCTCGGAAGAGTCGGCCCTTCCCAATGGCACCTTATGAGAGCCGCCGTGCCGGACCGAGCGCGGCCTCCACTGCACCTGGTGTCGATCCAGATTTACGAACCCGCCTTTGGGCCGACAGGCACTCCTGGAGCCGTCTCGTTTGACGACGTGCACGCGGTGATCGGGGGCCCGCAGGACGAGGAAGGGGTGTTTGAGGAAGGCGCCGACACCGTTTTGCTCGAGGACTTTGAGGGCCGCATGACCTGGATACCATTGGCGACATCGGCGCTCGCAACAACCCGGTTGACGGCCTCAACGACCAGCTCATTCAATGGCGCACGCTCCGGCAGGTTCGAGTTTGGCAAGGACACTGACAGGGGAATAAGGGGCTTTTACTACAGTCCCACCGGCGGCCCGATACCGGTCGTTGTCAGCGATACGCTCGCGGTGGCCTCCGGAGCGGGAGTTGGATCCTCGCTAATAGTCGACATCGGCGGGCGGCTGGTGCCAGTCCGCATCGTGGACAGGGCTCGCTACTTTCCTACCGCCGGCGCCGACCGGGGCGGTTTCATGCTGGCCGACCTCGACGTTCTGCTGAGGCACCTCAGGATGGTCAGCCCAATCACCAGCGCGACCCCTGACGAACTGCTTATCACCCATGCGCCGGGTGCTGGGGATACGGTCGTCGAGTCTCTTGTTGAACTCGTGGGTAGGGCTGCGCCGGTGCGGATCTTGAGCCGCGACGAGAGCATGGAGGCCGTCCGCCGGGACCCCCTCGTCTCGGCGGGCTGGAAGGCGATGGTCCTGATCTCGGTGGCGGTAATAATCTTCACGGCCTCGCTGGGCTATGCGACATACCTGCTGGCCTTCTCTGAGCGTAGCCGGGGAGAGATGGCCGCCCTGAGGTCGGTAGGGGTCTCAGGAAGGCAGATGCTGGCACTGCTGTCCCTCGAACACCTGATCATCGTGGGTTTGGGCCTGGGCCTGGGTACATGGGCGGGCTTTCAGATGAGCTATCTGATGGTCTCTTCGGTGGCCGTTACAGAGGACGGGTCCCCGGTTGTTCCGCCTTTCAGCCTGATGACAGACTGGGCGATCATGGGTCCCGTTTATGCAATGCTGGTCGGCACATTTGCCGTAGCCACCTTTGTTCTGTACAGGGCGGTAGCCCGCCTTGATCTGCACACTGTCGCACGAGAGAGCTCGCTGTAGTGCACTCGGGCGATGGGGTGGCGTGGGAAGCCTGATTCCCCTGTGAACCCGTCGAAATGCTGACCGATCTGCTGACCACTTGGCGCTTTGTGCTCAAGCGGAGCCTCGCGCACTGGAAGCTACTCTCCGCGGTGGTGATCGGCGTCGTCTTGGCCTCGGCCATAATGTCTGGAACCGCCATATACTTCGATGCCCTCAAGGAGTTGGCTCTCGACGAGGCGTTCGAGGCTGTGCCTAGGAACGACCTGGACATCGTGGTCAAGGCGGTGCGCGGTCCGACCACAGCGAATGAACGGGACAGAATGTCCGCGGTCGTCAATTCGACGGTCGACGCCCATGTCGGCTGGTTCGTACGGGACCGCATCGCCTCCGGTTCCTCTGCCACCTTCTTCCGCTCGCGTGTAGGCGAGGAGAACCTGGCCGGCTCCGATAACAAGCGGGCCTACTTTGCCTATGTCCCTAGGCTCAGCGAGTTCGCCGGACTGGTGGAGGGGGGCAGGGTGCCGGTCGATGGGACGCACGGCGAGCCGGGCGGCCCCGTCCTAATCGAGGCGCTGGCGGCCGAGGCGGATGCACTGGCGGCGGGAGTGGGGGTCGGCGACGTTGTGGCCGTGGTGCCCTACTGGGACGATCGCGTCCCGTATGCACATGTGCTGGTTACGGGATTTGTCCGGCCGCTTGATCCACGAGCGCGGTTCTGGAACTTGGACGAGCGGGTGTTGGGCGCCGCCACCGGTGGGAGCTTTAGCACCGTGCCGCTGTTCGTATCCGAGTCCAGCTACTTTCATGCGCTGGGCGAAACATTCAGGGAGATGGACACCACCTACGGATGGCTGCTGGAGGTCGACACGAACCAGATCGACGCCGGCTTCGCCCGCACGGGCCGACTAAGCATCGACCTGATGCATGACCGACTGAACGCGGACCTGTTCGCCTACGGCCAGTTCACGAGCCTCGGCCGGGTACTTGACCTGTATGATCGCAGGTCTTTCTTCTCAAGGCTGCCGATGCTTGTCGTCATGATCATGGTGGCGGTTGTCGTCCTCTACTACGTGGTCACCCTGTCGGCCCTGCTGATGGAGCGCCAGCGAGGGGAGATCGCGCTTCTGAGAAGCCGTGGCGCAGGCACCGGGCATCTGGTGTCGATCTTTGCCCTGGAAGGTCTCATGGTTGCAGGACTGGGGATGGTCGCTGGCCCGCTCGTGGCCGCCGCCGCTGTCGAGCTGGCCGGCCAGACTCCACTGTTCTCGGGCTTGGCGGCAGAGGGGGGACTTGATGTTGGCATCTCCGCGACCGCTTACGGGTTGAGCGCTCTCGGCGGACTGTTCTCATTTGTCGCCCTGATGATCCCCGCGATCCAGGCTGCAAGGGTTTCGGTTACCGGCCACCGGAGGCAGAGCGCGAGGCCGGAGCGCAGCCCTCTGTATCAGCGTCTTTATCTGGATGTGCTCTTGCTTATCGTGAGCATCGTACTCTTTCGCCAGTTGACCGAGCAGGGTTCGGTCGTGGCCACCCGGGTCTTCGGCGAGTTCGCGGTTAACCATCTGATACTCGCCGTACCGGCGGTAACGCTGCTCGCAGTCTCGATGGTGCTGCTTCGGCTCTTCCCCCTGGTGATGCGCATCGTCAGCCGCATTCTTTCCTCTTGGATTCCGGCTGGTCTTGTGCTCGGCATCTGGCAGATGGCGCGCAATCCCACCTACTACGCGCGCATCTCGCTTCTCTTGATATTGACCGCCGGGCTTGGCCTATTCGCCGCAAGCTTTGGTGGAACCTTGGAGCGCAGTTTCGAGGAACGAGTGCTATATGCGACCGGTAGCGACATACGTGTTCAGAACGTGGTCATAGATGCTTCCGGCGCGACGAGACCGGTCGCCGATAGCTACGAAGAGCTGTCAGGCGTGGATGTGGCGTCCCCCGCCTATCGGGGAAGGGCGTTCGATCTGACCAACCTGGTCTCGGAGGAGGTGGGATTGCTCGCGGTCTCTTCAGACAGCTTCGGCGACGTGGCCTATTACAGGGACGACTTTTCAGAACTGCCGGTGTCTGAGCTGGTGGGTTCCTTAGAGCCGGGTGTCAGGCCGGTCGGCATTCGACTACCGGAACAGGCGCGCACAATCGCCGTGATGGGCAAGGTGGACCGTCCTCAACCCACGTTGCGGCTGACGGCTAGGGTATTGGACGCCAACAACCGCTATTTCACGTACGACTTGGGGAGCCTAAGCTCGGCCAACTGGCGCATGTATGAGGTGCCCCTCTCACGCTCGAGCCGCTTTCAGACCCGGATGCGCCGCCTAGAGCCCACGTGGCCGCTGACCCTGATGTCAGTCGCTGTGCAGGAGACCGACACTCAGAGAGGCACATTCGCCGGATCAATCTTGCTTGATGACATGAGCGTTAGGACCGTCGATGGCTCGCTCCTAGCAATAGAGGACTTTGGCGATCTAACTGGCTGGAGTATTCTGAACACGACCGCGAAGTCGGCATCGGACAGCCTCAATCCATCCAGCCTGGGCCCCGAAGGGGCCGACGGCCGCTCGATGCGCTTTACTTGGTCGGAGGGGCCCGCTCTCCAAGCCCGCGGCGTTTACTACGGGCCGTCCATTTCATCGCTGCCGGTCGCCGCCAGCGAGTCATTCATGGATGCTTCGGGACACGCACTCGGGGACGTGTTCTCCCTGTCGCTTGCGGGTCACCGCGTTCAGGTGCACGTATCGGAGACGTTTGAATACTTCCCGACGCTCGACACCGAGAACGAGACTTTCCTGGTCGCCGATCTGGCCTCTCTCATCGCCTACGCCAACGCCGACCCCTCCAATGCCGAGTTCAGGCCTAACGAGGTCTGGCTGGCATCCCGCTCGGTCGGCGCCGATCGGGCAGAACTGAGGCGGGCGCTGATATATGACCCCTTTAGTGCTACCAATGTGGAGGACCGGGACCTTAACCTGAGTCGCAGCGAAGTCGACCCGCTCACTAGGGCGGGCTGGCGCGCCTTGCTGTTTATTGCCTTTGGCGCGGTGTTCGTGCTGAGTTGCGTGGGCTTCGTTGTACACGCGCACGTATCGTTTGTTGGCCGTCGCGTCCAGTTCGCATTGCTGCGCACCGTCGGCCTGACAAGACTCCAGCTGGCCACCGTCGTTGTACTGGAGCAGGCACTCGTGATTGGCGCGGGCATTGCCCTAGGCGCCTGGATGGGCGAGAGGTTCGGTGCGATCATCATGCCGTTTCTTGCGAACGACGACCTCGGCACGCAGATTCTTCCACCGTTTGTCATTGAAGTCGACTGGTTCCTGCTGGCGATGACATACGGGGCCATGATCGGCGTCTTCCTGTTGATAACGGCTTTTCTGGTATCGTTCGTGCAGCGAATCTCAGTGGTCCGCACCCTGCGGCTCGGCGAGAACTGACACCGTGATCTACTCGGACTCTCCTCCATACGTCCTGTGCGAGGACGTTTTCAAGATATACAAGCTCGCCGATCTGGAAGTCGTCGCTTTGAGGGGCTTGGACCTGCGCGTCCAACGTGGCGAGGTGGTTGCGATCGTCGGCGCCAGCGGCTCGGGCAAGTCGACACTTCTCAACATACTGGCAGGCTATGATCTGCCGTCGGCCGGTCGCGTGACCGTCTCGGGACGCGATCTACTCAGGATGAGCGTCTGGGAGGTGGAGGCATACCGGCGTGACGAGGTCGGTTTTATCTGGCAGCAAACCGGTCGCAATCTATTTCCCTACCTGACCGCCCTTGAGAACGTAGAGTTGCCGATGATGCTTACGGGTACGACCGCCGCCGGTCGAAGCCGACGGGCACGCGAGCTGCTCGAGTTGGTGGGCATGGGCGAGCGCACGGGACATACACAGGACCGCCTCTCAGGGGGAGAGCAGCAGCGTGTAGCCATAGCCGTCTCTCTGGCCAACTCTCCGTCGCTTCTACTGGCCGATGAGCCGACCGGTGAGTTGGACGATGCCACGGCGGCCGAGGTGCTCGACGTTTTCGGCATGGTCAACAGGGAACTTCAGACCACGGTAGTCATCGTCACCCACGATCCGGATATCGCCTACAAGGTTGGCAGGGTGGTGCTGATACGAGACGGGAAGCTGTCCACCGAGATCAGGCGAAGGGTCAGCTACAGGCCGAGGGCGGAGGGCTCTGCCGCAGATGAGATTGAACTCGACGAGTTCGTACTCGTCGACAGCAGCGGCAGGGTTCAGATACCCAGGGATGTTCTCGACCGCCTAGGCATAGGTGAGCGGGCCAAGGTCACGACCGACGAGCATGGTGTGAGGCTGGACCCTGGCGATGCTTAGCGCTGAGGACTCGACGTAGGAACGGCCTTGGCGCGTTTGCAGCGTATAGTCGCCACCGTTGACCTCAACCGTTCGTACAGGATGGCGGGGGATTCAGTGCACGCCCTGCGCGGAGTCAACTTCAACGTGTTGCCCGGTCAGTTCATAGCCGTGGTTGGCCGCTCCGGTTCGGGAAAGACTACTCTTCTGAACCTGCTGGCCGGGCTCGACAGGCCATCATCCGGACAGGTTATTTTCGAGGGTAAGGACATGGCCGACATGGGCGACCGCCAACTTACCGACCTCCGCCGCCGCCGACTGGGTTTCGTGTTTCAGTCCTTCGGGTTGCTTCCGCTCCTGTCAGCTTACGAGAACGTCGAGTTGCCCCTTCGCATCACCGGGGTCGGTCACGGAGAGCGGAGCCTCAGGACAGCGGAAGCGCTTGAGATGGTGGGTCTGGAGGGGCGTGCACAGCACCGTCCTTACGAACTGTCCGGTGGTGAACAGCAGCGCGTTGCGATCGCCCGCGCGATAGTGCATAGGCCTACACTGATTCTCGCGGATGAGCCTACCGGCGAGCTTGATTCGGTTAACGCTAGGGCGATATTCGGCCTGTTCAAGGACATGGTCCGCGATCAGGGCATAAGCGTTATCGCCGCCACTCATGACTCGACCCTGTTGGCGATGGCAGACCAGGTCATGCAACTGAACGACGGTCGGATGGATGACCATGCAGAATACGGTAGGCGCTTTCGGGACTGAGTTGGGCCTTTGCGCCCAAATGCGGTCGAGTATCGCTTGCATGGCGCTGCCCTATAACCTAACTTTTGTTCGGAATGTTTGTTCCGAAAAGCGAAGGGCGTCATATACCCGGCACGGTCCAGTCAAGGATACAGGGCTTCCTCGACGCTCGGCTGCCCCCGTCCCGCAGTTCGGTGGACGCGTTGCACCGCGAGGTCACCGTGTGCCATGCCTACCTGTGCCCCTATGCATACGCCTGCAACCAGAAGTCAGCTCGACCGGCCAGGGTACTTAGCCGCCGTTGCATGCGGTACATGCCCGATCACATGCGCGCCACGCCGGCCCTGTCCGAACTGGCGATAGATCTTCTGGCGAAGCGCCGTCGGTCAGGGGACTACATATCCGCGGATACCGAGCTGCTGTTGGACCGGCTGCGCCCGGAGGGTCCAACTCGTTAGCCGTGCCAGGCACCCGACCAGCGCACTCCGCCATCACCCGATGCAAGGCTGGCGGATGTGGCCGATTGCTGGGGTTAAACGGCTGATATACCATCCGTCCCCTAAGACACGGACGGAGCGGAATGTGAAAGAGCTCTTGCTCAAAGGCGGACGGGTCTACGACCCGGCCCGAGGAATCTCAAACCAGCGTCTGGATCTTGCCGTCTCGGGCGGGCGCATCTGCGAGGTGGCGAAAGGTCTTGACCCGGCTGGCTTTGAGCTAGTAATCGACGTTTCGGACAGGATCGTTGCACCCGGCATGATCGACCTGCATTGCCATGTGTACCATGGATTCAACCCCACTGGGGTGCACCCGGACGTCGCGGGCGTCGGCTCAGGTGTGACGACCGTGGTGGACGGGGGCAGCGCTGGCCATGCGAACTTTGGGGGATTTCCCGCCCACGTCGTGCCCTCGTCCAAGACCAGGATATTCTGCATGGTGCACATCGCCGCCAACGGTCTGTCACGGATGCCGGAGCTCAGATCGCTCGGCGACATAGACGTTGGAGAGACGGCCCGCACGGTCCGTGACAACCGACCGCTGACGCAGGGTGTCAAGATCAGGGCGATCGGCCCGACCACGGAGATCGCCGGCGTTGAGATCGTCAGGCTGGCCAAGCGTGCCGCTGATGATTCCGGGAGCCGACTGATGGTCCACATAGGTGAGCTCTACCACGATGGACCCACCCTCACCCGCGACCTGCTGCCGCTGCTAGGTCCCGGCGACATACTGACCCACGCGTTCACCCCCAATCCCGGTCGCATCCTAGACCAGGGCGGCAAAGTGCTATCAGAGGTTTTCGACGCCAGGGACAGGGGCGTCGTCATGGATACGGCCTTCGGGCGTTTCAACTTCAGTTTCGACGTGGCCCGGAGCGCGCTGGACCAGGGCCTGATACCCGATACCATAGCCACCGATATGACCATACCGGGTCGTGCACAGACGATCTTTAGCATGCCCGAGATGCTGACCCGCTTTCTGGCGCTCGGTCTGTCGCTGGATCAGGTCATAGAGATGACGACGGCCAACCCGGCAAGAGCCTTGGGTATGGGCGACGTCCTAGGCAGCCTAGAGCCCGGCAGAGAGGCGGATATCAGCGTTCTGGAGGCCGTCTCGGGCGACTGGACGGTCTCGGATGTAAAGGGTCAAACCCTGCGGACGGAACTCGCCATTAGGCCCGTGCTGACCGTCAGGGCAGGTGAGGTCATCACACCCGACTGGGGGCCCCACCCATGGGGTTTCCTGCCGAATTGTCTGTGAGCGCCGGTCAGGCATGACGCAGGACATCCTGGTCGAAGCTGCCGACGGGGTCGCTACAGTGATCATTAACCGACCCGAGAAGCGCAACGCCATCGACTACGCGGGCTGGCTTGAGTTGCGCCGCGCGGCGGATGAGTTGGAGCGCGACCCACAGGTGCGAGTGGTCGTGATTATGGGTGCAGGCGATATGGCCTTTTCGGCCGGGGCCGACATCGCAGATTTCGATGAATATCGAAGGGATAGCGAGAGGGCGAAGGTGTATGCCGCCGCATTCGAGGGTGCCATGGACGCCATAGAGGCGATCTCCAAGCCGACCATCTGCATGATAAAGGGCTTTTGCATAGGTGGCGGATGCGAACTGTCGATGGCGACCGACATGCGCTTTGCGGCCGACAATTCCCGTTTCGGCATTCCTGTCGCTCACCTGGGCATTCTCATAGGTTACTCGGAGATGACCAGGCTGCTACGCTTGGTGGGACCTGGCAACGCCTCATCGATACTGTTTACGGGCCGCACCTTCGACGCCCAGGAGGCCCTTCGGATGGGCCTGGTGAACGGGGTCTATCCCGTCGATCAAGTCGAGCCATCCGTACGAGAACTCGCCGAAGCCATGGTGCCGCTTGCCCCCCTCAGCCAGTCCCGTCACAAGCGCATCATGCGCACGGCGCTGCGAAACCCCTCGCTGCGTGACCTGACCTCCGAAGAGATGGAACTACCTTTCGCCAACTTCGATTCAGAAGACTTTCGAGAGGGACGCAACGCCTTTCTGGAAAAGCGCAAGCCTACCTTCAGGGGCAGATGATCTCCCAAGAGAACTATGGCCTCCGGCATCCAAGGGTGCCAACGTCGGCTCCCCGTCCAGGACCGGCGATATGAGCCGCGGCGCGCTCGACAGCCTGAAGATCCTGGATTGCACTCAGATCCTGGCGGGACCGTTTTGCACCATGCTGCTTGGTGACATGGGCGCTGACGTGGTCAAGGTCGAAAGGCCTTCGGGTGGAGACGACACGCGGCGCATGGGTCCTCCATTCGTTGGCGAGACAGCCGCAGCGTTCCTGATGGTAAACCGCAACAAGCGCTCTGTTGTCTTGGATCTAAAATCCGAAGGCGGCCGAGCGGTATTCCTTCGCCTGGTCGAATGGGCGGACGTCCTCGTAGAGAACCTGCGGCCCGGTGCCATGTCCCGGCTGGGTCTGGGATACGAGGATCTCAGGGAACGAAACAAGAAGTTGGTGTATTGTACGATTTCCGGCTTCGGTGCCACCGGGCCGTACAGGGAACGCTTGGGCTTCGATCTAGTCGCCCAGGGTATGAGCGGGCACATGAGCTTCACAGGCCATCCAGACGCGCCTCCGGTCAAGGTCAGCGTCCCGATCACCGATCTGAATGCCGGCATGTTTGCGGTCTACGGCATACTCGGAGCCTATGTGCACGCAGCGCGGACCGGCGAAGGCCAATTCGTCGACACCTCTCTCATCGAAGGCGGAATCGCCTACACCATTTGGGAGTCCGCGGTCCTTTGGTTCGACCGAGAGGTGCCACGCCCGGTGGGTTCCCGCCACCGCATGACGGCTCCATATCAGGCTTACCGCACCGCGGATGGTCATATAAACGTTGGCGTCGCCAATCAGAACACCTGGGCGCGCTTTTGCGAGGCCGTCTGCCGACCAGACTTGCGCGACGATCCACGCTTTTTTGTCAATGCCGACCGGGTCCGCAACCTGCAGGCGCTCAAGGTCGAGATAGAGAGGACGCTGGTCAAGTGTGGCACTGCAGAATGGTGTGAGCGTCTGACCGCCAAGAACGTGCCGTCGGGGCCGATCTACGATATCGCCGACGTATACGCTGACGAGCAAGTCCGGGCCCGCGGCATGGAGTTGGACATCGACCATCCCACGCTCGGGCCCATTAAGAACGTCGGACCGGCTGTCAAGCTGTCGGTCACACCAGCGGTCCTGCGTCGACCGCCGCCCGACCTGGGTCAGCACACCGACGCGGTGCTGAGCGAGTTGGGCTACTCGAGTGCCGAGATAACGGCGATGCGGAAATCCGGCGCTGTGGGAGCCCGGCCCTGAGGCCGGACCGCGGCTCAAGCTATCCTTGAGCTGGTCATTCAGTCTCGCAGGCGCTGAAGCACGGCCCGTGAGGCGTCGACGAAATCGTCTACTTCACGCTCGGTGGTCAGGGTGCAAAGGGCACCCTGTGCCTTGCTAAACATCAGCACGCCCTCGTTCATCATACCGGTGTAAAAGGCCGACTTCAGGTCCTGGTCGCCGTGCATCATGTCCCTGTAGTCGTTGATCTGTGCGGAAGTGAAATGGAGCCCGAACAGCGATCCCAATCCGGTCGCCTGACCCTCCATCTCCAACTCGCCGAACACGGCGTTGATCTTGGCTCGCAACTGGTCTCCGAGCAGGTTCATCCCTTCGTAGACGTCAGGGGTCAACTGCTTGAGTGTCTCTTCGCCTGCGACCATGGTGGGCGGATTAGCGTTGAAGGTTCCGGCGTGGGTGATTGCAGGACTGTTTTCGTTGTCGTAAAGGGCCATAAGCTCGTCCTTACCGCCCCATGCCCCGACTGGCAGACCGCCGCCGATGATCTTCCCGAATGTAGTGACGTCGGGAACCACCCCGTACATCTCTTGCGCCCCACCCTGTGAAAGCCGGAAGCTCTGCACCTCGTCGAATATCAGGACTATGCCCAGTTCCTCGGTGAGTTGGCGCATTCCAATGAGGAATTCTGGCTTGGCCGGGACGTAGCCGAAGTTGGACGCAACAGGCTCCATTATCACGGCCGCCAATTCATGGGCGTGCTGGCGGATCATCTGCTCGCAGCGGTCGATGTCGTTGTAGGGTAGGACTATCACATCCTCCACCACGCTCTGCGGCTGGCTTGGCCACTCCGGTACCGCCGTGGTCCTGTCCGGGTCCAGCTTGCTCAGGGGTGTGTAGACGCTCACCGACACGAACTCGTGGTTGCCGTGGTAGCCGCCCTCGAACTTGGCGAACTTCGTTTTGCCGGTGTATGTGCGAGCCATGCGGATGGCGTTGAGCGTTCCCTCGGTCCCGGAGTTGGTAAAGCGCACCTTTTCAACCGACGGCACTCGGTCGACTATCAGCTTGGCCAAGCGCACCTGCGCCTCGGTGGGAGCCGAGTAGCTCAGGCCCCTTTCCGCCTGATCTTTGACGGCCCGCACCACGGACGGGTTAGCGTGCCCGACGATATAGGTCGTGGCATTGATCATGAAGTCCAGGTACCTGTTACCGTCGACGTCGTAAACGTGGTGGCCGGCGGCGTGGTCCACGAAGAAAGGGTAGGGGTCGAAGTACGCCGTCCCGCGCGAACTGCCTCCCGGCAGGTATTTGCGGGCCTCGGCCTGCAGTTCCTTGGAGATCGGGTGGTTGTTGGTGTAGGTGGCCGACTCGCGGTTGAACGCGTCGCTCATTTCTCCTCCTCGGTTCCTGCCCGCGCCGCACGATTGCTGCGTAAGGCGCACTCGACATTGGTTGGTGCGTCGGTACCGGCGATTATACGCGCGAGGCGGATCGTGGCATCTGCGCCCTGTCTGTGAGCGGCCAAGAGACAGTGCGCAACAACCGCTCCGACTCGCGCCCGGGCGGCCTGTACAAGAGGTATGGGCGGCTGCGATTTCAAATGCGGCGCGTTTGGCCACCGTCGTCGACTATCATCGAACCGGTGAGAAAGCCGCACCTGTCGGACGATATGAACACGACAAGGTCAGCGATCTCCTCGGGCCTACCGAAGCGTCGCAAGGCGACATCGCGGTCAAGCATCGATCGCATTGCCTTGGCGTCGGATTCGACCTGGCTCTGCCAGTAACCGCCCGGGAATATCACGTTGCCGGGCGCCACGGAGTTCACCCTTATTCCCATCGGTCCTAGCCTGATTGCTAGGTTCTTTGCGTAGTTGGCCAGCGCCGCCTTCGCCACGTTGTAGGGAATCGCGGCGAGATGGCTCTCGAGGCCCGCAATGGAATTCGTAAATACGATCGAGCCGCCGCCGGCTCTCAACATAGACGGTATGACCTTCTGTACCAACCGCACACCTGACCAGAAGTTCGACGCCATGTCGGCGGACCAGCTCTCTTCAGGTATGTTCCAGCCTGTTTCCTCGGTAAGCGCGTTCCCGATGTTGGCAACTAGGCAGTCGATGGTTCCGAACCGCTCTGCGGTGCTGTTCAGTGCGGAATCGATCGGCCCGGGCTTTGTAAGGTCTCCCTCGATCGCCAGTACACTGTCCACTCCGAACTCTCCGGTCAGTTCCCCGGTCGCTTGGTCCAAAGCCTCCCGCTCCCTCCCAGTGACAACGACTTTAGCGCCTTCCGCCAAGAAAGACCTGGCGATCGCCTTACCAATGCCCCGCGAGGAGCCGCCCACGAATGCCACCTTGCCGCTTAGACTTAGGTCCACTGAAGTCGGTCCCAAACAGACTGATAGGGTGTCACCGTTCCGGAGTCTACTGGGCTGTCAACCCGCCGTCCAACACCAGTTCTGCACCCGTCACATACGATGATTCGTCAGATGCAAGAAATAGCGCCGCATAAGCGACGTCAAGTGCGCTGGCGAATCGTCCCAAGGGCACCTCAAGTTCCCTCTGTTTCCTGACCTCGACAGTTGGGTAGACCAGGTCCAGCATCTCGGTTTCCGTAGGTCCCGGGTGAATCGAATTGGCCCTTATGTTGCTGGAAGCGTACTGGATGGCGGTCGACTTGGTGAACACGCGGACGGCGGCCTTGGAAGGGTTATAGGCGGCCGAGATGCGGCTGCCTACGATACCCGACGTGGACGATACGTTTACGATCGACCCTACCCCGGCCTCGGCCATGTGTGGCACGACGGCCTTGGTGCCTAGGAACACGCCCCGAGAATTCACAGCCATCACGGTTTCCCACTGCTCGAGCGTCGCCGTGGAGATCGAATCGCGAACATAGATTCCAGCGTTCTGTAGTAACACCGTAGGACGCCCGAGCCGCGTGACTGTCGCATCTACGGCCTCGGCCCATGAGGTCTCATCGGCCACATCCAGACGTATGTGGATCGAACGGCCCCCGCAGGCTTCGATCTCGGTTGCCAGTTGCCTTGCCTCGAACACTCTCAGATCGGCGATGGCAACGCCCGCGCCCTCGGCGGCAAAGAGCCGGGCCTGGCAGGCACCGAGACCGCCTGCCCCGCCGGTGATCAACGCTACCTTGCCCGAGAGCCTCACCGACTCTCCGCCCCCCCCATTGAGATCGGCTGTGGGCTGTTTCGAGCGTGGCGAAATCACGATTCCTGGCTTGTTGCATCTGACGCTGAGCTCAGGACCTCGTTCATAGAGCCCGAACGAAAACCCTCTAGATCAACCGCCACGTACGCATAGCCGGCTCCCTTAACCGCGGCCGCAATCCTTGCCCTAGCGGATGGCTTGACCATCTTTGAGATCTGTTCCACAGGCACCTCTATGCGTGCTACACGGCCGTGGTGCCGAACCCGCACTTGCTCCAGTCCAAGCTCCCGGAGGGCCGCCTCTGCGTCGCCTATGCGCCTCAGCGTCTCAGCAGTGACGGAGGTTCCGTACGGTATACGTGAAGCAAGACAGGCCTGCGCTGGCTTGTCCCACACCGCCAGGCCCATATCCTTGGCCTGCTCTCGAACCTCGCCCTTTGTCAGCCCCGCGTCAGCCAACGGGCTTCGCACACCGTGCTGGGCTGCAGCCGATATACCTGGCCGAAGGTCTGCAAAGTCGTCAAGATTCGTCCCGTTGGCCACCGCTGTGTAGCCCTCCAGACTGGCTATCCTCGTGAGTTCCGAGTAAAGCGTGTCCTTGCAAAAATAGCAGCGGTTCGGACCATTGGTGCGGTAGCCTTCACGGTCAAGCTCGTTGGTACGGATTGCCCTGTGAGCGATTCCGATTCGGTCCGCCATCTCCACCGCCTGAGCCAACTCGCTCCGGGCCAGGCTTGGCGAATCCGCGGTGATCGCGAGTGCGCGGGCCCCCAGTACCTCCTGAGCAACCGCCGCCACCAGTGCACTGTCGACCCCGCCAGAGTAGGCGACCACAACTGATCCATAGCTTCTCAGCTCGCGCCGGAGTGCTTGTGCCTTCTCGTCGTGCGAACGCTCACTTCCGACGGCGGAAAGGGCGAGGGTGATGCGTGGAGCGCCCAAGGCCTTCAGATCTCCTCCTCGGATATGAAGCGGCGAAGGACATTGTCGGTCATGCGAGAGACATCATTATCGTAGTCATTGTGAGACAGTGCCCCGCACCACGAGATCGAGCCGACCGAAAAGACCGCTCCGCCCTTGGGTCCCTCGTAGAAGACGATGTCTCCCCTTACCAGTGGGTTGACCGTGCCGCCCTGCATGCCGTCGTTCAAGAGCACCTCCTCGATGACGTGTTGATAGACGTCCGAGAACCCCTCGCATGTAGCGAGTACCAGCGCATGCGGAGGCGTGCCCAACTCGGTGTCGGCGCGATCGATTTCGAATCCGCCGGCCCCGCCCTGTGTGAGTCCGTAAGCTCCGAAGCCCTCACCCTCAGTTAACCCATTGACTATGAATTCAGCGCGCGGATCGGCCGAATCGGCTCCCATTCGGTAGGGCAGCGACACGTCAAAGCCCTGCGATGTGAAGCCTACTCCGACCAGCTCCTGGGGCGCCCTCCCCCTGAAGCGCCACAGGCCGCCTAGCTCACCGGTACTCTGGTGGTAATATTCGCCAGCCGCCGCCTCCCAGGCCTCCGTACCGCGGTGACGGCGCACCTCGATGCAGTGCGTCGAGTCTGCGGCAAACGAGGTAACCCAGTAATAGCCATTGCCTCCAAGATACATGTGCCTGCCGCCCTCCTTGAGGTAGTCCTCTAAGGTGTCCAGACCCTGGCTTGTCCAATATTCGGGGTGCGAGCCCGTCAGAACCACACGGTATCTCCTTAGTAGGTCGATACCCTCTTGCTGAAGGTCCTCGTCCGTCGCAACGTCGAAATCGTGCCCCATCTGCTCGAGCCAGTCGGTGAGGTGTAGGTCGGCGTTGAACTGGTGGGGAGCTCCACGGCCGAAGTGCAGCAGCGGCGAATGGTACTTGGGGCGCATGTTCAGTATGGGCCTTAGCCTCGATGAGTGCGAAACCCCGCTGTTGTCCGAATGCCGGTCATACTGGCTGCGCAGCTTGTTTTCGATCATATACAGGTCGCGCGGATCGACCGGGTATTCGAATGTGATCTCTTCACCACCCGCGAGTCTGCCCAACTCGACGTACTTGATGTCGGTGTAGGCGAATATGTGGATGTTTGCGTAGGAGAGATAGCTGTTGGTCGGTACGAGGAACAGCGTTGGGGCCGTTGAGGTCCCCCTGGGTGCCCGCACGAAGAACGGCACATGGTCTTCGGAGTCGCCAGCCTTGAGATGGGCGGCGTAGATGCCGCTGCGCATCGTCTCGGGCACGGTCAGCTCGAAGTCAACGTCCCAGCCGGCGTCGTCAAGATCGTCGTCGTGAAAGTACATCGCTCCATAAAGCTCTGGGGCGATGCGGAAGTTGTGCTCTTGGCCCCGCCACAGGTGGCCGGTCATGGCCCTGTAGGGGCGGTTCACGGCACGCCCGGTGTGACCTCGTCCGGAGATGTCGTCGACCACATAGGTCGAAAAGTTGGTGGAAAAGGTCCAGGCGGCTCGCAGGGTGCCGTCACCAACTTCGGCAGGGGGCGCGTCCCGTCTCAGGCGCCCTACCTCGTCTCCAGTCAATGCGGCGGCATAAATCCGCGGGCTGTCGATCTTCCCGTTATATTTGGACTGTGCAACAGGTTTGCCGTCGGCTTGGGCGGCCAGGTGAGCGGCCATCGTGAATGGGCCGTCGGTGCCCTTAAGAGGCAAAGTGCCCGTGTCCTTGATCAAGACCGCACTGCTCGGCTCCTGCGGCCACATGGTAATCGGCAACTGGTAGAGGGACACTCTTCCGGCATCGGCGTCGTAGGACGCGGCTGCAAAGTACCAAACTCCATTCCGCAGAGGGGTGCCGGTGGAAATAGTCTCGGTTACGGAGCCGTCTCCCACCGAAATGCCAAGTGATCCGTCCTCGCATATCATCAGTCGATAGCCGGACTCATCCTCAGCGGACCATTTGCCGACGATTGTTTGCTCCTTGTCTGCTGTGGTGGGATATATCCACGCCTGCAGGGTGAGGCTGCCCGTCAAATTCAGGTCGGCATGGCCCTTGACCGTCACGTAGGAGCCGTTGCGTATGGGCTGGAATCTCCCCCGGTATTCGCCGTCGATCTCGGTTGCAATCCGCTCGTCCTTATAGCCAGGCCCGAGCGGATTCTCGTCGCCGTGGATAAGCCGGACTATGCCCGCCCCGTAGGTCTCGTGCTGGGAGCTGACCATGAATCTGATCGTCTCGCCGGGGTGGACGCTAAATCTATCTGCGTAGCCAACGATCTCCAAGATGGACTCTCCTTGGTCGGCGGACGGGCTGCCGACAATAAGCGGCATGGTAGCAAGAGGCCAACGACCTCTCAATCAGGACGGCCCCGTTTGGTTGAGGACCACTTGGCTCATCCATCGGTGCGCGGTTGCCTATACTAGCCTCAAAAGGAGGCTCAGGATCGACGAGACTGGTTTAAGGACGCTGCTCAGGCGCTACTCCGCCGGCGAGATCGACACCGAAGATCTGGTGGAAGAACTCGCCCAAATGCCATATCGGGATCTCGGGTTCGCGCGAGTCGACCATCATCGTGAACTCCGAACCGGCTTCCCGGAGGTGATCTTCGGTCAAGGTAAGACCCCCGCACAAGTCGGCCGACTTGCCCGGGAGGTCCTCTCTCACTCCGACCGACTGTTGGTCACGCGTGCCACCCCCGAGATGCACGACGCTGTTGCCGGAGTGGCGCCCGCCTTATACGAACCTACGGCGAAGACGATTACGGTGGATCGCCGTCCTGTGAGAAGGAGAAGAGCTGGACTCGTTGCCGTAGTCAGCGGCGGCACCGCAGACCTTCCGGTGGCGACCGAAGCGGCCAAGACATCCGAGTGGATGGACAGCGAGGTCGACTGCATTTTGGATGCCGGTGTGGCCGGACTGCATCGCCTATTGGATCGACTCGGTGATCTGAGGAGGGCGGACGCCATCGTGGCGGTTGCGGGCATGGATGGTGTGTTGCCGTCTGTCGTATCAGGACTGGTAAGCGCTCCCGTAATAGCCGTGCCCACAAGCGTGGGCTATGGTGCCAGCTTTGAGGGAGTGGGACCGCTGCTTACGATGCTGAACGCCTGCTCACCGGGCGTTGCGGTCGTGAACATTGACAACGGGTTCGGAGCAGGCTACATGGCGTCCATCATTGCAGGCAAAGGTGCCTCTTCGGTGCATCAATAGACATCCCGTCGAACCGATGGATAGCCCGCGACGATCTGGCCGGGGCCTTCGCTCCTAAGCCGGTGGGGTAGAATCCCGGCATGCGAAAGCGTGTGATTGGCAGCGCAGGGCGGGTGACCTTCGAAGTGATAAAGCCGTTCGGTGAGTTGCCGGACGGGATGTCATGGGGGGCTGTAAGCGCCTGCTGCGTCGATTCTGATGATCGGGTATACGTACTGCGACGCTCCGATCCACCCATACTCGTGTTCGATCAGGAAGGCTCTCTTGTCGGCTCATTCGGGGAAGGAGAAGTGACGGAGGGCCACGGCATGTCGATCACGCTCGACGACGAGATCTGGGTCACCGACAAGGATGGACACACCGTAACTAAGTTCAGCACCGGCGGCGACGTTCTGCTGCGTCTGGGCAGGCCTGACACGCCTAGTCTTCAGGCCCCTTTCGCCCATCCGGCGGATGTGGCCGTCCACCGGTCTAGCGGGGATGTGTTCGTTTCCGACGGCTACGGCAATTCACGCATTCACCGATTTTCTGCGGATGGGGAACTGATCGGAGGTTGGGGAGAAGCCGGTCAGGATAGGGGGCAATTCACTGTGCCCCACGCCATCTGGATTGATCGTCGAGATCGCGTTCTTGTGGCCGATCGAGAAAACCTGCGCATCCAGGTATTCACGTTGGACGGCGAATTGTTGGAAGTGTGGACCGACCACTACAAGCCCATGGACATCTATGTCGATGGATCGGATCGCATCTACGTTACCGACCAGGTGCCGCGACTGACAGTCATGACCTTGGATGGGGACATAATCGCGCGAGGTCTCCACCGTGGTCACGGGATCTGGGGCGATTCGGCGGGCAACCTGTATTCCTGCTGGCCCACACCGGCCGACAACCCCGTCGTCAAACTGGCGGTGCAGTGAAGATAACCAACGTGCGCGCGACTCTGCTGTCGGCCGTGGTGCCGGAGGAGAAGCGCTGGCGGACAGACCTGGGGGTTGCCGTCAAAACGGACAATTGCATTGTGGAGGTCGAGACTGACGAGGGGATCACGGGTATCGGGGCTGGCCAGGGCAACGCCGAGGTTGTCAAGGCTGTGGTGGAGACGCAGTTGCGTCCTCAGCTCTTGGGCCGGGATCCGAGCCTCATAGAGGGACACTGGGAACGTATGTACAGTGGTTCTCGCGGCGAGCCGGCGCTCGAGCGCGGTTATCCCCAGCCCGGTTCTTCCCGCAGGGGGGACACGTTGTGTGCCATTGCCGGCGTCGACATCGCGTTATGGGACATCTTGGGCAAATCTCTTGGCCAGCCGATCTACCGACTGCTGGGAGCGGCGCGGACCAGCGTTCGCGCGTACGCATCTGGCGGGTGGGCCCCCGGCGAACATGCAGGTGATGAAATGGCCGGTTACGCGGCAAATGGCTTTTCCGCAGTGAAGATGCGGGCCGAGGGACGTGACGGATTCTCCCTGGCTAAGGCGGCCACCCGGGTGGCCGCGGCCCGAAGGGCATTGGGGAAAGACGTGGAGATAATGGTCGACGCCCATGGGTCCCTTGATGTCTCCACCGCAAAGCGGCTCGCCAGGATGCTGGAAGAGCAGGGAGTCGCCTGGTTTGAAGAACCTGTCTCCTATGACAACCACGCCGGACAGGCAGAGGTGCGGGCGTCCACTACTGTCCCCATCTCCTCAGGCGAGAGCGAGTCCACGCGCTTTGACGTGCTGGACTTGCTGAGGATGAACGCCGTCGACATCCTTCAGCCCGACATAGCCATCGCCGGCGGTTTCACCGAGTGCCGCCGCATCGCCGCCCTGGCGCATGCCCATGGCGTCAGGTTGGCACCTCACGTCTGGTCGAGCGGGGTAATCGTTGCAGCCTCAATACACCTAGCCATGCATGCTCCGGCTTGTCATATCTTTGAGGTCTCGCAAAGCGCGTCCCCTCTGATCTGGGAGTTGTTCGAGGAGCCGTTTGAGATTGAGGATGGCTACGTGCGGGCGGTTGAACGCCCCGGTCTGGGATTTACCCTAAGGGAGGACCTTACCGACCGATTTCCATTTGTTCCGGGGCCGGCGTATGTCTACTAGTTGCACCTGTGCAACCCGGCAAAGCTCGGTTCGCTGAGGGAGCAAGTTGTCGGGACACCCGGGCCCGCTGCCCCAGTCCCCCTGCTAATATTGGGCGCGATGGCCGACGCTAAGGTCGATTTCACTCGCATCTCCCGCCTCGAGGCCGAGGCCGTCGGAGAGCCGGGCCAGCGCACATTCCGCGTAATCGCAGAAAGCGACTCCAGTAGGGCCGATGTGTGGCTGGAGAAAGAGCAACTTTTCCAGCTTGCGCTGGCCATCCACCAAATGATTAACGCAGTTCGAGAGGGCGAAGATGCGGCAGCTTCGGCATCTGCGAACGAAGAGCGCGAGGCCGACCCGCTGACCAGGGTCGAGTTCAAGGCAGGTCGACTCGCTTTGAGGCATCAGGACTCCCACGGAATGTTCATCATCGAGGCGCACGATATCGAGTCTCCTCAAATAATGGAGGACGACGCCCCTCCCGACATCGCGCTCTGGGCCAGCCGATCCAGAGTCGGTAAATTCGCCGAACAGGCATTAGAGGTGTGCGCGGCTGGAAGGCCTCTTTGCCCCCTATGCGGGGCGCCCATGGAGCCCGAAGAGCGGGGAGGCCACAAGTGCCCAATGGTGAACGGCAACCGGGCCATACGCATCCCCGACAGCCCTTAAGGGTCGGCCACAGCGGCCCGCCATCAGAATCTAGAGCCCTTGGCGCCGACCAATCCGCCGCCTCTATCCGCCGGCCGGCCAGAGCCCCGGCTAGTTGACCCGCCGCCCGACCTCGCCCGAACCATACTGGAATCGGCCGAGATAGTGGCCGGCGCGCAAGTGCGCCTCGGATCCAACTACACTTTCCTCGTCCACCTCGACGCGGGGGGCGACGGTAGCGTGATGCGTGCGATCTACAAGCCCAGGGCCGGAGAAAGGCCGCTCGCGGACTACCCCGAAGGGACCCTGTATCTCAGGGAATACGCTGCCTTCGTGGTCTCCGAACACCTGGGTTGGCCACGCATTCCTATGACCGTGATCAGGGAGGGGCCCCACGGACCCGGTTCAATGCAACGCTTTGTGGAATTCGACCCGAGCGTGACTTACTTTAACCTGCGTGAGGAAAGGCTAGACGAACTGGCTTCGTTCGCCGCCTTTGATCTCCTCGTAAATAACGGCGATCGCAAAGGAGGCCACTTTCTGGAGGATACCCAGGGCGCACTTTGGAGCGTAGATCACGGCTTGACATTCAGCGAACAATTCAAGGTCAGGACCGTTATGCTTGAGTTCTGGGGCGAGCCCATTCCAGAAGGGCTCGTCGCCGACCTCCAACCTCTGACGCAGGGGCTTGATGCGGGAGGTACCCTAAGGGCGATTCTCAAGTGCCAAATCAGCGTCGCCGAGATGGACGCGCTCCGAGAACGCCTCGCCGGGATCCTCGAGACGCCGGTGCACCCAGTGCTTGATCCCTACTTCAACGTCCCTTGGCCCTTAGTCTGACCAGCATATGCTCTATCCTTCCTCGGGGACGACGTCAGCCACGGTTCTTGTTGTGGCGCGTTGCGAGCCGACAAAGGGTCTGAACCGAACTCAACGCCGGAACAGCCTGCCTTCAGCCCTATGTGTCATCGTAACGAAGGGCCCTCCCGGATCGAATGCCTTCGGGTCGACAGAGGTTTCTGCATACGCCTAAGCCATCGCCTCAGCTTTCTTGTCCAGCGGCCGCGAGGCCTGATGCCGGCCGCCACAGCGTCAGCAACGCCGGGAGCGCCAAAGATCATCGGCCTGTACCATTCGTGCAGGTCGGCACTGCTCGGAGGATCGTCCTCCCAGTCGGAGACGAACGTGGTGAATGGACACCAGGATCGTCCCGTCCCCGCCTTCTCGCCGACCAGGACCCTGCCGCCCGCCTCGGAGACGATCACAGACCCTGCCGCCACGTCCCAGAGTGACAGTGAGCCGGTCAGGGCGCTGTACTGAAAAGTCCCTGATGCCACCATCGCCAGTTCGTAGGCGATTGAGCCCGTCTGCCGCGCCTCGCCCGCCCTGCTTCTCATAGATTCGTCAAATCTGAAGCGATGGCTGAACCCTCCGGGCAGGCCAACCAGGCGTCGGGACTCCGGCTCAGTCGCACATAATTCATTCAGGAGCGTGCCGTCGCATGCCGCGCCCCCGCCTGTCCTTGCGTGCAATACCCGGCCCCTGACTCCTGGCCAGGGGATGAAGATCGCTCCGGCGACTGGCACGCCCTTGAGCAAGACCCCGATCGAGGAGGCGAACATCGGCAGCCCCTGCGAGAAATTTCTCGTCCCGTCTAGGGGGTCGAGCACCCATACAAAGTCCGACAGGGGCTCGACCGAGGCGGTTTCGTCCTCCTCACCTACAACCGCGTGATCTGGGAAGGTAGCCTTAATGCGGCCCACCAGGAGAGCCTGACTCTGCCGGTCCGCTTCGGTCACCGGGTCCGATAGGCTTTCGCCTTTGTACTCCACGTCCAGTGGTCGGCCGAAGTAGTCCATGAGCAGATTACCGGCTTCACGCGCCGCGTCCGCCGCGGCCCGCTCAAGTTCGGCAAGGATGCCTTCTGCTAGGGCCGGGCTGTCGTCATCACTGCGTGTCATGGAGAGTTGGAGAACCGCGCAAGTGTAAGTAGCCGTGGAGTGGGAGGTCAACGAGCCTGTCTGCTGGTGTCTTCGGTTAAAATCGGTCGATGCGTCTGATACCTCGACGTGACAGGATCGCGGTCATCGAACTATTCGGCACCATAGGCGGTGGCGTCAGGTCGGCACCCTATGAGAGGGTCTTTGACCAGATACGGAAGGCTAGGTCTATACGGGCGATGGTGCTCGACATCGACTCGCCCGGAGGCTCAGTGCCGGCTTCGGAATATATCTATCGCTGCGTGGCCAAGGTTGCCGAGCAAAAGCCGGTGGTTGCAGCCATACGTGGTGTAGGTGCGTCCGGTGCCTATATGGTCGCCTGCGGCGCTCATCGGATCGTCGCGACTCCAGGTGCGCTTGTGGGATCTATTGGAGTCATCTCCGTCCGACCCATGCTGCGCGCGGCACTGGAAAAGATGGGCGTCGACGTCAGCGTCACAAAGAGTGGTGAGCTTAAGGACATGGGTGCCGTCTGGAGGCCTCTTACGCGCGAAGAAGAGGCGAAGATGCAAGAGCTCACCGATGAGTCCTATGATCGATTCGTCGAGATCGTCGCGGGTGCAAGAGGTCTGGCCTACTCTTCGGCCAGAGAGCTTGCGACCGGCGAGGTATTCTGGGCGACCAAGGCACTCGACGCCGGTCTCGTAGATGAACTAGGCGATCTAGACCTTGCGGTTGATCGGGCCGCCAACCTGGCCGGCTGCACCAAGAAGGTGGTGCGAATGGGTCCTCGCCGCAGCCTAGGCCAACGGCTGCTCCGGCCCTTGTCCGAATCGCTGGTTGAGTCGGTGACCAACGAGTTCGAGCGACGACTTTGGGTAGAAAGTCTGCGTTAGGGTCGTCCTCAACCCGCTAGGTGGTCCCCTCCTTTACCTCTTTCCAAAGCGATTCTTTATCCTCAGCGCAAAGCGCTCGAAAGTCGTCGCCACGCTCTCGCGCCAACATCTCCATCGCCCTGAACCTTGCTGCGAATCGCCGGTTGGCCTTGCGGAGTGCCGCCTCTGCATCGATTTGAAGCCATCTGGCAGCGTTTACCAACGAAAAGAGTAAGTCACCGAATTCGGCTTCTGCCTCCTCCGCTGTGGTGGCCGCGCTAAGCTCATCTATCTCCTCCCGAACCTTTTCGAGCACCCCGGCGACGTCGTCCCAGTCAAAGCCTGTTCTCTGCGCTTTGCCCTGGATGGCCTGGGCGCCGGCCAGGGATGGCGTCGCCCGGGGCACGCCGTCGACCGCCGATCGTCGCTGGGAATGTGGTTTTTCGGCCCGCTTGATCTCGTCCCAATTCGCCAGCACCTGCAAGGCATCGAGATCCTCGCGTTCGGCCTCGAATACATGAGGGTGTCTGCGGACAAGCTTGGCGATGAGCGCTCCGATTACGTCGGGCTCGGAGAAACGTCCCTCCTCCTTGCCCAGCTGTATTTGATAGGCAGCGTGCAAGAGAACGTCCCCCACCTCCTCCACGATTTCATCGTCGTCTCCCTCATCCAAGGCCTCTACAAGTTCGTACGCCTCCTCCAGGAACTGGTCGCGCAGGGATTCTCTGGTCTGACCGCGGTCCCACGGGCAGCCATCGGGGGCGCGGAGCCGATCCAACACCTCCATCAAGCCCTCGAAGCTATGGTCGAATTCGCCGGCCCTAGCCGCCTGTTCGCGGCTGTTCATCTGACTGCGGCCCCCTTGGGCATAACCTTCCGGCTCCGAAATTCCCTGTGCTAACATCGACCCGTGCGACCCCTGAGGCTTGTGTTGACCGCACTTTTCATCGCCTGTATTCCGGTGTTTCTCGTCACGTCCAACGTTCGCTGGGTGATCAACGCACCGTTCCTATACAGCTACGGTTTCGATAAATACAAGGTGGCCGAAACGACCGGTATTGAACGCGAGGAACTGATTAGGGCCGGCGCGGCCTTCCGCGAATACTTCAACAACGACGAGGATGTACTCGAGGTCAGGTTGGTCCAGCATGGAGTCCTCAGAAGCATATACAACGACCGAGAGATTGCCCACATGACCGACGTCAAGGGACTGGTCCAGGGTGTCTGGATGGTCCATGTCGCCACCGGGGGCTACATTGGATTCTTCCTGCTCGGCGGAGCCTTATTGTGTCGGCGGCGTTGGATCGGCATCGCGGGCGATCTTTTGGGCAGGGGCGGGCTACTTACGCTCGGCTTGGTAGCGGTCGTTGGACTGGCGGCCTTGGTAGGTTTCGACCGGGTGTTTTTGGCCTTCCACCTAGTGTCGTTCTCGAACGACCTGTGGCAACTGGACCCAAACCGCGACGTGCTCTTGATGATGTTCCCACAGGGCTTTTTCTTCGACGCGACGATGTGGATAGTTGGGTCGACCGTCGTGGAGGCACTATTGCTTTCGATGTACCTAATCGCCCGCCGAATTCATGGACTGTGGTCTGCTGGAGACTCGGTGGAAGGCGCCGCGGCTCCTCGATGAGGGTGGCCATCGCAGTTGCCGAGAGTGCAGGCTTGGTGTCGGGCTGGCGGTCCCCGGTGTCGCTATCCGCCGGTGCAGCATCCCCCGCCGCAGCAGCCACCCGCTCCCCCACGGCCTCGCTGAGTCTGGCCGTTGGCCACAGCGACCAGCGAAGGTAGCGAAAGACGCCGGTCGCCAAGGTCGCCACAGTCCGGGCACTGTGCCCGATCATTGAAGCTGGATATAGACCTTCGAAGTTCGAAGGCAAGTCCGCACCCGGTGCAGGTGTACTCGTAAATTGGCATGCTTACGAGCTAATGGCCAACTGGCCCCCCGATAAGAAAGGTGACACTGAAGCTTTCTGGCGACCCCAGTCGATCACCGTCGTCGCCGGTGTAGTCGAGCATCACGGTCGTCTCGCCGTCCGCCATGACGCGATATCGAAAGAGCTCGACTCCCGGTGCCTCACCAGCATCGGAGCGTGCCACGAATCTCGGCTCCTCTTCCGCCCTAAGCATCTTCCCTTCCAGCTGCGTGGCGACCCAGCCTGGGTCGGCGTCTGGGAAGGACGGAAGAGCGATGGTTACGAAGTCGCCGCGCACGGCTAGCACCCGCGCTCCATTGTCAGACTGGTCAATGGCTATCGTGGCCGGAGTGCAGGCGGCCGCAGAAGCCAAGATCACCAGCGCCAAGGCGGCGACACCGAAAGCCCCGGTTATCTTGGACGCATTCTCCATGTAAACGGCGGTAGATCCTCTCGATCCCTGCCATGCGTGTAGGCGATGGCGAGGCGCCTTCTCGCCTCCGATTCTATCATCGTCCTGCCAAGTGTCGGGCTGTCCGCACGCCCATATAATGGCTGCGTACACTCTTCCGTCTTCCGTCGCAGAGATGCAAACACCTTACGCACAGCCCGACCAGCGAGGACGCTTTGGAGCTTTTGGCGGCCAATACGTGCCTGAGACTCTCATGCATGCCCTGGATCAGCTCACACTTGAGTATGAGACTGCGGTTGGTGATCGTGGATTTGCTCGTCAGCTGGAGGATTTGGGTCGCAGCTATACGGGTCGCCCAACGCCTCTCTACTTTGCAGAAAACTTGACCCGCAGCCTAGGCGGTGCCCGGATATACATCAAGCGCGAGGATCTGGCCCACACAGGAGCGCACAAGATTAACAACGCCCTAGGACAGGCCATTCTGGCGAGACGTATGGGAAAGGAGCGGATCATAGCCGAGACCGGGGCCGGCCAGCATGGTGTGGCGACGGCGACCGCCTGCGCGATGATGGACGTCGAGTGCGTCGTCTACATGGGAGAGGTGGACATCGCTCGTCAGCGACTCAACGTATTTCGGATGGAACTGCTTGGAGCCGAGGTGAGGCCCGTCTCCTCTGGCAGCCGTACTCTCAAGGATGCCATCAACGAGTGCATACGGGACTGGGTCACCAACGTTGAGACCACCCATTACCTGATTGGTAGTGCCGTAGGTCCCCATCCCTACCCGGCGATTGTGCGTGACCTGCAGTCCGTGATCGGTGCCGAGGCGAGAGGTCAGATCATGGAGGCTGAAGGTCGTCTTCCCGACCATGTCCTAGCATGCGTCGGTGGCGGAAGCAATGCCATCGGCCTTTTCCATCCCTTCATCGCTGACGAGCAGGTGGAGTTGATTGGTGTGGAAGCAGGAGGCATAGGCAGGGCCTCCGGGGAGAACGCAGCCACGCTTGTCTCCGGAGAAATCGGTGTGTTGCATGGCAGCATGTCGTACCTGCTTCAGGATGAGGACGGTCAGGTCGTGGAAACCCACAGCATTTCGGCGGGCCTCGACTATCCTGGCGTCGGCCCCGAGCACAGCTACCTTAAGGACACTGGACGGGCTCGCTACGTAAGTGTGAGGGACGAAGAGGCGATGGAGGGCTTTCGGCTCCTGTGCCGGACGGAGGGCATCATCCCTGCCCTTGAGCCCGCCCACGCGATCGCCTACCTGTCGAGCTGGGTGCCGGACATCCCGGACGAATCAATAGTACTGGTTGGCCTAAGCGGTCGCGGCGACAAGGACATCGAGACGGTCTCGGCATGGCGGTCGGCGGACCAAGACCCATAGCCCGAGGCCCGCTTGAATGGCCCGGCTGCGCGGCGTGTTGCGATAGATGCCGACGGCCCTATCGAACTCGCCTTGCTACAATTTATTCGTGATCAAGTTCGGTGCAGGTCTCTCGATGGGGGTCTTGGCGCCCGTCGCCGCGGGTCTGCTGTTCGCGGCGGCGGTCATGGTGCCTGCATACGGTCCACTAGTCGACCACCACTATGCAGAGCGCCTACCATTTCACAGTCACATTGCTCGCCAAGGGCCGCATTCCCACAGCTATCTCGAGTCACACACCCATCCGATGCCTGCGCCCGCCGAGCCTGATATGACTACCGCCATACCGGGCGAAGACGGATTGCCGTCATCTCCTTCGGGTTTGGGAGACGACTGTGGCCTGATGGTTCGATCGGCTATAGAGCCACCTGTGAGCCTTGATCAGCCGGCGGCCCGCCTGAGTCGACTTGAGCAGTTCGGCCTATCGCCGCCGGTCAGGCCGCCTCGCATATCGGTCTGATTCCGTCGCGTCGCCGCTCGACGCCCGATCGAACTCTCCGTCCCTAAATCTGGGGCGGTCGGAGGCTTGCCCTATTCACTGTGTGCAGCGACATATCGCCGTCCTCGTCGTCATGACGGCTGTGCTGATGACGTCCGTCCTGTGGCCACAGTCGGTCGAGGCTCACGGCGGCGTGACGGAGTTTCAGAGGGAGCGGGCTGGCCCGTATGAGATAGCCTTTGGTACCAGTCCACGTTCGCCGTCGCCTGGGGCCGTGCACGTGTCACTGCGGGTCGTCGATCTGGCAAAAGGGTTGGCTGTTCCGCTTGCTACAGTGACTCTTTCAGGCCAGGTTCTTGGTGAACGGGGTTCAGAGATCGAATCGTTCGAGGATGTGGTCGCTGACCTCTACGAAGAGGATCCCGTCTTCTGGGACATCGACCTCGCAATTGAGCAGGTCGGCGATTGGGTGTTCACAGTTGCCGTAGAAGGGGATCTGGGCAAGGGAACGGCCGACTTCGACGTCAGGGTACGAGAGTCCAACCCCGTTACCGGAATCGTAACCGTCGTCGTGCTGGTGGTGTTCCTATCGGTGGTCGCTCTGGCGATGCGCACCTACCTAAGCGCGAGAAAGGTAAAGCCCACTTGATCAGCAGACTTACTACGCTTCCAATCTTGGTAGCCGGGCTTTTGGCTGCTACTGCAATGCCCTGCAGCTCGCCGCCGTCTTCTTCGGTTCCCACCGTAACCCCATTCGTCATTGACGTTGGCCCACAGGCAACTCCAGTTGCGATGCCCACTTCCGACGCCGCGCCTGAGGTTCCGCTGGCACCCGAGTTTACGCTCACATCGGCGGCCGGAGTTTCGGTTTCGCTGGTGGACCTACTGAGGGGCAGGGATGCTGCGGTAGTGGTCTTTTATCGGGGTTTTTTCTGAGGCATTTGTCGTAGCCAGCTCGGCGAGCTGCAGACCAGTCTGGGCCAGTTCGAAGAACTCAACGTCTCGCTGGCCGCTATCAGCGTTGATGATGTCAGGGGTGCAAGCGGTATGGCTGCCCTTGTGCGTGCCGACTATCCGCTGCTGGCCGACCCGACAAGGGAGACTTCCATCGCCTACGGGGTGTTTGACCTATTGGGTGATGGCGTGGCCGCCCCTGCAGTGTTCGTCATTAATCCGGATCGCTCAATCCGCTGGGCATACGTCGGCAGCAACATTGATGACAGGCTGACATCCGCGGACATACTTGCCCGTATCCGCAACTAGAGGAAACGGATGCTTGCAACTGAGGTAACAGAATGAAACTGAACACTACCATAATACTGATATTGGCTCTCTCCACTCTGGCGGTTGTTGCAGCCGCCTGTGGAGGATCTCAACCCCAGGAACTTACCTTCGATGTCGTCATCGCCGATGACGCTTGGAACATGGAGGGGGAGATCATCGAGGTCAAGCAGGGTGACCATATCACCTTCAACATCGAGTCCGACGTAAGGGGTGGCTTTCATCTCCACGGGTACGATCTGTACAACGAGGTAGCCCCGGGCCAACCCGCCTCATTCGAGTTCACGGCCGACGCCACCGGAAACTTCGAGATCATGTTGCATAAGTTCACTCTGGCCAGTGATAGGGAAGACGGAATGGATCACCAGGAGGTTGGCCAAGACGGTCACGGGGGCAGTGAAAGTGAGGAGGAGTTGGAGGTTCGGCTAGGCTGGTTCCAGGTATTCCCCAGATGACCGATCGTCTTCTGTTGCTTGGTAGGGGGCCGTGATCCTCGGCCGCAACAAAGGTCTGGTCGCCGCCTCACTCGCCGTCGTGGCTTTGGCGACGGCTGAACCCGCGTACGCCCATGGCTTTGGAGCCCGGTACGACTTGCCAGTGCCGCTCTCGTATTTCTTGGCCGGCGCAGCTGCCGCGGTGGCACTCTCCTTTGTAGTAGTGGGGGTGTTCGTAAGGGGCGTAGGTTCCGGCACTGGGTATCCCATATACGATCTCAGACCGCGCCCGTGGTTTCGCCACAGCCTTGGCTCGCCTGCGTTCGTGTGGCTGGCGAAGGTCGCGTCAGTGGTCTTATTCGGGCTGGTAATCGCTACCTCGCTCGCCGGTTCGCATAAGCCACTGGACAACCTCTCTCCGACGTTCATCTGGGTCATCTGGTGGGTGGGCGCAGGCTTTGTTGCAGCCGTCATTGGCAACGTCTGGATCGTGATTAACCCCTGGAAGATCGTTTTCGAGCTAGCCGAGCGCATGTTCACCGGTGGTAGAGGGTTTACGCCCCTCCAACGCTACCCGCGGTCGTTGTCGATGTGGCCCGCGGTCTTGCTGTTTGCCGTGTTCGCTTGGATCGAAAATGTATATTCGGGGGGCGCCGTTCCAGGCGACCTCGGGACGATCATCGTCGTGTTCTCCGTCGTCCAATGGATGGGCATGTACTACTTTGGGAAGGATGCTTGGCTACGCTATGGGGACCCGTTCTCCGTACTTTTCGGGCTTTTTGCCCGCTTTTCGCTGACCGAGGTTAGGGTGGACAGCCGCAGGGCCTGCCGACGCTGTAATCTCGAATGCACCGAAGGCGAATGCGTCGATTGCTACCCCTGCTTTGAGAGATCCAACCCTGAGGATCGCAGGATTGTCCTTCGGCCTTTCGCTGCCGGCCTTTTGAGGCCCGAATACGTATCGGTTGCCAACATGGCCTTTGTGATTCTCGCCTTGGCGACCGTAACTTTCGATGGCTTGAAGGAAACCTCATCTTGGAATTGGATTCACCGTGAGCTCGCAGGCATAGGCGGCACGGCCGTAGACACAATAGGCCTATTCGGCGTGCCGTTGGCCTTTCTCGGCCTGTACTTGGCATTTTCATGGGCCATGCGCCGCATGTCCGGGGCCGACATTGGTGTTTTGAAGGTGGCCCAAGTCTTTGTTCTGTCCCTAGTCCCGATAGCCCTGGCCTACCACTTCGCCCATTTCCTCGCGCTGTTGCTGATTCAGGGTCAGGCGATCATACCGCTGGCCTCGGACCCGTTCGGCCGTGGCTGGAATCTATTCCGATCCGCCGGGTATGCGATCGATATCAGCGTCATAAATGCGGAGGCCGCCTGGTTTTTCTCGGTCGCTGTGATCGTCGTGGGCCACGTCGCCGCGGTGTTCGTTTCACATGTCGTCTCGCTCAGAGAGATCCCGGGTCACGTCGCTGCTCTGCGCAGCCAGTATCCCATGTTGGTCTTGATGGTCCTCTACACGGTCGTCAGCCTTTGGATCGTCTCCCAACCCATAGTGGAGTGACTCGCAAGGCGCACCGCGAAACCCGGTCTCATCCGGCCGCGATAGAATGGATGCTATAGAGAGGGCACGAGCCCGCCAGGGGAGGTCTTGGAGGCGCGTATGAGGCGGCCCATGCAGATCGGGCGCGATACCGAGTTGACCGTGAGGATGTCGGCGACAATGCTGTTGCTGGCTCTGTTGTTCGTGGCGTTTCTCGGCCTCTTATTCTGGGCTGGGGTGCCTTGGTTCTTGGTCTTGGTGATCGCCGTTGGCGTGGCCATGTTCCAGTACTGGGGCTCGGACCGGATCGTGCTTATGACCACCGGCGCCAAGGAGGTCTCCGAGCAGGAGGAGCCATGGCTGCACGAAACTATCGCCCGACTGGCACGGACGGCGGAGATCCCCAAGCCTAAGAAGATCGCGATAATGGAGACGCATGTCCCCAACGCCTTTGCTACGGGCCGCAATCCCCGGAATGCCGTAGTGGCGGTAACCCGCGGTCTGCTAAATCGACTCACCAAGGCCGAGGTGGAGGCTGTCCTGGGTCACGAGATGAGCCACGTCAAAAATCGCGACGTCATGGTCCTGACCTGGGCCAGCATCATAGTGATCATGGCTGGCTTTCTGATGCAGATGCTGTTTTGGATGAGCCTCTTCGGAGGCTTTGGCGGCCGGCGGGACGGCCGAGGGGGCGGCCAGGCCGCCCTCATCATCTTGGCGGTATATGTCGGTACGATCCTGGTCTATTTCATCAGCCAGATGCTAATAATGACCCTTTCCAGGTACCGAGAGTACTCGGCTGACAGGGGAGGAGCTGTGCTGACCGGCAATCCCATGCAGTTGGCGTCGGCTCTGGCCAAGATCACCAATGATGTCTACAGGATTCCCGAAAAAGACCTGCGCAGCGTTGAGCACGCGAACGCCTTTTTCATCATCCCGGCCCTGAAGGGTGGAGGCATGGCGTCACTCTTTTCCAGCCACCCCCCGGTGGAAAGGCGCATCGAAAAGCTCAAGGCAATCGAGCGTGCCATGAGTCGGGGCGCCACCCAGTACCGTGAGTTCAAGTTCTGATCTTCCCACGCCTCGAGACTGGAGATGGGTTTCCTAGGAGGTCTGCTCGGGCGTAGTCGGATAAGGGCGCCTCGCCCGAGCCGGTTCGCCGACCTGACCAGGGCGGCCCGAGTCATGGCCGACCGGTCATGTCTGACAACCGGAGATATAGCCGGTGTTCTGTTCAATCCGGAAGACGGAGCATCCGCGTCCGAACTTGCCAACGAGCTTCAGGGTGTTATGAGACGGAGTGAAGCCGTCTCAGGCACAAGGCTGGATCTGCAGACCGACGAGTTCGAGACCGCATGGATAGTCCTACACAATCGGAACTTCGAGCGCCTAGTCGGATCGGTGCAGTTGCTTAACGAGACTCTTTTCGAGCGCGGCAACGGCGGTCGGCTGCTGGCTGCCGTCATTAGAGTGGACTTTGAGAGAAGGCCAGCCTATTGGATCTACAATTACAAGAGAGGATACTTCTATCCTCTGGTGTGGGGCGCAGGAGGACACGGCCGTGACAATGAGGCCGAGCTGAGGTTAGGCGAGTCGATGGACAAGCACCGAGTCGCCGTTGAGAGTTCGCTAGAGCACTGGTACGGGCTGTCCGGCATACCGTTCTGAGATCCTGCCAGGTCATAGAGCACCTTCGTGACGATCCAACCGCCTAGGGATCGTCAAAGTTACGGCGGCCTCTGCCCGACATCATGTTGATGAGTCCAAGTATGCCGAGCACGACCCCAAACGCTATCAGCATGAAGCTGATCACCGTCACGACATTGTCAAACCGCAGGACCACCCCCAGTATCAGCAGGACAACACCAATAGGCAGTAGCCCAACGCTGCCGAGTCGGCTCATATGCCTCCACTCCCGCCGGGCGCCTTGCCACACTACGAACAACTGCTTTGACGCCGAACGGCAGGCTTCCAAGGAGATTATAGGACCACCGGTCCTCCTGGGGAGAGCGGCGTATTGCTCCAGCCACATAGCCGCCCGGTGAATCCCAGCCTCGTGATACCTAACGTTGTGGGCTGGCTCTTGGTGGTCTTGGCTGCGTTGGCCGTAGCCTGTGGGGACATCGGAGATGATCAGGGATCCGAAACAAGTGGCGCGGTCTCTACCCCAACTCATCCCAACACGGGCAGTCCCTCTGCCTCAGAAGGTGGGGAGGCCCTGCTGGATCGGTCCATTCCGCGGCCAGAGGACCCCCTCGCTCCGGAGCCAACCCCCACATTCGATCCCGGCGATGTGATCCTGCCGACCGTCTCGCCGCCGACCGCAGTCCCGGATACGCTGGAGCACGGTCTCAACTCCGAACTAGACGGCATCGCCGCGCGCGCGTCCGTTCTGCGGGGACTCTATGCGGTGGGTGACATCCACCTGCGCTTCATCTCCCGTGAGGAATTGCGTGATCGTGTCTTGGCTGACCTGGGGGCCCAGCGCGATGAACTGTCAGCCGTCGGACGTCTCTATGAGATCCTTGGTGTGATTGATTCCGGGACCGACATTTACGAACTGTTCATCGATCTATACAGCGAGAACGCGCTAGGGTTTTTCGACACCGCCGAGGACGAACTGTACGTGGTCGACGAAGACCTTCTCGAACTTTCTCCTCAGGATCGGCTCACATATGTCCACGAGTTCGTACATGCGCTGCAGTCGCAACACTTTGACATCGGCTCGATGCTGGACTCGGAAGAGACGATGAACGACGCCGATCGAAAGGCAGCATACCTGGCGATGGTCGAGGGTGACGCGGTCCTTCTGCAGACAATCTACATGCTGGAGAACATGACCGAGCAGGAGCAGGCGGCCGCCCAGGGGCTCCAAATCGACATGAGCACCTTCTTGGCTGCGCCCCATTTAATCCAGCGCATCTTCGTCTTTCCTTACGTGGAGGGAGCACAATTTGTCTACCAGTTCTTTGTCAACGGCGGCTGGCGGGAGGTTGATGCCTTGTACGAGCGTGCTCCCACCTCCACCGAACAGATCATCCATCCGGTCAAATACGTGCTGCAGGAGGAGCCGGTCGACGTTGACAGCCCCTCTTTAGTCGGCGCTTTGGGCGAAGGGTGGTCGGAGTTGAAGAGAGATACCTTTGGAGAGTTCGCGCTCTTGGCCTATCTTGAGGATGGGCTGGCGCAACGTGAGGCGGCTACCGCCGCGGCCGGCTGGGGAGGGGACGAATACGTTGTTTATTCTGGCCCCGACGATTTGTACGCTCTAGTGCACAGACATGAGTGGGACTCGCTGCGCGACGCGGAGGAGTTCTTCGAGGGGTTTGCGACCTTTACCGAGGCTCGGGCCGGAGCGACTATGGTCCCGCTGGGCTCGGTGGAGACGGAGGTGATGTTCGCGCTCACTGGACAACTTATCTATGCGGCCAATAGAGGGATCGCCACAGAGGTCGTGATAGCTCCCGACCAGCGTGTCCTCGATACGGTGATCGGTGCTCTGGTCCCTGCGACCGGCTCCGCTAATGGCGAAGCGGCAGAATCCCCAGAGATCGAGGCACAGGCTGGTGGAGATACTGGTCCGGACAAGGCCGACGGCGAGTCGGAGAACTAGCCTCGGGTGGTGACGGCCCGGGTTACAGCACCTTATAATGCCGGCCCTGTGACGGACTATTCCTCAGTCGTAGCGAAGATAGAAGAGCTCGCGCGGAGCGTCCGTGTCCATTCGCTAGAGATGGTCGCCGCGGCCAATAGCGGCCACCCCGGAGGCTCACTGTCGGAGGCCGACATACTTGCAGTTCTGTACGGTAGTGTGATGATGCACGACCCGTCCAACCCTGCGAAGTCGGACCGCGATCGTTTCATCCTTAGCAAGTCCCATGCGTGTCCGGCACTCTACGCGGTGCTTGCAGAATCGGGATACTTTCCCTTCGACGAGTTGTCGAGCTTTAGGAAGATTGACTCGCGTTTGCAGGGGCACGCCCATGTAAAGACTCCGGGTGTGGAGATGTCCGGTGGCTCCCTGGGCCAAGGGCTCTCATTTGGAGTGGGAACAGCCTTGGCAGCCCGACTCGACGGTAGACCCACCCGCACCTATGTGCTGCTGGGTGACGGTGAGTGCGATGAGGGCCAGGTGTGGGAGGCGGCCATGTCGGCGCCCCATCACGGTCTGGACAACTTGGTGGCCATAATTGACCGCAACCGCATCCAGAATGACCGCTGGACCGATCAGGTGATGACCCTCGAGCCACTTGCGGACAAGTGGCGGGCATTCGGCTGGGAGGTAATTGAGGTGGACGGCCACGGCGTTGCCGAGCTCCTCGCGGCCTTTGATCGCGCGGCCCAGACGAAGGGTCGTCCAACTGTAATCGTCGCCCACACCGTAAAGGGTAAGGGAGTCTCATTCATGGAAGACAATGCTGACTTCCACGGCAAGTCGCCGTCTCCCGAGGAGCTCGCACTTGCCCTGGGCGAGCTCGATTCAGCCCGTTGACAGCAACCGCCTCCACTCGCCAGGTCGCCGGCCAGACGTTGGTCGAGCTGGGGCATGAGTTCCCGGACCTGGTCGTCGTCGGCGGCGACCTAAACAAATCCACCTTTGCTAATAGGTTCGAGGCCGAGTTTCCCGATCGCTTTTTCGACTTTGGACCGGCTGAGCAGAACATGGTTGGGGTAGCCGCAGGCCTAGCCGCCTCTGGCAAGATTCCGGTTGTCAGCACTTTTGCCGTCTTCGGCTCGGCCCGCCCGTTCGACCAGCTGCGGGTAGGCGTGGCGCAGCCAGGACTAAATGTAAAGCTCGTGCTCACCCACGCCGGACTTATGACCGGAGAGGATGGGTCGTCGGCTCAGAGTGTTGAGGACCTTGCGATAGTGTCCGCCCTGCCCACGTTCACTGTGGTCGTGCCGGCCGACGGACCGGAGGCTGCCTTAGCCGTCAGGGCGGCGGTCTCCAGCCCGGGCCCGTTCTACGTACGACTGTCCCGCCCGGCAACGCCGGTCGTTCACAAAGGACCGTACGAGTTCGCCGTTGGAAGGGCCGAGATCATGCGGGAAGGAAATGATGCGTCAATCATAGCCTGTGGGATCATGGTCCACGCGGCGTTGACCGCGGCGGACTTGTTAGTTGAGGAAGGTATATCCTGCCGGGTCGTTAACATGGCCACAGTAAGTCCGGTTGACCGAGGCGCGGTGCTGGCGGCCGCACGGGAAACCGGAGCGCTGGTGACGGCCGAAGAGCATCTCTTGCAGGGGGGCCTCGGCAGCGCGGTCGCCAGCCTATTGGCCGGCAGCATTCCCACACCTGTCGAAATGGTCGGATTGACCGGCTACGGGGAGTCTGGTGACCCCCAGCGCCTGCTGGAAAAGTATGGGCTGACCCCAGTTCACGTGGTCGACGCCGTCAAGAGGGCCGTCGCCCGCAAGGTGGCGTGATGCGGCCGACCCTCTTTTGGGGCCGAACCGGGCCGCTGTGGACGTGGCACGGTTCTAGGCGCTAACGCATAAGTCTCGTCAGGTGATTGAGACCTTTCCCTGAAGACATCTGCTTCATGATCCTGCGTGTCTGGCGGAACTGGTTGAGTAGCTGGTTGATGTCCTGTGGGGTTGTGCCGCTGCCGGCGGCGATACGCCGACGCCGACTGCCGTTGATCGTCTCAGGCCTCCGCCGCTCGCCGGGCGTCATCGACTGGATGATCGCCTCTATTTTGGTCAGGTGCGAATCGTCAATCTCCGCCCCGGCCAGTCGGCTCTTCATGGCGCCCATGCCGGGTAACATGTCCATCACCTGTGTCAGAGACCCCATGTTGCGCAGGCCCTGGAGCTGGCCGAGGAAGTCTTCAAGGTCGAAAGTGGCCCGGCGCATCTTCCGTTCCAACTTTCGGGCCTGCTCGGTGTCGAAGTTCTGCTGTGCCCGTTCCACCAGGGAAACCACGTCGCCCATGCCCAGGATGCGAGATGCCAAACGATCAGGGTGGAATTGCTCGAGCGCGTCAGAGCGCTCCCCCGTACCCACGTACTTGACCGGTATGCCAGTTACTGAGGTGATCGATAGTGCCGCACCGCCCCTCGCGTCGCCATCGAGCTTGGTAAGAGCAAGCCCCGTCACTTGAATGCGCCCCGCAAAAGATTCGGCGACGTTGACCGACTCCTGGCCAGTCATTGCGTCCAAGACCAGTAGCGTTTCGTTAGGGCTTACCGCGTCGCTCACCCGGCCGAGTTCGTCCATCAGTTGGTCGTCGATCTGTAGGCGCCCGGCAGTGTCCACTATGGCCCAGGTAGCGCCGAGGCTGGCCGCCTCCTTGACCCCGTCACGTGCAACGTCTACCGGCGAGGCGCCGGACCGATCCACATATACGGGCACGTCAATCTGACCACCGAGGATCTCTAGTTGGTCTATGGCGGCTGGTCGAGCCAAGTCGCAGGCGACCAGCAGGGGATGCTGTCCGGAACGTTTGAGGCGCCTGGCGAGCTTAGCTGCAGTCGTTGTCTTGCCGGAACCGTTTAGGCCGACCACCAGCACCTTCGCCGGTGTTGTGTGACCCACCTCGAGGCTCTTACTTCCCCCGCCCAGTATCCGGGTCAGTTCCTCTTGGGTGATCTTGATGACCTGTTGGCCCGGAGCGACACTCCTCAGCACGTCTGCCTCGAGCGCTCGGACTCTGATTGCAGCCACGAGGTCCCTCGCCACCCGAAAATTGACGTCTGCCTCAAGCAGCGCCATCCGGATTTCGCGAAGGGCGGAGTCGACATCCTTTTCGCCTAGTCGACCCTTGTTATTCAGACGCCCTAAGACTTCGGCCAGCTTGTTGGAGAGCGCATCGAACATTCCGTTTCTGAGGTTAACATGCCCCGGGGCGGCTAGTGTCCGGTCGGCAAAGGTGCGTCCTGCCGTCGCTGGCAGAGGCCCTGATTTCGATGGCTTCCTTAGGAAGCCAAGGCGAGTTCGTCGTCGGTGAACACGTGCACGTCAATTGGACTGACCCGCCTGAGTTTCCGGGCCACGCTGCCCGTGAACAGCCTCGCAATCCCAGTCCGGCTGCGCGAGTACAGGGCTATCAAGTCTGCGCCACGCTCGACGGCGACCTCTACGATCCCTGCCGCCACACCAGGATGTGTGCGTACCACGCAGTGGTACCTCATGCCTCTCCAGCCTCCGTGGGAGACAGCCTGCCTCAGGTATGAAAGCCCGTCGCTGAGTCGCTCTATCTCCCGGTCCTCGTTGCGGACAGAGTACCCTCCCATGCTCATGATCGCCGCCGGCTCGACGATCATAGTGGGGAACACCATGGGCAGGGTGGTGAGCATGCCTCGTATGTAGCTAAACACTTCCTCGGCTTCGGGAGAGCCGTCCAGAGGCACTACAACACGCTCGTACATACCTTCCCTCCCTTCTGCACTAGGGGTCGCAGTCAGACCGGTGCAATTGTCCTTCTGCGGCCCGAATCAACCTGAGCAGCCTTACATCGTCGAGCAAGCAATGGCACCACCCTTATGATAGCTGTATCGTCAATTTCGTTCGTTAATTCACACACAAATGCTATTCGAAGTGGCATTTGGCCGATTTAAATCGGCGTCCGTGCGTCTATCGATATTGCTAAGTCGCAATCGATATCTGTCGCCGGTATGCTCGCAGCGGCCACATGTCCATGGGCACCCCGGGGAATGCGACATTCCCTTCAATCCTAGGGCGCGGCGGCCAGGGCATCGAGAGCGGCAAGCGCCAGAGTAGCCGCCTCGCCGATCCTCAGAGGATCTATGTATTCGAGAACATCCTCTGGAGTATGGATGCGCGAGAGGTCGCTGGCGAAAATGAAGGCGAATGATACCCCCGCAGCCTCGAATGGAGTATGGTCGCTTGACGCTCCGCGCAGTCCGTCGCTTCGCTGCAACTGGACTCTCGATGCTCCTTCGTCGGCTACGCTTTCAAACAGGTCTCCAAGCCATGGCGTCGCGAGAATGGCTGTAGTATCGCCGGTCCCCAGTGCGTCGAAATTAAACATCACGACGATGTCCGCCAGCTCACTCTGGCTCAGCGAATCGACGTATCGCTGACTGCCGAGCAGGCCTATCTCCTCGCTGCCAAAGGCTATGAAGCGCAGCGTGAAGGGGTAGGTGCTTTGACTCGCTTGCCGGGCTATGGCCAGCAAAGCCGCTATACCCGAGCCGTTGTCGTTGACGCCCGGCACATTGGGGACAGTGTCGTAGTGTCCGCCGAGCACAACTACGCCACCGTCCAGATGGGAGCCCTGGAGTTCGGCTACGACGTTCCCGGATTCACGTGCCTCGAAGACGACAGACACTGTGGCCTGGACTTTCCCAGAAGACATCAATTTCAGCAGCTCCTCGCCCCTTCCTCGGCTGATCGCCACTGCGGGTATCTCCGACGGTCCAGTCAGCTTTCCGCTAAAGGCTCCATCTCTGTTGTTGTAGATGACGGTCGCGACAGCTCCTGCATCGGCTGCGCGGCTTACCTTCTCCTGAAAGGTGATAATTCCCCTCTCGATCAACGCTATGCGGCCTGTCAAGGAGGTGGGAGCCAACTCGTTCAAAAGACCCTTGCCTACCGCCGTCAGCACACCGGTGGCCTCTCCTTCGCCGGAATTTTCTAGGGGAAGCGTCCAGGCGTCGAGTGAGCTGACAGGCTGTGCGAGCGGGTGATCCACCTGCAGGACCGGCGGATCGGTTCGGGGTAGTTCAACGGTGAACGGAATAATCTTGGTCGAATACCCCAGGGCCTCGAACTGTTCGGCGATGTATATTGCCGCGGCCCTTTCCTCTCCGCTCGCACTGGCACGGGGGCTATGAGCCTCTGTGAGTTCGACGAGTGTATCGAATCCCGCCCTACCGAGCTCGTCGGCGGACGGGGCCATTAGGTTGCTGGCGGTTGGCGTAGGTGCCGCCGATATCGTCGGGGCTGGAGTGGAGGATGTGAGAATGGGGGAGGATGGTTCGGATCCCCCCGCGCACGCTGACAACAAGAGGAGTAAGAGTGCGGCCAGCAGCCTGTGCGGGACCTGTGGCATCGGAATTGCTCGGCGGCGCATCTCAAGGGCCATATGATTGCGCGGGCGAGGCAATGGCCCTCGCCCGCGCAGCTGGCAGCTGGCGGGAGGTCTTTTGCCAGCTTATCTGTTAGAACGCCCGGGTTGGCCTGTGGTTACCTCTGTGCTCGCTGCACTCTTCAGGTACCGAGAAAGCCTTCGCAGATGAAGTTTGCAGCGCCCACTTTTGTAGAAGCGGTGGGATCTACCTGCCGGGCTGTTTGCCATTACCGCCCAACTGCATGTTGAGGGCCGTTACATCGACAATCGGCGCGTCCGAGAGAGACCCGCAGCAGGCTATGGAAGAGACTGAGTCGCCCTTTGGTAGCTTAAAGATCGTAACGCCTTGGGTGATCCTGCCCAGGCTCGATATCTCCGACAGGTTTGTGCGCAGGACTTGGGCCTGCTCGGAGACCACATAAACTTCCAGGCTATCGGTCACCACCTCGGCGGCGGCGACCTGTCCCGTGCGCGAGGTGATATTGAATGTCTTTAGGCCTCTGCCGCCCCGGCTCTGGCGCCGGTAGTGCTTGAGGGCAGTAAGTTTGCCGAAACCCTTCTTGCTGATCACAAACAGCTTGTTCTGGCTATCCGGATCCACCACGCTCATCCCTACGATCAGATCCCGCACGGGCCTCTTGCCCTTCTCGCGTCTCGGCCGTATATCCATGCCTCGCACGCCGCCAGCGACCCGGCCCCTGGGCGTAACGTCCGATATGGCGAACCGTATCGACATGCCGCGCTGGCTTACCATCACTATATCGTCGACCTCCCGGGCCAGCTGCGCGGTTACCAGTTCGTCGGCTCCTCGCAGGATCATGATCTTGAGGCCAGCCCTTCGGATGTTGGACACGGCAGACAAGGGCACGCGCTTGATCTGGCCATGCCTGGTGCCCATCACGAGGTATCGATCCTCAGCATCGAAGTCGCTCACGGCGACCACGGAGTTGACCTTCTCTTCGCCTGCCAGCGCGATCACGTTGACGACCGGCACACCTCGGGTATTGCGGCTGGTGTCCGGCCTCAGCTCGTAAGTCTTTATTGGCAGCACCCGGCCCTGGTCCGTGAAGAAGAGCAGAGTGTCGTGAGTGTCGCAGACCAGGATGTTGCGGACCGGATCGTCCTCCTTGGTCTTCATGCTGACCACGCCTTTTCCTCCCCGGTGCTGATTCCTGTAGGTGGTGGCGGGTATGCGCTTTATGTAGCCTCCTTGGCTCAGGGTGACAACCACGCTCTCGTGCGGTTCCAGATCGTCGCGGCTGAGATCGCCGACGGCCGCCTCGATCTGGGTTCGACGCCTGTCGCCGTATTTCCTCTTCACCTCTAGGGTCTCATCCTTGACGACTGCGTCGACCTTCGCGGAATCGGCTAGCAGTTCCTCCAGATCGGCGATGCGTCTAGTCAGTTCAGCGTGCTCGTCCTCGATCTTCTGACGCTCCAAGGCGGCGATCCGCCTTAGCTGCATATCGAGGATCGCTTGGGCCTGGACATCGCTGAGAGAAAATCTCTCCATCAGACCTCTCTTGGCGGCCTCCGCACTCTCCGAACCACGGATGAGCGCGATTACCGCGTCCAAGTCGTTGATGGCAAGCTTGAGCCCCTCGAGTATGTGCGCACGCGCCCTTGCCCGCTTGAGTTCAAACTCCGAGCGCCTCCGTACCACGGTTCTTCTGAACTTGATGAACTCCAGCAGGGCGGTCTTCAGATCGAGCACCCTGGGTGTGCCATCAACCAGAGCGAGCATGTTGGCCGAAAAGCTCGACTGCATCGCCGTGTACTTGTAAAGGTTGTTAAGTATCACCAAGGGCTGAGCACCCGCTCGCAGTTCCATGACGATCCGCATACCATTGCGGTCGGACTCGTCCCGGATCTCCGTGATGCCCTCAAACCTTTTGGACTTGGTCATGCCGGCTATCTTCTGGATCAGCGCGGCTTTGTTGACCTGGTATGGCAACTCGCTGACGACGATGCGGAGCCGCCCGCCTCGCTTGGTTTCCTCAACCTCGGCCTTCGCCCTGACAACGATCTGGCCCTTGCCGGTCGTATAGGCGTTGATTGTGCCTTGGCGGCCCTTGATCGATGCGCCGGTGGGAAAGTCCGGCCCCTTGACCGATCTCATCAACTCGGGTAGCGAAAGGTCGGGATTGTCTATGAGACGCGCCACCGCCGAGCAGATCTCACCCGGGTTGTGAGGTGGGATGTTCGTAGCCATGCCCACCGCGATTCCGGCAGCGCCGTTCACCAGCAGGTTGGGAAGTCGAGCCGGTAGCACGGTAGGCTCTTGGAGGGTATTGTCGAAGTTGTCGGCCAAATCGACCGTCTCCTGGTCGAGATTGGCGAGCATCTCCTCGGCGACCTTGGACAGGCGCGCCTCCGTGTAGCGCATGGCCGCCGGTGGATCATCGTCGATGCTACCGAAGTTTCCCTGTCCGTCCACCAGTTGCAGACGCATCGAGAAGTCTTGGGCCATGCGGACCATGGCGTCGTAGATCGGATCGTTTCCGTGGGGATGGTATTTGCCCAAGACCTCCCCCACGAGGCGGGCGCTTTTCTTGTGGGAGCTATTCGGACGCATCCCTAGCTCGTGCATGCCGTAAAGGATGCGTCTTTGTACCGGTTTGAGGCCGTCACGCACATCTGGAAGAGCCCTGGACACGATCACGCTCATGGCATAGTCGAGGTATGACGTGCGCATCTCGTCGGTCAGTTGGGTCGGCTTGATCAGTCCGTGTTCGGTCCTGCTAACCATGTAATTCTCCAATCGTTAGACCGCGAAAAGACCGCGATACGAGGCCTGCTGGTTGGGAGGGCCAAGGAGATGGTGAGAGGTCAAGGGGGGCGAGTGATCGACTCGCGTGGTAGGGCTCGTTATCGGACCGTTGAAACCCCGATTTTCTCCAGTGCATAGGCCTCGGTGAATTGTATCAAGAGAGATACGTAAAGCCAAATTGTTCCCGGCCGAATCACAAAAGTTGCCGGAATGTTTGTACTAGATGTCCGGCCGGTGCGGTGTCCAGCTGAAGGTCTGTGGTCCCTACCCTCTACGGGCTCGGAGAGGCCTAGAGTTGCGGAGCATCCTTCCAGACTTCAGCCCTGGCCACCAGGCCGTCAAACAGACGGTCGAATTGCGGTGGCACCTCTCCTCTGAACTCGGGGTGGAACTGAACGCCTACCACCCATCTGTGCCCCGGGCTCTCAAGTGCCTCGATCAGTCCGTCACCGACCGCGTAAGCCGAAGCCATCAACTTCGGCGACTTGTTCGCCTCGGCCACTCCTTGGTGGTGCCAGCTGTTTACCATCACCAGTCCGCCCGACCCGACACATGAGGCCAATCGGGATCCGGGTGTGATGAAGATGCGGTGCTTCGAAGTCGTCTCTTCACCCTTTTCGTTTAGGCTTGAGCCGTGGCCGGGACGCACGTCGGTCAGATCCTGTATGAGAGAACCCCCGCAGACGACGTTTAACGCCTGCATGCCGCGACAGATGCAAAGCACGGGCATGTCTGCCTCCATGGCGGCCCGCAGCAGTGGCAACTCCATGGCGTCCCTGATTGGCTCGGTCTTGACATTCGCTTTGGGATCCAACGTGGATCCATACTCCGATGGCTGTATGTCCGGCCCGCCTCCGGCGAGGAAGCCATCCATCCGCGCGATGGTTTCGTGAGGTGGCATGTCGTGGTTGGGATATATGGGCCACGGTTCGCCTCCGGCCCTCTCGATGACGTTGATGAAGGGCGCCATGTACTCGGCCTCACTCTCGGTGATACCTATCAAAGGCTTAGACATGGGCTATAGGAAATACAAGAAAGGTAAAACGTTAATCTGCACTGATCTCCAGGCCTGATGTACAAGCATGTATGGGACTCGTCTGTGGACTGCCCAGCGCATCCCCAGTCTCCGAAGGGAAGTATATCCAAAGGCCCATTCAGCCTGCCCGTCGGTGCCCTGGTGTTGGCCAAGGAGCAGGCGACCGCACTATGCGATACGCCGCATGGAGCAAGGGTGACACATTGGGCCCGTACCGGATTCGGCCGACCCTCCTCGGTCAGAGCTGGGCTACTTTCACTACCGCGCCAGTGGGTGTTTCTTGCTCGGGCGATGAAACAGCGCGTCGCTTGGGAGTGGATCGAGATTCCCTTGGTGTCTGGCTCTATCGTGATCGACCGTCTCATGTTGACGGTGAAACTGCCACATTCTGCCAGCGCGGCGCCGGCCCTGCTTGACTCCATGGCTAAAGGGCCAAAGCGGGCCCTACTGGATACTCTGAGGCCCCGGTATCAGGGGCGAGTTGGAAGGGTCAGATCCTGTCCTCTCGATTAGGTCTGCCGCGAAGGATTAGAACAAATGTGTTTACAATCTACAGCCGCCGTGCTAGTATCCCCACGAACGGTGGAGAGGGCATGACTTGCCCCCGCTGCCTGCACCTGTTCCTAGGCGGAACGGGCATGAGAAGGCGAATGGGAGAACACCATGAATGATGACAAAGCCAGGGCACTTGATGTGGCTATCGAACAGATCAACAGGCAGTTCGGCAAGGGTGCCGTCATCCGTTTGGGGGATGTCGAGGATCGGGGCGGGGTTCACGCGATTTCCACTGGCTCGATCGCACTGGACATAGCTCTCGGGGTGGGTGGTATACCACAAGGCAGGGTCACCGAGCTATACGGCACCGAGTCCTCGGGCAAGTCGACCGTGGCCTACCATGTCATGGCCAGCGCTCAGCGTCAGGGGAGTATGGTCGCCTACATAGATGCAGAGCACGCTCTAGACCCGGGCTATGCCACTAGGTGTGGCATCAACGTTGACAGCCTCCTTGTCTCTCAGCCCGACTCGGCCGAGCAGGCTCTGGAGATTTGTGAGTACCTGGTGCGAAGCAACGCGGTGGGTGTTGTTGTCATAGACAGCGTGGCAGCACTCGTTCCCAAGGCGGAGATCGAGGGTGAGATGGGCGATACCCACGTAGGGCTTCAGGCTAGGATCATGTCACAAGCGCTGCGAAAGCTCACCGCCGCCATCAGCCGCTCTAACACCGCAGTCCTGTTCATCAATCAGATTCGAGAGAAGGTCGGCGTCATATGGGGAAGTCCAGAGGTCACCCCAGGTGGGCGCGCCCTTAAGTTCTACTCGTCAGTGCGCATAGACCTACGACGTGTGGAGTCCATCAAGATAGGCACCGAGGTAGTTGGTAACCGTGTACGTGCGCGGGTCGTCAAGAATAAGGTGGCCGCCCCGTTTCGTGTGGCCGAATTTGACATCATGTTCAATCAGGGCATTAGCAGGGAGGGCGACCTGATTGAGTTGGGCGACGATATGGAAATCATCCGTAAGAGTGGGGCTTTCTACTCCTACGGCGAAACCAAACTCGGCCGGGGTCGGGAAGCTGCCAAGGCGTTTCTGAATCAGAACCCCGAGATTGCCGACGAGATAGAGCAGAAAGTACGTGCGGCTGCGGACCATGAGCCGTCGATTGCACCGTCTCCCAACGGCTCCCGTCCCGCGAAGGGCGCCGCCGTAGTCAAATCCTAGGTCCCCGGGGTCAGACTTGAGCCAATACGATCTGTCAGACCGGGCCAAGTTGGCTGCCCTGAGGTTGCTCTCGTACCGCCCCCGATCAGTCAAAGAGCTAAGGGACCGACTTACGCAGCGCTTTCCAGACCACGTCGTGGAGTCCACGGTCGCATCCTTGTTGAAGACGTCGCTGCTGGACGATGAGGCCTTTGCCCGGTGGTGGACCAGCTCGCGGACCGGCGCTAGGCCCATGTCGGCCGCGATGATCTCGACTGAACTGAAGAAAAAGGGTCTGGACGCAGACGTCATCGGGCGCGCCATCGGCTCCGTCGATGACGAGGCCAACGCCCGGGCCTTGGCCCGGAGGCTCGCTCGCTCTATCCCGGCTGACGATTTCGAGCAGTTCGCACGCCGCCTGTCGGGCCGCATGGCTCGTCGGGGATACTCTGACGGCTTGGTGCGCGCTCTGCTAGAGGAGATGTGGGCAGAGGCCTCGATGGCCTCGTCCAACGGGCAGTGGTCTCCAGCCTGTAGAATGGTCCGACCAGCAAGTCGAGCGCGTTGATGCAATAGGACGCTCGGCTACCCCGGCTCCGGTGGAAGGCCAGACCGCGAACATAATCTTGATCTTGGCCTCGGTGGGCCTTTCGGCCTTATTCTCGAGTGCTGAGGCCGCGTTCCTGTCCCTGCAAAACTCACCTAGGCTCCAGCACCTTGTGAGCATAGGTCATCCGGGTGCTCGGCGAGCGGCGGCCATGCTGGAGCAACCCGAGAGGCTCCTATCGACCATTCTTCTGGGGAACAATCTGGTGAACATCCTGTTCGCCACCTTGGTTACCATCGTCACATTGTCGATTATCGACAACGAGGCGCTCGGAGTGATCGTGGCCACGGCAGTTGGCACCGCCCTGCTCCTGGTGTTCGGGGAGATCATCCCCAAGGCCTTTGCGGTTCGCTACCCGGAGCGGTTCGCGTTCCTCTACACTCGGCCGCTCCAGGCGACCGAGGTTGTTATGTGGCCCATAGTCGCCGTGCTGCAGTTTGTAAGCAAAAGCCTGGTGCCGGGGCCGAGCCCGGGGGAAGTGGATGCTCCGTCGATAACCGAGGGTGAGATCCGAGCGTTGATCGATATGGGCGAGGCGGAGGGTGCCTTTGACGCCGAGGAGGTGGAGTTGCTTGAGAATGTCTTCCGATTCGGTGACCGACAGGTCCGTGAGGTGATGACGCCGAGGACGGAGATGGTCTTCGTGGAGATGGGAACAAGTCTGGGAGATTTTCTGCGGGTCTACGCCGAGCACAGTCACACTAGGTTTCCGGTGTACGAAGGTGAAACAGAGAATGTGGTGGGAATCGTCTCAGCAAAGGATGTCCTAAAGACCCCGTCTTTCGACTCGATGCCAGAGCGAGGGTCGGTTACGGACGTAATCCGCCGGGCGCACTTCGTGCCGGAGACGAAGCGGGCGGCGGAGCTGTTCGAGGAGTTGCGCGCGTCGGGCAGCCAGATGGCGATCGTCGTTGACGAGTTTGGAGGCTTAGCTGGCCTAGTTACACTAAAGCGCCTTCTGGAGGAGTTGGCTGGACCGGTGGGTGAGGAGGGAGAGGCTCCCGAGGAAGAGTACTCCTCGATCGACGAGTTCACCTTTCTGGTCGACGGCGCGATGGCCTTAGACCAGGCGAACGAGGAGTTGGGTCTCGAGCTGCCCGAAGGGAACTTTGAGACTGTTGCCGGCTTCGTGCTTGATTTCTTGGGCCATATCCCGGCAGAGGGCGAACAGCTCGAGTACGCTGGCCTTAGGCTTGAGGTTCTAGAAATGAAGAACCTGAAGATTGAGACGGTGCGGCTTACAAAGCCCGACGGTAGCCTGCCTGTTCGTGGGCAAGTATCCGATACGTGATGAAGACCTTGGCGCCTCGAGAGGGCACGCGGCCTGATCACAGGTCCGGGGTCATCGGCCGGACCCGCAGGGCCGTTGCGGCCGCGCTGAGACGGTCGGAGTTGCGGGATTCCCGACTTGTTGTGGCCGTGTCGGGAGGCCAAGACTCGATGGCGCTGCTGGACGCCCTCTATTCGCTTGTCAAGCCCTATCGGTTGGATCTCACCTGCGCCCACTTTGACCATGGCATCCGGGGCGCCGAGTCTGAGGCCGACGCCGAGTTTGTGCGAAGGTACTGCAGTTCGATAGGGCTCCGGTGCATAGTTGGCAGAGCGGAGGTTGGGCAGCGTTTCCGTAGCGAAGGGGCCGCCCGCGAGGCTAGGTATAGGTTCCTTCATGAAGTGCTGTGCAAGGTCGGTAGTGACGCGGTCGCTGTAGGCCACAGCGCCACCGATCAGGCCGAAACCGTTCTCCTGAACCTGATTCGGGGCACTGGGTTAGCGGGCCTTTCGGCCATGAGGGAAGATTCGGTTTTGGTGGTCGATGAATGGAGCTTGCGATTGGTCAGGCCACTTTTGTCGCTCTCGCGACCGATCCTGTCCGAGTACTGTCGAAGTGCCGGGCTGCATGTCCGTGCGGACCCGACAAACGAATCTGAAATTTACACCCGAAACCGCGTTCGCCGTTCTCTAATGCCGCTCCTGTGCACCTTTAACCCGGCGGTGGAGGATTCCCTGATTCGCCTGGCAAGAAATGCGGCGCAGGCCGTGGAGTTCGTCGAGTCCGAAGCCGACCGGCGAGGCTCCCATTACATCGGTACGAAAGATGGCCGCGTGACGGTAAGCAGGGAGATCGGGTCGCTACCCGAGGCGGTCGTCTCTGCACTCCTGAGGCGTGCGGTCGCCAGGATGAAAGGCGACCTCAAAGACCTGCGGCAAAGCCAGGTGGACCAGGTGATTGAACTGCTGAGCGGCGGCCGTGGTCGATCTGTCAGCCTGGGCGGGGGACTTGAGGCGCGGGCGGTTGAAAACGCAGTGGTCATCATGCGCCGCAGCGAGGGCCCCACGCCGCCGATAGCCATGCCTCAACCCTTCCCGGTCCCGGGTCGCATCACTTGGTCCGGATGGACGATTTCGGCTGCACTCGTGGAGCGTGTCAATGGGGAAGCGCCTGAAGCGGAGAACGCATTAGTCGCTCGCCTCGACCCTGCACTCTCGAATACTCCGCTTTGGATCCGCGGCTGGTCGACCGGGGACCGCATCAAGCCTCTGGGCATGTCGGGTACAAAGAAGCTGCAGGATCTGTTCGTTGATGAGAAGGTGCCCAGAGAGGACAGGCATTCAGTCCCGCTGCTGGTGTGCGGCCGCGGGATAGCATGGGTCGCCGGCTATCGGATAGCGGAGTGGGCGAAAGTGTCCCGGGACGCCGATAGGTGGCTGCGGGTTCGGGTGGAACGCGACCCGTAGCCTGCTTCTACATTAGCCGGTTGAGGCGCGGGCTAGTGGTGATGCCAGGTGTTCGTCCCCGCTTGGCCACCGGCCTGCCGTCGACTTCGTGTATGTCGGCGGTGTAACAGTTGGGCGGAGCCGAGGCGATGAATGTTCCTACGCCGAAGCGCTGCACCGGGGCCCCAGTGTCCAAGAAAGACCTGATGCTCTCAGGGTTAAGGCCTCCTATGACGGTTATATCCACGTGCCTAAAGCCGGCTATATCCAGCCGCGTCCTCACCTCTTTGACCAACTCTGGTGTGACCCCTCCGCGCTCTGGCGCAGTATTTATCAACACTCCTCGGAGTCTGTCACGCAGGGTCTCCGAAACGGCGATCGCCTCTTCCGCTTCGTCCCGATGTGTGTCTACTAGGGCAATGCGTGGCACGTCTTGGGGCGTGTGTCTATCGAAGGCCTGCAGAGCCTTGATCGTGTCCCCGAAAATCAAGGACATCGAGTGGGTCATGCTGCCTGTCGGCGTGACTCCGGCGAGTCTAGCACCAAGGGTCGTCGAGCAGGAGAAGCAACCTCCAACTACCGAGGCGTAATCCATCTGGCCGGCGATGTTCGGGTGCGTCCTACGTGCGCCTGTGGCGAATACCTGAACGCCCTGAGCCGCGTCGACGCACTCGCGTGCGGCAGTTGCCCAGCCTGTGGAAGAAGAGAGTGTCCCGGAGATCGCTGTCTCATATAGACCAATGGCCCCGTAGGGTGCCTTGATCCTGAGCGCCACCTCTCTGGCCTCTACTTCGGTACCCTCCTCCAGTGACCACACTTCGATGCCCGCTTGGGGGAGAATCCGCTCGAGGAGGACTCTAACCTCCGATATGCCGCAGAACAGGCCCGCCCCTGTAGGAGCGAACTCCATCGTGACGATCGGATTGATGCCCTCGCTGCGCAGTATATGAAGGGTTCGCTGCAAGTGAACATCGGCCGTGTCACCGACCAAAATCGGGCGGCGTATATCGAACTCGGGGTTGACCATCAGCTATCAGGTTCTCCCTGTAGAGTCGTGTACTAGGGGCCCAGGAGGTTAGTCGCCGACCGGGCGGGGCTGTACTGCAACCTGGCGCCCAATATCTTCTCCATATGCCTCAGGGCCGCCTCGTGGGCTCCCCGATCGAAGGAGGCTACGCAGTCTACCGGGATTTCCACCTCGTAGTCTCGGTTTCGAGCGTCTGCGGTGGTATGCATGACACAGATATCGGTGCAAACTCCGACCATAATCAGCTTGTCCGGATTGAGCGCCTCCAGTCGATCAGCCAGATCGGTGTCGAAAAAGGCGCTGTAGCGCCTCTTCGGGATCACCGTGCCCGGCAGGTCGGCCAACTCCACCACGACGTTGGTCTCCTCCGTGCCCCTGACACAATGTACCGGGAACATCTTGAATTCAAGGTCGTCGGGATCGTGATTGTCGCAGACGAAGAACACTGCCGAGCCGAGCCGTAGCTCCTCCTCCACCAAGCTCCGAATGCGCGGAATTATCTTCCGAGCGTCGTCTCCGCAGTAGAGGTTGTGGCCCTCCTCAAGAAAGCCGACCAGCGTGTCCACTACGAGAACAGCATTGGCCAAGTTCTGTGTATCCCCCCGGTCTGGGCCCGTGCGCAAAAGTGCCACCCTCGGCTTCGTGACACTGCCTCCCCAGAGACGTACGAAGCCGCATGGTAACTTGGGGTCCGGCAAACATCAAGCAATAGCGGCTTACCCCTTGGGCCAGTCTTTAGACGGCTCAATTGAGCCTACATAGCACGAGAATCACCGCCTTCTACATACCCTGGCGAAGTGATTGCCTTAGTCTTGTAGATGCTCCCCTCAGCCCTCCCAGCCTGAGCCTCGCCAGCCCCGCCAGATCATGCATGGCGGTGCTGAAGACTCTCACCCTCGTGTCAGGGTCGTCGTACCAGCGAACAGGGATTTCCTTGATCAGGAATCCATTTTTCTCGGCGACTATGAGAAGCTCGGTGTCGAAGAACCAACCCGTGTCCTTGATAAGCGGTAGCAGAAGGTCGGCCGCACGGCGGCTGACGGCCTTGAACCCACACTGAGCGTCCCGGAAGCCTACGAAGAAGGTTGCCTGTATGACCATGTTGTAGGCGCGGGACGTGAATTCGCGGCCTCGCGACCTGCCCTCAACTAGGGACCCGTCGAGCAAGCGAGAGCCAATGGCCAGATCGTAGCCCTCATCGGCTATAGCACCGATCAGAGGGATCAGATCGTTCAGGTGCGTGGATAGATCGACATCCATGTAGGCGACTAGGTCGGCATTCGAATCCAGCCAGGCTCTCTTGAGTGCCCTTCCCCTTCCGCGCTGGTCCAGCATCGTGTATTCGACGTGGTCGTAGAAGTCGATCAGTCTACGTGCGACTTCTGGCGTCTGGTCGGTGGAGCCGTTGTCGGCTATTGTGATGCGCCACTCGTAACTGTTCATATGGCCATTGAGAAAATGGTGAACCGCCCCTACCGACGCGGCGAGCAACCTCTCTTCGTTAAGAACGGGGATGACGATCTCTAGAGACTTGTTCAAGGTGCCATTGAGGTCCCGGAGATCAGTGCCGAAAATGGCGGGCGCCCGTAAATAGCATCGCAAGGCCCAGTTGGTCAGCGGACGCTATGACCTCTTCGTCGCGGATCGATCCGCCCGGCTGCACCACGGCTGTCACTCCTGCTGCGGCTGCAATCTCTACATTGTCGGCAAAGGGGAAGAATGCGTCCGAGGCCAGCACGCTCCCGACCGCACGTTCTGCCGCTGCCCGGACTGCCAGGTGGATGCTGTTCACCCGATTGGGCTGTCCGGCTCCCATGCCGGTGAGGGCTAGTTTTCGGGCCAGTACTATGGCATTTGACTTTACGTGCTTGGCAGCCCTCCAGGCGAATTCAAGGTCCTTCATTTGGTCCGGCGTTGGGCGGTTTTCGGTCACCACCTTCCATCCCTTAGGGTTCTCATCCAGATCGTCTGGATCCTGAGCAAGGAGCCCGCCAGTTATGCGCTTGATCTCCGGACCTTTCGCTGCCCACTCCGGCATCACCTTGAGGATGCGCAGGTTCTTGCGAGACGAGAGAATCTCGAGGGCCTCCTCTTCGTAGTCCGGAGCCACCACAACTTCGTAGAAGACGCCTTTCATGGCTCGTGCGGTGGCCGCTGTGACCTTCCGGTTGAATCCCAAGATGCCTCCGTACGCAGATACCGGATCTCCGTCGAATGCGTTCGCATAGGCCAATGTCTGGTCTTCAGCCGAACACAGTCCGCAGGGATTATTGTGCTTTATGACGGCCGCGGTTCCCTTACCGAATTCGGATACCATTCGCCAGGCGGCATCGGCGTCAAGGAGATTGTTGAACGACAATTCCTTGCCATGCAGCTGCTCTGCGTGGGCCACGCCTCCCCCGCCGCCGTCCGAATACAGCGCACCGGCCTGATGTGGGTTCTCACCGTAGCGCAGACCCGCGATGCGTCCCATGGACAGCGAAATCGTCCTTGGCAACCGGCCCTCGCCTAGGTCTACTTCGTCGAGGTAACCGGCGATAGTAGAGTCGTATCCAGAGACATGATTGAATGCCTTTGCGGCCAACGCGCGCCGTTCGGCCATAGTGACGGCTGCGAGACCGCCCTTTGCGATACGCTCGGATAGCCACCCATAGTCGGCGGGATCGACTGCGACTATGACGTGAGGGAAATTCTTCGCCGCTGCCCTCAGCATCGTAGGGCCGCCGACGTCTATGTTCTCCAGAGCCTCGGGCATCTCGACCCCTGCTCGAGCTATGGTCGCCGCGAACGGATAGAGATTAACGGCGACTATGTCGACCACGCCTATACCGTGTTCGTTGAGCTGGTTCATGTCGCCGACCACCTCTCTGCGGGCCAGGATGCCACCGTGAACCGCTGGATGGAGTGTTTTGAGGCGACCGTCCATTATCTCTGGGAATCCAGTGACGTCGGGAATGGAGGTCACCGCAAGGCCCGCGAGCTCCAGCTCCCGATGGGTGCCCCCGGTGCTGATGAGTTCTGAGCCAGATTCGGAGAGCGCTCGGCCGAATTCGATTATCCCGGCCTTGTCGTAAACGCTAAGTATCGCTCTCATTTCTCATGGTCCGGCTGACGGATCGTCTCTGCGCGGGGGACAAAAGGAGACCGTCATGCAAAGAAGACTCGGTCGGTGGCTGCTGAACCCTGACGCACCTTGAGCGTTGCCCCCACAACCTGTGCACCAGGTACAGCGGACACCACGCTGCTAGCCATATCCGGATCGCAGACTGCGATCATTCCCAAGCCCATGTTGAACACGCGATACATCTCCCCCTCGGAGAGTTCCCCTGCCGTACGTATCAATGAGAAGATCGGCGGTGTATCCCAGCTACCAAGATCAAACCGTGCTCCTACACCGTTGGGAAGAACTCGCGGAACGTTCTCCACTAGGCCGCCTCCGGTGATGTGCGCTAGGACTTTCACCCTGTCTCTTATGGCGGCCACCTCTCGGACGTAGGAACGGTGCGGCTCACTCAACTCTTCACCCAGAGGTCGATCCAGTTCCATTGGAGTCTTGTCTAGGACAGAAGGATTGGAATCCAACCCAAAGACTCTCCTGACCAGCGAGAAACCATTGGTATGTATGCCGCTGGACGGAAGGCCCACGAGCAGATCCCCGGCATCTACCTTGGACGGATTCAGGAGGACATCCTCCTCTGCTGCCCCCACGGCGAATCCGGCCATGTCGAACTCGCCCTCTCCGTACACGCCCGGCATCTCCGCCGTCTCACCTCCGATCAGAACGCAGCCCGCCTCCGCACAGGCATCGGCCATGCCACCTACTAAGGCTTCGATCACCTCAGTCTGAATTGCACCCGCCGCCAGGTAGTCTAGGAAAAACAGAGGGTCCGCCCCCGTTACGGACACGTCGTTTACGCATGCGTTGACGAGGTCGATCCCCAGCGAGTGGAAGCGGCCGGTCCACCTACCCAGCAGTAGCTTGGTCCCGACCCCGTCGGTGCTCGATACGATGACCGGCCTTTCGTAGCCGCCCAGCCGGAATTGCCCGCCGAACCCGCCTATGCCTCCCAGCACACGGGAATTGGAGGTAGAGGCGGAAATCTGTCCGAGGCTTTCCTTGAGGCGCTCCGCGGCCTCCCTGTCCACTCCGGCCGCCCTATACGCGTCCGCCGCGTAGTCGAGTCCGGTGGGCAGGCTCCGCCGTTGAGTACCCGCCAGGCGTGAGGACCGCAAAATCGGCCTATACCTCTAGGGCCAGCTTGTCCATCTCGAGTTGAACGGGAATTGGGTGATCCCCCGTAAAGCAGCCCAAACAAACTCGATTTCTCGGCAGGTCTACCGCACTTAGCAGGCCGTCGATGCCGAGGTAGCCGAGGGAATCCGCGCCCACGAACTCACGGATCTCGTCGACCGACTTGTTCGCCGCAATCAACTCGCGTCGCGTCGCCAGATCCACACCGAGGTGACAGGGATGCTTAATAGGGGGGGCGCAGATACGTAGGTGGACCTCGCTCGCACCGCCACGTCGGAGAAGGTTCACCACATGGGGAGTTGTGGTTCCCCTCACTATGGAGTCGTCAACGACCACCAGCCTCTTACCACTTATGACTTCCGGCAGGGGATTGAGCTTTCGCCGAACGCCCAGTTCGCGCAGGCGTTGATCTGGAAGTATGAAGGTTCTGCCCACATAGCGGTTCTTGACTAATCCCTCGCCGTAAGGGATGCCCGATTCACGCGAATAGCCCACGGCAGCCGCGATGGCGCTGTCCGGAACACCGATGACCATGTCCGCATCGATCGGGTGTTCCCTCGCCAGTTCGGCGCCCATCTTGACCCTCTGGCTGTAGATCAACTTGCCGTCTATTACGCTGTCAGGCCGTGCGAAATAGATGTGCTCAAATATGCAGGAAGAGCATCCGTTCTGAGATTCGCGCCTATACACCGTACGAAGGCCCCCGGAGTCAATCACGACAGCCTCGCCCGGGTTCACCTCACGTAGGAACGTGGCGCCGATGTGGTCGAGTGCGCATGTCTCTGAGGCTAACACCCAACCTGAATCCAGCTTTCCTATGCACAGCGGCCGCACCCCCAGCGGATCTCGTATGCCTATCACCGCATCTTTGGTTAGCACCGTCAGAGAGTAGGCACCCCTCAGGCGCCTCATCACTCCGGCTATCCTCTCACCCCAATCAGTGCCTGCGGTGTTGGTAAGTAGATGTGCAATGATCTCCGAGTCGCTGGAAGTCTCGAAGCGACAGCCCCATTCCTTCAGTTCCTGGCGCAGGTCGACAGCGTTGACTACATTGCCATTGTGGGCCAAGGCTATCTCGCCGTTCGGACCCACGGACCGTATGGGCTGAGCATTCCTAAATCGGCTGCTGCCGGTCGTCGAGTACCGTGTATGTCCGATTGCTGCGTGCCCCGGAAGAAGTCCGATATCGTCCTCGTCCAGTCCCTGAGAGACGAGGCCCATAGCGGTCTTTATCTTGAGGTTGCCTTGGTGGGCAGAGGCGAAACCCGCACTCTCCTGTCCTCTGTGCTGGAGCGCGTAGATACCGAAAAAAGCGATCCGGGCGACCTCTTCGCCTGGAGCGTAGACTCCAATGATTCCGCACTCTTCGCGGACCTCTGTGTCCAACTCAAAGAACTCGCGTGGATCGCCCGTATGGCTCATTGGAGAGGGCTGAGGTGGATCCCCAAGCCGCGTTGTAGATCGCGATGCGGGCGTTTAAGTGTCATGCGAAATGGCTGACCCGTTTGCTGGGGCTTGCCCGTCCCGAATTATATTTCCGACCCTTGTGAGGGGTCAACGAGCCGCGGTACGGATCCGGCCGTCCATTCGGGTCCTGAATTCGGGCACGAGCAGCCACAGAGCCGCTACCGCAGCTAGGGCCGCCACCGCGTCGATCCTGAGGGCGACCTGCGGGCCGAGATGGCTGGCGAGCGCGCCGACGAGCGCTGCCCCGAGAGGACCGGCTCCGATGGCAAGGGTCACCACGCCGAGGGCCTTACCCCTCACCTCGTCCCCGGTGTTGACCATCACTATTGCGGCCTGCATGGTGGAAAAGCCTGCCAAACCCACACCCATCAGCAGCAGTGACAGCAGAGCGCCCAAATAGCCGGTTTGGAAGGACAGTAGCAGCAGACCTAATCCGGCCAGTGTCGAGCCGAACATGTATGGCAATCCTAGGCGACCTGTCCTTGAGTAGACAGTCGCGATGACAAGGGCCGCTCCGAGCGATCCCAGTCCTTCGGCGGCCAGCAGGAGACCCAGTCCCGATTCCACCTCTATCACGTCGCGGGCAATCACCAGGATGACTTGCATGTAGGGAAATATGAACAGGTTTACCGCGAACGTTACGGTCACCGTTCCGAGAAGAAGTCGGTTGGAGAGTACGTGCCGGAGTCCGTCCAACATGGTCAACATTCTCCTTGAGTCTTGCGTCGCCTGCCTAACACCCGAGGGTGGGGGCACTTTGGCGATGGATATCAGCACGAGGGCGGCCGCCGACAGGCCGACGACGACCGGGTACCCGGCGCGGACTCCTACGGTCGCAATCAGCACCCCGCCCAATGCGGGTCCCAGCAGGCGACTAGCGGTCATTGCCACCGACTCGAGAGCGATGCCGTTGGTCACCCCGGCCACGCCCAACATGTCCCTTACTGCCCTTCGCTTGAATGGCTGGTCAAAGGACCATGCGGTGCCCGTTGCCAAAGCCACCGGATACGCGTTCCAAGCCGACGCTACGTCCAGTGACAACGCGGCGGTCAGTGCAACGGTCGCGGCGAGGTTGATTGCATGGAGTGACCGGTTGACTACCAGCCTGTTGGGCGAGTCTGCGACCACGCCTCCGGCGAGTCCGAAGATGAGTAGAGGCGACATCAGCGCAAAACCGACCAAGGCCACCAGCAGCGCGGAGTCCGTGCGTTCCAAGACCATCCAGCCCAAGAGTGTGAGCTGCATCCATCGCGACACGTAAAAGAGCAGGCTGGAAGGCCACATGAGCCTAAAGTGGGGATTGCCCAGAGCCCTAAAGGTGGTGGGAGCCTTGCGTCTGCGCCCTTCAGGCCGATTTCTGCGTCCGGCTGACGCAGTGCCACTTCGTTCTGTTGCCAGGTAGGTCTGGAGGCGTGGCCGGAACACGGCTCGTATCCTACAGGGCGAGCTGTCCACGGCCGCCCTGTAGGCCATCTTGGGATCCAGAACGGCAAGCCCACGCGCCCGTCAATACTGCGGTGTATGCCCAATTACCGCCTTGACTGGTTGTGTCCTGAAGGGTAGAATTTGAGGGATTAAAAACCTGGGTTTCCATTATCCTCGGAGACTTTGGGAGGTCGAAAACTAAACTAGGAGGTGCGTCGCGTGACTAGCGCAATAGTCGCGATTGTCGCCGTCCTTATCGGCCTGGCAGCAGGGGTAGCTTTAGGGTTCTTCGGACGAAGGATCCTGTCTCGAAAGCGTTACGAGGCGGCGCAGTCAGATGCGTCCCGAGTATTGGAGGAGGCTGGGGAGCAAAGGCGGTCGATTATCATCGAGGCCAAGGAGCAGGCCTTGGGCATCAGGTCCGCCTCCGAGGCGGAGCTCAGGGAGAGACGCTCCGAGGTAAAACGCTTGGAACGCAGACTCTCCAATAGGGAAGAGAAGCTAGATCGACGCAGCGGCAACCTAGACAGGAGAGAGCGCCAAGCGGTCGAGCATGAGTCGGCCAACGGGCTCCGAGAAACTGAGCTAGAGGATTTCAAGAATAAAGAGATCGAACGGCTGGAGAATCTATCCAACCTCTCCAGGGAAGAGGCCGAGGCCCGCCTGTTGCGGCGCGCCGAAGAAGACATCCAGCATGAGATCCTGATCCGCTATCGAGACTACGAAGACCAAGCCAAGAAGGAGGCTGAGGATAAGGCCCGCAACCTAGTTGCCCAGGCCGTTCAGCGCTTGGCTTCCGAGGTGGTGTCTGAGATAACCGTCACCACCGTGCCCCTGCCCAGCGACGACATGAAGGGTCGTCTCATAGGTCGAGAAGGTCGGAATATACGGGCCATTGAGAGGGCCACCGGAGTCGACTTGATAATCGACGATACGCCGGAGGCTGTGACTCTATCTTGCTTTGACCCTGTTCGTAGAGAGATAGCGCGAGTGGCCCTGACCCGGCTGATATCCGACGGTCGCATCCATCCAGCCCGCGTTGAGGAGACCGTCAACAGATCAGAGAAAGAGGTTTGGGACACGATCTGGAAGAGTGGCGAAGAGGCGGTTTTCCAGACTGGTGTGAGGGGACTGCACCCGGAGGTGGTTAAGCTGCTCGGAAGGCTCAAGTACAGGTTCAGCTATGGAGAAAACGTCCTGCTCCACAGCATAGAGGTTGGCAACCTGGCGGGTATGATGGCCGCTGAGATGGGGGCGAACGTCAAGGTCGCCAAGACGGGAGGCCTGCTCCATGACATCGGCAAGGCCGTCAGTCACGAGGTGGAGGGTCCACACGCCGAGATCGGTGCCGCGGCGGCGGCCAAGTATAACGTCTCGAAAGCGGTCTGCGCCTGCATCGGTGAGCATCACGATGACCACCCCAGTTCGGTCGAGGGCTTTATCGTGGCTGCTGCCGATGCCATCAGTGCCGCTAGACCGGGTGCTCGACGGGATACAGTGGAGCACTACGTAAAGCGCCTGGAGGCGCTCGAAGAGGTTGCAAGGTCCTTTGAGGGAGTGGAAAAGTGCTACGCCATCCAAGCTGGGCGGGAGGTCCGGGTCATGGTACGGCCGGAGAAGGTCGATGACTTGATGGCCACTAAAATGGCGAGGGACATCGCCAAGAAAGTTGAGGAAACCCTGGCTTATCCGGGCCAAATCAAGGTCACGGTGATCAGGGAGAGTCGCAAGGTGGAGTACGCACGCTAGAAGTCGACGGGCATGGTCGACATTGCTCGGGTGACATGGCTCAAGTCGACCTCCACCTACACAGCAGCCGGTCCGACGGAAAGCTCTCGCCTGCCGAGCTTATCCGGCTTTGCTCAACCAGCGGACTGAAGATCGTGGCCCTCACCGACCATGACTCCACCGAGGGTGTCGAAGAGGCCCGGGAGGCCGCTACCCGCATAGGCGACATCGAGGTCATCTCCGGGGTCGAACTGAGTTGTGACACTTCACTTGGTGAGGTTCATGTCCTTGGCCTGTTCGTCGATGTCGAGGCTGAAGATCTACAGGCATTCTTGGAGCGCACTCGCCGTGGTCGAAGGGCGAGGGGCAGGCAGATTGTGGAGCGTCTTGCCGCGTCCGGGGTGGATCTGAGTTTTAAGCGCGTGCTCGAGATTGCCGACGGCGGTGCAGTTGGCCGACCCCACGTGGCACGGGCCATGGTTGAGGCAGGCTACGTCGGCGACACCAAACAGGCGTTCGATCGGTTTCTCGGCAAGGGCGGTGCCGGGTACGTAGCGCGGAGCAGGCTTACCCCCGTTGGAGCGGTCGAAGTGCTCGTTAGGAACCGTGCCCTGCCGGTTTTGGCCCACCCGCTGGAGTCTGCAGTCAAGTCCGGCAGACGAGAGATCTGCAGGCTCCAGGAAACAGTGTCAGAGCTCAAGTCAGCCGGGCTGGCCGGTCTCGAGGTCTACTATGGAGACTACACGCCCGTGCAGGTTCGGCGACTCGAGTTGATCGCACAGCGGTTTGGCTTGATCCCCTGCGGTGGCAGCGACTTTCACAAGACCGACACACGAGGCGAGCCGCTGCCAGGTTCTGTGGGCCCTCCGCTGGAGACCGTCGAGGCGTTAAGGCGCATAAAGCGCGTTCGGGATCACGCGGAAGCGGCTGTGTGAGCTGGGACCTCTGGGACTTCGTGGCGGTCGCCGGGGCGTACCTGTGGGGCGGAATACCCACGTCCTATTTGGTGGCTCGTGTTCAGCATGGCATAGACATCAGGAAGGTCGGTTCGGGCAACGTCGGTTCGTCGAATCTGATGAAGACGTCCGGCTGGAAGATGGGCTCGCTGATTGGAGCGTTCGACTCGCTCGGCAAGGGAATGGCCCCGATCCTGCTCGCCAAGCTGGCAGGACTGGATTTGTGGACTCAAATGGGCATGGGCGCCGCTTTGGTTGCCGGCCACAATTGGGCGCCCTACCTGCGCCTCACCGGTGGCAGGGGCGTGGCCACCACCATTGGTGTGGTTCTTGGGCTGTTCATGTGGAAGGAGTTTCTGATTCTGGCGGTGGTGATGGGGGGCGTGGGTCGTCTGTTGGTGGACGACATGAGCCTCTTGACGCTGATCGCGATGATCCTGTTACCGGTGCTGGCGGCGGTTTTCGGTCAGCCCCCTGAGGTCGTCTACACCTGTATCGCTATGAGTATCCTCCTGTTGCTAAAGCGCCTGACGGGCAACTTTGAGCGTCCGGTCGGCCCTCACCCACTGCATGTGGCGATGGCCTGTCGAATCCTTTGGGATCGGGATATCCCCGATCGAAGGACATGGATGGACAGGAACCTGTCGTCCGGTCCGCCCCTTGACCCGCGCTAGAGGCCATATGGGGAAGGGAACGTGGAATCTACACTGGCCGGTTCATCCGAGCAAATCGGGTGTCTATGACTTCTGAGGTCCCCTGTAAGCGACACCCCGAAACCGCTACTAGGCTAACGTGCGGGAACTGCGGTGATGCCATCTGCCCGAGGTGCATGGTGCATGGGCACGTGGGTGTCCGCTGTCTTGACTGCGGCAAGGCGATAACACTGCCCACCTACCAGGTCTCGCGCCTATACCTCGTGCGCGCTGTCGTCGCGGCCGTTGCGGTCGGAGTGGCCGCTGGCTTCGTGTATGTGCGGGTTTTTTCTACAGTGTCCTGGCTGGGGGTCATAGTCCTCGTCGGTATCGGCTATCTGGTGGCCGAAGCTGCCACCGCGACCGCCGACAGAAAAAGAGGACGAATCATGCAGTACGCTACGGTGGTGGGAATATTGGCCTGTGTGGTCATAATCCTGCTGTTCGCGCAAGGTTTCAGCGTGTGGACGCTCTTGGGAGCCGTGATGGCTATTGTGGTGGGAACCAGCCGTGTACGGTGAACCGTTGATCGGAATTCGGAGTACGACTGCCTTCGGCCGGCTATTGACAGTAATGCTCCTCCGTACTAGGCTGAAACGCGCCACTTTGTAATTTCTTTCACAAGACGTAGAGGTCGCGCGGGAGGCGTGAGAATGGATGGGCTGGACTCCAGCATTATCGAGATACTTCGGGGCGACGGTAGAGCCTCCAATGCAGGCATCGCCCGACAGGTGGGTGTTAGCGAGGGGACGGTAAGGCGACGCCTAAAGCGCCTTGTCGATGAAGAATACATACAGGTCGTCGCCCTGCCCGACCCAGTCAAGATGGGCCTGAACTCCGAGGCCCTGGTTGGCGTCCAAGTCGATTCGGACAAGGTAGACGAGGTGGCGGACGAACTGGCCGGCCTCAAGGGCGTCGGCTGGGTGGCCGTCACCACAGGTCCTTACGACCTGTTCGCATGGGTAACCCTGGAGTCGGCGGAGGCGTTGGGCGTCTTCTTGCGCGCTGAGCTCGGGTCCATTCGTGGTGTTCGCAGATCCGAGACGTTCGTTAGTCTAACGGCCAAGAGACGTGGTCGCGGCGCGAGCGTCTGAGCCGACCATTTCGGTGACTGCGAGCGACCTGCAGTTGGCGGCGCGCATGTAACCCGGGTCCGGTGCGCGACGAAATGGGCGTGCGCCGGTCCCCATCACTCCGGAGGGCCAACTTGCTAAAGACGGTCAACTGTGGAGAGTTGCGTGCGGGAGACGCCGGGCGTGAGGTTGTCCTCGCTGGCTGGGTACATCGCCGCCGCGACCACGGCAGTCTGATATTCATCGACCTGCGTGACAGAGATGGCATTGTGCAGGTCGTTGTCAATCCAGAGTTGGCCCCGGAAGCCCACACAGTCGCCGAGAAGGTGCGCAACGAGTGGGTGGTGCAGATAACTGGCAGGGTGTGTCTCAGGCCGCAGGGAAGTCGAAATCTTGATCTACGGACCGGCGACGTCGAGGTTGAGGCGGATCATTTGCGCGTCATGGCCGAGTCGAAGACGCCTCCGTTCTACGTCAACGAGGATGCCGAGATAGACGAGTTGCTGCGCTTGCGCTACCGCTACATCGACCTGCGCCGCCCGCAAATGGCTGAGGTGCTCTTCCTGCGCCACAAGGTGGTCAAATTCATCCGCGACTTTCTGGATGAGCGGGGGTTTCTAGAGGTGGAAACTCCGATTCTCATTAAGAGCACGCCGGAGGGAGCTCGAGACTACATCGTTCCCAGCAGGGTTCACCCTGGGAATTTCTACGCCTTGCCCCAGTCCCCCCAGCAGCTTAAGCAACTTCTCATGGCGGCTGGGGTGGAGCGCTACTTCCAGATCGCCCGATGCTTTAGAGATGAGGATCTGAGGGCGGACCGCCAGCCGGAACACACGCAGCTTGACCTCGAAATGAGCTTCGTTGAGAGAGACGACGTGCTGAACCTGATTGAGGAGCTGTTCACCTCACTGGTAGAGGAGGTGACCCCGGGAAAGAGGGTGATCTCGCCGTTCCCCCGGCTGACGTATGCCGAGGCGATGATGGCGTATGGTACCGACAAGCCCGACCTTAGGTTCGACCTAAGGCTGTCGGACCTATCGGCTGACGTGTCGGGAAGCGAGTTCAAGGTATTCAGCCGAGCCGTCGAGTCCGGTGGGGTGGTGAAAGGCCTAGCGGTGCCGGGTCAGGCCGGGATGCCCAGACGACGTCTGGATGAATTGGTGTCATTCGTCCGCGAGCGAGGCGCCGATGGCTTGGTCTGGGTAGCCTTGCCCCACGGTGTCGACGTCTCGGACCTGACGCCCGAGCATGTTAAGTCGCCTGCCGCGAGATTCCTTTCCGGGCCAGAGGTTAGGGCGATGGTCAGAGCGACAGGGGCTGAAGCTGGTGACCTTGTATTGATTGTCGCCGGTCCGGAGAGGTCAACAAACGCTGCCCTGGGCCAATTGCGGGCTGAGATGGGGCAGCGACTTGAACTCGCAGACCCAGACACCGTGGCCTTCGGATTCGTATTCGACTTTCCGCTTTTCGATTGGGACGAGAATTCGGGCAGTTGGACAGCCGCACACCACGCATTCACTATGCCCAAGCCCGGGCATTCAGAGGCCATAGAGAGCGACCCAGGCTCTGTCCTGGCAGACTCGTACGATCTAGTTGCCAATGGTTATGAGATGGCAAGCGGTAGCATCAGAGTGCACGATCGTGCCCTTCAGGAACGGATCCTGCGGGTGCTCGGGTACTCGGATGAGCAGATAGACGAGCGTTTCGGCCAGTTGCTGGGGGCCTTTGAATACGGGACGCCTCCACACGGGGGAATAGCACCCGGTATCGACAGGCTGGTCATGGTCCTCGCCGGTCTGGACAACATCCGGGACACTATCGCTTTCCCCAAGACCCAGAGCGCGGTAGATCCATTGTTCGGCGCTCCCGGACCGGTAGAAGAAATGCACCTGCGCGAGCTAAACATTCGACTGCTGTAAGCCTCTGAGGTTCGGCGCGTAGGATATAGAGAGAAGACCCGTCCGATCATCCCGCTGAGGTCCGCGGACCGGTCCATAATGCGGTGCAGGGCACTTGCCGAGGCGCCGCACATGCTATAATTCCGTCGCCGCGGAGCGTTTACCAATAGGCATTCTGGCGGCTCGCGGAGAGGTGGCCGAGCGGCTTAAGGCGCTAGTCTCGAAAACTAGTATGCGGGCAATCGCATCGCGGGTTCGAATCCCGCCCTCTCCGCCGCTGGGCCGTCTCATTGGATTTGCCGTTTTCCAGTCAGGAGGGCCCAGGTTTTGGGGGCCGCAGCGCGGAGAGGTGCTAGAGTGGACGAATAGGCACGCCTGGAAAGCGTGTGTACCCTTGACGGGGTACCGCGGGTTCGAATCCCGCCCTCTCCGCCGTCCCGTCTACACGGAATGATGGTGCCCTAGGAGGGCGCGACCCAGTGCCCACCGGCCTCAATTGGACCCTAGCAAGTAGAAGCGTTGCTGTTGGGACGGCTTGTACTGTGAGGTGAGCAAGTCGACCGGTTGACGTGTCGATCATTGGGTCCTATGGCCGCTGCGTGTGGATGTGCATTGCCTCGTGGTAGGTAGCGGTACTCGCCGAGAATGAGCGGTCCGGGACCCATGGTCCCTAGTAGGGTTTCTAATGTAGTTGTGCGGGGGACCTGGCGTCTGCTACTTCTGCTAGTGGGTAGGGATGGGGGTGCCTAGGTTGGCTAAGCGAGGATATGCGGCTCTGACTGCGGTCATCGTCGTCCTTTTGTCTATGGCGAGCCCGGCAGGTGCCAACGGAGTGACATTCCCCATCGCCGCCGGCACTTCAGGCCCTTACGACTACGAGGTTGGAGTTGGACCGTTCAGCCCTCTACGCACGGACTTGTACGTCGCGGTAACCCTAATGGTGGAGGGCAACCCCGTCATTGATGCCGATGTCATGCTATTGGTGTCAGTGGATGGATCACCCGATTCGGTCGGTCCCTTGGAGGCGAGCAATAGCCTGGATCATTTGCCAACCTACGAAGTGGCATTCAATCTACTGGAACTCGCCAAAGAGTCGGTGTCATTCAGGATAGAGGTCGACAGCCACCACGGGTCGAGCGTCATACGAGCTCAGATGATTGTGCCGGACGTTCAAGGGACGTACAACGGCGAGGTGGCACCCACGACCGGGAAGTCACAGATAGATCGGGAAATCGACGGCGGGGACGCGGGACCTGCGCACGAACGGCCGACTGATCGGCGAGCCGTGGGCCATGCTGACGATGCTCCTCCATTGGGGCAGCGGCAGCCTGGCGGGGAACGGGTGTCGGCCTCGAACGCGCTCCTACTCGCCTTGGCCATCGGTACAGGCGTAGTCGCTCTGGGCTTGGCGTTCTGGCTCGTCCTTCGATACGAGCGAAAATGATCACTCGGTTGATGCCGTCACCATGGTCAGGGCGATGGCCGTCGCAAGTGTGATTGGGCGCACAGGCATACGATAAACGTTCAGACAACCTGCCAGTGGCATGCCAGAGACTAGCAGTCTGTCCGAGTAATACGTTTGGTGGAACAGTAGGGGGTAAGCTGGGCGTAGACCAAATGGATGGAGCCCTGGATGAGCAAGACCTACCGTCCTTATGAACCCGGCCAGCAGTTGCTAGTGCCGGCGGCCCTGCAGGAGTGGCTGCCTGAAGACCACCTGGCTTACTTCATCTCCGACATCGTTGACCAGTTGGACCTGTCGGGGATCACGGCCCGCTACGAGCGGGAGAGGAGAGGCGGACCACCGTACCATCCCCGCATGATGGTCAAGGTGTTGGTCTACGGCTACTGCATCGGAGTGTCTTCCTCTCGGAGAATAGCCCGGCGGCTGCATGAGGACATCGCCCTGCGCGTGCTGGCGGCCAACAACACGCCGGACTTTCGCACCATCTCCGAGTTCCGCAAGGAGCATCTGTCCGCATTGTCCGGGTTGTTCGTGCAGGTGCTTGCGTTGTGTCAGCGTGCGGGGCTGGTCAAGCTGGGCCACGTGGCGCTGGACGGCACGAAGGTGAAGGCGAACGCGTCCAGGCACAAGGCGATGAGTTACCGGCGGATGCAGGACAAGCGGGTGAAGTTGGAGGCGGAGGTGGCGGAGTTGATGCGTCGGGCCCAGGAGGCGGACGATGAGGAGGACGCGCGGTACGGTACGGAACGGTGTGGGGATGAGCTGCCACGGGAGTTGGCCTTTCGCGAGGGGCGGTTGCGGAAGATACGTGAGGCGATGACGGCCCTGGAAGCCGAGGCACAGGAGGCTTCGGAGCAGTCGCAGGCCGAAGGCCGGGAGCATCCCGGGGTGCCGGGTGACAAGGCCCAGCGCAATTTCACCGACGCCGACTCGCGGATCATGCCCGCTCCGGGCGGCGGGGATTTCGTCCAGGCCTACAACTGCCAGGCGGTGGTGGACAGCGCCCACCAGGTGATAGTGGCGGCCCGTGCCACCAACCTGTCATCGGACAAGCAGCAGGCGGTGGGCATGGTGGAGGAGGCCATCGGCAACTCCGGGGCGGTCCCCGGGGAGGTATCCGCCGATGCCGGCTACTACTCCGCGGCGGCGGTTGACGAGTTGCACGTGCTGGGGGTGGACCCGTACATCGCTCCGGACAAGACGCGTCACGGCACGGTGCCGCCGCCGGCGCCTCGGGGACGCATACCCGGCGGCCTGTCCGCCAGGGGCCGGATGCGGCGCAAGTTGCAGACCAGGCGGGGCCGTCAGCGTTACGCCCTGCGGATGGGGACGGTGGAACCGGTATTCGGTCAGATCAAGCAGGGCCGAGGCTTCCGGCAGTTCCTGTTGCGCGGCCTGGACAAGGTGGAGGCTGAGTGGCTGCTGATCTGCACCGGTCACAACCTGCTCAAGCTGTTCGGCTCCGGGTTCAACCGGCCCGGCAGGGCGCCGGGCAACGGGCGTCCCCAAAGCATCGACAGCCCTGCCCGGGTCACGAAAACTCCGATACTCGCGAAACTGTTGGGGCTTGACCGATTGCAACAGGGCGTATCAGTTGTCGCCGACGATCTCCGGCGACATCCACTTCGCCTCCTAACGGTTACTCAGACGGGCTGCTAGGGAAATGGGGGGTCATCTGTGACCGCGAGGTAAACTCCTAGTCGAGATTGATCTTTAGGGCATTAGTTCCCTTTTCGACGCACGAGTCTAGGCGGGCTCATGCAGCACCGGGACGCCCCAAGCGACCAGCAGGATGTCCCGTCCGTTTCTTGCCGGCACGGTATTGAAGTGTGCACTCTCAATGGGCGAGGCCGCCCTGCAAACGTCTACTAGACGCGGTTCAGGGAGGCTACGGCAGCAACCCCGACGGATCTTGTCGACACCTCTAGAGCCCCGCCTTGATCGAAGTGCAGGGAGGCCGAAGATCTGGGTGGACTAACCCCGCGCAGGCAGAGATTGCCAGCCAACTGACAGGCGGTTGGCAGTGCGCAGTGAGATTGGTGCAAGCAATCCGAGCATTGGCCCGCTTTCCAGTTGCCGAGGGCATTTGTCGGGGTCTTCGGGGGCATGATCCGTAGGGCGAGCCAGGGCAATATGAAGCCGCCTTTACCCAGGATCGGCTATGAGTTCCCCAGCCCAGAGTCATGCAGGAGGAGTCCACCTGACCCGACCAGCAGGTAGGCAAGTCCAGCACACATGGTGCGCCGCCGACAGGGTTTCCGATACATCGGCACTGTCAAGTGGGCTTGCACACCTCCGGGCGAGCCGTGTACTCGGCGCCCGTTTGGCTAACTAGAACCGATTGGGGACATGACCTCGGGATGCCGTCCTCGCGCTCGGCTTTGTACCCAACGGTTCACAGGTGGCCGTTTGGGTCGACCTTCCGGATAGAGTCAGCACCTTCGCCTGCAAGGGGAAGCTAATATCAGCACTAATGCTTAACACATTAAATAACAGTGTCTAGCTATAAGCAAATAGTAATTCTATAGTAACTTCGGCGCTTAGGCTATACGATAATCTGCCTGTGGAGGACAGAAGAGAATATGCAAACTATGTTGGGCGGAGCCGTCATGGCGGTGCCGCGTATCGGTCTGATGGCGTTGGTATTGATTGGTCTGGTCGCTGTTTCATGCACGTCAGACGCATCAGATGACTCCGCGAGCAGACAGGCAGCAGCGGCGGCTCAAGACGCTGCTGCTGCAGCGCGAGCGGCTGCAAATGCTGCTGAGGAAGCAAGCAATGCTGCTCAGCAAGCCGCCGGGGTCGCAGCGACCGTCGCAGCCGAGCAGGCGTCCGAATCCGATGCCTCTTCGGTGGCAGCTTCAGACGCTGCCGCCGCTGCTCAAGCGGCGGCCGCAGCGGCGCAGAAGGCTGCGGCTGTGAGCGAAGATGCCAAGCGGGCAGCCGATGCGGCTCAGGCGGCTGTAGAGACCTTTACTGCCAGCGTGGCCGATGCGAAAGGGCCTGGAAAGCTAGTCGTGTATTCGGGCCGGAGCGAGTCCCTAGTAGGCCCAATCATCGATCAGTTCAGGCAAGCCACAGGGGTCGACGTTCAAGTCAAGTACGGAGGCACCTCAGCAATGGCCGCGACGCTCTTGGAGGAAGGTGAGAACTCGCCAGCCGACGTGTTCTGGGCCCAAGACCCCGGTGCGCTCGGTGCACTGTCGTCGATGTTCAAGCCGCTGCCATCGGATGTGACGTTGGCCGTACCAGAGTGGGCCAGGGCCAAGGATGGGAGTTGGGTTGGCGTAACCGGCCGGGCGCGCGTCCTCGTCTACAACACCGATATTGCTCAAGATGATTTGCCCACGACCCTTGAGGAACTGATCGACCCGAAGTGGAAGGGCCGGATCGGATGGCCACCAACCAACGCTTCCTTCAGGATCATGGTTACGGCCATGCGCCATCTGTGGGGTGAAGAAAAGACCCGGGCATGGCTTGAGGGGATGCTCGCCAACGACGTGCAGATCTATCCCAAGAACACTCCGATCGTTGATGCGGCAGGCAAGGGTGAGGTCGATGTAGGACTGGTTAACCACTACTACCTACACAGATTTGTGGCGGAGCATGGAGACGGCTTCGGTGCCAGGAATCTGTTCCTCAATGACGGCGGTCCCGGGAGTCTAATAATGGTTGCTGGGGCAGGCATCCTAGAGACCAGTTCGAATCCGGACCAAGCCGAGCGATTCGTGAGGTTCCTGCTGTCCAAGGTGGCGCAGCAGTACTTCGCGGCTTCGGTCTATGAATACCCCTTGGTCGAGGGTGTTAAGACCCATCACCTGCTGCCCAGCATCGAGAGCCTCAACTCCCCGGATATCGAGTTTTCGCTTCTTGATGATCTGGTTGGCACGGAGGCATTGCTCAGGCAGGTCGGGGCAATCCCCTAGGGTTCTGACCCTTTGTTCACGCGATGGTTGTACGACCCGCCGCTCTGCCGTTAGGAATTGATCATGCGCATTGGCAGAACGACCACGCCACTGGCGTTGACCGACTCGGAGCGAAAGACGCTTCGGAACTGGGAGCGTCGTGGTGGCAAGGCCAGTACGCTGGCCCGACGAGCCCGGATGATCTTGAGGTGCGCCGATGGCGGTACCAACACCGAGGTGGCCGAAGATCTAGGGAACCTCTGAACAACCCGGTTCGCGTTGGGATGAGCAGGATGAGCGGGTCAGTCGGTGTAGTTCAGGCATCTGCGCAGCACCGAAATCGGGGCGATCGAGGTTGAGCGGGGGCCCTGCGGGAGCCGCCATCGCCGGCAGCTAGCGTTGTGGGCGCACCGCGCCCGTCATGCCGCAGCCAGGTACCGCTCCGCTCTCATCAGGTTGGCCAGCCCCAGCAGCAGGGCCAGCCTTTGCGTGTTCTTGTATAGGCCCCGATAGCGCACCCTGGCATAGCCAAAGTGCCGCTTAACGTACAGGAACGGATGCTCCACCTTCGCACGGACCGACGCCTTGCGCCTCTCCTCTTCCGCCTCCGGGCCCCCCGGCTCCAACCTGCGGCGCACACCAGGTCTCATCGCCACACGCCACTCGACCACCTTGCCCCTGTTCTCCTCACGCCTGTCCACGCCCCGATACCCCGCATCGCCCCACACGTGCGTCTCTCCTCCATGTAGCAGCCGGTGAGCTTCGGTCACGTCATGCACGTTCGCTGGTGTCGTCGTCATGCTGTGCACCATCCCCGTCTCCGCGTCCGCGCCGACGTGGACCTTCATCCCGAAGTGCCACTCGTTGCCCTTTTTGGCCTGGTGCATCTCGGGATCTCGCTCACCCGCACGGTTCTTGACCGACGACGGCGCCTCGATGATGGTCGCGTCCACGATCGTACCCTCACGCAGCCGCAATCCCTGAGCCGCCAGATGCCCGTTGATGTCCTGGAACAGCCGCTCTCCCAGACCATGCGCCTCCAGCAGGTGGCGAAAGTGCAGGATCGTCGTCTCATCCGGCAGTGCTCCCGACAGCTTAAGACCCACGAACCGCCTCACCGACTCAACCTCGTAGAGCATGTCCTCCATGCCCGGGTCGCTCAGGTTGTAGAACAACTGCACGCAGTGGATCCGCAGCATCGCCGACAACGCGTAGGGACGGCGCCCGCGTCCCGCCTTCGGATAGTACGGCCGGATGCGCGCCTCCAACTCCTCCCACGGGATCAGCCGATCCATCCGCTCCAGGAATACCTCCCGCCGCGTCTTGCGCTTCTTACTCTCGTAGTCCACGTCAGCAAATGTACGCTGGCCCATCTTCGCTCACCCTCACAACTGTGCTCTCTAAATCGTACCCCCGTACTACACTTGTTCAGAGCTTTCCTAGGCGTGTCCAAGGCGACGATTGGGAAGTGGAGGTCACGATTCTTGAAACAGCGGCTCGGAGGTTTGGCTGACAACCCCAGAACTGGAAGGCCACGCACCATCACAGATGCAGACATCGCCAGGGTCGTTACACTTACCTTGCAGACAAGTTCGGGGGAAGGCGCGCAGCATTGGAGCACGCGTTCTATGGCGAAGCGTTCCGGATTCAGCCGTACTACCGTCAGCCGCATATGGCGAACATTCGCCCTTCAGCCCCACAGATCACAGGCCATCAAGCCGGTAGCGGACCCGACGCTTGCGAGAAAGCCCCAGGGCATCGAGGGCCCCTTGCTAGAACACGGCGCTAGAGTGCAGGCCATTCGTGTCTACGAAAGGCAGAGGGGTCATTGACTAGGCCCGAACCGTCGCCAGTTGAGACCGCGCCAAACTGCCCAACTAAGGACAGCTAGGAGCAGGCGCAAGCTCGTTAAGCGGGTTGGTATACCCATTGTTGACTGCTCTCAACGCGCGAGCAGTTAAGGTTTCTGGTGAACGCCGCCGTTCACGCGACATGTTCGAGTTTCGAGGGTTCCATAGCGCCATGGACGTCTCTTCACAATTTGATCGTGACGTCCACCATTTCCTCGATGGCCCGGGTCCTGCTCTGGGTTGCATCGAAACCTAGAAGGCTGCCCAGAAAGCCTTTCGGTAGTGCCTGCGGTTCGCTGAATGGCTATGGGCTCACTCCAGTCCAGCACCGTCTCTTTAGCTGGCTGAGGACCGGGCTGGCAATAGGGCATCGCCCAGCGGCGTTGATCTCAGGGGCGCGGTTCACCGCCCTGTGGCCCACTTGGATCTGCTGACCGCGCCGGAATGTGGCCGCCGGGAACTATGTTAGACTCAAACGGTCGTCCCCTTGTCACAAATTGGCGGCTTAATGCGCCCGAAAAACGACCCTCCGGGGCCTTTCTGACCCCTCCGGGGACGGCTAAAAAAGCTATTGCAGTGAGTAAAATTGATGTCGAAGAAACTCGTGATAGTCGAGTCACCCGCCAAAGCCCGCACCGTGGGTCGCTTTCTGGGGAGCGACTTCGCGGCCATGGCGTCCATGGGCCACGTACGCGACCTGCCCAAGGGAAAGCTCGGAGTGAAGGTAGAAGACCTGTCCTTCGAGCCCAACTACACGCTCATCCGGGACCGACGGAAGGTCCTTAACGAGATCGTCAAGGCCGCCAAGGAGGCGGATACGGTGTATCTGGCAACCGACCCCGACCGAGAGGGGGAGGCTATCTCGTGGCATCTGATCCAGGCAGCAAGAATCGATCCCTCAAAGACCAGAAGGGTAGTCTTCCATGAGATTACGGCATCGGCTGTGCGCGAGGCGTTCGACGATCCCCGTGAGCTGGACCATCACCTGATCGACGCTCAGCAGGCCCGTCGCGTCCTTGATCGTCTCGTTGGGTACGAGCTTAGCCCTGTACTGTGGAAGAAGGTGAGGCGGGGTCTTTCGGCAGGGCGCGTTCAGTCGGTAGCAGTGCGTTTGGTGGTCGAGCGTGAAGCCAAACGAAACGCGTTCGTTCCCAAGGAGTACTGGACCATCAGGGCACGGCTGGAGAAAAAGAGCGACCCTTCGGGCGCATTTAAGGCCAGGCTAAGGGGGCTGAAGGGCAAGAAGGGCGAACTAGAAATTGGCGACGCCGCCGCGGCCTCGGAAATCGAAGGCTCTTTGGCCGGCGCCTCCTATTCGGTGGAATCGGTGACCATCAAGGAGAGCCGTCGCAGACCCTCTCCCCCCTTCATCACGTCCACGCTGCAGCAAGAAGCGTCACGGAAGCTGCGTTTCAGCGCGGCCCGGACGATGAGCGTTGCTCAGCAGCTCTACGAAGGCCTGTCCATAGGCAGCCAGGGGTCCCAAGGCCTGATTACTTACATGCGAACCGACTCGACGAACCTGGCAAAGAGCGCACTGGAAGAAGCCGCCCGACTCATAAGGCAGCAGTTCGGCGAGGAGTACGCGACCGCGGCCCCGCGCGCCTATAGGCGCAGGGTCAAGGGAGCTCAGGAGGCTCACGAGGCCATCCGCCCGACGTCCGTGTTCAACACACCCGATCGAGTCCGCCAGTACCTCAACAATGATCAGAATCGACTCTACAGGCTCATATGGAACCGCATGGTGGCCAGCCAGATGCCAGATGCGGTTTTCGATCAGACGACAGTGGATGTGGCGGCTGATGCAGGGGCTTCAGGGATCTACGCGTTCAGGGCCTCGGGCTCGGTGATGAAGTTTCCCGGCCACCGGGCCATCTATCTGGAGGGCCGCGACGACGCGAAGGATGACGATAACGGGGAAGTCTCACTTCCGCACCTGTCCAACGGTGAGGCTCTGGACTGCTCGGGCCTCGTCAAAGAACAGCACTTTACCGAGCCGCCGGCCCGTTACACGGAGGCGACCCTGATACGTGCCCTTGAGGAGGAAGGCATAGGCCGTCCCAGTACCTATGCACCCACTTTGGGAGTGATACAGGCCCGTGACTACGTGCGCAAGGACAAAGGGAGTTTCGCTCCGACCAAGCTGGGAGTGGCTGTCAATGGCCTACTGATCCGCCACTTCCCGGACACTGTAGACATCGGCTTTACCGCGCGTATCGAAGAGGAACTCGACGACATCGCCAGTGGCGACCGGGATTGGGTGCCTGTGCTTCGTGAGTTCTACAGGCCATTTCATGACACTGTTGAACGAGCTGACCGTGAGGCCGAGCGAGTCCCAAGGAGCGAAATCGACGAGGAATCCGACGAGGTGTGTGAGACCTGCGAACGGCCCATGGTCATCAAGTCCGGCCGATTCGGCCGCTTCCTGTCGTGCAGCGGCTTTCCGGAATGCAGGAACGCAAGACCACTCGTCGAAAAGGTGGGCGTCTCTTGCCCTGAGTGCGGCCACGACATTGTCCAAAAGCGACAGCGGGGCAAGAGAGGGAGGCGCTTTTACGGCTGCTCGAACTATCCGGCATGTGATTTCGCCACTAACCAGCGCCCACTGCCGACTCGGTGCCCCGACTGCGCCGGCATCCTCGTGGCCTCTGGTCGCGATCAGGCGCGCTGTTTGGCCTGCAAGTATTCGGGGCCTGTGCCCGACGCGGTCGAGGTTCCCGCGTAGGAGAATCGACAAGCTTGCGCGCAAGACCGGTCGATGCATGGATGATTCGTTCCGCCCAGGTTTCCAACTTCGGGGGTGCAGGATGAACGACTCGGCGAGTTCGCCCCTGGCCAGGCCGTCGGCTGATGTAGGTACCGAGGACAAGTGGGCACGGCTAATGGACAGTTTTGAGCGTCATCTCAGGGCAGAGAAGGGTCTTGCCGATCTAACGATTCGCAACTACCGCAGCGACCTGCAGCCGCTCTTTGACTTTATGCAGGTCACCGGCATCCCAAGCATGGATCAGATCGACCGACACAGCCTGCGCGACTATTTGGCCTGGCTGATGGAGTTGGGGTACGTGCGTTCGAGCGTTGTGCGTAAGCTCAGCACCCTGCGCAACCTCCTTCGCTGGTTGTTGCGCCAGGGTCTCATCCCATCCGATCCCCTGCCTAGGCGTGGTGTCGTCAAGAAGGACAGGCGCCTTCCGAAGTTCCTGTCGGCGCAGGACACGGCCAGGCTTCTGGACGGGATAGATGATTCGACCCCTGCCGGAGTTAGAGACCGAGCACTGATTGAGGTCATCTATGCTGGGGGGCTGCGCGTTAGCGAGGCTCATGGTTTGGATTTATCGGACGTCAACTTGGGTGCCAGGGAACTGCGCGTGACGGGAAAGGGCTCCAAGCAGCGAGTAGCTCTGCTCGGCCGACCCGCCGTCAACGCCCTGTCCCGGTATTTCCAGGTTGTCCGTCCTAAGCTAGTCGCCACCGCAGATGAGCCGGCGCTGTTCGTGAACCTGAAGGGTGGACGACTCTCGCAGCGAACTATTCAGGATCGGGTAAGACGTTATGCGGGCATGGCCGGGTTCGATGGCGTTCACACGCACACTCTGCGACATTCCTTCGCCACGCACCTTCTCGACGGTGGCGCTGACCTCAGGGTGGTGCAGGAGTTGCTGGGCCACTCCAGTCCGGCGACGACCCAGGTTTATACGCACGTGACGGGGGCCAAAGCGCGGCAGGTCTACCTGTCGGCTCATCCGCGCTCGCGCCGTGCGTCCAAGGACCCAACTGGCGTGGAATCGACACCTTGAAGGTGCTGGTAGTTAATGGCCCAAATCTCAACATGCTCGGCATGCGCGACCCGGGACAGTACGGCTCTGAAACTTTGGATGAGATCTGTGGACTGGTAAGGGCGAGAGCGACCGAATTGGGAGTGGAGCTAGAGTTCTTTCAGTCCAACCACGAGGGCTCGATCATCGATTTCTTGCAACGGTCCGCCCGCGGCGCAGACGGGTTGGTGATAAATCCCGGGGCCCTCACCCATTATGGTCTATCTCTCCGGGATGCTGTCTCCGATGTGGGAATCCCGTTTGTCGAGGTGCACCTCTCGGATATCCATAGTCGGGAGGAGTTCAGACGACACTCCGTCCTCAGGGATATCGCGCTGCTGCAGATCGCCGGGCATCGAGGTGACGGCTACGTGATGGCCCTGGAAGCTCTGGTGGGCCATGCCCGTGGCTGAGGCCTCACACAGGATAAAGTCCGTCAGGCGCCTTCTAGAAGAGCATCAACTCGACTGTCTGATGGTCACCGATGCCCATAACAGACGTTACCTGTCTGGGTTCACCGGATCTTCCGGTTACCTATTCATCACCGGGGCAGACGCCGTTCTGGCCACCGATTTTCGCTACGTGGAGCAGGCGACATCTCAGACCTCCGACTTTGCGATCCACCGAAAGGGCGGTAGGTTCGACTGGCTTGCCGGCCTGCTGCAGGATCTTCGTGCCAAGAGGGTTGGTTTCGAGTCAGATGACCTGTCGGTGGCTACGCTTGAGGCGATCAAGAGGGCTCTGCGGGGAGGCAAGGGACATTCGCCGGCTCCCGAGTTGCTCGCCACTTCCGATCTGGTGCTAGGTCTTAGGCAGTACAAAGAGCCTGAAGAATTGCGGTTGCTGGAGCGAGCGTCGCATATCGCGGATCGGTCGTTTGAGGCCGTCGCATCCTCCGTGGAACCTGGAATGACCGAGGCGATGGTCGCCTGGGAATTGGAAAGGACGATGCGAGAGCTGGGTGCAGAATCGGTATCGTTCGACATTATCGTTGGTGCCGGTGAGAATGGCGCTCTTCCGCACCACCGGGCCGGTGAAAGGCCGATTCGGAGGGGTGACCCGATTGTCATAGACATGGGTTGTGTCTACAAGGGGTACTGTAGCGACCTGACCCGTACGATCTTTATGGGCGACCCCGATGATCGCTTTCGCCGCGTGTACAATACCGTCCTTCTCGCCCAGGTCCGAGCCGAGCGAGACATCAGGGCGGACATTACGGGAGAGGAGGCGGACGAACTGGCGCGCGCTGTGATCAGAGAGGCCGGCCACGGAGAGCACTTCGGGCACAGCCTTGGTCACGGCGTAGGCCTGCAGGTACATGAGCAACCCTGGATTAGTCCGCGGTCCTCTAACGTCTTGGAGAACGGCATGGTGTTCACAGTCGAGCCTGGTGTATACCTTTCCGGCTGGGGAGGAGTTCGCATAGAGGATATGGTGGTCATGGAGGGCGGTAGAGCGAGGGTGCTGAGCAAGGCAGCCAAACTGGAGTTTTGACCGGAGTGATCGCATGACGATCGGGTACGGAGACCTGAGGAAGGGCATGGCTATAGAGCTTGACGGCCAGCCACACATAGTTGTCGAGTACGAGCGCTCCAAGATGCAGCAACGCGCCCCAACCATGCGCATCCGCTTTCGATCCTTGCGCACGGGGCGAATCGTAGACAGATCGTTCAGCGGGTATGACGTCAGATTGACCACCGCGGAGGTCGAGCGCAGAACCGCCCAATACATCTACCGAGAAGACAATCTGTATTTCTTCATGGATACAGATTCCTTTGAACAGTTCCCGCTCAGCGTCGAGCAGATCGGAGAGGCAACCAATTACCTTGTGGAGCAGACGGAGGTGGAGTTGGTCCTGTACGAGGGAAACCCCATAGCGATTGAACTTCCCATCACTGTCGACCTGGAGATATCAGAGACCGGGCCGGCCTTCAAGGGTGACACCGCCCAAGGCGGAACCAAGCCCGCCACACTGGAGACTGGTCTGACCATCAACGTGCCCCTGTTCGTCGGGACAGGGGAGACTGTTCGCGTGGACACCCGCAGTGGAGAGTATTTGGCCAGGGTCTGAATAGGTGACGGTCACTCGAGTAAATTCGGTCTCAGATGTCATCGGTTACCTGCGCGAGGCAATAGCGGCCGACCCGCGGGTCACTGACATATGGGTCAGCGGTGAGGTAGTCAACCTGGCGAGGCCCGGATCGGGACACGCCTATTTCAGCCTGCGAGATGCCGACGCCACGCTTCGGTGCGCTATGTTCAAGTATTCGGGTACCGGTGCCGATCTCTTGGTGAACGGAGCTGCGGTGATCGCGCACGGCAGAATCTCGATCTATCCTGCGCGGGGCGAACTTCAATTGGTCGTTGACCTTGTTCAACCCGAGGGAGTGGGGGAGAGACAACTCCGATTCGAAGAACTCCGTGCTCGGCTAGAAAGAGAGGGCCTGTTCGAGCCAGCCCGTAAGCGGTCCATTCCTCGCTTCCCCAAGAAGGTAGGAGTTGCCACCTCGCCCTCGGGCGCCGTTTGGCACGATATCCAGAATGTGATCGCGCGCCGCTATCCGCTGGTCGAACTGCTGCTCGCACCGACGCCGGTGCAGGGCGATGCCGCGGCTACCGGGATTGTCGAGGCACTCGGGGCCTTGAACGAGTGCGATGACCTGGACCTGATCATCCTCGCCCGTGGCGGCGGCTCCTCCGAGGACCTTTGGTCTTTTAGCGAAGAGGAGGTGGCTCGGGCGGTATTCTCCTCAAGGGTGCCCGTGATAAGTGCGGTGGGCCACGAGACCGACGTTTCGATCGCGGACTGGGTGGCCGACGTTCGGGCTCCGACCCCATCCGCTGCGGCCGAGATGGCGGTGCCGGATGTAGGTGAGATTATTGTCTCGATCGATTCTATGGTGCGCAACGCAGAAGGGCTCGTGGTGGTCTCCCTGAGGGGCTTAAGGCTCAGCTTGGACGGTGTGGAAAGGAGGATGGCCCTGGCGGTGCCGGATCTGGACTCGATGCGAATGCGTGTTGATGAACTCTTGAGTACTTCGGCTGCGCACTTGCGCTCTCTTGTGAGGTCTTCTTCCGTCCATGTTGAAGCGCTTGGGGCCCGTCTCGGAGCGGTCAGTCCGGTCGGTACGCTGTCCAGGGGATATGCGATCGTGCAGGCCGGCCCTGATGGGGCGGTGGTCAGCGACTCAAACGTACTTGAACCTGGCGACACGGCCTCCGTGACGCTCGCCCGAGGCGCGTTCGATGCCGAGGTGGTTGCGGTGATGGAGCCTTAGTGTGGTGGGCGACAAACTCTCCCGACGAAAATGTGCCGAAGGTATGCCGGACTCTTTTGAAGAGGCGCTCAAGGTCCTAGAGGACACGGTGCGCCGAATGGAGTCTGGTGGACTTACTTTGGATGAGTCTACGGAACTCTACGAGCAAGGAATAAGGCTCGCTCGCTTTTGCAGCGAGCGCATTGCCCGCGCCGAGTTGAAGATTACGCAAATAAAGACCGCCTACGGCGAGCAGATGCGCTTCATCGATGAGCGTGAGGCGGAAGATGTAGAAGAGAGCGAGGAGTAGGAGCCCTCAGCTCGTGATCCGGGCCGACTTTCACATCCACACCGAATACTCCCCGGACTCGGTTCTGACCGTCCGAGCCTTGTTGCGACGCTGCGAACAGGCGGGACTGGGCCTGATCGCGGTCACCGACCATAATTCTATCGAGGGAGGGCTCAGGGCACGTGAGGCGGCCCGGATCCCGGTGATAGTGGGAGAGGAGATCACGACCTCTCAAGGGGAACTGACCGGATTGTTCCTCACCGATGTGGTGCCCCGTGGGCTGACGGCGACGGAGACAGTAAGGCGCATAAGGGATCAGGGAGGGCTGGTGTCCATTCCCCATCCGTTCGACGTGTTTCGGAGTAACGTGATCACGCCGGATGCGCTGGCTGAAGTGATAGGGCTCGCCGACTTAGTCGAAGGATTCAATGCACGTAACACCCTTTCTTCTGCCAACACCAGAGCCAAGCGCCTTGCAAGTGAATCTGGACTACCGGTCACGGCCGTGACCGATGCCCACGCGGCGCTTGAGGTGGGCCGCACATACACCGAGGTGGAAATCGAAGGACAGGTCTCTCCCCAAGGACTGTTGATTGCCCTAGCCAGCGCCCGCCTTATCGAACGTCCCATCACGCCTCTTATCCATCTGCTCACCACAGCTACGAAATTGCGAAAGAGGCTAGCCTAGCGCGGCCGGGCCTGTGGCGCGCGCTCACGCGACAGGCCCGGCCGCGCTAGGAGTCGGATGGTTTTTCCTGCCTGGGTGGCTCTTTGGGCCCATTGCGGTTTCGGTGCTGTAACTTAGAGACGGATATGCGTGACTCAAACGATCGGCCGTGGGGCTCCGGTTCTAGGCTGGGCGCGCCTGGTGCAAGACAGGATGCTCGTCTCACCTACGCTCTGATGGCCGTGAACGTGGTTGTCCTCATTGCGATGCAGATGTCTGGGGGTTCCACCAACCCGGATGTGCTGCTGGCCTTCGGGGCAATGTTCGGGCCCAGGATAGCCGACGGCGAATATTGGCGTCTGCTCACGGCGATGTTTCTGCACGTTGGGTTCATACATTTGGCCTTCAACGTGTTCGGCCTTTGGGTCTTTGGGCGCATAGTTGAAGGGGTGTTCGGGCCCCTTCGATTTGCTCTCATATACGTATTGGCAGGCCTTTGCGGCAGTGTCGTGTCCTACGTACTTAACCCGGTCACTATCGCGGCGGGTGCCAGCGGGGCAGTGTTCGGCATCATAGGCGCGCTGGCAGCCTACTTCGCGGCCCAGCGCCATGTGCTGGGTCAGATGGCCCAACAGAACCTGTATGGTCTGCTCGTACTGGGTGCCGTCAACCTGATCTTCGGCATACTAACGCCGGGGATCGATAACTGGGCGCACCTCGGAGGTTTTGGAGGCGGGTTCGCTCTTGGATATGCGCTGGCGCCAGAGTACCGGGTAGTCTTTTCCCTGATGGGACGCCCCATGGGGTTTGCCGAGCGGGGTGGCCAGTTGTTGCGTCGCCTTTGGATCGTGCCGGCGGCGATCCTGCTCCTCGCCCTCGGGATTTGGGCTGGTAACTCAACCATGCCGACCAACGCAGCGACTCACGTTCGCAACGCCGAGCGCCTGATCGATAGGGGTGATTTCGATTCAGCACGAGACGAGATAGACGAGGCCATTGATGTCGGCCTTGGGCCGGAGACAGCTTTGGGCCGCGCCTACTACATCAGGGCGCAGATCAAGGAGAGTTCGGGGGATTACGAGGGCGCCGTTCAGGATCTGGCCCGGGCTGTTAGACTGGCCGACGAGGACACCCGGAGGGCTGCCATAGCGCTCTGGGCCCGGATCGTGGGAGGCCCCTGATCAGCCCGCACGGCTTGCTACAGGTACTGAGAACCACCAATCGCCCAGGAGGCAGGAAATGACCCATGCACTAGACAGGATAGAGGTTAAGACGCCCAAGTCCAGGACGTTGTACGAACAGTCTGGCAGAGTGCTTGCCCAGGAGATCGTCGACACTGTGACCATGCCGTATCCGGTATACATCCAATCGGCGAAGGGCTCCAGATTGACTGACGTCGACGGCAACATTTACATCGATCTGGTAGGAGGCTTTGGTCCACACGTCCTCGGGCATGCCCCAGACGTGGTCGTGCGGGCCTTGCAGGAGGCCGCCGCCGGAGGAGTCCAATTCGGCCTTCACAATCCCTACCAGGAGCCGCTGGCCAGACTCATGGTTGAAGCGGTCGCATGCGCCGACAAGGTGGTGTTCTGCAATAGCGGGACGGAGGCTTCCATGTATGCCATCCGCGCCGCGAGGGCGTTCTCCGGGAAGACGAAGATCGCGATGTTCGAGGGTGGCTTCCACGGAGCTCACGACTACGTCCTCGGTAAGGTGGACACGTCCAGTCCCGTCGATGCTCCCTTCACATACCCGATGGGAGACGGCATTCCGTTCGAGACTAGGAGCACCATGATGATGCTCCCCTACATGAACGACAGGGCGTTCGACTTGATTCGGGAACACAAGGATGAGTTGGCACTGGTGATGATTGAGCCGGTTCAGGGCTCCCATCCGCACCTTAATGCAGGTCCCTTCCTCACCGAACTGGTCAACGTCTGTCGCGAGGCGGGTGTCCTTTGCCTGTTCGACGAAGTCATAACTGGCTTTCGTATGGCGTTCGGCGGGGCCCAGGAGTTCTTCGGGGCCACGCCGGACATGGCAATCTACGGGAAGGCGCCCGGTGGCGGCATGCCACTTGGGGTCATTGCCGGCCGGGACGACTTAATGTCCGTATTCACGCGCCAATTCGAGATCTATGATGACGATGGTACCGGCGGGGCGAGCGTCTTTACCGCCGGCACGTTCAGCGGAAATCCCATGACGATGGCAGCCGGTACCGCTGCGATCACGTACATGCGTGACCACCCTGAGATCTACCGGCATCTGGCAGAACAGGGCACCCGGCTCGCCGACGAGGTCAACGCCTTTTGCCGTGCCGAGGAGATGCCTGCCTTGGTATCAAGCGCGCTTTCGATGTTCTATTTCCGCATGCAGCCAAGCGGCGTCATCGATTCGGTCAGAGACATCGACCTGTCTTTGAGGGAGGCCGACAACATGTTCATGGTCAACCTGCTCGACCGGGGAGTGATCATGGGGCCGACCCACATCAGCTATATAGGGGCGGCGCATTCGGCCGAGGACATAGACACCGCCGTTGGCGCGATCACTGACTCGCTTTCGGAGGTCCGCCGGGCCGGATTGTTTTAGCCGGTCTCGTGATTCGCATAGGTTGGTTTACGACAGCTCGGGGGCCCGGCTCACGAGGGTTCTTCGAGGCCGTTCATGGTGCAATTGAGTCTGGCCAGCTAGACGCGCGCTTCGAGTACGTGTTCAGCAACCGCGAGCGTGGCGAGGGAGATGCCAGCGACTCTTTCTTTGACCGCGTCCGAGATTTGGGAATCCCGCTGGTCAACCTATCTTCGAGGCGGTTCCGAACGAAGCATGGCGGCGGGCCGTGGGCGGGACATCGCAATGCATACCACGCCGAGGCGATGAGTCGAATTGCAATATTTGACGCGGACTACTGTGTTCTGGCGGGATACATGCTGATAACAAGCGACGAGATGTGCCGACGTCTGATACTTGTCAACCTGCACCCGGCACTGCCGGGCGGTCCTACCGGGACTTGGCAGCAGGTGATCTGGAAGCTGATAGAGTCCGACGCCGTCCATACCGGTGTTATGGTCCATGTAGCCACCGAGGTGCTAGACGGTGGGCCAGTGCTGGCCTACTGCACCTATCCCATACGCGGTCCCGGATTTGATGATCTGTGGACAGAGGCCAATTCAAAGTCCACAGATCACCTGCGGACGCAGGGGGAGGACCAGCCGCTATTTGCGGCAATCAGGGCTGAAGGGCTTCGACGTGAGCGACCCTTGCTCGTGGAGACTCTGCGGTCCCTGGCTGTGGGAGGGCTGGCGGTGCGAGACCGGATTGTTGTCGACGGCTCCGGCACCGAATTGAGGGGAGGCCAGCGTCGGGATGCCGAGGTGGAGGCACGTCTGTCGGCTGATGGGGCGGGGTAGTGTAGACGAAGGGCGAGCGGGCCGCTAGGCGGACTTTTGCTGATCGACAGCGTCGATCGGTCGCTGGGCAGGCCTGAAGATTTCCCCGGCCTCATTGATCATCGAGACGGCTGACTCCCCCCTAATCGCTTCCGGCCCTACGACGCACTTGGTGACTCCGCTCATGCTCGGCAGTTCATACATGGCATCGAGCAAGGCTCGCTCAAGTATCGTCCTCAATCCACGCGCCCCGGTCTTGTTCTGTATCGCCATTTCGGCCGCCGTCTGAAGGGCGTCCGGCACGAATTCCAGTTCAACGTCCTCCATGTCAAACAGGCAGCGATACTGGTGGACGAACGCGTTCTTGGGCTCGGTCAGAACCTTTACGAGGTCCTCCGCATCCAAGCTCTCCAATCCGACCACCACCGGTAGGCGGCCGACGAATTCTGGTATGAAGCCGTATTCAAGCAAGTCGTCTGAACTGACATGGTTAAGCAGGAAATCAGGCTCGCCCTCCCCGTCGGAGAGACCGCTTGCAGCCCTAAAGCCCAGCCTGAACTTGTCCTTCGAGACCCGACGCTCAATCACTTCTTCTAGCCCCTCGAAAGCGCCGCCGCACATAAACAGAATGTCGTCGGTCTTTATCTGAAGGAAGTCCTGATGTGGATGCTTCCTTCCACCTTGGGGAGGGACGTTGGCGACAGAGCCCTCAATGATCTTCAGCAGGGCCTGCTGGACCCCTTCACCCGATACGTCCCTCGTGATCGACGGGTTTGGGCTCTTTCGAGATATCTTGTCGATCTCGTCGATGTAGATGATTCCCTGTTCGGCCTTCGGGACGTCGTAGTCGGCGGCCTGGATGAGCCTCAGCAGGATGTTCTCAACGTCCTCCCCAACGTAGCCGGCCTCCGTTAGGGAGGTGGCGTCGGCGATCGCAAAGGGCACGTCAAGCACCTTAGCCAGAGTCTGGGCCAGCAGCGTCTTTCCCGAACCGGCCGGCCCGAGCATTAGGATGTTGGCCTTTTGAACCTCAACGTCTTCCTGATGCCGGTTTGACCATATGCGCTTGTAGTGATTGTAGACGGCTACGCTCAGGACCTTCTTGGCCCTGTGCTGGCCAACTACGTATTCGTCAAGGCGCTGATACAGCCACTTGGGGTTGAGTCCCTTGGACATCAGACCGGGGGATTGCTCCGAGGTCGTGGCCGGGGTCTCTTCGGTTATTATCTGGTCGCAGAGTGTGACGCACTCGTCGCAGATGAACACCCGGTCAGGTCCGGCGATAAGCCGCTTGACTTGAGCCTGGGCCTTCCCACAGAACGAGCACTGGTAACTGGCGGTATTGCCGCGCGAAGTGGAGGTGGCCATATTCCTCAGACCCGTTAGCTTACAACAACTTTGGTGTCTGTCAGAGTCATGGGAATGACCTTCTAGGCCGACCTTTTCTTTTCTAGCGGCTCAGTTTCCGCGGAGGCGAGTACCTCGTCTATCAGGCCGTATTGCTGGGCCTGCTCCGAGGTCAGATAGTAGTCCCTGTCCGTATCCCGTGCGACCTTGTCGTAGGGCTGTCCGGAGTGGCTGGAGATGATCGTTCGCATCTTGTCCTGGAGGCGCAGAATCTCCCTGGCGGCGATGTCTATGTCGGAGGCTTGCCCCTGGGCTCCAGATATCGGCTGGTGCATGTGTATCGTGGAATTGGGCAGCGCGTAGCGCTTGCCAGCCGTACCGGCCGCCAACAGGACAGTAGCCATACTGGCCGCCAGGCCAACACAGATGGTCGAGACGTCGGGCCTTATCAGGTTCATGGTGTCGTAGATCGCGAGTCCCGCATGGATGACGCCGCCGGGGGAGTTGATGTACAGGCTGATGTCCCGCTCCGGGTCCTCCCTGTCCAGGTACAGCAGCTGGGCCATTATTGTGTTGGACACCTGATCGTTGATCGGCGTCCCGAGGAATATGATTCGCTCCTTGAGCAACAGGGAGTAGATATCAAAGGCCCGCTCGCCCCGAGAGCCCGTCTCGATGACCATCGGTATCAGGCCCCGTGGCGAGATAACTTCAACCGTCATTTTCCTCACCTTTCGCCTCGGCGGGGTCCACGCCGCCGACTATTTCGACCAAGCGGTCTATCACTTTCTCAAACTTCAGGTTACTTCGCACCGCCGCGACCGTCTCATCGGAGTCAAAGTCGACCTCACCCAGGCGGTCCTCCGGTACAGCAGCCCTCATCGATTCCAGGCGCGCCGCCAACTCGTCTTCTTGCACCTCGATGCCCTCAGCCTCCGCCAAAGCCCGTAACGCGTAGGTCCTTTCCAGCCTCTCGATGGATGTCGCCCTCGCCTCGTCCCTGAACTCTTCGGCGGTCTTGCCGGTATAGCGAAGATAGTCGTCCATGTCGACATTCATCCGCTGCAGCGCCAGCCTGCGGTCGGCAAAAATGTGGTCGACCTCCTGGTCTATCAGCAGTTCGGCAATCGTCATGTCTGCCGACTCCACCAACGCGGCGACCGCCGCGTTCCGAAACGCCGCGTTGTCGGTCTGTTCGGCCTCTGCGGTGAGACCGTCTAGGATCGACGTGCGCAATGCCGCCAGGTTGTCGAAACCCTGCCCGACCCCCTTGGCGAACTCGTCGTCGAGCTGCGGTACGATCCGCTCTTTGATCTCCCGTACAGTCACCGCAAAGTGGGCTTCCTTGCCTGCTAATCTCGCATCGCCTGCATCGTTTCGGTAGTCGTCCGGCAGCTTTAAGCTAAATGTCTTGGGCTCGCCCTTGACCGTCTGGAGCAACTCTTCAGATAGGCCCGGGATAACGCTCTCCTGCCCATCGTCGAGGATGAGGACCCCGCTATCCTGGTCGATCAGAGTGTTACCCTCCACCGTCGCCTCTATGTCGGCCGTGACCATGTCTCCGGACTTGGTTGCCCTCTCAACCGGCTCCCAGGTGGCCTGGCTCTGCAGCATGCGCTCCAGGGTCTCGTCCACCTGTTCGTCGGTAACTCTTGTCGTCTGACGCTCAACTAGGAGCCCGGCGTAGTCCTTGAGCTCTACGGATGGCGGCAGCGGAACCGTGGCCGAGAACTGCACCGGGTCCAGCCCCTTCAGGTCGATGCGTGGCAGGCCTCCGGCGTCTAGTTCCGATTCCTGTATGGCCTTGGAAGTTACGTCCGAGACCATGTATTCGATGACTTCGTTGATCAGGTATTCGCGGCCGAAGTACCTTTCGATTATGCGGCGAGGCGCCTTGCCCTTTCGGAAACCGGGGACGTTCACCCGCTGAACAACCCGGCGGTACCCGCGGTTCAGGTAGGGTTCGAGATCCTTATCGTCGAGCTCGATCTCAAGGACCGTTTGACGCGCGGCCTCCTCTTGTTGTGTGACCTTCAATCAGGGCTCCATGGCGTGTCGAAGGCGCCCGCGCCAGCGGGGTTTGGGCGATCGGAAACAGGTCAATTATAGCATGGGGCATGGCCCCACAAAGCGCGTCTGTGGCTCGCAGCTAGCCCGCCGGCGCGATTGCTGGTGCGGCCGCAACACCTCCTATGTTGAGTCCTTGGGGCCGTCCAAGGGCGGAGCACCGCAAAATCCGATCACGTTCTCAATCCATTGCGCGATTTTCAGAAGACTCTCGTCGAACATGGGCCCCGCAAACATCTGAACGCCTAGGGGTAGGCCATCCGGACTCAGGCCTGAGGGCAGGCTGATCGCCGGCAGCCCGGCCGTCGTGAAGGGTGCCTGCCACCGGGGGTCGCCGGTCGTGCGCGGCGCCGGTGCTCCGGCCTCCTTGGTGGTCGCCGTCAGCACTGCGTCGTAGGGACTGATTGCGGCCATCAGCTTCCTCCTGAACGCACGCCGGATCCTCTCCGACTGAATGTAGGTGGTCGATGGGGTGAGCAGGCCTATCTCGACTGTTCTGCGCACGTCCGGAGAGTAGTCGCCCGGGCGCTCGGCGAACAAACGCTCATGTACCGCTGCAGCGTTAACGTTCATCACCGTGCGATGAGCCGCCTGGAGGGCGTCCATGTCGAGGTCCGGTCTGAGCTCTTCGACCTGGGCGCCTTCCGCCTCCAGCCTGGCCGCCACGCGCTCGACGCTGCGAACTACGGTGTCTTCGCAGCGTTCAAGAAAAAAGGTGCGCAGAAGGCCTATCTTGGGGGGCCCGACCGGTGGGTTCGGTAGGGCCCCGACGTTCCGGTCCGCGGATTTCCGGGAAAACGGATCCTTCGGATCGTGGCACGAAAGGACAGAAAGCGCCATTGCAGCGTCGCCGACAGTCCGAGAAAAGGTTCCGAGGGTATCTACCGACCAGGATACGGGCATTACGCCCCGGCGGCTGATCCTGCCCATGGTCGGCTTGAACCCGACTACGCCGTTGTAGGCGGCGGGTCTGAGTACCGATCCGGCCGTCTGAGAACCCATCGCCAGCGGGAAGATCCGGGCAGCAACGCCGACCGCCGAACCGGTGCTCGAGCCACCCGGCGTGCGGTCGGATAGCCAAGGATTGAGGCTGGTTGGGGGATCTCCGCAGGCGAACTCGGTCGTCACGGTTTTGCCCATGATCACCGCTCCGGCCTCCCTAAGCCTCGCCACCGAGGTCGCGTCTCCGATAGGCACGTTGTTGAAAAAGATTGGGCTGCCATGGGCCGTACGCAGCCCCGCCGTGTCGTAGATGTCCTTAATGCCCACAGGCACGCCGTGCAGCGGTCCCATGGGACCAACGGCCGCGAAGGTTCGATCCCTTGAACGTGCCTGATCCAGCGCGTATTCGAGATCGAGCGTGGCCCAAACACCCAGACGCGGTTCAAGGCGCTCCGACCTAGCCAGTAGCGCCTCAAGCAGTTCCACTGCTGAGATATCGCCGGCCCGCATAGCGACAGCAGCCTGGGAGGCAGTCATCTCATGTTTGATTTGCTCGGGCATTGATGGGTTCGCAGAGTGACGTGTCCTCTGGAGAGAGTTCACCTCTGTGCGCGTGTAGAATTCGGGCGGCAATGACTATACATGCACGTGAGGAGGAGTTAAATGCCGCCATTGACTCGGTTGCAGATGGAGGAATTTTTCACGATCGGACCCAACATAATGAAGCTTTCAACTCTGGCCCCGGACGGCCATCCCTATGTGGTACCGGTCTGGTTCTGGTGGGAGTCTGGAAGGTTCCACGTCGCCGCGCGGCGCCAGAATGAGTGGATAAAGCACATCGAGGCTGATTCCAGGGTGGGTGCCTGCATCGATACCGCTGACGCCCCCTACACGCGTGTGTTGATTAAGGGCACGGCCTCGATAGTGGACAGGGACTGGACAGGTGAATGGAAGCCGTTGGCAGTCCGTTACATAGGCCAGGAGGCGGGTCACGCCTACTACGAAGAGACGAAAGCCATCCCCAGGGTGCTGGTCAGTATCGACCCAAAGCAGATCTTGTCCTGGGCCGGTTCGGACTGGCACCGCAAGTACTATGAGGACTTCGGCCGACCCCAGGATTGAAGCCGGCGCCCGTGTTCCCGGGTCTCTAGAGCGTCAGCGAGACCTTGATCACTCCCTCTTCTCGAGAGTGGGCCAGCTCGAATGCCTCGTCGACCTGCGATATGGGCAGGCCATGCGTCACTATCGGTTCCATGTCGATCTCTCCGCCGGCTATGTACTCCAGCGCCCTGTGCACTGCTGGCAGCCCCGGCTCATCTTGGGAACCAAAGGTCGAATTGAGGGTAAGCCGTCGTCGAAAGAACACGTCCCAGTCAAACGGCACAAGGCCCATACCTGGAGGTAGGCCAAAGGCCTGAACCCTACCCCAGGTCTTGGACATCGACATCGCCTGGTTCAGGGTCTCCGCGCTCCCCACGGCCTCAACGACGAGATCTGCGCCCACCCCAGAGGTAAGATCGAGCACGGCCTCAGTTGCCTTGTCTGCTGTCACGTCGACGGTAACATCACCCCCGAAGGACAGCGATAGGTCGCGTCGGGCTTTGACCGGTTCGATGGCGATGATGCGCGCCGCGCCCATTCGACGAAGCATGAAGTTGTGGAACAGACCGGCGGAACCCTGACCTATTACCGCGACGGTAGACCCTTCTACGTCCGGCAGTCTCTCGCAGGAAAACACCACAGTTGCCAGTTGCTGGGCCATCAGCAGGTGAGGCTCCGGTATTCCCTGTGGCAGGCGGGCCAAGTAGCGAGGGTCGAGCAACTGGTAGCCGGCAAATGTCTTGGCGATCGAGATGTTGGGCACCGTCAATACCCTTTCACCCGGCTCAAACCCTGTGCCGCCGCCCTCTACTACCTCTCCCAGTCCCTCGTGGCCCGGATGGCCGTGAGGCAGCGGGAAGTCCGAAGCATAGCCCGTGTAGCCCATGAACACGACGTGGAGGTCGCTTCCGCAGATCGAGGCCAGTCGAGTTTCCACAAGCACCTTTCCCGACTCCGGGACAGGTGCGTCGATCTCCTCGCACTGTATATCGCGGACTCCACGCGCCCGGGCGGCCAGCATCTTTTCACTCAACGGGTCGACGGTATCTCCTACCGAGTCGATGATCTGGGAGGGGCCATTGGGTCTAGCCCCTCAGTTAGGCGGGAACAGCCAAAGGGGCCCCACCAAACCGCATCGTAAAGTGAGGATATACGACTCGGTTAGAGAGCGCCGGAGCTCTGAGCCTTGAACATACGTGAGTGTGCTGCCCCCATAACTTGGTGGTGATGTTGGGGTTGCGGGCGTCTGTTGCGGCTGGCGGTCGCATTGGTAGAACTCCGGACGGCGAGGCGGGGTGGATGTCCGGTAGGCCGCCTTAGACAACGCCATTCGGTTGGTGGGGATAGTCATTGGTCTCCCCGCCTTCGTCTATTCGCGGTCCCTTCACCATTCAGTTTGGCCCGAAGGGACTTGAACTGAACAAGGTACGTGTGAGCCCCTGGCACCACGCCACCCGCAGGTTACCGGGCATCGCCACTCCGCGGCCTCGCCGCGCATCTTGGAGTTCAGATCGCAGCAAGAAGGGGCCAATTGCCGACGCAAGAATGCAGAGTTCGTGTCATTGACCGGCAGATCGCGACCGGAAGCACGCTTTTAGCCGTCGCGATCTTGGCCCTGTTGGTGGGCGGCGTGTTGCGACACGACCGTGTCGTGATATATCGTCCGGCCCGTCGACTAGATGTCCGAGGAAGGCTTCGTCACCGGCTACTGGCACAGCGGATTCGTGGTCGCGGATCTCGATAGGTCCGTGCTCTTTTATACGGAAGGGCTAGGAATGACGCTCATCCGCCGTTTCCGCACCGACTCGGGCTCGTCGGCGCAGGTGCTCGCATACGACAGGGAGGATGTCAAGGGGGCGCTACTGGAGGTGGGATCTGGCGCAATCTTGGAATTGCTGGAATATGTCGAGCCGAGAACCGCTGCCCGCCAGATATCCGAGCGTCACGTTATAGCTTCGGCCCACCTCGCCTTGCTTGTCGATGACGTGGAGGCCATTCTTCGCAGGCTCGCAGAGTACGGAGGCACTCGACATAACGATCCTGCACAGACTGAGCCCGGCAAGATCCTTACCTACGCCCAGGACCCCGACGGCAACTGGCTGGAGCTGGCCCAGATCGACCAGGCCGTAAGCGGCCTCCGGTAGCTGTCCATAGGGCTGTGAGCCGGGACAGGGTACGGTCCGTGTCAATGAGGTCGGTGGCGTCAGCGGGGACCGCATTTGCACTCTGTTAGATTGGAACATCCGTGAACGAACCCCTCTACGAACTCCTGCCCATGGGGACTGCGATAGGTTCCGACGGCCACTTGCGCATTGGAGGCTGCGATGCAACCGACCTCGCCGCAGAGTATGGCACGCCCCTCTACGTCTACGACGTTCACACTGTCAGGTTCATGTGCCGGGAGTTCGTCCGGGAATTTGGATCACGCTACCCCGACACCCGGGTGCTCTACGCCTCTAAGGCGTATCTCGGCCCGGCGATGGCCCATTTGGTCGCCGATGAGGGCCTTGGCATCGACGTGGTATCGGGGGGTGAGTTGGCCGTCGCAAGGGCCGTCGACTTTCCGCCTGAGGACATATTCTTTCATGGCAACAACAAAAGCGAAGCCGAGATCTCCGAAGCGTTGGAATACGGCGTTGGCAGGATCGTAGTCGACAGCTTCCACGAGTTGGCGTTAGTGGATCGAGAGGCTGCGAGCCGTGGGCTCGTGCAGTCCGTCATGCTCCGAGTGTCTCCGGGTGTAGACGCTCACACGCATGCCAAGACGACGACGGGCATCCTTGACACCAAGTTTGGATTTCCTATCGAGACAGGCGACGCAGCAGAGGCTATTCGGCGTGCCCTTTCCGCAAGCAACCTCGATCTGACCGGGGCACACATCCATCTGGGCTCTCCAATATTCGAACTCGAGCCTTACTCTGTGGGACTTGACACCTTGTTGACCTTCCTGGCCCCGCTGTGCGAGGAGGGCCTGCAGCTTCGGGATCTTAGCCCGGGCGGAGGGTTTGCCGTCGGCTATTTGGGAGACCGACTTCCGCCGCCCATCTCCGCGTATGCGGACGTCATTGCCCGGACGGTGAAGGACCGTTGTAACGGGCTGGGCTTGCCCGAACCTCGCCTCTTGATCGAGCCGGGCAGGTCGATTGTCGCGCGGGCTGGCGTAGCGCTTTACACGGTCGGGGGAGTCAAGGACGTGCCGGGTCTTCGCAAATTCGTGTCGGTCGACGGCGGAATGGGAGACAACATCAGGCCTGCCCTGTACGGGGCAAGATATGAGGCGCTGCTGGCCAACAGGGCGGCGGATGGTCACCGGGAGAGCGTGCGGGTAGTGGGCAAGTACTGCGAAACCGGCGACATATTGCTCGATCAGGTAGAGCTTCCCTCGCCCCAAGCCGGAGATCTGCTCCTCGTTCCGGTCTCGGGCGCCTACGGGATTTCAATGGCGAGCAACTACAACCTCAACCCTCGGCCCGCCGTCGTGATGGTGGAAAACGGGAGGGCGAGACTGGTAAGGCGTCGCGAGACCTACGAAGATCTGATGGCGGTAGAGTTCGATGGAGGTTATGTCCAGCAATGATCTGCCAGCGCACGAGTTTTTCCGACGATGTGATCGGCCACCAACGGGCGCTTTCCGCTCTGCACAAGGCTTTCGAAAAGAGTATGCCCTCACACGCCTATCTGATTACGGGGCCGGCCCACGTAGGCAGGATGAAGCTGGCTATGGTGATAGCCCAACTACTGAACTGCCGTGGTGACGACCCAACAGGAACGTGCGAACAGTGCACCCGCATTCGTCGAGGGGTGCACGCGGACGTAACGATTGTGCCTGTCGATTCACGGGGAATGCTTCACGAGGATGGCAGACCCAGGACCATGATCACCATAGAGCAGGTAAGGGCGGTGTCGCGCGAGGCGGCCCTTCAGCCGTTCGAAGGGAGGTGCAGGGTCTTCGTCTTTGAAGAGGCTGATCGGCTTACCGAAGAGGCCTCTAACGCTCTTCTCAAGACCTTGGAAGAGCCTCCCGACCAGGTGTCCGTCGTGCTGCTGGCCTCTGGAGAGCAGGCTGTACTGCCTACCATCGTCTCTCGTTGTCGCCCAGTGTGTCTGCGCCCGGTGTCGTGGCCCCTACTCTCCGAGGAACTGGTCCGTCGGCTCGGTCTGCCCCTGGAGCGTGCCCTGCAGATAGCCCGGACCTCGGGAGGACGGCCGGGTCTAGCCTTGAGGATGGCGACCGACGAGGCGTTCGGTGCCCAGCTCGAGGAGACCTTGGATCGGATCGAGGCCGCCGTAGCGGCCGACCTGGAGGGAAGATTCGAGTACGCGGCTTCTCTGGCCCGGCTCTTTGCGAAGGACCGAGAGGCCGCCAGGAATGAGATGGTGCATTGGAGGCACTGGTGGAGGGACGTCCTGCTAGCCAGCAAGGGACTGGATGAATTCGCCGGCCACGTCTCTCGGGCCAGCTCCATTCGCAGCGCCGCGGTCGATGTGGGCACCGGGGGAGCGATCGCGGGGTTAAAGGCCTCGATTCAGGCCGCAGATCGCCTAGACATGAACGTGGGCGCTTCCCTAGCGATTGAGCAAATGATGCTGAACATCCCGCAGATGGCACCACGCTGATGTCCAAAATCGGAGTCAGATTCAGGCCGGCTCAGCGGCTCTGCTTCGTGGATGATGGCGGCCATCATCCGAAGATGGGAGACCATGTCCGGGTCGAGCTGAACGCTACCCCGGGGGAAGTGGAGGAGGCGGTCGTCGCCGTCGACTCCAGCCAGTTGCTCTTCAGTCAGCTGTCGGCCCCTCAGGGCAAGGTGGTTTGTGTTGAGACTGACGCTCGGCCGTAGACCGCGCACGGCGAGCATTTCTTCTCGCATGTGTTCCCGTTCCGCATAGCCGCTAGGGCTCGACCCACGGGATGAACGGTCGCCACTCTTCGAGCACTGTCCGGTTCTCGAAGAGGTAAAACGGATTGGGCCTAGGGGTCGCCGGCTGCTTCATAAGCCCCATGCTGGCTTCCTGCGGAGTCCGACCAGCCTTACGGTGGTTGCACCGTTTGCAAGCCGAGACCACATTGTCCCACTGGTGCCGGCCACCCTTGGAGCGCGGCAAGATGTGGTCCAGTGTGAGGGATCGTGACTGGAGGCCGCAATATTGGCACGTGTTGCGATCCCTTATGAAGACGGCGCGCCTTGACAGGCGCCTGCGCACCAGCGGCCTCTTGACCATGTGGTACAGACGAATCACCGACGGGACCGGGAAGGGCCGTGACACGCTGTAAACGTAACCGCGGCCATTCTCCATCAGTTCGGCTTTTTCGCGATCTAACAAAACCAGCGCGCGCCGTACATTGCACACATTAAGCGGCTGGTAGTTCTGGTTCAGCACCAGGACCGGAGAGTGAATCACCATACCTGCGGCAGTTCTTTCCCCGTCTAGTATTGGCCGGAGTCGATCTTGTGCTTGAGGATCAGGACCGCTACCTCAAAGTCGTCTGGGGCGAATCCTATCGCGTCCCCGGGGACGTTGTCGACGACGGTGACGAAGCTGCGCGCAAAGCTGGAGCCGGCCAGTGCCCTGCTCAGTCCGTCCCTCACCTCCAGGTTCTGTGGTATGCGCAGCGTCCTGGACACTGTCCCCGCAACGCCGCCGCTGGGCACGTCGAAATCGTAAGCCAGACGGGCGAGGCCCAGTATCGACGCACCGGTCACGAACAACGCTAAAATCGCGCCAACAACTACCCCACCGAGCTTGTCGGCGGTGGCCGACATCCCAGATGTTGTGACAGCGAGGACGGGGCCGAGCAGCCTGTAGACAAGCCTGAACACCGCTGCTGTTGCCACAAGGATGACGGCATACCAGATGAAAGTCGATATCGTGTCGGCGGCGATCGATCGGGATAGTGCAGCACCCAGATCGTCGGCGTAGTGGCTTGCAATCTGCCACCCGACAATCACCCCAGCTGTCACGAACAAAGCGCCGAGCAGGCCCACCTTGACTCCGTAGAGGAATCCTGAGATGAGCACTATGAGCAATACGAAATCGAGCCAGTTCACCGCCTCTCCTAACCATCGATGATACCTAAACCCCTCGTTAGCCGATGACCTGGCTGACGGGCACTTCGGCCTAGGGAGGAGTCGCGAGGCTCTGGGCCAGAGTCTCAACAAGAGCGGCTCGGCACGCACGAGCCGGCGTCTACGGAATAGGTTGAGAGGGTGCCGGGTTGACTATGCTGGCTGCCAGAGAGACTGGCAGAAGCCTTACTAGCTCCTCCACAGTCCATTCTCCGTCGGTGTGAACGAAATTGACCGGTCGCCTGCGGGCGTATAGGGAAATATCCCAGCCCGTAGTGGAAATGACCTGGCCGCTAAGGGCACCGCCGGCCTCTGTGCACAAGTAGGCGATCTTGGCCGCGTTGTTCTCTGGATCCAGGGCCTGTTCGGGAGCGGGCGTGCCGAGCACGTTGCCAGTGGTGGCAAGGCGGGGGTCGCCGCCGAGGCGGACATCGCCCGAGGACTTCGGTATGGAGGCGGTCATCCGGGTTCGTCCACCTGGGTATACGGCGTTCACGGTGACCCCGTGCCCGGCCAGGTCGGCGGCCGCCGACCTGGCCAAGCCGACCATGCCCTCCTTTGCGGCGGCGTAGTTTGTCTGGCCGGAAGACCGCAGTCCGGATATGGAAGCAAGCAGGACTATCCTCCCGTAGCTCTGGGCCACCATGTGAGGCACGGAGTTCCTTACGATGTTGAAAGCGCCCTGCAAGTGGACCGCCAAGACGGCATCCCATTCGTCTTCGGTCATGTTAAATACCATGCGGTCCCGGAGAATGCCCGCGGCGTGGCAAACAATGTCTAGTCGGCCGAAGCTGCCGACGGCTGCCTCTACGAGGTGCGCAGCCGACTCGTAATCGGCCACCGAGTGGTAGTTGGCCATGGCGATACCGCCCTCTGCAGCTATCTCGGCAACTACTGCATCGGCAACGCCTGAGGAGCGGCCCGTTCCGTCCACCGCGCTGCCCAAATCGTTGACCACGACGGAAGCGCCTTCCTTTGCCATCAGCTTAGCGATGGTACGGCCAATGCCGCCGCCCGCGCCGGTGACGATGGCCACCCTGCCATCTAGTCGTCCCGCCATCAGGGAGACTCCTTTCCTTGGGCGGGCACCAACAGTCGGGGTACGACGGAGTCGAGATCGTCGAGGTTGAGGCCGCCCCACTTGTGCACGCCAGCTACGATCTCTGGCTCCTGGTAAAGGAAGATCGAACCTTGCCTTGCGCCAAGCGTGCGACCGTTCACATTCGCGAGGGCGTCTGTGCACAGGGAAGCCGTAAGCGCGGCGGCGGCGGCCGGGTCGCTTGCCACCACGGCATTGCAGGTGACACCGTATTTGCCCAGGTCTCGACCGACGGTGCGCGTCATGCCGACTATACCCTCAGAAACCATTGCCCGCGCGACGGACCCGGGAATGCCGAGGCCGTCGTCCGAAGCAATGTTCACGATTCGCCCAGATCGCTGCCTCCGGAAGACCGCAGCTGCATGGCGAGTGGGTGTAAAGGTCGCCTTCAGACCTCTGCGCACCGAGGCATAAAAGTCCTCAGGTGACATGTCGCCTATGCCGCCTCCCCAAACACGGTCGTCCGTTCTGTCCAGCCCTGCCGCGGTGTTAACGAGTATGTCCAGTCGACCGAATTCGGACCGGGCCAGATCGATCACCTTGCCGCCGCCAGCCATCTCCGAAACATCGGTATTGCTCGAGATGGCCCTGCCGCCGCCGACTCGAATCTCGTTTGCCACGTGCTCTCCCAAGACGCAGACTACCGCCGCGCCCTCGGCCGCCAGGATCTGAGCGATGCTCAGGCCAACCCCCTTGCCTGCGTAGGTGACCACGGCCACCTTACCTTCGAGCGCGGCCGGGCCGCCTGTCCCCTCGCTCTTCAATGAAGTCTCCTACCTTCTGCATCGACGGGTATCACTGCGAGACCGAGTGAGCTGAGTCCGGGTTCGATGGTCTCTCGGTCTCCGACCACCAAAACCACGTCAGGCTCCTGCCGTAACCTCTCGAGTGCCACCCCCCTGACATCGTCCAGCGTTACGCTAAGCAACATGTCGGGAAGATGGGACAGGTAGTCATCGGGCAGGTCGAAACTGGCCAGTTGTACGAGCTGCCCGGCGATCTGCCCCTGCGTCTCGAAGCTTGCAGGAAAGCCGCGAAGCAGACCCTTGACGGCATCGTCGTGCTCCCACTGCTCGACCGGCCTTTGGCGGCGAATCTCCGAGTATTCTTTGAGACTCTCTGCCACGGCCTCCTTGGTCACCGAAGTCTGCACTGAACCGCCAGCATAGAGTGCTGAGGGACCCCGCAGCCAATCGATCGTAGACATGTAGCCGTAACTGTACCCTTTATCTTGGCGCAGGTTCATGTTCAGGCGGGCTGAGAACTCACCCCCCAAGACTTGGTTTAGTACCACGAGGGCCATGAAATACGGGCTATTGCGACTTACCAGCGTCTGGCCGGACCGGATGACAGATTGGGCGGCCCCGGGCCTGTCCGATAGGTAAATGGCCGCCTTGGGACGGCCATCCGAATCTATATGGCAGGGGTCCGAAACGGGTAGCGCACCCTGTGGGCGCCACTCCCCGAGAAGGGACTCGGCAATCTCGGTCACATCGTCTGAGATGACCTTGCCGGCCACTACCAGTGTGCCGTCGATTGGGCCAAAGGCTCGCGCGTATTGCTCCCTCAAGTCATCTCGTGAGAACGAGTCGACCGAGGCCTCGGTTCCCGAACCAGGGTGACCGTAGGCGGAGCGCCGACCGTACAGGAGGGCTCGGCAGGCACGTTGTGCAACCGCCGCTGGGTCGTCGGCGATGCGGGCTAAGTCGGTGAGCCTATGGCGGCGTACCCGCTCCAGGTCAGCGGTGGGAAATGCGGAGTTGCACACTACGTCAGCAACCACCCTCAGCGCCTCTCTCCAATGCGGCTCTAACGCCTGTGCCGACAGCACCGTGTACTCCTGGCTCACCTTGATCTGGATGGCGGAGCCCATACGTTCCATCTCATCAGAGATCTGCTGGCTGGTCCGAGAGGTCGTGCCCTCGGTCAGCATGGCGGCCGTGAAATTGGTCAGGCCCGGTCCGTCGGTGGGATCGGACACCGAGCCTGTACGCACCAGCAGGCCAAAGGCGACCATCGGCAGTTCCGGCTTTTCGACAACCAGGACTGAGAGGCCGTTGGACAGGGTCCCTCGGACCGGAATCGGGGGAGCGAATCTGGGCTCGGGTCCCGCGGACGGCATAATCGACCTGTCAAGAGTCACGAGACCGAGCCCTCCGCCGGGAATACCGCCAACTCCACCCTGCAATCGCCCAACAGGCTCGTCGCCACGGCGGACACATCCTCGGCACTGACATCCTCGTAGCGTTCGAAATGGGTGGACATCAGCCCGGGGTCGCCTGCCAGAACGTTGAAGTAGTTGAGCTGATCGGCCCGCCCGCCAAATCCGCCAACCCGTTCTAGGCTGCCGACGAATTGAGTCCGAATTAGGTTTCTTGCCCTCTCAATCTCTGCTTGGACGGGCGGAACCGACTTGATAGCGGCTATCTCTTCACACACTGCTTCGGCCACTCGGTCGGAGTCCTGCCCGCGGGCCGTGGTCACCTGGATCAAGAACTCGCCGCAGATCTCCTGACAGTACGAGACTGCGGCAACGTCTCTGGCCAGCTCGCTTTCGTGGACAAGGCGCCTGTGGAGCCGCGAGCCCTTGCCCTCTCCAAGTATTGTGGCCAGAACGTCAAGGGCCTGTTCCCGTTCGTCAAATGCGGCCGCAGTCGGCCAGACCCAGTACCGGCGTTCGAGGTGGACATCGTCCTCTATGGTCATCACCTTGGTTTCCGATAAGCCAGAGTCCGTTGGCTTCATCTTCTTGACCCGCGGCGAGGCTGGCAGGTCGTCAAAGTACTTTTGCACCCAGCCTAGGGTCTGGTCCGGATCGATGTCGCCGGCGATGGCGATACTCGCATTTGACGGGGAGTAATAGGTCCGGAAGAAACCCTTTATGTCATCCAAAGCAGCGGAGTCGAGATCTTGCTGGGAACCAATTGTCGGCCAGTTGTATGGGTGTGGGAGCGGAAATACCTCGGGTTGCAGGGTAAGGTAGGCCATGCCATAGGGCCGATTCTCATAGCTCTGGCGCCGCTCGTTCTTGACCACGTCGCGCTGGACGTCGAAGCGCTTCTGATCGAGCGCATCAAGCAGGAATCCCATCCGGTCCGCCTCCAGCCAGAGCGCCAGCTCCAGATAGTTGGAGGGAATGTTCTCCCAGTAATTGGTCCGGTCCTGGTTGGTTGAGCCGTTCAGCTTGGCTCCGATCTTTTGCAGCGGCTCGAAAAAGGATCGATTGTGATGCTTGGAGCCCTCAAACATGACGTGCTCGAAGAGGTGGGCAAAGCCGGTCCTGCGCGGCTTTTCGTTCTTGCTACCCACGTGGTACCAGACATTGACGGCCGCCACAGGCACGGAGTGGTCTCGGTGGAGAATCACCTCGAGCCCGTTGCTAAGAGTGTGTTTTTCGAAGGGTACTGAGATCATGAATCGAGGCGGAATTATAGCAAGGGAAACCTTTTGCCGAGCCGCAGCGTTTAATGTACTATGGACGGTGAGTTCTCTGGAGACCAAGGGGTCTTCTGTGCGATAGGCCGGCTCTCCTCTCTCCCTTCACCTGCCGGCCCCGAGAGGTAGTGCGAGTTCCCGGTCGATGCGTAACAGCTTCATCTATCTGCTGATAGTGGTGGCGATTATCGCCATCTTCTTCACGCTCTTCTCCGACCCACTGGGCGGGTCGCGCGAGGTTCCGATCTCTGAGGTGATCCGCATGGCTGGCAGTGGAGAACTCGAGTCCATAGAGGTCAACGGGGATCGCCTGACCGTAGTCTCCAACAACGGTGAAACCCTCACCTCCCGCAAGGAGGAGGGCTCAAGCATTGTTGAGCTCTTGGAGTCCGCCAACATCGATCCGCTCGTGTCGCGGACCAACGTGATGGTGAAGGGTTCCAGCGGGCTGAGCAACCTGTTCGGCCTGCTTCTCAACTTCCTTCCCCTGATAATTTTCGGCGCCATCCTGTTGTTCATGGTCCGCCAGGCCCAGGGCAACACCAACCAGACCTTCAGTTTTGGCCGCAGCAAGGCGCGTATGACGATGGGCAACAGCCCCACCGTCACCTTTGAGGACGTAGCCGGCGTGGAGGAGGCCAAGCAGGAACTTCAAGAGGTAGTGGAGTTCCTCAAGTTCCCCGAGCGCTTTCTGGCGCTGGGCGCCAAGATTCCCAAGGGCGTCCTGTTGGTTGGGCCTCCGGGAACAGGTAAGACCCTCATGGCCCGTGCCGTCGCAGGGGAGGCGGGCGTGCCCTTCTTCTCGATCAGTGGCTCGGAGTTCGTCGAGATGTTCGTCGGCGTCGGCGCCTCAAGGGTCCGCGACCTGTTCGATCAGGCAAAGCGCAACTCGCCCTGCATCGTGTTCATCGACGAGATCGACGCAGTTGGCCGGCACCGGGGTGCGGGTCTGGGTGGAGGCCACGATGAGCGCGAGCAGACCCTCAACCAGATCCTTGTGGAGATGGACGGGTTCGACTCGGGCACCAACGTGATCGTCGTTGCGGCGACCAATCGGCCTGACATCCTTGATCCGGCGTTGCTGAGGCCGGGTCGGTTCGACCGCAGGGTCACCCTTGACAACCCGGATGTAAGGGGTCGTATGCAGATCCTGGAGGTCCACTCCAAGGGCAAGCCGCTTGCCGAGGACGTGAACATGGAGACCGTCGCCAAGCAGACGCCGGGCTTCTCCGGAGCCGACCTTGCCAATCTGGTCAACGAGTCAGCTCTGTTGGCCGCACGCCGTAACAAGGAAAGCATAGGCTTGGAGGAGTTCGCCGAGTCGATAGACCGGGTGATCGCCGGCCCGGCGAGGCGGAGCAGGGTGATAAGCCCCAGGGAAAAGAGGATCACCGCATACCACGAGGCAGGTCATGCGCTGGTTGGTCAATTCTCGCCCCACGCCGACCCGGTATTCAAGGTCACCATCATCTCGCGCGGCCAGATGGGAGGCTACACACGGTTCCTGCCCGAGGAGGATCGAAGTCTCTGGACGAAGGCACAGTTCAAAGACCGCATCACCTCCGCCATGGGCGGCCGCGCCGCCGAGGAGATCGTGTTCGGGGAGGTCACGACAGGCGCCACCAATGACCTGGAGCAGGCGACAAACATCGCCAGGACGATGATCACCCGCTACGGGATGAGCGAAAAGCTGGGTCCGCGCACGTTCGGCAAGCGCGAGGAGTTGGTATTCCTTGGCAAAGAGATCTCAGAGCAGCGCGATTACTCGGACCGGGTTGCCGAGACGATCGACAACGAGGTCCATCACCTGATAGAGAACGCGTATCAGACGGCCGTTCGGCTTATCAATTCAAACCGCGCGAAGCTGGACCAGCTCGCTGAATACCTGATAGAGCACGAATCGATTGAGGGCGAGAAACTGCAGGCCCTCTTCGAGTCGGATTCCCCGCCGTTCGAGTCAGGCACGCCCCCTTCCGAGCCGGACGAGCCGCCCTCCGAGCCGGAGAGTCCTCCCGCCGCATCGGCCGCGTCCGCCTAGCTGGCTGTCCCTGAGGAACGCAGCTTTTGGAGCGTGGCTCCAAGGGCGGCGAATACGCCGTCTATATCCTCGTCGGTTACCAAGCCGAGATGACCAATGCGGAAGATCTTGCCCGCCAGAGACTGCTGACCGCCCGCTAGCACGACGTCGTATTCGTCCCGCATCACTCGAAGTAGCTCTGGCGCGTCGATGCCTTCTGGCACTCTCACGGCGGTTATGGTGTCGGAGGCGTGGTCCGGGTGTGGCAGGAGACTCAGCCCCAGATCTGCCACACCCTGCCGGACTCTCGCCGCGGCGCGTGCATGCCTTGCGTGAACTTCCGAGAGTCCCTCGTCCAGCATCACACCGAGCGCCCGGTCCAGGGCGAATAAGACCGAGATGACTGGGGTCCAGGGGGGCTGTCCGATCTCCAGGTACCGTTTGTACTCGGCGGCATCGAAGTAATAGCGGGGCATGCTGGCCTCCGCGTGGGCTCGCCACGCGGCCGCACTGAAGTTAATGAAGGCCAGTCCCGGGGGGACCATCCAGCCTTTCTGGGACGCTGAGGCAACCACGTCGCAGCCCCATTCATCGGTGAACATCGGCACAGAGCCGACGCTGCTGACACCGTCGACGAGCAGGAGCTTGCCGAACTCTCCTTTTACTATCGATGCGATGGACGCCAGATCGTTTGCGACGCCGGTAGAGGTCTCGTTGTGGGTCACCAAGACCGCCTTGAAAGTCGGGTCAGCGTTGAGCGAGTGGCGCACACCGCCCGGATCGGCGGACTGTCCGAGCGGGTAACGGAGCACTGTCACATCGGCGCCGAACACCTCTGCGATCCGGGCGAATCGGTCGCCGAACGCTCCCACGGTCACCGCCAACACGCGATCACCTGGTGACAGGGTGTTGACTATCGTCGCCTCCATCGCGCCTGTACCGGACGAAGAGAGCATGTACACGTCCCCTTGCGTCGCGTAGACCTGCTTCAGACGCTCCGTCACCCGGAGCAGTATGTCCCTGAATTCGGGCCCACGGTGATTGATCATCGGTCGCCCCATCTCCTCGAGGATGGGACGGGGGACCGGTATGGGACCGGGTATGCGAAGGTTAGTCAATCGTCTAGGTCTCCTGGGGCTCTACTAACCGCACGAAATGGCGCTTTCCCACCTTGAGGATGCCCTCGCCGAGGGCATCGGCCATGACATTGGTCTCTAGGGGTCTTCCGTCCAGACTGACAGCCCGCTGGTCGATCAGGCGCTTGGCCTCGCCCCCGCTGGCGACAAGACCGGCATTGACGAGCAGGGAGCTGAGCCGCGTTTGACTGCGGTCGGCGCCTGAAGGAAGGGCCAGATCAGTTATCTGCAGCGGGACCTCCCGCGCCTGCACGGTGCGCTCGAAATAGTCCTGTGCCTCCGTCGCGCTGGCCTCGCCGTGGAATGTGGCGACCAGAGTGTGCGCGAGCCGCTTTTTGGATTCCATGGGGTTGACAGTCCCCGCCCCAATCTCAGCAGAAATGCAGCGAAGCTCATCATCCGGTAGGTCGGTGAGCAATTCGAAGTACGTGGCGATCAGATCGTCTGGCACGGACATCGTCTTGCCATACATTTGTGCGGGGGACTCGTCGACGCCGATGTAGTTTCCCAAGCTCTTGCTCATCTTGCGCATCCCGTCGGTGCCCGGAAGTATCGGCACCAGCAGGCAGTGCTGGGGTCGCTGGCCCATCATCTGCTGTAGATCCCGGCCCACCAGCAGGTTGAACTTTTGGTCCGTTCCGCCAAACTCCAAGTCCGCCTCCACGGCAATGGAGTCATAGGCTTGCAGAAGCGGGTACAGGAATTCAGTGATGGCGATAGGCCGTCCACCCCTAAAGCGTGCAGAAAAGTCTTCACGGGCCAGGAACTGTGCGACGGTGAACCTGCTTGTTAGTTCGACAAGGTCGGTCAGGCCAAAGTCGTTGAACCACTCGCTCTGCCATCTAACCTCGGTGCGTGCCGGGTCGACCACCTTAAAGAACTGCTCAAGGTAGCTCTCGGCATTGGCCTCGACCTCTTCGGCCGTGAGCACCGGTCGTGTCGCCGACTGACCGCTGGGGTCGCCTATGCGGGCCGTCCAGTCGCCGACGATGATGACCACCACGTGACCCAGGTTTTGGAATTGTCGTAGCTTGCGTAGACCAACGACATGCCCCATGTGTATATCGGAGGCGCTGGGGTCAAAGCCCATCTTAACGCGAAGCGGCATGTCCTCCTCGAGCAGGCTGCTCAACTCCTCCTCGACAATCACCTCGGCGACGCCCCGCCTCAGTAGGAGCCGCATTTCGGGGCCTCCGGTCACAGTCCCCCACCAAGCACGGCGCGAGTTATCTCTACGTCTCGTCCAACCTGCTCCTTCAGCGCCTGCACCGACGCGAAGTGCTCCTCATCGCGCAGCCGCCTGACGAATTCCAGGGTGACGAACGAGCCGTAGAGGTCGCCTTCAAAGTCGAGCATGAAGGCCTCAACGGTACGTTCTGACTCGCCGAACGTGGGGTTGGTGCCGATGCTCGTCGCACACATCATCTTTCCCGGTCCAGAATCGCCTGACACGCGATCGACGTGAGCCCAGGCCGCGTATATGCCATTGGCGGGCACCGACAGATTTTCGGCGGTTCGCAGGTTGGCCGTCGGGAAGCCGAGCGGACCTCCCCGGCCGCGGCCGATTACAACCTCGCCCGCGAGTTCATAGTTCCGTCCCAGCAACCCCGCAGCGCCCGTTACATTCCCTGCCGAGAGGGCCTGGCGTATGCCGGTGCTGTCGATTCGGTGCCCATCCTGTGCCAGAGGCTCGACCACATCGAGTCGAAAACCAACCTTTCGCCCCGTGTCCCGAAGAAAGTCGATGTCGCCCTCCCGGCCTCGGCCAAGTGCGAAATCAGGGCCCACGACCAGTGCTTTCATGCCCAGCTTGCCGCACATCAATTGCACGAAGTCGGCGGCGCTCACGGTGGCCGTCTCCGAAGTGAAATCGACCGCCGCCACCTCGTCGACGCCGGTGTCCTCTAGCAGCGCGATGCGCCGCTCGACAGAGCTCAGGTACGAGGGCTCAAAGTCGGGTCGAAGCACCGAGAGCGGGTGATTGCGGAACGTCACGACGACCGAACGCAGGCGCGACAATCGCGCTCGTTCCTTAAGCGCATCGATAAGTCGGCGGTGTCCGCGGTGGACACCATCGAAAACGCCCAAGGTCACCGCCGAAGCGCTCTCATCCTTAGGGAAGTGGAACCCTCCGAGAACGGACCCTTTGCACCTGTCTACGTGCTCTGCAGCCAAGGCCTCGTCGCCTCGCTCAGTTCCGCTTCTTCACCTGGGTCGGTTCTAGCTGGCCGCGACGAGCGGTGCGACTACCTCGCGAATCGCGGATGCTCGCTTCATCAGAGTGGAGAAATTCTCGAACGTGAGCGATTGCGCTCCGTCCGACATTGCTGTATCGGGATTGGGATGGACCTCGATGATCAGGCCGTCGGCACCGGCCGCGACGCTTGCGCATGCCACGGGACTCACGAGGAACCACTTGCCCGTGCCGTGGCTCGGATCGGCGACTATGGGCAGGTGGCTGAGGCGCCTGATGGCTGGGACTGCATTGATGTCCATGGTGTTTCGCGTAAACGACTCGAAGGTGCGAACACCCCGCTCGCACAGTATGACGTCGGTGTTGCCGCCTGCCATTACGTACTCGGCTGCAAGTAGCCAGTCCTCGTAGGTGGCGGAAAAGCCTCTTTTGACCATAACCGGCTTGGACGTCTGGCTTACTTGGTCGAGCAGGGCAAAGTTCTGCATATTCCTTGCACCGACCTGCAGGACATCCGTGTAGCGCTCGACCACCTCTACATCGTGTTCGGACATCACCTCTGTGATCAGCGGAAGGCCGGTCTCCGACCGAGCGGTGTCCATTAGCTTTAGGCCGTCCTCGCCCATCCCCCGAAAGCTGTAGGGGGAGGTTCGAGGCTTAAATGCGCCCCCGCGCAAAACCTTGGCTCCGGCGGCCTTGACCGCCCGCGCCGTCGCGACCATCTGCTCCTCGCTCTCAATGGCACAGGGTCCTGCGAACACGCAAAACTCGCCTCCGCCGACCTTGACATTACCCCCGCCTATCTCGATGACCGTGTCCTCGGGATGGAACTCTCGACTAGCGAGCTTATATGGCTTGGAGATCCGCACCACCTCGCTGACCCCATCCATGACCTCGATTTCGTTCTGGAGCTCCGGGTAGATCTGCCCTATTACGCCAATTACCTTCCGCTCGACTCCCTCTGAGAGGTGAGCCTTGAGACCGCGAACACTCAGGTGCGTCTGGACCGCCTCGACTTGGTCCTCCGTGCTTGCCTGGGCCATAACTACAATCAACTTGCGCTCCTTCCGTCGCTTTCAGAGCCCCGCAGGCGCAGGTCTACCGCGTCCCTGAGATACACGTTCTCAAGCTCGCCGGGGTCTTTGTCAGTGTTTAAGAGGATCATCACCCTTATCGTCCTGGGCTGGCCGTCCGGGACCTTAATCTCCTGGGCGCACATCAACGCCACGTTGGTCCAGCCCAGCCCCAGACGTGCCGCCACCGCCGGGAAATCGGCGTCCAGGTCCGTTGTGGCTGTGAATGTAGCGGCTGCGACGTCGTCTGCGTCGATGTCATTGCGCCCCACCAGCTCGGTCAGGAGCTCGGTAGTGGCCTCGAGGATCGCCCTTTTCGTGTTTGTGTCGGCGGTGGTCGCCCCCCTTATGCCTCTGACCTTCAAGCTGCCGTGACCTCGGTCCCGCCCCTCAGCGAGCGAACGAATTCCCCCGCCACCCTTACGGCGTCGTGCGGGCGCGACTTTTCGACCGCATCGAGCATGGCGCTGGCGAAGACCGCTCCGTCGGCGAATTCCGAGATCTCGGCCACGTGCTCTTTCTTGGAGACGCCAAAACCGACGAGTACGGGGAGGTCGGAGTGATCCCTGATTCGCTCGACAAGCCTCCTGACGCCAGTAGCCATTTGACCGCGGGCGCCTGTAACACCGGTCAAACTTACACAGTATATGAAGCCTCCGGCACCCGCGCAAGCCGATGCGATGCGCTCCTTGGTGCTCGTGGGAGCCAATAGTGGGACGAGATGCAACCCTGCCGCCGAGCACAAATCCCGCATGAGTCCGGACTCTTCTGGAGGCAGGTCAGGAACTATCAGTCCGTCCGCTCCGGCTCCGGCGGCCTGGTTGGCAAAATCCTCCAGTCCGTAGCGTAGGAAAGGGTTGACGTATCCCATCAACACCAGGGGAGCCTCCACGCCATCCCTGCGCAGGAGCCGCACCGCCTCGAGGCACTTAGCCACGTTCACCCCGTTGGCGAGTGCGCGGGAGCTGGTCATCTGAACCGTCGGCCCATCGGCCAGTGGGTCGCTGAATGGCACCCCCAACTCAAGGAGGTCCCCGCCCTCGGCGAGCGCCGTCCGCGCCAGCTGCAGCGAGGTGTCAAAGTCTGGATAGCCGATCGTAACGAAGGGCGCCAAGGCTACGGTGCCTGACTCCCTCAGCCGGGAAAGCGTACGGTCTAGACGGTTTTGCACAGAACGATTCTACTTTCAGGAGGTTCGACGAGCCAGCGCGTGACTTGGTTGGCCTGCTTTTGACGGGGCTCCAAGGTAGAGCCGACAGAACTGTGCTAGTTTGCACCGTGTCATAGCCCAAGCCTCTGGCGGCCCTTTTGGAGGGGACGGGCGTGTGCTCTAGGAGAAGCGGTCCGGAGCGAGTGGGGCGACATCCATCTCGGGCTGATCACCGATGGCCAGCTGGGACACTAGACGTCCTGTGATCGGTCCAAGTGTCATGCCGATCATTGCGTGTCCAGTGGCTACAATCAGGTTCTCGTGTAGGTTGGATCTGCCGATCATTGGCAGGCCGTCCGGCGTACAGGGTCGCAGTCCGCACCACACTTGCTCGTGGTCGATCTTCATTCCACTTGGCACAGTCAAAAAGCGGCCGATGCCGGCGACGATAGCCCTGATCCTGCGCCGGTCGATGCGCGTATTCATGCCCCCCAGTTCCAGTGTGCCAGCCATGCGTATGCAGGTGCCCATGGGAGCCAATGCAGATCTGGCCTCGTGCGCCATGATGGGAATTTCGGGTCGCCAGCCCCAATCGTCGGCAGTGACGGTGATGCTGTAGCCCTTGGCCGGCTGCACCGGCAAACGAAGGCTCAGATATCGGCCTATCTCCGGCGACCAGGATCCGGCCGCCAGAACAACCTCGTTCGGTCGGTATTGCGCCCCGACGGCCGTTACGCCCGTTATCCTGCCTCCGCGGGTGGAGATTGAAGTTACCTCTCGTCCCGACTCGATCACGCCGCCCATGGCCACGACTCTGCTGGCGAGTCCACGCATCAACTCAGCCGGCTCTAGGTTCGAGTCAGTCTCGTAGAGAACGCCTCCTTTCACCTCCGAGGCTATGGACGGCTCTATCTCGAGGATCTCGTGTGGCTCAAGACTTGTGGAACGGATCCCGTGTCTGCGCATGAGTTCGGCCTCGGCAGCGCCCTCCATCAGTCCTTGTTGGGTTGTGTAAAGGGCCAACATTCCGCGCTGCAGGTAGTGGCATTCGATCTGCTCTCCAGGGATCAGTTCCTCGTATTCCCGCGCGCTTGCGAGAGTCAGGGAGGCGAGTATGCCAGCCGACCTTTCCATTGGCCCGTGGCGCGCCGCCTTAATGAACCGACACAGCCAGGAAACCAACTCGCGGCTCGGGCGTGGCTTTACGTAGAATGGACTTGATGGGTCGAGCATCCAGCGCAGGCTCTTGGTGATGACGCCGGGAGACGCCAGGGGTATCGAATGGCTTGGCACGATCAGTCCGGAGTTGCCGGCTGAACTGCCCGCCGCCACGCCCGTACGATCGATGACGGTCACCTGCCGCCCGCTCTGCAGGAGGTAGTAGGCGCTGCAGATCCCAATGATCCCCGCGCCTATTACCAGGACGTCAACGTCCTTCAGTTCTCCAGCCAGACTACGTCTCCCTGCAGGTCTTCGGGGCGCGGTCTAGATGCGAAGGCCTCGTACTCGTCGAATGCGTCCTGTAGCGAGCCGTCGGCGCCGTGCCCAGGGTAGAAGGTGGTGCGCCCGTCAAGCGTCAGCAGCCTCGTTGAAATGCTGTCGACCAATTGCCTGAAGGCCCGGGGGGAATCCGACTTGCCCGGGCCGCCGGGAAACAGAGTGTCTCCCGTGAATAAGTGCCGTCCCATGACGAACGACGTCGAGCCCGGAGTGTGGCCCGGGGTGGCGATAGCTCTGAGCGTGAACCCGCCGGCGGTGAACTCGTCTCCATCGTCGATCAGGAATCGCGGTGGGGACGGCAGGTCGCCGGCGTCCGATCTGCCAATGCCAGCGTCGACACCCAGCTCGGCGAGGATCTCCTCGTAACCTAGGATGTGATCGAAGTGGCCGTGGGTGATGAGAACCATTTGCACGTCGGTCCGCCTCGCTGCCTCCACCATTTGTGATGCGTCCGCCGGCGTGTCAATAACGATGCTCCGGTCGGTCTTCGGGCAGACAATCAGGTAGGAGTTGTTGTCGTAGGGACCGCTGGGAAACTTGTATATTTCTAGCTCGCCGTCGGAGTAGTGCGGCGGACCTTCGGTTATGACTTTCATGTGCCCTCCTGAACGCCTTTCTGGCTCTGCTAGCCAGCGGCTGCGCATCCAATTCTAGAGGAAAATCGGAGACCGGCCCGCTGGTATAATCGTGAACGCGCCCTAGGTATCACCTGCAAGGGTGCGAGCGTCCGATGACCCAGTACGGATTGACTATCAAAGGTGACTCAGGCGGTCACCGTATCGAGGTTGAGTGCCAGCACCAGAACGGGCTACTGTACTTCGTGCCTTCGGAGGCCAGTTGGGTCTGCACCGACGAGCTTCGACACGTGCACGCGCTCGCCGGGTTCTTTAGGCAACTCGCCGAGTTGGACGACCCGCGCGTGAAGGATGCGATGCAGCGGTGGGGGATCTATTTCCGACCCAGACCCTTGGCGGAAGACGCGGCTGCGGGTGAGGGACCAGGCTGAGCGGAGCTATCGTCTAGAAGATCTCGTCCCGGTCGTCAGAGGAGTTGATGACCCTGTGGACTTCCGGTGTGAACTCCTCGTCGTCCCCAGCCTCGGTGTCGTCGCTCGACCAGTCCTTGAGCATGCTTAAGGTCGCCCCCTCGTCTCGACCACCCCACGTCAGTAAGGCCGAGTTCACGTAGCGTGGAGGCCCGTACATCTTAGATCCTACGGTCTCTTGACTGGGAAAGGATACCATTCCGATCTGTGATGGATGCTTGTAGCTCTCCCGGATCAGCAGACTCACCCCGTTCCCCCCAATCTCCTTTATCGAGGCCTCATACCTATTGCCCCCCGACATCAGCTTGGAGATGCGGGCACCATGGCGGGGTTCAACCTGCCCTATGCGCGCGCCGTCTGCGATAGCCCTGACTATGTTGCCCGAACAGACCAATTCGACCCCATCCCCGGACATGAGCCCCGATGGAGTTGCCGGATCGGCGACGTTCACTAAGGGAACGACCGCCGACTTTCCAGTCTCTTCTGTGAGGTGAGTTCGCCTCCTTCCGCCCTGTCCCCTGCGGACATCGGTGCCGGAACACCCGTAGCCGGGGCTGTCACGGCGACTCGTAAGCCGCTCAAGGTTTCTCCTTGCTATGGCGTTGTGAGGCGAGAACACCAATGCGCCCTCAAAGGCGCTGATCGCCTCCCCTATTGAGCCTAGTTCCGCCAGGGCCTTGCCCAGTCGGTTGTACGCCTCGACATCGCCCGGGTTCTCCTGCAGAACCTGGCGGTTCAAATCGACCGCCTCGTTCCAGTTACCGGCCAGCGCCAGTTCAACCGCCAATTTACCCTTGTCCTTCAGTGCGCTCTTGACCGCAGTCATGGCCTGTTCAGCCCTCGTCATCGGGATTATTGGACCTTCGGCATCCGCCGAAGTCGGCGAATGCTAGCGCATCGGATTTTGCCCCGCAATGAAATTTTCGTTCCCTGTAACGAAAAAAGTTCGGCTAACGGGGCTGATCGGCCTCCCTTGGGGAGGATTGATCCGGTCGTCGTAGCAGGGTCCTGAGGCGCATGTGCGTGAGCCTCCAAATTGCCTCCACCACGATCGCTAGGCTCATCTTGGACGTACCGTGTGTACGGTTCGAAAACACGAAGGGATGCTCTACCACTGCGTATCCATTCGTCTGGCAGGCGAAGGCCACCTCGGACTGAAACCCGAACCCCGTGCAGCGAAAATCTTCGAGGCTTAGACCTGCAAGAACTTCCGCCCTGTAGCCCTTGAAACCGGAGGTAGCATCTCGAACGCGCAGGCCGGCGACGGTGCGGATGGCCAGATTGCCCAGCGAACTGATCAGCAGCCTGTGAATGCCCCAACCCCGTTCAGCGTCCACCTTCCCTATCCCCTTCGTGTATCGGGAGCCGACCACCACGTCGGCATTCGACAGCGCGGCAAGCATACTCGGTATCTGGTCCACGGGATGCGATAGGTCTGCATCCATCTGGAACACGAAGTCCGGACCGTCCTTGAGGGCGGAGGCAAATCCTTCCGTATAGGCCGTGCCAAGGCCCAGCTTTGCCGGACGCTCCAGTACGTCGATTCGTCCGCCATATTCGTCGGACAGTCTGCGTGCCAGATCGGCCGTGCCGTCGGGCGACCCGTCGTCGACAATCAGGACGCGCAGATCAATCATGTCCAGTGCGAAGAGGCGGCGCGCCAACTCGCGGATGTTATCCGCCTCGTTGTAGGTGGGCACAACAACTGTAACTCTGGGCGGCTTCGGTGGCCCGGGAGACGGCGCCAAGTCTCGATTGGGTGGATGTGGTTTCGGTTCTTTCGGCAATTTCAAGGCGTCAGGGGCGATTGGATCACGCCGTTAGTATCTGCGCAGCGCCGAGTTTAGCCTGACGGCTAGGGCGTCGCGGAGCATCAGTACCGGGTCCAGAAATGGTCTGACCTTGCTCACGGGTTGATGGTGCCAGTCAATGGGGATCTCGGCGACGTTCATCTTCGCTCTGTCCGCCAAGTAGAGCAACTCTACGTCGAAGCCGAATCCATTGGAACGCTGGAGCGGAAACAGCGCATCGGCGGCCCGGTTCGTAAAACACTTGAACCCGCACTGCGTGTCCTGGAAGCCGCGCACTGCTACCGCTCGAACGCACCAATTGAACAGGCGGCCCATAAGGTGGCGCACGGCTGGCTCGTCGAACCGTCGAGCCCCTTCGATCTGACGAGATCCTATAACGATGTCGTGGCCGTGCTCCATGGCCGCCACGAACTCAGAGATCCACTCTACCGGCATTGCGAGATCGGCGTCACACATCATGCGGTAACGGCCCCGAGCCTGGAGCATACCGGTGCGGACGGCTGCTCCCTTTCCCTGGTGAGCGAGTTTGAGCAGTCTCACGCTCTCTCCGTCCGCATGCGGGGAGATCAGAGCGGTGGTGTCGTCATCGCTGCCGTCGTCCGCTATTAGCACCTCCCAGTGATAGTCCTGCCGGGACAGATATGTCACGAGGTTGTTCAGCGAATGTTCGATCCTGGCCTGCTCGTTGTAGGCCGGGACTACGATGGACAGGTACGGGTCCGGCGCTTTATCCGAGTTCAAAGACGGCGTGGAGCGCTCGGGCCGCATCCCCCAGATGGCGCTCGGCGACGATGCACGTGATGCGGATCTCGGAGGTCGTTATCAACTCGATGTTTATGCCATGTTCAGCCAGGGCCCCGAACATCCGAGAGGCGTAGCCCGGCTCGTCGCGCATACCCGTGCCGACTATGCTCACCTTGCCCAGTCCACCGGCGCCGACAGTGCCGCGGCCCCTCATCTCCTTGGTCAGCGGTTCGACCACCTCGAGTGCCCTTTCAAGGTCGGAGCCCCTCACGGTGAAAGTAAAGTCGGTGAACGCGTCCTGGCCGGCATTCATGACTATTTCATCGACGCTGACATCTGCGACGGACAGAGGCTCGAACACCCGGGCCGCCAGCCCCGGCCTATCGGGCACGCCCAGAATCGTGATCTTCGCAAAGCCCCTGTCCGTCACAATGCCGCGGACCCGCTTGCGTACCTCGCCAACACGGTTCTCGTCAGTCATGTCCGCACCTTCGTGTATCAGGGTACCCGGGGCGTCGGTAAAACTGGAGGCCACGTAGGTGGGGACGTTGTACACCATGGCCAGCTCCACGGCCCGCGGCTGCATCTTTGCACCGTGGCTGGCCATCTCCAGCATCTCTTCAAAGCCGATCTCCTCGAGCTTGCTTGCCGCCGGCACGAACCTCGGGTCGGCAGTGTAGATGCCGTCCACGTCCGTGTATATCTCGCACCTGTCCGCACCCAACGCGGCGGCAACGGCGACAGCGGTCGTATCCGAGCCGCCCCGGCCGAGCGTGGTGATCTCCTGCCCGGGGGCGATCCCTTGGAAGCCCGCTATGATTACTATTTTTCCTTGGCCCAGCTCACGGTGTATGGAGGAGACATCTATGCCGGAAATCTGGGCTCGGCCGAAGCGGCTGGTGGTTTGGATACCAGCCTGCCAGCCCGCTAGGCTCTTTGCCGGCTCCCCCAGCGCGTTCAGGGCCATCGTCGTGAGCGTGCAGGAAACTAGCTCGCCAGTCGACAATAGCACGTCTAGCTCCCGTCGATCCGGCCTTTCGTTGACCTCCATGGCTAGGGCGGTCAGTTCGTCGGTGTGGTCTCCCATTGCCGATACCACCGCAACCACGTGGTCTCCAGTGCGCCTGCGGGTGGCTATTCGCTTGGCGACGGCCTTGATGGCGCGGGCGTCGACGAGCGAACTCCCCCCGTACTTTTGCACCACGAAGCCGACCATCGAAGCGCCCCCCGAACGAGGTCAGGCCCGCGCGGGCCCGGTCAATGTCTGGAAGGCATGGCAAGTGGGCCGAGAGATTCGGACGTCGCCCGAGATCCCCGACTTATCGGCAGCGTCGGCCATCTCGTATCCGATGGTCAGCTCTCGACCCGAGGTAAGGGCAAGGACGCTGGATCCGGACCCGGAGAGAAAGACTCCCAGTGCCCCGGCGGCAAGCGCCGCAGTGAACAGGTTCCTCAGTCCGAAGAACTGATCGACCCGGTAGGGTTGGTGTAGCCTGTCCTCGGTGGCGATGCTGAGCATCGAAAGGTCTCCCGTGGTCAGGGCGCGAACCAGCAGACCGACGCGGCCCAAGTTGAAGACGGCGTCCTGGCGCTCCACCAGACCGGGCAGTATCTGCCGAGCCTGCTTTGTCGGCATCGGCCGCTCGGGCACGTACAGCACCGCTCTCAGGTCCGCCGGCACTGGCACCGAAGCGGTGGCGAAGTGTCCTCCGGACGGCACCACGATCCTACACCCGCCGTACATGGCCGCGACAACATTATCCGGATGGCCCTCTACCTCCACGGCCAGATCCAATAGCTCCTGCTCGTCGAGCCCGGCCCCCGACAGGGCGTCCCCGGCGACAAGACCTGCCATGATCGCGGCTGCACTGCTTCCGAGCCCCTTCCCTGCCGGAACTTCGTTGTGGCAGACGATTCTAATGGGGGGAGGCTCCATGCCGATCTTGGCAAAGGGCAGCTCTACACACCGGTGCACCAACTTTGCATACATATCGTTCGGGTACTCGGAGCCGTGTCCGTACACCTCATACATAGGCCGTTGCTGTCCGCTTGGTACCACCTCCACGGTAGTGGTATTCCAGATGTCCAAGGCCATCGCCATGCAGTCAAAGCCAGGTCCCATGTTGGCAGCAGTCGCTGCGGTCTTTACGGTGATCTTGTCCAATTCCAAGGGTCGCGTGGCCCGCATAACCGGTGGCATCCATCCGAGCGTAGTGGGCTAAACAAGGCCGGCCAAATCGCCGGCAGATTGAGGCAGCTATGATAACATGGCCTTCCCACCTCGACGGTGCGTCGAGGCCATGAGCACCACGTTCCCGCCTGTGTACGACCCGCAGCGATCATCTCCGCTACCCCGTGGGGAATTCGAGGCCACACCCTCTGGCCCGGACGCTACTGCGTACCCTGCAGACGCCGAGGAAGTGCTGGGCATGCTGGACTTCCCAGCCTTGAGGAGGGCTCTAGCGACCCACGTGCGATTCGGCCCGGCCAAGGCGAGGGCCGCCTTGATCTCACCGTCGTTTGACGCGTTGACGGTCGCCGAGTTGCACGCTGAGACCGTGCAAGGACGCCGGTTCCTCGCCGCAGTTGGGGACCTGGACTTGACCTTGGAGGTTGATGCTTCGGACTCGGTGGACAGGGCCGCATTGGGCGGTGTTGTGACCGGTGAGGAGCTGGTCGCCATTGCCGAGGCCATGGCCGTTCATTCCAGGGCGGCTGCCCTCGCGGGTCGTGCCGCAGCGGTGGCACCCACCTTGGCGTCGATTGCCGGACGCATTCCAGATCTGTCGGACGTAGAGGTGACGATAGGCCGCGCCATTTCCACCAGAGGGGATGTCAAGGACGGAGCCACACCCGAACTGAGAAGTCTGCGCGCACGGGTGAGGAGCGCGTACGGGGGCGTCACCGCCGCGCTTTCAAGAATGATTGACTCGAATCTTCAGTCGGCGCTTCAAGACCGGGTAATCTCTCTTCGGGCAGAACGCTTTGTCCTACAGGTGCGTTCGGAGATGAGGCACCGGATTCCGGGCATCGTGCATGATGCCTCCAAGACGGGGTCGACTGTGTACGTAGAGCCGCTGGCCACCGTTGAGCTTGGCAATCTGTGGCGCGAGCTGGTGCTGGAAGAAGAGCGGGAGGTCGCAAGGATTCTGGCTCGCCTCTCGGAGTTGGTTGGCCGTTCCGCCGCCGCGTTCGCGTTGGGCTCGGAGTTGACGGCGCAGATCGACCTGATACTAGCCCGTGCAAGGCACGGGGTTAGGACTGAGGGAATCACACCCCCTGCGGCTCGGGACGATCAGTTGAGCGGGCGTCCTGGGATGAGACTGGTCGCCGCGCGCCATCCCCTGCTAGGTGATGGGGCTATACCGGTCTCCGTCCAGCTCGGCAAGGGATCGCCCAACGAGCGGGAATGGTCCGTGCTGGTCGTGACCGGGCCCAACACCGGAGGTAAGACGGTGGCGATGAAAACGGTTGGCCTGCTGGTGGCAATGAACCAGTCGGGCCTTCAGGTTCCTGCCGCGGAAGGGTCCGTGCTCGCCTTCTACGATTCGCTGCACGTGGATCTGGGCGATCGCCAAAGTATCGAGCGAAGCGTGTCTACTTTCAGCTCACACATGGGTCGGGTGATCGGCATTCTTGAGAAGGCGTCCCCGGGATCGCTCGTTTTGCTAGACGAGCTAGGGTCCAGTACGGATCCGGAGGAGGGCGCGGCACTCGCCCGCGCGGTTCTAGACAGACTAGCAGGCCGATGCATTCCCGCCGTTGTCACAACCCACCACCGCTCCGTGGCGGCTCATGCGGAGACCGCCCCGGGCATGGAGAACGCTAGCGTCGAGCTTGACCCCGAAACCCTAGCGCCTACCTACCGCCTAACCATGGGCGTGCCCGGCCGCAGCTACGCGATGGCAGTCGCCGCGGGCCTCGGCATGCCCAGCGATGTGCTAGGCGCGGCCGAGTCGTACTTGGATCCAAGGTCGGCACGGTACGAGCAGTCAATGGAAGAACTGAGGCGCGCGAGGGCTGCGGTAGATAGAGTTCAGGCCGATGCGGAGGCCTCGGCCGCGTCGGCGGAGCGGGCTCGAATCGAGCTCGAGGCTGAACGAGCCGCGCTGGTCGCAAGGAAGAACGAGTTGGCGGAGGCGATGCATGCTCAACTGGCTTCCAGATATGGTGAACTGACCAAGCGGCTCAGAAGGGCCGAGGCGGCCTTGTCGTGGAATATTGGCCACTCGGCGTCTGTCCTGATCGACCGATCTCTGATTGAGTCTGTGGGGGAGGACCTTTCGGTTGCAAAGGAAGGTCTGACGGCCCTGGAAGATCAGGCCCGGCCTGCGGCTGATCCGGTCGTAGGTCGACCGGACAACATGGCCCTCAACGAGGGCGCGGTAGTTGAGGTCAGAGGCCTCGGCGCGACCGGGACAGTACAGACCGTTTATCCTGACACGGGGCAGGTGGAGGTGCTCATCGGGAGTGTGAGGTTGCGTATCGACTCTTCCCGTTTGGTTCCAACGGGGGTTCATCGTGAGGTCGAGCGGCCCAGCGTCACTGCCGCCCTTGGCCCAGTCCTAGAGTCGGGGGAATTGGATCTGAGGGGGATGCGAGCTGAGAGAGCCGAGTCGGAGGTTGACCTGTTTCTGGACAGGGCCGTCAGGGACGGGCTATCGTCGGTCCGCATAGTGCATGGCCGCGCCACCGGGGCTCTCAGACGCGTGGTTCGCGAGCGGCTCGACCGACACCCGCTCGTCAGGTCCTTTGCGGCCGAGGCACCCGAGCGAGGCGGGGAAGGTTCGACACGAGCAGACTTGGTTTAGTCGTCGGCGTTTTCGGATGGTGCCGTCTCGCACCCGCGTTGGCCGCGACGTTGGCTCTGTTTGCATTGGCCTGCGGCGAGGCCGCCGGCACACCGTCGATATTCCTTACCGCACTGACGCCCCCGTCAGACCAAGAGCCGGCCGTCTCCGACCACGGACTGGACGTAATCACGATAGTCGTAGGGGAGGCCGAACTGGTGGTGGAGGTGGCAGATGCCCCAGTCGAGCGTCAGAGGGGCCTCTCGGGAAGGGAGGGCCTGACGGAAACCGATGGCATGCTATTTCACTTCGAGTCGGGCAGGGCGACCAGCTTGTGGATGAAGGGTATGCTGTTCGGCCTCGACTTCATATGGGTCGGTTTGGACTGCACTGTCGTAGACCTGCACCGGGATGTTCCGGCCCCAGGAGGGACGGGTGAATCATTGCCCATCTACCGACCCGGCGCAGAGGCGGCCTCGGTGATAGAGGTTGCGGCTGGTAGGGCGGCAGAGCTGGGCATAAGTGTCGGTGACGGGGTTCAATACGGGTCCTCTGGGTCCGGCAAGTCCTACGGCTGTGGCAGCCTGGGCGGGGGTCATGCATCCGAGGGTTGACGCCTGATGGGAGTGGGCAATAGAATACGTGATTGGTCGAACTATGTCCTTAGCCGTTCTGCGTTTTCTTCACCTGGACACTTCACGACTGTAACTGTGCCGTTTGCTTCGTCGCCCTAGGCGATCTACGCGCTTTTTTCGGCACCCGGCCTAAACGTTCTCGCTCCGAGGAGTGTGGTATCGCATGACCTTTTCCGCACCGACGGTCCCTGCTATTGACAACAACTTTAAGTCCACTAACAGGCGTGCAAAGCCAAAAAGTTCCTACGCCCGGATACCTGCAGTTCTGCAGGTACCGAACCTCATCCAGGTCCAGATAGACTCGTTCAACTGGTTTAAGACGGAAGGGCTGTCGGAATTGCTCTCGGAGATCTCGCCCATCGAGGACTTTCCGGGAGGCCGTTTCGAGCTAAGTTTCCTTGACCACTACTTCGACGATCCGGGGCACAGCGAGGAGGAGTGCCGCGAGAGTGAGATTACTTTCTCGGCCGCCCTCTACGTAACGGTTCAACTGCGCATAAAGGCGCAGGGATCCGGCCAGGGAGAGATTAAGCAGCAAACGCTCTTCGTTGGGGACATCCCGATGATGACAAAGAGCGGCACCTTCATTATCAACGGTGCGGAGCGCGTCGTGGTGAGCCAGTTGGTTCGCTCCCCCGGTGTTTACTTCACTACAGAGACCGACCCGAACACGGGCCGCATCCTTACGTCGGCGAAACTGATCCCCTATAGGGGGGCCTGGATGGAGTTTGACACGTCCAACCGCGACGTCATCTCGGTCAAGGTGGACCGTAAGCGAAAGACGCCGGTGACGATGCTTCTCAGGGCAATGGGTTTCGACGACGACGACATTAGGCGCAATTTTGAGGATGTCGACTCAGACCCGGAACACCCTTTCGTTGACTCGACCATCGCGAAAGATACCCCGGTTGGCTCCCGGGAGGAGGCGCTGCTCGAGTTCTACCGGCGCCTGAGGCCAGGGGAGCCGCCATCGGTCGAAAACGCGAAAAACCTGTTGGACAACCTGTTCTTCAACCCGCGCAGGTACGATCTCGGCAGGGTGGGCCGTTACAAGCTCAACCGGCGGCTTAACGGGGGCGAAGGGACGAGCGAGCGTACCCTCTCACCCGACGACATAAATGGCCTACTGCGCACCATGATCGAGATCAACAACGGGGAGCGTGAACCGGATGATATCGATCACCTTGGAAACAGGAGGGTCCGAGCCGTCGGCGAACTGATCCAAAATCAGGTAAGGGTTGGCCTGCTGCGCATGGAACGGGTGATCAAAGAGCGCATGACCACCCAGATGGATCCGGCCACGACAACGCCGGCCGCGCTGATCAACATCCGGCCCGTAGTGGCGGCGGTGCGCGAGTTCTTCGGTGGATCCCAGCTCTCTCAGTTCATGGATCAGACCAACCCACTCGCCGAGCTCACCCACAAGCGCAGGTTGTCAGCCCTGGGCCCGGGCGGCCTGTCCCGCGAGCGGGCCGGTTTCGATGTCAGGGACGTGCATCACTCGCACTACGGCCGCATATGCCCAATCGAGACACCTGAGGGTCCCAACATCGGCCTGCTCGGATCGCTGGCGACCTATGCGCGGACCAATAAGTACGGATTCATAGAGACCCCCTACCGGGTGATCAAGACCAAGATATCCAATAGGGCCGAGAGCCTCTTGGGTAGGACCACCAAGAACGACATAGTCGGCCAAGACGGGAAGACCATCCTGCGGGGAGGAAACGTCATCAGTAAGCGAGTGCTTAGGAGGATCCAGGCGCTCAGCGAACGGGATCTTGAGGTCAAGCCGTGCGTGTCGCTCGACCCGGGCGAGATCGTTTACCTGTCGGCGGACGAAGAAGAGAGCGTGCATATCGCGCAGGCGAACTCGCCGATAGACGAGAACGGCCAGTTCAAAGAGGATCGCGTCGAGACAAGGATAGGAGAAAGCGTGGGTATGGAGCCGCCCGAGAATGTCCGCTACATGGACGTTTCGCCCATGCAGCTGGTCAGCGTTTCGACTTCCCTGATCCCCTTCCTTGAGCACGATGACGCGAACCGGGCGCTGATGGGCTCCAACATGCAGAGGCAGGCTGTGCCGCTAATTAGGCCAGAGCCACCTCTAGTGGCAACCGGGATGGAGAGCCGGGTCGCCAAGGACAGCGGCCAACTGATGATCGCGACTACAGACGGCATAGTCCAGGAGGCCACCGGCGATCGCATACTAATCGTCGACAGCGAGGGAGTAGAGCACGAATACAAGCTGCGCAAGTTCCTCAGGTCCAACCAGGGGACTTGCATAAACCAGCGACCCATTGTGCACCGTGGCGACTACGTGAACGCGGGAGAGATCCTGTGTGATAGCTCCTCTACCGACGGCGGAGAGTTGGCCTTGGGGCAGAACGTCCTGGTCGCGTTCATGAGCTGGGAGGGCTACAACTTTGAGGACGCGATCATCCTGAGCGAGAGGCTGGTAAAGGACGACCGCTTTACCTCCATTCATATTGGTAAGCACGAAGTGGAGTCGCGCGATACCAAGCTAGGGCCGGAAGAGATCACACGCGACATTCCCAACGTTGGCGAGGAGAGCCTGCGTGACTTGGATGAGGATGGGATCATTCGTATCGGTGCCGAGATCGGTCCGGGCGACATCTTGGTCGGCAAGATAACTCCCAAGGGCGAAACCGAACTCAGCGCAGAGGAAAAGCTCCTGCGAGCGATATTCGGAGAGAAGGCGCGTGACGTTAAGGATACGTCACTGCGAGTACCGCACGGTGAGCGCGGCAAGGTAATCGACGTACGGGTGCTCAGCAGGGCGGACGGTGACGAGCTGCCGCCAGGGGTCAACAAGCTGGTGCGCTTGTGGATCGCCCAGACCCGGAAGATCTCCGAGGGCGACAAGATGGCTGGACGGCACGGCAACAAGGGGGTCGTTGCCAGGATCCTACCGGAGGAGGATATGCCCTTCCTTCCGGACGGGACGCCGGTCGACATCATTCTGAACCCCATCGGGGTGCCTTCCAGGATGAATTTAGGGCAGGTGCTGGAGACGCACCTCGGCTGGGCCGCTCATATGCTCGGATTCCGGGCCGAGACCCCGGTCTTTGACGGGGCGCTCGATATCTCGATAGAGGACGCTCTGGCGCAAGCGTGGATCATAAGACAGTCCGGCGCCGTAGATCCAAAAGCCTCCGAAGAAGTTGGCGTGGACACGATAGATCTGACCAAAGTCTCCGGCTGGCTGGCCGAAAGGGGCCACGACTTTGACAGGGTAATGGGCAGCCGGCCCGGCGTGTCATTAGTCAACGGGGAGGCACGCCGTGCCTGTCTGCAGGCTTGGTTATCCGAGGAGATCGGTCTCGACACGTCGGGAATGTCCGCTGAGGAGATCGACGCAGAGGTCCTGAGGTTGAACCGCGAGGAGCACAGGGCGGCACCCACCATGGGCAAGTCCATCCTGCTCGATGGCCGCACCGGCGAGCGCTTCGACCAGCCGATCACGACCGGATACATCTACATGATGAAGCTGATACACCTAGTCGAGGACAAGATCCACGCGCGGTCGACGGGGCCGTATTCGCTGATCACGCAGCAGCCGTTGGGCGGCAAGGCCCAGTTCGGGGGTCAGAGGTTCGGCGAGATGGAGGTGTGGGCCCTCGAGGCCTACAGCGCCGCGCACAACCTGCAGGAGATGCTGACCGTTAAGTCAGATGACGTGGTCGGCAGGGTCAAGACATACGAGGCCATCGTCAAGGGCGAGGATGTGATACAGCCCGGCATACCGGAATCGTTCCACGTCCTTTTGAAGGAACTTCAGAGCTTGGGTCTTTCGGTCGAGTTGCTTCGCGAAGAACCGGCCCTTGCCGAGTTTCAGGAGAACGATGAATCTCTGTCTCTTGATCAATTCGATCTGGCGCTTGAATCGCTCGGCGACGATGGGACGAGCGGGATCAACGGCTTTGAGGTGGTGGCCGGTCAGCTGCTTGATGTGGATTCAGACGCCGATGGCCCGGGAGGGGCCCCGGATACGGTGCAGGATGGGGCATCCGCTGAGCGCCAGGAGCATGCAGCGCATGACGAGGACGCCGAACAAGTTCAGGGTTCAGAGAATGCCGAGACGGGAAGGAAAGACGAAGGCGCTTAGGGATCGGACGGGCCGTCGCCTTGGGGCGCCGGACCCGATTTTGAGCGGTTAGGAGTTCTTACGTATGGCCCAAGCGGGTAACGAGTTCAACGCGATCCGCATCTCACTAGCCTCACCGGAGCAGGTTAGGACCTGGTCTTACGGCGAGGTGACCAAGCCGGAGACCATCAACTACCGGACTCTCAGACCGGAGAAGGACGGCCTGTTCTGCGAGAGGATCTTCGGTCCCACGAAGGACTGGGAGTGCTATTGCGGTAAATACAAGAAGATCAGGTACAAGGGTGTCATATGCGACCGCTGCGGGGTCGAGGTTGCACGCTCTAAGGTTCGGCGAGAGCGAATGGGACACATATCTCTGGCGGCTCCAGTTGCCCATATCTGGTTCTCGAAAGGGACCCCGAGTCGCCTCGGGCTGCTGCTCGACCTATCGCCGAGGAACCTCGAGCGGGTGCTTTATTTCGCACAATATCTGGTGACGGATGTGGACGGGGAGTTGAGGGCAGAGAAGGTAGACGCCCTGCAGGGTCAACTGGACGAGGGCTTGGCCCAGCTCGAGGAGAACGCACAGGCCAAGATCGAGCAACTGGAAATGTCCGCCCAGGATGAGGGGAAGGTTGCCGAAGGCGGCCCCAAATCCGAGGAGTCGTCCGATTCGCCGACAGGCCCGGATCCTTCGGAGATCGACAAGATAAAAGCCCAGTTGCAGCGCGACAAGGATGATCTCGAAAACGAACTAGAGGGACAGATAGACGAACTTGACGATCTGCGGATCGGTCAGCTATTCACCGAGTCGCGGTTTCGCGAGCTCAGGGACCGTCATTCGGATATCTTCAAGGCCGCCATGGGCGCCGAAGCGGTGCTCAGCGTACTTAAGGGGCTCGACCTTGATGAGGTTCGGGCGCGGCTTCAGGAAGAGATCCGCGGGACCTCGGGCCAGCGGCGCAAAAAGACCATCAAGACCCTCAGGGTGGTTGAGGCTTTCCGCAAGAGTGGAAACAGGCCGGAGTGGATGGTCTGGTCGGTCCTACCGGTGCTGCCTCCGGAGCTTCGGCCGATGGTGCAGCTCGACGGCGGGAGGTTCGCCACCAGCGACCTCAACGACCTTTACCGCAGGGTGATTAACCGCAATAACAGGCTAAAGCGTCTTATCGAACTGCAGGCGCCCGAGATCATCGTGCGCAACGAGAAGAGAATGCTCCAGGAGGCCGTCGACGCGCTGGTGGACAATGGCCGGCGGGGAAGGGCCGTTTCGGGCAGCCACAACCACAAACTGAAGAGCCTTTCAGACCTTCTCCGTGGCAAGCAGGGCAGATTTCGGCAGAACCTGCTCGGCAAGCGGGTCGACTACAGTGGTCGATCCGTCATCATCGTCGGCCCCGGCCTGAAGCTGCATGAATGCGGCCTCCCTAGGCGCATGGCCCTGGAGTTGTTCAAGCCGTTTGTGATGAACAAACTTGTCGTCAAGGGTTACGCCCACAACATAAAGAGCGCCAAACGCATGGCCGAGAGGGTCCGGCCCGAGGTCTGGGACATACTCGAGGAGGTGATCAAGGATCGACCCGTGCTTCTTAACCGGGCCCCGACACTTCACCGCCTAGGGATACAGGCTTTCCAACCAAGACTAATCGAGGGCAGCGCCATCCGCGTCCATCCTCTGGTGTGTACGGCCTTTAACGCGGACTTTGACGGAGACCAGATGGCCGTGCACGTTCCTCTGTCGAGAGAGGCCGTGATGGAGGCTAATAAGCTCATGCTCAGCACGCTCAACATGATGTCTCCCAGCTCAGGTGAGCCCATGGTGGCTCCGACTCTAGACATGGTGCTCGGCTGCTATTACCTGACGATGGCCAGCAAGGATAGCGGGGTCTCAGACACCGTATACGGCAACGTGGAAGAGGCTCGACTGGCCCTTGAGCTCGGCCTGATCGGCCTGCGTTCCCGCATCAAGGTCAGGGTGTTCGGCCGGGTTGTTGGTGGTGAGGACGGAGCGGTCGCGGTCGGGAGCGCGAATGGGTCAGGCCGGGTTATCGAGACAACCCCGGGAAGAATAATCATCAACGACGTGATACCGGATGAGCTCGGGTTCTGGAACTTTGAGCTCGACAAGGGAGGACTGAAGGACCTAGCCGCCACGGCCTACAAGAACCTGGGCAACGAGGGGGCGGCGGTCGTTTTGGATTCCATCAAGGATCTCGGCTTCCACTACGCTTCCCGTTCCGGGACGACGATAGCGATCAACGACATCGAGGTGTCCGAGGAGAAGTCGGACATCATAACGGCTGCCGAGCAGAAGGTTAACCTTCTGGACCAGCAGTACATGGACGGGCTGGTGACCGAGGAGGAGAGGTACCAAAATACTGTTCAGATCTGGACGTCAGCCAACGACGAGCTTACCAAGGTCATAGAGACCAACCTCAGCAACTATGGTGGCATTTACCTGATGGCCACCTCTGGGGCCAAGGGCAACATAGCTCAGATCAAGCAGATGGCCGGGATGCGCGGATTGATGTCGGATCCAAAGGGACGCATCATCGATCGCCCGATCAAGTCCAACTTCCGAGAGGGACTGTCGGTGCTTGAGTACTTCATATCCACCCACGGCGCCCGCAAGGGTTTGGCTGACACCGCCCTGCGCACGGCCGACTCGGGCTACCTAACCCGACGCCTGATAGACGTGGCGCAGGAGATAACGGTCTCGGTTGAAGACTGTGGCACCGAGTCTGGAGCCTGGATCAAGGAGGATCCGGAGGCCGCCCTTGTAAGCGCCTTCGCGGATAGTCTGCGCAGCCGGTTTGCCGCCCAGCCCGTGGCCGACCCGGCTACCGGGGAGATCCTGTTGGATGTAGGGGAGGAATTGGACGACGAGGCCATCTCTCGCATAAGGATGTGCGGCGTCACAGGCGTGCTGGTACGCTCGCCCCTGTTTTGCGAGGCCCCCAGGGGAGTGTGCCTGATGTGCTACGGCATCCAGCTGGGCACGGGTAAACGGGCAATGCTTGGTGAGGCGGTTGGCATAATTGCCGCACAGAGCATAGGAGAACCGGGAACACAGCTCACCATGCGCACCTTCCACACCGGCGGAATAGCCGGGGCCGACATCACCAGCGGCCTGCCGAGGGTGGAGGAGCTGTTCGAAGCACGGGCGCCAAAGGGAGAGGCGGTACTGTCGGAGATCGACGGCGAGGTCGAGGTGATCGAGGACGTTGAGGGTAGGACGATCCGGGTGACCAGCCTGGAGGAGTACGTCGACGAATATCCGATCGCCAAGGGCCAAAAGCTGCAGGTCGAGGACGGCGATGAGGTGGCGATAGGCACGCGCCTGAACGCGGCCGAGACCGATGGCGACGAAAGCGGGGCCGCCCTCAGCCCCAGTGATCTGATCGCCCGGGTGTCAGGCAAAGTCAAGTTGGTCGGACGCAAAAGGAGCCCCGACGCTGTCACGATCAGCTGGGTCGATGAGGAGCAGCGCGAGTACATCATCCCGGCGGCCGCCCACATAATAGTAAGTTCAGGCGATCAGGTAACCGCGGGCCAGGCTTTGACCCAGGGCCCCAAGAATCCCCAGCAGATTCTGCGAGTCCAGGGCAGGGAAGCGGTCCAAAAGTACCTGATAGACGAGGTGCAGGCCGTATACAGATCCCAGGGCGTCAAGATCCATGACAAGCACATCGAGTTGATTACCGCGCAGATGCTACGCAAGGTCAGGATCGTCTCTCCTGGTGACACCGAGTTGCTGCCTGGAGAACTGGTCGATCGCAGAAACTACGAGGAGATCAACGCCGCAGTGCTGGCCGAGGGTGGTGAACCTGCCGTTGCCAGTCCAGCTCTCCTGGGTATCACTCGGGCATCGCTCAATATGGAGAGCTTCCTTGCCGCGGCATCGTTCCAGGAGACCACGCGGGTGCTGACGGAAGCGTCCATAAACGGCGAGGTCGACCACCTGCGGGGCCTCAAGGAGAACGTAATCATCGGGCGGCTGATACCGGCCCGCCTAGATCAGTCACAGGATGGTCGCGAAAAGCTAGGCCTTCCGGACCTGAGCGATGTTGCGGAGGAGCCCGAGTACTTCGGCACCGAGGTTCCCGTCGGAGTTCTCGTGGGCTCCGATGAAGCGATGGAAAACCTCTTCGATTCCGAGTCGCCCAAGGAGGACCTACCTCAGCTATAGACTAGTCTACATAGGCCCGGACACCTTGACCGTCTCAAGGGACGGTTGCTAGACTCGGGCCTTGGTGAGCAGGGGGGCGGTTAGCTCAGAGGCCCAGAGCGCTGCGTTGACATCGCAGAGGTCACTGGTTCAAATCCAGTACCGCCCACCACCGCCTGGGCTTTGAGCGAGCCAGGCCTTAACTGTACGGCCAATCGTGGAATATCTGACATAACCTGCGCTCTTGCGCGGCCCCGTGGTGTAGCGGTTTAACATACCGGCCTGTCAAGCCGGAGATCGCCGGTTCGAATCCGGTCGGGGTCGCTCCTACTCCCCTTCCCAGCTCCTGCGCTCTGACCGCCCATGGTGCGGTTTACGCAGGGACCTTCCTAGTCCCCAAGGATCCTAGATGCGGTCCGTTTTGCCTGGTCCCAGTCCTCCACTATTTGGTCGCGGGGTACTCGGTTGAGAACGTCAAGCGCGCGAAGGTTGCGGGCGGGCATTCCCGAAAGACCCATCACAATGCAGTGGGTCTCCTGTAGTTCGGCGGTTTCGATTAGCCGTTCGACCACAAGTGCGGCGCTGTCGTCCACGTACACCGTGTCGGAAAAATCTATGATGACCACCTCATGGTCCCTGATGTCCGCTCCGATGGTGTCGATCAGCTTGCTCGAGGATGCGACGGTGAAACTGCCCTTGAGCGCCACCAGGCCCACCCTGGCAGAAAACTCGTCCGCTTCTTCATCGCCCTGCTCGGAGCCCAAGAAGCTCCGGTCCAGCAGGGGCACTGATATGACGCTATCCAGCTCCAGACGCTCGAATTGCCGCGCGCTGGTCACCGCGGCGGCTATCATGCCCACGGCCACGGCGGTAACCAAATCCAAGAAGACCGTCAGTCCAAGGGTGAGCAGCATCACGACCATATGCTCTCGTTGAACGCGGTGAATTCGGGTCACAAAGCGCCAGTCCACGGTGTCCAGTGCCACCTTAACCAGAATGCCGGCCAGTACGGCGTTAGGTATCGACGCCACGTAATCGCCCAGCGCCAGTACCATGACCACCAGTATCGCCACGGAGATCACTCCTGAGGCGAATGTAGCGCCGCCAGCCCGGATATTCGCCACAGTGCTCGGGGTGGCGCCGGACCCGGGCAATCCCCGGATGAATCCGGTGAACACGTTACCTATCCCCTGGGCCAGCAGTTCCTTGTTGGGGTTGTGACGTGTTCGGGTCATTGAATCCCCGACGAGCGCGGTCAGCAAAGTGTCCACCGAACCGACGAGCGCTATAACCATCGCCGGCTCAATGGAGCGCACCAGTACACCCGGCGACACGTCCGGCAACTGGAACGACGGCAGGGCCGCGGGCACCGCTCCGATGACCGGTGCATCCGTGAGCCACAGCACGCCGATGAGCGTCCCGACCGCCAGCGCCACAAGAGTCGATGGCAGGTACCTGTCGAATTTCCTGGGCCACAGCAGGGCCACGGCGAGGGTGGCTGCGGCTATGGAAAGGGCATTGCCTTCGAAGTGCTCGACCACCCCGGAAAAGTTGCGGAGCGTTGCAATCGTCCCACCCGCAGCGACGGGTGCCCCCAGGAATGGCAGGGTCTGGACCAGTATGATTATTACCCCAACGCCGGTCATGAAGCCGGATATGACCGAGTAGGGAGTGTATGTAACGAAGCGGCCGATTCTCAGTAGGCCCAACATTATCTGAATCAGCCCCGCCATGATCACTATCGTGAAGGCCTCGGCGATGTTGTCGGCATGGGCGGCGACTATGACCGCCATGGCCACGGTCATTGAACCTGTAGGACCCGATATGAGGGAACGGGTGCCCCCGAACAGGGCGGCGAAGAAACCTACTGAGATTGCCCCGTAGATCCCGGCTGCCGGACCCAGACCGGCTGCCAGGCCAAAGGCCAGAGCCACCGGTAGCGCCACCACCGCCGCGGTAATGCCGCCAAGGACGTCCCCTCGGAAAGTTCGCAGGTCGTACTGCCGGATTGAAGGCGTTAGGAGCTTCAGCAAGAAAGAATCCGGCGTTGGTGCCCACCATCACTTTTGCAGGATGTTGGTTGGTATATGACCTATCCCCGATAATTGCCGGTCGCTATCTTAGCCCGACGCGAGCCGTGATGTGCCCTGACCATGGGAAGAGCACATGAGTTTGAGATCATGATGTATCGTCTTGCAGGCTGACAATCGGCTCCGGCAACAGGATGCAAAGCTGGCTCTCCAGATCCGCCTGACAGGCCCGCCTAGTTTCTCTCGTTCGTAACACTAACCCATGTTCCATAGGCGGGGCAGGTCGGCCGGGCCTGACGTTTAGCAGGAGCACAAGGAGCCGCCTCTCAACGAACGGTGGCTCTTCCACCTAGCCTCGGAAGGTCGTGACGGATGCGCCGGATATATCTGGTCCAAGGGCCGGATCGTTCCCATCGTGCCGGGGTCCCTCGCGCGCATTACCGGCCTGCACAGCCTGATCTCGCGCCTCTGAAGGGCGGGTGCGCATCTTCCCTTAGCTGCCCAAGCGTGATCCTTCCTGCCTTCGGATAGGGACAGGGCTGTGAACGAAGGTCAATGCCCAGAGTCGCCGCCAGTGGGTCCGTTCTTGACATCTGGCAGAGGGATCGGGCCCGAGTGTCCTGGGGTCTCAACGACCATCGTTCGTCAGTTCCTGTCCACACGCCTATACAAGCTTTGCCGGAGCCTGCGCACGACACGAACGGGATGCATGGTCTCCCAGGGGTAGCCAAAGCGGCGGCTAGGGTGCCCACTTTGCCCGGGCGGGAGGTCCGCCATGAGCCAGCGCAGAGCATCAAGGCCAGTGGACGTTGGCCAAGACACCATGTCTAACGCTTCAGCCCGGACACAGGCGAGGCGTATCGTAGGCCAGCTAGGGGCGACCCGGATCTAGTCGGCTAGGGCGACCCGACTCTCGAACTGCGCAGCCTCAGTCGAGCCGACCAGGGCGGCTGTCGCGGTCTCACCGCCAGACACCGTGGCCAGTACCCGGTCGAAGAAACCGGCACCAACCTCCTGCTGGTGGCGGACAGCCGTGTAGCCGGCAGCTTGCTGGGCGAATTCTCGCTCCTGCAACCTGACGTAGGCGCTCATGCCCTCGTCTCTATAGGCGGAGGCGAGTTCGAAGGTGTTCAGGTTCAGCGAGTGCCACCCGGCAAGAGTGATGAACTGAAAGCGGTATCCCATCTCTCCGAGTTCTCGCTGGAAGCTCGCGATTTCGGATCCGCTCATTGCTTCAGTCCAGTTAAAGGACGGCGAGCAGTTGTAGGCCAGAAGCTTTCCCGGGTATTTGGCGTGGATTCCATTGGCGAATTCCCTAGCCTCGTCGATGTCCGGGAGGGACGTTTCGCACCAGATCACATCCGCGTATGGAGCGTAGGCGAGTCCGCGCGCTATTGCCGACTCGATGCCGCCGGTCACGACGAAATAGCCCTCTTCGGTGCGCTCACCCGTCAGAAAGTCGCGGTCATGCTCGTCGATGTCGCTTGTGAGCAGTCTCGCGGCTAAGGCGTCGGTTCTCGCTAGCAGCACGGTTGGAACCTCTAATACGTCTGCGGCCAAGCGGGCCGCCTTGAGTGTGCGGACGAACGTGGAAGTCGGCACCACCACCTTCCCGCCCATGTGACCGCATTTCTTCTCGGCGGCCAGCTGGTCCTCGAAGTGGACGCCCGCCGCGCCAGCCTCAATCATTGACCTCATCAGTTCGTAGGCGTGGATGGGACCACCAAAGCCGGCCTCCGCATCGGCGACCACCGGCACGATCCACTCTTTGCCGATCTTCCCCTGCAGGAAGTCGACCTGCTCGCGGCGCAGCAGCGCGTTATTGATTCGCCTGACAAGATCGGGTGCGCTGGAGGACGGGTATAGGCTCTGGTCCGGGTAAGTGTGTCCGGCGTTGTTGGCGTCGGCTGCCACCTGCCAACCGCTGACATATACGGCCCGAAGGCCTGCGGCAACCATTTGCACCGCCTGAGTGCCGGTTAGGGCCCCAAAGGTGTGGACGTAACCCTCGGAGTTCAGCGCTTCCCAGAGGCGATCTGCACCATGCGTCGCGAGGGTATGCTCTACCCTCAGCGAATTGCGCAGCGACACAACGTCGCCGGCCATGTAGTCTCGCCTGATTCCGTCGTATCTGGGATCTGTGGCCCACCGCAGCTCTAGTTCTTCTGCCTGTCCGATTAGATGGTCCGACGAAACCGTGCGGTGCCCGTTGCGTTGTCCGTTGTCCATGTGCCGACTCCAGCGCCTAGTAGTGACCGTTGTTCATAGTTAAGCCTCCGTCGGATATAATTGACAGGCCCAAGAGATTATCGGATATATAAAAGTTCTCTATACCTTGCTAACGGTCGCGCGCGTCGAGGTTAGAACGAGATGGAACTGCATCAGCTAGAGTCATTCCTGGTCGCTGCGGACAAGGGCAGCTTTCGTCAGACCGCCATCTCCCTTCATCTTTCTCAGCCATCGGTAAGCGCAAGGATCCGTACGCTTGAGGAAGAGTTGGGCGTGCCCCTTTTCCACCGTGTTGGCCGGGGGGTCCGGCTCACCGAGATGGGCAAAGCTTTCTTGCCTTATGCCCAGAGCGCTCTGGAGTCCCTCCGTGAGGGCCGCGAAGTCTTGGCTACCGGCCGAGACGCTTCGGGGGGACTCTTGACGATAGCCGCCGCGCGAAACATAGGTACCTACACGCTCCCGGCGATACTCGAGCGCCTCCGGCAGCGGCACTCGGATATAAAGGCACACATAACCGTGGGCCGATCGAGGGACGTCCTCAAAATGGTAGTCGGCGAGCAGGCCCAGCTAGGCCTTGCGCGTGAACTCAGGCATGAGGACGTCGTGACCACACACCTTTACGACGAGGAGGTCGTCCTGGTCACCCACCCCGCCCACCGTTTTGCAACTCTGGGAGCGGCCAGCCTGGCAGAGGTCGCCCAGGAGCCCTTCATCCTGTACGATCCCGGCTCTGCCTACTTCCGCCTGATACAGACATATTGCCGGCGCGAGGGCATACAGCCTAGGGTCGAGATGAGGCTCGACAGTATCGACGCCACCAAGCACATGGTGGAGTTGGGGATCGGAATCTCGTTTCTGCCCAGGAGCGCGATTCGGAGGGAGGTGGAGCGAGGCGGACTGCGAACGATATCCTTGGGACCGGAGAACCGTGTCGTCCTGCAGACCAGTCTCCTGCTCAAGCTCGCCGACTCGTATCCACCTCAGGTCCTAGCCCTTCTGGAAGTCCTGTCCGCGATGTACGGTGCCAGCTTCGGAGCCCTGACCGCCCGATGGAACAGCCCTGTACCGCAGGTAGGAGCGACGATGACGGGGCCGCTGGCAGGCTAGGGGAGTAGTGTTGGCGGGCAGCGAGTGTAGCGAACGGGCAGCGGTCGCTTACGGCCTTGAGGACGTGTTGGCCTTCGAGTCCAAGGTTGCCTACATCGACGGACACGCTCCAGAGCTTTCTGTCCGCGGCTATGACATCGCCGATCTGGCCCACAACCTTGGCTATGAGCAGATGGCCTACCTGCTCCTGAACGGGAGCTTGCCGACACCGGAGGAACTATCAGCCTTCAGTTTTGAGTTGGCCGCCGAGCGTGAGTTGCCCGACCCGATTCTGGACATTCTTCACACCGTGCCTCCGACCGCCCATCCCATGGCGGTTCTACGTACGGCTGTCTCCCTTATGGGCGCGCTAGAGCCTGACGCAGAGATGGTGGATCAGGATCACCTGCTCGCCACTGCCAAGAGATTGCTCGCAAAGCTTCCTGCGATCGTTGCGGCCCAAGTACGCATCCAAGCCGGCCACGAGCCGATCGCCCCGCGCGGGCCGGAGCTCGGACATGCAGAGAACTACCTATACATGGTCTCCGGTGCCGTTCCGGCAGAGCCTTTCAGGCGGGCGTTGGATGCGGCCTTGGTACTTTATGCCGAGCACGAGACGAATGCCTCCACATTCGCCTGCCGAGTGGTGGTGGGGACCATGTCCGACTACTATTCGGCCATCGTCGCGGGGATAGGCGCAATTAAGGGCGTCCTGCACGGCGGTGCCATTGACGATGCGATGAACATGCTGGTGGACATTGGTCAACCCGACCGAGCGGCCGCCTACGTCGACGAAGCATTGGGGGCCAGGCGCAAACTGCCGGGCTTTGGTCACCGCGTGTACAGGACCGGCGACCCTAGGGCTGCGGAGCTCCGTGAGATGGCACTGCAGATGGCGAGCGCGGTTGACGACCGCAGATGGTTCGACGTTGCGATCGCGACAGAGAGGCGGATGGCCGAGACCAAGGGGATCATCCCTAATGTGGACTACTTTGCCGCTCCGGTGCTGTTCCAGCTGGGCTTCCCGATGAACCTGATGACCAATGTGGTGGCCTCTGCAAGGGTGGCTGGCTGGTCGGCGCACATCGCAGAGCAGTATGCCAATAACCGCCTGATACGCCCGAGGGCCCTTTACGTGGGCGATCGGGGCAGAAGACTAGATGGTGGGGATTGAATATAGACCTGAGGATCCCCGCCGTCTTCGTGCGCGGCGGCACCAGCCGCGCGGTACTATTCCACGGCCGCGACCTAGCGGGATTCGGCGCGGATGAGCGAAATGCCGTCATCCTCACGGCCCTTGGCAGCCCCGACCCAGACGGGCGCGAGGTCGACGGACTCGGTGGCGGCACCTCTTCGCTCAGCAAGGCAGCGATCATTTCGCCCTCGAACATGCCGGACGTTGACGTAGAGTTCGAATTCGCGCAGGTTGATGTCGAGCGCCCGTTCGTAGACTGGTCGGGAACCTGCGGCAACATATCGTCCGCCGTCGGTCCCTTCGCGATCGACGAGGGACTGGTCAACGCAATGGAGCCAGTAACAGAGGTGCGCGTGTTGGCTGTCAACACGGGCAAGCGCTTTGTCGCCCGCGTGCCGGCAATGAACGGTCGGTCTGCTTCGGAGGGCGAGTTCGCCATAGACGGAGTGCCGGGCACCAGTGCCCGCATTGACCTCGAATACATTGACCCCGCGGGATCCCTGGGCTGTGGGACGCTGCCCACGGGAATCTCCCGCGAATGCGTGGATTTGCCATCTGGAGGGAATCTGGCGATCTCCATCGTTGACGTCGCCATTCCCTCAGTGTTCGTTCGCGCCTCCGACGTTGGGGCGGATCCGCGTGCAATTGCTGCCGTACTCGACGCCGAAACCGGGCTGAGGAGACGTTTGGAGGAAGTTCGATGCGTGGGCGCCGTGCGGATGGGATTGTGCGAGACACCGGAGGAGGCCCATGTGCGGCTGCGGGCGGTACCCAAGATCGCGCTGATCGCGCCGCCCTCCCACTACGAGACCTCCAATGGCGGGCGCGTGGCATCCGCCGACGTGGACATCCTCGCCCGCGCCGTCTCAATGGAGCGTTTTCATCGGACGTACCCGACGAGCGTATCGATGGCGACCGCCGTGGCGGCGAGAATAGACGGGACACTGGTGGCAGAGGCAGCGATGGGCGCAGCGAAGGGGCTGGTGCGGATCGGCCACCCCGCAGGTGTCATGCCGATCGACTGCTCGGTCGAGCCCGACGGCGAACGGTGGCGAGTTCCGAGAGTAACAACCTACCGCACGGCCCGGCGTATCATGGAGGGAAACGTCCTGATCCCGCTATCAAAGCTCAAGCGACGATCGCAATTGAGAGCGGTTGCCTCCCCCGATGTCTGAACCGCTGAATCTGACGCAGAAGCTGTTGGGCGAGCATCTGGAATCCGGGCACATGACCCCGGGTGAGGAGATCGCGATACGCGTTGACCAGACGCTCTCGCAGGACGCCACCGGCACGCTGGCCTACCTGCAGCTGGAGGCCACCGGGGTCGATCGCGTTAAGACTGACCTTTCCGTCAGCTATATCGACCACAACATGCTGCAGGCCGACTTTCGCAACGCCGACGACCATGCCTATCTGCAGGACGTAGCGGCCAAGTATGGGGTCTACTTCTCGAGGCCGGGTAACGGCATCTGCCATCAGGTGCACCTTGAGCGGTTCGCGGTTCCAGGAGCCAGCCTCATTGGCACCGACTCGCATACGCCGACCTGCGGAGGCATGGGCTCGCTGGCAATAGGCTGCGGCGGACTGGATGTTGCAACGGCGATGGCCGGCGGTCCCTATTTCATGCGCATGCCGCTCGTGTTGGGAGTTGAGTTGACCGGTACCCTTGCCCCGGGCGTTTCGGCCAAGGACGTCATCTTGGAACTCCTGCGTAGGTTATCGGTCAGGGGCGGTGTCGGACGCATCCTTGAGTACCATGGATCAGGTGTGGCGACCCTGACTGTCCCGCAGAGGGCGACCATTGCCAACATGGGGGCCGAACTGGGGGCGACGACCTCCCTGTTCCCGAGCGACCGCATGTCCCTGGACTACCTGACCAGGCAGGGAAGGGGCGAGGCTTACAGGGAGCTCGCAGCAGACGACGATGCCGCATACGATGAGTCGACGTCCATAGACCTTACCGCCCTCGAGCCGCTTATAGCCTGCCCAGATAGCCCAGATGCCGTGGTCCCCGTGGCCGAGGTCCAGGGTATGCCGGTAGACCAGGTTGCGGTCGGCAGCTGCACCAACTCGTCCTTTGCCGACCTCTCGGAGGTCGCCTCACTGCTCAGGGGCCGCACCGTCCACCCCAGGGTGACCATGGTGATGAGCCCGGGTTCCCGCCAGGTCTTGCAGTTGATCGCACAGGACGGGACACTGGCCGATATCGTCCAGGCGGGAGCACGTCTCTTGGAGTCCGCCTGTGGGCCGTGCGCGGGCATCGGACAGGTGCCGCGCCACGGGGCGGTCTCGGTGCGTTCCTTCAACCGCAACTTCCCGGGCCGTTCCGGCGGTCTGGACAATAGCGTGTACTTGGCCTCTCCGGCCGTGTGCGCGGCTACTGCCGTGGCGGGTCACATAGCTGATCCGCGGGACTACGTCCGCGGCTCTGAGTACATGGAAATGCCGGAGCGGTTCTTTACGGACGACTCCGGCATCATCCCACCAGCCGATGATCCCAAATCGGTCGTTATTCGGCGCGGCCCCAACATAAAGCCCATACCGGCCAGTCGACCCATGCCCGAGTCAGTCGGGGGAGAGATCCTGATCAAGCTTGGGGACAACATCTCTACCGATCACATTCTCCCCGCGGGAGCTGCGACGCTTGCCCTGCGCTCAAACGTGCCTGCGATATCAGAGTACGTGTTCGCCTACTTGGATAAGGGATTTGCAATGAGAGCCAGATCCTCCGGCGGAGGGGTCATAGTTGCCGGCGAGAACTACGGACAGGGTAGCTCCAGGGAACACGCCGCGCTCTCGCCCGCCTACCTTGGCGTGGGATTCATACTCGCCAAGTCGTTCGCCCGCATACACCGGGATAATCTGGTCAATTACGGAATAATTCCCCTGACCTTTGCAGACGAGGCCGACTACGAATCGCTCGAGCAGGGCCAGCGGCTCGTCCTGGATGATGCAAAGTCGGCGGTCGAACTGCGCGCGACATCGGTCATTGTTGCAGAAACCACCGTGGGCCTGACCATACGGGCGACCGTCGAGCTCAGCGACCGGCAGCGCCAGATTCTGCTGGCTGGAGGCCTGCTCAGGTACGTCGGAAAGGAGAGCACCGAGGATCGCACCAATTGAGTGGATGCGCAAAGCAGCTCATACTGAGAGGCGAGAAGGCTGGACAGGCAGGTGCTTTGTTCGCAGGGTAATATTCAGGCCGGTAACGGAGGATCGGTTAAAGGATCAGCGATCTTGGAGCCGAGATTTCATGGAACCTGGCGATTGACATGGCCTGCCTCCTCGGTACCCATCCCCATCGGGGCCGCCGGCCTGCCCTGTCACTCGGGAGTACACTGCAGCCCATGAATTCGGCAGACAAGTGACCGCCCTGCCCATCATACCGGCCACCGTCGTCGGCTCCCACGCAAAGCCGGCCTGGTGGCACGAGTGCAAGGAACTCACAGAGTCGGGACGGTGGGGCCCGTCGGACCTGGAAGAGATGTTGACCGACGCGGTGGACATCGCCATCTTGGACCAGGAGAGGGCCGGCCTGGACGTAATCACCGACGGAGAGTCGCGACGCCTCGACGGCTATGTCGACGGTTATTACGCGATCATCGACGGCATTCGCGTCCTGCCCGTTGGACGCAGGGGTGGGCCTTGGGGCTACGATCAGCAGACTCGGTATGTGGCGGTCTCCGATATCGTGGCTCCGGAGGGTCTCGGCATCGTCTCGGAATTCGAGTACCTGCGCGACCACACAGCCCTGCCGACCAAGGTAACGTGCGCCGGGCCGCTCACCTTCGGATCCCGCATTCGCCCCGGGGCCGCCTATGAAAACACTGTCGCGGTGGCCGAGCGCTTCGCCCACGTGATCAACGCCGAGCTCAAGGCGCTGGTGGGAGCCGGAGCGAGGTTCCTGCAGATCGACGAGCCGGCCCGCGGAAACGTTACTGGTCAGGAGATGGCCCGCTTGTTTAACATGGCGACCGATGGCGTCGACGCAAAGGTTGCCTACCACATCTGCTTTGGCAACCGTTTTGGAAGGGGGCGCTTTAAGCCTCACTACTCCGATTACTTCCCCGGCGTCCTAAACGCGAGAGCGGACCAGTTCGTGGTCGAATTCGCGGCCCGAGGCATGTATGAAGTGGAGAGATTTGGCGATTGGAGTGATGGGCGTGAGCTGGCCGCCGGCGTGGTTGATGTCAAGTCCTTCCACCCCGAGAGCCCCGGAGACGTGGCAGATCGGATCCGCACCGTGCTCAAGCACGTTCCGGCGGACCGACTCTACGTGAACCCTGACTGCGGGTTCGGCTGGTCGCCGCGCTACATGGCCGTCAGCAAGCTCCGTGCACTGGCGGACGGCGCCAGGATCGTGCGCGGAGAGGTGTCAGGTGACTAGTACGCCAACCGGCTGCGACACCTTGGTGGCGCTCGGCCCGGTGACACGGGACGGACACGCCATCTTCGCCAAGAACTCCGACAGGCCGGCCGATGAATCCCAGCCGCTTGAGCTGCACGAGCGCGCAGAGCATCCCGCAGGGGCAACGCTGAAGACCCCCTTCGTGGACATGCCCCAGGACCGGATGACTCATCGACATGTCGGTTCCCGCCCGTACTGGTGCTGGGGCTATGAGCACGGATTCAACGAGCACCAGGTCGTCATCGGCAACGAGGGCCTCCAGTCCAGGCTGCGGCCGTCGGGCCCGACCCTAGTGGGGATGGACCTCGTGCGGTTGGGACTTGAGCGTGGGGCCACGGCCGCAGAGGCGGTAGAGGTCATCACCACTGCGGTTGCCGAATATGGGCAGGGGGAATTCGAACATCCGGGCGGTCACCGCACTTACGACAACGGCTTCATCGTCGCTGACCCCGACGAAGCCTATTTGATCGAGACGGCAGGACACGAGTGGGCGGTGCGCAGCGTCGAGACCCACGCAGCGATCAGCAACGTTTACTCGATCACCGGTGATTGGGACCGGATCTCACCGGGCGCCGAAATGATTGCTGCCGAGATCGGATGGAAGGGCGGACGGCTGTCGTTCGCAGGGGCCTTTACCGAGGCCGATCATTTGTCCGGCAGCGGATTCCTCAGGCGTGCACGGTCGCGTGGGGTGCTCGATCGACATGAGGGACGCATCGACGCCGGGTTGATGATGGCTCTTCTGTCAGACCACGCGGATGGAGACTCCGACCCGGTAGGATTCGTCACCGACATCGACCCCGGACGCGGCATCTGCATGCACTCGGCTAGGGGCGATGGAGCCAGTAGCAATACTGCCGCCAGCCTGGTGGCCGACCTGTGCGACGATGGCAGCCGCCTCCCGATATTCTGGACCAGCATGTACTCGCCCTGTCTCGGCGTGTTTCTCCCAATTTTCTTGCAGGGCGACCTACCCGCCGCTCTTTCACTGGGGGGCGCCGAGCCTAGTTTCGAAAGCGTCTGGTGGACCTTCCGCCGCCTCGCCGGGGCCGTGTCCGAGGATCCTGGGCGCCGAGCGGCCGAGGTCAGGGCGCTTTGGGCGGGGCTCCAGTCGGAGCTCCTGGAGACAACTTATCCGGTCGCCGCGAAGGCAGGCCACCTGCTCTCCTGTCAGCGCGGCCGGGAGGCGGAACTCATGCTCACTGACTACATGGCGACCAACCTGTCAACTGCTGTCCAAATGGCCGAAACGCTCTTGGAATCTTATTCGGGAGAATGCAGCCAGGCCGCCCTTAGTCCGGCCGCCAAGATTCCCATTCCCTAGGCGCGGTCCGCCCGCGCAGAGCCGTCGAGATGCGGCGGCGTGGTGTTATCATTAGCGCCATCTTCGGACGGGGGACCTTGGCAAAATGACGAGGCTTAGCGCGCGCCTGCGATGGGTGGCACTGACCTTCCTACTACTCATCGGAATGGCCGCGGGTGCGTGCGGCGGTGGCGATGACGGAGCCAGCGAGGGGCTGGCTGCGCTGGAAACCGGTGCCTGCGCCAACCAGGGCGGCGGTACTGTGGTGGTTGCCCAGATAACCGAAGAGGCCGAGCACGGGGCGACGACCGCTTACGTGATTGAGTACCTGGCCGAGTTCGGTTTCAGCTATCCGACGCAGGTCAGGTCCATGACTCTCGCCGACGCCGCCTCGGGTATTGCCGACTGCTCCGTCCACCTTGTTGCGGCGCCCTCGGGCTGGTCGGCCTCCGGCGTCACGGATTACGGCACCTTGTATGAAGGCGCCTCCGGCTCGATCAACAAGTACGCGGTAGCCCAGCTGGGTGAGTTGGCGCCCGAATTCTCTGCGGCGTTCACCAAGATGGAGATCCCCTTAAGGCGGATTGAGGAGACCACGGAGTGGTACAACTCCGACGAGCGGCCATGGGTGAGGTTCACGCCCGGCGTGGATGAGCGCTACGCACCGGCACAGCCCTGGAAGGCCGCGGTGTACTTCTACTGGGAATTCGACCTGACCGACGGTAGTTGGAAGGCCTGGCTCGGAGGCGTATTCGCGCCGTTCGACCAGATCCGTAAGGTCACCCAGGCGGTAACCAGGGAGATACGCGGCACCCCGTACCGTGGCGAGGACCAGTACGAGGACTCCAAGGGCAACCTCGACTTGGATGAGGACGAAAGCATACTCCTCGACAGCCGAACGAAGGTCACCAAGGACGGCGATCTGGAACTACGGTAGCTGGCCCTGTTGCCCGGGAGTGAAAGCGCCGGCCGGCACTGACATCTGATCGAGCCGCCGCATGACCGAGATATCCGGCAGGGTGCAGACCGTGCTCGGGCCAATAGAGCCGTCGGGGTTGGGCGTGACGGTTGCTCACGAGCACCTGCTGCTCGACATCACCTGCTATACGGTCCAGGCCGAACACGCCACCGGGCGGGTCCTGCGCGATGCCCCGGTGACGATCGACCTGCTCGGCGACCTGCCCTCACGTTTTCTCCACAGTCTCGAAAACATGAGGCTGCTCGACGAGCGGACGGCCACGCAGGAGGTGCTGCGCTTTCGCCGTGCGGGCGGTGACTCCGTGGTGGAGACCACCAGCGCTACGATCGGGCGCGACCCTCTAGCCTACGCCCGCATATCGAGGGCCACCGGCCTTAACGTTGTCATGGGCTCGGGCTATTATGTATCCCTCTCCCATCCGCCGGATATGGAGGAGCGGACCGTGGACTCGATCGCAGAGGAAATCGTCCGTGACCTGACGGTCGGCGTCGGCGAAACGGGAATCAAGAGCGGCATAATCGGCGAGGTCGGGTGCTCAGTTCCCCTGCATCCCGATGAGCGCAAGTCCTTGGTCGCCTCCGGCATCGCGCAGCGGGAGACGGGGGCGCCCATCACGCTCCACACCGGCGGGCCCAGGGAGGCCAAGCGTGAGATCCTGGATGCCCTGCTCGAAGGCGGCGCAAACCCCCGCAAGGTGATCTTTGGCCACTCAGACGGATACCTTGACCCCGACGGCCTGCGGGCACTTGCCGAAGCCGGATGCTACATACAGCTCGACGTGTTCGGCTGGGAGGACACCTCGGTAGAGCGCATTTTGCCCGGCTTCCGGTTCACCAATGACGCCGAGCGCCTCCAGAGCATCGCCAACATAGCTGATATGGGATTTATCGACCACGTGTTAGTCGCCCAGGACGTCTGCCAGCCCTGGCAGTACGTACGCATGGGGGGCAAGGGGTATGCGCATCACCTCGAGAGCATCGTGCCCCGCATGAGGCGCCTCGGCTTCGGCGATGAGGACCTGCGCCAAATTTTCGTGGACAATCCGGCCCGCGCGCTCACCTTCGAGTAGACCTATTTTATGAGACGCCTCGTCATCACCCGGGTCGCCAATAAGTAGAACACGGCCGAGAACCCCACCAACTCCAAGGTCCACAGTGCCATCCAGCCGGACAGCTCGCCGGTGAACAGGCCCCGGATCAGCTCCACGCCCGGCGTCAGAGGCATCAGCCAGGAGAACACCTGCACCCCGGCCGGCAGATCGTCGAGCGGAAAGAAGATGCCGCTGAACATGAACATTGGGGTAAGGACGACGGTGAAATAGTTCTCGATCGCGCCAAGTGACCTCACCGACGCGGTAATGGTCATACCTATGCATGCGAACGCGACCCCAACCAACCAGGCCGCCGGCAGGGCAAGGATGGCAAAGGGCGAGTTCACGAGACCGAAGATGGCGGCCACGGTGAGCACGGAGGCCCCTGTCATCACCGACCGGGTGCTACCCCACATCACCTCACCGAGGACGATGTCGGAGGGTCCGAGAGGTGTATACAGGATGGCGTCATAGATGTGGTGCGTTTCCAGCCTCAGGTAGGCGCCGAATGTCTGATCGAAAGAGGCGTGGTACATCGCATAGCCTGCAAGGATGCCCGGTGCGACAAAGTCCCCGTATGGAAGGCCGTGGATGCTGTCGATATATAGGCCTAGGCCGAAGCCCATCGCCAGAACAATGAAGAAAGGCTCTACGACCAAGCCACCGGTATCGAGCATCCACGCGCGGAGGAATACGTCGCGGTTGCGCTGCCAGACCCGAAACCCGCCCCATATCACGGTCCGCCTCAGGGCAAGGGCGGCGGTTGTCATTCTTCCCTGAGCCCCCTGCCAGTGAGTCGAAGGAACACGTCTTCCAGGTTGGCGGGCCGAGAAGTGACCTCGAGGCCGTCGAGAGCACCAGTCTCGAGCGCCCCGTTGACCGAACCGTAGACCACTAGCGACTCGCCGCGGTCCTCGACCCTGGCGCCGACACCGCTCAGCCGCTCGAGGATAGACGACTTATCGCCGATGCTGACACGCACCTCAACAACCTCGCCGCCCACCTGTTCCCTGATCAGGTCAACCGGGGTCCCCTCGACCAGTATGCGGCCGTGGTCGATCACCACGAGCCGGTCGCACAGGTACGCCGCCTCCTCCATATAGTGGGTGGTCAGCAGCATCGTTATCCCCTCGGACTTTAGGCTGGTCAACTTGTCCCATACCAGCAGCCGTGTTTGGGGATCCAGACCGGTAGTAGGCTCGTCGAGCACCAGCACCTCGGGCTCATGCAGGAGTGCGCGGGCGATCAGCAGACGCCGCCTCATCCCACCCGAGAGTTCGTCAGGCTTGCGGTCGGCCTTGTCGCGCAATTGGAACAGGTCCAGTGCCCGCAGGGAACGCCTCCTGGCGACTTTTCCGGGAAGGTCAAAGTAGCGCGAGAAGGCGAGCAAGTTCTGAACTACGCTGAGATCCGGATCGAGGCTGTCGGCCTGCGAGACGACGCCGAGCTTGGCCTTTATGGCGCGGGAAGAGGTTCGCACGTCGAGGCCGGTGACTGTCAGGGCCCCCGAGGTTACCGGGGACACGCACGTCACCATCCTCAGGGTCGTGGTCTTACCCGCACCGTTTGGGCCGAGGAAGCCAAAGCACTCTCCCTTCTCTACCCGGAAGTCGATGCCGTCTACCGCCATGAGATCCCCGTAGTTCTTTACGAGTGCGGATGCCCTGATTATTGGCTCTTGATCGCTGGACACTGTCAGTTGGGTATGAAAAAGGGCCTGTGCCGATCCGGCACAGGCCCATTCCCTTTTAGCTCCGCGTCTTCTATGGCTTTACCACGGCCCTGGTCACCGGGGTCTTTCGGTCTTTGCCGAACCATTCGGCGGTCTCGAACGCCATGTTGATGTCCTCCAGATCGAACGAATGCGACATCAGGTCGACAAGTGGGTATCGGTCTCTTGTCCGCTCCAGCATCTCCAGGGCCGCCGGGAGCAGCCGAGGACTGTAGAAGGAGACCGGGACTATGTACTTGATGCCGTGCAGCACCCTGTTGATGTCTATCTCGACCATGGACTTTGCCGATATATTCCCGATCTCTACGTAGCGACCTCCCGGTCTCAGCATCTCCAGACCCTCGGGCACCACGCTGGGAAAGCCCACCACCTCGACCACAGTGTCGGCACCCGAACGGCCGCCGCCGACCAGATCCTTGACACGTTCGATCCGGTCTTGAGGATCGGTGATCTCATTGATGTTTATGGTGTAGTCGGCCCCGCACTGCTTGGCAAGCTCTAGTCGCGGCTGCTGACCGTCTATGGCTATGATCGGCCCGGCTCCCCGCTCGCGCGCGTACGCCATTCCGTAGAGGCCCAGGCCCCCCGCACCCTGGAACACGATCGCGTGGCCCGCTTGCAGGTTCGAGCGCTCGATACCCTCCATGACCGTGCCCGCCGCGCAATTGACCGAGGTCAGGGCCTCGTCGGAAAGGTCAGAGTCGACCCTGAAGACGAAGGTTCCTGGCCTCAGATAGTAGTAGTCCGCAAAGCCGCCGTGGCAGTAGGGAAACTCCTCGACAGACTTGAACATCTGAAAGTTGTGGGCGCAGTCGGTGTACTCGCCTCTTATGCAGTTGTAGCAGCGGTGGCACGGGGTGAAGTATGTGAAGATCACCCGATCTCCCTCCTTCAGTGGCTGCTGCAGGTAGTCAGTCGACACCTTCGCTCCCATAGAGTGGACCCGGCCCACAAGCTCGTGGCCATGGATGAAGCCGTGTAACCTGATGTCGCCGCGCCATAGGTGAAGGTCGGAGCCGCAGACCCCGCAGCCGGTCACCCTTATCAGGATGCCCTCTGGCTCCACCTCCGGGGTGGGCAGCTCTCGGATCTCGAATGTGTAGTCGTCGACGAGTACCGCCGCTCTTCCGCGCTCGGGCAAAATTGTCCTCCGTTGCTGTGCTGCGCGGCGTCGCCGCGCTATTGCCGGCCAGAGTATCAGCGGCCGATGGACCGGTCAACGGTCGGATGGAGGCCCGGCAAATGGCAACCGGCGCTTGGTCGACGTGCCTCGCTGCCCCACCTATAATTCCGGCAGCTTTCGCAACGCTTGGTAAGAGGGGACACCATGCAGCTAACCGGCTACCCCGACAGGTTCAGCGTCCGCCCGGGCGAGACGATCGGCTTTCACATCTCGTCGACGGCACCAAAATATCGGGCGCAGGTCGTCCGTGTCATCCACGGCGACCCGAACCCGAGGGGACCGGGCCTCAAAGCCGAACCCGTCGACTCACCCATTGACGGTGAGTATGAGGGGAAAGAGCAGTTCCTGTACGGCGGGTCCCATGTGATCGTCCCGGATAGCCCCCTTCTCGATCTTATGACCGGCTTTACCATCACCGCGTGGATCTGGCCCACCTGGCCGGACAAGGGAAGCCCCCAGGCCCTGGTGGCCAAGCTCTCTCGGGACGGCGACAGCGGCTACGGCCTGTTTGTCTCCAGAAGAGGAGACCTGGCCTTGTGGGTCGGAGACGGCTCGGCGAGCGAGTGCGTAGTGACCGGCCGCAGGCTGCACAGACCCGAGTGGTACTTTGTCGCGGTCAGCTTCGAAGGTGATGGGGCGATCGTCCGAATGAGCCAAAGGCCCCTCGGCTGGACCGCTCGGGGCGAGGTCGCCTCGGTGGAAAAGCGTGTGCCCGTAAGCACCGTGGCGCCTTCCGGCGGCCCGCTGATGATAGCCGCTTCACCCGGCGCGGACGGCCGCCATCACAAGGTCTTCAACGGTAAGGTCGACTCTCCCCGCATCTTCGACCGCCCGCTCGCCGCAGATGAAATCGACGCCCTGTGCGATGGGACTGACCCCGTCGACGTTGCCGGCTCGTCCCTCGTCGCGGCCTGGGACTTCTCGATTGGTATGTCGACGCAGGTCGCCACCGATACCTCGACCAACGGGTTACACGGCAACGTCGTCAACATGCCGCACCGGGCCGTCATCGGCTACAACTGGAGCGGCGAGGAATACAACCCCGCGCTGCGACCAGGCGAATACGGTGCGATCCACTTCCACGAAGAGGACATCGACGACGCCGGCTGGGATGTCGGTGTCGAGTACGCCGTGCCCGAGGGCGCACGTAGCGGGATATACGCCCTGCGGACATCGACCGGCGACGCCACGGACCACGTCCCGTTCTTCATTCGGCCGCACGCGGGCGTGCCCCAGTCCAAGATCGCCTTCCTGCTGGAAACCAATACCTATCTGGCCTATGGCAACGAGCACGTGCTCAACCCGGAGGGAGAAGATTCTATCCCGGCCGAGTTGCTGCCGAACTGGAGAAAGGATATCCATCTCGAGGAGATCGACTACATCCTGCAGAATGGGCTGCATTCGATGTACGACCACAAAAGGGACGGCAGCGGGGTTCCCTATCAGACCCGCAGGGTACCCATACTGAACATGCGCCCCGACTTCATATACCCGGCCAGGGGTGGCCCCCACGGAATGGGGGCGGACTTGATAATTGCCGACTGGATGGAGCACGAGGGCTTGGCGTTCGACGTGTTTTGCTCGGAGGACCTCCACTTCGACGGTGCGGCGCTGCTGGCGCCCTACAGGGTGCTGGTGATCGGAAGCCACCCCGAGTACTGGTCTCGCCAGATGCTCGAGGCGGTGGAAGCGTATCTTGCCGGCGGCGGTCGGGCTATGTATCTGGGAGGCAACGGCTTTTACTGGGTGACATCCTTCGATCCGGAAAGGCCGCATGTGATTGAGATCCGCCGCTGGGGCGGCACGGACGTCTGGGAGGCGGAGCCCGGCGAGTACTATCACTCGACCACCGGCGAGCTTGGGGGCATATGGCGAAAGCGGGCCCGGCCACCGCAGAAGATGTTCGGAGTGGGTTTCACCGCCCAGGGGTTCGACTTCAATTCCCCCTACGAGCGCATGCCGGACTCGTTCGACCCACGGGCCGCGTTCATCTTCGAGGGGATAGGCGACGGTGAGTTGATCGGCGATTACCCCTCGCTCATGCTTGCGCATGGGGCGGCCGGGGACGAGATCGACCGTCTGGACTTCGACCTTGGGACACCTCGCCACGCGTTGCTCCTAGCGACGTCGGCGGGACGCCACTCGAGGGTCTACCACCATGTAGTGGAGGAGATCGCGATCACAGACTCGCTGCAGCACGGGGAAGTCAATCCGTTCGTGCGGTCGGACATGACCTACTTCGAGGGACCGAAAGGTGGCGGGGTCTTTTCGGTCGGCTCCATTGACTGGTGCGGTGTTCTGTCGCACGAGAGCTACGACAACAACGTGTCGCGTATCACAGGCAACGTTCTGAGGCGGTTCGTCTCGGACGAACCCTTGCCGCCGATACCGACCGATCTAGGAGACAGCACATGACTGAAATGCGCATCGCCGTAATGGGAGGGGGAGCCATCGGGGGGAGCATCGCCGCTTTCTTGGCCAGGGCCGGGGTGAAGGTCACGGTAATCGACATCTGGCCCGAGAACGTGGAGGCAATACGGACCTCAGGGATCAGGGTCTCAACCCTCGAAGATGAGTTTGTCGCCCGCCCTGCGGCTACGCTCCATCTGGCCGACGTGTCGGTCGCCGGCGGGCTATTCGATGTCGTCTTTCTCGCCCTAAAGTCCTACGACACTGAGTGGGCCTGCCACTTCATCAGACCGCACCTCTCCCCCGGCGGCTACATCGTCTCGGCGCAGAACTCGATCAACGACGAGACCATTGCGGCGGTCGTCGGATGGACCAGGGTGGTGGGCGCGGTGGTGACCTTTGGCGCAGGCATGTACGACCCGGGTCACGTTACCTTCACCAGCCCCAGCGAGCGCAAGCCCTTTACGGTCGGCGAGCCCAGCGGCCTTGTGACACCTCGGGTGCGGGAGATCGTGGGAATTCTGGACAACGTTTCCGGCGGAAACGTTTCGACCACGACCAACCTGTGGGGCGAGCGCTGGTCGAAGCTGTGTGTCAACTCCATGGCCAATGCGGTGGCCGGGGCAACTGGCCTAAAGTCGGCGGAGTTGCGCGAGGTGGAGGAGAGCCGCCGCGTCTCCATCCGCATAGCGGCCGAGGTGGTTACCGTTGGCACGGCACACGGTGTGTCAATCGAGCCGATAACCGGCGTGAGGGCGGAACTCTACCCGCGCGCTCTTACGGATGGCGCGGCGATGGAGGAGGTGGAGGGCGTCTTAGTATCTGGCGCCCGTGAGGTGGGCGTTGGTCGTCCCTCGCTGGCACAGGATTTGATGAAGGGTCGCCGCATCGAGGTCGACCATCTAAACGGATATGTATCCCGAAAGGGCACCGAGGTCGGTATCGCCACGCCGGTTAACGATGCCATCCGGTCTCTCGCAAACCGCGTCGAGTCCGGTGCGCTCAAGCCCTCGGTCGAAAACCTGACGGAAGTCCCCTGACCCAAGCCCGCGTGAACGGCCCGGCACAGGGGAATCGGTATCATTCTCTCCCCCTGACATGGTCCGGGGAGGACAACTCAGCTTTGGCCCGGCGATCCGCCGCGCTTGGAAGGAAACACCATTGAACGGCTTTGAGTACATAGCCCGCATCCTGAAGCAAGAGGGGACCGAGTGGCTGCCCTGCTACCTGTCGAACCCGATCATCGAGGAGGCGGCCAAGGAGGGCATTCGCCCCGTGGCCTTCAGGCATGAGCGTGGTGCGGTGATGGCGGCCGACGGCTATTCGCGCGTCAGTGACAGGCACCGGTTCGGGGTTGTGGCCGTTCAGGCCCAGGCTGGCGCGGAAAACTCGGTCGGCGGACTGGCGCAGGCCAACGCCGATAATGTGCCGATCCTCGTGCTGCCGGGTGGCAACCCGCTCGATCGCATCCTGGTGAGGCCAAATTTCGTGGCTGCACGCAGTTGGGAGACGCTCGTAAAGAGCGTCCAGCTGGTCACAAGGACGGACCAGATAGCCGATGTCATGCGCCGGGCGTTCCACGCGCTAAGGAATGGACGTGGAGCCCCGGTAGTGGTGGAGATGCCGCTGGACGTCTGCGATGGACCGGTGCCCGAGATATCGGCCAGCTATACTTCCCCGCCGTTCTCCATGGCCAGGCCGTCGAGCTCCGACGTGCGCGACGCGATAAGGGCGGCGGCGGCGGCCAAGAACCCTCTGATTTGGGCTGGAGCCGGCGTGCTTTCGGCCGGTGCCACCGCCGAACTCAGGGAGTTCGCCGAGCTACTTGACATGCCGGTCTTTACGACTATGCCCGGAAAGTCGGCGTTCGACGAGCGCCATCCGCTGTCGGTCGGTGCGGGGAGCATGAACACCACCCTTGCCGCACGACGATGGCTAGACGAGTGTGACGTGCTGCTGGCGCTCGGCACCTCGCTCACCGAGACGCCCTATGGTCAGGCCATACCAGCGGGCAAGACTGTGATTCACAATGTCCTTAACACAGGGGAAATAAACAAGGATGTCGCCTCTTCGATCGGGCTGGTCGGCGACGCTAAGCTTACTTTGCTTGATCTGATCGATGCGGCAAAGGGTGAGGTGACCGAGGAGCCAAGGGACACCGGTGTGCGCGACAGGATCGCTGCGGTCAAGGGCGAGTGGCTGGCCCGCTGGCGACGCTACCTTGAGGACGATGATGAGCCCATCAACCCTTACCGGGTGATCCACGAACTGAACAGGAACTTGGACCTTGAGGGCAGCATAGTCACGCACGACGCGGGTGCGCCGCGCGACCAGATGGTTCCCTTTTTCACGGCGACCAGTCCCCACAGTTACGTTGGCTGGGGAAAGACGACGCATCTGGGTTTTAGCATCCCGCTGATGATAGGAGCCAAGCAGGCGATGCCGGACAGATTCTGTTTGAACATGATGGGAGATGCTGCCTTCGGTATGTCCGGCCTTGACATAGAGACCTCAGCGAGGGCGGGGATACCGATCACCACGGTCGTGCTCAACAACGGAGGCATGGCCACCTATCCCGGTGGATTTCCGACTGCGAGGGAGACCTATGGCGTGTCGTACATGCAGGGCGACTACGCGGTTCTTGCGACCGCGATGGGCGCGGAGGGCATACGTGTGACAACGCCTGCCGAACTGGGACCGGCGCTGCTCAGGGCGCGCCGGCTAAACACCGAGGGCAGGACGGTGCTCATCGACGCCAAGACCAAGTTCGAAAACAGCCGTACACCTGACAAGTTCGCATAGCACCGGGACGCGGCCCCACCGCGTGAGCGGTCAGGCCCAGGTGAGAATGCGGGCGGGGTTGTTAGTGACGATGTCGTCGATCTCACCTTCGGCAAAGTCCTTGAGCCTCATACGTGGGACGACGTTCTCCAGTACGTGGGCATAGCCCTTGCCGCCGCGCCTTACCAGTTGTCCCTTAGTGCATACGTCGTGCGCCACGACGATGCGTTCGCCGTAGCCCGCGTTGATCATCGCCCGGATGTTGTCCAGCCGCCTGTCGTCGTTTACCCGGTCCAGCGGGGCGATGGGGTTGCCCGAGGTGTCCTCGTTGCCGAGCAGGTCCCACTCCAAATAGCAACCTGAAGCGGCTAGCCTCAGAAGTTGTTCGGGCTCTGTAAGGATGTAGTCTAGGTGGCCCACTATTACCCGCTCAAGGTCGGCTCCGGCGGTTCGCAGTATCTCCGTGATCCATCCCGGCCCATCGGCATGGAAGGGCGGGTGGATAAGGATGGGTGCGCCGGTCACTTGCTGGGCAGCTACCGATGCCCTGAGCACCTTCTCGACGTTTTCTGACATCGGGTTCCAGCAGCCTATCTCCCCGATAATGCCGCTCCTTATCCCCGTGTCTCCGACCCCCACGGTGAGATCCCGTACGATCTCGGCGGCGATCTGATCCTCCGTCCGGTCGTCCATGTCGGGTGGGTGAGAGAGGGGCACATAGTAACTTGCCCCCATGACTATGTTGAGGCCGGTGGCCCTAGAAATACGCGCAAGGGCCAATGGGTCCCTGGCTATGCCAATGGAGGTGGCATCGACCAGAGAGCCTCCGCCCCACAGCTTGTAGCGGGTGATCTCCTCGAGGGCGACCCTTTCGTCTAGCAGAGTCATCTGGTCGAAGTTGTACATGAACACGATCCGGCTGCGGCCGACCATGTCGAAGGTCAGATCCCGCTCCACGTCCCCGCGGGCCGTCGCCTCGTCGGGCATCTGGAAATAGGGCCGCAGGTCAATCAGCAGGTGCTCGTGGGTAACCGTCGGCCCTAGCTCGGAGGGATCGATAGGCCCAAGTACCGTTTGCACCTTGCCCGTCATGTTGGTCATTTCGTCCACCTCACCGTCGGGAGTATACAGGGGATAGTTTGAAGGCCGGTCCGCCCGTGCCGGGCTGGCGGGGTGAGCGCTGCGGCCCGTCGAACCTTGGCCTGCTCTCTGCCTGTGGCGTTGACGTGTCTGCTTGAACCGACCACCATCCACCTAGCAGCACGGGCATGCACCTTATGCGGCCGCATGGAGGAGGACGATATGAGCCAGCCCACCGTCACCACAATCAGCAAGGCTGAGGCCCGGGCGGAGATCGCCATGGTCGCGACCAAGGATCCTCACGCGACCGAGGCCGGGCTTGAATTGCTGCGGGCGGGCGGGAACGCCGTGGATGCTGCCATCGCCGCCTGCTTTGCAAGCGGGGTGGTTGAGCCCAACTCGGCGACCATTGGAGGCGGCGGTTACATCGTCTACCAGATGGGCAATGAAGGTGGTGTGATCGGCGGGCACATGCCTGCACCGGCGTCGGCAGAACCAGACATGTTTAAACTCACCGGCAAGTCCGCGACCGGACCCTTTGGTTGGGCCGAGGTCGAGGGAGATGTGAACATCCAAGGTGCCTTGTCAATCAACGTACCGGGCGTCGTTGCCGCGATGTGTGAGGCCCACCGACTCTTCGGCAGAGTCCCGCTCACAGAGGTCGTGGCCCCGGCGGTGGAACTTGCACGCGATGGCTTTACACCGGGCTGGCACAACCTCTACGCGTTCGGTCTGCTGTCGGACATGCTCCACCGGTACAGCGAGCTTGGGCGCATTTTCATGCCCGGCGGCAGCATGCCCGCCGGAGACAACTCAAGACCGGGGATCCTGCGCCAGCCGGACCTCGCGGACACAATGGAGACCATCGGAAGTGAGGGTGCCGCCGCCTTCTACCGGGGGGATGTGGCGAGGGCGATCGTCGAGGGCGTTCGCGCAGAGGGCGGGGTCCTGACCTTGGAGGATCTTGCTGCATACCGGCCGTTCGTGTGGGAGGGCGGCATGGAGATCGACTATCGAGGACGCAAGGTGCGGGTGCCCCCGCACGCGACGGCGGGAGCCACGACGGCAATGACGCTAAAACTCCTGGCCGGTTTCGGCTTGCCTGCCATGGGCCACAACTCTGTCGAGTCGCTTCACACTTTCATAAGCGCTGCTCGAATGGCCTATGCGGACCGGTACGCGTACCTGTCTGATCCCGCGACTGTGGATGTTCCTTGGAAGGGGCTGTTGTCAGACGCGTATGCGGACCGGCGCCGCGCTGAGATAGGGGTGCTGGCTCCTCAGGTCTGGGCGGCGGGCGATCCCTGGGTGGATGAAGGCAGGCGACCGGAGCGGGCATATCCGCCTTCGGCGCCGGCGCTGGATGACGGCACGACCCACCTCTGCGTCATTGACGAAGAGGGCAATGCCGTTTCGTTCACGAACACGGTGGGCAGTGGTTTCGGCTCGGGGATAGTGCCCCTCGGCACCGGCGTCGTCATGAACAATGGGATGATGTGGTTCGATCCGATTCCCGGCCGGATCAACTCGGTGCTCCCGGGCCGCTGGCCCCTTAACAACGCGACCCCGGCCCTGGTGCTCTCCAGGGACGGGTCGTGCATTGCAGTGGGAGTCACAGGTGGACGCCGCATAACTAACGCCGTCAGCCAGTTGGTCTCTAACATGGTCGACTTCGGAATGGGTCCGCAGCAGGCCATCGACGCGCCCAGGGTCGATTGCTCGACTCCACGCACTAGCGTGCCGGTGCAGTTGGATGCCGACGTGCGGCAGGGCCTACAAGAGCTCGGCCACCAGCTGACTGTCATGGGTCCCGAGTATGCCATAACCGGATTTGCCAACTTTGGCAGTCCAGTTGCCATCATGAGGCCGCCGACCGGCGATATCACCGCCGGAGTCGACACCTTCCACGCAGCTTACGCGGAGGGATACTAGAGAGTGCGGCGGTGACAGCCACAGGCTAGCTGGGCGAAGTCAGCGTCAGCATGTGCACCCGTGTGGGCCGACCTCAAGTTGGCAGAGTGAAGCCGAAATGAGGGAATAGTCCGCTGAAAGATGATTGAAGGTGCAAACTACTGGGCCATGGCAGGTCCAAGGGCAAGGGGCTTTCGATGATCTGTTATTCCGGGTCATTTCGCGCGAGGGGATGTCCGGGCGTCAAGAACTATAGTCGTATGGAGTTCCATGACGTGGCTGAGACGGTGGGCTGAAATATCATGGTGGCCAGAGAAGCACCGTACGCACTGTGGCCGGAGCGGCACGCGCGCAGACATACCCCTTGCCGTGAACAATCGGCCACTAGAGGTCCTCGGCGTGGTTGACGATGGCAAGGATGGACTGAAGGTATGACTTTCCCGCAGCTTCCCCGTTACTCGGATACGGTAGTCATCGGCGGCGGTACAGCCGGCGCCGCCGTGGCGGGTCTTCTGGCGGAGCATGGCGGCCAGTCGGTCTTGCTTCTTGAGGCTGGTCCAGATTACGGACATTTGTCCGAGGGGCGCTGGCCGCCGGAGTTGCTCAGGGGCAACGTAATAGGGGATACCCACGACTGGTCCTACTCGAGCGCGGCGTCCATGGGTTTACCCGGTCATCCCCTTCAGCGTGCCAGGGTTGTCGGTGGATGCTCATCGCATAACGGCTGCATCGCGCTCTGGGGCAGCAGCGCCGATTACGACGGCTGGGCCGCGACGGGCAACGGCGGATGGTCGACCGAAGAGGTTCTTTCCCACTTCCGAAATGCGGCGACACGATTGCGTGTTCGGAACTTTGAGCCTGAGGAGATAACTCCGTATCACGAAGCATGCCTTGAGGCGATGATCGGTGCAGGGATATGTCGGACGACCGACCTGAATCACATGGACGAAGATGTGGGCGCGGCGCTGGCCCCGGTCAACATCTGGCAGGGAGTTCGATGGGGTACGCACTTTGCATATCTCGATCCGGTGCGCGATCGAAAGGATCTGACCGTGGTCGGCGACGCTCTGGTGGACAAGATCAATCTGGACCGCTCTCGAGCCGTCTCGGTCGACTTCATCTGGGCGGGCGAGACGGCCACAGTCGAGGCGGGGCGGATTGTCTTGTCCGCCGGAGCCTACGGATCCCCCTCCGTGCTGCTCCGTTCCGGAATTGGCCCAGTTGAGGACCTCTCACCGTTGGGGATCTCCACCCGGATTGAACTTCCCGGCGTCGGATGCAACCTGCACGACCATCCGAGCTTGAGCATGAGGCACTACGGCACGCAACTTTTTGACTCCCTGATGAAGGATTTCATCGCTGATGGCAGGACCGTCTTTGCGGAGCAGAGCTTGGCCAAGGTCCGGAGTGGCCGGTGTGGCGAGGCTTTCGACCTGCATATAGCCCCAGTCACATCGGTGGGTCCTGACAGCGAAGGACGGTGGGAGTGCACGATGTTCGTTGCGCATATGGCTCCGCAGTCCCGAGGCCGTCTGACTCTGCAAGACAGCGATCCAACAACCAGTCCGGTGATCGACACTGGCTACTTTACAGACCCAGGGGGCGACGACATCGCAGAGCTCATGGACGGGGTGGCGATCGGCAGAGAGATCGCGCGGCAACCGCGACTCGCTGCGCTGATAGGGGCGGAGCTAGACGATACGGCCAGCATCGTGTCGGCTGAGGAGGTCGGGCGCGCCAGCCTCCATTACTACCATCCGGTAGGCACCTGCAAGATGGGTCCCGCCTCCGATGCCGCCGCTGTAGTCGATTCGGCGGGCAGGGTCCACGGTGCTGAGGGTCTCTACGTTGCCGACGCATCGATCATGCCCGCGGTCCCAAGGGCCAACACGAATCTACCGACGCTCATGGTGGCCGAGAAAATCGTGGCCGGGCTTGACTAGCAAAGGGACGTACCGCAAGGGGGGGACGAGGGTTCGCATGTCCTTTGGGCCATCATGGTGGGAGCGCTCGGGCAGCGTCATTCGGGGGACTACCGCAAACGTTATGGTTTGGCCAGAGCCGCGCGCGATGGAGCGGCGCACGAAGCCGGAGTTCCTTTGCAGGCCAGGACCCCGAGGCTGTGCCCGGGGACCAGAGTTCCCAACTGCCTGAACCGGCAGAGTCAGTGGGTAACGCTTTGTCGTCATCGCCCCGGCTGACATGCCACTAGGTCCGAGCTAGCTAGGGCTTCCCCCTGGCGGACACCACGATCAGCGCAGGTATGGGTCAGGGAGCCTGTTGCCGGGCGCGCCTGCCGGAGTCCCCGGCAGCTAGGGCCGGTCGGCGGGAAACCGCCGCGTTACTCAGGTCTACACCTTCCTGAATCTAAAGCCGTACATGATGCTCCCGTAGTAGTTGAAGGTTCGTCTCGCCTCTTCATCGTTGAATGGATAGTCCGCTCCGAGTTGCCGGGCGGCTGCGAGACCGGTCACAAGGCAGGTCTCTTGGCTGTTGATAAGAGTGTGGGCGTCGGCGTGCCACGTCCGCCTCCTGCCCTGGATGAATCGGAAGAGGCTGACGAGCCAGACAACGTGCCGCACGTCATGGACGACGTGTTGGCACCACCACCTCTTGACGATCTTCCCTTCGTCGATGGGGCTGACCGGGTTGTAGGTCACCAGGCAGGGCTTGTCGGACCGGTTGGCCCACGGCTGCTGGTTGTGCATGATGTACGTGATCTCATAGTTATCGGGTCTCGCCCCGTACTGCTCGATGTGGTTGCTGCGCCTTTCCAGGGGTCTCACTCCATTGTTCGGAAGGACCGATGAGTCGTGGTGGACGACCGTGTGGTTGTGGAGCTCGCTCTCGTACCGCACGGACGAGAGGATGTAGCGTTCCAGGAAAGTCGGTCTGTCCAGGATCATGAGCGACTGGTTCGCGTTGCAGGCGAGGACCACGTCGTCAAACGTCTCCTGCACTCCGTCTTCGTCCTCGACCACCACGCCGGTCTTGCGCCGGTACACCTTCCGCACGGGCCGATTGAGGTAGATCTTGTCGCGAAAGTCGGCGGACAGATTCTCGTAGATGCGCCGGGTCCCCTGGTCCCACGTCTTCATGGGGGTGGAGGTCTCGATGTCGAAGAACTCGAGATACCTGGCGAACAGGGCTGCGGGCATGTCGAACACGTTCGTCGCCATCAGGAAGTTGACGAACATGGGCTTCAGAATCTTGTACCTGAACTCTCCGGAGAAGCCTCCGAGGTTCAGCAGCGTCCCCATGCTCACGTAGTTGAAGGGGTTGAGAGCGTTCAGGAACTTCGATCGAGCGCGGCTGAGCCTGCCGAACCTGTGCAGGAGTCTCAGGAGACGCTGGAACTTCGCGATCTCCGATTGCAGCTGGTCCCTGATCTCGGAGTCAAAATCGTGGGCGTAAACTTGGCCGCCGTACTTGACGCTGTAGCTGAATCTGGTGTCGATCAGTGCGATGCCGAATCTTTCCATCAACAGCAGGATGTGACGGTATACGGACGGAATGCAGGCTGTGACGGAAATGTCAAAGGGAATTGAGCTTCCGTCCTCTTGCGGCATGTCGGCTGTGATCGCATTGCCGCCAACCCGTTCGTGGGCCTCGAAGAGGCGAAAGTCAAAACGGTCCGGGCGATGATGCAGCGCCCATGCTGCACCCAGACCTGAAATGCCTCCGGCGACTATGGCGATTCGCCGAGGAATCGCGCCCCTCTCGCCGGCGCCGCTGTTTCTGTTCCTCACCATGCTCGCAGCCCGATCAGCGGTCCAGGCAGTGCATCTTTAGGACTCGACCAACCTTGGCGATGTGGTAGTTCTGCTTCAATGCCGTCTTGTCACACAAGTGCCCTGCAACCAGAACCCGTTGCGCTCAAACCGGCCTTGTGCGTGAGTGCTCTGGACCGACTCTAGGGGTGTGCCCGCAATGATCTTCCAGCCGCGCCAGCGGACCTCAAGACCGGGCCATTTGGGCACAGGTCTGCTTATGGGCTGATCGCTGCAATCGCATCCTCCCGGCTGGCGTGAGTGGGGATGATCTTGTGGAAGCCGCTGATGAGAAACACCCCGCGTATCGAATCTGGCATTGAGCACACCGCAATCTTCCCGGCCCTTTTGTGTAGCTGTCTTGCTATGGTGAGCAGAACCCCGAGGCCGGCGCTGCTCAAGAAGGAAACCTGCTCCAGATCCAGCAGCAAGTTCAAGTTCTTCCCGGCAAGCAGGCCTTCCAGGGCGCCCTGAAATTCTTGGGCATTTTGGCCGTCAACGCGCCCGTCGATCCGTGCAATCAATATTCCGCCCACCTGCTCAGCCTGAATGGCCAGCCCCTTCACCTCAACATTGGCTTGGCCGGTGATCTCCTCGCCGTCTAGACCGTCAGATTCCATCTTGACCCTCCCATAAAGGCGAACGTTTGGGGCCCCTGTCCTGCCACCGTCAATTCAGCCCTTTGAACGCCGCAGCAGACCCGCCGTGGCCTCGCTTCCGGGGCACGTGCTTCATCCTGGAGTCCATGTGGTCGGTGGGCCCATGCGATGAGGGGGCGCGTACCCGGCTCTAGGCTGCCCCTCCGGTGTCAGTACTGGCGCGGAATGGTACTACATGGCTCGGTACAGGGTCAGTCGGATCCGGTAGCCGGGTTTGACAGCCGCAAAAAATCCGTGGCTCTCCCCAAGGACATGCCGGAACATGACCGGGGGGCTCGGTAATGGTCGCGCCAGAGTGATGCGACCGGGTTGCTACTGGGCCGACAGGCCGCCGTCGATGTTTATGGTCTGGCCCGTGATGTAATCGGAGTCCGAACCGGCCAGGAATGTGGCGAGGGCGGTTAGACCGTTCATGTCCCCCTCTGCACCGAGGGGTATGGCCTGCATGTAGGCCTGTTTGCGCACTGGATCGTCCCACGCCTCGGCGGTCATAGCCGTGTTGTAGTCGCCGGGAGCCAGAGCGTTTACGCGAACGCCATATGGGGCCCACTCAAGGGCGAGACAGCGGGTGAGCATGCTTACGGCTGCCTTGGAGGCATCGTATACGGCCTCGAGCCTGAACGCCCTGGTGGCGGCCACAGAGCTGATGTTGATGATCTTGCCGTAGCCCCGCTCCATCATGTGGGGCGCCACCGCCCGGCAGCCGTAGAAGACTCCTCCTATGTTGGTGTCGACTACCTGCCTGAATTCCTCGTCCGTCATCCGAACTGAGCTATCGCGCATGACCGAAGGCGGCTTTAGGACCCTGTCGGGAAACGGGACGGTGGCAAGCTCCTTAAAGGAGCCGGCGTTGTTGACGAGTATGTCCGCGCCGCCTAGATCGGTGATCGTTCTGGAGACCATCTCGTCGACCTGCGCGGATTCGGCCACGTCGGTAGGTACGACAAGGGCCCGGCGACCGGCCGCACGCACACCCTCGGCGGCGGATTCCAGATCGGACGATGCGCGGGCCGCGAGCGCCACGTCGGCTCCCCTCTCCGCGTATGACAGGGCGATGGCGCGGCCTATGCCGCGGCTGGCGCCCGTGACGATGGCGACGCGGCCGGCCAACTTTCCGCCCATGACGATGCCCATTATACCGGTGCTAACATCCTTTACAGGGTTTGTTCCTGCCGGGTTGGTGTTATGCACCTTCCGGCGCAGAGTGTCGCCCCCTGCGGAGGATTCAAAAATGAGTGTCATGGACAAGGGATACGCCAGGCCAGAGCTTCTGGTCGATACCGACTGGCTCGAGTGCCACCTGCTCGAGCCGGACATCCGCATAGTCGATACGGGGTTCTGGGAATCTTATACCCGCGTCCACATCCCCGGCGCCGTCGGGGTCCGGCGCGACCACTACTTCAAGGATCCGACGAGTGACCGTACCTTCATCGACACGCCTGAGCAATTCGCACAGGAGATGAGCGAGCTGGGGATCGGGGATGACACACTTGTCGTGGCTTACGATGACTTCGGGAGCCTGTGGGCGACCAGGCTTTGGTGGGCGCTGACCTACTACGGCCACGAACGAGTGAAGGTGCTAGACGGTGGCTGGCGTAAGTGGCTGCGCGAAAGGCGACCCATCACCGATGCCAGGCCCGAGATTACCGTCACGGAGTTCACCCCTGATCCGAATCCATCGCTCATAGCCACCGCCGAGCAGATCATGCGCGAGTGCATAGGGGTGGGGACGGGTGCTGGCGGCGAATCCGGCGAAGTCTTGCTGGACGTAAGATCAATAGGGGAGTACACCGGGGAGAACGACAGGGGCAACGCCCGCGCCGGCCGCATGCCGGGAGCCAAGCACCTGGAATGGCTGGAGTTCGTCACCGACGACGATGTCAAGGAGTTCAGGCATGCTTCGGAGCTTCGCCCCAAGCTCGAGGCCGTGGGAGCCGCCCCGGACAAGAGGATCACGACGTACTGACAGGGCGGCATCCGTGCGGCGCACGGCATGTTCACCCTTTCCCTTCTGGGCTACGACGAGGTCAGGAACTACGATGGCTCATTCCGAGAGTGGGGGAACCGTGAGGACACACCAATCATCACCTAGGATCGCTCGTATTCAGGGTACGGGAGTACCGCATCTGCTAAGGGGACCGATGGCTGCCTTCGTTGCCGTGTTGGCCGCGCTCGTGCTCGCCGGGGCGGCGTCCTGCGGCGGAGACCAGTCCCCCGCCGCGGACACAGCTGCAGATGACACCGCGGCAGGATCTGTCGGCCAGACCGCGGAGGACAAGGTGTCAGTGACGAGCGAGATGGTCGATGGTGACGACTCATCCCTGGAGGACGAGGGGTCCCCGGCGGATGCCAACCCGGACAATCTGGCCGCTCTCAACAGACTGGGGAACGAGCTGTACCGGCCCGACATCAAAATGCCGTCCGGCTTTATCAACGCCGAGCCGTTCACGCTGGACGATCTGGCAGGGCAGGTGATACTGATCGACTTTTGGACCTATACCTGCATCAACTGCATTCGCACACTGCCTTACCTCAAGGACTGGCATGCTAAGTACGCAGACGACGGCCTGGCGATAGTCGGCGTGCACTCGCCCGAGTTCGCCTTTGAGAAGGAGCGGGCCAATGTCGAGCAGGCGGCTGCAGAGTTCGACCTTGAGTACCGGATCGTCCAGGACAACGACTTCGGAACCTGGCGCAACTACAACAACCGGTACTGGCCGGCCAAGTACCTGATCGATCGTGACGGCTACATTCGCTACTCGCACTTCGGAGAGGGGGCGTATGAGGAGACGGAACTGAGGATCAGGGAACTTCTCGCCGAGAACGGCGGGCAGGTCAGCTTGGACAACTCCGAGGTCCTGCCGACCAGGGACTACGAGGAGGCGGCGCTGCGCATAGATGATCCGCAGATGTCGGTCACAAGGGAGCTTTACGCGGGCACTGAACGCAACTACAGCGCTTTGCGCTTCGGGGGCCAACCCCCCTACGTGCGCCACGAACAGTACTACGCAAGACAGGATATGGCGCTCGAGTACACGGACCCCGGGGTCCACGAGAACCATTTCATATACCTCAATGGCCTCTGGCGCAACGGACCCGAGAGCCTCAAGCACGCGAGAACAACCGAGGCCCACGAGGACTATGTGGCTATCAAGTTCTATGGAACCAGCGCCAACATAGTGCTGGGCGTGCCGGAGTCCGGAGATTCCTACGAGGTGCGCGTGACGATTGATGGAGTGCCCATCCCCGCAGACCGCGCCGGCGAAGACGTGATGTGGGACGATGAGGGAAACAGCTACCTTCTCGTAAACGAGGATCGTATGTACCGCGTCGCCAAGACTCCTGAGTTCGGTGGATACGAACTCAAGCTGGCGTCAAACTCGGACAACTTCGAATTCTTTGCGTTCACCTTCGGTGTCTTCAAGAACCTGTAGAAGGCTCCGGCCCGGGGCCGGCATCGCCATACGGTCGGTCCGTGCCGCCGCTACAGCCCTGCTTTTCGCCGCCGCCGTGGGCCTGGTTGTCTCCTGCGGCGGCGCGCCGGACGCCGACCGTTCCCGTCCCGACGACCACCAGCTGATAGAGGGCCCCACAACGCAGGGGGGATTTCAGGCCATACTGGGCACCGACGATCTGAGTCCCGGACGCCATCGACTGGGATTCGTGCTGATCTCTCCGCGTGGGGTTGTCAGCGAGCCCGTTGTGCGGGTGACGCTCTATGCCGGCGGGCCCGGCGCAGAGCGCGAGGTGGCCGGGCCGCTGGACGCCGCCTACCAGCCCTGGCCGGTGGGATCCCGCGGCCTGTACACGACCTTTGTGGAGTTTCAGGCGCCGGGAACGCACAGACTGTTGATAGAGGCTCCTTCCGAGGACGGCGACGTGGAGATCGTCGAGTTGACCTTTGACGTGGCCGAGGACACCTCAGCGCCTGCAGTGGGCGAAAAGGCCGTTCGAAGTGTGACCAAGATCGCCACGGACGTCGCAAGCCCGACCGAGCTAACGACCGGCTCCCTTTTCGACCCGGACCTTTACCGGGTCACGCTGGCCGACGCGATCGACGACGATCGGCCCGTGGTTGTGGTGTTCGCGAGCCCGGCTTTCTGCATAAATGCGGTCTGCGGTCCGCAGGTCGAGGTGCTCAGCGAACTGCAGGAGGCATACGACGGAAGGGCCAACTTCGTTCACGTCGACCTGTACGATAATCCCCACGAGATTCAGGGCGACCTCGATCAGGCGGCGATATCCCAGGCGGTCTGGGACTGGAACCTGCCGAGCAACGAGTGGACGTTCGTGATCGACGGGGAGGGCAGGGTGTCGGCGCGCTTTGAGGCCTTCGCCACCTTCTCGGAGGTCGAGCGTGAATTGACGAAGCTCTTTTGACGGATTGGTTGGCATCCCCGGCGATGGCCTGACACGGGTCTGCGATTGGCGCAATTGGGTATATCCGGTAACTTTGGTCTCCGTTCGCTCTGGAGGATGCGTAAGTCGGTCTCGCGCTGGTTCAATGAGCAAAAGGACCTTCTGCCTCCCTACCACATCTACCAGGGCCACGACTGGGGGAAGCGCAGCGAGGCGGGAAAGTTCTACCTAGAGTTCGGCTCTGACTCCGTGGAGGTCGACGGAGTCACCTACCGCATGCTTGGGCTCGGCGAGACGATAAGGGTGCGCTATACGAGGCGCATGCGCGCGATCAACTTGGATCGATTCATCGGGGACGAGACTGGTATCTGGTCCAACGAGTGAACGGTGAGGCGATGCCTGCACGCCTCTGCGATGCGGGGCCTATGCCAGGCTGATCGCCTCGGTCACCGGTACGTACTCAAGCCCCAGTGACTCGGCGACCGCTGGGTGGACCACGTGGCCACCGATGGTGTTTATCCCCAGCGATAGGGGTCCGGCCTCCGCCACCGTCTTTTCGATTCCGTCACCGGCCAGTTTGAGAATGTACCGGCAGGTTGCATTGGAAAGGGCCACGCTCGCGGTCGTCGCGACCATGCCGGGGATGTTGGTGACCGCAAAGTGCGTCACCCCCTCGGCGATATAGGTGGGATCGGCCTGGGTTGTCGGTCGTATCCCCTCGACGGAGCCGCCTTGGTCTATCGCAACGTCCATGACCAGAGAACCCTTCTTCATACCGGCGAGCATCTCCTTAGTGATGACCCTGGGAGACCTCGCCCCGGGCACCAGCACCGCGCCGATCGCAACGTCCGCCCTGCTCAAGAATTCTGCTAGCTTGAGCGGGGTGGACATCATCGTCTTGACCATGCTGCGAGAGATGTGCTCAATGTACCTGAGGCGCTCAAGGTTGTTGTCGAATACGACCACCCGGGCTCCCAGCGCGGTACCGATTAGCGCGGCGGCCATGCCGACGTTTCCGCCCCCGACTACCACCATCCTGCATGACTCGGCACCCGGCACTCCGCCCATCAGCCGCCCGGGGCCGTCGAAGTCGGTCTGCAGCAGCCTGGCCGCAATCTGCGGCGAAAGTCGCCCTGCTATTTCGCTCATTGGCGTCAGCAGCGGCAGCGAGCCATCGGCCTCCTGCACCGTCTCATAGGCCACGCCCGTGACCTTCGAGGCGCACAGACGCCTCGTCAGCTCCAGCTCAGGGGCCAGGTGCAGATAGGTGAACACTATGAGCCCCTCGCGGAAGCGTTCGAACTCCTCGGGCTGGGGTTCTTTGACCTTGACCACCATCTCCGATCGCTCCCACAGCTCGTCCGCCGTGGCGACGATCGATGCGCCGGCTACCATGTATTCCTCGTCCGGGCACGACGCCTTCTCACCGGCGCCGCTCTGGATTGCCACCTCGTGGCCGGCCCGCACTAGGATGTCGGTCTTGTCAGGAGTCAGCGCAACGCGGCGCTCTCCACTCTTTGTCTCTGTCGGCACCCCGATCTTCATGGCGTCTCCAAGGAAATCATAGCCTAGTCACCCCCTAGCGGCATGGAAGCGGCAAGCGATTCGGCGACTACCTCAACAAGGTGCCTTGCCCTCACTCCGGTGCCGTCCACAATCTGCTGGCGGCACGAGATCCCGAGGCTGACCACCTCGAAATCCCCGGTCTGCTCCCTGATCTCGGGGAACAACGATAGCTCGCCGATGGCCATCGATATGTCGTAATGCTCGGACTCGAACCCGAACGAACCCGCCATGCCGCAGCATCCCGAGGAGATCTCAACCGGCTCGGCGCCGGGTAGCATCCCCAGGACATCCAATGAGTGGCCCGTACCGATTAGCGCCCTTTGCTGACAGTGGCCGTGGAAGATTGTGCGGGCCGATCGCCCGGCCGCAAACTCGATGTCTTGGCTGCCCAGGGCGTCGCTAAGGAACTCGTCGATCAGGAAGGTGTCTGAAGCAACGCGCCGTGCAGTTTCGTCCCCCTCCAGCAGGTAGAGATACTCGTCCCCGAATGCGAGAACGCACGAAGGCTCAAGGCCCACAAGTTTTGCCCCGTCTGCCATGGCGGATGAGGCGATTTCGACGTTGGCTGCCGCGTTGCGCCTGGCACGCTCGACGTCTCCCACCGATAGCTGCGGGCGGCCGCAGCAGCGGAAAGCGGGCACCTCTACTTGGTATCCAAGCGCCTCCAGCACCGTAACAGCGGCCCGGCCGATCTCGGGGTGGTGGTAGTTAGTGAAGGTGTCGGCGAACAGTACGACGCGGCCCAGAGGCGCGGCGCCATGCGCGCGTGGATCGCGCGCGCGCATCCACTGGGGGAATGTCTGCCCCGCATAGCGAGGGAGCGTGCGGCGGCGGTCGATGCCGGCCATTTTCTCCAGCAGTTCCCCGACCGCCTCGGAGCCGAGTACCCAGTTCGACACCGGGGCCAGCAGCGATCCCAGAGTCCCCAGACGGTCGATGTTCCCGAAGGCGCGCTCCCTCAAGGTCGGTCCGCGCTCACGGCGACAGCGTGCTGTCAGCTCATACTTGAGCTTGGCCATGTCAACGTTCGATGGGCACTCCGCCTTGCATGCCTTGCATCCCAGGCAAAGGTCCATTACCCGGCCGATTCTCTCTCCGGTCATCGCTTCGACCGGAATCGCACCGGATATCGCCGACCTGAGCGCGTTCGCCCTGCCGCGCGTTGAGTGCTCCTCGTCCCGTGTGGCCATGAAAGAGGGGCACATCGTCCCCCCTGCCGGCTTGCGGCACGCCCCCTGACCGTTGCACATCTCGATCGCCGCTGCCAGCCCTCCCTCTCTCCTGAAGGAGATGGCGGTCGGTACGTCGACGGTCCCGTAGTCAGGGTCTATGCGCAGGTTGTCGACGAGGCCCGGCGGGTCGACGATCTTCCCCGGATTCATGATGCCATCGGGGTCGAAGGCCATCTTGACGCGCCCGAAGGCCTCCAATATGGACGGGCCGAACATCTTCTCAATGAACGGGCTTCTCACAAGACCGTCCCCGTGCTCGCCGCTCAGTGCGCCGCCGAACTCCAAAACGAGGTCGCTGACGGCCTCCGCGATCGCGACCATGCGATCGACGCCGGCCCGGCGCTTCAGGTCGACCAGTGGCCGAATGTGGAGGCAGCCGACGCTCGCGTGGCCGTAATATCCGGCTTCGGTGCCGGCCTCCCTGACGATCTCGTCAAAGCGCCTCACGAATTCGGGCAGGCTTTCCGGGTCGACGGCAGTGTCCTCTACGAAGGGCAGGGGCTTTTCGGCACCCGGAGCGTTCATCATCAGCCCAAGGCCCGCCCTGCGCACTGCCCACACCCTCGCCTGGTCCGCAGCGTCCATAAGGCGCGTCGCCGCATATCCGAGACCGGCCCTTCTCATCCTGCCCTCAAGCCGGTTGAGCTTGTCGCTGAGCTCGGCTTCCGAGTCCCCGATGAACTCCACGAGGAGGACGGCCTCTGGCTCGCCCTGCACCCAGTCCATCATGCGTGAGTACTCGAGGTTGTCCCGTGCCTGGCGCAGAATCATCGCCCCGACGTGTTCGACTGCCGCCGGCTCCAGCTCCAGCGTCGCAACGGTCGCCTCCATCGACTCGATCAGGTCGGCGAAGTGCAGGACCGCCAGAGCCCTTCTGCGGGGCACGGGGACCAGCCTGAGTGTCGCCTCGGTGACGTTGACCAGGGTTCCCTCCGAGCCTACGACGAACTCGGCGAGGTCGAGTTCGCCCCCCGCGACCGGGGGCAGCTTGTCGAGGTTGTACCCTGACACGCGGCGGGACACCTTCGGGTATCGGGCATCGACCTCCCGCCGGTACTCGACCCCCACGGAGGTCAGCTCCCTGACGATCGATGCGAGCAGGCCTTCGCGGCCGGCCATCGAGGTGGTCTCGCCCGCCTCTAGCCGGCCGAGATCGGCCATCGTGCCATCTGAGAGGACCGTACGCAGCCCCAGGACGTTATCCGAGGTCTTTCCCCACACGATCGAATGGGCGCCGCACGAGTTGTTGCCGAGCGCTCCGCCGACGTTGCCACGGTTGGAAGTGCTCGGGTCGGGTGCGAACATCAGGCCCTGGACGGCCAGCCTGCGGTTGAGTTCGTCAAGCACAATGCCGGGCTGCACTCGCGCGGACATCCGCTCGGTGTCCACCTCCAGCAGCGCCCTCATGTACTTGGAGTAGTCGATTACGACGGCGGGTCCCACGGTCTGACCGGCCAGACTGGTGCCTCCCCCTCTGGGCAGTACCGGCACTCCGCGGCGGCGGGCGATCTCCACGGTGGCTACAACGTCCTCCTCGCAGCGGGGAAGGACCACGCCCAGAGGAAGGATCTGGTAGATGGAAGCGTCGGTGCTGTATAGGAGGCGGGAGACCTGGTCGAAGCGGACCTCACCCTCCAGCTCGCCCTCCAGCTCACGGGCCAGGTCGAAAATGTCGGGACCGGGCTGCACTTGCGGGCGTTCGGTCGATACGGAGGACCTAGTAGGCATGGATCGGCTGACTGCCGGGTCCCTCGGGCTAAGGGGGAAAAGCGGGGGTGTCGGACAGACCCGGTGCCCTGAGATGGCTGCCGGGTCGATGGCCGAGGGTCAGGCGGTGACCTTCACTATCTCGAAAGCCTGCTTGCCGCGCGGGGTTTCCACCTGTACCTGCTGGCCGGCCGTTCGGCGCATCACGGCCTTTCCCACCGGCGACACGTCCGATATCTTGCCCTCGAGGGGATTGGCCTCCGAGGCGCTGACAACCGTGTAGCCGTGCACTTTGCCGGAGCCGAGATCCTTGATGGTGATCTTCACGCCCACTCTTACGATGGCATCTTTCTTGCGCTTCTTCGGGTCTATGACCACCGCGTTCTTGAGCTGGAGTTCAATGTCTCGCACTCGCGACTCTACCAGTCCGAGCTGTTCGCGGGCGGCCTCCAGCGGGGCGTTCTCGCGCACGTCCTTGTCCGCTGCCGCCTTGTGTATGTCCTCGGCCAGAGAGATGCGCTCATCCTTGAGCTTGGCAAGGGTGTCGGTGAGCACCTTGTGTCCGTCCGGGGTCAGCTCGATCACGTCCCGCGCGCTGGCGTCGCCCCCTTGGTGGACCCGGGTTCGACTCTTACGGATGCGGACGTGCTGGGCGAGATTGACGTCAATCTGGCCGCTCTTCTTCATGTAGGAAAGGAAGCTGCGAACCACCTGGAGCCTCTCTGCCGCCTGTGGAACCGCACCACCCTCTCCCATCCTGTCAGAGTAGGCCCCGACGTCTGAGGGGTTTATCTCGCCGAGCACTCGATCCGCTCCACACCACTGCGCGAACCGATGAAGTTCACGGTCGGTGAGTGGAGCGTCGGTCTTGGTCTTGGGGTTGTTCAGATACAGGCTTATGGCCTCGATGACAGAGGGCCCACCTGATTCCTTCAAGCTCATGCCTCCCAGTGTAGGACGATGGGGTGATCGAACCAATGTTATGTGGGTGGTATAAAGGTGTCAACGACGCCCGCCATCGGATCGCCACCCCTCAGGAAAGCGGATCCATCTCGCCCCAGTTGGGGCCGGCCTTGAGATCCACCTGGAGAGGCACCCTCAGCTCCATGGCGGCCGGCATCTCCAGCCTGAGCAGGGCCGCCACGGAGTCGACCTCCTCGACCGGCACCTCGAACACTAGCTCGTCGTGTACCTGAAGGATCATCCTGCTCTTCATGTCCATCTCGTCGAGTCGTGCCTGCACACGGAGCATGGCGAGCTTGATAATGTCCGCCGCCGTGCCCTGGACGGGCATGTTGACTGCAGCCCGCTCCGCGGCCTGCCGGGCGGAGCGGTTGGAGGAGTTGATCTCCGGAAGATATCTGCGCCGGCCCAGAAGGGAGGCTACGTAGCCTGCCTGCCTGCACTGCTCTATAGTGCCGTCGACGTAATCCCTTATGCCCGGATAGCTCGAAAAGTACGCGTCTATGAAGCGGCGCCCCTGCTCGGGGCTCAGGTCGGTCTGCTGCATTATGCCGTAAGGCGTCAGGCCGTAAAGGACTCCGAAGTTGAGCACCTTGGCCACCCGACGCATGTCGGCCGTGACCTCCGTGATGGAGACCTCGTACACCAGCGACGAGGTGATTGCGTGAATGTCCATGCCCTCACGGAAGGCCTCCAGAAGACCCGGGTCCTCCGACATGTGCGCCAGTATGCGCAGCTCTATCTGTGAATAGTCCGCCCCCACCAGTATCCAATCAGGGGAGCCCTCGGCGACGAATGCCCTTCGCACCCTGCGCCCGAGCTCGGTCCGGATGGGTATGTTCTGCACGTTGGGATCGTTGCTCGAGACGCGGCCGGTCGCAGAACCAGTCTGGTTGTAGCTGGTATGGATGCGCCTGGTCACCGGGTGGACCAGATCCGGAAGTGCGTCCACGTAGGTGGACTTTAGCTTGGAGATCTCTCTGAACTCGACCACCCTGTCGATCATCTCGCACGCCCGGGGATCGACGCTCGCCAGCGTGCCCTGGTCGAGCCTCTCCCTGAGCGCGTCCAGGGATGCGGCATCGGTCGAGAAGCCGCTCTTTGTTCTCTTGACGGGGGGGAGCCGCAGCTCGTCGAAGAGCACGCCGGCGAGCTGCCGGGAAGAGCCGACGTTGAACTCGTGGCCCACTGTGTCGTAGATCGATCGCTCGACCCCGGCCAGACGATCACCCAGCTCCCCGGACATGTTTCGCAGCAGCGCGGCATCTAGAGCGACGCCCTCGCGCTCCATGCGAACCAGCACATTCACGAGGGGCATCTCCAGTGTCTCGAAGGGCTCAGTTAGGGACATCCGAGCAAGGTCCTCAGCGAAGACGCTGTGCAGCCGGAAGGTGAAGTCGGCGTCCGCCGCGGCGTACGGGCCTGCCCTTTCTACGGGGACCTCGGCCATGGTAATCCGGCTTCTGCCGGTGCCTATCAGGTCCGTGATGGGAGTCATCTCCTCGCCGAGCACGCTCGTCGCGAGGGCCTTTAGGCCGATTCCGCGGCGGCCGGTCAGATGGGCGGCGAGCATCGTGTCGAAGCTTAGGTTGCGCACCTCAACGTCGCATTTCGCCAGCACCGTGACGTCGAAGTTAGCGTTGTGCGCTATCTTTCCGATCGACTCGCTCTCAAACAGCGGGCGCAGCGCGTCGAGCGCCTCCTCCATAGGCACCTGGACGATCTGCCTCGGCTCTTCTCCGAGCTCCAGCTTGGGGGGAACCCTGTGGCCGACGGGCACATACCACGCCCTGCCCGCGGCGTTGGAAAACGACAGGCCCACGAGGTCAGCCTCCATCGCGTGCTCGGATGTGGTCTCCGTGTCAAACGCGAAGGCCCCCGACCCGCCCAGCTCGGTGATCATCTCGTCGAGCTTCTCCCGAGTATTGGCGATCGTGTATTTGGTGGGAATCCGGCCTTCGGACGCCCTTGGCTCGCCGCTCTCCGGGCTTGAGTCCGCGCCGGAGGTGGGCAGGCGGTCGATGATGGAACGGAACTCGAGCCCGCGCATGAACCCGACCACCGCGTGCCGGTCGTAACTCGACATGTCCGCCGCCGCAAGGTCCAGCTCCACTGGGACGTCGCGCACGATGGTTGTAAGGTACTTGCTCTCCCGAGCCTCGCGCTCGCTGTCCCGCATTTTCTTTCTAAGTCCGTCGGGCCTTACGTCCTCGATGCGCTCGTATATGCCCTCTACGCTGCCGAATTCGGTTAGCAGCTTGATTGCCGTCTTTCTGCCCACGCCCGGGACGCCGGGCACGTTGTCCGACTTGTCGCCCTCAAGGCCCTTGATGTCGGCCACCCGATCGGGCCCAAGGCCCTCATACCGGTCCCGAACGGCGTCGACATCAAAGACCCTCCTGTTGAAGGCGGTCGATACGTAGACCCGTGTCCTCTTCGACACCAGCTGCAGCGCGTCGGTGTCCACGGTGAGAATGAGCGTGTCGATCCCGTACTCCTCCGCCTGGAGGGAGAGGGTGCCGATCACGTCGTCGGCCTCATAGCCCTCCAACTCGTGGATGGGTATGCCGAACGCGCCTACGAACTGCTTTATCCTCTCGACCTGGGCTGGCAGGTCCGGGGGAGTCGGGGGCCTGTGAGCCTTGTAGTCCGGATAGTAGTCGTGCCTGAATGTGGGGCCGGGCGGGTCGAATGCCACGGCGCAGTGGGTGGGCCGAAAGTCCGAGAGGGTCTTGAGGAACGAGTTTGCGAATCCGTAGACCGCTCCAATCGGTTCGCCGGTCGAGCGCAGCGTCATGGGTTCCTTGAGAGCGTTGTAGGCGACGAAGACCAGCGCGTGGCCGTCGACCAGCAGCAGCAAGGGGTCCGGGGCCGTCATGGCCGCAAGTTTAAGGGATTGCCAGGTTGCGCGCCTCTTCAAGGAGCAGCGCCACGCGCTCTGGCGAGTCGGCCTCCGCGTGTGTGCGTAACAGCGGCTCTGTGCCCGAAAAGCGCACCAGCATCCAGTATCCGCCCGCGAGGTTAAACTTGTATCCGTCGTCGGTACGGGTTCCCTCCACCGCGAGTCCGGCCAGCTCGACCGGGGCCGCAGACCCTATGCGTGCCTCGATCACGTCGCGTAGTTGAGGGTCAAACTGAAGGTCGATGCGGTCGTAGAAGTGCGGGCCCACCAGCTCGAACAGCCAGTCGACAAGCTCGCTGAGCCGTCTGCCCGTTCTCGCCATCAATTCCAGGATTAGCAGCCCGCAGAGGATGCCGTCGCGGTCGGGAACATGGCCTCGGATCGTGTACCCTCCGCTCTCCTCGCCGGCGGCGAGAGCGTCCTGCGACTCGAACAAGGGCGCTATGTACTTGAATCCGACCTTCGTCTCCGTAACGGGTACACCGTAGATCGCCCCGAGCCTGTCGATCATCGAGCTCTGGGTGAGCGACCTGATGAGCGGCCCTCGCCGGGCGAGCAAATCCAGCTGGTGAAGGCAGATCAGGGAGAACGACTCGAGGGTCGTAACGAATCGGCCCGTCTCGTCCACCAGGCCCACGCGGTCGGCGTCTCCGTCGTTGGCGATGCCCGCGTCCGCCCCTTCGGCTACGACCCGCCGGGAAAGTTCGCCAAGGTTAGGTCCGATGGGCTCGGGGTGCTCGATCCCGGGGAAGGCAGGGTTTGGCTCGCTGTGGATCTCGGTGACCGAGGTTGTCCCACCGCCCAGCAGCCGGGAGAACATGCCCCCGCCGGCGCCGAACATGGCATCGACAGCCACCCGCAGGCCGGCCGATCGAAGCATGTCCAGGTCCACCAGACCGGCTATCTGACCAAGATACCGCGGAACAAGGTCCACACGCTCTACTGCTGCTGGCCGCGACACCCGGGGGCGGGTCGTGACGCCCGCGGCCTGCAGCTGCAGGATCAGTCGCTCCAGTTCCGCCACCGTCTCGTCCGTGGCGCTGCCTCCGGTTTCCGGTTTGAACTTGTATCCGTTGTATCGGCCGGGGTTGTGGCTGGCGGTTATCGCCACCCCGCCGCCGGCTCGACGGTCCACGACTCCGTGGCTGAGCACCGGCGTGGGCACCGGCCCCTCGCTGATGGCCACGGGCACGCCGCTCGCGGCAGCGACATCGGCGACCGCCTCGGCGAAGCGGTCGGAGGCAAAGCGCGTGTCGTAGCCGACCACAAGGCCTCGGTCGGCCATCCCCGCGGCCTTAAGCAGGTCGGCGGTGGCCTGCGCGCAGATGCGCACGTTATCGAACGTGAACTCGTCGGCGATGATGGCTCGCCAGCCGTCGGTACCGAACCTTATGGTCATGGTGACTGGTGGCCTCGTCCGCTGCGTGGATCTGCTAAACGGCCTCCGAGGCGTCGACGACGAAGACGTCCCTCCTGATTTCGGCCGCCTTGTCCGTTCGCTCCCAGGGAAGGTCAATGTCGTCACGACCGAAGTGGCCGTAGGCCGCCGTCTGCGTGTAGATCGGCCTCCTGAGGTCCAGATCTCGGATTATGGCGCCCGGGCGCAGGTCGAAGTGTTCGTTTACGGCACGGACTATCCTCTCGTCCGCCACGTGGTTCGTTCCGAAAGTCTCGACGGCAATGGAGACCGGGTTGGCCATGCCGATCGCGTACGAAACCTGCAGTTCGAGCCTGTCCGCGAGCCCGGCGGCTACCAGGTTCTTGGCCACGTAGCGCGCTGCGTAGTGGGCCGAACGGTCAACCTTGGTAGGGTCCTTCCCCGAGAACGCGCCGCCTCCGTGTCGCGCCTGGCCCCCGTAGGTGTCGACCAGGATCTTTCTCCCGGTGAGGCCAGCGTCCCCGACCGGACCACCGGTTACGAATCGTCCGGAAGGATTGACGATGTACTTGGTCTGGCGGTCGCGGTAGTGCTCGGGTATGACAGTCTTTGCCACTTCTTCGATTAGGTCTCGCTCGATCACCGACTGGCTGACCTCCGGGTTGTGCTGGCTGCTCAATACCACCGTGTCTATGCGCCTTGGTATGCCATACTCGTACTGGACGGTGACCTGGGATTTTCCATCGGGGCGCAGGTAGGGGATCATCCCTTCCTTTCGCACCTCTGCCATCTTGCGGCAGAGCCGGTGCGCGAGAGAGATCGACAGAGGCATCAGCTCAGGTGTTTCAGAACATGCGAAGCCGACCATCATCCCCTGGTCTCCGGCGCCCAGACTCTCGGCTTCGTCCTCACCATCGTCCGCCGCTCCGTCCCTGACCTCCACCGAGCGACTGACCCCGCCCGATATGTCATGAGACTGCTCCTTGATGGAGACGGCGACGCCGCACGACTGGTAGTCGAAGCCGTAGGTCGAATCGACGTAGCCGACGTCCCGGATGGTGTGCCGCACGAGCCTTGGTATGTCCACGTAGTGATCGGTGGTGATCTCCCCGAACACCAGCACAAGGCCGGTGGTGGTAGCCGTCTCGCAAGCGACCCGGGACGCCGGATCGTGGCGAAGGATGTCGTCGAGTACCGCATCCGATATCTGGTCGCAGAGCTTGTCGGGGTGACCCTCGGTCACCGACTCGGAGGTGAAAAGGTAGTTGGGCGAGTTGGTTAGGCTTGACGCCATCGCTATCTCCGATCTGTGCATGCAGCGCCCCGCGCTGCGCTTGCTGTATCCGGGCACGTATGGCCCCTGCTCCGCTAAGTGCCGAAGCTCCAGGAGTTAAGGTACTGGTCCTGCTGCTCGGTAAGGGAGTCTATCTCTATCCCCATGGCCCTTAGCTTGAGCCTGCCGACCTTTTGGTCGATCTCCCTGGGGACCGGGTAGACTTTGTTTTCCAGCCCCTCCGCAGCCCCGATGATGTACTCGGAGGACAGGGCCTGATTGGCAAAGCTCATGTCCATCACCGCAGAGGGATGTCCCTCTGCGGCCGCCAGGTTGATGAGCCTGCCTTCGCCGAGCACGTAGACCCTGCGTCCGTTCCTCAGCGAATGCTCGGTAACGAATGGCCGAACTTCGCGCCTCGATTCGCTGAGCGATTCGAGGCCCGGGAGGTCGAGTTCGACGTCGAAGTGTCCGCTGTTTGCGACTATCGCGCCGTCCTTCATGTCCTCGAAATGGGAACCGTCGACCGCCTTGAGGCCGCCGGTCACCGTGACGATCACGTCGGAGATGCGCGCCGCGTCCGCCATGGGAAGCACCTGATGGCCGTCCATGGCCGCCTCGAGCGCCCTTATCGGGTCGACCTCGGTCACGATGACCCGGGATCCCATGCCCTTGGCCCTGCTGGCAATGCCCCTGCCGCACCAGCCGTAGCCTGCAACCGCGACGGTCTTGCCGGCCCACAGCATGTTGGTCGCCCTTGTGATGCCGTCGAGGGTGCTCTGGCCGGTGCCGTAGCGGTTATCGAAAAAGTGCTTGGTGTCCGCATCGTTGACGGCGATGATCGGATACCTGAGTCGGCCTTCCTCGGCAAGGCTGGTGAGCCGTATCACCCCGGTCGTGGTCTCCTCACTCCCGCCGATGATGCCGTCGATCACATCGGTGCGCTCGGTCAGCGCCCTAGTGACCGTGTCGGCCCCGTCGTCCATGGTGACATGCGGGCGGGCGTCGAGGGTCGAGTCGATGTGGGCGTAGTACGTGTCCCTGTCCTCGCCCCTTATCGCGTATACGGATATGCCGTGGTCACTCACGAGCGAGGCGGCCACCTCGTCCTGGGTGCTGAGGGGGTTGGAGGCGCACAGGTGCACCTCGGCGCCGCCGGCACTGAGCGTCAGTGCCAGGTTGGCGGTCTCGCTGGTGACGTGAAGGCATGCGGCGATCCTCACCCCTTTGAGGGGCCGTTCGGTGGCAAAGCGCTCCCGTATCTGCCTGAGCACCGGCATCTCCCTGGCGGCCCACTCGGTTCGACGCCTTCCCTGCGGAGCCAGGGACAGGTCCTTTACGTCTGATTGAACGGTAGTAGTCATCTTGTCCCCCGCCACGGCAGGCCGTTGCCCGCCGGTGGATGCTCAAGTCTGGTGAGTTCGTAGAACTCGTCAAAGCGCGCCTGAATGTCGGCCGTTGACGCTGCCGCGAGACTCTCGGCGCTGAAGCCCTGGACAGTGATCGAGCCCATCACCGTTCCCACGACGACGGCCCGCCTGAGTGCCTGCGCCGACAGGGATTCCGCAGAGGCGCTCAGCGCCGCCAGGTAGCCCATGAATCCGCCGGCAAAACTGTCGCCGGCGCCGGTCGGGTCGACCACGCGGTCCAGGGGCAGGGCCGGACAGGCAAACGCCGAGTCCGAGCCGTCCGGCGCCCGCAGATACATCAGAACACCGTGCTCGCTCCTCTTTATCACTACTGCCCGGGGTCCCATCCGCAGCACGGCTCGGGCCGCAGAGACCGGGTTGGTCTCCCCGGCGAACTGGCGGACCTCGTTCTCGTCGACGATCAGCACGTCGGCCCGCTCGACGACCCGTGACAGATCGGCCCTGCTCGCCTCGATCCAGAAGTCCATCGAGTCGAGGGCTACAAGTCTCGGCCTAGTGTGCATCTGCTCGAGTACCCGCATCTGGAGCTGCGGGTGGATGTTGGCGAGAAACAGGTATTCAGCGTTGCCCTGTTCGGCCGTGAGTTCAGGGCTAAAATCTGCAAACACGTTGAGCTGGGTATCGAGGGTTTCGCGCGTGTTGGAATCCTCGGTGTTGTATACCCCGGTCCACCGGAAGGTCTTGCCGGCCCTGCGCTCAAGGCCCGCAACGTCCACGCCGTGCGCCCTCAGCAGTTCGACGTCCTCATCTCGGAAGTCGTCGCCTACGACCGCAACGACGCCGACCGGGGAGAACCGGCTCGAGGCCAGGGAGAAGTACATGGCGGACCCTCCCAGTGAGTCGGTACGGCTGCCGGCCCGCGTGCGGACCGAGTCGTAGGCCACCGAGCCCACGACCAACAGGCTTGTCGTCTCGGAGGCCATCCGAAAGGGCGAGACCTACGCTTCGTTCCCGTAGCTGGCCGGATGGCCGGCCGCTATCCAGTCTGCGGTCCCCGACTCTATGTTGTAGAGCCTCTCGGAGTCGACGCCTAGCGCTGCGGCCATCTCGCAGGCAAGGCCGCTCCTGACGCCCTGGGCACATATGAACAGCAGCCGTCCTGTGTCGGGCAGATCGTCGAACCTGGCGAGAATGTCGTCGACGGGGATCGGGAGAGCGCCCCTCACGTGTCCTTCGGCGTATTCGTCCGGACGCCTGACGTCGACCACCTTGGTGTCGTCCTCGTCGTACATCTCTCTAGCTTCTGTTAGGTCGAGCCTGTAGTAGGGCTCGCCCGAATCCATTCTGGGCATGGTTGGGAGCCTCTTCGTAATGTCCTAGAAATACTTGCCGATCACCGGGGCTAGACGAGCCCGGTCGTCTTGCGAAAGCAGGTCGGGGCTGGTAATTATAGCGTTGGCCATGGCGCTGCCGCACCCGCATTCCCGCCCGGCGGGCAGGCCCTGCGCCAGATCTACTATCGTCCTCTTGGCCGCCGCCGCGTTGGAGCGCAGGTTCGCCGTTACTACCTCCACCGAGACCGCCTCGCTCTCGTCCCACGAGTCGCGGTCCGTCACCAGCGAGAGGGACACGTAGCACATCTCCATCTCCCTGGCGAGCTTGGCCTCCGGCAAGGCGGTCATGCCAATTATGGTGCCCCCCCAGGACCGGTACATTCTGGATTCGGCGCGGGTTGAGAAGGCGGGACCCTCGATCACCACCATCGTTCCGGTCCTGTGCAGCCGAAAATGCGGCTCGGCCGCGTCGGCGATGAGCAACGAGAGTTCCGGGCAGAAGGGGTCGGCGAACCCGATATGTCCTACGGGGCCCGCGTCGAAGAATGTGTTTGGCCGGCCGCGGGTCCTGTCGATCATCTGGTCCGGCACCACAGCGTCCCTGGGCTCGATGCCGTCGGCCAGGGCACCGACGGCATTGACCGACACGATCCGCTCGACTCCAAGAATCTTCAGCGCGTATATGTTGGCGCGGGACGGCAGGTTGGTGGGCAGGTGGACGTGTCCTCTGCCGTGCCTAGGCAAGAAGGCTACGGGCTTGCCGGACAACCTGCCGACGACGATGACATCGCTCGGGTCGCCGTAAGGGGTATCGACCCGGACCTCGCGCGCGTGCTCGAGGCCGTCGATCTCATAGAGGCCGGTCCCCCCGATGAACGCGGCCGTTGCCTCAGGCACCGGCCGCGAACCTCCCACAGTGGCCCTGCAGACGAATCAACGGGACCTCAGCTCCACGTGGAAGCTCGCAGCCTCAGCCTCCATCTCCTCCATGACGCGGTCAGTCCCATTCACCGGTCCGTTTGCCCGGTCCCCTGCGGCCAGCATGCGCTTTACGGCCTCGGCCAGCTCATGGTCGTCGGGAGCCGTATCCCGTATGGTGCGGGCGGCGTAGAGAAGCCGGGTGTAGCAATCGTGCGAGTCTCCATCGAGTGTGGAGCGCGCCGCAAGGACGCATGCGTATGCGCCCGCAACAGGAACCTGCCGTCCGACCAGCCACGCCGACCGTATGGCATCCGCCACGTCGTCGTGGCTCGCCAACTCGTTGACGGCCCGCCCGCCCGGCAGATCCTTGAGCACCCTTATGCCGCGGCCGGTCCACTCGATGGACCTCGGCGCAGCGGCCACAGCTTGCTTGATGGTTGCCATCTCCGTTCTTCCCCGGGAAACGGCCCAAAAAAAAGACCCCACCCTAGCGCGAGAGGAGTCCGTAACGTCTGCACGACGCTACTCTCATCTCTCGAACCCCCGCAGGTGTCGGGGAGTTCGCCGGAATTGGCACCGTTCCGGCCAGTCTGGCCGAATGGTTGCCGGGCTTCGAAGGGCCGTTCCCTCCGCCTCTCTTGATAAGAGCAGTGCTATTTGGTTTTAGCGGTCGACCGATGCTAAACGATGCGTCCGCGGGGTGTCAACCACGGGGCGCGAGGGCACCGGGTGCCCGGTGGCCCCACCGACAGCCAAGAGGCTGTATGCTCCACCGACCCAAACAAAGGAGCGGCCCGAGCAGGGCCGCCAGCCAGAGGAGCTTGGTAGATGGAGCTAGAAAGGGCATTTAGCGGGTCGAGTTGGGAGAGAGAGATCGGATTTTGCCGAGCGGTACGGGCCGGCGATCTGGTGTTCATAAGTGGCACAGCAGCGGTGGAGGAGGGCGGCGGCGTGCACGCCCCGGGCGAGGCATACGAGCAGACCGTCCACTGCCTCGGGATCATCCGCAGGGCACTCGAGGAGCTGTCCGTACCGATGGACAACATCGTAAGGACGCGGATCTTCGTCACTGACATCTCGCGCTGGGAAGAGTATGCCCGGGCCCACTATGAGCATTTTGCGGACAACCCCCCGGCAACCGCCATGGTCGAGATAAAGGGCCTTATGGACCCGGGCATGGTCGTAGAGATCGAGGCCGATGCGGTGGTCTCGCGATAGCGAGCGGTGGCATCAGTTGTGCGATCGCCTTTACCTGCCTGCGGATATGATAGTGGGCAAGGATGCTTAGCTCGATACTAGACGGTAAGCGAGATGGCGTGGTTGCGGTGGTTGTGCCAGACGGCCCGGCCGTGACCTACGGGGAGCTGCGCGGCAACGTGGATAGGGCCGCAGGGCTGCTCACAGGATCGGGTCTCGAGCCGGAGAGGCCGGTCTCCATAGCGCTTGGCAACGGCCTTGAGTTCCTGATCGCCTTTCTGGCGGTCGTCAGGGCGGGCGCGGTCGCCGCCCCGCTGAACCCCGCGTACACCGCCGATGAATTCGCCTATTACCTGGAGGATGCGGCGAGCCAGATGGCCGTGGTGCCGCCGGGTTCTCATCCGGCAAGGGAGGCAGCTGACTCGCTTGCCGTCCCCACCTTGGAGGTGTCGCTGTCTGGAGAGGAATTGGCGATTTACCGTTCCGGTGACCTGCTGTCCGCCGCCATCGATCCGACGCTGCCCGCAGCCGATTCGACCGCCCTTTTCCTGCACACTTCGGGAACCACCAGCCGGCCCAAGGGAGTGCCCCTGAGCCACGGGAACATCCTTGAGTCGGTGCGCAACATCTCGGCGACCTACCGCCTAACAGGCGATGACGTCGCCATGGTCGTCATGCCACTGTTCCATGTCCACGGGCTCATCGGCGTCGCCCTTGCGACGCTGGCGACCGGTGGGACGATGGTCCTGCCTCCGCGCTTTTCGGCCGGCGCCTTCTGGCCGGTCAGGAAGGCGACCGGGGCGACCTGGTACTCGGCGGTGCCGACGATCCATAAGATACTGCTCGACCGCGCGGACGCAGACGGTGCGCCCGCCGAGAGCTTCCGCTTCATCCGCTCATGCTCGGCGCCTCTCTCCCCTGTGTTGATAGAGGGTCTGGAGAGCAGGCTCGGGGCGCCGGTGGTAGAGGCTTACGGCATGACCGAGGCATCGCACCAGATGTCGTCGAACCCGCTGCCTCCCGGGGAACGGCGCCCCGGCAGCGTCGGGGTGGGAACGGGTGTCCGGGTGTCCGTGCGCGATGAGGCGGGGGACGAGGTAGAGGTCGGATGCCGGGGTGAGGTCTGTGTGCGCGGCCCTAACGTGATGGGCGGCTATGCCAACAACCCCGAGGCTAACGCCACCGCATTCTGGGACGGGTGGTTTCGAACCGGCGATCAGGGTGCGCTCTCAGAGGATGGCTACCTGACCCTGACCGGCCGCCTCAAAGAGTTGATCAATCGGGGAGGCGAGAAGATATCACCGGTCGAGGTCGACCAGGCACTCCTCGGTCATCCCGCCGTCGCCGAAGCCGTCACTTTCGGCGCGCCCGACACCAAGTACGGCGAGTCGGTGCGGGCCGCGGTGGTCATCGTATCCGAGACAACCGCGGAGGAGGTAAGGGCCCACTGCGCGGACAGGCTCGCCGCGTTCAAGGTGCCCGACACTATTTACCTTGTAGACGACCTTCCTCGCACCTCGACCGGCAAGATTCAGCGCCGCCACGTGGCGGCAAGATTCCTGGAATAGCCAGGTCTGGTTTATCTGTCCATCCGGGCTAGTGCGCCCCTTTAGATCGGTGATACCATGCCGCCGTTCATGGTGGCATGGCCGAGCTTAAGGCGCTGAGCTTCCATCGACTTTGAGGAGGGACTGACCATGGTCGCAAAGCCACTTACCGGCGAAGAGATTGAAGAACTAAAGGGACTGGGCGAGAGCCACTTTTGGCCTCACTCGAGGCCGACGGGCGACCTGTCGGACGACACCGGCATCAAGCTCGTCACCCACTCGGACGGCATCTGGGTGGAGGGGCCGTCCGGCGAGCGACACGTCGACCTGATCGCCGGCATGTGGCTCAAGAACATCGGCCACGGGCGAAGGGAGATCGCGGATGCGGTCTATGCCCAGATGCAGGACATCAGCTATTCGCCAGGCGGCACGGTGGCCCCATCGGCGATCAGGCTGGCGGCCAAGGTGGCCAGCCTGACGCCGGACCCGGACAGCAGGGTGTATTTCGTGTCCGGGGGATCGGAGGCAGTCGAGACTGCCATCAAGATGGCCAAGAAATACCAGTACAACATCGGCGAGCGGGGCCGCTGGAAGGTCATCTCCAGGAAGGGCTCGTATCACGGAGCCACGCACCTTTGCATGGCACTTGGCTTCAGCATGGTCAACAGGCCCAACGACTACGGTCCTCTGGTGCCCGGAAACGTGCGCATATCCAACCCGGGCGTCGACTATCGGACCATGCCTGGCGACTGGAACATGCAGTACGCCAAAGACCTGGAGCAGACGATTGTCGAGGAGGGGCCGGACTCGGTGGCCGCTTTCATAGGCGAGCCGATCTCGGCCGCCTCCGGCGTGCACATACCCCACCCGGAATACTGGCCGACCGTCCGGGAGATTTGTGACAGGTACGGCGTGATCCTTATCGCCGACGAGGTGATCAACGGATTCGGCCGGACGGGCAAGATGTTCGCGGTCGAGCACTGGGACATCAAGCCCGACATCATGACCGTGGCGAAGGCTCTTACCAGCGGCTACCTGCCGATCGGTGCCGCCATCGCCTCAAAGAAGGTGGGCGAGGTCATGGAGGGCGAGGGCGAACAGACCTTCCGGCACCTGATAACTTTCGGGGGAAATCCACCGGCCTGCGCGGCGGGTCTTGCGAACCTGGAAATCATCGAGCGAGAGGGTCTCGTCCAGAACTCCGCGAACATGGGCAACTACCTGTACGAGCAGCTCCAGACGCTGAAGGAGCATCCCATAGTCGCTGACGTGCGCGGCGGGATGGGCCTGATCGCGGCGATCGAGTTCGCCAAGGATAGGGACACGTTTGAGCCGTTCCCGCCGGAGGTTAAGTTCGATGCCAGACTCGGTGAGCTGATGGAGGCAAACCAGCTTCTGGGCCGGGGGATGAACCAGGCCATGTTCTTCTCCCCGCCGCTGTCTATCACAAGGGATGAGGTCGACTTCGTCGTCGGCCAGACCGAGAAGGTGGTATCGCAGTTGGAGGATGGGCTGGCCTAGGGACCGGAGGTCTCGGGCCACGCGCCGAGGGTGGCCATTATGGTCTGCTCGGCGCCTCCCCGAAGAACCGTCAGGGCGACCGTGTCGCCCGGGTCGAGCGAGTTAAAGTAGTCGATCATCTCCGAGACGGACGCCACCCTGCGCCCGTCGACGGCGATGATCACGTCGCCGCGCCCGCTGGGTACCTGGAAGGGGTCGCCGCGCAGCCTGGCCCGGGCGGCGCCGGTGTTGGGCCTCACATCCCGAACGTACACGCCATATTCGGCGGACACCCCGAGCGCCGCCCCGATCTCAGGCGTAATGGATGTGCCGCTTATGCCAAGCCAGGCGCGCGAGATCAACTGCGACTCCTTGAGCCGTGGGAGAAGGCCGGCAAGGATATTGCTCGGAACGGCGAACCCTATGCCGATGTCGCCCTGCGCCGATACCTGGACCGCTGAAGTGACGCCGATCACCTCGCCTTTGGAGTTGATCAGCGGTCCGCCCGAATTGCCCGGGAGCAGTGAGGCGTCGGTCCATACCATGTTGGGTATGGGCCGCTGTAGTGCAGGCGCCGCCTGTCGGTCCCGGAGCAGCGGGGGGCTATCGCCGATACCGGCCACGACGCCCACCGAAAGGAAGTTCCGCATCCTCAGCGGGCTGCCGATCGCCAGGGCGAGCTGGCCGGTCCGAAGCTCGTTGGAGTCAGCCAGCTTGAGCGGCCGAACGTCCCTCACCTGGTCCGGGTCGACCGACAGCATCGCAAGGTCGTCCGACGGGCTCGAGCCCAGCAGGCTCCCGGCTATGACTCGGCCGTCCGACAGAGACACGTCTATGCTCTCGGCCCCGTCAACCACGTGACTGTTGGTCACCACGTGCCCGTCTGAGTCGACGAAGAAACCGGCCCCCGTGTCGAGTGTGCCGTCGGCCCGGTGGACGATCAACTCGACTACCGAGGGCGCGATGCGCTCGAACAGCGCGGTTACAGCCGCCTCGTCGTAGGTCGGCCCGGTGGCAGTCTCGCTGACGTCGCCGCGCTCTATTACGACCCCGATCGCCACCCCGGCCAGCACGCCGAGCAGCAGGGTAAACAGACCCATGCCGCGAAGGCTCCTCCACGCATGGGCAGTGGGCCACCGCCGCGGCCTGACCCTGAAGTAGTTCTCGGGTGGCGCCGAAGCCTTGCTCCGCGCCGGATCCTTGTCTTGGGGCTTCACTGGACTCTTCCCACGGGCCCTCGTGCCGGGAGGTGCGGCCGCCGGCCCTCTGTCTATCATAATTCCCCGGCTGCCGTCTGAAATCCCGGGGATGGGCCGGCCCGGCCGGGACCGAAATCACGTCCGTCGCTGGTTGAGATGGGCGGGTTTCCGGTAAGGTATCGCCAGAGTGGGGATGTGCCCGGCTGTCTCGGTGACGCTCCCCGGTCCTTGGGGATGGGCGAATCCAAACAGGGAGGAACCTGATGAAGGCAGGACTGTTCTTGATGCCGTCTCACCCGCCTGAGAGGGACACGTACGAGGCGCTGCAGTGGGACCTTGACACGATCGCGTACGCGGACCAGCTTGGCTACGCCGAAGTATGGATCGGCGAGCACTTTACGGCGATCTGGGAGCCGGTGCCCGCCCCGGATCTGATGGTCGCCCAGGCGCTGCTGCAGACGAGCCAGATCCGGCTCGGCGTGGGCTCGTTCCTCCTGCCGTTTCACCACCCGGCCGAACTCGCCCAGCGGATAGCGTACCTTGACCATATCGCGCAGGGCCGGTTCATGTTTGGTGTGGGAGCCGGTGGCCTGGCGACGGACATGGAGTTGTTCCAGGTAGACATGGCGGCGAACCAGCACCGGGACATGACAAGGGAGGCACTTGAGATCATCCTGGGCATCTGGGACAACATGGATAAGCTGCCGTGGCGCTATGACGGCAAGTACTGGTCGGTCAACCTGCCCGAGCTGGAAGAGTACAGCTACGGCACCCTCGGGTCGTTCCGCAAGCCTCTCACCAAGCCCTATCCGCCTATCGGGATCTCGCGGCGAGCCCGAACTCAACGACACTGCGGATGGCGGGAGAGCGGGGCTTCCTCCCTATGAGCCTGGGCCTGAACGCCCAGTACATGCCCGGTCACTGGGACGCCGTCCTCGAGGGGGCCGAGGAGTCCGGCAGGGAACCGCCATCCCGGTCGGAATGGCGCGTGGTCCGCGACTTTTGGGTCGCGGAAACCGACGAAGAGGCGCGCGAAACGGCCTGGAATGGAGGCCTTGGAAGGGCCTGGCGCGAGTACCTGCAGCCGCTGTTCGCCTTCGGCGAGTACCCCATCACCCGCAACATGAAGCACGACCCCTCGCTCCCCGATGAGGCGGTGACGGCCGAGTACATAATGGAACATATGTGGCTGGTCGGCTCGCCCCAGACTGTGGCCGACAAGATACGGGAGCTTTATGAGTGGGCGGGGGGCTTTGGAGTGCTGCTGGGAATGGTCGTCGACCACAAGGGTGACGACGAGCGCTGGAAGAATTCGATGCGGCTGATGCAGGAAGAGGTGATGCCCCTGCTGTCCGACCTGGAGTACTAAAGCTGCCGCGGCCGCGGCCGCGGACGTGAGCGATGGAGCTGGCAATCACAGTTCTGTCTGCCGCTGCCGCAGTTCTGGTCATCCTGCTGGTGGCCATCGTGCGCCTTGCGGTTTCGCTTCGACGGGACCTGGAGGCGGAACGCTTCAGCGGCCGGAGTCGCAGCACTCGCTACGGGCAGATCACCGAGCAGTTCATGCCCTGGGCCGTTGGTTACCCCTATGACCCATCCAGGTTCCGCTTCCTGGGCTCGCCCATAGACGGAGTGCAGTTCGAAGATGACCGGGTCATCCTGATGGAGTTCAAGACGGCCGAAAGCAGGTTGTCGCCAGCCCAGCGTCGCATAAGGGACCTCGTTCGGATGGGCAAGGTCAGCTTCGAAGAGTTCCGGCTTTCCTAGGAAAGCTCTGAACAAGTGTAGTACGGGGGTACGATTTAGAGAGCACAGTTGTGAGGGTGAGCGACGATGGGCCAGCGGACATTTGCTGACGTGGACTACGAGAGTAAGAAGCGCAAGACGCGGCGGGAGGTATTCCTGGAGCGGATGGATCGGCTGATCCCGTGGGAGGAGTTGGAGGCGCGCATCCGGCCGTACTATCCGAAGGCGGGACGCGGGCGCCGTCCGTACGCGTTGTCGGCGATGCTGCGGATCCACTGCGTGCAGCTGTTCTACAACCTGAGCGACCCGGGCATGGAGGACATGCTCTATGAGGTTGAGTCGGTGAGGCGGTTCGTGGGACTTAAGCTGTCGGGTGCACTGCCGGATGAGACGACGATCCTGCACTTTCGGCACCTGCTGGAGGCGCATGGTCTGGGAGAGCGGCTGTTCCAGGACATCAACGGGCATCTGGCGGCTCAGGGACTGCGGCTGCGTGAGGGTACGATCGTGGACGCGACCATCATCGAGGCGCCGTCGTCGGTCAAGAACCGTGCGGGTGAGCGAGATCCTGAGATGCACCAGGCCAAGAAGGGCAACGAGTGGCACTTCGGGATGAAGGTCCACGTCGGTGCGGACGCGGAGACGGGGGTGGTGCACAGCATGACGACGACACCAGCGAACGTGCATGACGTGACCGAAGCACACCGGCTGCTACATGGAGGAGAGACGCACGTGTGGGGCGATGCGGGGTATCGGGGCGTGGACAGGCGTGAGGAGAACAGGGGCAAGGTGGTCGAGTGGCGTGTGGCGATGAGACCTGGTGTGCGCCGCAGGTTGGAGCCAGGGGGCCCGGAGGCGGCGGCGGAGAGGCGCAAGGCGTCGATTCGTGCGAAGGTGGAGCATCCGTTCCTGTACGTTAAGCGGCACTTTGGCTATGCCAGGGTGCGCTATCGGGGCCTATACAAGAACACGCAAAGGCTGGCCCTGCTGCTGGGGCTGGCCAACCTGATGAGAGCGGACCGGTACCTGGCTGCGGCATGACGGGCGCGGTGCGCCCACAACGTTAGCTGCCGGCGATGGCGGCTCCCGCAGGGCCCCCGCTCAACCTCGATCACCCCGATTTCGGCGCTGCGCAGATGCCTGAACTACACCGACTGACACGCACATCCTGCTCATCCCAGCGCGAACCGAGTTGTTCAGAGGTTCCCTAGTAGCCGCGACATGCGGCCTGCGGACGTAAGGATCGCATCCCTGAACGCAGGCCGGTCGCCACTCACGATCCGGAACGGTGGGAAACCGTCAATTTCCTTCCTCTCCAGGTGCCCGCCCCACCCCGCAAGTGGCGCACAGCAGATGCGACAGTAAAGAGCGTGTAGAGTGCTCCGGCCACGGGCAGGGCGGGGGCCATTGCAACGTTAACCCCGTATAGCCGCAGCATGGGAGCAAACGTTGCCGCCATAAGCACCCAGGCGCTTACCGCGATCCCGAGCGGGACGGCGGTGCCGTCGGCCGCGTTGGCCGCTATCAGGGACAGGGCCGCGGCGGTGGCCAGTGGTGGGGTGGCGTACAGGAGTGCCATTCCGGACACCGTCCCCGCAAGCGCGATCGGGCTGTGGCGCAGTTGCGTGTAGGCGGTTCGGGCAACCATGTCCCAGACCGGGCCTATCGACCCGTAAGCCCTCACGCTGAGCACCTGTTCAGAAAGACCCAGCCAGATCCTGCCGCCGGAGCGCTTGATTGACGCGGCGAGCGAGCAGTCGTCTATGACCGCATCCGAGATTGGTGCAAGGCCACCGGCGCTTTCGAGCGCCGTACGTCTCAACAGGATGCAGCCGCCAGCGGCTGCGGCGGTCGCTCGGCCGGTGTGATTCGACCAGCGGAACGGATACAGCTTTGCAAAAAAGAAGACAAAGGCCGGCAAGAGGAGCCGGTCGGACACCGTCTCTGTCCTGAGGCGGGCCATCAGTGAGACCAGGTCGGAGCCGGTCGAAATAGCCCTGTCGACCAGCCTGCTTACGCTGTCAGGCGGATGGGCGATGTCCGCGTCGGTAAGGAGCAGGAACTCGCAGGCCGAATGCTCTGCGGCCTCCAAGGCGGTCTGTAGAGCCCACAGCTTGCCGCTCCAGCCGGGAGGGAGTGGGCGACCGGCGACGACCGTCAAATGGTCCCCTCGCACCGCAGCCGCACCGAGGCTGTGGGCCGCATCTGCGGTGCCGTCCTCGCTGTCATCGTCCACCACCACGATCGTCAGATCGCCCGGGTAGTCCTGGCCGAGAAGGGTCGGCAGCGTCTCGGGCAGGACCTTGGCCTCGTTGCGGGCCGGCACGAGGACGGCCACCGATGGCCATTTCCGCCCGTCTCCGTCGGCGCCTGAAGGGTCTGGCAGCCTGACGTCGGTGTGCCAGAACATGCCTCTCAGGAGCGCCAGCCACAGCCAGGCAGTTAGGGAGGCCAAGGATAAGGCCAAGAGGACCCAAATAGCGTTGGCCACTGACGTGTACCGGTCAGCCGTCCACGGCTTGCACGGGGGAAATGGCTTGCGTGGTGAAGTTAATCTGTGACCCGCCTCGGACTCGAACCGAGAACCTACTGATTAAGAGTTTGTCAAATTGCACGTCTCTTATGCTTTCCTGTCGTTTCCTTTGCTTTCCCTTAAGGCCTATATACAGGCCTGTAGGCGATATACTATGATTCCTATGACTCGCATGAGTTGGCTCCAGATTCTGGCGAAAGTACTGACTCATTGCTGACTCAAGGGGTTCACAGGGGTCTTGAGATTGCTCACAGAACGGACCATCAGAGATGCAAAACCGCGCGCTCGACAGTACGTGATATGGGACGCTGGGCTCAAGGGATTCGGTGTGAGGGTGTCGCGGACCGTCAAATCGTACATCGTCAACTACAGGGTCGAAGGACGCGAGCGCCGCGCCACCATTGGCCGGGTGGGCGAGCTCAACCTCAAGGAGGCTCGGGCGAGGGCCGCCGACCTCATCAATGCAGTGCGGCACCACGGCCGCGACCCCCTAGCCGAGCGCCAGGAACGGCGGGCGGCGCCCACATTCCAGGGCGCCGTGGACAGGTTCTTCGGTGAGTACGCCCCCGAACGGATCAGGCAGGGCCGCATGGTACCGCGTACCGAGCACGAATACCGGCTGCAGGCGTACTCCTACCTTGTGCCTAGGCTCGGCGGAAAGAAGGTTGCAGACATCACCAGGCACGACATAGAGCGGACCGTGGCCCCGCTCAAGCCCGTTTCCCGCAACAGGACACTGGCCTTCGCCTCGCGCCTGTTCAACTTGGTTGAGCGATGGGAGTGGCGACCCCTCCATTCCAACCCGACCGTACACATCGACAGGTCACGGGAGGAGCCCAGGGACCGAACGCTGTCACCCTTGGAGATGGCCGCGCTCGGAAGGGCGTTCACCGAAGCTGAGGAGCGCCACCCGGCGACGGTTGGGGCGCTGCGCCTGGCCGCGCTGTCCGGGCTCAGGATCAGTGAGATTCTGGGCATGCGCTGGGAGGACATCGACGCCGAGCGCGGTATCCTGACCCTACCGACGACCAAGACCGGCAGGCGCATGCATGATCTTCCCCCCGAGATCCTGGGTGTCATTCGGACGCAGCCTCGGGTCTGCGACTGGGTCTTTTCGAATACGGGACGCGCGCCAGTCACCTACAGGACGGCCCGCGAGGTCTTCGTCGGCTGCGCCCGGGCCGCCGGAATCGAGAATCTGAGGATCCACGATCTGCGCAGGACGTACCTCACGAGGGCGGCAATGAGCGGGGTAGGCGTCCACACGCTGCGTGACATACTCGGTCACCGGTCCGCTGCGCAGGCGGACAAGTACATTCGGCGCCTTTCCGCACCTGTCCGTGCCGCCCGGTCGGAGATGGCTACCGTCCTCTCCTCCGAAATGGCCGGCCGGCGCACGGACGGTTGGAGGCGGTCCTAGGCCTGTCTGACTGCTGTACGGTCGGACGTGCCGCGTGATCTCCTCGTTGGCAACTTGGTCGTGGTTTCGCCAAGTTCTTGCAAGCTCTTTTGAGGGTCAGCAGGCCGGCCCGGCCAGATGTCAACCTGAGTGTCGACGCGGTGCCGCTCAAGCCATTCGTTAAGGTCCTTGCCCAGGTAGAGAATGCGGCCGCCGAATCTTATGAATGGAGGGCCGATACCCATACACCGCCACTTGGCCATCGTTCCGGGTGTGGCGATCACGCGAAGTTCCGGATCACTCGTCCGATAATATCTGTCATCTTCAAATCGATACATACGTCTACCGCCTCCCGTCACGACATCGCCTCCGGGCAGAAATCCGGTCCTCCCGCGAACAATGTGGTACTAAAGGTCGTTGGCGTGGCCGTCTCCTTCGAGTGCAGAGAGGGCCAAAGGAGTTGAACCCTTGCTTCCCGCAAGTAGGATGCCTCCGTCTCACTAGCCAGGAGCCGGCAAGGCTCGGAGGTGGCTACTTGGCCTGCTCAAACGACCTTTCTCATCTCATTTTGGCAGTGTGCCGGAGGAGGCACTCGTAGAGAAGGTCCCGTGAGGGCGTTCGCCGATGAACGATCGGCTTGTGGCACCCATCCTAAGCGCATCAACTCGGTAGTGAGATGAAGTTTGGATCCTTTAAGGTGAGCCGGGTGATGACCTACGAACAACTGTTTCGACGGGGTCTGGAGGGTGGAGGCCCCAACAAGCGGCTCGGGACCGGTGCGCACCATCGCGACGAGGCTCCGCCAGAAGCTGGACGACCCCACGTACATCTTCACCCAGCGGCGCATTGGATACATGATGGCGAGGGCGAGCATGCCAGAGCACGAGATCAAGCCATGACGATGAACGACCCTCACGTAAAGGCCATTCACTACCTCGTTGAGCATGACGACTCCGTCGACTATCGCGATGTTCCACCCCTGGTCTTTGATGATGACCTGTTCCGCGTCAAAGCGGAGGAGCTTGAAGTCGTCTTCGAGCCCAAGAATCACTATGCGACGGAGGCAGAGGCAAGGAATGCGGTTGAGGGACTCGTCAGGCGGTGGGAGTTCGAGGCGGCCCTCTGCGCGCGGTCCAGCGATTTCAGGCTTCAATATGCGGGAGTCGACATCGTCGACCGCAACCCGTCGCCACTACCGCGGGATGTAGCGAGAGCAGACCCCGTGAACTTCCATTTTCGGGTGTCCAAAGCGCAGGGGCGAGTAACCAAGATGCTGACTAGATATCCCTCTCCACCTTCGGGCCAGGCCATCGATCCTGATGACCCCGACGCATCCTTCATGCTCTCCCGGCTCGACCTCTACCGCCAGGGAAGGGAGCCACTCGGGGAAATGGCCAATCTCTGCCTCACGGTGCTGGAGGATTCAGCCCTGCAGGTAACCACAGGAAAGGGTGGCAAACGGCAACTGGCAGCGAAGTACTACCAGATTGCGAAGATAGTCCTAGACAGGGTTGCAGAACTCTCGGCTACGAAGGGCGGTGCGCTAGCTCGAAAAGCCGAAGGGCGCAGTGACCCATTCACAAAGGAGGAGGCCCGATTCCTTGAAGCGGCGGCAGCTGCCTTCGTCCGAAGGGCGGCGGAGAAGGCGGCCGATCCCAACGGCACCCTACCTGTCATCACGATGGGCGGCCTGCCCAAGCTAACGAAGCAGGGAGCGAACGGGAAGACGAAGGAATCTCCATAGCGGGCGAATAGATGCCAATACCTGAACGTACTCTTGCGCGATGGACTCACCATCAGGCTTCTACGGCCTTTACGCAGGCGCACCTCCCCATCCGGGCGGCCCTGGACGACTACAGCTGGCCCTCAGACATCAAGTACGAGGTCTTCCTCCAAGGCTCCTACAAGAACGACACGAACCTCGGCGGGGACAGCGACGTCGATGTGGTGGTGCGGCTGAACCAGCGGCTCAGGCCACGCGTGGCCGAGCTTTCCGCCAAGCAACTGCAGGAGGACGCCTCCCACCAACAGGCATACCAGCGATGGAAGTCTTTCAGGGGCCATGCGCTCCAGGCGATGAGGGCCAGATTCGGGAATGCGGCCAAGAGCGGCCGGAAAACCTTGAAGGTGACGAAGGGCAAGATCACGGCGGATGCGGACCTTGTAGTAACACTGCGCTACAGGGAGGGCATAGCGTTCTACCTACCGGACGAAAGACGTTGGGTCGTCAGCTTTCCGCAGCAGCACCACGATCAGGGTCAGGAGAAGGGAGAGGCCACAGGCAGGAGATTCAAGCGGACCATCCGCATGTTCAAGGCGGCGCGGAACCGGCTGGTCGAAAAGAAGGTGCTCACCAAGAATGATGCCCCCTCCTATTTCATCGAGTGCCTGCTATACAACGTCCCCGGCAACCTTTTTGCGCCAAAGCTGGCACCGACCTATACGGGCATCCTCGACTGGATGAAGACCGCGAAGCTCAACGACTTCGAGTGCCAGAACGGTAAGGTGGCACTGTTCGGGCCGGGCAGGGAGCAATGGTCGGTGAAGAAGGCGCGGGCGGTGGTCAGGGCATTGCAGAAGCTGTGGGACGCAGGGGGTTGAGGATGGCGCTAGCGAAAGCACCCTTCTAGCCATTTGGGGGAAAGACCTTACTTCCCTAGCACCTTCCTAGGCAACGTGATCTCGTCATTGCCAGTTTCTCTACGATATCTTTCCAGCAAAGTTTTTCTCGAGTAACTTTTGGCATTCCTGCCAATCATATAAAGTAGTATTTCGCGCAGTGTAACCTTGTGACCGCCCACGATTGTGCCACTACTGCGATCCCACATTAAGCCAACGTAGGGCTCATCAGCCAAGTTTCTTGGTAGTCGAGATGCCAACCTCACGGCCCGGTCTAGCGACATACTCCTCGTAAGTTGAGCGACAATTCGCGTATGTATTTCCAGCCCTATCGGGCGAAATAGTGCATTTCCACCGTGGGGTCCCCGGTACCTAGTTACAACCGCTTCCGTGTCGGTCGCGGTAAAGAACTCTTCCAGTTCGTCACAATGTCGCCGTAGACAGTTGAAGTATGATTTGGCGTAGTCGAAATAAGCATCGAGGACGGTATCTTCTGGACGGAATCTCTGTAGGTCCGCTTTTCGCTTTTTCAGATCAAAGTTTGAATTTGTAAACAAGATCGTAAGGACTTCATAAAGGTTGCCTATTGTGGTGAGGCTAGTGCTATTTCGCACTGGCATATTGTTTGTGGCCACAAAAGCTATACGATCATCCTCAAATAGATCAGTCTCTTCAATTAGACGACGAACGCAGATTGCCATGATATCGTCCTCATCGAGAGCAATAATGTCGCCCTTTGAGACCGGCCGAGCAGTCTTGTTCAGAGTCGTAAAGAGACGCCTGGTTCGCTCCAGCCCTTTGGATGTGGCTTCATGAGCAACGAAAATGACTGAGATTTCGTCATAGGGGTCTTGTTCTATTCCGCCCTTGATGGTCCTCTTAATGCCAGCGAGACGATGCTGGCCGTCAAGGGCGAAGAGTTTCTCGTCTCCCCCTAGCGCGAGAAAGCCAACCGATTCGACCGTCTCCTGAGTAAGACCATCCAATCGGTCCCTTTGCCTTTTGTCGCGAACCTCGTCCAGAGGATACCAATTGGGGCTACCTCCATAGGTCGCAACGACTAGAGAGTTGAAGAACCGCTGAGGCTGCCCTTTGAGATATTCGGAGATTTGAACGCTCCGTACACCGTCAAGCCGTCTCTGAATCATTTCGGACAATCGCGCGTGCTTGTGTATATCCCTGGCGTAATCAACTCTTGAGCTGAGCTCGTCCAAGGTCATCAGACAAGAATAGTAGACCCAGTCACCCATTATTCCCCTGAGTGCCGGAAGGAGCAGCCTCGTCGGGTTGGTAGTCGTCATACGAATGCCCTCCGCATGTCCCTCACTTCTGCAACCATATCCCTATCAGAGTACGGCGGAAGCAAGGCAGTGTTGAGATGGATCTCGAGTCTTTGAAGATCTTCAGTGGACACAGCCTCGTCGACTGGGGCGTAGAAGAACCTGAGGACCTGATGCCAGTTTCCTATCATGAACGCGATCTTTTTGCGTTTCATAACTCGCTTGCCGTTCAGGTAGTCCTTGTAGCGTTCCCGTAAGGGCCGATTGGAGTCCTTACCGGCGATACCTATGTACAGAACGTACCCATGTGGCGGCAACAGCTTGCTTGGTTGACAGATGGCGAAAGCGTATACTCCCCGTTTGTCGTCGGGGACCTTATGGACTTCTGCATCACCATACTTAATGGAGGACCAAGTCAACTGATTGACAACCTGGTCATTGGCCATGATCAGGGATGGTGAGAGGGTGAACTTGATTCCGAATCGACCTATCTCCTCGGAAGCTTGTCTAGCAAAGTCTATCGGTAAGTCCAGATTCAACAGATTTGTCCCTGCAGATCATTGGTGACGCATCGAGTAGACTCGTATTTGCACTGGATATGGTTCAATCTATTTTGGTCCAGGCGTCGGCTGTTAGCTGGATTGATTCTGTAAGCAGATGCACTGCCTCTTCTATCTCTGCCTTAGTCGTGAAACGGCCGAAGCTGAATCTAATCGAGGATTCAGCCTCCGCCGTACTCAAGCCGAGGGCACGAATTACGTGGGAAGGCTCAGGGATTCCAGAAGCACAGGCTGCACCCGTCGAAGCGGCTAGATTGGGCTGAAGTGAAGCGAGGAGGTCTTGGGCCACGAGGCCGTCGAACCGGAGGTTTGCATTGCCGGGGTGTCTGCATTGCCCCTGAGGGCCGTTTACGGCTACGGAAGGATTGGCGCTCAGAAGGAGACGGACGAATAGATCACGTTGTTCCGCAACACGGGTGCGCTCTTTTGGACCTTCTGTTGAGTTGAGAATATCGACAGCGGCGGCCATGCCGACGCACAGCGGTGTGGGAACAGTACCGGAGCGTAGACCTACTTGCTGTCCTCCTCCGTAAAAGAGTGGCTCGATTTGATCTTGCAAATGGCGTCTGATATACAGTGCTCCAACTCCTTGGGGTCCATATATCTTGTGTCCCGACAGGCTTATGAGGTCAGCGAGCGAGGCGAGGCGTCCGATGTCCATTGCGCACGGGGCCTGCGCAGCGTCGCAATGGAGCAGCACGCCATGGGGTAGGAGAATCTTGGAAATGGCTTCAATGTCTTGAATCGTTCCAACTTCGTTATTGACCGCCATAACCGAAACGGCAAGTACCGTTCCATCAACCATCCCTTCAAGGACATCGAGATCCACGAAACCCTCGCAGTTTACCGGGATCGTCTCTATGGTGAATCCTTCGCGCTCAGCTAGGGCCCTTGCCGCTGCTAGCACGCACTTGTGCTCAATCGCACCTACTAGGATGCGTCTTCGGTGCGTAGGGGCACGGCGCGCGAGACCAAGGAGGGCGAGGTTGTTGGCTTCGGTAGCCCCGGACGTAAAGACTACCTCGTCGGGATCGGCCCCAATGAGGGCGCCGACCGATGAGGACGCCTCACGTACGGCATCAGCCGCCCGCCACCCAATCACATGGTCGTTAGAGTGAGGATTGCCAAAGGCCTCGCTCCAATAGGGTGCCATCTGCTCGACGACACGTGGGTCTACGGGCGTGGTTGCCTGATAGTCCGCATAGATGGTTCTCGGCACCATCGTCACCTACTCAAGTAGCAAAGGGTCGTTACCCCTTCCCAATTACACAATATGCGTGCATTGTGATGATATAGTCCAACTGGATGGAACATCCAGGAGGCAACGATACTGCGGGGTCCCATCTACCAAGAAGGTTACTGCCCTCAGTTGTCCGGGCACGAAACGTTTCCGCTCAGGTATGGGTGGCTGAAGAAGGCTTTCGATGCGGTAAGCGCAACTGAAGGGTCCGGCGACAACAGGTCCGTGTTCACCGGGGAGGACGCCATTGCGCGATTTGGCGTAGGGAAGAACATGGTTGGTTCTATGCGCCATTGGGCAACAGCCTCAGGCGTTATCGAGGAGATCCCCGACGAACACCGAATACAAGGCACCTCCCTCGGGGAACTGTTGTTCAACGAAAATGATGGTATCGACCCGTACATGGAGAACCCCTCAACCTCGTGGCTGCTGCACTGGCAGCTTGCCGGACGACCCGAGAAGACCACATGGTTCTGGGCTTTCAGCCACTTTCCCGCTCTCTTCTTCGAGAGGGATACCCTCGTACGGGGCATCGAGAGGCTCGCTGAAGACTTGGGGTGGGGTCGAACTTCCTCAGCCACGATCAAGAGGGACGTTGCCTGCTTCGTACGTACCTACGTGGCATTACCCGCCTCGAGGCAGGCGAGCTACGAAGACTCCCTAGAGTCACCGCTCATAGAGTTGGGACTGATCAAACCGATGGGCCGGAGGGATGGCTTCAGGTTCGTCCGTGGGCCAAAGCCATCTCTGCGAGCGGGCGTATTCTGTTACGCGGTGACCGACTTTTGGACCCGTTCTTTCAATTCCGCAAACACCCTTTCCTTCGAGGTGCTGGCCCACGAGCCCGGTTCTCCCGGCAGGGTCTTCATGCTGGATGAGAACAGCCTCGTGGAACTGCTTGGAGAGATGGAACAAATTACCAGGGGAGCATACGCGTGGTCTGAGACGGCTGGCCTAAAGCAACTCATTCGAGACCCGGCCCTGATTCATGAAGACGCTCAGGACTTGGTGTTGGAAGATTACCCGATGCCATATGGAAAGAGCGCGGCATGACTACGCTAGCTGACCATGTTCACGTAGGCCGACGTTTCCGCAGGTCGATCCGAATCGACACCGATCTCTCGGACACGACTGCCCTAGAAGGGTTCGTGTGTCCTCCTTCCTCCGCTGCCGTCCTGCGGACTATGGCTAAGCAAATCGTCGAGTCCGAGCAGGCCGCATTCACGTGGACCGGTCCGTATGGCACAGGAAAATCCAGCCTTGTTGTCGCGCTCGGCGCCGCGCTGAATGGCAGTTCCGAACTCATGGAAGTCTCGTCGCGCATCCTCGGCGACGCCACGACAAAGGCCCTCTGGGACGCCCTGCCGCCAAGAAAGAAGGGATGGCGCATCCTGCCGGTCGTTGGGAGACGAGATCGTCCCGCTCAGGTGGTAGGCGAAGCCATCGAGCGTGCCAGGATGGTCCGCTGCGGAAGGATTGGACCCTGGAGCGACGAATCCGTCTTCGATGTTCTCTCGAGAATCTCCAAGCGAGCTCCAACACAACACGGTGGGATCATCGTCTTCATAGATGAGATGGGGAAGTTCCTGGAGGGGGCGGCGTACGATGGCACGGACATCTACTTCTTTCAACAACTGGCTGAACTCGCCTCTCGCAGCAACAACAGGCTGATCGTTGTAGGTATCCTGCATCAGGCGTTCGAGGAGTACGCCTATCGCTTATCGCGCGATATGCGTGATGAGTGGGCGAAGATTCAGGGCCGATTCACTGACCTAGCGATCAGCGTCTGGCCCGATGAGCAGCTGGAGTTGCTAGGACGTGCTATCGAGGTTGACGGTAGACCTAGGAAGTCGGCCAAGCTCGCGAAACAGGTTGCAGCCATGCTGCACCGCAGCACCCCTCCCCGCCTCCTCAAGGATTGCTGGCCGCTGCACCCCATCACGGCGTGTCTCTTGGGTCCCATATCGCGGCGACGATTCGGGCAGAATCAACGCAGCCTCTTTAGCTTCCTGAACTCGACGGAGCCTCTGGGGTTCCAAGACTACTTGCAGACGGCAAAAGGGCGGGACCTCTACGCGCCGGAGATACTCTGGGACTACCTGCGGATCAATCTTGAACCTTCAATTGTCGCTTCTCCGGATGGCCACCGTTGGGCGATAGCCGTGGATGCCCTTGAGAGATGCTATGCCTCAGGGGGCGACGATCTCCAGTTTCGTCTGCTGAAGGTGATTGCCCTGGTAGACCTGTTCAAGGAACGCTCAGGGCTGATGGCAAGCACCGAACTGCTCTGTCTGGCCGTAAGTGATCGCAAAGAGGAAGAGATTCGGGAAGCAGTTAAACGACTGGAACATGCTTCGCTGGTAATCTTCCGCAAATTCAACAGCAGCTACAGCATCTTCGAAGGAAGCGACTTCGACATCGAGCACGCACTCGACGAGGCATATGAGACCGTCGGCGAGATCGACTTCTCGAGGCTTACAGCGCTGGCCGGCCTTCAGCCGGTGATCGCCAAGCGCCACTACCACAGAACGGGGGCGATCAGGTGGTTTGAGACGGCTGTCGTACCATTAAGAGATGCAAAGGAACGTGCATCCAAGTATCTGCCCAAGAGGGGCGTTGTGGGGGCGTTCATGCTCGCCCTCCCTTCACAGGGCGACTCACCGAGGAGTGTAGCGACCGTCGCCGACACGCTGGCCACGGCGCTGCCGGACTGCGTGGTGGTCGGCATCCCGGAGTGGACATCTTGGAGAATCGAGAGCCTGGCTCGCGAATTCATTGCTCTTGAGCAGGTCCGTGATACAACCCCGGAACTACGGGGTGACCGGGTGGCGCGTCTCGAAATAGAGACCCGCATCGCTGAGATTCAAGGGCAAGTCGAGAGCGAATTAAGTCTGGCCCTCGACAGCGCCGTATGGCGCGGTCGAGGACTTGAGCCCCAGAAACTTGAGCAGGCTGAGTTGAATAGCCTTGCTTCGAAGCTCGCGGATGCTCGATTCGGTGAGTCGCCGCGCCTCAAGAACGAACTCCTAAACCGGATACGGCCGTCGAGCAACGCAGTCGCTGCTCAGAATGCACTGCTTAGGCGGATGGCGCTCCATGAAGGGCGGGAGCGGCTAGGAATCGTCGGCTTTCCCGCAGAGGGAGGCCTATTTGTATCACTGCTGGAGGCCACCGGGCTGTACCGGAACTCGTTTGGCGGATGGAGGTTTGTGGCGCCCAAGCACGGAGATGACCCTTGCAACCTACTCCCCGCTTGGGAAGCTGCAGCTCGACACCTAGAAGCCAACTCTCGCCGGGCCGTATCGGTTGGAGAGATTTATGCGATTTGGCGAAACCCTCCGTTCGGCATTAAGGACGGACTGCTACCGATACTCGCCGTAGCGTTCACTCTCTCGAAGAGTCATACGCTCGCTTTCTACAGGCAGGGGGTGTTCCAGGTCCGAGTGACCGACCTAGACACTGACTACCTCGCCAAGGACCCCGACGATATTCAGTTGCGATGGATGGACATGTCCAATGTGTCTCGCGCACTGCTCTCTGAAATGGCCGACATCGTTCGGCATATTGACTCCCAGAACACCCTGCCGAATTTGGAACCCATAGATGTGGCCAGGGGCTTGGTCGCCATCTATGACCAACTGCCGGCTTGGGTTGGGCGGACTCAAAACCTGTCCAGTAGCGCTAGGCGCGTTCGACAACTGTTCAAGCAGGCAAAGGACCCGAACAGGTTGATATTTGACGACATGCCCCTGGAGCTGGGTGATGAGAACGGACGGAATGAGGAGGGGAACATAGGGAGGATTTCTCGCAGCCTTCGGGAGGCGCTGACAGAATTGCGAGACGCCTACCCCTCAATGCTCCACCGACTCCGAGAGATGCTGCTCTCGGAATTGCATGTGCCCAATGCCTCGCCGCCTATGTTGGCCGATCTCCGCAGTCGTGCAGAAAACGTAGTGGGCATCGGTGGAGACCACCGCCTGGAAGCCTTCATCATCAGGCTGGCACGGTTTACTGGTACAGACGAGGACATGGAAAGCTTAGCCAGCATGGCGGCCAATAAGCCTCCCGGCAATTGGGTGGATGCGGACGTCAACGGCGCGTCAGTGGAACTCGCCGATCTAGCGCAAAGATTCATACACCTCGAAGTGTTCGCTCGCGTGAAGGGACGGGCTAGCAAGCGTCATGCTATCGCGGTTGTTGTTGGGATCGGCGAACGTCCTGCTCCGTTCCACGGCGACTTCGAAATCGGCGATCTTGAGAAAGCCGAGGTCGAAGACTTGGTCGCTCAGATAGACAAGGTACTGGACGACAGAGGACAAAGCCGCCACAACATCATCCTCGCTGCGTTGGCGAAACTCGGCTCCCGCTACCTCGCCGACACCGGAATATCTAGTCTGACGAATTCTCAAAAGCCGCCCGAGGTGCAACGTTGAGTGGCAACGCGGTTGCTCACCATGTCCTAGGCTTATCCGGCGGGCGCGATAGCGCCGCGCTAGCCGTCTACATGCGCGAAGACAATCCCGACCTGGACATCGACTACTTCTTCACCGACACCGGCAAGGAACTCCCCGAGGTCTACGAGTTTCTGGTCAAGCTGGAGGGTTTCCTCGGCAAACCCATCAGACGGTTGAACCCAGATAGGAATTTTGACTTCTGGCTCAAGCAGTACAGTAATTTCCTGCCCTCGGCACAGACTCGTTGGTGTACCCGGCAGTTGAAGCTGCGCCCGTTTGAGCATTGGGTCCGACCGATGCTCGACAACGGCGATCTTGTGTATAGCTATGTGGCCATTCGTGCCGATGAGGAATACAGGGAGGGCTATGCATCCAAGCACCGGAACTTGATCGTCAGGCTCCCGCTGAAGGAGGCCGGCATCGACAAAGCTGGGGTTCTAGACATTCTAGACGGGGTAGGGCTAGGACTACCCCAATACTATGAGTGGCGGACTCGCAGCGGCTGCACCTTCTGCTTCTTTCAACAAAAGATTGAGTGGGTCCGCTTGATGGAAAGACACCCGGGCTTTTACGAAGAGGCTAAGCGATACGAGAAGACCGCCCTCAAGGATGGCTCGCCCTTTACCTGGAGCCAAGGGGAGTCACTTGAAGAGTTGGCGCGGCCTAACCGCATAGCGGAAATCAAGAAAGAGCACCAACGGCGATTGGAGCGGATGCGCGGCAAGTTCCAAGCCAACCCTCTGCGACCGGACGCTGAACCGATTGACATCGATGATCTGTATGGCCAGGCAAAGGTCTGCCTTGCATGTCACAAATGAGTTATGACTACATCTGAGCGAGTGGACGCTGTCAACAGGCCGCCTGGCCGTATCAGGTATGGGTGGCCCCTGCATAGCGCGGAGTGGGACGCCGTGCCCGATAAGATTTGGGAACGCAATAGGTGGCAGTCGAGGCCGCTAGGCCATGCTTCGACGAATACGATTCCGACTGACTCAGGCGTCTACATCATGTGCGTCAAACCTCCGCGCGCGGCTAGCTTTGACAGACCGCTCGCCGATCTACAAGAAGTTATATACGTGGGCAAGGCCAGAAATCTCCGCAGGCGCTATGCCCAACATCTAAACACTCCAAGTCCAAAGGTTCAAATGGCTAGGCAAACCTATTCCGATAGCCTCCGCTTTTGGTTCTTGAAACTATCCCTAGAGTGCTATTCCACTATTGAATCAATGTTAATCGATTGTTTTGGTCCAGCTGCGAACGACAAATCTGGGGAAGTTCCCCGGTTAGAAATGGAATCCACCCGTAGAGCCTAGTAGCAAGTTTAAATTAGGAAGGTGGTATCGGCTATGGCCACGATGTACCCTGCGATAGAGGCAAGCATTGGGCGATGGACATATTACATTATCAAGATGACGATCAGCGACCTAGCTAAAGAAGTCGAGCTATCGTCAGATGTCCATCAAGATAGGACTCTTGATGAAGCCATACAACGGGAGATCAACAAGAGCCGCGCAAAGCAAGACTTAGTAGTCTATCTGCACGATCGAGAAGACCGCTTTCTCAATTCCATCGTTGTAGCCGCGCTCGGCGGATCTCCTACCTTTTCACCGCTTCGGCTAGCCGATACTCCCGAGAATGTGTTCTTCAGGGCCATGGACATAGACCAGTCATTTGGGGTGCTGACATTCTCGGGAGGTCAGAAATACTACGCCCTAGACGGCCAGCATCGCCTTGCTGCCATTAAGACTATTCTGGAACCCACGGACCAAAAGGACGACCGTTTCGCTAGAGATTACGTCTCGGAGGGGTTCAGGCGGCGATTTCGCGATGAAGAGATTTCAGTCATCATGGTTGTACAGGATCCCGGAGATAACGAACCCGTTAGGGACGAAATACTTAAGGACTACAGGCGTCTGTTTTCCAGCCTAAATCGATACGCAAGACCTACCGATAACAACACCAACTACATCATGGATGAGGATGATGGCATTGCCATTTTGACGAGAAGATTGATCGCGCAGCATGAGTTTTTTAAATGGACAGTGGACAAGCCTTCGGAGTATTCCATCGTCAAGACAAGCAAGGGGAAGAATCTGAAAGCGACTGATCCTTACTTTACCCAGATTGAGGTGTTATATGACCTTAATTTGGAATTCCTGACTTCATCTAGTAGGAGTGCGACCGGGTGGAGATTGAACGGAAGGGAAACCATCCCGCACAGGGACTTCAAAAAGATATGGGCGAGGCGGCGGCCCGATGAAGAATTGCTTGACGACTATTACGTAGAGCTGGCGGCCATATGGGAGGGTGTGTTTGAGACTCTGCCGGAGCTTCGCCGTCCTGCGACTGAAATGAGGGTTCACAATCCCGCTGATGGTGATGCAGGGGCAGATGTACGGGATCACGCTCTCTTCTGGCCGATTGGGCAATACGTGTTTGCAAAAATCGTCAGGCAACTCTTGGACGACTACAGCACACGGATTAGCAAGGATGTACTCCATCGATCAGAAGTAGTTGAGGCATTGATCCCATTGAAATATGTGGAGTGGTCTCTTCATCGGGCACCTTGGAGAGATCTGTTGCTAGTTCAGGTCCGCGATAAGGCTGGTGTGCCGTCGTGGACTATGCGTAACGAGGAACGCGCAGCGGCTGTGAGAGTGGCTCGAGAAGTGTTGGAGTTCATTGTCGGCTTGAACCCGCTGGATGAGGAAGGCCAAAAGGCCTTGCGTCGGCGGTGGACTAACCGCCTCCTACCACAGCGAATTGATGAGGATGCAGAAGAGATGTGGCAGGAAGTCTTGGAGCAGGCTACCTCAGCCCACTAAGCCGATGGTGGGTTGCCTTCTCAGAACCTTCGGAGCAGCTCTTGTAGAATCGTAGAGTCGCCCAATGGGTTGGCAAGGGATTCGATGAGAGTTGCGGCTAGACGATCCTTCTCTTCTAGGATGCTGTCAAGAGCTTCTTCAATCGTGTTGCGACAAGTGTAGCTATGAACGACAACCGTGCGCTTTTGGCCGATCCGAGAGACGCGATCCTTTGCTTGCTTATTGGAGGATGGATTCCACCAACGATTGACGAACACTACATGATTGGCTTCGACGATATTCAGGCCTTCGCCAGCTACCCTTGTAGAAGCTAGCAAGAACGGAATGCTAGTGTCTCGCTTGAATTCGGCGAGCACCGCTTCCCGTTCTTGGAGAGATTGCGTCCCTCGAAGTTGGACATAGGGGACTTTGGTTCTGTCAAGCATCTGGCCCAAGACGTCAAGAGGCTTTAGCTGATGAGAGAACACAACACCCTTCTCCCCATTTGCAGCCACAGCGTGTAACACCTCCACTATGCGCTCCAGTTTCGCACTTTGACCGGACTGTGGATCAAGGTCACACAAAGAGCGGAGTTCCGTCAGTCTGGCGAGTAGCCCGTCGTCTGATGCCGACCTGAACTCATCGAGAACACGGTCGTAAGCGGCTCTCTGTTGCGGCAAGAGTTCGACCACCTCATGCTCGTGGACCTCGGGAGGTAGAGCTAGCAGATCCTGCTTCATCCTTCTAAGGATGTATGGACGCGCTCTAGCCTTAAGCGAGTCCTCGCTTTGAGGCATGTGAGTTAGGTTGAACCGCCTTGGTTCGACAACGGAGAGAATCGTCCAGACATCTGAGGGTGCGCGCTCAAGAGGAGTCCCTGTAAGTGCCCACGTCCGATCCCGTTCTATATTCCGCAGGTTAGAGGTGACTTGGGCACTAGCATTGCGAACTCTATGCGCCTCGTCAATAACTAACGAGCTAAACCGGGCCCCTGGACCTAGCTGAGAGATGAAACCAACCTGTTCATAGTTTGTGATGAGTACGTGTACACGATTGAAGAGCCTCTTCCAGGCCTGCGTGCGCCAGCGCACAGGGGGAGTAAGCCTGGACCACGAGAGTTCTGGCGCCCATCTTGCGGTCTCGATCTCCCAATTCGCCATGAGCTGCTTGGGGCATATGACCAAGGCTGAATTGAGGGGACCTGTCTTGAATTCCCGCCTCAGGGCAGAAATTGCTTGGGCCGTTTTGCCTAGCCCCATGTCATCCGCCAATACCGCTGACGTTCTCGCAACTAGCCAGTTGACGCCCAGCTGTTGATAGTCATGTAGTTGATCAAGGTCGGCCGCTGAATCTACTAGGCAAGGCCGTACAATTGCGCCCAGTGGTTGGGCTCGCCGACGAATGTCCTCAAAGGTACTAGGAGAACCCTCGGTCGACCTCGGGTCTAGGACAGGGACATTGAGCTTTGCTGTTTTGCCGAATCGAAATCTAGACGCCGCCACATAGTCTGACGATAGAATCTTGCCAACGATTGCTCTGACTAGGCTCGCGTCGACATCCTTGCGAAACCAAGTTGGTAAGCCACTAGGGTGATCAAGATTGCCTACGGCGCATGTATGTCCGTCAGCGAACACAGACTGAGAGACTGTGATCTCAACACGTCGATCGGCCCCCCTGAACGCCACACATGCGCTCGGGTATCCGTCAATCCCGATGTCATGGAACTGATACATTCCGCCTCTTCTAAGTCCATGCGGAAGATCTATGCGGAGGCAGCCTCTGGCAATGATCCACCTACGGCAGCCGCTGTTCCGTGAGTAAGGATACCACCACAAGCAAATTGGGAACACGCTAAGGGCTGGTGTTTTGAACTGCGACCTGCGACCAATGAGTTGAAAGGTCCCGTAGCCTCGAGGTTTGAAATGTCCCGGTAACTCGTTTCCACTGATCGAAGCTAGTCTCGGGTTCTTATGTATCCGGCAAGCTGGCAGTGTCACCCTGGTGGGTAGGTGTAAGTCGGGCTAACGCCCGTGAATGACTGTTACGTCAGTGCCAGGCGCATGCGTATGATGCCCCTACTTTCATAAGGATCTGACGCCGGCTCCTCTAGGTTGTATACGACTACGGCCTATGTCCCACATACTCTATGCTGGGTAAGCTTTCATGTGGAAAGGCATCACATACGACGAGGGTAGTATAGGAATGGTCGTGTGTGAGTTCGTAGACAAGACAAGTGCCTTCTTGACACTTCGGAAACAACTACGAACAGGAGTGCCGATTGACTCTTAGGCACTCTGCGCGACGCAAGAGTAAGCAGTGGCTGAATTGTCTGGTTACTTCGAGAACCTGGGTCGCCTAGAGAGAGCATGTGATTTTTGCGCACTCCGCTATGAGCACGCGTTGTTACGTCGTAATCAGGCATCCACTTGGGTTGATGGAACCCTCCGGCTAGTGCTGAGGCAGTTCAGGGAAATACGCGACTTCAATGCAGCTCTATGCTTCAAGACTTGGGGCTCGTACATGAGGGTCGCGAACAGAGGGATGCGAAGCATTTTAGTGGTTGGGTACATGCAACGGAACGTGAACGAACTAGGAAGAGAGTACGCTGTGAGGAGTATTCTTTGTGATGTTGAAGATATTCTCGAAGGCAGCCTACAGCCCCTTGGACGGCTCCGACTAGCGATGCACGACATTGCTAGTATCCGAACCGGTGGCTCGCAGCCTGTTGCCAAAATGTCCTACTGTGGGCCCCCGACTCTTCGTGCAAAATGTTGTAGTACAGGACTTGAACGTGAGGGTCGTTCACTGTCAACACCTTTACCGGAGAGAGCCCCTTTAGACCTGTCCCTGACCTTCTATGTATCATCGGCTGCGGTAGTCCGACAAGGAGAGGCAGCGACTGATCTGCAGCCCGTGTTCAGGCCAAGCTGAAGGGTTAGCGTTGGAGGAGCAGCGAGGGGGATGAGTGGCTGGACGCAAACTTAGACCTGAGCAGGTGATTAGCAAACTGCGGTTGCCCATGGCGGAGAGTGCTGCTCGGATCTGAGCGTGAAGGGTCGTCGACAGGTCCCCGCTCGTCTTCCACGGCACCGAAAGGCCCTTGCATATGGGCAAGGGGAGGCCTGACACGCAGAAAAACCGCATACATTGGTGGCCGGGGAGGCCATCGCCCTATGGGTGACGACCTCCCCCGTATCTCTGCGGTCTAGCGTCCCGCGCCGACCAACTCTTTCCCCCTCTCCTGCTCAAGGGTAAGCGCCCACTCGAACAGGGACGCCGTTGCTGCCTGCGGCTTGCGGCTGCGGCGCCTGGGCTTAACCGGCTCTGCAGCCATGAATTCGGCCCATGAGAACAGCGACCGCTGCGGCTCGTCGGCCTCCTCCTGGTAACCGTTGCGGGGGACCTGGACAGGAGCTTGGCTGTTCCCGTTGGCCCCGTTGACGTTGTGACCGATGACCGGTACAAGCTCGACGGTCGGCATCAGCACATCGCGGTGCCCGTTCCCGTTGACCGCGACAGGCTTTGGCTCAATCTCCACGGGTCGCCAGTCCAAGTCCACCAGTAATTCCTCGGCCTCACTCTCGGCGTCTAGCGCCTGGGCGAATGCCTCCTCCACCGACTCGGCCTCCTCCTCGCCGCTGATGATTTTGCGGGCCAGCGCCATCATCAGGTCGTCCCCGTCGTCGCTGTAGGCCGCGAGGCCGTCCTCCGGAAGCTCGCCCTCGACCGCAAGCGAGCTTTGCAGATTCCCGGTCACCAGCTTCAGGGAGTCGGCCTACCGCGTGCCGCGGTAGGACATGAACACGACCCTGACGGGCCGGGTCTAGCATGCCCGATCTCACGCCGGCTGAACCAGTTGCCACCTTTGCCCGAAGTTCGAGCAGCGTCGAGAGGCATAGATAGGATAAGCTGCGCAGCCTTCGGATTCGCTGGCCTGAGGCCGACTGGGAAACTGAGGAGAACTTGGAATCTTTCGACCAGCGTATGAACGATTGCCAGACTGAATGGCGCAGGACAAATGTGGATTGTAAAGAATGGGGCGAGCAGCTAGGTCGCCGGCGTTCTTGGATACTCCCCCATGACCTTTGGGAGCAGGGTCTTTGGCCCGGCATACGAACCGGGTCTGACAATTCACTGCCGGCCTATCTCAAGGAAATGAACGTGCAGAAGCACGGAGGCGTCCACAATCTCAAGAGTTCGTGGATCCTGTGCGCCAACCTGTATTTCCCCTTCCGGTCTTCTGCCGAGGGTCGAGCCCTATTCGCATCGTTCCTCAAACGTCACGTCGACAGCAAGATCGACACACTTGAAGCCATCGAGTTGGAATTTGCGGAGCCAGAGGGTAGCGAACTGCACCCTTCACACCTGCTCGGCGAAGAGGGAGGCAATCGGGGTGCCAACCAGACATCACCCGATTTGGGGCTGCTGGTAAACGGCGGCCAAGGACTGGTTCTCGTAGAGAACAAGTTCACCGAGCATAGTTATTACGAGTGCTCAGCTTGGAGGCACAAGGGTAGCTCCAGGCGACTCGGCAACCCGGATCCGGACCGCTGCAACCGTCCTCTCGAGGTTGCAAGAGATTTCACCAAGCAGTGTCATCAGTCGCGTTGGGGCAGAAGATACTGGGAGCACCTAGCACCAATTGTTGACGAAGAGGCGTTGGCTACTTTGCCTCACTGCCCGGCGGCCCGGCACGGCTACCAGTTGTTCCGTCAGCAGGCCCTTGCCGAGGGTATCGCTCAATCTGGAAAGTACGAACTGGTCGTATCTGCGGTTGCGATTGACGAGCGGAACGATGCTCTGGATGCAGCGCTTGAGAGAAGCAGTATTGCGGGTGTCAGGAAATGGGGGAGCCTCTTTGCCGGTAGGGCGCGCTTCGCCGTCTTCACGCATCAGCAGTGGATTGGGTGGGTGAAAGAGCGCGACATGTCAGGCCGATGGAACGATTGGCTTGACTATGTGAGGAGCCGATACTGCTTGGATGGTTAGAGGGCTTCCAAGCGCCCTCGCAAGTGCAGTGGAGTGGCGCCTTATGTCGACGGCTAGGGAGCTTTGCAGCTTCTTCGCCACCAGCTCGAGGGCGTCGATCCTAGCGCGTTCCGCTAGGATATGAACACGACCTTGATCGGTATCTCCGTGGCTTCAAGACTTCTCTGCTCATTCCTGGCCGGGCTTGCCACCGGCTTGATGCTGGTTAGGCCCACAGCTTCTTCGCTGCAGGAGGCTCCCATATAGTCAGATGCAGCATCCATGCACTCTGCCAGATGTGCTATCTCCGGCACAGTTACGAGGCAGAGGGAATAAATCACGGCGGACCTCGCTGCAGACCAGAGAGCCGCGTATGCAAACAGTACATTTCAGGATCGTCTTCCTTCATCAGCGCGGCAGGACTACTGAACCGAATCTAATGGCCGATGCCCCTCCAGTGGATGTATGCGTCTAATCTCTTGAGCCTTGGTAGGACACAGTTCCCAAGGGCCTTCCGCTTCTAGGGGGGATTATATTCATTCTCACGGAGTCCTCTCTGCACCCCCGCTGGAGTTTGCTCCGCTGGCTCACATTTCGGTGACACTTTGCGATGAGGCACAACGGCCGGCCAAAATTGTAGGCACCGATTAAAGGATCACGCGTCACCAACCCTGAGAACCATTCCTCTCATTCCATGTCCCAGCACCCAACATCATCAGTGCCATCGTAGCTACAGAGGCGTATGCGAAGACGTCCTCCATCCACCCGATCCCATGGTGCAAATAGAGGGCCAAGCTGCCCCCGGCCAGTACGATGGAGATCAATATGCCCACTCCCACTACCGCGTTCAACATGAATACCCTCCATAGCAAAATGAGTAGACCTATCCATCTTGTGTGTCAGGGGATGCAGCGTCAAGGGACCGCGTGCTAAGCAAAGGAAACCTGAACCGTCACCCCGTACATGTCGCTGCACAGCAATACGGCTTCAGATTGCCGTCCCATCTATCTGAACTGTGGCCGAGTAGGTACTTTCGCCGATTGGATCGTGGTCAACCTCGTCGACATCAAATTGGTCGTGACTCAAGCTGGCGGACTTCAGTGCCTCACGAAACACATGACGGCCATCGAATTGTGGCTTTCCCATCGTGCTAGTAATCAGATCAAGCATCTCCTGACCCCGTTCCACAAAGCAATGCCCGAAAGCGTCATTCTCTAGTCCATCCGGGTCGATCCAATGCGCTCTGAGAACGCGCTGCAACTTCTCTTTTTCGATGTACTCACGAAGGATGAGCAAGTACTTGGATGGAGCGTGACCGCCCAACAACTGGTTTGTGAAACTATCAATCGGCGTCTTGTTGATAATCGATTCGACCAGGTCATACGGTATGGCCGGTTGAGACTCCTTCTGGCACCAGCGCTTGGGGAAGATGTGATGTATATCGACGCTCTTGGTATGGATATCAGCGAAAATCAAGGGTTCGCCACTGCGCCAGTCGGCAGATCCGTTCTTCATCTGTAGCGCATACAACCCCTTGTAGGCCGCGCTGCGCCGAGTCTGCAAATAGAGCAACCTTTCCGGACCAAAGTTTGCCTGCGTCAGCAACTCTGGCTCGGCTCCACCTCGAATGTTTCGGGCTACTTGCACTAAATCGTTGGCGAATTGGGTTTCAACGGCGCTGCCGTACGTTTCCCCCAATATGCCACACCAGAACCAGCGTTCTAGGCAGTGTTGACATTTATATTAGACTTTATCTATGTCAGCAACCAGATTATCTTCCGAGCAATGGTTGAAGATTCGCGAGTTCCTCCGGGACCAGACAGACCTGTACATAGGCAAGGAAGCTGAGTGTAGACGGTTTATCGATTCCGTGTTGTGGATTACCCGTACCGGTGCGCAGTGGAGGATGCTCCCGGCCGAATACGGACGATGGAACAGCGTCTACAAGCGGTTCGCCCGATGGTGCGAGCGCGGAGTCTGGGAGCGAATGCATCAGCACCTGGTCGATGACCCCGACATGGAGCACCTCATCATCGACAGCACTATCGTCAGGGCCCATCCCTGCGCTGCGGGAGCGTCAAAAAAACCGGAGGTCAAAGGACGCAGGCCCTTGGTCGCAGCCGGGGTGGGTTCAGCACGAAGATCCATGTAGGCGTCGACGGGCTCGGCAACCCGCTCAGATTCAAACTGACCGCAGGGCATGAGCACGATGTTACCCGGGCCGAGGAACTCATCGCCGGACTCGACAGCGGTCATGTGATTGCGGACCGAGCATACGATTCTGACCGATTCCTCGCCTCAATCACCGCCAAGGGTGCGGTTCCGGTCATACCTCCTCGATCCAACCGCATCGAGCCCCGCTCATACGACTCACATCTGTACCGGGAACGCCACCTCGTTGAATGCTTCATCGGCAAGATCAAGCATTTCCGTCGCCTCTTCTCCCGGTTCGACAAGCTGGCCAACAGGTACCTCGGATTCCTCCATCTCGTCGGTGCTCTCATCTGGATGAGATGAAATGTCAACACTACCTAGTCTTTCTTGAGCATTGGCGGGCTCCAATTCCCTTCTCAATTCCGCGTATAAGGCCGCCAATGGCACCAGCTGAGTCTTGTAAGGGACATTACCGCTGGTGAAGATGAACTGGCGGTTCAAGAACTTCGCCGCCTCCATGAATCCATCCTCCACGATCTGCGCCCATTCCTTGTACTCACCGAGTCTCAGGTCAAGGATGCTGGTCCTCCTGCAGTCAATGCCAGGCAGTGAATTCGACGGCGTACCGTCTGATTCGGCCTTCCTACGCCGTGCTTGTGTCGCCAGTAGCGTAATCGCCTGAAGGAACTGATCTCCGGTGATACCTTGAAGGACTCCAAAAGCGGAATGCATTCGAGAACTTCGCTTTGACCAGTCGTCGCGCAGCCGGAAGTCGCCGGCCGCGAACGATGCCGTCACCAGCTCAAACACACTGAGCGATACACCACCCGTGTTTACTTTCTCGAATACCGTGCAGACGGCTTCCTTGCGAGTACCCCTTCCCAGATTGATCACCGGCATCTGGTACTCACTGAAGTTGTCCAGCACGGCATTCTTGAACGCGTTGAAGAATTCGAACGCATTGCCGTTAGGATGGTCACCACGCCCTTGCCAGTGTTGAGCATACCTGAAGCCCCACGCTATACCGTCCATTACAAATTCGGTCGGGATCATGTGATGCTCGAACTCGAACTCCGGCGCAGACAGGTCCAAGATCACGTCCCGCCCGAAATTGGACCTCACCACCTTGTCTGCTGGAACACTGAAGATCGTGTCATCGCGATCGGCCAAAAGGCCGAGCGATTTCTGGATGTCAATGTAATACCATCGCTCAATGGTTCTTCGGCCGCCTGGACGATCCCGCGTCTTCACGGCGTCCCTATGCCGCAACGCCTGATAAAGAGTGGTTAGGCGTTGCTGCCCGTCCAGAAGGTACTGCGCAGGTTCGCCCTTGTCGCCTTCATCCACACCCTCAATGAGTTTGCTTACGAATTGAACGTCTCCGCTCGCATCAAGAGTCATAACGGCGCCTATAGGAAAGCCCCGAGAGATGCTGACCAGCAAGTCTTTGATCCGAGTGTCATCCCATACCCACCCGCGTTGAAAGTCGGGAAGCTGTATATCGCCTTGCTCAATATCGTCCAAGAGATTTTTCAGAAGAAAGGCGTTAGCCTTGAACGTTGACATTTAGGTCCTCTCACATCGATGTAGTCGGTATGTTCCCAAGACGGCCCGCCGCGCGTTGCCTGTTGGGCAAACTGCTGGCCGAAGAAATGACGGGTGGGCGCTGTTAGCCGCCGCTAACTGATGTGGCCGTTGCATACGCTTGCCGCTTACGCTTAGCCATTGAGGCCCACGAGCCAAGAGTAACGCAGTTTTTCTACGCGATTGCTTACCTGTCGTCACGATAGAGGGACTTCAGTCCACCGGGAGCGGCAGCCGGACCCACAGAGGCAAGTGGTCGCTCACCTTATGCTCGAACCTGGCCGTGAAGCTCGATCTCTCAGCGGTCGACAGCTCCCGGTAGGGCCGACCCAGTATCGCCTCGCTGAAGAGGTTGGCGAATTCGAACACGCCGTAGTCCGGTCCTTGAATTTCGGCACCCATCGTCGCGTTGTCCATGTACGTCGGCAGACGCGAATCCCGGTTGAACAGGCCGATCTGGTCGAAGGTCTCCGACATCCGGGCGTTGGTGCGGAAGACCTCCTGCCGACCTGGGTGGACATCGAGGAACGGGAAATTCACATTGGCCCCGTCCAACTCCCCGTTCTGCGACTTGATGCGCTCCTCTATCCGCGCCCGGTCCCTGGCGGGATTGTCTAAGTCCAGGTTGAGATCGCCCAGCAGCATGAAGTTGGGGTAGTAGGCATGGCTCTGGGTCCTGAACCGGCTCATGATCCAGTCGACCAGGGCATTGAACTCCTGGCGCCGGTCGTCGATGTAGTTCCCGAAGTAGAGGTGGGCGTTGACGGCCATGAACTCATACGGCCGGGTGCCGGGATGCCCGGGTATGCGGAACGCCACACAGAAGGGCTGGCGGATGAATGACAGGAAGACGCTCAGCTTGAGCCTGGGCCTGGTTCTGCGCCTACCCGACCGGTAGTCCGCCAGCCTCTTTGCATAAGGCCCAAGGTCGCCGACAAACGCCTCGTAGTTGCCGGCGATGGAGTCGACGATCTTGGTCCGGTCGTAGGTGACGTCGCTTGCGACCTCCATCCGTTCCACCGTATTCCAGCGGTAGATGAATCCAAGCCGCTCACCCAGTCCCGGCTCACCGGGGAACACGCCGGTCCGGTCCGAGACGACCATGCTGAACTCCGGCCCAAGCAGGGACATCAACCGCCGAAGACCGCCGAGGTCGTCCATGATCTCCTGTACGGCCAGCAGGTCGAAGCTGCGGCAGACATCGGCCAGGAACTCCCAGGTGTCGGAGTTGCGGCTCCGGGAGGACCCCAGCTTGCGTATGTTGAAGGATCCCAGGAGCACCGAGCCGTACTCCCTCTGCGGAAGGCCGTACCGCCGTGGGTCTTCATCCAGTTTGGCCCTGATCAGTTTCCAGTCGGCTGATGTGAATTGCCTGGCCATTCTGTACTCCATTCAAGTCAAGATAAGTCGTTAGCGCCGTCAACGTTAGGTGTGCCCTCGTGCGGGGTCATGGTGTCCCCCTTTGCTCGCCTCCCCCTTCGGCATCCTGTAGCCGACGCGAGGCACGGTGAAGATGTAGGCGGGTTTGTCGGCGTCGTCGCCGAGCTTGCGCCTGAGCCTCCTTACGATGGTACGCACCAGTCCCGAGTCGCCGGAGTTCTCCGGCCCCCATACCTGCAGCAGCAGATGGACGTGGTTCAGGACCCGGCCGGAGTTGACCGAGAGCTCGAACAGCACGTCGTATTCGGTGGCGGTCAGGTCGACCGGGCGGCCGGCCAGGGTCACCCCGCGTTCGGGGTAGTCGATGATCAGGTCGCCCAGCACGTAGGGTCCGGACGGCTCGATTCGATCCCTCGCCTCGCGCCTGCGCAGCGCCGCCCTGATTCTCGCCGCGAGCTCGGTCGGTGCGAAGGGCTTGACGACGTAGTCGTCGGCCCCCATGTCGAAGGCCCTGGCGATGATGTCGTCCTGGCCGTAGACGGACAGGAAGATGATGGGCACGTCGGCCTTCCGCAGGATGCTCTGCATCAGGTCGATCCCGTTGGTCCCGGGCAGCATCAGGTCGAGTATGACCAGGCTGGGCCTCTCCTCCTCCATCAGGCCGAGGGCCTCCTCCGGGTCGCCGGCCACGACCGGCACGTAGCCCGCCTTGGACAGGGCGTCCCGGACGTAGCGCAGCGTCTGTGGATCGTCGTCCACCGCAAGGATGCGCGGCCCCCCTTTCTCCGAACGGCGTGAGGCGGTGCGGGACCGGGCGGGTGCGGGCGCCCTGCCGGCCGCCTCCTGCGCCACCGGGATGGTGAAGGTGAACCGGCTTCCCAGGTCAGGTCCATCGCTCTCGGCCCGGATGCGCCCCCCGTGGGCTTCGACGATGCCCCTGCAGATGGCAAGTCCCAGGCCGGAGCCTCCGGGGCCGCGCTCCCGGTCGTCGCCGTCGAGGCGCGAGAATTTCCGGAACAGGTGCGGGAGTTTCTCGGCGGGTATGCCAACGCCGTCGTCGGCGACGGAGAACGCCACGTGGACGGCCTCGGGAACCGCCGCAACCCTTATGGCGGACGAGCCGGGCGAGTGCAGGGCGGCGTTGGACATGAGATTGCTCAGCACCTGTACGATGCGGCGCCTGTCCGCCGCGACCCAGGGCAGGTCCGGCGACAGGTCGATGTGCAGCGGGTTCCTGCCGCCTGCGCTCAGGAACGCGCTCCTGGCCTCGTCCACCAGGACGGCCGGCTCCACGGGAGCGGGAGCGACGGGCAGGGTGCCCGTTTCGATGCGCGCGACGTCCAGCAGGTCGCTGATGAGGCCGCGCATCCGGCTGGCCTCCTGCTCGATGATCCGGTGGAACTGTCGAATCTCGGCCGGGTCGAGGTCGGGTTCGTCGTTGAGCAGGGTGGTCGCCGAGCCCCGTATGGAGGCCAGCGGCGCCTGCAGCTCGTGGCTGACCATGGCGAGGAACTCGGCCCGCGTGCGCTCAAGCTCCTCCAGCGGCGTCATGTCCTGCAGCGTGACGACCACCGACTCGATCTCACCCTCCTCCGAGCGGATGGGCGTGGAGTTGACCAGGGTGGTGACGCTGCGCCCGTCGGGGGCCTGCAGGACGATCTCCTCGGCGCGCACCGTCTCGCCAGTGCTCAGCGCCCGGGACAGGGGTAACTTCGCCAGGGAGATTTCCCGCCCGTCGGCCCGCCGGAAGGTCAGTACCTCGAGCAGGTGCTCAGCAGACTCGCCGGGCGTGCACAGCGCGTTGACGATCCGTGTCGCCTCCCGGTTGAGCGACACCGGGTTGCCCGTCCTGGCGTCGAAGACGAGGACGCCCACGGGGGTGGTGTTGACCAGGGTTTCCAGGTCGTTCCTGGCCCGCTGCTCGTCCCGGTGCCTTCTGGCGTTGGCGATGACCAGCGCCGCCTGGGAGGCGAACATCACCAGGGTTTCCTCCGCCAGCGCGGTGAGCTCCCGGCCGCCCGCGGTCTCCCCCACGTAGATGCTCCCGACCCGCTCCCCGCAGTGGATGATGGGCACTGCCAGGAAGGGCGTGCGTGCGCCCACGGCCATGGGTGGACGGAACTCGGGAAGGCCCAGGGCTCGGGTGTGGCTGTGGAAGTCCCGCAGACGCAGCGGCTCCGAGATTGCGTTCAGATATTCGAAGAACCGCATTCCATCGGGCATTTCCATGAACCGCCGGTGTTCCTCCGGGGTCAGGCCGGAGGTGACCACGTCCCGGAGCTGTCCCGACTCGTGTAGCGAAGTGATCACGCCGTATCGCGCCCCGGTCAGGGAGCAGGCGCTGTCCAGGACGCCCTGGAGCACAGCGTTCAGGTCCAGACTCTCGTTGATGCGCAGGCTGGCCTCCGAGAGCCTGGACATACGTTCTCTCAGCGCCTCTACCTCTCGTTCCAGTTCATCGGCGGTTCTCATCTCTTATCTCCGCTTGCCCCGATGTGCGCAGGACGGCTTGAGACGCGTTCGGTCGGGTTTGAAGGCTAGATTATATGTCAACGTCACGGGTATCTTGCGAAATGCCATATATCTGCCATATGCAGGCTGCAAGATCTAGGATAGTTTACCGCAGCCGTTGTCCGGCCTGTGTTCGTATGGCTCTCAGTCACCCCTCATACACGAAAAGTAGCGGCTGCTGTTGCAACAGCCCGGCCTGAACGCCTTGGCCCGGGCGGCCTGGACCCGGCGAGTGACCCCGCGGTATCCGAGTACGAATGTGGTGGACGCCACCGTGAGTGACGATAACCGCACGTTGACGATAACGCCGTTTGAGCCTGGCTCCGCGACGGTGACGGTGACCGCCTACGATCGTGCAGGTCTCGCCGCGGACCAGACGTTTTCGGTGACGGTGCAGAAGGTCAATTTGCACGATCCTGTGATTGGCGGCGTAACTGATGTCGACTATCCGGAGAACGAAGAGTATTTCGTAGCGAGCTACACGGCCAGCGACGACGATGGGGATAACGTAACGCTGAGTTTGCGTGGCACGGACTCCGGCGACTTCAGTCTGGACGACGGTGTTCTGACCTTCAGGAATCCGCCGAACTTCGAGAGCCCTGACGACTCCGGACGCAATAACGTCTACAACGTAACGATAAGGGCGACGGACGACGGCTCCCCCACGAGGACGACAGATCTTGCGGTAACCATAACGGTGCTCAATGTGAGAGAGGCGCCTGAGGTTGCCGTGCAGATCGGCGATCAGGAGCTCGATCAGGGCGGCTCGTTCAGGACCATCAGTCTGGTGGGCAAATTCCGCGACGATGACGGCGACACCCTGACATATGACGCCTACTCCTCGGACTTTAATGTGGTGGATGTAAGTGTGAGTGACGACAACCGCACATTGACGATCACACCGGCAGGATCCGGCATCGCCACGGTGACAGTGACTGCATACGATGGTTCAGGCTTCAGCGCATCCCAGAGCTTCGAGGTGGCGGTGGGGAACAAGCCTCCCACCATTAGCGGCCCCTCCTCCAGGACCTTCCTGGAGAATGGGACAGGCACGGTGGCGACGTATACGGCCAGCGATCCCGATGTTGGTGACATCGTGACGCTGAGCCTGGCTGGCACCGACTCGGGTGAATTCGGACTGGAAGGGGGTGCTCTGACCTTCGGAAGCTCTCCTGACCACGAGAGGCCTACCGACTCCAATGGCGACAACGCCTACCAAGTAACGGTAGTCGCCACGGACGACGGGTCTCCCGTCAGGACTAGGGAACTCGATGTCGTCATCACTGTAGGCAACGTCAACGAACCGCCGCAGGTGGCGAACAGGATCGGCAGCCTGGCCCTGAACAACGTGGTCGGCAGTTCTGAGTCCATCGATCTGTCGGACAAGTTCAGCGATGAGGACATCGGTGACGTATTGAGATACCAGGTCGAGGCTGATCCGGCCAATGTCGTAAGCGTGAGCGAGAGTGGAGGCACCCTGATGGTGACTAGGGTGGGGCCCGGCACCGCCACTGTGACGGTCACCGCACGCGATAGAGGGGGTCTCAGCGCGTCCCAGAGTTTTGGAGTGACGGCAGGGAACAGACCGCCTGTGATTGAAGGCCCCGAGACGCCAGCCTACCCGGAGAACTCCCCGGCAACTGAAGTCGTGGCTACCTACACTGCCGATGATCCTGATGCAGGTGACACGGTTTCGTGGTCTCTGGATGGCACTGACTCGGGCAGATTCAGTATCAACTCCGCTGGCGAGCTAACCTTCCGATCCTCGCCGGACTACGAGGCCCCGGCAGACTTCGGGAGCAACAATGTCTACAGCGTGACGGTCCGAGTTGCAGACGACGGGTCTCCACAGAGAATTGCGACACTCCCGGTTACCATCACCGTCACCAACCAGGACGACTCCGGTGTGGTCAACCTTTCGACGAATTCACCACCAAAGGTGGGCGACAGCATCACTGCCACTTTGGCCGATCAAGACGGGGGCGTCAGAAACCTGTCCTGGCAGTGGCAGCGTTCCTCTCGAGACACGAGTTGGAGCGACATCGCCGGTGCGACCGGTAGCCAATACACACCGGTGAGCGACGACATCGCTAGAAGACTGAGAGCCACAGCCAGCTACGGCGACGCCCACGGGTCCGGCAAGAGCGCCACGAGCGACGCTACCTCCATAGTGGGCGTGACATTCCCAGCTATTGTCCGACCGCCGACGATTTCCGTTGGAGCAAGCGACCAAACGAACGTAGTTACCGCCTTCCTCTTGCCGGGAGACGCCAACTTCTCCTATGAACTGGCGGTACTCTACTCGGAGGACGGCACCTTTAGCGGCACTCCTTCAGAAGTCGCCGCATATGTTTTTCCAAGCATGCCGACCCACGCGTTCAGCGGGCTGAAGATGGCAGGGTGGTACAAGACGGCGCTCAGAGCTTGCGTCGATACCACGAGAACCGTCTGTGGACCGTTCACGTTGAGCAGCGGTTCCCTTCGCAAGCTCGAGGCCCCAGTCGTAAGCATTTCCCCTCTACCGCTTCGAAGGGCGAGACTGGCCTGGGATAGCGTCACAGGCGCCAATAACTATCTCATTGTGAGATCGTCGGCAACTCCCTCCACCGTCCACGAAACCTCAACCTTCCATGAATTCAATCTCAATGGCGTGATGTCCCAACCAGGGGACGTGACATTTACCGTGACTGCGATTGACACGACCCGTCAACACTTGCAAAGCGAACCAAGTCCCATAGTCAATCTGATAGACAATCCGATCGTCAGCCTCGATGGCAACAGCAAGTCCATCACCACCGGCCCTGCGGCCCAGAGGGGTCAGGCCATTGTGAGGTGGCCAATAGTGTCGGGAGCGACCGAATACACGATACGTTATCGGCTACTGACTGGCGACCATTCGCAATTGAATTGGCGTCCAAGTTCGCCCTATCCGTTCAGGCCGCAGGACGGTCCACCGTGGCAGGAAATAGTACGGACCCCAGCTGACCTCATGACCGATCCGGAAAATTCTCGTCTTTACAAATATCCAATCGAGCATCTCAGGTTGAACGGGATATACGCCGTGCACGTCAACTACTCGAAGGGTTCATCGGAGTTCTTCTCGGCACGGGAAGCCTACGTATGGCCGGCGAAGGGATTTCCGGGAGAACCTGCACAATCCGAGGGTGAGCCGGACTATCCCGTCAGGGTGGCAACGTTTCCTTTCTTCGGGCACTGGCCTAATGGGACATACTCGTATTCGATCTGCGATGAATCTTTCCCTCAAGTCAGAAGTGCGCAGTGGCAAACTCTGATAGAAAGCGCTGTAGGCCAGTGGGATTCGGCCACAGATTTCGTGCGAACGCAGCGCATGGCGAATTGCGTTGTTGATAACACATCGATAAGTCAAATGGAGTCACTCAGAAACGACGTAAACGAGATCTTCATGTTCAGAAAGGAATTCATAGAAGGGTTATCCAAGTATCGCAACCTACCTGAGGAATTTGAAAGCTGTCTCAGTTCAGATGCCTGCAACATACGCGAACTAGATGATGAGAGGTGGACTGAAGTGCCGTCAGCTTCGACCAGACTGGAAGATGGAGATGTGGATGTAATAATCAACCGTGAAGTCGACGACAGAGTCAGAGGGCTTATGCTCTCTGATTATACGTTGCAAGTGCCTGGTTCGGTCCGGTTCAACTCATGTGCGGGTGGGAGCAGCGAGTACGTAGTCTACGCCCTCATGGTCCATGAGGTCGGACATGCTCTCGGGCTTGCCGGCGGCAAAGACCACACTTATGGAATCAGTGGCAGTAGCAATCCCCGATACGCAGGACACCACCCCGGCCTAGAGCCGGAAGTAACAGTGATGGCGTACGCAGCGGCGAAGCCAAATGCCGACGTCTATCAGTGCTCGCCGCATCCGCTGGACATCCTGGCCATCCATGCGCTCTACCAGGGAGTCGGCAGATAGAAGTGCGCCTGACGCTGCGGAAGGTCTTGCTGGTGGCGGGAGTGTGCGTGGTGGCGATTGCATGCGGCGAGGTTACCATCACGCCCGACTCGATACACCCCGTTGCGGTGACCATCAGCTCGGGCGAACTCCACACCTGCGCGCTTCTTATCGACGGTTCCGCCGTGTGCTGGGGAGCGAACGACCATGGCCAGGCTCCTAGCAGATTGAATGCTGCGCCCGGGTTCAAGGCAATTACCAGCGGTGAGAAACATAGCTGCGGCCTCCAGAACCGTTCCTGGTTTTGTTGGGGCAACTACTATGGGCCGTTTCGAGAACGCGTTGGGGCTGGCAGCCCAAGACCGTACGAGGTGGAACCGCCATCCCGCGGGGAAGCATTCGATGCAATAAGCAGCGGACGGAAACATGTATGCGCTCTGCGTCCGAGTGGCGAAGCCGCATGCTGGGGATGGAATGAGTCCGGTCAGGCATCGCCGTTTGAGGACGAGCGGTTTACGGCTGTCAGCAGTGGTGAGGAACACACATGCGCACTTCGTCCCGATGGTTCGCCCGTGTGTTGGAGCGATCGGAACTGGGCATGGTCCGAAGAAGAGATGAAGCTAGTTCAGTGTCCACCGATTGACCGTCCACAGGGCGAGCAATGTGAGCATCATTCGATTGAGGCGATCAAGGAATCTATTGTTCGATCCTGGAGAGGAGTTTATGTGGGATCACTTTATGCGGGAATCCCGCCTAGAGACTTGCGGCTCGCGGCGATCAGCAGCGGTAGCCACCATACATGCGCGCTGCGGCTGGACGGATCGCCCGTCTGCTGGGGATTTATAGAGACAGGTGAGCCGTTTGAAGATCAGATTTTCAGAGTGGTCAGCAGCGGCAATTCCCATACCTGTTTGCCTATGGTGGATTTTGACTCTCTCTATCCAGGTGTGTGCCGTGGGTTCGAGACTCTCGCGGACGAGCGATTCGCGGCGATCAGCAGCGGTAGCGGCCATACATGCGCGCTGCGGCTGGACGGAACGCCCGTCTGCTGGGGATTCAACCAGGAAGGGCAGGCTTCGCCGCCCGAGGGCGAGCGGTTCGTCGCGGTCAGCAGCGGAGGGTACCACACGTGCGCGCTGCGGCCGGACGGATCGGCGGTCTGCTGGGGAAATGACGCCCGGGGACAGTCGTCGCCGCCGGACATGCGCTTTTCGGTAGCTCACGGAGGGACTCGATGAATCAGATGATGAGGCTGGTCACCCTGGCCGTTTGCGTCTTGCTGTCTGCGGTGGCAGCCTGCGGGGGGAGCGAACCTCCCTGCACCGGCGAGAAGACATCCTGTGAGCCACGAGACGTGAGCGGAGTCAACTTGATAGACGGTGGCTCTTCCACGGAGCCCGCATTCGGTCCGGATCCGGAGGCGGCCAGCGTGGAAGAGACGTTGGAGATGGGATTCAATTCGTTGGGCCAGTCACCCGTCCACATAGCATTTCGAGGTGTGGCAGATGTCGGGTCGACCCGGTGCGAGTGGAATGGCGTTGCCCGTACGCTGGACCATCGGGAGGAGGAGATACGCTTCTGGCTGGGCATTGAGGAGGACGTCGCCCTGCCGACCGCAGAGGAGGTGGAGCGGCGGCTTCTGGTACACGTCAACGGCATGAGGGCTGACCACCAGCCCATTTGGAGGGAATGGGCGTCTGCCCTTGCCAGGGGTGGGCATACCGCCGAGAACACCCGGATGAAGTGCTACGTCGACTACGAGGTCAGCGAGTATATTCTCGGTGCGGGTCCTCTGACTCTTACCGTGGCCTACGAGAGAGGTGAGCGAGGACGTTCCTACGACCTCTATAGCCAGTCGCACGCAGCGGGAAAGTATGGCGGCGCGCCCAGACTGAGCCAGGCGGAGTTCGCGGCGGCGCTGGTTGCGACGCTGGCGGATGCGGAGATGGAGATTGGCGCTGCGGTGGAGGGTCGAGAGAGTGTAGTGATGATGTCACCCATGGGTGCGCACTACACGATAACGGTGGAGGCATGGCAGGCGGTGGCGCAGTGGGACCTTCAGACCGACGACGGTACGGTGAACGCTGTGAGGTACGGCTCGCCGGAAGGCGACCCTGAACGTACGCAGACTTTGGCGAATCTGAAGAGCCGCGTGACGACGGCGGCCGCTAGTGACGCTTTTGCCGACGACCGGATAGCGAACGTGTCCGGCCTGAACCAGTACTACCGGGATATAGGAGCATACGGAGACATCACGCCTGACGACGGGAGCACGGCGATGTTCACGCCGTCGCAGCCACCCCCTGTCTATGTGTACGCGCCCGCGCCTTCCGATCTGTCCGTGACGGCATCGGGGACGAATGGTGCCGATCTGACGTGGGACGAGGTCAGCGACAAATCGGGCTACCACGTCCAGCACCGGACCGGCGGGGATGAGGAATGGGCGACGCTGGCCGACGTGACTACGGGGGCAAGCTACGCAGCGTCGGATCTGAGGTGCGGAAGAACGCACGAGTTCAGGGTCGGTGCGTACGGTGACGGCGCAACGTACAGCCCGAGGGTGGGACTGTGGTCGGATGCGGTGACGTTGACGACGGTGTCGTGTGAACCGCGGGCTCCGATGTTCTCCGAGGCCTCCTACTCGTTCGAGACCGCCGCCCTGGCGGAGGTGGGTGCCCCGGTGGGTACCGTATCGGCGGTCGACCTCAACGGCGACACGGTGACGTATTCGATCACCGCTGGGAACGGGGACGGCAGGTTCGCGATAGGCTCGGTCACGGGCGAGATCACGGTTACCGCCTCTCTGAGGGGGTTGGGTGACATCCAGACCCTGACGGTGGGCGCCGGTGACGGTGTGAGCGGCACGACGAGCGTTACGGTGACGATCCGTCTGACCGCGATGTGCGGGGACGGTATAGCGGTGTCCGGCCCAAGTAACAGCCGGGGCCTTGTGGGCGACTGCGAGGTGCTGCTGGCGGCCCGTGACGAACTGGCGGGTACGGGGACGCTGGACTGGAGCGGGAACACCGCCATTGCGGACTGGGAGGGAGTGACCGTCGGCGGGACACCGAGGCGGGTGACGGAGTTGAACCTGGACGGCCGCGGTCTGACAGGCTCGATACCGGGTGGGCTGGGCGATCTGTCGGCCCTGGACATATTATGGCTGCACAGAAACGCACTGACGGGCGCGATCCCTCCGGAGCTGGGCGGGCTGTCCGATCTGACGTGGCTGGTCCTGTCGGACAACCGGCTGAGCGGACCGATACCGCGCGAGTTGGGCGGGCTGACGGAGTTGATGCAGCTGTGGCTGCTCGATAACCAGTTGAGCGGACCGATACCGCGCGAGCTGGGCGCGCTGACGGACTTGATAGTCCTGCAGATGCAGGACAACCGGCTGAGCGGACCGATACCTCCGGAGCTGGGCGACTTGACGAGTCTGTTGGTGCTGAGGCTGGCCGGCAACCGGTTAGAGGGATGCATACCTCCTGTCCTGCGGAGATTCGAGGACAGCGACCTTGCCAGCCTCCGGCTGCCGTTCTGTACGGAGTCGGGGCGCATATCGGCGCCTTCCGGGCCGAGCGTGACGCTGTCCGGGGGGACGTTCGCGATCGGCTGGAGTGCAGTGAGCGGAGCGGCGGAATACGAGGTGCAGCACCGTTCGGACGCGCAGTCTTCGTGGACGGCGCTGGCTGCGGTGGATGCGACGAGCGCAACGTACAGTCCCGTTGGCGGTCCCGATTGCGGGACGACGTACGAGTTCCGGGTGCGTGCATACGGAGACGGGACGACGTACATAGCAGATTGGGGTGAGGAGTCCGATGCGGAGTCCGTGACGACGGATGTGTGCAACCGGCCGCCGGAGTTCGGTGTGCCTTCCTATTCGTTCTCGGTAGACGAGGATGCCGGCGGCGGGACCGTTGTGGGCACGGTGGAGGCGACGGACCCGGATGCGGGCGACACGGTGACGTACTCGATCACAGCCGGGAACGAGGACGGCAGGTTCGCGATCGGAAGTAGCACCGGCGAGATCACGGTGGCAGGGGGCCTGGACCACGAGACCACGGAGAGCCACACGCTGACGGTGGAGGCGACGGACGGCAGGGGAGGCACCTCGACGTCGACGGTGGAGATAGGGATCGGAGACGTGCCGGAGGATCTTCCGCCCGCGCCGCGGGACGTCGAGGTATCGCTTTCGGGTGGTGAGTTCACGATCAACTGGACTGCCGTGAGCGGAGCGGCGGAATACGAGGTGCAGCACCGTTCGGACGCGCAGTCTTCGTGGACGGCGCTGGCTGCGGTGGACACGACGAGCGCGGCGTACGGTCCGGCCGATGGCCCGGCTTGCGGGACGACGTACGAGTTCCGGGTGCGTGCATACGGAGACGGGACGACGTACACAGCAGATTGGGGTGCGGAGTCCTCGGTGGTTGCCCATGAGACGGATGCGTGCAACCGGCCGCCTGAGTTCGGTGTGCCTTCCTATTCGTTCTCGATAGACGAGGATGCTGCCGGCGGGACCGTTGTAGGCACGGTGACGGCGACGGACCCGGATGCGGGCGACACGGTGACGTACACGATCACAGCCGGGAACGAGGACGGCAGGTTCGCGATCGGAAGTAGCACCGGCGAGATCACGGTGGCGGGAGGCCTGGACCACGAGACCACGGAGAGGCACACGCTGACGGTGGAGGCGACGGACGGCAGGGGAGGCAGGTCGACGGCGACGGTGGAGATAGGGATCGGAGACGTGCCGGAGGATCTTCCGCCCGCGCCGCAGGACGTCGAGGTATCGCTGTCGGGTGGTGAGTTCGCGATCAGCTGGAGTGTTGTGAGCGGAGCGGCGGAGTACGAGGTGCAGCACCGTTCGGATGCGGAGTCTTCGTGGACGGCGCTGGCTGCGGTGGACACGACGAGCGCGACATACAGTCCGGCCGATGGCCCGGCTTGCGGGACGACGTACGAGTTCCGGGTGCGTGCATACGGAGACGGGACGACGTACACAGCAGATTGGGGTGCGGAGTCCTCGGTGGTTGCCCATGAGACGGATGCGTGCAACCGGCCGCCGGAGTTCGGGTCACCGACGTACATGTTCGACGTCGATGAGGACGCTGCCGCAACGACGACGGTTGGGACGGTGAGTGCGACAGATCCCGACCAGGGCGACACGGTGACGTACACGATCACAGCCGGGAACGAGGACGGCAGGTTCGCGATCGGAAGTAGCACCGGCGAGATCACGGTGGCAGGGAGCCTTGACCACGAGACCACGGAGAGGCACACGCTGACGGTGGAGGCGACGGACGGCAGGGGCGGCACGTCGACGGCGACGGTGGAGATAGGGATCGGAGACGTGCCGGAGGATCTTCCGCCCGCGCCGCGGGACGTCGAGGTATCGCTTTCGGGTGGTGAGTTCGCGATCAGCTGGAGTGTTGTGAGCGGAGCGGCGGAGTACGAGGTGCAGCACCGTTCGGACGCGCAGTCTTCGTGGACGGCGCTGGCTGCGGTCGATGCGCCGAGCGCGACATTCGGTCCGGCCGATGGCCCGGCGTGCGGGACGACATACGAGTTCCGTGTGCGTGCATACGGAGACGGGACGACGTACATAGCCGATTGGGGTGAGGAGTCCGACACGGAGTCCGTGACGACGGATGTGTGCAACCGGCCGCCGGAGTTCGGTGTGCCTTCCTATTCGTTCTCGATAGACGAGGATGCTGCCGGCGGGACCGTTGTGGGCACGGTGGGGGCGACGGACCCGGATGCGGGCGACACGGTGACGTACTCGATCACAGCCGGGAACGAGGACGGCAGGTTCGCCATCGACTCCGGCAGTGGTGAGATCACGGTGGCGGCGGCGTTGGACCACGAGACCACGGACTCGTACGCGCTGACGGTGGAGGCGGATGATGGCAATGGTGTGACGGATACGGCCACGGCGACGGTCACCGTGTCCAACGTGCCGGAGGACCTGGAGCTCTGGAGCGGGACCATGACGGCGGGGGCCTTCACCATCGGGTCCGCAACCGCCTACGGCTACACCACGGGGGTGACGGTGAGCGACACCCCCACAGGAGGCCCCCATGGGACCCTGGATGAAACCACCTTCACCTATGGCGGGGAGACGTACACCGTGGAGTTAGCGGTCTACGTGGAGGGAGTTGACAATGGGCCCTCCTCGTTCCTGGTGGGTCTGGAGGAGCGGCATCTGCCCGAGGACGCGCAGCTGGCGCTCGATGTCAACGGCCACCGGCTCCGTCTGGCGGCTTGGAGAACCACGGGGATGAGCAGCGTCGACACCATGTACTACTACGTCAGTGGTATCGACTTCACCCTTTCGGAGGGACAGGAGGCGACCCTGAGCCTTAAGAAGACCAACCCCTCCGGCGACACGGGACTGGCGTCCCTGGTGTTGGGCATGGGGATCCTGAGTCCCGAGTTTGATGCCGACACCGGTGCCTACGCGGCGACGGTGGCCAACGATGTGTCGGTGGAGACGGTGACGGCGGAGGCCGCCAGCGACTACGCGACGGTGACGGTGTCGCCGGGTGTGGCCGACGATGTGGGAACTGAGGGTGTGGAGGTGGCACTGGAGGTGGGGGAGAACACCATCATCGTGACGGTGACCGCCGAGGACGGAACAACTCGAGACTACACTGTCACGATAACGCGGGAGGCCGGGTAAAAGGGGTCAATCTTGGGGGTGAAGGAGGGGGTGACAGGCCCGCCCCGAAGTGTGGTCAGGCCGAGGGGCACGGCCACGTCACGTTCCATTTCGGTTGATCGGCTCCGGCGGGCTCTGCGATACGTCGCCGTCAGAATACTCGTGGCGCAACCACGTCAGTCCCCTGTGCACGACCCGGGCTGGATTTGCTGAAACGCAAAAGAGGCGGCACACATTGGTGGACAGGGGAAGGAACCGAATCCCGGTGTCCTTCCCCCGTGTATTGCGCCCCAGCGTCTCGCACCGGCCAATTCCGTTTGACGCTCCTGCTCAAGCGTCAGCGCCCACTCGAGCAGTGACACCGTTGCGGGCTGTGGCTTACTCTTGCGACGCTCAGGCCTGTACGTCTCTTTGGCCATGAACTTTGGCGAGGAGAACAGGGATAGCGAGACGTGAAGCAATGAACTCGGCTAGTGCAGGACGGTTGTAACGAATGTACCGAACGACATGGGCTGGATTGATGAATGGCAGGTTGTTCATCTCTGGATCAATGGTGGTCCTGTTCCTACTCACATCGATTCTGTTCGTCGCCTGCGGAGACAACATCAAGGTCGGATTCACTGTCTCCCAAAGCTCTCCGCCATCAGGTGCGCCGACGATCAGTGGAACGGCGCAAGTAGGCCAGACCCTGACAGCCGACACGTCTGGAATATCCGACGCCGATGGTTTGACCAACGTGGCCTACAGATACCAGTGGCTGGCGGACGACACGGAAATCAACGGGGCGACCAGTTCCACCTACACGCTTCGGGCATCCGACGACGGCAAGGTCATCAAGGTGCGGGTTACCTTCACGGATGACAATGGCGGCGACGAGTCGTTGATCAGCGAAGGTACGGCGGCGGTGGTGATGGACGGGTCGTAGAGGACTGGATTGATGAACCCCACCGCGGGCGACGTGTAGCACAAGCTCTTCTGGCTGGTCGAGCACGACGGGTCGATGTTCGGCTTCGGCTGGCACCACGACGAGTCGGAAAGCTGAGCCAGGGACCGGTCGCGCGGCTCGAATCCGCCAAACGCAAGAAGGCCGCATACATGGACGTTCGTGCGTTGCGGTGGCCCGGCCCACCTGTTCTCCAACTGAGGCGGTGTGGGGCCTGAAACGCAATAGGGGCCACATACACGCCGATCGGCGAAGGCCATCCTCTGAACGCAGAAGGGGCGACATACATGGCCGTGCTGGAAGAGGCAGCCCCGTGACTATTGCGGCCTCCCGCAGCGAGTTCGGGTGCCAACGGACCCGCGCAGGCAAACGCAAAGAAACGCCCACATATGAATGAGTGGGCCTGTCATCCAGTCCAGTCGCCTGACAGGCCCGGGTCGGTCTCTCTCGAAAGCGTGTCGGCGAGCTGGCGGTAAGCCTCCGCCTCGTCCGTCGTTCCTTCGGCCTCCACCGCAGAGCCGCGCATCCTGGCAAAAGGGATCGCCGATACCTTGCAGCGGTTGCACACCGTCGAAAGCGACAGATCGTGCCGCCTGCGCTCAAGGTAGTCGTCCACGCCGGTCAGGTCGTGGACTGAGACCTCGGCTCCACAGATGGCTTCCTCTTCCCTGGCATCGGCATCAAACAGGTGCATCTCGGTCAATTCGCAGCTCCCTTCGGTATCCAGTCTCGTCTGAAGGTCCCTATACTTGGTGGCTTCCATTCGCCTCCTCCATTCTTCGAAAGTCCCGAAACGGGAAAAAGGCCGCATATATGGCCGCGCGAGGGGAGGCACCAAAATCGGTGCCTCCCCCTGTCTCTGCGGTCTAGCGTCCCGCGCTGACCGGCTCCATCTCGCGCTCCTGATCAAGGGTCAGCGCCCACTCGAACAGCGACACTGACGCGGGCTGGGGCTTTCCGTTGCGCCTCTTGGGCTTGACCGGCTCTGCGGCCATGAACTCCGCCCAGGACAGCAGCGTCCGCTGCGGCTCCATGGCCTCGTCGTGGTGACCGTTGCCATTGATCTCGACAGTCTCCGGCTCGATCTTGGCCGGTCTCCAGTGCTCGTCCACCAGCAGCTCCTCGGCCTCGCTCTCCGCATCCTGCGCCCGGGCGAATACCTCCTCGACCGTCTCCGGCTCGTTTAAATCGCCGCTGACGATCCTGCGGGCCAGAGCCATCATCAGGTCGTCGCCGTCGTCCCCAAATGCTGCCAGCCCGTCCTCGGGAAGCTCGCCCTCGACGGCAAGGGAGCTCTGCAGCTTCCTGGCCACCAGCTTCAGGGCGTCGGCCTGCAGCGTATTCCGATAGCTCATAAAGACCACCCTGACGGGTTGGGTCTGTCCGATGCGCCACGATCGACGGGACGCCTGCCTCATGGTGTAGACGGAGTAGTCCGTTTCGAACCAGACCAGGGTTGGAAAGTCGATCAGGTCCAGTCCGGTCTGCACAAGCCGCGGGTGGCAGATCAGCACGTCGATGCCCTCTTCCACCCTGTCGGCGACCCATGCCTCCCTCCGGTCCGGGGCCACGGCGTCGGCCTTCATGACCGCGACGCGGAAACCGTGCCGGGTGAGGATGTCGTCCATCCGCCCGGTTATGTCACGGGTACCTGTGTGTGTGACGTATACGAGCACCCTGCGGCCCTGGAGCCTTTCGGCGGCTACGAGGTCGATCAGGGCCCGCTCCTTTGGGTACAGCTTCTCCTCCGACAGCGGCGGCACCTGAGCGAGCACCTCGCCGGTCTCAGGGTCGAACACGGTCTCGCCCCTGGTGCACCCGTCTGGGAAGGCGAGCAGGGTCTGAAGGTAGGCGGCGAGCAGGCGCCGTGAGCCCCTTGCAAGGGCGTCTGCAAGTGCGGCCCTGAGGGTCTCGAACAGCGCTTCGTAGGCCGACTTCTGCGACAGACCGCCTGAGTCGGGCTCTGCGTCCATGCCCGATACCAGTACCTCCTCTGTGTACGGAGGAAGGCCTGATGCGACATCCGAGAGCCGCAGGAAGATGGACTGCCCTATCAGGTGAAACAGCGCTGAGGGGGCGAGGCCGGGCCTCTCGCGGACGACCTTTCGGTAGCGCCTCCTTCGGCTGGCTCGTCCGTCCTCGTCGTGGCGGTCGCTGGGTTTGCCAATGGTGTGCTCGACGAATCCGTAGCGCTCGACCCAGCGGTGCTCATCGGACCGCCCGAACTCGGACCTTATGCGTGGGCTGAAACGATAGAGCAGGTGGAAGAGCGTGCTTGCGTACCCTCCCATGAGGGTGCCGGACAGGCTGAGTGTCCTGCCGCAAACGTCGGCGAGGATGCCGGCGGCGATGCCCTGCGCCGAACCTCGGGATTTGAACTCGTGACATTCGTCAGCGATCAGCAGGTCGAAGAAGCCAGCCATCCTGTGCTTGACGTAATCGGCGAGGGGATAGCGACGTGGCCCGGAGTTGTCGGCCTGCCAGAGGGCGGAGCCGCAGGCCGTGCACGTGCGGCGTCTGCGCGACAGGTCGCGGTCGGTGAGGGGTACGCCGTCGGTGTCCAGGACCATGGCGAAGCAGTCCGGGCAGCAGGGGACCAGGAACGGCTCGCCGGTCGCGTCGTCAAGGAAGAGCCTGCCGCGCGCGGCGGCCCAGCGCTCGACAATGGCGGGCTGCCACCGGAACGACAGCTTGGCGCGCTCCCGGCTCATCACCGCGAAGAGCGGTCCGTCGCCGCCGATCATGCGTAGTCGCTCGAGGTCCGTGATGGAGGTGACGATGGCGGCGTGCGCTCCTGGCACTGTCTCCTCGATCTCGCGCTTCCACTTGCGCACCAGGTGCGGGGGAACAAGCACCAGCACGCGCCTGAAGCCCGCCATGTGCGCGGCCGCCGCGCCAATGAAGGTCTTGCCTGTCCCCATCTCGCCGACGACGGTGGTGCCGCGGTTGGCCCTGAGCGAGAGGGCGGCACCCCTGATGGCGTCTGCCTGTCCTCCGAGCGGTGTACGCAGGAGCTCGGGCAGGCGGAGTCCGTTTTCGGACGGCCTGTAGAGGGGCGGGTAGGACTCGACCACCCGGCGGGCGATCGCGTCTCGGTACCTTTCTATGAAGTTCGCCAGGTTCAATGCGGGTCTCCTTTGGGTGTCGTAGGAGACTTTCCTGGGTCGGACCGCTCGTTCCCCTAGTCCACCTTACGTCCGGCAGGGAGGGTTGAGGCGGGACACACTGCGCCCCGTAATGGGGACGCAGACCCTTGGGAGGTCCCCAACTGGTGTGAGTAAGTTCGTAGAGGTTGGCTGGTCCGCGGGGCCCGATTGGTCACCGGGGCCCCGTGTTGCGTCTCGGCGTCGAGTCGGCTAGGCGACGATGGTGGCCGTCACGGTCTGGTAGCCGTGGGCCCGCCACGCATCCCGGCATGCTCCGCCGGTGTGGTAGGAGCGGGCGGGCAGGGTGACGACCCGGCCGTCGCGGATGTCGATGGGAGTTGTGTGGGCGACCGACTGGCCGGGCCTTATGGGCAGGTTGCAGAGCGTGCAGGTTCTGGGGTTCATCGGTGTGTTCCTTCCTTATATATGGGTGTGCATGTCCTTGCTTCGTGCCGAAAAACAGAGCGGGGCTCCTCCGGTCGATCGGAGGAGCCCCGTGAGTGCGGCTGCGGTGAAAGCCGTCTATGCGGCGATGTCGGTGATCTGCCCGTCTTCAAGATTGAGGGAGACGACGGTGGTGCGGAGTCTCTCCCGATAGGTCTCCTTGTCCTCGGTGGCCTCGACGAGCACGAACTCCTTTGAGGTCCGGCCCTTTACGAGGATCCTCTGGCCGTCGGCCTCGAGGCAGAGGTTGTCGAGGAATCCGGCGGCGACCAGCATGGCCATGTGGCCGCGCCGAAGCGGCATCAGCGGTCGGGTGCGGAGGTCACTGGTGGGCCACAGTGAGTCCGTGATCTCCGGGCTTGCCCACAGTCCCGAGCGCCGTGCCTCTGCGGCGGCGGCGACGGGATCGACGGTGCGGGTTGCGAACAGGACATCGCCGGCGGGTGTGGTCGCGGCGGTATAGACCGGGTAACGGTGGGCCAGCAGCGTCTCGGGCTCCCCGTCGGCCCACTCCCTGATCTGCTCCTCTGCATGCGGGTCGGAGTGCGGCTCGGCCTTTCGGTATCCGATGACCACGACCTGGTCGAAGGCCTCGCGCTCGGGCTCGGGGAATGTCCAGCACCTGATCCTTCGGTAGTGGGATGCCAGGTACCGCGCCGAGACGGCGAGGCGCCTTCGGGGCACGATGAAGATGAGCAGGCCGTCCTCTGCCAGGTACCGGGTCGTGTGAAGGAGAAACCGATGCTCGACTCGCCTCTTGTCCCCTGCGTCCGCGTCATAGGGCGGGTTCAGGAGGAGCACGCCGAAGGCGCCGTTGGCGATGGAGGTGCCAAAGAGGTCGACTGCGAGGGAGCGGTTGAGCCGCTCCCGTGCCTGTTCGGCCCTCTCTGCGTGTAGTTCGACGCCGAAGGTCTCGACGGGCATTGCGCCGGGTCCGCCGAGCCGTTCGGCGAACTGTGCGAGCGCATCCCCGGCCCCGCAGCACGGATCGAGAATGCGGATGGTCTCGCGGCAGCCGTAGTGGCTGGATGGCACGTGTACCAGTCCGGCGATAAGGTCCACGATCCTCTCTGGAGTGGGGTAAAACCCCCCTTTATATTGGGCGGCCAGTCTCATGTGTAATCTCCTTTTCCTTGCTTGATCTCCGACCGCGCCAATCTGCTCCGGTCGCTAGGCCGCCATCCTCGATGACTCTCTCCTGATCGCCCCGAGGGTCTTCGGCTTCCAGTAAAGGTCGCGCTCCACGGCGGGGACGCCGCCGAACACGGTGGCCTCCGCCAGCTCGTCGAGGCTGAAATAACCCAGCTCCGTTTCGTACCCCTCGACGAGGCCGAAGCAGAGTCCGGTCTCCCGGTCCCACTCGGTCACGTACCAGCGCCAGCCTGCATAGGGAGTGAACAGCTTTGCGTGCGCCAGGACCGAGTCGTAGTCTTTGACGTCCTCGTTGGCGTAGAGGCCGGGAATCGTGTCCCCGATCTCCTTCGTCATGAGCTTGTGCCTGCGGAGCCTGCTGTTAGGATCCTGCCAGGTCGCGGCGGTTCCCTCTACGCTGGTCATGGTTTCCCCTTCCCGTTCGGACTTATGCCGACGACCTCGCCGACGGCGGTGTTTCGCTGGTAGCACGCCACTTGGCGTGTGTTCATCTCCAGGGCGCAGGCCACACAGAAGACGGTGATAAGCTCGGCTGCCCTTGCGACGACCATGCGCCTGACCAGGACCGGGCCGTTCTCGGGTGTCTCGTGCCGGTAGAGCCTGATGGAGGGGCTGTTGCGCTCTGCGTCGGTGGCGGGCCGGTAAAACATCGGCTGCCCCGATGTGCAGAGATGGGTCGATGGATCGTGGGGGCAATAGCGACAAGTCGTCCCGTCGGGGGAGAAGCCCTGCCACGCGGTGAGGTTTCGGTCCTGCCGGTGCCTGTTGCCGCGTCTGGATTTCCGCAGCGTTCTATCCATGCTGGTCTCCTTCGGCCAGCGTGAGGGTACCCGAGGCGACCGCCTCCGACAGGTCGTTCCTGAGGCGCTCGCCGTCCGGTTGGCACAGGTACGCCGCGATGCCCGCCGACTGAAGCGGTGCGATCTCGCCGGTGGCGATGCCTCTGTCCCAGAGCCAGTTGGCCCAGGAGCGGTGGAGGGGCAGTGGGCTGCGCCGGTCAAGGAACCGGTGGTGCAGCGCGGGCGCCTCGCGCTCGTCTCCGGCCAGCAGCAGGAACGAGTCGGAGTCGTGGGAGAACTCCGCCCACTTCGTGTACACCATTGCATGGTATCCACCGCTTGCAGGGAGGCGGGAGATCTTCGTGGTCCATGTTCCGACGGTATGCGGCGGGATCATGCAGCGTTGGTAGCCGCCGGAGAGGGCTGTGCCGTCGGCGCCGCGTATGAGATGTGCGGCCTCGGGCGGCTGCTTGAGCAGCGCGGCCCATATGGCCTTGAGCGCGGTCTGTGAGCCGACCATTGACAGGAACCAGAGGGCCTGGGCCAGGTCGTCCCGGGCGAAGGCGTCGACCGTCGCCGAGAAGCCGGCCGCGCTAATTGTATGAAGGTCGTCCGGGCCGGCCGGATCGCAGCTTTCGTTCATGGGATTTCTCCTCGGTGTGGACTGAAGGTCGGTGGCGTCCTAGGCCGGTATGTGGCCGCGGTCCCGGAGGCTGACGAAGTCGTCCGGCCCTCCGATCACGATGTGGTCGAGCAGGTCTATGCGAAGGAGCTTCGCGGCGTCCACGAGGTCCTGCGTGACGGCGATGTCCTCGGGGCTTGGAGTGGGGTCCTGACTCGGGTGGTTATGCAGAACAATGACGTGAGGGACGGCCTCGACGACGGCGGGGCGGAAGACCTCGGCGGGCCTCACGATCGCCGAGTACGCGTTCCCTTGGTAGATCGTTCTCTGTCCGACGACGTGGTTCTTTCGGTCGAGGAGCAGGACGCGGACCTGCTCCTGCGCGAGTTGGGACATCTCGGGTCCGACCAGCCGGCAAACGTCCTCGGGGGAGGAGACGGTGGGCGGGTCGGCCTCGCGCTCGGGGAGGGTCTCTACGTCGTAGCGGATTGCGAGTTCGCTGAGCAGGTCGAGGTTGCGCCGAAGGGCGTCGATCAGGGTGTCGGTGTGGGCTATCGTGGTCATGGCTGTACTCCGGAGTGGGTTTGTTTCAGGTCGGATAAGAAGGCGGGGCCGCTCGCCTCAAACTGAATGAGGGAGCGGCCCCGTGGAGCGTCCGCTGCGACCGGACGACGGAGTGCGGGCGGCTGCTAGAAGGGCGAGCTCTCGGCCTCGGCCTGCTCGACCTCGGCGCCCTTGCCGCTGCCGTTTCCTCGAGAGTCGAGGAAGATGACCTCGTTTGCGTGGATCTCGGTGCGGAATCGGCGCTGTCCGTCGGAGGTCTCGTAAGACGAGTAGGAGAGCCGTCCGGCGACGAAGATCCTGTCGCCCTTGCCGACGAACTGGTTCACGACTTCCGCCGTCTTGCCCCAGCACGTGATTCCGTGCCAGTCGGTCTCCGAATCGCCGTTCTGCCTGCGGCGGTCGGTGGCCAGCCGCAGCTGCGTCACGGCGGTGCCGGACTGCGTGTACTTCATCTCGGGCTCGACGCCCACGCGTCCGAGCAGCTCGATCCTGTTGATTGTCCTTGCCATTTGTTTCCTCCCTGAGGTGTCTTGTGGTGCGGCCAATCCGCACCTCGTCGAAACAAGGCGGGGCCGTGTTGCTGCCCCGTCCTGCGCTCCGGCGGCGGAGCGTCTATGTCACGCGCACGTGTTCGGAGATGTTCTCGGAGACGACCTCCGCCCGCGTCTCGGGATCGAGCAGTGCGCTGAGGCGCCGGTGGTTGACCGAAAACCTGGTGGTCCGCACGAGGCTGACGGTCCTTCCCCCGATGCTCTCCTTGCCGTTGCCCCTCCCTCGCATCCAGGCCTTCAGCGTGTTTAGCGCCTCCCGCTTTGTCCGCTCGGGCTCCCTTGCCGCCTCCTGTGCGGTGGTGTATGAGGCCACCGCGAGGCGTGCCTCTTCGGTGCTCACCTTCCTTTCGTCGATTTCCGGTGTTTCCTCCTCGGCATCGCCGGGCTGGCAGGCCAGTAGGAACGGGCAGCCCTTGCAGCGCCAGCTTTCCGCGGTGAAGTCTGGGTCGGGCAGGGCGTCAGGGTCGGCTCCACTTGCGGCGAGGTGCTGTACCAGCGGTGAGAGCCAGGCCCGCACCTTCTCGAGCGCCGTGGTCACCCGGGACGCCGGTATGACCTCGAAGTCCCATTGCCGTGTGCCCGTGTCCATGGTGGCGATCACCGCGGGACGCGGCTCATTGAAGAGTCCGTAGGTGTAGACGGCGGCCTGTGCGACCGAGTCGGGATGGCTGATCTCAGCCCCCATCGCCTGCCAGCGCTTGAACGCGGCGGGTCCCCTGGTCTTGACCTCGACGACCAACTCGTCCCCCCCGAACACGGGAATGCGTCCGGAGGCGTCCGGGTGGCCGGCGACGGTCAGGTTGGGCGCGAGCCTGACCGAAATCTTCTCGGGACTCGCCGGATCGCTGGGAGAGATCTCCCAGCCGGCCCTTATCATGGCCGCGAGGACCACCGGTTCGAGTGCCTTGCCCGACTCCATCACGGTGACGGACTCGTCGGTCGGCTCGTTCGTCGGCGCGTGGCCGGTGGCCGCGTACCACAGGGCCCTTCTGCAGCCCATGGCCGCCGAGGCCCTCACCTCGAGCCCGCCGCCGTCGTCGATGCGTGCTGCGGGACGCGAGTATGCCTGGTCCTGCTCCTTCATGTCGTCTCCTTTCCTTTCTTCCTGTAGCAGGGCGGTTCATGCGGCGATCGCGTGGACCTGCTCGACCCGCCCGCCATCGGCACCGGCGAACTCCCTCAGGACATGCGCGATGCCGTCGGCGATGCCCCTTACCTGGACCGTCCTTCCGCCGGGCATCCGGTTCGGCCATGGCTGCATCTCGCCGATGCCCCGGCACTGGCCGACGATCTCGTCCAGAGGCGTGCCGCGGCGAAGGTGGAGCGAGATCAGCCTGCAGGCGGTCTCGACCATGCCTTGCTCGGGCGACCCGGCCTTGCCGAGCGATCCGAGCACCTCCACGGGCCGTCCGTCGTCGTTGACGCAGACGGTGACGAAGAGGCTGCCGCGCTCGGTCGCCAGCTGCGTGGTGGTGCTCCGTAGAGTCCTGGGCCTTGCCTGCGCCGTCATGACCCCTTGCCCTCGCCACTGGCCTGCCCGAGCTTTTCCGACGCGCCCTCAATTAGCGGCGTGAGCTCCGCGATTGTGACCTCGTCGAGGTTCCTTCCGGTCTTCGCCCTGACCGCCGCTCGCACCTGCGCCTCGTTGAAACCCTGCATGATCCCGAGCCGGACGAGGGTGGCCCGCAGGGCCGGGGCCAGGGAGTCCGCAGAACCGGACCGGACGGCCGGAGGGTGCTCACCGTAGAGACCATTCCCAAAACGGTCACCGAAGCTGCGCAGCGCCCGCTTCATGCCGTCCGTGACCGCGCCCTTCAGCGCAGTCTCGTGCCCATCCGGGGTCTCGTCGGTCACTGCGTGAAAGCCGATGTCGGTCCGCGGTGGAGCGCCCGGGACAGTCACCCGGACGGGCGCCGAGTATGCGAGGGACCGCGTCACCTCGCCGGTGTTGCGGTCGACGGTCTCGATCTCGCGCAGGGTGACGTCGCCGGCTAACTCGTAGCCCCATCCCCCAAAGCCAAAGATGCTGTTGGCTTCGGAGATCGCGACGTGCCCCTCGATGTAGGAGAACGTCTTTCCGCCGCGGCCCCTGCGGTGTGAAACCAGCGCCGGGTCGAGGGGGCGGGACAACTCCCCGGTGACCGCCGGGGGCAGGGTGTCCCAGCCCAGTTCGTGGTTGTCGACCACGGCGGCGGCGTCCCTGTGGACGCCGTTGGACCCGTTCTTCGCTGCGCCGTTGACGCTGCCGTTTCTTCGTGTTCCGTTGAGCATGTCTGGTCTCCTTCAGTGATTTGTCGGGTCTGAGGGGTCGATGCGGTTTCCGGTAGGGAAAGCCGTGAGTGAAGAGGGCCCCGGACGTGTGGATGGGCCTCTGAGGCCATGCACGTTCGGGAAGGGAGGAGGGGCGAGTGTCCGGGGCCCGCCGATGGGGGTGGAGGTCCCGCATCACCGCCCGGTGTTCGGGCGGCCGGGACCTGTGGGGTGGGGGAGCGCCGCTACCTTGCGGCGCGGGCGGCTGCCTTGAGCGCCCGCATGAAGGCGGCCCTGCCTCCGGGGAGGGCCGCGAGTTCGGCGGCGTCCGAGACATCGCCCGGAAGGGTGACGGGCGCCGCCCTCCTCCCGAGCAGCCCCTGGAGTTGCTCGGTGGCCGCCCGGCCCGCGTCGTCCGCGTCGAAGGCGAGGAAGACGCGCCCGCAGCCCCGCAGGGATGCGGCGATGCGCTCTGCGCCCTGTGTGCCGAGCGCTGCGCAGGCGGGAAGGCCCCACCCGGCGAGCGCGATCCAGTCGAACAGCCCCTCGGTGAGGACCACGAACGAGGGGGCGGCGCCGAGCCTTCGGAGCCCGAGCACCGGCTTCGTTCCGGGCAGTGCCTGGAACCGGTGCGAGGCGCCGGGGTCGATGGCCCTTCCGGCCATCCAGCGCGCGAGCCCGCCGGCGGCGTCGGGGACGACGATCATGCCGGCGAAGCGTTCACCGCCTGCGATGAACAGACCCGAGCGGGCCAGACGCTCGGCGCCGAAACCTGCGGCCTCCAGATGTGCCCGCAGCCCCGTTCCCGGCGCGTAGCCGAGCCCGAGACGGGCGGCCGCGCCGTCGCCGACACCCCTTGAGGCTAGGTACTCCTTCGCCTCCATGCTCCGGCGCAGTTGCGCTGAATAGAACCTCATCGCCGCCGTGAGCGCCGCGGGGTCGCGGGCGAACCCCGGTGCGGCGGTCGGCCGCCGCTCAATGACCTCATTCGACTGGACGCTGAGCCCGCCACCGGACTGAAGCTTCCGGATCGCCTCCGGCAGGCCGACGCCCTCGGTTCGCTGGACGAAGTCCAGCACGTCCCCCCCGGCGCCGCAGCCGAAGCACCACCACCTTTCCGTATCGCCGTACACGGTGAAGGAGCCCTCGGCCTCCGAATGGAAGGGGCAGACGCCCTGTCGGACCCTGCCCCTTCCGGAAAGCTCGACCCCCGCCGCCTCGACGGTATCGCCGAGCGGATGCCGGCTCTTGAGCGCGGAGATGTCGACCGTCGCCGCGACGGCCGTCATCGACCCCCTCCGTCCAGAGGTCGAAGTCCCCGCAGCGAGCGGCGCGAGACGACCCTGCCGGGCTGCCACCTCATCCCGATCGCCGCCGCAACCTCGAGCATGCCGTCCGCAACTGGAATCAGCACCGCACCGCGACCGGTGCCCTGGCTGTAGAGCAGGGCGCCGCAGCCGGTGAACCTCCTGCGCGCGAGCCCGAGCCACTCGGAGTACGCCCACCGGGTTTCCCCCTCAGTGGCGCTCCGGACTTCCACTCCCCCCAGCATCGCCAGCGCGCCGCCCGTGTCGCCGGCCCGCTGCATCCGCCTCGCGTCATGGACGCTGCGCGCAACGCTCGGCGCCTCCCCCGAGGTCTGCCCGAGCAGCGCATCCATCACCCGGTCCACCAGCTCCTCGAGGCTATGCCGGCCACCAGTCATCCCCTGATTTGTCATCGCAATCGTCGTCATCGTTTTCTCCTTCGCGGCTATCTCGGCCGCCGTCTCTGATTACTTGCCTTTCAAAGCCTTCAGAACCGTGAAGCCCAGGAACCCGATTGCGAGTCCGTTCACTGCGAACAACTCGAGACTCCCGGTCAGGGCCAGCGGCGCCACCATGACGGCAACCGCCACAGACCTCCTGTGTCTCCAGAGGAACCACGGAGCCCTCAGGGCCAATCTCAATACGTGCATAAGTACCTCCTTGTGAGTGCAATGCCCGAACCGGCATCCATGGCCCGGGTCTTCGATCAATGGGTAGATGGATGGGGGAAGACACACTCCGGCCGTGGACGGATGCCATACACGGAAAGCGGGTGTGGTTGGGAGAGGTGAGGTGAGGCGGCCGACCTATGACGCGGTCACAGGACGGCGCGGATGGGGAAGGGAAGCCGTTGCCCGCCTGAGCACATGTCTCGGGAGACACGGTTGACCGGCGCCGGGACGTACGGAACCAACGGACCAGCTCGGGGAGCTACGCCGCGGACATGGAGAGCCAACCGGAGGGCGTAAGGCGCTCAGCCGACGGTATCTATGGGGCGATGCGCAACATGCACGTTCGCCATGGTGTCCGGACCGCGAAGGACTGGGTCGACTTCGCTTACCAGACGGTGCCGGGGGAGAAGATCGCTATCACTCCGCCCCTTCGACGATGTTCCCCTTGGAAGCGGTTCAGGAGAGCAGAGCTCGATCCCTACTAACGCTCCCGGGCACGGGAACAGGACCCCCAGGTTTCATTGATGGCGAAACTTGGAAAGCCGAACAACGAACTCAGTATTGGGGTGCCGGATGGGCCGACGCAAGGGTTTCGGGGCCAGGGACGCAGGATCATGAACTCTGGTTGTACAAGACCCTAAGCGGCGAGGCTGGAGCCACCCTCTTCTCCTCGATTCCGCCCGCAATATGGCTCCCGGCTACATGCAGCGGTTCAAGGTATCTGGGCTAGCCAGCCCCACCGGCGCCGCACCCGCTACCTGTTCCACAGCCCAAGGGTAAGCATCCGCCTGAGACCACATAGCAGCTCAAGCCTCCTGCGCTCGGTCCGCAGGTCCTCAAGCTCCCGCATCCGCCAGTCGAGCTGCACGGCCCGCCTGGACGGGTGCAGCGGCTCAGTCTCGGGCGGCAGCGTGAGGCCGTGCTCACCGAGCATGGCGACCTCCAGCTCCATGATCCTCACCCGGCAGGCCGCCTGCTCCAGCCTTGTCCCCTCGCCCCGGCGGTCCCAGAGTTCCCGCCACTCGGCGACCAGCGCCATGCCCGCCCCGTAGGACTCCTCCTCGCCCGTGTGCGGCTCCTCGGTCACAAGGCCCGGCCTGACATCGCCCCGATGGTGGCGTCGCCCGCGGTCTCCGGTCGCTGAGTCAGCCTCCACCGGCAACCCCACGCCGCCGCGCTCCAGCATGACGACCCTGCGCGCAAGCTCCCGCAGCCGTCCCCCGACAGGTCGGCCGTGGCCCGCCTGCTCGACCGCGGCACGCAACTCGCCCAGCCCCGCGCGCGCCTCCTTCTCCAGGGTGCCGACCCGGCCCTCCAGCGTCCGCATCCCTTTCTCCAGTGACGCGAAGCGCTCTCGCTGCCTGGCCGCAGCGGACCCGCCTCCGGCCATCATGACCCTCTCCAGCGCGTCGGTCAGCCGTCGCGACAGCTCCCCGCGCTCCATGCTCCGCCACAGCGTCTTTCGGTCGACATCGAGGACCTCTGCGGCTCCGCGCTGTCCGTGCTCTCGCACGAGCTCGTTGAGCAGTGCCATCAGCCGCACGCGGTGAAGGTCCACCTCGATCCCTGAAGTTTCCATGAATGCGCGTCCCTCCCGCGGGTGTTCCACGTGGAACATTCTGGGGGGTATCTGGAACACAACCCGGAGATTTGCCGTGTTCCAGATGGGACAAATGCCGGGGTTTTTGGAACGGCGCTCCGCAGCCGGACCTTAAGAAAGATCGTTCACACCCGGGGGGTCTGACCAGCCGCTGCAGTCCTGTAGGGCCGCCTTCCGGGTCAAGCCTGGGCCCTCTCGCAGGTACCGGATTCCTGTACACCCCTGCGGCATAGGAAGGGCCTGCCGTTCATTGGTGAACGCCCCCATTGGGCCTTGGCGGGATCTGTCCGGCACACGAGACTCGACCTCTACCGCAGAGCCCGAAAGGGCACATATGTTCTGCAGAAGGAGTCGAGAGTGCCGCTTGAATCGACCATCGGGGCCGCAGGGATCACCGCAAGCAGGAGTGTCAGGCGACTGGCGCCGCTCGCTGCAGCGCTGGCGCTGGCGGCCCTCCTGGTCTTTCCCTCCGCCGGGGTTGCCCACGCGCAGGCTCCGCCGGACGGGATCGTCCTGGTGAACGCGGCCGACGGGCCCGTCGAGCGCAAGAAGGACGGGCGGTTCGTGGCAAGACCCATCTTCGACCGCAGGCTCGAGGGTCTCTTCTTCGGCATCCGTCACCCGGACACGGGTGATTGGCTGACGGCCGTCTACAGGGTGATCGGCGGCGAGACCCGGCTGATCGACGGCTGGCAGTACGAGTGGGAGTACCCCGTTCTCGCCGAGCAGCCTGACCTTGAGCCCGACCGGGCCTACGTGCTGGTGATGCTCGCCGCGGAGACCCTGCCGGGTGATCCGCAGACGATCCGCGCGCTGGTGCCGGTGCATGAGCCGGGGAGCCTGTGGGAGCGGGTGATCAGGGCGATGGACCCCGCCCGCTGGGCGAGGGCGTTCGCACGGTGGGTGATAGAGGGCGTTCACGGGACTCTGTGCGCCGTGCTCGAGCGGGCGAGCGGCGCGGTCGCCGCCAACTGCGGCGGGGGCTGATGGGCATGGGCGACATCATCACCGGGACCCCGGCGCACCTGACCTACGACCACGAGCTGGTCAGGCAGGCGTGGATCGTGGTCTGGGCCATCGCGTCCGGGGCGCTGGTGGTGGTGCTGGGCTGGATGGGCCTGACGATGATCGTCGCAGAGCACCTCGGGCGGCCCCAGGCGGGGTGGCGCGAGCTGGTGCCGCGCCTTGTGCTCGGTCTCGTTGCCGCGGCGACGTCGCTGTGGTGGTGCGCGCTGGTGATCGATGTAGCGGACGCGGTGTCCGGGTTCATCGCGGCGACGCTTGGGGTAACACCCGGGGACCTTCTGCGCTCCTCGATCCAGACCCTGATAACGGCCGTTACGGCGGGCAGCGTGGGCATGGCCCTGCTGCTGGCGTTCCTGTACCTCGCCTACGGTTTCTTCGTGCTCTATGTCCTGGTGCAGATGCTGGTTCGGCTGGCGCTGATCGACCTTCTGCTGGCGCTCGCCCCCATCGCGCTCGGCCTGTGGATCCTTCCACACACGGCGGGTTGGGGCAGGCACTGGCTGAAGCTCTTCATGACCACCGTGTTCCAGCAGGCGGTGCAGCTGATAGCTCTGGCGCTTGCGTTCGGGTTCCTTGCGGACTTCGCGGACATAGCGCCGTTCGAGCCGGTGCGGGATCTGGTGTGGAAGCTGCTGATGTCACTCGCGTTCGTGTACCTGACGACGCGTGTGCCGTCGCTGATGGGAAGTCCGGGCACGTTCGATGCGTGGCTTCACACGCTGTACTTCGGGATGTCGCTGCCGGGCTCGATCGTGCGGTCTGCGAGGTCGATAGGGACGGTGGTTGGAGGAGCGATGGGAGGCGGTCCGGGTGGTGCCGGGGTGGCTGCAGCCGTTGCCGGCACGGGCATAGCCGCGGGAGCGACCGCCGCCATCCGTTCGATGGCCGACATGTCGACGCCCTCGTACGTCGCCGGCGGCGATGCGCCCGCCCCGAGGAGCTCCAGCGAGTGAATGCGACGGAGCGAGCCGACGTTATCAGGGCCCACGGGGTCGAGGGAGGAGAGGCGATGTGCGGTTAGAGACGAGTCATGAGCGAAAGCAAGGAACGGAGAAGCGATGAAACGCCGGGCGGGGAGACCGCCCGGGGAGAGGAGAGGAAGCAATGGGTGATCTGACGCAGACGATCTCGAACATAGTCGGGATCCTCCTGGGCCTTGTGGGTGCGGTCGGAGTCGGGTTCTTCATCTACGGAGCCTACTTGTACTTAACTGCCTCCGGCGCTCCGCACCAGATGGAGCGTGGGAAGAGCGCGATGATGACGGCGCTGGCCGGAATCGTTCTCGCGATGGTCGGTTACGGGGTGGTCGAGCTGGTGATGAACGCCGTGGTGAACCCGGTGGTGGACATCGATTCGATACCGACCCCGGCCACTCCCACGACCACTCCGAGCGGTTGATGGGAGGTGGTGGCATGACGGAGCACGAGGTGCCGACGCACGTTCAGGCGGAGGACAGGGTGATCCTGTGGTTCACGTTTCCGCAGATAGTCGCGATGACCGCTGTGTGCGCGCTGTCGTACGGGGCGTACCGCTACGCCCCGGTGGGCCCGTCGGAGGTCCGGATGGCACTTGCTGTGATGCTTGCGCTGTTCGGGATGGCGATGGTGGTGGGGAAGGTGGGGGGCAGGCGGCTGCCGGTGGTGGCGGCCGACCTGCTGAGGTTCGGTCTCGGTCCCCGGCGCTACGCCGGGCCCGCGTCCGACCTGGTGCGCAGCGAGCCGCCCGCGCCACCGCCGAAGTCCGAGAAGGACAGGCGGTCGGAGAGGTGGAGCCGCAGGCGTTCCCGGAGCCGGTCCCGGCGGACGTTCCGGCCGCACGGGTGGTTCGGAAAGCGGCGAAGGCGTCGCAGGCGAGACCGCGGGGTACGCAGGGTCGGGGAAGAAAGGCCAGGGCGAAGGTGGAAGTGGCTGATGGTAGCGGGGGTCGCCGCCGTTTCGGCGGCGGCCCTCGCGGCCATGTCGCTCACCGCCCCGGTCTCGGGACAGGAGCCCGAATTCGAAGACATCGGCCTGTGGGACATCGAGTCCGAGATCGATTTCGAGCCCCGCGAGCCGGTCCCGGGGCGAAGGCTGTACTACGAGGAACTTCGGGTCGCGGGCGACCGTGCACACGTCACGCTGCGCGCGGCGACCGGCCTGGAGATACGGGTGAGGGCGTTCGGGGGCCTTGGGGGAAGAGAGCTGAGGTTCTGGAGCGCTGCGGCGCTGGATGAGGGCGAGACGGTCTCCTACTCCCTGCCGCTGGCTGGCGACGAGCCGTCGCTGACGTTCTCCTGGGAGGACGGAATAGGACAGGGCGGGGCGGTGACGGTCCGAGCGGAGCAGATCCCGTACCCGCTTCCGTCGGCAGGCGGCGAGCTGTGCGACCTGGAGGTTACAACCCTTGGCTGGACCCCGGGGGTCGTGGAGGGCGCCATCTTCTCTGACTGCGTGTCGAGGATAGACGAGGTGGTGAAGGTGTGGACGGCGGTGGGCCACGACCTGATCGGGGTGGACGCGGTCATCGAGTCGGTCGTGGCGAGCATCGCCGGCACCGTCACCGTGACCGACGGCGGGTTCAGCCTGGCCGTGCCGTTCGTGCCGGACGGGGAGACGACCTTCCGTCTCCCGGTCGCCCGGGGCGAGGCAATCCGGGACGTGGAGATCGGGGCGGGCCTTGAGGCGACGCTCCAGGTGCCCATGCCGGACATGGTGAGGCTGACGCACCACCCGGCGCGGACCGAGCGGCGCACCGAGACGGTGAGTCTGTGGCGTCCGGGCACCGGGAGGACCGTTTCCAGGACGGTCTCCATCACGCACGGCGACGGGACGACCACCTCGCACACGATCTCGGCATACCTGTCGGTCCCGGGCGCGACGGTCACCAGGAACGTGACGCTGACGATCGAGCACGAGGAGCACGTGCGGGCGGTGGTGGAGAGCCAGGAGCCGATCGAGCGCACGAGGACGGAATCGCTGGCCCTCCCGGCGAGCCTGGGTGCCGATGCGGCGTTCCGCGTCATGGTCTACCCGGAGACGGAGCCCGAGGTGCGGCCTGCCGACCAGAGGCAGGTGTCCGCGGAGCAGATGGAGGACCTGTTCGGGTGGCGCTGAGGAGGTTTGCGGCCATCGTTCCGGTCACCCTTGCCGCCCTGGCGTCTATGGCTGCCGAGCCGCCGGGCGACGCGGAGATGATCTATCAGTTCGACCGTGTGCTCACGGCGATGGCCTACGTGGCCGGCGGCCTTGCGCTCTTCTCGATCGTGTGGGCCGGGTTCGTGCTGATGGCCGAGGGGAGCGAGGAGCGAGGCGGAGGTCGGGCGCGTGCCGCCGTGATGGGCTCGGTCATCGGCCTTGTGCTGGTGCTGTCCGCCAAGGGCGTGGCGTTCGCGCTCACGAAGGCCGTCGGCACCGTCCCGTAGGAGAAGGAGAACCCCAGAGTGAAGATCCCGTTTCGATTAAGAACTGGGCCAGGTCCCGGAAAAGGGAAGGGGAAGCCCGACCAGGAGATCGGACCGCCCCAGAGCACCCAGGTTGGTCACCCGGAGGCAGGTTGGCACACGTCATTGGCACCGGCGGAGAGGCCGCCTGCTCCGCTGCCGTTCTTGTTCCTGCTCTCGCACCTCGAGGACGACGGCCCGGTGCGCATCGACGGCGTGAAGGTCGGGGTGTGCGAGGTGATGGGCCTGGAGCTCGACGGGCCGAAGCTCGGCGCGTTCGCCGGCGCGCTCAACGCGCTCGATTTCCCGCTTCAGCTGCTGGTTCGCCAGCACCCTCCGGGCCTTTCGGGTATGCGCGCAAGGCTCGGCGAAGAGCAGCCTGATGGACTACCGGACAGGACGCGAGAGGCGGCCGAGTCCCTGCTGCGGCTACTCACTGACCTTGAGACGAGGGACGGAATCCTGGACCGTCGCTTCTACGCCGTGTGCGCGGCGGACCGGCTCGACGACCTGTGCGGGCTGCTGGCGCGTGCGGGCCTGTCGGTGCATACCCTGGGGGGCCGTCAGCTGCGGATGCTGCTGCTGGCCTCGGCCCTGGGCGGGTCGCCGAGAGAGATGGACGAGGAGGAGCCGGTGGAGATCGAGGTCGGCCGCCGCGACATACGCATCGGCGATCGCCTTACTCGCTCGCTGCACCTTGGCAACTGGCCGCGCTCCCTTGCGCCGGGCTTCCTGCAGGGGCTGATGGCTGCAGGAGCTCCGATGGACCTTTCGATACACCTCGGTGCCATACCCGCCGACCAGGCTGCGCGGACGCTGGAGTGGCAGAAGGTGCGCTTCGAGTCGGCGCAGAGCCTGTCGCTGCGGCGCGGCAAGACCATGTCGCCGGAGGCGGAGATAGCGCTCGAGGACGTTACGCGCCTGAGAGATGAGGTGCAGCGCGGCCGCGAGAGGCTGTTCCACGCATCGCTGTCGGTGACCCTGCACGCGAGGGACGAAGCCGCGCTCAAGGAGATGACCCAGCGCGCCCGGGCTCACTTCGGGGCGACGCTCGGCAACCTCGACGCGCTCTCGTTCCGCCAGCGCGAGGGGCTCATCTCAGGTCTGCCCCTTGGCCTGAACGCGGTGGGCGTCTGGAGAACGCTGGACACCTCCTCGGTGGCAAGGCTGTTCCCGTTCTCGCCTCCGGACATGGATACCCGCAGCGGCACGCTGTACGGCATAGACCTGCGGGCGTGCTCGCCCGTGGTCTACGACCCTTTTGACGGCACGCACCTCAATGCAAACACCGCGGTGCTGGCAAGGTCGGGGTCGGGCAAGTCCTTCTCGACCAAGCTCGGCGTACTGCGGGGTTTGTGCCGGGGGGTGACCGCGTACGTGATCGACCCGGAGGGAGAGTACGCGGACATGGCGCGCGCGGCCGGCGGGAGGGTGCTCTCTCCGGGTGTTCCGGGGCAGGGCATGAACCCGTTCGTAATCGACGGTGGCGACCCCGAGGAGTTGCTGCAGCGGATAGGGAGCCTGCGGCGGCTGATCGAGGTGATGGTGGGTGAGCGGCTCAGCGCAGAGCGCAGGGCCTCGCTCGACCACTCGCTGGCGACCTATTACGCGCGACCCCGTGAGCGCACGGGCTTTCGGGAATTCTACGCATTCCTTGTAGAAGACGACGACGGCGACCGCGACCTCGCGATGCTGCTGCGGCCGTTCGCCACGGGCAGCCTGCGCCACCTGCTGAGCGACGGGGGCGACGACCTGCTGGGCAGGGAGGCGCCGGTGACGGTGTTCGACCTTCGGCTGCTGGAGCCGGAGCTGCGGCCGGCCGCGGCGATGGTGTGCACCGAGACGGTGTGGGCGGCCGCGGCGCGTGACCCACGGCCCCGCCTGCTGGTGGTCGACGAGGTGTGGTCGATCATGCAGCACCCGGAGGGAGCGGCGTTCATGGTCTCGATGGCCAAGCGCGCCCGCAAGCACCGGCTGGGTCTTCAGTTCATCACCCAGGACGTCCAGGACCTTTTGAGCGAGGACACCTCGCGTGCGATCACCGGCCACTCGGGCCGGGCGCTCCTCCAGAACGCCGCCTTCAAGCTCCTGCTCCAGCAGGACGCGGCGGCGATAAGCACGGTGTGCGACGCGTTCGACCTGCCGGACGAACTCGGTCGATGGCTGCTGTCGTGCCCGCGGGGCGACGGGCTGCTGCTGGCGCGGGGCAACCGCATCCCGATACGCATCGAGGCGACGGCCGAGGAGAAGGACGTGGTCGATTGGCGGCCTGTGGGCCACGGGAAGTTAACGGATGCCGGGCGCCCTCAGGACCGTCCGGGGGAGGAAGTGTGAACGATGAAACTTGATCCGAGGAAGATACTCTCCGGTGGCCAGCGGCGCAGGCGTGTCCCGGTCCTGCTCGCGGTGACGCCCCCGCGCAAGGGCGAGCGAACGCTGCTGGGCGTCGAGAACCTGCTGGGTTCGATCGCCATCCCCGAGCCCTTCTCCCTGGAGATGGCCGGCGATGCCGACGGGGTCACGCTGATGGCCAGGTGCATCGACAGGGAGGTGGTGCGTGGGCAGATAGCCGTGCGCTACCCGCAGGCCCGCATCGCCGAGGTTCAGGCGGGAGACGACCCGCTGCTGTTGCGCGAGGGCGAGCAGGCCTGGGGCATGACGCTCCGGTCTGGGGGGCCCGACCAGGCCCCGCTGCGCACCTTCCGCGACGACGACCTGCTCGATCCCGGCTCGGACCCCCTGATGGCGATCATCGGGGCGCTGTCATCTCTGCATCCCGGCGAGCGGGTTGTGGCCCGGCTGCTGCTGCGGTCCCTGGGGCCGGACTGGGCCGAGGGCCACCGGGAGCAACCCCAGAAGGGCGGTCCGCGGCAGCCGGAAACCGGGGCTCCGGCCGAACAGCCGGCCAGCCACGGGGGGGCCGAGGGCCTGAAGATGGCGGTGCTGGCCCTGGGTGGGCTGGCGGCCCTGAAGGGCTATTTCTGGGTACGGGACGGCGAGGTCTGGAAGGCCGTGCTGCTCGGACTCGGGTTGACGGCCGCCCTGGCCATCGGCGGCTGGGCGTGGGCGCGGTGGAAGGGGTCACGCGACCGGGTGTGCGACCCGCTGCAGATCAGGGAGAAGGTGTCGCGCATCGCCTTCGACGCCGAGGTCCAGGTCACCGCGGTCCTTCCGGCGGGAGACCAGCGCCGGCGCGCGGGGGACCTGCTCGGGAAGATCGAGGCTGCGTACCGCCACTACGACAACCCTGCCGGAGCCAGGCTGCGGGCGAGCAGGATACGACCGGTCCAGCCGGCCGCGACGCTGCACCCCGCGGGCCCGGGTCTGTTCGGGAGGCGCAGCATCCTGGGCGTTCGCGAGGCGGCGGCGCTGTGGCACCCGCCCGGGGCGGCCGACGAGACGCCGCTGGTGGCGAGGTCGGGTGCGAAGGTGCTGCTCCCCTCCGCCGCCAGCGTAAGGGGCGGGGCCCACGTCGGGGAAACGACGACGGGGACTCCCAGCGAGATCCGCTTCCCGGCGGACCTGCTGCGGCGTCACCACCTGTACGTTGCCCGCACGCGCATGGGCAAGTCCACGCTCATGCACCACATCATCGCCCACAAGATGCGCGAGAAGGCGGCGGGCAGGGACACCGACGCCATAGTGGTGATCGATCCCCACGCGGACCTGGTGGAGGGGCTGCTCGAGCACGTACCCGAATCCCTCGCAGGCCAGGTGCGCCTCATAGACCTTGCCGACGACGACCGGTCACCGGGCATCAACCTGCTCGATACGAGGATCTTCGCCGACAGGGACCGGACCGCCGATTCGGTGGTGCGGGTGGCAAGGGGGCTGTGGGAGCAGTGGGGCCCCAGGATGCAGTCGATCCTTGAGCACACGGTAAAGAGCCTTCACGAGGCGAACGAGGAGCTGGACGAGCGCGACCAGTACACGATCCTTGACGGGCTGCCGCTGCTCACCGACGAGGTGTTCCGGGCCGAGGTGCTAGGCAAGGTGGATGACCCGTACCTGATTCGCTGGTGGGCCCGGGTATTCGGCAACTGGCATGAGAACCAGCACGCAGAGGCGATCGCCCCGGTGCAGACGCGCCTTTCCTACTACGCGTCCTCGCGGCGGGCCCGCGCCATCCTGGGCCAGCCGCGCTCGACGATCGACGTGCGCCGGACGATCCTGGACGGGGGCGTGCTGCTGGTCTCCACGGCGCAGGGAAGCGCGGGAAGGGACGTTGCGGCGCTGGTCGGCGCATCGCTGCTCAACCTGGTGGACGCGGTGATCCGCGAGCAGGGGGCCCTGCCTGCCGGGAGGAGGAGGGGCGTGCTCGTGGTCGTCGACGAGATGCAGTCGATGCCCGGTGTGGCCTACGAGTCGATGCTGAGCGAGCTCGGAAAGTTCGGGGCCAACTTCATCCTTGCGACCCAGAGCCTGGCAAAGCTCGGGGACCTCTCGCTCACGATGCGCGATACGGTGCTCGCGAACGTCGGGTGCCTGGCGGTGTTCCAGGTGGCGGGCGCGGACGCGAGGGACCTTGTGTGGGAGCTGGGTCGCGAGCGCGTGACCGAGGACGACATCACCTCGCTGCCGGTGCACCACTGCTACGTCCGTGCGACGGTTGGAACGGAGCGCATGCCGACGTTCTCGATGATGGTCAGGAAGCCGGAACCGGGTGATCCGGGCGTGGCCGCACGCATCGGGGGGGAGACCGAGGGCTATACGACCTCGGCCGGGGATCTTGCCGCCCTCAGCGAGGAGACCGAGAAGATGGTGGCCGAGTACCGGGAGAAACTGGCCGAGATCAGGAAGAGGGGGGCCGGAGCCACTCAGAGGAAGAAACGCCGGGGCAGGCGCGGCAGGGCCGGGAAGGGGAGCGCCGCAGGGGCGGCATCCGGGCAGGCGGGCCAGGCATCTCCGGGCCACGGCGGAGGGGCAACATGAGCACCGGGAGCCGGTCCCGGGCGATGCTGGCGCTGGCCGAGATGCCCCTGATCGATTGCCCGTCGCTGGCCGCGGTGTGCGGCATGGCCGAGCGCTCGGCCTACGAGGCCGTCGCCGGTCTCGAGCGGATCGGACTCGCCGCGCACGTCCCGCACGCCACGAGCCTCCTCAACCCGACGCGGCGGTTCCATCTCACCGGCCCGGGGCTGAGGCTGCTGGCGCTGGAGCGGGATATTGCGCTTGACGAGGTGCTCGGAGCATATCCGGTCTCCCGCGCGTGGCGGCGCATCCTCCTCGAGAGACTCGATGCCGTGGCCGTCATCTACAGGCTGGCGGCCGCGATCGCCGGGGAGCAGGGGCCGGTTGGGCTGCGCTGGTACAGGGCGCTCCCGCTGGACGCCGCGATCGTGCTCCCCGGCGACCGGACGGTCGGGGTGGTCAGGCAGGGACCGACAGCAGATCGGACGGGGTTTGCCAGGCGGCTGTGGAGGCTGCGCGAATTGCCGCGCATGAGTGGGGTACTGGTGCTCGCCTCCGACGAGATGCGCCTGCGACACTCGATCAGGCTGCTCGCCGGCGCGCCCCTGGTCTCCCTGGTCGCCCTGGAGGGGGACGCCGCAGGGGCGGGGCCGGGTGACCCGGTCTGGAAGTTGCCCTCGACCGCGGCCGCCATGGACCTTCGGCGCATGCTCTCGCACATCGAGAGGGCCGGTTCGCTTCCGGAGGAGAGGAGACTCTCACGGGCCTCCATGCCCGTGGACATCGCGGCAGGCGGACCCCGGGATGACTTTCCCGACCACCTTCTTCCCGCGCTGCTCAGGTCCGCTGAGAAGCGCACGCTCGACATCCTGTTCGACTGGCCGTGGATTACGCAGAAGGACATGGCGGGCCTGCTGGGTGTGTCGGCCCCGCGCGCGTCCCAGCTCACAGCGTCCCTGGAGAGATTCGGCCTGGTTTTCCGCGCTCCCGACGCGGGTCGCCGCCTGGCGCTCACCGACCGCGGGCTCGCGCTGCTGGTACGCAGGGACCGCGCGTCGTGGGGCGTTGCCAGGGGGCGCTGGAGCATATCGCCCGTCGACCCGGGCGAGCCGCTCTCCTGGCGCAACGTGTCCGGGGCCAGGAGCCGGCAGCTGCTCAGGAACCTTGCTCACACGGCAGCGGTACACGGCTTCATGGCCGCGCTGGCCGTACAGGCCCGGTCGTCCGGCTGGGAGGTGGTGCAGGTCGACCCGCCCACCCGGGCGTCGAGGTACTTCTGGCATGGGGGGAGTCTGCGGTCCGTGCACCCGGACGCGTTCGGCATCCTGCGCAGGGGAGCCGAGACGTGGCCGTTCTTCCTGGAGTGGGAGCGGCGTGCGGTGAGGCCGGTCACGATGGCGGCGCGGCTCGCGCCCTACGTGCGTTACTACTCGACCCGCCGGCCCATCGACGATCACGGTGTGCGTCCCGCGGTCATGATCGTGTTCGACGACGACCTGGCCGCCGCGGGCTTCCTCAGGGTGGCCCGCCGGGAGATGGAGAGGGCCGGTGCTTCGGTACCCCTGCTTGTCTCCGACAGGGGAACGGTGCAAAGGCTGGGGCCGCTGGGACCGGCGTGGCGCAAGGTCGGGGAGTGGTCGTCCTGCCACGCGCTCACTGCGGCGTGAGTGTCCCTCGATGACGAGGTGCCCAGGACATCGGCGCCCCCGGGTTTCGTGATGCCGCCGACGAGAATCTGCGGCCACACGAGAATAGCTAGCCGGAGACGATCACCGTCAGCGCGGTTCGTGATCTTACTGACCGTAGCGGCCCCTGGCGAAGTTCTGTCCAATGCTCATGCGTCAGCCGTCGACTCCCGACCTGCCCGGCCGGACCAACTCTTCGAACTCTCGCACACTTTTAATGCGCACCGTGAATAACTATCATTAATGGCATGAACGAAGCGACTCTCCCGCGCCTCGTGATACCCAGTCTCGAGGACCGGCTCAGGATCATGCCCGCCGTGGTGGTCACCGGCGCGCGGCAGGCGGGGAAGAGCACTCTCGCCCAGGAGCTTACTCCGGGAAGCCGGCGGTTCTTTACACTGGACGACCTGGACGTATTGGATGCGGCCCGGCGCGATCCCGAGGCGCTGTTGGGCGGCGGCCAGCCGGTCACCATAGACGAAGTGCAGCGGGAGCCGGACCTCCTGCACGCGGTGAAAAGGAACATTGACAGGCAGCGTCAACCGGGAAGGTTTCTGCTGACCGGCTCGGCCAACCTGTTACTGATGCGCCGGGTATCCGAGTCCCTGGCGGGCCGGGCCAGCTACTTGACCCTTTGGCCCATGACCCGCCGGGAGCAGATGGGGCTGGGGCGGGGCGGGCTATGGGACGAGCTGCTGGAAGCTCGGGATGAGGACTGGCCTGACCTGTTGACCGCCCGACAGGAAACGCCGGAAGACTGGCGATCCCTGGCGCGCCGGGGCGGCTTCCCTTCGCCGGCTCTGCAACTGGAGTCGGACGGGGAGAGAGAGGTCTGGTTCGACGGCTATATCCGCACCTACCTGGAGCGGGACCTGCAGGTGCTGTCCTCAATCTCCGCGCTGCCCGATTTCCGCCGGCTCATGCGGGCCGCCTCGCTCCGCACGGGTCAGCTGGTCAACCAGTCGGAGGTGGGTCGCGACGTGAGCCTGCCGCAACCCACCGTGCACCGTTACCTAAACTTGTTGGAAACGTCGTACCTGCTGGTGCGGCTACCTGCCTACGCGGTGAACCGCACAAAGAGGTTGATCAAGTCACCCAAGATCTATTGGGGTGACACCGGGGTCGCTCTGCACCTCGCCCAGGGGGAACCTGGAGGAGCACACCTTGAGAACCTCGTGCTCCACGATCTGTTGGCCTGGCGGGACACCCGGCTCGGCCGCGCAGAGATCTTCTACTGGCGCACCACCGTCGGCGAGGAAGTGGATTTCGTCGTCGAGGCTGCGGATCACCTGCTACCCATCGAAGTCAAGGCCACTACCCGGCCGCGTCTCCGGGATGCAGCCCACCTGCGCACCTTCCGTGCCGAGTATGGGGACAGGGCGAGGTCGGGTCTCCTGCTGCATGCCGGGGAGACGCTGGATTGGATCGCCTCCGACATTCTGGCTGTTCCCTGGTGGCGCGTGCTGTGATCTACGTGCATTCGAAGTTCAGCGAACACGTCGCGTCCATTGGACGTGAAGTACGACAACGTCGGCCTTGAGGGATTGGCGCCTGAAGCGTGTATGGTTTCGGCCAAGGGCTGGCCGGTTGTCGGCAGGCCGTACGATGGATTGATATCTAGATAGGAGGCTGCGTCTAACGATGCCACAGTTCACGACGACAACCCTGGAAGAAGCGCAGAGGCTCACGGGCGGCGGCAAGAGGGAGAAGAACCTGGCCGCGTACCTTGAGAGCGTCAACAGCCTGTCCGCCGGGACCGCCGGCAAGGTAGTCCCTGCAGAGGGAGAGACCCTGTCGACGGTCAGGCGCAGGGTGGGGGACGCCGCCCGCAGGTCGGGCAGGGATTTCGAGATAAGGCGAACTGACGACGCCGTATATTTCTGGGTCAAGGATGGGCGCCGCCGGGGTCGCCCGAGGTCCCGCCGCGAATAGAGCCATCCGCCTCTCGTCCTGACGTGGACGGTATCCCGGGCAGGCAGCCCGGGCAAGGGTAGGGGCCGAGCGACTATCGGTTTTCTTGCCGCCGGCCGGTTCACGCGTCCCGTCGATGGGTATTCCGGCCCGCCGTTCGCGTCAATCCAAGTTCAGTGGCACCTGGAGCCTTAGGACCTCTTCGGGAACCCCGAAGTACTCGGCGACCTGCCAGGAATGGGTGAATCCCCGCTCGATCACCTCGTCCACATCCAGCAGCAGCGCGTGGGCGAAGTCCTCGGCCTCGCGCTCGAACTTATTGGCGATACCGGTGTGCCTGCGGATCCAGAGGTGGTTGCCCGGGTGCATGAGCAGGTGCCCGATGGCGTGAGCCGTGCACCATCGTTTCCACTCGGGCTCGAACCTGAGGGCGATGCATATGAACTCGCCCATCTTCATCTCCTGAAACTTTCGGAATGGGCGGGGCCAAATCTCCAGCTCGAGGATGTCTGCCACTCCCCGGGCGTCGACACGGCCGCGGAGCCCGAGCATGCGGCGCAGCTCCACGGCCCTTCGCTGCGCACGGTTCATCAGTCACCCCGCTTCTTCCTCCTGCGGCGCTCCCTGACGAAGCGGATGAATTCCTGGATCTCCTCGAGGTCCTCGTTCGGAAGACCCGAGACGGAATCCCTGAAGGAGACATCGACCTCCTCGAGAAGCTCGGCCTCGACGACGTTCATGCCGAAGAGCGACTCGGTGCTGACCTCGAAGAGATAGGCGAGATCGATCAGGTGGTCGGCGTTGGGCTTCATCTTGCCGGCCTCCCAGCACCAGACGGAGTGGTTGCTGACACTCAGGAGTTCGGCGACCTTCTTCTGGGTCAGGCCGGCCCTTGTCCTGGCCTCCCTGATGCGGGCGCCGATGTCCTTCCATTTGTAGCCGTCGTTCTGCGGAGCGTGTGTGGTCAAGACAGACGGTCGGATACGGCGGGGAATGTGGTCACGGGAAAAGTATTAGCACGGTAGTTCTTGTGTCTTTGGCAATCCTATCATAGAATGATGCACTAAGTGCACTTATGGTAGTAGGACGAGGAGCGAATTCACCACATGGCGCGCACGGGACGGACGGTTGTCCTGCTGAAGAGACGGGTCCTGTGGGACCGGCTGGATCTGCTGAACAGGTCTCAGAGCTGGCTGGCCCGCGAGGTTGGGATCAGCCCAAGCTACCTGTCGAGGCTGCTGCGGGACGGACGTGCGCCGTCCGGACGCATCCGGCGCCGGTTGCAGCGCGTTCTGGGCTTCGACAGCTTCGACGACCTGTTCGAACTGGAGCGCCCGGATTGAAGCGGCGCTGGCGTTTTCGTCCACCCGCCTCCTGCTGTGGGGGGATCAGGGTCAACGGCCGTCTGCTGATCTACGGCACCGCGCAGTTGCCGGAGGACTTTCCCCAGCGTCTCTGCCGGCTAAAGGAGCTCACCGGGCTCAGTTGGAGTCAGCTTTGCGACGTCCTCGGGGTTAGCAGCAAGCAGATGCGCAGGTGGCGGAAGGGGATCGAACCCTGCGGCGGTGCGATGCTGTCGATCAACTGGGTTGCGTCCCAGATACCCGGCGGTCTCGACGTGATCATGGGCGATGGGTTCGTGGCGTCCCTCGTAGAGGTCTGACTACATGCCCCGCCAGCGCAGGACATACAGGAAGGTTACCCCCGTCTTCCCGGAGGAGTTCGGGGAGAGCCTTGTGCGATTCAAGGAGACATCCGGCCTGCCGTGGGGAGAGATCGCGCGGCTCATCGGGACCAACGAGTTGGCGCTCTGGCGGTGGCGGAACGGAGTGCATCCCAACTGGCCGCACCTGCTTGCCCTGCTGGATCTTGCTGAGGGTATGGGGCTTGCCCACACGCTTCCTATACGCAGGGTACGTCCCCGGTAGCCGCCCGGGTTCGGTCCCAACATCATATGGACGGCTGCTGCCCACCCAACGCCTGCGGCGACTGAGTAAAGGTCCTTACTCCAGGGGATCGTCGTAATCCCCGAAATCCTCCCGCCGATTGGCCCGCTCCCCACTGCTGGTCTTGCCGTAATGCCAATGAGTTGGACCGGGGAAAGGGACACAGATGGCAAGCCGCAAGCACAGTCCGGAGCAGGCGATAGACGAGGTTGGGGAGAACTCCAAGGGAGGAGGACCCATGCCATGATGTAGCGAGACCGCATGGACCCCACGGGTCACTCTCGCTAAACGGCGATTTCAAGCTACAGCATGCTCGGGCTAGAGATCGATCGAGGCGACCAAAGGTTCAATAGACTTCATAATGAACCCACATAGGGATCATTCTCCGGTTGAACCTTTCGATCGTCTCCGATGAACTACCCTCGATCCTTCGAAGCTCCAATTGATTGAATAAATCGACCTCTTCCAAATCCATCCTAGGGAAGGCGTGACCTAGATGCCCTGGGCCTGCAATGCCCTTCTTCCCGGGCTTGACTTGACCCATTGAACCTATGGCGGAGACTTCTACTTGAGGACTTCCCCCGAACTCGTCTCTGAATTTTCCTGTGGAGAGCTTTCCGAATACGAAACTGTGCTCCTCTGTGGTGACCTCAAATGCGAACCTTCTCTTGTTTGTCATGTAGTTTAGTGTCAAGACATGCCCTTTTGACCTGCGGTCTATCTGAAGCCAATGGCAAGGGCATGTGAACAAAGGGAAGCCGTATATCTGACCGCCTCGCTCGGCGTTGCACTCTTGATGCATTGGCTGACAGTTCCACTCTTGGTTGTAGTGCTTCGGTCTAATTGCGTCTTCCCTATCTTTGAAGTAGGACTTAGTAAAGATATGGTCTAGGGATGCGTCGGCCCTGTTTCGTATACGCTTCCCGCACCCACCAACATGGATGCCGCAAAGATAACCGTCTCTAGGGAGCAAGTAGGAAAGTCTTTTGCGACTGTTCATGCCCTTCCTCTATCTGTCTCTGACTTCGCCTAAATCGCGTGGGAGGCAGTTACTAGAGGACAGGCCGAGCATGTGAGTGAATCGCCGCCCACCGGGGCAAATGACGCGGTGTCACAACGATTGTAGCTGGCCGGATGCTCATTGAGGGTTGGCGACTTTAAAGAGGCTTGCGATCTCCTTGGATTGGAGTGGATAGCAGCCAGAAAGGCTGAGTTGTCGCAATTGGAGATTCGCCCGATTAAGTGGTCGGTCGGATTGGTTCTAGTGGTGGCAACCGGCGGAGCAGGGCTGACAGCCTTCATAATGAGCGTGTTCAGCAATCCCAAGTGGCTTTGTCAGAGTAGCAAGATCGTGGCGAAGCATACCGTTCATTTATTCTGTGCCCGCGACATCAGCAACATGAGGGCTACCTGTGTGAAGTGCAATGCTGAATCGCTGATCTACATTGAGGCCAAGATCGTGGAACCACCGCTAGTATGCCAAGCCTGCGGTGAAACTTGGTGCCGCCGCCGTACACAGACAGTGCTATCCAATGTCATACAGGACATGAGGAATTTGCGATTCGATGAGGACTCGCCTACAGGGATCAGTTGCGAGGTCGTCGAGCCTGCGGCCGACGCCGTTTGAAAGCCTCTACGCTGAAAGGTCGCTGCGACTTAGCCGCTTACCGACCTGCGCCACGCCCAGTATCACCATCTGAATAAAGAATCGAACTCCCGATGGTTCGACCGATCCGCGAACTCCTTCGCGTGCCGGTTCAGGCGCTTGGCACTGATTCAATGTTAAGGGCGCGAAGGTGTGGACCCCTTGGAACTGTCCCAATGTTCGTACCAATTGAATTTCGAGACAAGACCACGCACCCTAGGTTACCGACTGCCCTAAGATGATCGTTAGGAACTAGGATGCCGGGTCAACTGTTTACAGAGTACTTTCTGATGGAAGGTATTAGAGCCACGCCGGAATGGCAGACAGTGGCTGCGTCCTTTCCGACATTCGACGCTTTCAAGGACAGCTTGGGCCAGTGGTACGAATCCCTCAGCCGTTCCCTAGATCCGAATGAAGCCCTCACCGAACAGGAGGTGATTCGCCCCGTCCTGAAGTTGCTAGGATGGGCTGACTATCTTCCCCAACAGGGCGCGGCGCGAAATGAGGACATCCCTGATCTCCTGCTTTTCCCGGACGCTGTCTCGAAGGAGCGAGCCGCTGCGAGAAGCGATTCCAAAGCCCGGTACGCGGACGCCCTCATAGTCGAGGAGAGCAAGCGTTTCGGCCTTGCTCTCGACGTCCGCGATGATGGAAGCCGACACCGGTCGAGGACTCCCCACGGTCAGATACTACGGTACCTCTCTACGGCTGCTGAGGCGACGGACGGCGACCTTCGTTGGGGGTTCCTGACCAACGGGGGCGTGTGGCGTGTCTACGATCACCGCTCACGACCCCGGGCAACCGCGTACTTCGAAGCGGACCTGGGAGAAATCCTGCACTCCAAGGATGATGACCGCCTCCGCGTCTTCTATCTGTTGTTCCGCAGGGATTCGTTCATCCGCAGTGCCGGTGCAACCGCGACCTTCCTGGAGACCGCTCTTGCGGAGGGCCGGCGATATGAGGAGAGAGTCGCCCACGACGTCTCGAGCGTAATCTTTGAAAGAGCTTTCCCAAAGCTGGTGGAGGCGCTGGCGGATGCATCAGACGGAAGTCTTCCCGACGTGCGGCAAGCCGCCCTTATCTTCCTGTATCGACTGCTCTTCGTGCTCTATGCCGAGGACCGTGGACTGCTGCCGGTCAACGACTCCAGGTACGACGACTACGGCCTGCGAATGCGTGTGCGCGACGACGTTGCCCGGCGAACGCAAAACCGGGACACCTTCTCCACCATAGCCAGCCATTATTACGATCACCTGACGACCCTGTTCAGGCTCATCGACGGGGGTGACGCATCCATCGGCCTCCCGCCCTATAACGGCGGCCTGTTTTCCACGGATGCCGCCTCGCTGCTCGAGGTCGTGCGCCTGCCCGACTCGGTTGTTGCCCCCATCATCTACGAGCTCAGCCACGCCGATTCGAACGGGGAACGTCGGTTTGTGAACTATCGCGACATGTCCGTCCAGCAACTCGGATCCATATATGAGCGTCTGCTGGAACGTGAGCCGGTCCGCGACGAGGACGGGAAGATCGTCATTCGTCTCAACATCTACGCTCGCAAGGACAGCGGCAGCTTCTTTACCCCGCAGGAACTGGTCGACCTGATCGCCGACTGGACGCTGAAGCCCCTTGTGGAGGAGCGGCTCTCGGCGTTCGAGCAAAAGTCGCGACAACTCAAGAGCAATGGCCGGCCCACGCACGAATGCCTCGCGGAGTTGAGCGGGCTCGATCCTGCCGAGGCGGTGCTCAACCTCAAGGTGCTAGACCCTGCCATGGGAAGCGGCCACTTCCTGGTCACCGCCGTGGACTTTCTATCCGACTACATTGCTGAACTGATCGAGTACGTTCCCTTCGTGCCGGAATGGCTCGACGGTGAGTACGAATCGCCGGTGGTGCGGCGCGTGGAGGCGATCAGGGAGGAGATCCTGCGCAGGGCTGGAGAGTCCGACTGGGTGATAGACGAGTCGTTACTCACCGATCAGGCCATTATCCGACGCATGGTTCTGAAGCGGTGCATCTACGGCGTAGACAAGAATCCGCTGACCGTGGAGCTAGCGAAGGTGTCCCTATGGCTGCACAGCTTCACTGTCGGCGCTCCACTGTCGTTCCTCGATCACCACATGCGGTGCGGCGACTCGCTCGTCGGCATGAGGGTACAGGCCAGCATTGAGGAACTGCGCAGGCTGACCGGCCTTTTTGCAAGCAGCGCTATACAGGCTGCCGAGAATGCAACCGACGGAATGCAGCGGATTGAGGAGATGTCCGACGCTGACGTCGCCGAGGTGCGGGAGTCGGCGGAGCTATTCCGGGAAGTTGAGGATACAACTGCCGACATGCGGGGCCTGCTCGACCTGCTGTGTGGTCTTCGATGGCTTACCGCTGGGATGACCAGGAAGACCCGAGCCGCGTTCGAATCACCGCTTGTCGACTTTCTCGAACAGAACTCTCAGAGGGCCTACAGGCTCCTTGCACTCGGTCGCGGTGCTGTCGATGACGCGCGCCCCGGCAGCTTGGAGACCTCGGAGGCGAGTTTCGAGGACTTGTGGGGAAATGCTCGGGGCATCGCCGACCGCGAGCACTTCCTGCACTGGGAGGTCGCGTTTCCCGGAGTGTGGCACGGATGGCAGGACGTATGTCCACAGGGCGGCTTCGACGCCGTGATCGGCAACCCGCCCTGGGACAGGATCAAGCTTCAGGAGGTCGAGTGGTTCGCGACCCGTGCTCCCGAATTGGCGCTCGCCCAGACCGCAGCTGCCCGGAGGGAGGGCATCCGTCGCCTGCGCGATCAGGGAGAGCCCCTTGCGGCGGAATTCGATGCGGCAAAGGAGCGGGCGGATAGGCTCGGCCGACTCATTAGGGCGTCCGGCGACTACCCGCTGTTGGGCGGTGGCGACATCAACCTCTACTCGCTGTTCGTCGAGCGCGCCATGGGCCTCATCAAGCCTGACGGCTTCGTGGGCTTGCTTACTCCGTCCGGCATCTACGCTGACAAGACTGCCGCGCGATTCTTCCAGTCCCTGTCGACGAGCGGACGTGTGGGTGGCCTATTCGATTTCGAGAATCGGCGGCTTGGAACGGGCCTGCCTCCCTTCTTCCCCGACGTGGACTCGCGGTTCAAGTTCTGCGTCCTTGTCTTCGGCGGTGAGGAGCGGCGATTCGACGAGACCAAGTGCGCCTTCTTCCTCCACGACCCGGCAACCACTAGCGATCCCGAACGCTGCTTCCCCTTGGCTCCCAAAGATTTCTCGAGGGTGAACCCGAATACTGGTACCGCGCCCGTCTTCCGTACTCGACGTGACGCGGAGATCACCCGACAAATCTACGAGCTGCATCCTGTCCTAGTTGATCACTCGAAGGCAGGTGAGCGCCGCACATGGCCCGTCCGCTACCATCGCATGTTCGACATGGCTAACGATTCCCATCTCTTTAGGACGTCGGAGCAGCTAGAATCAGAGGGCTTCTACCCTGTGCAGGGCAACCGCTGGAAACGGGGAGAGGACCTGTATTTGCCACTGTATCAGGGAAGGATGATTCATCAGTTCGATCATCGAGCTAACTCGGTTCGCTTCAACCCTCAAAGCACCCACAATCCGTATTTCAGCCAAGAGGTAACTCAGGCTGAACACGCCGACTCACAGTTTCTCCCGAGCGCCCAATACTCAGTGCCGAAATCGATAGTTGATGAAGCGATGTCTGCCAACGCCGGTTGGACAATCTCGTATAGGCGGATAGCACGATCGACAGACGAGAGAACGATGATATCGTCGATAGTCCCCAAGTCGGGTTTTGGAGATAGCGTTTTCTTGCTCATTCCCGATAGCGGACTGTCTGCTTGGGACGCCTCTTTGGTAGTGGCGAATCTCAATAGTCTGCCCCTTGACTTTGTCACCAGGCAAAAGTTACACGGGACCAACCTGAGCTGGTATCTGATTGAACAGCTCCCCGTGATCGTGCCCAAAGACTACGCTAGCCGCTTTGGGGAGACGACTGCACGTGACCTCGTTCGCGACCATGTGCTCCGACTCACGTACACGGCCCATGACATGGCAACCTTCGCCCGCGACCTCGACTATGATGGGCCGCCGTTCACCTGGAATGAGGAGGATCGCCGTCACCTCCGCGCCCGCCTCGACGCGCTCTATTTCCACCTTTACGGAATAGGCCGGGAGGATGCGAGCTATATATTGGATACCTTCCCCATCGTCCGCCGTGAGGACGAGAGAGAGTTCGGCACCTACCGCACCCGCGATCTCATCCTCGCCTACATGAACGCCTTGGACGCCGGGGATACGGACACGGTGGTGTCAGTCTAGGGTTGAGAGGCGAGGGCAGCATGAGATTCTCACCACGCTTCTCCACTACGAACGTGATCACAGCGGCCCTCACCGAAATCGAGCGCGCACGCCGGGTACTTCAGGCTGCGAACCTGCCGGATGGCGCGGTTGTCTGTTGGGGAAGCAATGACTTCGGCCAGTTTGCGCCTTGGATGGCGAACTCTGAAGGTTCTTAGCCGAGTCGCCGACAGGCTCGTGGCCAAGACTGCGTCAGTCCCCAAATGTCTCTAAGGCCCGACTAGTCCCGGCTTCAGTACGTCTGTCGGCTCGACACCCCGATTTTGCTGCCCAGCCCACATCGTTCCCTGCGCTGCTTCTGACGTTCGCCGCAGTTACGATGTGGCTTGTTCGGTTGCAACGTGGGCATCCGTTCTGTAGTCAGAGGCTGCCTCTCCAAATAGAGCCGAATTGCTTAACGGCGCAGAGTACCAACACTCGCTAATGGGCCAAGATTCGGCGTTTGAAAAAGGACGAATTTGTTGACTAATTGCTGACTTATGTATTTATGCCTGTCTCGCTGATGACCAGTTTAGAAGTCTATAGACTGTGACCCGCCTCGGACTCGAACCGAGAACCTACTGATTAAGAGTCAGTTGCTCTGCCAAATTGAGCTAGCGGGCCTCGACGCTCCTGCCGAACCGAGCCAGCGTGTTGTCTGGAACCAGCATCCGGAACTCTGCAGGGAGGAAACAACGACGGATTCTAGCTTTTTCGGGGTGCCGTGGTCAAGGTAGTCGAAAGGCCGTCTATCCCTGTCTCACCGCTGCGATGGCAATTCGGTGCGGCTCGGAATCGCCTTCGCAGTCCCGTCCTCGGTGGTAAGATTGTGAAACTCTGCACTCTCTGATTCTTTACCCCACATAAGGCGAGCTGAGGTGCAACGTCCCGTCTCCCAGATCGTAATCGCTCGGCCGGTCGACGCCGGACAGTTGATCTTTCGAATAATGTTGGCGGCTGCATTGGTGGCCGCCTTCGCTCAGATCACACTAGGCGGCTTCGTTAGGGCTGCTGATGCCGGTCTCGCATGCGCCGATGATTGGCCGCTTTGCGATGGGCAGTGGATACCCGCGTTCACAGGTGACGTGATCCTGGAGTACACGCATCGGCTTACCGCTGTGCTTCTCGGGATTTTCGTATTGGCCGCAGTCGTCATAGGCTGGCGGGTGCACCGACATAGCGCTGTGGTGTTCGGCTGTACCTTGGCCGCCTTCGCGCTGGTCATAGCGGCCGGTGCCCTCGGATGGGCGACAGTCATAACCGAGCTAAGCTGGGGGATGAGGCTGGTCCACCTTGCGATCGCCGAATTGTTGATCGCGGCCCTGGCCTTTGCGTTGGTGGCCGTCTGGCCGGTGAGCAATCCACCACTGAACGTTCCCTCACCGTCGACGATGTTGGTTGGCAGCGCCGCGATATCGCTGATGCTCTTCTTCACGTTCCTGGTGCTAGTGTCCGGCTCTGTTGTTGTCGGAGAGGGGGCGAGCACAGCGTGCGGATCGTGGCCGCTGTGCAGCGGCAGCATGATCATCCCATCGGGGGATGCCAAGTTTGCACTCCACATGTCCCACCGGATAGTGTCCGCCGTGACTGGTCTCATCATAGTCGTGGTCGCCCTGTGGGCATGGAGGATGAGAGAGTGGTGGCCAGGCGCGGGTGTATGCGCGATTGTGCTCGCCACCTTATTGGTCGGACAGATCTTTATAGGCGCCGCCAACCCGTGGAGTGCGTTTGCGCCGGTCTGGAAGGGTCTGCACGTAAGCGCCGCGACGGCCATTTGGCTGGCCGCCGCGGTCCTGGCCGCGCTGGTGCATGTTCCACGGATGTCGGGAGCTTCAGATCTGGAAGGGGACACCGAGCGTTTCCGAGGTGTGCGGAGTTTGATTCAGTGGTAGCCCATACCTCTTCCCCTAGGAGTCTAGTTCGCGACTACTTGGCTCTGACCAAGCCCCGGATCATCGTGCTGCTGCTGATAACCGCGCTGGGAGGGATGTTCCTTGCCGCCGGGGGGCCGCCGGACATGGGAATCATGGCGGTCGTGCTTGCGGCCGGATCGCTGGCCTCAGGTGGAGCGAATGCGATCAACCACTTTCTGGATAGGGACATAGACTATGTCATGCGCCGCACACGGAGGAGGCCAGTAGCGGGCGGCAGGATAGTGCCCCGCGACGCGCTGGTGTTCGGCGTAGCATTGAACGTGGTGGCGTTCGTACTGCTGACCGTCCTGGTGAACCCGCTGAGCGCCGGGCTGACTCTTTCCGCGACCGTGGTCTACGTCTTCGTCTACACGCTGGGGCTGAAACGCACTACGCCTCAGAGTATCGTCATCGGTGGCGCAGCCGGTGCCTTCCCGCCGATGGTTGGATGGGCCGCGGTTCAGGGCGACCTGGGGATAGCGTCCCTTTACATGTTTGCCATCGTGTTTTTCTGGACGCCGCCTCACTTTTGGGCGCTGGCGCTGATGATCAAGGACGACTATTCGGAGGCCGGAATACCCATGTTGCCGGTGGTCAGCGGCGAGGCCGAGACGAAGCGCTCGATTCTGCTCTACGTCGCACTGCTCGTGGCGCTGACCATAATGTTCGTGGTCACAGGGGAGGTGGGGTGGATCTACGGGCTGGCCGCGGTCGTCCTAGGAGTCGGCTATCTCTGCTATGCGGTTTGGCTGCTGTTGTCTCCCGGCATACAGAGAGCAAGAGCCGCTTACCTTTACTCTCTAGCCTATCTAGCGCTACTTTTCGCCGCCTTGATGGTCGATGCCACGGTGCTGTCCTGACGGCCGTCTACAGGGCTGCCACAGAGATGAGCAAATGGCCGACGGCTGGCTATAGACAGGCGTAAACTGAGATTGTGAAAAGCTTGACTAGCAAAAATCGCTCTGTTAGATTTGCTTACCGTCGCGAGGGCTGGTGCGCCCCCGATTAAATGTCCCGTTAGCAGGAGTTTTCGTTCCCGCGTAATGTCGATTCTTAAGCGGCCGTCGATGCGACCCGTGACAGTCGTATTCGCGGGATTGGTCCTGGTGATTCTCGCGGCCTGCACCACCGACAATCCCCAGTCGACCTTCGACACGCTGGGACCCGTCGCACGCTCACAGGCGACTATCTTCTACATCATCATGTACGCGGGCCTTGTGGTCTTCGCGCTGGTGATGGGGTTGATAATCTATGCGACGATCAGGTACCGGCGACGCTATACGGACCGCGACCCGGAGCAGATTCATGGCAACAGCGTGCTTGAAATCGCCTGGACCGTCATCCCGGCCCTACTCCTTATCGCAGTGGCGGTCCCGACCATAAACGCCCTGTTCGATAACTCCGTCAGCCCCGATCCGGACGCCCTCACCGTTAGGGCCACCGCCAATCAATGGTGGTTCGAGTTCGAGATCGAGGAGCTGGGCGTGGTCACGGCCAACGAGCTCCACATCCCGGTTGGCGAGGTGATCAACCTCGATCTGGAGGCCACCGATGTCATACACAGCTTCTGGGTGCCCAAGCTGGCCGGCAAGGTGGACATGATTCCCAACAACACCAACACCATGTGGATGCAGGCCGACGAGGAAGGTGTGTATCTGGGTCAGTGCGCCGAGTTCTGCGGGGAGTCCCACGCGAACATGCGCTTCAGGGTGGTCGCACAGTCCAGGGAGGATTTCGACGCATGGGTTCGGGAGCAGCTGGCCGATGCGGTCGTCCCGAGCGATCCCCTCGTGCAGCAGGGACACGACCTGTTCATGTCGCTCGAAGTCGAATGCTGGTCGTGCCACACCGTCAGGGGCAGCGCGATCGCGTACGGTGATGTCGGTCCGGACCTAACGCATTTCGCGAGCCGGATGCACATGGCGGCCGGGATCATGGACAATACGCATGAGAACCTTGTCAGGTGGCTTACGGAACCGAACGAGATAAAGCCCGGTAACGTGATGTCGAGGGACGCTAGCGTGTACAACGACCCGACCCGGGCTCTTACCGAGCCCCAGATAGCAGCCCTTGCCGCATACCTGAGGAGCCTGGAATGACGACGCTCTCGGTACCAATGATCAAGCGGCCCGTTCACCCGGAAGGGATATGGGGCTGGATTACGACGATCGACCATAAGAGGATCGGCATCCTCTATGGCGTAACCGCCTTCATAAACTTCCTTATCGGGGGCATCGAGGCCCTGGTGATGCGGGTGCAGCTTTCGGGCTCGAACGCCGACATCGTGAGCCCCGAGGTGTTCAACCAGTTGTTCACCATGCATGGCACCACGATGATCTTCCTTGCGATCATGCCTCTGGGTGCGGCGTTCTTCAACTTCGTGATACCCCTTCAGATAGGCGCCCGGGACGTCGCATTCCCCAGGCTCAACGCATTTAGCTACTGGGTCTTCTTGGCTGGGACCTTGCTGCTGCACCTTAGCTGGTTCCTTGGAGAATCACCCAACGCCGGCTGGTTCGCCTACGCCCCGCTTACACAGGAGGCCTATAACCCCGGCCGAGGCATCGACTTTTGGATAGTCAGCCTCCAGGTGCTGGGGATTGCCTCGCTCGCTGCGGCCTTCAACTTCATCGTTACTATCGTCAACATGCGGGCCCCCGGCATGTCGATGATGCGCATGCCGCTCTTTACATGGATGACGCTGCTCACGGCCATATTGCTGGTCTTGGCCTTCCCGGTGATAACGGTTGCGCTCTTTGAGCTTCTGCTCGACCGCAGCTACGGCACCAACTTCTTCTTCGCTCCGGCGGGCGGCGACCCCGTCCTCTGGCAGCACCTTTTCTGGGTGTTCGGCCACCCCGAGGTATACATACTCATCCTCCCGGCAATGGGAATAGTGTCGGAGATACTGCCGACCTTCTCTAAGAAGCCGCTCTTCGGCTACTCGACGGTCGTTTTGGCAGGTGTGATCATCGCGTTCATGGGCTGGCTGGTATGGAGCCACCACATGTTCACGGTCGGCCTGGGGCCGATCCCCAACGCGGTCTTTACGATCACCACCATGGCGATAGCGGTGCCGACCGGAATAAAGATCTTCAACTGGATCGGAACGATCTGGAAGGGCTCCTTGGACTTTAGGACGCCGATGCTGTTTGCGGTCGGATTCATAGTGACCTTCACCGTAGGCGGGATAAGCGGGGTCATGCACGCGATGTCCTCGTCCGACGCCCAGCAGCAGGACACGTACTTCGTAGTCGCCCACTTCCACTACGTGCTGTTCGGCGGCGCGATTATGGGCATCTTCGGGGCGATCTACTACTGGTTCCCCAAGTACTCCGGCAGGATGTACAACGAGGCCGAGGGTAAGTGGCACTTTTGGCTGATGTTCATCGGGCAGAACCTGACGTTCTTCCCCATGCACTTCATAGGAATGGACGGGATGCCTCGCCGGATCTACACGTACGGGGCGGACATGGGCTGGACCGAGCTAAACGCACTTCAGACCGCGGGTGCATTCGTGATCGCGATTTCGGTCCTGATCATGATGAAGAACCTGTGGCAGAGCTGGCGGGCAGGAAGCCCCGCCCCCAGCGATCCCTGGGACGCCAGGACACTTGAGTGGTCGATATCGTCGCCACCTCCCGAGTACAACTTCGAGGAGATTCCCGTGGTGCAGGATCGCGACGACTGGTGGGCGCGTAAGCGCGGCCTCGTGCCGAGGCGTGCTCCGGCGGGCGGTTCCGGCGACGGCCACGGCATCCACCTGCCTCAGCCCTCGTTCTGGCCTCTGGTCACGTCCTTGGGGATCTTCACCGGCGCATGGGGAATCATCTACAGCCTCCCTGTGTTGGCCATCGGCGGCGCGATCATGATGGTCGGCATGTACGCTTGGTCATTCGAGCCCGTCAACGACCCGGAGCCGGGTGAGTCCGACGAGCAGGCGTAGCAAGAGGCATTAGGTAGGACGGGAGCACAGATGGCGCAGGAGGCCACCGCGGCCCATCACGACGGTGAGCACGAGGACACTACTACCGGCCTGAACCACAGGAAGATGCTCATGTGGGCGTTCCTTGGTTCGGACTGCATGTTCTTCGGCACCCTCATCGCCACCTACCTTGTTTACAGGGGTAGGAGCAAGGTCGGACCGTTCCCCGAGGACGTTTTCAGCATCCCGGTGACATCGGTAAGCACCTTCGTGCTTCTGATGAGCAGCATGAGCATGGTGCTTGCCTACGCGGCCCTGACCCGAGGTTCCCTGAAGACCTACAGGGTGTGGCTGATGTCCACGATCATCCTGGGCGCCACGTTCCTGGGCTTTCAGGTCTTCGAGTTCTACGAGTTCGCCAACCACGAGGTCCATATCGACTGCCACAAGTACCAGGCCGCGCCCGGCGAATTCTCCGAATTCGAGGCATCCATAGCGGAGCGCGAGTGCACGGACGGAGTGGATGAATACGACGGCAGGCACGGGCTCACACCCAGGACCAATCTATTCGGCACCACGTTCTTCACTCTAACTGGACTGCACGGCACCCACGTAACGATCGGCGTGATCTGGCTGCTGGGCCTGTTTTTCTACTCGTTCAAGCGGGGTGGTGTCACGCCGAAGCGCAATCTCGACACCGATCTAGCCGCACTGTACTGGCACTTTGTGGATGTGGTCTGGATAGTGATCTTCACCGTGGTATACCTGTTCGGGGTGTTTGAGGGGTTCCCAACCTAGGAAGTGGCTACCGACGAGCAAGTGAGGGCAGGTCAGGGACAGCCCGTGGGCCCGGGGGACGAGGGGACGGTACACACCGGCCATCCTACCCCCGGCACGTACTTCAAGATCGCCATGACCTTGGTGGTGCTTACGATCCTGGAGGTGGTGCTCTTCCTGATTGAGGGCCTCAGCTACGGCATCATACCCATCCTTGCGATCCTGTCGATCGGCAAGTTCGTGCTGGTGGCGATGTACTACATGCACCTTCGCTTCGACCACAAGTTGTTCTACACGATGTTTGTCTCCGGACTGGTGCTGGCGGTCGGGGTGGTCTTTGCGTTGATGGGCCTGTTCCGCTGGTTCCACGTGTCGGGGTGAAGAAAGACCCGGAGTAGGACGGATTGGCTGATAGCGCGGCCTACTCGGTATGGACGGACTGGCACGTCCACCCGGACGTAATGATCGGTCTGGCGGTGCTGCTCGGGGCGTACCTGTACGGCGTCGGCCCCATGAGAGTGCGTCGTGGGCTGGCGGACTCGGTTGAACCCAGGCAGGTGGCCATGTTCACGGCCGGTGTCCTGGTGATCTTTATCGCTCTGAGTTCGCCATTGCACGAGCTGAGCAACAGTTTCCTGTTCTCGGCGCACATGGTCCAGCATGTTCTGCTGACCCTGGTTGCGGCGCCGCTGCTGATCGCAGGTACTCCGGGCTGGGTGCTCAGCCCCGTCCTGAAAGTGCGCGCCATTCGGGTGCCGGCGCAGGTGCTTACCCACCCGATCGTTGCTTTTGCGGCGTTCAACCTGATGTTTTCCGTGTGGCATTTACCCGCCCTGTACGCCGGTTCGGTGAACTACCACGGTATCCATATCGCAGAGCACATCCTCTTTTTGGCGACCGGGGTAATGGGCTGGTGGCCGCTCATGAGCAAATCTGCAGAGCTGCCCGCACTGTCGGAGCCGATGCAGATGATCTACCTTCTGCTCATGTCCATAGCACAGATAATCGTGTTCGCTCCCATAACATTCGCCGAGCAGCCAATCTACGAATATTATGTGCAGGCGCCTAACATCTGGGGAATCGACGACATCGCCGATCAGCAGGCCGGTGGCCTGATTATGAAGGTCGGCGGCGGAGCCCTGTTCATGACGCTGCTGGTGTTGACCTTCTTTCGCTGGCATTCGCGCGAAGAGGCTGAACATCGGAGGGAGCGCGAGGCGCATGGCCCGATACCCGGACGGGGTCGGGGCGAGAGATAGTGGATCGGCACGCACTTAGGACCAGTCACAGATAAGCGGAGGAGACCATGAATCCGGACCAGATGAAACTTGCGCTGCTGATACCGGCGATCTCCGTCGTCATCGTCGCAGTGATCGCCGGCGGTCTGGGATTCATCTTCATCGGCCTGTACAAGGCCGGAGCGGGTGAGTGGGGTGCGATCATCATCGGGTTGGCTCTGGTAGTTGGCGTCCCCACCGTCGCGTACATGATGGAGCGCATGCTCGAGGGGAACAGGGCCGGATAGCCAGATCGGGCCGCTTTCTAGCGCCCGGCCATGGTGGTGCCATAAGGGAGTGCGGTGGTGGTGTCTGGAGTTGCTGTGCGCCCTGACCGTGGCCGCCTCGCTGGCAGCGTGCGAGGGCCGAGCGGCGGAATTCCGTGGCAACGAGTTGACCGGTGGCGAGCGTGCCGCGGATTTCACCCTGTACGACCAGTTCGGGTTCGAGGTGTCCCTGTCGGAACGCAGGGGAGATGTGGTCGTATTGACCTTCCTCTATACCGAATGCCCTGACATTTGCTCGGTCGTGGCCGGCCATCTTGCGGATGTAAGGGACGAGTTGTCCGGGGAACCGGGGTTGATGGATCGGGTCTCCATAATTGCGGTCAGCGTGGACCCGGAACGCGACACGATCCGGCGCGCGCGCGCGTACTCAGAGCGGTATGGCTTGCTGGACGACTGGAGCTTTCTGGTAGGCGAGCGCGAACGGCTCGAGAGGGTATGGGCCGACTACTACGTCTCGCCCCTGCCAGTGGGAGAGGAGCACATCGATTCCGACCCGATCAGCCGGGATGGGTCCGCCGATTCACTGTACGAGCGCATCAGCTACGCTTACACAGTAGACCATCAGGCACCCGTCTACCTGATAGACGGCGATGGAACTTTGCGCGTGCTGTTCTCGCTGCCGTTCCGGCCGGGGGACTTGGCCGAAGATGTGCGCTCGCTGCTCAGGTAGAAGCCGGCAGGTGATCTTTGGCCTTGGCGGCCACCGAGGCGAACCCCTCCGGTTCGAGAAGAGCCAACTCAGCGAGCATCTTTCGGTCGATCTGCGCACCGGCGAGCTTTAGGCCGTGGATGAGCCGGCTGTATGAAAGGCCATTCTGCCGGGCCGCCGCGCCGATTCTGAGATTCCAGAGCCGCCGCATGTCGCCCTTTTTCTCCCTGCGGTGCGCGTACGCGTAGCTGAGGGCATGAATCATTGACTCGCGCGCCTGCCTGAAGAGCGCATGCCGGCCGGCGCGGTGTCCCTTGGTCATCTTGAGTATCTTCTTGTGGCGCCGTCGCTTGGTGACGCCACGTTTGATTCTGGTCATTGAACGCTCTGTGCGGAGTCGTACCTGCCCTAGGGCAGGCTGTTTGGCAAAAGTCGCTTAAGGCGTTTCTCGTCGGCCTTGGAGACCGGCAGCTTTTGCGAGTACTGGCGCTTGGTGCTGGACGGCTTCTTGCGCCGCAGGTGACTGCGGTGTCCCTTCATGCGGCGCAGCTTGCCCGTCCCGGTCACGTGAAAGCGGGCTGCTGCTCCTTTGTGTGTCTTTAGCTTGGGCATCTGCTCTGTGTCATCTCGCGGCCAGCGAAGGCTCGGACTTCGCCACCTTGCCTTTGGCCGGGGTCAATATCATCGTCAGGAATCGGCCCTCAAACGACGGTGCCTTTTCGACCAGCGCATCATCGGCCAGATCCTCGGCCACCGCCTTGAGAACCCCCATACCGACCTCGGGGTGCGTAATCTCGCGCCCCCGGAACATGACCGACACCTTTACCTTGGAGCCCTCACCGAGCAGTCTGCGAACCAGGCGGGTTTTGGCGGAGCGGTCGTGTTCCCCGATGCGGGTCTTAAAGCGGACCTCGCGAAGCTCGTTTGTCGTCTTGGCCTTCTGGGCCTTGCGGGCGCTCCTCTCCTTTCGGCTGGCTTCGTAGCGGAATCGGCCATAGTCCATGATGCGGCATACGGGGGGACGCGCCGAAGGGGCAACCTCTACCAGGTCTAACCCGCGGGCCTCCGCTAGGGATAGCGCCTGGCTGGTCGGCATCACCCCCAACTGGTTTCCCTCCTCGTCTACCAGCCGGACCTCTGGAATCCTTATGCGCCCGTTAACTCGATAGTCTCTAGGTATGTTTGTCTCCCGGCTACCTTACCGCCTTGGGCTCGAGTGATCGGTCAATCACGTATTGGCCAGGCCGAGCCTGACTGGAGTCGACTATAGCATAAGGCGGGAGGCCCGACAATGCGGCGCTCCCGACCAGGTCAACGCAATTAGACGGGCGGGCGGGCCCGGCCGATTATGTCGAAACCTGAAGGTCGGAGCGCGATGTCTGCTGCACGATTCGGCCTGTCTCGTTTCGGATCGAGTATGTTCACGCCTTACCTGTGTGCACCATTTGGGCCGTCCATCGGGTCGCACCGCCCGGTTCGAAAGTCTCTCCAGCGCTGCGCGGGCCAGGAACGCAAAGTTGACCGCAACAAATGGTGATGGGTCTTAATGCCACCACGGTTTGCACAGGGCTCAGCGATACTGTTCTGACGTGCTGGTGAGGCCGGCCAGCAGGGCACTCTACCCTGAGACTTTCGCTCTAGGTCCCCCCTTTCGGTCCCGGCCGAAAAAACCGGGCCTGACTGAGCGTTCCGACGCGAGACAGCTGCTATGCCTTTTTTGCCACCTCGTCCTTGAGTCGTTCCACTATCTCGTGTACGGGGACCGCGCCGAGATCCTGTCCGGACCGTAGCCGTAGGGCCGCCGCGTCGGCGTTCTCCTCGCGGTCGCCGACGACGAGCATATACGGGACCTTTCGCACCTGCGCACTGCGTATCTTGGCTCCCATGCGGTCGTTGCCGTCGTCCATCTCAGCCCTCAGCCCGGCGCTTAGGAGCCGGTCGGCGATTGACTGACCGTATCCCCGGTGCCGATCGGCTATGGGTATTACCACCGCCTGGACCGGCGCAAGCCATGTCGGGAAGGCACCGCCGTAGTGCTCGATGAGCACGCCCATGAACCGCTCCATCGAGCCGAGAAGGGCTCTATGGATAACGTAGGGCTGATGGCGCTCGCCGTCCTGACCCACGTACTCCAGTTCGAATCGGGCCGGCAGGTTGAAGTCGAACTGTACGGTGGTAATCTGCCAGAGCCTGCCGATGGCATCGCGGATGTGCACGTCTATCTTGGGCCCGTAAAAGGCGCCGCCGCCGTCGTCCAGGGTGTAATCATGAGCCCGTTCCTCAAGCGTCTGTCTCAGCGCCTCGGTGGCCAGATTCCACTGGGCATCCGTGCCCACTGCCTTTTCCGGCTTGGTTGCAAGCATCACCTCGAACTCTGAGAAGCCGAAGCTGGTCAGCAGGTGGAAGGTCAGGTCTAGAACCCCGTTCACCTCCGCCTTGACCTGGTCCTGTCGGCAGAAGATGTGGGCGTCGTCTTGGGTGAGTCCCCTCACGCGCAAAAGGCCCGCAAGCACTCCGCCACGCTCGTACCGGTATACGGTGCCCAACTCGCCGGTGCGTATTGGCAGATCCCGGTAGCTGCGCAGGTCGGTCTTGTAGTAGGTCATGTGAAACGGGCAGTTCATGGGCTTCAGGTAGTAATCTTGGCCGTCCATGTCCATCGGCGCGAACATGTTCTCCGCGTAGAAGTCCAGGTGCCCTGACGTGCTCCAAAGGTCGGCCTTGCCCACGTGCGGCGTATAGACCAGGGAGTATCCTGCAGCGACGTGCTCTGCTCGCCAGAACTCCTCGATCAGGCCCCTGACAATTGCCCCTTTCGGGTGCCAAATTACAAGCCCGGGGCCCACGTCGTCCGATATGGAGAAAAGATCCAGTTGACGGCCCAGCACCCTGTGGTCACGTTTGCGTGCCTCCTCCAGGCGCTCGAGGTGATCGGCGAGTTCGGTCTTGGACTCGAACGCCGTGCCGTATATGCGCTTGAGCATCGGACGGTTCTCGTCGCCCCGCCAGTATGCGCCCGCGACGCTCAGTAGCCTGTAGGCGGCGATCTTGCCGGTCGACTCGATGTGTGGGCCGCCGCACAGGTCCTCGAATCGCCCGTGCGTATAGGTGGAAATGGCCTCTCCCTCGGGTATGTCGTCTATCACCTCTAGCTTGAGGGGTTCATCCGCGTTCATCCGTCTTGCCTCATCGCGTGGATACTCGCGGTATACGAACGGCAGGTCCTCGTCTATGACATCCCGCATACGGCGCTCTATCTCCTCGAGGTCGGCGGGGGAGAAGCTCCGTTCGGTCAGAAAGTCGTAATAGAAGCCGTCGTCGGTGGGCGGTCCTATTCCCAGCCTGACGTCCGGGTGCATGCGGGTCACGATGTCGGCCATCACGTGCGCGGCCGAATGGCGCATCCGCTTTCGTAGTTCGATCAGCTCAGGGTCGACCCTTGCTGCCATTTCGTCCTCCCTGGTCTTTGACGGCGGGGAGCGCCGCAGTTGGACTGCAAAATAAAACCTTCCCCGGCCGCTTGCCGAAGGAAGGCTGATTGGTGAGCGGTCTTGACCTCGTCTTGAGGAAGGCGATCAGTTGGAGGTTCCCAAGCGTCCTGCTCCCATCAAAGGGTCTCGATTTGGGATTATAGACCGATACATCGTCGGCCGGTGCCCCGGGAGGATGGCTATGGCACTGCGTAGCCGGCCATTACGCCGGTGCATTCCTCCTCGTCCACTGCGACCTGGCCGTTAACCAGTACGTAGGTTATGCCGACTGGGTGGTGATTCGGGTCCTCGAACGTCGCCGTATCGATGATCGAGTCCGGATCGAATACGACAATGTCGGCGAAGTAACCTTCCTGGATCCGCCCGCGGTCGGTCAGCCCGAATCGCCTGGCCGGGTTGTCGGTCATGCGCTGTATCATCGTCTCCAGGCTCATGACGTCCGGCATCTGTCGGCGCAGGCGGCCCAGGAAGCGCGGGAAGGTCCCGTAGGCCCTGGGGTGGGGCAGGCCCCCGACGGGGATCTGATCGCTGCCCACCATGTAGTCCGGTCGGGCGAGCAGTTCCATCTGGTCGCGGGCGAGCGTCCGGGTTATGGCCACGCTCGTCGGTGGGGCGCCCCGATAGCCGACCTCGAGGTCTTCCTCAAGCAGCAGGTCGCATACTACGTCACCAGGAGACCTTCCCTGCACGCGCGCGATATCGAACAGGCTCATGCCCTCAAGGTCCCGGTGCGCAGGCAGGTGGGTGAACACCATCTGGTCCAGAGGTCTGGTGTCGTAGGCGTCTATGTCCTCAACCACCCGCCGCCTCTGCACCGGGTCGCTGAGCCTTCTGATTATCTCGTCCGAACCGCCCTCCTGTGAGACCGAGTGAAGGATCATCACGGTAAAGCTGCTGCCGATAGGGTAGGGGTACAGCTCAAGGGAAGAGTCAACCTCATCCTTAGCAGCGTCGATCGGGGCGATCTTCTCTGCGGCCGTCATCACTCCCACGTCCTCCGGGTTCGTGCGAAAGTGCGAGAAGTGAACCCTCACCCCTGAGCGCCTGCCGATCTCGAGTGCCTCCTCCACGCCTCCGCCGCCAAAGCCGCGCTCGGTGTGAACGTCTCGCAGGTGGGTTACATAAAGGCCCCCCGCCTCGTCTGCGGAGCCGCACAGTTCGATGAGTTCTTCGGTCGTGCTCCAGCAGTTAGGGTAGTAGGACATTCCCGTCGAGAAAGCGACCGCCCCCTGTTCGACCGACTCGCGGACGAGTCGCTTGGCCTTGGCCAAACCGTCTCCGTCAAGTGGGCTGTCGCTGAATCCGACGGACTCGATGCGGACCGCCCCGTGGGCGACGCAGTATGCGGTGTTGATAGCACATTTGCGGTGATAGTGCGACCGAAACGCCTCCACGCTGGACATGTCCAGATCCGCAGGGGGCAGACCCAGCAGCCCTGAGAGGTAACGCCTGTACATCCTGTAGTTCGCCGCCGACAGCGGCGCGTACGAAAGGCCGTCCTGGCCGAGGAACTCGGTGGTTATGCCCTGTCTAAGGCCGGAGGCATGCTGGGGGTCCAACAGAAGCGCACCGTCCGAATGGGCGTGGGTGTCGATGAACCCCGGACTCACAACCTGTCCGGAGGCATCTATCTTGCGTGCCGAATCGGCGGCCGCAAGGTTGCATACGGCCTTGATCCTGTCCCCGGATATCCCCACGTCCGCCCTGAAGGCGTCCCCTCCCGTCCCATCGATTACCGTCCCGCCCTTGATCAGTAGGTCAAACATTCAGCCCTCGAAATTGAATCGCCCGATCCGCCGGACGGCCCTTCTCGATCCTCCCGGACCGCCTCCGTCCTGCGTATGGCCGCGATGGCGGCGTGCGCGGTCGTCCCATGTCGACGGAGTCGGGACGTGCCCTGAGCTCTCGCGGACCCCGACCGAAGAGAACGAGACAGCGAGAGCCCCAGTTGCCGAGCCGGCGTCTTCGGGAGGGTTCGAACCGGGATACTTGCCTAGCGGCTGATCTCTGGACGGAGCCATGCCGGCCCGCCCGCGGATCGCTCTCCATTCGCCACGCGATCGAGGTCGGCAGCGATACAGGGTGGACTAGGCCTCCAGTCGCCCGCGTACCTGCGCCCTGATCTCCTTTACCCTCGGGAGGTCGGGGAACTTGCCATCCTCGTTCGCCTTGTCGTACAGCGTGTCTCCATCCGCGAAGACTTGGAGTACGCCTCCGACCGCGGGGGTCATGGTTATCGACACGTCACTGCCGCCCTCGGCAAAGATCTCGGTGGCCATCCAGGCCGCCGTACCGTGGTGGCTTCAAGGGACGCAGTAGCGGATCTCGACGTTCAGCTTTGCGATGGGTTCTGTCATCTTCCTCTCCTGTCGCCGGGCTCGACCGGACGGACTAAGATACCGTCGCTGGGCCGCGGCCCGGTATCTTGCGCAGCACGTCGGGGTTGGCAATGGACATAGGATACACGCCTCTCAGGATCCGGGCCGTCTCCTCGCCCAGCCTGGACCTGCCTACTGTGTTGGATCGGTCAGACGTGCCCGCGGAATGCGGAGTGGCGATCACGTTGTCCATCGCCAGCAGCGGGTTGTCATCAGGCGTGGGCTCCTGCTCGAACACGTCAAGCGCGGCGCCGGCTATCTGCCCCTCCCTCAGGGCCCGTATCAGGGCCGCCTCGTCGTGGGTCGGGCCGCGGCAGGTGTTTATGAAGTAGGCGGTCGGCTTCATTGCCCTGAACAGTGATTCGCCTGCGAGTCCCCTTGTCTCTTGGTTTAGCGGGACGTGCATCGAGACGTAATCTGAGGCGGCGGCCAGTTCCTCCATTGACCCAACCGTTGTGACCTCGTACTCATCGGCCACCCACGGGGGCATGTAAGGGTCGTAGACCATAACTCTGAGGCCGAACACCTTGGCCTTGCGGGAAGTAGGCCTGCCGATGTTGCCGAGGCCGATCAGACCCAGGGTCTGCCCGTAGATGGACGGCATCGGCAGCAGGGTCCAGGGAGTCTCCGGCTTCCAACGGCCCTCCCGGACCAGCGTGTTGAGCTGAACCAGCCTCTTTCCGCAGGCCAGCACGAACAAGATCGTGTGGTTGGCCACCTCGTCGGCACAGTAGCCGGCGCAGTTGGCCACAATGATTCCTGCCTCGGTCGCCGCCCTATCGTCGATGTGGTTGAAGCCGTGGCCAAGGCTCACGATAGCGGTGGCGCCCCGCATGGTCTCAATCACCGCACGCCCAAGGGGTACCGCCTCGTCGATTACCACGTCGGCGTCCTTCACCGCCTCGATCACCTCTCCCTCGCTGCGAACTAGGTGCTTTTCGAAGGTGTGGTCGATACCGGCGAGCCGGTCGAGCGTGAGGGCGATGTCGGACTGACGGGAGGATATATATGCGACTCTGGGTTTTCCCATTGACTCTCTTTCTCAGGCACCAACTGGGTGCGGGTAGTCCTTGCCCCACCTCTCGGCCAACTCGACCTCTCGATCCCTTCCCTCATAGTACGCGGAGTCCGGGGCGGGGTTATCCCGGTACCAGTTGACGGTCTCCGAAATCCAGTCGGCCATCGGCGTCGAGTACATTGCAAAGTCGCGTCTCGCCCTTTCGACCGACATGACGTAGGGCGACGGTATGTATAGCGGGTCGTAGCTCCAGTCTTTCCAAGGAAGGTCCGAGAGCAGGTCGCACGCTTTGCCAGGGACGGAGACGGCGTTGAGTTCGGTCCCGCACGCACCGGCCACCGTCTCAAGGTAGTGTCGAAGGGTTGGTATCTCGGTCTGGCAGATGTTGTAGATATTGCCGGCGGTGTTAGGCGAGTCGGCGGCGTCGACGAAGGCTCTGGCGACATCGTCGCGGAAGCCCAGTCGGAACACCCCTGAGCCGCCGTCCCTCAGGACAATCGGTCGTCCATCCTCGATACGCTGCTGATACCACCAGAACCTGAGACTAGGATCCTCGGGCCCCATGGTGGCCGGGACGCGCATTACGACCCAGGGAAAGTCGCTCGTCTCGGCAAGGTAGCGCTCGATCTGCCGCTTGCCCTGCGCGTACTCGTCCTCCGTGTCGTCGTAAGTCCAGGGAACCGAGGCCAGATCGACCGAGTCCTCAGCGATCGGGCATTCTGCGGCCAGGTCCACGAACTGGTCGGGGCGGTCCGGCGGCGGCCCGTCGTCTCCGCTCGGGCGGCGCGCATGCGCGTGTCCAGGACCGCCGTATATGGACACGGTGGATGCCACGATGTAGCGGCCCGTGTTTCCCTTGAGCGTCCGGACCGCCGAGCGTACGTCCTCGACCCTAAAGGCCAGGTTGTCGATCACGGCGTCGAAGCTGCGGCCGGACAGATTGGAGCGGAAGGAATCCTGGTCTGTTCGGTCTCCGACTATGTGTTCGCACTCGTCCCAGAATTCGGGCCGGGTGTTGCCCCTCGAATAGATCGTCACCTCGTCGCCGCGTCTCAGTAGAGATTGGACGATCATCTTTCCAAAGTAGAGGGTGCCGCCTACGACGAGTATTTTCATTTAAATCCGGCCATCTCGATTGGTCGATCGGCCGGCATTATACGATGGATGGGACAGCCTCGGATCGAGTGCAGGGCCAGCTGGGCGACGTGGTGCTAAGATTGCCGCTATCGCGAACATCGGGGGTGTGTGGTGCTAAGAGCTCAGATATTCTACGACTACATATGACCGTTCGTGCACAATGCAGCCGTGTGGCTGGATAAGGCACGCGCCGCGGGGTTCGAGGTCGACGTGATGTGGCGCGCTTTCGTCCTCGATGAGGCCGGGCGTAGTGACGGCGCCGCACTGTGGGACAGGCCGGAGGATGAACGAGGCCGCTCGTTCCTGTCTCTCTTGGCGGGCAAGGCGGCGGCCAGGCAGGGTAGGGAGCAGTTCGAGCGTTTTCACGGGGCTTTGCTGGCGGCCCGTCATGAGGGTGGTCGAATCCGCCTAGACCGGCCCGGCCCGCTGGTTGAAATCGCCGAGGCGCAGGGCCTCGACGGGGGCCGTCTGGCTCGCGATCTTGGGGCCCCGGACCTGTTGGAGGAGGTGGCGGCCGATCACAAAGAGGCGGTATCCGACCACGGAGTATTCGGTACTCCGACATTCCTGTTCGAAAATGGGCAGTCGGTGTTCCTGAAGACATTCATCCCTCCGGATGACGAGGCGGCGGAAGCGCTGGCCCACTTTGCAGGCCTATTTGCTGAAAGGAGCTACGTCGGCGAGGTAAAGCGCCCCCAGCCACCCTGGCCCAAGGGTGCGCTCTAGGGCGCCCTCTCCAGATCGGTCGCGCGGTCTTGCCGACCTGCAGTCCCGGATCGGGTACACGTTTTCCGACACGGGCCTGCTTGAGCTTGCCCTGATTCACCCCTCCGTTGTCAACGAAGAAGGCTCAGCGCGCACTTTCTCCAACCAGAGGCTTGAGTTCCTCGGAGATGCCGTCGTGGATCTGGCCGTGGCAGAAGAGCTGTACCGGCGCCACCCCGACTGGAGCGAGGGTCGGCTCACCTCGGTCCGGTCGGCGCTCGTCAGCGGCGAGACCTTGGCGGCGGCGGCGGCGGACATCGGCCTCGGCAAGTACTTGGCGCTGGGGAGGGGTGAGGAGGCTCTTGGCGGCCGCGAGAGGCAGTCAAATCTGGCGGCGGCGCTGGAGTCCGTCGTCGGCGCCAGATTCCTCGACGCCGGTTACGATGCGGCCCTGGAGCTGGTCCTGAGCCTGTTGGGTGACAGGCTGGACGAGGCGGGCGAGGGAGCCGTGGCCAACCCCAAGTCCGACCTCCAAGAGCTGGTGCAGGGCAGGGGGTGGCTGCCACCCCTGTACAGGATCGTTGAGCAGTCCGGTGAGCCCCATTTGCCATCCTTTGTGGCCGAGGTGGAGGTCGACGGCAGGGTGGCGGGCCGGGGCTCGGGATCCCGTAAGTCTAGCGCCGAGCAGGCCGCTGCCAGGCAGGCCCTGGTCGAGCTTTCTTGATCTGAGGCTCCTAGTCCGGGACGGGCAGGCGATCGGCCAGCGCAGCGACCTCCCTACGTACAGAATCCTCCACTCCTGCCCTGTCGATGCCCTTCAGGGTCTGAAGTATCAGTTCGCCGACCCTGCGTGAGTCGTCCTCTGTGAAGCCCCTGCTGCTGATGGCGGGTGTGCCCAGCCGCAGGCCGCTGGTTGTGCGGGGCTTTTCGGGGTCATACGGGATGGCATTCCGGTTGGTCGTGATGCGCACGCGGTCTAGCGCCTCCTCGGCGGCCCGGCCGGTCAGGCCCAGAGGGCGCAGGTCGACCAGCACCATGTGGTTGTCCGTCCCGCCGGATACGATGCGCGCCCCTCCTTCGCCAAGCACCTCGGCGAGGGCTGCCGCATTTGCTGTGATCGCCTGAGTGTAGTTCTTGAACTGGGAGGTCAGCGCCTCTCCGTATGCAACTGCCTTGGCCGCCACCGAGTGCATAAGTGGACCGCCCTGGACGTTGGGAAAGACTCCTCGATCGACCGACGTCGCCAGCTCCTCAGTGGCCAGGATCATCCCTCCCCGCGGGCCCCGGAGTGTCTTGTGTGTGGTTGAGGTCACCACGTGAGCATGCCTGACCGGTGACGGGTGGACTCCGCTGGCGACGAGCCCGGAGAAATGAGCCATGTCGACCATGAGAATCGCTCCGACATCGTCAGCTATCTGCCTGAAGCGCCGAAAGTCGAAGAACCGGGGATACGCGGTGGCCCCGGTGACTAGGATCTTGGGCCTGTGCTCTTCGGCCAGCCGGGCCACCGCGTCCATGTCGATCAACTCTGTCTCGCGGTCTACACCGTAGGAGACGAAATTGTAGTGCCTTCCCGAGAAGTTGACCGGACTGCCGTGCGTCAGGTGGCCGCCCTGGTCTAGCCTGAGTCCCATCACCGTGTCGCCTGGTCGCAGGTGCGAATGGTAGACGGCCATGTTGGCCTGCGCGCCCGAGTGTGGCTGGACGTTGGCATGCTCGGCGCCGAACAGGCGCTTGGCCCGGGCTATCGCCAGGTTCTCGGCGACGTCCACGAACTCGCAGCCGCCATAGTAGCGGCGTCCCGGGTAGCCCTCGGCGTACTTGTTGGTCAGTACCGACCCTTGCGCCTCTAGTACCGCCCTGCTGGCGTAGTTCTCAGAGGCGATAAGGTTGATGCTCTGCCGCTGTCGACTGCTTTCCCCGGCGATGGCGTTCGCAAGCTCGGGGTCGCAACTGGCTAGAGAGGTCAAATGCAATCTCCAATATGGTGGTAAGGACAACCTATGGAGCTGCCGCGGTCCGCGGATATCCGCATGAGGAGGCCGATGGGGGCAGTCAGTCTAGGAGCTGTGGCTCGAGCAGTCCATAATCCCCGTCCCGGCGCCGGTAGACCACGCTGTAGGCCTGCGATTCCAGGTTGTAGAACAGGAAGAAGGCGTGACTGAGCATCTCCATCTCTTCAATCGCGTCCTCTACTCGCATGGGCGCCATGGCAAAGCGCTTGGTGCGGATCACCTTGCCAGGCGGGGGACCGTCGACGGCGACAGGCTCCGTCACTGTGTCGGCTTCGGTGCGGGCCGGCTCGTCTTCCGGGGTGGATCTGGCAGACCTGCGGGCCACAGAGGTCCGGTAGAACCGAGTCTTGTAGCGCCGGATCTGCCGGTCGAGGACATCCGTAACTAGGTCGACGGCCTGCTGGGCGGTGGCACCTCGTTCCTGGCCTCTCAGAGACCTTCCATTGGTGGTGATCGTCAGTTGCGCCACAACGCGCTCTTCGGCTGACCTTGCCGCGGTCTGGGAAATCTCCAGCTCGGCGGTCGACATTGTGCGAAGGTGCCGGGCGAGCCGACCGAACTTGCGGCGGGCATAGCGTTCGGTCCTTTCGTCTAGGCGCATGTTGCGTGTGTGGATCGTTAGGTGCGGGTCCTGAGTCTGTTGCTCCTGGTCCATAAGAACTCCATTCTACGGGCGGCACGGAGGTTGATACAAGGGCGATTAACGCCGTGGACAAGGCGTCCAGGGTCAATCTTCAGCTTGTCGGTGCAACGGTGCTGTGATAGCTTGGCCACGGGCCCTGAGGGCCCTTTCGCCGGGCATGGTGAGGGCCGGGCTGCCCAAGGCTCCGCTCGATAGGCCTGCTTGGAGATGGTCCTGTCAGATGGCCGGGCCAGAGGGAGGAAGAGCATAGCGAGCCTTACGCTCACCGAATTGGCGGCTGATGGGGATAGTCCTTTCGGATCTCGATCTGGCGCCTGCGAGGCCCTGCTGGGTAGGACTGCAAGCCCCTCCGTATTTTCGGCCCCTTGGTGGATATCGGCTTGGCACCAGGTCTTTGTCGATGGCGCGGCCGCCAGGATCATCGAGATCAGGGATGCCTGCGATCTGGTTGGGGTCGCGCCGCTGATCGGGGACGGTGACAGGCTTTTGCTCGCCGGCGACCCGGACCTGTTCGATTACCAGGACTTCATTCTGGCTAAGGGTCGTGAGCTGGAGCTTACCGGTGCGCTCCTTGATTTCCTGGAGGGGCGACGGTACGGTCCGACTCGCTGGCGATCGCTTGAACTCCCATCCACCCGGGTCGATTCCCCCACCAATGAGGCGCTGGTCGCCGCCGCACATAGCAGGGGCCTTACCGTCGAAAGGCATCAGGTCGGGGTGGCGCCGGCCGTAGATTTGCCCGGATCATGGGACGAGTATGTAAGTTCCCTGGCCAAAAGGCATAGACACGAGCTGCGCAGAAAGATCAGGCGGCTGGAGGCAAGCGGTCAGGTACGACAGGTTACCTTCGTTGATGAGGACAGGCTGGGACCCGAGGTGGAGGAATTTCTCCGGCTGATGAGTGGCACCAACGACGATAAGGCTGCCTTCCTGACTCCGGAGCGGCGCCGCTTTTTCCATCTGCTCGCTCAAGAGGCGGCGTCTCGCGGGGCGCTGCGGTTGTCGTTCTTGGAGATCGATGGACTGCGGACGGCGGCATGTCTTCTCTTCGATTTTGCCGGGGCCTACATGCTCTATAACAGCGGCTACGATCCTGCCAGAGCTGATCTGAGCGTAGGCCTGATAAACAAGGCCTACGCGATCCGCGAGGCGATCGAGTCGGGACGGCGCCGATTCGACTTCCTGAAAGGTGCCGAGCGCTACAAGTACAGCCTGGGCGGACAGGACAGGGCCATATATCGAATCGTCGTAACCCGGTAGGGATCGTGGACGGCCTCGCTCTCCTCAGCTTGCACAGCTGTCCGGCGGCCCGCCCTGGGCGCCGCGACACCGGCGGCATGAATGTGTACCTGTTGCAGGTCGCTCGACAGCTCGGGCGCGCCGGCGTCAGGGTCGACGTCTTCACCCGCCACCATGACCCGGCGGACCCGCAGGTCATCAACATCGGCGAAAACGCCCGGGTGGTACATATTCGCGCGGGGAGTACCGGGGAACGTAAGGAGAACCTTCACGGGGAGGTCCCAGAGTTCGTGGCCAACTTGGAGGACTTCGCTGGGCTGCACGGGTTGAGCTACGATCTCCTCCACTCTCACTACTGGCTCTCCGGGCTGGCCGGCATGAAACTGTCGCAGGCGCTGGGCGTCCCGCACGTCGCCACCTTCCACACCCTGGGCAAGCTCAAGCTGCAAGCCCGCCCCGGAGAGTGCGAGCCAGCGATCAGGATAAGGACGGAAACTTCCCTGCTCCGCTCTGTAGACGGTGTCGTGGTCTCGACCCGCGCCGAGGCCGAGGAGATGACCAGGCTCTACGGAGTGGATCCAGGCCGCGTGGAGGTGATCGCCCCGGGCGTGGATCTGGACATGTTCAGGCCCAGAGAGAGGTCGGTGGCACGGGAAAGGCTTGGCCTGGCCGAGCCCAACGTGGTCCTTTACGTGGGCAGGCTCGAACCTCTGAAGGGGCTGGACATACTGGTGAGGGCGGTGGCGGATTTGGCCATGGCGGACACCACCCGGCTCCTTGTGGTGGGTGGAGACCCCGATTCTGATGAGCTGGTCGGCGAGCTCGGTGCTCTCGCACGTTCGGTGGGCATCGCCGAGAGAGTGACATTCGCGGGAGCGGTCCCACAGCAGGATTTGCCCTGGTACTACAGTGCAGCCGACGTCCTTGTATTGCCCTCGCACTACGAGAGCTTTGGCATGGTGGCCCTCGAGGCCATGGCCTGCGGGACGCCGGTGGTTGTTTCGAGGGTAGGGGGCCTTAAGACTTTTGTGAGAAACGGCGAGAGCGGCTACTTGGTGCCTTGGCGGTGCTCGGACCCGTTCTCCCAGCAGATAGAGATGATCTTGGCCAACCCGTCGCTTTGCCGGGCGATGGGAGATGCGGCCCTGATCTCAGCTCGGAGAATGGGTTGGACCGGAGTATCGTCCCGACTGATGGATTTCTACAAGTCGCTCATAGACAGCCCCGTTGCCTTGGTGGGGGCGGGTGGAGCGTGAGAGTTGGACCGCAAAGGACAGCCCGATCGGGAGGGTGTCAAGCCTGAGACCGTAGAGGTCAGGGTCAATTTCCTGACCAGGGCCGAGCGCCACGTGTGGCGCCGGGTCGTATCCGGTTTCTTGGTCGTCGTGCCCCTGGCTTTGACATTTCTGGTGTTCAGGTTCGTTGTGACGTACCTGGACGATATCCTCCGTCCCAGGTTCACCAACACTCCGCTGGACTTTCCCGGCATAGGCCTCGTCGTGATCCTGGTTGCCCTGTATCTGATCGGGGCCATAGTCTCCGCCAGGCTCGGGCGCAAGGCCTTTGACGTGCAGCATGCTGTACTCACCAAGGTCCCGGTCATTAAGTCGGTCTACGGCGTGGCCCGGCAGGCCACGGACGCCCTGTCCACCCCGATGGAGCGGCAGGTCAACCGTGTCGTGTTCATCGAATGGCCCAGGCCGGGCTACAGGGCCATGGGCTTTGTCACCGGCTACATTCCGGCCACCGACGACCATCCGATGTGGGTGATCGTGTACGTGCCGACGGTGCCCAACCCGACATCTGGCAATCTGGCGTTCGTGGTGGAAGAGGAGATCATCGACACCAATATCTCGGTTGAAGAAGCGATGAAGACAGTCTTTTCCGGCGGCACGATCCCCCCGATCCTAAGGCGCGGCGACCTGCCTGATAAGCCCGCTGAACCTGCCGACTCCTAGTATCCCGGGTTGGTCGGTACGAAGTACTTTTTTGGGGAGACTTTCCGGCTACGGAATCCAGCGTCGCAGCGCTCTGAACCTCCATCGGCACCCGGCCCGCATCACCAATTGGTGGACTCTTCGGCGTAAATGTGGTCAGGCAACGTGTAGCGGAGTCCCTCTTCGTCAAATAACGAGGTTTCGAGCAAGCCCGTGAATCTGGCGTGGTTGTTGTCCTGGCCACGACCCGGCAACAGCCTGCCGAGGATGTCGCCGTAACGCTGCTGCATCTTGAACCACCAGACGGCTCCAAATGAGGAAAGAGGCGGATACTGCAGTGAATCGGCCGTATCGTTCCCGATGAGCCCGCGGGAAATGCGGTACACGTACTGAGCCAGGCTTCGGCGGGCGGTCGGATCGGTCATCCCGGCAATCAACGGAGCCGAGTTGACCAAAGCGTTTGCCATCACGACCGACTCCATTGGGCAATCAGGCTCGCACGTGTGACCGATTTCATAGAGTTCCAAGGCGTCATCGGCGTCATGGAACAGGATGGTCTCAGGAATGCCCATCAAGTGACCGGAGTAGCGCCAGACGGCCATGAAGCTCGCGTACTCTTCATCATCGTACTTGGCGCCCAAGGTTTTCATGTGTTTCAGCAGCCTTGCCGAGAAGGCGGAGATGGCGTAACCCAAGTGCGCCGCGCTAATCGGCAAACCCCAGGCTTCGGCGTCCCACTCTTCCGAATTGCCCAGGAGGTGTCTTACCCGTGCGTGAACGATTCTGATCCGGACCGAGAGTTTCCAGCCGTCTCCATACCTGTACAGGCCATCGGGAAGGAATATCTCCATCATGTGACGATTATTCTGCCCCAAACGCCTGACGCCCTGGTCGCGCACCCGCCCGGTGATGAAGAAGGACTTTGCAATGTTCGTCGTAAAGCCTTCGATCAGAACGCCAGCGACGAATGCAGCCAGGATCAATGACGAGTTCCTGTGAAACATTCGGACGCTCGGAACGAATTCTGAGTAATCGAGCCAGTCCGGCGGAGTTTCCGCGTCCCTGAAGAATTCTCGCAGCGAGGCCGGCGCGTTCCTCAAGGCCTCCTCACCTTCCTGCTGCATGGCTGCTTCGATGAGTCGCATTGACTCCGTTGAGCTGAAGTCCGCGAGGTCTTCCACCATAGCTTCGCCCAGCGGGTCTCCAATGAGTGTGTGTTCGATGTATTTGTCCGCGATATCGGGCGCGACAGCGCGGGCCTTCTCATACCCCTGCCTGTAGTCAGACGGTATGAACATTACTTCCGAGCGCATTGCTCACCTCGCATCAAATCCCATTGTAGCCCTGCAAACTTCATTCTTCTTGGGGTTCCACCCGCAAATCGGGTAGCCAGCTCAACCAAGATGGCAGGTACCAGTTCCGTGTGCCGAGCAGCTGCATGCTGGCAGGAACGAGGATGCTGCGCACCAGGGTTGCGTCCAGCAAGACGGCCACTGCAAGTCCGAACCCAGCTTGCTGATTGACAACCATATCGCCCGAGGCGAACCCGCTGAACACTGCGACCATAATGAGCGCCGCGCCGGTGATGAGGCTGGAGGTCGAGCGGAGGCCGTATGCCACGGACTCGGCATTGTCGTGCGTCTGATCGTACCGTTCACGGATGCGGCTGAGCATAAAGACGTGGTAGTCCATCGAGAGCCCGAAGAGGATGGCGAAGAGTACCAAAGGCAGCCATGCCTCTATGGTCTCGATCTGCTGGAACCCGAAGATGTCCGCGCCGACGCCCTTCTGGAAGACGAGCACCATCAGCCCGTAGGCAGCGCCTACCGAGAGGAGGTTCATGATGATCGCCTTAACGGGGATGACGATGGAACGGAACACGATCAGCAGAAGGATGAAACTCACGCCAAGGATGAACGCGAAGATGATAGGGAGATAGGTGGTGAGCTCCTCGTTGAAGTCCATGTAGTCGGCCGAGATGCCACCCACGTATGCTTCTACCGGAAGGCCAGAGAACGCCGCGGGGATGTAGTCGTTCCGCAGCCGGTTTATCACGTCAAAGGCCTCCTCGCCGCTTGGAGCGCCTGGCACCGGCACGGAGACTAGAGTCAGACTGCCATGAGTAACCGGCGGAAGGGCAAACAGTTCGGGGTCATCGGCTAGGGACTGATTGAACTTCTGGAGGGCTCCAGCCACCGCCGGATCGCTGATGTCTCCGTCGATAACAATCCTGGCAGGGTTGGCGGAGCCGTACCCGAGGAGGAAATCCTCTTCCAGTGCGCCGAAAGCCTCACGGGTATGTGAATCCTCAGGGAAAGTTTCAACGCTGTTGAAGCCGGTGTTGATGCCGAAGTAGTACACCGATGCCCACACCATCAGTCCGCCAACTACCAGGATGCTGAGCGCGGGGAACCGCATCGTCTTCCGCGTTATGAACTCCCAGAAACCGTCACGCTGTCCCTCGGAAGCTCCCGCTGTCGCTCGTCGAAGGAACGGAAGCCGGAAGCGGTCTATACGGGGGCCAAGCACCATCAGAACGGCAGGAAGCAGCGTGAGCGTCGCTGCAACCGAAACTAGGACCACCGCGATTGCACCAAGGGCCGTTGCGAGGAACAACGTGTGTGGAACGATGAACACGCCGAGGAGTGCGATAACCACTGTCATACCGCTGAAGAACACGGTGCGGCTGGCCGTCGCCCCTGCTTTGATGACCGCCTCCCGCGTACTCAGCCCCCGGGCCAACTCCTCGCGGAAGCGGGAAACCACGAACAGACAGTAGTCTATCCCCACCGCAAGACCGATCATCGTTATCCATAGCAGCACGAAGAAGACCAACTCTCCGAAGATGTTGCCTATGACTGCCACTATCGCCAGCGTGATCAGAATCGAAACGATAGCCAGACCTATAGGTATCAATGCAGCCACGACTGCGCCGAAGAGAACCAGCAGGATGAGGAGCGCCACCGGGACGCCGATCCGCTCACCCTGCTCCAGGTCCATCGCCGACAATTCTGCCTGCTCGTACCGGCTGCTGGCATCACCGACGATCAGCACGCGGAAACCGTCCCGGTGGTCCGCCTCCTGAACGGCGTGGATGACCTGCTCCACGTTCTGGAGCGCCTCCCCGATCGCGCCAGTAAGCTGGAGGGCCACTATGGCGCTTTTGCGATCCGTCGAAACAAGCGCGAGAGAATCCGACGGATTGTTGGCGTACGCTTCGTAGTAGTTCACTCCGCCTTCTACGATGTCCGGCCCCAGAGCGCGGAGTTCGCGGGTGATCTCCTCGACTTTTCCCCGAAACGCGGCATCGTCCACAGTCAGCGCCTCTGACTGAATGATGACGATCTCAGTGGGCGGAGGCTCGATAGGGCTGCCTTCCAGCAACTCGTTTACCGTCACCGACTCAACCTCGCCGAACCTTGGGATCAAGCGCAGTTCCGTGGTGGTGGCAGTGGGAAGCCACAGGCCAATGACTCCGATAGCAACCAGAACCAACGCAAACCATATGGCGATGGTTACCCAAGGCCTGCGTGAACTGATGCGAGCGAGAGACTCGGTCAAATCAGGGACCTCCGTGCTTGGCCAAACGAATCCCCGAGCGGCCCATAGTCTACCAATTGCGCCCATCCCCCAACAATTTGCCGAGTTGCCTCACGATAGTTGTTACCCGAGGGATACCGTTGCTTCCGAAGTCATGTCACCGGAGGAGTATTCGGAGGCAATGCGTCAGTTACGGGTGTTCCCGCACGGAGAAGAGCCGGCTGGCTTCGCGCACTCGTTCTTCATCCACCTCGACTCGGTGAGGGCCAAGACTCCCTATTCCCCCAACCGAGCCAGGTTCAGTCGCCAGCATTACCTGGGAGCAACTGACGGACAAGAAGCCTTCCGGGCAGAGGACGGATGAGAGATCATGCTCGATGACAATCAGCACGCCCAGTCGGCATGGACAAGATACGCGGGTCGTGGCCTTTCCCGAGGGATTGGCTATTCAGTGCGTCACATATTGGGGCACCCATGGGACCTGGATGCCTCCACAGCAGGGCGTAACCTCTGCACTTCGTGGAAAACCCGGGCCTCGACCTACCCTCTCCGATGGCCGGTCAGCCGATCCGGATACTTGACAAGGAGGCCAGAGCGAAAGCTCAGCGCCCTAGGTCATTCGTCCCTCTGGAGCACAAGCGATCCAATCCCGTCGCTGCAAGGGGAGCCACTCCCGAAGAAATGAGAGCTACCAGGAGCCAGGCCCACCAGAGGTGGTCCAATATCCGCAGGGCGGCCCGCAGCCTACAGGGTTTGGATTACGGACCTCTTGGGACTCGCAACGTAGAGAACTCCGCCAAGTCCTGCGTCAGAAAGATCCACAGGGAAGTCGGGCTAACCTTCGCGGAAATCGAGTCCTTGCTCAACGAGTAAAGCTGGTAAGCCGCTTATCTCTCTCATCTCATTCCCATCGTCAAATTCCAAGGCTGTTTCTGCTACAGATCGACCTCACTGCTCTTGGAAACTCCTTCCAGGTTAAGCTCGTACCAGACCGTTTCGTCCGCCAGGTTAAAGCCTAGAGAGAGGTATAGCTCCCTCGCAGGCTTGTTGCTGTGGTCGACTTCAAGCCTTACCACGCTGGCACCCTTTTCGCGCAGGTAGGCCATGCCCGCGGTGACGATGACACGGCCCAGACCCCTTCGCCTGCGGTCGGGGTGCACTCCGGTCATGCCTATCACCCCGCTCGGCGAGTTCGACTCGCGGGGCCTGTGGGTCCAGTTGTACCCGCATACCTTGTCTCCACTGTGGAGTAGCAGGATGCCGTCCGCTTCCCAGGGCCTCAGCCTGACTCTCGCCGCTATCTGCTCAACCGTGTTGGGTGAGAATCCCCAGCTCTGTCCGAATGCGTCGTTCTGGAGTTCGGTAAGTGTCTCCTCGTCGCGGTCGAGTTCAAACGGCCTGATGGAGTAGTGCGGCGGCATCGGCGGCACCTCGATCCCGTCCGATTCGGCCGTCAGGCGCCAATACCTCCTTACGGCGTAAAAGCCCGAGTCCTCAAGGAGAAAGCGGCCGCCCCTGCTGTGAACCGAGACCTGAATGTGCAGGAGGGGGAGGCCAAGGACGCTAACCCGCTCCATGACCTTGTCCAACAGCTGGCGTCCAACCCCCCGCCTGCGGTGCTTGGGCAGCACGGCGATCTCGGCGACCGCCCGTCCGATGAGCGGCTCAGGCGAGACGCGTGCCATGCCAGCACACTCGCCGGAGACATCCGCCACAAAGCAGTTTTCCTCCGCGTCGACCAAAGGCTGGGACAGAATCAGCCTCTTGAAGCCCACGGGGGTCTCGATATCGGCGTCGCTCGTCCCGTCAAGGTCGTTCACAAGCGCGGTCCACTCCGGAAGGTCGGACCAGTCGAAGGTTCTTATGGATGCGTTCTGTGGCACCCGGGCTAGGGTCCTGGATTGGAGGGCTGAGCGGTGGGCATGCACAAGGGGGGTCTGCCGAAGCCAAGGAATTTTAGCAGAGCGGACCCGTGGCAACAATCAAACCCGCGTGGCGCGGCCGACGATGGCCCGCACGCTGGTTGGGCGCCTTGCCGGGGCTCACAGCCCGGCCTACCATTCCGCAGGGAACGCAGAGCCATGTACGACCTGCACGCACACATACTTCCTGCCTTGGACGACGGCGCCCGGACGGCGCAGGAGGCGCTCACCATGGCATCGGTTGCCGCCTGTTCCGGGACCATCCTGATGGCGGCCACGCCCCACATGAAGGACGTGAACGAACTGTCCACTCCGGGAAGGGCGATCGAGCTCCGCTCGCATCTGGACTCCCTGCTTCGCGACAGAGGTATTCCCCTCGGGGTGGTCATGGGAATGGAGAACCACGTCGTCCCCGGGCTGGAGGACATGTTCGCTGACGGAAGGGCCCTTCCCATAGGCAACACCAGGTATGCGCTAATCGAGATGCCCTTCTTCGGCCATCCCGACTACCTGGAATCGACCCTGTCACGTGTCCAGTCGCTCGGAATCACGCCCGTGCTGGCCCACCCGGAGCGGATCGAGGTCGTGCAGCGAAGGCCAGATGTTCTGGTCGATTTTGTAGAGGCGGGAATGCTCTCGCAAATCACGGCCGGTAGCCTGCTGGGTCACTTCGGTGCCGGTGTGCGCCGATTCGCCGAGGACCTTGTCCAGAGCGGTCTGGCCCACGTGATGGCCTCGGACTGTCACCGGCCCGATGGGCCCAGGGCGCCCGCGCTGGGCCCCGGCCTCGCCGCTGCCGCAGAGTTGATTGGCGCAGAGGAGGCCGATAGGTTGGTCAACGAGGTCCCCAGGTCTATCGTCGAGGACCGGAGGGTAATAGTTGGTAGGCCCCGACCGGTGGAGCCCATGCGTGCAGGGGACTGGTAGTCCCTCGTTGCCCGACTAGAAGTCGAAGTACGTGATCGTCTTTTCGGCCGTGATGGTGATGAACACGAAGGAGGACTGCTGGCTGGTCGTGACGGCGTACGCGTGCCCCTCGGTCTTTCCCAGATACCGGTAGGACATCTCGAAAAGGAGCGGATCAGTGTCCCCCTCGGATATCTCCGCCTTTCCCTGGATGAGAACATAGCCGTAGGGCCTGTCGCGACTTGCGATCGAGACTGCGACCCTGGGGTCCCTTCGGATGTTGCGGACCTTGACGGTGGACGGCTCCGCAAGCACCAGGTAGGATTCGCCGTCGAACTTGTACCAGACCGGGGCCACATGCGGCGAACCGTCGGCCATCAGGGTCACTAGGTCAGCGATCTCGCGTCCGGCCAGAAATTCTGCGATCCTTTTTTGATCGTCCATGGCTGTCCTAGCCTCCCGCTAGAAGAGGGGGGGCTGCCCGCACCCCACCTTATCGTCATCGTCGCCGGTCGTGGAAGCGGTTGGGGCCATTCCCGTCAGCACGTCCTCTGCCAGGCGGCGCACCTCGCCGGCGATGTCCTGCTCTGGTTTGCTAGCGTCTATCCTTCGCCACCTCTGAGGTTCCCCAGCCACCATCTTTACGTATCCATCATAGACGCGCCTGTGGAAGGCTGCCGTCTCCTCTTCGAAGCGGCGCATTCCCTCCGGCTCAAACCTCGGCATGCCGAGGTCCGTCGCTCCCTCCAGGCGGGCCTGGGCACCGGCACGCCTCTCGGCGACGGCGGGCGGGAGGTCCAAAAAGAAGGTGAGGTCGGGGACCACACCGTCGACCGCGACCTGGCTGGCGGTCCGGACCATGCCTGCGTTAAGCCTGCGGCCGTAGGCCTGGTATGCCATAGTCGAGTCCATGTAGCGGTCGCATATCACCACTGCCCCCGGGCGGCTGAGCGCGGGTTTGATGACGCTCGTGACGAGTTGTGCTCGTGCCGCGAGGAAGAGGAACAACTCCGAGATCGGGCTGAGGGATTCCCTCTTCGACATGGACTGACTCTTTACCAGCCTGCGGATCGACTCTCCCAGCGGTGTTCCACCCGGCTCGTGTACTAGCAGGACGGGAAAGCCATCTTCTGAGAGTCGCCGCCTGAGCAGGTCCGCCTGCGTCGACTTTCCCGATCCGTCCCCGCCCTCGAACGTTATTAGCACCGACATCTTGCACGTCCTGGCCCGCCCGCCGAGCTAGCGGTAGATAACCACCTTGCGCCGGGGGTCGCGCCCGGTGCTGGTGGACGATAGCCCGTAATTTTCGGCGATCGCGTGCTGGAGATGGCGCACGTAGGCACCCTGGGGAGTAAGCTCTATCTGATCCTGGTCGCCCGTCCTGACGCCCTGGACCGCCTGTTCGGCCTCCGAAAGCGCGCTGAGAACGGCCGTGCTCTGTTGGCTGCGCCCGTTTTGCCGCGCTATCGCCTTTATGAACTGCTCGATCTGAGAAAGGGTGTTGCGCCTAAGCACGTAGACGGGCTTTCCCTGCTGCTCAGCCGACCGCAGGGCGGCGGTGCGCCTGCGGTAGTAGTTCTTGGTCGTCAGCAGCAGATCGGCGCTCCTGATGTCCTCTACGATCTCTATGGCCAGCCCGGACGATGCAACCACCTGCTGGAGCCTCCCCTTGTTTACGCCATAGGGCATGATGTGGGTTGGACGCGACAATGTAGATTCGCCCAGCCCCCCGCCGGAATCGACCCCTGCGGCAGCGCCTGCCGCCGAGGAATGGTCGACATTGGCCTCGGCGAGGGGTTCAAACCGCTTCTCCGTCCCGCGACCGGCAGGCCCGCCGGTGGCCGGGCTGGTCGGCCGATTGCGCGACACGTTGCCGCGCTCGTCAAGGGTGCGAATCTCGGGTGCGACCTGCACGCCCCGTAGCATACGGTCCACCACTGAGGCCACATCGTCGTGCACCGCGACGGTGTTCCAGTTCTGTATCTCCACAAGGACGTCGAAGGTCGGGGGCGCCCTGCGCTCAAGCACCGTCTTCTGGGTCCTTCTCCTGCGCGCCTCCTCGTCCCCCAAGGTCACGGTCTGGATGCCACCGATCAGGTCCGACAGCGTCGGGTTCCTGGCCAAGTTCTCGAGCGTGTTCCCATGCGCGGTGGCTACCAGCTGGACGCCCCGCTCGGCGATCGTCCTGGCCGCAGTCGCCTCCAGTTCGGTCCCGATCTCGTCGATAACTATCACCTGGGGCATATGGTTTTCGACCGCTTCGATCATCACCGCGTGCTGATATGCCGGCCTTCCCACCTGCATGCGCCGTGAACCGCCTATGCTCGGGTGCGGGATGTCGCCGTCCCCGGCGATCTCGTTCGAGGTGTCGACGATCACCACTCGCTTGCTGGCTGAGTCGGCCAGCACCCGCGCAACCTCCCTGAGCATTGTGGTCTTACCCACACCGGGCCGGCCGAGCAGAAGCGTGCTCTTTCCGGTGAGAATCAGGTCCTCGATGATCCTAATGGTGCCGAACACGGCCCGCCCAACCCTCAGCGTGAGGCCGACCACGCGGCCGCTCCTGTTGCGGATTGCAGAGATGCGATGGAGGGTTCTCTCTATACCCGCCCTGTTGTCCTCGCCGAACTCGCTGACCCGGCCGGTGACGTGAGAGATGTCTGCCTCGGTGACCTCCCTACCGCCAAGTGGGGCGGCGGCGTAGGCGAATCGGGCCTCGGGTAGCCGACCAAGGTCGATTACGACCTCTAGCAAACCGGTCAGGTCGCTTCTTGCGGCCAGGGTGTCCCTTATGTGGTCGGGAAGGACACTGACCAACAGGTTCAGGTCGGACATCTCTCGGTCAGCGATGGGATGAGGCTCAGAAAGAGACGACTTCGTAGGCTCCAACCTCCTGGAAGATCTTCTCGGTTGCGCGAACCGACCGGGCGTGGACCACGAACTCGTCCTCAATCGTCAGGCCGGCCCTGCCTGCCGCGCGGCCCACTGCTGGCTGGTAATCGGGGATCAGCGTCACGACGGGACTGCCCTCAGGGGCCAGCGCCAGGCCGAGATTGGTAAGCGCGGCGGCGTCTTGGTCCGGGCACTCGGGGTGGACCATAATCGAAAGGTCGGTTGCGGTGCTGAGCGCGATCACTCTCAGCCAGCCCGTGATCCGGTGTCCGGACTCCAGTACGTACTCGTCTGCCCGTCCCGGACCGTCCCAGCGGGATGCGGACCACTGCTTGAGCGTCATCCCCTCAAGGGCCCTCACCTCGGCGGGAGTGCAGGCGCTGTAGAGGCGGAATATGCCGTGCTCGTCCTCGCCCTCTCTGGGTCTGATCCCGCGCGGCGGATCGATTCGGGCGCCGGAACCCTGGCCCCGGTATAGGGTTTCGGCGTGCGCCGGGTGCAGTCCCGCCCTGCTGAGCTCATTTCCAACCGGATCTCCGGCCAGCACGCGCGCCGACATGTGTGTCGCCGATCGCTTCAGCGCAGACGCGAACACGGCCGTCAGCACGCCGGAGACGCTGTCTTCGGCACCGGCGCTGACCTGCAGCCTGCTCAGTTCCCAACTTTGCGGCCCGGCCATTCGGGAGGCTGCTGCTAGGCAGAGTATGCGCGCTCCGTCGATCCACGCCGTCACAATGGAGCCTGTCGAGCCTGACATGCCGCGCATCGCATCGATGGGCAATGCAATCCACGCTGGCGTGGATCGGTCTGGGTCGGTGCGCGAGTAGACGCGATTCTGAGTGTCTCCCAACCCCATGAGCAGGCAACGGGGCAGGTCCGAGAACTGAATCGCCCGGATCATTGGGCCTCGTTCGCCGATCCCCCCGCCATGTCTGCGAACAACTTGTGCATGCGCGAGTCGAAGGTCAGCTCTGGGTGAAAGGCCGTGGCCAGCAGTACGCCCTGGCGAACCGCCACGGGACGCCCGTCGTCCAGTTCGGCAAGTACCTGCACACTCGGGCCAACCTCGTCGACCACGGGCGCCCTGATGAAGATCGCCCGGAAGGGCGTACGGTCGAGCCCCGTGATCTCAAGGTCGGCCTCGAAGCTGTCCACCTGCCTGCCGAATGCGTTGCGGGAAACCACGATGTCCATCAGTCTTAGGGGGTCCGGTCTCCGGTCGGTGAGTCTTCTGGCCATTACGATCATACCGGCGCAGGTACCCCAGATCGGTAGGCCCCTTCCTGCAGCATCCTCCAGGGCAGGCCTGAACCCGTATATATCGATGAGCTGCACTATCGTTGTGCTCTCACCGCCGGGGATTATCAACCCGTCGACCCCGTCCAACTGGTCTGGCAGCCGCACGTCGCACGACTCGACCCCCACCCTCTCTAGGGCGTGACGGTGCTCGATGAAGTCGCCCTGTATGGCCAGGACGCCGATTCGCGCCATAAAGAGTGCTGTCTACACCCCTACCATCCGCGAACGGCCAGCTGCTCCTCTACGGGCATGGTGCGCACGTCGAGGCCCGGCATAGCGTCGCCGAGCCCGGTCGAGACCTCGGCAATTATGCCCGGGTCTTCGTAGTGCGTGGTGGCCTTGACGATGGCCTCGGCCATTAGGGACGGATTGGAAGACTTGAATATGCCAGAACCGACAAACACACCTTCGACCCCGATCTGCATCATGAGCGCGGCGTCCGCCGGTGAGGCTATTCCGCCGGCTGCGAAGTTGACGACGGGAAGCTTACCGGTCTCGTGAATCTCCTGCACGAGCTCGAACGGGGCCTTCAGATCTCGAGCAGTCGCCATCAACTCGGCCTGGTCCATGCTCTGTATGCGCCTGATATCGCCGAGCACCGAGCGCGCGTGCCGTACGGCCTCAACGATGTTGCCCGTGCCTGCCTCGCCCTTGGTGCGGATCATCGCCGCCCCTTCGCCTATGCGGCGTAGGGCCTCGCCCAGGTCCCGGCATCCGCAAACGAACGGCACCTTGAACTGGTGCTTATCCACGTGGTTGTTCTCGTCGGCGGGGGTCAGCACCTCCGACTCGTCTATGTAGTCCACGCCCAGGGCCTCAAGGACCTGTGCCTCGACGAAGTGGCCGATCCTGGCTTTGGCCATCACGGGGATGGTCACCGCGTCGATAATCTCCCGGATCATGGTCGGGTCGGACATCCTGGCAACGCCACCGGCGCTGCGGATGTCGGAGGGGACGCGCTCCAGGGCCATAACGGCCACAGCGCCTGCGTCCTCGGCTATCTTGGCCTGCTCGGCGGTGACGACGTCCATTATCACCCCGCCCTTGAGCATCTGGGCCAGCCCGCTCTTGACCCGCCAGGTGGCTGTCTGCGCGGCGCCGGACTCTATCTTGGTCTCAGTAGCCATTGATCTGCCTCCGTACGGCCCCAGGGGCCGATGATTAACTAGTGACTAACAAGATGAACGCCTGTCCGGCAACAGCCTGACCGTCGTACCGTTCACAGGGTCACACACTCCTCGACCCTGTGGCCATTATAACCGCGCCTTGTGGGTGAGGCGAGAGGGCCCTTTGGGGGACTGCGTCGACGCTGACCGCCACGATCGGGCACGATGCGCAAGGTTGCCGAAAGCACGGCCTGCGGCAGCTCACTGTGGAGAGCGGCGCCCCGGTCTAGACCCCTCGCTTTGCCACATAGGCCGCCAGGTCCGAGGTGCGGCAGCTATAACCCCACTCGTTGTCGTACCAGCCCAGAACCTTCACAAAGTCCCCGTCCATGCAGATGGTCGAGAGGCCGTCGATTATGGCGCTGTGGGGATTCTGTTTGAAGTCGCTGCTTACCAGGGGCTCGTCCGTATATTCGAGGATGCCGCTCAGGCCGTCCGACGCCGCCTCCCTGTAGGCGGCGTTTATCTCCTCGGCGGTCGTTGGACCCTTGAGTCTGGCCGTAAAGTCTGTGACGGACACGGTCGAGGTGGGCACACGGTAGGCCATACCGTGGATCCTTCCGTTCAGGTGAGGGAGCACTAGGCCTACCGCCTTGGCCGCACCCGTCGAGGTGGGGATCACGTTCATCGCCGCCGCCCTCGCTCGACGCAGGTCTGAATGTACTTGGTCGAGGATCTTCTGGTCGTTAGTGTAGGCATGGATGGTGCTCATTAGGCCGTGCTCGACGCCGAATGCGTCGTCGAGCACCTTCACCATCGGGGCGATGCAGTTGGTCGTGCACGATGCGTTGGAAATTATCCGGTGGACATCCGGTTCGTACCGGCCCTCGTTTACTCCCATCACCACCGTTATGTCCTCGCCGCTGGCCGGCGCGGAGATAATTACCCTCTTGGCCCCGCCTTCGATGTGGCCTGAGGCCTTTGTGGCGTCGGTGAAAAAGCCCGTCGATTCGACCACTATGTCCACGCCGTGATCACCCCACCTTAGGGCCGCCGGGTCGCGCTCTGCGAGCACCGTGATCGGCTTACCATCGACGATTATCGCCTCGTCTGCCGCCTCTACGCTGGAGGTCGACACCCCGTAGTTCGTGTCGTACTTGAACATGTGGGCGTTGGTCTTGGTGTCGGTCAGATCGTTGATGGCCACAACGTCGAGCTTGCCGCCGTGTCGCTCGAGCACAGCCTTTAGGACCTGCCTACCTATCCTGCCGAAACCGTTTATGCCTATCCGCGTGGCCGTCATGCGCACTGCACCTCTGAATCCTTACCTTTGCTGCTTCTTGGCGAACCGACCGGTACGAACCGGATTATATCGGGGCTCCGATGACGGCCTCGTATGCCGCGCGGCCAGCGTATGTGGCTTGGCCGCCGAGTTCGAGCTCGATGTGCAGCAGCCGGTTGTACTTGGCGGTGCGCTCACTGCGGGCCGGTGCCCCAGCCTTGATCTGGCGGGCGCCGGTCCCGATGGCGAGATCCGCGATGGCGGTGTCCTCCGTCTCGGCCGAGCGATGGCTGATGATGGTCCTCCAGCCCGCGTCCCTGGTTAGCGCGACCGCATCGAGCGTCTCGGTGAGAGTGCCGATCTGGTTGGGTTTTATGAGGACACCGTTACTCGCCCCGCGTTCGATCCCGCGCCTGATTATCCCGGTGTTGGTGGCATACAGGTCGTCTCCGATTAACTGTGCCCGGGACCCGAGCCTGCGGGTCATCTCCCTCCAGCCCGACCAGTCGTCCTCGGCCATTCCGTCCTCGATGCTTATCACGGGGTATTTTGTTACCCAGTCCTCGTAGACGGCGATGAGTTGCTCGGAGGTGAGGGTGGTGTCGAGGCTCGTAAGGTCGTAGTAGACGTCCTCGGCCGGCCGGCCGAGGACGTCGCCGTTTACGTGGCGCAGCTCCGAGGCGGCCACATCGATCGCCACGAAACACTGTTCGCCGGGCCGGTAGCCGGCCTCCTCGATCGAGCGCAGAAGCCACTCGACCGCCTGCCGGTTGTTCTTCAGGCTCGGAGCGAACCCGCCCTCATCACCGACGATGGTGGACTTGCCTCGCTCCTGGAGCAACTGCTTGAGTGCGTGATATACCTCCGAGCCTGCCCGCATGGCCTCCTGATAGGTGTCGAATCCGGCGGGCACCACCATGAACTCCTGGAAGTCAGTGGACTCGAAGGCGTGCTTTCCCCCGTTGATGATGTTGAACATGGGTACGGGGATCGTGTAGCCGCTCTGGGGCTTGGTTCCCGTGTACTCGTGACCGATATAGCCGTAGAGGCTCTCGCCCCGGCTGGCCGCAGAGGCCTGGGCGTACGCCAGTGACACTGCAAGGATGGCGTTGGCCCCGAGGCGAGCCTTGTTCGCGGTGCCGTCAAGCTCGATCAGCCGCTCGTCGAGTTCGCGCTGGTCCGTTAGTGGATGGCCCCTTATGGCAGAGGCGATTTCGCCGTTGACATTTGCCACGGCCCTCAGCACGCCCAGCCCACCATAGCGTCTCGGGTCGCCGTCCCGTAGCTCCACGGCCTCCAGTGAGCCCGTGCTGGCCCCGGAGGGAACTGAGGAGCGTCCCATGGACCCGTCGGACAGCAGCACGTCCGCTTCGACGGTGGGACCACCTCGAGAATCTAGGATCTCGCGCGCCGAGACCGAGGAGATGGTGATGAGGCTCATCCGCGCAGTTCCTCCGCCGTTGCGGTGAGGCGGTGTGGGCGGGCGTCCGCTGCGGCCATGGCCCGGTCGACAGCGTCGGCAGGATCGGCCGCCACCTGTATCGAGTCGACGGGTATCCCGGTCTGGGAGACGTTCCACGTGCCTAGCCCTACGACGGGTATTCCGTCGGCCAGTGCATGCCCAATCTCGGAGAGCGTGCCGAACGCGCCCCCGATCGCGATAACCGCCTCACCTGTCTTGACGACGATCACGTTCCGAGCGTATCCGATGCCAGTGCAGATCGGAATGTCGACGTACTGGTTGGCCACCGTCGGGTCGCTGCCCGGCAGAACTCCTATGGTCGTTCCTCCCGCCGACTTAGCGCCCCTGCAGACCGCCTCCATTACGCCGCCGAGGCCGCCGCAGACGACCTTCGCCCCCCGCGATGCCAGCTCGCGCCCCACCTCCTCGGCGGTATCGGCCAGAGAACTCCCGGCCGTTGAAGAGCCTATGACTGCGATGATCATGTGAGTTCCTATCATATAATCGGATTCCCAGTTCGGCAGGCGTCTTCGGCTTGCCCTCGGAGTCCTGATGGCAGCACACAGACTAAAGAACGTACTCATTACCGGGGCTTCCTCCGGAATAGGCAAGGTCGCCTCGTTGCATCTGGTCGGCAAGGGCTACACGGTGATTGGCACGAGCCGCTCGATTGACAGGCTCGAGCCCGTGCTGGCCGAAGCCGAGGCCGCCTCCGGAAGATTCGTGCCGCTCGAGCTCGACATCAACCTCGACGGCGGGCGCCCCGGATGCGTCGAGGAGGTCCTGCCGGGCGTCGTGTCCAGCCATGGAACGATAGACGTTCTCGTAAACAACGCAGGCTACGCGCTGTGGGGCCCGCTCGAGGGGATGACTGTAGAGCAGATGACCGACCAGTTCAGGACCAACGTATTTGCCCCTTTCAGGCTTGCCAACTTGGTGATTCCGTCCATGAGAAGTAGAGGGGCGGGACGCATAATCAATATCAGCTCGGTCGCCGGGTGGGTGGTAACTCCCTTCAACGGCGCCTACGCGTCCAGCAAGTTCGCCCTGGAGGCGCAGGCACAGGCCCTGCGCATGGAGTTGTGGCCCTTTGGCATCAAGGTTTCCCTGATTGAACCGGGTCTTTTCGGCACCGAGTTTCAGAACAACACCGTGGATGGTGAGAGGGCCGAATCGCAAGAACTTCCCTACAGGCCTCACATAGAGGCCTATCGCAGAAAGCACGGCCGCTTCAGACTACTTACCCACGACCCGATAAAGATCGCAAAGCTCATCGAGAGAATCATCGCCTCGCCACGCCCCAAGCTGAGGTATCCGGTGGGACTCGAAGCCCACGTAGGGGTATACGCGGCCAGGCTCCTTCCCGATCGCCTTCTGCAGGGCATGGTCGCAAGGACCTCCATGTAGCCGGCTGCAGCGCTCTAAGAGCCGGAAGGGTCACGGCCGAGCGATTGGAGAAAGCCAGCGGATCTCGGTTCCCGGTCCAGATGGTAACGAAGGTGCGTGTCCAGGACTCTGCTGGCGTCTGCATGCACTGCGGATGGCAACTTTAGCGAGGCCGCGCCGGCGAGGCCCTGCGACATGTAGTAGCGCAGCGCCTTTATGGCGTTGACAGACACGGGTAGAAAAGGCCCCGGGGCACTGGTAATGCAGTCCGGGCAGACTATGCCCCCGGCGGCCGCGCTGTAGGCGTGCTCCCTTTGCGCTAGGCTGAGACCGCATTCGACGCAGACCGACAGCTCCGGCGCAAGACCCGCCAGCGCCAGGAGTCTCACCTTAAAGCAGGCCAGCAGCTCATCGGCTGGACCGCCAGCCTCCAGTTGGCGAAGAGTCTCGGTGACCAGCTCGTAAACCTTCCGCACGTCAGAGTCCCTGTGATCGTCTTCCTGCGGCACCGAGAAGGCGTCGGCTATCTCTGCCACGTACATCCCCGCGGCGACCTTGCCGAGATCGCTGCGAAGAGCCGGGAGTCCGTCGAGGCAGTGTGCCTCCACCACTATGTCAAGGTTGCGCCCCTCGGCTATCGAGACTTGCACCCGGTTAAGCAGCTCCAGGTGTCCGGTGAGCCTGCCCCTAGCGCGGCGCACGCCCTTGGCAACGGCTCGTATCTGCCCGCGCTCCGGCGAGAGCAGGGTAACTACCCGGTCAGCCTCGCCCAAGGGCGATTGCCTGACCACGACCGCCTCCGTGTTGTAGACCCTCGGTCTAGTCATCCGCCCTGGCGCTAGGGACACCCCCGCCGACCTTGGCTAGGGACCCTCAGAAAGGTTGGCGCCCTTCTATCGCGCGGCCGAGGGTGACCTCGTCCGCGTACTCGAGGTCGCCGCCCACGGGGAGGCCGCGGGCTGGCCGGGTTATGCTCACCCCCAGCGCCGACAGCAAGCGCTGCAGGTACAGTGCGGTCGCCTCGCCCTCGACGTTTGGGTTGGTGGCGATGACTATCTCCTCTACGCCGTCGGCCCGAAGCCGCTCGAGCAACCCCTTTATCTTCAGGTCTTCCGGGCCGATGCCGTTGATGGGGGATATCACGCCGTGCAGAACGTGGTACAGGCCCCTGTAGGAGCGGGTTCGCTCAAGCGCCCGTACGTCCAGCGGCTCTTCGACTACGCACAGCCTGGTGCGGTCCCTGCCTTCGTCAACGCAGATCGAACAAGGGTCAGACTCGGTTATGTCGAAGCACTCGCCACACAGGACGATACGGTCCTTTACCGCGCAGATCGCCTCGGCCAATCCCCGCGCCTCGTCAGCCGGCATGCGTATGAGGTAATAGGCCAGCCTCTGAGCGGTCTTGGGACCGATCCCCGGCAGCTTGTGGAACTCGTCGATGAGCCTGCTTACCGGACCCGCCCCTCTTTGCCCGCCCTGCGTCACACGCCCCTAGGTCAGGCCCGGGATGTTGAGGCCCCCGGTGAGCGCCCCCATCCTGGCCGCAGCCATCTCCTGGGCCCGCTCGAGGGCGTCATTGACCGCTGCTGCGACCAGGTCCTCGAGCATCGCGACATCCTCTGCGGCGGCCTCCGGGTCTATGTGAATCTCTGCGAGGCGCATCTTGCCGGTCACGACGGCCCTGACCACGCCCCCGCCCGCACTGCCCTCGACGGTGGCGGCTTCAAGGTCCTCCTGGACGCGCGCCATCTGCCTTTGCAGCTGCTGGGCCTGTTTGAGAAACCTCTTGTTCACCTCTGGGCCTCGCTGTCCTTACTGTTCACGGCCGTCTCGGCGACGACCTCGGCTCCCATCGCTTGGGCCGCTCGCACCATCTGGCTGCCTCGCGCTCCGGTGCGTCCGCCGCCCGGTTCGGTGCGCTCCGCCGCCTCGACCCGTACATCATAAGGCCTGCCCATTACCCGGGCAAAAGCGTCCTTGAGCCGCTTTCGGCTGTCGGGTATGCCGAGCTCGTGTTGCATCCTCTCCTGGTGGGACGGGTGCGGGAACCGGAGGGTAATCGAATCTTCCGAGACCTCCCGCCCGTTGCTGGCGACCAGCAGCGCCTTGAGGTTGAACCTGTCGCCCTTCTCGTAGCGCAGCGACTGCGTGAGCGCCTCCCACTGAGCCTCCAGGCGCTCCGCCGGATCGGAGGGCAAGGCGCTCTCTGCGACCGGTTCCGACTTTCGTCGCTGCGTCTTGATCTCCGGCTGCTGTTGTCGGGCAACGGGGGCTGGCGGTTGTTGCTGGACTCGCCTTCCTGGCGGCCCCTGCTGTGCAGACCGGGCACCCTCGCGTCCTTCGGCCGTCGCCGGGTGACGACGTGGCCTGTCAGCCGGCTTCCCGCTCGCTGGGGCCGGGGACTCTGGCCTGAGGCCAGCCTCGACAATCGCCAGTTCCAGGGTCAGGGTCGAGGAGGGATCGAGGCGCATGTCGGCCGCGGTCAGTAGCCTGACCGCGCGGACAATATCAACGGTTTCCGCGGCTCTCGCTAGCCGGCCGATTTGCGCGGATTCTTCCTCGGTGTACCCGACATCCAGGTCCGCGCCGCTGCTGACTAGCAGAGTCGCGCGCAGGCGGTCGACGAGGCCGCGGTGCAGCTGGCGCAGGTCGCTGCCCTGGGCCGCCACCTCATTCACGGTGCGGAGCGCGTCGGCGGTGCGGCCCTCGAGGATCTGCGCCGCGATCGACAGGGAGGCCTCGTCTCCGCCCATGTCCAGCAGGTCGCGAACATTCGCCTCCGTGATGGGGGAATCGTACGAGACGATCGCCTGCTCGAGCAGGTTCACAGCGTCCCTCAGCCCTCCGCCCGCTGCCCTGGATATCAGATCGAGTGCAGGCATATCCGCCGCAACTCCCTCCCCCGCGCAGATCTCCGAAAGGCGCCCGGCCGTGTCCTGGCGCCTTATCCTGCGGAAGTCGAAGCGCTGGCAGCGGGAGGCGATCGTGGGTGGGATCTTGTGAGCCTCGGTAGTGGCGAGCACGAATGCGACGTGCGCCGGCGGCTCCTCGAGGGTCTTCAGCAGGGCGTTGAACGCCTGCTCGGTGAGCATGTGGGCCTCGTCCACTATGTAGACCTTTACTCTCGCCTCCGCAGGGGTGTACTGGACCCTCTCACGAAGGTTCCTGATGTCGTCTATTCCACGGTTGCTCGCAGCGTCTATCTCGATTAGGTCCAGGGCTCGGCCCTCATCGATGGAGGTGCACATAGAGCAGGCGTTATCCGGCTCCCCGCCCAGGGGCGAAAGGCAGTTAACGGCCTTTGCAAGAATGCGCGCCGTGCTCGTCTTGCCGGTGCCGCGCGGTCCGCAGAAGAGGTAAGCGTGTGCGACGCGGCCCGACTCGACGGCCCTCTGTAACGTCTGGGTGGTGGTGGGCTGGCCGACCACGTCTTTGAAGGTCCTGGGCCTCCACTTCCTGTACAGCACCTGACTCATGACGGGTAGCTCACCGTGATGTCGGAAGCCCTGGGCCCTAGCATGACCGCCAGCAGCCGCCTGTGCTCGTCCTCCATCAGAGTACGCTCGGCCGGCTCCTCGTGGTCGTGTCCGACCAGGTGCAGTATGCCGTGAGCCAGCAGGAACGCGACCTCGTCCTCGCGGCCACGCCCTGCCGACTCCGCCTGTCTGACCGCCTGCGGCCACGAGACGACGATCTCTCCTATCGATCCGGCAACACCGCCTTCCGCAGGCAATACAAAATCGTTGGCTTCCTTCGGCGCCGCGGGAAAGGACAGGACGTCGGTGGTCTCGTCGAGTCCCCGGTGACGCAGGTTCAACTCGCGGACCGTCTCGTCGTCCGTGACAACCACCTCGACAGAGGCGTCGGCGGGCAGCGCGAGCGCCGCGAGCGCTGAGTTGGCGATCCTTGTCAGCCATGGGACTGAGACGGATCCCGGCCCGGTGGGATGGACGAGGACTTCGATCGGTCTGATGGGTAGGCTCCGCCTCGGGGAGCGGCCGACAGGTCTGTGACCCGCGGCGACCGCGTCAGGTTTGGACGGTGTCTATTATATTCCCGTGGAGGTCAGGTGCCGGGAGGCCCGCCGGGCCGGCGGGCAGAGGCCGGCATGACCAGGATGGACATCATTGGCATCGCCGCGCTGGCGACTCTGCGAGCAAGGCCCACATGGACCTGCATGAGATCCTGGAGCCGTCAAGGGAGACTGGCCCACCACCTGGATTCGCCTGGGTAGTATCGTATTCGTGGTGTAGGCCTGATCAGCGCTTAGGCTGGCTCATGCTTGAGATTTAGGGTCAACAGACGAGCCAGGATCTCTCCGTCGGCCACTCGTTTGAGGCGAATACCGCCTCATCAATTGACCTGGCCGGGGTGGCAAAGCGGGGAGCGGTCGCTCGTGCTATGGAGGACCGGCTTCGCCGTGGGGTCTCTTACGGGGGCCTACGCGGGCGCTAGGTCCCTACTCGCAGAGCACCACGATCGCGCCGTCGGAGCTCGCGTGGTAGTTGTACTCGGTCCCCATGTGATCGAGCATCACAGAGTAGCCGGAGGTGACAACCTGCGCGTAGGCCGTGTCCTCCGCGGGGCAACCCAGCGAGGTGTCGCCCCACTCGTCGGGCATCAGTCCGACCAGCTCCGGTTCCTCTGCGTCGATGCCGAGGCTGGCCGCAAGGTCGGCCCTGGCTGCCGCTGCCGCAGCGAGGGCCTCGGAACCCAGGTTGAGCCCTTCCCCGTTAAGCATTCCGTTTACGTCGGCTGGCTCCGCCTCGTCGGGAGGGGCGCCGGGGGACTGAAGAAACGCGAACAGGTCGCTGTCCGCTGGCAGCACGACGGTGGCGTTTTGTGTTAGGAAATTACGATATGCCTCCAGGCTGCGCTGGAACCTGTAGAATTCGGGGTCTCGCTCAAGGGCGCTCGCAAATATGGTCACCGCTTCGGCCTCACCCTCGCCTCGCAGGATGTTCGCGTCGCGCTCGGCCTCTGCGCGGATGATCGTGGCCTGCCTGTCGACGTTCGAACGAATCTCCAGATCCTGCTTCGCACCCTCTGCTCTCTCCGCGTCGGCGATCCTCTTTCGCTCTGCCTGCATTCGGGCATAGACCGCGGTTGCGATCTCGTTGGGGAAGTCTGCGCGCTTTACGCGCACATCGACGGTCTCGATGCCGAATTCCTGGAGCTTGGGCTCGACGGCTTCACGGACCTGCTCCATGATCTGCTCGCGGTTGTTGCGGATGATGTCGATCTGCTCGTAGCTGGCAATCTGCCGGCGCAACTCGGAGGCGACAATGTCATTGCCGCGTGTGACGGCCCGCTGCGAGGTCTGCACGGTCTGCCTGAACAGGAGCGGGTCGGTTATCCGTCCGATGGCGTAGGCGTCGATGACCAGACGCTTTTTATCGGCGGTGATCAGGGCGTCCGGGTTGGCGTCAAACAGCGTGCGGCGCTTTTCGAAGTACGTGACCGTGTCCACGAACGGCGTCTTCGCGTGCAGGCCGGGCTCGGTTATGGACTGTTTGACGTCGCCGAACCGGGTGACTATGGCGACCTGGGTCTCGTCTACCGAGAAGAGAGACTGCGGTCCCAGGATCCCGGCCAGGATAACCAGCACGACAAAGAGTATGGCGGCCCTGTTCAGAGTCATAGCCTAGGGCTCCAGCGGTCCCAACTGGCCGGCCGTGGCGTCTGTTCCATCGCTGGTAAGAGGCAGGAACTGGAGCAGGCTGCCGCCAGATTCCTCGGCGATGATGTACTTGGATATGCCGGGCAGAATCTGCTCCATTGCCTCGAGGTAGAGCCGCTGCCTTGTAACGTCACGGGACTTTTCGTACTCGGCAAGCACGGCAAGGAAGCGCTCGGACTGGCCGGTCGCGTCCGCTATCTTCTCCTGCCTGAATGCCGCGGCAAGCTGCAGCACACGCTGGGCCTCTCCCAAGGCACGCGGCAGCACATCTGCCTCGTAGGCCTGGGCAAGGTTGATGATGCGATCCTTGTCCTCCCTGGCCCTAACGACGTCGTCGAAGGCATCCTGTACCTGGGAGGGGGGGCGGACGTTCTGCAGCTTGACCTCGGTGACGTTTAGGCCAGTCTCATACAGGTCCAGCAGGCGCTGCAGCTCCAGGGCGGTGTCCGCCTGCACGGCCTCCTTCTCGGTCGTGAGCACATCGTCGATGTTGCGCTGTCCGACCACCTGTCGCAGGGCCGATTCGGCCGCGCCCTTTATCACGGCGCCTCCGGGATCGACGACCTCGAACAAGAAGCTCTCAACGTCCTTGATGTTGTACTGGACCAGAAGTTGGACATCGACAATGTTGGTGTCGCCGCTGATCATCAGCGATTCGACCGGTATGGGCGTGTTGCCCCTGAACCCGAGCTCCAGGCGTCGAATCTCGTCGACCTGAACGACGCTGCGAGTGCCTATGGGCGCTGGGTAATACCAGTGCAGACCCGGCGCGGTGCCGCCCACAAAGTCGCCCGGGTTGCTCGTCTTGTAGACGCCGAATGTGCGCAGGGCGGCCTGCTCACCGGGCTGTACAGAATAAAAGCCGGTCGAAAGCCAGATGATGAACGCCAGGCCAAAGACCCCGAACACGAACAGACCCAGGCCGCGATCGCGAATCCCGCGGCCACCGCCTCGGCTGCCGAAGACTGACCTCAGTCTCTCGGTCACCTGATCGAAATTGATCTCGGGCTCGTCTTGTCGGTTGGGGTTCATTCCTAAAGGACCGGTGGTCTCCAACAAGGCACGACGGGCTCTACTGGCTCTCCGTCGGGCCGCCGAATCGGCCGGATGCCGCAACGACTGATGTTATCACAAGGGGCCACCTGCCCGACGGCGCCAGCGTGCATCAGCGGGCGGCCGCTCGCAGCAAAGCCAGGTCAGCAAGGAAATCCTCGTAACTGCCCAGCGAGGACATCCTGGAGACAAAGGACCCGAGTCCGGGGGACAGGTTCCTATACTCCTGAACCTGGTCGCCGATGGGACTCACCGACGCGGCGCTGTCGGCGTACGTGCCGTGGAAGGCGAAGTAGGCCTGGTTGAGCTTGCGTATGTTGTACCCGTTCTCGACGAACTGTAGCCGGCGCCTGTCCATGTACGCCTCTGCCGCCTGGATTCTGCCCTCGGCGAGCAGTTCGTCGACGTGCAGCCGAGTAGCGTGCATCTCCTCCTGGAAGTCAAAGCTTGCGGCACCCGCCGCGTCCGCAAAGTGCGGGTTGGACGCCACCGGGTTCGGGGAGACGGAATGCTCCAGCTCAGGAATCTCCCCCCCAAGCTTTACGAATGCCAGGTCACCTATCTCCTTGCCCGCCACGTTTGCGACCGTCTCGTTGATCGTGCGGATCTGCTCCGAGGCCATGATTGCGAATCCGAGCGGCCTGAAGAAAAGGTGGTGGTGCAGCCACTCGTGCGCTGCGACCTGCAGAGTCCACCTGAGTTCCCCGCCGCCGAACACCGAGGCCGGGTAACTGGCCAAGCCTCCTATTCGTATAACGAGCGCCGACAGATTCCGTTGGTCCAGCAACTCGCGCTCTATGGCCACGCTGTCCGAGATCGTTATCCCGGGTCTTAGGATCGCTTCATCGCCTCGCTCGATGCGATCCCTGGGAGAGGTCACAAGTACATGTGGCGTTCGGGTGAGGCGAAAGTCGACCGGCGGGAAGATCAGCCCGCCGACCGATGACAGCCCGGCCTCAATCAGGACCGAGCTTATTGCGGCCTCCAATGCTTCCTCTACGTCGGCCTGTATTCGCTGCCGGCTGCGGTCCAGCGCCGCCAGCTGGGCTTCTAGAACGGCTATTTCGGACGTTGTCGCTCCCCTGGGCACTGCGTTTTCGAGACGCCCTGCGATCTCGGTGCGTGCCGCGGACAGCGCGAAGTAGTCGCTGATCATCTCCTCGCGTTCTGCGGGAGAGATCGAGTTCCACGGCAGCACCGAGGAGGCGCGGTGCAACCACTTGTCGAGGAAGTTCGCCGCCTCCCACCGCACCAGGCTGTAAAGGTGTGGAGAGGCCGCCCGCTGCGCCGGGTTCAGATTGAGCCCGTCGGACGTGAAGATGAGACCGGCCATTAGCGCCAGCACGAGGGCCGTCCTTGCCCCTACGGGCAGGAGCTTTCCCCTAAGGGACGCTCCTCCGCCGAGCGCCTCGGGAGGCGAGGGCAGGTCGGGCCGGGCCGTGACCCGGGCGGTGCTAGAATCGGGCTGGCGCTGCATGACCATCACCTTCTAATTTATAACGCTAGACCGCTCAAACAAGTGCCTGCAGTGCTGAGGCGGCCGGCGGCAAGGAGTGCGTAAAGGTGGCTCTATCTATCTGCTTTGTGGGATGCGGCGATTATGCCAAGGACGTGCTCGAACAGCTCGATGCCGGCAGGCCCGGGGGACCCGTCGTCGACGATATCGAGCTGTATTTCGCCAGCCGGAGTGCAGAAAAGGCCCAGCACTTCAGGGAACGCTACGGCGGCGTGGGACACTTCGGCGACTATGAGGCCGCCGCTGCCGACCCCGCGGTCGACGCCATGTATTTCCTGACCCCACATCACCTGCACCTTGAGGGCGCACGCCTTGCGGCAAAGCATGGAAAGCACGTGCTGATGGAAAAGCCCATCGGCCGATATCCCGACGAGGCCAGGGAGTTGATCGACATCGTCCGAAAGGCGGGACTGAAGCTGATGGTGGCCGAGAACTTCAGGTTCGTCCCAACGGTCCTAAAGGCCAAGGAGCTGATCGGGCGCGGAGCGATAGGGGATGTCCGCCTCGTCCAGGTCCAGCGAGAGTTGAATATCTTCACCGGAGAATTCTTCGGCTCTGCGGAAACATTCGCCGAGGATCAGTGGCGCAACGATCCGGAAAAGTCGGGAGGGGGCCTTTTCCAGGACGCGGGTATTCACGATATCGACGCGATGGTCAACCTCGGCGGGCTCCCCGAGCGTGTCTACGCAGTCGTTCCGGTAGCGGACTCGGAGCGGGCCAAGCGGCATCAGGAGGACGGGATGGTTGTCACGGCGATGATGCCGGACGGTGCCCTTGGCCTGATTCAGTTCTCGTTCGCCACCCCGATAACCGGCTACCGCGACAACGTGTGGGTTACCGGCTCTTCCGGCATGCTCAGCTTTCCGACGTTCGGCGACCAGCTCGTGCTGGACACCCCCCAGGGCACCCAGAGGATCGATACCGGCGAGCATCGCAAGGGAATGGTGGGAATCTTCGAGGAGTTCCGCGACGCCGTCGCCGAGGACCGCGAGCCGCTGATGAGCGGTGAAGAGGCGCTACGTGACCTTAACGTTGTGATGGCCGCCTACGAGTCGGTCAGAACCGGCCTCCCGGCGACGGTGGCCCAGGAGTGAGGCCGCTCGGCCGCGCCGGCCTGAACTAGCGGCGCCGATAGAGCGCCAGGAAACGGTCCTGGTAGTGCTCGAACAGGCCCCAGCGGTCGAGTTCGTCCTTTAGCCGGTCCCTGTCGCCGCCGCGCTCCGCCGCATGAAACAGCCGCTCGATGTCGTTTATCGCCGCCCGCGGCGCGTCGCCGAATGCGGCCTGCGGATCGAGCAGGCCCCGGGCGGACATCTCACCGAAGTTTCGCTGCGCCGAACTGGAGGTAAATTCGTAGATGAACTTGAGCAGTGCAACGTCCCACCACTCGTCGACCCCGACCATGACGACCGACAGATTGTCCTTTCGCTGCTCTAGGTCGTCCGAGATGTGGTGTGCGATCTCGGATGCCTCTCCGCTGACGATGTCGAAGTTCTCGGCGCGGTTCTCGTAGCGGTACAGGATGCCCGGATGGTTCGGACCGTACGCCATCGCCGCGTGCCGCATGTACTCATAGGCCTCCGGGCTGAACCCCTCCAGGTTCATCGCGTAGGTGGGCGTTACGATCGTCGGCTTCTCGGCGATGACGCGGCCCTTCCTTACCACCCCTTCGGTGGCGGCCGGGGTGAGCTCACTGTAGATCGGCTCGGTCACCACGTAGTATGAGATGTTGGTGGTGCCGAACGTGGCGAGCGTCTGCTTCGGGTACCTGACAACCCAGGTCCGCTCCACAGCGCGCATCCAGTCTCGTTGAATCTCGGTCACTCTCCAATTATATCCCCCGCCGCCCGCCGCTCCGGCCATATAATGCACAAACGTTCTAAACATGTACGTAGCCGTCGCCAGCGTTACCATCCACATACCTGCGAGCCGGAGCCTAAAGTCCAAACGGCGCGTCGTCCGTTCGCTGGTCGAACGGGTGAGGACGCGCTTCGGGGTGTCCATCGCCGAGGTCGACGGTCAGGGGGCATGGCAGAGTGCGACCGTCGGTTTCTGCTGTGTGAGCGGTTCGGCGGCGCATGCGGAGGAGTTCGCTCGCAAGGTGATGGCATTCGTCGATTCGTCCTCGGCGGAGTTCGAGGTGGTCGACCGGGGATTCGAGAACCTGTCCGTTCTCTAGGCCTCTCTTGGACACTGGAACCTTCCTTGACCACGTCCGGTCCCTGCCCTGGTACAGGGACCAGATCGCCCACGTAGAGGATATCCCCCCCAGTGGTTCCACTCCGGGAACACCGGCCCGCCCCCTCAGTCCGGAGCTGGATGAACGCCTCTGCGAACTGGGGGTGAGAGGGCTCTACTCCCACCAGGCCGAGGCGGTGGACGCCGCCCGGGACGGCCGCAGCGTGATCGTCGCCACGCCTGCGGCCAGCGGCAAGAGCCTGTGCTATCACCTCCCGGTACTCGAGGCCATGATGGACGACCGCGCCGCCACTGCGATCTACCTCTTCCCCACCAAGGCGCTCGCGCAGGATCAGATGGCCAGTCTTAACGGACTCGTGCCCGACGGCGTACGGATCGGGCGAGGGATCTTCGATGGCGACACGCCCTACGATTCCCGTGGCCAGATCCGGAAGAGCGCCCGGCTGGTGGTCACCAACCCCGACATGTTGCACATGGGCATCCTGCCCAACCACCGTTCCTGGTATCGGATCCTTCGCAACCTGCGGTACGTGGTCATCGACGAGGCGCACGTCTACCGTGGGGTGTTCGGCTCGCACGTTGCCAACGTCGTGCGCCGCCTTCGACGTCTATGCCTGCGCTTTGGCTCAGAGCCCACATTCATCCTGTGTTCTGCCACCATCGCCAATCCCGGTGAACACGCCCGGCGCCTCGTCGGCGTGCCCGTTACGGCCGTCGAGACCAGTGGCGCGCCATACGGTGGCAAGGACTTCGTCCTGTGGAACCCTCCCCAGCTCGACATGGCGAATGGGACGAGCCGCCGCGCGACCAACACCGATGCCTCTGTCCTGATGACCGAGCTGCTCAGCCGCAGGGTAAGGACCCTGACCTTCGTCCGGAGCCGCCGCATGGCCGAACTCCTCTATGTCTACGTGCGCGACCAGCTACGGCAGGTGGCACCCGAGCTTGCGGGCAGGCTCGCTCCCTACCGGGCGAGCTACCTGCCCGAGGACAGGAGGGCCGTCGAAAGAGACCTGCTGTCCGGCCGGCTGCTCGGGCTCACCTCCACCACCGCGATGGAACTCGGCATAGATGTGGGGGACCTGGAGGCGACCATCCTCACCGGGTATCCGGGCAGCCGCGCATCCACCTGGCAGCAGGCTGGCCGGAGCGGGCGGCGGGACCGACGCGCACTCAGCGTACTGGTCGCTCAGGATGACCCGCTGGACCAATACCTGATGCGAAGGCCGGATGCCCTGTTCGGGCGGCCGACGGAGACCGTGCGAATATCTCCCAACAACCCGCATGTGCTCGGGCCACACCTACTGTGCGCGGCATACGAGGCTCCGCTTGAGCCGGGGGACGCCGAGGTATTCGAGACGGATATCTCCGCTCAGGCGGGCAGGCTGGAAGGCGAAGGACTCATGCACAGGACGGGAGGGCGGTGGCATCTTCAGCCCGAGATCAGCTACCCGGCGGAGTCTGTAAACATCCGCTCGACCTCCGCCCACTTCTTCATCCTGGTGGACCGCGACAGCGGGGCGATATTGGAGACCGTTGAAGAGGCTTCGGCCATGCTCCAGCTACACCCCGGGGCGGTCTATCTGCACAAGGGCGAGACTTACGTTGTGACCGAACTTGACCTGGAGACCAGAACGGCCAAAGCCGTGTCTAGCGACGTCAAGTACTATACCCAGCCGGCATCGGTCACCGACACCCGGATCCTGAGTCAGATGCGTCAGAAGACCTGCGGCCGCACAGATGTTTGCCTCGGCGAGGTGGAGGTTACGACCACCGTGAGCGGCTTTCGCAGGATCGCGCCGCTCAGCGGAGACGTGCTCGGAGAGGAGTACGTAGAGCTTCCGCCGCGGAGGTTCGCCACCGTCGGGCTCTGGTTCGGGGTGCCGCAAGACACCCTCGCGGCCGCCCGCGCCGGTGGGCTGGACCTGGCGGGCGCGCTTCACGCCATCGAGCACGCGGCCATCGGGGTTCTACCACTGTTCGCGATGTGCGACCGTGGTGATATCGGCGGTATTTCCACGCCGCTGCACCCCGACACCGGCAGGCCCCAGGTCTTCATCCATGACGGAGTTCCCGGCGGGGTGGGCATAGCAGAGCGCGGCTACGAGGTGATCGCCGACCTGTGGCGGGTGACCGCCGAAGCGATCTCCGGGTGCCGGTGCGAGTCGGGCTGCCCCGGCTGCATCCATTCCCCCAAGTGCGGATCGAACAACCGCCCCCTGGACAAGGCTGCTGCTGCCGCCGTACTCGCGGGCATAGCAGGCCCGGCCTAGGGCTCGGTCACGGACCGGTGGCGGCCATGCCGCCCTGTGCTATCCTTCCCAGACCGGTCCGGGGTGTGGCGCAGCTTGGTAGCGCACCTGCATGGGGTGCAGGTGGTCGCCGGTTCAAATCCGGCCACCCCGACCACACGTGTACCTCTACCTCCGGGCGTGAGTTGGCCCCGGTACCGCTATGGCAGTCTAGAGGTCACCGCCGCAGCGAACATGCACAGGCCCCTATCATTTATCCAGGCCGTGAACGAGGCCATACGAACGATGATGCGCGAGGACCCGGGCGTGATCGTGATGGGCGAGGACATCGCCGGCGCAGCGGGCAGGGCCGACCAGGGGTTCATCGATCACTTCGGTGGCTCATTCGGCATGACAAAGCGCCTCATCCAGGAATTCGGGCCTGAGCGCATTCGGGATACCCCCATATCCGAGGCCGGCTTCGTTGGTGCCGGAGTGGGTGCCGCCGCCGCCGGCCTCAGGCCCCTGATCGACATCAAGGTTGTGGGCTTTTTCGGCGTGTGCGCGGACCAGCTGCTAAACAACATGGCGAAGATGCACTACATGTTCGGGGGCAAGGTCCGGCTCCCGGTTACCGTGCAGACGCAGACGGGGGCCGGGCAGGGGTGGGCCGCCCAGCACTCAGAGACCCTGTGGTCGGTGTTCACGCACTTCCCGGGCCTGAAGTGCGTGGTGCCGTCCGATCCCTACACGGCCAAGGGTATCCAGCTGGCGGCCATGCGCGACGACGACCCTGTGATCATATTTCAGTGCATGCGGCTGATGGGACTCGGTTTCGACCAGCACGTTCCCGCCGAGGCCTACGAGGTTCCAATAGGCAGAGCGCGCGTGGTGCGGGAAGGCACCGACGTCACGCTCGTGGGCATGGGCTTTTCCACCCAGATCTCCCTGCGCGCTGCCAGGGAGCTGGAGAGTGGAGGCCACTCGGCCGAGGTGGTTGACCTGCTGTCGCTGTCACCTCTGGACGAGGAGACGGTGCTCGGGTCCGTAAGAAAAACGCGCAAGATCGTCGTAACCGACGAGGACTACCCGCGCTGCTCTGTGGCCTCGGACATCGCGGCGCTTGCGATCGAGAAGGCCTTCGATTTCCTGGACGCTCCCCCGAGGAGGGTTAGCCCTCCGCACGCCTCGGTGCCGTACAGTCCTGCGCTCGAAGAGCGCTACGTGCCGCGCACGGCCGATGTCATCAAAGCGGCCCTGGAGGTGCTCGGCTAGCCGGCGGGCAGGCGGACGGCGGCGCGCGATCGCCATAAAGGACGTCCGGCGGACCGAGGGGCACTGATATCGGGCGATAACTACGGGGACTACGGCTCGTTTTACCAATCGACGGCGGTCCCAGTGCGAGCGGACGGGATAATTCGAGGTATTTCGTGCTCCGCACAGCCGTCTGTGGCTAAATTGGTGGGAAGGATCGAAAGGCCCCGGCGATACGAGCCCGACAAGCGGAAGGGAGCTTAGAAGGATGCATGCCAGCGTGAGACTCGCTGTGATTCTGGGGGCATTTGCCCTGCTTGCTGCGGCGATAGCCTGCGGGGACGGCGGGACACAGGGGAGCGAGGTCGAGGGGGGTGACGTTGCCGTCCAGGCGAAGCCGGCCGTGCGTGCCGACGCCGCTACCCTGCAGGCGACCGGACCCGGTTCGGGGATATGGGTCACCGGCCAGGCCAGTGTTACCGTGGAGCCGGACCTGGTCCTCCTGACCGTAGGGGTGGAGACGACCGGTGAGACGGTTGCACAGGCCCGAGCCGAGGCCGCAGGCGCAATGGACGCGATCACGGAGGCCGTCATGGCCCACGGCCTGAGCGAGCAAGACGTTCAGACCCAGTCGTTTAACATCTGGCCGCAGTACGAGTTCCCGGAGGTAACCAGCGGAGAGGTGAGGACGAGGAGACAGGTGCTCGTCGGCTACACGGTAAACAACGCGGCCAGGATAAAGATCCGCGACGTCGGTGCTGTCGGCGAGATAATCGACGATGTTGCCGCCGCCGGCGGCGACGCGACGCGGATCAGCGGTATCGACTTCAGCATCGAGGACCCGACACCGTTCATGTCACAGCTTCGCGAAGATGCCGTCAAGGACGCGCTGGCCAAAGCTGAGCACCTGGCGGCGCTGACGGACGTAGCCGTCGGGGATCTGATCTTCATCGGCGAGGTGAGGGCAGGGGCGCCTCTGGCAGGCGGCCTTGAGAGCGAAGCGCTCATGGCGAGGGCCTCCTTCGACCAGGCGACCTCCGTCAGCGCCGGGGAGCTGCGGCTCAGCCTGAACGTCCAGGCGGCGTTCTCGATCCGGTAGCGTTCGGTGGACACATCTGCGGACGTGGTCGTCATAGGGGGCGGCGTAAACGGGACCAGCATTGCGATGCACCTGTCGCTGATGGGAGCCGGAAAGGTCCTTGTGGTCGAGAGGGGACACCTGGCCGGGGGTGCGAGCGGGAGGTCGGGCGCGATGGTCCGCGAGCACTACCTGCACCCCACGCTTGTCAGGATGGCGATGGAGGCCAGCGAGGTGTTCCACAACTTCGGTGACGCCGTGGGTGGAGACGCGCGCTTCGTTGAGACCGGGCGGCTCCTGCTGTTCGCCGAACGCGACGCCGAGACAGTGCGGGCGAATGTCGCGATGAACCGCGCCCTCGGGGTCGTGATCAGCGCGCTTACGCCGTCCGAGATCTCGGAGATCATCCCGCAGGCATGCACCGACGGCGTTGCCCTCGCGGTGTATGAGCCGAACTCCGGTCACGCGGACCCGGTGGCAACGACCTACGCGTACGCCGAGCGGGCGCGGGCCCACGGAGCCAGGGTGCTGACCGGGTGCGAGGTCACGGGCATAAGGGTCGCCGGCGGACGCGTGGCCGGCGTGGAGACACGCGACGGGCTGATAGAGGCCGACGCCGTCGTTGCCGCGACCGGGCCCTGGGTCAACGCGCTGGCCGCACCTGTCGGAGAGCCCCTCCCGGTTACCCCCTACAGGGTGCAGATGGTGCACATGAGGCGTCCGCCGGCTCTCGAGTCTCTTACAACCGCCGTGGCCGACAACCTAACCGGCGCGTACCTGCGGGCCGGTGAAGGATTCCACACCCTGGTCGGTGGGGAGGCGTCGGGAGACTTCAGCGAGGTCTCAGACCCCGATGGCTTCAGCATGAGCGCCGACCATGAGACCATCGCGCGGTTCTGGAGCCGGGCGAAGCTGAGATTCCCCGACTTCGCGGCGGCAACTCCCCTGGGGGGATACGCCGCGCTCTACGATATGACCCCGGACGGCAACCCGGTGCTGGATGCATCGGGGGTGGTCGGGGGCCTGTACTGGGCGGTCGGGTTCAGCGGGCACGGCTTTAAGCTGTCGCCCGTGGTCGGCCGCATGGTGGCAGAGCTCGTGCTGCACGGAGAGAGCAGGGGACACCCGATTCGCCCCTTCCGCAGGGGCCGTTTCGCGGACGGCGACCACCTGGAAGCCGAACACCCCTACGAGGGATGGATGCACCCCTGACGGCGGACCCTGCCCGGGGTCGAGGCACCTGCCCCTAGGTTCACCGCCGCCCGCGGGCAGGGGTTCTCGCGGCCAAGGGCCGCCCCGGCGGGGTCTTCTACCCGTCCATCCCGTCCAGCCGGAGCCTGACGTTGGCGCGCTCTTCCTGGAGAACCGAAGCGATGGTGCGGTCCCTTTCCCCCCAGCCCCTGTCCATCGCCTCCGACAGCTCAGCCGCGCACAGCTCAACGATCCTGGTCGGCACCCCGTGCTCGGAGGCCAGGGCAGCCGCCAGTCCGTAGTCCTTGAGCGCGAGCCTGAGCGCGAACCTAGGGGAAAAGTCGCCCCGAAATAGCGTGGCCGGCAGCCGCTCGTTGAACATGGCGTTTCCTCCCACGGCGCATCCGCTGCGGAAGGCCTCGATCAGCCGGGGCAGTTCCACCCCGGCCCTGGCCCCGAGCGTCAGGCACTCGGTCACCAGCAGGTCGATGCTCATGGCAAGGGCATTGTGGGCAATCTTCGTTGCGGTCCCCGTGCCCAGCCCGCCGGTCCAGACGATGCTCCCGGAGTAAGACTCAAGGACGGGACGGGCTCTCTGAAGGGCCCGCTCGTCTCCTCCGGCAAACAGCGTCAGCCTGCCGGCCACGGCCGCCTCCCTGCCGCCGTCCATCGGTGCGTCCAGCATGTTCGCTTTCCGCTCACCGAGGGCGGCCCCGACCCGCCGCACAACGTGCGGAGAGTTGGTCGTGTGGTCGATGTAGATCGCTCCGGGCCGCGCCCCCTCAACGATCCCGGCCGGCCCGAGGGCCGCCTCCTCCATCTCGGCCGGACCCGGCACGCACGTGGCCACAACATCGCACTGCTCTGCCACGCGCGCCGGCGAATCCGCCCACGCCGCGCCCCTTGTCACAAGACCGGCGGCGGCCTGCCTGCGAAGGTCGAATACCACCAGCGGGTACCCGGCCTCCAGCAGCCAGCCACACATGGGGGCACCCATGTTCCCGAGGCCGATGAACCCTACTTTCAAGAGGCGCCTCGCCAGTCTATCTACCGACCCGGCGCCGCCGGCCCGGTCGGCCCCGGAGCCTCAGGCCGCCGCTAGCTCCACTGGTAGACCTGGATCCTGTGCCGGTTGCTCTCTGTGACGTAGAGCCTCCCATCCCGGTCGACCTTCACCGAGACGGGTGCCCAGAAGAGCTTTTCTATGTGCGCCGACTCTTCGTGCGGGTCGCCTCCGAACTGAGCTGCGTCAGGTTCCAGGTTGGCCGTGGCCCGTGCCTGTGCCTCCTCGACGTTCGCGCTGAGGAAATCCTGTGCCCACCTGGACAGTGTTGCACTGCCCCTCAGCTTGGCCACGAATCCGCCCTCGGGATCGAAGACCTGGACCCGCTCGTTGCCCCAGTCCGCCACGTGTACGTAGCCCTCGCCGTCGACCGCAACGTCGGCCGGCCTGCGCAGTTCGCCGTCGCCCCTGCCGGGACGACCGTAAGTGGCCACGTGATCCCCATCAGCCGTAAATCGCTGGACCCGGTCGTTGCCCCAGTCCGCCACGTAGACCTCGCCCCGTGCATCCACGGTCAGTCCCCACGGCAGGTTCAGCTGACCCTCTTTCGAACCCGCAGAACCGAAGCAAGACAGGTACTGTCCGTCACGGGTGAATTTCTGAATCCGCTGGTTGCGATGGTCTGCGACGTAAAGGTGGTCGTCCCGGTCAAAGGCGAGGCCCGATGGACTGTCGAGCTCTCCCGGGCCGGTCCCGTGGACGCCCCAGTCGGCCACGAAGTCGCCGTCGGGCTCGAAGACCACGATGCGGTGGGTGTACTCGTCTGCGACGTATACCCTTCCGCAACTGTCTATGGCCAGGGAGGTGGGCGAGGTGAACTGGCCGTCTCCGTCCCCTATGCCGCCGAAGGTGCCGAAGAACTCGCTTTCAAGGTCGTAGACGGTGACCCTGACGGTCCTACCGTCTATGTCGATGCCCCGGCTGACGGTGAAGATGCGGCCGTCACTTCCAAGGGCCGTGTCGGAGGGAAAGAAGAACCCGCGGCCCTCCATGGTGGCAAGGCCAATCGTGCGGTCGTAGTCCAGGGACCGCGATCGTGAGGTAGCGTCCGCCTGATCCATCGCCGCTCCTGGCTCGGCCGGGCCGGCCTACGCCCGCTGAAACTCCGGCGAAGTCGCCACGACCTTGAAGACATCGGCAACACGCTGGCGAATTTCGTCTCCGGGGCCGGTGGTGACCCCGGAAAGCCCGCCCTTTTTCTCTACGAAGGCGATCAGCGCAGAGCGTGTCGGCCCGGACAAAGAAATGGCTCCGAGCTGATCGAGGCAGGCGTCGACGAGGTCGGCGGCGGACTCGATCTCGTAGCCGTTGTCGGTGATCCTGTCTACCATGCCCTCAACGCCGGGGTTGTGCCGGTTCCCGAGCTGTTCTGCCGCGAAGTTGAGGCGCTCGACCAGCGTGCCGGTATCGATCCACTCGAGGCCCTGGTGCCAGCCCTCGACCGTTGGAGGGTTGAGGAGTTCCTGGCCCATGTAGCGCATCTGCGAGTTGCGGTCCAGGATCTCGCGCCCGGGATGGGGGAACTCCCCGCTCAGCCTGAGCACTCCGGCGACCAGGTCGGCAGGGCTCTTGATCTTGGCGTACCAAGAGCTCTCGGCGCGGAAGAACTCGGAGTTGAACAGCACCCTGAGCATCTCCCGGATGTCGTAGCCGCTGTCGAAATAGGCCTTCACCAGCACCTCGATCGCCTCCGGGTCCCCTGGAGGCTTGTGCGGCCACTGGGGCACGGGCGGCTCGTCTGCGACGAAGAAGCTGTAAAGGTGCCTTGAGATGAAGCGGGCGGTGGCGGGCTGACGGCAGATGATCTCTACGATGTCCTCGCCGCCGAAGCGTCCTCTCTCACCCAGGAACTCCTTCTCGCCGTCGTCGTGGTCGTCGGGCCTGTACTCGAAGCGCCAGGCTATCTTGCCGTAGGGCCAGATCGAGTTCCTGCGGGCCAGGACCTCCGTGTACCGGGCGTTGGCCAGCGTCCACCCCGTGAACGCCCGGGCGCACTCCTTGATGTCCTGCTCGGAGTAGTTTCCAACGCCCATAGAGAACAGCTCGAGCAGTTCCCTTGCGTAGTTCTCGTTTATGGCCCCGCTGTGGTTGTCGTTGTTGTCGAGCCACAGGATCATCGCCGGGTCTCGCGACAGCTCCAGCAGCAGGTCGCGGAGGTTGCCCGCACCGTGGCCGCGGAACATCCTGATCTGGTCCATCAGGACCTTGCCCTGGGTCACCTTGGAGTAGGCCGTGGCGAACACGCCGTGCCAGAACAGTGCCAGCTTCTCCTGGAGGGGTGCGCTGGTGGAGATCAACCTGTAGAGCCAGCTCGCCCCGGAGCCAGCGGGCTCGAACAGGGCAGAGTGGTCGTGGTGGTAGCGCCTGATCAGGTCCTGCGGCATCATCCTGGCGTCGGAGAAGTCGAGCAGCTCGTCCACCGTGGCCTCGTATCCCTTGCGGGCGTAGCGTTCGAGCTCTTCCCTCGTGGCGCCGAATCCCGCCCGCCTCTTGAGGTGCGCTATGAGTGCGATGTCCTTGCTGCTCATCTGGCTAGACTCCTGGCCGATTGCTTAGGGGCACCGGCCGGACCCGACCCGGCCTGGCGGAGCGCCCGTGCCCTGCGGCTAGTTGGAGATGAATTCGAACTGCTCGAAGTGCCCGTTGACGATCGGGGCCGCATCCATGCCGAGCCAGCGTTCGAGTATCGTGCTGTAGGTGCTCCGAAAATCGTTGTTGGCGTGCAGGTCGCCCTCGAGCTGGTCTCTTTCCGTAAGGGACGGGTACTCGCCGTACAGGCCGCCGCTTACCTGCCCGCCGATCACAAAAGAGACCCCGCCGGACCCGTGATCGGTGCCCGATCCGTTGTCCTGGATGCGCCGGCCGAACTCGGAGAACATCAGGATGACCACCTCGTCCTGCCGGCCGTGCTCGGCAAGGTCGTCGTAAAAGTCGGCGACCGCTTCGGACACTTCCTTCCACAGCTGGCCGTGAGAGGTAAGTTCCGCCGCGTGGGTATCAAAGCTGCCGTGCTGCGTGTAGTAGACGCGGGTGCCCAGGTCCGCGCACAGGACCTGGGCCGCGCTCTTCAGGCTCTGGGCGATCGGGTTGGCGGCGTATTCGACGCTCGAGGTGTACTTCTCGGGAGCCGTCCTGAGTATGTCGGCGCCCTTGAGGGCGTTGTTGCCGGTCCGGCCCAGGTGCTGCATCACGGCCTCGCCGGTCTCGGCCCGCCCGTACATCCTCGAGAACGCCTCCAGCGCGTAGATCCGGAGCGCCTCGTCCTCTACGTCGGGAAACAGGCCATAGGAGGCCAGGTCGCCGACGGACGCCACCGGCACGCCCTCGCAGCCCAGGGACCTGGGCAGGCCGCGGCCGAAGTTGACGCCCGTGAGCACGTTCTCACGCGCCGGATCCAGTTCACGGATCACCCGGCCCAGCCAGCCTTCGGAGCCGATCTTGTCGGGCTCGGCGGTGTGCCAGATGTCCATGGAGCGAAAGTGAGAGCGGTTGGGGTTCTCGTAGCCGATGCCGTTGATGACGGCCACCTTGCCCCTGTCCCACAGGTCCTTTATGGGCTTCATGCTTGGATGCAGCCCGAGCTGATCATCCAGGGGCAGCACCTGCTCGGCCGCAACGTGCACCGACGGACGGAAGTCGTAGTAGAGCCCGTCGCTGTATGGAATGACCGTGTTGAGGGCGTCGTTGCCCCCGCTGAGCTGAACGACTACCACTGAGCGGTCTTTGCCGTTGGATGCCATCGTCTCCACCTCCGTCGGCAGGACTACTCGTAACCGGCCGATACCTTCCTGCGCCTCGGTGCGAAGCGGCGCGCTCAGCATAAGTTCGGCACCGGTTTATTTCAATCCCCGCAGGTCACGCTGGCGCGGGCGATCGGCAGGGGCCGTCGGCCGCCAGCCGGGCGCGGTGCCGGGCAGGGCGGCGCAAGCGGGGAATACCGGCTATCGTTAACATGGCCGGGTGGCTCACGGTCCGATGAGCCCACCGCCTTGATGGGAGGGAGTGGTTAGCTTGGGCGCAAGAGCGATGTCTCCCCCGGTCGTTGGAATCGTCGCCCCGGGGCTCGGGACCGGAGTAAGCCGCCGGTGCAGCTAGGCTACTTCGTCGATCCGATCCACCCGGCCGGGAGCGACTTCACCAGGACGATCCACGATGACCTTGACCAGCTGGTGGTCCTGGACAGGCTGGGGTATGCGGAAGCCTGGATAGCCGAGCACTTCACGACGGTCTGGGAGAACATACCCTCGCCCGAGCTCTTCATCGCCCAGGCGATCGGGATGACCCGCAGCATAAGGCTCGGCACGGGCGTTACCTGTCTTCCCAACCACAATCCGTTCCACCTGGCGCACCGCATAGCCCAGCTCGACCACCAGGCCAGGGGTCGATTCATGTGGGGAATTGGCTCAGGTGCAACCCCCTTGGACTTTAAGGCGTTCGGGATAGACGCGGCGAGCGGTGAGCAGCGAGCACTGGCGTGGGAGACGCTGGACATGGTGCTGAGGATCTGGGAGGGACTTGAGCCCGGGACGTACGGGAACAGGTTCTGGAAGTTCACGATGCCCGAGCCGATGGAGGACCTGGGGTTCTACGTTCACATCAGGCCGTACCAGATGCCGCACCCTCCGATCGCCGCGGCGAGCATCTCGCCGCGCTCGGACACGCTCGATGCGGCCGGCCGAAACGACTGGATACCCATTAGCGCCAACAACATACCGGCACGCGTGCTCAGGTCCCAGTGGGAGACGTACGCGGCGGCCTCGCGGGATGCGGGTCACAGTCCCGACCGGTCCAGGTGGCGGGTCTGCCGTGACGTGTTCGTCGCGGACACGGCCGAGGAGGCGCGCGAAGTGGCGATGGGCGGGGTGATGGCCAGGGACTTTGTCGTTTACTTCAGGAACGTGCTCCAAAGGCTCGGGTTCCTGAGGCTCGTCAAGGTGCACCCGGAAACCCGCGACGAGGACATAGACCTTGAGTACATGGTAGACAACGTGTGGATCGTGGGAAGTCCCGGCGAGGTCGCTGATAGGCTCGCCGGTCTCTACGACGATGTCGGGGGCTTCGGCACGCTGGTGGTGTGGTCGCACGAGTGGGAGCCCCGCGACAGGTGGGTCCGCTCCATGGCGCTGCTTGCCGAAAAGGTCGTTCCGGCCCTGTCCGGACTCAGGCCCGCCGACCCCTGACCTGTCAAGGGGGAGGAGGCGGCCTCGGCCCGTCCGGCTACGGCTGCTGGCCCTCCTCCTCGACCGGCAGGGGCCCGACCGCCAGCCAGGTGCCGGTCTCCGGGTCGTATATCTCCGAGGTGTTGGAGCGCCCGCCGTCCTGGCCTCCCTCCAGCCCGCCGGTGATCATCACCGTCCCGTCACTGAGCGCCGCCGCGGTGTGCTGGTAGCGCGGGGCATTGAGGTCGCCGCCGGTGGACCAGGATCCGCTGATCGGGTCGTAGATCTCCGTAAGGGTGTGCTCGCCGAGTCCGCCCACCACGAGCACCTGCCCGGTTGGCAGCACCGTGGCGGTGTGGTCGGCCCTGGGCTCGGCGAGCGTGCCGGCCGAAGACCACGAGTCCGTGGCAGGGTCGAAGATCTCCGCGGTGATCACCGGGTCCTTGTCTTCCCCGTATCCGCCCACCACCAGAACCCTTCCGTCGGCGAGCAGGCTGGCCGAGTGAGAGTTCCGGGCGGTGGCCATCTGCGGACCAGCGGCCCACTCTCCCGACGCGGGATCGAATATCTCCACCTCGGCGACGGCCGGGGTCCCGGTCCGCTTGCCGCCGGTGATCAGAACGCGCCCGTCGGCCAGGAGCGTCGCGCGGTGCCAGGCCTTCTTGGCGGACATCGAGCCTGCGGGACCCCAGGCATCGGCTGAGGGATCGTAGATCTCGGCCGTGTCCAGGTAGACCGCCACCTTGCCGCCGGCGACCAGGACCCGGCCGTCGGAGAGAACCGTCGCGGTGTGGTTGAGACGCCCGCTATCCATCGAGGCGCCCTTTGTCCAGGTCTCGCTGTCGGGATCGAAGATCACGCCCGACATGGGGTTCGAATTGGAGCCGCGGCCGCCGGTGACCAGCACACGGCCGTCGGAGAGCAGCACCGCGCGGTGGTTCTCCCTCGCGAGCGGCAGTTCGGCGATCATGGTCCAGTCGCGTGTCTCAGGGTCGAATATCTCGACGGCCTCGGTGGGGGCGCCCCTTATGACCAGCCCCTTGCCGCCGGTAACGAGCACCCGCCCGTCGGCGAGCAACGTGCCCGTGTGGAAGACGCGGGCCTCGGTCAGGCGCCCGGGAAGGCGCGCGTCGATTCGGGCCTGCTCGTCCTCGGCGGACTTTGAGCCCGGTCCCTGGACCACCGTTATGGGGCCCTCGTCTGTGTCCCCGGCCGTAGAGCAGGCCAGCGCGGCGGCGACCATCACCACGCTCGCCAGGATGAGCCGGACTGGGCTTGGCGTCATCAGGGCCTCTCGTCTGCGAACGTCTGCTGAAGCGTTGTCAGCCCGTCAGGGCTATGGCTGTTCGCCCCCCTCTTCAACTGTGGACGGGCCCACGGTGAGCCACTCACCCGTGTCCGGGTTGTAGACCTCTACTGAGTCCGAGCGTCGGCCGTCCTGACCGCCCTCGAATCCGCCCGTGATCATGATCGTACCGTCCGGTAGCAGTTCGTCCGTGTGATGGTAGCGCGCCAGGCTCGTATTCCCGGCCTCGGACCAGGTGCCTGCGGCGATGTCGAACATCTCGGCGAGCGTGAACTCGCCCAGCCCGCCTGCGACCACTATGTTGCCGTTCCCCAGCGCCGTGGCGGTGTGGTCTGCCCGGGCCTCCTTAAGGGTGCCCGCGTCCGTCCATGTTCCGCCGGCTGGGTCGAATATCTCGGCGGTGTTGACCGGGTCCTTGTCGGCCCCGTATCCGCCGACGACCAGCACCCGTCCGTCGGGCAGGAGATTGGCCGTGTGGGAGCTGCGCGCGGTGGCCATGCTGGCCGCGGTCGACCACTCGCCGGTCGCCGGATCGTATATCTCCACCTCGGCGACGGCCGGAGTCGCGGTCCTCTTGCCTCCGGTTATAAGGACACGCCCGTCGTCAAGCAGGGTCGCCCTGTGCCAGGCCTTCTTGGCCGACATGTTGCCCGCGTCGCTCCACTCGCCCGACGCCGGGTCGTATAACTCGGTCGTGTCCAGGTAGAAGGCGACCTTGCCGCCGGCTACCAGTACGCGCCCGTCCTGGAGCACCGTGGCGGTGTGCGAGAACCGGCCGCTGTTCATGTCGGAGGCCTGGGTCCAGGTCTCGGAGTCCGGGTCGAACAGGATTGTCGAAAGAGGATAGGAGACCAGGCCTTCGCCACCGGTGACGAGCACCCTGCCGTCCTGTAGGAGCACCGCCCGGTGCTCCTCGCGCGCCGAGGGCAGCGGGGCCGTCGCGGTCCAGTCCCCGGTCGCCGGGTCGAAGATCTCGGCGGTGTCGCCGGGTGGCGTGGTGTAGCCGCCGCCGGCGCCGCTGCGCCCGCGCCCGCCGGTCACCAGCACGCGCCCGTCGTTCATGCGGGTCGCGGTGTGGTAGATTCGCGGCTCGATCAGCCTGCCCGGGAGCCTGGCCGCAAGCCTGGCCTGCTCGTCCTCTTCGGACTTGCTGCCCGGAGCCTGCACCAGGGCCTCGATCTCAGTTGCCTTCTCCTCCGTGCCCTCCGCAGGCGTGTCGTCACCGCTGCCACCGCCGCCACCCCCGCAGGCCGCGGTGACAAGCAAGACGGCGAGCAGGACGAACAGAGGAATCAAGAGCCGAAATCGGTCCATACAGACCTCCCCATCTCAAGCTAGGCGGATGGCTGCAGGCCGGGTCGCCTCCGGTGGTCTCCCCGGTCCATGCTGCCGCCGCAGATTGCGGGATTTTAGCAGCGCAGGGTGACCCGGTCAAACCCGGCCGCGCATCCTAGCACAGTCTATAGACTGGTTACGACGGCACCGATACCCAAGTGTCCGTCGGCCGGTCAGCCCTCGGAAACCCTAACCTCGGGCTGGACGCTCAGCCCATGGGTGCCTCGATACAGCTCCCAGGGCCGAAACGATTCCACGAAGGACTTGGCCTCTTCCATGGAGGCGATGCCCTTCTGGGCTCGGCCGGGTTCGTATCCAAAGGTCTGCGCAAAGGCGTCAAAGCCCCTCTTGGTCTCCCTGACGCCGCCTATCTCGGCCTGGCCCTCGGTCCCTAGGTCCAGGATCAGCCGCTGCCCCTTACGTGTCTGCTGCCAGAAGACTTCCAATGACCCAACCCCTTCAGTTTGTGAGTATTATCTTTGCTAATGGCTCGCGGTCTGGCAATAGCAGGTAGGGTGGCGAAGACGGCCGGCAAGACCGTGCTGATCCTCCTTGTGCTTGCGGTGGTCCTGATCGCCGTAACGCCCCAGGGACGGACCGGTGTAAGCGCCGTCATGTTCGTAATGCAGGTGATACCCGCCGTCCCGATAAAGCCCCTTTCCTGGTTCACGGCCGACCCGGAGCGCATGCCGGTCGAGTTCGACGGGCCCGGCGGTAAGGTCGAGGCGGATGTCTACGTTCCCGCCGGGGAGGGTCCGTTCGGGGCGATCCTGCTGTTTCTCGGCGTAAATCCCGCCGGCAGAGACGACAGCCGGGTCGTCAACCTTGCCGGCGGCCTCGCCAGGACGGGCAAGGTGGTGATGGTGCCGTGGTCGGAGGACATGGTCGCAAAGCGCATAGTGGTCAGCGAGGTGGACAACCTCGTTAACGCGTTTGAGTACCTTTCCTCCCTCGAGTTCGTCGACCCGGACCAGGTGGGCATGGCGGGATTCTGCGTCGGGGCCTCGCTTGCGACCGTTGCGGCCCAGGACCCGCGGATAGCCGACCGCGTGCAGTACGTTAACTTTTTCGGCGGTTATTTCGATGCCGAAGAGCTGGTAGTCTCGGTCGCCACAAGGTCAAGGTCCTACGGCGGCCAGGTGGAGCCCTGGGAGCCCGCCAGCCTCTCGACCGAGGTTGTCCGGCTACACCTGATCGACGGCGTCGCGGACCCGGGTGAACGCGACGTGCTGGAGCGCGCCTTCCTGAGGGGGGAGAGCGTGACCAGGACGGAGGTGGACGCCCTGTCCGAAGAGGCGGCCACCGTGTTCAGCCTGCTCACGGGGCCGGAACAGGCCGAGGCCGAAGCCCTGGTGGCGGCCCTGCCCGATGCCACGCTCGACTCGCTGAGAGGCATCTCTCCGATCACCGGGATCGAGCGCCTCAAGGCCCGCCTGCTCATCATGCATGACCGGGAGGACGACCTCGTGCCCTCGTACGAGTCCAGGCGCCTTTACGACGTGGTCCGCGGCCGCGGCGACACCTACTACACGGAGTTCTCGTTCTTTTCGCACGTCGATCCGACCGAGCAGGTCGGATCGACCGGCCTGCTCAGCGAGGGGTTTAAGCTCTTTTTGCACCTTTACAACATCTTCAGGACGCTTTAGGGGGGCCCGGCCGCGTCCGTTGATTCCCCTGACGCGGGGGGCCTAAACTTCGGCCGGTAGATGCGGGCGTGCCCGGCCGGGCGCCGCCCGCACGGCGCCGGAGACGGAAACTGGAAGATCGATCAAGCGGCAGCCGACTTTGGACGACCATCGCAGCGCTCATGCTGGTGGGAGTCCCCGGTGCCGTGATCCGCTTTTCGGGCATCGATGTCGAGCCGATAACCGCGGCGGCGGTCTACGGGGCGGGCATCGTGGCCGGAGCGTTCCTGCTGTCCTGGGCGGCAGAGGTGGCCGAGATGGACGTTTCGGCCTCTCTGGCGATAGCCGCAGTCGCCCTGGTCGCCGTTCTTCCCGAGTACGTGATCGAGGCGGTGCTGGCCTGGGATGCCGGTTCCTCCTTCGATGCCGCATCGGGAGCGGTCACCAGCGAGACTTCGCGGGTCGCCGCAAACGTCACCGGGTCCAACCGGCTGCTGATCGGTCTGGGCTGGTCTGCGGTCATCCTGATCTACTGGATCAGGCGCAGGCGCGCACTCGACATCCGGGGCGAGCTGGGCCTGGAGATCACGGTGCTGACGGTAGCGACTCTCGCGACGCTGGTGATCTTCTTCATGCACCAGGTCCACTTCGCACTGGCGGTCGGCCTGATCGCGCTCTACGCCGTCTACCTGTGGCGGAGCTCGACCAAGGAGGCCGAAGAGCCAGAGATGATCGGCGCGGCGGCGCTGATCGGATCGCTGCCGGTGTGGAGGCGGCGGGCGATGGTCGTGATCCTGTTCGCGTTCGCCGCCGCCGTCATACTCGTTGCGGCCGAGCCATTCGTTAACGGGCTTGTCGAGACCGGCGAGGGTTTCGGGATCGACGAGTTCATCCTCATCCAATGGATAGCCCCGCTCGCCTCGGAATCCCCCGAGATCATCGTGGCGGTCCTTTTCAGCCTCAGGGGCGATCCGGTGGCCGGGCTGACGGCGCTGGTCTCCTCGGGGGCCATCCAGCTTACGCTGCTGGTTGGGAGCGTGGTGGTGCTGTTCAGCGCGGCGGCCGGCCAGGTCCTGAGCTTTCCCCTCGACGATCGGCAGACGGTCGAGTTTCTGCTGACCACCTCGGTCTCCGCAGTGGCCCTGATGCTGGTGGTAAAGCGCGTTATCAGCTGGAACGCGGGCGCGATCCTGCTGGCGCTGTTCGTAGCGCACCTTTTCTTCCCGGCGCAGGAGCACCGTCTGAGGTTCGCGTTCCTTTACTTCGGCCTTGCGCTCGGGATCATTGCGACGGACTGGCTGAGGCTGAGGACGTTCTTCCGAGCGGATACTCCGGAGCCCGATTGACATACTTAGCCCATTTGTTCTATTGTCGGCGGAAAGCCAAGGCTTCAAATGAAGTACTTCCGTTTGTTCCCGCCTCCTAAAGTAGGATCTACGGCGGTCATGTACGGCTTGTGCATGGAAGTGTTGTAGGTGTTGCTTCAAAGCGGAGGGAAGATACTCTGTGGCTAAGCGCAACCAACACGTGGTACCCCATCCAAAAGGATCGGCTGTGAAGCTGACGGGGGCTGGAAGGCAGTCATCCGTGCATCGCACGCAGCAGCAGGCCATCGATCGTGCACGGGAGATTGCACGGAATGACAAGGGAGGGTTGCTCGTTCATGGGAATGATGGGCACATCCGACGAAGAGACAATCACGGGCTAGACCCGTTTCCACCAACTGGTTGAGCCTGCACGCTAAGGCCCTTGAGTCGGCTGGCAAGGGACTATTAGCGAGCGGGGAAGAGGCCTTGATGCCCGACACAGAATTCACAGACCATACGCGCCGACTCCGCCGGTTACCTCCATGTTCCTGAGCCGAATGTGCACGTTGAAAGATACCGACCGAGATGTGAAGTGACACAGCAACTTGCATTTGCTGGTTTGAGTTTCAGGACGCGCGCGGTGTCCCCGTTCCGCGAGATGGGGGCCTACGAAGCGCTTTGGTGCAAATCCAAAGCCTCATTCAGATCGCTCGCTAAGCAGTTCGCGCAAAGCCCAACTTGCCTTCCGTCGGACTTTGTTTCAGCCATGGAAGCCGATTACTGCGCAGAGTTCGTGAAGAGGCGCTTTGAGCAAGCCAAGGTAGGGAGATTTGGGGTACGTGTCCACGGCACGGGGGAATACCCGGAAAGACTCCGGGATGCCGCCAATCCGATCGAGCTTTTCTACTACCAGGGCTGGTGGGACTTAGCTTTCTCGCGTTCAGTCGCCGTAGTGGGTACCCGGAAGCCGTCCCCAGAGGGATTGTCTTTAGCCGAACGACTTGTCCGTGGATTGGTTGCGGATGATTTCACGGTCGTTTCCGGGCTGGCCTCAGGGATAGACACGAAGGTCCACGAGACCGCAATTGCAGAGAACGGGAGAACCATCGCCGTTATTGGCACACCGCTGTCGCATGTATACCCAAAGGAAAACGCCGATCTGCAAAGCTTCATATCAAAGCGATTCCTCATCCTCAGTCAAGTGCCGGTGAAACGGTATGAAGAGCAGGACTATCGTCGCAACCGGTACTTTTTCCCCGAGCGAAACGTGACCATGGCCGCACTCACCGAGGCGACCATAATAGTTGAGGCCGGTGAGACATCTGGCACCCTTGCTCAAGCACGAGCAGCCCTAAAGCAGGGGCGCAAGCTTTTTGTTCTCGACCACTGCTTCCAGAACCCCCGGCTTTCGTGGCCGTCAAGGCTGGCGAAGAAAGGAGCGGTTCGGGTCAGAGACTACGATGACATCCGAAAGACCCTTTCCACGGCGCCTGACGAAAGTCGATGAGTTGATGCGCTGCGATCATGCGCATCTGTCAAACGAGGATGAGTGTTACTTTCTTGGCGAGTACACCGCCCGCAGGGGCTATGCCTACAGTTCCACCAATAACCTAATCAGCAATTTCAAAAAGCCCATGGACCGCCTTGGATTGCCGGAATGGCCCTACAAGCGAAACGCTATCGAACAGGCGGGCAACGCGTTGGCAGAGGCGATAGGGGAAGACGAGTTAGGTCGGATGACCTCTGTGCCCATTCCACCATCAAAGGCAAAGGGAGACCCCCTCTATGACGACCGGCCAATGCAGATGCTGAAGGCAATCCCAGCTAGCAGGAAGCTGGATATTCGTGAAATTGTCGTACAGAAGATGAGCACAGATCCTGTACATCAAAGTGAATCAAGACCTACGCCTGAGCAAATCGAAGCCATTTACGAGATTGACCGCAAACTATTGATACCGGAACCCCCGTTAATAGCCATCGTCGATGACATTCTCACCACGGGGGCGCACTTCCGGGCTTCGAAATCCATGTTGTCTTCATATTTCCCGGCTACCAAGATTATTGGCCTATTCGTCGCTCGCAGGGTGCCGGACACAGCCGACTTGGACGATACTGGTCGGCTGGAAGTCTAGGTTCGCAAGGATAAACGCGCGTGGTGGCCGCGCCACCACCATGGTCTCCGGAACTCCCTGTCCGGTCTTCCCGAAGTTGCGTCAGGTCTGCACTAATGCCGAGATGCCGCAAGCAGACCTAACGCCTTTAGTCTGGTACGACTCTCTTTGTCTCCCGACGACCGCAGCAACTGACCCTAGTCTTTGGTGCCCGCCCGAAAGGCCGCTTCCGAAGCAATTCGACGTGTTGACGGTCTGAAGGCTCGGCCATACGATCAGTTCGCCCTCGGCCGAGCCGGGTCTCCCCACATGGTGACCCGCGTTCCGGGGGGCGTTGCCATGGCCTTATCCGTTACACAGCCCCACGCCACTCGCGGCCAGGTCCAGACCGTGCTTGGGCCGGTCGAGCCCGCATCGCTCGGGCCCACGTCCATGCACGAGCACCTGCTGCTGAGCCTCGAGTGCTACTTCTCGATGCCCGATGAGGCCTCGGCGCGCTGGCTGGTCGACCGGCCGATCAAGATGGACATCCTCGGGAGGCTGCCGTCGATCTGGCAGACGCACCGGGACTCGATCAACCTGCTCGATGAGCGGGTGGCCATTGAGGAGGCTATGGCGTGGAGGCTCGAGGGCGGCGGCACGATCGTGGACGCTACCTCTATGGGCATCGCCCGGGATCCCCTGGCACTTGCGCGCATCTCGCGGGCCACGGCCCTGAGCGTCGTGATGGGAGCCGGCTACTACGTTCCCGTCTCCCACCCCGAGGGAATGGACGATATTTCCGAGGATGATATCGCCGAGGAGATCGTTCGGGACGTGGTCGAAGGTGTCGGCGAGACCGGCGTAAGGGCGGGCATCATAGGCGAGATCGGGTGCGTCTATCCGCCGACCGAAAATGTCCTCAAGGTCGTGCGCGCAGCCGCCCGGGCACAGAGCGGGACCGGAGCGCCGATACTCATCCACCCCGGGCACGGGCAGTCCGCGCCCGCCGAGATCCTCGACGTGCTGGTGGGGGCCGGGGCCGATCCCGCCAATGTCGTGCTCGGCCACCTTGATGCCCGGATAACGGACCGGGCGATCCTTAGCGAGCTTGCGAGTGCGGGTACGTTCCTTGAGTTCGACACGTTCGGCATAGAGCACGGCGGCTTCGGCGGAGATCCGAAGGCCATACCCATGCCGAGCGACGCCGGCCGGATGGACCTGCTCGAGTACCTGGTCGGGCTCGGGCATGGCGACCAGGTGGTGATCGCGCACGACGTTTGCCACCGCTGGCGGTTCCTGCGGTTCGGCGGGACGGGCTACGGACATTTGCTCGCCAGCATCGTGCCCAGGTTGCGGGCCCGCGGCCTTGGCGCCGAGGATATCGACGCCATGCTCGTCAAAAATCCCGCTCGGGCCCTTAAGCTCAAGTAGCAATGGCCGGTTCGCACCGCATCACCGAGTCGGACCTTTGGGAGGCCGTTCCGGACGTCAGCTCAGACATTACGGTTATAGGGCCGGGCGCGCCGATAGGCATCAGGCGCGACGCGTACGGCATGCCGCACATCGAGGCCGCCACGGAGTCGGACGCGTTCTTCGGCCAGGGGTTTGCGACGGCCCAGGACCGGCTCTGGCACATGGACTACGACCGCATGCGGGCGTACGGCAGGTGGGCCGAGCTTGCCGGTGAGCCCGGCCTGACGAGCGACCTCCTGATGAGGCGGCTCGGTATCCGCGCGACGGTCGTGTGCGACTACGAGGCGCTCGGCGAGCCAGCTAGGCGGATGCTCGATTCGTACGCCGCCGGGGTTAACGAGTTCATCCGGACCGCCGCGCGCCTGCCCGCCGAGTACGACCTGGTGGGGGCCGAGCCGGAGTCCTGGAGTCCGTGGGACTGCCTTGCGGTCTACAAGATCCGACACGTGATGATGGGCGGGTTCGAGGGCAAGCTGTGGCGGGCCCGGCTGGTGAGCGTCCTCGGCCCGGGGAGGGCGGCGGAGCTTTATCGGGGCTACCAGCCCGGCCACCTCCTGGTCGTTCCCCCGGGAGAGCCGCATTCCGGCGGATATGCGGACGGGGCGGCGGTGTTCGCAGAGCTTGCCGATGCGGCCGCAACGCTCACAGAGCCCGACGCCGGCTCCAACAGCTGGACCCTCGGTCCCGGCAGGACGTCGACGGGGGCGCCGCTGATCGCGGGAGATCCGCACAGGGGCCTTGACGTGCCCAACGTCTACTACCAGAACCACGTTACCTGCCCCGGGTTCGACGTTATCGGCCTGTCCTTCCCGGGTTGCCCGGGCTTTCCGCACTTCGGCCACAACGAGCGGGTGGCCTGGTGCGTGACCCACGCCATGTCCGACTACCAGGACCTGTACCTCGAGAGGTTCGACCCACAGCGCCCGGACCTGTATGAGCACCGGGGCAAGTGGCTGACCGCGCAGGTCACGAAGGAGACCATCCGGGTCCGCGGCGGCGAGGACGTGACCATCGAGTCGGTGTCGACCATGCACGGACCTGTGGTAGCGGGAGAGCGGGGCGGGGGAACGGCGGTTGCGATGCGCTACACGGCCCTGGACGGGCCGAACCCGTTCGCAGGCTCTCTCCTCGGGATGCTCACCGTCAGGTCGGCCGCCGAGATGGACGAGGCGATGCGCGACTGGGTCGATCCGTGCAACAACTTCATGTTCGCCGACGCAGGCGGCGAGGTCAGGTACCTTAACCGCGGCCGCGTGCCCGTGCGCCCCGAGGCCAACTACTGGCTGCCCGTGCCGGGCTGGAGCGGCGAGTACGAGTGGGAAGGGTTCATTGCCCACGAGGACCTGCCCCGCATAGTAAATCCGCCGGACGGGCGGATCGTAACCGCCAACCAGAAGATCGTGGGTCCGGACTTCCCGCACCTGCTCTCGCTCGACTACGCGCCCGGGTATCGGGCGCGCAGGATCTACGACCGGCTGTCCGCCATGGAAAGGGCCGGGCCCGAGGAGGCCGCTTCGGTCCACGCAGAGCGCGTGTCGGTACCGGCCACGGTCTATTGCCGGCTGCTGGCCGCGGCTCCCGGACGGGGAGGGCGGTTCGACCGGGCACGGGCGATGCTCACCGCATGGGACTGCTCGATGGACCGCGACCGCCCGGAGCCCACCATCTACTCGGCGATGCGCCTTTGCCTTAACCGGCGGCTGGCGGTGCACTGTTTGGGAGAGCTCGCGGGCGAGGCGATGGACGCCGCGGGAAGGGGCATACCGGCGCACCTTCGCCAGCTCGAGGCGCTGTTCGTCGCGCACGCAGAGTCCGGTGATACATCCCTCCTTCCCGAGGGGCTCGACTGGCTTACCGCGCTGGGCGACGGGCTAGAGGAGGGGCTCGGCTACCTTTCGGACCGCCTTGGCGACGACATGGACAGCTGGACATGGGGCTCGGTGCACGCGACAAGGCCCGTTCACACGCTGTCTGCGTCGCTGCCGGAACTTTCGGATCTGCTCGATCCGCCGTCGGTGCCGATGGGCGGGGATGGCGACACGCCGCAGGCGGGATTCTTCGACCCGGCAGACCCGTTCGTCATGATGTCCATGTCGGTCGCCCGATACCTGTTCGACCCGTCGGACTGGGACCGCTCGCGCTGGGTGGTGCCGCTCGGGTCCTCGGGCCATCCCGGCAGCCCCCACTACGCCGACCAGGTGCCCATCTGGAGCGAGATAGAGATGGTGCCCATGGACTACAGCCCCCGGGCCGTAAGGTCGGCCGCCCGCACGATGCAGACGCTCCATCCAGGTAAAGAGGTTTAGGCGACATGCCCGACAGGTACGAAGGCTCGCACCAGCAGTACGGGGTCCACTGCGATTCCAACGTCATGGTCCCGGCACGGGACGGGGTGGGCCTGGCGACGGACATATACATGCCCGCCATGGACGGGGCGGCCTGCGCGGGACCGTTCCCGACGATACTGGAGCGGACCCCCTACAACAAGGCGGCCGCGGGCAACGTCTCAAAGGCCAAGTACTTCTCCCGGCGCGGCTACGTGTGCGCGATCCAGGACGTTCGGGGCCGCTTTCGGTCAGAGGGAGAGTGGTACGCGTTCGCGCTTGAGGCACCGGACGGGTACGACACGGTCGAGTGGCTGGCCTCGCGCCCCTTGTCGGACGGCAGGGTGGGCACGATGGGAGACTCCTACCCAGGTAGCGTCCAGTCGGCACTGGCCACGCTCGATCCTCCCCACCTTTCGACCATGATAGTTGCGGTCGGCGCATCCAACTACTTCCACTCGTCGATGAGGCAGAACGGTGCGCTCGAGCAACGATTCCTGATCTACGCCTTCAGGATGGCGGCGGACAGCAAGGAGGCGTCAGAGGACCCGGCCCTGCGCGCAGAACTTGAGCGATACTGGCCGAGCGTGCTCGGGGACATCGGGGCCTTTCCGACCCACGAGAGCCGGGACCGGCTCCCGCTGGCCAGGATAATAGAGTCGTTCCCCCTTAAGGAGGGTGCGACCGTGCTGCGCCGCCTTCCCACCTATGAGCGCTGGGCGATCGACATACTCACCCACGGAAAGTTCGACGAATACTGGAAACAGCGCGGCTATGCTCCCGGGGAGTACGTCGATGAGCACGCGGACGTGCCGACGCTCTACCTGGGCGGCTGGTACGACACCTACCCGCGCAACACCATCCAGAATTTCCTGGACTACACGAAAGCCAAGAGCTCCGACCAGCGGCTGCTGATGGGCCCGTGGACCCACGGCCAGTACGAGATCACCAACTCGGGCGATTCGGACTTCGGCACCGAGTCGCACATCGACTACGAGGACCTTCGGCTCAGCTGGTTCGACCATTACCTCAAGGGAATGGACACCGAGGCCTCACGCTGGCCGGCGGTGCGGTACTTCACGATGGGGACCGGCGACAATTCGGTCGGCGTGTCGGGCAGGCTCAGCAGGGGAGGGTACTGGCGATCGTCGGACATCTGGCCGCCGGAGGGAATCCGCCCGACCGAGCACTATCTGCACGCAGGCGGGGGTCTTTCGACCGAGCGCCCGGTGAGCCCGGACATCCCGCCGAGCAGGTTCACGTTCGATCCCGCCAATCCGGTGCCGACGATCGGCGGGTCGATCTCGGCCGCCAATCCCTGGATGAACCCTGGCGCCTATGACCAGAGGGGAGGTCCCAGGTTCATCGGCTCAGAGGACGGGGTCGCCCTTAACATCCGGCCGGACGTACTGACCTTCCAGACCGCCGAGCTCGCAGAGGACGTCGAGGCCACCGGGCCGATCACCGTCAGGCTGTGGGCGTCTTCGACCGCGGTGGACACCGACTTTACGGCAAAGCTGATAGAGGTGCTCCCGCCGACGGACAGCTACCCGGACGGCCTTGCCATCAACATCACCGACTCGATAATCCGCGCCCGCTTCCGTAACGGGTGGGAGGAAGAGGAGCTGATGGAGTCCGGGGAGGTCTACCTGCTGGAGTTCGAGCTGTTCCCTACCTCGAACCTGTTCAGGGCGGGCCACAGGATCAGGGTGGACATATCCTCGAGCAATTTCCCGCGGTTCGACGTCAACCCCAACACGGGCGGCCCGCTCGGGCTGGACCGCTCGTACGTTACGGCGGTGCAGTCCATATACCACGACTCCGAACGCCCGTCGTGCATAGTGCTGCCGCTCCAGCCGCCGACCGACCCGCCTCCCCAGCCGACCTTCTCCGGGATCTAGGAGTCGCGCCCGGTCCGCTTTGGACCGGTCAGCGGTCGATCATATGGGCGAGGCAGTCTTCTGCGGGGATTTCCGCGCCACGCAGGTTCTGCTGGTGGAATAGCTCGTACCAGCCCAGCCCGCCAATGATCCGCTCGAATTCCAGGGCCGTCTCCTTGTCTGGCATGCGCCAAAGGGCCAGATACTCGTAGTCGGCGCGGCGGTCAGTGTCGTCGTCGTTCAGGGCAACCGCGATCATCTCCGAACCTGATTCGCCCATCTCGGCAACCACGCTCTCGACGCTCTTGAAGAATGCCTTCCGATCATCCTTGGACATCTTCAGCCAGGGCTCGCGTGCGCTCCACAACTCTAGGTACAGATACATGTCTCGGTACTCCCTTCGCAAATGGAGCCGACCTGCATCGTTGCCAAAAAGCTTCCGGGTGGACGTGAGTGTCGAACTCCAGATGTCACTCTGGCCGATACGGTATCACCGCTGGCATTGTGGATGGGGCAAACGACAAGATGGTCCGGTGTTAGGTGGATGGTGCTCTTGCCAGATGGCTGGATGCCGGAATATGCCTTGCCCATAGATGCCAACTCGGCGGGAGTGAGCCTTTCACGAGAACATATAGCTCGCAGAAGGGAACAGTTGACCCGCCCAGTTGGTATGAGCCTTGGATGAGGTTGAACGTTCGAAACCCTCAGGGCCGCACTAGCCGACGCGCTCCCAGAGGGATCGAGACGTCTGCTCGCCTTCCCCGACGGGTGCACCAGGGCGAGACCGTGCTGGATCCCGAGATCGGATAAGTGATCCCGGAACCGCCGCCGCTATCGGAGGAGCGGCTCTACGCCTAGGAACAGGCCCTCACAGATCTTGTCGCGGTCTAGAGGATCGAGGGCCTCAGGGTGCTCGTCTATGTCACCTACACAGGTACCCTAGACGTCATCAGGCGGATGGACGAGAGCCCCACCCGGCACGGGTGTTCCGCGTCGCGGTAATGAAAGCCGACGCCGTGGCCCCCGACCGGCGCGAGGCTTGGGTGGCCAAAGGCATAAATGACTTGATCTGCCATCCGCAGCTTGTGCAGACCGACCTCGACCTCATCGACATTCCAACCCTAGTTTGGTTCGAAACTGAGTTTTACGTTTGCCAATCAGCACAAAGGGGTACGGTTCTCGTGGACAGTTGACTTGAATGGAACCTAGGTTAAATGGGCTCCAAGAGGGCTGTGTAGCCTGCAACCAGCCGCCGTTTCATGGATCGACAAACAAAACGGTGTGTAGTCCAAAGCTCTTCGACGTATCGGGACATCGATACCGCCCCCCGCAGGCGAGCTCAAGCCGACAGGATGCGAGTTCGTACTGACGGTCTCCACTTTCGGCCTTGATGCTGCCCTAAATGCAACTCTCTACCCGTCTGCGACACCCTTCCAACACGAGCTCAGCAGACCTAGGCTCGGGGCTGTGCGGTGGCTGCAATGTCGTCGACACACCTTGTCCGCCCTCTCGACACCGTGCCAGCCCCCACTGCGTCATAAATCGCGCGTGAAAGGTCAGCGAAGGCAACCTCCTGGAAATCCGGGTCGCTCATGTACCTTGTGACTAGCGCTCCGTTCTCGCCCATGCGCTCGATCATCAACCTGCCAACTGCTTCCCGGATGCCGAGGCTGAACTTGTCCAGCGGGTTCGCGCGCGCTGTCTCGCGAATCTCTTCGTTTTGGACGGCACGTTCCTTCACCTGCTCAAAGAATAGGCGGTCCTCGTCAGTGAATTTGGTCCCGAACCTGTCGTTGAGCCTTTCAATGATCTCCGACAGCGGCGCTTTATCCTCTTCGCTGCGGCCCGTGCCGACGGAAGTGGGTGTCGTTACATAGACATCCTCTTCATTATTTTGCATGGTGATGGCGCCTGAAGAAACACGCTCCAGGCGGTAGTACTCAAGACCCACATCCTCGCCCAAGTGAACTGGCGCACTGTCGCGCCTGGGTCGAATCGAGGGCAGCAGCGCACGCCCAAACGAAGCGAGGTGCTCAAGGTCACTGTCCCCGTAGGGGATGATCTGGCCAAGAAAAGCGTAGAGCTTCACGAACGCGCTCAGACGGTCGTGGAAGGCCTCCTGTTCATCGAGGTCAAGGGCCGAGAACCGGTCCCGTGCGGGCTGAAGGCATGCATCGAGGCGTGCATGATCGTCTGGCTCATGCCGTGACAGGGGAAGATAGAAGACCCTCGCAAACGATTCCACCTCGCTCCAGTGATAGACCTGCAAACCGTCTATCTCATGCTTGAGCGCCCCTAGCTGGTGAGGGTCGGATGAGGCCAGCAGTTCCGTCCGGTCATAGTACGGTGCGAAGGCTCGGCGGATGTCCTCGGGGTCGTTGACGAAGTCAAGGACGAAGGGGGGCTCTTTGCCCGGCGCCGGCCTGTTGAGCCGCGACAGCGTCTGGACTGCCTGGACGCCGTCTAGACGTTTGTCGACGTACATCGCCTGCAAAAGAGGCTGGTCGAAGCCGGTCTGGTACTTGTCCGCCACGAGCAGTATCTGGTAGTCGGGGGAGTCGAAACGGGCCGCCAGCGCAGATTCGCTGATTGGCTTTCCGGTGACCACGTCGAGGTTCATGCCAGGTTCGGTGAAGTCTTCGTCCGTATCAGGATCCTTGACCGTTCCGCTGAATGCCACGAGCGGTCTGACGTCAGTGTATTTCTTCCCGTCTATGTACTCCTGGAAGGAGAGCATGTATCTGACCGCATGGAGGCGAGACGAGGTGACCACCATGGCTTTCGCCCTGCCTCCGATACGGTGGCGCACGTTGTTGCGGAAGTGCTCAACAATCACCTCGGTCTTCTGCGAGATGTTGTGCGGGTGTAGTTGCATGAACTTCGCGAGGGCTGCGGCCGCTCGCCGTTTCGGCAACTCTCGATCTTCCGATGCACGCTTCACTAGCCGGTAGTACGTGTCGTAATCCGTGTAGTTTTGGAGCACGTCAAGGATGAACCTCTCCTCGATCGCCTGACGCATGCTATAGACGTGGAAGGCCTCAGGCTTGCCGCTGTTTCCGGGCCTGCCGAACAGCTCCAGCGTCTTGCCCTTAGGTGTAGCCGTGAACGCGAAGAACGAGAGGTTGGGCTGGGGGCCGCGCGACTCGACGACGGCGTTGAGACCGTCCTCCCAACTTGCATCTTCCTCCCCGGCTGCCTGAGCGCGCGACCCAAGTATGGCCTTCATCTCTCTGGCGCTCTCACCTGTCTGGCTGGAGTGCGCCTCATCAACGATGATCGCATAGCGGCGACTGGCTATTTCGCGGCGCCACTCTGCGGCACGAGTCCGCTCGGACTCGGTTGCGGTCTCGGACGAGTCCGCTCCGGCGGCCGACAGGAGACCGCCCAGTACGAGGGGAAACTTTTGGAGTGTAGTGATCACGATCTTGGTACCGTCCACAAGGGCCTTTGCAAGTTGCTGCGAGTCCCGGTCGATGGGCTGCACGACGCCCTGGGCGTGCTCGATCTGGTATATGGCGTCCTGCAGCTGTCTATCCAGAATCCGGCGGTCCGTGATGACAACTACGCAGTCGAATATCTTCTCGTCGCTGGCATCGTGCAGGCTTGCGAGCCGGTGTGAAAGCCAGGAGATGCTGTTTGTCTTACCACTGCCGGCCGAGTGCTGGATAAGGTAGTTCCGTCCCGGACCATCGACTTTGGTTTCCTTTACCAATCCACTGACGGCGTCGAGTTGATGGTAGCGAGGGAAGATCACCGCCTCTCGCTTCACGGTTCGAGCCCCTTGATCTTCCTCGACTTTTTCCTCGGTACGTTCCGTAAAGACGTATGAACCGATGATGTCCAGCAACTGCTCCCTCTCTAGGACTTCTTGCCAGAAATAGCTGGTGCGGTATCCGGATGGGTGCTGCGGGTTGCCGGCGCCGCAGCGGACCGCCCCGGGGTGACTGCCGCGGTTGAAGGGCAGAAAGCGGGTCCGCTCGCGATCGAGGCGAGTGGTCATGTGGATCTCATCTGGGTCGGCCGCAAAGTGGACAAGGGCTCGCTTTTGGAACCGGAAGATGGGCGCGGTGGGATCGCGGTCCTGCCGGTACTGCAGGACGGCACTGCGCCAGTTCTGGCCTGTCATCGGATTCTTAAGTTCACAGGTCGCGACCGGCACGCCGTTGAGCGCAAACAGCAGGTCGATTTCGTCCCCTTTTCCCGGATGGCACCGTGCCTGGCGCGTGACCGTCAGCTCGTTGCGCGCAAACTGGGCGAGGGCCTCTTGGTTCATTCCGTGCGCCGGCTTGAACCATGCGAGGCGAAGGATCTTGCCGTAGAACTTGAACCCGTGGCGCAGTACGTGAATTGATCCCTTGAGGTCGAGTTCTCGGACCAAAGCCTCGATGACCGCGGGTTCGAGATTGGTGCCATGCAGCGCCGTCATCTCCGACCACAGTTCAGGCTGGGTCGACTGCATGAATGCCACGGCACGTGCCGGGAAAAGGGCCCGTTCAACATTCCACTCGGCGCGGTCGACCTTCTGCCAACTGCCATCCAGCAGCATGGACTCTACGGTCGTCTCGAAAGCCTTCTCGGTAGTCTGGCCTGTCATACGACTTCGCTTATGTGAAGTGGATCCTCCGGTGCTGATCGTCGAACGTCGATCTCGCCCGTGACGACTGCAGTGATGAGGGCCGTGCGGTACTCGTGCAGCCGCATGATGAGCAAACGCATCTTGTAAATGGTCACACCGATCCGGTCCGTCTCTCTATCAAGAAACTCAGATATGGCACGTTGTTCGGAAAGGGATGGAACCACAACCTTGGTGTCGCCGACCGCCCGATTAGGTAGTCCGTACCGCGTAACTCCTGAGGCGAAAGTCTGGAGTTGCTGATTCGTGGCCACGGATTGCATGGCGCGGAGCAGGAAACCTGGATGCACTGTTGAACCTGGTCGGATGATGCCAAGATGGTATCCGCACAAGAAATCGTCGGCTGTTTCCCTAATCAACGCAGGAACTCCAATGTCCCGCCAGTCTTCAGAGTCCTTCGTGATGAGAACGTCCCCCACATCTGGCTTGAATCGCGCAATTTCGCGTGGGGCCGCCGTCGCTTCCATGAATTGGTCTTCGCTAGCCCAGATGTATTCCCGATAGTAGACATCCGTGTAGTTGCAAAGCCTTACGGGTAACTCACCGTCTTCTGTTTTCTTGTCCACGTTGCTCGTGCGATATGCCGCAATGTGATCTAATCGAGTTACTTCCCAATGCTCCGGCACGTCGCCGAGCCACTCTACCCCCGACGGCTTGAGGCGGGGGCAAGGGTCGAGGCCGGCAGCACGCGCTGCGTCGGGCGGAAGGCCCTGCGTCACGGTTCGCGTAATGAGCGCGGTCCGGTATTCTTGCAGGCGCTCAGTGAGCAGGCGTTTCTTTGCGACAAGCGTGTCTATCCGGTCCGTCTCTCTATCAAGAAACTCAGATATGGCACGTTGTTCGGAAAGGGATGGAACCACAACTTTGGTGTCGCCGACCGCCCGATTAGGTAGTCCGTACCGCGTAACTCCTGAGGCGAAAGTCTGGAGCTGTTGATTCGTGGCCACGGATTGCATGGCGCGGAACAGGAAACCTGGATGCACTGTTGAACCTGGTCGGATGATGCCAAGATGGTATCCGCACAAGAAATCGTCGGCTGTTTCCCTAATCAACGCAGGAACTCCAATGTCTCGCCAATCTTCAGAGTCCTTCGTGATGAGAACGTCCCCCACATCTAGTTTGAATCGCGCGATTTCGCGGAGGGCCGCCGTAGCTTCCATGAAGTGGTCTTTGCTAGCCCAGATGTATTCCCGATAGTAGACATCCGTGTAGTTGCAAAGCCTTACGGGTAACTCACCGTCTTCTGTTTTCTTGTCCACGTTGCTCGTGCGATATGCCGCAATGTGATCTAATCGAGTTACTTCCCAATGCTCCGGCACATCTCCAAGCCACTCCACACCACTGTCACGGTACCGCTCGTACCGGGGAAAGCCTTTGACACCCAGACCCGAAGTTGTCGTCACGCCTGCGACTCTCCAGTGTCATCCAAGGTAAGAAGGTCGTATTTCTCGATTCGCGCGCCTATCTCGTGCTTTGCGAGCAACGCGGCCAATTGCTCGCCGTTCATCAGGGCGACCGGGGCGGCGTCAAGCCGGACGGCCTCCTCTCGTGCCCCGCGGCTGAAATCAGCCGTGGTAATAATGAGCCCCTGCTCGTGCGCACCCAAGGAGCCCCGCACCTGCTGGACTATGGGTGCCTGGACGTTGCTCTTCCAGCGCTTCGCCTGTACCGCCATGCGGATCCGCACCGCTTCACCCACGACCAGTGTGCCGCGGACATCAATGCCTCCGTCTGACGAGACGTTGGTCACTTCTACATTCTCAAAGCCCATCGCCGCGAGTAGTTCTCCCACCAGACGCTCGAAGGCATCCGGGGGAGCGGTGCGCGCACCGTCGAGCAACGACTGACGCACCTTCCGATTGTTTTCCTCGATACGCGCTGTGAGACCAACGGGCAGCCAACTCGCCAGACCGACCATACCGCGACCGTGCTGCACAAAGCGCGGCGATTCTCCCCGCGCATCCCGTCGCCGGATCTCGGCCAGGATCACCGCATACATCGTTGACGATGGCGTGCGTCCCTCGGTGCGGATCAGCGTCTGATCGAGCGCACGGTCGGTGATGGTCCTGTAGTGAAGAGGCTTGCGGCTCCGGGACTGGAGAAGAATCCGCTCTGCAGCGTCCGTGAATGACATGACGGCCGAGGCTTCATTCTCATCTGACCGCTCCACTTTCGACCGCTCGACAGGCGGCTCCTCCTCGATCCGATCCGGGTTCAGTGCGAAATGTCCGGGGGCTGTCCTCGTGAATCTGGAGGCCACTCCGTGATCCCTTACGTCAGTGCCAAGCCGGGCGATAACCGTGTTCCAAGGAGTCTGACCGCTCGTCACCCAGAGTCCCTGGTCAATTATTCGTCTGGTTATCTCGCGGTAGTGAAGAGATCCTTCAGCCTCCTTAAGCACCTCCGCTGCAGCATCAAGTGCATTCATGCCGTCACCTCAGAGAGCAGTTCTGTGATCTCTTGCTCAAGCTCCCGGATCTCGGACCTTATCTCCTCGAGTGAACGCGGACGCTCATACACGTAGAAGTGGCGGTTTAGAGGTATCTCGTAGCCGATCTTCGTCTTGCTCTCATCCACCCATGCATCGGGCACGTGCGGCTTCACCTCGCACTCGAAGTACGAGTCAACGTCCTTGAGCAGCGGTACAGTCTCCGTGTCGCGTAGTTCCGGGTCCGGCTCGGGATTGCCCCGCTGATCGAGGCATATCTCGGCATCAGGATCGCGCTCGCCCAGCGCCGCGAGTACGGCCTTCCTTTCCTGGGCGGATAGTTTGAGCCCTTCTGCGGCCGTCACTGATTCAAGCATGTCCAGGAACGTCTCGCGATCATGGATCAGCTCGCCGCCCGTCGCCTTCGCGAGCGATCCCAGTAGTCCCTGATGGCATCCTGCCTTGCTTGGCCAGCGGCGACCTCGTCATCATGCGCGGCTCCGGGGCGCTTCTTGCTGACCGCCATGTTAAGGAATATCTTCTGCTCCTCTATCCGAGCGATGTGCTTCTCCGTCGCTGCGAAGTTCATGCGAAGCGGCCGTTCCACAGTCACCTTGCGGTACCCGAAATCCTCGTTGGCAAACACCTTGCTCACAACGCGCGGTAGGATTCGCGACTGGTGAGTAACCGGGTCCTCGTCTTCTAGGTCACGCGTCTCTCCATCCCTAAAGTTGCCATGGATGCGCGTCAGGTCCTCGATCTGCTCCTGGGAAAGCTCGTTCCGCTTGTTGCCGAGGCTCTTCTTCATCTTGACGAAGAACTTCCTTCCGTCGATGAGCTGCACCTTTCCCCTGCGGAGCTCATCTTTGCGGTTGGTGAGAATCCAGATGTAGGTGGAGATCCCGGTGTTGTAAAAGAGCTGGTCTGGGAGTGCCACGATGGCTTCCAGCCAGTCGTTCTCGATGATCCACTGGCGGATGTTGCTCTCGCCGCTCCCGGCATCACCCGTGAACAGCGGCGAGCCGTTGAACACTATCGCCAGGCGACTGCCTCCTTCATCGACAGGCTGCATCTTCGACAGCATGTGCTGAAGGAATAGCAGCGATCCGTCGTTGATCCTTGGCAGTCCGGCGCCGAAGCGCCCCGAATAGCCCAGCGTGTCCTGTTCCTGCTTGATCTCGCGCTCCTGCTGTTTCCACTCCACTCCAAAGGGTGGATTGGCCAGCATGTAGTCGAACGTGTACCTGCTGCCGTCCGGGCGATGGGCGTAACCATCCCCGGTGAACGTGTCACCAAGGACGATGTTCCCGGCATTGTCACCCTTGATCAGCATGTCGGACTTGCAGACCGCCCAGGCGTCGTCATTCAAGTCCTGTCCGTAGAGGATCGGATTGGACTCGCTGTTGTGCTCGCGAAGGTAGTCCTCAGCGACCGAAAGCATGCCTCCGGTGCCGCAAGCCGGATCATAGATCGTCTTGACCACGTAGCTGCGGCCGAGGTCGGGCTCGTCCGATAACAGGAGACTGACCATCAGCCGGATGACCTCGCGGGGCGTGAAATGCTCACCGGCTTCCTCGTTCGCCTGCTCGGCGCCGATGCGGATGAGTTCTTCGAAGACGTATCCCATCTGCATGGCGTCGATCCGCTCGGGGGAGAGATCGACATTGGCAAAGGCCTGGATGACTTGGTACAGAAGGTTCTTATCGGCCATGCGCCCGATGTGCACGTCAAAGGAGAAGCGCTCCATGATCTCCCGCACTTCGGGCGAGAAATCCCTAATATATGCGTTGAGGTTCTGTGCAAGCAGGTTCGGGTCATCCAAAAGCCGTGCAAAGTCCAGTCGCGATGTGTTGCAGAACGGCCATCCCGAAGCCTGCATGAGCCGGTGGTGGCGGACGTTCTCGCTGAGCCCGCTGTATTCGGCGTCGGCGGAAAGGACCGCGTCTTTTGTCGCGGCGAGCACGCAATCGAAACGGCGGAGCACGGTGAGCGGCAGGATGACCTTGCGGTACTCGTTTCGCTTGTACGGGCCCCTCAGCAGGTTGCAGATACCCCAGATGAAATTGGCGAGTTCTCCGTGCGTCCGTGTGTTCATCTGCTGCCCTGTTCGTCTCTGTTGCGATTGCCATCCAGCCCTAGATGGCGGAAGGCTTCTTTCCCGTTTGCACAGGTTACCTTGTCGCTCGCCTGTCCGCAGAACACCGGTGGTAAGAGCATTTGGCGTATGCCGTCATTGGAGAGACGGGGTGCTTGCTCCCACTCTTCGACCGTGAAGGCCAAACTACCGCCGCCACTTGGCATCCAGCGCCATGCCCGCTCCATGGGACTCCTCCTAAGCTAGGTGTGGCTCTTCGGTCTCAAGGCCCGGCCTGACATCGCTCTGATGTCGGCGCTCCCGGACTCGGGTCGTCGGGCCGCGTCCACCTTCAGGCCCTCGCCGCTATTGAAGACCCGCAAACTTGGACGCCAAGGCAGCAGGATAATCTCGGGGCCCCAACCGATGGCCATTGCTATAATCGGAATCGGGTCTAAAGGGATCAAACCTTCGCCTAACAGACTAACCACGCCGCGCCCGGCCCGTTTGCCAAATGTAGTGCCGGTGCGCATAGAGAGGCCACAAGTGCAGGACATCGCCGAGAAGCTCAGGGAAACCAGGGACCGCATTTCAGACCTGATGGTGCGTCTTTGACCTCGCTTCCAAGCAGCGACAGATAGCCGATCTCGAGAATGAGGCGGCAGCAGAGGGCTTCTGGGACGATCCCGGTATCGCACAGGGCAAGATGCAGCGCCTCTCGGGCCTCACAAGGCAGCTCGAGGAGTGGCGGGGGTTGGACGAGCGGTCCGCCGGGCTGGCGGAGATACTCGAGCTGGCCATCGAGGAGGGCGACGATTCGCTCACCGAGTCCTTTGCGGCGGAGCTGGCGGAGATAGTCGAAACTCTTGAGCGGCTCGAGCTCGGGCTGACCCTTTCGGGTGAGTACGACGGGCGCAGTGCCTTCATCGCCCTGCACGCTGGCGCTGGCGGCATCGACTCGCAGGACTGGGCGGGCATGCTGACCCGGATGTACAGCAGGTGGGCGGAAGCCTCCGGCATGAAGTCGGAACTGCTCGATGCCTCGCCCGGCGACGAGGGTGGGGTAAAGCGCGCGACGCTGCAGGTCACGGGCGCCAACGCCTACGGGTACCTAAGGTCAGAGCGCGGAGTGCACAGGCTGGTAAGGCTCTCGCCATTCGATGCCGACCACGCAAGGCACACCTCGTTCGCGCTGGTCGAGGTGATGCCCGAGGTCGAGGACGGAGTGGATGTCACCGTGAGCGATGACGACCTCAACATCGAGGTCTTTCGGGCGGGCGGCCACGGGGGACAGAGCGTGCAGAAGAACTCGACCGCGGTGAGGATCACCCACCTTCCCACGGGGATAAAGGTGGTATGCCAGAACGAGAGGTCGCAGTACCAGAACCGGACGATCGCCATGCGCATCCTGCTCTCGCGCCTCGCAGAGGTCGAGCGCAGGAAGAGAGACAAGGAGCTGGCCGAGATAAAGGGCGACCACGTCTCGGCCGAGTGGGGCAACCAGATAAGGAGCTATGTTCTTCACCCGTACAAGATGGTCAAGGACCACCGGACCGGGCACGAGACCTCGGACGCCGAGGGCGTGCTCGATGGGGATCTTGGCCCGTTCATCCGCTCGTACCTGACCTCCACGGTCGGCGCGGCAAATTAGGCAAGAGAGCAAACCTTCACAGGCCGGAGTCCGTTTAGCATCTTAGAGACGTAGAACCAGTATCGGCCGGGCCCGCAGCGGCCGGCCTCGGGAGAGCCCATGAGAACCCTCGCGCTAGCAACGCTACTGACCCTGATTGCGGTTGCCGCCGCATGCGGCGGCGGACCGACGGTCGCCGTCCCCGACCCGACCGCAGCCCCGTCCGAGGACGCTGCGTCCGGCCAGGATTCCGGCGAGCAGGAGGAGATGTCGGTGGCCGAGGTGGCAGAGGACGGCATCACCGAGGCCCCGTCCGGCGGTGTATTCCGCAGGGTGTGGTCCGACCCGCCCACCCTGGATCCGGCCCTTGTGACCGACACCACCTCGTCAGGGGTGGTCGTGGAGGTGTTCAGCGGCCTGGTCGCCCTGGACACCGACCTTAGGCTAGTGCCGGACCTTGCCGAGAGCTGGGAGATCAGCCCCGACGGCACGGTCTACACCTTTACGATCCGCCCCGACGCCACCTTCCACGACGGTAAGGCCGTCACCGCGCACGACTTCAAATGGTCCATAGAGCGTGCGGCAGACCCGCGGACCGCATCGCCCGTCGCCGACATCTACCTTAACGACATCGTCGGCGTAGAGGACGTTCTGGAGGGCCGCGCGATGGAGATCGGCGGCATACAGGTCATAGACGACCGCACGATCCAGTTCACCATCGACTCGCCGAAGGCGTACTTCCTGGCGAAGCTGACCTATCCGACCGCCTACGTGCTCGACCGCGAGAACGTAGAGGCCGGGGGCTCGACCTGGACCGACACGCCGAACGGCACAGGACCCTTCAGGCTCAAGGAGTACAGGATCGGAGAGCGCATCGTCCTTGAGCGCTTTGAAAACTACACCCGGGGTCAGCCCGGCGTCAGCACCATCCTGATGAACCTGGCCGGCGGCCAGAACATGGCGATGTACGAAAATGACGAGATCGACTTTACGGGAGTCGGCCTTTACGACCTTGAGCGCGTGCTCGATCCCTCAGAGGCCCTCAACAGGGAACTCGTCGTCGCCCCCCCGGACTTCAGCATCTCGTACATCGGCTTTAACGCCCAGATGGCTCCCTTTGACGACGCCAACTTCAGGAAGGCCCTAAACCACGCGATCGATAAGGAGCTGATCGCAACGGAGGTGCTCTCAGAGCTCCTCACGCCCGCCTACGGCATCCTGCCCCCGGGCTTTCCTGGATATAACCCGGAGCTTCAGGGGCTCACCTTCGATCCGGAGCTCGCAAAGCAGCTGCTGGCGCAGTCGGACTACGCCGATCCCGCGACCAGGCCCAGGATAGTCGTGACCGTGCCCGGCAGGGGCGGCACGATCGGCCTTGATCTCGAGGTCATCCTCCAGATGTGGCAGCAGGTGCTCGGTATCGAGGTCGAGATCCAGCAGGTCGAGTGGGCCACATATCTTGAGGACCTCAACAAGCAGAAGTACCAGGCCTACGCCGGGCTCGGATGGTCGGCCGACTACCCGGATCCACAGGACTTTCTCGACATCCTGTTCCACACCGAGAGCGGGCTGAACCACGGCGCGTTCTCGGACCTGAAGATAGACGCGGTGCTCGAGGAGGCCAGGGTGGAGCCTGACGCGGCCAGGCGGGTAGCCCTCTACCGCCAGGCGGAGGAGATGATAGTTCAGGCCGCCGCCTGGGTGCCGCTCTGGTACCAGGGAGAGCGCCACGTGCTGATTAAGCCGCGCGTAAAGGACTACCGCCTCACGCCCATGATCGTCCCCAAGCTGACGCTGGTGAGGATCGAATAGTGACCGACTGCCCCGGCCCCAGGGCCGGGGCACGTTGCGCCGGGCGGGTCCCGGGCATAGGCTTGCCGGGCCTGACCTAGCGATGTGGATCTACATAGCCCGCCGGCTGGCCTGGCTGCCGTTCCTGCTCTTCGCCGTCTCTGCGGTCACCTTCGCGCTCGGCCGATTCGGCCCGGGCGACCCGGTAGTCGTGATGCTCGGCGCCCGATACACCGAGGAGGCCGGAAACCGCGTCCGCGAACAGCTCGGCCTCAACCGCAACATCGTCGTCCAGTACGGGGACTACATGTGGGGGTTCGTCAGGGGGGACTTCGGCGAGAGCCTGCGCTTTCGGGGCCGCCCGGTCCGCGATCTGATCGGCCCGAAGATGTGGGTTTCGGCCCAGCTGTCGATAGCGGCGCTGATCATAAGCGTGGGCGTGGGACTGCCGCTCGGCTTTTTCATCGCCACGCGCCAGGGCCACTGGGTCGACCCCGCGGCGGTGGCCGCATCGCTGTTCGTCATGTCCGTGCCCGTGATGGTGGCCGCGCCGGGTCTGTTATGGATCGGGTGCCTTAAGCTCGGCTGGGTGCCGTGCTCCGGATGGGGGGGCTTTTTCGACACGCGGATAATCGTCCCCGCAATCGTCCTGGGCGTTCCCGGGATAGCCGGCATGACAAGGCTCATGCGCGCGAGCACCCTGGACGTGCTCGGCCAGGACTTCATCCGCACCGCGCGCGCTAAGGGGCTGTCGGGGTGGTCGGTGAGCTCGCGCCACGTGTTCCAGAACGCAATGCTCCCGATAGTCACGATCCTGGCGTTCGCGCTTGCGGGTCTCATCGGGGGCGCATTCATCACAGAGACGATCCTGGGGATCCCGGGAATCGGGCGCTTTGCGGTCGACTCGATATTCGACCGCGACTACCCGGTGATCATGGCGATAACCCTGGTCGGGGCCGGGGCGTTCGTGCTGGCCAATCTCCTTGCGGACCTTTCCTACGCCTTTATAGACCCCAGGATCAGGTTCAGGTAGGGCGGCCCTGGCAACCAACGCGGCAGGACTGACCCGGCAAAGGCAGGCCAGCGCGGCTGGCTCAAGCCACCTTTCGCGTGCCCTGAGGCGGCTCGTGCGCAAGAAGATCGCCGTCGCCTGCATCGTCATACTCGTGGTCGTCTACACCGGCGGCATCTTCGCCGAGTGGATAAGCCCGTACGGGTACGACCAACAGGACTACACTGTCATCCTCCAGGGACCCGACGCCGACCACTGGGCGGGCACGGACAGGACGGGAAGGGATGTGCTCACCCGAACCCTCTGGGGCATTCAGAACACCGTCATCCTCACCGTGGTGGCCATGGTCACCGGCGGCATCGTGCTCGGCGTCACTCTCGGGCTGGTCTCCGGCTACCTGGGCGGGCGGGCCGATGCGGTGATCATGCGCATCGGCGAGGTGTTCGCCTCGTTCCCTGACATATTGCTGGTCATCATCCTTGCGGCGACGCTGAGGCCCAGGATCCTGGACGCTGTTCGCTGGCTCGAGGACAACTCGGCCCTCGACGGCCTGGTGCGGACCGGCGTCGTGGACTACTTCGTGGTCACGGTGGCGCTGGTAGCCTTCGGGTGGGTGGGCATGGCGCGGCTTGTGCGCGCACAGGTCCTGTCGCTGCGGGAGACCGACCACGTCGAGGCGGCCAAGGCGATCGGCGCATCCACGAAGCGAATCCTCTTTGTCCACCTGCTGCCCAACTCTATAAGCGTCATCGTCGTCACCGTGACGATGGGCATGGGCGCGCTGACAGGCACGGAGATAGTGCTCAGCTGGCTTGGGCTCGGGATACAGCCGCCCCGTCCCAGCCTCGGGACTATGCTCCTTACCGCCGGGAACATAGGCACCCTGAGGGAGACTCCCTGGCAGCTCCTCGCTCCGGGTACGGCGGCCTTTCTGATGGTGCTTGCCTGGAACCTGCTCGGCGACGCCCTGAGCGACGTCCTCAATCCCAGGACACGCTAGCGCCGCCTCCGCGAGGCGGCGCCGGCCCCCAGCCCTGCGACCAGCACGGCCATCGCCACCATGCCGGCGTCGGCTCCGCCGGGCCCCGCGCCGCACCCGCCTCCGCCCGGGCCGTCGACCGGATCCGGGGTGGGGGAGGGCGCCGCATTGGGAGACGGCTCCGGCGTTTCGGGCGCGGCGGTTGGCTCTCCGCCGCCCGCCGGCGTGGGATCCTGCGCCGCCGTGTCGCCGACCGTTCTCCCGCCCGCCTGCGGGGTCAGCGTGAAGGCCTGCACGGTCGCATAGGCGACCGGCGTCGGACGGGCCTCTGCGATCTCCGGAGGCATGTAGGGCTCCGCCTCGATGGAGGCCCTCCAGGCGTTGGTCAGCTCTAGCCGGTCGAGCCCGTAGACCTCCGTAAGGGCGGTATCCATGTCAACGCCCTGCTTGAGCATCGACAGGAGACGCCGCATGCCCTCCTCGCCCCTGAGGTCGATCATGAACCTTACGGTGCTCTTTGACTGCCCGTAGAAGATGATCACGTCCTCCGGGTGGCCCGGCATCGACTGCATGAACAGGTGGGGCAGCAGCCTGTCGGTCGCCACCGCGAACTCCAGCGCCACGTCGTAGGAAAAGCCCGGGTCGACGTTGCCGTACTCGGCAAGCCCCTCGTGCAGCCACGAAGGCAGTCTCCTGAACACGCTGTGGCCGGCCCGGTAGTTGAGGATGTGCGTCACCTCGTGCGATGCGGTCCCCAGGGCGAGCCTTCCTCCGGCCAGGACCAGCAGGGTCCCGATCTCGTTGAACGCCTGGCCCTCGGTTATCAGCTCGCGGCCGACCGTTGCGCTGCGGGGCGGCAGGGCCTCGAGCATCTCCTTCTGGTTGTTGTAGATGATCACCCTTATAGGGTCGTCGATTCCGGCACCGAGCACCGGGCCCATCTTCTCAAGCGTGTCTACGATGGCCTCAAGGACCGCCTCGGCCCGGGTAATCACCGGTCCGTGGTAGGCGACGCTCACCGGGCCCTCTGAAACGCGCTCCCACGTAAAGCGCACGTCCTCTAAGATCAGCTCTGCGGGCTCGGTGGCAAACACGTTCCCATCAGCGTCCTCGACCTCGAACAGGTAGGTGATTATCGTCTCGGGGGGTATGTATCCCCCCGCCCTGGCGGTGCGCCAGAACAGCTCACCGCTCGCCACATCCCCCTGGCGGTAGTCCAGGTACTCGTAGACCCCCCGCTCCTGCAGCCCCACGCGGAACCTGACCGCCATAGAGGTGATCTCGGCCTCGCTGCTCACGGTCGCCCGGAAGCGGATGCCGGTCGGGAACTCGCTCACCGCCGATGTAGAGAGCACCTGTATCGTCCCGGTCTCAGGCTCCTGGGCCGCCGCGCTGCCGGCAAGGGCCATTACCGCCGAGACCGCCGCAGCAATAGCCAACAGCCAGCGTCCGGCCACAGCGAGCGGGACGGAAGACAGTTTCAGGTGCATCTGAGGACTGCGCCTAGCCGCGGGCATTGAGCCCCTGACCGATCTGGATGAGCCGCTGGGCCGACGTAAGGATTGTCAGCCCGGCAATGACCCCGGCGACTATCACCGCGAAGGGGAGCCACCACTGGGCCACTATGAGTCCGGCGGCAAGGCTCAGCACGCGCTCCGTACGGGTCATCACCCCGCCCCTTGCGCTCACCCCGAGCGCCTCTCCGCGGGCGCGAAGGTAGCTTACGGTCATCGAGCCGCCAAGCGCGGCAAAGCAGAGCGCTGCGCCTATCGCCTCTCCCTCCCGCTCAAAAAGTATCGCCAGCGCCGCGAACATGCCGATCTCGGCGATCCTGTCGGCCGTCGAGTCAAGCAGCGCCCCGAAGCGCGATTCGCGGCCGCTGAGCCTTGCCACCGCCCCGTCCAGCATGTCGAACAGACCCGAGGCGAGTAGCACGATGCCGCCGGCCAGCAGCATCTTCTCGGTGACCAGGTACGCCGCGGCCCCGGCAACAGCCAGCCCCGCCATCGTGAGCATGCTGGGCGAAACGCCCGCGGCGCAGAGCGCACGCGCCGTGGGCGTTTCGAAGTAGCGTGAAAGGGCGGTTCGCGCCGTCTCGCGGTTCACCTGATCGCCCGGTCCGAACCCCGCCCGGAAGGCCCTAGGCCTGCACCGCCGGTGAGGCCTGCACCGCCGGGTCGCTCTCACCCGCCCCAGCGCCCCCCGCCCGCGCGAGTCCGGCGCACTCGGCGTAGTACTCGAGCACCCGGTCGGAGACGACCTCCCAGCTGTACTGCTGGACCGTCTCGATGCCGCCCTCGCCGAGGCGGCGGCGCAGGGCGGGGTCCCTGAGCAGGCTGGCGATGGCGTCCGCCAGGGCCTCATCGTCCTTCGGCGGGACCAGCAGTCCCTCGCGCCCGTCCGTCATCACGCTGGCGTACCCGGCGATGGAAGTGGCCACCACGGGCCGGCCGGCGGCCATCGCCTCCAGCAGCACTATGCCGAAGCTCTCCCTGCCCGTCGCCGGGCTGCAGTAGATGTCCGCGGACTTGTAGTACCGCGCCTTGTCAGCCTCCGACACCGTGCCCACGAATTCTATGTCCTTAAGGTTGCGCTCGCTCATGATCCGGTAAGAGTCAGTATCCGGGCTCCCCGGCCCAACGATGATCAGCCGCAGCTGGGGCCAGTCCCACTTTAAACGTCCGTAGGCCCCGAGCAGGTAGCGCAGCCCCTTGCGCTTGTCCATTCTGCCCACCCACAGAAGGTTGATACGGCCGTCGCGCAGTCTCTCGAAGGGGCGCGCGCTGGCGAAGGTATCAACCTTCACGCCGTTCGGGATTATCCGGTAGTCGCCCGGGTAGTGCCGGCTGATGAACTGTCGCGCGGGCTCGGAGACCGCTATGCGCCCGTGCAGCATGCGAAAGTACGGGACGCCGAGCCAGCTGAGCCCCATCTGGTAGATCCTGTGTCCGCCGAAGGTGTGGAACGTCCCCACGTTCAGCGCCGTAGACTGGGTGAGTGCGGCCAGCGTCAGAAAGCCGGCGAACGGCTCGTGAAGGTGGAGAACGTCAAAGCCCTGGGCATCGAGCATCGCCTTCGTCCGGCGCCTGTTCCATACCGACATCGACACCCTCGCCCATGATCCCCCCGTGGGTATGACTATGGGCCTGTCCATCGGGATGAAGTCCGGGTCGTCGAGTCCGTCCCTGTTGGAGCACGGGGCGATCACGCGCACGCTGTGTCCCCGGAGCCGGAACTGGCGGGCTAGGTTGACGACGTGCTCGCGGACGCCGCCGTGAGCGGCGTGATCGTAGGCCGACAAAAGCCCGATCTTCATCGGGCGGTCCGGGTCTAGGGTCGGAAGCGTTCGGGCCACTATCAGAAGGTCGCTGCGGCAGGCCGCAGCCTACTCGGTCCCGGCGATGAAGTCCTCGACCATCTCGCGCGCCTCAGAGTCCGTGTACTGCGAGGGCGGCGACTTCATGAAGTAGGCCGAGGGGCCCATCACCGGGCCTGATAGCCCCCTGTCCAGGGCGATCTTGGCGCAGCGCACCGCGTCTATGACCACCCCGGCGGAGTTGGGGCTGTCCCAGACCTCGAGCTTGAGCTCGATGTTTATGGGTGCGTCCCCGAAGCCGCTTCCCTCCATCCGGATGTAGCACCACTTGCGGTCCTTGAGCCAGGGCACGTGGTCGCTTGGGCCGATGTGGATGTCGTCGCGGTCGAGCTCGTAGTCGAGCTGGGAGGTGACCGACTGTGTCTTTGAGACCTTCTTCGAGGTCAGCCGCTCACGCTCCAGCATGTTGAGAAAGTCGGTGTTGCCCCCGAAGTTGAGCTGGTAGGAGTCGTTGAGCCTGACGCCCCGGTCCATCATCAGCCTGGTCAGAACCCTGTGGACGATCGTCGCCCCTACCTGCGACTTTATGTCGTCGCCGATTATGGGCACCCCGGCCTCCCGGAATCGGTCCTGCCAGTAATCGCCCGCACCGCTGGCTATGAACACCGGCACGCAGTTGATGAACGCGCAGCCGGCCTGGAGCACCTGCTCGACGTACCACTTGGTGGCCTGCTCTGAGCCGACGGGCAGGTAGTTGATCACCACGTCGACCTCGCGCTCCTTGAGGGTCCTTGCCACCTCGTCGGTCGGTCCGTCAGCCTTGGTGACCACATCGGACAGGTACTTTCCGATGCCGTCGTGGGTCATGCCTCGCTGCACCGTCACGCCCGTCGGGGCGACGTCGGCGAACCTAATGGTGTTGTTGGGTTCAGCGTGTATGGCGTCGGCGATGTCAAGGCCGACCTTGCTGGCGTCAACGTCGAAGGCGGCGACGAAATTTATGTCCGCTACGCCGTACTCGCCCAGAACCGGGTGCATGAGGCCCGGCACATCGCCGTCTGTCGACACGTCGGCGTACTTGGTGACGCCCTGGACCAGCGAGGAGGCGCAGTTGCCCACGCCGATGATGGCGACGTTTATGTTTCCGTTGGACACCAAGGCATGTTATCAGGGGTGCCGAAATCCGGACAAGGCGGCCGCCTGCGCCAGGGGGCATGTGCCCGCCTGTGGCACGGGACCGCGCCCGGTCGCCTGCTAGACGACGCCCCTGCTCCGCAGGGCGGCTACCTGCTCTGCGCCCATCCCGAGCAGATCGGAAAACACCTGCTCTGTGTGCTCGGAAAGCAGGGGTGGCGCGGTCACCTGCACTGCGTTGCCGTCGACCTTTATCGGACAGCCTATGGCGGTGAAGTCTCCCCGGGCGGCGTCCTTGACCGGCACCATCATCTCCCTTGCCGAAAGGTGGGGGTCGGACAGCAGGTCTGCGGTGTCCCGTATGGGGCTGCAGGGTATGCCCAGGTCGGACAGGACCGACGTGACCTCGTGCTTTGTGAGCTTCTGCGTCCACGTCGAGATTACTTGCTCGACTTCGTCCGGCCTCTGATCCCTCTCCTCCTCCGTGGCGTACCGCTCGTCGCCGATCAGGTCGGGGCGCCCGGCAACGGCGAGAATGCTGTCCCAGGCATCGCCGCCGATCACCATGGTCACGTAGTCGTTCGGACCGCCGGGAGCGCACGGGAAGACCATGCTCGGGCTCCCCCAGACGCGGTTTCCCGTACGGGGCACGGGCTCCCCGGTCGAGAAGGTCTCAACGTATCGCACCCGCATCAGGTTCAGGACCGCGTCCTGCATCGATACCTCCACCCTGGGCGCGATCCCGGTCCGGTCCCTCTGCCTGAGGGCGGCGAGTATGCCTATCGCGCAGTGCAGCCCGGAGCCCGAGTCGCCTATGCCGGCTGAGGCGAACAGGGGAGGACGGTCGGAGTACCCGTTGGTGCTCATCGCCCCCCCCGCCGCCTGAGCGACGTTTTCAAAGCTCTTTAGCCCGGCGTTCGGTCCGTAGGATCCATAGCCCTTGATCGAGGCGACCACGAGGTGCTTAAACCCTGCCGACAGCTCTCCCGGCCCGATCCCGAAATATTCCATGCGGCCCGGGGCGTAGTTTTCGACCACAACGTCCGATATGGCGGCAAGTCGCCTAAACAGCGCCAGGCCCTCATCGGACTTAAGGTTGAGCGTCATGGCCCGCTTGTTGGCGTTAAAGACCAGGTAGTAGTAGCTGTCCACCCCGGGCCTGTCGGCCATTTCCCACCTGGTGCGGTCGCCCCTGTTCGGCTCCTCGATCTTGATCACATCGGCACCGAGCCAGGCTAGGAGCTGGGTGCAGGACGGGCCTGCCTGCACCTGCGTAAGGTCCAGTATGCGTACGCCCGCCAGAGGGCCGTCTGCGCCTTCCGGGCCCAGCTGCGGGCGTACGGATGGGAGCCCTTCTGCGTTCAACCTGAGCCAGGGCCCCTCTCCATGGAATATGGCTGCCACCGCCGAAGGCCCGTGCGGGCGAGCACGTCCGGGTTTACACACGTCCTGGGCCACCGCCCGGACAGGACCAGGGCGATCTCCTGGCCGACCCTTCGCCGCGCCTCCGGCGTCATCCTCATGGAGGCCGACGCCACGTGCGGGGTTAGGATCACCTTGTCCATCGCCAGCAGCGGGTTCTCCAGATCCGGCGGTTCGGTCTCCAGAACGTCGAGGCCGGCCCCGCCGATCCATCCCTCCTCCAGGGCCCGTATGAGCGCCGCCTCGTCCACCGTCGGGCCCCGCCCCGTGTTGACGAAAAGCGCGCCCGGCTTCATGAGCCTGAAGTGCTCCTCGGTAAGCATGTGATGGGCCTCCGTAGTCGACGGTGCATGCATGGAGACGATGTCCGAGCGCTGCAGCAGCTCGGTCAGGCCCACGGGCTCGACTCCGTACTCGGACATCACAAGTTCCTCTATGTAGGGGTCGTAGGCGAGCATGCGGACGCCGAAGGGTGCCGCCCTCCTGGCGGTAAGCCTGGCCACGTGTCCAAATGAGACAAAGCCCAGGGTCTGTCCCATCAGCCTCGGGATCTGGGACAGGGCCGGCCGGCCTTCTTCCCACCTGCCGTCGCGGGCCATGCGATCCTGCACCAGCACCCTTCGGAAGGTCGCCAGGATGAGCATCATCGCGTGGTCGGCGACCTCCTCGATGAACACGTCCGGAACGTTCGTTACTGGTATGCTCCTGGCCGTCGCGGCGGCCACGTCCACCGAGTCCGCTCCGACGCTGCCAAGCGCGATTACCCTGCAGCGCTCCAGCGAGTCGATGATCTTCGCCGTTAGCGGCCGGCCTCGTGCCATGATCGCGTCAGCGTTCCGGGCCGCGGCTATGAACTCGTCTTCCGAGTCGGCCGCCGTCTCGACGATCTCAGCACCGACTGGCCCCAGGGCCTCCATTTCCAGGGTGAAGGTGCCGCCCGCAACGTCGAACGTGCCTTCGGGCAACTTCTGGGTTACGACTCTGTAGGTGGGCATCGGTGTCCTCTGGATGGGGATGGGGTAGGGATGCGTCAGCTCTGACCGGACCCGCAGGGCACTAGAATAGAGTGGGCCCTCACCCTTGTCCAGACGGTGCCGGATGCCGCCTTGACACCGTAACGATGCGATTGCTAGCATGGCCCGGCAATTGGGTACACGCGTAAAGCTCGCCTGGCACAGCCCCCGACCCCACGACTCGCGTGACGGGCTCTTGTTGATCGAGAGTCCCGACCAATCCCCCCTTTGATTGCCCCGTTGGCCGCCGTCGTGCTCGCCGCCGGCAGGGGTACCAGGATGCGCTCCCGCCTGCCGAAGGTCCTGCATCCTTTGTGCGGTGAACCCATGATCTCCCACGTCGTGGCAGCGGCCCGCGACGCCGGTTTCGTAAAGATTGTCGTGATCGTGCCGCCCGACGGGGGTGCCATAAGGGAGGTGCTGGGCGACTCGGTGGCCTATGCCGTGCAGCGAAATCCGCTCGGGGGGGCCGATGCCGTGCTGAGCGCGCGAGCGGCACTTCCGGCGGTCGGCACCGTAGCCGTCCTTTGCGGTGACGTACCGCTGGTGCGCGCCGAGTCGCTGTCCCGGATGCAAACCGCCCACGCGGAGGCCGGGGCGAAGGCGACCCTGCTTACGGCAAGGGTTAGCAGTCCTTCGGGCCTTGGCAGGGTGGTCAGGGGACCGAATGGCGGCGTTGCGGCGGTTGTGGAGGAGGCGGACGCCGATGATCGGACCCTGGCACTCGATGAGATAAACGCCGGGATCTACCTGTTCGACTCGGAATGGCTGTGGGAGGGACTGTCGGTCCTGTCGCCTTCCAGATCAGGGGAACTGTACCTGACCGACCTGGTGGCTGCGGCGGTCGAGGCCGGCGGTCCGGTGCTCGATGTCAGCGCCTCCAGCGAGCTGGAGGTTATAGGGGTAAACGATCGAATCCAGCTCGGCAGGGCGGAGACCGCCCTTCGGTCCCGCATCCGGGAGCGTTGGATGCTGGCCGGGGTTACGATCCCCGATCCCGGCACCGTGTATATAGACGCAGCCGCATCGGTGGGCGAGGACAGTGTGATCCTTCCCAACACCCACATTCTCGGTCGGACGCAGGTGGGACGCGGCTGCCGGATAGGTCCAAACTCGGTCGTCACTGACAGCGTTCTCGCCGACCGCTGTCAGATCGTCTCCTCGTTCGTTTCCGGCTCCAGGCTGTCCGAGGGGGTAGCGGTGGGCCCGTTCAGCAACGTTCGGGAGGGGACGGTACTTGAGTCCGGCGCCAGGGTGGGCAACTTCACCGAGACCAAGCAGAGCCGCCTCGGGGCAGGTACCCGCGCCCTGCACCTCAGCTACATCGGCGATGCCGACGTGGGCTCGGACGTAAACGTCGGGGCCGGCACGATAACCTGCAACTTCGACGGTAAGCAAAAGGGCCGGACCAAGATAGGCGATGGCGCCTTCATCGGCTCCGATACGATGCTTGTAGCCCCCGTTGAGGTCGGCGCCGGCGCCTCTATAGGAGCCGGAAGCGTGGTGACTCGGGACATCCCCGCCGGCGACCTTGTGGTCGGAGCGCCGGCGCGCTCCCTGCGGCGGGACAGGGACACGGAGGAGGAGTAGATCGGGAGTTGTCAATCATAGTGGGCCCACTGCGTTGCGGGCGGGGCGTTGGGGGGCGAAGTGGACCTAGATAGCATCCTGTCGGTGGTCCTGCTCGCCCTCTCCATGGCAGGTTACTTCGCCGTGTCTGTCATCGAGGGTGGGTTCGTGGCCTGGCGTAACAACCAGATGCTGGTCGGATCCGCCAAGTCGCCGGGCAGGGGACCGGGCGATGCCGAGCGACGGCGCATCTCGTCCTCTGTAGAATCCCTGCGACTGTTGCGGGCCGCCATGTTCGCCGCTTCGCTTGTGACAGCCGTGGCGGTGGCGGCCTCGGTGGTGGGTCTGTCCTGGCCCTGGATCGCTCTGGCATCGGCACTTGCCCTCGGGGTCCTTACCGGTCTGGGCGGTGCGGCGCGGGCCTTTACGCATCTGTCGTCAGGCCTCGTTGAACGTCACGGCTCGGTGGTGGTTCGCACGATCGCCTTCTTCTTTGCTCCCTGGCTGGTCGCCGAGCGTTTGATCGCAAGGGCGATTATGGTGCGTCTGGCGCCCCGCGGTCTGTCCCAAGAGCAGGGCTCGGACCTTCGTTACGACGGGGCTGCGCCCCTGGGATTCGAGGGAGAGCCTCTTGACGAGCGAGAGGTTCGCATGATCCGGGCCGTTGTGCGCCAGGACAAGACCGTCTCGAGGGAGATCATGGTTCCCAGGGTCGACATGTCGGCCGTGGAGATATCGACCCCGATATCCCATGTGGCCGAGAAGATGATCGAGTCGGGTCACAGCAAGCTCCCCGTATACCGTGGCTCGCTCGACCACATAGCCGGATTCGTTTACTCGATGGATCTCATACGGGTCCTGGCCACCGACGACAGGGGAGCGGCCACCCTGCAAGAGCTGCTGCGCCCTCCGCTGCTAATTCCCGAGTCCAAGACCCTCGAGGGCCTGATGAGGGAGTTCCAGGAGCAGAGGGTTCAGATGGCCATCGTGGTCGACGAGTACGGGGGAGTGTCGGGTCTCGTCACCGTCGAGGACCTTCTCGAGGAGATCGTCGGGGAGATAGAGGACGAGTTCGATATCGACGAGCCCGAGGTAGTCGACCTGAGCCGCGGAGGGGAAGGCGACCCGCAGATCGACCTGCTGATAGATGCGCGAATCGGCGTTGACCAGGTCGCCGAATTGACCGGCCTGGAGATAAGGGGAGAGGGCTTTGACACCCTCGGAGGTTTCGTGCTCGACCGTCTGGGTCGCATACCGGGCCGCGGTGACGCCGTGGACTACGATGGAGCCAGCATACAGGTCGTCTCCACTTCTGGCCGCCGCCTCAGGCGACTGCGCGTTACGCGCAGGGAGCCCTCCCGGTAGAGAGACCTCTACTTCTCTTCAACCACGATCAGGGGCCAGGTGGCCCGGCCGCCGAGTTCGCCGGTCGCGATGGCCGTATACACTCCCGGTCCAAGGTCGATCCTGGCCTCAAGCATCACGGCACCCGACTCGTTGGCGTCCCTGCCAACGAGTATCTCGGGCCCGCCCAGGATGCCCAAGAGGACGGTCTCGCCAGGTGCAAAGCCGGACGCCCAGAAGGTGTTTAGCTCCCCTGACACGGCTATCTCGGCCACCAGGGTGGTCGTTGCATCGGGTGCGGGCGGTTCCGGGGTTGGAACCATAGTTGGCTCGGGCAGGGGTGTGGGACTAGGAGTAGGCGGAGGCGGAGGCCTCTCCAGGATCACATTCACCGGGGAGCTGGCAAGGGTACCTGCCGACCCCAGCGCGACCAGCGTGTAAATCTGTCCTCCACTGACCCGCGAGCGCACCCTGGCATCGCCGCCGATGCCGCCTACCGAGACGCGGAACGATCCGGCGGCACTCGCGGTCGTGTCGCCCACCACTTGCTGAAGGAACTCGTCGACCGCAAGGGAGATGATCACGCTCTCCCCGGCCGCAAATCCGGAACCCCAGACCTCGAAATCCTCGTCGAGGGTTACGGTGGCGAGGCTTGTCGTTATCCTGGCCTGGGGCTGGGGTGCCGCGGGTCCCTGTGGTCCGGCCTCCCCTGCAGGGCCGGTGACCCCGCTTGGACCGCGTCTGCCCGCCGGGCCCGCCGGGCCCGTATCTCCCTTTGCTCCGGAAGGTCCCTCGAGGCCGGGTTCGCCCTGGGAACCCGGAGGTCCCTGCTCTCCCGGCGGGCCTGAGCACGCCGCGCTGATCAGAGCCGCCGCAATCAGAGCAACTGCCGCAATGCGCGGCCATTCAGAGAACCTAGACCAGAGTGCAGACGCCATCCCTCTCACCTCCAGAATTTAATCTAGAGGGGGCGGATGGGGGATTAGAAGGGGAGTTTGGGCGACCTTTTCCCGGATATCCCACAAACGAAGAGGCCCCCGCAACCGGCGGGGGCCTCTCGGCTTGATGACCTAGATGATAGGAAGATCCGCTACTTGATCTCGCCTACCTCAATTGGGCTCGACGCCTCGGTCACTGATCGCCCACAACCTCGGGCTTGATTTCGCCTACCTGAATTGCAGTCGACACTTCGGTGCCTTGGCTACCGACCGCCCACAGGCTGTACATGTCACCGGGCTTATCCCCGAGTAGATCCTTCATCGGTACCGATATGGTAGCCGCGAACGCGCCGCCACCGTTGGCCGTTACTGATCCAACCGCCGTTCTGCCAAGGTCGGACCCGATCATGATCGATACCAACTCGCCCGCGCCAAAGGCAGATCCGTAGACGTTCGCAAAACCGTTTTCGTCCGTGGCCGTTGTTGACAGGTCGGCTGCGGGATTGACAGCGTCAGCGCCATCTTCACCGTCAGCACCGTCAGCACCATCAGCGCCATCAGCGCCGTCAGCACCATCGGCGCCGTCAGCACCATCGGAACCGCGTGCACCGTCCTCACCATCCTCACCGTCGGCGCCATCAGCACCGTCAGCACCGTCAGAACCCTGTGAGCCGGTCCCGCCCACGGACCCACGGTCGCCAACAGCGCCGTCCGCACCCGGAGACCCTGTTTCGCCCACGGGCCCACGGTCGCCAACAGCGCCGTCCGCACCCGGAGACCCTGCGGGACCCTCTGGGCCGGCACAGGCCACTAAGGCGGCGATCGCCAAGACAGAAAGTATCAGGGCGAGAACGCGGCCCTTCCCTCTAATCAGCTTTATCATTTGACCCCCTGATCCCAAGAAACTCTAGACAATTCAAAAGTCGCGTTGTCTCGACAACACGACTAACCGGACTGGCCATTTTTTGGCCTGCCGCTGCGTTGCGCACCTCCAGTTTAACCCATCGGAGACGCCTCGCGGCGGCCTCATCATAGTAATCGCCATCCAGTGATGTCAACCCTTTTTGGACCGGCGGGCGGAAATCAAAGTAGGGTCCTCGGTGGCCCATTAATGCGGCGCTGAGGGACCCCATTTTACGACCTAGAATAGCTGCTGGATCCGTCGATGCGGGGTCCTGCCTGGCTGGCCTCCAGACACAACGTAGATAGCCGTAACGCCATGATATAATCTGGCACTGCGCCGGTGTCACCGGCGTTTATGCCGTCCTGGCCCTCCCCGCATGCACGACGAACTCATAAGGCTGATGTTCCAACTCGCCGTCATCTTGGCGGCGGCGAAGGTTGGCGGGGAGATCTTCGAAAGGTACCTTCGGATCCCCTCGGTGCTGGGCGAATTGGCCGCCGGCATATTGATCGGCCCTTTCGCCCTGGGGGGGCTGGAGGTCGCAGGGTGGACGCTGTTCCCGGACGTTCTGGGTCACGGCGGGGAGGCGGTCATTCCGGTCTCCGAAAGCCTTTGGTCAATCGCGCAGGTCGGCTCGATAGTCTTGCTGTTCGCGGCCGGCCTGGAGACCAATCTGCGGCAGTTCCTCCGCTATGCCGGGCCGGCGACAGTAGTGGCCATCGGGGGCGTCGTGGTTCCTTTCGCGGCCGGGGTGGGGCTCACGGTAGCGTTTGGATTCGCAGACGGCTATACGGATCCAAGGGCGCTGTTCATGGGTGCGATCCTCACGGCAACCTCGATAGGCATCACCGTGCGCGTGCTGGGAGACCTTCGCCGTCTCGATACCCCGGAGGGAATCACGACTCTGGCCGCGGCCGTCCTTGACGACATCTTGGGCATCCTTGTGCTCACCGTGGTGATAGGAATTCACGTGACTGGAGGCTTTTCCGCGGCTTCTGCCGCGGCGGTGGCGGGCAAGACGATAGGATTCTGGCTCGTCCTGACGGCCGTCGGTGTGGCCCTTTCCAGGCACATTTCACGGTTTTTCGACAGGTTCAGCGTGGCGGGTGCGGCCCTGGCCCTGACGCTCGCCCTGGCGTTCTTCGCCGCAGCTCTGGCCGAAAGCTTCGGTTTGGCCATGATCGTCGGAGCCTTTTCGATCGGCCTTGCCCTGTCCGGCACGGAGCTTGCCCGTCGACTTGAGGACCCTCTGCAGGGCGTCTACAACGCCCTCGTTCCGGTCTTCTTCGTCGTCATGGGGATGATGGTCGACGTTACCCAGCTCGGCGGAGTCTGGCAATTTGGACTGGTCATCAGCGCAGCTGCGGTGGTGGGCAAGGTGCTGGGGTCGGGTGGACCGGCTCTCGGCCTGCGATTCAACGGTATTGGGGCGTGGCGCATAGGTGTGGGGATGATGCCCCGTGGCGAGGTTGCACTCATCATGGGGGGGGTTGCGGTTGCCGAGGGGATCATCGGCCCCGACCTATTTGGCGTTTCGATTATCATGACGATCATCACCACGGCCGCGGCCCCAGTCATCCTCGCCCGCTCGTTCAGATCCGGCCGGAGCGGGTTTCGCGCCGCCTCGGAGTCGAGTACATCCCACGACTTGCAGGCACCGGATGAGTCGCCGAAGGGAATGAGCGAATGAGCGACACCTATGAGGTCGTGGTCGACACGGCCGGCCGTCAAATGTTCCAGGAGGCCTTCTATACGTACATGACCCGCATCGGTTTCGCCCACCTGAGCGTGGGCGGCCGACTCGGCGCCCAGTCCTCACATGACTATAGATCCGATCACGGGGTGGTCAGCCTCAGCGCGTCCTCTGTGGGACAGAGCCACTTCCGCCTCGTCATCCACTCGGCGACGATCTCCGTAGAGCCCCTGGTCCTGGACGCCCTCACCGAGGGGGCCGCAGATTTCCTGCAGCCGTTCTACGAGAGCCTTTCGTCCACCGTAGGTGGTCAGACCCTGAGGGACCTGATCACCGGCCTCAGGGATTCGTTTGAAGAGGAGATCAGAGAGATCGGCTAGAGGGCTGTGTGGGCTGCCGGGTCCGGGAGTGGCCATATGTTGTGCCCGTGTTGAGGCGTCGCGATGCCCCTGATATGCTGCCGGTTGCGCGCCCCCGTAGCTCAGCGGATAGAGCACTGGCCTCCGGAGCCAGGAGCGTGGGTTCGAGTCCCGCCGGGGGTACTCTCCTCCAAACGTTTGCAGACGTGCCTAGAGTATGCCGGAGTCCCGGCCCCATGGTTTCGCCTGACCCTGTTGCGTTAGGTAAGATAACCGGGAGGGGCCCCCGTAGCTCAGAGGATAGAGCACCGGTTTCCTAAACCGGGTGTCGCGCGTTCGAGTCGCGCCGGGGGTGCCACCGAGCCCCTGGCCCGGCATCGCACGCGGCTGGAAAGCGTCCCTGCTATTGTCGGCACCTGGTGTGAGCCCAATCGCCGGGAGTCGCCAGCCTCTATCGCTGTCTGGCGCCTTCGGGCCAGTGGGTAGGGGACCTAGACGGGCCTAGACCCGTTCTCGTCGGCGTCCGCCTTCCAGGAGACCTCGATGGTGACCTTACCGCCACCGGAAGATTCCTTCCCTCTTACCTCGAGCTTTACGGCCCTCTTCGGCTTGGTGAAAAAGCCCTTCCCAAACTTGATCTTGCCCGTGGCGAGACCAAGGGCAATGGCGCTGATGCTCTCTGCGGCCTTCTCCGGGCTCAAAATCCTCTTGAGCTTGGCACCTGCCATCGTTCGTTCCTAGGCCGGTGCGGGAGCGTTCACGAGCGGACCACGCCCGCTGTCCGCGGTGGCAGGGCGCCGACTGGGGACGGCCGCCAGTCGCTGCTTAACGATCGACTTGTGGGCCTTGCTGATCCGGACCAGGGAATCGATCCGGGGCGCCGTCTCCGTTGAGGCCTCGCGCTGTGCAAGGCAGAGCCTCAGTCCCTTCTGGGTCAGTTCGCTGAGCGCGAGTATGGTGCTCTGCACCCCGACCTGTGGCCAGACATGGGCGTCGGATCCGCCCACGACGGGCAGATCGAATTCGGCGGCAATACGGCGTATCTCCGGCTCGACCCTGCGGAGGGCCACATCCTTGCCGTTTATCTCCAGGGCGTCGAAGCGTCCAAGGTGCCGTCGACCTGCCTCGACCGTGCTCTTTCCCTGTCGCGTGGGGTGTGCGGCGATCACCAAAAGGCCTGCCTCCCTGGCCGGGCCGAACACGTCGCCCAGCCGTGGCAGGTAGCCCTGGCTCGGCATGGGAAGGAACGATCCATCGAACAGGCCGAGCTGGTCGATGCCTCCGATCAAGATGACATCCACCCTCTCTGCGACCGTCAGTTCCGCTCCGGCAAGGACGTTAAAGCCTTCCCCCAGTGCGAAGTGTCCGTTGTCGTAACCGTGCCTTTGGACTAACTCGTCCAGGGTGTTCCAGTAGCCCGGTGCATGCATGTGCTCGGTCAGGGCAAAGCCGGAAAGGCCCATGTGCCTCGCCCTTTCTACGGTTGACTCGAAGTGCCGGTGGCTAAAGGTGCTGGCCTTGCATACCTTGGAGTGAACATGAAGATCAGCCCTTATTGTCATCGACTCGCGTATTCTCCCGGGTTCGCTCAGGCTTTTCCATCACGTTAGCAGCGGCAGATTAACTATGTATGACGGAATTGTTAAGCGAAGTTTAATTTGACCTGGGTATGGCAAGATTCCAAGAAATCGGCTGACTGCAATTAAAGTATGGGGTCGATGATCGGTGCGGCAACGTCCGCATCGGGGAAGATCCATTTAGTGCTAGGCACTTAAGGAACTCTGTCCCGAGCCGGGCCACCTTGCCTGCGCCGCAGTGCGAACGGCGCGTCGGGTGTGACCGACAAGGTTGGGGGAGGGACGTTAGGGCCGCGGTACCGGCCGCCTGGTCAGGGCGGGAACAGCTCACTCTCCGACAGTGCGTCTTGTTCTCCGTTGCCGCCGGCTATCAGCACCCTGCCGTCGGACAGCAGGGCTGCCGCGTGACGGTATCTTGCCTCCACCATGTCGGGCGCTTCCGTCCAGGACATCGTGGTCGGATCGAAGATCTCTGCCGAGTTCTTTACGCCCAGACCGCCCGTGACCAGCACTCGCCCGTCGGCCATCAGGATGGCTACATGCTCTGCCCGCGGCTGCTGGGTCTCGCCGGCCGAAGTCCACGAGGAGCTTTCGGGATCCCAGATCTCCGCCGACGTCTTTCTGCCGGTGCCTCCGACAACCAGTACCCTGCCGTCCTTTAGTACCGTCGCCGTGTGAAGCACCCTGCCCTTTGCCATGTTTCCCGCGTCGGTCCACTCGTCGGTCGTCGGGTCGTACACCTCGGCGGAATCCATGTGAGGACCGTCCAGCTTTCCACCTCCCGATACGAGAATTCGCCCATCCAACAGGGCCGTGGCCGTGTGCAGGGTGCGCTCCACGCTCATAGGGGCCGCCGGCCCCCACTCCCCGGTCCCCGGATCGAATATCTCCACCGAGCTGAGTCTCTCTAGGCGCTTGGTGTCTACGCCGCCCGTCAGTACGACCCGCCCGTCGGAGAGCACCGCCCATGCCGCCTTCTCTCGTGCTACGTCTATCGATCCGGTGGCGCTCCAGGTTCCCGAGTCCGGTTCCCAGATCTCAGCCGTGCGTATAGCCTCGAACCCGCTAAGGTCGGTGCCACCCGCGGCCAGCACGGACCCGTCAGGAAGGACGGCGAGCAGGTGCTTTCGGCGGCCCTCGGCAAGGTCACCGGTGAAAGTCCACTCTCCGGTTGAAGGGTCGTATATTTCCGCCGAGGTGTGAACAAGGGCGCGGTGGCCGCCAACCCCTTTACCCCTGCCTCCCGCCGTCAAAACCCTGCCGTCGGGGAGAGTTACCATGGTTTGGTACTGGCGGTCGTTGCCCATGGCTCCGGTGGCGCCGAATGACCCCTCGCCATTTCTCGGTGCGGGTGCGTCTTCGACCGGTGCAGCCGCCGTGGGCTCCTGCGCGGGCCCTGGCGAGCAGCCCACGCTACCGGCCAGACCCGCCAGCAACAACACGAGCAGAGCGGTTGCGAGCCGCCGCATGGGTGCGCGGCTGTTCGCTGCGGGTGTTGGGATGACGGACATATTGTACTCAAGCCGCGACCGAATCCTGCCGCCACCTGGAACCGGTGCGGCCGGTGTCGCCGACGCCGCTTGTCCGCCGGGTTGCCGCCATCCTTCCCAGGGGTTAGTCTCTGGCGACCCGCAGCACCGAAAATCAGATTAGGGAGGGTCCGATGTCCGAATATGTGGCCTATTTGAACGGCGAGTGGGTCGATTCAGACGAACTCAGGATCGACCGCAGGGACCGGGGTTTTCGAACGGGTGATGTCGTGTTCGATACGGCGCGCACGTTCGATGGGGTTATTTTCAACTCACGCCTGCACGCGGAAAGGCTGATGCGGTCCCTAAAGTACTCCCGCATAGATTCAGGACTGACCTCCGACGAGTGGGAAGCGGTAATGCTGGAGTCCGTCGATAGAAATAGACACCTGCTGCCAGCCGCGGGCGATTTCTACATATACCCGTTTGTCACCAGGGGCATGGGACATCCCGCACCGGCATCCGGTCCTCCGACCGTGGCCTGCGAGGCCTATCCACTGTACTTCGGCAGGTGGGCCGAGTGGTTCGACCAGGGTGTGAAGGGGGCCATACCCAAGGCGCGCAGCCTGTCGAGCGATCAGGTAGACGCCAAGATCAAGCACCAGAGCCGGATGAACATGAACCTGGCCGAGATGGAGGCCTGGGACATCGATGAGGGAGCCTATCCGGTCATGCTTGACCTTGACGGCAATCTCACCGAAGGGACAATCAACTCGGTATTCCTGGTCTCTGACGGGGTCCTTAAGTGCCCGACCGACACCGCCATACTCCAGAGCCTGTCACGCTGGACCGTCCGGGACCTTGCGCGGCAGCTGGGGATACCAGTGCTGGTGGAGGACCTTCAGCCCTACGACCTTTACACGGCCGATGAGGCCTTCTTGGCATTCACAGGGCCATGCGTTCTGCCCATGACGACCGTCGACCGCCGGCCGGTCGGGGACGGCAGGCCCGGTCCAATTACCCAGCAACTGCAGGCTGCCTGGTCCGAGCGTGTCGGCGTGGACGTCGTTGGCCAGGCCCAGCGTTACGGACAGATGGCCAGTTCCGGGCATCCCGATGCCCCGCAGACCTAGGCTCGCATCCGCACATGGTCGCATGCATGCCGATCGCAGGGCAGCTCGGTTGACTGTGCTTGTTGCCTAAGGGGTCCTGACGACGTGGGGCGGGCCAACTGGCACTACGGGGATCATCCGCCAGCATGCACCTGCGTGGGCTGCGCCGAGGCCCGGCGGACTGTCGCTGACCACCAGGGCAGGGCAGGAATTGGTGCTCTAATCAGGCGGCTACTCGCCCGAGTCGGCATTCGCTAGACGGACGAGCCGACCCTAGTAGTTGGACGCCTCTTCCTCCGGCATATTGCCGGTGACAAGGAAGATGGCCCGCTCTGCGACGTTGGTGGCCCTGTCGGCGATTCTCTCAAGGTCGTGGGACACCCACAGCAGGTAGGTGGCGCGCTTTACGGTGCTCGGGTCCTCGATCATGAACAGCAACAACTCGCGGTATACCTGCTCGTAGAGGAGGTCTACCGCGTCGTCCCCCTTTATCACCTCAATGGCATCGTCCACGTTCCGGTTGACCAGGGCCTCGAGGCTGCGCCTGAGCATGCGTCCTGCCAGCTCGCCCATCCTGGGCAGGTCGATCAGGGGTTTGAGGAGGGGGTCGTCGCCGATCGCTACCCCGATCTTGCCGATTCCCTCGGCGTAGTCGCCCATACGCTCGAGCTCAACCGAGACCTGGAGCACCGCGATCAGGATTCTCAGGTCGCCCGCCAGCGGCTGCTGCGTGGCGATCAGGTCGATGCACTTGTCCTCGATCTCCGAGGCCTTGGCATCTATCAGATCGTCCTCTTCGATGACCCTCTGCGAAAGGGCGATGTCGCGCCTCTCAAGGGCCTGAAGCGAACGGTCAATGGCCTTTTCTACCATGCTGCCCATGTACATCAGGTCGTCCTGGAGCAGCTTAAGGTCTCTGTCGAAATCGGTGCGCGCCACTTGTTCTCCTCGCGTGCGGGCAGCGGTCGGCCCCGCCGCCTAGTTCGACTAAGTTCCCTCGATCCTATTCAGCCCCGGCCTAGCTGAACCGACCGGTAATGTACGCCTCGGTGCGCTCGTTCTTTGGATTGGTGAAGATCGTCTGCGTGTTGTCCAGTTCCACCAGATACCCCGCACGGTCCTCGTCCATCATCAGGAACGCCGTCTCGTCTGAAACCCTGGCGGCCTGCTGCATGTTGTGGGTGACTATGATTATCGTGTAGTTGGTCACCAGCTCGCGGATCAACTCCTCTATGGCCAGCGTGGCTATTGGGTCCAGGGCCGAGCAGGGCTCATCCATGAGCACCACGTCCGGCTCGACCGCGAGCGCGCGGGCGATGCACAGCCGCTGCTGCTGGCCACCCGACAGGGCGAGCGCGCTTTGCTTGAGGCGGTCTTTGACCTCGTCCCACAGTGCCGCCTTTCGCAACGAGAGTTCGACGGCCTCTGCGATCTCGCCCCGGTAACCGTTTACCTTCAGGCCAAACGCCACGTTCTCGTAGATCGACTTGGGGAACGGATTTGGCTTTTGGAAGACCATTCCGATGCGCGAGCGGATCTCCGTGGCGTCAGTGTTCGGCCCGTAGAGGTCCCGGCCGTCGTAGAGGATGGATCCCGTGATCCGTGTGCCAGGGACCAGATCGTTCATGCGGTTAAAGCACCGAAGCAGCGTGGACTTGCCACAGCCCGAGGGACCGATGAGCGCCAGGACCTTGTGTCGCACCACGTCCATTGACACGTTCTTGATGGCTCGGAATTTGCTGTAATGGACATCGACGTTCTGAGCCTGCAGCAGCAAGTCATTGCCGTTGCTTTCCGCTTGGGTCAGGCCCTCGGACACCTCGGTTCTGACAGTCGTCTGGTTCATCGTCCTATTCCTCTGATCTCACCTGGTAGCGGTTGCGAAGATAGATCGCTATCGAGTTCATGCTCAGGAGGATGATCAGCAATATGACGATGCCGGCAGCGGCCAGCCCGCGGAAGTCCTCCTGTGGCCTTGAGACCCAGTTGAAGATCTGTATCGGCATCACGGTGAAGCGGTCTAGCGGATCGGTTGGGGAGAAGGTCAGGAATACAAGTGCGCTGATCGCGATCATCGGCGCGGCCTCTCCCACGGCCCGGGACAGGGCCAGTATCACACCGGTCAGTATGCCCGGCAGCGCTGCCGGCAGCACCACCAGCCGCTCAACCTGCCACTGCGTGGACCCCATGGCGTAGGCGGCCTGACGGTAGGAGTCGGGCACGGCCCGAACCGCCTCGCGGGCCGCGAGTATCACGATCGGAAGCACCAGCAATGTCATCGTGAGCGCCCCTGCCAGGATGCTGCGGCCCAGGGCCATCCACTGAACGAACAGGGCCAGGCCCAGCAGTCCATAGACGATCGAAGGGACTCCCGCCAGGTTGGAGATGTTTATCTCGATCAGGGAGGTCAGCCGGTTTTTCGGCGCGTACTCTTCCAGGTAGACCGCAGCGCCCACACCGATGGGTACCGTGAACAGCGCGGTCATTCCAATAATCCAGATCGTGCCGAAAAGCGCCGAACGGAGCCCGGCCTGCTCCGGATGACGGGAGGGGAAATTGTCTACAAAGCCCCAGCTGAGCCAGGGAACGCCCTCGATCAAGACCTGCACGAGCAGGATAACCAGGCCGACGATTCCCACCAGCACGGCGGCCAGCAAGGCGAAGTAGATGGCCACCCCGAGCTGCTTTCGGAAAAGCAGCTTGGGATCAAAGTCCTTTGGATGTGCCGTGTCGCCGATCATTCGTACTTCTGGCGCCAGCGGCTAACTGCCCAGTGACCAAGCAGGTTCATAACCAGCGTGATCAGGAACAGGAGCAGTCCCACCGCGAAGATGGTGTTGAACTCGATCGACCCGTGCGGCGCCTCGCCCAGGCTGAGCTGAACGATGTAGGCGGTCATCGTCTGAATGCTCTCGATCGGATTGATCGTCAGGTTGGGCGTGGCACCTGCCGCGATAGTCACCAGCATCGTCTCGCCTATCGCCCTTGAGATTCCCAAAATGAAAGAGGCTACGATTCCGGACAGCGCGGCCGGTACGACCACCTTCAGGGCGACCTCGAACTTGGTGGCGCCCAGCGCATAAGCCCCGTTCCGAAGGGACCTTGGCACAGCCACCATGGCGTCCTCGCTGAGCGACGAAACCATAGGGATGATCATCACTCCCATGACCAGACCAGCGCTCAGCGCGTTGAAGACGAGCAGGTCGGGTATTATCCCCTGAAGCTGTGGGGTGACGAACGTGAGCGCGAAATAACCGTACACGACCGTCGGCACGCCGGCGAGGACCTCGAGCACCGGCTTGATAACCCGGCGCACCTTGTCCGGTGCGTATTCGGAGAGAAAGATCGCTGCGCCTAGGCCGACGGGTACGGCCACCGCCGCTGCGATGAGCGATACGAGCATCGTCCCGCCGACCAGCGGCAGGACACCGAACGAGGTTGGCTTCAGGATCGGCGACCAGCGGGTACCGGTAATGAAGGACCAGGGCGATACCTCGTAGAAGAAGCTCCACGCCTGCACCAGGAGCGTCACCACTATTCCCACAGTAGTCGCGATCGACAGGAGCGCGCACAGTAGCAGCAGCCAGCGCACCGCCTTGCCAGCGACATCGCCGCGGTCGCGGTCCCGCTTGAACATCGGAGTGCGCTCGTCGGTGCCGCGAGCGCGGAACGTGGCTCTGTCGGGATTTATTGGGAGGTCCAAGACTCGTGTGGCGGTAGCGCTTTGGCCGGTCCGCTCACACATCCGGTCGGGCACGCGGCGGGGGCGCAGGAGGTTTCGGTCACAGGAGAAGGGTACGCGGCCGCTGATAAGGCCCCGTTAAAAGACGGTTAACGTGGCTTTAACGGACGGTTTCCGGTCGGGCCTGTCAGGCGACGGGAACCGTGAACCTGAAGCAGGCGCCCCGACCTATCTCGCTGACCACGCTCACCTCCCCGCCGTGCGCAAGGACGATGTGCCTGACAATGGCCAGCCCGAGCCCGATTCCACCTTCCCGCCTTGACCTGTCGACCTTGTAGAAGCGCTCGAACACGTGTGGCAGATGTTCCTGTGGAATCCCGGGCCCGGTGTCGGCCACGCTCACGACAACGAAGCCGTCCACTCTCTCGGCGTCTATCTCGACCCTTCCCGATTCGGGCGTGAATCTGAGCGCGTTGTCAACGAGGTTGAACAGGACCTGGGAGATCTTCGCGCTCTCCCCCGCCAGGTCTGGCAAACCGGGAGGAATCCCGGTTTGCATCGTCACTCCCCCCGCCTGCGCACGCTGGCGGAGCCTGTCCACCACCTCCGATACGACAGGTCCGAGTTCGAACGGCCTGGTATCCAAGGCGATCTGTCCGCTCTCCAACCTTGACAGCTCTAGGAGTTCGGTCACGAGCGCAGTCATCCTGTCGATCTCGCCGTTGATCCGTCCCAAGAACTCGGAGGCTTTGTCGGCATCGCCGATCGCGCCCGACTGCAGGGTCTCCACCATCGCCTTTGCTGAGGCTAGCGGACTGCGCAATTCATGGGAAACGTTGCTGACGAATTCCCGGCGGGTCGTGTCTACCAGCCTGCGTCTAGTCAGGTCGTGCAGTGTCAGGAGCACGCCATCGGAGTCCCGTTGCTTCACCGGAGTTGCGACCGCGCTTACCGTCCTCGTGCTGAAAGACAGGACTACCTCCCCGTAGCGGGGCTCGCGAGTCTGGATTGCCTCTCGCACCAGCTGGATCAGATCGTGGTCCCACACCGCCCCGGAGAGCCTGCTCCCGATCGCTCCTCTTGCTGGCTCGCCCAGCAGACTCTCGGCCGCAGGGTTGACAAGGGTAACCTCGCCGTTCGCATCGGCGACTATCACACCGTCGTCCATGGTGTCTAGGACTGCCGAAAGCTTTGATCGCTCGCCCTCAAGGGCGGTGACGGTGGATCGAATGGTACGGGCCATCCGGTTGAAGGCCACCGCCAGATTCCGGGATTCGTCGGTCCCCAGAGCGGGCACCCTGTGGTCAAGGTTCCCGGCCGCCAACTGTCTTGCCCCGGCGGTTACTGCCAGCACCGAGCGCGTTGTCCTTCTTGCCACATACCAGCCCAGCGCGATAGACAGCAGGGCAACTGCCGCGGCGGCGGCCACGACGGTGATGATGATCGTGTTGACGCGAGAGGCCACCGTTGAGGTGGGTACTCCAACCCGAACGACGCCTGCCAAGGATCCACCGATCTCCACGGGAACCGTCGCATACCGCAGCTCATCCCCGCCAAAGGCCTCGGCGCTCCTGACGACGCTCGTGGCCCGCCCGTTGAGGGCCTCGGTGATCTCAGGGTGGACGGGTACACCGGAGCCGGATGGACCTGCCGAGTCGGCCACAACGACGCCCCCGGCGTCGAAGACGGTCACATGGCCCCGAATCGAACGGCCAAACCTGTCGACGGCGGAATCTGTGGCCGCATCCGCGTCAAAGATGCCTGGGGTCTGGCCGATCAGGTTCGCTTCCCTTGAGAGGCGATCCTCCAGGTCCTCAACGAACCGGTCATTGACGAAGTTGATCAGGAAAATGCTCACCGCGCCCATGGTCACGAACATCAGGGCGGTGTAGGCGGCGGCGATGCGCCAATGGAGAGACCTGGGTACCCTCACCCTTCGAACCGGTAGCCCACCCCTCGCACGGTCACGATCCGGGTGGGACGCCCAGGATCATCCTCGATCTTCTCCCTGAGCCACCGTACGTGCACGTCTACCGTGCGGGCGTCCCCGATGTAATCCTGACTCCAAAGGGTCTCAAGGACCTGGTCCCGGGTGAGCGCCCGACCGATCCGCTGCATGAACAGGGTGAGCAGCCTGAACTCGCGCGGACGCAGGTCCAATTCGCGTCCATTCAGCCGAACCCTGTGTCCGGCGATATCGACCTCCAGGTTTCCGGATACCAGCAGTCCGTCGCCAGTATCGGTGGCGGCGCCCCTTTCGCTCTTTCGGTAGCGTCTGATGTGCACCTTAACCCTGGCCATCAACTCGCGCATGCTGAAGGGCTTGGTTATGTAGTCGTCGGCTCCGAGCTCAAGTCCGACGATCCGATCGATCTCTTCGACCTTGGCTGTCAGGATGAGAACGGGCATATCGTGCTCGCGCCTGATGGCCCGGCAGACCTCGAGGCCGTCCATGCCGGGCAGCATCACGTCAAGTATGACCAGATCGGGACGCTCGGTGCGGGTCAGCGAAAGGCCAGTTACGCCGTCGGCCGCCGTGAGAGCCTCATAGCCTTGGCCTTCCAGACTGTAGCGGACGGCCTCGAGGATGTTCTCCTCGTCCTCGACCACCAGAATCTTTGCCTTAGGCATTGCGCTATCCGGTCGGGCGGTGCTTTGACTAGGCGTCCTTCGAGTCAATCGTGGCACACGCGCTGCATCAAGTCCAACGCCGGGCCTATTCGTACCGCAGTGCCTCGGCAGGGGCGGTCTGGGATGCCTGCCTTGCGGGAAGTAGGGTCGTCAGCAGGGAGAACAGGTAGGCGCATGCCACTATCAAGACGAGCCTGGACCAGGGGAAGAGCAGCTGTATGTCAGGTTCCACGCTCCTTACGTCGGCGATGATGTTGACGCCCGTGAGAATGCCGAGCGCCAGCCCGATGGCGATGCCGAGCAGGGCGATGAAGGAGGATTCTGCCAGGAAGATCAGCAACACCGCCGATCGAGAAAAGCCAACCGCCCGCATCACGCCGATGGCATGCCGTCGCTCGACTACCGCGCGGGCGCTGATCACGCCCAGGGCCGCTATGCCCACTACCAGCCCGAGCAGCATGAAGGCCAGGAGCAGGTCGAAGAAGGAGCGCTGCGAACCCTGGAGTTCCTGCAGGGTCTCACCGATGTCCAGTGTCTCCACACCGTGTTCGAACAGGGCGGTCTCGAGCCTGCCGCCGGGATCGTCGGTACCCGGCTCGACCTTGAAGAAAAACTGCGTTGCGTCGAGATCGCGGCCGGTCAGTTCGGTCAGGAACTCGGACGACGTGTACAGGCCCAGGGGCACCGGTCCCGTCGACGCCAGCGCGTCCAGCACCCCGACGACGGTCAGATCAAACTGCGAGCCGCTCTCCAGGTCTCGAACCGTCACCCTTATCGGGTCCATCGTCTCGTTCTCTATGTACAGTTCTTCCGCCTCCAGCATCAGACGTTCGAAGGTCAGGTCGAACTGGAAGCTATTTCTTGACGGGACCATCTGAGCGTCGACGACGGCGAGCCCTGGTTTGGTTTCCAGGTCCTCCCACAACCTGCGTGCGTCGAACTCCCCGTCTACTAGGTACTCCGCCGTCGCAAGCTCGATCCTGAAGCTGTTGGTCTCGATGAAGTCCCGGTCTATACCTGTCATATTGGTCTGCTGGAAGTCGATTTCCCCGGCGCTCGTCGTGTGGTCCGGCAGCACCCCCTCCGCCGCGAAAACGGTTCGGAACGTACCCACTTCGGGCCGCCCATCGATACTGGAGACGAATGACAGGTCCTCCCGATCTTGTACCGCGCTCCGGAGGTCGGTTACTGGATTAAGGTCGCTCTGTGCGAACCCGTACACGTCATAGCCGCCCGCGAGGCGCTCCTGGTTGTCGAACAGGTCGTTGAAGCCCTCGATCAGAACGGACATCACAACCACCGAGTACACCACCACCGCGAACATGGCGACCGAAAGGCCAGTGCGAAAGCCGAACCGGAGCGGGTAGGCGACGGCCGACTTGACCACCGGGGTCAGGCGTCGGTAGAGGCCCACCGTGTTCACCATGGCCGCCAGGATGACCCGCGAGTTGTTCATCACCAGCATCACAGCGCCGGTTACAAGGAAGGCGCCTGTGATGAAAAAGCTCGCGAAGTTATCGCTCCAGTCGTCCCTGACGATGTCCCAGAAGGAGGCGGGGAGCAAGAACACGACGACGAGCGCCAGCCCCGCAAGGGACAGCGACGCGCGCTTTGATACCCCGGCCCAGCGCAGTATCAGTGACGCGCCGAGCGGAACCAGTGCTATCCCCAGCAGCAGGGCGGGGAGCTGTGCGCCGCCAGCCCCCAGGACGGCTATGAGCAATCCGACCGCGGTCACCACTATTCCCCACACCAGGTTGCGACGCCGCCTGCCGACCCCGGGGGGATCCGGTATGTCGCGGATGGCGCGCACGATGTTGAGCCCGCTGATCCTCCTGGACGCGAAGTAGATGGTGAGCAGGGTAATTACCGCTCCAAGCAGGAACGAAGTCAGCGCGCTCAGCGGCGAGGCGTGCCCGCTCAGTGCGAAGTCCTCGTTGCCGGTGGAACTGAACAGGCCCGAGGCCGCTATCACGAGCAGTTGGCCCAGGCCAACGCCGACCAGCGTGCCGACGACGGCCGAACCCAGCCCGTATATGGCGCCCTCCGTAAGGAACATCCGGGTCAGGTGCCGACGCTGCATTCCAACTGCGCGGGCTATCCCCATCTCGCTCTTTCGCTCCGCGGCCAGCATCGAGAAGATCAGGAAGATCAGCAAGAGCCCCACGGCGATCGAGAAAAGGCCGAACGTGGTGAAAAAGGACACGAAGAGGCTGCCTGCCTGGTTTGCCAGGTCCACCAGGTTCGACTTGATGGGCGAGAGCTCTAGGCCGTTTTCGGTGATGGCGGTCAGGTCGCCCAGGCGCTCCAGGATGGCGTCGGAGTAACCTTCACCCTCGAACGGGCCGCCTCTGTTGGTCACCAGGATGCCACTGAGCTGACCTTCGGCCCCGAGCAGCTGCTGGGATCGCGCCAGCGTGGTCATCACCACGACCTTGGTGCCGTCACGCTTCCAGTAGTAACCGTCTGTGATTCCCCGGACCGTGAACGGAACCCATAGCCCCTCGCCGAGCACCACCTGAATCTCGTCACCGGCGACGGCCCCAAGCGCCTTGGCCCCTTCGTCGTCTATGTACACCTCATCGGGAGCAAGGCTCGCTATGTCGACGGGCCGGCCGTCGGTGTCGGCCAGCGCCTCGAAGGCGGCCACCCTGTCGGCCCTGAGCCCCTGGAACATGGCGTTGACCTCAAAGCGCTGGCCTTGCAGATTGGCCACCGCGACCGACTCGACGTGGACGGGTAGTGTTGCGTCCACGTCCGGGTCGGCCTCGAGGACGGGCCCGATTTGCTCATACAGGCCCTCCGGGAAAGTATCCGGGACCGCCCGGCCGTCCCAGACATCGGAGTCCTCGTCGACGCCGACGAACTCGTCGAGTTCCCTCAGCGCTTCGGTGACCTCGTTCTTGATGCTGAACGTCACCGAGTCTCCGGTCGTAAAGGCGATAGAAATTATCGCCGTCGCCAGCATCAGGCCGGTGACAACCAGCACGCCTCGGGCGGGTCTGCGCACCACGTTGCGCAGCGCCATCTTTACGAGGATGGTGTTGCGTACCGCGATGTAGATGAGGAGGCCAACAAGAATGGCAAAGATCACCGCAAGGGTGAGTGCGTAGCCTGCTACGGGCAGCCCGAAGAGTTCGTCCATCCCAGGGCCCGGCTAGACGGAATCGTCCGACGGTTGACTGGTACCGTCTGATTCGATGCGGCCGTCTCTCATACGGATCGTTCGATGTGTCATGGTGGCCACATCATCAGAGTGGGTGACGATGACGAAAGTCTGATCGTTCTCCGAGTTGAGGCCGGTGAGCAAGTCCATGATCTGGGCGGCGTTCTCGCTGTCCAGGTTGCCCGTGGGCTCATCGGCCCAGACGATCTCTGGTTGGTTCACAAGGGAGCGAGCAATCGTTACCCTCTGCTGCTGGCCTCCGGAGAGTTCGGCCGGGTACTGGTCGCGTGCGTCCGCAAGCCCGACCATCTCCAGCGCTTCCTCGGCCGAGGTGCGCGCCTGTTTGGAGGATGTGCCGGACACAAGGAGCGGCATCTCGACGTTCTCCTTGGCGGTAAGGACCGGCAACAGATTGAAGGCCTGGAAGACGTATCCCATGCGCTGCGCCCTGTACCTCGTCTTGACCCTGTCGGACATCTCCGACAGCTCGGTGCCGTTGATCTTCACGCTTCCAGACGTCAGGTCGTCAAGGCCCGAAAGGCAGTTAAGGAGGGTCGTCTTACCGCAGCCGCTCGGACCCATGACGGCCACCATCTCACCCCGCTCCACATTCAGTGAGACCGACCGCAGGGCCTCGACCCTTAAGCGCCCGGTGCTGTAGACCTTCTGCACGCTGTCGGCCTCGATTACGTAACTTCCTTGGTCGCTCATCAATTCCCCGTTGCCGCTAAAAGCCTGTCTCTTGCTCAAGCCAATCGTCGAAGTCGACCTTCAGGGTGGATATGATCCTGGCCACCATCGAGTAATAGCCGACCAGAACCACAAAGTCTACCGTCTTGGGCGTTCCCAATAGGTGCTCGATCGCCTCGAAAGTCTGGTCCGAGAGCTCCCCGTCCCGGACCAGTTCCCGTGCTCCCTGGGCGAACACACCCTCCTTCGGCGGGAGGCCCATGGGCGCCCTCCCGGTGCGCACCGCCTCGATGACATCGTCTCGGACGCCTACCTGCCTTGCCACCGGCTCGTGCTGTGCCCACTCGTAGCGGTTGCCCATCTCCCGGGCCGTGGCCAGAATCGCAGTTTCCCTGATCGCAGGGTCGAGAGGACAGCGGTATCGCAGATACTCGCCCACAGCCGTCACCACCTCCGCGGCATCGGGGCTGTTCATCAGGGCAGCAAAGACGTTCTGCACCGATCCCCGCGTGGAGGCGATTCGGTCATATATGCCGATCTTCTCGGCCGGCACGCATTCTCGCTTCACATATGGGACTCTCGCCAAGTTAACCTCCCTACTGACTGATCGTACATCCTGCATAGGACCCGACACAGCATGTCAGCACGCCATCGCCGTTGAACGGAAAGTCTCGTTCTCTTGTAGGCGGCTATGTCAACTCTCAAGGAAAACGTTCCGCCCAGAGCCCCGCAGGTCCACGGGGCAACGTCCATCGGGTCAACCGTCGAATTCGGACCCGGCGCCGCGATTTCTCTCAGACCGGATGGGAATCGCCTCCATGGAATTGAGCTATGCCCGACGTGGTAGTAAAGGCAAAGCCGGTGCTGACACCATCTCGGCGGGTCTGGCCAGCACGAGGGTCAACCGGTCTGGCCGGCCGAACCGCTTCGCCGCTCCTCCATGGTCCGTGAAATGGCAGCTAGATAGCCGGAGTTCTCGACAGGGTAGGTGTCAGGCTCATCGAGTTCCTTCAGTCCCTGGGGCAGCCGTTCCATCTCCTCGGATACTCGCCGTCGCAGATCCGCCAGGGGGGCCGGATTCGCTGTCCGCAGTCCTCCGCGCATCACCTCACCGAGAAGGGCGAACCATCCGCCCGGCGGGGCAGTCTCGGTAAGGCCCTGCATGCGGTCGCCGACGTACTGGCCGCCTTTGGCAAGACGATAGACCTGCTTGGGCCCCGGCACGTTTTCCTTCCCGGAGCTAAGCTTGATCACCGGCTTGCCGTCGTACTCGACCATCTTGTAAACGCAGTCCGTCGACGGCGCGTCGGCAGAGACGGCGACCCTGGTCCCGACTCCGTACACGTCGATCGGGGCTCCACAGGAGGCAAGTCGGCCAATTGAGTATTCGTCTAGGCCGCCGCTCGCGACAATCTTCACGTCACTAAGCCCGGCGCCGTCGAGCAATCGACGGGCCTGGCGAGCCAGTGCCTTCAGGTCTCCGGAGTCCAGCCGGATCGCTGCAATCCGGCCCCCGAAATCCTTCGCTTCCCGCGCCACCCTGACCGCCGCGGCAACGCCCTCCAGCGTGTCATACGTGTCCACCAGCAGGGTGGCCGACCGGGGAAAGGCTCGAACAAAGGCCCTGAAGGCCTCGGTCTCTTCGTCGAAGGTAGTTATGAAGGAATGAGCCATTGTTCCCGTTGCCGGAATGCCGTATCGTTCGGCCGCCTCGACGTTGCTCGTCCCGGAAAAGCCCGCAATGTAGCCCGCCCGCGCCATCTTTAGGGCCGCGTCAGTACCCTGTGCCCTGCGGGCTCCGAAGTCGATCACCGTGGCCGGGCGAGCCGCGGCTACCACCCTGTACGCCTTTGTGGTCAGAGTCGTTTGCAAGTTGACCTGGTTTAGGAGGTAGGTCTCGACGAGCTGCGACTCGATGACCGGTCCGGTCACTTCAAGGACCGGCTCTTGTGCAAAACAGGGTGTCCCCTCCGGCATGGCCCTGACCGAGCCCGTGAAACTGATTCCGCACAGGAACTGCAAGAAAGCCGGATCGAAATCGCCGCGACGCTCCAGGTAGTCTAGGGCGGCCGTTTCAATCGCGAAGCCATCGAGAAATTCGAGCACATCCTCCAGCCCGGCAAAGATCTGAAATCCACGGCAGGGGGGGAGGGTCCTGAAGTAGAGGCTGAAGGTGGCTTGTGAGGTGTGGCCACTTCGCCAATAGGCCTGCGCCATCGTCAGCTGGTACAGGTCAACGAGCAACCGTCGGTTCCTTATGGACTGGGTGCTAGCCGCGGGCCAACTTGACCTTATCGAGCATGGGTGGGGGCAGAGGGAAGACCCATCCGCGGTTGCCAATGATCTCGGATGCAAGTGACTGGGGTATGGCCACTATCATCTCCGGCTCGATCGAAAAGCGTCCGTCGAAGCCGCCCATCGCGCTCCTGGCGTGCACACCGGCAAATCCACCCGCGTCAAGACCGTCGCTTGCGTAGGATCCCATGCCGCCGCCAAAAACCGATTGCCACCGGAACGAGTACCCATTGGTGACCTGCGGGGCGCCTGCGAACGCTCCGCCCCCGGGCGAGACGACCATGCCCAGGGCCTTGACCGTATAAAGGACGTCGTTGAGATCGCTCTCTCCCCCACAACTCAGCGTCCAGTGCAGGGCTCTAATGTGAACGTCTGCGGCGAACTGCCCACCCTCGTAGCCGTGCCTGAGCCGGTCCGTATCGTCATTCATGGGGTAGTCACCGCCGATCGTGCCCGATAGGTAGACCAGCCCGCTCTCCTGTACTACCGCCTTGGCGATGCCGGCGCCCGCCAGGGAGATGACATCATCCTCGAAGGACCCGAGATCGATCCCCAGTTCGTCTATGCGTTCGTACACGTCGTAATCGCGTCTCAGCTCGGCTGGCATGGACGCTCGGTCGTAGTGCTGCCCCATGGTCTGTTCCCTCGCTGTGGCTGTGGCGGCGCTGGTGCTGCCGCCCCGGATCGTACCAGAATCACGATGCCCTATGGCGCGCCGCGGGCTCGAGACGCTAGCCCAGGAAGATGCTTATTCCGGCGTGGGTGAAGGAGACCTCGAGAACGGCCTGCCTCTCTCTCTGCAGGGTGTACGAGTACTCTTCTCGGCCCGGGTCGTCATGGTCGAGCAGGTGCGGACAGGGCAGCCTCCGCTCGGTCTGCGGGCACAGGTGAAGGTCATTGGTGCGGTCCCAAAAGCCACATATGCGCATCGGGAAAAAGAGCGTCTCGGCGGCGGTGCGCAGGTCGGCTACTATCTCGCTGGGCCTGAACTCGCCGCCGCCCTCGAAGCTGACCTCGACGGTCTTCACGGTCCGAAATGATCGAAGCCGCTTAGGCCCTCTATCCTTGAGCCATCTTCGGCGACCACGCTCACCTCACCTTGGCCGTCTAGCACCTCGCCGATCGCAGCTACATCCGGGTCGACCTCGCGCGACGCATCGACCAGCTCCTTTGGCGCAGTGAACAGCAGCTGGTAGCCCTCTCCACCGGAAAGGGCCAATTCTCTCCAGTCGTCCGGGAAGACCGCCATGAGCTCCGGCTGGACCGGCATGTCGGCCATCCTCACCACCGCGCTCTTCCCGCTCGAGCCACAGACCCGCATCAGGTCGGACAACAACCCGTCGCTGATGTCCACAGCGCAGCGCACGCCGGCGGCCGCGAGGCGAATGGCCGTCCAGACCCTTGGCCGCGGCCGCAGGTGTGCTCGGACAAGCCGCTCCGCATCGGGTCCCCTCGCGTCCAAACCCTCCTTCAAGATCTTCAGCCCCCCGGCGGAGCCTCCCACCGGGCCGGCGACGGCTATCACGTCGCCCGCCCGCGCCGCGGAGCGCGTCATGGGCCGCGTCGGCCGGCCAGTGGGGGCAGACGGGTCAGCCCCTATCATGGCAACGGAGAGGAACATTCCGACCGCCCTGACCACGTCGCCCCCGACGATTCTCCCGCCGTAACGCGAGCAGGCCTGCGCCATGCCGACGTACAGGCGGTCTACCGTTTCGGCGTCCTCCTGACCGGTCAGCCCGACCGTGACCGTCGAATATGCGGGGACATACCCCATAGCGGCGATGTCGCTCTGACAGCCGACCATCGCCCTCCAGCCCACATCCTCCGGTTTTGAGTAGGCAAGGTCAAAGTGCGTCCCGGCGGCCATCGCATCGCAGGTAAGGACGGTAGTGCCGGCAGGGCCATCCCATGCGGCCGCGTCATCGCCGTTTCCGACAAGGAGCCGGAACGGGTCGTCCCGCTCCCCCCGGCGGGAGTAATTGGTCTCGAACACGCGCCTAAGCCTGTCTATGAGGCCAAACTCGCCGAGTTCTTGGACGCTCACCCCAGACTCCGTGCACATACCAGCAGGAATGGCTCTTTCCATATCGTCCCTCTCATCGCCTGTGTGGCCCTTCCCAGCGGCTCGGAGGGTCCATCAGCACTTGCCCACGTGTCTGCGGATCGACTCGGCGGTAGAGTCTAGGACATCTATACCATGCCTCGGGTAGGTGCCACAGGCGCCGAGAGCAAGGAATGTGCACTTTGGGCCGGAGTGATGCATCATGTAGGGCATCATACGGGATGGTGGGTTATCGCCCAGGCCTGTTGAGGGAGGCAAGTATGGATCTTTTCAGGCGTTTGTTCCCCGCCATCGCGGTGGCGACAGTCGCGCTTGTGGCGCTGGCAGCGTGCGGAGGAGACGATGAGCAGGAAAGTACCTTGGACGTGATTCTCGACCGTGGGGTCATGATTTGCGGCATCAAGGCCGACACGCCCGGCTTCGGGGTGCTGAACCCGGACGGAACAGCCCAGGGCAACGATGTCGAGTACTGCCACGCTCTTGCGGCGGCCATATTCGGGGACGGAAGCAAGGTTGAATTCAAGGAGGCCACTTCGGCCAACCGCTTCGAGTTGCTTGCGGCCGAGGAGATCGACGTGCTGATCCGCACTACGACCTGGACGGCAAGCCGCGACGCGGACCTGAATGTGGCGTTCGCTCCTACGACCTTCTACGACGGCGCCGGAATCATGATCAAGGCGGGTGCCGGGATCAGCAGTGTCAACGAGCTCGGTGGAGCCACGGTCTGCATTCTTGACGGCACCAGCACTCAGGGCGCGGTCTCTGACTACTTCTCTGAACAGGGACTCACCTACGAGGAGTTGACCTTCCAGGCCAATCCCGAGTTGCGGGCGGCTTTCATCAGCGACCAGTGCGACGCCTGGTCCTCGGACAAGTCCCAGCTCGGCGGTCACCAGTTCACTCTGAAGGCGGACGACAACATCGACGCGGTTGTACTGCCCGAGACGCTCTCCAAAGAGCCGCTCGGCCCAAGCGTTCGCGATAACGACTCGGAGTGGGAAGACGTGGTGCGCTGGGTGGTTAACGGCATGATCATCGCCGAGGAGCAGGGCGTGACCCAGGCCAACGTAAAGCAGATGGCTGCCAACCCGCCGAACAACACCGTGGCACGTCTGCTGGGTGTTGGCTTCGATGGCGGAGCGCCGAGCAATCTGGGAGTCGGGCACGGCAAGATAGACAGCACGTTCATGCAGGATGTGATCGAGCGGGTAGGCAACTACGGCGAGGCATACGAGCGGACGCTGGCCCGCGTGGGGCTTACCCGGGAGGGTTCTCCGAACGCCTCTTATCTTGACGGCGGTCTCATCTACGCACCGCCGATGCGCTAGGCATCGCTTACAAATTGCGAGGCTAAACGCAGGGGCGGGACGAACTCCCGCCCCTGCTGGGCTTGCGCCTTGTGGGTCTCGCGCAATTGATCCGCGATGAAGCAGATCCTAGAGAACATCTGGTTTAGGAATCGCTCCCGTAGTCTCGCGGTAAACCTGATCGTCGGGGCGGTGGCCGGGATCATCGCCGGCTATTTCGTCTACTCGATAGCCGTCAATCTATTCGACTTTGACTTTCTGTTCGGGCCTTACGGCAGCCCGGATAGAAGCTCAATCTTCCAGCAACTCGACGTCGAGGCCAGCGACGCGAGGTGGGTGGGGATCCTCAAGGGCGCCGGGAACACCATCTCGGTGGTGTTCTTCGCCATAGTCCTCTCCTCCCTGCTGGGACTGGCAGTCGGCGTGGCCCGCCTGTCCCTAAACCCCATGATCAGCAGGCTGGGCAGGGTCTACGTCGAGCTGTTCAGGAACCTGCCGCTGCTCTTGATCATGTTCTTTTTCGCCTTCGCCATCTTCAGGTCACTGCCGAAGATCGAGGAAAGAGCGGGATTGAACGGAGTCCTGCATATCAGCAACCGGGGGCTGGCCATCCCGTGGCCCGAGACGGCCCACTCCCTTTGGTGGCTGTGGCTCGTGTTGTTGTTGGTGGCCGCAGTCGCTGCGCTCCTGATCCGGAGAGCCCGCGTTCGCAGGGAGGACCTGACCGGCGAGAGCCTGCGACCGAACACGTGGGCCATCGCTATATTCGTGTTGATAGGGGCGGGGTCCTACGCGGCGCTGCTGGCGCCGGTGCGCCCCAGCCTCCCGGAGGTGACGCAGTCGGCGTCCGGGTTCTACGGTTACACCGGCGGCGGCCTGCTCGGTCTCGGCTACCTGAGCGCCCTAGTGTCTCTCACATTGTATTTCAGCGCGTTCATAGCTGAGATCGTCCGCGGTTCCGTACAGTCTGTTCCACGAGGACAGACGGAGGCCGCCGCATCCCTGGGTCTGACCGCCTACCAGCAGTTCACCCTGATCATCCTGCCGCAGGCCCTGCGAACGATGATCCCCTCTCTGAACAACGAGTACCAGAATGCCAACAAAGACTCCACGCTGGCCCACGCCATCGCCTACGGCGAGATAGTGCTGATCTCCAACAGGATCGTCAACAATTCCGGCAACCTACTGCAGACTTACCTGTTCATCTTCTTCGTGTTCATCGTGACCAACCTCGTGATCTCGCTGATCATGAACACGATCAACCGTAACGTCCAGATCAGATGATGGCGTCCGCCGCATATCGCATGACCATATCCAGGCGCGTGGACTGGGCGCGGGAGAACCTGTTCAACTCGTGGCGGAATTCCGTCCTCAGCCTGCTGGCCATCGTGATCGGTATCGCCATCGCGTTCGTTTTGGTCAGGTTCGTCCTGTTTCAGGCCAACTGGGACCTCGTGGCGATCAACCGCAAGCTGTTCTTCATTGGCTCCTACCCCGCAGCGGACACCTTCCGCATTTGGATCTCGGTTTTCGTCACGGCGGCCCTGATCGCTCTGACCTACGGCATCTGGGTGGGGAGGCTGAGGCCGTACCTGGTGGTCATAGGGGTAGTGGCCGTCCTGATCCTCACACTCGGCCTGGGGGCAGAGCATTCCATTGTCGAGCGAGACTACACGGAGGAGATTCGGTCTGCGGACGGTGATGTCTCCGTGATCACCGGCATCGAGAGAGATCTGGTAGCGGACCGTGGCTGGGCGCCGTCCTGGCTCTACTCCCTCTCGCTGGGGCTGGCCGTGCCGTTCGGCGCCTCGTGGATACTGCTGGCAGCGCTGTTCGCGTTTCTGGGGGGAGTCGCCTGGGCAGCCAAGCGGTTCTTGGCCCGGTGGAAGACCAGTCCGATAACGCTTCAGGCGATCGGTGCCGCCTGGGTGCTGCTTATCCCGCTCATCTTCCTTCTGCAGATCGGAGTCTCAAGCGGCCACTGGGAAAGCTCGTTCCTCGATCTGCTGGTCTTCACGGTAGGCGGCTTTTTCTCCTTCTTCATTGGCATCGGGCTCGCGCTGGGCAGGATCTCTCCGTTCAGAGCCATACGCTATTCCGCTGTCGGTTACATAGAGGTCGTGCGCGCCGCCCCGCTTCTGGTATGGCTGCTGTTTGCCACGTTCCTGGACGACGAGTTGGGGCCCGTAGGGGAGGTGTTCAGCAGCATCGATCTGGCCTACCGGGTCATGATAGTGTTCGCCCTGTTTGGCGGGGCATACATCGCGGAGGTGGTGCGGGGTGGCCTGCAGTCCATACCCCGGGGCCAGCATGAGGCGGCAGAGGCCATAGGACTGTCGGCGACTCAAAAGTATGTCTACATCATCCTTCCGCAGGCGATCAAGGCCGTCATCCCGGCCATCATCGGTCGGTTTATAGCCCTGTGGAAGGACACGGCGTTGCTCGCTGCGATATCCCTGGTCAACACGCTCGAAAAGGCCAAGAAGATACTTGGAGGCCAGACGGACATAGCGGATGGCGCCTTCTTCGAGATATACATCATCGTGGCGCTCATATATTGGCTGGTGTCGTACGTGCTCTCCCGTCTCGGGGGCGCGGCGGAAGCCCGATTGGGCGTAGGCAGGCGGTAGCGGGCGCTGCAGCGGGAAGGATCGGCACATGAAAGTTCAGAACGTTAAAGAGATCGTCCGCCTCGAGAAGGTGGTCAAGCGTTTCGGCGATTTCACCGCGCTAAACGGGGTCGACGTTTCGATTTCTGAGGGTGAGGTTGTGGTCATCATCGGGCCCTCGGGATCCGGCAAATCCACGCTGCTCAGGACGATAAACCAGCTCGAGCGGCACGATTCTGGACGGATCGTTGTGGACGGTATTGAGCTCACAGACGACGCGCGGAACCTGGCCATGATAAGGGCGGAGACCGGGATGGTCTTTCAGCAGTTCAACCTGTTTCCGCACCTGACCGTCCTGCGCAACATATCGCTCGCTCCGCAGAAGGTGCGCCATATGCCGCAGAGGGAATCGGAAGAGCTTGCGCTGCGCTTACTGCACCGCGTTGGGATACCCGAGCAGGCCGACAAGTATCCCGGCCAGCTCTCGGGCGGCCAGCAGCAGCGCGTCGCCATAGCGCGCTCTATGGCCAAGAACCCCAAGGTGATGATGTTCGACGAGCCGACCTCGGCGCTCGATCCGGAGATGATCAACGAGGTCCTAAAGGTCATGGGCGAACTGGCCGCGGACGGCATGACGATGATTTGCGTCACGCACGAGATGGGCTTTGCCAGGAACGTGGCGGACAGAGTTATCTTCATGGACGAGGGGGAGATAGTTGAGGTCGCCACGCCAGAACAGTTCTTCAACAACCCCAAAGAGTCCCGCACCAGGCTGTTCCTCGACCAGATCCTCACCCACTAGGTTGCTGGACGGGCGGTGACTGAACTTATCTAGCTTGCCCGGCGTCGGCCACGCCCGAGTCATCGGTACCACGCCGGGATAGGAGGACACCGGCGACACGCCGTTTGATGGCCCGGTACGTCCGGGAATTGCCCCGCAAGCCCCGGGTCTTCTCTGTCAACCTGAAAGGCGCATCAGTCCGGATGCCGCCGGTCGAGGGCCTGGAGAAGGACAGCAGGTCGGCGTGCCATTCGCTTGCTTGCGCGCGGTTGTGTTGGATGCCTCCTTAGGCAACGGCGAGAATTCTGCGACCGATCAGACGTTCTACCACCTGGAGAATTCTTCCGCGTACACGTGGCCGGGCAGCCGATAGCTGATGCCCGCCTCATCGAGCATCGACGCCTCGAGGAGGGAAGTGAACTGGGTGAAACTGTTGCTGCTGGTGAGCTTGGTCAGTAGCCTGCCCAGCGTGCGATGGAAACGCTCTTGCAGGCGAAACCAGGCAAGTACACCCAGCGTCAGACTCGGGGGATAGTTCAGTTCGTCGACAAGCCGATTTCCAATGAGTGCTCGAGAGACAGAGAACACGTACTTTGACAGGGTGCGGCGTTTGTTTGGATCGGTTATTCCGATGATCAGCGGTGCGGAGTTTATAAGCGAGTTGGCCATGGCCACGGACTCTAGCTGACCGATCGGTTCGCACATCTTGCCTGTCTCGAACAGCCTCAGTGCATCCTCTTCAAGGTCATAGAGAATCGTCTCCGGGATCCCCACCAGGTAACCCGAGTACCGCCAGATGGCCATGGTGCTCGCTCTTTCTCTTTCGCCGAACGGCTCCGAGCCTCTTGAGGTGCAACAGTAACCTGGCCGAAAAGGCGGTGATGGCAAAGCCAACGTGGGCAGAGCATATCGGCACACCCCATGCCTCATGGCCCCACTCACCGGACTCGTTCAGAAGGTGCCTGACCTGAGCGTGAATCAGCCGAACACGGACCGACAGCTTCCACCCATCGGCCTACCGCATCATCCGTCCGGGCATGAATATCTCGATCCTGTGACGGGTGTTTCTGCTTTAGGCGCCTGATTCCCTGGTCGCGAAGCCCGCGACGAGGACGCCCCCAACGAAGGCGCCCAAGACCAGCCTCGAGTTCCTGTGGAACATCCTGATGCCCGGGATGAAGGAAGAGAAATCGACCCAATGGGGCGGAGATTCGATACGCTCAAGAAAATCCAGCAGCAGGGGCGGCGCATCGGCCAGCGTTTCCTCGTCGCCGTCCATGGAGGTCTGAATGAAACGCCCGGACTGTCCCCGGGTCGAGCGAGGAGAGCTCATGCACCAGAGCGTCGGCCTCAGGGTCTCCGATGGCCGTATGGGCCATGTAGTTTGAGGCGACCTCTGGATCGAGTGCGCTTGCCTTCTCGTAGCCCGGCTCGTAGTCGGTTGGGATCTTCATCTACGGAGGGTCTTCTTCGGCTGGCTCCACCCGCAGGTCGGGAAGCCAGTTGAGCGCCGAAGGCAAGTACCAGTTTCGCCTGCCCAGCACCTCCATGCTGGCCGGAACCAGGACCGAGCGCACCAGCGTCGCGTCGAGGAGTATAGCGACGGCAAGCCCGAATCCCACCTGCTGGTTCAGTATATAGTCGCCCGCCGCGAATCCCCCGAACACCGCGACCATGATAAGGGCGGCCCCTGTGATGATTCCGGCGGTCGACCGCAGCCCGTAGGCCACGGCACCGGCGTTGTCCCCGGTCTGGTCGTAGCGTTCGCGGATGCGGCTCAGCAGGAACACGTGGTAGTCCATCGATAGCCCGAATAGGACCGTGAACAGAAACAGAGGTATCCAGGCGTCTATGACCTCCGAATGGCTAAAGCCAAGTAGGTCTGTGGCCACTCCCTTTTGGAACACCAGAACCAGCAGACCGTACGAGGCGCCGACGGAAAGTAGGTTCATGATTACGGCCTTGATCGGAATGACGATCGATCTGAAGACCAGCATCAGGATCAAAAAGCTAAAGCCGAGCACGAACGCAAATACGATTGGCGTGTACCTGTCGACGATGCCGAACAGGTCCGCCGTCACCGCGCTCACACCGCCAACGTATACCTCGGCAGGAACTCCGTCGAATGCCGCGGGCATGTGCTGCTCGCGGAGCGCGGCGATCCTATCCACGGCCGCCGGGCTCCTGGGCTCTCCCGAAATCTCAACTGTAACTATCGCCAAGTGTTTTCCGGCATGCTCTTCGTGCAGGGCCGGTATGCGTCGAATCGAATCGTCGGCATCGAGCGATGTCTGCAGGGCTAGTATCGCCTCCCGCACCTGGGGATCCTCTAGGTCCGCGTCGATGACTATGGTGGTAGGGTTCACGAGACCGAAGGAGAACTCTTCTTCAATAGCGAAGAAGGCTTCCCTAGTCTTGGCGGACTCCGGCAGGGTGTCCACGCCGTTCAGGCCCGTCCGGATGTCGAAGTAGAAATACGAGGCGAGGACCATAGGGGCGCCTATGGCGACTATGCTGATTAAGGGGAACCTGGTCACCACGCGCGTGATCCACTCCCAGACCCCCTCCTGGCCCTCTTCAAATCCCTGCGTCTCAGTCCTCCCTATGAGTGGAATCCGAAGGCGGTTCACACCCGAGCCGATGAGGGCCAGCACTGCCGGCACTAGGGTGAGCGTCGCCGCAAGCGTCACCGCGACCACGAGTATTGCCCCTATGCCGATCGACTGGAAGAACGAGGACGGTATTAAAAGCATCCCGCACAGCGCAATAATCACGGTCACGCCGCTGAACAGCACTGTGCGCCCCGCCGCCGCTCCGGCCCTCTCCACCGCCTCAAGCTTGCTCAGACCGTTGGCAAGCTCCTCCCTGAAGCGCGAGATTATGAAGAGCGCATAGTCTATCCCGACAGCTAGGCCGATCATGGTGATCATCATCTGGACGAAGAACACCAGCTCGAATGCCTGGCCTATCACTGACGCAAGACCCAATGCCACGATGATTGCAAGAACGGCCAGGAGTATCGGCACCAGGGCGGCTATCAGTGTGCCAAACAGGACGAGAAGGATGGCCAGCGCCACGACGACCCCGAATCGTTCTCCCTGTTCAAGATCGCTTTGAGCGATCTCGTTGGCCTCGGAGGCAATGCTGGCTGTCCCTCCAATCAGGACGCTAAAGTCGTCAGACGCATCCTCCTCCTCCACTATGTGGACAACCTCCTCTACGTTTTCGGTGGCCTCCTTGATGTTGCCGGAAAGGATCACGGGCATCATGGTGGTCTTGCGGTCTGCAGATACCCAGGACGGGTCGGGCAGCCGGTAGTAGTTAAACGCTTGGGAAACTCTTCCCTGCCCGAGAGCAACGACACGGTCAAACACGCCTTCGACCTTGGCCCGGAACCGGGGATCGTCCACCGTCAGAGAATCGGAGCTTATGACGATTATCTCGATCACTGGCTCAGATCGGTCCAGCCTCTCCTCGACCAGGTTCGCGGCCCTTTGTGACTCGGCACCTCCCGTCAACTTCAACTCGGTGGTGGTGGCGCTGTCCAAGAGATACAGGATCAGCGCGATTCCCGCCGCTGCCAGGACGATCCAAACGCCGATCGTCACCAGCGGCCTTTGCCCACATGTCCGCGCGAGGTACTCAGTCAAGAGCTAACTCGCTTCATACCGGCACCGGCATCCCGCAACTCGAACTTGCTTTGATCCACGATGCTTGCCATTGGGATCTCGCACAGCACCTTCAATGCGGTAAGAGTCCTGGGTCAAGCAAGTTACGCTCAAGAGATTACCGCTCCTTAACTCTGGCTGGTTGCCATCGTGATTTTCCCATGGCCGGCAACTGACTTTGCAATATTCCCTCTGGCTAGCCGTCTTGACACCCGAACGAACTCGCCGCGGGCTCCGAAACACCAAGCAGCGCTAGATGAGGTATAGGGGAGCGTCGCGCCATCGACGGAAGAGATGAGGTAGCCGCAGTTGGGGTCCGTCCCGGTCTCCGGGTGATTAAGCGAGCGCCTACATATGCTGTCGGACTGCCGCACAGATTAGGAAGGGCGGTCTGCGGTCTAAGGACTACCCCTTTCCCCAGCAAGCCATTGATCCTTGCACACTAGAGGCAGCGTATCCGCGGTGGCTGTTTGGACACCATTCAGTCAAGCGGAAACATGACCGCGAGAAGCTCAACCCTCCCTCCGCCCGAAGCACCTGCGATAAACTCAGCGGGTCGGCAGGTCTTCCACCGGGTAGTCGAAATAGGTGTTCGTAACTAACTCGTGTAGGTCTCTGCAGTAGATGTTCACCTGCCTTAGCAGGTCGGAACTGTCGTCGCGATCCGGCCAGTCATAGTGAGCCAGGGAAGTCAGCCGGCCGGCCAGCCGGCTGGCGGCAGCGCTCGAGTGCCTGTCTGGGCCTCGTCCTATCGCAGCAAGTTCGCCGGCCACGTTGTCAAGCGACCTGCAAAGCGAGCCGGGAAGCAGTGGATCGGTGGCTATGAGGTCGAGCACCTGGCCTGGCTCGACCTCGACGCTATAGCGTCGGCTGTAGGCTTCGAACGCATGGTAAAGGCGCAGAAGGCTGGTCCAATCTGCCTCCGAGGATTCCTCGCTCATCTTGTCGATTGCGATTTGGGAGAGCAGGAGCGTCGCGGTCAACTGGGCACGCTCGACGGCGCGCCCGAGCTGCATGAAGCGCCAGCCCTCGTCGCGATACATGGTGGCGGCGGCTACACCGGCGACAGTGTCGATCTGCGCTGCGGTCTCCGCGTAGAAGCTCTCGGGAGAGACCTTCCATATCTGCTGCATGTCCAGCCGTTGGATGCGCAGGTAGGAGAGGTTCAGGCGGGTCCACATCTCGGCGCTGATGCATTGGCGCATCTGGCGCGCGTTCTCGCGGCCGAGGGCGAAGCAGCTCCAGACCGAGGCCGGGTTTGAGCGCTCAAAGGTGAGGTCGTCGGCGAGCGCATACGAATCTGCAAGGGCGAAGGAATCCGCAAGCGAATAGTCGTCATCTCCAAGCAGCTCGATGTCGCCCGAAGGGGGCTGGCGGCCGATGCTTCCGTAGATACGTATCCATCCGAAGTGGATCTCCCTTAGCGGCCGATCCACCAGGATTTCCGTCTGCAGCCGCAGCATGCGGCACAGGTGTTCCGCCCGCTCCAGGTAGCGGCTCATCCAGTAGAGACCCTGAGCGCTGCGTGCAAGCATCGGCTTCAGTTCTCCTCCTCTTCTTCGTCATCATCCATTTCCGGCATAAGGACGAATTCCGGATACGACTCCATCCCCAGTTCCGCGGCGTCCTGTCCGAGTTGCTCGGCGCTGCGCGGTATGCGGACCTTCAACGTCATCTCCAGCGCCTTCCAGAGCAGCAAGGAAACCGCGAATACGAATGCCCCGACCGCCAGAATACCGACGAGCTGGACGTGGAACCGGCCCCCGGCAGCTATGCAAACCGCGAGCGTTCCCCATATGCCTGCGAACAGGTGGGCGGGCACCGCACCAACGACGTCGTCGAGCTTTGCCTTCTCCATGAGCTTGAGCCCGGCGACGCACAGGGTGCCGCCTATTGCGCCGATCACCATAGCCCAGTAATGGTCGACGATGTCGGGGCCGGCAGTTATCGACACGAGCCCTGCTATGGCTCCGTTAAGTCCGGCGAACAGGTCAATGCGTCCGAGGATGGGACGAGAGACCATCAGAGCCGCCATCACTCCCGCGGCGGCCGCGAGGGTCGTGTTGACCAGCACGTGACTCATCGCCACGGCATCCACTGCGCTGCCCAGCGCCAGCTGAGATCCCCCGTTAAAGCCGAACCAGCCGAACCAGAGGATGAACACGCCCAGCGTCACCGCGAGGATGTTCGAGGGCGGTGTGGGCCTGACCGAGCCGTCCCGGCGAAACTTTCCGAGCCTCGGGCCGACCACAATCACTCCCGCGAGGGCGGCCCATCCTCCCGTGCTGTGCACAATGGTGGAGCCAGCGAAGTCCTGAAAGCCCATCTCGTACAGCCACCCTTCGCCCCACGTCCATGCGCCAACGATCGGGTATACGATCGCCGTGAGCGCGAGAGTGAACACGAAGAACGACCACATCTTGACCCGCTCGGCAAGGGCGCCGGAGACAATCGAGGCGGCGGTCGCCACAAAGACCATCTGGAAGAACCAGTCCGACATCGTCGAATAGCTGGCTTCTTCGAGCAGAGCCGCTGCGGCGCCTTCCTGCCCATCCAACAGGGCGATCTCGGCGTCCGACGGCCCGTACAGGAAACCGTTCCAGCCTATGAAGCCTCCGGCGATGTCCCCGTACATCAGGTTGTAGCCGATGATGAAGTAGGCGAGGCCGGCTATCGAGTAGAGGCCGATATTCTTGAGGCAGATCATGGAGGCGTTCTTGGTTCGCACCGAGCCCGATTCGAGCATGGTGAAACCTGCACACATCCACATGACCAGAACGCCCCAGACCAGGAAGGAGAAGGTGTTAAAGACGAACAGCGTTTCGTCGTCGACGCCCGCCGCATGCGCCACGGTCGGGCGTAGGAAAAGGAATACCAGCGTAACTATCCCCGTCGCCGCGAGGATGGCGGCGGGCCTACGATTTAACAGTACACTCGTTAGTGCCTTCAAATCCGTTCTCCTTTACGCATGATGTGACCTTCCCGCCGTCGGCGGCGTGCTGATCACTCGCTCAAAACCCACAGGTCCTTTCCTCCTCCACCCTGGCTGGAGTTGACAACCAGGCTCCCGCGCCGGAGCGCCACCCTGCAGAAGGCCCCCGGCACAAGGCGAGTCTTGCTTCCGTGCAGGACGAAGGGCCGCAGGTCCACGTGCCGCGGCTCGAAGCGGCCCTCAACCAGGCAGGGCGAACGCGAGAGAGCTAGGGTCGGCTGGGAGACGAAGTCGGCCGGATCGGCCCGCACCTCCTCCGCGTACCTGTCGCGTTCCTCGGGCGTCGAGTGGGGCCCTACCAGCATGCCGTAACCACCCGAACCTCCAACCCGTTTGACCACGAGCTTATCCAGGTTGTCCAGGGTGTACTCAAGATCCTCTGGCCTGCGGCACAGGTAGGTCTCCACGTTGGACAGCACCGGCTCCTCTCCCAGGTAATATCTGATCATGTCGGGTACGTAGGCATAAACGCTCTTATCATCCGCGACACCCGTGCCGGGAGCATTGACCAGAGTTACGTTGCCGAGCTTGTAAGCGTGCATAAGTCCGGGTACACCCAGCAGGGAGTCCGGGCGAAAGACCAGCGGATCGAGGAAGTCATCGTCGACTCGGCGATAGAGCACGTCGATGCGCCGCAGTCCCGCCGTGGTGCGTATGTAAACGAAGCCATCGTCCACAAGAAGGTCCCGACCCTCCACCAGCTCCGCCCCGATCTCGCTGGCCAGGAAAATGTGCTCGTAGAAGGCAGAGTTGTACACTCCTGGGGTGAGCAGCGCGATCGTAGGATTGAGCCGCCCCTTGGGCGCCAGATCGCACAGGGTCTGTCTCAACAGGCTCCCGTACTGCTCGATCTCTCGCACGCGGTAGCTCCGGTAAAGGCGTCTCAGGCTCGCCTTGACCGCCTTGCGGTTCGCGATCATGTAGGACACGCCCGACGGGACTCTGAGATTGTCTTCGAGCACGCGGAAACCGTCGTTGGTCCGCACAAGGTCGGTTCCGCAGATGGCTACCCAGGTGCCGTAAGGAGGCGAAAAGCCTCGCATCTCGACCCTGTACTGCGGACAGCCGCGCACCACATCGGCGGGGATGACACCATCAGATATGATGCGACCCTCCCCGTACACGTCGCTAAGGAACAGGTTGATCGCCTTCAGTCGCTGCTCAAGACCCGTCTCAAGGTGACGCCAATCCGCCCCTGACAAAAGGCGTGGAAGACAATCGACGGGTATGATCCGCTCCTCTGCCTCCTCGTCCCCGTAGACCGTAAAGGTGATGCCCTCGTTTGAGAACGAGCGCGTTACTCGCTCCTGGATGCTCGCCAGTTCCTCCCCTGAGAGCCGGCTGAGGGTATCGTGCAGAGGTACGCAGTGATCGCGTGGAGAGCCATCCGGTCCGAAAACCTCGTCGTAGACTGACGGATCCAGCTCGTAGGCGTCAAATTCCACGGTGGCTTCCTCCATCAAGGCTTGCGGCTGACGCATTGCATAGGGGTCGCACAGTGGGCTCGATTCCCCGTACCGGGCGCGGGACGATCATGTTGTATCTTCTCCTGTCGATGTCCCGTCACCGTCGTCCCCCTCTACCCCCCTGGCAGGCGGCACCAGCGGAAGGTCGATGATCATCTCCGTGAATTCGCTTGGCTCGGTTTCGACCCGGATGCTTCCGCCATGCTCACGAACGATGTCGCTGGACATCGCAAGCCCAAGGCCTGTGCCCTGGCCGGTGGGCTTGGTTGTGAAAAATGGATTGAAAATCTTCTCTACGACGTCAGGGGGCATGCCGCTTCCGTTGTCCCGGATCTTGACCTCAAGCTTGTCCTCGTGCCGCTTGGTTGACAGCCGGACGGTCGGCATGTAGCGCTTACCGTGTGCGCCCGACCCGACGGAGGTCCGTCGCTTCTCGTCGGTCGCATAGCAGGCGTTGCCCACCATGTTCAAAAAGACCCGACCCAGGTCCTGTGGTATCACCTCGAGTTCGCCGGCCTCGGGGTCAAGATCCTCCTGCAGGTCGAGCTGAAAGTCCACATCGGTTGCCCGGGCACTGTGATAGGCAAGCCGGGCGTATTCGTTGAGCAGCATGTTTATCTCGGTGGCCTGCCAAACCGCCGAGCCTCGCCCCATCATTAGCATGTCGTGCACGATGCGGTTGGCGCGGTCGCCGTGGGATCTGATGCGCACCAGGTTGCTTGACAGGTCCGCGGAGATTTCCTGGATCAGTTCCCGTTGATCGTCGTTGATATTCTCGCCACCCTCTTCAAGGACCTCGCGCAACTCGACTATGAGTTCTTCGGAGACTTCGGAGAAGTTCTTGACGAAGTTCAGCGGGTTTCTGATCTCGTGGGCCACTCCTGCGGTCAATTCGCCCAGCGCTGCGAGCTTCTCGCGCATCACAATCTGGTCCTGCGCGCGGTTCAGAGCGTTGAGCGTGCTTTCTAGCTCTTCGTTCTTTCCCTGAAGCTCCTCGGCCAGCTTTTCGACCAGATTGAGGCGCTGGACTTCCAGCGCGTGCCGTCGGAAGACCTCCAGGGCCGCTGCCATGTCCGCCACCTCGTCTCGACCGCCGATCGTCACCTTTGCCTCAAGGTCTCCACCCGCCATCCGCCTCATCCAGTCCGAGAGCAGCTGAAGACGCCTTAGCAGCACACGGCCCACGAAGAGCCATGCAATCATCAAGGCGCCGCCGACGCTCAGCGCACTTATCGCCAAAAGGAGCGTACGGCCCGTGAAAACCGCCTGTGTGGAGGCGCGAGTGGCCTCTTGTGCGTTCGCGTTTGCCGTATTCACCAGGCCGTCCACCTCGGCCACAAGGTCCACGGCGATATCGCGATTTAGTGCCAACAGCTCGCCCTGTCCCTCGATCAGGTTGAGCTCTCGGTCAAGCAGATAGAATCCGCCCTCCTCACCGATCCCAAGCTCCAATATTCTTTCCAGAATAGGGGCTACCTCGTCTCGCAAGTCGGATTTTTCCAGCGCGGCCAGAGTACGCTCAATACGGCCAGCCGAGGATTCAAAACGTTCCTTCAACGGCTCGAGCAAAGGAGCCTTCGAGACACTAAAGGCGCTTTCAAGCAGATGGACTGCAATGCTGGCATCAGCCTCTAGGTCCGCAAGGTGTCGATACTGACCCAGCTGGGTCTCTGAGAAGTGTTCCCGCCTGCTGGCCGGGGACTCTCCAAGCTGGCGGTAGCCGGTCATCGTGTAAAAGAGCTGGTCGTCGACGGCAGGGGCCATAATGTGGTCGAGGCGTTCCCGCAACTCCCCGAGTTCGGTTCTCAGAGCGCCGCTGCGCTCCTTCAGTTTGAAGATCTCGGACCGCTCGCTCTCGATGGCCTTCACGTTTGACAATAGCAAGGCGGCGTCGTCCTGGATTCGGCCGAAGTGCTCTCCGCCCCCACCGTTCCGCCCAAGGACCGCGAGTTGCTCTTCAAGCGCCCCGTGGGCCTCGTTGATCCCCGCTGCCACCACGCTCAATTCCTCGGGCGTTGCTGCGGTGGTCAGGCGGGGAGCGGCGACCACGAGCGTGCCGCTGTGCTGGGCGACACCGAAGGCCGCGACCAACTCGGGCACGCTGCCCTCATTGACCCGGTTCTGGACCTCGCCCACGCAGTTGAAGGAGAACCAGCCAACCAAGCTCGCCGCGACGGTAAGTAGAACGGCTCCGCCAATACCCACGTAGAGCTGGGTTGAGATTCGGTAGCGGGCCTCGAGTGCCCTCTTTAAACGGGCGTTCATGGAACCGAGTCGCGCAGCGTTTCAACGGGATAGTAGTTCCCGTCCGAGCCTATCCTGGTCAGAAAAACTTTATCTGAGCCTTGGTTGTCGCCTTCGCCGTATCGCAGCTCGAACCCGGCTATGTCCACCACATCAACGGTGCGGAGACTATTGAGGAAACAGTTCCGGTCCACGTCGCGGCCACAGCCCTCAAGGCCGGCTATGGCAAGGCGGCCCGCCAGATATCCCTCGAAGGACACAAAGCCCGGGACGGCATCAGGCGCGTAGATCGCCAGCGCCTCGAGGTACTGGGCCGTGACGGGAAGGGAGTTGTCGGTGGGGAAGGGGACTACTTGGGTGACATACACTCCGGTTCCGTCTGGCCCCAGTTCCTGGGCCAGGGCGTTGCTTCCCACGAACGAGACGGTCATGAATATCGGGTCAAGACCCGTGTGCCGCGCCCAGGAGATCAGGGCTGCCACCGGCTGGTAGGCCCCGATCATTATCACCGCCTCGGGCTCTCCCCGGCGCAGGTCCAGCAGCGCGGTCTTGACGGCCGTGGTGTTGCGTGGGTAGAGGCCTATCGATACCGGCTCCATACCCCGGTATTCAAGGGCCAACCGCACGCCCCGGTATCCGGCACGGCCAAACGAGTCGTCCTGGTACATGATGGCGATGCGGTCGATACCCAGGTCTTCGGTGAGGCGGGCGACCATCTCTTCGGTCTCCTGATAGTACGAGGAACGAAGATTGAGAATGTTGTCCCATTCGGGGTCGCGGAGAAACTCGGCGCCAGTGAAAGGTGCGATGTAGGGGACTCCCGCGGCCGCAGCGACCGGAGTTGCCGAGCGAGAAGTCGGGGTGCCCACGGCCCCGATCAAGGCGAAGATATCCTCCTGCTCAATTAGGTGGATCGTGTTAGTTATGGCCGCCTCGGGCTCGTATGCGTCGTCTCGGGATGTCAGATCTAGGCGCCTACCGTGAGCGCCGCCCCGCTCGTTCACCTCGTGGAACGCCGCTTCGATACCTAGTCGCATGTTCAGGCCCAATTGCTGCGCCGGGCCGCTGAAGGCGGCCGACTGCCCAAACAGGATGCGCTCGTCTGAGACCCCGGGGTGGGAAGCGGACCCATCAACGCCTGCTTCTCCTTCTCCGGTTGAATCCGCGGTTGGGTCCGGGGGATTATCCGGTGGCGAACATGCCACTCCAACTGAGAGACCGGCGGACAAAATGAGGGCTGCGGCCAACCCCCGCCATGCCTGCGGTGGCCGATCAAACGGCGCAGGCGGCTCCAGCTTCATCCAGACCTGTGCGTGACCAGCGTCAGGCGGTTTTTGCCCTTCTCTCGCCGATAATGCATCTCATCCATCAACGTCTTAACCAGGTGTACGCCAAGGCCGCCGATGGGCCGGTTTTCCATGGTCGCGCCGGTGTCAGGAATGGGGGCTTCGCTTAGCGGGTCGAACGGTCGGCCGTCATCCACTATGTCTATGGTCAGGGAGTCCGGGACCGACCTCAGCGTTATTTCGATCTGGTGGTCGTCCCTGTCGCCGTCTTCGTACCCGTAGTTCATGATGTTTAGGCCAAGTTCCTCGAGCACCAAATGGACGCGATAGGTCATCGCCTCGGGCCATCCCTCCCTCTCGCCTAGGTCGTTGACCTCGGAGGAGATGCGGTCCAGTTCGTCCGGCCTACAATCGATCTTAAGTGACAGTGTCTCGCTCACGTACCAAGCTCGCGGCGTAGGAATTTAGAGGCTCTTGCGCAGCCCTGCCATCACGTCTCGGAGCCTCCCCGGCGCAGGGCGAGGCAAGTGATGTCGTCGGATTGGGGTGTCTCTCCGGCAAAGTCGCCAACCGCCCGGAAAATCGTCTCGTTCGCCTCCTTGCACCCCTCGGGCGGCCTCTCCGAGAAGATCTCAAGGAGTCTTTCGTTTCCGAACTCGTTGTACTGACTGTCCATTGCCTCGGTGACTCCGTCCGTGTACATAACAACCGTGTCGCCAGGCGAGATCGTCACGGTGTGCTCCAGGTACTCGAGATCGGGCAGCAGGCCGAGCGCCACCCCATCAGTGAGGGGCAAAAGCTCCGAGGTTCCGTCGGGATGGACCACAAGAGGCGAATTGTGTCCGCCGTTGGCGTAGTTGAACCGTCCGGTTTCGGGGTCGTACACTCCGTAGAGCACCGTGACGAACATCGAGGCGTCATTGTCCTCGTTGAGCAGGTTGTTGACCTCGCGCAGGACGTCGCCGGGTTGGAACTTGCCTATGGACGCCCCCTTGAGCAGTGTTCTGGTGGACATCATGAACAGGGAGGCGGGCACCCCCTTGTCCGAGACGTCCGCAATCGCAAGGCCAATCTTGCCATTCTCCAGTCGGTAAACGTCGTAAAAGTCGCCCCCCACGCTCCGGGCGGGCTCCATGTTTCCAAAGACCTGGTAGTCGGTGCCCTCAGGGAACTGGGTCGGTAGGATCGACTGCTGTATGTTGCTGGCCACATTGAGCTCGTTCTCCAGTGCGACTAGCTTGTCTCTTGATTGCAGGGCCTCGCGCCACTCGGCCATGTGCTTTAGCGTGCGGTCGATGGTCACCTGAAGGTCTCCAAAGTCCAGTGGCTTGGTGACGAAATCGAACGCTCCACGGTTCATCGCCGTGCGTATGTTCTCCATGTCGCCGTATGCGGACACGATGACTGCTCGAATGTTGGGATCGACCTTGGGGATCTGTTCGAGTAGGGTGAGACCGTCCATGAGAGGCATGTTGATGTCGGAGAGCACCATGTCGATCTCGCGGTCTTCCTGCAGCTTTTCCAGTGCCTCTACACCGTTGTGTGCGAAGACAAATGTGTATGTTCCCGATCGAATCTTGCGCCGCATGCGCTGCAGCACCAGAGGCTCGAGGTCAACTTCGTCGTCGACGACGAGGATCTTGTAGGGCGCCTTCATTCCGTGTTTGTCTCCGTTTCGAAGTCGCTTGGTGCCGATTCCAAAGACGAACCGCTCGGTCCGCTAGCTGCTGACGGCGGCAACGGCCTCGGCTTGGGAGGCGTGGATGGGGATAATCTTGTCAAAGCCGCTGATCTCAAAGACCTGCCTGATCGGCTCCGAAAGCGAGCAGACTGACAGACTTCCATTCTGCTTTCGGAGAATCTTGGCGGTCAGCAGGATCACACGCAGGCCAGCACTGCTGATGTAGGACAGGTTCTCAAGGTTCAGGATCACCGCGCGATCGGCCGGGTCGATCGCCTCCTCCAAGGCGTCCTGGAACTCACGGGCGTTGGCGCCGTCAACGCGACCATCGGTCTTCGCAATCAGGGTCGCGCCCTCCCTCTCGGTGCTAATTCCCATTGGTCCGATCTCCTTTCCCGATCTCCTCCGAAGAGACTTGGCTGGTGTGTGCTCCTTGGCGATGGCTTCGAGTGCCGAAGCCAGTCTTGCCAGGTGCTGAATGCTCCAGATCCAATGTCTCGTTGATTGTCGCTTTTCCTATGTTTGGTAAATTGATCGATTCCGCGTTTGGAGGGGCTCCACTCCCGGACCTACCAAGACTCGCAGCGGCGTTCCCGGGGTCGGCTCCAAGTAGTTCGCGGGGCCTTACCATCCACCTCCCATAGGAGAGTTGCAGCAGGTATCTGACACTGGTTCGACTCATGCTCCAAGCCTTAAGCAGATGTCTACCCGGCTATTGGAGGCCGCCGCAAGCAGGGTGCATTTTCCTTCTCGTATCTGGACCTAAACTGTTTTCGGCCCGACTCAAAGGCGGCCGTGACGGAACACATAGGTTAACGCCACCCGCCGACCCTCATCCACCATTTTGGACCGGGGACTGTTCTGATATCCCGGTCAAGGGTAATGGAATCGAGCCACAAACAAAGATGATACGCCACAACGCGCGATTAACAAGGTGGCACGAGCCAACTTTTCGTATCAATGCCTTCTCAGGTGAGTGTGCGGCTTTGATTGAGGCAGCGGGAGAATCTGGCCGCGAGGCACTCTCTCCGATCAGACGGTCTCAGCAAGGCAGTGTCTCGGGGACGTAAAGTTGCGGAACCTAGTCGCCTGAAGAGGTGTTCCACTATGGGTTCCGCTCGGCCGCGGACGAGCCAGTCCCCCATCCGGGGCGGGGCGGTGGACCCGGTATTTCCCTTGCTCGGCGCACCGCCGGCAAATCCGGGGTGGGGGCCATGCCAACCTGGGCTAAAATGGACTTGGTATCGGTGTCGTTCGCGGACGCGCCGGTTGGTCCCGCCTCGGGTTTTTTGTAACCGAAGGGTAGAGTGAGCGCCATGCTGAGATTCGCCGAAGAGATCCTCCTGCTTTTGCTCGACGACAAAGGCAGGTTTGCCAACGTGCCCGATTGGTCCGTCAACCATGCTCTAGCCGGCGGCGTTCTGATGGACCTGGCGCTTGAGAACCGGATTGACACCGATCTGGAGAGTCTGATCCTGGTCGATCCTACGCCCATTGGCGACAGTCTCCTCGACCAGACATTGGCCGAAATATCCGTAGGCGAAAAGCGCGACGCCCGATTCTGGGTGGAGCAAACAGCGGGTCGAGCCGATGCGATTCGCGAGGAGGCACTGTCTCGCCTGATTTCCCAGGGAATCCTGGAGTGCAGGGATGACCGCCTCCTGTGGGTGTTTCGTTCCAAGCGCTATCCGGCGGTCGACGCCAGTGCAGAGAGGGATGTGAAGCTCCGGGTCATGGGAGTCCTTTTCAGCGATGAGATTCCATACCCCCGCGACGTGGTGATAATCTGCCTCGCCGATGCGTGCGGCATCTTTGGGCGTCTGTTGTCAAAAGGTGAGCTGGCTAGGGCCTCTGCCAGGATCGAGCAGGTACGTAAGCTGGATCTCATAGGCCAGGCTATGTCCCAGGCGATCGAGGACATAGAGCTCTCGGTCGCCGCCTCAGTTCATCCATACATGTATTAGGGTGGCCCTCCGGTTCGGTTCCACGGTTGGCGTAGACAGGTTAGGCATCGGGCGGGTGATCCGGTGCCAAGGCCGATCTCCAGTTCGGGGATCGGCCGTTAGAGTGACCCTATAGCCTGTTCCACCGCCGAAGTGGCGTCCTGGTAGTCGGTGCTGGGCCGAAAGTGCAGAGGCTTCCCGAATCGGATCTCGACGCTACCCCTCTTAACGAAAGGGAACCGGCCGGGAAGACCCAGCTTGCGGATGTGCAGACGCAGGGGAACCACCGGGATGCGTCCCTCTACCGCAACCAGGCCGGTGCCGGTCATGAATGGCTTCATGGGCCCTCCGAAGGTGAGTTCTCCTTCCGGGAATATGAGGACCGACCATCCCTTATCCATTATCCTGCCCATGTTCTCTAGGCTAGGGCGGACGGCGCCTTCCCTTGCCAGGGGGAAGCCGTTTCCCAAGAGGGGGTTCATCAACCAGCGCACGGGGTTTCTCCACAGCCTGGCCGCGCCGGCAATCGCCATGCGCCGGCGCCACTTCAGTGGCACGGCCTTGATGATAAGGAGATGATCTAGGCCCAAGTGGTGATTGGATGCCAGCAGCACGGGACCAACTAGCCCCTCAAGATTCTCGCTGCCGGAGACCCTGAGGCTGTAGGTGAGGTTGAGGAGCGGGAATACCAGGGTTCTCTGGAGCATGCCGCGGAGCATGCGGCACCACCACCGCATGCCCCAGGCCGGAAAGACAACCATTGGAGGGCTCTTAGAGCCCTCCTCGACGAGTGTCGCTAAACCCGCGACGGTCGTCTCTGGACCCAGCTGACCCTCGTCAATGTACACGCCCAGTTCCGCTTCAATCGTCGAGAGCAGCTCCACCCTGCCGAGGGAGTCCAGGTCGAGGTCATCGCCGAGCCTCAGGTCCTGAAGGACCTGCCCAGGGTCCACTCTGGCGATCTCGCCCAGGATCTCAGCAAGTCCCCGAGCGGCACCTCCCCGCCCTCCGCCCGAAACGGCGGGCCCCCGAGCCGCTGACTCTGAACCTTCGAGAACGGCATCAGTTACTAACTGCTTTTTCACCTTCAGGGTGTGGGTTCGAGGGAAGTCCTCGCCCCGCCATATGGTCCAGCCTCTAATCCTCTGGTGTTCGGCCAACTGGCCGTTGGTCCAAGAGACCACCTGTTCAGCTGCGTCCGCGTCACCTAGGATCAGCGCCGCGTGGACCTCGACGGAAGAGCCCCTGCCGACTCCGATCACGGTAGCATCGTTGACCTGGGGGTGCTTGACCAGCACCGCTTCCACATCCTCGGGGAACACGTTCTGACCACTTGGCAGAACGATCATGTCTTTCATTCGTCCCTGGATATGCAGGAACCCCTCATCATCGAGGTACCCTAGGTCGCCCGTCTTGTACCAGTCGCCTTCGAAGGCCGCAGCGGTCTGCTCGGGGGCACGCCAATAGCCAGGAGTAACGTTCTCTCCCCGGACCCAGATCTCGCCCGCGCTGCTGATCTTGACCTCCACGTTCGGCAGGGGGCGACCGGCCGAGTCAAGCCGCCTTTCTCTGAGGGCATGGTTACTGATCACGGGAGAGGCCTCGGTGGCTCCGTAGCCCTGTAGGATCCTTACCCCGATAAGCTCCCACTTCCGTCCAATATCGGGGTCGAGCGCCGCGCCGCCCGAGACTATGAAGTCAAGTTCCCCTCCAAACTGCCTATGTACCCGGCGGAACAGGTGTCGTCGCAGCCGGAAGGGCGTCCACTCGGCGATTTTCAGAAGCAGGGCCCAGAGGGTCTGTTTGCCCTGCCGCCCGATCTCGCGCTCTATGCCGTTCATCAAAAGCTCCAAGCCTTGGGGAACGAGGAGCATTATCGTGATCCTTCGCTCGCGCATCGTTCGCGCTAGAACCGTGGGCTGGCGGCTGGTCGGGTAGGTGATGCTGGCCCCCGAGCACATGGCCATAAACAGTCCTCCCATCTGCTCGTACATGTGGCTCAGGGGCAGGATGGAAAGCAGTCGGCTGGAGGGCTCGCAGGACACGTACCGGGAGATGCCCTCAATGTTCGCCCTGAGGTTTCGGTGGGTGAGCATAACGCCCTTTGGGTCACCCGTCGTGCCGGACGTGAACATGATCTCGGCAAGGTCATATGGCCCTATGTTCACGTCTTCGGGAGCGTGCAGGCCGGAGATCGCCGCTTCGAGGTCCTCGAAAGCGACCTCCGGCATGACCAGGTCAAGCTCGCATCTCGGAGTAAGGCGCGAAGTGAAAGCCAGTTTGGGTTCGGTCTTCAATAACACGCGGGATACGTAGTCCGGCGCGCTGCGAACATCGAGTGGAACGACGGCAACGCCGGCCCTCAGGCAGCCGAAGAAGATGATTACCCAGTGCGGAGAGTTTGGGCCCCAGAGAATGACCCGGTCCCCCTTGGTCAGGCCCCTTTGCTGGAGGAGGGTGGCGACCTGGCCAGATAGTGTCCAGACCTGTGAGTAGGTCCAGCGCATGTACCTGAATGCAGGCTTCATGAGGAGGGCATCGCGCGGACCGTATCTGTCAGTTGCCGTGCGAATAAAGTCGATGACGGTTTCGCCCGTCGGGCGATCAGATGTTCCGCTAGGCGGCATGGTCCACTCCTACGTCGCTGTTAACCGTCACACAATACGAGATCCTGGGCGGGCCCGCGTGCCATGTGTCATGGCGACGGCGACTGCGGTCGCGGTCAAGTGGGCGGTGGTCGGTTAGTGTGTTGATCGATCAGCCTCCGGATGGCCTCGTGGGGATTGCCACGAAGAGGTGGGAAGTGACTGAAGCATATGACATCGAAATCCAGTTTCAGGAGCTTTTCGAGCGAACGTATTGCCACTTCAGGTCGCCTGGTCACCCACCTCGCCGGGGGTCCTAGCTTGCGTGCGAACCTATACTGCAGGGCATCCCCCACGATTACCGCACGTTTTGCCGGCACATGAAGTGCGATGCTCCCGTCAGTATGCCCGGGAAGGTGGACCACTCGGACCTCTGTCCCGAAATCAATGGAGTCGCCGTCCTCGAGTCTGTTAAGGACGGGCACGGGCCTGCCCATGAGTGCCTTAGACATCGGGCGGGCCAGCCTGCCGAGGATCATGTTTTGCACTGGACTCGGGGCAGGCGTCGTTCCCTCTATGACGTCGGCATCCAGAGTATGTGCTGCGACAGCAATCGACCTTCCTTTGACCAACCCGCTAAGCCCGCCACAGTGGTCAGGGTGGGCATGGGTAACGACCACGCGTTCTATGTGGCTGGCAGAAAGGCCCAGAGCCCTTAGCCCCCGTACTATGAGGCCCGTACTCCCGAGCGAGCCTGCGTCCACAAGCAGGATCGCATCGCCTCCCGCCAGGACGGTTACCCGGGCTCCGATTGCCCGTACCTGGAACAAGCCATCGGCGATCCGGATTGGCTTAAGGAAAGTCACGGGCATCGCCTTGAAGGTGCGCGCGTCGCCCGGTAGAGGGGGCCGCGTTGCCCGGGGACAGGCCCTCTGGAAGAAAAAGACCTTCGGATCCCAAAGAGAATGGGCGCCGGGAGCCACGGATCGGCGGATACAGAGTCTTCCAAGACGACCGAATCACTCGCGCCGCTTCACGACGCGTGTTGGGAGAGCGTTTCTAGTATCCGGTGACCCTCCTGGGACTGCGTCATGCCTGACGGGGCCCGGCTGCATGGGGCGACCCTTTCCCGTGGTATCCTCGGCGTGGAGAAGGAGAGGGAAGAGGTAAGGCGACTCGGGCGTGCCGACCAGGTTCCGGGCCCATGGAGGCGAATATGGCATCAGAACCGATTGATGCTTATCCACTTACCTACGATGTCGAATTCCCGGAACAGGGAGTCGGCCAGGTGAGCACTTTTTTTCGACTCTTTCTGCTAATACGCAACTGGATCGTTGATGGGCTGCTGGCAGGGACGACCACGCTGCCACTAGTGGTGATGCTCCTTTTCAGAAAAGGTACCCGCGCTGGTGGTTCGACTTCAACCTTGAGCGGGCGAGATTCTCGGCCCGAGTCGGCGTCTACCCGGCGCTGATGACAGACCAGTATCCGTTGACCGATGAAGCCCAAAGCGTTTCGCTCGACTTCGAGTATCCAGACTCGCCGGAGCTGAACCGGTTTCTCCCGCTGCTTAAGTGGCTGCTGCCCTTGCCGCACCACGTGATCCTGTCCGTCCTGAGCGTGCTCAGTCTCGCGGTCACCGTGATCGCGTGGTTTGCGATCATCCTTCGCGGGGAAACACCCTCGCGTCCTTTTTGGCTTTGTGGTCGGAGTACAGCGTTGGTCCTGGCGCGTGACCGCATACACCGCACTTCTTATCACGGACCGCTACTCCCCCCTTGTATCTTGACTCTTGTTCATAACAATCAGTCCGCCATGTCGACAAGGGTGCAGCAGACCGAACCCCCTCTGGTCATGGAAGACCGTCTGAAAGCGAGGGTCGCTGCGCCCTTCCCGAATGGTCTGCAGGGCAACGACTGTGGCCGATTCAGATATCACCGGCTGAGACGGTAGAAGGCGCGGCCCATTCGATGTCTGGTCGCCTGCCGCCGGCTGGATCTGCCTTGATCTTCTACTATGACGGCGATTGCGGGTTCTGCACCGCATGCGTTAGATGCCTGAGTCGGCTCGACTGGCGGGATCGAATTTCCTGGAAGCCTTGGCAGAATATGGCGTGCCTACCGCAGGGCTTGACGTGCGACGACCTGGAGAGATCGGCATATCTCGAGGATGCCCGCGGAGACATCCATGAGGGATTCTTCGCTGTTCGAACACTGTTGGTGGCGCTGCCAGTTCTCATTCTCCTGGGCCTGCTGATGTGGCTACCTGGGCTCCATCTCATCGGTGTCCCGCTCTACAGACTGGTCGCCAGAAACCGCTGCAGGATATCGGGCCGTTGAAGCAGGGCCATCGCGTGGCCGGAGGCGGTCCTCCTCGCGAGGGCCTGGCCGACTTGGGGTGAGTCTGACCTGATCCTGCCGCTGGTCCCCGACAGATCGTCGCCCGTCCGGCATTGGAGGTAGATTTGCCCTCGTATGTTCGTTCTGGGTTCCCTCCCGTCACAGACTGGGAGCCGCCGAAGACCATTATCGAACCGCTGGAAGCTGACCGTTTCCCTCGCAAGAGAGTGCCGGTAAAGTCACTTGTCATTCGGTGGCCGTTCGCTCCACAAAGCAGGCCGAGAGCGGTCATTCCTCAGGTCCAAGCCTTGTCTGCGGCTGACCGGCAGTGGCACAATTTGGCGCTCACCCCGGTCCGCGTCCTGTGGCTCGGGCAATCTGGACAGTACGCGCGCAGCGTCACCAAGGAGTGTCTTTATGTCCGTCATTGATGAACTGGTCGGCAACAACGCCCGTTATGCGGAGACATTCAGCAAGGGAGATCTACCCCTGCCTCCAGGCCGAAAACTGGCCGTTGTGGCGTGCATGGATGCACGCCTCGATACCCACGCGCTGCTTGGCCTCGAGGAGGGCGACGCGCACGTCATCAGAAACGCGGGAGGAGTAGTCACCGACGACGCGATCCGATCGTTGACGATCTCCCAGCGCCTGCTGGGCACCCAGTCCATCATGCTTATCCACCACACGGATTGCGGGATGTTGACCTTTCGGGACGATGACGTTAAGGACTCGATCCAGGCTGATACGGGCCTTCGGCCGCCCTTCGCTTTGGAGGCGTTCAGCGATTTGGATGAAGACATTCGCCACTCGATAGCTCGAATACAGGCAAGTCCGTTCATTCCAAACAAGGACGACATCCGCGGCTTCGTTTACGAGTGTGCCACGGGGAGTCTTAAGGAAGTGTCCGCCGCCTAGGAATGGGCGGCCGGACTCACCTCGTTAGCACCACGCAATGCCGCGCGTCTCAACAGGGCGAATGGTCTGGGGCATGTGGTCGGGCGTCGGTGCGCAAATGGGTCAGGGCAGGTGACTGACGGCCTAGCTGGGCCGATTGGCTCAAGATAGCTGTAGGGTTGCGAGCCGCTCTACCACTTGGCAGCCGCCGTCACATCGAGTAAAGGACGTCTCTTGCGGAAGCGATGGTCTTGTCGACATCGTCGTCGTTGTGAGTGGAGGCCATGTGCCACCGGCCATTCGGGGACAGGCGGACTCCTCGATCTAGCATTGCAACACGGAATCTCTGGTACTTTCCCTCATCGCAGTAGAGCGCGTGCTCGCGGTAGTCGTCGATCTCCGTACGGGTCGTGAACGATGTAGAGAAGACTGAGCCGAGTCCATGCACTCTCAGATCGGCCTCGGTCTCTTTGGCGGCGTCCCTCAGACCGTCGATAAGCCGTATGCCACGCCGGTTAAGGCTCTCATAGAACCGGACGCTGTCCTCCATAATGTGGCAGAGCGAGGCATGGGCGGCCTCGATTGATACGACGTTCGAGTTGAAACTCCCGCCGTGCTGGACCGTACCGTCCCCCAGAACTTGCATCACTTCGGGACGACCGACCAGCATGGCTAACGGGAAACCTCCGGCCATGGACTTTGCGTAGGTAGCAAGGTCGGGTACTACTCCCGTCAGCTCCTGCGCTCCGCCCAGCGCGATTCGAAAGCCGGTTATCACCTCATCAAATATCAGCAGCGCCCCATGGGCTGCGCATAGGTCCCTTACCGCCTCTAGGTATCCTTCCCTGGGCGCAATGAAGTTGGTGTTGATGAGAATCGGCTCCATGATGACGCCTGAGATCTGGTCGCGGTGCCGTTCGAAGGCGCGGGACAGTGCGTCGATGTCGTTCCAACGACAGACGACGATGTTCTCACCACTGGCGGGATCCATGCCCGCGGACTCGCCGACGGGCAGGGGAGCCTCATCAGGGCCCGCTTGGTCCAGAGGCGGATGAACGCTGTAGTTCACCGAATCCGTCCAGCCGTGGTAATGCCCTTCGAACTTGATGAACTTTTGGCGACCCGTGTACCCGCGCGCCAGGCGGATGACAAGTTGATCGATCTCGGTACCGGAGCTGGCGAAACGCACGGTGCCCTTGAGCGGGACCGCTTGCCGTACCATGCGGGCCACATCCAGTTCACGCCCGAATTGTCCGGTGTAGACCAGGCCATTCCTCATCGCGTGCACCACCGCTTCTCTCAGGAAGTCGGGGGAGTGACCAAATATGTTGGGGCCCATGCCCTGCACGTAGTCGACGTATTCATTACCGTCCACGTCCCACATGCGACCGTGTTTCGCCTTGGCGAAAAAAAGGGGCACTGGCTGCTCGCTTCGCCTTAGCTGGCTGGAGACGCCGCCAGCGATCAGGTCTTGGGCCTCTTCGAACAGTTGGCGGGAAAGAGTGTAACGGTCTTGCGTCATCGTGAAGGATGGCCCGGTCCGTTGGGCGAGACATCGTTTGGATGATAACCGAACGCCCGGGCTTTGGCGGCACCATAGACGCCAACCGAGACCTCAAGCTTAGATCGGCAGTTCATTGGTGACCGCCTGCTACAGGCGGAAGCTTATCCCTCGCCGCGCCTCTATGTGAGGTTTGGGCTCCCCGTTGCAAGAGAACGCGCAGTGAAATTTGCATCCATCTAAAGATGGACGGACGGGTGCTGCTGCCGAACGGCCGTGTTCTGCGTAGACCCTGATTAAGGTTCTCGCATTGCCGGTTTGGCTACGATGGGGCTCCGCTTACACGCGGACACGCCGTCCAATTGTTAGTCCGTGTACCCCGGATCTCACGGGCGAAGCCCGCTAGCAAGGCCTCACTTCACTGTGCATTCTGGTGAAGCCACCTGATAGGCAGGGCTCTTGGAGCGCACTCTGGTACGTTAGCGGTCGGGCACATTTCTGCGGCCCTGCCTTTAGGGGACGGTTCCACGTCAGGGTGGCTGAGGCCATATCCTTCGTGTCTACCATGATTCGCTGAAGGGAGAAGACGATTTGACGGAGGGTTCCGGTTTGGATGAAGAACGCATGAGAATACTGGCCATATCCGGCAGCCTCAGGAGGGATTCGTACAATAGGGCGCTTCTTGAGGCTGCAAGGCGACTGGCTCCTGAGCGAGTGAAAGTCGACATCTACGAGGATGGGCCAACCATACCGCTGTTCAACCAGGACTTGGAAGGCGATCTGACCCCTCTATCGGTGCTGAAGCTGCGAAGGAGAATTCGGTCGGCCGATGCCATACTTATCGCGTCCCCCGAATACAACAGTAGCATCCCGGGTGTACTCAAGAACCTGATCGACTGGGCGTCTCGCCCCTATGGTCAGTCGGCCTTCTCGGGCAAGCCAGTGGCGGTGATTGGCGCAAGCCCCTCCCGGTTCGGAGCCCAGTGGGCTCAGGAAACCGCGATCACTGTGCTCAGCAGCGCGGAGGCGACTGTGATAGGTGGCCCGCATCCAGTTTGCGAAGTGGCCAAGTCGGTGGACTCAGATGGCAATATCGGCGATGAGGTGACCCTGTGGATGCTCGCCGCAGTGGTGAAAGAGTTGGCCGAGGCCGCCGGACTACCGTCCTCCCCAGACGCTCCCGGGTGACCCTTGTCAGGAAGGTCTGGGTCGGGTATGGGGACGTTCGCCAGCCTCGGCATAGCCTGTTGGCATATGCAGCAGGGTAGGTGCTCAGGGTTCCGGATCGGTAGGGGACAACCTGCCGGGGTTTGTCCGAGGCCACGAACCAGAGCCTTGCTGATCGCTAGCCCCGATTCCTACTTGGCATCGTTGCCGGAGTGGTCCTCCCAACGCCAGTGCATCAGTCCCGCCAGTGCCAACGCGCCCACCACCAGTACTGCGAATTGGGCGATCTCACGCCCCGTGCCGGCATCGCCCAGAGCTCCCGGTACCACCGAGTTCAGGAGGCTAAGCAGTGGGTTGAGGGAGTCAGTGCCCCCCACCGCGGGGGCGCCGAATAGTACGAGAAGGACGCCGCCTAGGAGAAATGCAGGCGTGATCACATTCAGCCTGCCGAGCATCACGACGCCCAGCAGCACGAAGATGATGCCGAGGCCGGTATGTATGGTGCCAACTTCCGAGTTGCGCTCGGCCGACTTATCGATCCCCTTGAGCAATTCCATGTCGGACCCAAGAGCGGCTTCCAGTTCAGCAGCAGGTACAACCGGCGGTCCGTGGAATGCATTGGTCGCGCTTAGGACAACCATCGCCAAGACTAGCCCAAGGGCAACTTGAGCGACCCTCTTTACCAGGCCCGCGGTGCCTCCTAGGTGACCGGCGAGAAGCACTGCGGCGATGAGGACGGCCAGCACGAAGCCGGACTGGAGGCCAGAACCCGTCAAGACATCGGAATTCATCTCTCAAACTCCTGCGACCTTCGCCGAAGACTAGGGCCATGCCGGGAGGACTGGGAAGGCACCGGCCAAATGCGGCGATTGTCGCCCGTTCCGTTGGACATGGTATGCACCGTCCTCCTTCAGGGCAATTGATGACCGATGCATGTGCAGACTCAACACCAGCGTGGGGTCCACGCGCCGTGACGGCCGCGTCGATGACCCTGTTGCGGATAGCCACTCCGCATCTCCGTTCGAGTTGCGTGGATCTCGGCCTCGGAGACTGTCAGTAGGTGTGGCCGCTCGGGGTACTTGACATCGCCGGTCTCTAGCGCATCCCGGTCAACTCGCGCTCCACGTTTGCGGCCAGCATCGCCAGAGTCCGTCTGTATTGTCCGGCAAACAGCTCCATGACTCCGTGATAGAAGCCCATCCCAATTTCAGGGTCCCGTTGAAATAGAGCTGTTAGGTCATCGAGGGGAATGTCCACGACCTCCATGTCAATCCTGGCCCTGCAATTCGTAACGAGGTTGCCGGTGCTTCCGAGACCCGCCCAAGGAAACGTCTCACCCGGGCCGGCCAGCCGGACCGCCATCTCCCACGACTGCGACCCGTATGACAGCTCGGCCTGCCCGCTGACGATGATGAAAAAGGAGGTAACTGGCTCGTCTGAGTGCCCGAGGAGGGTTCCCGCCGACACCATCCGGCGCTCGCCCAGGGCGATGATGCGGTCCACCTGATCAGGTCGAAGGTGCGAAAATGCGTCCACATTGATCATTACGGACCTCCTTTCCTAGAGAGTCGTTTCCTCAATCCACTGGCCGACGGTCTTTGCCCCGTATTCGGTCAGCTCCCAGATTCCTCTCGTCGGCCCCCTCTTTATGAGCCCACGCTCGGTCAGCCGGTGCCTAGTCCACTGGGCGGTGCTGCGCCATCGGGCGACACCCGTCGAAGGCAAGTGCTCATAGTCCACGTCCTTTAGGATCGGACGCATCTTCTCTTCAACGACGGGCAGGACCTCGTACATTACGCCCGTGCCGCCGAGCTCAAATAACGCTTCAAGCAGCGGTCTCTCGAACTCTCGCTCAGCGGTCTTTTTTCCTCTGGGTAGACGAGTGGCCCCAGCCTGCTTGGGGGTCCTTTTGCCGGGCGGATCTAGGTCCCTGTCGACCTGGTCGAGCAGCTTACCAATGGTCGAATCCGGGGTGTCCTCAAGAGGTGATGCCCAACGTTTCAGTCGCTGCCAAGTATCTTCGCTTATACGTATAACCGGCATCTCAACCTCTACGTATGATGGGATGAGGCAATGTAACAAAGTTACATAGGTCAGTCAACGCAGCGAGCATTGGTGCGCCTGCTTTCCGTACTGAAGCCGACTAGTCTATAAGCTATTTTGAGGGGAAAACGCGGCCGGCTGAAGAATCAGTCCATTGTGACTCCTCTTACTAAGTTGACAACAAAAAATACTTGCCATTAGATTGTTCGGTGGGGAACACGGTTGATCCCAAACGGACCCCCCGGAAGGAGTTGGATTGCAATGGAGGAACAAGAGGGAACTGTCGAGGTGCTTCTTGTCGAGGACAACCCTGGTGACGCTCGACTTACCCAGGAGGCACTGAAGGATTCCAAGTATGAGGTGAGCGTCAGCGTCGCTGAGGACGGTGAAATTGCCCTGTCACGCCTCCGCAAGGAGGGCGAATTCGCCGACACGCTCTCTCCCGAGTTGATTCTCCTCGACCTGCAGTTGCCCAAGCGATCTGGCCTGGAAGTCCTAGCCGAGATCAACAAGGACGAGGGACTGCGTTACATACCTGTCGTCGTGCTGACCGGGACTTCCGCCGAGGGCAGCATGCTCCAGTCGTATGGGATTTCGCCTTCTCGTTTCATGAGGAAGCCAGTCAACGTCGCCCGCTTTGACGTGACAATGACGACCTTGCGGTCGTATTCGCAGAGGGAAGCCGAGCAGTCCCCTGAGGTTTCAGTTGCCGAATCGCCCGCCGCTCCTATGGGGCGCTGGTGGTGGCCTTTCGGATAGGCATGGTCCACACTCCAGGGCCGAACGAGAGTCCGGTTTCTGACCGCCCGAGCCCCGGTCAGTTGAGTTCAGGGGTAGCATATGCGGACCTGGCCAAGATCGGCCAGATAGTTACGTCGACACCTGACATCGGCGATGTCTACCAGCAGTTTGACTCCACGGTGGCCCGGCTTATCCCGTTCGACAGGATAAGCATTTCCACTCTGGACCTCGAAACCAACGAAGTGATCAACTCCCACGTAGCCGGCGCGGGGCCTCAGGCGCTGGATGGGGCCGCCACCAAACGTCTGGACGATACGACCGCGCTCCTCGTAGCAAGGTCGCTAAGCGGGCTAGTCGCATGCGGAGATGAATACGAAAGGCTGGCAGGTGAGTACAGCGTAGAGGCTCTGCACCACCAGGCCGGGTTCAGATCAAAAATCTCGGTTCCTCTGCTATATAGGGGAGAGGTCATAGGAGTGCTCACGTTACGGTCGAGATCTCCAAACGCCTACACCGAGGATCATCTTCAATCGGCCACGGAGGTGGGCAACCAGATTTCGGGCGCGCTCTACAACTCGGCGATGGTCTCCCGGCTCGGCGAGATGGTGAGGGAAAGGGACCTTCTGGCCCGAATCGGCAGAATCGTGACCTCTACATCCGACATGGACGATGTTTACAGGCATTTCGCGGCCGCGGTGGCTGAGAGGGTTGCGATAGACAGAATCAACGTCACCGTCCTCGGGGAATCCAAGGACTCCATCCGTGTTGCATACCTGAGCGGAGAGGACATTCCAGGGAGTTGGGGATCATGGCAGGACATGCCCATGAGGGGCACCACCGAGGAGCAGGCCCTGCTCCGCGGGCCTGGCATCTGGGACCTGACCGAGGAGATCGTGCAATCCGACGTCCTGTCCGGGGAGTTGGAGAGCATGGAAGCCGGATTCCGGTCCGTTATCACCGTTCCACTGCTATCCATGCACGAGACGGTAGCGTTCCTGACCGTCGCGTCCAAGGTTGAAAGCGCGTACTCGGAGGAGGATCTGCAGTTTCTCTGCCTCGTCGGGGACCAGGTTGCCGGGGCGGTGGCTACCAGCCTATTGGTGACCGAGCTGCAGAGGACCCATGATGAACTCAAGCGCTCTAATGCTGACCTCGAGCAGTTCGCCTACGTAGCTTCACACGACCTGCAAGAGCCCCTGAGGATGGTCTCCAGCTACGTAACGTTGCTTGAGCGTAGGTACCGAGGCCGCTTGGACGCGGATGCTGACGATTTCATACATTTTGCCGTCGATGGAGCCGAGAGGATGAGGCAGCTCATCCAAGACCTACTGGCGTTTTCCCGCGTCGGCACCCGGGGCGGCGAGCTTGTTCCCACCGAGAGTCGAGCCGCGTTGACGAGAGCGCTCGAGAACCTGCAGGTTCTGATCGATGAGACGGACGCCCGCGTGATCTTCGATGAGATGCCCGAAGTAAATGCCGATCCGGGGCAGCTTGAACTGGTCTTCCAGAACCTGATCGGGAATGCCATCAAGTACCGCGGCGAGGATCGCCCGAAGGTAACGGTGTCGGCGGTGGCCCAGGAAGGACACTGGCTGTTCGGGGTTAGAGACAATGGAATCGGCTTTGAGCAGAAGTTTGCCGACAGGATATTCGGAGTGTTCCAACGGCTTCAGACGAGGAGCGAATACCCGGGGACCGGGATAGGTCTTGCGATAGTGAAGAAGATTGTGGAGAGGCACGGGGGAAGGATTTGGGCCGATTCGCAGCCCGGCCTGGGCTCCACGTTCTGGTTCACGATGCCAGCCTCGGGCGGCGATTATGGGGGACGACAGCTTGAGTGATTTCCGGTTCGGCAGACCCATCCACATACTGATGGTAGAGGACAATCCGGGCGACGTCCGGCTTGCCAAAGAGGCGTTGCGCGATGCCAAGGTCCGCAACGACATGGTGGTGGCGGCCGACGGAGAGCGGGCGATGGAGATATTGACCGATGCCGAAAGACTGCCCGACCTCGTTCTGCTGGATCTCAACCTGCCGAAAAAGCATGGTAGGGAAGTCCTGGCCCAGATGAAGAGCGACGAAGGGCTGAAGCGCATACCCGTGGTGGTCCTCACTAGTTCGCAGGCCGAGGAGGATGTGTTTAGCACCTACGACCTGCACGCCAACTGCTACATCACAAAGCCGCTGGACCTAGACCAGTTCGTCAAGGTGGTTAATTCCATCGAGGATTTCTGGCTGACCATCGTCACCCTGCCGCCGGCGTCGCCAGCCAGGTGAGATTTATCAGAGTCTCGCCCAGGGCGAACGAGGCTATATGTCGCCTCCACGTCAGCAGGGAGGATGGTTCCCTGTCCACTCGGACCTAGGGTAGATGTCCTGATCTGGCCATAAGGCTTTGCGGGTTGGCTGAACCATTGGTCTTCCCCATCAGCATCGGCCGCAGAAGGTCGCCGTGGATACGAGTGCGGATCATTCAGCGGGTGCCCTGAGGAACTCCAATACTCTGGCCCCGGATTGGCGGTTGCAGGCTGTAAGAGTCAGGGACAATGCACCCGCCAGGACCTCTCTGCAGGGCTGTTAGCGGCCTGGCGAGGCTCACTCGTGACAACAGGGTCGTCTGCGACCGTGCGGGGCATGGCCCTTGGGCCGGTCCGGACAACGCCAGCGCATTGGTGGCAATGCGGAGTACGTGAACCGGACTCGGCGCAGCGAATCCTCGTCGTCGTATCGAAAGTCCTCGCGGGCCGCCCGGGGAGAAGGTAGGAGCCATTGTCACCAACTGAGCCTCGAAGAAGAACTGGAGGGCAGATCACAATCGCTGGAGCAGAAGCTTAGCGGCCGCTAAGCCCATCGCGTACGCCCGCGTGACTAGAGTGCTGGCTACCGGAGCTTACTTATATAGAAAAATGCGCCATGAGTCAGGTACTCGACAGGCTTAGCTGGCTGATCACGGTCCGCCCGTACCTCACGCTCCTTGTCCTTCTCGTCGTAACCGTTGTGCTGGCCGCGGGCGTGACGATGCGCGCCCCGCCCACGGAAGGGGCCGATCTGGCGTTCCTTCCGCCCGGGCACGCCATCGCTACGGCAACGGAGGAGATAGAGGCGTCCTTTGCCGACTCGGGCGATGTCAGGGTTGCAACGCTCGTGTTCCGTGGAGAGGTGCTCACGCCTGATGGTCTCGCCCAGATAGACGCCCTGCTCGATGAGATCGAGAGCGACCAGAGCGTTGGTGAGTTACTGGTGCCAGGGGATCCCGTCGTCGCTCCGACGTCGCTGATCAAGTCTCTACTCGGGGTGGACGGCTTCGATTCGGTCACACAAGCGGACATCGACTCCGCCCTCGGCGCGCCGCAGTTTCAGGAGGCATTCGCCGCGCTGACCGGCAATGACAAGGACGGTACGCCGGTCGCGATCGCCACCATCAGTCTGATCGACACGGGTGACAGGCGAATCGAGGACGCTGAACGAATGATCAGCGACATCGCGTCTGCGGATGAGGGTCCCCTACAGGTGAGCAGCCTGTCACCTCTGATCATCGAGGACGAGTACAAGGAGGCCGCTGAGTCGGGGATGGCGCCGCTCATAGGGCTGGCTCTGCTCCTGATCGCGGCGCTGCTGATGCTCTTTACGCGCGCCCTTTCAGATACGCTTCTCACGCTGCTCGGACTCATAGTCTCGATAATCTGGATTGTCGGAGCGGAGGGCTGGCTCGGGCCGGAGGCGCTGGGCGCGATCGGTCCTCCCAGCTCGCTCACCGCCATGGTTCCCGTCATCCTTATCAGCCTCACGGTGGACTATGCGATTCAGGCCGTATCCCACTACCGCGAGCGGCGAACCGCCGGCGAGCCTGTGCTGACGGCCGTCCGCACGGGGCTGCGCAATGTCACGATCCCGCTGACTCTTGCCGCCGTCACGACCATAGTGAGCCTGCTTGCGAGCCTGTTCTCCCCGATCGGGGTGATTGGCGACTTCGGCATCGTGGCGGGTCTGGGTGTGGGACTGAGCCTGATAGTGATGCTGACCCTGATCCCGGCCGGACGAACCATCATAGACCGGCGGCGCGAGGCACGAGGCACCTTGCCGCCCGCGCGCCCGATCTCCAATGCATTGCCCGGCATCCCGCTGTTGGCGGAGCGGCTGGGGCGTTCGGTTACACGCTGGCCCGTGCCCTATCTCGTCGCCGTCATCGGGGTGACCATAGGGCTCGGGTTCGCTGCAACGGGACTGAAATCCGAATTCAGCATCCGCGACATCCTGCCCCGAGGTGGAAGCGTGCTGGAGGACATGGAGACTCTCGACGCAGCCGTAGGCGGCTCGACGGAACTCACCAGCGTTCTCGTAAAGGCCGAGGTAACTGAGACCCGCATGTTCTTGAATCTTCAGGATCTCACTGCCGCCTTTGAGGACGAGTCGCGTCGTCCGCCACAGGCGGCAGGACCGATCCAGACCTCCTACTACTCGGCATTGAGCGACTGGGTCGAAGACACGGGGGAACCCGGAGACAACTATGACCCCGAGCTTGCGGCTCTCTTCCGGGAAGCTTCCGTTGGCGTGGACCTCGATCGAGAGCTGATGCAGGAGGTTGTCGGCAAGCTCCTCGATAGGGAACCCTAGCTGGCGCGCTTTCTTGTGAACGATCCGGAAGGCATCGATACGCTGCTGCTGCAGTTCCCGACCTATCTGGGCGATCCCACGGGAACAGGGATGATCCAGGAGAAACTAGAATCGCTGTGGTCCGGCGACGACAGCGCCATCACGGCGACCTCGGGCAGCATCAACTCCATCGCGGTCACGGATCAGATCACCGACCGGCAGACGGAGTCGATCAGTGTCACCATTGCGGTGGCACTGGGCATCCTCACCATCTTTTTCTGGGTGACTCTGCGCCAGCCCATGCTGGGGCTCATTGCGGTGGGGCCGATCGTGCTCGTCCTGATCGGCGTGCTGGGTACGATGGCGCTGCTGAATATCCGGTACACCCTGGTCACCTCTATCTTTACGGCGCTGTCGATCGGAATCGGCGTGGACTACACCATCCACGTGATTCATCGCTACCGGGAGGAGTTCTCCCGTCTGCGCAATCCGGAGCAAGCGGCGGTCCGGACCCTGGCTACGACAGGCTCGGCGCTGACGACGGCGTTCGGATTCGGCGTGCTGATAGCCTCGCCCCTGCTTGCGTCCCAGCAGTTCGGCATCACGGCGACCATCACCATCGCCTATTCCCTCATAGTCTCCATCCTAGTGGTGCTGCCCGTGATGGTCGTCTGGGGCGCGTACCAGAACATGAGACTGCGTTCCATGGTCGAGCGCATGTGGAGCGACCTCGACGAGGCCATTGAGGGCGTGCACCGGCGCCACGGTCAGGATCAGCCAAGCTCACCTTAGACTGACAGGTTGGCGACCCTGGTGGCGTGGCCAGCTTGGTCACTTGAGCAAACGCCAGATGCGTTTGGCTCGTGGTGGCCTCGGGTTACGGACCTTTCGCCACCCGGTTGGTTGCGGAGAGACACGTGCGTCCGACGGGCGGTCAAGCGCGTATGTCACGCCTCTGCTCGGCGACTGTAAAATTCACCATCTTGCCCAGGAACAGTGACGGAAATGTACTGACCTTGGGCCATTTGGCCGTAGGGAGACCTTGAGGGTGAAGTAGTGAGCGATCATGAGTACGTTGGCGGCCAACTGAAGTTCCATCCACTTTGAGGCGGGTTGACATGCTAGTGCTGGTATGAACAACTCAGGTCACAGGAGAGCAGGTAGACGTAACCGGACTCAGGCTCACAAGTGAAAGACTTGTCCTGTTATTTGCATTGTGGCCGGACAAAAATTGGGGGAGAGCAGTTCACATGCAGGTCCACAAGCTACGCAACGGGCTGAAGGCAGCGTATGGAGGGTCGGACGTACACCTTCGTGTTAAGCACTTTGATAGATGGATGGACAGAGCGCACGTCGAGGATGCTGGCCCGACGGTCTACGACCACGCCAAAGTTGTTAAGGAATATTATGATCTTTGCAGCGAATTCATGGTCTTCGGTTGGGGCGAATCCCTCCACTTCGCGCCGCTGTCGCCCGGCGAGAGCCTGGAGGAGTCCAAGATCCGACACCAGAGACTGATGATTGACAAGCTGGAGTTGCGCGAGGGCATGACGGTGATCGATGTCGGTTGCGGGATTGGCGGGCCGATGCGTCGTGTTGTCAGGGAGGCAGGAGTCAAGGTAGTCGGGATCAATATCAATGAATTCCAGTTGGAGAAGGCGAAGTTGTTGAACGCTGAGGCTGGGCTAGACCACATGGTGGACTACCTCGCGTGCAGTTTCATGGACATGGCTAGCATTGCGGCCGACACGTTCGACCGAGGATACGCGATCGAGTCGACGTGCCATGCCCCGGACAAGGCGGGAGCGTTCGCCGAGATCTACCGAGTGCTGAAACCCGGAGCCTTGCTCTGGGGGCAGGAAATGTGTATGACAGACAAATTCGATCCTTACGACGATCGGCATCGGACCATTAAGAAAGATCTGATGCACGGCATCGCGCTTAAGGATATCGCTACAATGGGCGAGGTCAATCGGGCCCTCAAAGCGGCGGGATTCTCTGTCATCGAGGCAAAGGATCGGGCCATCGACGAGAATGGTCCGATCACGCCTTGGTATCAGCCCATGGAGGCCAGGGCCAATAAGCTGGGCGACCCGCGCAGGATTCCACTGGGCCGCAAAGCGATCATCGCGGCCTCTAGGCTGGCCGAGACGGTGGGGATGTTCCCAAAGGGATCCGCAGAGGTCGTCGGCATGCTGGATCGTACCGCCAATGCATATGTCGCAGCCGGCAAGGCCGGCATCTTTACACCCCTGTACTGTTTCCTGGCTCTGAAGACACCTTAGACCCTCTCCTTCCCCTCTCCTGCCCGAACCACTGGGCTATTAGATGTTTATCTCGTGCCGCTGCTCTGCTATGCGGAACTTCAGCTTCTTGCTTGGTTTCATCGACGGAACAGGGTTGAACCGGAGCTTGTAGTTGGAGGGGGACACTTCGATGTTGAAGTAATGCGCAACCATCAGCACGTTGACAGCCAGTTGCAGTTCCATCCAACGGGAGCCGAGACAGGTATGCGTACCTAGCCCGTACGGGGCGTAACCGGGACTCAGGTGCTCATTGCGCGGGGGCAGATAGCGGTCAATGCTGAAGGTGAAGGGGTCGGGGAAAACGTCTCCCATGAAGTGCGTGGCCGTTGTCGCGATAAATATCCGTGACCCAATTGGGAGTTCATAGTCCTCAACCACGCACGTATTCATCACGTTCCGAATAGACATCGGGACGATGGGGTACATGCGCAGGCACTCCATGAGGAAGCGGTGAGTGACGTCTATCGCTGACTGGGTAAAGTCCTCGCCCTTAGGATCGCCGTTTCCAAAGAGGACATCGGCTTCATCTCGGATCCTGCTGTAGAGGGCAGGTTGTGACGCCATTGCATAGAGCGCAAAGCTGAGTGCGTCGCCAAGGTAGACGCTGGCGATCAGCGCCGCTGCAAGCTGGAAGCGTAGAGTCGTCTCCGGAACGAACTGGGGATCACTTGCATGCAGGCTGAGCCAGTCGTCCGCAAGGTCCCGGGGAAAACCAGCTCGCTGAGCGGGTGTGTGAACACCCTGGTGACCTGATGCTCCTTGCTGAGCTGACGGTACCGGCGGGCAAGTGATCGAAGCGTGTATTTGGCCGCTGGTGTAGGACCGTCCAGAGGACCATGACGGAAGCTGGCACACCGGGCTGCTAGGGCACCTACGGTGAGTCCATCGAGCGTTTCCCGGAGCTCGGTCGGTGCCGTGACAACCAGGGACTTGATCTGGTTGACGGCCTGGGTGCGAGCCTTGACAGCCGAGTCCTTGGCACTGTTGAGCATGCGGATCATCTCGACTTCGCCCTCGCCTGACTTGGGAGTAGCGTCGGCTACTCCGGACAGCACCGCACGCGCCGCCATCTCCGCATCGGTAGGGTCGCTCTTCCCCTTGCGGTAACGGACTGACCGGTCAGGCCGGTTAACTTCTACGACCGTATAGCCTTGGCCGGTCAGGAAACGAGCAAGTCCAGCACCGTAGGAACCGGTGCCCTCAATCCCGAACGCACCAACCTCTCCCAGGCTTCGTGACCATCGTTCGATCTCCCCATACCCACACATAGTCGCTTGTGCGTGATGCTCTCCGAGGCGGACACCTTGCCGATCAATAGCCACCGCCACATCCTCGTCCTGGTGAGTATCGACTCCGATCATCACATCGACAGCATGACTACCTTGTTGGCCGACGACTCCTCTCATACTTGCCTCCTGAGCGATGGCGTGCCGGCCAGGCAAGCGGACAAGACTGCGATGGGGCGTGAAACCAGGCTCCTATTAAGTCACTGCTCGCCAAGGCCTTCAGCCCTGAATGGGCCATCCCGGGATCGGGTCGACAGATCAAGTCGAAGGCATCTGAGCCAACCCCATTGGGGGTCAGACTCGGCCTGAAATGGCCCGGGAACATAATCGCAGTTAGAGGCACCAGCACCGGAAAGTATCCTGTGGGCAGGATGGTTTCCGGTGCTGGTGGCCGATAGCCGAGGGAGCTGTGGGGCCTGATCTGGTTGTATATCTGCCTGTATTGAGCCGTTAACACCTGCACCTCGGTCATCGTGTAGAAGACCTCCGCGTCCAACAATTCGTCCCTCAGCTTGCCGTTGAAACTCTCTATGTAGCCGTTCTCCCACGGCGACCCGGGCTCGATGTAAAGGGTCTTCGCTCCCACATCGGCCAGCCAATCCCTGATCGCCCTTGCCGTGAACTCAGGGCCGTTATCAGAGCGGATGTGCTCTGGCACTCCTCTCGCCGTCATCAGCTCCGTTAGCGTCTCGATCACATCCGAGGATCTGATTCTCCGCTCCGCTCTGATCGCCAGGCACTCCCTGGTGTACTCGTCCACGATGGTCAGCAGCCTGACTCCTCTGCCGTCGTGCGTCCTTGTGGCAACGAAGTCATAGGCCCACACGTGGTTGGGCCTGAGTGGCCGTAGACGTACGCATGACCCATCGTTTAGCCACAGCCTCCCTCTCTTCGGTTGTCTGTGGGGCACCTTCAGCCCCTCCCGTCTCCAGATCCTCTCGACCCGCTTGTGGTTCACTGACCATCCACGCTCCCTGAGCAGCGCCGTGATCCTGCGGTAGCCGTACCTGCCGAACCGGGTCGCCAGTTCCGCGATGTCGGCGGTCAGGTCCTGTTCGTAGTCAGAAGGTGCCGGCTCATAGCGCTGGGTGGACCTGGGATGACCGAGTACCCTGCAGGCTCGTCTCTCTGAGACACCCAGGGCCTTGATGACATGGTCGGCACACTGGCGTCGACGGGAAGGGCTTAGTAATTTCCCTCCGCAGCCTCTTTGAGGATCTGGTTGTCCAGGGTCAGATCTGCGACTGCCCTCTTCAGCCGCGTATTCTCGGCCTCGAGCTGCTTCAGGCGCCGGACCTGATCGATCCTCAGACCCCCGTACTCAGCTCGCCACCGGTAGAAGGTCTGCTGAGTGACGCCTATCTGGCGTGAGGCCTCAGCAACCGTGCATCCCTCCGCTATCGCCACCTCGGCCTGCCGCAACTTGTTTATCACCTGCTCCGGACTATGCTTGCGTCTTGCCATATTGCCCCCCTTGTATCTTGATTCTTGTTCAGGACACTCAGTCCGCCATGTCGACAAGGGTGCGGCAGACCGAATCCCCCCTGGTCATGTAAGACCGTTGAAAAGCGAGGGTCGCCGCACCCTTCCCGAATGGAGCCCGAACAGCTGCCTGGGTTAACCAAGCCCGCATCTTGCAAGGACGGGCCAGCAATTCACAGGAGGTAGTCATGGAACAGGAAGCAATCTACGTAGGCATCGATGTGGCCAAGGCGCAGCTGGATGTTGCCGTCCGTCCCACGGACGACAGGTGGGTGGTCCCCAATGACGATGCGGGAATCCGTCAACTGATGTCCCAGTTGACGGCTCTTGAACCGGCCCTGGTGGTGCTGGAAGCTACAGGCGGCCTGGAACTGTCCATTGTGGCGGCCCTGGCGGCCGAGGAGTCGCCGGTGGTCGTCGTCAATCCCCGGCAGGTGCGAGACTTCGCCAAAGCCACCGGCAAGCTGGCCAAGACCGACGCACTGGACGCGGCGGTCCTCGCCCACTTCGCCGAGGCGGTCCGACCCCCGGTACGCCCCCTGAGGGGTGCCGAGACACAGGACCTCAACTCCCTGACTGCCCGAAGGCACCAGGTGATGACCATGCTGGTCTCGGAGAAGAACCGCCTCAGCGCCGCCACTACCGTCGCTGTCCGTCCCCGCATCGAGGCACACATCGCATGGCTTCAGCGGGAATTGGACGATCTGGACAAGAGCCTGCGGGAGACTCTCCGTAAGAGCCCCGTATGGCGTGAGAAGGACGACCTCCTGCGCACCGTCCCCGGCGTTGGAGAGCAGCTCTCTCTCACCCTCCTGGCCTACCTGCCGGAGCTGGGCACTCTGGACCGCCGGCAGGTCGCCGCCCTGGTGGGAGTGGCTCCCTTCAACCGGGACAGTGGCACACTGCGAGGCAGACGTACCGTTTGGGGTGGGCGCGCCCGGATCCGTGCAGTCTTATACATGGGGGCGCTGGCGGCCAGTCGCTACAATCCCGTCATCCGGGACTTCTACCAGCGGCTGGTGGCTGCTGGCAAACCGAAGAAATTGGCCCTCACAGCCTGCATGCGCAAGCTGCTGGTCATCCTCAACTCCATGCTCAAGCATCGCTCTCCCTGGCGCGCTCCGCGCGCCAGGACTCCCGCACTCATCGGCCTAGACCCTTGACTCTAAAGACAGCTGCTTTTCGCTGGCTGATCTGCCCCCCGAATTCTGACCCAGTCAGAATGTTAGTTTTGCGGGAAGTGAAAGGACAGGAGGATTGGTCGATGAAGAGGTCCCGGTATACGCCGGAGCAGATAGCCTTCGCGCTGCGGCAGGCCGAGAACGGCCTTCCGGTAGTGGAGGTCTGTAGAAAGATGGGGATCGCCGAGCAGACCTTCTACCGGTGGAAGAAGAGGTACGTCGGCATGGGAGTGGCTGAGGTGAGGCGTCTTAAAGTCCTGGAGGAGGAGAACCGCAAGCTCAAGCAGTTGGTGGCTGACCTGAGCCTGGACAAGCACATGCTCCAGGACGTGCTGAGAAAAAAGCCCTAGAGCCTGCTCAGATGAGAGACCACGCCGAGTATCTACAGGTGGCCTACGGTTCGAGCGAGCGCCGCGCGTGCCAGGTGCTGACGCTTGGACGCTCGACCTGCAGGTACGAGAGCGTGGCCGCTGAGCAGGCTGCCCTGAGGATGAGGATCAGGGATCTTGCGGCATCGCGGGTTAGCTATGGATACAGGCGCATCCACGTGCTGCTGAGGAGGGAAGGATGGAAGGTGAATCACAAGAAGGTCTACAGGCTCTACCGCATGGAGGGGCTGCGGATACGGCCGAAGCGGCCCAGGCGACACGTATCCGGCCAGAGGAGGGAGAGCAGGGTCGTGGCGTCGAGATCCGACGAGCGGTGGGCCATGGATTTCATGAGCGACGAGCTGTTCGACGGCAGGCGGATCCGGATCTTGACGATAGTGGATCACTTCAGCCGAGAGAGTCTGGCTATCGTGGTGGACGGAAGCCTCGGAGGACGTCGAGTGGTGGAGACTTTGGCCATGCTGGCGCTGGAAGGAAGGAAGCCTCGGACCATAGCCATGGACAACGGCCCCGAATTCACCTCCAAAGCACTGGACCAGTGGGCATATCTGAACGGTGTGGAGTTGGACTTCAGCCGGCCGGGCAAGCCCACTGACAACGCGATCGTAGAGGCCTTCAACGGCAGGCTCCGTGCCGAATGTCTGAACGAGAACTGGTTCCTGTCGTTGGACGACGCCAAGGAGAAGATAGAAGATTGGCGCAGGTACTACAACGGTGAGCGTCCCCACGGCGCCCTGGGAAACCTCACCCCGGAGACATTCGCCTCGAAGACACCGGCGGTTGTTGGATAAGTCGCAAAACTAACATTCCACCTGGTACAGAAAATGGGGCAAGCTCACTGGCCGAGCTCGTTAACATTACGGCTGGACCAGAATTTGGGGGGCAGGACTGTTGTTGTTCAGGGAAAATGTCCGTAGCTAACTGTTCAGCGAAATTGTCATTCCATGCAAGGAGTGACATTGAGCCAGCAGGCACAGACGAGACTGAAGGTACTGAACAGCGTGCTGGTCGGCCAATTGCCGGTTGGCCAGGCGGCAGAGGTACTGGGGATCAGCGAACGCCACGTCAGGCGCATCCTGGCGGCCTACCGGGAGGAAGGAGCCGCCGCACTGGTCCACGGGAATCGAGGCCGTAGACCTGCCAACGCTACATCCGAGGCGGCGATTGCCGAGGTGATGGAGTTGGCGGCGAGTCGCTATTCGGGTACGAACCACACGCACCTTTCCGAGTTGCTCATGGAGCGTGAGGGTATATTCCTGAGCCGCTCGACGGTGAGGCGGATCGCCCTGAGCGCCGGAATTGAGAGCCCCCGCCGCCGCCGTCCACCCAAACACCGCGTAAGGCGTCAGCGTATGCCCCAAGAGGGGATGCTGGTGCAGGTAGACGGCAGCCACCATCGGTGGTTGGAGGATCGTGGCCCCCGCTTTGCGCTGCTATTGGCCGTTGACGATGCGACCGGCACGGTGCCCTATGCATTGTTCAGGCCGGAAGAGGACGCGATGGGATACCTGCTGTTGATCGAGGGGATGATCGAGCGCCGCGGGGTACCCCTTGCGCTCTACAGCGATCGTCACGCTGTCTTCAAAAACCCTGCACCGCCTCGGCAGAAGCTGCCCGGACCGACGCAGTTCGCCCGGGCCATGCAGCGGTTGGGCATAAGACAGATCTTCGCCCGGTCGCCACAGGCCAAGGGGCGTGTCGAGCGTGTGGCCGGGACATTCCAGGACAGACTGGTCACCGAGCTGCGACTGGCGAAGGTCGAGACCATGGAACATGCCAACGAGGTCCTGCACCGATACCTGCCGAGGTTCGACGAGCAGTTCGGTGTCCCGGCGGCGCAGTCGGAGGTGGCCTACCGCAAACCTCCGTCAGCGGCCGCTGTCGAGCAGGCTCTGTGTTTCAGGTTCCACCGCAAGGTGGCAAGGGACAACACGGTCAGGCACCGATGGCGCACCCTGCAGCTGCTGCCCGGCATGGAGCGGACCAGCTACGCCGGAGTTCAGGTGGAAGTCCTTGAGCGTCCCGATGGTCGACTGCTGGTTGAATACCAGGGGCACCTGATCGAGGCACAGGAGGCGCCTCCACGTCCGGAGTTTCTACGTGTCCTGGGGAATCGCACCACCCCCGACGGCCGTGTCAACGGCTCCAGCCATGGTCACCAGGAACTGGCATGCCTGGAGAAGACCGATGTAGACAGTGAACAGGCAGCCAGCCCGCGGAGAAAACGCAAGCGTGCAGCTCCAGGATCGAGGAAGCCAACCCCGCGCCAGAAGGCTCTGTGGGAGGCGGTTCAGGAGGCCAGGGCACGCGGCCTGTCGCTGCGTGCGATCGCCAGGGAGCTGGGGATCCACAGGGAAACCGCCCGCAGGTACGCACTGACCGAGAGCCCGCCCATGTACACACGGGTCAAGCCCGCCACAGCCCTATCCGATACCATCAACAACCACGGCGATGGACAATTTCGCTGAACAGTTGACCGGACATTTTCCCTGAACAACGACACAGGACCACCTGGCTTACTTCATCTCCGACATCGTTGACCAGCTGGACCTGTCGGAGATCACGGCCCGCTACGAGCGGGAGAGGCGAGGCGGACCACCGTACCATCCCCGCATGATGGTCAAGGTGTTGGTCTACGGCTACTGCATCGGTGTGTCTTCCTCTCGGAGGATAGCCCGGCGGCTGCATGAGGACATCGCCCTGCGCGTTCTGGCGGCCAACAACACGCCGGACTTTCGCACCATCTCCGAGTTCCGCAAGGAGCATCTGACCGCATTGTCCGGGTTGTTCGTGCAGGTGCTTGCGTTGTGTCAGCGTGCGGGGCTGGTCAAGCTGGGCCACGTGGCGCTGGACGGCACGAAGGTGAAGGCGAACGCGTCCAGGCACAAGGCGATGAGTTACCGGCGGATGCAGGACAAGCGGGCGAAGTTGGAGGCGGAGGTGGCGGAGTTGATGCGTCGGGCCCAGGAGGCGGACGATGAGGAGGACGCGCGGTACGGTACGGAACGGTGTGGGGATGAGTTGCCACGGGAGTTGTCCTTTCGCGAGGGGCGGTTGCGGAAGATACGTGAGGCGATGACGGCCCTGGAAGCCGAGGCGGAGGAGGCTTCGGAGCAGGCGCAGGCCGAAGGCCGGGAGCATCCCGGGGTGCCGGGTGACAAGGCCCAGCGCAATTTCACCGACGCCGACTCGCGCATCATGCCCGCTCCGGGCGGCGGGGATTTCGTCCAGGCCTACAACTGCCAGGCGGTGGTGGACAGCGCCCACCAGGTGATAGTGGCGGCCCGTGCCACCAACCTGTCATCGGACAAGCAGCAGGCGGTGGGCATGGTGGAGGAGGCCATCGGCAACTCCGGGGCGGTCCCCAGGGAGGTATCCGCCGATGCCGGCTACTATTCCGCGGCGGCGGTTGACGAGTTGCACGTGCCGGGTGTGGACCCGTACATCGCGCCGGACAAGACGCGTCACGGCACGGTGCCGCCGCCGGCGCCTCGGGGACGCATACCCGGCGGCCTGTCCGCCAGGGGGCGGATGCGGCGCAAGTTGCAGACCAGGCGGGGCCGTCAGCGTTACGCCCTGCGGATGGGGACGGTGGAACCGGTATTCGGTCAGATCAAGCAGGGCCGAGGCTTCCGGCAGTTCCTGTTGCGCGGTCTGGACAAGGTGGAGGCTGAGTGGCTGCTGATCTGCACCGGTCACAACCTGCTCAAGCTGTTCGGCTCCAGCCTCAACCGGCCCGGCAGGGCACCGGGCAACGGGCGCCCCCAAAGCATCGACAGCCCTGCCCGACTCACGAAAACTCCGATACTCGTGAAACTGTTGGGGCTTGACCGATTGCACCAGGGCATATCAGTTGGCGCCGACGATCTCCGGCGACATCCACTTCGCCTCCTGACGGTTACTCAGACGGGCTGCTAGGCGGTGGATATTGGGCCTCGGATTTCTCCCGGTGAGGCTGCGTGCGCCCATCATGAACAAGATCATGGCTTCTCAGCAAGAAAAGGATGTCCTACAGGACGTGGTCATCTGGAGTCGCAAGCGGTATAAGTCTCGCCCGCGCCTTTGCCGTTCCGATGGCGAACTCATGCCATTCCGAGCTTACTGCGCCCAGTTCTATCCTGATCTCGCCGACTTGGGCACCTCAGCTTCCTGAAGGTGGTACTTGCCTGCGCGGGACGGGCATTGCGAAAGAATGAAGGGGCCTGTCTGACACTCTCGTTGCCACAGTCCTTAAGGGCGCTGTCAGCCAGAACCGCCGGTCCGCAAGCCTCAGGGCGCAAAGGTCGTGCGCCGTGCCAGCATCCACAGTTGCCCACGGCGAGTCGCAAAACCCGTACGGAGCAGGTGAATCGCGGACAGCGGCAGATCGAAACGCCTCTGTGATATGTTCCGCTTCGACGAAGGAAATGAGATGCCACCGCACCGAGCGGCTGCGCCGGCTACTACGCAGGTGGGAGATTTCATGACGGTACGCGCACTATGGATGGCAAGCCTGGTAATCGCTCTTGCCCTGTCGGTTGCAGCCTGCCAGGGAGATGCAGGGCCAGCCGGAGAGCAGGGACCTCCTGGGCCTCAGGGTCCGGAGGGTGCTCCCGGCCCGCCCGGGCCTCCGGGACCCGCCGGCGACATTGCCGCCTTGGATGAGGCCGCCATCCACTCGGCCATTGAGCAGCTATCAGAACTGGCTGCCGCAGACCTGTCAGGAGCTCGCCGCCAGAATTCCGAACGGCTGGGCAATTTGATTCATCTGATCATCGAAAACACCCGTAATCCGGCATTCAAGGAACGGCTGAGCAGTCTTGATCGCGAGATTCACAGGGTCTTCGAGAATGCTGCCGCGGCCGCGCCCGACCAGGAGACGGTGCAGACCTTTGAGCTGATGGAAGGCATCGTGGTGCTTGCCAGCATCATGGACGCGATTGCGGAGGCGAGGATTGCCGCCGCCAAATCGCCGGAGCCGGTGGCACCCCCCAAGTGGGAGCCCGAAGAGTACACGAAACATTTCGTCAAGGTCGCGATCAATAGGTATGAGTCGGAGGGCCTTGACGCCACTGTCGCCCATTACAACGAGCAGGAGAGCATCGACGGCCAATGGTACGTGTTCATCTTGGACGAGAACGACCTGATGCTGGCCCACGCTGCCAACCCCGACCTGGTTGGCCAGCCCGCTTCGGAGGCCGTCGGGCCCAACAGATATCCTGCCGGAGAAGCCGTGCTCGCAGTAGCCGACGAGGACGGCGAGTGGTTCAGCCACACGTTCGCAAATCCCGCCACCGGTACCGTCGAAACCAAGCATTCCTGGATGGTTGCATATGACGGCCTGACCTTTGGCTCGGGCTGGTTCGAGCGCGGGCCCAGCAAGGCTGATGTCTCTGCCTACACGAGGGATTTTGTGGCTCGGGCTATAGATCTGTATAGCGCCGTTGGACGCGAGGCCACGGTGGCCTATTACAACACCAAGGATAGTGTGGATGGCCAGTGGTATGTGTTCATTGTCGACGAGGACGGCTACACCATATCCCACCACAATCCGATGTTCCGAGGTCGGGACCCGAGCCTTCGTGTAGACGCCGCCGGGTACTTCTACGGTGACGACTTGCTGGCCGCTACCGAGTCGGGACGCTGGGTCGACTACGTGCTGCTGAATCCCGAAACGGGTGATGACCGGCAAAAGCACACCTGGGCGGTGCTCCATGACGGCCTGATCTTCGCGTCGGGTTGGTACGAATAGCTGCAAACTGGTCGGTAAACGCCACCCGTCCCGAGCTATCCGCCGAATTCTGATCCAGATGGAACCTTACTTTGCCGCATCGGCGGAAGGCCTCAGGCTCTCCGGGGCACGAAGATATTCCACTGCCGGTGACGAGCAGGCCGCGGCGGGCTGAGGAGTAGAGGAGGCGGGGATCTGCAAGTGGCGCCATGGACAGTCGATAGGGAAGCTATCTCAGCGCGTGGTGCGTTCCTGGGCTAGAGCCACGAGGAGCGGGTCATTTGCGATGGTGGAGGGAGCCTCGCAACCGGACGCATCGCCTAAAGCCATAGCACCATGTTCTATGTGGCGAACTGGTGGTGGCCGCCGCCTAAGTCATGCTCACGGTGCGTTTCGGGCGGGCGTCCCTACGTTAGGACCGACAGCTACGGGAGACGCCAACTACTTGTCCGGGGTTTGCGTATAGCGTGGCGTAGGCAACCGAGCCTTTTAGAGGGGTCAGGCGCCGCACTGAACCCATAAGAAATGGTGAACGGCCCGCACTCGCGCCCTGGCCAAGGGGGAGGCACGTGGTATTAGGAATCTAGCAGGGCTTCGAAAAGCTCTCGCCAATCCTCCGCGTTCTCACTTCCGTATTTGACGCTGGACAAAATGACGCCGCCAGAATCGACAGTCACGTAGGCGGCTTGGCGGGTGACGTTGTAGCTCCGTACTACCTGTGTATCAGCCACAGTCATTGGCCACAAGAATCCTTCGGATTGCTTATAGGCAAGGATCCGATCGCTGGTCTCCAGCGGGTCTATGTTCACCGCAAGAATTCGCACGCGGTCCGCATATTCGGGTTGAACTTCCTTAAGGTGCCTCAACGAGGCACGGCAGGTCGGTCACCATGTGGTGTAGAAGTAGAGAAGTAGGGGGCGGCCGCTAAAACTGTCCAGACTAACCTGCTCACCTTCGACGGTGGTCAGCATGAAATCTGGGGCTCTCTGGCCCGCCTTATGCCCCACCTCCAGCGCCATTTGGGTAGGCGGCGTAGTGGGAATGGGCGTTGCCGCCGGCAGTTGAGGTTCCTCGGCGGGGGCGGTGACCGTCGGCGTGGATAACTGCCGGGCCGTAGCGCTATCTGTCCCGGACGTATCTCCTCCGCAGCCGGCAAGCAGAGCGGCCAGGGAAAGGCACATGGCCAGGGGAAGTAATGTCGGTCTGCCAGTCAGGGTGCGCAACACGACTCTTGTGTGACCTTCACCATGCTTATAGTAGGACAGCGAGGGTAACAGGTGACATTGATAGTTTCCATACCGAGCGACGATCGTGTATTGCCTCCACCGTCCGTGACACGGTGGCGGGTCATTGATGTCCAAGGGTACCTAGCCATGTACTCTCCGCGCTGATGATGTATGCGGATCCAGGACCCCGTCCTACTCCGCCGACTGCCGACCGGTGCCGCTCGTGCAGGGTGACTGACTATACGGAACGTCCTTCACCGAGCAACAGTGCAGTCATCAAAGACGATTACCTGGTCGGCGCGAACGAGTTTCCCGAACAAAGTTATGTACTGACCCGTATCCAATCGCGAAACGGATTCCAAATCAGCGAACCGACACTCAATGTACCGATCCCGCTGCGATAGTCGATCGTCGGGGTGGAATTGAACCCTCGGGCCGTCGATATTCTTTATGTGGCCAGAAAACCTGCGCATTTCTTCGGCCGCAATTCGTGCAGCCAATCGGGTGGGATTGGATTCTCTTTCGTGTTGATAAAAGTCATATAGCTTCTGAGGGCTAGACTCCTCTGTTGTTCCGCACGCCGCTATCGCCAGCACGGTTAGACCCACCGCCATCAAAGAAAGAACCGTGATCTTCATCTCCCACCTCTAGAGTACTCATACTCTAAGCTAGGCATACGGCCCGCATTCTCTCATGCGGGAGTCTAATTTCGAAGAATATCCAACCGCATGGATTCCCCGAGCAGCAAGGAGGACACCTGTACACTAGCGGTGGCTTTGGTCGCTAATCCGCCGGTATTGCCTGCGCCAAGGTTGGCAGTGCACCTCTTGCCTCCGCCAGGTGTCGCTCATGGTCGTTCATCCGTTGTCGTTTTCGCGCTTCTCGGAACTCATGGACAATCCTTGTCACTGATGGAGCCATCAGCAGTTTTCGTGCGGCAGTAAATGACTCCCTCCAATATCGCATCCTCAAGGTCGGCGTTCTCGAGATCTGCGCCGGTGAGGTCGGATCCTGATAGGTCAGCCTGATAGAAGGAGGCTCCTCTGAGGTTGGCATCCTGGAAATCCACGCCGCGCACGTTCGCTCCCTCAAAAAACACCCCTTCGAGATTGGAGCCCACAAAGCTGGCCCCCTCGAGGATCGCCTCCGAAAAATCGGCCGCTTCCCGGCCTCTCGAGCCACCACCTTGGACTGACGGAATCTCGCTGAAGTCCTCACCGTCGAAGCTAGCGCCCGGGCATTCCGCCTTTGGGCCTACAGCGCACCCCTGAACATCTTTGGGGACGGTAGGGACCGGGGTGATCGAAGGAACCATAGTCAGTTGCGTCGAAAAACTGCCCGGCTCGCTGGTGCAGGACAGGGCAATGACAATGGTCCCGGCTACCAGCGGGAACAGTACCCTCTTGGGGATGCCTAAGCGGTAGCCGCAATTGCCGCGCACCACCGATCGTACCTCCGCCCACTAGCGAGTCAGGGACAACCCGTGTTGTCCTTGAGCGCGTCGTAACTCGACCTTTCGAAGAAGGTATCCTCCAGATCAGCCTGTATCAGGGTAGCACCAGCAAGGCGGGTGCACCGAGAAACCGAATTGTATTGGAAGGCCCCGCCAGTGAAAGCCCTCCGTATATTCGCACCCATGGAGTCGACCTCCCTCGGCCTTGTGTTGGAGAAGCTCTCCGTCGATCCGGGATCCTCGCAATTGTGGTGAGGGAGAGCATTTTCGAATTGGTCGTTGCTTCATAGATTTGCAGGCGTATCGCTGAGACTGAGGGACTATCCTGGGCCATTGCCGGGTTCCATACGGAAGGTCCTGAGTGTCGAACTGGAGGGCCGTCGTTCGAGTCGCAGCCCTCATAAGGCCAACCCGATCCTGAGCATCTCGCGTCTCGCCCCCAAGTCCTCATGTAAAAGCCCGACTTGTGATCCGGCTGGGCTGTTGGCGTGCTGGGCTGGCGTCGAGGTGGGTTGAAGGTAACGGACGTGAGGGACCCGCTCCGAAATTCGCAGAGTCGGGTGATGCCCGAGCGGCGTGGAGACCATTGCCCGGAATGTGATGGGCCCTAGGCAGCTACTGCGCGAGAGCGGGCCGGCTCAGGTCCGGGCCGTACGTGACGTGGCTCATATGGTGAGACCTTGGTCTGGTCGCGCAAGGCGTGGATCCCAGATACGATTCCGACGTTTGGGGATGCCCCGATTGGAGACAGGGCCGCAGAGGGCTCGCCCCTGCCCCGATACCGTCTATGGTCAAGGGTGGTGGGCCATTGGTGACTGAAGGCAGAACCTTTCAATATGTCGTATCACTTTAGCTCATAGTGCCGCGGACCCGGTGGTGGACTGGTGGAGAGTGTTCTAGTAGCGCCTCGGAGAGGCTGCCGGATACTCTTCTAGCCGATACTAGTCACCTTTTGGTGCAGCAGTCCTGAGCTTGGTTGATCTACCCGCGATGCTGTTCTAGGGCCATGTCAGGCCTCGGCGGTCGCCTCGGAACAATTGCGGACGCTGAGCCGTCTTATCCTGTGTACAAATCGCAGGAGGACTCCCATGACTCTGGCCAACTGGCCCCGGGCGATCAGCTTGGGCGCCTTCCTGACCCTCACCGCTATGATCAACCTGTCGTGCACCGAGGAGCCAGCACGTAGAGTCTCGGTGCCATCGCCAACTGCCGCACCTGTCAGCCCACCTCCGACGGTCGAGGCCACTACAGAGGCGACTCCAACTCCAACGCCCGTAAGCCCCGTGCCCTGTGAGGAAGGGATGATTGTGCACAGTAACTCACTCTGCCTTGTACCGGATCCACCGCCACAGTCCGAGTATATGAGCTGAACTACGACAGACTTAAATTCATGGTTGCTGAATCTGGCCGCGCCGCCTTAGAGGGCGACGGCAAGATACTGCGAACCGGAAATGAGTGAGTCAAATGGGACTTATTGACAGCGCTCGCGGTTCAGGTCGTCAGCGCTGATAGCGGCCAAAGTGCCTCTCCACGATTGCCAACTGTTCACCGGCGTATATCAAGTGGTTCGTCGGCGCGCATGGAGACGTCTGTTGTTCATCGCCATTCATGAACACGAGATAGCTTCCCAATCCCAATTCAGCCCACATGGGATTCTCGGACAATTTCAATTCCCCACTGCAGGCGATGTCGGGGATGTCCTCCGATGATGCTCGCGGCCCCACCTGCGGTACTTTTCGCGGCACTTTGGTACGCCATCTTCCGTACACCGTTTTATCCTTGACTCCCTTGAATGCGTGTAGCACGGTCCACCGGGCTGTCCAGTCCACGTACTCATAATCGGCCCTGGCGATGTGGCCCCATATCGACTTGGCTATGTAGCCGTAGAACCATGTCTTTGCCCTTTGGATTCTCAAGATTCGCTTCCTGTCGACACCTTCAATCTCGCCCACAAAGATTTTTTCGTAGTCGGGCAGGTCATTTTCTGACCACCCCCCACACGTGCAAGCATGTGATGGCTCCGCTCCAGACAAGAACCAGCCGCCAACGGCCAGTATGAGGACCATCAACAGGCTAGCTTTGAGCATCGTTCCGCTCCTTCGCATTCGTCAGCATCATAGGACAGTGATGGATGTGAAGGCCACCACAGCGCATGTGGTCATGACCGCGACCAGGGTTGACACCACGAGTCCAGTCCCAAGAGCCACAAAGTTGATGCTGGCTCCGTCCGACTTTCGTATTAGGCAGACCATAAGTCCCAGCAGGCCGAATATGCCTAATCCGAAATCTAAGAAGCTGTTTTCATCATCCGGCAAGCGGTGTGCCCCCTTGCAGCCGTGGGGCAGGAGCCACTTCCGAGAACGGACCAAAACCCGGTGAGGCCACAAGGGGACATGATGCCCCTCGACCCCACCAGACTTAAGCCTCACCGGAGATAAGTCCCGGTCAAATGGCAGACAGAGGAAATTGGCTTCGGAATAAACTCACACAGGGATCACGACCTTTCACTTATGGAAGGTTGCGTGATAGGCGAAGTGGAGTGGGTCACCGTGAGCGCCGTTCACAGCGGTGGTGGGAGCTGGACTGTCAAGACCCTATGGCAATTGACCCAAGTGGAAGAAATTTGCCCTCCCTATGAGCCGCCAGCTCCCATCTATTGTGAAGAGGGGGGTGGTCCTGCCCAGCGGATCATACTGTCAAGTACCGCAGTCGCCGTATCCAGTCAGCCCAACCCCGACGGCCGAGGCTACCACTCGGCGAGCCTGCGTGTTTCCCCAAATCCTACCTAGGCGCTGACCTGCCTCCAAATCCTGGTCCAAGCCGAAAGTTAGGAGGCTGGGCCAGTGAACTTTGTCGTTGTTCAGGGAAAATGTCCGGCCTTGGCTGGTCTCGTTGGAACGATTGCGGAGGCTGAGCCGTCTTACCCTGTGAAACAGTCGCGGGGACATCCTTATGGAACTGGCTAACTGGACTCGGGTGATCAGCATAGGTGCCGTAGTCTCCCTCGCCCTCCTGGTGGTTGCGGCCTGCGGGTCGCACCCAGAGTCTGAGCCGTTCACGGATGTGCAGGTGTTCGTCGTCAAAGGTCCGCCTGAAACTGAACCAACCGCAACGGTAGAGGCGGCTGAGACTGAGGTAGAAACAAGGCCCGAAGGTGAACAGGAACCACAGGTAGAGGAGGAACGAAAAGAGGATGCTTACCTTTACCGGGACCACTATGGCGCAGCGGTAGCCTCTATCGAGGAACGCATCTACTACTCCGACATAATTGTCCGGGCGCAGTTGGTAACGGCTGCCAATGACGTTCTTACTTTCCTGGCCGTGGAGTACCTGAAAGGCGCAGGACCGGATCAGTTCACGGTAAACGCTCCGACAGCAGGTAGAGATACGCAGTGGGACGGTAACGAGGCGATCCTGTTTCTGTCGGGCAACTCGAACGCCGGAGGCGCTACCGGAAGCACCGGCACAACCTTTGACTTTACCGACACCACGTCATTCCAGTATTTGGAAGATGGGGAAACGCCTTATGCGGGCGAGCTAGGGGATGGGTACACCATTGACTCATCTAACCCGGTGTGGCTGCCATCTGATTCAACAACGGGTAACAGTCGGTCCGCAAGCGGAAGAAATTACATAGAGGCCGCCAGTGCTGTCTCCGGTACAGGCACGCCCAAAATCTCCCTTTCGGACCTTAGGGCCAAGATAGCTTGGATCGAAGGAGGCGAGGGGATCGAGGACTACGAGGAATGCATAGTCTGGAGTCTGGATTACATACGCTACTATCGTGATTGGTGGGCGTACCACGGCGAGGCCCGGACATTGAACGATAGGACAGCCGAGCTGGCATCGGGTTCGATGGAATCCATTGGCGATCTGCATACAGAGAGAATTGCCACCCCCCGATACTCTGAGTGGAGCACGTCAGGTAAAGATGCTGCCCTATTCGGTGTTTCTGTTCTTGACGATGACGACGATCCCAGTAACGGGTACTTGGAAGCGTTCGGTGCGACTCGTCCATTACCCGCTGGCACGTACGAATTTACGTTGCGGGTTACCGGCTATCCGTATTTGCCGTGCGATTTCGGGCCTTGGAATGATGGATCGAACCAGACAGTAGTCGTGGCGGCGCCCGCAGGAACGGTCTATGAAGCCTTCTTCGACCCAACCACCACAGGCTTCGATTCAGGGGGCGGAGAGCTTTGTCCAACCACCTTCACGGCCAATGGACAAACATCGACCGTTACAGCCCTGAGGTACGAGAACGGGAAGGTGGTGCTGGAGACTGATCCGTTCAATCGAATCGAAGGCCTGCACCTTTACTTCATCGAGTTGGACGGTTCGACAGGCTTGGTTCTGTCGGCATCCTCTGCGACGGTGAACGCGACGGCGGGGACGCTGACGTGGTCTGTAGCGGAGCAGCCCTGGGAGTTGGGCGACCAGCTGATGCTGCGTATCACGTCGGTGGCACCACCGTAGTCGTGGCGCCCTCCTGAAAGGATCCGGGGCGCGTTGATGCTGGGAGTTCCGGAAACCGCTTGGGCGCTTCGGTGGTCCAGTTGGAACAATTGCGGGTACTTAGCGGTCTTATCCTGTGTGCAAATGGAGTGGATGTTACTTTCACTGTCGGTTCGGAGGCCGTGATATCGGCGGCTTACAGGTCATCTATCCCAGTCACCTATGACGACTTTGACGAGCCTACAGGCGAAAGGCCGGACAACGTCGAAGAGGATTACGACTTCTTGGCGGAGGAAGCGTTAGCGGAAGCCGTGAAGCAATGGAACGAAGAGGTTCCTAATCTGTTTCAACCCGTTGCCGAGGACGATTGGCCGGACATGAACTACAAGGGTGAATGGTTTGGCTATTGTCCCGAAGCTTTAGGTTGCGCTGGCATCGAATCTGACCAGGATTCCCATATGCCCGAGAATCGAGTCGTAAGAATCATGCATCCTCCTGGAGAGTATAAGTGGACGATGGACAGAAGAGAGGCCGCTGGGCAAGATCCCGACTACTATTACTTGCCTCAAGCCGTGATGCATGAAATGGGGCATACGTTGGGTATAGGGCATATTCCTTGGGAACGTCGCTATTCCATCATGTCAGGGGGTTCGCCTCGCGGTTGGCCTCTTTCAACCCTACAGAATGCGGATAAAGAGGCTCTTGACCTCGTACTTAGTGGGCAACACCCATAGGGGGCTTCAATGCGAAGATTGGCCATAGCAGTTCTTTGTATAGCATCCGCAGCTTGTGGGGTGGTTTATACGCCTGAGGCAGTAAGTGAGGCTGGTATACGGGCCGCCGAAGAATCAGTGGGAATAGTACGAGAGTACAACTACAATCCCCTCACTGGCGGCTATGATCATGAAGTACCACCGGGGTATGAGAGCAAGGACCTCGTCTGGCCCACCTCCACTGCAGTGGTCCCCGAATTGGATGCAACGGAGGAAAAGACGACGGATGGCCACGTTGGTATTGAAGTGTTCACCCAACACCACGGCGCAGCAGTAGCGTCCGTTGAGGAGCGCATTTATCTTTCCGATGTCATTGTTCGGGCCACGCTGGTTTCGACTGCCGATGGTCTGTTGACCTTTATGGCTGTGGAGTACTTGAAGGGCAGCGGGCCCACTAAGTTCACAGTAAATGCGGAAACCGGTAACCGGAACACTGAGTGGGATGGGAATGAGGCCATTCTGTTCTTATCGCAGGCAACGAGCTCCCAAGCCAGGAGCGCAAACGCGTCTTTCGAGTTCACGGATACAACCACCTTCCAATACCTACCTGATGGTGCGACCGAGTACACCGGAGCGTTAAGTGATGGCTACGCCATCGACTCAGCAAATCCCGTGTGGTTGCCGTCAGAGAATCAAGGATTGGGGCGAAGCACAACAGGCGGCTATGTGGAGGCGTTGAAGACCGTAACTGGCGATTCCCCATCACCTACGATCACACTCGCGGAACTAAAGGCCAAGATCGCTTGGATAGAGGGGGGCGAAGGGATCGAAGGCTATGGTACCTGTATCCTTGAAAGTCTAAACTTGATTCGCTATGGTCGTGATGCGGAAGCTTTCTTGGACGAATCGTGGCCAGAGAATAGCGAGACGTTGGAGTGGGCATCGGGCGAAGCGGCTCCGAAATATCTCAACGATATGTACAAGAATGTCCACAAGACCGATGCCTATTACGACGTTTGGGTAGCCGGTGTGGATGAGGCGCTGTTTGAGGCCATTACTATAGACGACGATACGGACCCGACAAATGGGTATCAGCGGGGTTGGTCAACCGTCCGTCCATTGATAGTTGGTTCCTACAATGTGGAGGTTTACACTCGGCCCGCCAAGTACAATGTGTGTGACTATTCCTCCGGCCCTCATACCACCTTCACCGTCACCGTCACAGCGCCCTTGGGAACGGTTCACGAAGCGCTTTTCGACCCCACCGCGACGGGCTTTACCTCACAGGGTGGAGAGCTAGAGCCGGCGACCTTCACGGCCGATGGAGTAGCCAGCACCGTTGAGGCCCTCAAGTACGAGAACGGGGAGGTCGTTCTCAAGCTCAATCCGTTCAATGCGCTTACCGGCCTGCACCTACTATTCATCGAGATGGACGGTTCGTTCGGGCTGGTCCTGTCGGCATCCTCTGCGACGGCGGGTACGCTGACGTGGTCTGTGGCGGAGGCGCCCTGGGAGTCGGGCGACCAGTTGATGCTGCGCATCACATCGACGGCGCCGCCGGCGGTGGAGATAACGGGTCTGGTCTCGGAGATGGAGGAGAGTGAGAGCGACGGATTCACGGTGAGCGTGTCGGATTTGGTGTCGACGAGCAGTTACAGCATCCGCGTGACGACGGATGGCACCAGCACGGGATTTGACAGCGATTGCAACGACCTTCAGGAGGACGTTGCGGTGACGTCCGGGAACACGTCGCACAGCACGACACTAACGCTGCACGGTTGCGCGTCGCCCGGCGGAACGGTGACGGCGGAGCTACTCACCGGAGGCGCCCCAGTTGTAAGGGCGATGCGAACTGTAACGGTGACGCCGTCACTGCTGAGCGGTCTGACGCTGAGCGGAGTGGACATTGGGACGTTCGCCCCGGCATCCAGGAACTACGTTGCCAGAGTCGCCAACCGGGTTGAGGAGACGACGGTTACGGCGACGGCGAGCGACGACGGCGCCACGTACCAGGTCAAGCTGGGCGGCGTGTTGGACGAGGACGGGACCATTCCACTAGCCGTGGGCGAGAACGTGATCACGGTTGAGGTGACGGCCGAGGACGGGTCTACGAGTCAAACCTACACTGTGACCGTGACCCGGGCGGAGCCGCTGACGGCCGCATTTGAGGGTGCGCCGGAGAGCCACAACGGGGCCGACGCGTTCACGTTCCAGATCGCCTTCAGCGAGACCGTAGCGATCGGATTCGCCAACTTCAGGCGTCACGCCCTGGATGTGACGGAAGGCTCGGCGACCGGGGCGAGTCGTGTGGACCGCCGAAGTGACCTGTGGAAGATCACGGCTGAGCCCGTCTCGCTCGCCGGCGTGTCCATAGTCCTGCCGATCACCGAGGACTGCGCGGCCTAGGGGGCGATCTGCACCTGTGCGGGCGACCCGTTGTCAAGCCGTGTGGAGCTTGCGGTACCCGGTGAGAATGTTGCGGCGACGGGAGCCCCGACGATAAGCGGGACTTTGCAGGTTGGGGAGGCGCTGACCGTGGACACGTCGGGTATATCCGATGGGAACGGTCTGGACAGCGCCACCTTCTCCTACCAGTGGATAAGGAGTGACGCCGGGACCGACACCGACATAACCGACATAGCGGGAGCCACGGATTCTACCTAAAGGTGCGTGTGTCGTTCACCGATGACGCGGGCCATGTCGAGTCCCGTACCGGGGCGACAACCGATACCGTTCGCCCCGTTGAACAGGGAGGCCTTCTACACGATGACTGAGATGAAGGTGTCAACGGTTCAATACAGGCACATATACAACCAGATCCGGCGGTGCAGCTCCCTCGTCTATCGGCCACCAGCACCAGCTGGGACTGGATTGACTGCAGCAGCCGGCGTCTGTCCGCGTACTGGAGCGGTTCTATCCGGGTGAATTGGCATAAGTTGACTCCATCACTGGCTGGCATCATTGCCCTGATGCTGCTGGCAGCCTCCTGCGGACAGCCTGAACTTGAGCAACGTGACAAGTCGCTCTCCCTGGGTACCGGGGGCACCGCGTCGCCACAGCCTACCGAATCCCCGCTCTACCAGACGGCCGACCCATCCCCAACCGCAGTCCCCCCGACAGCTACCCCAACCTCCGTGCCCCCATCTCCGACGGCCACTCCGACTCCCGTGATCCCATCACCGAAGGCCGCTCCCGAGCCACCGACTCCCACTCCTACTTCCGTGCCCCCATCACCGAAGGCCGCTCCCGAGTCTCCGACCGCCACTCCGACTCCTGAACCCTCTGTTGCGATTGCAGCCACCGCCGAATCCCCCACCGAAATCGTCATTACCTGGTCGCATGATCTGGACAGCCCGGTGCATCTGGAGCTCTATAGAGACGACGACCTCATAGCCGAACTCCCGCCAGACCAAAGCTCGTACACAGACGGCGAACTCAGCCCGAACAGGCGCTACGAGTATCGGATAGTCCTGCGCCGGGGAGACGAACCGATCGTGTCTGCCGAGGCGTCAGTGGCCACGCTGGCTCATACTCCCACGGTGGCAGGCCCGTTCGATTCCCACAGGACCGGTTTTTCGCTGGCAATTGTGGACGACGTCAATTCGCCCGAGACCACCTACAAGGTCACCGTCTGGAATGCGGAGTGGTACCTGAATGCCAAGCACTACTCGGGCTGGAGCACATCACGGTGCAGAACCTTTGAGAACCTGCCGACCGGCCTGCCCTTCGAGTTCGAGGTCGTCGCCAGAAACATGGATGGTGTCAGGACGGTTCCGGTCCGAAGGACGTTTGACGGCAGGGATCGATTGACGCTCTTGCCTGCCGGTGTGGAGTCGGGCTCCGGTCAGGCCCTGTCCGCGAAGGATGGGAGGGACCGACAGCAGTGCCAATTCATGGAGGCCCTTGAGGAGACCTTGGAGTCCAGCGGCATCGAGAGCCTGCAGGCCCTGGCGCTACTCTCGGGATTCTCCGTCGACGCGATGGAGATCGTATTGGCAAGGCCCTGGGTCGAGGATGGGCTCGATGAAGCCGAGCGTGCAGCCATAGGCCGCCTGGGAGAGATCGCTACGGTAGCCGAGGCGTCGGCTCTGCGCATTCTCGATATGCCCTTTCTGGAGACCGTGGAGGCCGACGACGTTGAGAGACTGCAGACACTGCTGCTGTCGGGATTCTCCGTCGATGCGATGGAGATCGTATTGGCGAGGCCGTGGGTCGAGGATGGGCTCGATGAAGCCGAGCGCACAGCCATAGGCCACCTGGGAGAGATCGCTACAGTGGCCGAAGCGTCGGCTCTGCGTATCCTCAATATGCCCTTCCTGGAGACCGTGGAGATCGACGACGTTGAGAGCTTGCAGACGCTGTTGCTGCCGGGATTATCCGCCCGTGTCCTCAGAGCCTTGGTCGCCAGACCATGGGCTGCGGATGGAATAAATGAGACCGAGGGGGAGGCAATTGACCACCTCGCAGAGATCTCGACCAGAGATGAAGCATCGGCGCTGCGGATTGCAGAAATGCCCTTCCTTGAGACCGTCGAGCCCGTGGACGCGGGGGCGATGGAGTCGATGCGCCACCTGGCGACGTATTATCCGGATCTGTTCGGGCGGGTCTTGACACACTCCACCTTAAGCAACGGCATCACGGATGAGTGGGCGAAGGTCGTCGTTGTGTCGGCATTCGCAAACGACGAGAGACCGGAGGTGTTGGACGCTCTCTTCGACCCGGACCAGGTTACCGTGGAGCAGCGCACAATCGACCTTCCGCTGACCGGCGAGATTTACCTTGGCATCGTCCGCACTCGTCCCGGTTCGGTGCGCAGCATGGACATGCTGGAGCGCACCGTCCGTGACGCGGAAGCGTTCATGGGCACGCCCCTGCCCGTCGACTACGTCACCCTGCTGTTTCAAGACGACATTGGAGGACCCTGGGGATTCAACGCCCGCACGTATATGGCAGTCCTGGCCCGCTATGACCATGACGACTCCGCGATTGGCATCCTCGCCCATGAAGTGTGTCACTACTACTGGAGGGACGATCCCGTCTGGATCGTCGAGGGGGCAGCCTCCTTCATGTCTCGGTCCTCGTGGGTTCTCCGCCCGATCGGTGGGCGGAGCCCTTCAGCCTTGCCTATCGGTCGCCCACGACTCTCTCCGAGGTGGAGCAACTGCCGCCAAGAGATTCGGTCCACCCGTATGTCTTCGCCGCCAATTACTTTCTCGGCCAGCGAATCTTCGCCGACCTGTACCGCACCCTGGGCGATGAGGCCTTCCGGGAGGGGTTTCGCAATCTGTTCCTAATGTCGGAGGGTGTGTGGGCCGGAATCGGCGAACTCAGGGAGGCATTCAGGGCGGCCGCTCCACACGCCGCCGCCGCTGTCGATACGATAGCGGCGAGATGGTACGACGGCTCGGAACCCTACGATACTTCTCACCTGGACACCGGTCCCGTCGATCCCGGCCTTCCCGTCGTCAACGGCCGTCTCAACGTCGCATACGTTTCCGCAGGCCGGGATGGGTCTCCCGCCTCCCGATTCTCGACCGGGGAAGTGGCGGGCGACCTGTGGCTAACTCTGGAGTATTCCCACCAGCGTCATCAATCCCCGCGCCAGTTGCGTCTTGAGATCGTGGAGTACTTCGAGGATGGATTCGTGTTCCACCGACGTGAGGTGATCGCTGACGCCCCGGCGGAGAGCGACGGTCACACTTTCCAGCTATCGGTGGGGATGCAGTTTCTGTCGGATACGGATGCGCACTCCGGAGAGAAGCTGTGGAAGGAGTACGTGCCCCACGGCAGGTACTGGATTTTCGTCTATCACGATGACCGGAAGGTTGCCGAGGTGGAATACGAGATCACTCCCTGAGGGCCTCAGGCGGCGACCCGGGGAGAGGTGGGTTGGCTGACCCGTCTACGGTCCATCAGGGAGGGGACGGAGACTGCATACGTCCCCTCCCTGTCGCGTCCAAATCAACCGCCCACGAGTACCACAGCCTGTCGTGTTGACCGGAAGACAGAGAACTTCTCGGCCACCACCACAATCGCCTTCACAGGATCCCTGCTCGGCAGCCGGTCCGGAGTCGCGTCACGGCTCTCAGGACGTTTTTGCCACCGCTGTATTGTCTACAGTGTCGGTGGGCGAAGAGTGCGGCCTATGGTCCGGCAGTCCGATCCTACGGGGGTCCGAGTATCTTCCGCACTTTGGGCTGGTACGTCACTTTGAAAGCATGGCAGCGGCCCATGCGCCCAACGATACACCGTGTCGGGGAGGTGACCAATGTCCATCAGCCGGGGAAGACTGATAGCCTTCGTGCTTCCTTTCGCATCGCAGGTCACATATTCCTGTGGTTTGGCCTTGCGATGTTGCAGGTTGGCAAGTTCAGCCTGGGTGGGCCCTTCGTGGATTTGGTGATCGTCGTCTACTCGACCCCCAATGTTTTCGCGCCGGGACGTGACGGAAGCGGCCGATCAGGCTACCGCCCGCCTAGCCGCGGCCGTCAGGCCAACATCCAACAAGCACGATGTCTCTCACAGGGCCCGTGCCGACGGATGGACATTCAGCCAAAGAGTCCTGCTGCCCTGAGCAGGATTGCGGACTGTGCGCCCTTGGAGGAGGAACCGAAGGGGACAAAGGTGAGTCGGGGCAGCGGCGTCTATGGTGCCTTTCTTAGGCGCTGCAGTGGCCTCTATCGAGGAGCGCCCCTACCTGCCCGATATCGTAGTTCGGGCTACGTTGGCTCCCGCGGCCAATAATGTGCTGACCTCTAATGCTGTGTAGTACCTAAGGGGTACAGGTGACCCTGTATGTTGGTCTTGGCTCGCAATGTGGAATGGGGTGATGCTTACACACCAAAATCAAGATACAAGCGAACAATCAGCCAGCCAGCGCAGAAGACGCAAGCGTGCAGTCCCAAGACCGAGGAAGCCAACCCCGCGCCAGAAGGCTCTGTGGGAGGCCGTTCAGGACGCTAGGGCACGCGGCCGGTCCCTGCGTGGGATCGCCTGGAAGTTAGGCATCCACGGGGATACCGCCCGCAGGTACACCTTGGCTAAGAGTCCGCCCGTGTACCTGCGTGTCAAGCCCGCCACAGCCCTAGGAGATGCTATCAACAGCCACGGCAACGGACATTTTCCATGAGCAACGATATAGGTCAGGTTTGGAGAAAAAGTTATACATATATCGTAACTACCTGATATAGTATCGATGTTTAACATACTATATTGGCTCATTAGTATGGTGAATGCGGGCAATAGTCAGGATCTGGAATGGGCGAACTATCGACTACAATATGGACGCCTTGCTCCATACCGTGGACTACCGCATCTACAGACGGTGGAAGGGTAAGCGATATTGGAGTGCCATCTTCGTCTCTGCAGCAGCAGCGAACACACTCCTATACGGCAGTGTCTACTATTGTCGTCGGTGTCTAGGTGGACAGGGACCGCATTCGTGGCGATAGGACTGATGAGCTAGCCGATGGTCCGCCCATACTGGTCCAGCCTTTGGCGAGTTGCCGCGATCCTACTTGTCGTTGGAGTGGTGCTGCACATATTGCCGGAGCCTATTCATGCCTGCACGTGTCCTGGCGATCCGGAATGGTGGGGTGCGGAACAGTATTTGGAGGAGTATGACGCAGTCTTTGTAGGACGGATTGTGGCCCAAATCGCTCCGACATCATTACCAACGGAAGAGGATACTGTAGATCGGTGGCCGATTGAGACATATGAAGTGGCTGTAGAGCACATCTATAAGGGACCAAGATACGAAACTGTCTACATATCGGACAGCGATGCAGGTCTCTGCGGCTTCTATTTCGGTCTCCACGCAGGGGACGCTTATCTCTTCTACGTCGATACGGAGCGCTGGTGGGTAGGTCTTTGCAACCCTTCGCTACCGCTTAGTATGGCTAACGCACATGTAGCGGAGCTGGATATGATTGTTGATCGTAGAGAGCCTGAACTCGATACTGCCGCACCCTATCCCACACCTACTCCTAATCGTTTAACCATTCATACACCTGTCCCGATAGAGCCTACTCCAACCCTGCCTCATACCGGTGGCTGTGCGCTATCCCCGGGAGCCGATCTCATCACCGTCGGTCTAATGGCAGGCATAGTAGGTCTAGCCCTACGCCGACCTAGGGGGCGTTAGCCAGCGGTCCGCCCACTCTGGTTCCGCATGGACTACGTGCTACTGATCCTTCCACTGATCCTAGTGGGAGTGCTGCTGTACCCGGAACCTAGCTATGCCTGTTCTTGTGATGGTGAAACTGGTTTGGGGCCAGAGGACTACTTCCAAAAATACGATTCAATCTTCGTAGGGTGAGTGGCTTCGTTAGCAGAAGTGCAAGCGGATCTATTCGAAGGTGGAAATGGGCCTCGCTTCCCTGTATACGAAGTCGCCGTAGAATACATGTTTAAGGGAGAGAACTACACAGCTCTTGAGATAATCGGCTTCCGGGACGACCGATGTCGTCATGCCAGAGGACTCCTAGTGGCTGGCTCCGTTCTTCTCTTCTGCCTGAATATCGAGGATTGGCCGCAGTTAACTTTATGCAACCCCTCTCTTTCTCTTGAAAGAGCTTACGAACATCTAGTGACACTGAATGGCCTTGCCGATGTCCCCAACCCATATTCACCCCTACCCGAGCCCCATAACCCCTCTCTTCTTCCTCCTGGTCTGGTGCCCTTTTGCCAAACACCGGCGGCTGTGCGCCATCCCTGGGAGCCGATCTCGCCATCGTCGTTCTAATAGCAGGGATGACAGGTGTAGGTACAGTTCTAGTTCTACGCCGACCCAGGAGACGCTAGCGCTTCCTCACTCGTAGGTGACAAAGTATCGATTTCGCACGAAATGGCGGTGTGGCGATTGATTGAGGTTGCGTCAAGACGTGTGCAAATACGATCAGGCGGCGATCCTCTCTACCGTAGCCTCGATGGCGACTCCGTCCTTGTATTTGGCGCCGAGGTAGACGTCAGCCATCGGCCCGGGGCATGCAGGCGCCGGAACCTGTTCTCGGCCACCATCAGCATCTTCCATATGACCGCTATAGCCCCGGTCCGCCTTCTTATAGCGCCTGGCTGCATCCGTCCGGATACGCAGCGTAGCGAAGGGCGACTCGACCGGGGTGGTCGTCCGCAGGTGACGCCAGTGCTGTTTGGGGTAGTCGTAGAAGGTCACCATCCGGTCCCAGTCACGCTCGATGGCCTCCCCGGCGGCCTAGTACGAGTGCTCGCCGCACCACCGCGTGAAGACCCTCCTTAGCGCTCTGCCTCAGCCTGGGTGGGCGCGTATGGCATGCTGCGCAGCATCAGCTTTGTCTGGTCATGCTGACGCCTGGGCAGCTTGTCGAGCACGTTCAGGATCTTGTGGTTCCAGCAGCGCTGCTCCCCCGGCTCCGGGTACACGTTGCCAAGCGCTCCCCAGATCCGCAGGTGGCCGTCTCCGACCACCAGCCGCGGTGAACTGAGCCCACGGTCCCTCAGACCCCTGAGCACATCCGACCAGCTCCGGGTAGACTCCCGGTAGCCGGGCACCGCGCTCAGGACCACCTTGCTCCCGTCGCTCACCGCCGCCACCGCCACCAGGATTGACGCCTTCTCACGCTCCAGCCCCGCCTTCACGTACACGCCGTCGACCCACATGTAGACCACCTTGAGGTCGGAAAGGGACTTGGATCGCCACTCGGCAAGCTCGGCGTTCTGCCTGTCCTTCAGGCGGGCGACCGTGCTGGCCGATATCGGTGCGTCCTCTCCCAGCAGACCTCGCAGCGCCAGGTCGAAGTCCCCCTCCGACAGCCCGTGCAGTTACAGCTTGGGGAGCAGGTCGTCGACCTGCCGGCTCCTGCGAACGAACAGGGTAGCAGGCGGCTCTCGTATCGCTCCTCGGCGTCCCGCACCCTCGGCCGCCTGACCTGTGTATGGTCCCCGAGCTCAGCGTCAGCCTCCGGGGCCTTCGGTGACCGTTGCGGTAGCCGGCGTCCCTATCGGATCCCGATCGACGTACCGACTTGGCCCTGCCCAGAAACTCGGTGACCTCTTCCTCCAGCAGGTCCTGGATCAGACCCTGCATCTGAACTTGCATCCAGTCCTCCAGATGCTCGAATTCGGGCCTTGACGCAGGTCCTGTTTCGATGCTCTCCTTGCCCATGGGCGGTGTACTCCTCTCTTGGGTATTAAAGCCCGTGTGGATTCAGAGTGAGAATCGCCGCCTGATCGTATTTACACACTTTTAGAGGCTACCTCCGAACCTTTGGATGCTCCGACAGAATTGGATCTAACTGCGATGAATAAAGTGTTAGCGGGACTAGTTCATTAGGCGCAGCAGATGTTGAGATTAGCGGCAGCGGTTCTGTGCCTGCTGTCCGTGGCGTGCGGAACGTTGTATTCGCCTGTGGCGATTAGAGACGAGGATATAGATACCGCAAAGTCCCTGAAGGCCATTGGCAGTGGCGGTGGAGAAACCGACACCACTGAGTATGTAGACATAGCCATGTCGGCGATCGACACCAGTCACTATGGCGCGGCGATAGCCTCCATAGAGGAACGGGTATACCTGGCAGATGTGATTGTGCGAGCCACATTGGTGTCGTCGGCCAACGATCTGCTGTCATTCAATGCCGTGGAGTATTTGAAGGGCACGGGGCCAGCCTCGTTCACAGTGAGTGCCAGCACAACTAACAGAAATTCCCAGTGGGACGGTAACGAGGCGATCCTGTTGCTGTCGGGCAGGACGAACGAGGGAGGCACCAGAAGTACCAGTGCGACTTTTGACTTTGCCGATACGACGAAGTTTAGCTATGAGGCGGGCGGTCCTACTGAATACGCGGGTGCCCTAGAGGATGGCTACACCATCGACAAAGCAAATCCTGTGTGGCTGCCTTCCTCGTCCTCGAACACTCGCACCACCAGCTCTACTCCCTACGTAGCAGTCTCCACTCCCCTAGCTGGCTCCCAATTTCCTACTGTGACGGTCGCGGACATTAAGCGATTGGTTGCGTGGCTGAATGGTGGCGAAGGAGTCGTGGACTATCAGGAATGCATCCAATTTACCCTTGCGAGTATACGGGAGACCCGCGACTTCGCCGCCTTTTGGAGTCAGTACGCTTCCAGCATCACATGGCCGTACAGGCTGGAGGAACGAGGCTGGTACTACGAAACCCTAGAGTGGGAATCGGGGCAAGCCGCTCCAACGTTGATAGAGCAACTGGAGTATAAGAACTACTATGAGCGCGGCTATAGCAGGGTATGGGTGGATGGCGAAGATGCAGAGTTGGCTGTTGCAAAGACGATAGACGAAGATACCGACCCCACCAATGGGCATATCCAGTCATACGAGGTTATTCGTCCGCTGCCGGCAGGAACTTACGAGATCGGCACTTATGTACAAAGCTACCTTCTGACTCCCTGCAATGCACAAGACCATCGCTACAATGGCAAGATCGTCTACACGATCACCGTGACAGCGCCCTTGGGAACGGTTCACGAAGCGTTTTTCGACCCCACGGCCACGGGCTTCACCTCACGGGGTGGAGATCTAGAGCCAGCGATCTTCACGGCCGATGGAGTAGCCAGCACCGTTGAAGCCCTAAAGTACGAGAACGGGGATGTCGTTCTCAAGCTGAATCCATTCAACGCGCTTACTGGCCTGCATCTTCTTTTCATCGAGTTGAACGGTTCGATCGGGCTGTCCCTTGCGGCATCCTCTGCGACGGTGGACGCGACGGCGGGCACGCTGGCGTGGTCTGTGGCGGAGCAGCCCTGGGAGTTGGGCGACCAGCTGATGCTGCGTGTCACGTCGGTGGCACCACCGTAGTCGTGGCGCCCTCCTGAAGGGATCCGGGGCGCGTTGATGCTGGGTGTTCCGGAAACCGCTTGGGCGCTTCGGTGGTCCAGTTGGAACAATTGCGGGTACTTAGCGGTCTTATCCTGTGTGCAAGCTGAAGGTCGCAGAAGAACTACTGATGTTGGCCAAATGGACACGGGCGATCAGCACAGGTGCTCTCTTGCTCCTCGCCGTCCTGGTGATTGCTGTCTGTTCGTCACCCTCTCAGCCTGAGCGGTTCGCGGAGATGGAACCGGCGTTGACGGAAACCGTAACGCCGGATCAGGGTCCAGGTGGCGAGCCAGCTACAGAGGAACGCGAGGGCGGATTCCGTGACCCCGAGCCGATGGCCACCGCGGAGCCGACGGCCACTCCAGCGCCGACAGCCACGCTTTCGTCCTGCGCAGTAGGCATGAGGATCGCAAGGGGATCCGGTTGCCTCATGCCGTGGCCTAACGGGAGATTCGAAGTCGATGAGGGGGGACAGGGCCACTTCTTCAGGGACTTCACTGCCCGGAAACGTCCCTACTCCGACGATTCCGTCATCGAGGCTACATCAGAAGTCATGGGCGGGGGCGGCTACGTTGTCATGGACCTGCGCGCACATGCTGAGCTCGATGGAACCTGGACCATCGACGCGGTTAACGCAATCGCATTGTTGGAATCGTCCTTCTACCCCGAAATCTTGTTCGTCGACCCGACGCCGACCACTACCCCAATTCCGGCGCCATCGCTGGAGCACTGCACCGCTGGCCTCAAGGTCTCCAGGGAGTCGGGCTGCCTGCTGCCGGACATGACCCTGGTGGACGTCTCCGATCCTGATGATGTCGTCCACGTTCACCTCAACTACGAGGGCTACAGGTTCGAGGTGGACTCCGCAGGACAGGGGCAGTACTACGCAAGAACATGGCCACGGCCCGATGACCCCTTCCGCAGGTACCTCAGGTTTGTAAGGGCGCAGTCGATCCATCTGTTCTTGGCTTTCGATGTCCACCATCGCGAATCGCAAGGTGTACGGAACGAATACTTGGTCACGATCCTGCGGGCACACCCCGGTCTTAACGGGGCCTGGACAGTCGACGCGGTATGGGAAGGCATGGGCTCAGAACTGTCACTGCGCGCCGGGCATGACAGTCCCGAGGGAGTCCGGACTATCCAGTTCGGCTACTAGTGTCCCCTATCCAGGGTACGTCTCCAGAGACGAGCTACATCAGCCAGGATCTGATCGGCAGTTTTGGTCCAGACGAAGGGCTTGGGGTCATCGTTGGTGATGTCAAGGCAATGGTAGAGGGCCGATTCGAGGTCGATGGTGTTCCGGCATGGCTAACAGAACACAAACGACCATCACAGCCCTTAGATACGAGAACGGGAAGGTGTTTCTGAGGCTCAATCCGTTCCACAGGCTGGAGGGTCTGTACCTTTGCTGCATCGAGCTGGACGGTTCGTTCGGGCTGGTGCTGTCGGCCTCATCGGCGACGGCGGGCACGCTGACGTGGTCTGTGGCGGAGGCGCCCTGGGAGGCGGGCGACCAGTTGATGCTGCGCATCACATCGGCGGCGCCACTATCCCGCGACAGACGACATGGTATGGACGACAGATCTTGAGACCACTAGCGATATAGCCAACAGCGCCTACTGGTTGCCTCAGGCGACTATGCATGAACTGGGACACATGCTTGGAATAGGCCATGTGCCCTCTGGAGCAGACACTTCCATAATGAAGGGCATCACATTGGGCTATCCGATAGAGGATCTGCAACAACCAGATAAAGATGCATTGGACGCGGTGTTAGCCGGTCTGCATGAGTGATTGAGGGGATCGGATGTGCAAAGTCGCCATAGCGATACTCTGTATAGCGGCCTCCGCCTGTGGGGTGGTCTATACGCCCGATGCAGCCAGTCAAGCAGTGATGGATAGGGCTGATGACCTGGCTGCCTTGAGCAGGATTGCTGACTATGCGCCATTAGAGGAAGAACCAGAGGAAACGCAAGAGGTGGTTCGGGGTAGCGGCGTCTATGATGACTACTTCGGCGCTGCGGTGGCTTCAATCGAGGAGCGCATCTACCTGTCCGACATCGTAGTTAGGGCCACTCTAGCTTCCAGTGCAAATGGCCTTTTGACCTTTAACGCTGTGGAGTACCTGAAGGGCACGGGACCAACACAGTTCACGATCAGTGCGCACACAGCCAACAGGAACACACGATGGGACGGCAACGAGGCAGTCTTGTTCCTATCGACTCCCGATAGCTCGGGCAACAGTGGAACCCGCAGCGTGAATGCGACCTTCGAGTTCACGGACACCACCACGTTCCCGCAGTATCAGTCGCATAGTGGAACAAGATATACGGGAACGTTGACTGACGGCTTCACGATTGATGGAGCCAATCCCGTGTGGTTGCCTTCTGACTCAACCTCACAGGCGGGTGGACGCTCTGGCACGGGCCGGCAATATATTGAGTCGTCCATGTCAATATCGGGTACGGCTTTACCTACAGTCTCGCTCGCAGAGCTAAGAGCCAAGATAGCTTGGGTTGAAGGTGGGGACGGGATCGAGGGTTACGACCTATGTGTACGTTGGGGTCTAGACATCATTCGCACGCTCAGGGATTGGGAAGTGTTTCATGAAGAGCCGTTTCCACAAGGGCACTTCGTTAAGAAGTGGGTATCGGGCGAAGCAGCTCCTAGATTCCTGAGCACCACCCAGAATCATATATCGCGGATGCCCGCATACGGTGATCATTGGGTCGCTGGAGATGACGCTGCATTCTTTGCGGCTGTAACCGTAGATGAAGATACGGACCCGAGTAATGGGTACGCGCGGGGCTTCGTTACCGTTCGTCCCTTGATCGCAGGTTCGTACTCGATAGTGACTCACATGCGGGATTACAGGTACAACCCTTGCAATTTCTTCAGTCTGGGAGTTCGCTACACTGTAACCGTCACAGCGCCCGCAGGAACGGTCCATGAGGCGTTTTTCGACCCCACCGCCACGGGCTTTACTTCACAGGGTGGAGAGCTTGAGCCAGCGGCTTTCACGGTCGGCGGAACGGCCAGCACCGTTCAGGCCCTGAAGTACGAGAACGGCGAGGTGGTTCTCAAGCTCGATCCGTTCGATGCGCTTACCGGCCTGCACCTTCTTTTCATCGAGTTGAACGGTTCGATCGGGCTGTCCCTTGCGGCATCCTCTGCGACGGTGGACGCGACGGCGGGCACGCTGGCGTGGTCTGTGGCGGAGCAGCCCTGGGAGTTGGGCGACCAGCTGATGCTGCGTATCACGTCGGTGGCACCACCGTAGTCGTGGCGCCCTCCTGAAGGGATCCGGGGCGCGTTGATGCTGGGTGTTCCGGAAACCGCTTGGGCGCTTCGGTGGTCCAGTTGGAACAATTGCGGGTACTTAGCGGTCTTATCCTGTGTGCAAGCTGAAGGTCGCAGAAGAACTACTGATGTTGGCCAAATGGACACGGGCGATCAGCACAGGTGCTCTCTTGGTCCATGACGATTACGATGTCCCCTACATAGAGAGAGCCTCCCGGGGCGTTAGGGGTTACCCTCATGCGCTGCCGGGTCTGGATCGCCTATTGCCCGGGAAGGCCTCGGCCGGTCTGAGGGCATGTCCTGCTCCCTACGCGATCCTGCGATAACAGAAGCGCAGCTCAAGCTCAGCTATCTGCCAAGGCACCGGTCCAACACCATTCGACATTGAACTCTTGAACGAAGTCTTAGCCGGACAGCACTAATTTGGGGAAAACCGATGCGACTATTGGCTTTAGCAGTTCTCTGTATAGCAGCCTCAGCCTGTGGGGTGTTGTATTCCCCTGAATCGGTAAGCGAGGAATCCATACGGGTAGCTGCGGGATCTGTGGAAGGGTATGGCAGTTCTGAACCTTCCGCTCCAGCGAGCGGTGGCCACGGTGATGAAGATTGGCCATGGGAGTTTGATGGTGCGGCTACAGCGCCCATAGAGCAACGTGTGTACTTGGCTGATGTAATTGTTCGGGCCAATCTGGTATCCGCTGCCAATGATCTGCTCAGTTTCACCGCGTTGGAGTATCTAAAGGGCACGGGACCAACCACGTTCACTGTCAGTGCGGACACAGCCAATAGAGACGCCCAATGGGACGGCAACGAGGCGATCCTTTTCCTGACGAGGGCAGCGAGCTCCCAAGCTAGGAGCGTAAGTGCGACCTTCGAGTTCACGGATACCACAACAGCGTGGTCCGAAACGGGGGATCTGGAATACAGAGGCCCCTTGGATGATGGCTACACCATAAACAGAGCGAATCCGGTGTGGCTGCCATCGACGAGTAGTGGCTCGGATCAAACACGGGGTGCGTCAGACACCAGTTCTTATGTGGAAGAGGCGGTGTCTGTGTCGGGTGAGGCATCTCCTTCGATTGCGCTAACTGAGCTAAAAGCTCTCATAGAGTGGATCGAGGGTGGAGATGGGATCGACGGCTACGACAGATGCCTGCGTGGCGTTATAGGCTGGATACGATATACGCGGGATGTGGAGGCGTTCGAGAGGTGGTTGGGGTTCGAGGGAGAGGTGTGGCCACACTGGAATCATGTCTTTGCAATGGAGTCCGGGGTAGCGGCCAACACGAACATAAGCACTACTCAACGTAGTTGGCAGGAGACGCCCGTGTATCACGAGATTTGGGTAGAGGGCGAAGATGCCGAGCTTTTTGCCGGCATCAACATAGATGAGGACGATGATCCGAGTAACGGCTATCGACAGGCTTATGTGAACGCTCGTCCCTTGCCCGCTGGTACCTACAAGATCATAGACCAATGGCGGTCTTACATCACCATAATCTGTGATTACACTTTCCCTCCCAACTCAGATATGACCATTAACGTCACAGCGCCCGCGGGAACGGTCCACGAGGCTTTCTTCGACCCCAACGCGACAGGCTTCGATTCACAGGGTGGAGAGCTGGAGCCAGCGACCTTCACGGCCGAGGGAACGGCCAGCACCGTTGAGGCCCTAAAGTACGAGAACGGGGAGGTCGTTCTCAAGCTCGATCCGTTCAATGCGCTTACCGGCCTGCATCTTCTTCTCATCGAGTTGGACGGGTCGTTCGGGCTGGTGCTGTCGGCCTCATCGGCGACGGTGGACGCGACGGCGGGCACTCTTACGTGGTCGGTGGCGGAGGCGCCCTGGGAGGCTGGCGACAAGCTGATGCTGGGCATCACGTCGGTGGCACCTCCGTAGGGGTCGCGCCCTCCTGAATGAATCCGGGAGCGTTGGTGCTGGGAGTTCCGGAATTCGCTTGGGCGCTTCGGTTGCCCAATTGGAACAATTGCGGGTACTGAGCCGTCTTATCCTGTGTGCAAGTTGAAGGTCGCAGAAGAACTACCGATGTTGGCCAAATGGACACGGGCGATCAGCACAGGTGCTCTTTTGCCTCTCGCCGTCCTGGTGATTGCGGTGTGTTCACCACCCCCTCAGCCTGAGCCGCCCACGGAAATAAAACCTGCGTCGACGGAAACCGTAACGCAGGGTCAGGGTAAAGATAGCGAGCCAGATTCAGGGCAACGGGAGAGCGAATTCGTTGATCCTAAGCCGATGGCCAGCGGGGAGCCGACCGCCGAAGTAGTGCAGCAGCCAGTGCAAGAGACTGAAACAGCAGTGGAAGTAGAGCATTCACAGATGTTCTACGATCGGCACTTTGGCGCTGCCGTTGCCTCATTAGAAGAACGTGCTTACCTGGCTGATGTAATCGTCCGGGCCAATCTGGTATCGGCGGCCAATGACGTGTTGACCTTTACGGCGATTGAGTACCTGAAGGGCAGCGGACCTACCACGTTCACAGTAAGCGCCACTACAGCCAACAGGAACACCCAATGGGACGCTAGCGAGGCGATCCTGTTCCTGTCGAGCAGCACGAACGCCGGAGGCGATAGTGGGACCAGGAGCACCGACACAACCTTTGACTTTGTCGATTCGACGGAGTTCGACTACTCGGGCGGCGACGATATACAAGGTCCATTTGCTGCATCGTCTTACGCGGGTGACTTGGGTGATGGTTACACCATAGACACACAGAACCCCGTATGGACGCCGGCAAAAGGACAGTCGAGCGGCACCCGTAGCACTGGTGGCTCTACCGGATACATCGCTGAGGCGGAAGCACCAGCAGGCGATGTTTTTCCTACGTTCACGCTAGAGGAGCTAAGGGAGATAATCGCTTGGATTGAGGGTGGAGAAGGAATCGAGGGTTACGAGGAATGCGTCCTTTGGGGGCTGAGGGACATACGGTATTGGCGTGATTGGAACGCCCACGAAGGACCGTTGCCAGATGTCGAGGGACCTCTACAGGCGGAATCGGGGGTTGTGGGTGTGGACATTCGGCAAACATCGTTCGTTGACCTTCGTAGTCCCTATTCCAAACGATGGCTTGAAGGCGACGATGCAAAGTATTTCACTATCTACAATGTTGACGATGATGACGTGGCGTCAAATGGCTACGGTTATGAAATCGCTGCGGTGCGACCCCTACCGGCAGGCGAATACAGGATCTGGCCCGGAATACAGCATGGTTACTTCCAGCCCTGCGATTACATTCCATCCGATATCGACCCATCCACTGTCGAGACCGGCAGTTTTTCCTTCAACGTAATTGTCACCGCGCCCGAAGGAACGGTGTGGGAAGCGTTATTCGACCCCGACGCCACGGGCTTTAGCTCAGGGGGTGGTGAGCTAAAGCCAGTCACCTTCACAGCCAATTCCATAACCTCGACCACTACTGCCGTGAAGTACGAGAACGGGAAGGTGGTTCTGGAGACCGATCCGTTCAACAACCTGTCGGGTCTGCACCTGCACCTGATAAAGCTGGACGGTACCATCGATTTGGCACTACCTAGGAATTCAGCTACCCGGGATGCGGCTAACAAGAGGCTCACATGGGATGTTCCCGATGCTCCCTGGGCTGATGGAGACAAGCTGATGCTCCGTCTGACCTCGGTGGCGCTTCCGAACAGTCCGCCAGAAGACTCTTCTGGGCGGTAGTCGTCCATCCTGTTGCGGTGGGATTTGGTTGCGTTGAGCCAAATGCGATGCTGTTCTCAGGACATGTCAGGGTGTGGCTGATCTCGGTGGAACAATTGGGGGTGCTGAGCCGTCATATCGTGTGAACCAATCGCGGGAGGACCGTTTTGGAACTGACCTTCTGGCTCCGAGCGATCAGTCTGGGCGCCCTCACGGGGGCTGCCGTGCTGGTGGTTACGGCCTGCTCTTCGCCCCCCGAATCTGAGCCGGTTACGGATGTGGAACCGGCGCTGTCGGAAGCCGTCTTGTCGGACGAGGAACAGCACGACGAACCAAGGCCGGAGGAACGCGAGAGCGAATTCGTCGATCCTGAGCCGACATCCACCGTAGATCCTGCGGCCACTCCCGCGCCTGATCCCGATGTGGAGAAGGAGAGCGAATTCGTCGATCCTGAGCCGACATCCACCGTAGATCCTACGGCCACTCCCGCGGCTGATCCCCATGTGGAGAAAGAGAGCGAATTCGTCGATCCTGAGCCGACGTCGACCGCAGACCCCACGGCCACACCCACGCCCGATCCTGATATGGAAACTGAGAGGGTGGTTGATGATCCTGAGACTGAGGCCTCTGTGGACGTGGTGGCAGTCGAAACCGAGGCCCATGGACTATACGACGACTTCTATGGAGCGGCCGTTGCATCGATAGAGGAGCGGATATTCCTGTCCGACGTGATCGTCCGTGCCGTCCTGGTATCCGTCGGCAACGACCTGCTGCACTTCAGGGCGCTCGAGTACCTGATGGGCACCGGGCCCAAGGATTTCTCGGTCGCCGCGAAGACCGAGGGACGTGATACGTCGTGGGACGATCATGAGGCGGTGCTGTTCCTGCTGGATCGCGGGATGGGTTCGGCGTCATTTGATTTCGCCGACACGACCACTTACCTCGATTACCGATTACTCAACAGCGCGACTGCCATCAGATACAAGTATGCGGGTGATCTGCCCCCTGGCGACACGATAGGAGCCAACAACCCTGTATGGCTGCCAGCCGAGTCGGCGGCGAGCTCCGACACCTTCATCACGGCTGCCACGTCCGTGTCTGGCGAACCCCTTCCGACCATCACTCTGGGGGACCTTCGCGCAAAGATCGAGTGGGTCAGAGGCAGTGGTCACACTCCGACCGGCGGGACGATATATGGAGTCGAAGATTATGAATACTGCATCCGCGCGAGCCTCGATTACATGCGTAGCTCAAGAGACTGGGAGGAGTATCACGGGCAACCACATGAGCCGTCGCAATTTGAGAGCCAGGTAAGGTCGGGTGCGCCCGGCGGAACGGCGATCCACGAGTACGGCACGCGCTCCTGGCCTGGATACGACAGGGTATGGGTCAGCGGCGGGGATGCTGAATTGTTCACCGCGCAGATCATCGACGACGACGACGACCCGACAAACGGGTTCGCCCATGCCGTCCTGACCGCCCGGCCGCTGCCCGCCGGGACCTACAGGGTCATCAGCCACGGGCAGGCATTCTGGTATCAGCCCTGCAACTTTACGACCCAGTTCAACTTCCTTGAGTGGATCGTAACCGTGATCGCGCCCGAGGGCACGGTGCACGAGGCACTGTTCGACCCTGCAGACCTGCCATCCGGCACCGGGTTTTCATCCAGGGCCGGTTCCCTCGCCTCGGCCGAATTCTCGGTCGCGGGGACGGCCACGACAGTCACCGACCTCAGGTGGGGAGCGGGGTCCCTGATCCTGACGCTGGATCCCTTCGTCGACCTGGACGGCCACCATCTCCAAATCATCTCACTGGACGGGTCAATAGACCTGTCCCTGGCGGCGTCCTCGGCGACTGCGGACACTGTGGCGAAGACTCTGACCTGGGCGGTTGTGGACCGGCCCTGGAAGCCGGGCGACCAGTTGATGCTGCGCATCTGGTCTCCTCCCGAGACCGCATCCCCGGTGCCAACACCGGCTGCCGAGACCATAAGCGCCAGCTGGGGATTTACCTGCCGCCTCGAGGCTGATGGCCTGGCGGTTTGCTGGGGCCGGAACGATGACGGCCAGTCGAGCCCGCCACCGGGCGAGAGATTCGTGGCCATAAGCGCGGGCAACTCTCACGTCTGTGGCCTGCGGGCTGACCGCGTGGTCGTGTGTTGGGGCGGGAATGGCGCTGGCCAGTCGAGCCCGCCGGAGGATGGCAGATTCGTGGCCATAAGCACGGGCTGGGCCATACCTGTGGTCTGCGTGCAGACGGCGTGGCGGTGTGCTGGGGCTCCGACGGTTGGGGTGAGACAAGCCCGCCTGAGGGCGAGAGGTTCGCGGCCATAAGCGCGGGCTCGGGCCACACCTGTGGTCTGCGTGCGGACGGTTCGGCGGTCTGCTGGGGCTCTGATCTTGATGGCGAGTCGAGCCCACCGGGGGACCAGAGATTCGTGGCCGTAGCCGCGGGCAACTCTCACACCTGCGGGTTGCGCGGGGACGGCGAGACCTGGTGCTGGGGGTCAGAATATAGTGGCCAGCCTCGCCGGCCGAGGCCACAGGGCGAGAGATTCTTAGCCATAGCCGCGGGTCGTCATTACACCTGCGGGCTGCGTGGGGACGGAGCGGCGGTGTGCTGGGGAGATGATGATTTTGGTCAGTCAAGTCCGCCGAGGGACGAGCGCTTCGTTGCCATAGCCGCAGGCGACTATCACACCTGCGGGCAGCGGGCCGACGGAGAGGCCGTTTGCTGGGGGGGCGAGGACTTCGATGAGCCGAGCCCGCCGCGGGACTGGCGAAGCACGGCCATAAGTGCGGGTGCGTATCACACCTGCGGTTTGGGGTTGGACCGCGATGTGGTCTGCTGGGGCGATGATTCCCAGGGCCAGTCGAGCCCGCCTCAGGACGAGAGACTCGTGGCCATAAGTGCGGGCGTCAATCACACCTGTGGTCTGCGCGAGGATGGCACAGCGGTTTGCTGGGGCACAGATTATGTTGGTGAGGCAAGCCCGCCGGAGGACGAGAGATTCGTTGCCATAGCCGTACGCTTCAGACACAGTTGTGGTTTAAGGGTGGACGGCCTGGCGGTGTGCTGGGGTGGGAATGACGCTGGCCAGTCAAGCCCTCCTGAGGACGAGCGATTCGTGGCCATTAGCGCGGGTTTCGCCTACACGTGTGGCCTGCGCGGGGACGGAGAGGTCGTTTGCTGGGGCGACGATCAGTATGGCCAGTCAAGTCCGCCGCCCGGCGAGCGATTCGGTGCCATAGGCGCAGGCGACTATCACTCGTGCGGCCAGCGCGAGGATGGCGGCGTCGTTTGCTGGGGCAGAGATCGGGATGGTCGGACTAGCCCGCCGCCGGGTGAGAGATTCCTATCCATAAACGCGGGTGGGAGCCACACATGCGGACTGCGCGAGGACGGTGTGGCCGTTTGTTGGGGCCCCGACTACCTTGGTGCGTCAAGCCCGCCGCCCGGCGAGCGATTCGTGGCCATAAGCGCGGGCGGGGAACATGCCTGCGGCCTGCGGGAGGACGGTGTAGCGATCTGCTGGGGCCGGAACAAGATCGGCCAGGCCACTCCGCCGGGTGGAGAACACTTCTCCGTCAGCAGCTTTCGATACCACGCTTGCAGGGAGAGACCCTTCGCAGCGGAGGTCTTTTCGATTTGTTGGGGCTTTAGTGATCATGGCCAGGCAAGCCCGCCGAAGGACGAGAGACTCGCGGCCATAAGCGCGGGCGCATATCATGCCTGCGGCCTGCGCGACGACGGCGTGACGGTCTGCTGGGGCTGGAATGAATATGGGCAGTCAGATCCGCCGCCGGAGGAGACGTTCGAGTCCGTAAGCGCGGGCGGATACCATACGTGCGGCCTGCGTGCTGACGGCGTGGCGGTCTGCTGGGGGCATGGTAAGAGCGGGCAGACAAGCCCGCCACCTGGCGAGAGATTCGTGGCCATAAGCGCGGGCGGCTACAGCACCTGCGGGCTGCGAGCAGACGGCACGGCGGTCTGCTGGGGCTCGAATGATCCTAGCCTGTCAGAGTCGCCGCCGGAGGACGAGAGATTCGTGGCCATAAGCGCGGGCGCATACCATGCCTGCGGCCTGCGCGAGGACGGCATGGCGGTGTGCTGGGGCCAATATCCGTATGGGATGCCGGTGCGGGGGAGATTCGAGATCATCAGCGCGGGCGGGGATCATACCTGCGGCCTGCGGTTAGACGGCGTGGCGGTCTGTTGGGACTATTACACTTCCGGCTGGTCCCAAACCCCTGATCTGAATCGGCCGCCGAGCGGGAGATTCGAGGTCATCAGCGCGGGCGGGGATCGTACGTGCGGCCTTGCGGCGGACGGCCAGTCACGGTGCTGGGATTCCAGGGATTCCAGTCAGCTGGGCCTGACACCTGACGATGGATTCATGGCCATAAGCACGGGCTCGGGTTACGCCTGCGGCCTGCGCGAGGACGGAGAGGCAGTGTGCTGGGGCGATGACGAATTAGTCAGGGACACGCCTACAGGGGGAGATTACGGCTGGGTAGACGTCGAGCGGTATCAAGGCTGCAGCGTGGGGATCGACAGTGAGACCGGCGAGGCGGTGTGCTGGAGCAGGAATGAGGATGGTCCCTCGCGCCAACTATCGGAGGAGAGATTCGAGGCCATGAGTGTGGGCGCACATCATGCCTGCGGTCTGAGAGCGGACGGCGAGGCGGTGTGCTGGGGTTGGGATGAGTATGGACAGTCGAGCCCACCGCCGGGCGAGAGGTTTGAATCAGTGGGCGTGGGTGCACATCACGCCTGCGGCCTGAGAGCGGACGGGGAGGCGGTGTGCTGGGGCGGTGATGAGTATGGACAGTCGAGCCCGCCGCCGGACGAGAGATTCGTGGCCGTAAGTGCGGGCGGATACCACACCTGCGGTCTGCGTGCGGATGGCGAGGCGGTGTGCTGGGGCGGTGATGAGCATGGACAGGCGAGCCCGGCGCCGGACGAGAGATTCGTGGCCATAAGCGCTGGCGGATACCATACGTGCGGCCTGCGTGCTAACGGTGAAGCGGTGTGCTGGGGCTCTGACGATTCCGGCCAGATAGCGGTGCCCCCGTGGCAGAGGTTTGATGCCATAGCCGCAGGTGCGGATCATACCTGCGGCCTGAGAGTTGAGGGTGATGCGATGTGCTGGGGCTCCGATGACGACACTACGCAAGTTCTTTCGTACGAGCCATACGAGGCCATAAGCGCGGGCGGGAATCAAACCTGCGTCCTTCGGCCGGATGGCGAGGTATTGTGCTGGGGACGTCCGCTTGATTTCGGTCAGTCGGGCCCGCCGTCAGGCGAGCGATTCAAGGCCATAGGCGCGGGCTCAGGTTACGCCTGCGGGCTGCGCGAAGATGGCGAGGCGGTGTGCTGGACCACCGACGGGGGCGGCTAGATCAAGCCGTTGCCCGAGGGTTTGCTTTAATCTTCCAACGAGCCGTTGACCTGGTCCGAACGGTGCTCAGTTCAACTGAGACAGGCTGAGGTGGCTTCTCGGGGCGATAATCTGCAAATTAACACGACTCGTTGACGATAAGCCCTAATATATAGTGCATGGTCCAGTTGCGACTACACAGTGGTGGGCTGTTGGTGACTGAACGTAGAACCTTTCAATACGTAGTATCACTTTAGGCCACAACGCCACGGACCGGGTGGTGAACTGGTGGAGAGCAATTTGTAGGTGCGTGAGCGATGCGAAGGAACAAGTTCTTTCCCTCCGTGTCGTGTGCTTCGGCAGACCCTCTTGGACGGCAAGTTCAACTTCTCGTAGAGCCAGGCATTCCGGCTGGACCAGAATTGGAGGGTAGGTCATGTCGCATCTCGTCACCACCCTCGCTTCTGCAACCGCCCTTGCCAAGAACGAATCGACGATCAGTAGCCCAATCCACAACGGACGCCCGGGGGGACCCGTCAATTCCCCTGCGTTGGCCCCTTGGTCTTGTCCTCGAAGGCTGCTATACGCTCTTCGGTTCGCTTCGGCACCACAAAGTAGAAGTCAAACAGAAAGTCGAGAACCTCTAGACACCATTCTGCCTCATTTGGGTCAATGGGGACTATCTCGTCGGTGTTGGCATTCTTGGTTGGATGGGCCGCCGCATTCCCAAACTCCCTGAGCGTATGTAGCGGTTTGACTATGTGTGCGGGCAGGCCGCCATTCTCGATGGTCGCCTCAATCTCAGAATAGAGATTGCTAGGCCCGACGCCGGCCTCGTTTCGTAGAACGGCCTGCAGGCACCGTCGGCTCAGAGCTGCGCTGGCCTTGGGACTGTCAGCGAGAACAAGAGCAGCTTCTAGGTAGTCCTCTCGATACTGTTCTGGCACATGCTCGGACAACGGTGGTCGATTCGTGGTCCTGGGGTAGACAATTTCAAGGTGTTTGTCAGCTTGCATCAATCTGAGTGTCATTCCCCAGCAGACAGGGCACTGGACGTAATACAGGGATTTCCTATTGTCCGGGGCGCCGTCTTGTAATTCATACACTTGTCCACCATGTTCCTCATAGCCCAACTGCTGGTGATACGGATGGAAATAGGTCGTGCAATGAGGGCACTGCATGGTCTGGATGGGGCCTCCCTAGCTACCCTTGTCAACGTTCCTGTTCCAGAAGAGGCCAGTTGGTCAGATGGCCGTTATGACCTGCCCCCATCGTTTGTACCAGTCGCTATGTTAGAGTCACCAGCACCGGAAATGATCCTGCTGGCAGGATGGTTTCCGGTGCTGGTGGCCGATAGCCGAGGGAGCTGTGCGGCCTGACCTGGTTGTAGATCTGCCTGTATTGAGCCGTTAACACCTTCACCTCGGTCATCGTGTAGAACACCTCACCATCTAACAGCTCGTCCCTCAGCTTGCCGTTGAAACTCTCTATGTAGCCGTTCTCCCACGGCGACCCGGGCTCGATGTAGAGGGTCTTCGCCCCCACATCGGTCAGCCATGCCCTGATAGCCCTTGCCGTGAACTCAGGGCCGTTATCAGAGCGGATGTGCTCCGGCACTCCTCTCGCCGTCATCAGCTCCGTTAGCATCTCGATCACATCCGAGGACCTGATACTCCGCTCAGCCCTGATCGCAAGACACTCCCTGGTGTACTCATCCACGATGGTCAGCAGCCTGACTCCTCTGCCGTCATGCGTCCTGGTCGCTACGAAGTCATAGGCCCATACGTGGTTGGGCCCGAGCGGTCTCAGACGCACGCATGACCGATCGTTTAGCCACAGCCTCCCTCTCTTCGGTTGTCTCCGGGGCACCTTCAGCCCCTCCCGTCTCCAGATCCTCTCGACCCGCTTGTGGTTCACCGACCACCCACGCTCCCTGAGCAGTGCCGTGATCCTGCGGTAGCCGTACCGCCCGAACCGGGTCGCCAGTTCCACTATGTCCGCGGTCAGGTCCTGTTCGTGGTCCGAAGCCATTGGCTCATAGCGCTGTGTAGACCTGGGATGACCGAGGACCCTGCAGGCGCGCCTCTCTGAGACATCCAGGGCCTCGATGATGTGGTCGACGCACTGGCGACGACGGGAAGGGCTTAGAAATTTCCCGACGCAGCCTCTTTGAGGATCTGGTTGTCCACGGTCAGATCCGCGACTGCCCTCTTGAGCCGCGTGTTCTCTGCTTCGAGCTGCTTCAGGCACCGGGCCTGGTCGATCCTCAGACCCCCGTACTCAGCTCGCCACCGGTAGAAGGTCTGCTGTGTGACGCCTATCTGGCGGGAGACTTCGGCCACCGTGCAGCCCTCTGCTATCTCCACCTCGGCCTGCCGCAGCTTGTTGAAGACCAACTCCGCAATGGCTGGCCTGTCACTAGGCCGCTTGGATTTTGGGTCCGTTCACCTAGGCTGGCGGATCAACAGACGAATCAGCCCTCTTCCAGCGAGGCATTTGGTCTAATCAGACGAATGGGCACCACCATATCGAGCCGTTTAGATAGGCGATCCTCTGTGGTCTCAAGGTCGTACTGGCTTTGCAGTCCCATCCAGAACCCGGCGGAACTCCCGAAATACCGCGACAACAACAATGCAGTCTCCGCTGTGATGGACCGCTCCCCGTGGACGATGGAATGAATCCGGCGCGCATCCACGCCGATCGCCTTGGCCAGTCGGTATTGGGTAATCTTCATCGGGAGGAGAAACTCCTCGTTTAGGACTTCTCCCGGGTGAATCGGAGGCAGCCTCTCGGGGTAGCGTGCCTTCTTGCTGGTCATGGTCATCTCTCTCCTGGTTTCGTACTCAGTGGTAGTCCACTATCTCCACCGAATGGGCGTCCCCTCCGTCCCAAAAGAAGCAGATGCGCCACTGATCGTTGATGCGAATGCTGTACTGCCCATCTCGATCTCCTGAGAGGGCTTCCAGACGGTTCCCCGGAGGCACTCTCAGATCACCCAGTCCGGTGGCGTTGTTCAGGATCATCAGTTTGCGCTGTGCCCTGCGCTGGATGTCCTCGGGAAACCTGCTGACACGTCGTCGTCCAGCGACTGCTCCCGTATCCCGGTCCCGGTAGCTCCTGATCACACACCAATAATAGTATGCTGCACTATTAGTAACAATTGCTACTACCGTCGAGCCAAACAGCCTGGATCCTACTAGCGAGAGAGTTGAGCCTTACGTTTACTTTGCCGGAGCTATCAAGGAATAATCGCGGACATAGCGGAAGCGCTCGGGCATCTGTGTTGCAACATGGACCGTCTCAGCGAGTGGGAATGAGACGATGTCGTACTAGCTTATGGGTAGCATATGACTAGCGTAGCCAAGTCAACCCTCACCTGGTTGGACACCAGCGAACACGAACGCAGGTCGGTCATGGAGCTCGTCTCGGCTCTGAACGAGCCGGGAACGCTTGACGAGCTGGGCATCGGCACCATCCGTGACACGATCGCCGAAACGCTCTTTCCCGGGACCAGCACGATCCAGACGAGGGCCCGTTACTTCCTTTTCATCCCCTGGATCTTGCAAATGGTCGAAGCAGGCTCACCCCAACGCGCAGAAGGAGAGGCCCGGCGGCTGCAACTGCAACTGCTCAACGCTCTGGACAGCGTCCACGGGACCAACGAGGGTGTGATTGGTCGCCAAGCGGGCGCCGCGCTCCAGCGATGGCCGCTGTCGATCTACTGGCTTGGCCTGGCCAGTTGGGGGATCCGGCGTCACCTCGGGTCGATCCCTTCCTACTTTGCGTCTCTGGGGCGGCCGCCCTCGTGGCACCTCATCGGCCGCGCCCTGCAGGAGCCGGTGGAGGGTAACCGCGACGAGGCCGTCGATGGAATCCGCGGCAATTGGGCCTCCATTCCGCCCCCGCCTGACGGCTTTCCTGAAGTAGCGTCCTTCGCGCTCAGACCGGAGGGTGCCGATTTCCTTCGCGAGCGCGTTGCCCTCGCCCACCCGGAGAGCTATCTTGCTCACATCCTTGCCACGAGCAATTCGGGGGAAACCAGTCCGGCAGATCTTCCATGGGACCATCCGGCGGCGCGGACGGCACCGGCATCGGTGAGGGAGTGGCTCCGTGATGCTCGCCTGTTCAGCCTCGTGCACCGGGGCGGGGTGCTCCTGTACAACCTGATGCTGGCAGAGGCGCTGGACGATGAAGAAAATGTCGACAGGTATTCGGCTTGCCTGACCGGGTGGTCCGAGTCTCTTTCTACTGCCGGCCCCGATCTGATTAATTGGGTCCGCGGTTCCATGTGGAATCGGCTGTGGCGCGCAAATCCAAGGCTGCGCAGCAACACGCGGGAGTTCGTAGACCGCTGGTATGAGTTCGCGGTCGCACCCGGGGGTGTATTCATAGCGCAGGAGCCGGCAGCTCGGTCGCTAATCCGCAACCGGGAGAGCGTGCTGAAGGGAGCTCGCGCTCGCCTGACGTATCCGGAGGCTCGCGATCGACGGCGTGGTTACCCTACCTCAGCGCGCCTAGAATTTCGCTGGACCCAAGTCAAACGCATCACGTCCGACATCATGCGCGCGTTGGAGCAAGGCTGATGCTGGAACCTGGCAGGCGCCGCCTGTTTCTGGATACGCTCCGCCCACCGGAAGGGTACGTGCTGGACCGCGCGGTCGGCACGACGTTCACCCTGGACCTGATGACCCTCTTGGCAGTCCCGCTGGCATTCACTTTCCGGGACGCGCAGGACGGAGGCGGACAACTAGCGTCCGATCCGCTGTCATTGCTCGAGAGCGCTCGCAGGTATGCCGATCGCATCGTCGTCTTCTGCCACGGCGGCCAGACGAGCGTACCCCGTGCAGGGCAACCGGCGCTGGCATTCATAGAGCGGTCGGTGGTCGCGGCGTTCCCGCCGCGCCCCAGTCAAACCGGCGCCATCTTCCATCCCAAGGTGTGGATGCTTCGCTACGTGGCTCGGGACGACACCGATGATGGTCCCATCAGATACCGTCTGGTCTGCCAGTCTCGGAATCTGACGTTCGACACGTCATGGGATTCGTCTCTCGTACTGAACGGTGAACTCATGCGGGGAGGGGACGGTGAGTACTCGATCAATGGTCCGCTCAGCGACTTCATCCGGACCCTGCCTAAGCTGGCCTCTGAGCCAATCAGCGGAACGCAGGGCGAGAACATTGAAGCTCTTGCCGACGAACTGATGAGGGTCCGCTTCGTTCCACCCGATGGGCTCGAGCTGAGCCAGTTCCTGCCGTTCGGCATCGACGGACGCAATCCTCGTTACCCAGATCTGAGGCACCGGCCGCTGCTGGTGATATCACCGTTCTTAGGAAGCGAGTTTCTCCGGTCGATCAAGTCTCGTCGCCCGCGGACTGTCCTCGTCAGCCGGAGGGAGGCGCTGCTGACTACACCGGCCGAGGTCATCGGAGCGTTCGACGAGGTCTACGCGTTTCGGTCCGGACTTGAGCCCGAGCCGGGGGACTCCGCGGATTCTCTCCCGCCTCTGGCGGGCCTGCACGCGAAGATCTACGTGATCGACGATGGATGGAAGGCACGCGTGGCCGTCGGGTCGGCGAACGCCACCGATGCGGCGCTCGGCAATCCCCCTCGCAATGTCGAGTTCATGGTCGAGCTCATCGGCAGCAAGAGCCGCTTCGGCATACAGGCCCTGCTCGCACCACCCGATCAGGGCGAGGCGGGAAGGTTTCGAAGCCTGATAGATCGGTTCGACCCTGTAGAGGCGGGAACGGTCACCGAGGATGAGGATGCGATCAGGCTGGACCGCCTGCTCGATTCCGCGGCCGAGAGCCTGGCGAGGGTGGATCTGGCGGGTACGGTGGACGTTTCTGGCTGCTGCCGCTACAGCATGCACCTTCGGCTCGACGAACCATCTGGCCTGCCGGCCGAGATTGGCAGCGTCACCTGCTGGCCGGCGACGATTGCGTCTGCTCACCGGCGGCCCCTTGAGGACGGCGCAGAGTTCACCGGACTGTCGCTGGCGGAACTCTCCGCGTTCCTCGCTATCGAGGTCCGTGCCACGGTCGACGGTCAGTCTAGGACCAAGCGCTTTGCGCGAACCTTCCGGCTGTCGGGCCTCCCTGAGAACCGGCTGCCACGTCTGCTGGCCGGGATGCTGCGCGATCGGGAGCGGCTCATGCATCTGCTCTGGCTGCTCCTGTCACCCGACCAGGAGGTATCGTTCTCTGAACTCAGCGAGTTACTGTCCGATAACGGCACCAGAGCCGGCTGGGGGGTAACGCTTCCTGGTCTGCTCGAGAGAATGCTCGAGACTCTTGGGAGCGACCCGGGAAAGCTTGACGCCGTCGCTTCCCTCATAGATGACCTCCGTAAGACGGAGGAGGGAACAGAGCTTCTCGGACCCGAATTCGACTCCGTCTGGGACCCGCTGTGGAATGTACGCGGCCGGCAGGTATGACCCGCACGCAGCTGGCCGGGTACGGGCAGGCGGCTTTTGGCCGCCTGAAGCACTTTCAGCAAAGGACAGCCAAGTACGCCTTCGACAGGCTTTATGTGGCCGATGACAGCACGCACCGCTTCCTGATCGCCGATGAGGTGGGACTGGGAAAGACCCTGGTCGCCGCCGGCGTGATCGCGCAGGCCATCGATCACCTGGCCGCCCTGGACATTCCCCGCATAGACGTCATCTACATCTGTTCCAACCAGGCGATCGCGCGACAGAACGTCGATCGGATCAGTCACCTCCTGGGCATAGACACTAAGCCGCTCGCCCACCGGATCACCCTGCTCCCCTACCGCCTCGACACGCTGGACCAGAGGCTCAACCTGATCGCGTTCTCACCGGGCACATCCTTCAATGCGGCCAGCACCGAGGGTATAGCCGAGGAGAGGGTCATCCTCTTTCGGATGCTTACGCGTGCGTGGGGCGACCTGGGTCAAGCCGCCCGTAAGGTCTTTCTGGGCAGCCTAAGCAGCGTTGAGCGTTTCAAGGTGCACGAGTCCTGGTACCCGGACCGAGAGATCGACGAGAGCATCGCCGAGAAATTTGAGAGCGCCGTAGGAGGTCCAGGCTCGGAGCTTCACTGCGAGTTCATGCGTGTGCGGGACCGCGTGACCGATCCCCTCGACACCGAGTCCTGGCGACCGAGGAGTAGGTTCGTAGCAAGGTTAAGGAGGCTCCTCGCCCATGCATGTGTGGACGCGCTGGAGCCCGACCTGGTGATCCTGGACGAGTTCCAACGCTTCCGGGAACTCCTGGACGAAAGGACCCCGAGTGGTGAACTGGCGCAGCGCCTGTTCGAGTACGAGGACAGGCACACGAAGGTGCGCACTATGCTCCTGTCGGCAACACCTTACAAGATGTACACGCTCAGCCAGGAGGCCGATGAAGACCACTACCGGGATTTTTTGCAGACGGTTCGTTTCCTGAAGGGAAGGCAAGGGTCCGTCGAATCGCTCGAGGAGTCGCTGCGGGAGTTTCGCTCCAAGCTGCCCCTGGTCGCCTCCGGCGGTGGGATTGGCTCTGACGCGAGAAGGCGGCTGCTTGAAATCCGGAACAGGATTCAGGCCCAGCTGCGAGGCGTGATGTCGCGAACGGAGCGCCGTGGCAGGGCCGGGGGAGGAGACCCCATGCTCGACGTCCCGGAAATGGCCGCCGACCTGAATGTGCATGACGTGGAAGCCTATCTCGGGGCTCGCGAGATCGCGGCCCTGGTAGACGCGCCCGGCGTCACCGAGTACTGGAAGTCGGCGCCCTACTTGCTGTCGTTCATGGATAGGTACCGGCTCGCGGAGCGAGTTCGTGCCTCTGCTGAAGCCGAGCCGAATGGCGAGGTCGCCAGGCTCATTCGGGATAGCTCCAGGCTCCAGATCCCACGTACAGGTGTGAAGCGACGCCGTGCCGTTCCGGGTGGAAATGGCCGCATGCGTGCGCTCCTTGGCGACCTGTCTGACAGTGGCCTGCATCGACTGCTCTGGCTGCCACCGTCGATGCCGGCACACAGGCTCGGTCGTGACTTTGAGAGGGCTAGGACGGCGACGAAACGCCTTGTCTTTTCTTCATGGGCCATGGTGCCACGCGCTGTGGCGGTGATGGCGAGCTACGAGGCGGAGCGCCGGCATATTCGTGAGCCCGCGCGAGCCGCCCGGTACGAAGCACGGCTTCTGCCAGTCAAGCGCGATGCCTACTCGCTGTTCGCTCTCATGGTCCCTTCGCGAACCCTTGCCGAAGCAGGTGACCCACTCAGGTACGAGAAGCGGAATGCCATCGGGCTCCTCCGCGCGATCGAAGAGAGACTGCGCCCCAGGGTCGCCGAGTTGACCCGCAACACGCCAGCGGATGGCAGCCCGCAGAAAATATGGTACGCGGCCGCTCCCCTGCTGCTCGACCGGGAGTCACCCGACAGCATCATGCAGTGGCTACGAGGCCCCTCGTCGATCGTCCAGTCGGGCGGCGGTGGGGAATCCAGGGTCTGGGAAGACCTGGCCACTACCGTCAAAGACGGCCTCCGCAATCCCGCCGCGCTGGGACGGCCTCCCAGCGACCTCACAGAGGTGATGGCCGCGCTCGCCGCTGGCTCTCCCGCAAACGCAACGCTGCGTGCCCTATCGCGCATCACGTCGACATCGACCGCCGACTGTCAGCTGAAGGCACAGGCGATGACGGCGGCCTGGGCATTCAGGCATCTGTTTCGGGCGCCCACATCGGAGGGTCTCCTCAAGAACCTGTACAGGCCCTCGATCCCCGGTGCCCGGGCTTACTGGCGCCGGATGCTTGCATATGCACTGGAGGGAGCCCTATGCGCCGTGCTGGAGGAATACTTCCATGTCATCCGCGAGGATCGGGGTCCCGAGACGGGTGCCACCGCATTGGTGGAGACTTTGTGTAGGGCGCTTGGACTCGCCGCCGGTACGCTGGAGGTATCTCATTGGAAGAGGGAGCGAAACGGCGTTCGGCGCGAACCGTTCACCATGCGTCAGCACTTCGCACGACGCTATGCGAACGATGGTCTCAGCGGCTCCGATGAGCAGGCCAGTCAGCATCTGGATGCCGTCCGTGCCGCGTTCAATTCGCCCTTCTGGCCGTTTGTGCTGGGCACCACTTCCATAGGGCAGGAGGGTCTCGATTTTCACTGGTACTGCCACGCCGTGGTGCATTGGAATCTCCCCCCCAATCCAGTTGACCTAGAACAGCGCGAGGGTCGTGTCCACCGCTACCACGGCCACGCCATCCGCAAGAATATCGCGCAGATTGTCGGAGCGAGGGCCATCGACGAGACCAGGGCCGCCCTCGCAGGTGACGAAAGCATCAACCCGTGGGAGCTAGCTTACCGGCTGGCTGACGATGAGTTCGCGTGCGACGGTGGGCTCGTGCCGCACTGGGTGTTTACGGAGGGTGACGCGCGGATTCAGCGCCACTCGCCGGTCCTGCCGCTGTCGCGGGACGCGGAACGAGTGGATGCCCTTCGGAGGTCGTTGGCCGTATACCGCATGGTCTTTGGACAGCCACGACAGGATGACCTGCTGGAGTTCATCCTTCGCGAGGTTCCCGACGATCGCAGAGATGAACTCGCCGCGGCGTTGACCATTGACCTGAGTCCTCCGGAGCAGGCGCACCTATGAGATCAGGCGCACCGACTTCCCGCCCTGGACTGGGCAAACGGAGTCCATATGCAGGAGTGTTCTGCGACGATCACCAGTTGGGATTCCCCCGTCTCAACCCGGCAGCGTATGTCTGAGACGTACAACTCGGCTCGCCGTGTGGATCTATCGGAGCCTAGACTTGCAGCCATACTGGGCCGTGCCAGAAAGCCCTCAGCATCGACAGCTTGACTCTGCCGCATGCATGCAGGGACCGTATGAGCTGGCTCGGACAGCTCGATAAACATCGGGGCAGCCGACCGCGCTGCATCCTGCTGGTGGAGGGCGGCCGAGAGGAAGTCGCCAAACGTCTGACACGGCTGGTGGACCTTCCCGATGTCGTAGTCTCTCCCGTTGACAGCTGGATGCCCTACGGCAAGCCGGTGCGGAAAGATGGTGAATGGGATATCGACCCAAGCCGCGAAGCCATCCTCAGCAAGCCGAACAGCCTTGTGCCGTCTCCGATCCAACAACAAATTCGGGATTGGTGGCTCGCGGTCCCAAGGAGAGCCAACGCGCCAAACTGGGACATGGCGAGCACATGCACGATCAGGGGCGAGCACGGCCTGCTATTGGTAGAAGCTAAGGCTCATGTCAAAGAGTTGTCCTTAGCAGGTAAGTCATGCCCCACTACTCCCAAAAGCTGGAAGAATCACGACAGGATCGAGAAGGCCGTTGCCGAGGCAGCCGACGGACTCCGGGTTGAAACGGGGATGCTATGGAACTTGTCTCGAGACTGCAGCTATCAGCTTTCCAACCGGTTTGCATGGTCGTGGAAGCTGGCATCACTTGGAATCCCGGTCGTGCTTGTCTATCTCGGATTCTTGAATGCACTGGACATGTCCGACGAAGGACTTCCGCTACGAACCAAAACTCATTGGGCCGGCTCCCTGAAAGCACATGGCCGCGGTGTCGTCGACGAAGCGTGTTGGGGCAAATGGCTGGATATCGCCGGTATCCCGCTAATCGCCTTGATCAGAGGAATCGATCAACCACTGTGTCTAGACGAAGATTGGTCCGGAATTTGAATGGCTGGCTAGGGCTCCAAATTCGTAGTCGGAAATGAACGTAGAAACGGTGACCCGACAACTCAAGATCGATCAACCCTTCGACCTGGACGCAGTTCTTGATGGCACACAGGATTTTCGCTGGCGCCCGCGAAAGGTAGGCTGGCGTTCTGGAGTGCTGGCCGGGAACCTGATCCACATCAGACAGGTCGCTGGAGGCATCGAATACCGGGCCCCCTCCGATCTGGACGGCCTGCTGACAAGCTACTTCCGACTGGACGAGGATATCGAGGTCATACACGCAGACCTCTCAAGCCACGACGAAAATATCGCGAGGCTGGTAAAGAAACACCCTTACTTACGCGTTCTGAGGCAACCGGATCCCTGGGAGTGCACTGTTTCCTACATCTGCTCCGCTGCCAACAACATCAGTCGTATCAGCGCGATTGTGGAGAGCATTGCGGAAGAGTTTGGAGGACCTTTGCAGCTCGAGGGTGATGTACGCCATGCTTTTCCGACAGTGGAGATGGTGCTGGATGCGGGTCCGGAGCGGCTGGCGCAGTTAAAGCTCGGCATGGATCGCCATTCAAAGATAACCGCCGCGGCTGAACGGATTCGCGACGGCAGACTCGACCTGCAAAACTTGTCCCAACAGCAGTTGTGCTATGCGGAAGCCAAACGACGCCTGATGGGTTGTTACGGCATCGGCGAAAAGATTGCTGACTGCATTGCGCTGTTCGCGTTGGGCAAGATGGAGGCGTTTCCAGTGGACACTTGGGTCGAGCGAGCCATGGCCGGTTACTTTCCGTGCTCAGAGCAGCCGTCAGGCGAAGAGTTGGTGATGTGGGCCCAAGACCATTTCGGGAAGTACGCTGGCTACGCCAATCAACTCCTATTTCACGAACAGCGAGATTTGCACAATCGCCGCCCTGTAGGGACATAGGAGCGTCTCTGATCGTAGCGGGCCTCGGCCCGCGACAGCGTTAAAGCCACCAGTCGGTCGTGAAAACCTCTCATGGTCGACTACAAAACCTCCGACGTACGTTGACATTTGGATTGGTGAGACGACGGTGAACAAGTCGTTTGACCGTCATCGCCGGCACTGCCACCTGCTTTCAGTCGCTAAGGTGCACTTCCCGAAAGTAGCGCAATTTTCTACTGGCATTGGAACCCCGTAATCTTTATCACCTGCTCCGGACTGTGCTTGCGTCTTGCCATCTGTACCCCTTTCCCTGGCCCAGCCTACTAACTTTCAGGTTGGACCAGATTTCGGGGGGCAGGTCATGTTGTTGTTCAGGGAAAATGTCCGTAGCTAACTGTTCAGCGAAATTGTCATTCCATGCAAGGAGTGACATTGAGCCAGCAGGCACAGACGAGACTGAAGGTACTGAACAGCGTGCTGGTCGGCCAATTGCCGGTTGGCCAGGCGGCCGAGGTACTGGGGATCAGCGAACGCCACGTCAGGCGCATCCTGGCGGCCTACCGGGAGGAAGGAGCCGCCGCGCTGGTCCACGGGAATCGAGGCCGTAGACCTGCCAACGCCACATCCGAGGCGGCGATTGCCGAGGTGATGGAGTTGGCGGCGAGTCGCTATTCGGGTACGAACCACACACACCTTTCCGAGTTGCTCATGGAGCGTGAGGGTATATTCCTGAGCCGCTCGACGGTGAGGCGGATCGCCCTGAGCGCCGGAATTGAGAGCCCCCGCCGCCGCCGTCCACCCAAACACCGCGTAAGGCGTCAGCGTATGCCCCAGGAGGGGATGCTGGTGCAGGTAGACGGCAGCCACCATCGGTGGTTGGAGGATCGTGGCCCCCGCTTTGCGCTGCTATTGGCCGTTGACGATGCGACCGGCACGGTGCCCTATGCATTGTTCAGGCCGGAAGAGGACGCGATGGGATACCTGCTGTTGATCGAGGGGATGATCGAGCGCCGCGGGGTACCCCTTGCGCTCTACAGCGATCGTCACGCTGTCTTCAAAAACCCTGCACCGCCTCGGCAGAAGCTGCCCGGACCGACGCAGTTCGCCCGGGCCATGCAGCGGTTGGGCATAAGACAGATCTTCGCCCGGTCGCCACAGGCCAAGGGGCGTGTCGAGCGTGTGGCCGGGACATTCCAGGACAGACTGGTCACCGAGCTGCGACTGGCGAAGGTCGAGACCATGGAACATGCCAACGAGGTCCTGCACCGATACCTGCCGAGGTTCGACGAGCAGTTCGGTGTCCCGGCGGCGCAGTCGGAGGTGGCCTACCGCAAACCTCCGTCAGCGGCCGCTGTCGAGCAGGCTCTGTGTTTCAGGTTCCACCGCAAGGTGGCAAGGGACAACACGGTCAGGCACCGATGGCGCACCCTGCAGCTGCTGCCCGGCATGGAGCGGACCAGCTACGCCGGAGTTCAGGTGGAAGTCCTTGAGCGTCCCGATGGTCGACTGCTGGTTGAATACCAGGGGCACCTGATCGAGGCACAGGAGGCGCCTCCACGTCCGGAGTTTCTACGTGTCCTGGGGAATCGCACCACCCCCGACGGCCGTGTCAACGGCTCCAGCCATGGTCACCAGGAACTGGCATGCCTGGAGAAGACCGATGTAGACAGTGAACAGGCAGCCAGCCCGCGGAGAAAACGCAAGCGTGCAGCTCCAGGATCGAGGAAGCCAACCCCGCGCCAGAAGGCTCTGTGGGAGGCGGTTCAGGAGGCCAGGGCACGCGGCCTGTCGCTGCGTGCGATCGCCAGGGAGCTGGGGATCCACAGGGAAACCGCCCGCAGGTACGCACTGACCGAGAGCCCGCCCATGTACACACGGGTCAAGCCCGCCACAGCCCTATCCGATACCATCAACAACCACGGCGATGGACAATTTCGCTGAACAGTTGACCGGACATTTTCCCTGAACAACGACACAGGTCAGTAATCGTCCGGCTTGGTTACGACCCCCGGACCAAGGAATACATGCGTCGCCGCACCAGGGAGGGGCTGAGCAAGACCGAGATAATACGCCGCCTGAAACGCTATGTTGCTCGTGAGGTCTTCTCGGTTATCCAGTGCCCTGCGGACCTGGTCCGCAGGGCAGCTTGACGGATATGGGAGCATCATATCAGGCAGGTTCCGTTGTCTTTGATATCAGTGTTGCCTGTTGGCGCTGTCAGGGCTCGCGAAGGCAAATGCGAGGGATGAATTGGGACTCGACCGACATGTCACTCGGCCGCCGAAACAGCCTTTCTAGGGGCCATGCACTGGGCAACGACTACGTCGTCGTTGGCTCGCAGAACCTGGACTTTGGTCTCAACCCCGGTACCGTCCGCTTGATTTGTGATCGCAACCGCGGCGTCCGTGGAGACGGAGTTATCGGGCTGGGCGAACGATCGGCAACCTGATAGTGGCTCACCTCAAGACATGCCGGACGCTGCTAGCCGTGATGTTGGCGGTAGGCGCTATCGTCTCCGCCTTCTCTGTAATGTTCCACGCCCAACTCCCCCCGCACGGAACTGCCAGTGCGCAGACTTCTGAGCCGGCGATACATTCGCTGGACCCGGAGCCGCCCCACTGCGTGCTGCGGAACTCAGATGAAGCCAGCGACCGCCTGCTGACCATTACGGGAATCGACCTGCTGGCCTACGGAGACGGGAAGCTTCAGTTTCTGAATGTAGCCACAGGCCGCGAGGGACCCTTGTTCGACCAGGAGGTCAGCTGGCAGGACTCGCGAAGGATCTCGATCGATATCGAGCGGGTGGATCGGTATTTTCGACCGGACAGCCGGTTACACCTCAGGGTACGAATCGTTTCAGCAGGAGCCCCCGTCCTGGCCTCGGCATGGTCGAATGAATTCATACTGGCCCGCGATCTGCCGAGTTGTGGACTGAGCAGGCCATTTCCTCCCACGTCGCCCATAAGGGGAGTCGCCGGAGACCTGTGGGCCGATATCATCCTTGGAAAGCCAGACTTCACCCAGATGGCCCCGAAGAGTGTCGTGCCCTTCAAGGTCTTCAACCCGGGCGGAATTGTCGTGGATCGATCGGTCGATCCGGGCAGAGCGTACATTTGGGACGCTGGCAATAGCCGCATCCTTGGACTGGATCTGGCCAAATGCTACAAGGGCGCCAGCCCCTGCTCCGCCGATATCGTCATCGGGCAGCCGTCCGGTCACGATCATGCGGCAAGCAACGGTGACAGCGGATTACAGAACTACCCTTACCGGGCGTTGCCCAGCGCCGAGACTCTGAACGGCATACCCGACCATTCCCTCAGCCCGTGGGAGGCGCACTCATTCGTGACGATGGCGGTTGACGCCGGCGGGAACCTGTACGTCCCCGATTCCTTCAACCACCGGATTCTCAAGTATGAGAATCCCTTCGAGGGCGACTCGGTTGCTGATGAAGTGTGGGGACAGGCTGACTTCACAGGCATGGTGTGCAACCAGGGTGTTCTTAAGGAGCCAACCGCCGAGACCCTGTGCTTTCACTCGCATTCCAATCAGTTCACTGCCGACAATAGGTACGGCAGCGGTGTGGAGATTGACGCGGGCGGCAACATGTGGGTGGCTGATGGCGGTAACAATCGCGTCCTCAGATTTCCGCTTAACTCCGACACAGGAAGAATCGAAAAGTCCGCCGACCTGATGCTGGGCCAGATCGACTTCCACAGCGCGGACCCTGGAAGCGCTCTTGATGAGCTTCACGCACCGTCCGCGGTCAGAATTGACCGAAATGGCTGGGTGCACGTTGTTGACACGGTAAACAACAGGGTTCTTGTCTTCAGGCCACCCTTCGAGTCCGGGATGCGGGCGGAGCAACAATTCGGGTCGAAATTCGACCATCCAACGTCACTTGAGATTGATCCCTTCGGGCGCGGGGTCTGGGTCGTCGATGCACATAACAACATGGTCGAGCTATGGGATGCCACGGGAACCTCGGTGCTGCAGATTTTGGGGAAAGACTCTTATCAGACTGACCGAACATGCGGCCCGCCGATGCCTGAAGCTCCGGGGGCTCCCCGCATGTGCCCTATTGCAGGCAGCATTGGAATCGATGCTCAGGGAAACGTGCTCGTCCCGCTCTTCATCGGTGCTTCAGATGTCCTCCGTTTCCCCTCAATTGCGCTCAAAGCTGATCAGATCACCTCGACAAGAGCGGACCGTCGTCTCTTCTACCCGCCTGGCGACGCCAATTTCAAGGACGGAAGGGGCATACACTCCGCACGCGGCGTCGCCACTTGGAATGATCAACTCATAGTGTCCGACATCGGTCGGCTACTCTTTTGGGATGGACTCGACAACTTGGCCAGTGGACAACCCGCCGCCGGCGCTGTTGGCGACGAATTCGATGTAGGGGAGTGGCCATATTGCTGCGGCAACATAAAGGCGGATGCAGCCGGCCGTCTGTGGGTCCTGTCGTTCGAGGGCAGGCAATTCCTAGACGTCTACGAGCTTCCCCTGACCGAATACTCCGTGCCGATCCACACGATCTGGAAGGAGACAGCCTCCTTCCCAGTAGTAGGGACAGAGGAGAAGATCACCTTGGGAGGGCGCATTTTCGGGATTGCACCCGAGCGAAGCGGTGAATTCCTCTGGATCAGTGATACGGACAACCACCGCGTTCTCCGCATTCGCAACCCTTTGACCGACCCGGAGGTGGACGTCGTGCTCGGCCAGGAGAACGCCGGCGGCGACCAGTGCAATCGGGGATGGTTTCCTGCGGCGGACCCATCCGCAATCGAGGGTGGAGAAAACGCCGATCTCCTCTGTTACCCGGGAGCGCTCTCCATTGACAGGATGGGAAATCTGTATGTCTCGGACCACTCGCTGGAGGTGGAAGGGAATCGTCGTCTCCTGGTATTTTCGGCAGAATCGCTGCCTGCCAGCAATTCAGAGGCGGTCTTCGCACCCGGAGCGACGAAGGTCTTCATCCGGTCGGCCGTGGGACTGAACCATCTGTGGGCGGACCCCTGGGAATCAGGGGCGGTGATGTCCCGGCACAGTACGACCTTCTGGGGCAGTTTCTCGGCAGCTACATGGGAACCTGCTTTCGACAGCACAAACAGGATGGTCGTCGGATACAACGCCTATGCGGGACCTAGATTTGTCGGGGTCTACGATGATCCTCTAGGACAGGACGAACTCCCAACCTCTTATCTGTACGACTTCGGATCGATGGCCTACACGGCAACTTTTGATGATGATGACAACCTGTACGTGGGCGATATAAATCGCGGCCGGGTACTCATATACAGGAACCCGTTCGGCAACAATTCGGAGCTAACGGAACGGCAGACGCGACATGCTCCTGCACCTTCTAACCCGGTCACCATCCGCTCGGTCAATCCCGCACCTCCGTTTTGCGTGGTTCGCAACTCGCGGCACGCGTATGAGTCCACCTTGAATCTCATGGTCTACGGTCTCCCTGAACAACGGAACTTGACCCTAGAGTTTCGGAAGGTCACGTCGCTCCACCGAGAGTTCCTTGACATCGGGCCCGGGTCGAAATTTGACAATGGGGCAGGCATCACTCTCAGCGAGAGATCGCTCTGGCGCCGCCTGTGGGGACACCTTGACATGGTGGTACTGACCGTGAGGATTCTGGAGCGTGGTCCCGGCAGGCCTCTGTCAAACTGGTCTCCAGCCTTCGTACTAACTGATGACGTGGAAATCTGCGGAATCGCTCTCTCGGCGCCTACGCCGAGCCCGACACCTACGCCTACGCCGACACTTACCCCGACGCCTACGCCGAGCCCGACACCTACGCCCACACCGACACTTACCCCGACGCCCACGCCGAGCCCGACACCTACGCCCACACCGACACTTACCCCGACGCCCACGCCGAGCCCGACACCTACGCCCACACCGACACTTACCCCGACGCCCGCGCCGAGCCCGACACCTACGCCCACGCCTGAACCGTTGCCCTCTGACATGGAGACCACGACGCGGACGTCTGGCCCCACGTGGACGCCCACACCAACCTATACAGCTACGCCCGCACCGATTCCGACGGACACGCCTGTCTCTACCCCACGCCATATGGAAACCGCAACCCGGGTTGCGGCGGCGATTCCGGTGGGTACGGTGACCCCTGAGCCTGCTGAGGGCGATGTCCTGACGTCGACGCCCGTTGCGGAAGGTCCCAGCGTCCCCGCAATCGACTTCACCCCCACCCCCGCGTTCACGCCCGAGCCTTCCGGAGGCGGATGCAGCCTCAACCGTGGCCGAACAACACGGTCGGAGATCAAACTCGGCATGTTGCCGTTACTCTTGATCCCGCCAGTGCTAGGGGCCTGGAAGAGACGTCGTCGACCGTAATGGCCGCGAACCACCCTCTTGTTGAGACAAATGCCCTCGCCAGAATCTGCGATACCTCCCGAAGGTACATGGAAGACACGGTCAATCCACCTGCAAATGTCGGAGAGAGAAGCTGCGCAGTCCGGCGGGTCGGCGGTGAGTGCCTTGATCACCTGCGGTGCGGGGCGTTACCGCCGGACCACGCCCAGCACGGATGGACTCAGCACTGGCTTGTTCAGAAGGCCTATGGAACAGATCATGGCCGGCGGCCGTTCCATTTGCGGCACGCGGCAATTGGTTGACGGGAGGACGATCGTGCGTCTCGAAGTGGTTTCCAGACGGATGGGAACAGTTCTTAACCACAATTTAAGGGACGTGGCCATTCCATAGGGGGAGTGATACCAGGTCAAGAGGAGCGGGTGAAGGGGCGAGACTCTAGGTGCTGAACGGCGAGACGGCCAGCCACAGGCGCAGGTGGAGTGGCCCTGTGACCGGACGCCAGACACTCAGCCTTTGAGCAGCAGTCTGATGCGTCACCCTCACGCTCGCTGCCGATGCGAACCCCGGGCACCCCTTAGCGACCTGTCGCGGAAGTTGATTTCATCGACCGCGAGTCTAGGAGGAGACACTTGCAGCCTCAGGTCCCTGCCTCACGACGTCATCTGGCTCGTCGATGGATTCAAGGCGCAGACGCAGGCCCAGCGCGCTTGTCTCCTTCAGCAGCGTTGCCAGGGTGGGGTTGCCATCCTCGGACAGAGCCTCGTTGATGGTGCTCCGGCTGAGCCCGGTGCGACAAGCCAGGGCGCTCACGTTCTGAGTTCGGGCAATGTACCTGAGAACGGCTCGAATCACGGAACCGTCCCCGGGATCCTCGTCTGTTGCCGCCCTTAGAAGTCCCCGCGCGTCCTCCTCGGTCCTCATGTAGTCCCCAGCGTCCCAGCGTGCGTAGGTCTCAGGCATTTCGGTCCCTCCATTCCCGTGCCATCCGCTTGGCCCGTTCGATGTCCCGTCGTTGGCCACTCTTGTCGCCGGCGCACAGCAGCACGATCACCTCGGAGACATTCGCCTCGAAGACACCGGCGGCTGTCGGATAAGTCGCAAAGCTAATATTCCACCTGGTACAAGCAAGGGGGGCAGGTCAAGTGAACTGCTGCCCGAATCCTGGTCCAGCCACAATGTGAGTACGCCGGACAGTTGTTGTTCGGGGAAAATCTCCGGTCAACCGCACCCTGGAATCGCTTGGCTCACGCTGGCTGCTTAAATGTCCCCCGCGCATTAGTGCCTTGGATGGTCACTTTTCCACCCTTGCATGCCGCCTCCTTCGAGAAATGGCTGTACCTCCCGCTTGCTCCCCAGCAATCTTGGGATGGCACTGACGCACCAGCCCCGTCGACAGAGCCATCGCCGCTTAGGCCAGCGGCATGACAGCATTCCCCGAAGCGGAAATCTAGCCGTCAAGGGCAATATGGTGGGGATCCCGGGGTTCAGGCATTACAAGGGCCAGGAAAGGTTCCTGCCTGCCTATTTTGCCCTAAACGGCAAAAGGCGCCACATTCCCGGGCGTGCAGGGTGGACGCCGCTGACGATCCATTACCAATGCATGGGCGGATTCGCCGGACCACTCCGAACGCTGCACTCATTCCACCCACCGTCGACGAGTTAGATAACGGGTTGCTGAACACGGGCAGACCTGTTGTGGGCTTTGAGATTTCCGACCTCCTCCCAGGGAGATGAAGTGCGATGCGTAAATCGCCCTCCATATTGCCCCGTTCCATTAGGGCGCAGTAGGTTCGTCCGTGCCTCTTGACCAGGACGGTCGCCGTCTGGGCCTGCGCCGGCGCCGACCAGAGGAGCACGCCGGCCAGCGCGCGGCGGCGAGCACCTTAGCCATCGTCTGCCCCGTCGGCGAGACATGTTGCTAGACGCTCCTCCAACCCCTCGGACACGTCGGCTTCCTCAGCCGTAATGGCCTCTGAGAACGAGTCGAATTCGTCCTCTAATATCTCCATGCTGCACTGGCATTCGGCCTCTGACCGCAAGAATATCTCTTGGCAAAAGTCCATGTAGCCCAGCCGTTCGGATTCTGACCACGAATTACCGCCGCACGCGACTGCACCGACAGCGACCACGGCGGCGAGCACCTTAGCCATCGTTTGCCCCCTTTGCCATGCCGCGAACGCGCCGCGAGCGTAGCAGTTTTAGCCGTGGCACGAACAGCAACGGGAGCGTCGGATCGACGGCCCACGCTGTCGTTCAGTCCGCCGTCTGATCTGCACGGACTGGTCTGTCGAGCGCCATGTGAATGCCTCCCTCACGACGCTCTGATTAGCGGAACCCACAACCTCCTCCGCTGTGCGCGGCGGCCGGTGATTTCGCTTGTGCCGCAATTCTTTCTTCTTGCGTACGTAACCACGGAAACACTAGGGCCTCTCCACTGCTTTGGTAAGTGCCTAATCAAACTGTTGGGAGCGGTAATTTGGGACGGACATTGTTAGCTCTCAGGGAGAATGTTTCTGCAACTTTTCACTCTTTCTGGCGCAAACGGAAGTCGCTAGGCTAGTAGTCATCCACACGCTGCCCTGACCGCCGTCAGATTCTGGACCGGCCCGAGGAGTTTGAGGTGGTGGGCATGGCCAGGGACGGCCTGGAGGCGTGCCGGGAGATCATGGAGTCATTGCCCGAGACGCGGCTGCTCATGCTGACCGCCTCGACGGAGGCGAACGCCGTGATAGAGGCGGTGGCCGCCGGTGCGGCCGGCTATCTTCAGAAGGTGGCCGGGATGGAACAGGTCCTGGGCATGATGAAGAGCGCGGCTGCGGGCGAGGGGCGTCTGCCGACCGAGGTGGTGAGGCGGGTCTTCGACAGGCTTCGGCGCGAGGCAAAACCGAAGGACGTCAACCTGACGCAGAGGGAGAAGGAGATACTCGTGTCGTTCTGCCGGGGCATGTCGTACGTTGCAATCGCGGCGGAAAGGGAAGTCAAGGTGGTCACCGTCCGAAACGCCATCTACACCATTCAGGTGAAGCTGGGCGTCGACTCGAAGAAGGAAGTCGCGGTGTGGGCTGCGCAGAACGGGCTGCTGGATGATTGAGGGGGTGGGCGGCTTGCTTGGCAAGGATCGCGCCGATCCTTCGGGCCTACTTAGGGTCACAAGCCACATCTGGAAGACTTCCCCACCTACCATCCGTGTCGGCCTACTACCCCCGGTCACGCCGATCAGTCTCCTTGCATTCCGACGCGTCACACTACAGGAACTGAGAGACCTTGGTGGGCCGATAGGTTGCCGAGCCACATTTCGAAGACGGTGGTATCTATCGTATGCGCTGGTGGAGTTGAGGGGACTGTATTACGAACGTTTAGGTACGAAGTCTCAATATGATCGTTGACTGCTATGCACGCGGTGGTGAACAGGCGGATAGGAAATGGCAAGCGTTGAGATGATGCCCTGAGGCCGCATCTTGAACTCGAAGGGACAGCCCTTTCGGGATCATCGCGCCCTTCGGGTTGAAAGGCACCCCGGCTGCGGACTGTGGCTATTCCTGTCGAACGGATCGACAGCCAGTTTGTCCGGCAGACACAAGGAAGGGGTCATATCCTGTTCTGCGTTGGAGAAGCGGCCAGTCTAGGCTTGGCGAGATCTCGGGCGGCCGCGTCGCCGGCGCCCGCTTAGCCAGAAGTAGATGGCATCGTCAGTGCGTCTGATCTCAATGTCTCTTCCCGATGTGCGGGCCGCGTCTCCCAGCCTGCGTCTGACCGTCGAGAGAGTTTCTCCCTCGGAGGCGACCACCTTGCCGGCGGACCCGGGTGACAGCCCATTCACACTCTCGAGATATGCGGCCAGTTCCTTTTGTCTCTTGCCACCGCCGGTGAGTCTCCGGGCTTCCTCGACGGACGTAGTCGTGAACTGTGGCATTGCTTTGTCAGCCTCCAGCATGGGATTTGGCAAGGCAAATGGTATGTCAAACGCAGGGAGTGTGGCACCTAATCTGCATGGTGACGCAAACTCGATCGCCTACGTTCTGACGTCCTAAGGAGTGACGAGATACCGGAGAGGAATTCATGCAACAGGTTCGCCTTTGGGAAGTGGTCTCCGACCGAGAGCTCAGGGAGATGAGCGGCGCATCGATCGATTCCGAATCACGGCTGGAGGGCTTGCTGGTAAGCGAAATCTCGCTTCTTGATCCGGATCTGCTGGTCATAGGAACGCGAATACGAACGAGTTTCGGCGGGGAGATAGACATACTGAGCCCGATAGAGCCGGCAACACCGTAGTAACCGGACTCGAGAAGATCAATTCATCCAGCCTTGAGATACCGCCTCGATCGACACGGAAATCTTCTTCAGTTTGGCTGATAACTGCGTGACCACCCTCACGTCACCGAATACCGCTGATCGTGGTGTTTCGCTGGCGCCGGGGTTATCCGTAAGCCAGTCCTGCGCCGCCTCGCTATCCGCTGGTGCGAGCATGTCGAGCAGAGCGGCGAAGATCATCACCACTTCCTCAGACTCCGCTCTTTGAGGATCGATGAATAGTTCGAGAGCTTCGGCGCGTCCGTGTCCGTCGTGGAATATATCGATGACATGGGGACTATAGACAATAGTTGATAGAGGGCGCGTAGACGGCTAGGGTGGTGACAAGGAGGTGCAACATGGACAGGGTGTCAGGAATACAGGTGCTTATCAATATCTCCGAAACGTGGACGGCAGCCAGCGGATACTCCGCAGAAAAGTTGGTGGGTCTACGCCTCGTCCGGGACGGCAATGAGGAGAACGTAGAGGTTGAGATGCCCGTCGAACTGGCCCGAGCACTACATGAGTCCTTGACACAGATGCTCGATGAGTGGACGCCCCTGAGTGAAGACGAGATGCCATCTCGACATATCGGGGAATCACTCGAACCCTAGCAGGCTGCTGAAAAACAGTTCCGTTAGGGAAGGTAGGGAGAGGACCATAGACCGAGGGAGGTGATCGCGTTATGAGGGGTAGGAAAGACCCGCAAGCGACGATGCTGGCATTCGTGGATCTGGAGGAACGGGTGTCCCACGATCACCCCATCCGCATCATCAAGGTCCTTGCCGACAGGGCACTGGAGAGCCTGTCGCCGGAGTTCGACCGCATGTACTCGAGTGTAGGCAGGGCGTCGGTCCCTCCGTAGAGACTGCTGAAGGCCTCGTTGCTGATCTTCCTGTACTCGGTGCGCAGCGAGCGGGCGTTCTGCGAGGAACTCAAGTACAACCTGTTATTCCGCTGGTTCTTGGACATGTACCTTGTCGAGCGCAGCTTCGATCCTACGGTGTTCACCAAGAACCGCAGGCGGCTGCTGGAGCACCGTATGGGATAGGCGCTGTTCGACGAGGTGGTGCTTGAGGCTGACCGGCAGGGGTTGCTGGGTGACGAGCACTTCAGCGTGGATGGGACGCTGATAGAGGCGGCGGCGAGCATCGAGCATCAAGAGCTTTCGCAGCGAGGATGCGGACCGCGTAGAGCCGGATGACCCCAGCAATCCGACTGTGGACTTTCGGCGTGAGCGGCTGAGCAACCGGACCCATCGGAGCAGTACCGACCCTGAGGCCCGGTTGATGCACAAGGGCGAGGGCAAGGAGGCCAGGCTGGTGTTCATGGGTCATGCGTTGATGGACAACGGCGAGGGACTGCTGATGGACTTCGTGGTCAGCGGTGCGAGTGGCACAGCCGCACGCGAGGCGGTACCCGTGATGCTGGACGACGCTCGAAAGCGCGGGTTTCGCCCCAGGACGCTGGGGGCGGACAGGGGCTACGATACCCGAAGGTGCGTGAGGGAGATGCGTATCCGTGGGGTCACGCCGCACGTGGCGCGACGGGCCCGATCGGCGATAGATGACAGGACGACGCGGCAACCCGGGGTATGCACATAGCCAGCGGTTGTGCAAGCGTGTGGGATATTCGGTAGTGCGTCAGTTTGAAATATTCGATTTTAGGGAGTGTATAGTTTTGGCTCTGGGAGCCCCTAGCTCATAGGGTATAGACAGGAGCGCGGGGTGTTCCCTATCTTGGTTGAACGATGTGATCCCATCGACATAAACTTGCAGACAGCATTTCTTGAGCTTGGTGCTAGTTGTCGGGAATTGGAGTCTCAGTAGGAAGGACGACGCTGGGACTCCAAGTTGTTGGAGGTGGTGAGAGGGGTTGCTGCACTTATCGGGGTTGCCTTTCTTGGCTCCTGTCCCGCATAGATCCCCAACCTAGTCGTTTAGACAGGGGGAGTCAGTTTAGGTATCAAGCGCATGATTGCGGGTCCATGGCGTGCCCACAGGAAGGTGAGCATATCCGCACTCCCCTTCTCCTGATTGTTACACGGGGCACACATTAGCTCGATATTACTGATCTCCTTGGGCCCACCCTTTGACTTAGGTACCCGATGGTCGTCTGTCAGGGCATTGAGGGGTCGCCTCCCGAAGCAGCCGTTACATCGCCGATCCTGCATCTCATAAAGTACCCGTCGCGTTGCCTGAGTAACATGGCCTTTGAGTCGAGGGAGGGTGACTATTGGAGCCTCTAGGTGGAATTCAACTCCTGTTGTGTCCTCTCGAAGCTCTAATGCTGCTGGTCCTCCTAGTTGACCGGGTACCCCTATACCCGGGTCGCAGATTTGAGGCAAGGAAAGACTCAGTAGGTCTTTCGAGTTATGAGCCTTAATCGTAGTGGCGGGACACGGGTGTCTACATTGAACTGTGTAGAGGGAGCCTAAAGTATGCCTGAAGCCAGAACAGCCACACACAGTACATCTGCCATCACGAGCGGTGAACAGAGGTACCTGACCTAACTGCACAGTTACCCCTATGTCAGGTTGGTAAGACAGGACTTGTATTGCCGAAGTGGTTGGGATGCTAAATAACATGGTGTTGTTCTCGGTTGATATGATGAGTTCATGAAGGTTCATTCATTGACAGTTGGCGTCGATGTCTAACCTCCTGAATGCACTAACGGAATTTCCGACGAATATCCCGGATTCAAACAATTCTCCGTCAACTGAACCATTCCAGCTCGTAACGCCCCGGCTCTCCGTCAATCTCCCTGTAGGTCGCAAGGTCGAACTTTGGAAGGTGGCTGGCATCGGGCGTCCACACGAATGGTATGGGAACCTCGCCTAGGTCCCTGCGGGGGCATCCATGCTCCTTCAGCCATGCCTCGGAGACCCACCAGGGCATCGCATACTCGCCGCCCTGTCCCTTGTAGACCAAATGGAACCTGCGGCATCGCTTGCACCGCCGCACAAAACCCTGGCACGTCTCGCAGATCCTGAGCACGGCGTGGTCGCCGCGGGAGAAGCTGACGTGTACCGGCTCTCCCCATGTGTGCGTGCATGGTTCCGGCCCCTCGCGCAATTCGGCAGGCGGGGGCAGCAGGCTGAACGCCGGCACAAGCCTAGTCTTGCGCGCCTTGGCCTCATGCGCCTCCCGTCGCTTGCGTACCCCTCGCCGTAGCTTGGCGCGAGTCATACCGCGTGTTCCCCGCCCTCGCTTGGCCCCGCTTTCTGAGGAAGCATCACCTCCGTCCCACCGGGGACCGACATCGCCACTCGCATGATGTGCCACACTTCCCCGCCCGTGGGGATCTCACCCCCTCGCCAATCAGTCACACGGTCACACCCGACGCCGAGCCGCTCGGCGAACTCCTCCCACGAAAGGCCGGCCAGCTCCACGAGCCGCGCCAGCCGCTCGCCGAAGTCCTTCGGGAACAGCTCCGGGTAGGAGGCGTCTATCGGATCATTCGCGTGCATACCTTCGCATCATCTCCACGCGCCAGCGGTCCGGGACAAGCGGAATGTGGAACTGCTGCGAGGAGGCGTCGCCGGCGAGACTGTGCCGATCCTAGGACAGGATCACGTGGGTGGAAACCAGCCGTTGGGCCTCCGGGTCCACCGCCAGGGCCAGACCCTCCAGAGTGTAGGCTCCCAGCAGCGGCGGGGCCTCGTGATTAACGACAATTAGTTCTGCCGGTAACGACGACTATATTTGCCGGTGTGGGTGAGGTAGATCATCCGGCGCGGAGGCGCCGGATGATCACAGACCGACAAGTCGCGTTGATGAGGCAGAGACGTATGGAAGGGAAGAGCCAGGAGACGTCGGCGGCGATGGCGGGGATGAGCGTGCGGTCGGCGCGCAAATGGCAGAGGGGCGCCTGGCCGTCGGAGACGAAACGGGTGCGTCGGTGGCGCACGCGCCACGACCCCTTTGACGGTGTGTGGGAAGAGGAGATCGAGCCGCTGCTGCGGGGCGATCCGGCCGGCAAGCTGAGGGCGACGACGATCCTCGAGTGGTTGGCGGAGCGGCATCCCGAGCGATTCAGCGCCTCACAGCTCCGGACGCTGCAACGCCGCCTGCGGGACTGGCGGTCGCTGCACGGTCCGGACCAGGAAGTCTACTTTGCCCAGGAGCATCCGCCGGGTAGGGAAGCCCAGATCGATTTCACTCATGGCAGCTCTCTGGGGGTGACCGTCGCCGGCCAGTCCCACCGCCATGTACTGTTCCAGTTGATCCTGAGCCACTCGGGGTGGCGTTATGCCGAGGTCGCCGCCGGGGAGACCTTCCTGGCACTGCAGCAGGGTCTGCAGAACGCACTGTGGGAGTTGGGCGGTGTGCCGCAGGTGGTGCGCAGCGACAACACCTCGGCGGCCACCCACGAGGTACGCCGCAGCCGCGGCCGAGAGCTCAACGGCGCCTATGCCGCCCTGCTGGACCACTACGGTCTGCGCTCCACCCGCATCAATCGTGGCCGGAGCCACGAGAACGGCGTCGCCGAGCAGGGCCACTACCGTCTCAAGGACGCGATAGACCAGGCGCTCATCCTGCGTGGCAGTCGAGATTTCGACACCGGCGGCGACTACGCCCGCCTCGTTGGGGAGATGGTCGCAAGACGCAATCGTCTGGTCCAGTGCAAGCTGGAGCAGGAACGCTCTCAACTCCGCCCCCTGCCGCCGGCTCCCATGCCGCAATACGTCAACTACCGTGCCCGGGTCCGCAAGTGGAGCACCATCCAGGTGGCCGGCCGCACCTACACGGTGCCCTCCCGTCTCATCGGCAAGGAGGTGGCCGTCCGGCTGTACGCCGACCGGGTGGAGGTCTACTACAAGGATGCGCTGGTCGAGCGCATGGAGAGGGTGCGCGGCGAGGTGGAGGCCAACGTCAACTACCGCCACGTCATCGGCTCGCTGGTGCGCAAGCCCGGGGCCTTTGCCCGCTACCGCTTCCGTGAGCAACTGTTCCCCACGCAGCGATTCCGGCTGGTCTACGACGCCCTCGTGCGGTGGCGCGGGGAACGGGCTGACGTGGAGTACGTGAGGATCCTGCACCTGGCGGCGACCACCATGGAAGCCACGGTGGACAGCGTCCTGGCCCGGCTGCTGGAGGCAGGCGAGCCCTTCGACTACGCGGTGGTGCGGGATCTGGCCGAGCCCAGGCCGCCGGAGACTCCGGTCCTCACGCTGGCGGGAAAGCCTGACCTTAAGGTCTACGACGACCTGCTGACGGTCAGCCTGGCTGCGACGGCGGTGTGCCGATGACGGACACCAGCGTAATGCAGGAGCGCATCGGCCAGTTGTGCTACCAGTTCAAGCTGCCCACCATGGGCGCCCAGTCGGTGGCCCGGTTCACCGCCGCCGGCCACGGCGACGCCCTGCCCACCCTCCTGGAGGTGCTGGAGCAGGAGGCCGAGGACCGCCGCCATCGGCGTATCAACCGCCTGCGCAAGGAGTCCAGGCTCCCCTCGGGCAAGACCTGGGAGACCTTCGAGCACCACCGCATGCCCCTGGCGCTGCGGCAGCAACTGGACCAACTGGCCCAGGGCAGCTTCGTGGATCGGGGCGTCAACGTGCTGGCCTTTGGACTTCCCGGCACCGGCAAGTCCCATGCCCTGTGTGCGCTGGGCCACAGACTGGTCGAGTCAGGTAGATCGGTGCTCTTCGTGCCAGCCTACCGCCTGGCGCAGGAACTCCTGGCTGCCAGGCGGGACCTTGACCTGCCACGGCGGCTGCGCAAGATGGACAACTTCGACTTCCTGCTCCTGGATGACCTGGGCTACCTGCCACAGGGAACCGAGGAGTCCGAGGTCCTGTTCACCCTCATCGCCGAACGCTACGAGCGCAGATCCCTGGGTATAACGTCAAACCTGGTCTTCTCCGAATGGGAACGCATCTTCGTCAACCCCATGGCTACCGCAGCCGCCATCGACCGGATCGTCCATCACTCCGTCATCCTGGAGTTCGACGTACCCAGCTACCGCACCAATGCAGCTCAACAACACAGCCATCAACACCACGCCGACCGGCAAAACTAATTGTCGCTAGATCGGCAAATATACTTGACGCTGGACACCTCGTCCTCCCCGAAGACCACAATCGTGACGACACTCTGGCCGTCGATGGTGGCCCACGCCTGTCCGTACTCCATCTCGACCCGCCGCCCGTCCGTAATCAAGAACCCCCGCTTGCCCGTGGCCTCGATGCCCAGCTCCCGCTGAGGACGGGAGTGAAGCGTGGTGAACGACGCGCCGGTGTCCACCGTCGCCTCCATGTCCCGGGCCTGATGGCCGTCCATGCTGGATATGCGCAGCGGCCAGTTGAAAGTCCCCATAGGGAAGCCTCTACACTGCAGTTTCTACCACTTCATTTTACCCGATTCAGACCGCCCGTTATAGGGGCTGTGCCCCTTGACACCGGCAGGCGAATCGTTCGTGATAAGGGTATGACATTGTCATATACAAGGAGGCAAAGAGTGAGGATGCCCACGTCCCGAAAGGCCATCACCTTCTCGATGCTCCTGGAGATGGCCGAACAGGTGCAACAGATGTTGAAGAGGGAATCCGACGAAGATATGGTACTTGCCCACTGTACTATTGCATGAGTTCGCTCATGCTGCGGGCCTCACACATTTCGAGCTGGGCATGATGGAAGGATACACGCCCAGCAATCCGCTACAAATGCTGGAAGATATTGACAAAGCTGCCTTTGGCGCTGTAACCGCTTCGCATTCGGATTAGGAGAATACAATGTGGCACCGTTTGACTATGCTAGCCATGGCCGTTGCCGCTCTGTACCTGTTGGCAGCTTGCGGCTCAGAGCCACAACCAGAGGAATCTAGTTTGCAGATTCTCGAATGGACGTATGAAGGGCCAACAGCTACGGCAAAGCCTCCGAATCCCGAATCGCCAACACCCGAACCGATAGCAGAAGTAAGAGTTGAAGTAGAAGCGTCAGGTATCTATGACGATTACTTTGGCGCGGCTACGGCATCCGTCGAGGAACGCATCTATCTTGCCGACGTGATAGTCCGGGCCACTTTGGTGTCCGAGGCGAACGGCCTGTTGAACTTTAGAACTGTTGAATATTTGAAGGGCACCGGACCAGCTACTTTCACAATCGCAGCATCATCAGGACGAAACACACAATGGGATGAGCGAGAGGCGATTCTATTCTTGGATGGCGCGGTGACAGCCTCCGAAGGTCGCAGTCAAGCACCGGACTACGAGTTTGTGGATGCCAACACCTTTGACCACATCGATCCTTGGGGACGCAAGTATGTCGCTGCCAATGGTGTGACGGTGGACTCAAACAATCCCGTGTGGCTACCTTCAACAACGGTATCGACGTCAGAGGAGCGTTCGTCATCAGCGTCTGGCGAATTCATCACAGGTGCCGAGGCGGGTGACCAGGGCACAGTCACCTTGGCCGATTTGAAAGCCAAGATAGCGTGGATCACAGGCGGTGAAGGGATCGAGGGTTATGATGAATGTATCCGCGACAGCTTGACGCACATTCGGTACGGTCGGGACTGGGAAGCGTACCACGGCGAGGCTCCCTCCGTGTACCAAGTGCCAAGCTCGGTAGAGTCAGGGGTGGCTGATGCGGAGATAACCGACTGGCGTGGGCACAGGTCCGTTACACCAGGCTATTCTGAAGTCATAGTCGGCGGTGTGGATGGTGCGCTCTTTGTCGGTCGAATAAACGACGATGATAGCGAGCCCGCAAACGGCTACACGATGGGGATTGTTTCGGCTCGCCCTTTGCCTGCAGGAACGTATACCGTTTTTGCTCAGATAAAGAGCTATGTATACGTACCTTGCAACTTCGATCTCATCTACACAGGCTTGGAATGGCTAGTTAACGTCACAGCGCCCGCAGGAACGGTTTACGAAGCGTTTTTCGACTCCACCGCCACGGGCTTTACTTCACAGGGTGGAGAGCTAGAGCCAGCGACCTTCACGGCCAATGGAAGAGCCAGCACCGTTGAAGCCCTCAAGTACGAGAACGGGGAAGTCATTCTCAAGCTCAATCCATTCAATGCGCTTGCTGGCCAGCATCTTTACTTCATCGAGCTGGACGGTTCGTTCGGGCTGGTCCTGTCGGCATCGTCGGCGACGGCGGACTCGACGGCAGGGACGCTGACGTGGTCGGTAGCCGAGCAGCCCTGGGAGTCCGGAGACCAGCTAATGCTGCGAATTACAGCTGCGGCTGCGTCCAGTCCGCCAGACACGCCTGACCGACCGACAGGTCAGTTGACGGGGGAGGGATCGGTGAGCCTGGACTGGAACGACGTGCCGACCGCAACGTCGTACAGGGTCCGTTTTTGGCTGGTGCCGGTGAGCGGTTTCGTGGAGTTGTCGCCGGACCACAGCGTCCACGGGATCAGCATCACGCTGAATGGTTCCAGCGCCACGGTGACCGGATTGTCCACAACGACCCACGATGGGGTGTACGCCTTCCAGATCCAGGCCGTCAATGGAGACGGAGAATCGCAGTGGTCGCCGGACAACGCCATCCCGGTGCCATAGAGACAGGAGTCAATGACAAGACGCTTGGGTTGATCGAGATCGATCCCCGGGCCCAAGCGGAAGGCGGAAGCACTTCAGGAGCGGAGCGAATTCAACCACGTCGTATCGATGTTCAGTGCAAGCGACCTGAATGGCATGCCATGGGCGGTGTGTGGCCTCGGCCACCATCACCTTGACGCCCGAGTGAGTAACGTCAGTGCGTTGCCCTAGGGAATACTTGATGGACTCGCCGAGATGGAAACCCTGTAAATGGGCAACACTCCGGGAATTCCCTTCACCTTCACGGCTGAGTTGGAGCAGCGGGGTGATGATGTCGTTGTCAAGGTCTCCGAAGGCGCGCCACTTGATATGTCGGACGCCCTCTCCGCTCCTTACTTTCTCATTAACGCCTGTATAGACACATTGCTGCATTGTGGGCAGGTGGAGATTATCACTTACCATATGCCAATATCGAAAGGCCGAAACCGACCTTGTTCGCCGGTTTCGACATGAGACGATCCGGCAAGTTGCTGTCCTGGCGGCGCCATAGCTTGCCAGCGGGCTCGACGTGCCTGACCTGGACCTGAGCGCTGACTGGCGCTTGCTCGCGGCCCAAGAGGGCGGGCGCGGGCTTTCCCCCCAACGGTGTGCGGGGATAAGGATGTGACCAAGGCGCGAGTGTTTGCGGTCCCATCAAGACCCGACGAGACTAGGGTCGAAGAACGGTGCAAGGCTATCACGGGCGCCAGCGATTAGGACTCCCGCCAGGGGACGCACCTCGACGATAGCCGGAGGGATTCAGGCAGCAATTCCGACGCAACCATCTTGTAGACGCCGGCGCGGCCGAGCCGGTCGTTTCCCCGTACATCGGCGTACCCTAGGAGTCTGCCCAACTGTTCCGTCTCTCCCTTGGTTCGCTTCGAGACTTGTAGGAAGCGGCATCAAGGATACTGCGGCAGGGGGCACAATGGCTCTCGGCAACACCGCAGTGTTCTGATCGGCCGCGAAAATGGATGCCAACTGTAAATTGCCCAGGTGGCCGGGGGGCTATGGCGGAATGGAACAGAACGCCGCTCCACGGCGTCTTACAGTGCAGACCATAATCGCCCCTGGGAACCTGGAATGGATAGATCTTTGCCCGGTGATTACGGTGCGTGGAGACGGCCGGTGAGGTGGTCTCGACATGATAGATGACAGTGGCAGTAGGCCGAGAGGGGTTCTACCTTTAGTGTGCATGTCAGCGCTAGTGCTGACATGCGCCGCGGCGATGGCGCTGGCCCTGGCGTGCGTGGATGACCGGATGGCTGCCGAACCCGGCGACCCTGCGGCGAACGACGCTGTGTCCACAGCGCAGGGCATGGGATCGGAACCCGATCTCCCGGTACTGACCCTGGAGTACAGGGGAGAGATCGTACAGGGCTCAAGGAACAATGCCTGTTGGCAGGCGGAGGGCGAAGACAGCCGTACCTGCTCCGAGACTGACCCCTGGGGCGGAATCGACTCGTACACGGACGTCGCTGCAGACGAGCAGGTGGAAGTGCTGGTGGAATCCGATACCCGGCCGGATGGTCTGTTCGCCCTGGTGGTGACCGAGCCCGGCGACGTGCACGTGGACTTTAGGCGAATGTCCACAGTGCGCGGCGTATTCGAGCTCAAGCACGGTCCCGGCGACTACAAGGTCAGGGTGACCGGCAATTGGGAAGAGGGCGACGTGTCGGTCTCCTACGAGTTCGGGTTGCGGGTCACCGGCGCACCCGAGCTGAAATCGGGGTGTGAAACCACGTTGGTCGGAGGTGACGTGGAGCTGGTCCTCCAAACGCTCGAGGACCGAATGCGCACGGCCATAGACGCGTTCAACTCCGGAGGTTGCCGTTTCAACGTGCCGATCGCCCGGGTCCGATTGGTCCTGTCCCGGGACATGACCACGGTCTATTGGGAGACCTTCCGGATCGATCCGCCGTCTCCCGACGTGCCGTTCCCGTTGAAAGAAGGAACCTATTCGGAGAGGACGGGAGGGCCGCTGGCGCCGGGCGAGTACTCGCGCCGGATCGTGGCGATTGCCACCGATGGACAGGAGCTTGATCTGACGGCCTCTGAAGGATTCTTACTTGACACCGTCACCATGGCCGGCAGCGATCCGTAGCCGGAAACGGAGACGCTGTGGTCTACGGATTGGAATCCCTTGGGAGAATCGTGAAAGAGAGGGTTGATGGATCTTGGATGTGAGACCAGCACCAACCGTGGCCGAGTCGTCTTTTCGAAGACCCACAAGCTACCAGCAGGCGTTGGCGAGCCCGGCTAGACAGGTGGCGAACTACGGGGCAGAGCTTCAATAGTCGCCTGCAATTCGGATTCACGCCAGCGGACGCACCTTGCCGAAAGCCGGACTGGCGGAGGCAGGCGTCCGTCAGCAACCATCTTGTAGACGCTGGCGCGGCTTAGCCCGGTCATCTCCTGGACTTCGGCGATCCTCAAGAGTCTGTCCATATGTCATCCTCCCCTCATTCCGCACCTTGGGAGCTTTCGAGGAAGCGCCGCAGGTTCTGGTGGGAGACCCTGAAGCCGTCAACCGCACGATGATGGCCATCGTGTTAGGCGTGGTCCTCCACGTGGCTGCCGTTAGAGCCGATCAGTTGCCGCTTCCCGAATGCGGTCGTTCGCAGTGTTCGGGTCTCCCGGGGTCGTCGCCCAAGATCCACATTGAACGCGGCGAACTTTGATTGCAATGTCTGGCAAGCCCTTATGCTGGACACGACTTCTTGGTGGGTGTCTGCCGCTCAAGGATTGCCCAGATGGCAGGTGCACTCTGGAGACCAAAGCTCAGTTACCTGACTCAAGATACGGGGCGCAGGTCAGAGCGACAGCCGAATTTCTGCGTGAAGAGCTCGGGGCACACCATATAGTTCCTGCTCGGCCTGAAACAGCAAGATGTGGGCCATTGGTGACTGAACGTAGAACCTTTCAATACGTCATATCACTTTAGCTCATAGCGTCGCTGACCCGATGGTGAACTGGTGGAGAGCAAACGATGGGTGGGTGATGGATGCAGAGGACCCCGTTCTTTTGCCCAGGGTCGTAAGCTTCGACAGATCTTCCTGGATTGCAGGTTCAACGGTCCAGCGGACTAACTCTCCATCTGGATCGGCATGTGAAGTGCAGGTCGCTTTTCGGCATCAATTCCCCAACGGGCGGCTCAAGTCCCGGCCGGTGGTCCAGAACTAGATGCCGAACATCCAACACCGACACGCCTGGCAGCACTCCTCCGCCACCGGACCCGTCTGGGAACATTGTGGAGCCGTCGAGCGTCTCAACAATATGATGGAAGGCTCATCGCGTTGTTCCTGGCGCCGGCCTGCCAGCCGTTGCAGCAGGAACAGGAACGCATACACGAGATGGGGCCGGTGCGGCCGGACCAGTATGGGTGCGACATCTCTCAACCCGGCGGCATCTGGCGGCTGCCCTGATTGGATGAAGGGCCGGTCTCTGGCGATGCGCTTGAGATATCTCCCCTCCGGTGTGGGCGCAAGAACGAGGAGCGTGTCGTGGTCGCGTCGGCCTGTGGATGATTACCAATCGACCCATTTTCATTTATGTCATCAAGAGCTATAAGTCGCAGCAACACTCTCCATCAAAACTAACAAGAATCCCGTCTCAAGAGTGATGTTTGGCACTTATCAAGGCGATCAGGAGTCGCTAGCGTTCCCATGGGTGGATGCGTAGGAGCAATCACAGGCTGCAACTCAATGTGAGGACAGCGGAGGAGGAGGGCTGAACAGGTGTTAAGTGTGATGCGGGTGGTGGTGGTGTTGGTCGCGGTGTTGTCGTCAATGGCGCTGGCCGGGTGCAGCCCGGCGGCTGCGCCGGGCGATGATGCGGAGGCCGGAGCGGACCCGACGGCCACCGCGACGTCGACTCCCGACCCGACGGCGGTGCTGGAGTCGGTGGCCACCGCGACGCCGACTCCCGAGGCGGCCGCGGGGGATACCTTCCGGGTCGGCGACTGCTGGGGCGGAGTGCTGGGTAACGCCCCGCTGCACTGCTACGTGCTGGAGCAGGCGCAGATGGCAGGCGAGATCGATGTGGAGTCGATCTACGAGGCACCCAACAACGTGCTGCACATATTCCTGCGAGGAAGCGAGCCTCTGGACGAGGAGTTGGCACTCCTGTTCCAGGAGAAGGCGTATGAGTTCATGGACAGCCCGCAGGGCAGCGACCACCCTTTCGACTCTCCCTATTTGGATCCCTATGTGGATCCCAATGTGGATATTTGCCTAGAGATAGAGAGTCGTTCCCTGGAGAGGCGCTTGTGCATGATGGGCGGCCTCGATTTCTGGACCGCGCCGCATTATGACAGGATCGGGAAATTGGTTCCCCCGGCCGCGAGCCACGACCAGATCTACCTGCGTCCGGGTGGTGCCGAGGTGAGGCGTTCGATCGTGGGCTGGCCGTCGTGGAGGCAGGTTTGGCCGGTGTTGGAGACGCGGCCTGTGACGCGGGACTCGTCGACGTTCGACGTGTCGGACGTCGATACGGACAAGATCCCCGATCCGGACTGTGAACAGCATGGGACTTCCTCAACAAGGTCCGCTTGCAGGATCTGGAAGCGTGCTCCGGAGACTGGTATTGCAGGATTTCATGGCGAGGGATTTGTGGGCTACTTTCAGGTCAAGGGACCCCTGCCGCAGGACGAGGCCGGGCTGGAGGCCCTGAAGCGCAAGTTGGTCCCGCCCTCTGACTGGATCCCCGCGGCAGCCTCCGATCACTGCTACGAGAATTTCGACGCAGACGGTCTGTGCACGTACACGCACACGGACGGGAGGGATGCTGTCTGCAGCGAGGCCACCAACAGGTGCACACATGAGGACGGCGGCCTGCTGGTTTCGACGGCCATGGTTCGTCCGATCGAGTACGAGTTGATCCCTGTCAGGTACGACTACGGGGAGATGTGGAGGTGGTCGGTGATCCTGGACCGGTTTGCGCTGTCGGAGGGCAACACCATCGGGATTACCCAGGTCTGGGTGACCACAAACATTGAGTGGAACGAGACGGTATTCCGTTCGGGCCTACAGAACCGGGAAGGTCCGTCGACCACGCGTAACACTGTGGTGCTGGTGGGTCTGGATGCCCGGATGATAGCGGATGCGCTGCCACGCCTCTTGCCGCTGCTGGGCATACCCGTTGACGCGGTCGGAGTTGTCCACTCAGAAGTCGAAAGACCGATACGAATCAAGATTCTTGAATAGCCGAATGGTGATGAGTTCGGCAGGATCGACAGCGAAACGGATCAAGGAGCACAGGGAGCGTCAGGGCCGGTTGGAGGTTGCGGCCGAGGAGGAGCGGCTAAGGCTGTCAGAGCGGCGGGCGGTGCTCGACAACGTGGAGACCATCACGAGGTATGCGAGGGATATGAGGCGCTTTCTGCGTGAGAGCGAGCTCACGGAGGCGCGGCCATTCATAAGGTCGCTTGTGAAGGAGATCGTGGTCGAGCCGGGGAAGGCGGCGATCCGCTGTACGATTCCGATGCCGAAGGATTCTCCGATGGGTGAAAGTGACACCGAGGAGGTGCCCATGGGGAGCCCGGTACTATCTACAGTCACCGATGGTGGGCGGTAGGGGATTCGAACCTCTGGCCTCCTGTGTGTAAGACAGGCGCTCTAACCGCTGAGCTAACCGCCCCTCACTGTGCCGGGTCCTCCGATTCTGACCTGCCGCCTGCTGAGGCTTCCGCGCATGCAGTGGGGCAACGCCATGCTGCCCGATCCAAGGTGGCAACGACAGGGCTCGAACCTGTGACCTAGCGCTTATGAAGCGCCCGCTCTGCCTGCTGAGCTACGTTGCCGCGGCCATTTTTCTACCAAAATCATAGTACACGGCAGGGGTAGTGTCAAAGCTCGCTCATGACATCTGCGGCCGGACGTAAGCGCGGAAACGCTTGTTGAGCAGACCGCCCGGTCGTATACTTTTGCCGGGAATTTGGGACGGCCTAGAGCGAGTGTGTCATGGCCGATTTCATTGAATCTTACAGTGCTGTAGCTGTGCAGGAGACGCGATTTGACAGCAGTGACTGATAGCGAGGCCCTCAGGCAGTCGGCACTGCGTTATTTGTGGGTGCACAATCGCGATTGGGTTGAGATGGCCGAGTCGGGTGGCCCGCCGGTCATCGTCTCTGGGGAGGGCGTGAGGGTTACCGATTCCGAAGGCAGGACTTGGATTGATGTCAACGGCGGCTACAGCTGCGTAAACGTAGGCTACGGAAGGGTGGAGATAGCCGAAGCGGCGCACGCACAGATGCTTAAGGCCAACTTCTGCCCGATTGGTACGACGGCCGAACCCGTAGTAGAACTCGCAGCAAAGCTCGCGCAGCTCGCCCCCGGTGACCTGAATCGAGTGTTCCCGGTGTCCGGAGGCTCCGAGGCGAACGAAACCGCGATCAAGATCGCGCGAGCCTACCACAGGCGTCAGGGCGAGACCGGCCGCTATCGCGTCATCAGCAGGAAGGGTTCCTACCATGGCATGACCGCCGGAGTCCTGTGGGCGGGAGACGGACCGTCGGCGCCCAAATCAGACTTTGGGCCCGCCTACCCCGGCATGGTACATGTGCCGCAGCCCAACCCTTACCGCTGCGAATTGGGTGGTACCACCCCCTCGGAGTGTGCGGTGCTCTGCGCGAAGGCCGTTGAAGATGCGATCCTGCACTATGGCCCTGACACCGTCGCGGCATTCATCGGTGAGCCGGTAGCTATACCTCAGGGGGCGCCCGTTCCTGGCAGCGAATACTGGCCGATGGTGCGGGAGATCTGCAGTCGCTACGGCGTCGTGATGATAGTCGACGAGGTGGTGTGTGGATTCGGCCGGACGGGCAGGATGTTCGGCATGGAACGCTTTGGAGTGGTCCCGGACGTGATGACCGTGGCCAAGGGCATCATAAGCGCTTACATGCCCTTGGCGGCCACAGTGGTCAGCGATTCGATAGCCGACCGTTTCGGCGGTGGTGAAGACATCCTCAGGCACGTGCTGACCAACAGCGGCCATCCTGTTGCCGCCGCTGCGGCGCTAAAGAACATCGAGATCATCGAGACAGAAGGTCTGGTGGAAAATGCAGAGCAGGTGGGGTCCTATCTCAAGGAGCAGATGGAGGGCCTAATCATCGATCATCCCCTAGTTGGAGATGTTCGCGGCATCGGGATGTTTGTGGCGGTTGAGCTCGTGTCGGATCGCTCTACCAAAGCGTCCTTCCCGTCGGACAAAGAGGTTGGAGAACGACTCACGGAAAAGTTCCGCAAGCACGGACTCATCTTCAGAGCCAGGGAAAATCTGCTTCACTTCGCTCCCCCTCTGTGCCTGACCCGCGAGGACGCCGATGAAATCGTCCATGCCGTCGACCTGGTGCTGTGGGAGTTTGAGGGCGAGATGGGAATAGGGAGGCTGACATGACGGTTAGTCAGGATCTGCGACAGGCTGCACTTCGCCACCTCTGGATGCAGGCGGGGGGTTGGATCGACATGGCGGAGACGGGTGAACCCATCATCGTCTCGGAAGCCAGCGGTCTTACGATCGTCGACACAGATGGCCGAAAGTGGCTGGACGTTAATGGTGGCTACGCTTCAGTCACCGTCGGCTATGGTCGTACTGAGATCGCCGATGAGGTACTGAGGCAGATGACTGAGCTTGCCTATTACCCGGAACAGACCGTGACTCCCTCTGCTGTGCGCCTCGCCGAAAGGATTGGACAGTTGGCCCCGGGAAACTTGGAGAGGTCTTGGCTGGTATCGGGAGGATCAGAGGCCAACGAGACGGCGATCAAGATGGCGAGGGCGTTCCACGCCCGGCGGGGTGCAAGTGACCGGTACAAGATCATTAGCCGACGCGGCTCCTACCACGGTGCCACGGCCGGGGTGGCCTGGTTGGGACGATCCAAGGCTGGAGGGACTCTGAGCGACGATGAGCCTGCACCCGCCGGCCTCGTCTACGCACCTCAACCCAATCCTTATCGCTGCGAGTATGGAGGGACGACGGCCTCCGAATGCGCAAAACTCTGCGCCGAGGCGATCGAGCAGATAATCTTGGCGGAGGGACCGGAAACGGTCGCCGCGCTAATGGGGGAACCGATTACCAGCTCCATGGGATCGATAGTGCCCGGTGACGAGTACTGGCCCATGGTGCGGGCGATCTGCGACAGATATGGCGTATTGCTGATTGTCGACGAGGTGGTTTGCGGATTCGGCCGGACCGGCAGGATGTTCGGCATCGATCACTATGGGGTGGTGCCTGACCTCATGACGATGGCCAAGGGCCTTGGCAGCAGCTATGTGCCGATCGGCTCGGTGGTTGTTACACGTGAGGTGGCGGACATGTTTGTCGGGGAAGGCAACGTGTTCCATGCGGCGCTGACGGCAGGGGGTCATCCCGTGGCAACCGCCGCGGCGCTGGTGAACATCGATATCATTGAGCAGGAGGGGTTGGTGGAGCGATCGGCCGAACTCGGAAGTTACTTTCTCGACCTTCTCAGGGATGTGGGAAGGTCTCGCACCCTGGTCGGTGATGTGCGGGGCATAGGGCTGCTAGTGGGTCTGGAATTAGTCAGCAACAGGCAGACAAAGGCCGGCTTTCCCGAACACCTGAAGGTTGCCGACCGCATGACCGAGAAATTCAGGAGACGCGGCCTCTTGCTGCGGATGCTTGGTCCCCAGGTGCTCCAAATGGCGCCGCCCCTATGCGTTACACGCGACGAGATTGACGAGATAGTCGCGGCCGTCGACTCTGCCTTATCCGAGTTGGAGTCGGAACTGGCCTCCGCCGCCTGATCCGGCAGGGAACGGAAGGACTAACGTGCCGGCCTACGCCGTTTTGGGTGCCCAGTGGGGCGATGAGGGTAAGGGGAAGATCGTTGACTTCCTCTCCCGGCGGGCAGACGTCGTGGCCCGCTTCGCAGGCGGCAACAACGCCGGTCACACGGTCATCAACGATCAGGGGCACTTCAGCCTGCACCAGGTGCCATCAGGCATCTTCTGGCCCCAGACACTCAGTGTAATGGGCAGCGGCGTGGTGGTTAACCCGGACACGCTCCTCGAAGAGATCGCTTCACTCAAGGATAGAGGCGTGGATGTGGATGGTCGCCTGTATGTGAGCGAGCGAGCACATCTGATCATGCCTTACCACATCGCAATTGATCAGCTGTCCGAGGCGGCCAAGGGTCACAAGGCCATCGGAACCACGGGCCGTGGGATCGGACCGGCCTACTCCGACAAGGCGTCCCGCAACGGGCTCCGGACCGCAGACCTGCTTGATCTGGTTGCGCTTGAGCCGAGGCTTGCCGCAGTCTTGGAGCACGCAAACGCACTGATCACCCGCATTTACGGCGGCGAGCCGCTCTCTTTTAGTTCGGTCTTCGAGCGCTGCAAGGGATGGAGCCAATCTTTAGGTCCCTACATCGGGCCGGTAGAGCACACCCTGCACGAGACGCTAGCCCATGGTGGCGTAGTGGTACTGGAGGGTGCTCAAGGCGCCCTGCTCGACTTGGATCACGGTACATATCCATACGTCACCTCGTCTAACCCGACCATCGGTGGGGCCTGTGTAGGGCTTGGCTTACATCCCAAGCAGATCACCGGCGTGGTCGGTGTGTTCAAGGCCTATTGCACCAGAGTTGGGTCGGGGCCGTTCCCAACAGAGTTGACCGGTGAAACGGGAGAACGCATACGCTCGCTGGCGCAAGAGTTTGGTACAACCACCGGCAGGGCCAGACGGGTGGGATGGTTCGATGCGGTGCTTGCTCGTTACTCTAGCCGGGTCAATGGCTACACTTCGAACGTGCTCACGCGACTTGACGTCCTCGACAGCTTCGATTCGATCCGGGTCTGCACGGCCTACGAACTGGAAGGCGAAGTGATCGACGAGCCACCCGGAGGTCAGATCGCGCTTGAGAGATGCAGGCCCATTTACGAGGAGCATCCCGGCTGGGACCAGCCTACTGCCAGCGCCACCAAGTACGGGGACCTCCCGCCGCAGGCAACGGCCTACGTCGACAGACTGGAAGAGTTGATTGGCAGCCCGATCGACATCATTTCTACCGGACCCCGCCGCGAAGAGGCGATAACGGTGCGTCCGATCGTCTAGCCGGTTGTCCCCTGCCGATGGCTCGGGTCGGACCTAGCGCGCAGGAAGGTCGATGCTATAGCGGTCGATAACCCTTTCGATTTGCGAGGCCTGTTCCATCGTCAGAGACACTAGCGGCAGCCTAGGCCTACCCACTCGATAGCCGCGCTTGGCAACGGCGTGTTTGATGGGGATCGGATTGGAAACGGTGAAGATCACCTTGTTTAGCTCAAGCAGCCGGCGGTGCTCTGCCGCCGCAGCTTCGATCTCGCCCTCCAAGAGCATCCCTATCATGCCCTTTATCTGCTCGCCGACGAGGTGGGAGGCGACCGAGACGACGCCGTAGCCACCGGCCGCCACTATGTAGAAGGTCTCGTCGTCGTTACCGCTCCAGACCCGAAAGTCACCTCCAGCAGACTGGATGATCCTGGTGATCTGTCCGAGATCACCACCGGCCTCCTTGACGCCGACTACATTGTCGATCTCGCTCAGCCGGATGGTCGTTTCAGCCGCCATGTTCAGGCTGGTGCGTCCGGGCACGTTGTAGAGGATGCATGGTATGGAAACCGCCTCAGCCACCGCACGAAAGTGCTGGTATAGGCCCTCTTGAGGTGGCTTGTTGTAAGAAGGCACCACCAGCAGGACTGCGTCCGCGCCTTCCCGTTCGGCGTCCTGGCTGTTGGCGATACTCTCTGCCGTGTTGTTGGTGCCGGTCCCGGCGATCACTGCCGCACTGTCGCCTACGGCGGCCTTAACCGCTCGGTATAGCCCCAAGCGCTCTTCGGCAGTCAGGGTAGGTGACTCCCCGGTAGTGCCTGTGACCACGAGCCCTTCGCTGCCCGAGCTCACCAGTGCCTTTGCCAGAAGGGCGGACTCGACGTAGTCAACCTGCCCTTCGTCGTCGAAGGGCGTGATCATCGCCGTGATCACTCTTCCTAGCTCGATCATCGTGTCCTTTCATTTCGCCCCGGAGTGAGTCGTCCATCGCCGCGGAACTAGTTCCGCGGCTTGACCATCTCCCGGCGAATCATCTCCTCTGCAATCTGCATTGCGTTAAGGGCAGCTCCCTTGCGCAGATTATCGCTGGACATCCACAGGGCCAAGCCCTGCGGATGTGAAGCGTCGGCCCTGATGCGGCCTACGAACACATCATCCTCACCTGCCGACAGCACCGGCGTAGGATAGCTGCGCCCACCCGGGTCGTCCACGACCCTTACGCCCGGATAGGCGCCAAGGCATGCCCGGGCCTCGGCCGGGTCGACGGTCTCGGCCAATTCGACCTGCACGGCCTCGGAGTGGCCGACCCTCACCGGCACCCTTACGCAGGTGGCGGAAACGGGCAGGTCCGGCCGATGAAGGATCTTGCGTGTCTCCTCGAGCATCTTGCGCTCCTCGCGGGTGTAGCCGTCCGCTCCGAAGTCGTCTATCTGGGGAAGCGCGTTGAAGGCGATCTGGTGCGGGTAGATGACGGGTTCAGCCTCCTCTCCGGCCAATACCGCTTCGCTCTGCACCCGCAATTCCTCCAAGGCGGCCGCGCCGGTTCCGGACACAGACTGGTAGGTAGCGACCACCACGCGCTCGACCCTGCTGAGCTTGCCTAGGGCGTCAAGGATCATCACGAGGGGGGTCGTAGAGCAGTTGGGTATCGAAACGATGCCCTCATGTGAATCCAGGTCGTCAGCGTTCACCTCGGGCACAACCAAGGGCACTGTCGGCTCCATGCGAAAAGCTGAACTGTCGTCTATGGCCACCGCTCCCAGCTCGGCCGCCCGAGTTGCCACCCTCCTGCTAACTTCGGTGGTGGCGGAGACGAACACGAAGTCGGAGGTCTCGAGCACCTCGTCGCTGACAGGTTCCACCGCGTGGGCCTGTCCGTTGACAAGGACGCCAAGACCCGCCGAGCGGGGAGAGGCGCACACCCTTAGCCTGTCTACTGGGAAGCCGCGCTCGCTGATCATCGACAAGAAGACGCGGCCGACGGCGCCGGTTGCGCCTACCACGGCTATGTTGAATGCGGTCATGCGACTTAGCCTTCAGCTTTCAGGGGCCGGTTCGACCGATTAGCGCAGGCCCAGTACCTGTTCCAAACCAACCGTCAGTCCCGGGCCTTTCACCGCTGCTCGCACAGCGGCAATTACGCCCGGCATGAAGCTGGAGCGATCGATCGACTCGTGGCGCATGGTAAGGGTCTGGCCCGGCGCGGCAAATACGAGCTCGTGGTTGGCCACTCTGCCCGGCAGCCTGGCGCTATGTATGGTTACGCCACCGATTTCCCCTCCTCTGGTGCCCGGTATCGTCTCCTTGCCCGGGACAGGGGCCTTCATGGGGCCACCTCTCCCTTCGACCACTGCTCTAGCTATGGCCATGGCCGTGCCCGATGGAGCGTCGATCTTCCTCTCGTGATGTGTTTCAATCAGGTCGGCGTACTCGAAGAATCGTGCGGCGACCCGAGCCAGGTGCGTCATCAAAACTGCGCCGACGGCAAAGTTGGGTACCACGACGATGCCAACCGAGTGCCGTTCAGCCAGGACACGGGCTTCGCCAACGGTGGAGTCAGGGACACCCGACGAGCCGATGACCACACCAACCCCCCGTGGCGCCGCTGTCCTGATCGCGGCCAGCGCCCCATCAGCCGTGGTCACGTCGACGACCACGTCTGCGTCACCTAGCACATCGGACAGCGATATGGCTAGTGGAATACTGCCCCTGCCATCGGGCAGGGCGAAGCTCGCGCTCTCCGCGGCCAGGTCTGCGGCCCCGGTGGGCAGGGTGTCGGCCTCATTCGTCAGCGCGTCCAGAATCTGGCCGCCCATGCGGCCTAGAGCCCCCTGGACTACTACCCGGGTGGGGACATCCGCGCTCATCGGTCGGCCGGGCTAGCCGCGGCGCGGTCCGCGTCCACCTCCACCTCCACCGCCGCGGTAGCCGCCACCTGGCCTGCCTCCGCGACCCCTGCCGCCTCGCCTATCGGCTCCACCCCTATCGGCTCCACCCCTATCGGCTCCACCTCGGTAGCCCCCGCTTCCTCCGCGTGGCTCGTTACCCCGGTCGAGGCGTCCCCCTTGGCCGCCGTTGTCGCTGCCGTTTCCCTCAAGGCCCACGCCATCTCCTGTTAGTAGAGCCCTGCGAGACAGGCTGATGCGACCGGTGGAGTCGACGTCCTTTACGATCACGGTGATCTCGTCGCCCACTGAGACCACGTCCTCGACGCTGGGAACCCGGTAGTCGGCGAGTTCACTTATGTGGACCATACCGTCCTTGCCGGGGAGTATTTCCACGAAAGCACCAAAATCGAGCGTCTTTACAACCTTGCCCGTATAAACCTCTCCCACCTGGGCGTCCCTGGTGAGCGCCTCTATCATCTTGGCGGCCTTTTGCGCCGACTCCTCGTCAACCGCGCCGATGAGGATCTCGCCGTCGTCCTGCACGTCGACCGAGGCTCCCGTCTCCTCGATAATTCCCCGAATGACCTTGCCGCCGGGTCCGATCACCGCGCCGATCTTGTCGACCGGGATGCTCACCCGGGTGATGCGCGGGGCAAATGGGCTGACCTCTGTTCTGGGCTCGGCGATCGCCTCGGTCATCGCGTCAAGAATGCGCAGCCTGGCGTCCCTCGCTTGGCCAAGGGCAGCCTGTATCACGTCAAACCCGATGCCCTTAACCTTCATGTCGAGCTGGATGGCGGTGATCCCCCCGCGGGTGCCGGCGACCTTAAAGTCCATGTCGCCGATGTGGTCCTCCTTGCCCTGTATGTCGGTCAGGGCCAGCCATCTATCCCCTTCCCCGGTTATCAGTCCGATCGATATGCCTGCAACCGGAGCCCTGATGGGGACGCCCGCGTCCATTAGCGACAGGGTCGCCGCGCAGACGGATGCCATCGAGGAGCTGCCGTTGCTTCCCAGGATCTCCGACACCACTCGAACCGTGTAGGGGAATTCTTCCTCGGTGGGCAGCACGGGGACGATGGCTCTTTCGGCCAGGGCTCCGTGTCCAATCTCTCGACGCCCCGGCGAACCCACCCTCTTGGTCTCGCCCGTCGAATAGGGTGGGAAGTTGTAGTGCAGCATAAAGCGCTTGCTCTCTCGCGGGTTGATGTTGTCGAGCTTTTGCGCGTCCCCCACCGAGCCTAGAGTCACGATTCCAAGGGCCTGCGTTTCTCCCCTCTGGAACAGGCCCGCACCATGTGTACGGGGCAGCAGCCCGACCTCCGCCGAAAGAGGCCTAATCTCGGTCGGGTTGCGTCCGTCGGGCCTTACCCCCTGAAGCATTCTTTGTCGAAACTCGCCGTCCACCAGCGACTCGAAGGACTCCTTGACGTCACGCGGCTCGAAATCGTCGGCCAGCTCGGCGATCAGTTCTTCCCGGAGTTCGTTTATCCGGGAGGTGTCCTTGTCCGCCGACATGGAGTGTTCGATCGCTTGGACCAGCCGGTCGTCGACCATCGATGCGATCTTCTCGGCCAGACCTTCTGGCGCGGTTGGCGCCTTGAACTCGGACTTTCGCTTGCCGAGCTGAGCTGCGATCTGTTCCTGCAGTTCTACCAGCCGCAGGTTCTGTTCTTGGCCCAGCTCGATGGCGCGGAAGATAGAGTCCTCGTCGAGTTCGCTGGCCCCTGCCTCGATCATCATCACCCCGTCCCTGGAGCCAGCGACGATCAGATCCAGTCTGCTGCGCTCCATCTCGCTAAAGGTCGGGTTGATGACCAACTCGCCGTCGATATGTCCGACCCTTGTCGCGCCGAGCGGTCCCCCGAAGGGTATCTCGGATAGCGTTACGGCTAGGGATGCACCGTTGATGGAGATTATGTCCAGCGGGTTCTCAAGGTCCGCTGAGAGCGGTGTGGTTATCACCTGCACCTCGTTGCGGAACCCCTTTGGGAACAGGGGCCGCAGCGGCCTGTCGGTCAGCCGGCAGATCAGGATTGCATCTGTGCTCGGGCGACCCTCACGCCGAAAGAAGCTGCCCGGTATCTTGCCCCGCGCATACATGCGCTCCTCGAAATCGATGGTGAGGGGGAAAAAGTCTATCCCCTCCCTAGGCTTGGACATTGTGGCCGTCACGAGCAGAACGGAATCGCCGTACCTAAGGACGGCCGATCCTCCAGCCTGTTGGGCGAGCTTCCCGGTCTCAACCGAGAGCTTGCGGCCGCCCAACTCCAGTTCAAATGCAGACAAAACGTACCTCTCTTCTCTTCCTACATGCCGCCCGGGGTCTGTGAGTATATTTTGGGCCGGGGACTGCGGGCGGCCGCATGCCGCCCGCCTGAGTGGGATAGCTGATGGGGATGGGTGTTCGGAGCGTGAGTAACTGTGCTAGGTGTGTCGGGGTGCTGACTGGGGGTGGAGGTGCTTTGGGGGATCGCAGTTGAAGGGCGCTATTTTCGCAAACCCAGCCTTCCGATCAGCGAACGATAGCGGTCGACGTCCTTGCGGTTGAGGTATCTGAGCAGCCTTCTGCGCCGCCCTACCAGCTTGAGGAGACCCCGACGGGTCGATTCGTCGTGGTTGTGGGTTCTCAGATGGTCGGTGAGCGTCACGATTCTGTCCGTCAGTTGCGCGACCTGCACCTCGGTTGAACCGGTGTCACTTTCGTGGTTCCGGTACTGTTCCCGAATCTCTCTCTTTCGTTCTGTGTCTAAATACATGTTTCCTGAGGGTCAGCGGTGCAGGGGATAGGGCCATGTCCGACTGCTCCGAATGTGGGAGCGGCTCGGCTGGCCCAGCCATACAGGTTCGGACTCTAGTATATACGGTACTGCAGGGACTATCGATCGCCGGGCCATGCGCCCGAGCCCTTAGGCGTTGGTGCGTATCTGCGCATGTTCGGCATGATATACTGGGGCGACGAGTATGATTCGGTCTCGGCGGATCGCCGCGTGCCTTTTGGCCGGCGAAATTCTCGCCCCGCCAACTACGGGACCGGTCAAATGCAATAGAGGCGGCGCCATACAGTGATTGAGCAAGCTCCAACGCAACTCCTGACTAGAGAAGTGCCCGAGCAGGGGAGCGCGGTAACGATGAAGTCCCTCCTGGAGGCAGGTGTCCACTTCGGACACCAAAAGAGGCGATGGAACCCAAAGATGAGGCAATACATCTTCTCGGCCCGCAACGGGATCCACATCATCGATCTACAGCAGACGCTAAAGCTGCTCGAAAGGGCCAAGGAGTTCATCGCCGATGTCTCAGCCCAAGGCAAGCGTGTCGTCTTCGTCGGTACCAAGCGCCAAGCGCACGAGACCATCACCAACGAGGCGCAGCGGTGCGGCGCCTTCTACGTGTCGACGAGGTGGCTCGGGGGCACCCTGACCAACTTCAAGACCATCCAGACCCGCATGGACTACCTGGTCAAGCTCGAGGAGCGCAAAGCGGCCGGGGAGTTTGAGCGTCGCCCCAAGAAGGAGGCTCAGAAGCTTGAGGACTCGATCAAGAGGCTGAACCGCTACCTAGGTGGCATCAAGGAGATGGTTGAGATGCCAGGGGCGCTTTTCGTGGTCGACATAGGCAAGGAGTCACTTGCGGTCGCCGAAGCCGAGCGCGTTGGGGTTCCCGTGGTGGCCCTCGTCGACTCGGACTGCAATCCGACCAAGGTTGACTACGTAATTCCGGGCAACGACGATGCAATTCGTTCGATCAGGCTTGTTACGGGCCAGATGGCCGACGCGGTGATAGAGGGCCGTAACAGGCGGGAATCGATGGAGGAAGACCTGCGCGACTCATCCAGCGACGATGACGCCGTGGCAATGAGGGCTGCCGCCGCGATCGCGCTGGAACAGGCTGCCCGGGACGAAGTGGACGTCGGCCCGGAGTCCGCGGAGGTGCCCGAGGGCCCTACGGCGGAAGATCAAGCCCCGCGGCCGGATGAAGGCGGCGCCGAGGCTGCCGCTGCAACTCGCGAATGAACGGGGGCTGACTTGGAGATCAATGTGGCAACGATAAAGGCGCTCAGGACGGAGATGGGTGCCGGCGTTATGGACGCCAAAAGGGCGCTGGAAGAGACCGGAGGCGATCTGGACAGAGCCCGCGAACTGCTGAGGCAGCGCGGAGTCGCCGCGGCCGTCAAGAAGGCCAACAGAAGCGCCAAAGAGGGTCTGGTCGAGGCGTACATCCATGGTGCCGGCAGGGTGGGCGTGCTCGTCGAGGTGAACTGCGAAACCGACTTTGTTGCGCGCACCGATGACTACAGGGAGCTCGCGCACAACCTAGCCATGCAGGTCGCCGCCATGTCGCCCAAGTACATCGAGGAGTCCGACATCCCCGACGACGAGGCAGGTGACCCGGCGGAAGTCGCGCTCATGGCTCAGCCCTACATCAGAGATGCCTCCCTCTCCATAAGGGACCTTGTGTTGGAGATCGCCGGCAAGCTGGGAGAAAACATCAAGGTGAAGAGGTTCTCCCGGTTCGCACTGGGCGAGTAGCGTCGGGGGCGGGGATGGCCTCGCATAAGTCCGCCTACAGGCGGGTTCTTCTCAAGCTCAGCGGAGAGTCCTTTAAGGGCGAGCGTGGCTATGGTATCGATCCTGAGGCTGTCAATCTGATCGCCGGTCAGATCCAATCGATACATGAGATGGGCGTGCAGGTGGGCGTCGTCGTCGGCGGGGGCAACATATGGCGCGGCGCAGAGGCCGAGTATGAGGGGATGGACCGCGTGGCGGCCGACTACGCGGGCATGCTGGCCACGATCGTCAATGCACTGTCGCTCCAGGACTCCCTAGAGCGGCTCCGAGGAGTGGACACCAGAACCCAAACGGGCATCAACGTCCAGCAGATCGCCGAGCCCTACATACGTCGACGCGCGGTCAGGCACCTTGAGAAGGGAAGGGTGGTCATTTTCGCTGCGGGGACCGGCAACCCCTACATGACTACGGACACTGCGGCGGCTCTGCGCGCGGTCGAGATCGAAGCGAACGTGCTACTGATGGCCAAGTATGGCGTCGACGGCGTGTACGGCACCGACCCCAACCTGGATCCTCATGCCGAAATGCATGAGTTCGTCACATACCAAGAGGCGCTGGAGCGGAGGCTCGGGGTAATGGATGCCACAGCCCTGTCCCTGTGCATGGAAAACAGGCTGCCGATCAGGGTGTTCGACATCACCCTGGAGGAGAATCTCACCCGGATCATCGCCGGAGAGCCTATCGGTTCCCTGGTGTCCGATACCCGTATGGACTGACCCCGACGTAAACTGTCTGGGGCGCCGCCAGCCCGATCGCCGCCCAAACTACTCGAGAGGAGCCGGGAAGATGGCTATCGAAGACGTCGTCGAGGACGCTCACGATCGCATGGGCAAGTCGGTAGAGGCCCTTAGGCGGGAACTGGCCATCATCAGAACCGGCCGAGCCAGTCCTCGTCTATTGGACTCGATCCAGGTCAACTACTATGGAGCCCTAACCCCGCTCAACCAACTGGCCACCATCACCGTGCCGGAGGCAAGGGTCCTGCTCATTCAGGTCTGGGACCGTGGAGCGGCCGCCGATGTGGAGAAGGCCATACTGGCCTCTGACCTGGGCCTGACTCCCAACAGCGACGGTGAGGTCATCAGGATCACGCTGCCGGTACTCACCGAGGAGCGACGAAGGGAACTGGTGAAGGTTGTGGCCCGCAAGACAGAGGATGGTCATGTCGCCGTCCGAAACATCAGGAGGGCCTCCATAGAGGGACTGCGAAAGCTGGAAAAGGACGGCGAGATCGGTCAGGACGAGGGACGCCGAGCGCAGGACCAGGTCCAGAAGATAACCGATAGCTACATTGGCGAAATGGACGGGCTGAGGAAGGACAAAGAGGCCGAGGTGCTTGAGGTATAGCGGCGCCATGAGCCGCGATGGCTTTGGGCCGGTGAATGGGGCATGAGCGGAGAGGTGCCAGGGCACGTCGCGATCATCATGGACGGCAACGGCCGCTGGGCCAAAGAGCGTGGCTGGAGCCGTTCAGAAGGCCACCGCCTTGGCACGGAGAACGTGCGTCGGGTCGTGCGAGCTCTGGCCAAGCGGGGCGTCGGCTACGTGACGATCTACGCCTTTTCCACGGAGAATTGGGACAGGCCCGCCCACGAGGTTCACTCGCTGATGGAACTGCTGGGATACACGATAGAGTCGGAGACGTCCGTCTTGCACGCGGAGGGCGTCAGGATCAGACATCTGGGCAGGCTGGACAGGCTGCCCGAGTCCCTGCAGGCGGCCGTCGAGCGGAGCGTTGAACTGACCCGCCACAACACCACCATCAACCTCAGCGTGGCTTTCGACTACGGTGGCCGGGAAGAAATCGTCGGTGCCGCCCGACGGCTGATCGAATCGGGCGTAGAGGCCCATGACATAACCGAGCAGATGCTGGCGGCCGAGCTGTACACGGCGGGCATGCCAGATCCGGACCTGATAATCCGAACTGCGGGGGAGATGCGCCTCAGCAATTTCCTGCTCTGGCAGTCGGCCTACGCCGAGTACTACTCGACGTCGACTCTGTGGCCTGATTTCGACGAGGCCGATTTGGAGCTAGCGCTCGAGGAGTACGATCGCAGACAGAGGCGATTTGGCCGCATCGAGGCGGCGGCACCCTAGAGGGTGATCACGGTGTCTGGCAATCGGGCCGGAGCCGGGCCGTTTGGCGAAGGTATCGGCCCGGACCTGTTGCGGGGCGAACTGGCACGACGGCTGGCCGCTTCGGCCGTGCTGCTGCCGATCGTGCTGGCGGCGGTATGGGGAGGCGGCAACTGGCTCGCCGCGCTGCTTAGCGCCGCAGCTGCCATCGGCTCCTATGAGTTGACCCGCATGGCGACCGGGCTCGGAACTAGGCCAGTGGTCCCGGTGTCGCTGACATGGTCAGTCGGCTTGGTTGTCGCGATGCATCTTCATGCTCTCGGGCACCCACTCATGGTGACCGTTGCGCCGGCGCTCACCGGCGGAGCGCTGGTCTCGCTGGCGGCCGTGGTAGTAGGTCGCGGTCTTGCGAATTGGCGACGCGATTACCTGGCCACCGCCGGACCCGCCCTGTTTGCAGGTGGACTGCTCGGGTTCGGGGCGCTTTTGAGGGGTCTGGGCAACGGTGCCGAGTGGGCGATCGCGATGCTGCTCATTATCGCGGCGGCCGACGTGGGCGCATATGCGATCGGATCGCGCTACGGTAGGCACAAGGTCGCGCCTTCGATATCTCCGGGCAAGAGCTGGGAGGGCGCCATTGCCGGCCTGGCGGCGGCTGTAGGGGTGGCCATAGCCATAGCGGCCGGATTCGGGCTGGCGGTATCGGTGGCGGGGGCGGCCGGGTTGGGGGCACTGATGTGGGCCGGCGCCCTTGCGGGGGATCTGTTGGAGTCCGGCCTTAAGCGGCGCGTCGGGGTCAAGGATTCGAGTAGCCTGATTCCTGGCCACGGAGGCCTGTTTGATCGGCTCGACTCTATAGTCCTTAGTCTGGTCCTCTGCTACTGCTTCGTGCGATGGGTGGCGGGTTGAATGACCGGTCGGCGCGTGAGTGGGAGTAGGAGCGTGAGTAGCAGAAGGAAGGGAATCGCCCTGCTTGGGTCTACCGGCTCGATTGGAACACAGACACTGGATGTCGTTCGGCGCTTTCCCGACCGGCTAAAGGTGGTAGGGCTTGCGGCGAGGCGCTCGCTGGACCTGCTAGGAAGCCAGGTTCGAGAGTTTGGTCCCAAGCTGGTGTATTGCGAAGGGGACGATCGAGAGCGGGCGGCGCTTCTGGAAGGAGGCCGTGCCCGATGCACCCTTGAGGAGATGGTTCTTGATGAGGAGGTCGACCTGGTGGTGACCGCGACCGTGGGGGACATCGCGCTTTCCCCCACCTCGGCGGCACTCAGGGCCGGCAAGAAGGTGGCCCTCGCCAACAAGGAATCGATCGTTATGGCCGGCGATATGCTCACCAGATTGGCGGCTCAGCACGGCGGCGCGCTTTTGCCCATTGACAGCGAGCCGAACGCCATCTGGCAGTGCCTGCGCGGTGAGGGCCGCGCCGTCTCACGCCTGATCATCACCGCCTCAGGCGGAGCGATGCGCCACGCCACGCAGGAGCAGCTCGCCCGGGTTACGCCAGAGCAGGCGTTGCGGCACCCGACCTGGGTGATGGGCCCAAAGATCACCATCGACTCCGCCACCTTGATGAACAAGGCCTTTGAAGTGATAGAGGCCAGGTGGCTATTTAACGTGCCCTGGGAGCGCATAGAGGTGGTGATCCACCCTCAAAGCATGATCCACTCGATGGTCGAGTTCGACGACGGCTCGGTGAAGGCCCAGATTAGTCCGCCCGACATGAGGCTCCCGATCCAGTACGCGCTGCTGCACCCCGAGCGCCTGGAAAACGCCGAGATCTGCAGGTTCGACCCGGTGGCCACGGGGGCGCTGACATTCGAGAGGCTGGATGGCAATCGGTATCCATGCTTCGCCCTTGCGATGGATTACGGGCGGCGAGGGGGCACATGGCCGGCCGCCCTGTGTGGGGCGGACGAGGTGGCGGTGGACAGGTTCCTGTCTGGGAACATCGCCTTTACCGACATCCCTGGCGTGATCGATCAGGCGCTGACGGGTCACCAGGCTATCGACGAGCCAACGGAAGAGGACGCACTTGAGGCGGCGCGCTGGGCTCGAGCCATGGTTGCCGATATAGTCCCGGAAGCCCGGAATGCCTCTCACACGGAGAGGGCATAGGAATCGCCGGTGACCCCCTCTGCCGGAAACCCCGGAGTACATTGAAGGCCTAGGGCGCAATGTTCGACATACCTTCGTGGCTACTCATAATTCCCGTTCTGGGATTCCTGATATTCGTCCACGAACTGGGGCACTTTGCGACCGCCAAGTGGTTTGGTATAAGAGTTACGGAGTTCGGTTTCGGATTTCCACCGCGCATCCTCGGCGTACGCTACGGGGACACCATATACACCCTCAACCTCATCCCCCTGGGCGGCTTCGTCAAGATGGTGGGCGAAGAGGATCCCTCCGATCCCCACAGCTTCGCTCGGCAGCACCGCTGGAAACGGGCGATCGTCCTGGTCGCCGGGTCCTTCATGAATCTGGTGGTGCCGGTCGTCATCTTCACCGTGCTGTTCATGCTGCCCCACGACAAGCTGGTGAGCAGTGAGGTGCTGATCTCCGGCGTCGCCCCGAGCTCCCCGGCGCAGGAGGCTGGTCTGAGGGGAGGCGACACGATCCTTCAGGTCGACGGGCAGCGAGTCACCGAGCCAAAGCATCTGGTCGACATCGTTCAGGGCCGGAGGGGAAGTCCGGTTGAGCTCGTGGTGAGAAGGGGCTCTTTGGTCTCCGGTCTTGGCTCGTCCCCGGAACTGGCGGTCACCGATGCGGTGGTCCTGACCCCCAGGTTGGATCCACCAGATCTGACCGTGGTTGGGACCGTTACCGATCCGGCGACCGAGGTCTCCCTCAGGGACGCCCGACGGTATAACCCGTCCCTGGAGGTGGGTGACACTCTTACCCAGGGCGCCATAGGCGTTTCGATCGTGCTGGCCAACCCGATAATCCGACCGGCGACCGAACCTATCTGGCGCGCCGTTCCGATGTCGTTCCGCACCATCGCGGACATCTTGGTGGTGACGAAGGACGGGATCGCCCAGGGCCTGTCCTCCGGACGGAATCCCGGTGTCGCCGGCCCCATAGGCATCGCCCAGGCCACCGGGGAGGTGGTTGACGAACTGGGCTTTTCGTGGGTGTTCCAACTCACGGCGCTGCTCAGCGTATCTTTGGGCATCATGAACATCCTGCCCATCCCCGCCCTTGACGGCGGTCGCCTCCTGTTCGTGGCTATCGAGTGGGCCCGCGGGGGCAAGCGTATCTCGCCCAAGCACGAGGGCCTGACGCACATGATGGGATTTGCGGTGCTCATCGGCCTGATTGTTGTGATCAGCTATTTTGACGTGCTGCGCGTCTTGAATGGCGGCAGTATCCTGCGGTAGCGTGGGGCAGCATGAAACGCAGAGTCTCAAAAGCCATATTCGTCGGCGGTGTCAAGGTAGGTGGGGACGCTCCCATCTCGGTTCAGACCATGACCAAGACCGACACCCGCGACGTCGACGCGACCGTGCGGCAGATCGAGGAGGCCACTGAGGCCGGCTGCGACATAATCCGTTGCGCGGTGCCTGACAAGCGGGCAGCCGAGGGCCTGGCGGAGATCGTCAGGCGTTCGCGCGTGCCGGTCGTCGCAGACATCCATTTCCACTATCAGTTGGCCCTGATTGCTCTGGAAAGCGGTGTGGACTGCCTGCGACTGAACCCGGGCAACATCCGCGACCGCGAGAAGGTCGAGACGATCGTAAGGGCGGCCAAGGAGCGGAGGGTGCCCATCCGCATCGGCGTCAACTTCGGCAGCCTTCCCCCCGTGGGCGGCATAGGGGCGACCCGGGGGGTGTCGCGCCACACCGACCGGGTAAACGAGCTTCCGAAGGCCGGTGAGGCGGAAATCGGCCAGTACAGCGTGGTCGACCACATGGTGGAGACCGGCCTGTGGGAGATCGGCATCCTTGAGGACCTTGACTTCGACCTGATCAAGATCTCCCTAAAGGCCTTTGATGTCGATACGACCATCGAGGCCTACCGCCGCATGGCGGCCTTGGTTCCATATCCCCTGCACCTCGGGATCACCGAGGCGGGCACGGCCAAAGCGGGCAGCATCCGGAGCGCCATTGGTTTGGGTGTTCTCCTGTACGAGGGCATAGGCGACACCATAAGGGTTTCGCTTTCCGACGAGCCGGCCGAGGAGATCTTCACCGGCATCGAGATCCTAAAGTCGCTGAACCTGCGCAACGAGGGTGCGACGCTGGTCGCCTGCCCTTCATGCGGACGGGCGGATGTCGACATTCGCGGTTTGGCCAACGATGTCGAGGATCTACTTCGTAAGACCAAGACGCCGGTGAAGGTGGCCGTCATGGGCTGTGAGGTCAATGGACCGGGTGAGGCCAAGGATGCCGACGTGGGCATAGCGGCAGGCGTGGGACGCGCGATCATCTTTCGAAAGGGAAGAAAGTCGAAGATTGTTGAAGAGTCGGAAATGCTCGCCGCGCTCATGGCCGAGATCCGCGAGGTCGAAAAGGAGCTAGCGCAGGTCTAGTTTGGCCTCCGCGCGCCAGTGCGCCTCTCAAAGCTCTTCGGCAAGACACTACGCGAGGACCCGGCTGAAGCCGAACTCGCAAGCCACAAGCTCATGCTCCGTGCGGGCATGATTCACCAGGTGGGATCCGGCATATACGGCTATCTACCCCTGGCCTGGCGCTCACTCAGGAAGATCGAGCAGATAATCCGCGAGGAGATGGACGCGGCCGGGGGACAGGAGATGCGCCTTTCCGTCCTCCAGCCGCGCGAGCTCTGGGACGCGACCGGCCGCACCGAGGCCTTCGGCGACGACCTGTTCACCCTGCAGGACAGGCGAGACCGCACGCTAGTGGTGGCACCCACCCATGAGGAGGAGCTGGCCACCATGGTCCGGTCCAACGCCGGATCCTATCGCGACCTCCCAAAGCTCCTGTACCAGATACATACCAAGTTCCGCGACGAGCCCAGGCCTCGCGGAGGGCTGATCCGGGTCCGCGAGTTCGACATGAAGGACGCCTACAGCTTCGACGTGGACGAGGAGGGGCTAGCCCGCAGCTACGATCGCATGGTCGATGCATACAAGGCCATATATAGCAGGGCCGGGATGGATGTAGTCCAGGTCGAGGCCGACAGCGGGGCGATCGGCGGTAAAGACTCGCACGAGTTCATTCTGCTGGCCGAGGCTGGAGAGGACACGATCATGCTCTGCGAGGGTTGCGGTTACGCGGCCAACACGGAAAGGGCCGTCTTCCGCAAGTTCCCAAACCCCGACGAAGAGTTGGCCGAGCTGGAGGAGGTCCATACACCGGGCGCGCGGACCATTGAGGAGGTGACCGAGTTCCTGTCACTTCCGGAGGTCAAGACCATAAAGGCTGTCTTCTATTTCTGCGGGGGCGAGGTTCTAGTCGTCGCAATTCGCGGCGAACTTGAGGTCAATGAGGTCAAGCTCGGCAGGGTGGCCGGGAGGGCGGATATCAGGCTGGCTACTCCCGAAGAGGTCAAGGAGGCGGGGCTGGTGTCGGGCTCGGCGTCTCCGGTTGGGCTCAAGGGGTGCAGGGTGATAGCCGACGACTCGATCGGATTGGGCAGAAACTTCGTAGCCGGCGCCAACAGGGATGATTACCACCTTTTGAATGTCAACTTCCCCCGGGATTTCGGCGTGGATGTGGTGGCGGACATAGCACGGGCGAGGGAAGGCTACGAGTGTCTCATGTGCCAGGGCCGGCAGATGGTCCAGCGCAGGGGGATCGAGGTGGGCCACGTCTTTAAGCTGGGTACTCAGTATGGCGAGGCGCTGAACGCGCTGTTTTCGACTGAAGAGGGCGGGCAGGTACCCGTGACCATGGGATGCTACGGCATCGGCCTCGGACGGTTGCTCGCTGCCGCCATCGAGCAGCACCACGACGAACGCGGCATCATATTTCCCGCCTCGATTGCCCCATACCAGGTCCACCTGGCTGCGCTGAACTCCAACCGCCCCGAGGTGGTGGCTGCGGCCGAGGATTTGGAGGCGCGTCTAGAGTCGCAAGGGGTGCAGGTCCTACATGACGACCGCTCGGAATCGGCAGGCGTAAAGTTCACCGACGCAGACCTGATCGGCCTGCCCGTGCGAGTCATAGTCAGCCCTCGCAACGTAAAGCAGGGGGTTGTCGAGATCAAGTCGCGCGATCAGGAGCATTCCATCACGGTTCCCGATGCCGAGGCAGTAGACAGGGTCAAGGCAATGCTCCTTGAGAAGGGCGTTTAGCCGTCTATAAGCGCGGCTTTCGTCACTGGTGGGCTCTGTTGCCCTGTGCTAAAATCGCCAAACTTCCCTAGAGAAAGGCATCCGATATGGCATTGCCGGCCCGAATGAAATTCGGAATCTTCATGGCTCCCTTCCACGCACTGGGGGAGAACCCGAACCTGTCGTATCACAGAGATCTCGAGTTGATGGAGTGGCTCGACTACCTTGGCTATGATGAGGCCTGGATCGGTGAGCATCACAGTGCTGGCTGGGAGACCATACCTAGCCCCGAGCTATTTATGGCTGCGGCGCTCGAGCGTACGAAGACCCTGCGGCTCGGCAGTGGGGTGACCAGCCTGCCGTATCACCATCCTCTGATGGTGGCCAACAGGTTCATCCAGTTGGATCACCATAGCCGGGGGAGGGTGATGCTGGGCTGCGGCCCGGGGGCGCTGACCGGCGATGCCTACATGATGGGCATAGACCCACCTACCCAGCGCCCCCGCATGCAGGAGGCCGTGGGGATAATCAAACGCCTCTGGACAGAGACAGAGCCGATCACCTACGAGTCGGACTGGTTCGTTCTGAGGGAGGCCCGCCTGCACCTGCGGCCATACACTCATCCCCATCCCGAGATTGCGGTGGCGGCGGTGCAGTCGCCATCTGGGATGGTTACCGCGGGGAGACATGGGCTGTCCGTGCTCTCCTTGAACGTGGTTGCCGACCGCGGCAAGGGTCCGAAAGCACAGACCAAGACCCTGGCCGATTTCTGGAAGATCGCCGAGGAGAACGCCGAAGAGCACGGACAAACGATGAACCGCGAGAACTGGCGTGTGGTGGTTCACACCCACGTGGCGGAGACGCGGAAAGAGGCTATCGAGCAGGCCCGTGAGAGAGCCGGCTGGTACCAGCGCGACTACTTTGAGAACACCCTGGGCGTGGAGGCTCCCTTCCCGGATCTGCCCAAGGAGAAACTCGTTGACAAGTTGACCGCCGAAGGGGTCTGGGCCGTGGGTACGCCGGACGACATCATCGAGACGATCTACCGCCTCGACGAGCAGACGGGCGGGTTCGGAGGTTTCCTGATCCAGGCGACCGAGTGGGGAACCAGGGAGCAGGTGCGGCACAGCTACGAGCTCATCGCCCGCTACGTCATGCCCAGGTTTAAGGGGCAGCTGACCGGCGTTGAGGACTCGCAGAAGTGGTACGCCGAGAGCCGTCAATTCCTCAACGGCCTGCGGGTTCAATCGCTCGACCAGGCGCAAGAGCTATACGATAAGCGCAAGGCTCAGGTCGGCTCAGGGAGCTGACCGGCGGGCCGAGAGTCCGATAGCTTGGGAAGCGGCGGGAGACCCTTTCGGGGCTCCCGCCTTTTTTTGTGATGGAGGAAAGGGCTATGGCCGGCAGACTACAGGGAGAGGTCGCGATAGTGACCGGTGGAGGCTCGGGGATCGGAGGAGCGTGTGCCGTACGCTTTGCGCAGGAGGGGGCGGCCGTCCTCGTTGCCGACCTTGATGCCGACCGTTCTGCCGGCATTATCAGCGAGATCGAGTCGGTGGGAGGCGTGGCCGCCTACGCGAGGTTGGACGTTCGTCGTGAGAGCGACGCCGCGGACATGGTGACCAATGCCATGTCCGAGTTCGGACACGTGGACATCCTTGTCAACAATGTCGGCGGTGGAAAGGGTGACGATCTGATCGGGGAACTCGACGAGGAGACCTGGGATTGGAACTTTGACTTTTGTCTGAAGTCCACCTACTTTTGCACCCGGGCCGCACTTCCCGAACTGCTCAAGCGGACCGAGACTCGACCCGACGCGGCGATAGTCAACCTGTCCTCCGTAAACGGCATCACAGCGATAGGCTTGCCCGCCTACGCGGCCGCGAAGGCCGGCGTGGTGATGTTCACCCAGAACCTGGCGATCACGTATGGGCCAATGGGTGTGAGATCAAACGTCATAGCCCCAGGGACGACCCTTACTGACTTTTGGAATCCGATCGTAGAGTCCGACCCGCTGATGGTGAAGCGACTGGCCGAGCTCTATCCCGTCAGGCGTCTGGGACGGCCGATCGACATTGCGAATGCGGCACTGTATCTGGCCTCCCCTGAGGCCTCGTTTGTAAACGGCGTCACACTGCCCGTCGACGGTGGCTTTACGGCCGGAACCGACGCCTTCATCAAGGCTGCAACGGGAGGTCGGAACCCCCGCGACCTGTGGGGTAAGGAGACCGGCCAGCACCCTGACGATCCCCTGACCGACAGATAGCCATATCCTCGGCCCCATCCGCCTAGACCGGTCCCTTCGGGCTGGCCATGCCCGTGCAGCGCTGCGTAGTTGATCGGTTCGAGTTGATCAAGTCAGACACTTAGCCGATAATCATCTGTCGGCTTAATATGCATTTAGTATATTGTTTTGACTGTACCGCAGGGGGTCCCAAGGGATCGTTGCTGAGGATGGTCTCCTATGCGATCTTGGCGGTCATGTTGGCCCTGGGCGCATCCTGCGCGCAGGGCGTTGCCGACGACGGACAGCAGCCCACAAGCGAGGGTGAAGAGGCGGACCGCGACCCGGGTGAATTGGTCATCTACTCAGGTCGCAGCGAATCTCTGGTTGGTCCAATAATCGATCAATTCGAGAAGGCAACCGGCGTGGTTGTCTCGGTCAAGTACGGCAGCACCGGTGAGATCGCCGCCACCCTTGTCGAAGAGGGTGAAAACACGCCGGCGGATGTCTTTTTTGCCCAGGATCCTGCCGGTCTAGGAGCCGTCGCAGCAGCAGGGATTCTGGCTGTGCTGGACGACTCCATACTTGAAAGGGTGCCGGACTGGGCCAGATCGCCCGACAGCCTGTGGGTGGGAATGTCCGGCCGTGCACGGACCGTGGTCTACAACACTGAGAATGTCGACCCTTCCGAGATGCCCGCCACGCTCGAAGGCTTTACCGACCCGGTCTGGAGGGGCCGAATCGGCTGGGCGCCGACCAACGGTTCGTTCCAGGCCATGGTGACGGCGATGCGGGTCGAATGGGGCGATGCCAGGACAAGGGACTGGCTTGTTGGAATACAGTCCAACGAGGCCAAGGTCTACCCCAGCAACGCCCCCATCGTTGCCGCCACCGCTGCCGGTGAGGTCCACGTGGGATTCGTCAACCACTACTATCTGCACCGCTTCTTGGCCGAAGAAGGCGAGAACTTCACTGCGCGCAACCACCACCTCGGCGGCGGCGGACCAGGCTCTATGGTCATGGCGGCCGGAGCGGCCATCTTGGAGGATGCGGCCAACAGGAACAACGCTGAGCTGTTCCTCGAATTCATGCTGTCTACGGTCGCACAGCAGTACTTCGCGGGTCAGACCCACGAGTACCCGTTGGTCGAGGGCGTGACCATCAGCCGCCTGATTACTTCCCCGGCCGAGATTAACATCCCGGAGATAGACATGGCCGACCTGGTCGACCTGGCTGGTACTCAGGCCATGCTGCGGGAACTTGGGATCACCCCCTAGCGGCATAGGAGCCGATGGCAGTCAGCCCCTCGCTGCGTTTCCCCGAGGGCCGGGGCCCCGCACCCTTGGCTTCGAGGATGGGCCGTGGGCTAGCGCTGCCCCCGCCCTCTCTTCTCGCTCCCGCGCTGCTGGTGGGAGCGGCTATGCTTGTCCCGGTCGCCTATCTCTTGGTTCGCAGCGTGGGCGCCTCGGACGAGGCGTGGGACTTGCTGTTTCGGTCGCGAACCGCAGCCACCTTGGGCCGCACGGCTCTGCTCCTTGTCACTGTGACGGGTTTTTCCGTATTGATCTCGGTGCCGGTGGCTTGGCTCACGACAAGGACCGACCTGCCCTTCCGCAGGGTGTGGACCCTGCTGACCGTCCTGCCCTTGGTGATCCCGACCTACGTCGGGGCGTACTTGTTCGCCTCGGCTTTGGGCCCGAAGGGTCTGCTCCAGAACGCCCTGGAGGTACCCCTTGGAGTGGACAGGCTGCCGGAGATCTACGGGCTGCCAGGTGCCACCATGACTTTGGTGCTTCTGAGCTATCCGTACGTGCTCCTCGTTGTCAGGTCGTCGATCATGAGCATGGACCCGGCGATGGAGGAATCGGCGCGCAGTCTCGGCAAGGGGCCGATCCGGACCCTCTTGACGGTTACAGTGCCGATGCTGCGGCCCGCCATAGCTGCCGGCTCGCTGCTGGTTGCACTCTACGTCCTGAGCGATTTCGGCGCGGTCTCCCTTATGCGTTACGAGACGTTCACGTGGTCGATTTATCAGCAGTACCAGGGCGCGTTCGACCGCTCGATAGCCGCCGTGCTATCTCTGGTTCTCGTGTGCTTTGCGATCGCGGTGCTTGTCTTGGAGCAGTGGAGCCGGGGCCGAATTCGCTACCATCGCACCGGGGCGGGCGCGGCCCGTACTGCCAGTGTCGTGCGGCTGGGCGGATGGCGTTGGCCGGCAATCTTTCTCTGCGGCGCCCTCGTAGCTCTCGCACTGGCGCTGCCGGCCTCCGTCCTGATGTTCTGGCTGGTCCGCGGCATCGAGGCCTCCGAGACTATCGGCAGCCTGTGGGCCCCGGCTCGCAACTCGCTCTACGGCTCTGGCCTGGCTGCACTGTTCGCGGTGATGCTTGCGCTGCCTGTAGCCACCCTGTCAGTACGACACCCCGGCGTGATCTCCCGGGCCGTGGAGAGTGTCAGCTTTGTCGGGTACGCGCTGCCCGGGGTTGTGGTGGCCCTGGCGCTGGTGTTCTTCGGGGCCAACTATGCTCGACCCGTATACCTGACACCTTGGCTGCTCATATTCGCCTACGTCGTCCTCTTCTTCCCGATCGCCCTCGGCTCGGTTCGGTCGTCGATCGCACTGGTCAGCCCTTCGCTGGAGGAGGCGTCTCGGTCGCTCGGTCGCTCGGCCCTTCGTACAACTTGGTCGGTGACCTTGCCGCTGGTGCGGTCGGGCCTGGTCGCCGGCGCCGCCCTCGTCTTCCTAGTGACCATGAAGGAGTTACCAGCCACGTTGATACTGGGGCCGCTCGACTTTGACACACTTGCGACAGAGGTGTGGTCGGCATCTTCGGAGGCGTTTTTCGCCCGGGCTGCCGCGCCCGCGCTCCTCTTGATTCTGCTTTCCGCGGTCCCGACAGCCGTGCTGGTGCTGCGCTACGGGGGACCGAGGCGATGAAAGACGCTGTGCCGGCCATCGGCTGCGAAGGGGTATCCAAGTGTTTCGGCGAAACCGTTGCCGTCAATGCGGCCTCACTAGTCGTAGATGCCGGCGAGATCATCGCCGTGCTAGGCCCCAGTGGATGTGGCAAGACGACTTTGCTCAGGCTGATCGCCGGCCTTGAGGGCACCGACTCTGGAACGGTCACCATCGCCGGAGAGTTGGTTTCTGCCCCCGGTGTTCACGTTCCGCCGGAGCGACGACGCGTGGGCATGGTGTTCCAGGACTACGCCCTCTTCCCTCACCTCACCGTGGCAGCGAATGTAGGCTTTGGCCTCGGCGGCAAGTCTCGGGCCGATAAGAGTCTGCGCGTCGATGAGATCTTGAGGCTTGTGGGACTGACCGGATTGGGAGATCGGTATCCGCACCAGCTCTCCGGAGGCCAGCAGCAGAGAGTTGCGGTTGGCCGCACCCTCGCCCCACAGCCATTCGCCGTGCTGCTGGATGAGCCCTTCAGCAACCTTGATGCCGGCATGCGGGCAGGAGTGCGGACTGAGGTGGGGGAGATACTGCGTGATAGGGGGGTGGCCACCGTGATCGTCACGCATGACAGGGAGGAGGCATTTTCTCTGGCCGACAGGATTGCCGTGATGAATCTCGGTCGGATAGAGCAGATCGATCGACCAGGCGCCATCTTCCGCTCGCCCGCCACCCCTTTCGTTGCACGGATCACGGGCGCCGCCGACTTTCTGACCGGCCGGATCGTCGAGGGACGGACGATCACCGAGGTCGGCCGCCTCCAGTTGACCGAACCGGGCCCCGGGGGAATTGGCACGCGGGCCGGGGCGGGTGAAGGAGATGAGGTGATGGTCCTCGTGCGGCCCGATGACTTCTTGGTGCTCCCCAACCCACGGGGAGGATCAAGGGTCTTGGCTCGGGAGTACCGTGGTGACGCGGTGATCCTGGTGGTCGAGCTCGGCTCGGGTGCCACCGTAAGGTGCCGCCAGGGCCCTTACTCCGATCTGGCCAGGGGCACACTTGTGGACCTGGTGCCGACAAGGTCTGTGCCTTTCGTGGCCTTTTCGATGGACTCGTATGCGAGCCATGAGAATTCGACCGAGGGCCATGGCCAAAAGGAGTAACGAATTACTGAACTAAGTCTTGACTAAGAAGACCCCTTAGCCCACACTAAGCCGGTGCGTGAGCATGGTATGGAGACGTCTTGGGTCAGGCGCATGCGGATGAATGGATTTGCATCGCGGAGTTACAGGCATGGCAGGGGCCGACCCCTTTCGCTACCGGTCTGCCTGTTGGTCGGCTCGGCCGTGGCGGCCCTGATTGCCCTCACCCTGACCCTGCAGGGCTAGTTACCGGCGTCTATTGGCGCACCGGCCTAGGTCGGGTAGGTCTCCGAAAGGAATGGCCCGATCGCCCTTATGAAGCCGGCAGGATTGTCGCCGGGAACCAGGTGACCGGCACGGGGCACCTCGACTCCTCTGGCATTCGGAATGCTCCGAATCATCTCAGTCATTGATGCCGGGCTGACGATGTCGCTCTCGGCTCCCCGGACGACGAGCGTTGGGCAGGCAATGGCCTTTAGCGCGTCCCAGAGCAGTGCCTCTTCCTCCGGCCCCGCCTTGGGCCGAGCTTCGGGACGTCGCATTGCGGGGTCGTATTTCCACGTATAAGTCCCGTCTGGCTGGCGCCTGGCGTTTCGCAGGACGCTGCCCAGCAGCTGTTCATCGGTGCGGCCCGGCCTGAAGGATTGTACGGAGCTGACCATCTCTTCGAGCGAGGCGAACGAGTCCCTGCCCTCAACGAATCCTCTCACGCGGCGAGCGCCAGCCGCTTCTACCCTTGGCGCGATATCGACGATCACGAGTGCGCGAACCAGCTGCGGCCGGGATGCGGCGAGCAGGTAGCCGACCGTGCCCCCGAGAGACAGTCCAACTATGACCACCGGCGCCAGTCCCAGTTCTTCTACCACGGTCTCCACGTCCGCGACGTGCGACCTGCGCCTGTAGTCTGAGCTCGGCGACCAGTCCGAGTCTCCGTGGCCCCGCAGGTCCAGCGCGACGACTCGGAATCGGTCGCATAGCGCCAGCGATACGAAGTCGAAGCTGCGTCCGCTCTGGGCGAAACCGTGCAGAAGCAGAACGGCCGGACTGGCGTGCGCGCCCCAATCCGCGTAGTGCAGTCTAAGGCCGCCTGAATCCACAGACCCTCCGGTAGGAACTGCCTCTATCCCGAACGGCACTCCCTGGCGCCGGGCGGCCTCGTAGAGCCCGGTGAGCCCGGATTTATCCCTGTCTGCTACGGGCTCGGTCATCTTCGGTTCCGGTTGGGCACCAGTCGGTCCGGGTGATGGCATCAGTCGGCGGGCGGGTCTGCGGCTTTGCGGCCGAGTGTATACGACTGCGTGCCGCCCGAATCGATGGTCAAGAGACCACGGTTGGCCAGAGCCGGTCCCAGTGCAAAGGCCGTAACTAGCAAGCCTCCTATCGTCACGGCGAGCGGTGCCCCGATGAAGTTGGCGATCAGGCCAGCCTGAAAGCCTCCTAGGAGCATCACGCTCCAGCTGATGCCGTATAGGGCCATGATCCGACCCCGCAGCCGATCGGGCACAATCGCCTGTAGGGAGGCCATCGCCGAGATCAGGAATGTCGAGGTAAAAAGGCCTGTAGTAAACATTAGGGTGATGGCGAGCGGATACGAGCCCACGTAGCGTGCGGTGAGTGCGAAGACGGCGAGCGATATTCCGCTCATGGCCGCCCCGCCCACCAGAAGGGCGCCTGACCCACGCAGGCGGCCGCGGGTCGAGATCCAGAGTGTCGCCGACAGGCTTCCGATGCCTGCTGCAGCGAGCAGGACCCCCTGGCCCTGGGCCCCGACATCCAGGATGTCGACCGCGAACACCGGCATGAGTATCAGGTAGCCTCCCCCGAAAAAGCTCGAGAACATCACCATGCCTATCAGGAACCTGAATTCGGGCCGATTGCGAACGTAGCCGATTCCCTCGGCCAGTTGTCCCGCCGCGCTGACCGGTTCGGCCTCGGGACTGGCCTCGGCGCTGCGCAATGGCCGCACGCCCATCAGTAGGGATGCCATCATTCCAAAGCCAACGGCGCCGATGACAAACACGGCCGATGTGCTCGTGAACGCAATAAGGAAACCGGCCGCTGCCGGTGCACCTATCCGAACGCCTTGCCACACCGAGGCGTTCAGGGCGACCGCGCTCGTGAGCGCCCTGCGTTCCACAAGGCCCGGGTAGAACGCCTGCCGGGCCGGGATGTCGAATGCGCTGACCGATCCGGCGGCGACGGCGATGACGAGTACATGCCACACGCGCACCGCGCCAGTCGCATCGAGTGCGGCCATTGTCGCCGCCAGAGCCGCGAGGATCAGCTGCGAGCCCAGTATGATCCCCTTGCGGTCCATGCGGTCGGCGTACACGCCCCCGAACAGCGTGAAGACAAACGCGGGACCGGCGTTGGCAACTCCGATGAGGCCCAGGAACAGCGGTGAGGGAGACAGTTCGTATGCCAGCCACAGCTGCGCGAAGTAGACGAGGTTGTAACCCGCGACCGATGTGACGGCGCCGCTCCAGTAGCGCCGGTAAGGCCGATACCCCAGGGCCGGTGGCATCTTTGGCCGGAGCCAGGCCCTCTGTTCAGGCGAGTCAGCCTCGCCGGGCGGATGTTCCGACTGCCGGGTCAAGAAGCCCGGCTACTCGACCGTGACTGACTTTGCAAGGTTGCGTGGCTGATCGACGTCGCACCCCCTTAGAACGCCGATGTGGTAGGCCAGCAACTGCATCGGCACGGCCATGACCATTGGGCTTAGAGCAGCGGGCACGGAAGGAAGCGTAACGACGTCGCTCGCCGCATCGTCCAGTCCGGGGGCGTTCTCCGTGGTTACGGCCAGTACGCGCCCACCGCGGGCGGACACCTCGTAAACATTGCTGACCATCTTGTCAAACAACTCGTCGGTTGGCATGAGGGCCACTACGGGCATGCGCCCGTCGACCAGCGATATCGGGCCATGCTTCATCTCCCCGGCGGGGTAGCCCTCGGCATGGATGTAGCTGATCTCCTTTAACTTAAGGGCCCCCTCCATGGCGAGCGGGAAGTTGAGGCCGCGGCCGAGGTACAAAAAGTCATCGTAGTGGCAATAGCGTTCTGCAAGGACCTCGTATCGATCCTGCTGCTCGAGGACCTCTCCGATCAGCCTTGGAAGGTGGGCGAGGTCCGTCACCGCCTGCGAGCCTGCACCGTTATCCGCAAGACCTCTGGCACGCGCGATGTGAAGGGCGGTCAGGTACAGGGCGGTAAGCGAGCAAACGAAGGTCTTGGTGGCCGCGACGCCGACCTCGGTCCCCGCGCGGAGCGGTAGAGTGCCGTCGGCGATCCTGGTCGAGTGTGACCCCTCCGTATTGGTTAGGGTTATCAGCGTGGCCCCCTTTGCCCTCGCTTCTTCCATGGCCGCCAGCGTGTCTGCGGTCTCGCCTGACTGGCAAACGGAGATCACGAGCGTGTTCCTGTCGATGACCGGTTGTCGGTAACGGAACTCGGAGGAGTTGTCCACCTCGGCCGGAAGCTTCGCCAGTGTCTCTATCCACCTGCGCCCGACCATCGCAGCGTGCAGGCTGGTCCCCATGCCGATCAGTACAACCCTTCGCACCGATCGCAGGTACTCGTCCGAGATGGGTAGCTCCTCAAGGCGGACAATCCCCTCGTCGAAGGACACTCGACCGTACAGGGTGTTTACCAGGGCCTGCGGCTGTTCGTTTATCTCCTTGAGCATGAAGTGCTCGTAGGAGCCACGGGCCGCGGACACCTTGTCCTCTGGTGCGCGTGTGACCGACCTGGAGATCACCGAACCGCCTAGGTCGGTAAAGGTGACGCCGCCGGTTGTGATAACTGCAACCTCGCTCGCCCCCAAGTAGTAGACCGACCTCGTGTGGGGTGAGATGGCCGCGAGGTCGGAAGCCACAAGAGCCTCTCCGTCTCCTGTTCCAATAACGAGTCCTCCGGCATGGCCAAGCCTGAGTGCCACCAGGCGGTCGGGCTCATCCGCGGACATGGCTACCACGGCGTTGGCACCGCGCAGGCGACTGCCGACCGCCCTGACAGCCTCTGCCAGGTCCATCCCCTGGGACATGTAGAGCTCGATCAGGTGCGGTATGCACTCGGCATCCGTCTCCGACGTGAAGGAAAAGCCGCATCGGGAAAGTTCGCGGCGGAGATCAGCGTAGTTTTCGACGATGCCATTTTGGACTGCCACAACCCTCCCGTTCCTGCTGCGGTGAGGGTGGGCGTTCGCCTCGGTCGGGGCTCCGTGAGTGGCCCACCGCGTGTGGCCTATGCCCGTCGAACCCGCTGGGCTGCCGGCGTCAACACGTTTCCTCAGCGCCGATAGCTTACCGGCCGCCCGGACGACATGGATCCCGTCTCGGCCGTTGGTCGGCGCAAGGCAGATGCCCGCGCTGTCATAGCCCCGGTACTCCAGGGAGGCCAAACCGTCCAAAAGCAGCGGAGTCGCCGAACGATAGCCCGTATAGCCGAAGATCCCGCACATTTCAGTTGGTGGCCTGGCTGCCCGCCAGCGTCGCCCCGTACTCCCCACGGTATTCGGGCGGCAGCAGAATAGCTATGCGCTGCATTAACATGTCAGTCAGGGAGCCAAGAACCTCTCTGCTCGGTTTCCCTTCCACATGGGGCAGGGTAAAGGGCCTTCCTATATTTACCCTGATCCGAGCGTTTGGGAAAAACACCCTGGCCCAGGTACCGAAGTTCTCGGTACCCGTTATCCCGACGGGCAGCAGGGGAGCCTGGGAGGCCAGAGCGATGCGGGTTGCCCCGTCTCGCGCCCTGCGCAAGCCCGTTGGACTGCGCGTGCCCTCCGGGAACAGAACTAGCGTCCCGTCGCGCTCCAGCAGTTTCATCGCCCAGCGGTAAGCGGCCAGGTCCCCGCCTTGGCGGTTCAGGGGAAACCCGCCGTAGCTTCTTATAAGCGGTCCCGCGATTGGATTGGCGAACAGCTCTTTCTTGGCTAGGAACCTGGGTCGCCTGGGGATAGCAGCGCCTATGAAGGAGGGATCGGACTGGGACAGGTGATTGGAGACGATTATGAGTGGGCCCCAGGGCGGCACGTTCTCCACGCCGGTCACCCCCCAGTCGGATAGGGCGCTTACGGCCCTTCGCTGGAGGAAATCGCAGATCGGGTAAAGAATTTCCATTCGAGAGATCAGGAGGCCGCGATTAACCCTTGAATCCTCCCGACTACCTGATCTATCCGCAGTCCGTCGGTCTCGATCCTTACGGCGTCTATGGCGGGCCGGAGAGGGGAGTCTGCGCGCTCGGAGTCAATCTTATCACGCATCTGGATCTCGGCCGTCAGTTGCCCCATGTCACGCTTGTCGTCCTTTCTCCTGAACTCGTCATATCGGCGCCTCACCCTGATGTGCAAGGAGGCCTCAAGAAACACCTTGACCGGAGCGTCGGGCAGGACAACTGTTCCGATGTCACGCCCCACGACAACGATCCCCAATGGGTCTTGGACCGCAATCCGCCTCTGCTGCCTCACGAGGGCCCTGCGGACACCGGAAACCGCCGAGACCGCCGACACGCTCAACTCCACCTGTTGCGACCGCATCATGTCGGTGACATCGATGCCTTCGACCACGATCCGTTGCTCACCCTCCTCGAGTTCTACGCGGATATCCATGTCTTCGGCCAGGTCGCTAAGCGCCTCGACTTCGCTCATGTCGAGCCCACGCTCCGCCGCTGCCCAGGTCACCGCCCTGTACATAGTGCCTGTGTCCAAAAAGCGCAGGCCCAGACGGCGGGCCAAGGCACGGCCGACCACCGTCTTGCCCGAAGCGACCGGGCCGTCGATGGCTATGATCACTGGCACGGGTGCAGCGTGGGGCCGCAATGGCTGCGGCACCGCTTGGAGGACCCTACGTTAATGTAGACTCGGATGCGGGGCTGTATAGGCATGGTGCGTACACACATGGGGGCCGCCGATCGAAGCATAGACCTGCTTGATGATGAAGAGGTCGTGTTCGAGCGCGAAAACGTCGTCCTCACGAACCTTCGGCTGATGGCGAACTGGTCGGGCGGCCGTGCCAGGGCCGTGGTTACGGTGAAGGACGTGGACGGGGTTCGCAGGGTAGAGGGCGGGCAGGAGAGCCGGCTCGAAGCGGGCCTAAAGGCCCTGGCCATCGGAGCGATACTGGCAGCCATACAGGTGCCGATAGACACCTTCCTCATAGATTCAGTAAGCGTCCCCAAAGCGGTCAATATAGTCAACACCCTCTTGTTCGTGGCATGGGCGGTTGGCATCGGTGCCGCCGGCTATCTGATACTCACCAGCCTGATCCGTGTTAAGCCTCATACATCGTTGCTATTCGTCCGTTTCAGGGGCAAAGACGTGCGCGTGTCCTTTCCGGGTCGCGGCAGCAGGGACGCCGAAGAACTGAAGGCCGCTTTCGAACGTCAGAAACGCTCCGCGCCATTTTAGGGCAGCCTCATGGGGAACCGGGTTCCTTCCACTCCTCAGAGGCTGCTAGCCTCTCCCCAGGTAGTCTTGCTGGTAAGGAAGCACTATGGCCTCCAGAGCGGTGGCGTGGGCGGGCAGGGCGGCCATCGCCAGGGCGATGCCCGCCAGGTCGTCAACAGACATCAACGGCTCCTGATCGGGAAGTGATCGCCCCATCTCGGTCAGCGTGTTGCCCGGGTGAAGGCAGCCAGCCGAGATGCCGAAGGCCCGCCCCTCGAGCGCCGTTGACTTGGTCAGTCCGACCAGTCCGTGCTTGGAGGTGGTGTACGGGGCCGAGTTCATACGTGGCATCTGGGCCGAGATGCTGCCGATGTTGATGATCCTCCCGCCGCCCTGACGTTTCATGATCGCCATGGCCGCCCGCGTGCAGAGGAAAACCCCGGTGAGGTTGACGTCGATCACCTTTTGCCAGGCAGCCAGGGAAAGCTCCTCCAGGGGCCCGCCTTCGGCGATGCCCGAGTTGTTGACGAGGATGTCGAGCCTCTCGAAACGGCTGGTCACCGCTTCGAAAAGCGCGTGGACCTGCGCCTCAACGGTAACGTCTGTGGGCACGGCCTCAACCTCCGCGCCCAATTCCCTGAACTCGGTGGCGGCGACAGTGAGATGCTCTTCACGCCTCGACGCGAGCACCAGGCGCGCACCTTCTCTGGAGAACGCCCTCCCGATGCCCTTTCCAATGCCCGTCCCCCCTCCGGTGATAAGGGCGACCTTGCCGTCCAGCTGACCCATTGGCTTATCCTCGGCTTTCTCCGAATCCGGCTGGGCCCGTGGCTCCCGCCGAGCGACAGTTAATGGTCCACCCGGGCAAAAGTCAACTCGGGCCCCAGGCAGCCTTCCCCGCTATTGAGGGAGGACAGAGCCGGAGCGATATAATCGCAGAGGGGAATGTCTCTGCCGAGGGGCGAGTAACGTCACCAACACAATTCCAGCGATGAGCGGACCAGATTAGGAGTTTAGGTGCAGAATGACATACATCATCACCGAGCCTTGCGTGGACGTTCTCGACCGGGCGTGCGTCGATGTTTGCCCGGTGGACTGCATTTATGAGGCTCCGGAGCACAGGATGCTGCTGATAAGTCCCGAGGAATGCATAGACTGCGCTGCATGCGAGCCGGTTTGCCCGGTGGTGGCGATCTTTGCCGAAGAGGACGTACCTGAGGATCAGGATAAGTATACAGACCTCAACTACGAGTATTTCGGTCAGTCCCGCTAGTCAAGACAGTCTTCCAACCATGGCCGAATTAGGCCACCCTACCGGCGGTTTCCCTACCACTTCGCTGCCCCCCTTTCGGACCGCAGCACGGCCGTCCCCTGAGGCGATTTGAGGTCAAAGATGGTTCAGATCGAATCCACACCAGAGTTCGTAAGCGAAACATACGGCAAAATGAGGGACCGGCTTTCGACAGTGCGTCGAAGGGTGGCAAAGCCCCTGACCTTGTCGGACAAGATCCTATTTTCGCACCTTGACGATTCCGAGGGGACCGACCTGGTACCCGGGGAAAGCTACCTCCTGCTTAGGCCGGACCGGGTTGCGCTCCAAGACGTGCTCGGCCAGACGGTCATGCTCAACTTCATGCAGACGCGCAGGGACAGAGTTGCCGTGCCAACAACGGTGCACTGTGACCATCTGATACAGGCGCGAGCAGAGGGGGTATCTGACCTGCTCCAGTCCAGGGAGGAGAACGGCGAGGTCTACGATTTCTTGCGCGACGCCTCGACCAAGTTCGGGGTCGGCTTTTGGGCACCAGGTGCCGGGATTATCCACCAAGTGGTGCTGGAAAACTACGCTTTCCCGGGGGCGTTGATGATCGGGACCGATTCGCACACGCCTAACGCCGGAGGGCTCGGCGCGTGCGCGGTGGGGGTGGGCGGTGCCGACGCCGTGGAGGTGATGGCCGGCCTGCCTTGGGAGTTGCTGTATCCGAAGCATATAGGGGTCAGGCTTACCGGCTCCATGGACGGGTGGACTGCGCCCAAGGACGTGATTCTCTATCTCGCAGGGGAGTTGACGGTCGCAGGCGGGACGAACTCGATAATCGAATACTTTGGGCCGGGCGCCCGCTCGATCAGTTGCACGGGCAAGGCGACGATCACCAACATGGGAGCCGAGCTCGGTGCCACCACCTCGATCTTCCCCTACGACGAGCGTATGGCGACCTACCTGGCGGCGACAGGCAGGGGCGAACTGGCCAGCCTGGCGCACGACAACCGCGAGATCCTCAGGGCGGACAGGGAGGTGGAGGACCGCCCCGAAGAGTTCTTCGATCAGGTGATCGAGATCGACCTCGCCAGACTCGAGCCACACGTGTCAGGGCCCCACTCTCCGGACCGCGCAAGGCCTATCTCCAAGCTGGCGGCCGAGGTGGCCGATTCGGCCAACGGCTTTGTCGATGAGATCGACACCGCTCTCATTGGCAGCTGCACCAACTCTTCCTATGAGGACATGAGCCGGGTCGCGGACGTGGCCGAGCAGGCCAGCGTCCAGGGCGCGAGGTGCGATATCGAGTTGATGGTCACCCCGGGGTCTGAGCAGGTTAGGGCAACCATTGAAAGGGACGGACAGCTCGACTCACTGTCCAAAATCGGTGTCACAACCCTGGCCAATGCGTGCGGTCCGTGCATCGGCCAGTGGCGACGGGAAAGGCTTCTCGACGGGGTGGCCAACACCATCGTGACCTCTTACAACCGCAACTTTCCCAGGCGAAACGACGGCCGATCCGAGACCATGAACTTCATTGCAAGTCCCGAGATCGTCGTCGCCCTCTCGCTTGGCGGTCGTCTCAGCTTCAACCCTCTTACCGACACCCTCGTCGGTGAGGACGGAAACCGGTTCTCCCTTCAGCCCCCCAAACCCGCCCCTGAGGTTCCTTCGGCCGATTTCGCACGGGGTAGGCAGTACTATTCCGCTCCCCTCGAGGACGGTTCGAACATCGAGATCACCGTTGACGAAGACAGTGAGCGCCTACAGGTGCTCACGCCATGGGAGCCCTGGAATGGCCAGGACTACGTCGAGATCCCGGTCTTGCTGAAGACCCGTGGCAAGACCACCACTGATCACATCTCGCCGGCGGGCCCGTGGCTTAGGTACAGGGGCCACCTGGAGAAGTTCAGTGACAACATGTTCATGGGTGCGGTCAACGCGTATAGCGGCGAGGCCGGAACCACCTTGGACCAACTCACCGGGGAATCCGGCCGTTCCGTCTCACAGGTTGCCCGCTCCTACAAGGCCGCCGGCTTGCGCTGGATCGTCGTCGGCGATCACAACTACGGAGAGGGGAGCAGCCGCGAGCACGCGGCCCTCTCACCTAGGTTGCTGGGAGGTGCAGCGGTCATCGCCCGAAGCTTCGCCAGGATCCACGAGTCGAACCTGAAAAAGCAGGGACTGCTGGCCCTTACCTTCGCCGACCCTTCAGACTATGACCTGGTGCGCGAGTCGGACCGTATCAGCCTGCTCGGCCTGGCGGATTTTAGGCCTGGCGAGCCTGTCCGCTGTGTAGCGCACCACGACGACGGAACAGACACTGAGATTGAGCTTAGGCACTCTTTCGGCGAGGCCCAGATCGAATGGTTTAGGGCTGGCTCCGCCCTGAATCTACTCGCAGGCTAGGACGGGGTTCCGCCGGCCTGGCAACCGACCCGAGGCCGGGCCCGCCGGGCTGGCAATCAGGCGCGAGCCCTGGTCTTGTAGTGGGTCCGCAGGCACCGCGTGCACATCTTGACCTGCTGGCGTCGGCCGTCGATGCCTATAGTCGCATTGTGAACGTTGGTCCCCCAGCGGCGTTTGGTGCGCCGCTTGGAGTGGCTGACGTTGTTGCCAGACATCCGGGTCCTGCTGCAGATATCACAACGAGCCATGGTTTGCCTTATGCTGTCAGATGGGTAATATGGGCGTGACCGGAAGCCCGTTTCCCGCATCGTACCGGGGGACGGGCATCCGTGAAATTCTTAACGAAGATACCACAGGGGGCGATGGTCGGCAATGGGTGTTGTCCGCGGGGCGGGACCCTTGGACACCTGTAATCAGACCACGGCAGCAGGTCATTCCCACTCTCGTTCCCGCTGGGTGGACGGGCGCGATCTGGCGGATATGGTCGTTGGGGGACTCGAACTGCTGGAGTCCCACAGCCACATCGTTAATGCCCTGAACGTGTTCCCGGTACCGGATGGCGACACTGGCACCAACATGTCTCTGACCATGCGAGCGGTGGCCGAATCTGCTCGCCAGCAGGCCGAGAGGGAACCCCAGGCCGAATCGGTTGCCAGGACGATGGCCAGGCGGGCGCTGATGGAGGCTAGGGGAAACAGCGGGGTGATCCTCTCACAGTTTTTCCGTGGCCTTTCCGAGGGTCTGTCAGGCAGAGACCGCTTTGACGCCAGCCACCTGGCCGGAGCGCTGGAGGCCGCCGCTGAGCGCTCGTATGGAGCGGTAGGGGAGCCCGTGGAAGGCACCATGCTCACGGTGATTTCCGCTGCGGCCCGCGAGGCTCGTCGATCCGTCGATTCGGGAATGCCGATCCTCGAGACCATGGACGGTGTATGCGATGTGGTCGAGAAGACCGTCGAGGCCACGGAAGGCATGCTCCCTGTCCTTACTGAAGCGGGCGTGGTCGACTCCGGCGGCTTCGGAATTCAGCTGATACTGCAAGGGATGGCGATTAGGCTGGGCGGTGGTTCGGTGAGTGGGGTGGAGGTGCCGGTGCCTGGGGGCGGGACACTGGGATCTTCCATCGCGCTCAATCAGGCCTTTCTCGATCGGACCGAACATATCGGCTTCGGCTATTGCACCCAGCTGCTGGTGCGCGCCGATTGCGCGGAAGGGGGCGAACCCGATCTGGATGAGATCAGGCGCAGGGCGGGCGAAATGGCGTCCTCGGTCGTGGTGGTCGGCGATGCCGATCTCGTGAAGATACACGTGCATACCGAGCATCCGGACTCGATGGTCGCCTTTGCCCAGACCGTGGGGGAGGTCATAGAACGCAACGTCCAGGACATGGATGAGCAGCGGTCAGAGTTCGCGACGGCACATCGGGTCGGCTCCGCGCAGCAGGAGAACGCTTCGTTGGTCGTTGTCGCGCTGGGAGCCGGCTTCGCCCAGGTGTTTGCGGAACTTGGCTGTACCGAGGTCGTGTCCGGCGGACCCACGATGAACCCCAGCGTCAAGGACATCGCCGAAGCAATCGATAGGGCTCCGGCGGATGCGGTGATCGTATTGCCGAATGAGGGAAACGTCATAGCGACGGCCGACCAGGCGGCGGAAATATCCCCAAAGGAAGTGCTTGTCGTACCCACGACCAGCGTTCAACAGGGAGTTGCAGCCGCCCTGGCCTTCGACGCCTCGGCGGATCTAGAGTCGAATTCGGCGGCCATGAGTTCCGCGCCCGGCGAGGTTAGGAGCGCGGGAGTCACCATCGCTACCCGCGACGTAACCCTGCACGGTGTCAGGGCGGAGGAGGGCGGCTATATCGGCCTTCTCGACGGAGAGCTTGCGGCGTCCGGGGATTCTCTTTCTGAGGTCCTCGATGCTCTGATGATCGCTGCCGGGATAGGTGGCGACGACCTTGTGACACTGTTCCGAGGCGAACAGGTCGCCGAGTCAGAATCGGGGGCGGAGATCAGCAGGCTGCAGTCTCGATTTGAGGACGCGGAGTTCGAGTTGGTGGAAGGCGGCCAGCCACACTACCATTACCTGATTTCCATCGAATGAATCCCGCGTCGGTAGGAGGAGGAACCTCTGATGGCCGTTAGAGTCGTGGTAGACAGCCTTGCCGATCTGCCGGCCGAGTTGGTCGCGCGCCATGGCATTGAAGTCGTGCCCCTGACCGTCCGGTTCGGAGCCGCCGAGTTCAAGGATGGCGTAGACCTTACGCCGGAGGAGTTTTATCTGCGCCTGCAGACCGGGGACGAGTTTCCCTCCACCGCCGTCCCCGCCGTGGGCGAGTTCGTGGAGATCTATGAGAGCGTGGGCGATGACGCCGACGGGATAGTATCCATCCACGTCTCGTCGAAGGTCAGCGGTACCTACAACGCCGCCGTCCAGGCCTCTAGGTCAGCGAGTCCGGGGTGCCCCATAGAGGTCGTGGACACGCTTCAGGCCTCAATGGGCATCGGTATTCCCGCACTGGTGGCCGCCGCGGCTGCGCAGGAGGGCCAGGACCTGCCAGCGGTCCTTGAGCGCGTGCAGGAGGCGCTTTCCCGCGTCACCTGCAATACCCTGCTTGACACACTGGAGTACCTGCAAAAGGGCGGCCGCATCGGTAAGGCGCAGGCGCTCGTAGGTACACTGCTCAACTTTAAGCCGATGATCGAGGTCGTCGATGGAGTTGTCCATCCGTACGCTCGCCCGCGCAGCAGGAAGAAGGGAATCGCTCGCCTGATGGACCGTGCCCAGGCGTTGGCTCCCGCCGAACAGGTGGCCGTACTGTATTCCACGACCCCGGACGAGGCGGCCGAGCTCGCCGAGAGATTGGGTGTCCTGCTGGGGGTAGCCCCCATGATCTGTCGCTACGGCCCGGGTCTTGGGACGTATGTCGGACCCGGAGCCCTTGGAATAGGTGTCCTCAGTTCGAACAGACCTTGACCGTATGACCCGCGACCCTGCGAGCCGGGGAGCCGCGCGCAGTAGAGATCGACATGTTGGCCTGACGGTCCTTCGCAAGATCCTGGCGAAGGAAGAGGAGGGGGGATACGAGGATCGGGCGGTCATCGGGGGCCTGGACCGCTTCCTCAGCAGGCATGCCGAAGAACTGAGATCCTCCCTTGGCGAGATTAGGCCCTACTCCGTCCTCACCCCCGCCGAGCGCAGCGGTTGGGCTTCGGAGATTCTGGGTCGCATTAGTGCACTGGGTCTGGACTCGACGACTATCCCTGACCGGTCCCCCAGGCCAAGAGCCAAGGCAGAGGATGCCGATTCGATCGCCCGCCTGAAGATCGCCGGCGGAGTCGGTCGACATGTCACACGCCTGCAACGGCTCGGCATCCGGACGATCGGTGACGCGATCTATCACTTCCCCCATCGCCATAACGATTTCTCCCGCATAAGCAAGGTCCGCGAACTTGAGCACGGCAAAGAGCAGACCATCGTGGCAACGGTCTGGGAAGCCACCGAGACCAAGCGCGGTGCTCGCCGCGCCTCCACCCAGGCCGTGCTCGGCGACGAAACCGGGAATGTGCGTGCCATATGGTTTGGGCAGGGCTTTTTGGCAAAGACCCTCAAGACGGGAGCCTCGGTAGTCATAAGTGGGCCGGTCAAGACCTTCAAGGGCCGACATGTCTTCGAGTCCCCGGAGTACGAGCTGCTGACCGGCCAAGAGGAACTTGTCCACACGGGAAGGTTGGTGCCCGTCTATCCAACTACCGAGGGCCTGCCCCAGCGGACCATCCGCCGGATCATTCGCGCCGCCCTCAAGGCCGGGCTCAAGGATGTGGTAGAAACCCTCCCTGCCGACCTACGGCAGAGGGAGGGCCTGGTGAGCCTGCCTGACGCCATCTCCCAGATCCACTACCCAGATACCCAAGCGGACCTTGAATCGTCCCGGCGGCGCCTGGCATTCGAGGAGATGCTGCTACTCCAACTGGCCGTACTGTCGCGGCGCAGGGCATGGAGGGAGGTGGAGGAGGGCGTTCCCCTGATTTCCCACCGCAGGGGTGGGGGGTACACCGACTCGTTCCTGGCGTCGCTTCCGTTCGAACTTACGGGAGCCCAGTTGCGGGCCATCGAAGAGATAACCCGGGATCTTGTCCAGGGCCGGCCCATGGTCAGGCTCCTTCAGGGCGACGTCGGCAGCGGTAAGACCGTCGTAGCTGTGGCTGCCCTCCTGTTCGCGGTGGACTCGGGCCGGCAGGGTGCCTTCATGGCGCCGACGGAGATCCTTGCCGAGCAGCATTACTTGACCGTGTGCCGCCTCCTTGCACGGGGCGTACCGGACCTTGATCAAGACGGTGCCCGTGCGCGGATTGAGCTGCCGGCCGGCCGGCCGTTAGAGGTTGCCCTTCTCACCGGGAGCACTCGCAAAGCGGTCCGCGATCGCCTGCTGCAAGACATCGCCGCAGCGGAGATCGACATAGTCATAGGCACCCATGTACTTATCCAGGACTCGGTTGATGTGCCCAATCTGGCCGTGGGCGTCGTCGACGAACAGCATCGGTTCGGGGTCATGCAGCGAGCGGCTCTCGGTTCCGGCGGCTCCAGGCCTCATCTGCTGGCCATGTCGGCGACTCCGATACCACGCTCATTGTCATTGACCGTGTTCGGCGATCTCGATGTTTCCCTCTTAGACGAGATCCCTCCTGGCAGGAAACCGGTCAAGACCCGTCGTGTCGCCGCCGCCCAGAGGCCAGCGGCGTATGAGTTCGTCAAGACCGAACTGGACAAGGGCCACCAGGCGTTCATTGTCTTTCCCCTGGTTGAGGGATCGGAGGCGGTGCAGGCTCGTGCCGCGACCGAGGAGCACGAAAGGCTGTCGCGGGACGTATTTGCTTCCTACCGCCTAGGGCTGCTTCACGGACGCATGAAGCCTCGCGACAGGGAGGCGGTCTTGCAGCGTTTCTCAGAACGCGAGATCGAGGTCCTGGTCGCGACATCAGTGATCGAGGTGGGGATCGATTTCCCAAACGCCACGGTGATGGTAATCGACGGTGCGGACCGCTTTGGGCTGGCCCAGTTGCATCAGTTTCGAGGCAGGGTAGGCCGGGGAACCGAGCAGAGCTATTGCCTGCTACTTTCCGATTCCGAGACACCAGATGCGGTGGAGAGGCTTAAGGTATTGGAGACTGTTACGGATGGCTTTCGTCTGGCAGAAGAGGACCTGCGCCTTCGGGGTCCGGGAGACTTTCTCGGCACCCGCCAGAGCGGCCTGCCCGACCTGCGGGTTGCCAGCATCATCGACACTGCGACCGCCTCGAAGGCACGGCGCGAAGCCGACCGCATGCTCGAGTCCGACCCCGGCATGGACGAGCCCGAGCACGCGGCCCTGGGACGGCGGCTCAGGGAACTCCTGAGCGCCTCTGTGACCGGCGGCGGCTGAGGAGTTCCGACGATCCAAACGGCCCCCGATGCGGGCTCGTTTACGCGGGTGTCATGGAATTGACACCCTATTTCGCGGCCCGATATCATCGAATTCCGATGGCCGACTACACCAAGCACGAAGCGGCGGACTGGGCGCGTGAAAACCTGCGGGGCCAGTGGTCCACCCTCGTTACTCCATTCACCGGGGACGACGAGCTAGACCAGGAAGGCCTGCGGACTAACATCCGCCACATCCGGGCCCTGGGAACCCGCGGCGCCGGCTGCACCTGGGGCATGGGAGAGTTCTGGTCCCTGACCCGCGAGGAAAGGCTTACCGTCTACGATGTCGTAGCCGACGAGGCTGGTGGGCAATGGCCGATAGCGGCTCATGTGAGTCACACGTCGGTCAAGGAGGTGCTGGCCCTGGCCGACCACGCGCGGGGCGTGGGATTTGATCTCTTGGTACTTGCGGCTCCCTACTTCGTCACCAAGACTGAGGACCAGGTGGTCGAGTTCGTCCGAGCGGTTGCCGACAATACGGACCTTGGCATTATGTTCTACAACTCGCCGCAGTTCGGCATCGTGATGAGCGCTGACGGTCTGGGGCGAATATGCGGGATATCCAATGTCGTCGGCGTCAAGGAGGCAAGCTTCAATCCGGACATCTCCATCGCCGCCCACCGGGCCCTGGGCGAGACGGCGATTATCTCCACCCCGGATGAATGGGTCCTGTTCAAGGGGCCGGAACTGGGGTTTGAGCAGCGGGTGATGTTTGCCAATACGTCGGACTGGCGCTTCGACACCGTCCAGGCCAACCACTACGTGACCTTCATCGAGAGGGCAATGGCCGGGAACGTGGATGGCGACTACTATGACGCCCACATCCGGCCCGTCAAGGATCTATCCGACAGGTGGTGGCAGCGGACCGTCGCAAAGCAGAGGGGAGCACTGCCCGTGCCGATGGTCAAGCACTGGGGCGAGATCATGGGCATGGCCGGAGGACACGTCAGGGCTCCCCTGTCCGATCTGACCGAGGACGAAAAGTCCGAGCTCTCCGAAGATATCGCCCAAGTGCGTGCCGGCTAGGCGAAACGGCCGGCGTGCCTGAGTGATAGAGCCCGAAATGCAGCAGCAGGAGACCTGAGCCGATGATGTTGATGGTTAGCGTCCAGAATCTGCCCGAGGCCCTCGAGGCGATGAAGGGCGGTGCGGACATTATCGATGTCAAGAACCTGCAGGAGGCGTTGGTCGGCTCCGCCAAACCGGGCGTTTTCAAAGCGGTGCGCGAGGCCGTCCCGCATGAGATCCATGCGAGCCTCACCCTCGGCGTTGTTCCCAATCAGGAGGGAACCGTGGCGATGGCAACCTGGGCCGCTGGGAGAATGAATGCCACCTCGGTGAAGGTGGGCTTCATGCAGGCCGATTACGACAAGGCGGTCGAGGTGTTACTGGCTTCCAAGGAGGCTCTCGAGGGAACTGAGACCAAGCTGATCGGCTCCCTTTTCGCCGACAACGTCCTCTACGAGGGAGGTCTCGATCCTCACCTTATGCCACGCCTGGCCAGGGACGGGGATTGCGATGGCTGGCTCATAGACACCCTAACCAAGGATGGGCGTAACCTGTTTGACTTTCTTCCCGAGGGTGAGCTTGCGGAGATGGTGTTTGAGGGCAAGCGCGACGGGATGAGCACCGCCCTGTCCGGACACCTGAAGATGTCAGACCTGGATGAATTGGCAAGGGTCAATCCCGACATCGTGGGCGTGCGCGGCGCAGTCTGTGCCAAGGGAGACCGAGTCGAGGGAGTCCACTGGGAGTCCGTGGCCGAATTCAAGCGGCAGGTCGATCTTCGAAAGTCTGGCCAGGTGCCCGTGCACGACGGCGCGGTCGGCATTCAGGGGACCAACGGTTCGGATGGATGGATCGTCATCGACGGAACGGGAAAGACCTGCGCCGGAATTCTGGCGGCCCTTGAAGAGCACGTTGCCACCGCTCCGTGGTCGTACGTGGAGGTGATCATACCCGACGTGCTGAACACATACGACGTCATCGTGTGGACCGAGAGGGGAAACCACACGGTCTTGACTCAGCGCCGGGACGAGAACGGCTCCCTGCGCATGCTCATCCGCCCCTGAGGCGTCGGTGGTGCTAACATGAGGGTCAGGGCCCGAAGCCGGTCGGGTCCGTATCTGTATTTCGGAATCGCGCCAAATGGCTTGGACTGAGACCGTAGCCGTAGTCAGGGACATAGCGATCATCGTGCTCACGTTGGTCGCCACGTTGGCGGTGTTCGTCGTGTTCGCCAAGGTCACCTCGCTGGTCGATTCCATCAAGCGCATCGTCAGGGGAGTGGAGGATGTCACCTCCACCATCGCATCTACAGTCGGTCCGGCCGGGGCAGGAGCAGGCTTTCTGGCCGGTATCGCGAGGGCGGCAACGGCGTTCTTGGGGGAGTCGGACCCCAGAGATCGGTAGTTCGGATGAGCCTGTCCCATCGGGGGGAGTGACATGGCTGGTAAAGGAAACGCCGGATCCTTTTTGATCGGGTTCGTCGTAGGGACCGTAGTCGGATTGTTGTTGGCTCCAAAGCCGGGTGCCGAGACGAGAGCCGACCTAGCGGACTACGGCGAGGTCGTGCGTGAGCGAGCCGAGGAGGCTGCGGCCCGCGTGAGGGAGCGGATGGGGCCGTCGGTCGAGTCCATCCGAGAGGCCGTGGCGCCGGTGATCGAGCAGATGGCCGGCGCCGGTACCAAGGACGACCCCCGCACCTAGGCCCGCCCGAGGGTTCCAGCGACAAGATTTAGGCCCGCGGCCGTCTGCGCCTCCGTACCCTATACCCTATTGTCGGGGGCTCGGGTACGAGCCGAGCACCTTTAAGGTGGTCACGCGCGCACGTATGCACTCCAGCGCACGCGCCACATTCGCATCCAGGCGGTGTCCGTCCAAGTCTAGAAGGAAGAAGTAGCGCCCGAGCTGCAGCTTGTTTGGCCGCGACTCGATCTTGGCCATGTTTATGCCCTCTGCCAGCACGCACTCAAGCACCGAGTGCAGGAGGCCGGGAGCGTCCTGGTCGAATGTAAAGCAGACCGAAGTCTTGTCCCGACCCATCGGGGCGTGGTCACTATGGGCTAGCAATACGAATCTGGTCGCATTGTTCGGACTGTCCTCTATCGCCCGATCCAGGATTTCGGCCCCGTAGATCTGCGCCGCCCTTAGCGTCCCGACGGCGCCTGAGCCCGGCTCCTGAGATAGGTGGGCGACGGCTGCGGAGGTGCTCAGGGCGGCGATTGGCTCGGCGCCGGGCAGCCGCTCCTCTAGGTACCTGCGGCACTGCGCCAGCGCCTGGGGGTGGGAGTAGATCACCCTTATCTCCTGCACCGAGGTGCCCGGAGAGGTCAGCAGGTTGTGGTGTATGGGCAGCACCAGTTCGTCGTGGATGAAAAGGCGCGAGCCATGGATCAGAAGATCCAGGGTATAGGTCACCGCGCCTTCGAGGCTGTTTTCGATGGGGACTACGCCACCGTCCACTTCACCCGCTTCCACCGCCTGCGCCACGGCGGGTATCGAGGGAAATGGCACGCGTTCGGCCTGAGGGTTGAAGGCGATTGTGGCCTCCTCGGTGAACGAGCCTGCCGGTCCCAAGTATCCGAGCTTGGACACGTCGATTCTGGGATCTGAGGTACCCGTCACCGGGCCGACACGCTCCAGGCCATCAGTTGGGCAGCTCTTTCAACCTGTTGGCTTTGTCCGTGACAGCAAACGCCGGCACGTAGGGTCGGTGCATGGGGCTCCTCGATCGTGGGACGAGAGCGCTGGCCACACGGCCTCTTCACCCGAGTCGTGGCCCGTAAGGGTGGCCGGGGCCGACGACCGGGCTGCATCCAACCCTAGGATTCCAGCTCGTCCAGTAGTTCGTCGCGGCCGGCAATGACCACCTGATCGCCTGCCTGCAGCCTGTCTTCACCGTCCGGGTTAAGGGTGACGTCGTCTCCCCGCCGGATGGCCATGACGACCAGGCCATTGCTGTCCCGGGGCCCTGAAAAGCCCAGCTCGCGGAGGGTCATGTTGTCAAAGTGGTTGGGTATCTTCAGTCGGCTGAGTCCGAAGCTAGGCGCCAGTTCAAGGTATTCCTGAACGTTGGGATTGAACAGGTTGTGTGCCATCCGCGTACCCATCTCCGCCTCGGCGTGGATGACCTTGTCCACCCCGATGCGTTCCAGGGTGTTTCCGTGAATCTCGTTATGCGCCCTCGAAACGATGTAGGGGATGCCCAGGGTCTTGAGCAGGACCGAGGTCATGATGCTGGAGACGATGTCGGAGCCTATCGCCACCACCGCGGCATCGTAATCGGTGATGCCCAGCTCCTTGAGGACTACCTCGTTCGTGGCGTTTCCGGCGACCGGATATGTAACCCGGCCGATCATGCGCTGGACCCTTTCCTCGTCGGTGTCCATGGCCAGCACGTCATGGCCGATGTTGTATAGGGATGTCGCCAGGTGCGTGCCGAACCTACCCAAACCTATAACGACGACCTGCTTTTTCATTCCCTTCCCGCCCGGGCCGCCCTTGGCTCTTGTGCGGCTCCCGGGGGCGAATAGCCTAGCCTATTGTAACCTGTTCACGGGGGTACCTGTAGTGGTCCCCCTCGGCGTATCGGGTCATGGCGAGGCCCAGCGCGAGTGGTCCGATACGCCCTACGATCATCAGCACCACCAGGATCAACTGTCCCCACATCGACAGTTCCCCGGTCACACCGGTCGACAGCCCCACACTGCCGAAGGCCGACACGCTTTCGAACAGCAGAGCTATGAAGTCGAAGCCACTCTCGACGGCCGTGAGCAGGAACGCGAAGAAAAAGACAACGGCCGATGCCACGGCGCCGATTACCATCGCTTGCTGGACGATGGTTGCCGGGATCTCCCGGCCGAACGCGGTGGCGTGGCTGCGTCCCTCGAGGGTCGAGACCACGGCCACCAGCACCACCAGGAAGGTGTTGATCTTTATGCCCCCGGCGACCGATGCTGATGCCCCTCCAATGAACATGAGCCCGATGAATAGGAAATTCGTGTGCTGGGCGGTGTTGCCGTAGTCCACGGTCGTAAAGCCCGCCGTACGCCCGCTGATCGACTCGAATATGGAAACAAGCAGCTTGTGGGGCACCGAGAGCGCCTGAAGAGTGGGCGGTCTGCTGTATTCGAAGGCGAAGAAGGTCATTGCGCCAAGTAGTATCAGAACGGCGGTACCGACGAGCACCATCTTGGAATTCAGGCTCAGCAGGGAGAATCTCCGCAGCGCTACGATGTCGGCCATCACCCACAGGCTGATAGCGCCAAGGAAGATCAACAACCCTACGGCTACGATCACGATCACGTCAGTCTGGTAGGCCGATAGACTCGAACCGCCGGGCAGGGCGGTGAATCCCGCTCCGTTGAAGCCGGAAACGGCCGTAAACAGCCCCTGCCCGACCGCATCTAAGGGTTCCATAATGGCGAGGAACCGGAGCGTCAATACGATGAACCCGAGCAGTTGAATGGCGACGGCGACGGCAACTATGCGAATGGCTAGTCCAACCAGTCCCCCGAGTTCGTTGACGGGCAGTATTCCCAGGCTTTCCTTCATCAACAGCCTCTGAAACAGCGAGACTCTCCGCCCGAAAAATACGAGCAGGAAGGCCGCGAGTGTCATTATTCCGAGGCCTCCGATGAACATTAGGGCGGTTATGACCGCCTTGCCGTAGAGGGTCCAGTAGGTGCTGGTGTCCTGGACGACTAGGCCGGTCACGGTCACGGCCGACGTCGACGTGAACAGGGCGGTCACGAACGGAGTCGTGCCCTCCCCGTGGTGGGCGAAGGGGGGTATGAGCAGCGCCGTCCCCAAGGCGATCAGGGCGGCAAAGATGTAGAGGAGAACAAGGGGGGAGCCGAACAACCGGGAGTGGACCCTGGCCTTGGTAACCGTGACCCTGACCGGGCCGATCTCCTCCGCCGGAGGATGCCGGACGTCCCGATCTCCTCGTCTAGGTGACCAGCCCCTCCGGCGATGTTCGCCTGGAGTGCGAGCCTCCCTTTCGTCTTCGGATCGGTCTTTTATGGCGGGTATGCCTGAGATTGGTTGCGGGCTCTGCACCGGCCGATACGCGCCTGTAACACGGCGTCCTCGGCCCGCCCGTCGACTCCCGGATTCTAGGTCGTCAAATCCACCAATGTCAACGCGTGCGAACCGGACGCGGGCGAATCAAGATCGTTGGTCCGACGCACGTTGGAGCCTTTATGCCAGATAGGAATTGAGGGCCGCATTCCGTCACTGAGGGTCAAGACTGGTCCCTCCGCCGAGGCTCTCGGCCACCTTGGACCGACGATACGGGACGTGCGCGCTTTGCGGCGTCAAAGCTGCGGAATTTAGCAAGGTGACCGTTTGGACCTCCGATCGGGGGTCGATCATCCGCCCGCCGTAAGCTGTGCGTCGGGCGACGGGGGCCAGGCCACAGTTGCAGGTTCAACCTCAGGCGATGATAGTCTTCTCCGATGCAGCTCAGCTCGGACCGCCTTGCGATTGACGCAGAAGTCCGTGACCTAGTAGGTGAAATACACGGATCGCCGCTCCGGTACGTGGTCATCGTGGCCGGGGCGGGCTCGGAGGCGCTGTCGAGCCTGCTGGGGGTGCCGGGAGCATCCCGCACTCTGCTCGAGGCTGTCGTTCCCTACTCAAGAGCCGCTCTCGTGGACCTGCTCGGACGCCTGCCGGGTAGTCTGGCTTCGCCCGAGGCGGCTGCGCAGATGGCGGACGCAGCCTACGCCAGGGCCTTGGCCCTGCGCGACGGAGACTACCCGGTGGCCGGCCTGTCATGTGCGGGCGCGTTACTCTCAGATCGTCCCAGGCGTGGGTTCCACCGTGCGCATGTGGCGGTCCGTACTGAGGATGGTCGGATCGCGTTTGGGGTGGCAATGGAAAAGGGACTCAGGGACCGCGCAGGCGAGGAAGGGGTCGCCAGTCTAATGCTGCTCCGGGCAGCCGCGCTCGCCGCCGGCCTCAACAGGCGCGTTGATTTGCGGCTCTCACCCGGCGAGCACCTTGTGGTGGACCGTCGGCCCCAGGTCGGCGATCACCCGATCGATCTGCTGATGTCCGGTGCGGTAGACTGGGTGCACGTGTCTGAAGACGGCGCGGTGGACTGCGAGCGCGGCATCGAGGGCGCTCTCATGCCGGGCTCATTCAATCCGCTTCATCGGGGACACATCGAGCTGAGGGGAGCGGCCCAGAGCGTACTGGGTATGAATGTAACCTTCGAGCTGTCCATCTCAAATGTGGACAAGCCCACGCTGACCGGGGGCGAGGTCGAAGCCCGGCTGGGAACACTCCGGGGAGGTTCTCCGCTGGTTTTGACCAGGGCGAGCAGATTCAGCCAAAAGGCCAGGCTTTTCCCAGGAACGACCTTTGTAGTCGGTTACGACACGGCCGCCCGGATTGTAGACGCCTCGTATTACGACGGAGACGGGGAAGAACTTACGCGGGCGCTCGGCAAAGTGCGGGCAGCAGGATGCCGGTTCTTGGTTGCCGGCAGGGAAGTCGAGGGCGAGTTTCGATCCCTTGATCACTTGGACGTGCCCGGCGACTTTAGGGCGCTGTTCGACCAGATACCTGAATCCGTTTTCCGATGGGACGTGTCGTCCTCGGTCATTCGCGCGGGTTTGGGACGAGAGGCCCAGTGAGCTTTCGGAATCTACGTGACTTTCTCTCATTCCTTGAGGAGAGGGGGGAGTTGAGGCGTGTCGGCGCCACGGTAAGCGCCGATCTGGAGATCACGGAGATCGTCGACCGGACGGTGCGTGCGGGAGGGCCGGCCGTCATGTTCGAGAACGTGAACGGTCATGACATGCCGGTGGCCATCAACCTTTTCGGGACCCACCAGAGGATGGCCTGGGCACTGGGAGTAGACGATGTCGAGGAGATCGCCGACCGGATCCGTGACCTACTTCAAATGGCACAGAACCCTCCGGGCGGACTGATGGACAAAGTCGCGGCGGCCGGGCGGCTTGTGGGTCTGGCCAGGTCGCAGCCCAAGAAGGTCGCCTCCGGTCCATGCCAGGAGGTCGTCGTCACGGGAGAACAAGTCGATCTGGGCGTCCTGCCGGCTCTGAAGTGCTGGCCCGGAGATGCGGGCCGCTTCATCACGCTGCCGCTAGTGATCAGCCTAGATCCTGAGTCCGGACGCCGCAACGTCGGCACCTACCGGATGCAGGTCTACGACCGCAACACCGCAGGCATGCACTGGCAAAGCCACAAGGTGGGCGCCAGGCACTTTCGCTCCGGAGAGCGGCGAAACGACGAGCGACTGGAGGTGGCGGTGGCGCTGGGGGGCGATCCCGCGACTATCTGGACGGGCTCGCTCCCCCTGCCACCGGACGTGGACGAATTCGCCGTATCCGGGTTCGTCCGGGGCTCGCCTGTCGAACTGGTGCGCTGCAAGACGGTCGCGCTGGAGGTGCCGGCGGAGGCGGAGATCGTACTTGAGGGCTACGTGGTACCGGGCGAGTACAGGACAGAGGGGCCGTTTGGAGACCACACCGGCTACTACTCTCTGCCCGAGGAGTACCCCGTTTTCCATGTGACCGCAGTGACTCACAGAAAGGACCCCATCTACCCCGCCACCGTGGTTGGAAGACCGCCGATGGAGGACTTTTACATGGGAAAGGCGGCCGAGCGTATCCTCCTGCCCGCCCTGCAGCTAACGCTGCCCGAAGTGGTCGACATCAACATGCCTGCAGAGGGCGTGTTCCACAATCTGGTCATCGTGTCCATCAGGAAGGAATACCGTGGACACGCACGCAAGGTCATGCATGCCCTGTGGGGCCTGGGCCTTCTTGCGCTCGCAAAAACCATCATCGTGGTCGACCATGACGTAGACGTTCACGACCTGTCGGAGGTTGCCTGGAGGGTTACGGCCAACATCAATCCGGAGACGGATCTACTGCTGGTGGAGGGCCCCCTGGATGATCTGGACGTGTCATCGCCGACTTACCGTCATGGGAGCAAGATGGGCATTGATGCCACGGCGAAGGGTGCAATGGACGGATTCCCCAGGGAGTGGCCGGAAGATGTCGTAATGAGCGCGGAGGTTCGACGCTTGGTCGATAGTCGATGGGAGGAGTACGGGCTTTGACCGCGTTCTCGCCCCGGGTTGTCGGCAGTCCCGAGCCACTTTCCAGGCGTCTTCGGCTCCTGCCGGATGCGATCAAGATCCAAGAGAGCCTTTTCGCCCTGCCGTTTGCCTACACCGGCATGTTTCTTGCGGCCGACGGCCTGCCCACTTTGGCCCAGTTCTTGTGGATCACGGTTGCCATGGTTGGCGCCAGGACCCTGGGCATGGCGGCAAACCGGCTGATAGACCGGCACATAGATGCTCGCAACCCCCGTGCCGCCGGCCGACACCTTCCCACTGGCCGCCTGCGCGTCTCAGACATGGCTGCACTGGCTCTGGTCGGGCTGGCGGTGCTGACCGTGGCTGCCTGGCGCCTCAACACGCTGGCTCTGGCGTTGGTTCCCGTCGCCGCCGCGTATCTCACCCTCTACCCTTTGACCAAGCGCTTCACATATCTGGCAAACCCGTTGCTGGGTTGGGCGCTGGCGATTGCTCCCGCGGCGGCATGGATAGGTGTGCGCGGGTCTCTGGGCTGGGAACCTGTGGTGCTGTCGGTGGCCGTCGCCATGTGGGCGGGCAGCTTCGACATCATCTATCACGCCCAGGACTTCGAGTTTCACAGGGCCAGTGGTCTGCACTCGGTCGCAGGGCGGTTCGGTGTCCGGCGTGCGTTCGCCGTCGCCAGGGCGATGGACCTTGCGGCCTCGGGTGCCCTGTTGGCCTTGGGCCTGGCCATGGGGCTTTCATGGCCCTTCTACCTGGGCTGGGCGGCCGCGGTGGCCGGCCTGTCTTACAAGCATGTACTGGTATCTCCTGGTGACATGTGTCGAATGGGGATGGCCTTCTTTCGAATGAACGCCCTCGTCGCAACCGCGGTCCTGGCAGGCACCTTCGCAGCGGTGTTCGTCTGATGTCGCCGCTAATCGATTCTAGGCCCGTGGTTGTGGGCATGACCGGCGCCAGTGGGTCGGTACTGGCCAGGGCGACCGTCGAGTTGCTGCTGTCTCGGGGCGTGCCCGTCGTATCAACGGCCTCGCCGGCAGCTCGCATGGTCTGGACAGAGGAGATGGACGAGTCTTTCGGCGAGGCGATCGAGCGATGGGCCGGCATGGGAGACTTTACCCACTGCGCGATAGGAGACATGCGCGCCTCGATCGCTTCGGGAACCTTTCCCACGGCCGGTATGGCCGTTGTGCCGTGCAGTATGGCTACGGCCGCCGCGATCGCGCACGGGCATGCGGACAACCTTCTCCGCCGGGCCGCTGACGTAACGATCAAGGAGGGCAGGCCGCTGGTGGTGGTGCCAAGGGAGACGCCCCTCAGCGTGATTCACCTCAGGAATCTTGCCGACCTCGCGGCCGCCGGCGCCACCGTAATTCCGCCAGAGCCCGCCTTCTATTTGCGACAGCGGACGACCACGGAGGTTGTCGACTTCGTCGCACACCGCACGGCCTTGGCTCTGGGCGTGATTGAAGACCTGCCCGAGCGTATGCGCTACTCGGGACCTACCTTCAGACAGTAAAGGGGGGATCGGACAACTTGGGCCGTTTAGCCGATGTCGTGAGCTACGGAGTCGCCGACCGGAGGGGTCCTGGCCGCAGGCGCGCCGCGGGCAGGGTGGCATCCTGGTTCGAGAGAGATAGGTCGGACCCGCGATGAGTGCCGGTGAACTGGATGCGTTCGGTAGGGCGATTGACGGCTACCTCAGGCAACTGGCGCGGGAAGTGCCCCGCCTCAGCGGAGGGGAGGGGCGCGCGGTGCTCGGACCGGTGGCGGGACGGGCCGAGGTAGAGGATGTGGAGATCGGGCTGGACCGCTATTCGGAGGACCTTTTGCAGCGTTGGCTGGAGGAGTGCGGCGTAGATGTGGAGTTGTATTCCGAGCACAGCCGGCGGCGGATCGGAGGCCGTGGTCCCGCCCCCTACCTGATTACCTGCGACCCATTTGATGGATCCGGTCACTTCATGCGCGGGCTGCCCGCCGAGTGGTGGAGCGTGCTAACGGTGTGGAGCGCGGCGGAGCATACCCCCTCTCCGGTGATGGCGGGAGCCGTAGACATAAACCGCAGGGAGCTGTACGTGGCGACCGACTCGGCCGTGACCGTCGAGTCCCTGTACAGCGGCGAGGTCAGGGATGTTCGTCCCTCGGCTGCAAAGAGGTTATCCGACGAGTCGATCATTGCGGCTTACCTGATGAGCCCGAGCTACGTCAGGTACTGGACGGGACGCTCGGTGGGGCTGCTGACGATTCTGGAGGGGGAACATCCTCGGGCCAGGCTGTGGACCGACGGCGGGGCCTGCAGCTACCCCTGGCTGGCCAGGGGTCTGACTCACGCTTACGTCATGTACGATGAGCCCCGTACCGAGATCGATCCGGGCCTGGGATTTGCCAGTGCCTGCGCGTTGGGTGTCTTCTCCGTGTCCGATACGGGCGACCTGACCGATTACCGCTTTGAGCCGGAACGCTCATCGGACAGGGTGCCATGGCTGATCGCCGCCTGTACCAAGGAACTGGCCGCGGAGGTCGCTCGCGCCATCGTCAGCGCTTAGCTGCCACGCTGCGGGCCTGATCCGTACCGTGCCGGACCGCTCAATGTTCCTTGACTGGCCCGCGGCGTGAAAATATAATTCTCTGATTGGAGAGACCGGTGCGAGGTACGCGAACCTAACATACCGACCCTGTCTTCTCAGCACGACGGCTGGGAGCACCCAGCCGTCTTTTTTTGCACCTTAACAACCGAATCCTGTCAACCGAGCAAGAAGAAAACTGCTAACTGATAGATGGGCCCCAATGTGGGTCAAGTTAGTAAGGGTCTACGGTGGATGCCTTGGGGCCAAGGACCGAAGAAGGGCGTGGCAAGACTGCGAAAAGCCTCGATCAGCCGTCTAGCAGGCTTAGTCGGGGATTCCCGAATGGGGAAACCCGTTCCGGGTCATACCGGGACATCCCGTTTTAAACGGGAGGGTAAGTGGGCGAACTGAAACATCTAAGTAGCCCGAGGAATATAAATCAACCGAGATTCCCCTAGTAGTGGCGAACGAACGGGGAAGAGCCCAAACCTGTCAGGCCTAATGATCTGAGGATCTCTGTCTGACGGGTGTTGTAACACCCGCCCGCCCCAGCCTCAGCAGGGGGCGGCGAGTCACAAATCCGTTTCCTAGCAGAAAGAACCTGGAAAGGACTACCGCAGAGGGTGATAGTCCCGTATGCGAAAGGAAATGGACTCGTGGCGGGCTGTTGAGTACCACGGGACACGTGAAATCTTGTGGGAATCTGGGGGGACCACCCTCCAAGGCTAAATATCCTTGGCCACCGATAGCGAACCAGTACCGTGAGGGAAAGGTGAAAAGAACCCCGGGAGGGGAGTGAAATAGACCTGAAACCGTGGACCTACAAGCCGTAGGAGGCCTCTACGGGGGCTGACTGCGTGCCTATTGAAGAATGAGCCGGCGAGTTAATTTAGGCAGCTAGGTTAAGGAATAGAAGTTCCGGAGCCGCAGCGAAAGCGAGTCCGAATAGGGCGCGAGTCTCGCGGAGGCGAGTCCGCTGTCCGCGCTCCCGATCCTAACGATCGTCCCTTCGGGGATGGTCTGCGGGTGAGGGATCAAGGACGGTGGCCGAGTCTCCAACATGCGTGATGTGTTGTCTGGATTAGACCCGAAACCGGGTGAGCTACCCATGGCCAGGTTGAAGCCCCGATAATATCGAGGTGGAGGACCGAACCCGTGTCTGGTGCAAAAGGCTGGGATGAGCTGTGGGTAGGGGTGAAATGCCAAACGAACCCGGAGATAGCTGGTTCTCCCCGAAATGCATTTAGGTGCAGCCTTCAGGCAGTTACAGGGAGGTAGGGCACTGGATGAGCTAGGGGGCGTAAGCTTACCGAACTCAACCAAACCACGAATGCCCTGTAATGGTCCTGGGGAGTGAGACAGTGGGGGATAAGCTCCATTGTCGAGAGGGAAACAGCCCAGATCGCAGGCTAAGGTCCCCAAGTGCGTGTTAAGTGTTAAAGGAAGTGGGAATGCTAAAACAGCTAGGAGGTTGGCTTAGAGGCAGCCATCCTTTAAAGAGTGCGTAATAGCTCACTAGTCGAGGATTCCCGCGCCGAAAATGTAACGGGGCTAAAACACGCCACCGAAGCCGCGGGACCTTCACGGAAAAGTGAAGGTCGGTAGGGGAGCGTTGCCAGGGCAGTGAAGCCGGACCGCGAGGTCCGGTGGAGCGCTGGGAAGTGAGAATGCCGGCATGAGTAGCGACAATCCTGGTGAGAATCCAGGACACCGAAAGCCCAAGGTTTCCTACGCAACGCTGATCGACGTAGGGTAAGTCGGGCCTAAGCCGTAGCGCAGCAGCAAAGGCGATGGACAACGGGTCAAGATTCCCGTACCACCGCAGTCTCGCTACAAAGCAAAGGGGGGACACGGACAGGTAGGCAGAGCGTGCCCATCGGACATGGTGCGTTTGCCGTCGAAGGCCATGCTGGAACAGGCAAATCCGTTCCAGCGCTAAGAGCTGAGGGCGGCGAGAACTTCAGGGCTTACGCCCCGGGGAACTCTGTTGATCCTAGGCCGTCAAGAAAAGCCTCGTTGCAAGAGACAGTGGTGCCCGTACCGCAAACCGACACAGGTAGGCTGGGGTAAGTGTCCCAAGGTGAACGAGATAACCCTCGTTAAGGAATTCGACAAGTTAACCCCGTAACTTCGGGATAAGGGGTGCCCGTGAGGTGAAGCCCGCACGCCGGGCGGATGCCTTTGCGGGCCGCAGTGAAGAGGCTCAGGCGACTGTTTATCAAAAACACAGGTCTCTGCTAAGCCGAAAGGCGATGTATAGGGGCTGACGCCTGCCCAGTGCCGGAAGGTTAAGGGGACCGGTTATCCCGACTTCGGTCAGGAGAAGCTGGGAACCGAAGCCCCGGTGAACGGCGGCCGTAACTATAACGGTCCTAAGGTAGCGAAATCCCTTGTCGGGTAAGTTCCGACCCGCACGAATGGCGTAACGACCTGAGCGTTGTCTCAACGAGGGGCTCGGTGAAATTGCATGGCCGGTGAAGATGCCGGCTACCCGCGACAGGACAAAAAGACCCCGTGGAGCTTTACTGTAGCTTGGCACTGGATCGGGGTTGCAGATGTGTAGGATAGGCGGGAGACATAGAATCCCTGGCGCCAGTTGGGGAGGAGTCGACCTTGAAATACCGCTCTTCTGTGATCTTGACCCTAACCTCGATGAATTCGAGGGACCGTGCCTGGTGGGCAGTTTGACTGGGGCGGTCGCCTCCTAAAATGTAACGGAGGCGTCCAAAGGTTCCCTCAGGGTGGATGGAAATCACCTGTAGAGTGCATTGGCATAAGGGAGCTTGACTGTGAGACCTACAAGTCGAGCAGAGACGAAAGTCGGGCAAAGTGATCCTACGGTACCGAGTGGAAGGGCCGTGGCTTAACGGATAAAAGCTACCCCGGGGATAACAGGCTGATCTCGCCCAAGAGTTCACATCGACGGCGAGGTTTGGCACCTCGATGTCGGCTCGTCGCATCCTGGGGCTGAAGAAGGTCCCAAGGGTCCGTCTGTTCGCCGGTGAAAGCGGCACGCGAGCTGGGTTCAGAACGTCGTGAGACAGTTCGGTCTCTATCCGTCGTGGGCGTAGGAGATTTGAGGAGAGCTCTCCCTAGTACGAGAGGACCGGGAGGGACAGACCGCTGGTGTACCGGTTGTTCCGCCAGGAGCATCGCCGGGTAGCTAGGTCTGGATGCGATAAGCGCTGAAAGCATCTAAGCGCGAAGCCAACTCCAAGATTAGATCTCCCACCCGATTAATTTCGGGGTAAGGCCCCCGGTAGACTACCGGGTTGATAGGCCGCAGGTGTAAGGCCGGTAACGGTTTCAGCTGAGCGGTACTAATCGGCCGAGGACTTGACCCACATTGGGGCGCATCTATTGGTTTGGCACCTAAACTCCGGGTCTGGGTAGACCCCATGCCCGGGGGATCGTCTTCCGGACGTCGGGACGGAAGACGGCGGTTGACAGGATTCGGTTAAACGGCGCGGGGTGGAGCAGCGGCAGCTCGTTGGGCTCATAACCCAAAGGTCGCAGGTTCGAGTCCTGCCCCCGCAACCAGCCGAAGGTCAAAAGGCCCCGGGGACTGCACCCCGGGGCCTTTCCAGTTTTGCCCATGGCCCGGGGACATTCTCCGGCGCGTCGTCCAGTCTCGACGAGGTGGCACCGCTCGTCCGGTTGCCGTATGCTCCGCGGCATCATGAAGACGCTTGCCGAGGCTGCGGCCCTGATTGAGAGCGGCCGTCTCTCGCCCGTTGAGGCTACCCGGGAACTGCTTTCCCGCATCGATACGCTCGACGTGCGGCTGAACAGCTACATCTCTGTCCAGGGCGACCGGGCCCTGGAGCGGGCGAGACGCGCGGAACGGGAGATCGCATCGGGCGACTACAGGGGGCGGCTCCACGGAATGCCCATCGCCGTAAAGGATCTCCTTGAGATGGCTGGCACCCGCACGACCGTTGGCTCCAGAGCGCTGTACGAGTGGGTGCCAGATCGAGACGCCACCGTGGTACGCCGCCTGGAGGAGGCTGGCGCGGTGATCCTCGGCAAGCTCAACATGACCGAGTTCGCAATGGGCTGGTATCACCCGCAGATGCCCATACCCAAGAACCCCTGGGCCGAAGACAGGTGGGCGGGAGCGTCCTCCTCGGGTACCGGAGTTGCGGTGGCGGCCGGTCTGGCAATGGCCGGAATAGGCTCCGATACCGGCGGATCGATTCGCCTTCCTTCCGCCTGCTGCGGGGTCACCGGGATCAAGCCAACGTTCGGGGTCGTCAGCAGGCACGGGGTGTTCCCGCTCGCCTCTTCGTTCGACACCGTCGGTCCAATGGCCAGGAGCGTGGAAGACGCCGCCATCATGCTCGACGCAATGGCGGGGTTCGACTCCGCCGATGCCGCCTCGGTGCCCGGCCTGGCCGGAAACTACCGGGCCGCTGTCGGCGGCGATGTGCGTGGGATCAGGGTCGGCGTGGACGCATGTTACATCCAGTGCGATTCCGATCCGGAGGTTAGCCGGGCGGTGCTGGCCGCCATCGACACCCTCGGCGAACTCGGCGCCGAGCTCGTGGAGGTGAAGGTCCCAATACTGGAGGGGGAAGAGGAGACCTGGACCACAGTAACGTCCGTGGATGCACTCCACGCGCACCGGGACCTTTATGCCGAGCGGACCGAGGACTACGGACCGTTCGCTGAACTGCTCGAGCGCGCGAGGGCGACGCGGCCGCAGGACTATGCGATGGCGCGCGAGCGCGGGCGGAGCTTTTCTGGTCTGCTCCGCCGCGTCTATGAACAGGTGGACGTTATCGCATGTCCCTCGCTGGCCGTCCTTCCGGTCCCCACAAGGGAAGATGGGTTCGCTATCTGGGAAGGTATGGGTCCGTGGTACCGGTTTTCCATCCCCTTTAACTTCTCCAAGAATCCCACCGTTTCGGTGCCCTGTGGCCTGTCGACCGATGGGCTTCCGGCGAGCCTGCAGCTCATAGGACGCCATTTTGACGAGCACTCGATCATAGCTCTGGCCGATGCCTATCAGAGGGCGACTGACTGGCATTCCATGCATCCACCCGGGATTGGCTCGGACTGATGCGGACCACCAGGATAGGCGATACGGGTGTGGAACTGACCGAGCTGGGGATAGGGACCGCGCCGCATGGAGGTCTTTATTCCGTGGTCACCGAGGAGATGGCCGTCGGAGCGGTGCATGCGGCGCTGGAGGCGGGATGCAACTATATTGATACCGCCCCTCTGTACGGGTACGGCCGGGCGGAGATGTACCTTTCTACCGCCCTCTCCGATGTGCCTCCGGACCGCTACGTGGTCTCCACAAAGATCGGCCGGCTTCTCGACCCGGCCGATCCCGCCGTCGCCAGCGAGGACAAGTTCTTCCTCAACCCCGCGCCCAACACCTTCCACTGGGACTTCAGCCGTGACGGCGTCCGCCGTTCCTTGGAAGACAGCCTTAAGAGGCTCAAGCTGGACCGGGTGGACGTTCTATACATCCACATGTTCCCGGAGTCATACGACGAAGTGCTGGCCACCGCGTACCCGGCCGTGCGGCAGTTGAAGGAGGAGGGCGCCGTGAGGGCCATCGGCGTGGGTATCGACTTCGTCGGTCCGCTGGTCGAGTTCCTCCGGATCGGCGCCGAGTTCGACCTGTTCATGCTCGCCGGCAGGTACACGCTCCTTGAGACCTCCGCCCTCGACGAACTTCTTCCGATGTGCCAGGAAGCCGGTGTGTTCCTCACCCTTGCCGGCCCCTACAACAGCGGCATATTGGCCGCCGGGCTGGGTGATGAACTGGGCCCCGGCGCCAAGTACGCCTACGAGGATGCTCCGGCGGACGTCCTGGCGCGTGCGCAGAGGATCAAGGATGTTTGTGACCGGCATCGGGTGCCGCTTAAGGCGGCCGCGCTCCAGTTCGGCACGGCCCATCCGGCCGTCGCGGCAACGGTGCCCGGTGCGCGAAGCCGCCGGGAGGCGATCGAGAACGCGGAGATGGTGGGTCTTCCCATACCGGCGGAACTGTGGACGGAGCTGAAGGCAGAGGGCCTTATCCCGGACTCTGCTCCCACGCCATCCGGGCCCTGCGATACTGGAGACGAGGCGAGCGGAACATGAGACTCGACGAAATACCGCTGATCGACAACCACTGCCATCCCATGCACCGGGAGCAGAGTCTCGGGCCGGAGGCGTACCGCAGCTACTACAGCGAGAGCTCGGACCGGGTAATGATGGCCGGACATGTCCAGCACGCAGCCGGCTACATGGCGTCGCTCCGCCTGATGGCCGAACTGCTGGGCATCCCATCCGAAAGCTCGGAGGACGAGATTCTGTCGGCGCGGTCGGAGCTGGGCCTCGAGGGGATAACCCGCCTGGCGCTCGACCGCAGCAACACCGGTGCCGTGATCATGGACCACGGCTTCCCGGTGGATGCGGCGCTGAGCTATGACGAGACGGAGGCCGTGCTGGCCGACACCGGCTGCCGGATGCGGCGAGTGTGGCGCCTTGAACTGATCTTCGAGCGCCTGGTTACCAGTTCGGACAGTCTGGGCCAGGTCGTGGACAGCCTGACGGGCGAGCTTTCCGATCTTCGCTCGAAGAGGGTGTACGGCCTAAAGAGCGTATCCGCGTATCGAAGCGGGCTTGCCATTCAGCCCACCTCCCGCCACCAGGCCGCCGCAGCGTTCGAGGCGGACAAGAGAGCCCACAAGACGGAGGGAGGGAGCTATCGGATCGAGAACAAGCCGCTGGAGGACTACCTGACGCTCATCGCGCTCAAGATGGCCTCGGAGCAGGGTATACCGGTGCAGTTCCACACCGCATTCGGCGATACCGACGCCGACATGATCACCGCGAACCCGCTTCAACTGCGTCCGGTGCTCGAGGATGCCGCCTTCGGCGGTGCGCCCATAGTGATGCTGCACTGTTTCCCCTTCATCCGAGAGGCGGCCTACCTGGCGCACGTCTACGGCAACGCCTACTTCGATCTTTCCTACACCGTGCCCGTGTCGGGTCACTACGCGTACAGGGTCTACGAGGACGCCCTGAGCATCGCCCCTTCCACGAAAATCCTGTACGGGTCCGATGCGCCGGGTATCCCGGACTTTTTCTGGCTGGCCGGCATTGTGCATCGGCGGGCCCTGGGCAGGGTGCTAGACGGGTGGTTGGCCGATGGCCTGTCGACTGCCCAGGCCGAGTCGGTGGCACGCAACGTGTCCTATCGCAACGCGGCCGCGCTCTACAAAGTCGACCTGCCCTGAGCAGCTCGGGGCTCGCTCGATCGAGCCGCGCGCCCTGCCGCTGTCGTGATTCCGCGCCAATAGGCCCGGCCTCAGAGTATTCGATCGGCGACCCGCTATGCTATACTCGATTTCTGCGTCCGTGTGGACGTAGACTGCTTAAGGCCTAATTGGAGACGCTTTGGTGACGGCGACAATGAAGTTGATAACCGGAGGTGGAGTGACCTCCGCAATGGGCTTTCTTGCAGGCGGAACCTATGCCGGCCTCAAGACGCCGGAAGAGGGAGTGCTCGATCTGGGCATACTCTTTTCGGAGCGGCCCGCTTCCCTTGCCGCGACCTTCACAACCAATTCCGTCGTTTCTCCGTCGGTGACCTTGAGCAGGACGCGGGCGAAGTCCGGGAAGGCCCGCGCAGTGGTTGCCAACAGCGGCTGCGCAAACTGCTGCGTCGGAGAGCAGGGGCTGGCCGACGCGACCGAGATGGCCGCCCTGGCTGCCGGTCACCTCGGCGTCGATGCCGGGCAGGTGATGGTGTGCAGCACCGGCGTGATCGGTGTCGAGTTACCAATGGCACTGATTCGCCAGAACGTTGGCAACATTGAACTCGGCGCCGGAGGCGGCGGGGATTTTGCGCGGGCAATAATGACGACCGACACGCGCTCCAAAGAGATCGCGGTGTCATTCCAGTCGGTCGGTTCCGGCGGGCGCAGGATCACTGTGGGAGGCGCGGCCAAGGGTGTCGGGATGATCCACCCCAACATGGCGACCATGCTCTGCTTTGTGTCCACGGATGCCCCGGTGAATCAACCGTTCCTGCAGGAGTCGCTCGCGGCTGCGGTCGACGCCTCCTTCAACATGATCGATGTCGACGGCGACCAGAGCACCAACGACACGGTGCTGCTAATGGCCAACGGGGTTGCGGGGGGCGCAGAGATCGCGGAAGGGACGGCGGATGCGGACGACTTCAGGGCGGCGCTGAGTCACGTCTTAAAGGAGCTGGCCAAGGAGCTGGTCCGGGACGCCGAGGGGGCGCAGCGGTTGATGGAGGTCGTCGTAGGCGGGGCGAGCTCCCTGAAGGATGCCCGCCTGGCGGCCAGGGAGATCTCTGGCTCGATGCTGGTAAAGGCGATGCTTCACGGCAGGGATCCCAACTGGGGCAGGATGATGATGGCCCTGGGAAAGAGCGGCGCGGCCATAGACGAGTCCAGGATCGACATGTTCATAAACGAGATACAGATCGTGCATCAGGGTATGGCCATCTCGTTCTTTAAGGATGCGGTGGTCAGCGCAATGGGCGCGCCCGAAGTTCAGTTAGGCATTGACCTCAACCTGGGTGATGCGACCGCTACGGCCTGGGGCTGCGACCTTACCGAGGAGTACGTGATCTTCAACTCCGCGTACACGACCTGAGATGCAGCACAGGTTGTCACTCTCGCTGTCCTCCGGAACCCCCGACGACGCACACGAACACGCCGGTGCCGGCCCTGCCCGGTCCGGGCCGAAGGCAGGATCGGGGTCCGGCCCATTGGTGCTCGTGAAGATCGGCGGAAGTACGCTGGGGACCAACGACACCACGCTTGCCGACATAGTGGATCTTCAGCGGCGGGGAGTCAGGCCGGTGATCGTGCACGGAGGCGGCAAGATAATCACCGAGTGGCTTGAGCGGCAGGGTATCAGGCCCAGGTTCATTCGGGGACTCAGGGTCACCGACGAACGGACTCTGGACGTCGTCGTCGCCGTCCTGACGGGCCTGGTCAATAAGTCCATCGTGGGGGATATCCTCTCGCTCGGGGGAAGGGCCGTCGGTCTCTCGGGCGTCGACGGTGGCATCCTGCGTGCCGAGAACGACACGCCTGAGCTGGGGCACGTAGGCAGGGTGATCGCGGTTGACCCGTCTACCGTCGTCGATCTGGCCTCGGCCGGGCTCATCCCGGTCGTAGCGCCTGTCGCACTCAATGCCGGGGCTTCCGGGCCACGAATGCTGAACGTCAACGCGGACCTTGCGGCCGGAGAGATCGCCGCCGCGCTCGGGGCCGACCGACTCATCATGCTGACCGACGTGCCCGGGGTGCTCGATTCGTCAAGACGGCTGATACCAAGGTTGACGGAGAGGCAGGCCAAGGGACTGATGGACTCGCGCATCGTAGCCGGGGGCATGATTCCCAAGCTTGAGGCCTGCATCGCGGCCCTCAGGACCGTGTCCATGGTCCACATCGTCGACGGCCGGAGCCCGCATGTGCTGCTCGACAGCGTCGGGACCCAGGGCGAACGAGAGGGCGGGCGCTCGATCGGCACCCGTGTAGGCTAGGTCCGGCCCCCTGCCGGTGAGCACCGCCGACCAGGGAAGCGGCGCGTACGTGACTGCGCGGGAATATACTTTCTTTCAAATTGCGATCTGGAGTGTGAACAAATGACCGACTACAGGGCCATGGAGTCCAAGTACTACATGCATGTCGTCAACAGGCAGCCCGTTGTGATCGTGCGCGGCGAAGGAACCCGCGTGTGGGACGATCGGGGCAAGGAATATCTGGACTTTACGGCGGGCTGGGCGGTCAACAATGTCGGCCACGCCAATCATGCCATGGCTGAGGCGATAGCCTCCCAGGCGCGCACCCTGCTTCAAACCTCGAACCAGTTCTTCACCGTTCCGCAGCTCGAGTTGGCCGAGGTTCTGATCGAGAACAGCGTCTTGGACAAGGCCTTTTTCTGCAACAGCGGGGCCGAGGCGAATGAGGGCGCGGTCAAGCTGGCGCGCAAGTGGGGTCGCATGAACAAAAATGGGCCGGGAGAGATAATCACGGCGTACAACTCCTTCCACGGCCGAACGATGAACATGGTGGCGGCGACCGCTCAGCCAAAATACCAGGAGGCGTGGGCGCCGGTGCCGGTTGGATTCGTGCACGTGGACTTCGGGGACCTTGACCAGATAAAGGCGGCCACCAGCGAAGACACCGTCGCCGTGATGCTGGAGCCCGTCCAGAGTGAGGGCGGCGTCAACATCCCGGAGCAGGACTACCTCAGGGGCGTGCGTGCCTGGTGCGACGAGAGGGTCCTCCTGCTGATCCTAGACGAGGTGACGACCGGCCTGGGTAGACTGGGCACGCTGTTCGGCTACGAGGCCTTCGACGTAGAGCCCGACGTCGTCACTCTGGCCAAGGGCCTGGGCGGCGGGGTGCCCATCGGCGCCTTCCTCTGCAACGAGCGGGCCAACGTTCTTGAGCCGGGCGACCACGGTTCGACATTTGGAGGCAACGCCCTTACCTGCGCCGCCGCCAACGCCTCGACCCGCTACCTGATCGACCACAACGTTTCGGAAAACGCGGCGGAGGTGGGCGGCTACCTGATGTCCAGGCTAGATGGGCTGCGTTCCAAGCACGAGATAATATCCAATGTCAGGGGCATGGGCTGCCTGGTCGGCGTGGAGTTCTCGGCCGACATCGCCGCCGCCCTGCTGCCTTCCTGCAACGACAACGGCCTGCTGCTGAATGTGACTAGGCCCAATCTGGTCCGGTGGCTTCCCCCCCTGACCGTGACCAGGGAGGAGGTCGACGAGGCGGTCGACAGGTTCGAGCGGGCACTCGACGCGTCCAAGGCCTGAGATGCCATGAACTGGAGGGAACTGGCCGACCGCGGGATCACGGTCTTCGGCGGCGCGGTCTCTGGCGGTCTGGACAGCTGCACCGTGACCCACTGGCTGAGCGAACGTGGGGTCGATGTGCAGGCCTTTACGGTTGACCTGGGACAGCCGGACGAGGAGAGTCTTCCCGCCGTAGCAGAGCGAATGGTGGCCTGCGGGGCGTCCAGGGCCGACGTGATCGACGGCAGGGCGGCCCTGGCGGAGGCCGGGCTCAAGGTGGTGCAGGCCCAGGCGCGGTACGAGGGGGGCTACTGGAACACCACCGGGATAGCCCGACCTGTCACCGTCGCCGCCATCGTTCCGGAGCTCCGGGAAAGGGACATCGGCGTGCTGTTCCACGGGGCGACCGGCCGGGGCAACGACCAGGTGCGCTTCCAGATCGGCGCAAACATGCTGGAGCCGGGATTACAGGTCTACGCGCCGTGGCGCGATCCCGAGTTCGTCAAGGCCTTTCCGGGCAGGCGGCAGATGCTCGATTACTGTGAGGAGAACGGCCTGCCGATAAGGCCGAGGAATGAGTCGCGGTACTCGACCGACGCCAACTTCCTGGGGCTCACCCACGAGGCGGGGGACCTTGAGGACGTATCTATTCCTCCGACCTTCGTTGAGCCCGGCATGGGCGTGTTCGCCCCGAGCGCACCAGACGCCGCCGAGTCGGTCTGCGTCCGCTGGGAGGAAGGCAGGCCGGTGGCCATAGGCGGCAGGAGGATGGATCTTGCCGGGATAATCGCCGAGTCCAACAGGCTCGGTGGCCGGCACGGGGTGGGCATCGGAATACACACCGTGGAAAACCGGTTCGTCGGAGTAAAGTCCAGGGGCATATATGAGTCGCCGGGGATGGAACTTCTGGGGCGGTGCTACGAGTATCTTCTCCAGATGGTCCTGGACCGACGGGCCCGCCTGCTATACGAGCACCTGTCGGCCACGATCTCGACCCAGATATACGAAGGCTACTGGTTCGACGTAGCGACGACCTCCGCGCTCGCCGCGCTGGAGCCGATGACGCGACTGGTCACGGGAGAGGTCACGGTGGGACTGTACAAGGGAGCCGTCTCATTCGAGTCTGCCGGGGACGTGCCCCACTCCCTCTACACCGATGACTCGTCCATGGAGGCGGAGGGGGACTACGACCACCTGGATGCCGAGGGATTCTTGAGGGTGCACGGCGTTGCTGCCAAGAATTACGGCAGCAGGCAGTTCCCTTTGTCCGGGAGGAGGTAGGGATCTGGTGAAGGCGCCCGCGTCGGTGGACACCAGGGCCCAGATCGTGGCGCTGGTTCGTGACTTCGCCAGGCGCGACGTGGCGCCGGTGGCGGCACGGCTGGAGCCCGACGACGCGTACCCTGCCGAGCTGGTCGATCGCATGGCCGAGCTCGGCCTGTTCGGCATCACCATCCCCGAGCCCTACGGCGGCATGGGCCTGGACCATACAACCTTCGCCATCATATTCGAGGAGCTGGCCAAGGCCTGGATGAGTCTGACCGGCCCCATTGGCACGCACCACGTCATGGCGCAGGTCATCGGCGACCACGGCACGAGCGAGCAGAAGGCTCGATGGCTGCCCAGGATGGCCGCGGGCGAGCTGCGGGGCGGGTTGGCGTTGACCGAGCCGGGCGGCGGCTCCGACGTGCAGGCGCTTAAGACGGTGGCGACTCGCGACGGTGAAGACTACATCGTCACCGGCTCCAAGATGTTCATCACAAACGGTCAGCATGGAGGAGGCTTTGCGGTGCTGGTCAAGACCGACCCATCTGCAGATCCCCCGTACCGGGGCATGAGCTCCCTGATCGTGGAAAAGCCGACCGAGGGCTTCTCGGTCGGCCGCAAGCTCGACAAGCTGGGCTACAGGGGCGTGGACACCTGCGAGCTCATATTCGACCGAGCGCGGGTGCCAGCCGCCAACCTCGTCGGGGGTATAGAAGGCAAGGGCTTCGGACAGGTCATGTCTGCCCTTGAGGGCGGAAGGATCAACGTAGCGGCCCGCGCCGTGGGAGTCGCACAGGCGGCGTTTGACGCCGCCGCTCGTTACAGCCGGCAGCGCGAGACGTTTGGCAAGCCGATATCCGAGCATCAGGCCATCCAGCTTGCGCTCGCGGACATGGGAACGAAGATACAGGCCGCCAGACTCCTTACCCACAGCGCGGCGGAGAAGAAGGACCGTGGTGAGCGGGCGGATCTGGAGTCCGGGATGGCAAAGTACTACTCCAGCGAGATCTGCTCGCAGGTGACCATGGACGCGATGCGGATCCATGGCGGCTACGGTTACATCAAGGACCTGCCGATCGAAAGGTACTATCGGGACGCCCCCCTGATGATCCTCGGCGAGGGCACCAATGAGGTGCTCAGGCTGCTCATCGCTCGCCGGTTACTGGACAGGTATAAGCTTTGAATTCCCTTCGAGCGAGCCGCAGCCAGGGCGCTGTTCGGCCCCTGGAAGTCGGGCCGGAGCCATGAGCGTGGGTGCGATCAGGGACGGGAGGGACTCGTTCGGCGGGTACTTTGAGGATTTCTCACCGGGTGACGTCTACCGCCATTGGCCCGGTAAGACCATTACCGAGGCCGACAATCACATGTTCTCGCTGCTGACGATGAACACCAACCCGCTCCACATCGACGAGAACTACATGTCGGGGCACCAGCACGGGCGAATCCTGGTCGTCGGGCCGCTGGTTATGAGCCTGGTTGTCGGCATGAGCGTGCCCGACACTTCGGGAAGGGCCGTCGCAAACCTCGAGTACGAGTCCGTCAGGCACGATGCCCCCGTGTTCATCGGTGACACGATATACGCCGAGAGCAGGATCCTTGAGACAACGCTTACGAGCCGCGCGGACAGGGGCATCGTCTACATGGAGTCGCGCGGGATCAATCAGCGGGGCGAGACCGTGCTCACCCTCAGGCGCAAGTTCCTGGTACCAACCAGGCAAGACCCGGGCTGAGGTCCGTCGAACCATGGTAGAGGGACCGTCCGACTTTACGGTGTCGATCCACTACGACCGGCGCCTCTATGAGCACGACATCGCCGGTTCGATGGCGCACGTTCGCATGCTGGCCCGGCAGGGCATCATCGATGAGGAGGAAATGGGTCAGATCGTGGCCGGGTTGTTGGAGATCAGGGAGGAGATCTCATCGGGCGATTTTCCATGGAATCCCGGGCTTGAGGATCTGCACATGAATATCGAGAGCCGGCTGGCCGAAAAGATCGGCCCGGCTGCCGGCAAGCTGCACACCGCCAGGTCCCGCAACGATCAAATCGCCCTGGACATGCGGATGTACGCGCGGCAGGCGATTGCCAGAATACTCGGCTGCCTCCACGGGTTCGGGGGGGTCATCGTGGACGCGGCCCAAGCGCATGCCGACGTGGTTCTGCCGGGTTACACGCACCTTCAGCGGGGCCAGCCCGTACTCCTCGCCCACCACCTCCTCGCCTACTTTGAAATGCTGGGCCGGGACATCCAGCGGTTTCAGCGGGCGGCCGAAATGGCGGACTCGATGCCGCTGGGCAGCGGTGCGATAGGGGGTTCCCCTTACCCGCTCGACCGGCGCTCGGTGGCGAGCGAGCTCGGTTTCAGCCGAATCTCCGCCAACAGCATGGACGCGGTGTCGGACAGGGACTTTGTCGTCGACCTGCTGGGCGCGTCCGCAACCTGCATGATGCATCTGTCCCGCCTCAGCGAGGAGCTGATCCTCTGGTCATCGGAGGAGTTCGGCTTCGTGCGACTGGCCGATACCCACACAACGGGCAGCAGCATGATGCCGCAAAAGCGCAACCCTGACTATGCGGAGCTTACCCGCGGGCGGACGGGTAGGGTGTACGGAAATCTGATGGCTCTGCTCACCACCCTGAAGGGGCTTCCCCTGACCTACAACCGTGACCTCCAGGAAGATAAGGAGGGACTGTTCGACAGCGTCGATACGTTGCTGGCCTGTCTCGAGGTGTGCGCTGAGATGGTCGCAACGATGACGGTCGACCGCGGAGGCATGAGGACCGCGGCGGAGACGGGAAGTCTGCTCGCGACGGACTTTGCCGACTACCTGGTAGGAAAGCGGATGCCGTTCAGGCAGGCGCACGGAGTCATGGCCTCCGTGGCCAGGGACGCCGCCTCGTCTGGCCGGTCGATCAAGGATCTGACCTTGGAGGAGCTTAGGGGCTACTCCGAGCTGTTCGAAGAGGATGTGCTCGGTCTCGATGCCGACTCGTCCATAGATGACCGCAACGTCGAGGGGGGCACCGCGCGGACTCGGGTGGAGGCGGCCGTTTTGGCCGCGCGCAGGTCCGTGGAGGCGGGAATAGAGGAGTCGACCGCAGCCGTCGGTGGCAGGCTGTCCGGGGAGATCGACGCCTACCTTCACAGGTTCAGGTCGATGGGCTCTCCGGGTCGGAACCCGGACCTGCAGTCGTGATGGCGGTCAAGGTCGCTCCGTCGGTGCTGTCGGCCGACTTTGGCCGGCTGGGAGAGCAGGTCGCCGAGGCGGCCCGGGCTGGAGCCGACTGGATCCACCTTGACGTGATGGATGGACGTTTCGTCCCCAACCTGACGTTCGGACCACCGGTCATCGAGGCGCTCAGGCCCTTTACCGATATCCCGTTCGACGTCCACGTGATGGCGCAGGATCCGGGATCGCTCGTTCCCGATCTCGTCGACGCAGGCGCGGACTACGTCACCGTCCACGCTGAGGCGGTCGTGCACCTGCATCGAACGGTCGCCCAGATAAGGGATCGGGGTGCCAGGGCGGGTGTTGCGCTCAATCCCGCCACACCGTTTTCGGCCGTGGCAGAACTGGTATCCGACGTCGATCTGCTGCTGGTAATGAGCGTCAACCCCGGCTTTGGAGGCCAGAAGTTCATAGCCGGTTCGCTCGATAAGATAAGGCGGGTGAGGCGGGAGCTGGACGGGGCCGGATCACGCGCCGAGCTGGAGGTGGACGGAGGGGTATCGGCGTCCAACGCACCAGCCGTCCGCAAGGCCGGCGCAACCGTCATAGTTGCAGGGTCTGCCGTATTCAATCACCCTTCGGGCATTGCGGCAGGGATTGGCGCCATCAGGACAGCTGCCGGCTAGCCTCAGGCCGGTCGCGCGGCCTTTAGCTTAGCCAGGCGCTTGCTGCGGTAATCGGCGCCCGGAGACGAACCGGCTAGATGCGTCCGACCAGGGACCTGAGCAGAGACCATGTGCGCTCACGGGACGCCTCCTCGCTGCGTCCGACCGGGAAGATCGTTGCGAGGATTTCGGTGGCGCCGGCCTCGGCGTACTCGCGCAGCTGGCGTTCCACCTGGGCCTCGTTGCCGACCACCGCCACGTCGGCAGGGCCGTCCGCCCCATCGATGTCGAGCATTCTTCGGTAACTCGGCAGCCGCGCAAATCCGGCGAACCGCCCGCCTGCCTCTTGGATCGCCCGATCATTGTCGTCGGTGACGGCTATCGGAACGCCCACGCAAACCCTGGGGACCGGCCTTCCGAACCGCTCGGCCGCGGCGTGGATTCGCGGGACAATGTGGTGCTCAAGGGCGCTCTTGCCGACCATCCAGGTCACGGTGCCGTCCGCCAGCCTGCCGGCCACGTCGAGCATCTTTGGACCCAGCGCCGAGATCAGGATCGGGAAGCGCGCCGCTCCGGCCACCTCCATCTCACCACGTACCCGATAGTGCTTTCCGGAGAAGTCCACCGAGCCGTTGTGGACGAGCTGCCGCACCACCGAAACGTACTCCTCGGTGTGCTCTGCGATGCGTTCGAACCGCAGCCCGAAATTGCCCTCGATCGTCACTTTGTGGGAGGGGCCGATACCGAGAGCAAGCCGGCCGCCGGTGGCAGCCTGGGTCGTCAGGGCCTGCTGGGCCATGGTCCACGGATGCCTGGTAAAGCTCGGGACGACCGCCGTCCCGAGTTCGACGCGGTTGGTCCGTCCGCCGGCAACGCTTATCGCGGTCAGGGCGTCTTCCATGAACAGCTGAGCGAACCACACCCCGTCAAAGCCGTCCGACTCGGCGCGCACCGAGGTCTCGATGAGCCCCTCAAGGCCCGGCATCGGGGAACCCGATCCCATGAATATGGAGATCTTCATTCTTCAGTCCTTTCGGGCATGCTCTCCGCTGCAGGACGCATGGCGGGCCGGGCGGAGGATATAGGATTGGGTAATTCAAGGCGAGCAGCGGCCGGGCGGGTATTCGAAACGGGAGAAGACGCGGGGATGGACCGATGAAGATCCTGGGCATAGAGACTTCGTGTGACGAGACGGCGGCGGCCGTGGTGGAATGCGGGAGGATTGTTCACTCCAACGTGGTTGCCTCCCAGGTCGAACTGCATGCCCGTTTCGGGGGAATCGTCCCGGAGGTCGCCTCCCGTCAGCACATATTGGCGATCACGGGGGTCGTGAGAAAGGCGCTTGAGGAGGCGGGAGTGGAGCTGGGGACAATCGACGGAATCGGGGTGACGTGCGGGCCCGGGCTTGCGGGATCCCTCCTTGTGGGAGTCAACGCGGCAAAGGGGCTGGCCCTCGCTGCCGATCTCCCTCTGCGGGGAATGAACCACCTGGAGGGGCACGTCTATGCCACCTGGCTGGAGGAACGCGATCCGGCCATTGATCCCGGCTTTCCCCTGATGTGCCTGATCGTCTCCGGGGGCCACACGGATCTGGCGCTGATGTCTGGCCATGGGCGCTTTGAGCTGGTCGGGCGAACTCGGGACGATGCGGCCGGAGAGGCCTTCGACAAGGCGGCCCGCCTGCTGGGACTGGGATATCCGGGAGGACCGGCCATACAGGCGGTTGCGGCCCAGGCGCGGGGGACCGAAGAACCCTTTACGCGTCCGAGGCTGAAGGGCTCGCGCGACTTTAGCTATAGCGGACTCAAGACCGCGGTTTTGCACCGCGCCAGAAAGCGCGGCGTCATCGACGGAGGCCCCGATGGCGGCACATCAGAGCGCGAGAGTATCGTCAGGGAGATCGCGGCCGCCTTTCAGGAGGCGGTGGTCGACTCGCTCGTAGAGCGCACCATCGCCGCCGCCGACGAGTTCGGAGCGAGGGGAATCATAGTGTGCGGAGGGGTTGCCGCAAACGCGGCGCTGAGGGAGGGGATGGCCTCGCGAGCAAGCCTGCCGGTGCTGATGCCGCGTCCGTCACTTTGTACAGACAACGGGGCGATGATCGCGGCGGCGGCCTTCTACTCCACGGAAGGAGAGGGGGAGGATGTGGCCAGACTCCAGGAATGGGACATGGACGTCATCCCCGGTCTCGCCGTGGGAGCCTCGCGCGTCAGGACCGCGTGACCCTGTTGGAGTACCTGCCGCGGCCCTTGCCCCTGGACCCGGCATAGAACTGGCCAGAGCTGGCGATCTCGGCCTTGCGTTCGTAGATTCGAGAGATGAACTCGTAAACGTCCGCCGTTGCCTTGCCGCCTCGCAGGTCATATCGAAGCTGCTGGCTGTCTTCCGACAGGAGCACCACCACGCCGGTGGCGGGTCTGAGTATCTTGTCCGCGATCAGGTAAACGCCCATGGCGGCGACTGCGATGCCGACCGCGATGGAGGCGACAGGGTGCTCGACCACGCGCCAGAGCAGGAATCCCAGGACGACCGCCAACGTTCCCCAGACGTACTCCCCAGGCCCGCGCCGCTCCGACTCGACCCTTGCCACCGACACGTCCCTGACGGCCACCATCGAGGCATTCCTCTGCCGGGCGCCCACCGAGACGTGGATTATGTGGGACTCGGTCAGGACGAGGGATTCCGGCCCCACGCTCGCGTTGCTCTGAATCCCCCGGCGCAGGTCCAGGGACGCCAGGATCCGCGTGCGGTCGACAAGACCGGCCTTGACGGCAGCAATGTACTCACCTTCCGAAAGGTCTCCCTTTCCGGGGGTTTCCCCGGCGGGGGAGACGGACCGTTCTTGGCGTCCCATAGGGCACGATGGTACCACGGTGTCCCTTATGTTAATCTCCGTGAAACCCGACGGAGACAGGCATGGAACGTCCCATACTCAAGCCCATCGGCACCCCAGTGGAAGAGCTCGACACGCCCGCTCTCGTTGTCGATCTGGACAGGTTCCAGGCCAATGTCGAGGCGGTGCACTCCTTCTTCGCGGGTCGCAGGGCCAAGGTCCGTCCTTTCGTCGGCACCCACAGGTGTCCCCCCCTGGCCCACCTCCAGCTCGCGGTAGATGGACATGCCGGTGGCGTGGCTGTGGGCACGGTGGGTCAGGCCGGGGCCTTCGTAGATGCCGGCGTGTGGGACGTGATGATCACCGGCAAGGCGGTGACTGCTCCGAAGATAGCAGCACTGTGTGCACTGGCCGTCCGCGCGACCGTTTCAATCGCGGTCGACAGCGAGGACAACGCTGCCGACATCTCCACGGCGGCAACCGCCAGGGGCGTCGAGGTCGGCCTTCTCGTAGAGCTCGACACCGGGCTGGGCTTGACCGGAGTGCCGTCGGGTGACGCCGCTATCGGCCTTGCGAAGGGGATATCTGAGCTGCCCGGCGTGCGGCTGAAGGGCCTGACATCGTACGCGGGCCTGAGCACGGCAGGCAAAGACGGCCGAGCCGCTCTTGAGCAGGTCCTTGAGGTGCGCGAGGCGATGGGGGAGGCAGGTCTTTCGACCGTGACTGTTGCCGTCGGATCGACGGCGGACTACGAGGCCGCTGGCCGGGCAGAAGGCGTTACCGAGGTCGTGGCCGGGACATATGCGCTGGGCGACGTTAAGTACGAGGATATCCGCGGGGACATCGAGCCTGCGGCGATGGTGCTGGGGACGGTGGTCAGCACCCCCGTGGAGGGGGTGGCGGTGGGTGACGCCGGCATGAAGTCCAATGGCAATGATACGGGTCTGCCCAGGCCCGCAAACGTGCCCGGGGCCACGGTCACCTACCTGAGCGCCGAGCACTTTAACCTTGACCTGACCGACTCAACCGCACAGGTCGGGATCGGCGACAAGGTTTGGTTCGTGCCATACGAGATAGGTGTGACCGCCAACCACTTCGACTACATCATGGCCGCTAGGGACGGCCGCCTTGAGGGGATATTCGAAGTCGCCGCCCGTGGCAGGTACCGCTAGGGGCAACAGGAGGCAACGTGGACCTTTACAGACCACCGATCGGCACCCGCATCGACGATCTCGACACGCCGTGCCTGCTCCTGGACCTGGAGGCCCTAGAGCACAACTTTCGGCGCATGGCCGACGTCTACCGCGACACGGACGTAAAGCTCAGGGAACACACCAAGAACGTAAAGAGCCCGCTCGTAGCACACATGCAGATGCGGATCGGCGGGTCGATGGGGGGCGTGTGCTCTGCCAAGGTCGCAGAGGCCGAGGTGATGGTGGAAGGCGGCATAGCCGACGTGCTGATACCCAACCAGATCGTGACCTCCGACAAGATCAGGCGGGTGGCGGCGCTGTGCAAGCGGGCGCAGGTGACGGTCTGCATCGACTCGGAGGAAAACCTTCGTGACATCTCCCGGGTAGCCGGCGAAGAGAACGCCACGGTGGGAGTGGCGATCGAGGTGGATACCAATATGGGCCGGGCCGGGGTTCGCAGCGTCGAGGCCGGTGTCCACCTGGCCAAGGTGGCCAGCGGTCTTCCCGGTGTTCACTTCAGGGGCGTGATGAGCCACTCAGCAATGCGAACCCCTCCCAGGGACGAGAATGAGCGCAGGTCCGAGGCCATCAAGTACTACAGGCAGACGATCGAACTCGCCGATGCCATCAGGGCGGAGGGCGTAGACGTGGAGATGGTCTCATCTGGAGAGACGTACTCGTACGACATGGCACCGGAGGTGCCGGGCATTACCGACGTTGAGGGAGGAATGTACGCCCTCATGAGTACGATCCTGCCCTACATGGAGGGACACTTCCGCTATGCCGCCAAGGTGCTGGGAACGGTGGTCAGCACCCCCAGGCCCGGCGTTGCGATAGGGGATATCGGGATGCGGGCGATGGGGTGCATGATTGGCCGAGGCGCCCCCGCCATCGAGGGTGGTCCGTCGGGCGTGGCGTTCGGCGAGATGCACGACGAGCTTTGCACGCTCGTCTCGGCGGACACAATGCCCCTTAAGGTTGGGGACAAGTTCCAACTCAGGAGCCCCCAGCAGGACCTGACCGTAAACCGTTACGACAACTATATCGCCGTGCGAGACGGCGGCGTAGAGCAGGTGATCTCGATACCGGGTCGGGGCTGCCACAACTGATCGGCGGGCTGAGCCTGCGGCCCGCCCGCTGAAGCCGGGTTCCCGTGGCGATCGGGTTGGTCTAGGTGGCTACCGCGGCCGCCTTTAGTCGAGAGACATACTCGTAAGCGGACGTTGCCGCCAGCGAGCCCTGTGCGGCGGCGGTTATGGTCTGCTTGAGGTCGCCCGAGGCGTCGGTCAGGTCGCCGGCCGCGAGCAGCCCGGGCATGTTGGTCTGCATGTACTTGTCCACTATGACCTCGTCCAGGTCATTGATGCCGGCGCCCAACTGGACCGCGAGGTCCTTTCGTGGGTCCGCGCCGATTTCGATGAACAGGCCGTCCACCTTGAGGACGTCGCTTCCGTGATGAGGGCGGTCGAGCCGAATGGCCTGAAGGCCGGTCTCGTCGCTGCCGATCAGCTCCACGACATTTGTCTCAAAGAGCCGCTCGACGTTGTCGGCCTCGTCCAGCTGGCTGAGGTTGACGGCTTCGGGACGGGTGAAACGGTCGCGGCGGTAGATGATGAAGACCTTCTCGGCGTACTTGCTGATAAGTACCGCCCCCTTTACGGCGGAATCCCCGCCACCGACGACGGCGACGGTGTTGCTCCGGTGCAGTGGCGCATCGCAGGTCGAGCAGTAGGACACGCCTCGTCCGGTCCATTCCGCCTCGTGCTCAAGCCAAAGTGAGCGCCGCTCGCGACCGATCGCCAGTATCAGCGACCTTCCGCTGTAGGAATCTCCCGACTCGCCGAGGACCTCAAAGCCGTCGGAGGTCTTCCGCGCCCCGATGAGCTTGTCGTCAACGATGGGAACCCCGTACTTTTCTGCATGCTCGCGGAACTTGAGCATCAGTTCAAAACCGTCTATCTCGGGGTATCCGGGGTAGTTTTCGATGAGGCCCCCCGTGGCCGTCTCGCCCCCGAACTGAGAGCCGACTATCAGAGGCTTTATCTGGTAGCGGGCCGCATACATTCCGGCTGAGAAGGCCGCCGCACCCTGTCCCCCGATGACTACGTCAAATGTTTCCTGGTTGGCATTCATACAGTCTTGCCCCCCGAGCAGTTCCGAGATCCTGACACCTTGATTGTATCGCCTGCGCCGTTCGGCCGCCGCCGTCGGCCTGCAGGCACCGGATAGACTTGTCGAATGTCCTTTCAGCAGTGGCTATTTGCCGCAGGCTACGATCTCTTTAACGCTTCGGTGGAGTGGCGGATAGCGCGCTACAGGAGGGCGACGGCGGGCACTGTCAGGGGGGAAGTGCTCGAGGTCGGTGGCGGGACGGGCTCGAACCTGCCCTTCTTCCCGCCACAGGCGCGGCTGACATTCCTGGAACCGAACCCGCACATGGCGCATCGCCTGCGGCGCCGGGCGAACAAACTGGGCCGTCAAGTCGACGTCGTTGAGCAATCGGGGGAGCAGATGCCGTTCCCGGATGGAAGCTTCGATACGGTGCTTACGACGCTGGTGCTCTGCTCGGTCGCCGATCTGGACGCGGTCGCAGCGGAAATTAGGCGCGTGCTGCGTCCTGGCGGCAGGTTCGTGTTCTACGAGCATGTGGCTGCCAGGGGAGGTGCTGGAAGGGCCCTACAGGCAGGTCTCAACCCTGTGTGGAAACGCCTCGTGGCTGGGTGCCATCTGGACCGGGACGTTGAGGCGGCGGTGAGACGGGCCGGTTTCACCGGCGTCACGGTTGAGCGCTTCAGCATCCGATTCGGCACCCCGCTGGCACTTCCCAACGTGGTCGGTGAGGCCTTTGCCTGATGGGAACGGTTCATCCCGGGGCTGATATCCTTCTCGGCTGGAAACCGGCGACACGTTGATGGCGCTTTTCAACGTGACAGTCGGCACGAGATGAGTCGGGGGGAAGACTTGAAGGGATCCGTAACTCTCATCATCGCGGTGGCGGCCCTGGTCGCCGCATGCTCCAATCAGCCGGTCGCCGGGGACCGGTCGTCGGATGATGCCGGCGGCCAGATCGAGCAGGTGGTCGAGCAGACGGACTGCGAGACATTTGGGGAGTTTGCCCGGCTCGAGACGATAATGGCGAATGAGCGGTCATCGCATTCGGCCCTGCTGCTTGAGGATGGCAGGATGCTGGTGGTCGGCGGAAGGGGTAAGGGAGGAGCCCGCTGGCCGCGGCTGTTCCCCCATACCGAGATCTACGATCCGGCGACCGGCCAGTGGAGCCCGTCAGGGGACATGGGCCAGGAGCGAGAGTTCTTCACCCTCATCAGGCTCGGCGATGGAAGCATCCTGGCGGCCGGTGGAACGGACGTGCAGCTGGAGCCACCCAAGGCGACGGAGGTACGCGACCTGGGGACGGGCGAGTGGTCAGCGTCAGGCAAGATGTCCATCGGCAGGGAGCGGGGTGCGGCGGTGCTGCTGAGCGATGGGCGCGTCCTGTACACGGGCGGCAAGAACAAGAACCTGCGTGAGCAGAGTTCCACGGAGATATTCGATCCGGCTAGCGGCGAGTGGACGGAGGCCGCACCGATGAGTCAGGCCCGCTCGATTCACACCGCCACTCTCCTCAAGGACGGGAGGGTGCTTGTGGCGGGAGGTGGCAAGCCCGAGGGCCCGTTCTTCGCTACCGCAGAGGTCTACGACCCCTCGGAGGATACGTGGACGCAGGTCGGATCAATGCGCCTTCCCCGCATCCTGCACACTGCGACGCTCCTGGCCGATGGTCGGGTACTCGTGGTCGGCGGCAAGGGCGAGCCGGTCCCGGACGTCGACTCCCAGCTCCGCCAGACGGCCGAGATCTATGACCCGGAGACCGGGGAATGGTCGCCCGCCGGGGAGATGGCCGAGGGCAGGGCGGAGCATACGGCTACGGTGCTGGCCGACGGGCGAGTTCTGGTGATCGGTAGCCTGGGGAACAAGGCCTCCGCGGAGATTTACGACCCCGCCACCGACACCTGGTACGACGCCGGCTCCATGGAGGAGACTCGTTACAGGCATACTGCGACGGTCCTGGCCGATGGCAGTGTCCTGGTCGTGGGAGGGCAGAGCACAGATAGCGTGACCATCAACGCGGAGGTCTTTACCCACGGGGCCTTTGCGTTCGGGGATGCGTGTGCAACCGGTGTCCGCGGCTCCGAATCGACCCTGGCAGGAGTAGAGCCGGCCGAGGCGGTCGCCGAAGAGCAGGCTACGCCAACTCCCGTCGGCGGCTCACGAACAAGCGGCAGGGACGCATCGCAGTTCGCATTCTCCGGGGAGGTCATGGACGCGGCGGATGGCGAGGAGGTCACCGTCGCACCCCTGGGCACCCTTGTACGCCTGGACGTGGGCGAGCGCATGGCGAGCCCGTCAAAGGGCAATGGACTGACAGTCACTTTCCTTGAAGTGGTTGAGGACACGCGCTGTCCGCTCGATGCGGAGTGTCCGAGCGCCGGCCAGGCGACCATCAAGGTCCACATCGCCTGGTTCGGTCAGGACGTCGGCGAACTCTCCCTTACCCTTGAGGGCGACCAGGTCGATCCCACCATTGGAACGCCCGGAGGGGCCTACTTCGTTGCCCTCGCCTCCCTGGAGCCGCTGCCCAGCTCCGAGGACGCCGGCCCGCTGGACCTTGGCTACAAGGCGGAGATAGCCGTCTTCCAAAAGTAATCGATGGCGCATCCGGCCCGGCGATGCCGCCTCCCCCGGCGAGGGGCGACCTCCTTTGGACGGAGCCGGGCGTGCTCCTGCGGCCTGCGTCTTGCGGGGTGCAGGGACGCTGCCACCCCTTCTAGTGCATCAGCGCCGGTGGGTCCAGGTCTCGGACCAGGCGAGGCAGGCCGTGCTGGTCTGGTGACTGCCCAGCATCTCGGGGAATGGACTGCCCGCCGCCGCCTCACCGTTGAGCGTGAGCTGGGCGCGTGCGCAGGGAATGAGGCACGAGTAGACCCCGTGGGGATTACCTTCCATACCGCCCGGGGCCACGCTCAGCATGAACGGTTCGCCGATGTCGTACCAGGTCAACGCCAACGACTCATCCAGGGAGTCCACCGATTCAGTCCACCAGTTGACCCCATCGCCCGACTTGCCGAACTCGGAATCGACCACGGGGATCGATTCGTCACCGAAGGACGGGTAGAGTATCGACTCGATCTCCGACTGCAGCCAGCGGGTCATGGCGATGTTGTCCGTGTAGATGCGTACCTCGCCGTCGGTCAGGTCGCTCTGCAGGAACAGGACATGGCCAGGACCCCCGGGGGACCTGAGGATACGCCAGTGGCTGGCGCGCGTCGTGTCGGGGCCGGCCTCCTCATCCTTCAGTCGTATGAACGAATTCTCACCAGTCAGCAAAATCCTGTTGGGATCGACAGGGTTGACCATTAAGTAGCCCCCTTGCTTGATTGGGTAACATCTTACAGGAGTGACCTTGAACGAGATCGACGACGTCAACAAGAGCCGTATCAGCGACCGCGACTACGTATCGAACGTGGTTCTGGAGATGACTGCCGCCATAGAAAGAGATCCGCAGGACAGACGGGCCTACATGATGCGCGGAAGTCACTATCTTGACGGAGGCAACTTCGAAGAGGCGGTTCGGGACCTGACGATTGCGATCGAACTGGAACCTCTCGACGCCATGGCTTACAACAACCGAGGTGTCGCATACCGCAGGCTCCAGCGGCCCGAGGAAGCCATTGCCGACTTTGACAAGGCCATCGAGCTGTCCTCAGGGTACCGCGAGGCCTTCAACAACCGCGGGATGACGCGATGCGACGCCTACGATTACGAGGCCGCCATGGATGACTTCACCAGGGCAATCGATATCGACCCGGGCTACTGGTTCGCATACAACCACCGCGCGATGGCCAGGTGGGCTCTGGGCGACAGGGAGGGGGCGGCCCGGGACTACGAGCGCGTCGCCGAGCTGATAGGCCGCCGCGACTCCTAGCCACCAAAGGGGATTCTCTCGGCCGCTACCCAGCCCCCATGCTGACAACCAGGGGGGGATGTCCTAAATCAGCCGTCGCCCGGCAGGCGCCGAAGCTGTGTGAGCGCCTCGGACATCCCGACCAGGTCACCCTTTTCTCGATAGATCTCAACCGCCCTTTCGAGATCGATGCGGGCCTCTCGGTGGCGGCCCTCGTTGGCCATCATCACGCCCCGGTCGCGCAGCGCCTCGGCGTAGTCGGGCTTTATCTCGATCGCCCTGTCAAAGTCCTCGAGCGCGAGGTCGAATAGGTCCTCGTTGTAGTAGGCAAGTGCCCGGCCGCGGTAGGCGAGATACAGGTCCGGGTGAATGCGCAAAACGACGTTGTAACGTCCCACAGCCTCCTTGTACATACCTGCGTTGAGCAGGCCGACGGCCTGCAGGTAGTCGAACAGGACGTCCACAGCCGGCCTCTCGTCCTCCTCGACGACGCTGGCCGTCTCTTCATCGCCTTCGATTGCGCGTTCCCCGGCCGCCTCTCCGGAGTCTGAGGGCGTCTCGGTCGCGACGGGTGAGGGGTCTGCATCGACGGGGGCCGCCGTCGGAGTTTCCGCGCCGGAAGCGTCAGGTGACCCGTCCGAGCAGGCCGCGGTCAGCGCGGTGAGGAGAGCCGTCAAGACGACGAGCGCCACAAGGGCAAGTCGAAGGGCCGGGATCGACCTTGGATAGGAGGGCGCAGCAATCACGACGGTACTCAAAGGTCCCGCAGCACACGGCCGCCTTCGTACCTGGCACGGGCCCATACTTCAGAATAGCACGGCCCATCTCCCGAGCGGCGTAGCCGGCAAGCTGCAGACGACATGTGTGCGGGCGCTCCGCCGAGGGCGGAACCGGTGGGCGGGGCATTGACAAGGGCCGGCCGCGGACGTTCAATTCAGGCCGCTGACGGCGGCCACCGCGGTCCGGCCGTAGGCGCCGGATCTGCCGCGCGGCAGATCCGGAGTATCGCAATGCGAGCACAGGAACACGAGAGATGATTCGTAGCATCAATGGAAAGACGCCCAGGATCCACCCCGGGGCCTTCGTCAGCGAATTCGCCTACGTGGTCGGCGACGTGGAGATAGGCGAGGGATCGAGCGTATGGCCGGGCACCGTGATAAGGGGCGATTCGGGCACGGTCGTGATCGGAAAAAACACCTGCATCCAGGACAACTCGGTGGTCCATGGAGACGCTGACGTTCAGATCGGTGACGATGTCGTAATCGGCCACCGGGTGCTCTGCCACGGCCGCGTGATAGAAGATCGCGTGCTGCTTGGCAACGGGTGCATCGTCAACGACGGGGTGCTTGTTGGCGAAGACAGTCTGGTGGCTTCCGGCGCAATGGTGGTCGATGGGATGGAAATACCACCGCGTTCAGTGGTCGCGGGTCTACCCGCCCGCATCAGGCGCGAGGTCCGGGACGACGATGTGACCCGCATCCGCGGCTACCGAGACATATACGTCCGCAATACCGCCATGTACCGGGCCGAGGGCTTGGGCTCAACATAACCGACCCAGGACCTGCGTCGGTCGGGGAGGGGCAAGGGCTCGATAGCCCCTGTTACATCCGTTCTGGCGCGTCGACGCCCATCAGGACCAGGCACCGGGCCAGGGCGATCCGAGAAGCTTCCACTAGTTTGAGGCGTGCCTTGGTCGTCCCTTCGGCCCCGGGCTCGGAGGAGACCACTCTGCACTGCTGGTAGAACCAGTGAAACGCCGTTGCCAGTTCGCCCGCATAGTGGGGTAGGTGGTGCGGCTCCAGCCGCGCTGCCATTAGGTCCACAAGCTCGGGTAGCTCCAGAATCTTGCGGATTAGCGCGAGCTCGGATTCGTGCCCGAGCAACGAGATGTCCCCGTCTGCGTATTCGATCCCCCTCTCGCCGGCCAATCGCAGGATGCCGGAGATGCGGGCGTGCGCATATTGGACGTAGTAGACCGGGTTGTCAGAGGACTCCCGCTTGGCCAGCTCGATGTCGAACTCCATCTGACTGTCCGGGGAACGCGACAGAAAGAAGAACCGGCAGGCGTCCGCTCCGACTTCGTCGACGAACTCCCGCAGGGTTATGAGCTCACCCGAGCGTTTTGAGACTTTGACCGCTTCGGTGCCTCTCTTGAGCTTGACCATCTGGGCGATCATGAACTCGAGGCGAGCAGGATCGATGCCCAGTGCAGAGACCACAGCCTTCATGCGCGGTATGTGGCCCTGATGGTCGGCGCCCCAAACGTCCACCACAGAGTCAAAGCCCCGCCGCACGAACTTGTCGTAGTGGTAGGCGATGTCCGAGGCGAAGTAGGTGGGTTCGCCGCTGGACCTCTCGACCACGTTGTCCTTGTCCTCACCGAGAGCGGTGGATGTGAACCACAGAGCGCCGTCCCGTCTCGACAGAAGGCCCCTGTCCTTGAGCATCTTCCTTACCGTCTCGTAGCTGCCGTCGTCGTACAGGGACGTCTCGCTAAACCACACGTCCATCGAGACGCGCACTGAGTCGAGGTCGTCCCGGATGGCCCTCAGCATCTTCTCCAGGCCGAGTTGGCGCATCCGGGCTATGGCCAGCTCGGCCTCCATGTCACCAAAGCGGTCGCCGTGCTCGGTGGCGACCTCCTTGGCCACATCGTCGACGTACTCGCCCCTGTATCCATCCGCGGGTACGGGCACGTCCCTGCCGAGTCCCTGCATGTACCGCGAGTAGATGCTCCGGGCGAAAAGGTCCATCTGGCTTCCCGCGTCGTTGACGTAGTATTCGCGGTCGACATGGTAGCCGGCAGCCTCGAGTATGGCCGCCAGCCCGCTCCCGATGACGGCGCCCCGGGCGTGGCCGATGTGAAGAGGTCCGGTGGGGTTGACGCTCACGAACTCGACCTGCACGCGTCGGCCCCCGCCAGTGTGGACCCGTCCGAAGGAGTCACCGGCGGCTCGTATCTGATCTACCTGGGAGGTCAGCCAGGTCGGTTCAAGGGCCAGGTTGACAAAGCCGGGCCTGGCCACCGTGGCCGAGGCGATCAGGCCGGGCTCCTTGACTCGGGAAGCTATTGCCGATGCGATCGCCATGGGCGGCACGCCCAGCCGCTTTGCCATGCGCAGGGCAACATTGGACGCATAGTCGCCGTGCTCTGGCTTCTGGGGCCGCTCGACAACCACCGCTGCCGGATCGGCCGTGGGCTGGGCGGGCAGGTCGCCATCCGCCTGTGCCTGCTGGAGGGCCGCGGTGATCAGCCCCTCTATTCGGTCTCGAACGAGCACGGGGGCTGATCCTCCGCCAAGGCTAGCCAGTCGACCATTTGATCCCGGGCCGGGCGACGTACTTTGCGCTCTCGTGAGGTGGCGGTTCCCAGGGCTTTTTTCGAGGCCGGAGAGGGAGTCACTCCACGATCACCCACGGGCCCTCATCGTCGTGGTCGACCAACTCACCTATCGCCGCCCATTCGACCACGCCCTCTCTCTCGAGGCTGTCCGCCAGCTCCTCCAGGTCCGCCGGCGCGATCGCAATTAGCAGCCCTCCGGATGTCTGGGCGTCGGCGAGCAACTGCCTCGTCGTTGGGTCGACAGCGTCGGACCAGGCCGTCGAGGCGTCGACCGACTCCAGGTTGCGGCGTGAGCCGCCAGGCGCGTACCCGGCTTCAGCGAGCTCCCTGGCCCCGGCCAGCAGGGGTACGGTGCCCGATTCGATGCGCCCCGTAAGGCCGCTGGCCTGCGCAACCTCCCGCAGGTGTCCAACGAGGCCAAAGCCGGTCACGTCAGAGCACGCATTGGCGCGCGAGGCGACCATCGCCCGAGAAGCGCCGTCGTTCAGCGCTCTCATCGTGTCCACGGCACCGGAGAGTACCGACTCGTCCACTGCGTCAGCCTTGCCGGCCGTCGTGATGACCCCGGTGCCGATCGGCTTGGTCAGAACAAGGACATCGCCCGATCGGGCCCCGGCATTGGTGATCTGTCGACCCGGCGTCACCGTGCCCGTCACCGCCAGGCCATACTTGGGTTCCCTATCGTCCACAGTGTGTCCGCCCACGATCAGCACACCGGCCTCTCCGGCCTTTGAAGCGCCTCCCCTCAGTATTTCGGACAGAACGCCCAGCGGATGGTCGGCCGGGAAGGCGACTACGTTAAGCCCGAGGAGGGGGGTGCCTCCCATCGCGTACACGTCGCTGAGCGCGTTGGCCACCGCTATCTCCCCAAAAGAGAACGGGTCGTCGACTATGGGCGGGAAGAAGTCGATGGTCTGGACCAGAGCCAGGTCGGGCCGCAGGCGATATACGGCGGCGTCATCGCTCGTCGACAAGCCTACAAGCAGGTCGGGATCGCTTATCGGTGGCAGCTGGCGCAGCACCTGCGCCAGGTCTTCAGGACTGAACTTGGACGCTCAACCAGCGCATGAGGCCAGGCTTGTGAGCCGGACAGCGCCGTCTCCAGAGGGATGCATGCGAGTCTCGTTGCTCCTGTGTTAGGGTTCGCCGTCCGCGTCGACGGACATCCGAGACCAGTATAGAATGGACGCCCTATCGGAGGGGTCAAATGGGCGATTACCGGGCCAAAGTGGGAGACGTGGAGATGGTCTCGCTGACCGACGGTCAGGGGGAAGGTGTGGCCACCGACGTCTTTCCTGCTAGCGCCATCGACATCTGGAGGTCGGAGTACCCGGAGCTGCTGGACGGTGACCTTATCCACCCTCGCTTCGGTTCGGTGGCGCTTCGCTCGTCGGGCAGGCTGGTGGTCATCGACACGGGAATGAACGGCCCGGACGGGGCCCTGCTCGGCGACATGGCGGCGAAGGGCATCGATCGCGGTGCCGTCGATCTGGTCGTCACTACCCACCTTCACCCTGATCACGTGGGCTGGAATCTCACTGACGGAAGCCCCACGTTTCCCAATGCTCGATACCTGGTCCCCAAGAGTGACTGGGAGTACTGGACGAACCCCGGTGTGATGGAGAATGCCCCCCACATCACCGAGAGCGTCGTTCCGCTCGACGAGGCGCGGGTTCTCGACCTGATCGATGGAGAGTACGACGTGACCCCGGAGCTGAAGACCGTCCCCACGCCCGGTCACACGCCGGGCCACATCTCCGTCTCGATCTCCTCAAAGGGTCAGCGTGGCTTTGTGCTTGGAGACGTGGCTCACAGCCCCGCGCAGGCGCATTACACGAACTGGAGTCCCGCCTTTGACGTCGACCCCGATCTGGCGCGCACGACCCGGCACAAGGTGCTCGACGAACTGGAGGAGGGAGCCGTGCTCGTGCAATCTGGTCACTTCCCGGCCCCCGGGTACGGCTCATTCGCGCGCTCGGACGGCCGGCGCATCTGGCAGCCGGTTTAGCGCAAACTGCCCAGCCCGGCGGCGTCCATCGCGGCACCGCTTCCCCAAGCTTTCGGGACGGGTCAATGGAGCTCGATGGTCGCATCTTGGATACGAGCATCCAGCCTGTTCGGGACCGGACCTCCGAGACGGCCATGGCTGCGATGATTGCTGCCGACGTGATCGTCCGGCCGAGACCCCCTGACGGTGAGCCGAGATGATTCTGACCGTCGAGCAGGAACGCTACGTCAGATGTGCCAGGGTGGCACGGCTGGCCACCGCCGACGAGCGAGGGCGCCCGCACATAGTGCCGATCTGCTTCGCCTACGAGCAAGGCATCTTTCATACCGCGATCGACCTTAAGCCCAAGGCTTCGCCCCCCTCCAGGCTCCGCCGCGTGAGGAACATATCGCAGAACCCGAGAGTTGCCCTGCTGATCGATCATTACGAGGAGGAGTGGGACAACCTGTCCTATGTGCTGGTGCGGGCGACTGCCTCGGTCGTGGAGAATGGGGAGGAGCGTAGGCGGGCCGTGCGTGCTCTCCGGGCCAAGTACGAGCAGTACCGGACTTTACTTGGGGATGATGCCCTGGTGATTCGGCTGATGCCGGTCCGGGTGTCGGCCTGGTCGGGTTCCGGCTTCCTCTGAGGTGCGACGGTGACTGGGCACGACTGTACGCACCCCAGTCGCCGCCGCCCCGCGTGCTCAGCGATGGGTGACCGGTGGCCCGCAAATGCCCGTTGTTGCTCGTCCTCCACTCGGTCCGACGCCGTGAGGACTCCTATATGCCCCTGAGACTCCGCAGGCCACGCGGCTACCGGTATCCGACTCCTCTTCTCCATACGCATCCGGTTTCTCATGCACGATGATGGCCGACCCGTCGGCGTCGAATAAGGAATGGCGCGGGCCCATCTCCTAAGTGATACCAAAGATAAAGAAGTCGGCGCCTGCTGAACCGTCAGAGGCGGCGTATATGTTGGGCAGGTCGCCGCCGTGTCCTCGATCCGATTCGCCGCCCGTCCAGCTCGAATGGACAAAGCCATGCTCTGTATCAGCGGGGGTGAAGTGGTCGCCGGCGGCAGTGAAGTGAGGCGTGTACGAGCCGGTCTCATGGATTACGAAGGCGTGGCCGCCCGGAGCCAGTCCCTCCACGTCGACCATGACCAAGACTCCAGAGGCCTCCTGCCGGAAAGTGACGGTTCCCATGTATTCGCCGGCCGGTGATTCCAGAGCCGCCGCAGCTGTCAAACCTGCCCTGGCTTAGGCCGCTTCGCCCGATCGGACGACCGCAAAGCAAAGCCGCCGACTACTACGAGGACGAGGATAGCTGCGGGCACCAGGAATACAGCCAACTCCCGTCTCCCAGTTATTTGGGATCACCTCCTCCGCTAAGTTGTCTCGATGGCGGCGTAGCAGTTCGGCTCCCCTCCGGAGCCGAGAGTCTCGCTTCTATCCATCCACAGGAGATATGCAAAATGCGGAAGGATTAAACGATACTATATATCATTACTTTTCATGTGCCTGGTCCGACTCTTTCGAAAGAGGATGGGTTAGAGGTCGCGTCCCAGCCCGGCGCTCCAGTCGGCCAGTATGCTGAGGTCGTGCGGGAAGGGCAGCCCTGGAAGGCCGTACTTGTGGAATCGACGCACCTCCTGGACGTCGTGCCCGGGCCTTGGCACACCCCCTGTGATGACCCCGTCGAAGACGACCAGGATGATCGGGCTCCCCGCGCGGGAGTAGACTCCGACCAGTCTGGTCAGGCGGACCTCCAGACCCGTCTCCTCAAGAACCTCCCTCCTGGCCGCGTCCTCAACCGCCTCGCCGCGGTCCACATAGCCGGACGGAAAGCTCCATTCACCGAGCGCCGGCTGGACGCCTCGGCGGACCATCAGCACCATGTCTTTCTCGGAGGTGACGACCACCGCTGCGACCTTTGGATCCAGAAAGTATGTGCGCCCGCACGGCTCGCAGAAGGGTCGTTCGATGCCCTCGACAAGCTTTCTCGATAGCTCCGCGCCACACGTTTGGCAGTAGTTCACATCGGCTCGCGGGTGGGTCATGCGTTGAGTATAATTGCGCCGCCCAGGTGCCCCGGCGCCGGCTGGGGCGATATTGCGGGCAGAGAGGCTGATCAAAGTGGCGGAACTTAGGCCCAATCGGGCAAAGCGAAAGCTGGAGCAGGGCGGAATCGTCTCGGTGGCCCTTGGCCCGATCAATGCCGATCTGATCGAACACCTCTGCCAGCTGGAGTTCGATGCCATCTGGCTCGAGGCCGAGCATGGGCCGGTCGACTTTGCCGACATACCCGACCTGACACGCGCGTGCGATCTCTGGGGTAGGACCTCGATAGTGCGGGTGAATCAGATAAACCCGGGAGTCATCTACAGGACATTCGACTCGGGGGCGATGGGAGTGGCGGTCCCTCACGTCAACACCGCCGAGGAGGCTAGGGCGGTGGTCGATGCTTCCAAGTTCGGTCCCATCGGACACCGCGGCATGTTCACCAGTCGCCAGGGCATAGGCGTTGCCGACTACGTGAAGAAGGCCAATGAAGAGACGATGGTCGTGGTACTCGTCGAGGACATAGTCGCGGTGCGAAACCTGCCGGAGATCCTCGAGGTCGATCATATCGACGTGTTCTTCGTGGCTCCCGGGGACCTGGCCCAGAGTATGGGATACGCAGGAGAGTACGATCATCCCGAGGTCGTGGCCGCCGTGGAGCACTCACTCAAGCAGATCAGCGAGGCGGGCCGGGTCGCCGGGACACTGGTGAGCGACTCGACGGTGGATCACTACATAGGGTTGGGCGCCAGATTCCTCAGCGTCTCGTGGACGCCCTGGCTGATGGCCGGTGCGCAGGGATACCTGGACAGGGTCGAGGCGGCCTCTTCGACCTAGGGTCCAGCCGTTTCACAGGCTCGGCGATCTCGTTGTTTTCCGGCCCCGAATAGCGCCCCTGCCATGACGAGTCTGGCGCCCGGACTTGAGTCCCTGCTGCATCGAGACCGGATGCGGGTCCTTCGAACTTGTGCGGACATAGCGTCCCGCAGGGGGGTGGATCTGTACTTGGTCGGCGGGGCCGTGCGGGATCTGTTGATGACTCGACTCAGCCCCGATCCCGATCTGGACATGGCTGGACCACGGGTTGACGGACACTTTGCCGCCGAGCTGGCTCGGGAGCTCGGCGGTCGGTTCGTCGCGAGCTCCTTGTTCGGCACCTTCAAGCTGCTTGTGCCCGCCTCCGGTGCGGGCCGCGGGTCGGCGATGGAGATCGATCTGGTCGCCTCCCGATCGGAGACCTACAGCGAGCCCGGCGCACTGCCGCAGGTAAGGGCCGGAACGCTCGATCGGGACCTGGCGAGACGGGACTTTTCGATCGGGGCAATGTGCATGGTCATGACGCCGCCTGCGGGATCTGAGCTGTCCTGGGGTGACCTGATCGACCCGTTCTGCGGCAAGGGCGACATCGAGCGCGGGCTCGTGCGGGTCCTTCATCCCGGGAGTTTCATCGACGATCCCACTCGCATTTTCCGCGCCGTTCGATATGCGACTCGGCTGGGATTCGAGATCGAGGAGACAACGGCGAACCTGATGAAGGACGCGCTGGCATACATTGACAGGCTTTCCGGCGACAGGGTCCGACATGAGCTCGAGCGCATATTCGACGAGGCGGAGGCCGGCCGCGTGCTGGAACTCGCAGGTCGTCTGGGCGTGTTGGAGGCGGCGTTTCCCGATATGGGGGCCGACCCCGGCATCTTCGCTTCGGCCCGCTTCCTTGGGGGTGACTGGGGATGGGACGAATGGATCGGACTTCTCGCCTGCTCGGTGCCGCCGGGGCGGGCTCAGGCACTGGCAAAGAGGCTGAACCTGGGCTCTCGTGCAACCGGGGTCGTCCTGGACGTGGAGGCGATCAACGATATGGATTGGCCGCCCGAAACGGCTCCTGTCAGGCCCAGCGAGATATACGCGCTCCTTTCCCGCAGGTCCAAAGCCTCGATCCGGGCATGTGCTGCCGTTACGACGGATGAAATGCACATGGCGGCCATGACGACCTATCTGGAGGCTCTGGCGGACACGGCTCCGGCGCTGACGGGAGAAGATCTTCTGGAGATGGGCGTGCCTGAGGGACCCACCGTCGGACGATTGTTAAGGGAACTCCTGTACGCCCGGCTGGATGGAGAGGTCACAACCGTGGACGAAGAAAGGCGGTTCGTCCTTTCACGAATGGGTCGCCCGTAGTTCGTTCCCGCCCCTTTAGCGGATCGGCTAGCCGGAAGTGGGCTCGGTCATGCGCGACGGATCCAGAATCCTGTCCAGGTCGGCCTCCGCCAGTTCAGTCTGCTCCCTCGCAACCTCTCGCACCGTCCTCCCGGTCCTTTGTGCCTCCTTTGCGATCGCCGCCGCCGCGTCATAGCCGATGACGGGGACCAACGTGGTCACGATGGCCAGTCCACGCTCGACCATGTCCGGTCCCTTCCTCGTGGCGCTCAAACCCTCCACGCACTGGGTGCTGAAGTTGCGCGCCGAAGCGGCCAGGAGCTCGATGGACTGAAGGAGGTTGTGGGCGGCCACAGGCATCATGACATTGAGCTGGAAGTTGCCCGACTGCCCGGCGATCATCACCGTGGCGTCGTTGCCCATCACCTGCGCGGCCGCCATGCAGACGGATTCGGCGATCACGGGGTTCACCTTTCCCGGCATGATCGAGCTTCCGGGCTGCACCTCAGGCAGCTCGATCTCTCCGATACCTGCCCGGGGACCCGAGCCCAGCCAGCGCACATCGTTGGCGATCTTCGTTAGGCTCACGGCAACGGACCTTAGGGTCCCGCTAATCTCGACCACGCCGTCGAGAGTGCTCTGGGCCTGGAAGTGATTGTCGGACTCGACAACCTCGATGCCCATCGACTGCGATAGTCGGGCACAGACCCTCCGGGCGAATTCGGGATGTGTATTGACCCCGGTGCCCACGGCGGTGCCGCCCAACGCGACCTCCCTCAGGCCCACCTTGGCCGCCCCAACCCGACGGACGCCGCGCTCGACCATTCCGGCATGGCCCAGAAATTCCTGTCCAAGTCGGACGGGGGTGGCATCCTGCAGGTGTGTCCGGCCGGTCTTGACAACGTCCATGAATTGGAGCGACTTACCGTGCAGGGCGGACTGAAGGTGCTCGAGCGCCGGTATCAGGTCGTCCACAACCGCCTTGAGGGCCGCGGCGTGGATCGCCGTGGGGATGACGTCGTTGGAGGATTGACCCAGGTTCACGTGATCATTTGGATGGACCGGGTCACGGGAGCCGAGATCTCCCCCGAGACGCTCGATCGCCCGGTTGGAGATGACCTCGTTCGCGTTCATGTTGGTCGATGTGCCCGAGCCCGTCTGAAAGATGTCGACCACGAATTGGTCGTCCAGATCGCCGGATATGACGTCGTCCGCGGCCGCGATGATCGCCTCGGCCAAGGCAGGATCGAGCAGGCCCAATTCAGAGTTGACCTGGGCTGCCGCCTTCTTGATCTCTCCGATTGCGCGTATGAACGATCGCGGAAAGCGCAGGTCGCTGATGGGGAAGTTGACCACCGCCCTCATGGTGTTGGCGCCGTAGTAGGCGTTGGCCGGTACCTCAAAGGTACCCATCGAATCTCTCTCGGTCCTGGTCTCGGCGCTCAAATCTCCCTCCTGAAGTTTGCGATCACATCCGCGGTCCTAAGCGAGCGTGTCGGCCAGAAATTTCGCCACCAGGCCGGCAGCCTCACCTTCCCGGCCGGTGAGGGAGTGATCGGCACCCGGCAACTCCGCGAAGCTCACCGGTCCCCCTACGCAGTCGAGTTGTCGCTGCAGCTCCAGGGGGGGGGCGATGCGATCGCTTGAGCCGACGACGAACATGGCGGCCCTCTTCATCTTCGAGCCCGCGAGCGAGCGCACGGAGGAAACGGGCGGAGCTATCGCCGCGAAGGCCTTGACCGCCTTGAGTCGGCCCATCTCGGCGAGCGCGACCCCTGCCCCGAAGGAATAGCCCGCCACCGCCACCCGTCCGCCGTTCACTCCCGGCCAGCGTCTCATGGCGCTAACGGCCGCCACCAGGTCGTCACGCTCTCCCGGGCCATTGCTGAACCTGCCCTCCGATCCCTTGACTCCCCGGAAGTTGAATCTCAGTGAGGCAAGGCCGTACTCGTCGACGGCTCGACACACGGCAACCACGACCCGGTTGTCCATGTCTCCGCCCAGCACGGGGTGCGGGTGGCACGCCACGACGATTCCGGGGTCCGATGTTCCCCGTTCGGGCATCGAAAGCACGCCCTCGACCGCCATCCCTTTGCTGTAGAACTGGATGGCCGTCTGCCGCATGGCAACGGCCACTATAGCATTTGATTGGGGGGGTTGCTAGAATGGGCCGACTTCCGATCTATCCCACTATACAGGAGGGGAACGGCATGCGCGGCGGATACTCCTCGAGCACCGGACAGGCCAACGAAGGTCCGGGCGACGGCGCCAGAGTCGTCGACCTTCGCAGCGATACCGTCACGCATCCGAGCCCTGAAATGAGGCGCGCCATGTTCGAAGCTGAGCTGGGCGACGACGTGTTCGGAGAGGACCCCACCGTCAACCGGCTTGAGGCCATGGCCGCCGAGATGTTTGGCAAAGAGGACGCAACCTTCGTGGCCAGCGGGACCATGGGTAACGTCGCGGCGGGGATGGCCCACTGCACCCGCGGCGACGAGATGATAGTGGGCGATAAGTCCCACATGTTCAACGCCGAGGCCGGCGCTCACTCCGCCCTCGGCGGGATCGCCGTTCAGACCGTGCGAAACGACGAGCGGGGGATGATCGACCCCGACGAGGTGAGGGCGAAGATCAGGCCCGATAACATCCACTACCCTCCGACCAGGCTCATCGGCATGGAGAACACCCACAACCAGGCCGGCGGCACAGCGCTCACACCCGAGGAGGTCGGCAGCGTTGCGGCGGTCGCAAAGGAGCACGGCATAAAGTTCCACGTCGACGGTGCGCGCATCTTCAACGCGGCCGTCGCCCTGGAGACGCCGGTCGCCGAGCTGGTCAGGGATGCCGACACGACATCCTTCTGCCTGTCAAAGGGTTTGTCGTGCCCGATAGGTTCCGTGGTCGTCGGCGGCCATGAGGACATCGAGAAGGTGCGCAGGTGGCGAAAGGCCCTTGGCGGCGGCATGAGACAGGTCGGAGTGATCGCCGCTGCCGGGGTGGTTGCCCTTGATTCGATGGTGGAAAGGATGGCCGAAGACCACGCCAACGCGCGCAAGCTGGCCGTGGGCCTCAGCGGGATAGACGGCGTCGAGTGTGACCCTGACGCCAACCCCACCAACCTCGTGTTCTGTCACGTTTCCGCCAAGAACCCGACCGAGATCCTGAACAAGCTGGATGAGAGGGGCGTGCGTGCGCTGTCGCTGCCGGCGGGCTGGCGATTCGTCACCCACTACGGCATAACCTCCGACGACATCGACTACGCGCTGGACGTAATCGGCGACACATTCAGGGAGTTCGCCGCATTCTGACCCTTCGCCAGTAGTGACAGACCGGCACCTTCTGGATCGGAGCAGGGTGAAGGGAACGGGAACTTAGGGAGCCAAGAGGGCCAAGAGGGAAGGACAGATGGAGTGAATTTCGGATTCGATGTCCCCGTCACCGGCCCGATGGCCGATCCCGACTCGATCGGCGTCATAGCCCGGGGTGGTGAAGAGCTGGGATTTACCCACGCCTATACCTCCGATCACATAGTTGTGCCCACCTCGATCGCCTCGGCGTATCCGTACACGCCCGACGGCTCGGCCCCGTTTGGCGACAGCTTCCTGGAGCTTCTGACGACCCTCAGCTTCTTGGCCGGCGTCACCTCCAGGGTTCGCCTGGTCTCCTCGGTAATGGTGGTGCCCTACAGGGCCGCCGTGCACACCGCAAAGGTGCTTTCGACCATCGATGTACTGTCCGGCGGCCGCCTGACGGTCGGCGTAGGCGTCGGGTGGATGAAGGAGGAGTTCGAGGCCCTCGGAACGCCGCCGTTCGCTGAGCGGGGACGGGTGACCGACGAGTATCTGGCCGTCTTCAGGGAACTGTGGCGGGCCGACAACCCCGAGTTCCGGGGTGACTACGTGTCTTTTTCGGACATAGCCTTTGAGCCAAAGCCGGTGCAGGTGCCCCATCCACCCATATGGATCGGCGGCGAGAGTCCCCCCGCGGTCAGGCGGGCTGCCAGGTACGGCGACGGCTGGTATCCGATCAGTTACCGCACCGCATTCCCGATGAACACCCTGGAGGCCTTCAGGGCGTCCCTTGGCCGACTCCATGCCCTGGCGCTAGAGGTCGGCAGGGATCCTTCCGACATTGAGATCACCTACCACGCGGGTGTTTACGACCGGCGTGAGGCTGAAATGGTCGCCGGCGGTGTCCGAAGGGCATTCACCGGCACCGATGGGCAGATAGCGGACGATATCATGCGCTTTGGGGAGGCGGGCGTAAGCAACGTCTTCTGGGCCTTCCCGGGCGAGCGCGCCGAACAGCTCCTCGAGTGGATGGAGCGCTTCATGTCCGGGGTGGTCAACCGCTAGGTTCGCCGTCTCCCGGCCGGTCCCAGCGGGACCTGTGGCGCCGTCCGGCCTCTTTCTCGGCCCCCTGTTCGGAGGGATGGTAGTAGCGGCGTCCCCTCAACTTGGGGGGCAGGTTTTCCATCGGGCTGAAGTGGTCCTCATAGTCGTGCGAATACCTGTAACCCTCGCCATACCCCTCGGTCTCCATCAGGCTGCTGACTGGGTTGCGCAGGTGCAGGGGGACCGGCTCGTTGGGTGTCTTGCCCGCATCTTTCAGCGCCTCGTCGATCGCCATGTAGGCGGAGTTGGACTTGGGTGCGGTGGCCAGGTAGACGGTCGCTTCGGAGAGCGGGATTCTGCCCTCGGGCATGCCAACGAAGTGGACCGCCTGCTGCGCCGCCACCGCTACGGACAGCGCCTGCGGGTCGGCAAGACCGATATCTTCGGCAGCCAGGATGACGATTCGCCTCGCGATGAACATCGGGTCCTCGCCCGCATCTATCATCCTTGCCAGCCAGTAGACTGCCGCGTCCGGGTCCGAGCCCCTTACAGACTTTATGAACGCCGAGATCGTGTCGTAGTGCTGGTCGCCCGCCTTGTCATAGCGCGGCGACCGTCGCTGCATCGTCTCCTCGACGATCTTGAGGGTTACGTGCCGGACCCCATCCTCGCACACGGGGGCCGAGGCGACCGACAGTTCGAGGGCGTTAAGGGCCACCCGCGCATCCCCGCCCGAAAAGGCCACAAGGGCCCGTTTGGCCTCTCCATCAAAGCGTGGCGCAAGGCCCCCGATCCCACGCTCCGGGTCTGCTGCGGCCCTGGCGAGAATGGTTCCGATCTGCTCGTCGGTCAGGGGCCTAAGCGTGAAGACGCGCGTTCGGGAAAGCAGCGGGCCGATCACTTCGAAGGAAGGATTCTCGGTCGTGGCGCCGATGAGCGTGACCACGCCAGATTCGACGTGCGGCAGCACAACGTCCTGCTGGGACTTGTTGAAGCGGTGGATCTCGTCGACGAACAGCAGCGTGGGTCTCTGCTCCATTCCGAGTCTTCCCCGCGCCTCGGCGATTACCCTGCGCAGGTCCGCCACGCCCGCACCCACCGCGCTTATCGGTTCAAAGTATGCCTCGGTCAACCCTGCGATGAGCAGGGCAAGAGTGGTCTTTCCGGAGCCTGGAGGACCCCACAGGATCATGGACGGCACCTGGTCCGACTCGATGCAGCTTCGGAGCACGTGCCCGGGCCCGACCAGGTGCTCCTGGCCGAAGAACTCCTCGAACGACCTGGGCCGCATCCTCGCCGCGAGCGGGGCCGTGCTCTCTAGCGCCCTGTCGCCCTGATGTTCGAAAAGGTCCATCTGGGGAGGCCGCCGGTCACGTGCCGTCAACGAGCGACCTCAGTCCCGAGACGAGCCCCGCGTCCTGCCCGGGCAGCACGGTGCGGGGATCGAGGAGCACGCGGCCGTCCTCTATGCGGCCCACGATCGGCAAGGGCATGTCACGCAGGCGGGAGGCAAGGGCGGCCGGGCCGTCGTCGCCGGGATCGATCGAAAGCGACCAGGACGGGAGCGTCTCGCCGGGCAGGCTGCCGCCCCCTATGGTGGACCTGCTCTCGACGACATCGGCGATGCCGGAGGCGGCGTCCTGCCATCGCCTCGCACGACTTGCGATCTCGTCCGGCGAGGCGGAGATCATCTGCCAGACGGGTATTTTCTCGGGCGCCTCCCCGCGCAGGTAGTGAAGAAGTGTGGCGGCCAGAGCCGCAAGGCTCATCTTGTCTGCCCTGACGGCCCGGGCCACCGGGTGTCTGGCCAGCCGCTCTACCGCTTGTTGCCTGCCGGCTATCAGGCCGCTCTGGGGTCCTCCCAGCAGCTTGTCTCCGGAGAAGAAGGAGAGATCGACGCCGGCGGCGAGGCTCTCCTGGGGCATGGGCTCGTGGGCGAGGCCGTATTCGGACGTTTCGAGCAGGCAGCCGCTGCCCAGATCGTGGAGCACCGGCAGGCCGTGCCGCCGTCCCAGTTCCACGATCTCGGCCAGCGACGGGGCGTGGGTGAAGCCCACCGTGCGAAAGTTGCTCGCATGGACCGCGAGGATGGCCCCCGTTTCGCTCGAGATCGCAGACTCATAGTCCCCGACGTAGGTTCGATTCGTGGTCCCGACCTCTACCAGCCTGGCTCCACTGCTGCTAAGGACGTCGGGTATGCGAAATCCCCCTCCGATCTCGACCGCTTCTCCCCGCGAGACGATGACCTCCTTGCCCGGGGCAATGGCCATCAGGCCGAGGAGCAAGGCCGATGCGTTGTTGTTTACGATCAGGGCGGCCCGGGCCCCCGTGACCCGTCGCACTAGGTCCTCGATCACGGCCTGGCGAGAGCCCCTCTTGCCGGTTCCCAGCTCGTACTCAAGGTCGGTGAAGCTGGCGGCGGCACTGATGGCCGCCTCCGAGGCGGCCTGGCTTAGCGGGGCGCGACCGAGGTTGGTGTGCAGCACGACTCCCGTGGCGTTGATGACCCTCGTCGGCCACGAGCGCCAGGCGGCCGCGGCGGCAAGGACCTCATCCGCCACTGCGTGGGCGCCTGGGGCGGGAGCGCCGCGGGCGACCGTGGCCCGGGCACGCCCAAGGCAGTCGCGTACCAGAGCGACGACGGCATCGTGGGACAAGTCGTCGGCGAGGGACCGCACCCGCTCGTCCATCAGCACCCTGTCGACGCTCGGCAGGCCTCGCAGATTGGAACTCACTCCGTGCACAGCCTCCGATGTGGATGTAGACCGGCTCGCCGGTGCCAGTGGATTATAGAGCAATCACAGGTGGGCGCCTTTGGCCGAGGTCGCCCGGCACACGTCGATTCAGAGCGCCGCCTCCCCGCTCGTCGTCGGCCCGCCCAAATTGACCCCTCAGAACGGCAGTTGCTAGAATTGCAATCCGGCTGTCGGCACCCATGATTGTTATAGGACTCACCGGCGGCATAGGCACGGGCAAGTCCGAGGTGACAAGCGTTCTAGCAGGGCTTGGCGCCTCGGTGATAGATGCGGATGTCGTCGGCCACGAGGTCTACAGGAAGGGTACCGAGGGACACAGCGCCGTAATAGACAGGTTTGGGCCTGGCGTCGTCGGAGCCGATGGCGAGATCGACCGGGCCGCTCTGGGAAAGCTCGTCTTCGGAGACCCTCAGGCGCTGGCCGGGCTGAATTCCGTGGTGCACCCCAGAATCCGCAGGGCCGTCCGCGAAAGGCTCAGTGCCCTGCGGGGGGCCGGGGCGGAGGTGGTCGTCCTCGAGGCCGCGGTCCTGATTGAGGCCGGATGGGAGGACATGGTTGACGAGGTCTGGGCGGTCGAGTCTCCCTGGGAGGCCGTGGTGTCCCGGCTAGGGCCTCGATTCGGTGGAGACGAACGGGCGATAGCGGTGCGGGCAGGGGCGCAGATGACGCAGGAGGACCGCCGCAGGGCGGTCGACGTGACAATACTTAACGACGGCTCCTTGGATCGGCTGAGGAGACGAGTGGAGCGGGTTTACAAGACGCGGATTGAGTCGGCGCGGGAGCGAACTAGCGACAGATGACCACCACCGAGAAGTCGACAAAGACCCTATACCGAAGCTACATAATCGAGGAGTACCACCTTGAGGATGAGCCCTACTACGTCCCGATCGGCGACGAGGTCGAGCTCTTCGAGGCGGCCTACGCAGAGCGCATACCCGTACTCTTCAAGGGGCCTACCGGCGTCGGCAAGACAAGGTTTGTCGAGTACATGTCCTATCGTCTGGGGAGACCACTGACGAAGGTCCGGCAGGGCTCCAAGGACGATGCGAAGGCGGCGCGAAATGGCACGAACCTGCCGCTAGTCACGATAGCCTGCCACGAGGACCTGACCGCCAGCGATCTCGTCGGCCGGTATCTGCTTGAGGGTGACAGCACGGTGTGGATAGATGGGCCTCTGACCAGGGCGGTCAAGGTCGGGGGAATCTGCTATCTGGACGAGATCGTCGAGGCGCGCAAGGACACGACCGTGCTTATTCACCCCCTGACGGACCACAGGAGGCTGCTGCCCGTCGAGAAGCGCGGGGAGCTTCTTGAGGCCGCCGACGGTTTCCTGCTGGTACTCTCGTACAACCCCGGCTACCAGAGCGCCCTAAAGGACCTAAAGCACAGCACGCGCCAGCGATTCGTGGCCATCGAGTTCAACTCGCCTCCCCGCGAGATCGAGGCCCAGATCGTCGAGCACGAGTCCGGAGTAGACGCCGACACCGCCCTGCAGCTGGCCAAGCTCGGTGAGAAGGTGCGCAACCTGAGGGAGCACGGTTTGGCCGAGGGCGCGAGCACCAGACTGCTGATCTACGCAGGTAAGCTGATATCGGCCGGAATCCAGCCCCGGCGGGCCTGCCAGGTGGCGGTCAACTGGGCGGTGACCGACGACCACTCGGTGCAACGCAGCATTGAGGAGGTCATCGCCTCCATTTTCGAGTAATGGCCTCGCCGTCAGGGTAATGGACAGTTCCGCCAGACTGGTGGTGCGGCGCGCGCTGGCCGAACACCAGAGGCCCGTCGTCGAGGACGCGGGACTCCAGCCCGCCGGCGTCGTGGCGCTCGTGTATGGACGGGGTGACGAGAGCGTGGTCCTGCTCAGCAAGCGCAGCGAGGCGCTGGACAGGCACCCCGGGGAGATATCCTTTCCGGGAGGACGGTGCGAGGTCGGCGATCGATCCCTGATGCAAACCGCGCTACGCGAAACAAGCGAGGAGGTCGGCGTAAACCCCGAGGACGTCGAGGTTCTCGGTGAACTGGGGCGATTCACCACCATAACCGACTACGTAATAAGCTGCTTTGTGGGAGCCATCGATCATCCCTACGAGTTCAAGGTGAACAGCGCCGAGGTCGACAGGTTGCTTGAAGTGCCCCTCAGTGCTCTCCTGGACCGCCGGACCGTCAGGGATGATGTCAGGGTTGTGGACGGAGACCTGGTGACACTTCCCTCCTTTGCCTACGATGGCGACCTGATATTCGGAGCCACGGCGCGAATCCTGGACCGCCTGCTCGAGGTCCTTTCGACCGGCGGGGCGGGGCAGGCGATCGTGCCGGTCGTCTCCGATGATGCCACGACCGCGAGACCAGCCCATGCATAGGACCGGTTTGTGATCGCCCGAGAGCAGGCCCTGGCCGCGCTGGCCGAGTTCCCCGACGGGCTGTGTGCCGAGTACGAGCGTGCCCGGCCGCTGATGGACGCCGAGCTGAGCCCGGAGCAGATCGGACGTTGGTTCGAGGCCGGCATACAGATCGCCGGCCAGAGCGCTCATTCCTGGGACGCTGCGGCCCAGTTCTTCCGCGCAAGTCCTGGCGTAATCGCCTCGATGACACCCAACTACTTCATGAAGTGGGTGGAATGCGGCCTGTCGCTCTCGGTCGACTCACCCACCCTGGGCTCGTCCTACTTTGCGGCCGGACCGCGTACGATGGCCATCTTAAGGTCCAGGCACATCGAGGCCTGGACCGGGCTCGGAAGGGGCCTCTACAAGGGGACCTGGAAGTCGAGCACTCTCGCCAACAAGTTCTTCGAGACCAGCCCGGACCTGCTGGACGAGCTCACCTTCGAGCAATTCCAGCGGTTCGTCGGCTTCCTGGACATACTCTCGCGTCACTCCTACGACCTGGCGGCCGAGTGCCTTGCCCTGGGTCAGCGACTCTTCCCGATCGTGGGGGAGGACAAGGATGCATTCATCTCCCTGTCACTCACCCTGGTGGAGACCGGATGGAGGCAGGTAAAGGCGTTCTTTGAGGCGAGTGCCAAGGCCCTGCCGCGGGTGGAGCGGACCCAGCGCCTCCGCTTTCTGCGAATGTCTGAAAGGCTCCTTGTCTCCGGGGTCACCAACATGCCCAGCACCATGCTGGAGATCTCCCAGGCCATGCACGATATCGATCGCCGAAGCCACGGCCTGGTCCTGGACATGGCCGAACCGGTGATGGAAATAATGCCGTCCGCGATGCCGGAGTTCGTAAAGAGCACCCCGGATGTGCTGGACAAGCTGTCCCTGGACCAGCTGTCGATCTGGTGCGAGGAGGGTAAGCGCGTCCTGCACCAGAACCGGGACGGCGGGCTGGCGTTCTTCAAGATCGAGTCCGCCCACTCAGAGAACTTCCTCGAGGAGGTCTCGTCCGGGGTCGAATTTTCCCGAATCCAGACGATCGTCGAGATGTACTGCCGTGCCCTGGCGGGCGAGGAGGTGGACCTGGGCGATACACAGGACCTTGTCGACAAGAACATAGGCTGGGTGTCGTCGGAGTCTCCCACCACCGAGGGCTCCACGGTCTACCTGCCCTCCCTCGTGGACCGGTACCCCTCAAAGGAGGACAATTTCCTCTGGTTCAAGGTGGTGGCCACCCACCAGGTCGCCCGCTTGGAGTTCGGGAGCTTCCGGTTCGAGTTTCGGCGGCCCGCCGCTCGCTTTGAGGACATGCGGTTCGAATTCGAGGAGGCCCGCCGCGCCGCCGCCGCCGCCCCGCCCCAGAGCGCGGCGGACCTTCAGAGGTTCTTCGATCTGTTCGACGACCGACAGCTGGCCCTGGACCTGTTCTCCGTGGTGGAGGACGGGCGCGTCGACGCCAGGGTAAAGGTCGAGTACAGGGGCATCAGAAGGCCGTACGAGAGGGTCCAGGGGGACTCCCTGGAGTCCAGGACGGAGATACGCGAGCTGCCCGCCCGGGAGGCGCTGGTGGAGTTTCTCGTCCGGGTCAGCCTGTCCGGCGAGGGGACCATATACGTTCCGTCGGAGCACAGATCCACCGCGCGGCAGATCGCCAGCATCGCCCGCGAGGCCATGGCGGACCAGGCGACCGTCGAAGACACGGCCGAGGCCACCCTCCGCATTTACGCGCTCCTGGTGCAGGTTGCAAACGAAGAGGTCGACCGCGACGACTGGGATCCGCTGGATGTCGAGGAGGAGCCGGAGTCGGAGAGCCTGACCGATCCGGACGCGCTGAACTCGCTCCTGGAGCAGATGGGAGCCGGCTCCGATCCGGACGCGCAGCACTCGGAGGAAGAGTACGATTCCCCCAAGCCCGTGGACTACCGCGGTGACTTTAAGCCCGAGCTGACGCAGTTCCTCGAGCGCCTTCGCAACCAGAGCCAGGGTGAAGAAGGCGACGAGCAGGCCGACGCGATCACCCAGGAGATGCTGGAGCGGCTGCTGGAGAGCAGCGTGGAGGTAGCACAGGCCTCCCCCGAGGGCGAGACGCGGTCGCTTACCGACGAGATGACCGAGAACATGCTCAAGGAGGTCGGGCTCCAAAAGCCCGACTCTGCCGAGGGCGGTCAGGGCCCGCTTGTGCACGTGGACGAGTCGGGCGGCGAGCTCGAGGCCGACGAGCCCGAGACGTTCGTCTACGACGAGTGGGACTTTCGGGCCGAGGACTACAAGCCCAGGTGGTGCGTGGTTCGGCAGAAGAACATGCCCGAGGGGGACGCCACGTACTACAGCTCGATTCTCGGGCACTACGGTTCGCTCGTCCAGCAGGTCCGGCGCCAGTTCGAGATGATGGTGCCGGAGATGATGCGCAAGGAGCGCCGCCTTCAGGATGGAGAGGACATCGACATCGACGACGTGATCGAGGCGATGGTCGATATACACACCGGCTCCAGTCCGTCCGAAAAGCTCTACTGGAGGCGCAACAAGGTGCAGCGCGACGTCGCCGTCGTGTTCCTCCTGGACACCAGTGCGTCGACGGCCGAGGCGATCGACGATTCGAAGCGTTCGCCCGACGAGTGGGGCGCGCCCGATGATCCGGTCGAGTACATGCTCTGGCTGCGGTCTCGCAGGGGGGAGGGCGCCAAGCGATCATACAAGCGGATCATAGACCTCGAGAAAGAGGCGCTGGTGCTCCTGATCAACGCGCTGGAGGCCATCGGGGACACCTATGGCATCTACGGGTTCAGCGGCTATGGCCGTGAGAACGTGGAGTTCTACACGATCAAGGACATCGATGAGCTCTTCTCGGAGAAGATAAGGCGCCGGATCGACCGCATTTCACCGCTCCATGCCACGAGGATGGGTCCCGCGATCCGCCATGCGACCGCCAAGCTCGAGGAGCAGGATGCGCGGACAAAGCTCCTGTTCCTGATCAGCGACGGAAGACCCCAGGACAGGGGCTACAGCAGGGAGGGTGTCGAGAAGGAATACGCGGTCCATGACACGCGCATGGCCCTGGACGAGGCCCGCGCAAAGGCCGTAAACGCCTTCTGCCTGACGGTGGACCGGAACGGCCACGACTACCTGAAGACGATGACCCAGGACATGGGCTACGAGGTCCTGGACGACATCTACAGCCTCCCGCACAGGCTGCTCTACCTGTACCGCAAGCTCACCATGTAGCCCGCCGCGGTCCGGGACCGCGACTGGCCGGCGCGGATCCTGCCGCCGGACCGCGTCAGGTTCAAGGGGTCTGGCGGGGCCGGCCTAGCCGTCCTCGGGCAGGTCGTAATCCTCTCGCCGGGGCGGCACCTCGATGTAGAGGGGGTCGAGGTCCAGGTCGAAGACCGAGTCCACCCAGTCCGCCGGGAGCAGCAGCAGGGGCTGTGAGAGCTCTCCCTCCTCGGTTCGGGCGTAGTATCCCGTGCCGTCCCCGTTCAGCTCGCCGATGCGGTAGATCACGCCGTCGTCGTACTCGGTACCCCGCGACGTCAGGCCGGCGAATCGAAGGTGGATGGCGGAGGATTTCTCGAAGATACCGTACGGGGTGAAGTCATCCACGTGGTTCTCGAGCACCACCTGTCCCACGGGTCCTTCGAGCAGGGGCACCCCTTCCGCCTGCCAGCGGTCCATCTGCAGGCCTACCCACTTTGTGTCCACGCCGTGACGCTGGACCGTCCATTCGCCGTCGCGGATCTTGAACTGCAGCCAGGAGCTGTCGCCCCCGTGGTGCTCGCCCTTGATGATGCTCAGCTCCAGTATGTCGTCGGGTTCTCGCTGGACGAACCACTTGGGCAGGGGCGGCTCTCTTACCAGCCGCGACAGGACCCCGCCCCAAGTGGAGGTGATCAGAAACAGCTGGTTGAACCCCGCGACCTGCCCGTAATGGTGCTTGCCGTCCGTGGTCAGGTCGCCCAGCAGCACATTGATGTCGCGGCCGTCTGACAGCTTTACCCGCACCTCGGTCTCCGGGGTGGACAGCCCGTACTGTGCGGGGTTGTCGATCTGCTCCTGCAGCAGCCTTCGTGACCGGGGCCCGGTGAGTATGAGCACCATCCCGCCCCAGCGCTCGCGCCGCGGCGCTACGCCGGTCAGGCCCTCGAACTGCCAGTTGCGCTCCTCGTCCCGGAGGAACCTTACCCTCTCACCGCGGTGCCTGACCTCGATGATGTCAATGTCGGTTTCGGAGACCTGGTAGAACCAGGGGGCGTCAGGCTCCTCCTCCGGGGACGAACTGAACGGGTTTACCCAGACCACCACGCCGATGGCAACGCCCACGGCGATCAAGAAGATGGTGATCCGTAAGTTCAACCGGACTCCCCGCTATCGTCTTCGCCACCAGACCCAGGCCCCCAGAAGGACGAGCAGGGCCGGCGGTAGAAACCAGCTGGACCACTGAATGAAGTCGCGCTCGTTACTTGTAAGTACGAGCTCTCTCACCGGGAAGATCTTTGGCCTGATGGATATCAGGTCCACGTCGTCGGTCACGTAGTTGACGGAATTGAGGAAAAAGTCGGCATTGTCCCGGCTCGTGAAGAACTCGTTGGAGACGAAATCGGAATCACCGAAGGCGACCAGCTTCGTCAGGGGCATGGAGGAAAGGCACCTTATGGGCGGATCGCCTATCTTGGCGCAGGCCTCCACCACCGAGGCGACGGCATATGGTCCGGGGATGTCCACGGTCGGGTCCGGCCGCGGGTTGTCCACGTCGGTCTCCAGCCAGCTGGCCTGGGTCGTTAGCGCAAGCGGCACGAAGCGTGTGTGCGGGGGGATGTCCTCGGCGGGCAGCGTCGCGCCTATGGCGGTCGCATCGGGGAAGAATGTGACGTCGATCTGGGAGGTGATGCCGACGCCGGACAGCTCGGTGCTCACGTACTGGCCGTTCGCCCGCTGCAGCAGGGGCGTGAGCAGCCGGCCGGCTATCGAACTTCCAGCGTCCGCCAGGGTCTCCACGCTGACCCGTATGCCCCACTCGGAGAGCAGGTCTCGGAAGGACGGCGGGCTGTTGGGGTCCAGCAGCAGCACCATCCTGCCCCCCGCCGTCAGGTAGCCGTCCAGGGCGGCATACTCTTCGGGGTCCAGATCCTGCTCGGGTCCGGCAACTACCACCGCGGCCGCATCGGGCGGCACCGACCTGACCTGAAGGAGATTGAGCGCCTGCACCGCGTAGTTGTCCCTGAGGAGGCCCTCCAGGGCCAGGTCGAACCCGATCGCCTCGATGTCTCCGGTCGCGACGTCGCGCGTGGCCGACCGCTCCTTGTGACCGGTCAGTATGTATACCTTCTTGCGCTCCACCCCCGTGACCACCAGGACACCGGTCACCAGCTGCTGCTCGCTGGCCGGAAACACCTGCTGGAAGGTGCCCACCTCCAGGTTTTCTATGACGATGGCGGGAAACTGGGTAACGTTGTAATTCAGGGCGATCGCCCGGCGCAGCTCGGGGTCGACGAACCGATATTCGAAGTTGTTGCTGTTGCGGGCAAACTCGTTGAGGATGTCCTCGACCTGCTGGCGGCGTATGTCGCCCTCCACGAAGAACGCGTTCGCCCTTACTGGCACCTCCAGGTTGCTGAGTATCTGCGCCGTCTGGGGCGCCAGGGTGAAAAAGCGGGTCGCCGTAACGTCGAAACGCTGAAAGTTCCTGAAGAAAAGGAAGTTCACCAGGACGATGATGGCGAAGAAGGCCACCGCCATTATCAGTATGTTGGTGCCGTACCTTGCCTGCCGACCGACCAGGAAGATCGCCACGCCGCGCGGCGAGAGCACCAGTGAGCCGAACAGGAGCGCCGCGCCTATTATCAGGACGGTCAGGGAGAAGCCCTCTATGTCCTCGATAGACAGGTAGAGGATCCCACCGGCAACTACGGCTACCACGCCCACGATGGCCGCCACCGTGCTCCAGAACGAGGTCGACCTTACCTGGGACTTGAGCGCCTCGCCCAGGGTCTCCTCTGCGGGTGCCAGCTTGGAAGGATCGTCAAGCACTAGCGCCACCTCCGGGTCTCTATCGCCCGGACAGAGAGGAACAGGAACACAGCGATCATGCTCAGGTAGTAGACGACGTTGCTGGTGTCAACCACGCCCCGGGCGAAGTCAGCGAAGTGGGCCTGGATCGATATTCTCTGGACGACGTCGACCGCGACCCCCTCGAGGCGAAGGCCCAGCAGGTCGATGAACGTCAGTACCGACAGGCTGCCGATCCCGAGCACCGCCGCCACGATCTGGTTGTTGGTAAGCGAGGAGGCCAGCATCCCGATCGCCAGCGCGGCGGCCCCGTAAAGCACCATGCCGAGGTAGGTCGCCATCACCGGACCGCTGTCCGGCTCCCCGAACGCGTAGATCATCAGGACGTAGTAGAGCGTCATCGCAAGCGCTGCGATCAGGAGCACCACGCTGGCCAGGTACTTGCCCAGCACCACCTCCCAGTCCCGCACCGGCGCGGTAAGCAAGAGTTCCATGGTCCCGAGCTTTTGCTCCTCGGCCAAGAGCCTCATCGTGAGGACTGGCGCAAGGAGGATGAAGAACGTTGTGGAAGGGCCCGCGAATGCGCGGACCGCCGCCTCGGGCGTGGGACTGAGCACGTCGAGTACGAACCAGATCCCCGCGTGCAGGACGAACATCGCGCCAACCACGTAGGCGGTTGGGGTCTGGAAGTAGATGCGAAGCTCCTTCCAGGCGATCGCCGCCAGGTTGTTCCACGAAGTGACGATGGTATTCAACTCTGCTCGGCCCCGCTTGTCTCTTCGGCGACTAGTTCCGCCGCCTCGTCTGTGGTGGTCAGCCTGAGGAAGATCTCCTCCAGCGACATGCCGATGGACTCGAGCCTGAGCAGGCCCCAGCCACCGCCAACGAGGGTGCTGGCAAGGTCGGCCCTTACGTCGGCGCCCCGGGCGGCCTCGATCTCGTAGCTCCCGTACGCCTCCCCCGCGGTCGGGGGTCTGCGCTGCACGGAGGTGACCCCGTCGACCCTGCCGACGGCCTTTACGACCTCCCGCGTGGGTCCGAGCACGTCCACCTCGACCCGCTCAACGCCCCTTAAACGAGTGGCCAGGTTCTCCGGGCGGTCGATGGCGACTATCTGGCCCTCGTGGATGATGATGACCCGCTCGCAGATCGTGCTGACCTCGGGAAGGATGTGGGTGCTTACTATCACGGTTCGATCGCCGCCGAGGTCCCTTATAAGCTCCCTGGTCTCGACGACCTGGATTGGATCGATTCCGATGGTGGGCTCATCGAGTATGAGCACGTCTGGCTCGTGCAGGATCGCCTGGGCTACGCCAACCCTCTGCCGAAAGCCCTTGGAGAGCTTGTAGATGTAGGTGGTGAAGTACTCCTGGAGCCGGCAGATCTCTATCACGTCGTCGATGCGACGGTTCAGATGCGCGGGCGTCATCCCCCTGATTCGGCCCATGAACGCCAGGTAGTCCTCGATGGACATGTCGCTGTAGAGGGGCACGGTCTCGGGGAGGTAGCCGATGTGGCGTCGCGCCTCCAGCGACTCGGTCACGATGTCATGGCCGGCCACCGTGCATTTGCCGTGCGTGGGCGGCACGAAGCCGGTGATGATCTTCATCGTGGTCGACTTGCCCGCACCGTTGGGGCCCAGGAAACCGAGCACCTCGCCCTGCTCGACGCGGAAGCTTATGTCCGTGATGGCAGGGAAGGTACCGTAGTACTTTGTAACGGAGTCGAGCTCAATCATCGGTCTGGAGCCGTTCTATAAACGAACTGCCTCCCAAAGGGTTACGTTCAGGCCTGCTGGCGGGATTCGAGATTGCTGGCGATTTCGAGGTACTCAGGGTACGGAATGTTCCGGCCGACGCCGCGTCCATGGGCGGGGCGGCCTGCCCACGCGGCCGGACGGGATTTTATACTAACACCTTGGACCGTTCAAATAGGAGGACCTGTCTTTGCACCTGGCCATTGACGCTTACGGAGTCGACGCCGAGACCCTTGCCGACGAGGGCCTGATAGCCGATTTCCTCGACAGCTGTCCCGGGACCATAGGCATGACCAAGATCATGGCTCCGCAGGTCTATACCTACAGGGGGAAGGAGCCCAGAGACTGGGGCGTCTCCGGCTTCGTGATAATCGCAGAGAGCCACATCTCCGTTCACACCTTCCCCGAGCGCGGCTACCTGAGCGTCGACATATTCTCGTGCAAGGATTTCGACCGCGATGTTGCCGAAGGCGACGTAAGGGCCCGTTTTGCGGCAAGCGACGTCAGGGTCTGGCTCATGGACCGCGGCGTGGACCACGACAGCCCGCGGACGATGTACGGGACGATGGTGAGGGAGCGAGTGGGCCTCAGGGACGGGAGGCGGAAGGCCTGAGCCAGGACCGAAGACCCGCACCGGTGCCCCGGCCCGTGATGGAGAATCCGGGCAATTTCCTGGGCTACGCGCCCGGCGAGGTGGAGCCCGAATCGGCGCGGGCCGTCCTCTTGCCGGTGCCATATGACGGTACCGCCTCGTATCGGAAGGGCGCCCGCCTCGGTCCCGCCGCGATCCTATCGGCATCCCGTCAGCTCGAGGACTACGATCTTGAGCTCGGCTGCGACCCCTCGGAGCTGGGCATCTACACCGCGGCCCCGATCGATCCCGGGAAGGCCGGTCCCGAGGCCGTGGTCGATGAGGTGCAGCGGATGGTGTCGACCCTGGCCGGGCCCGGTGTCCTGGTCGGAGTGCTGGGGGGAGAGCACACCGTTGCCGTGGGGGCGGTCCGGGCCATGTCGGCCAGGTTCGAAGGCCTGTCGGTGCTCTTTCTGGATGCCCATGCCGACATGCGCGAGGAGTACCAGGGCAGCCGGTACAGCCACGCGTGCACGGCACGCAGGATCGCCGAGACCTGCGACCTGGTCCAGGTGGGAGTCAGGAGCGCGGAGCAGGGAGAGTGGGACTGGATGCGCTCTCGTGCGGTTCCGGTGATAACCTGGCCGCCCGAAAAAGAGATGGACGTGGCCGCAGAGGTCCTCTCGCATCTGGGTGAGGCCGTGTACGTGTCCATCGACCTCGACGTTCTCGACACCTCGGTGATGGCCGCGGTGGGCACGCCCGAGCCGGGGGGCATGCAGTGGCGTGAGCTTCTCTACCTGCTCAGGGCGGTGGCGAAAGAGCGCAGGATAGTCGGCTTCGACGTGACGGAACTGGCCCCGGGGGAGGGCCCTGAGGCCTGCTCATACACGGCCGCAAAACTGGTCTACAAGCTCATTGGGTATGCCCTTGTTTGAGCCATCTACCCCTATGCGTCGCGGCGCGTGAGCCTGTATGGTCCGCCTTCCGGCGTGCTAGAATCTAAGCTATGAACGGCTCATCCGGACCGCCTTTCGATTCCTCGCCGGGCGTCATATACATGGACCACGCGGCCACAACGCCCGTAGACCCACGTGTGCTGGAGGCGATGATCCCGTACTTCGTCGAGAGCTTCGGCAATCCGTCCAGCATCTACGGACCGGCCCAGCAGGCGCGAGGGGCGATCGACGATGCGCGCCAGAGCGTCGCCGGTGTTCTGGGGGCCAGGGCGAGCGAGGTGGTATTCACCAGCGGCGGTACCGAGTCGGACAACCTGGCGATCAAGGGTGCGGCGCTTGCGCTGCGGGGAGCCGGAAATCACATCGTCACCTCGAGCATCGAGCACCATGCGGTTCTTCATGCCTGCGAGCAGCTCGAGCAGTTCGGTTTCGAGGTGACATTCGTCCCGGTTGACGGCGAGGGGATGGTATCGCCGGCCGATGTCGAAAGTGCCGTAAACGAGCGGACGGTCCTGGTCAGCGTGATGCTTGCCAACAACGAGATAGGCACCATCCAGCCGGTCGCTGAGATTGCCGGGCTGGTCAAGGCAAGGGCTGGCCGCGAGGGTCGAACCATCGTCGTCCACACGGACGCGGTGCAGGGCGCTGGTTACCTCGATCTTGACGTCCGGGCGCTCGGGGTCGACATGCTGAGCCTGTCGGCGCACAAGTTCTACGGGCCCAAGGGAGTCGGTGCGCTGTACGTCAGAAGGGGCACCCCGTTCGAGCCGCAGCTCGTCGGGGGCGGTCAGGAAAGGCACAGGCGGTCCGGCACCGAGAACGTCCCGGGCATCGTGGGCCTGGCGGTCGCCCTCGAGCTGGCAGAGCAGCGCCGCCGCACCGGTGTGCAGGAGATCAGGCGGCTGCGCGACCGGGTCATCGAGGGCCTTATGGAGCGGGTCGAGAGCGTGCGTATGAACGGGCATCCCACCGAGAGGCTCGCCAACAACGTGAGCGTGGCGATCAAGTCGGTTGAGGGCGAACCGATCCTGCTGGGCCTCGATTTCGCCGGGATATGCGCCTCCAGCGGAAGCGCCTGCTCATCGGCGTCGCTTGAGCCGTCGCACGTGCTGCTGGCGATCGGGCTCGGCGCCGACCTGGCCCAGGGGAGTCTGAGGATAACGCTGGGTCACGAAAACACCGACGAGGACGTAGATGCCCTTCTTGACACACTGCCCGAACTGGTCGCAAGGCTCCGAGCAATGCCGTCCCTGGCAGCGGTGGAATAAATTGCTGAACCGAGTGCTGGCGCCGTCCCTGCTCGCGCTTGTGCTCGCGATCGTCGCCGCCGGGTGCGGCGGCGGCGAGCCCGAGGCCTTTGCGGTGCGCGGCCGGACCATGGAGATAGTCTTTGAGAGGCCGGTGGTCGCCAAGAGGGTGTTCTTCACCAACGCGGACATCTCCTACAAGATCGAGGTTCCCGATCCGAGCACCCGAATCGCCGCGATGAAGGTGACGGTCATAAACCGCCAGATAAACATCACCAAGCTCCGGGTGGGGACGGATTCAGTCCTTATCGGCAACGGCCGAATCGGTGAGCGCCACGGAGCGATATCGCCGTTCCAGAGGGCCGACACCTACACGGGGGAGATCCCGGAAGAAGAGTCATTCTCACCGCTGCTGTGGGACGATTTCGAGCTGGAGCGAGGGTTCCAGTCCTCGGGCTGGATTTTCTTTGAGGTGCCGGTCGGACTGGAGCTGGACACCCTCTGGTGGAGGGCCGCCGACGACATTATCGGCAGGTTCTAGCCGGCGGACCGGGTCCCGCAGCTTGCGGTCACGGCGGCAAGGTTTCAGATAGAATGAAAGCCGCGCTGCCGGCCAAAATCCTCCGCGCGAGGTCAGTCGCCGATGCGGCTGCGGGATGGGTACCGGGCCATGCCGGAGCGCTTAGGATGAGCCCGGGCAACCACCAAGGAGAGACGGCGGATGGCAACAAGTAACGTCACAGACAGCACCTTCGACACCGAGGTCCTATCGGTTCAGGAGCCCGTTCTGGTCGACTTCTGGGCCGAGTGGTGCGCGCCCTGCAAGATGATCGCGCCCATCGTGGAGGACCTGTCGAACCAGTACGACGGCAAGTTCAAGTTCGTCAAGCTGAACGTAGACGACAGCCCCGAGACGGCCGCCAAGTACGGCGTCCGGGGCATCCCAACGCTGCTGATCTTCCACGGCGGACAGCCCGTCGACCAGCTGGTCGGAGCGGTTCCAAAGAACGTGCTGAAGGGCAGGGTGGATAGCGCCCTCGAAAAGGCCAACGGCGCGTAGGCACTCCTGACGGGCGCCGTAGAGCCGGGCGGTTTTCCCGGCCGGTGCGTCTGAGGATAGCCGGCTTTCTCCGTTAATCAGGCGGAAGACTCTCGGGGGTGGATGGGTCCCGGTGGGCTCCGTGGTCTTCAAAACCAATGGCCCCGGCCCTTCGGTCGGGGTGGTGGGTTCGACTCCCTCCCGCTCCCGCCACCGTTGCAGGCCGACGCTGAGCCAGTAGGCCGGCCGGTTCCGGCCCGAAATGAGAGGTGCCCCGGCAGGCCACGTGCTCCGGTATCCGGGGACGAGACGCGCAGCTACTGGGCGATCACCCCTCCGTCTATCACGAGCTCCGCACCCGTGATGTAGGAGGCTTCATCCGAGGCCAGGAACAGGATCCCCTCTGCAATCTCCTCCGGTTCTGCGAACCGGCCGAGCGGGACCTGCGAGGTGCGGTCCGCGTATAGCTCCGGGTCGGTGAACAGGGGAGTGGTCAGGGGCGTCTTGGTAAAGCCCGGATGTATGGAGTTGACGCGAATGCCCTCGCCGGCGTACTGGATCGCGGCCGCCTTGGATATCTGCCGGATCGCTCCCTTTGCGGCCTGGTAGGACGTCACTGTGTTCGCCCCCACGATTCCATGGATCGAGGATATGTTGATGATCGAGCCGCCCCCGCGCCGCCGCATTTGCGGGATAGCGTGCTTCATGCCCAGCAGGTTGCCCCGTGCGTGCACGCGCATCTCGCGCTCAAAACCCTCGACCGTGGTGAACTCGACCTTAAGGGCCTCTTCGGCGCTGCCGGGCCCTGCGGGGTCGGAAAAGTCGCCGCCGTAGTCGGGGATGCCGATGCCGGCGTTGTTAACGAGCACATCCAGGCCGCCCTCATTTTCCGCGATGAGGCCGATGGCCGAGCGCCACAGGTCTTCGGCCGTAACGTCCAGATGGACATAGTGCACCTTTCCGCCCGACTGGCGGATCTGCTCGGCCGTGCGCTCGCCCATCTCGTCGTCGATGTCGGCTATGTATACGGTGGCGCCCTCCCGGACAAAGGCCCAGACGGCCGCGCCCCCGATTCCCCTGATCTCGCCGATCAGGCCGGTGGCAGCACCCGTGATGATCGCCACTTTTCCCTCTAGTCGCACCGCGCCAGCCTATCCGGTGCCGCCAAATCCGGTCAATGGCCGAGCTTTCGGGCGGCCGACCCCAGCGGTTATGCTCTTGCCGGACGATATTTGCCGGAGCGAGCCTTGAAATTCGGATTGATGTACGAGACGCAGCGTCCGTCGGACGGTGGCGGTGTCGACGAGAAGGCCCTCATCGAGGAGACCCTCGAGCAGTGGGTGCTCGCCGACGAGCTGGGCTACGACTACATATGGCTGGTTGAGCATCACTTCCTCGACACCTTCTCGGTGTCATCGAGCCCGGACATACTGTTCGGCGCCGCCAGCAGGCTCACGAGGCGCATACGGCTGGGCTTCGGAGTCGTCGTCCTCCCGCAGCACCACCCGATAAGGGTCGCCGAGAAGGTGGCCATGGTCGACCAGCTCTCTGACGGCAGGGTCGATTTCGGCACCGGCAGGGGGGGCGCATACGAGCAGACCGGGTTCGAGGTCGATCCCAGGGATACGAGGTCCATGTGGGATGAGGCGATGCAGATGATCCCGCGGATGTGGGTCCAGGAGGAGTTCTCCTGGGAGGGCAAGCACTGGCGAGTCCCTCCGCGCAAGGTCATTCCCAAGCCGCTGCAAAAGCCCCATCCGCCCATGTGGCTCGCCGGCATGCAGCCCTCCTCCTACCGCATAGCGGCCGACAGGGGTCTGGGGATGCTTTCCCTATCCACCGGGGCCCCGTCGGAGATGGCGCCGTACATCGCCGAGTACAAGGAGCGGATCAGGAACGCAGACCCGCTGGGGGCCGCGGTCAACGATCACTGGGCGCACCTGGCGGTCGCTCACTGCGGGGCCGACAGGGCGGAGGCGCAGAACCTGGCGGTAGGCGCCATGAAGTCGTTCTTCGGGCCCGACCGACCGTACACTCAGGGCCAGAACGAGGTGTACAGGCAGCTCGTAAAGGGCTGGGGCGGGATACCGGACCACCTTGAGAACCAGTTCAAGTGGGTACTCGCCGACGAGGCGGACGTCGGCGGGGGCGAGTTCTCGGTCGAGCGGTCAGCATTCGAGGAGTTCGACGCCCAAACCCTGTGCTCGCGCGGCGTCGTGATAGCCGGCGACCCGCAGGCCTGCATCGAGGGTGTGAGGCGTCACCAGGAGGCGGGAGAGGACCAGGTGCTGCTGCTGATGCAGCTCGACACGATCCCGCACGAGAAGGTCGTCTCGTCTATTCGGCTGTTCGCAGAGGAGGTACTCCCGGTCTTCCGCTAGCGCGCGACCCCGGTCCGGCCTTCCCGCCGGCCCGCTCGATGATCTCTAGCAAGGGCGCGTTGTCGGCGTAGACCTGCCACTCGGCGACTTTGCCGCCTCGGATCACCGCGCGCCACGCAGCAGGCATCTCCCACCTGTTCTCCTCCCGCAGGACGCCGTCGGGCGCATATGTACCCCGGGCCCGCCCGAGGAGCGCCACCACGCGGCCGTCCGACACGGCCTGATCCACCTCCACCGCGTAGTCGGGGAACGTCGCAAGGTAGCGAGCCCAGTTCCTTCGCATCGCCTCTTTGCCCGAACGCATCTCTCCGAGAGAGTCGACGAAGACGTGGTCATCCGTCATCAGCTCTGCGATAGCGTCGGGCGAGCGCCGGTTGATGCGTTCGGCGAACTGGAGCGCAATGTCGGCAGGGGCAAGTTTGGGCCGGTCCATTGCCAGGATAAAACCCCCTTGGCGGATAGGGCTCCGGGATCTTCCGGAGCGCGGGAGAGCGCCGCACGCCAGGGTGTAATGTATCAGCCATGCTTGAGCTCTTGATCGCCGGGGGAACTGTGGTCGACGGGACCGGGCGCGGGGGATTTCGGGCCGATGTCGGTATATCGGATGGCCACATCGTCGCCATCCGCGATCTGTCCGGGGCCGGGGCCAGGCATCGAATCGATGCGGCCGGCATGACCGTCTCGCCCGGCTTCATCGACACCCACACCCACTCTGAGGGTGATCTTCTCACCGACCCGCAGCATGCATACGGCATCCTCCAGGGAATCACGACGGAGCTTCTGGGGATAGACGGGATGTCCTACTCTCCGCTCTCGCCGGAGAATTACCGGGCGTACAGAAGGTGGCTCGGCGGACTGCTCGGCCATCCGCCCGAGGACCTTGACATGAGCACGGTCACCGCGTTCAGGGGCCACTACGATCGCCGGGTGGCCGTAAACACTGGCTACCTCGTGCCGGCGGCGACTGTTCGGCTCGAAGCGGTCGGCTTTCGCGACGTACCGCTCTTCGGCGAGTCGATGACTGCCGCCCGGCGGCTGGTCGCAGAGGGCCTTGGGCAGGGGGCCGTGGGGCTATCGATGGGCGGAGCTTACTATCCGGGACCGTGGTACACGACGGAAGAGCTGGTCGAGCTCTGCGAGGTCGTGGCGGACGCAGGCGCGGTCTTTATGTGCGAGCCTCGCCGCGCCAACCCGGCAAGGGCCTTTTCGGGCGGTGGGGTGGAGGAGGCCATCGAGATCGCCAGGCGGTCGGGCGCAAAGCTTCACCTTGCGCACTTTCGCACCTCGGCGGAGAGCGCCGGGCGCGTGGACGACCTGATGGAGCCGGTGGACCGCGCAAAGGCCCAGGGCGTCGACGTTACGCTCGACATCTATCCCTATCCGACAGGGGCCTCGATACCGGTCAGCTTCCTTCCGGCGTGGGCCCAAGAGGGCGGCCCCGACGAGATCGTAGAACGCCTCAGGGACGCTGCGCTCAGGGACCGGATCGTAGAGCACATCGAGGGCGGATCGGAGATGCCCGCGATGCTCGAGGAAGGGGTGCTCACCTTCGTCCGCGGCGCTCCTGACCTTGAGGGCCTTACCTTCGGCGACGTGGCCGCCTTGCGGGGACAATCGCCGGCCCGCGCGATCTGCGACCTGCTCGTCGAGACCGATCTTGCGGTCGGGTGGCTTATCGCCCCGCCGCGCAGCACCGCCCTGTGGCGTCAGGTGAGCCGCGACTGCATGGCCCTGCTGGCGCGCGACGACTACATGGTGTGCTCTGACCATACGCCCGCCGGTTCCATGCCCCATCCGCGGTGCTACGGCGCCTTCCCGCGCATCCTGGGGCGCCTGCGCCGCCAGTTCGGTGGCCTCACGCTCGAGCAGGTCGTGCACCGCATGACCGCCCGTCCTGCCGGGCGCTTCGGCCTCGTGGACCGGGGGGTAATTCGCGAGGGGGCGTATGCGGACCTCGTCGTATTCGATCCAGAGCAGGTGATCGACACGGCCACCTATGACGATCCCCGCCAGCACCCGGTAGGCATTTCCCACGTCGTCGTAAACGGCCAGCTGGCCGTTGAGGGAGGACGCCCGACGGGGGTCCTTGCCGGAAGGGCGGTGCCCTAGCGGCCTGCGGGCGCCGGGGTGAACCTGGCCGGGGTGAACCTGGGCGGTTAGATTCCCAGCAGGCGCACGGCGTTCTGGCCCAGGATGGCCTCCTTTTCCTCCCGCGACAGCAGCGGAAGGTCCATCACCCTCTGGACGCAGTCGACCGGGTCCCACCAGGGAAAGTCGGTGCCGAACATGACCCTGTCGGGGCCTATGTCCCTGATCAGCCGGGCGAACTGCTCTGCTGTGGGGCCCTTCCCGATGTCGATCCACTCCATCAGCTCGCAGACGTCGTACATGGCCTGAGGGTACGCCTCGGCAAAGAGCCTGGTCTGGTGCCACGACCCGTTGCCCATGTGAGCCATGATCAGTCGCAGGTCCGGGTATCGCTCGTAGACAGGGGCGAAAGCCCAGGGGTCCCCGTACTGGTCCATCACGTGGGAGCTGCCCGAGTGGGCCACGATTCCGAGGTCCATCTCCATGCACGCCTCGTATACGGGCCACATGCGGGGATCACCCATGAAAAAGCCCTGGATGACCGAGTGGAGCTTTACTCCCCGGGCCCCGTGGTTCTCGACGAGGTCCGCAAGGTGCGCTGCGTTTTCCCCGGGCGTCATTACAGAGGGATCGATGCTGACGTAGGGGAGCAGCCTCGGATGGTCCCTTCCCACCTGGCAGGCCCAGATGTTGGATTTGCGAAGGTTGGCCGCGATTTCGGTGTTGATCGCGTCTATCCGCCGGTTCCGCTCGCTTTCCGACAGGTCTGAGGGCAGGGCGGCCATGCGGTCGTGGCGGTCCAGTAGCGATGGCTCGAAGTGGACGAAGATGGCCCGGTCCGCACCGGCCTCATCGAGCGCCGCTATGCCATCCTCCGGATCGCCCCCGTACTTGCCGTACGCCGGGAGCCTGCCGCCGGCCTCAAATTCCCACCCGTCGTACATTTCGACGTACCTTCGGCCATCGGCCTTGGCCGGGTAAAGGTGCATGTGAGTGTCTATGATCAGTGGATCGGCCATGTCCTAAAGGCTCCTTTTCACTCTCATAAGTCCTGCGCCAGTGGAGATCGGGAAGGTGTCACGGGGCAAGGTCGGCGAGCTGGGGCATCACTTCCGTCTTCAGCAGGGTCAGCGTGCGGCGAAAGCCCTCCGGATCGTCGGCATGGTCGAGCACCATCGCCAGCAGGACACCGAAGCCTCCCGAGACTTCATGAAGCTCCCTTATCTTTGCCGCAACGGTGTCGGGAGAGCCCACGAGCCAGGAGTGATCGAGGATGTAGTCCAGGGTCACCGCCTCGTCCGGCACCGAATCATCGTGCTTCATGCTGGATACGATCGGCTGCGGCCCAGACGACCAGAACGGGTAGAGGTACTCCTCCCAGGCTCTCCATAGCATGCCCTCCCGCGCCTGCCTGCGGGCCTCCTCATCCGTGTCCGCTATCCAGACATCCCGCACCACCCTCCACTCGCTGCGCGGCGGCGGCGCCCGCCCGGCCTCGGCCGCGCCCTCGGCCATCACCTCCCACTGGGATGCGAGGTAGGCTGCCCCAAGGCCGAGCGTAAGGGGTATGTATCCCCGCTCTCCTGCCATCTTGAGCGTTGCCGACCGCGGGCTGCCCGCGGCGACCGCGATGGGAGGATGGGGCCTTGTGAAGGGCGCGCAGTTGATCTTCAGCTTCGCCCAGGCAAGCTCCTCTGGGCCCGGTACCCTCACGTTCCAGAACCTGCCGCGGAACTCCTCGGGTCCCTCGGTCCGCCAGAGCATGATCATGATGTCCAGGGCCTCGCGGAACATCTCCCGGTGCTCACCGCCGTCATAGTCGACGTCGAAGAGGGCGACGTCGCTGGGGAGGCCGCCCGAGCCCACCCCCACCATGAACCGGCCCTGGGCGAGGTGGTCCAGATATGCGGCGCGGTGGGCGAGGTCCACCGGGTGGTGGAAGGGCAGCAGGTAGACCCCGGTGCCGAGCCTGATCTTCTCCGTGCGCTGAAGGGCCTGGGCGATGATCATCTCGGCCGTGGGCAGCGGTTCCCACTCCGAGGCGAAGTGCTCGCCGATCCAGGCCTCGACATAGCCCAGTTCCTCGCCCAGCTCGATGGCGCCGAGGTCCCAGCGGTGAGCGTCGAGCTTGGAGCGCTCGGGCGGGTGATTGCCCATGAGCATCAGCCCAACCTCCATAGATGCCTCCAGTCTAGGGTTGGCGGAAATATAGCACGGCCGCTTCCGGGGACGGCGGAGCCTTTCGCGCTGCCGGGTCGCCGGGTCGGCTAAGGGGAGGACGCGGAAAGTCTCCCCGAGCCAACTTCCGGCCGCTCGTCCAGTTCCGCTGAACCGCGCTGCGGCAGGGCCCGGTGGCCAACCGGCGGCGCCGGGCGGACGGGGCGCCGGATCCGATCGAATGCGGTCCTAAATCAGGTTGATCAGGCGGCCTCGAAGGACCAGGCGCATGATCGAGAAACTTGCCGCGCCGATCAGGATGAGGGCCACGGACGACCAGCTCCAGCCTCCCAGCGCGAGCGCCAGGCACGTCGCGGCGGCCGGGGGGTGCACCGTGTCTGTTACGACCATGACGAAGGTCGCCAGCCCGACGGCCCCGCATGCGACCAGGGCCCAGACGAGCCTGCTCTGGTCGATCGCGCCGTCAAGGCCCGGTATGGCGGCGATTCCCACGAACGCCGCCCCGGCCAGTACGCCGACGATGTGGCCGCCGACGACCCTGCGGGTCTGGGAGGCAACGCTGTGGGGGATTGCGAAGACGATGAATGCAGTCGAGGCTATCGTCACTATGACGGCGCCGGGAATCACCGCTCCCTCGACCGCCAGCAGCACGAACAGCGTTACCGCCACCAGCCCCGTCTGAAGCAGAAAGCTGCCCCTGTGGCGACCAACGTTCTCGTCAAACAGCCGCATCGTCCCAGGAACGAAGATGCGACAGTTCGCCGGCATAGGCGAGCGGCATCGATCTCCCGGTCCGGGGACGCGCCCCGGCCGCCGCCGGACCGGGCAGGGGAGTTGTTGACCCCAGTACCGACCGCCCGTAACCTGACCCCCGTTCGGCACTAAAGGGCAGGGGAGACTAAAGCGATGCTCGACCTTCTTATCAAAGGCGGCCTGGTCCTCGACGGAGCCGGCAATCCCGGCCAGTACGTGGCCGTTGGCGTCCGCGATAACTCGATCGAGGTGCTGCGCGGCGACGTTTCCGATATCGAGTCGGCCCGGACCATAGACGCGTCCGGAAAGGTGGTGAGCCCGGGCTTTATCGATGTGCACGCGCACTCGGCCCTGACCATCCTCGCAAATCCGGAGCACATGGCAAAGGTGCACCAGGGCGTTACCACCGAGCTGATCGGCATTGACGGGAACTCCTACGCACCGTTCCGCGATCCCGAGGATCTCGATCGGATGATCCGGATAAACTCGGGCCTTGAGGGCGACCCCGAGCTGCCGGGGCGCTGGAGCACCGTGTCCGAGTACCTGGACATGTTCGACGGGGCGGTGGCGGTCAACATCGCCTATATCGTGGGTAACTCGCCACTGCGGGTCGGAGCGATGGGATGGGGTGGCCAGGCCGCCAACCGCGCGCAGATGGAGGACCAGAAGGCGATGCTCCGGGAGGCCATGGGCGAGGGCGCGTTCGGCATATCGACCGGCCTTGATTACCCGCCGGGAAACTTCGCCGACACAGACGAACTGGTCGAGCTCTCCAGGGAGGCAGCCCACCTCGGCGGGTTCTACCACACGCACGTTCGCTACCGGCTCGGGGACAGGTACCTTGATCCGTTCAGGGAGGCTATCGAGATCGGCCGGCGGTCGGGGATCCCGATCCACCTCACCCACATGTTCCGCCGCACCACCAACCCGGGAGGGCTGGGCCGCATATTCGACCTGGTGGAATCGGCGCGGGGCGAGGGCATGGACGTTACCTTCGATTGTTTTCCCTACCAGTACGGCGGAACACGCATCCTCATCGTGTTCCCCGACTGGGCGCACGATGGCGGACCGGAAAGGCTAAAGCAGGTCCTTGCTTCCGAGGAGGGCAGGGAGAGGCTGCGGGCAGAGGTCGTTCCCCGCAGCCTGGGCTGGGACGAAATGTGGCTCACCTACTTTAAGAGCCCTGCCAACAAGGTCTACGAGGGCAAATCGATCGAGATGGTGGCAGAGATGCGAAAGCAGCACCCGGTGGACGCCCTGTGCGACCTGCTCCTTGAGGAGGACCTTCGGGTCTCGTACTTCGCCGACGCCGTGGACGCCCGAACCATCCCGGACCTTGTCGCGCATCCGCTGTACATGGTCGGAAGCGACGCCCTGCTCATCGGGGACTTCCCGCCGCCGATGGGCTATGGATGCTTCCCGGTGATCCTCGCCGAGATAGTGCGCGAGCAGGGAAAGCTGTCGCTCACCGAGGCTATCCGGAAGATGACGTCCTATCCCGCCCTCAGGGTCGGCATCCGCGATCGCGGCCTCATAAGAGACGGCCTGAAGGCCGACCTTGTGATCTTCGACGCAGAGGAGATAAGGGCGCACGCAACGCGGCGGAGGCCCAAGGAGCTTTCGACCGGGGTGGAGTACGTGGTGGTCAACGGTCAGGTCGTAATAGACCAGGGGCGGCACACCGGCGCGCTGCCCGGGCGGGCGCTGAGAAAAGGCAGCTGACGGGACGGGCGCTTGGCCGGGCATTCAGAGAGCTCGGCCTTGATTGCGCCTTCCCGAAACCTCCCGTTATGCTTGTTTCGCCGTGACTAATGAGCAGTTAATGCGCCTGCTGGATAGCCCGCTTCCCTGGGGGCTCGTCGGCTTTTTCCTCGGTCTTGGAGTCGGGGCGACGGCGGCATCCGTCTGGCCCGTGGCGATAGGGCTGCTGGGTTACCTCGTCTATCTAGGCCTCCGTGGACCCGCCCGGCCGGGCTCAGAGACCCGCCTGTCGGCGACCGGCCCAACGTTGCTGGTAACGTGGATGCTCGGGGTCGTCGTCCACGGCTGGGCGTTCTAGGGCGGTCCAATCCCGGTCGACCTGTTCGTAACCTGCGTCGTTGACCGGTTCTGCCCGGAGGTGGGCGAGAGCACGGTCCGGGTCCTGAGGGCCTTCGGGATAGACGTGCGCTTTCGGGAGGCGCAGACCTGCTGCGGGCAGCCGGCCTTTAACTCCGGTTACTGGTCTGAGGCTAAGCCGCTGGCCCGAAGCCTGCTCAGGCTCTTTTCCGACAGCGAGCAGGTGGTGGTGCCGTCCGGCTCGTGCGCGAGCATGATCCGCGTGTTCTATCCGGAGCTGTTCCACGAAGACCCCGCCGATCTCGCTGCCGCAAGGGCCCTTGGCCCGCGCGTTTTCGAGCTGTCGGAGTACCTGGTCGACGTGGTCGGGGCGCACCGGATGAAGGCGCCTCCCGGTCCCGGTAGGGCGAGACAGGTGACCTACCATGAGGCCTGTCACCTAAGGCGCGAGCTCGGCGCGACCACCCAGGCCCGCTCGCTGCTTGCGTCGCTTTCTGGTGTCGACCTGATCGAGATGGACCAGGCGGAGGTATGCTGCGGGTTCGGGGGCACATTTGCGGTTAAGTACTCTGACATCTCCGGTGCGATGCTGCGCGACAAGGTTGAGCGCATCGAGGCGAGCGGCGCGGATGTCGTAACCGCCTGCGACGCAAGCTGTCTCATGCATATCTCGGGCGGGCTGGAGAAGGCGGGTAAGAGCGCTCGTGCGATGCACCTTGCGCAGGTGCTCGACGAGCAGCTCACGGGCGGCGGACGAGGCCGCGACCCGGCTCCGGGGTGCAAATGACGTCGCTATCGGGACGCGGCCGGGGATCGTGTGCGATGGCAGAGTCTCTAATAGCTTGCTTGGGCGCGACCGCCAAGGGATGAATTTCGCTTGAAGCCGAACACCAGGGAATTCAACCGGGGCGCTGCTGCGGCCATCGGCGACGAGAAGATCCAGCGTAGTCTTCTGGGCCTGTACGAGGGCTTTCACAAGTCTCGCGAGGAGGCAGCGGCCGATACGCCCTGCTGGGAGGAACTGCGGGAGCGCGCCAGCCGCGTAAAGACGCACACCATCGAAAACCTCGACCGCTACCTACAGCTGTTCGAGGAGCGCGTCACCGAGATGGGCGGCATAGTCCGCTTTGCCGCTGACGCAGAGGCGGCCAATCGATACGTCTTGGACCTCGCGAAGGCCAGAGGCGTCCGCACCGTCGTGAAGAGCAAGTCGATGGTCTCAGAGGAGATGGGACTGAACGAGCGCCTGGGAGAGGCCGGCATCGAGTCGGTTGAGACCGACCTCGGTGAATACGTGATCCAGCTGGCCCAGGAGGCGCCCTTTCACATAGTCGCCCCGGCTATCCACAAGGATCGCCACGATGTGTCCGAGCTGTTTCACCGAAAGCTGGGGACCGAGCGGATCGAGGACATACAGGAACTGGGAAGACAGACGCGCCGCCAGCTCAGGGACAAGTTCATCATCGCCGACATGGGGATAACCGGGGCCAATTTCATGGTGGCCGAGACGGGCACGCTGGTACTGGTGACCAACGAGGGCAACGGTCGCATGTCGACCTCGATGCCGCGCATTCACGTCGCTCTCGCCGGGATGGAGCGGGTTGTCCCCACGATGGAGGACATGGGAATGTTCCTGAGGCTCCTGATCCGGTCGGCGACTGGTCAGCGGATCAGCAGCTACGTAACGCTGGTAAACGGGGTGCGGAGGCCCTCCGATGAGGACGGCCCGGAGGAGTTCCACATCGTCATAGTCGACAACGGCCGATCTCGCATGCTCGCCGACCCCGAGCTGCGGGAGGCGCTTAACTGCATCCGGTGCGGAGCGTGCCTTAACGCATGTCCGGTCTACCGCAAGGTGGGCGGTCACTCATACGGCTACGTCTACCCCGGACCGATCGGCGCAATCGTCACCCCGATGCTCACCGGCCTCGGCGATGCGAAGGACCTGCCCTTCGCATCGAGTCTCTGCGGGGCGTGCCGGGAGGCGTGTCCGGTCAAGATCAACATTCCCCGCATGCTGCTTGCCCTTCGGCGCGACCTCGCGGAGGGTTCGGACCATACCGACCGCAGATCGGGCCCCGTGCTCGAACGAGTCGCGTTCAGGATTTGGGGGCGGCTTTTCGGTGATAACCGGCTGCTTGGCCTGGCGCTTCGAATCGGCCGGCTAGTTCAGACGCCGCTCATGCGCCGCGGTTCTATACGCTGGCTGCCTTCCCCGCTGTCGGGCTGGACGCGCCACCGCACCCTCCGGCCGCTGCCAGCCCGACCATTCAGAGATCGCTGGAACTCCTACCTGAAGGACGAAGAGTGACGACCAACCGCGAGCAGTTCTTCGGTGGCCTGAGAAGGGCCCTGGGGGCGAGTGCAGGACGGTCCGAAGCGTCGGAGGCTTGGCCTTTCGATAGCGAGGACGAGGTCCTCGCGAGGGTGGCCGCCGCCGAAGATGACGCTGCCGAGCGGGCCGGAGAGTTGATCGACCAACTAGCCTCTACGGCTCAGGCGGGCGGCTGGGTCGTGCACCGGGCGGCGAATGCAGAGGACGCGCTCGGTAGCGTCCTGGACATTGCCCGTGGCCTTGGTGTGAAGACGCTGGTCCGGTCGGACCACGACGTCCTGCGGAAGCTGGGGGTCGATGGACCGCTCTCGAACGAGGGAATAGAAGTGACGACGATGGCCTCCGAAGGTTCCCGTCGGCCTATCTCCAACTCTATAGGGGATCGTTCGACTGCCTCCGTGGAAGGATGGGGTGGGGTAATGAGGGAAGTCGCCATAGGGGCGGACTTGGGTTTGACCGGCGCCGACTACGCAGTCGCGGAAACCGGATCGGTCGTGCTGACGGCGGGGCGGGGTGTCAGCCGGATAGTGTCGCTGGTGCCGCCGGTTCATGTAGCCGTCGTTGAGGGAGGCTCGGTGCTGCTTGGGCTGGACGAGTTGTTCACCCTGCTTCGTCGCGACTACGGGCGCGAAGATTGGACGAGTTACGTCAACATCATCTCAGGACCTAGCCGCTCCGCGGATATCGAGTACACCCTCGTGACAGGTGTGCATGGCCCGGGCGAGGTCCACCTCGTCCTTCTAGGCTAGCCCCGTTTACTGACGACGGGCACATACCCGCGGGGGCAGCGAACGGCAACGACCGTCGTCCTTGTCCTTGGTCTGGGCATGGGTTCGAAAGAGTATTTCACACACATAGTGATCCCATCTTGTGTTTGGGGGCTTGGGGCCCCGGCATCCCCGGGACATGGGACTGGCGATCTATCGTGGAAGCTTGGAGATGCACAAGGGAGGCCCGTCTTGCTTGGCCCCTACTTCAAAAGGTCTCCAAGCTGCCGCTTCTACTCAGCCACGTGACAGGCTAGAAGCTCTCTAGCTGAGAGCCAGCCCTCAGTGCCCTCATCGCCTCTTCCGTAGTGGTCGCAATCAACCTGTCGGCCTTGACCAGTGCGTCGTCAAGAGACATCGGCTCGGTCGTGATGGAAAATGCAGCGTCGATGCCCTGTTCGTGCACTTTGCGGTAGTCGTTGCCGAGAGATCCGCAGATGGCCACGACCGGTATCCCGCGGTTGCGGGCCAGCCTGGAAACCCCGATCGGCGCCTTGGAAAAGACGGTCTGAAAATCGATCTGTCCCTCGCCGGTCAGAACCAGGTCCGCCCCCTCCAGTTGCGTCTCGAGCCCGACGGCCTCCATGACGATGTCGACTCCCGGCCGCAGCCTCCCGCCAAGGAAGGCCACCATGCCCGCACCCAGACCGCCGGCGGCTCCGCCTCCGGGCATGTGGTTGATCTCAATGTCGATATCACGCCGGACGACGTGGGCAAAGTGGCGCAGCGCCCGGTCCAGCTCCCTCACGTGCTCTGGTGACGCGCCCTTTTGAGGACCGTAGACGGCCGATGCCCCCTCGGGGCCACACAGCGGATTGCTCACGTCGCAGGCGACCTCGAAGACCGACTCCCGCGCCCGGGAGTCAATCCCGGCTGCGTCGATCCGGTCGAGCTTTGCAAGGGCGGCTCCGCCGCGGCCCACCTCTGCCTTGGAAGCGTTAAGGAGCCTCACCCCAAGGGCCTGTGCCATGCCTGCTCCCGCGTCGTTGGTCGCGCTGCCGCCGATGCCTATGATGAACCGCCGGTATCCGGCCTCAAGGGCCGCCAGGATGGCCTCGCCAAGGCCGTATGTCGTCGCCTTGCGTGCATCGAGCTTGTCGCGATCCAGCAAGGCAAGGCCGGAGGTGCGGGCCATCTCTATGACCGCGGTTCGCCCATCGCCCATCGCCCCCCACTCGGCCTCCACCTTCTTTCCCATGGGTCCGGTGACCTTTGCCTTCTCCACCCTTCCGCCGGACACCTCGACCATCGTCTCGAGGGTGCCGTCGCCACCGTCGGCGATCGGGACCAGGACGGTCTCGACGTCCGGTATGACTCTCCTTATCCCGTCCTCCATTGCGCGGGCGGCACCCAGCGCAGAGATGCTTCCCTTAAAGGCCTGTGGCGCTATGACTATCTTCATGGGTCTTGCTCAACTCTAACGCCGGTTAAGTCCAAAGGCGAAGGGGGCAGGCGCTTTGGTCCAATGTCCCAGTTTCGCCCGGCGCACACCCCTGTGGACCGGCGACCTCAGGGCCGCTTGAGCCACTCCGATAGGCCCGGGCGATTCTCTTCAAGCCAGGCCATGTTGAGGCGAATCTTCTCCAGGCACTGGCGAACGGTACGCTCTGCCGCAGGGGTCGGATTGTCTGTAAAGAACTTTTCCACCTCGTTAAGGCGGTCCCCCGAGGAAAACCCCGACGTTATCTCGACTATGTACATCAGGCCAAAGCCCCCCTCCCCGTAGCGCCGGTCCACCTCCCGCCAGTTATCCCTGAGGAACTGCCAGGCGAGCTCCCTGCCCATCCTGGTCGCAGCGGTGCGCACGATCACTCCGATCGCCTCATGTGACCTCACCCGATCGGTAAATGAACGGCTAAGCGTCTCGTCGACCAGCTCCGCCTCGGGAAACTGCGTGAGGGCGGAAAGAAGCCTTACCTTCTCCTCCTGGAGCTGCTCTGCCGCATGAAGGTCCCACATCGTCTCGTATGTGCGCTCGTCCCCGGATTTCGCCGCAAGGACGAACACGACTCTCCGCAGGTCCGCAGGAACACTGGACGGGCGCTCAAGGTAGCTCTCGAACTGCCCGCGCGCCTCCGCAAGGGTTGCCTGATCACCGAAAGTGCCCAGGGACCCCAGCACGTTTGCCCGCAGCAGGGAGGTAAGGTGCCCCTCTCCCGCAGCCGGCGTCCAGCCTACCTCTGCGCAGATGGGGCCCAGAAGATCCCTTCCAAAGGCCCTGAATTGCTCGTCGCAGTCCTCGCCCTCGATGAGGCTGTCCAGGCTCCCCAGGCTGCCCGTAAGGCTGGCCCAGACGGACTGGTCGGTCTCTCCTCTGTACCTTCGGGCGAGGTCGAGAAAGTCCTGCGCGGGCAGCATGCCGGCCCGGCACAGGGCGAAGGCGTCGTCGGCGATGCCGAGCCGGTCCGCGGGCGAAAGCCCTCCGCTCTCGACAGCGCCTGCTAGCCGCCCGAGTTCGGCGCGCTCGTACATCACCCGGTAAAAGCCCGTCTGGCCGAGGTTGACCTTGAGCCAGCCATCATCGGCAGGCACTGAGATCTCGGCCATGCGCCCCGTCATCAGCTCGGATGCCTGCGGACCTTCCTGCGAGGCAACCGAGACCGGAATCCGCCACAGCGTTTCATCCTCGCGATCCTCGGCGAGGATGGCCTCGTAGGCAAAGCGGCGCTGGGTCATCGACACGGTCGCACCGTCCTCGCTGCGCCCGGTCTCGATTTTCAGGTACGGGTAGCCGGTCTGCTGCGTCCAGCTGTCCATGACCTCGGCCACGGGGCGGCCGGAGGCTTCGGCCAGCGCCGCCCACAGATCGGCGGTGGTAGCGTTCGCCAGCTCGTGCCTTCTCAGGTAGAGACTTATGCCGTCCCTGAAGGGCCCCTCGCCAAGGTAGGCCTCCAGCATGCGGATCACGGAGGCGCCCTTGCTGTAGCTGATGGAGTCGAATAGCTGGCCGATCTCGGCCGGGTCGCCGACCTCCTGCTCGATCGGGTGCGAGGTCCTTAGTCCGTCTAGCCTCATCGCTCTAGAGGTCTCGTCGACGAGGAACTGGTTCCACTTATTCCACTCCGGGTACAGGGCGTCGACGGCCTTGTCGCCCATCCACGAAGCGAAGCTCTCGTTTAGCCATAGGTCGTTCCACCACGACATCGTCACAAGATCCCCGAACCACATGTGGGCCATCTCGTGGGAGACGATCTCGGCCACGAGCTGACGGGTGCCGGATGAGCTGGACTCGGGGTCGACTAGAAGTGCCGGCTCGCGGTAGGTGATGCATCCCCAGTTCTCCATCGCCCCGGCAGCAAAGTCGGGAATGGCCACGTGGTCGAGCTTGGGAAGCGGGTAGGGGATTCCGAAGTACTCGTTAAAGTAGTCCAAAAGGCGCATCGAGACATCCAGGGCAAACCTGCCCCGGTCCTCATTGCCGGTCGTCGCCCACACGCGCATCAGCGTGCCGGAGCCGGAGCGCTCCTCAACGCATCTAAAGTCTCCCACCGCGAACGTCAGGAGATATGTCGACATCGGGGGCGTTGCCGCGAAGCGAACGATCTTCTTTCCGCCCTCGGTAACGACCGACTCCTCCGGCATGTTCGAGATGGCGGCAAGGTGCTCTGGAATCACCATCGTCACCGAGAAGCTGGCCTTTAGCTCCGGCTCGTCCCAGCAGGGAAACGCGCGGCGCGCGTCGGTCGGCTCGAACTGCGTCGATGCAAGGTGGCGTTCCCGTCCGTCGCCGTCCACATAGGCGCTGCGGTAAAAGCCCCTTAGCCGGTCGTTAAGGATGCCGCTAAAGGACATCCACAGCGTGGCATCGCCGGGCTGAAGCTCGCCAGGGAAGGTGATCGTGGCGGTCTCTTTAGCCGGGTCGTAGGAAGCCTTGCCCGAAACGGGCTCTCCGTCAGCGTGGCGGATGAGAGCGTCCTTTATCTCGAGCTCTATGGCGTTGAGCGTGATCTCGCGGGTCGGGGCGCTGAGCTCGATCGAGATCGCCACCTCGCCGTCGAAGGTAAAGGTGGATAGGTCCGGGGTCAGCCGTAGGTCATACGCCCTCGGCACCGCTGCCCCGGGCAGTCTCACATCCGCAGGTCCGGCAGTGTCTACTGATGCATATCGGAACATGATTTGCCTAGAGGTCGACCCTTCTGGGCGGAACGCGCTGTTTCTCCGCCTCGACCAGGCCCACTATCTCGCCAACGGCCTGGTCCAGCCGGCCTTCCGGGTTGTAGACGACGTGGTCGAAGTCCTCCGCCTCCTTCATCTCGTCCGCCGCCGTCTCGAGCCTCAGGGCCAGCGCCTCGGGTGACTCGGTCAGCCGGTCGGTCAGCCTGCGCTCAAGGTCTTCCATGCCGGTCGGCGCAAGGAAGATCGCCAGCGCCTCGGGCGCTTCCTTTCTGATGGTGCGGGCCCCTTGGACATCGGCCTTTATGATGACGTCCTTGCCCGCGGACATCGCATCGCTCACCTGCTGCTTGGGGACCCCGTAGAAGTTTCCGTAGACCTCGGCCTGCTCGAGGAACTCGTGCCTTAGCGCCCTGAGCACGAACTCCCTCTTGGTAAGGAATATGTAGTCCACGCCGTCCGTCTCCATCGCCCGCTTGGGCCGGGTCGTTGCGGTAACGGTGAAATGGAACGGCAGGCCCGACTCGCGCATTCGCTTGAGCACCGCGTCCTTGCCCACTCCGGACGGACCGGACATGATGATCAGCATGGGTGGGCCGGCATCGCCGGACCTATGGGAATCGGCGATCTCTCCCTCTCCCGCCGCCGCCCCGGTCAAGCCGCCGCGTCCTCGGACACGGAACCGCCGGTGACCGCGGACAGCTCGTCCCAGAACCCGGGATACGAGACGAAGGCGGCCTCGGCGCCCGCGACGGCCGTCTGGCCGGCAGCGATCGCTCCGGCTATGCCCATGGCCATGGCGATCCGGTGGTCGCCGTGACCCAGCACGTCTGCGCCCTTAAGCGTTGCGCCGCCCGTGATGACCATGCCGTCGGTCCGTTCCTCAACGCTGGCTCCCATGCGCCTCAGGCCCTCTACGGTGGCCGCGATCCGGTCAGACTCTTTGACCCTTAGCTCATGTGCATCGCGGATGACGGTACGGCCCTCGGCGAAAGTCGCGGCGAGCGCCAGGACGGGTATCTCGTCGATCACCCTGGGTACCAGGTCGCCCGCGATCTCCATGGCCCTAAGCTCGCTCGATTCGACGACCACGTCTGCCGAGGGCTCGCCGGCGTCCTCGTGGATGTTGTCCAGAGTCATGCGGGCGCCCATCGCCTTTAGCACGTCTATCACCCCGGTGCGGGTGGGGTTGATCCCGACCCGGCTGATGCGCAGCCTGGCGTCCGGGTGGCAGGCCGCCAGCACCATCCAGAAGGCGGCGCTGCTGATATCCCCGGGCACCTGCACATCCATGGCGAAAAGGTCCGACCGGCCCACCGATATGGCCGGACCGTCCGATCCGACGTCCGCACCCATCGCACTTAGCATGCGCTCGGTGTGGTCCCGGGATGGACTGGGCTCGACGACCGTCGTGCGGCCCCTTGCGTAAAGTCCCGCTATCAGCAGCGCCGACTTCAGCTGCGCGCTGGCGACTGGAAGCGGGTAATCGATGCCCTTTAGGGACCCGCCCCGGATGGCCAGCGGCGCTAGGGCATCCTGTCCGCGTCCCATGATCCTGGCGCCCATCCTGGCCAGGGGCCTTACGATGCGGTCCATGGGCCTGGACCTCAGCGAGCGGTCCCCGGAGATCACGCTGAAGAAGGGCTGGGCCGCCAGGAGGCCGGCGACCAGGCGCATCGTCGTTCCGCTGTTTCCGGCGTTAAGGACGTGGTCGGGCTCCCGCAGCCCGCTCGGGCCGCGCCCCCGAACGTAGAAGCAGTCGGTGCAGGACCGCCCGTCGGTGTGGCGGACCCTCTTGATCGAGACCCCCAGGCCGCGCAGGCAGCCGAGCATGGCGTTGCGGTCGTCTCCCTCGCAGAAGTTCGAAACGTGCGCAGAGCCCGAGGCCAGGGAGTTGAGGAGCACCGCCCTGTGGGAGATCGATTTGTCGCCGGGCAGCGTGGGGCTCCCCTCTATGCGCTCGGCTCTTCCGACCGTCTTGATCACGCCCCGGATACTACCCTTTCCTGAAGTATTCCCACTGTTTTCGCGACTTGCCGGTCATCTTGCGGTACCTGTCCAGAAGGAGCGTCCCGAACATCATCTCGGCCATCGCCTCCCCGGAGCCCTGACCCTTGTCGCCCCGCACGTCGTCGGGATGCACGGCCCTGGCCTGCCATTTGGCCCTCTGCTCCCATGCGTTTATGTACGAGGTGAACAGGTTCTCCTTGCTCTCCCTGATCTGGTTGCGATACCCGTAGAGGCTGGTTATCAGCTGGTCTATCCAGTGGACAAGGTCGTCGGGGTTGATCATGCTGGCGGCATGGCTCTCCTCCGGGTCGCGTTCGGCCAGCCGGGTCATGTCCCGGAACTGGCCGGAGGCCAGGCGGGACATCTCCGCCCAGGAGTTGGAGGATGAGGCGGTCTCCATCAGGGCCGCCGAAATGACCGTCGGCAGGGTCCCCATCGCGGCGCTGTACGTGTCGTGCTCGCGCGAATCAAGGAAAAAGGGCAGCGCCCCGCAGATCTCAGCGAGGCTCACCACCGTCCGGACCGCCTCAGAGTCGCTGTCCGGTTCCGTCACCACGCAGTACTCGGCACCCTTGAGCACATCGGCCGACGCGTCCATGACGCCGCCCAGGTCCGACCTGGGAACGGGCCTGCCCGCAACGAAGTGGACGCCCCTGGGCAGCAGGGTCTTTGCCCACCCAATGACCGGGGCCTTGATGGGACCTGTGTCGGTTACGACGGTGCCGGTCTCGAGCTCTTTACCCAGGGCCTCTAAAAGATCCCGGGTGTGGATCAGCGGGGTGTCGAGGACGACCACTTCGGCTCCCGCAACGGCCCGCCGGGCGCTGTCGTGCGTGCTGTCGGCGGCCCCCATCTTCCGGATTCTGCCGAGCGTGTCGGGGTCGGCCGCCGCGGCGGCGACCTCGAACTGCCCGGGCCTTGCCTTCTTCAGGGCCAGGACGATGGACGTGCCCAGCACGTCCGCCCCTATCAGTGCGAGTTTGGTCATCTCTTTAGAGAGCGGAGGATACTACAGGAAATAAGAGGGGCGGAGCCCCGCGCTCGGCCCCGCCCTAGGTCAAGGGAAGAACAGGCCTTCTAGGCCCCGCCGCACCCGCAGCCTCCGCCACCACCTCCGCAGCCGCCCCCGCCGCCGTGGCCTGCGCCGCCTCCGCCACCATGGCCTCCCGCCTCGCCGCCGCCGCATCCGCAGCCACCCCCGCCGCCGTGGCCTGCGCCGCCTCCGCCACCATGGCCTCCCGCCTCGCCGCCGCCGCATCCGCAGCCACCGCCTCCACACGCGCAGCCGCCCACAGGGGCGTTGGGATTGCTGATGACGAAACCGCTGCGCATCAGGCCCTCGACGTAGTCGATGCTGGCCCCGTCGATGAGCGGAGCGCTGTCGGCATCCACCAGCATGCTCACGGAGTCGGTCTCGATGACGACGTCGTCGTCACGCGCCGCCTCCTCCACCCCGAGCATGTACTGCAGGCCGCCTCCGGGTCCCGACATCACCATGACCCTGAGCATGTTGCCGGGCCTGTCGTGCTCGGCGAGCACCTCTCCCAGCTTGCGGGCTGCCAGATCGGTCACCTCGATCAGAGGGGTATCGGTGGTCAAATGCTCACCTCGCTGGGACGTGTCCTAAGGGGCCTACCGGGAGCCTCGCGGCCCGAGGCACCCGGCTCGATGGTAGCACCGGCGCATTTGGGCGGTCAACGAGAAGGACACCTGACGAGCCTGCCTGACGTAGTCTATTGACCGGCCGATAGACGGCGTCTTACACTTTCTTGGTGGCCGTCCTTAAGTGGCGGCAACCGTAAAACCGCAAAAGTCCCCTGGTGGTTATTGCGAGATGGCCCCACCCGTTCCCATCCCGAACACGGTAGTGAAACGTCTCAGCGCCGACGATACTGCACTCGCAAGGGTGTGGGAAAATAGGTCACTGCCAGGGGGTTTTTATATGCCTCCGACCGCATTTACAGCGGTCGGGAGCGGCTGTATAATCAGCGCGCCACCCCACGGCAACTTGTCCGTGCCGTATCGAAAGTAAAGCCCAATGACCTCACCTTTAGATCCCGACTCCTCTAATTACGAGGGAGGCAGCGCGGGCGAAGGCGTGGAAGACATGGGGCAGCTTCTCGAGTCGGTGGACGCCATGAAGCCCATCCGACGCGGCGACGTTGTAGAGGGCGTGGTGATGAGCGTGGAGTCGGACGGCCTGCACGTCAACTTCGGTCACAAGTCCGAGGGATTCGTGCCCACGCGCGAGATGCGGACAGCCAAGTCCAACGAGGACGGCCTCCCCAAGGTGGGCGACAGCATCGTCACCGTCGTGATAAGGACCGAGTCCGGCGAGCAACCTGCGATCCTGTCACTGGACAGGGCTGTGGGCGAAAAGGGATGGCGGCTGCTGGCAAAGTATGTCGAGACGCGTGAGAGCGTCAAGGGCAGGGTCCTCGGCTTTAACCGCGGTGGCGCGATCGTGGAGGTTGAGGGCGTACACGGTTTTGTCCCGGCCTCCCAGCTTGTCAGCATCTCCAGGGACAGGTTCCGCGATCAGGGCGACGACCGCCGGGAGGAACGCAGGCCAGAGCCGGTAGCCCCTGGGGCGGAAGCGGGCGAGGCTGCCGAGTCCGCGGAGGGAGCCGACTCGTCCGAACAGGTCGAGAGCCAGGCGCCCGAGCCCAACACGGACATCGGTAGGGTGCTCGACCTAAAGGTGCTCGAGGTAAACCGCAGCAGGAACAGGGCTATCTTCTCTGAGCGTCAGTACGTTGAACAGATCAGGAACGAGCGCAAGGCGAAGCTGATCGAGGAGCTCAAGGAGGGAGAGGTCCGCCGGGGCCGCGTCACTGGCATAAGCAGCTTCGGGGCCTTCGTAGACATGGGTGGGGCCGACGGCCTTGTCCATGTCTCTGAGATGTCCTGGGGCCAGGTGGACAGGCCGGACCAGATAGTGTCCCAGGGGCAGGAGTTGGACGTTTACGTCCTAAGGGTCGACCCGGAGAACAAGAAGATAGCGCTCAGCCTGAAGCGGCTGCGACCCGAGCCCTGGAAGACGATACATGAAAAGCTGGCGGTCCACGACGTGGTCGACGCCACGATAACCAAGCTGACCAATTTCGGCGCTTTCGCCAGGGTGGAAGGCTCCGTCGAGGGGCTGGTGCACATCTCTGAGTTGACCGACCGCGTCGTTCAGCATCCGAGAGAAGTGGTCAGGGAAGGTGATAAAGTGAGGCTTAAGGTGCTTAGGATAGAGCCGGAGCGTCGCCGGTTGGGGCTCAGCCTCAAGCAGGCCGACGACGACCTGTTCAGCACCGGCTGGCAGGGCTCTTAGTGTGGCCGTGACGGCGGGGACGTCGCGCGGCGAGCATACGCTCAAGTTCAGGGGCTAGACTACTTATGCCGAGCAGGTTTGAGAAGTTTTCAGAGCGTGCCCGTAGGGTGCTGTCGCTGGCTCAGGAAGAGGCCCAGCGCTTTAACCACAACTACATCGGCACCGAGCACATCCTCCTTGGTCTGGTCAGGGAGACCGACGGCGTGGCCGCCAAGGTCCTGTCCAGCCTGGGCGTGGAGCTCAACAAGGTCCGATCCGCGGTCGAGTTCATAATCGGCCGGGGCGAGCGGGCCTCCGGCGGCGACATAGGCCTTACCCCAAGGGCCAAGAAGGTCATCGAGTTGGCGGTGGACGAGGCACGTCGTCTGAACCATCACTATATCGGCACCGAGCATCTACTCATCGGACTGATGCGCGAGGGAGAGGGAGTGGCGGCTGGCGTGCTGGAGAGCCTGGGGGTAAACCTCGACAAGGTGCGCGCCGAAACGAACCGCATCCTTACCCAGAGCGCACAGCAGAAGGTGTCAACCGGAGCCGGGACCAGTTCGTCCGGCGGCACGCGGTCGGGCACCCGCACCCCTACGCTGGACCAGCTTGGAGTCGACCTTACCGCGGCCGCACGCTCCGGCAAGCTCGACCCCACGGTGGGCCGGGAACAGGAGATTCAGCGGGTTACCCAGATTCTGAGCAGGCGCACCAAGAACAACCCCGTCCTCGTGGGTGAGCCCGGGGTCGGCAAGACGGCCATCGTTGAGGCCCTGGCCCAGCGCATCGCCGGTGACGACGTACCCAGCACGCTGCATGGAAAGCGGCTGGTCACGCTGGATATGGGCGCCCTCGTTGCCGGCACCAAGTACCGGGGCGAGTTCGAAGAGAGGCTCAAGAAGGTAATAGAAGAGATCAGGGGCGCATCGAACTGCGTGCTCTTCATCGACGAGGTGCACACGATGGTCGGCGCAGGGGCCGCCGAAGGAGCCGTCGACGCCGCGAACATCCTAAAGCCCTCGCTGGCGAGGGGGGAGCTTCAGGCAATCGGTGCCACCACCCCGGACGACTATCGCAAGTACATAGAGCGCGACCCGGCCCTTGAGCGCCGGTTCCAGCCGGTGAAGGTGGAGCAGCCAAGCTCTGAGGAAACAGTCGAGATACTCCGGGGGATTAAGGGTGCATACGAGGAGCACCACGGCCTGAAGATCAGCGACGAGGCCCTCGACGTAGCCTCCCAGCTCGCCTCGCGCTACATAGCCGACAGGTTCCTGCCGGACAAGGCGATAGACCTGATCGATGAGGCGGCCTCGAGGGTCCGCATCAGCTATGACTCACCGCCGATTTCGGTCAAGGAGGCGAGGTCCCTCCTGGACAAGGTCCGCAAGGCAAAGGACGAGGCCATCTCCAATCGCGAGTACGAGCTCGCCGCCGAAAAGCGGGAGCACGAGGCCCAGCTCACCGAAAAACTCGAGGGCCTCGAGAAGGAATGGGAGAGCGAGCGCGGAGCCGAAAAGCCCGTCGTCTCTTCCGACGACGTCTCGGAGGTCGTGAGCATGTGGACCGGCATACCGGTAACGCGCCTCACCTCCACGGAGACCGAGCGCCTAGTCAACATGGAGGGGAACCTCAGGGAGATGGTCGTTGGTCAGGACGCGGCGATCAACATCGTCTCCAAGGCCGTAAGGCGCGCTCGCGCCGGGCTGAAGAACCCGAAGAGGCCCGTGGGCACCTTCATGTTTCTTGGGCCCACCGGCGTCGGAAAGACATACCTCGTCCAGAAGCTGGCCGAGTTCCTCTTCGGCAGCGAAGAGGCGGTCGTACGGGTAGACATGTCCGAGTTCATGGAACGCCATGCCGTCGCAAGGCTGGTCGGCGCTCCTCCCGGATACATCGGCTACGACGAGGGGGGCCAGCTAACCGAGGCCGTGCGGCGCAAGTCGTACAGCGTGATCCTGCTTGACGAGATCGAGAAGGCACATCCGGAGGTCTTCAATATCCTGCTTCAGATCTTCGACGACGGTCACCTGACCGATGCGAAGGGCAGGCGGGTCGATTTCCGCAACACGATCATCGTCATGACCTCCAATATCGGCTCAGACCTGATCCGACAGGACAAGTCGATCGGCTTTTCGCTCAAGACCGAGGGAGAAGAGGAAGAGGAACGGCGCTACACGCGGATGAAGCAGAACGTCCTCGACGAGGTCAAGCGCTTCTTCCGCCCGGAGTTCCTCAACAGGGTCGACGCCCAGCTGGTGTTCCACTCCTTGTCTCGGGAGCAGATGACGCAGATCGTCGATCTGATGCTCTTTACCGTGGCCAGCGAACTGCTCCAGAAGGGCATCAATATGGAGGTTACCGACAAGGCCAAGGAATGGCTGGTGGAAACGGGCTTCGATCCCCAGTTTGGCGCCCGTCCCCTTCGGAGGGTCATACAGGATCACGTCGAGGACAAGCTGTCCGATGCCATATTGGGCGGCGAACTCAGCCCCGGCGACACGGCAGTGGTCGACGTGGAAGGCCAAGACGGAGACGAAGGCGGCAGCCTGCTGGTGACCTCGCAGTCGCCGGTGCCCATGGCATCCAGCTAGCAGGCAGTAGCGTCGGGCGCGGGCCAGCACTCGATCAGCGAAGCGCCGGCAGAACCCGGGACCCCCGCCCGGCGTCATTGACATTCGGCGATTACCTCACGGCGAAGTCGGGCGGCTAACCCCATGTCTAGGAGAGTTGGTTACTTCCAGTGCCTGGGCGGCGCCAGCGGGGACATGATCCTTGGCGCACTCGTCGATTGCGGCCTGTCCGTCAGCAGCCTGCGCGGCGTCGTTTCCGCCCTCGGGCTACGTGGTGTGGAACTAGGTGTCGAGCGAGGTAGCAGGCAGGGTGCATTCGGGACCCGGGTAAAGGTCCATGTCGACCGTGACCTCGATGGGCGCAGGTCGATATCCGACTTTGTGGATATGGTCCAGGCCTCGGGTCTTCCAGGCGGTGTGATAGCAGCTTCGACCTCGATTCTCCGCAGCCTGGAACGAGCGGAGGCGCGCGTCCATGGTGTAGAGGCCGGTCAGGTGCACCTGCACGAACTGGGCAGTGTGGATACGGTAATCGACGTGACATGCGCGGTTGCCGGGCTGGCCGAACTTGGGGTTGAGGCGCTTTATAGTTCGCCCATCCCGACTGGCTCCGGGGTCGTCACTACCAGTCACGGCCAAACGCCGATTCCAGCACCGGCCACCCTGGCACTGCTGGCAGATGCGAAGGCAAGGACCGTACCGCCTCCTGGCGGCATCCCGGATTCAGGGGAGATGGTTACTCCAACAGGGGCCGCAATCTTGACCAATCTGGCCACATTCGGCCAGCCCTCTATGACCGTCGAGGTTGCCGGGCACGGCTTGGGCTCACGCGATCCCCAGGCCTACCCAAATGCACTCGGCCTGTGGCTTGGCTACGAGACCAGCGCTGCGCCGTCCCTGGTGCTGCTCGAGACGAACATCGATGATGAGAGCCCTCAGGTTCTGGCCCACGCCGTTGAGCGACTCCTGGCGCTCGGGGCAAAGGACGCCTGGCTGACCGCGGCGCAGATGAAGAAGGGCAGGACCGGGGTCGTACTCAGCGCTCTGGTCGATCAGGGTCTCGAAGAGAGAGCCGCAGAACTGATCATGAAGGAGACGACGACGCTTGGCGTTAGGGCGAGCATGGTTCGTCGGCACGAGGCCAGCCGGGAGCAGGTGGTGGTGGACACCCCACTAGGAGCCGTGTCCGTCAAGGTCAAGCGACTGAATGGCAGGGTGGTGGACGCAGCACCGGAATACGACGCTGCGAGGAGTATCGCGCTAGAGAAGAGAGTGCCGCTGCGTCGGGTCATGGAATTGGTAAGACGGGCCGCGATGGATCTTCTGGAAGACGCGGATAGGACCGGCTGACCGGCGAATCGATCCTCCGCTTCCAAGGTGTACCCTGTGTTATGGCCCCGGTGGCGCAACTGGCAGCGCAGCTGATTTGTAATCAGCAGGTTAGCGGTTCGAGTCCGCTCCGGGGCTCCAGTCTATAGACAGCTAAATGGTTTGGCTCGCAGAGTCTGAAGTTCAAGAGTCAACAATAGGTCAGCAAATCTTGTGGCCGTGTGTCCTGCAAGAACGCCGCGGCCGCTTAGCGATCGGCGGCACTGGCACCGTAAGTCACAGATCCCTGAACGCGGTGTTTGCAGCCGCAGCTATGGAAGACGACCATGTCTGGGAGGCCTCACCCCCTATCCGTGAACCACAACCAGGTCGAGACGTTCTGGCGACGGGAAGGGCTGGAGGTTCACCCACAGGGGCGAGGCTGTTCCGCAACGATGGGCCATGCATACGTCTGCGGCCGCTAAGGCCCGATCACGCATGGGGCTGCCCCTGAACGTTTGGCTCGATGTGGGAGAGAACCCATGGTCGGCTAGAAGGTGAAGCGGCTCCTAGGTTGATTCGGACTGCCCTGCTCTTCGGAGTCACGGCCCTTGCCGCACTGGCCCTGACCGGGTGCCAGGGTTTGTTTCCCGACGTCGACGACTGGATCGCCGACTCGGATACGCTTGCACGACGCTTCAACGCGCGCTTGGACGACCTTAAGGAGTGCGTCGAGGAGGACAATTGCGACGAGGCGTTTGATACGGAGAGAGGCGCCCTCGCCATGTGCTCGTGGGTCACGTCTCGCGGGGTGCTTGCTCCGGAGGGGTTCGAGGCGGCGGAGTGGCAGCGGTTCGACACTCTCTGCGAAGGCCTGGAAGGGGTACTGGCGCTGCCAAAGGCGGACGCGCTCCGACGCGTCGAGCACCTGCAGGCTGAGACGGACCGTATCCGTGAGGGAATCCGCGCCGACATCGAACCCAGAGAGCGGGACGAGGTGGAGTGATTCATCGGTAGGCGACGGCGGGCGCACTCCCAGGCTTCGCCTCTATCCGTTGTCCAGCTTCATCGGGGTCTGGAGCTCGGCGACTTTCTCTGAAACCCCGAATTGGTCGGCCAGTTCCCAAGAGGTGGTCAGATCCAGAACGATTGCCTCCCGTGCGTTCAGCAGGAGGGCGTGAGAGTAGACCTCTGACTCACGCTTGTATTTGTGCGCCAGCCCGGTGTGCTTAAGTGTCCATAGGTGGTTGCCTGGATGCACTGGCTCGTGCCCTATGGCCTGTGCCACAAGACAGCGCCTCCGTTCGGGCTCGACCCGGTGTGCGGTGCAGACAAAACCATCGGTCTTCATCTCAATACGCCGTATCACTTTAGGCCATGACATCGTTAGGGATCGCTTGGACAAATGCTGGAGAGTAATCCCTTGGCGCATGAGTAATCCTGAGGCTGCGGACTTTTGCCCCAGAGTCATGGGTTTCGGCAGTCTTGTGGCGAATTCTAGAAGGGAATATATATGTCCGTGTGTTTAAGCATATGGCCCTTCTTACGCTGAAAACTGCATGCAAAGAGATAGTTCATATATATCAAGAGAACAATGAAACTTAATCTCAGAATATGCATGGATGATTCTATGGCCAATATCCGCAGATGTAGTGCACCAGTAGGATCGACTTTAGAGGAGACCACTATGTCATCTATAGAGGGAAAGTAAAGGAGTAAGAAAGACTCGAATAACCGTCCTCAGGTTGCATTTACCAAGCCGCGCCGGTCCGGCTGCAATGCCCCACTTGGCAAGAAGCTGCCATGATTGGAGTCGGACTCATGCACACACGCCTCATTGGATTTCGCCGGCTTGGCGCCATCGTCCTGTTGATCGCGGTCGCCGGGCTCGTCGCCGCCTGTGGGTCCGAACCTGAGCCGGCTCCTACGCCTACCGTGGAACCGACGGCTGTGCCAACCGCAACGCCGGTCCCCACACCTACTCCGGAACCGACGCCTGCACCCACGGCAACACCGACGCCCGTCTGTCCAGCGTCAAGTATATTTGCCGATCTAGCGACAATTAGTTTTGCCGGTCGGCGTGGTGTTGATGGCTGTGTTGTTGAGCTGCATTGGTGCGGTAGCTGGGTACGTCGAACTCCAGGATGACGGAGTGATGGACGATCCGGTCGATGGCGGCTGCGGTAGCCATGGGGTTGACGAAGATGCGTTCCCATTCGGAGAAGACCAGGTTTGACGTTATACCCAGGGATCTGCGCTCGTAGCGTTCGGCGATGAGGGTGAACAGGACCTCGGACTCCTCGGTTCCCTGTGGCAGGTAGCCCAGGTCATCCAGGAGCAGGAAGTCGAAGTTGTCCAGTTTGCGCAGCCGCCGTGGCAGGTCAAGGTCCCGCCTGGCAGCCAGGAGTTCCTGCGCCAGGCGGTAGGCTGGCACGAAGAGCACCGATCTACCTGACTCGACCAGTCTGTGGCCCAGCGCACACAGGGCATGGGACTTGCCGGTGCCGGGAAGTCCAAAGGCCAGCACGTTGACGCCCCGGTCCACGAAGCTGCCCTGGGCCAGTTGGTCCAGTTGCTGCCGCAGCGCCAGGGGCATGCGGTGGTGCTCGAAGGTCTCCCAGGTCTTGCCCGAGGGGAGCCTGGACTCCTTGCGCAGGCGGTTGATACGCCGATGGCGTCGGTCCTCGGCCTCCTGCTCCAGCACCTCCAGGAGTGTGGGCAGGGCGTCGCCGTGGCCGGCGGCGGTGAACCGGGCCACCGACTGGGCGCCCATGGTGGGCAGCTTGAACTGGTAGCACAACTGGCCGATGCGCTCCTGCATTACGCTGGTGTCCGTCATCGGCACACCGCCGTCGCAGCCAGGCTGACCGTCAGCAGGTCGTCGTAGACCTTAAGGTCAGGCTTTCCCGCCAGCGTGAGGACCGGAGTCTCCGGCGGCCTGGGCTCGGCAAGATCCCGCACCACCGCGTAGTCGAAGGGCTCGCCTGCCTCCAGCAGCCGGGCCAGGACGCTGTCCACCGTGGCTTCCATGGTGGTCGCCGCCAGGTGCAGGATCCTCACGTACTCCACGTCAGCCCGTTCCCCGCGCCACCGCACGAGGGCGTCGTAGACCAGCCGGAATCGCTGCGTGGGGAACAGTTGCTCACGGAAGCGGTAGCGGGCAAAGGCCCCGGGCTTGCGCACCAGGGAGCCGATGACGTGGCGGTAGTTGACGTTGGCCTCCACCTCGCCGCGCACCCTCTCCATGCGCTCGACCAGCGCGTCCTTGTAGTAGACCTCCACCCGGTCGGCGTACAGCCGGACGGCCACCTCCTTGCCGATGAGACGGGAGGGCACCGTGTAGGTGCGGCCGGCTACCTGGATGGTGCTCCACTTGCGGACCCGGGCACGGTAGTTGACGTATTGCGGCATGGGAGCCGGCGGCAGGGGGCGGAGTTGAGAGCGTTCCTGCTCCAGCTTGCCCTGGACCATACGATTGCGTCTTGCGACCATCTCCCCAACGAGGCGGGCGTAGTCGCCGCCGGTGTCGAAATCTCGACTGCCACGCAGGATGAGGGCCTGGTCGATCGCGTCCTTGAGGCGGTAGTGGCCCTGCTCGGCGACGCCGTTCTCGTGGCTCCGGCCACGATTGATGCGGGTGGAGCGCAGACCGTAGTGGTCCAGCAGGGCGGCATAGGCGCCGTTGAGCTCTCGGCCGCGGCTGCGGCGTACCTCGTGGGTGGCCGCCGAGGTGTTGTCGCTGCGCACCACCTGCGGCACACCGCCCAACTCCCACAGTGCGTTCTGCAGACCCTGCTGCAGTGCCAGGAAGGTCTCCCCGGCGGCGACCTCGGCATAACGCCACCCCGAGTGGCTCAGGATCAACTGGAACAGTACATGGCGGTGGGACTGGCCGGCGACGGTCACCCCCAGAGAGCTGCCATGAGTGAAATCGATCTGGGCTTCCCTACCCGGCGGATGCTCCTGGGCAAAGTAGACTTCCTGGTCCGGACCGTGCAGCGACCGCCAGTCCCGCAGGCGGCGTTGCAGCGTCCGGAGCTGTGAGGCGCTGAATCGCTCGGGATGCCGCTCCGCCAACCACTCGAGGATCGTCGTCGCCCTCAGCTTGCCGGCCGGATCGCCCCGCAGCAGCGGCTCGATCTCCTCTTCCCACACACCGTCAAAGGGGTCGTGGCGCGTGCGCCACCGACGCACCCGTTTCGTCTCCGACGGCCAGGCGCCCCTCTGCCATTTGCGCGCCGACCGCACGCTCATCCCCGCCATCGCCGCCGACGTCTCCTGGCTCTTCCCTTCCATACGTCTCTGCCTCATCAACGCGACTTGTCGGTCTGTGATCATCCGGCGCCTCCGCGCCGGATGATCTACCTCACCCACACCGGCAAATATAGTCGTCGTTACCGGCAGAACTAATTGTCGTTAATCACCGTCCCTCCGTCAGCGACCGAACCTGAGATCTCCCTGGAGGACTTTGTGGTCGATGTCTCCACTACTGGCCAGGACCTGATGGACGTTCTCTCTGAAGGGGAGGTCTGCTGCATACAGTCCACCTTCGGCGACGCCATTTTCCAGATAATGATGAGCACACCGCTGTTGCTGGCGGGTGGCAACGCTGCTACCGCAGCGCCAATGTTCGCTTGCCTAGAAATCGAGAGCGCTGTGTACATCGCCTTCGCATTCGTTGAAGCGCAGGCCGGTGGGTGGTCCGCGGACACCCGAGATTGCATGATCGGGGTCGGTCTCGAGCACCCCGATGCGTTCATGACGGGGATGGGCCTGAATCCAAGCCAGGATGCTACTGCGGCGGCGGCGGCGCACCCGTACCTGGTCGAAATCTACAACTGCATGACCCTGGATGAGCAGGTCACCTACCTGCTGAACTTCCAGGAGGTGATCGACGGCCGTACGACGGCCGAGAAAGACCTGATCGGCGCGATCCCCGAGGCTGATGTGGTCTGCATCCGTGATGCCCTGACCGACGCCGAGTACGAGACGCTCCTGGCCGGTACGGTCCACGGGGCCTTCGACGTCTCGGGCACGGTGGCCGGCTGCATGTCGGACGATGCCTACGTGCAGAGCTTCGTCTCGATTAGCGACACGACGGTCGGCGATCTGTCGGATGACACCAAGGCCTGCCTGACGGAGTTCGCCCGCGAGCATCCGCACTATACGGCGCTGCTCAACGCGCACGCGTACGATCCTTCTGAGGTAAGCACGGAAGATCTCGCCGAGCTTGCCCAGGACGGACTCAAGACCTGGGCGTGCATGACCGTAGAGGAGATCCAGCGGTCACAGGGTATCTCCACCCGGGCACTGGGCGGCGGCTAGGCGCCGCCCGACTCGGAGCAGCGAGCGCTTCTCTGCCGCGCCTTCTGGCCTGCCAGCCGGTCGCTGTGCTCGTGCGCCGAGCCCCGGAAAGGGTCCCTGAGGCCGGATGGTCTCAAGGATTGGCGCGCTGTAGCCGGGGGAACTGTGCGGCCGGACCCGGTCGTGCGTATGCCAATTTGGTGCCGCGACAATGCATCTCCGAAGCAGAGGGTCGTAGATTCAGATCCATCGCCCTCTCCGTCTATAGACTGCCAAATGGCTACAATAGACATTGATGGGGCCGCAGCGGCCAGCAATTGGTCTACAGTTGATCGGCAGGTGAGCGGCTCGAGTCCGCTCCGGGCTCTGTGGTCCAGTTGTTCTTCAGCTGGCACGCCGGAGACCTGAGGCCAATATCGTGGCCGGTTGCCGAGCCGGGCGAACCGGAGCAGATTAGCTACTAAGAGAGGCGAACCGAGATGCAGCTAGGTTACTTCGTCGATCCACTCCATCCCGCCGGGAGCGATTTCACCAAGACGATTCATGATGACCTTGAGCAGCTGGTCGTCCTGGACGGGCTCGGGTACGTGGAGGCGTGGATAGCCGAGCACTTTACGGCGGCGTGGGAAAACATACCCTCGCCTGAACTCTTAATTGCTCAGGCGATCGGGATGACCAAGAGCATAAGGCTCGGGACGGGCGTAACCTGCCTTCCCAACCACAACCCCTTCCAGCTCGCGCACCGCATAGCGCAGATCGATCACCAGGCGAAGGGTCGATTCATGTGGGGCATAGGCTCCGGCGCAACCCCCCTGGACTTTAAGGCGTTCGGTATAGACCCGGCGACCGGTCGGCAGCGCGCCCTGACGTGGGAGACGCTGGACATGGTACTCAGGATCTGGGAGGGGCTTGAGCCCGGCACGTACGAGAACGAATTCTGGAAGTTCACGATGCCCGAACCCATGGAGGATCTCGGATTCTACGTGCACATGAAGCCGTACCAGATGCCACATCCGCCGATCGCCGCCGCGGGCCTCGCGCCTCGCTCAGACACGTTGATCATGGCTGGCCAGCGGGACTGGATTCCCCTGTCCATTAACTACGTTCCTGAGCGGACACTCATAACCCAGTGGGAGGCGTACGCCGGGGCCTCCCGGGGTGCCGGCCACACCCCCGACCGCTCCAGGTGGCGCATCTGCCGCGATATCTTCGTCGCCGACACGACGAAGGAGGCCCGAGAGATCGCGATGGAAGGAGTGATGGCCCGTGACTTCCTCGTCTACTTTCGGAACGTGATGGCCACGCTCGGGTTCCTCGAGCACATGAAGATATCCCCGACCGTAGAGGATGAGGACATCGACCTTCAGTACATGCTCGACAACATCTGGATAGTTGGCAGTCCGGATGAGGTCGCCGACAGACTTCGCAAGCTACACGACGATATCGGCGGCTTCGGGGTCCTTCTGGCCTACTCCCACGAGTGGGAGCCGCGCGATAAGTGGATGCGCTCCATGACCCTGCTCGCAGAGGAGGTCATGCCCGCACTCGCGGACCTTAAGCTCGCGCCCGCCTGAGCGGTCCACGCGGCCCCGGGGTGTTATTCGTCGGACCGCGCGTAGGACTGGCCTGCAAAGATAGCCCTTACCTCGGCGGCGCTCCCGGCCTTCTGCAATCGCCCCATGCGCTCTTCTTCCTCCTTTTGGAGGGCCGTGACGTTACTGAGAACCTCGCCGATCCTACCGGCCGGGAACTTGCAGGCGCCGTTCTCGTCCATGTGTATGACCTCGCCCGGGGCGACGTCCATGCCGCCGACGCTCACCGGAACGTTTACGGCGTGGACCGCCATGTCGCCGTGTCCGGCCGCAGCGCCCGTCAGCATGTACTGGAACTTCATCGGCCTGATCTCATCGAGGTCTCGGGAGGGGCCGTTGGAGATCAGGCCCACACATCCCAGCGCCTTCATGGCGGACACCATGTTGCCGCCGGCCAGGCCGACCTTGCCGGAGATCTTCTTAGGGAATCTTTGCTCAAGGATCAGGATCGTCGGCCTTTCCGAGGCGTCGAGCGCGTCGACGACGTCCATGAACGTGAGGCGAGAGTATCCCGGGTCCGGCATGCCGAACACGCAGGTGACCGCGTAACCGACGGTGCGTCCGAGTTCGGGGTACATGCACCGGATCGACTGGTCCGTGTACCAGTTCTCCGACCAGGGATTGTAAAGACCCAGGCAGAGCGGGTGATCCGGATATGTCGCTACCACGTTGGTGATGGAGGGAGTATCGAAATTCTTCAGTTCTTCGAGCATTTGCCGTCTGGCGGTCATTTGCTTGGCTCCTTGCTGGGCTGGCAAGCCAGTAGTTGGGGACCCGGCTATCATAGCGGAACGGCCTGGCGGTCAAGTCGGTCGACACGTAAGGCATGCCGGATATGGGGATTGGGCCGACCACTCAACATGGCGCCGGAGTCCCCGCGACGATGCTCCCCTAGCCCCCGGTCAATCGTCTTTACTTTGCAGCGCGGACGGACATCCGGTCAGGTTCCGAATTTGAGCCTGTCGCGGGGAGGCGGTGCGGGCCGACAAATGGCTTGGCTCCCAAATCCGCCACATGTTAGACTGATTCGTTGTGGTGGAGGGATGGGAGAGTGGTTAAATCCACCAGACTGTAAATCTGGCGCCCGGAAGGGCTACGTAGGTTCGAATCCTACTCCCTCCACTCCCGCTCACCGACACTACTAGCAGCACGGGCCCACATAGCTCAGTCGGCAGAGCACGTTCTTGGTAAGAACGAGGTCAGCAGTTCGAGTCTGCTTGTGGGCTCACCAGATACGGAGGATCGCTGGATGGCGAAGCAGAAATTTATTAGGGATAAGCCCCACGTAAACGTGGGCACAATCGGTCACGTCGATCATGGCAAGACGACGCTGACAGCGGCGATGACCCGGGTGCTTGCCACCGCTGGGAGCGCCGATTTCCGGGCGTTCGATTCGATCGACAACGCGCCCGAGGAGAAGGCGCGCGGCGTGACCATTGCGATCACCCACGTCGAGTACCAGACGGATAACCGTCACTATGCCCACGTTGACTGTCCCGGGCACGCCGACTACATCAAGAATATGATCACCGGTGCCGCGCAGATGGATGGCGCCATTCTCGTCGTCAGCGCGCCGGATGGCCCGATGCCCCAGACGCGGGAACACATCCTGCTCGCCCGGCAGGTGGAGGTGCCCGCGATCGTCGTGGCCCTAAACAAGGTCGATGCGATGGAGGACGAGGAGCTGCTGGAGCTCGTTGAGCTCGAGTTGCGGGAGATGCTGAGCGAGTACGGCTTCCCCGGCGAAGATATCCCCATCGTGAGGGTCAGTGCCCTCAATGCGCTGGAGGCACCCGAAGACCAGTTGGGTCGGGACTCGGAATGGGGCGGCCAGATCTGGGACCTCCTGGATGCGGTCGACTCCTACATCCCGGTGCCGGATAGGCCCCGGGACCTCCCGTTCCTCATGCCCGTCGAGGACGTGTTCGGAATCAAGGGCAGGGGAACCGTCGTGACCGGACGCATCGAACAGGGTGTGATCACCCCCGGTGAGACGGTCGAGATCGTCGGCATAAAGGACACCTCTTCCACCGTCGTCACCGGCGTGGAGATGTTCCACAAGACACTGGACGAAGGAGAGCCCGGCGACGCCGTGGGCCTGCTGCTTCGGGGGGTCGAGCGCGAGGACGTCGAGCGCGGCCAGGTTCTGGCCCGCCCGGGCAGCATAATGCCGCACCTGGAGGCCGAGGCTCAGGTCTACGTCCTGAGCAAGGATGAGGGCGGAAGGCACACCCCGTTCTTTAACGGCTACAAGCCACAGTTCTACATCAGGACCACGGACGTCACCGGTGAGATCGGGCTTCCGGACGGAATCGAGATGGTGATGCCCGGCGACAACATCGAGATGAAGGTCAAGCTGATCACTCCCGTCGCGATGGATGAGCAGCTGCGCTTTGCCGTTCGCGAGGGCGGTAGGACCGTCGGTTCCGGCGTCATCACCAAGGTCGTTAAGTAAGGCCGCCCATATGGCAAAGAAGGGAGACGCTCGCGGCGTGATCAACCTCGGCTGCGAGGAGTGCCGCGAGCGCACCTATCACACCAGCAAGAATCGTCGAAACGACCCCCAGCGGCTCGAGCTGAGGAAGTTCTGTCCGCGTTGTCGCAGACACACCCCCCACAGGGAGGTTCGCTAGCGTAATGGCAAGAAGCCAGAGCGTGCCGCGCCGAGTCGATCCCGAATCGACCCGCAGGGCATTCAGCTTTCGGTTCTTCGGGGAGGTCTACTCGGAGCTAAGGCGGGTTACCTGGCCAACTCGGGAGGAGACCACCAGATTGACCATCATGGTACTGGCCGTCGCCGCCGCGGTGGGCGTCTTCCTTGGTCTGGTGGATATCGGCTTCTCCCGACTAATGGGCGTAATTCTCGGAAACTAGGCATGAGCACTCAGAGCAAGATGAAATCAGTCGACGAATCGGCGCCTCGCTGGTACATAGTGCATGCCTACTCGGGCCAGGAAGAGCGGGTCAAGAGGAACCTTGAGCTTCGCATCGAGACGATGGATGTGTCCGACAAGATCTTCGAAGTCGTCGTCCCGACCGAGGAGGAAATTGAGATCAAGGACGGGCAGCGGGTACCTGTGCCGAGAAAGGTCTTCCCTGGCTACATCATGGTGCGCATGTCCATGGACGACGAGAGCTGGCACGTGGTCCGCAATACGCCCGGTGTCACAGGCTTTGTGTCAGCCGAGGACGAGAGCGAAAAGCGGGCAAAGCCCGTGCCCCTTGAAGATGATGAGGTAAAGAACATCCTCGACCAGATGGAGTCGGCAACCCCGCGAGTCAGGGTGGGCTTCTCCAAGGGCCAGGTGGTGCGGATCACCGACGGGCCGTTTGTGGACTTCATGGGCAGCGTCGACGAGGTGTTCGCCGACCGCGCCAAGGTCAAGGTGCTGGTGTCGTTCTTCGGTCGCGAGACGCCGGTTGAGCTCGACTTCTTGCAGGTGGAGCGCACCTAGACCGGCCTGCTCTGGTCTGGAGGGTGACGCCGCAAGGAGTTCGTCGCCTCCCGGATTATCGCCGGCAGCAGAGGGTCCATAAGGCGAGCAGCGCCGAGCGGAGACAAACGTGGCTAAGAAGGTAAGAACAGTACTAAAGCTCCAGATAGAGGGAGGCCGGGCAAGCCCGGCTCCACCAATCGGCCCTGCACTTGGCCAGCACGGGGTCAACATCATGGCCTTCGTCAAGGAGTACAACGAGAAGACCTCCTCCAAGGCGGGCACCATCGTGCCGGTGGACCTGACGGTCTACGAGGACCGGTCATTCAGCTTTGTTCTCAAGACTCCCCCCGCAGCGGACATGCTGCGCAAGGCCGCGGGAGTGGACAAGGGCAGCGGGGAGTCAAAGCGGGAGAATGTCGGCACCATACCGGCCTCCAAGGTCCGCGAAATCGCCGAGACGAAGATGCCCGATCTCAATGCCGCGGACATAGACGGAGCGATGCGGATAGTGGCCGGCACCGCTAGGAGCATGGGCATCCAGATCGACTGGAGCCGCACCTAGGAGGGAGCGTTGAGAAGGCAAGGGAAGCGATACAAGAGCGCCGCAGCGGTGGTCGACCGCGAGGAGCGGTACTCGCCTGCGGGGGCGGTGGCCAAGGTCAAGGAGACCGCCACCAGCAATTTCGACGAAACCGTGGAATTGCACCTTCGCACCGGGGCCGATCCACGCCACGCCGACCAGCAGGTCCGGGGAGTGGCCGCCCTGCCGCACGGCTCGGGCAAGCCTGTGAAGATCACGGTATTCGCCCAGGGCGAGGGCGTCACCAAGGCCCAGGAGGCCGGGGCCGACTACATCGGCGACGACGACCTGATCAAGAAGATCCAAGCAGAGGGCTGGAGCGAGTTTGACGTCTCGATCGCCACGCCGGACATGATGGGCAAGGTGAGCAGGCTGGGTAGGGTGCTGGGACGGAAGGGCCTGATGCCCAACCCCAAGACCGGCACGGTTGTATCCCTTGAGGACATTGGACGTGCGGTGGACGAAGCGCGCAAGGGCAGAGTGGAATTCAGACTGGACCGCACATCGATCATGCACGTGCCGATAGGGAAGGCCAGCTTCGGCGAGACGCAGCTGCTGGAGAACATGACCTCCGTAATGGACCATGTCATGCGCGCCCGGCCGTCCGGCGTAAAGGGGCAGTTCATACGGTCGGCCTTCCTTGCGACCTCCATGGGACCGAGCGTGCCCATGGACGTTGCCGCCCTTAGTGACCTTAAGCTAGACTGAGAAGCGAAAACCTAGGCCTGAGACAGTCGGTTCCCTTCGCTTAGGCGGAGCGGATTAAACTAACCTACCGAGGCACTTCGCATAGGGATCCGGTCCGCAGCTGCGGACCACGCCCCGAGATGTGACTCGGGGCTTTCTTATTTAAGGCCACGGACATCTGTACGGGGAACACCCATGCCCACCGAAAGAAAAGAGCAGGAAGTCACCGAGCTCAAAAAGCATATATCGGATAGCACCATCGCAATCGCCGCGGACTACTCCGGTATGTCAGTAGGAGACATGACGGCCCTGAGAAGGGCGCTACGCGGTCAAGGCGTCGACTTTCGGGTCGTTAAGAACACGCTCACCTACATCGCCGCCGACTCGGCGAACAGGCCGCAGCTTAAGGAAATCGTCAGCGGGCCTACCGGGATCGCCTTTGGATACGGCGAGGTGGTAGACCCTGCCAAGGTCCTTACCGGCTTCATACGCGACAACCGGAGCGTCATGAAGGTTCGCGGTGCGGTCATGGGCGAACGTGTGCTGGATGCCGAGCAGGTGGAAGCCCTGGGCAGGCTGCCGACGAAGGATGTCCTGATCGCGCGGTTGGCCGGTCAGCTCCAGGGGAGCATTGCGGGCCTGGCCTACGTTCTCAACGCGCCTGTGGCCGGGCTGGCGACGGTGCTCAAGAGACACGTAGAGGCCAGTGGCGGCGAGCCTGCATGAGCGAGCAGAGCGCCGTCGTCCGCCCGGTACAAAAGGGGTATAGCGCGAACAAGGAGCAATCGACCACCGAGTGGAGGTGAACCGGAAATGACGAAAGCAGAGATTCTCGATGCGATCAAGGAGATGTCGGTCCTGGAGCTGTCCGAGCTCGTTAAGGACCTTGAGGAGACCTTTGGAGTGAGCGCTGCGGCTCCGGTCGCGGTCGCGGCGCCGGCCGCCGCCGGCGACGGCGCTGCCGGGGCGGCAGCCGAAGAGGAGCAGACGGAATTTAACGTCACGCTGGACGAGATCGGCCCGAACAAGATCAAGGTGATCAAGGCGGTCAGGGAATTGACCACCCTCGGTCTTAAGGAGGCCAAGGAACTCGTCGAGAGCGCTCCCGCCACATTCAAGGAAGGCGTGGGCAAAGACGATGCCGAGGCCGCCAAGGCAAAGCTCGAGGAGGCCGGAGCCAAGGCGGCCGTCTCCTAGGGAGTCCTCCCTGCTGAAACCTGGCCGCAGCCCCGGACCGGGGCGCCGGCCGCCCGAGTCCTCCTAGGCCCCTTTCGTCAGGTAAGGGACCGTCTGAGGACCCTCCGGTAGCACGCATACGCGTGATCCCGCGCCGTGTCTTTTCAGCGCGCTGGCAACCGTCGCCGCAATGTCGTCCGTGGCCTTGAGGTGGGCTGCGCTCACCTGCTCTGCAGTAAGGTGGGAGGACCTTAAGAATACCTCCGCCCTCATCTGCAACTTGGCCTGTATCTGCACCTGCCACTGGTCGTGGGTCGTCTCCGTCGTCGACTCGATCTGGCTTAGCAGCTCCTCCGGCGACCTGCCACCGCGAAGGATGCGGCCGTACTCGCCATGGTCGGGTACGCCATCCCGGCACTCGGCGGCGCAGATGATAGTGCCGCCCTCCCGCACTATCTCGGCGGCGGCAGACATCCCCTTGACCGCCTGGTAAAGGTTCTGATCGAGGGGATATCCTGAGTTGGTGGTCACCACCACCTCGAAGGGCCTGTCCACGGGCCTCATCACCGTTCTTCGCGCCGCCTCGCAGGCGGCGGCGTGGACCTCGAACATCTCGCCTGCGTAGGCGGCGGTGATGCGCATGTCCCTGTTGATCGTGACATCCAGGGAGAAATCGACGCCGGTCATCGTCGCTATCTCGCGCACCGAGTCGTGAACCGGGTTGCCCTCTGTGATGCCCCAGGTCGCCCGCGGGCTGCCGATGCGGGCTGCGTTGTGAAGGTGCATGGTGGTGCCGAACCCCGCAAGGCCCGGCGCGACCATCTTGGGTCCGCCCGAAAAGCCCGCAAAGAAATGAGGCTCAACGAGCCCGAGCGTGATTCGGACGTCTGCCCGCAGCCAGTGGCGGTTTAGGAGGATCGGTATGCCGTCCGATGTCTGGCCCGCCATCTCCAGACCGCCCTCGTCGAAGGCATCGTGGTTCACCACGGGGTAGCCATCGACGACGCTGGAACCCAGCATGGAAATCAGCTCGTCCCGCGTGTTGGCCCGGTGGGTCCCCGTGGCGATGAGCACGGTGACCTGGTTGCGGGGGACGTGGCTCAGCTCACGAAGGATGGCGGGCAGCATCAGCCGCGTGGGGGCGGGTCTGGTCACATCGCAGACCGATATCGCCACGGTCTGTCCGGCCGAGACGAGCTGGCGCAGCGGCCTGGTACCCAGTGGATTGCGAATGGCCGTCCTCAGGGCCCCTTCCTCGTCTGGAAGGCTGGGGATGTACCGGGGCTCGACGACCGTGGTCAGACCGTCTGGGAAATCGACGTCGATTCCGTCATCGCCGTAGGCGAGCCTTACCCTCACGCGGCACTAGTCCCCGAGCAGGACCTCGCAGAAGTGCGCGGCTTCGACCAGCTCGGATATCTTCACGTGCTCTCGCACGGTGTGCATACCGTTGTCGGCCATTCCGACCACTACCGAGGTGATGCCCCGTTGCCGGAATATGTTGCCGTCCGTACCTCCGCCCGATGCCTTCATCTGCGGCTGCAGACCGATGACTCCCAGCGCCCGGGCAACACGCCGGTAAGTGGGGTCTCCATCTCCGAATTCGTAATGCTCGAACTCGGTGTGCATGTGCTGTTCGAGAATGGCCTCCGGGAACATGACGCGGACGGTGTTCAGGGCCTCGGCTATCTCCAGTCCGATGTTGTCGATCGCCTCAAGATCCTGGCTGCGGAACTCACCGACAACCCTGGCGTTCTCCGGCACGGTGTTGCGTACGCTTCCGCCCTCTATCAGGCCGATGTTGAAGGTCGTGTCCGCGCTCAGCCGACCCTGTGGCAGACGCGTTATCAGCTCGGCGGCCACCCGGATGGCGGAGATTCCCTTCTCCGGTTCGACCCCGGCGTGTGCCGCCCTCCCGGTGATCTCTACAGTGAACCCGACGTAGGTGGGTGCCGCTACTGTCACGGTGCTAACAGGTCCCTCGCCGTCGAAAACGACGGCTTCGCTGGCATGGATCTTGCAGTAGTCCAGGTTGCGAGCGCCGTGCAGCCCGGTCTCCTCCTCCCTGGTGAGGGCAATCTGGTATGGCAGGTGGGGCTTTCCGTCCTCGTTGAGCGACTCGATCGCCTCCAGGACGGCTGCCACTCCAGCCTTGGCATCGCCGCCAACGATCGTGGTGCCATCCGATCGGATGACATCATCGTCTACCCGCGGCTGTATGCCCCGACCGGGATCGACCGTATCCATGTGCACCGACAGCAGCAGCGGCGACTGGCCTTTACCCGATTCGAAACCGGGAGGGTTGGCGATCAGGTTCCCGTATCCGTCGACCTCGACAGCCAGGCCCAGAGCTTCCAGACGTCGCGTCAGGTCTTCGGCGATCTCATCCTCCTCCCCGGATACGCTGTCGATCCGAACGATGTCCATGAACGTATTTACGAGTCGGTCGCGGTTGATCATGCAATTCCCCTCGTCCTGAGCAGGAGCGGGGCCATTGTATTGGCGCCGATGGGGGTGTCAAGGATGACCGGCGCCCGCCAAAGGGGTCGTCGACGGCGACCCGCTGGCCCGCGCGCACTCGCCCCGGCCCCGACCAGGCAAGGGCTGGGAAAGGACCGGTGAACCGATGATCCGACTGAATCGCCAATCGGTGTGAAAGCTGGGCTGCCGCGGTAGCAGCACCGAGCCCCTGCATGCGTGGCGACCCAGACTGGCGGCAAGGGTCGTAGGGCGCATGCGGGACAGCAAGTCCCTGTTGCCGGCCAGGACACACTGGATGGAACCGCAAGGGGCTGTTGTACACGATGAAACCTCCGATAGGATCGTCCCGATGCCAGCCACCGAAGGTGGAGGCGAATAGAGACGGTGGTCTCAAGCCACGATGAGAGGTCAGGTGGCCACGATGAACCGAACGGAGACGATTGCATGATAGATCAGGACCATGCGTACCTATCCCATCCGTACCGCATGTACGAAGCCATCCACTCTCAGCCCTCCGCCATAGACCGGGTACTGAAAGGGGAGGGCAAACCGGTGGGCAGACTCGCTCGAAGAGCCGAGTCCTCCGGGCGTGTGCTTGTTGTGGGAATCGGTACCTCGTGGCACGCCGCGCTGGTCGGCGAGCATCTTCTTCGCACCGTCGGTGGGCTTGACAACGTGCGGGCCTGGAACTCCTTCGAATTCAACGCTTACCGGCCAGACCTGGGAGCCGGTGACCTCGTCATTGTGTTGAGCCACCGGGGGACTAAGCGCTATTCGGCCCGGACACTCGCCTCGGCAAGATCTGCCGGAGCTGTGACCGCCGTGGTGACCGCCGTAGGCTCGGCCGTCGAGGCGGACCTTGCGGACATAGTGGTTCGAACGTCCGAACCGGAGGTCTCGGCGGCCTTTACGATAAGCCACACGGCGGCCATGACCACTCTGGCCATGCTGGCAAAGGAGATAGGGTCCAGAGCGGGCCGGAAGTGCGATGGCGGGCTAGGCAAGGAGTTGGATCTGCTTCCCGGCCTGATGGAGGGCTGCTTGAGATTGGAACCTCGGGTGCGGGATTGGGTGGAGAATGTCAGATCGGCTGAGCGATTCTACTTTGCCGGGTGGGGCCCAAACGTCGCTACGGCCTATGAGGCGGCATTGAAGGTCAAGGAGACCAGCTATCGCAAGACGGAGGGATTCCAGCTAGAGCAGTATCTACACGGCCCATTCGTTGCCACCCACCCAGGTGTTGCCAGCGTGTTCATCGTCCCGACCGGTCCGGGGCGTGCCAGGTCGATGGAGTTGATTGCCGCGGTAAACACCGTGGGAGGCCACTCGACTGCCCTCATCGATGAGGGAGACAACGAAATCGGCGAGCTGGCTGCAACCGCCCTGTCGCTCCCACGAACGTGCGAGGCTCTTACGCCCATCACTTATCTCGTACCGCTTCAGCTGTTCACCTACTGGCTCGCCGTGGAAACCGGGTCCAATCCGGATACCTTCCGATTGGACGACCCGCTCCACGATGCCGCCCGCCGTCACTACCAGCTCTGAGTCGCCAAGCTCCGGCTCTTGCACCACACGCTGCGACCGGGGTTGGCATGTGGGCAGCGCCGCCTGACGGTGCTCGGTCATCGATTCAGGGCCAAGACGGGCGGGATCGAATACAGATAAGTCAACTTATCGCCCGCAGAGCCCGAGCGGCAGTGAGCACTTCCTGGGGGCGTGAGCGCTCGACCGGCCCCGGAGTACACCGCCGTCAGGAGGTCGCGTCGGCGCGACATTTCCCGCCCGCCCGCCCGGCAGCGGGCGTGCGGGTCCCCATGGCGCTGACATAGACGCAATATAATGGCGCCAGTTTTCCGAGGAGGCAGATATGGCAGTACCCAGAGACGAACTCGGTGAGATCGCTACAAGAGTGATCTTCGAAAACGACAGGGTGCGCATCTGGAACCTGATAGTCGACCCCGGCGACTCCAGCGACTGGCACCATCATCAGAACGACTACATCACCGTCGCAATTGAGGGTGAAGGACTTCGCCTCGAGCTCGAGGACGGCACCTCCTCATGGCAGCCGCAGGAGCCCGGTAAGCTCCAGTGGCACGGCGAGCATACGGTTCACAGGGTGGTCAATACCACGGGGACCCGCTACAAGAATGTACTGGTCGAACTTCTGAGCTAGGTTCGCTCACGGTTGACTTGTAGATTCCGCATACACGGCCTGAAAGGGACCCTGAAGTGAACGTTGTCGTGATGGGCTCCGGGGCCGTCGGGGGGTACTTTGGCGGCCTGCTCGCCAGAGATGGACACGAGGTGCTGTTCGTCGCCAGGGGAGAGCATGCCGAGGCCATGCGACAGCGGGGGCTGACCATAGAGAGTTCGACATCGGGCAATTTCACGGTTTCCGATCCGATGGTGATCGAACGACCGGACGGCTCGTTTAAGGCGGACATGGTCCTTTTCTGCGTGAAGGGTTATTCGAACGAGGAGGCGGTAGGCCTGATCAGGCCTGCGGTCCACGGAGACACCACCATACTCACGCTGCAGAACGGAGTCGGATCCGGCGACCTACTTGCCATGGCATTCGGCCGGGACGCGGTGCTGCTGGGAGCCGCCTATGTGGAGGCATCAAGGGTCGGACCGGGGGTTGTGGTCGAGCAGGGTGGTGTCTGCAGGATCGTCTTTGGGGAGCCGGATGGCAGGACGACCACCAGGGCGGTGGCCGTAGACGCCACCCTTCGGCACGCGGGCATTCAGACCGAACTGGCCGACGACGTGCTGGCGGCGCTCTGGACGAAGCTCGTCTTTATATGCGCGCTGAGCGGGATGTTGTGCATTACGCGCGAGCCCATGGGACGGGTGCTCGCGACGCCTGAGACGCGCGAGTTGACCAGGCGAGTGATGAACGAAGCCGCCACCGTTGCGCGATCGAAGGGCATAGCGATCGCCGATGACGTGGAGCGACAGCACCTCGAATTCTTCGACGAGCACAGCCAGGTCCTGTCCTCGTCGATGTACCTGGACCTTACCAAGGGGAATCCCCTCGAGGTGGGGGTACTCAACGGCGCCGTGTCTGCCGCCGGGCGTGAGGTGGGAATCGCGACGCCGGTCAACGATTTCATAGTGGCGTGCCTGACGCCGTACGATCGACGGGCCCGCGAGGCCCGTCGCCAGACGGCGGGCAAGAGTCCCTGATGCAGCGACTGATTTGGAGCGTGAAATGTCTTATTTCTTTGACCTGAGGGAGATCGGACGCAAGGAGCTGGCGCCCGGTGTAACGGTCAAGCTGGTCTGGGGAGAAAAGATAATGATCTCCATTATCGAGATGGCCCCCTACGCTATTGTTCCCGTCCACTCCCACCCTCACGAGCAGGCGGGCATGGTGGTGCACGGCGAATTCGACTTCACGATAGGCGGGGAGACGAAGAGGCTGGGTCCAAATGAGGGCTGGGTGATTCCCGGGGGCGTCGAGCACAGCGTGCAGGGCCTTGGTGGATGGTCCCTGGCGGTCGACCTGTTCAGTCCGCCGCGTGAAGAGTACAAGAAGCTGGTACTGGACTATTTCGCAGGCCGAATTTGAGCTAAGGCCCGCCGAATTGGCGTGGCTGCGAGACTTCCCAGCTGCATTAGTCCCCTTTGAGTAGGAGTTCCTCAGCCGCAGCTGGGAGGTCTCCTGCCCTGCGCAGCAAGTGGCTCGTGCTGCTGGTTGCGGCGCTTGGCAACCTGGTGCTGACCATTGACAGCGGCATCATGGGTGTCTCGTACCCGGCGCTCGCCGACGCCTTCGACACCGACACGTCAACCGTCCTTTGGGTCTCGGTTGCCTTCTGGGTGACCGGAGTCGGCCTGGTGATGACGGTTGGGTGGCTGAGCGACGTCGGAGGACGGCGCCTGTCCTACACGCTGGGCTTTGTGCTCTACTCGGTGGCACTGGGACTGTCGGCGATCACGGCAGAGCTCTGGCAGCTCATAGCCGCCCGCGTGTTCATGGGCTTTGGGTCTGCGATGATCCTCGCGGGCGTCAACGCGATAATCCTCGACAGGTTCGGGCCCCGTGAACGTGCCAAGGCGATTGGCATCGCCGGAGCCGTCGTCGGCATAGGGCTAACGACCGGGCCGCTGGCCGGCGGTTGGCTACTGGACGAGCTGGGTTGGCAGGCCCTGTTCTACACCAGGGTGCCCATTTCTCTGGTGGCTGCAGGACTGTCCTGGTGGGTGTTGGACGGCCAGGAGAGGCGCGGGAAGCGGGACTTTGCGGTCGACCGGCTGGGGGCTGTTGCCCTGTTCGGGGTCCTGGCCTCCTTCCTGGTCATGGTCAACCGCGGAGCCGAGGACGGGTTGCTGTCGCCCCTGGTCCTGGCGATGGCGGGCCTATTGATCGTTTCCGTGCCCGTGCTTATCGTCTCACAGTGCAGGTCAGAGAGGCCAATCCTGGACTTCGGCCTGTTCCGACGCCCTGGTTACGGCTTCGGCCTGGGAGTGCTGGTCTTTCACTACACGTCACTGGGCGCGATCCTGCTGCTCGCACCCTTCTTTTTCATCGACGCGCTGGGGTTCTCGGCGACCAAGATGGGCCTGTTCATCATGCTCCACACGCTCATGAGAGTGTTCCTGGCGCCGGTGAGCGGGGCGCTGACCCACCGGGTCGGCGCATGGACGCTTTCCGGCATCGGCTTGGCGGCGATGGTTGGGTCGCTGGCCTGGCTCAGCGTTCTCGCCGATTCAGGCTCTGAGCTGGCGATATTGGGAGCACTGCTGCTGGCCGGCGTCGGCTCGGGGCTGTATGAACCGCCCAATACGACCACCATAATGGGGTCGGTGCCTGCGGACCGATACGGGACCGCCTCGGCGTCGATCGCATCGGGCCGCCAACTGTCCTTCTCGATTGGCGTCGCAGTGGCCGGCGCCATCTTCGCGGTGCGGGAAAGGGCATACCTGGGCGTATCCGAGGCGGCCGATCGGGCGATCGCGCTGGGCTTTTCGGATGCGCTCTTGGCAGGGGTAGTGCTCGCCAGCCTGGGAGTGCTATTGAGCCTCGCGGCGATCGCGTTTACGCGCCGGCGGGCCTGAGCGCAAGCCGGTCCCGCTCGATCGACTGCTCACCGATCCCGGAATACTGTCGCGAGGCCCCTGCAGGATGATGCCGTAACGCCGACCTGCCCGAAGACCGGCGCGGGCGCGCCACCTGCGCCCCTATGTGCCGAAGCGAACGTCGGCAACAGGGTCCGAGTACTCGACTCCCTTGCTGGCCCAGAAGATGGCCGCCACCTCGTCAACAGATTCGACCAGCTGCCTTGAGGCGTCCAGGTCGACCGTCTGCTTGCATCGGCCGGCGAGCTTGAGGGTGTTCCAGACCTTTTCGTGAAGGTCGGGGTACTTCTCGACATGTTCGGGCTTAAAGTAGTCGGACCAAAGAAGGCTTATTTCGTCCTTGACGTGCTGTGCGTGCTCCTCCTTTACAGCCACGTAGCGGCTAAAGGAGTTTCCGGATGATGCATCGCTTGCGGCCGCGTCGAGGGCCTCGATGCGCATGACCATCTTCTGGACTGTCTGTGCGGCGATCTTGGCGGCTATCGGGTCGTAGATGCCGCAGGGGATGTCGCAGTGGGCGTGCACCTCCGATACGGTCAAGGCACGCTTGATTAGGGAGACTAAGTGCATCTGTTTATTCCTCCTCCGGCGCACTCGACACCGGCGCTGTATGGCTTAGGCCACGGTATCAGGGTCTTTCCCATCCCATCAAGACCGCGCAACACGGCCGAACGGGCCGGCCGATCCAAAGCGGAAGGCGAGCCTTTCAGCGCCCGGCCACGAACTCGAGCAGGGAGTCGGAGAAACGTTCGGGAAACTCAAGGTGGGGCGAGTGCCCGGCGGATTCGAAGATCTCAGCCGATGCGCCCGGCATGGCGGACAGGACGCGGTCCGCATAGCGGGACGGGAAAAACACGTCCCCCGCGCCCCAGATGACCTTGGTATCGGCGGCCACGCCAGCGGACCTTTGAAGGCCGCGATCGTCGATCTCAATCTCAAGGTCGGGGTAGGGCAGGCGGGAAAAGGTCAAACGATGGGCCGCCCAGTGCGCGAGGCCGAGCATGAAGCCTGGCACCGAGAGCCTGCCGAACCCCATCGGGGATATCATCACGAGGCACCCGGTCCTCTCTGGTCGCGAGCGCGCGACGTCCAGTGCAACCCTTCCCCCCAGCGAGTGCCCGACCAGGTGGGCACTGTCAATGGCCAGGTCGTCCATGGCGCAGATAACCGAGTCCGCCAGCCGGCGGTACGTGTATCTGCCTCGGGGCCTGTCGCTGTCACCAAAGCCGATCATGTCCACGGCCACCACCACGTGCCTTTCGGACAGCAGGGAGGCGGTCCGCTGCCAATCTCGCCGCGTGGCGGTCCCGCCGTGCAAGAGCACGAAAGGTTTGCCTTGAGAGCCTGTCACCGAGTATGCGACGCGGCTTCCGTCGGGCAATATGGCTGAGCAGTAGTCAACCTTATCCATGGGCCAGAAGCAATGCTAACGGACCAGGGCAGCAGCTGCGGCCATTTGACATCGACGCGTCACGTCGGATCTAGTGAAGTCCGGTGGCCCTGAACGCAAATGCGGCGGTCGACCGAGATGCCGTCAATGGACCGGTCGTCCATGGCGAAAATCACCGAGTCCGCCGGGCTGTGGTACGTATATCTGGACGGCCCACCGGATAGATCGCAAGGAGGAATCGCGCTGCCTGGTCCCACAACTCACGTCGTCACCGGCGCTTCCGGGTATACCGGGAGGTACATCGCACGCCGCCTGCTGGCTGAGGGTGCCGCCGTCAGGTCCCTGACCGGCCGGCCGGGCCGACCCAGCCCATTCGGTTCCAGGATCGAGACGCATCCCTATAACTTCGAAAGACCCGGCGTCCTGGCCCGAAGCCTGGAGGGAGCCGACACCCTGTTTAACACCTACTGGATACGTTTCTCACGGGGGCGGGTGACGCATGATCGCGCGGTCCGCAATGCGGCTGCGCTCATCGACGCCGCCAGGTCGGCCGGCATCCGCCGCATCGTTCACATCAGCATAACCAATGCCTCGGTCGACTCCCCACTCCCGTACTTTCGTGGCAAGGCGCTCGTCGAGCGGGCGGTCAGGGAGTCGGGCCTCTCGTATGCCATTCTCAGGCCCGCGATCATCTTCGGCAGGGGAGATATCCTTCTCAACAACATCGCCTGGATGCTGAGGAGATTCCCCATCCATCCGATAGCGGGGACTGGAAAGTACGGGGTTCAGCCCGTGTTCGTCGAAGACCTGGCCGAGCTGGCGGTGAGCCTCGGGCGCGGTGATGACAACATGGAGCTGGACGCGGTCGGGCCCGAGGTGTTCGGCTACGAGGAATTGATCCGGCTTATCGCCCTTAAGACCGGCTCCTCGACCCGACTGATGAAAGTTCCCCCGGCCCTGATGATGCTGGGCTCGGTCATTGTCGGACTGCTGGTAAGGGACGTCGTACTGACTCGAGAAGAGATCGATGGCCTCACGGCAGACCTCCTGCTGTCCAGGTCTGGCGGCGAGCCACCGTGCCCGACGCGCCTGTCTGACTGGCTGGATCAAAACGCGACCGAGCTGGGAAGACGGTACCGTTCCGAGCTCCGGCGCCATTATGTCTAGTCCTTCGCGGGACCCTGCGGAGCCTGACCCGGCCTTTGGTCGGCCGATCAGGCAGATCGCTCGCATGGTACTGCTGGCTGTAGGCCGGATGCTCAGCGGGAGGGTCGTTGTACGGGGAACGAGCATGCTGCCCGGCCTTGAGGATGGTCAACTCCTGGCCGTCGACTGGCTGGCCTACGCGCTGAGCGAGCCGGCCCGGGGCGACGTAGTCGTGCTTGAGCGGACGGGGGACGGCGTCGGAAGGCAACTGAAGCGCATCATAGGCCTTCCGGGCGAGAAGGTACGCACCGCCGAGGGCAGGGTCTGGATAGACGGTCTGGAGCTGGAAGAGCCGTACCTGGGAGATCGGCCCAAGACCTCGGGGTACGAGGAAGGAGAGTGGAGCGTCGGTGCCGGTGAGGCGTTCGTACTCGGTGACAATCGCGTCTCCAGCACCGACAGTCGCACATACGGCCCCGTGCCGAAGGAGCGGATCGAGGGTAGGGCGTGGCTCAGGTACAGACCTGTCGGCTTGCTCGGGGCAGGCCGGACGGGAGAGCCGACGCCGGGACGCTCAGAGAGAGGCCGCTAGAACTCCGGAGGGCGTTTGACTGTCAAACGGAGTTTTCCGACAGCCAGCGTGCGGCGTCCATGGCGTGGTAGGTGATTATCATGTCCGCCCCGGCGCGCTTGATCGAGGTCAGTATCTCCAGTGCGACCCTCTGCTCGTCGATCCACTCATTTTCCGCCGCCGCCTTCACCATGCTGAACTCGCCACTGACGTTGTAGGCGGCCATGGGCGTCGCGAACCTGCGTCTGGCCTCCGCAAGCACGTCCAGGTAAGCGAGGGCGGGCTTGACCATGACGATGTCCGCGCCCTCTTCTATGTCCGTCTCGATCTCGCGCAGAGCCTGCCTGACGTTCGCTCCGTCCATCTGGTAACCGCGCCGGTCGCCGAACTGGGGCGCGGACTCCGCCGCGACCCGAAAAGGACCGTAGAACGCGGATGCGTATTTGGCCGAGTAACCCATGATAGGAGTGTCGCGGTAGCCTTCGTCGTCGAGCGCTGAGCGGATGGCCGAGACCTGACCGTCCATCATCGCTGACGGAGCGACGATGTCGGCCCCGGCCTTTGCCTGGCAGACGGCAGCCTTGCAGAGCAATTCGAGCGAACGGTCGTTGTCTATTCGGTCTCCATCCACGATGCCGCAGTGGCCATGGTCTGTGTACTCGCAGAGGCAGACATCGGTGATGACCGCCATCTCCGGCGCCGTCTCCTTCACGATCCTGATGGCCTCTTGCACGATTCCCGCCGGCTCGTAGGCCTCCTTGCCAAGAGGGTCCTTCTTGGCGGGTATGCCGAAGAGAAGCACTGCCGGTATGCCCAGATCGTTGGCCTGGCCCACCTCGGTGATCAGGTGGTCGAGGGAGAGCTGGCAGATGCCGGGCATCGGCCCGATTTCGTTGCGCACGTCGCGCCCGTGCCTAACGAAGATAGGGTAGATGAAGTCGCCCGGTGACAGTCTGGTCTCTTGGACCATCCGCCGGATCGCGCCGCTTTGCCTGAGCCGACGCATTCGTACCTGTGGGAACGCGGCCATGCGGAGCTCTCCTGGGTGGGTTATGCCGTATGGCTGAAGTGGGACGAAAGCGCGTCCACCAGCCCATCGACGGTGTGCTCTAAGGCCACTATATCAACTTTGAGACCGCCTTCTCTAGCCGTCGTCGCCGTGATGGGCCCGATGCAGGCGATGGTCGCTCTCCTGAGCTTGCCTGGGTCACCCATCAGGCTCAGGAGGTTGGTCACGGTCGACGAGCTGGTGAAGGTGGCGATGTCGATACCCTCGGCCAGGTGCCGCTCGAGCAGTCTGCCCGAACCGCCGGGCCTGACGACGCGGTAAGTCGGGATGTCATCGACGATCGCGCCCAGCGCGGTCAGGGCGGCCACGATCTCAGTTCTACCCCCGGCCGACCTGGGTAGCAGAACCCGCTGCCCGGCTATCTGGTTGGCCCCGATGGCCTCGGCCAGCTCCTCGCCGAGGTAGTTCTCGGGCACAGTGTCGGCCCTGACGCCGTTACGTGCCAGCGCAGCCGCAGTCGCCGGTCCGATGGCCGCGACCCTGGCGCCCGCCAGCGCCCGGGCGTCGCGGCCGGAGTCCGCGAGTCGCTCAAACAGCACCCCGACGGCGTTGGCGCTCGTAAAGGTGACCCAATCGTAGTCGGACAGGCGGCGGACGGCCTCGCGCACGCGAGGCGAGTCAACCGGCTCGATCTCGACCGTTGGCACCTCGAGCGGCATAGCACCGAGCGCAGTTAGGCGGGCTGAGAGCGCACTTGCCTGCCGGCGGGTCCGCGTTACCAGCACCCGTTTGCCGAACAGGGGCATCGCCTCGAACCACTTCAGATGGGGCCTGAGTCCAACCACACCTCCCACCACCAGTACGACAGGGGGCGGGAGACTGTCGTCGTCGGCGCGGGCGGCGATATCGTAGAGCGTGCCCGTGAGCGTCCTCTGTGCCGGGACGGAGCCCCAGCGCACCAGTGCCGCGGGCGTATCGCGGGGCATGCCCGCCTCCAGGAGTCGGCCGGTTATCCCGTGGAGGTTGTCGCGGCCCATCATGACCACGATCGTTCCCCCCGTGCCCGCCACGGCATCCCAGTCAATGGTCGAGTTGTCCTTTGCCGGATCCTCGTTGCCCGTGACGAAGGTGACGCTTGAGGCGATGCCGCGGTGGGTGACCGGTATGCCCGCATAGGCCGGGGCCGCCACCGCCGAGGTCGCCGCGGGAACCACTTCGAACGGTACCCCCGCTCTTCCCAGGGCCAATCCTTCCTCGCCTCCGCGGCCGAACACGAAGGGATCTCCGCCCTTTAGTCGGACTATGGACTTTGCCTCGGTGGCCCTGTCCACGAGCAGTTCGCTGATGTCTTCCTGACGGGTCCTCTGGTCGCCCGGTACCTTTCCGACGTCGACCATCTCGGCGTCGGGACGGGCGAGCGAGAGGATGCGAGGGTCGATCAGCCGGTCGTAGACGACCACATCCGCCGCCTCGAGCAGCCGCTTGCCCTTGAGGGTCAGGAGCTCGGGGTCGCCCGGGCCCGTTCCCACCAGATAGACGGTTCCCCTGGCTGCCACTATCCGCCGCCCAGAATGGCGGAGGCGCCCGCCGCAATCAGCCTTTCCGCCAGGGCCCTTCCACTTTCCACGGGGTCTGAGGCGTCAAAGTCCAGGCTCTGCCGGAACATCTGGCCCCCGTCCGGCGTGGAGGCCATAGCGCGCATCCTCAGCCTGCCTTCGGCAACACTGGCGTAGGCCGCAACCGGTACGCTGCAGCCTCCACCGATGGCCAGGAGGAAGGCCCGCTCTGCGCTCACCGCGGTCCGGGTCTGTGCGTGATCGGCCAGAGAGGCGATCCGCGCCCCTTCAGCGTCATCATCCCGAACCTGCACGATGAGCGCACCCTGCCCCACGTCGGGTGTGAAGACCTCGGGGTCCAGGTATTCGGCTGCTTTGGCCGTCAGCCCCAAACGCTGCAGCCCGGCCGCGGCCACCACTACTCCGTCGTACTCGCCGGTCCCGACCCTGGCGATCCGAGTCCCGACATTGCCCCGTATGGGCACGACCCTTAAGTCGGGGCGCATGCTGGCCAGCAGGGCGGTTCGGCGCGGGCTGCCCGTGCCCAGCCTGGCCCCGGCCGGCAGGGCCGCCAGCCCGGCATCCCAGCGGTTGATCAGCACATCTCGAGGGTCCCTTCTCTCGCATATGGCTGCCATGGCTACGCCCGCAAGGGGAGGTGCCGGTAGGTCCTTGGCACTATGCACCGCGGCGTCGATCTCCCGGTCCAGCAGGGCCCGATTGATCTCTTGCACGAACATCCCACGCTCCATGCTGGACAGGGGAGCATCCTTGTGGCGATCGCCCAGGGTGCTGAGAGTGACTATCTCTGGTCGGACACCCGGTCCCGCCGCGCGCAGGGCGGCCACCACCTCGGCCGCCTGGGCCCTTGCGAGGGGGCTTGACCTCGTGCCGATGCGGAAGGTCCGATACCGGGGTCCGGCACCCTTCATGTCGATTCTCGTGTCCGTTTGCTAGACGCGGGCGGCCTCGGCTTCGGCCATCTCGATCCACATCCTGCAGGTTCCTGGATCGCAGCCGCAGTCGGCGCCCTTGAGCAGGTCGGTCATCAGTTTGTTCCTGGCTTCAGCCTCCCGACCCGCCTGCACCAGGTCCACCAGATCGTCTGTGATGCAGGCCTGGAAATGGTCCAGCGCGAGCTTGATCCCACGCCGCCTCAGCTCAAGCCGGGTGTCGGAAAGTATCGGCGCAAGGTCGGCGAACTCCATTGCCGAATGCCGGTTCGTCACCGGGGCGGTTCCGGCGAGCATCTCCCTGAACTTGCGTGCCAGGGCCGGGCTCGCGCCGCCGGTGGAAACCGCGACGGTGACGTCGCCCCGTCTGACCACAGAGGGGTATATGAACGTGCACAGGTGGGTTACGTCCTCCACGTTGCAGACCACGTTGCGCCGGTTGGCCTCGCCGTGCACGGCTCGGTTGACTTTCTCGTCCGAGGTGTCGGCCACCACGACCAGGAAGGCCCCTTCCAGATCTCCGTCCCTGTAGCCGCGCTCAAGGTGGGAGATCTCGCGCAGTGCGGCCAGCTCCTGCAGGAAAGGCTCCAGCCGCTCGGCGATGACGGTCATTCTCGCGCCGGTGGGCAAGAGCCCCCTGACCTTCTTCTCACCGTTCCCGTCGCCGCCGATCACGACCACCTTTCGGTCCCGCAGGTCCAGGTAAACGGGGAAATATACGGGGGATGGCACGGCGGCTAAACGAAGTAGCGCACGCGGGTCTTCTTGTACTCGCGCGTGCTGTAGAGCAGCTTGTAGTCGGAGATGCCCGTCTCTTGCGAAATGTCCCTCGCCACCTGCTCGCACTGCTCGTCGGAGGTTGCGTGGATCATCGTGAAGTGGGTGTATTGCCAGTCCGGGAAGGTGGGGCGCTGGTAGCAGTGGGTGACCCACTTGGATCCGGCCATGATGTTGCCGACCTCTACGGCGCGCTCTTCGGGTACCTTCCAAACGGCCATCGCGTTGCTGGAGAAACCGGCCCTGCGGTGGTGAAGCACTGCGCTGTAGCGCCTCATCAGCCCCCTTCGCATGAGTTCGGCTGCCTTGGCGAAAAGGTCGGCCTCCGTCAGGTCCAGCCGCTCGGCCATATCGGCGAACGGCCTGCCGACCAGGGGCAGATCCTCCTGAAGCTCGCGTATGGCACAGCGATCCTGCTCGGTGATGACCTCGGCTCGATTCCACCGGTGGGGATCCGTATTGCCGTTGACCTTTTCATTCAGCCCGTCCGGGCTGTAGTAGTCGGTGGCCGCTCCCTCCTCCCTGAGCATGTCGAAATTGACGCCGATCTTGAAGAATCTGATCGTCGGCATGACGCGGACCGCGAGCGCACCGGTATCGCGGGCCATCGTGTCCACGGTGTCGTCGATCGTCTCTGAGGGAGGTACGGCCACGGTGAACCACAGGTTGAACTGGCCGGTTCGCGCGTAGTTGTGGCTCACGCCAGGGTGTTCGTTGATTCTTCTCGCCGCCGCCTCGAGATCGCCTTCGTCAAACCTCATGGCCACGAGCGAGGTCTTGTAACCGAGCCTGCGTGTATCGAAGATCGCCCCTATCTGGCGAACGATGTTACGGCGTTTTAGGGACACTATTCTCTCGACGGTCTCCGCCTCCGTGATGCCTATCGTCTCTCCGATACGCTCGAAAGGACGTTCAACGAGGGGGAATCCGGACTGGAGGATGTTCAGGATCTGCCTGTCTAGCAGGTCCAAGTCGGAGCCGCGCCCAGGCTCTGAATGTGTTTGAGGTCGGCCTTGGCTCATACATCCCCGCTGTCAAGTCAGCGAACGATAGCGTAACATGTTGCCGAAAAGGCGGTCAACGGCGAGGGCAAGCCATCCATGGCCTGTTCGACCGCACTTTTCCGGCCTCGATTCGGGGCGTCTTTCGACCTACTGAAGGACCTTTTGGGAGGGGTGATTGAGAGGGGCCAAAGAGCGCCTATTCGATGAGATCAGGGCCGAGATGGACGACGAGAGGGTGGTCCGTGCGATGGTGCGCGTCCCCAGGGAGGAGTTCGTGCCGGCTCATCTAGAGCGCAGGGCGTACGAGAACTCGCCGCTGCCCATCGGCAATGACCAGACCATTTCCCAGCCGCTCATGGTGGCGCTAATGGTCTCTGCCCTCATGGTTCGACGCACCGACACCGTACTAGAGGTCGGCACGGGAAGCGGCTATCAGGTGGCGGTGCTGGCCGAGTTGGCCGGACAGGTGGTCTCGGTCGAAAGGGTGCGGGAATTGTCGGTAGGAGCCGGTAAGCGGCTGGCCCGGCTAGGCTATGGGAACGTCGAGCTGCGACTGGCCGGCCGGGAGCTGGGCTGGCGGCCCGGGGCGCCCTACGAGGCCATTGTCGTAGCCGCCGCCGCACCAAGGATCCCGAGAGTGCTCATAGAGCAGCTGGCCGAGGGAGGCCGCCTGGTCGTGCCCGTCGGATCCCCGGAGTCCCAAGAGCTGATGCGTGTCATCCGCGGAGCCAAAGACATATCCATCCACACGCTCGGGGGCTGCCGGTTCGTGCCGCTGATCGGCGAGGGAGCATGGGACGAAAACGACCCGGAACTGGAGCTGTTCACGAGAGACGAAGAGACCTGAGCCGGGTCTCAATTACCGAGGGCACATACTCCGGGCTCACTGGCGGCCGCATGGCATTGTGCACGCGTTTGCGGTGCCATATTCTGGCCTGAACGCTCAGGGTCGGCGACCCCAAGAGGGCTCGGAGGGACAACGGTCAGGTGGAATACGAGGCTGTTATCGGCCTGGAGGTACATGCGCAGCTGCACACCTCCAGCAAGATGTTCTGCGGCTGCAGCGCCGCCTATCAGGAGATGGAGCCGAACACCGTCGTGTGCCCGGTGTGCATGGGCATGCCGGGTGTACTTCCTGTGCCGAACCGCGAGGCGGTTGAACACGTCGTCAGGACGGGCCTGGCCTTGGGGTGCACCATCGCGGCACAGTCCAGTTTCGACCGCAAGAACTATCCCTACCCGGACCTGATGAAGGGATACCAGATCTCCCAGCACAACCTCCCGATAGCCTCCGGTGGGAGCATGGTGGTGGAGACCTACGACGGAAGGCGGGAGGTCGGAATCAACCGGGTGCATCTGGAGGAGGACGTCGCAAAGCTCCTGCACAGGTCGGACGGCTCCGGGAACTACAGCCTGCTGGACATAAACCGCTCGGGAGTACCGTTGATGGAGATAGTCAGCGAGCCCGACATGAGAACGGCGCAAGAGGCCCATGACTATCTGACCAGGCTCCGCTCCATACTTCGCTACATCGGGGCGAGCACCGCGAACATGGAGGAGGGCAGTTTTCGCTGTGATGCCAATGTCAGCATGCGGCCGTCGGGCGCCTCGGAGTTCGGGCCGAAGGTCGAAATAAAGAACATGAACAGCTTTAAGTCGGTCTACAGCGCCCTGACGTTTGAGATGGACAGGCAGACCGAGATCGCCCGCTCGGGGGGGAGGATCGCGCAGGAAACAAGGGGCTGGGCGGACGACCGCGGGTTGACCTTCTCTCAGCGCAGCAAGGAAGATGCCCACGACTACCGGTATTTCCCGGAACCCGACATACCACCGTTCGTCATAGATGCGGACTGGATGTCGGAGATCGAGCGCGGTATGCCGGAGCTACCGGCGGCTCGCAAGGCCCGGTTCGAGGACGAGTATGGACTCTCGCCCTACGAGGCCGGCCTGCTCACCGCCTCCCCCGAGATGGCAGATTACTTTGAGCGGGCGGTCGACTTCGGCAGGGGATCCGAGGATGGAGGCAGGCAGGCGGCAAAGTCAGCGAGCAACTGGCTGCTGGGCGAGTTTTCTCGCCTGGTAAACAGCGCCGGTATCAAGATCTCCGAGGTGAGAGTCCCGCCTGGGGAGATACTCGCTTTGCAGGATCTGGTCGACAACGGGACCCTCAACTCGAGCATGGCCAAGGCGGTGTTCGCAGAGATGTTCGAGAGTGGGCAGCCTGCTTCCCAGGTCGCCACAGCCCTGAGCATGGTGCAGATAAGTGATGTTGCCGCCGTCCAGGCGGCCGTCGATCAGGCGGTGGACTCCAATCCCAAGGCCGTTGCCGACTATCTCGGCGGCAAGGAGACAGCCCTTAGGTTCCTGGTCGGACAGGTAATGAGGGTGACAAGGGGCAAGGCGAACCCCAAGGTGGCCGCGGATCTCCTCCAGAAGCGTCTGGATTCGCCCCCGGACGGCTAGAGCGATCGTAAGGGGCCGGAGGGGCTCAGAAGCGCAGCCTGCGGATGCTCGCTACCGAGTTCGAGTCGCTGTATCATAGCTACCATCGTCTATAGTGGCAGCGGGACAGGATGACCGCAGCGGCCGAGAGCGGCCGATTGAATGGCGAGAGGCTTGAGCACCACTCTTCTCAACATAATACAGATAATCGTCGCCGTGGTTCTGGTGGTGGTCGTGCTGATGCAGGTCCGCGGTCAGGGTTCCGGGCTCTTCGGCTCGGCCGAAAGCTCGTTCCGTACTCGCCGGGGGCTTGAAAAGACCCTCTTCCAGTTCACTATCGCCCTTGTAGGGGTCTTCATAGTCACCTCACTGGTCAGCGCCAGGGTGTAGAAGGCGGCGCTGGCCCGCTTCGGACCTTAAGCGGGGGTCAATGCCCACCAGCCCGCCGATCATCACGCTTACGACTGACTTTGGTTGGCGGGACCACTACGTTGGCGCCGTCAAGGGAGTCATCCTGGGGATCTGCAGGAACGCCACTATCGTGGACCTGTCCCATCACGTCCCGGCGCAGGACGTAGTGCATGGCTCCTTCGTAATAGGTGAGGCCCACCGCAGTTACCCGGACGATACCGTGCACCTGTGCGTGGTCGATCCGGGCGTTGGAACCGACCGCCGCGCGGTAGCGCTGATAACCCCCTACGGGCGTTTTGTCGCACCCGACAACGGGATTCTGACGAGGGTCATCGGGGCGCTCTGGAACGAGAGTAGAGCCGACCTTTCCTCTTCGGATCCGGGATTGGTGCCCGTGCCGGAGGGGTGTCAGGCATATGTGCTGGACGAGCAGAGCTTCTGGCGCCATCCGGTGAGCAATACCTTCCACGGGAGGGACGTATTCGGTCCGGTTGCGGCTCACCTGGCGGGAGGTGTCGAGACGGCCGCCTTGGGAAGCCAGACGAACGTCCTAACGGTGATGCGGGGGCCGTCTCCCAGGGCCCTTCGGGGATCGATTGAAGGAGCGGTGATCTATGTCGACTCCTTTGGCAACCTGGTGACCAACATAGACGGGGAGTCTGTGGGCACGCGGCCACTGGTCGTGAATATAGCCGGTCGCCGCGTTCGGGGTCCCGTGCGCACCTTCGCCGACTCCGAAGGCCTGATAGCCTTGGTCGGCAGCTTCGGCTATCTGGAGGTCGCCCTTAGCGGAGGAAGCGCAGCCCGTGAGCTGGGGATCGATATCGGGGAGCCGGTCAGCCTGTCTTTTGGACCCAAGGCCCTATAGGGCGGCGATGCCCCCGTCGATGAAGACGGCCTGGCCTGTCATGTAATCGGACGCCGGGCTTGCCAGGTAGGCTGCCAGCACTCCCAATTGGCGGAGATCACCGGGGCGTCCCATAGGTATCATCGCCGCGGCCCTTTCGGCCTTGGCCGGATCGGTCCACTGATCACCCGCCATGTCCGTCTCGTAGGAACCGGGGCAGAGCGCGTTCACCTGTATTCCATGCTGCGCCCACTCGAGGGCCAGCACGCGGGTCAACATGTTCACCGCCGCCTTGGAGACGGCATAGGCGGAGTAGTAGGGCACCGCCGCCTTCCCCTGGACCGAGGAGACGTTGATTATCTTTCCTCTGGAGCGCGCAAGCATGTGAGGGGCAACCGCCCGGCAGCCGTACATCACACCGCTCACGTTGACTGACAGCACTCGCTGCCACTCGTCGTCGGTGATCGACGAATCGGGGTCGCGCGGCACCCGAAGCCAGTCCGGGACCCCGTCCGGCAGCGGTACCAGCGGGAGCCGCAAGTTTATTCCCGCATTGTTTACGAGCACGTCAATGCTCCCGAACTGCTTGAGCGTGGCTTCGACCATGTATTCAACCTGGCTCGAGTCGGATACATCGGTCGGGACGGCGAAGGCGCGCGATCCCAGCGCCCGAATCTCAGCCGCCACGTGCTCAAGGTCCGAGGGGGTTCGCGCAGCCAGGGCCACGTCCGCGCCGGCCTCTGCGAGACTCAGCGCTATCGCGCGGCCGATCCCCTTGCCGGCCCCCGTAACTATTGCGGACCTACCCCTCAGCGAGAGTTCTGGCAGCCCCGAGTCTCCCGTGGCCCGAGGCGCGTTCCCAGGTCCGCGAGAGCCTGCCGTCCCGCTGTCGACAGATTCCGACATTCAGCGCAAGCCCCCCTCACCACATTGGGCTATTGCCGCTCTCCGGGGCGGTCGAACGGTCCTCATCGCCGCTTCCAGGTCGTTTCCTCGGAGCCGTCCTCCAGCTGTACGCCCAACTCGGCCAGATTGTCTCGGATGCCGTCCGCCAGTTCGAAGTTCTTTGCCGATCTCATCAGCCGGCGGACGTCGACCAGCAAATCGATGAAGGGTGCCGCATCCCCGGTGGCCCGTCTCGCCTTTAGCGTCAGGCCGAGCACACCGGTGAGATCTCGCAGGACTGACTGTGCTTCGGCCACGCTTCCGCCTCCGTCCCGAGCCCGGTGTATCTCCCGTGCGAGATCGAAGATTGCGGCCAGGGCTTGGGGCGTGTTCAGGTCGTCGTCCATCGCTTCCTCGAAGCGACGTCTGTGGTCGGATGCGTCCAGCGCATCCCCACTTCCCGGCCCGGTGGTCGAGGCGGCACTGCGCAGCCTTGCGACAGCGCGCTCCTGACCTTCGACGCTATCTTCGGTGTAGGTCAGGGGGCTGCGGTAGTGGGAACTGAGGAAGAAAAGACGCAGGGCGTCGCTTGAGTGGTTGGCGAGTGCCTGGCCGATGGTAACCATGTTGCCCAGGGACTTGCTCATCTTGTCCTCGCCCAGCCTGACTAGGCCATTGTGCACCCAGTGGCGGGCAAACGGAACCAGCCCCGTGAACGATTCCGACTGGGCCACCTCGTTCTCGTGGTGCGGGAAGATCAGGTCCTGGCCGCCGCCGTGGATGTCAATGGTCTCGCCAAGGTACTCCAGGGCCATGGCGCTGCACTCGATGTGCCAGCCCGGCCGACCCGGCCCCCAGGGGCTGTCCCAGGCGGGCTCTCCGGGCTTTTGCGACTTCCAGAGCGCAAAGTCGAGCGCATCCTCCTTGTCCTCGCTGATCGAGACGCGGGCACCCGAAAGGAGCTTGTCGATGTCACGGTGGCTCAACTTGCCGTAGTCATCGTCCGCCCGGACGCGGAAATAGACATCTCCCCCCGCAGAGTAGGCGTAGCCTCTTTCAGTCAGGCCTTCGATCATCTCGATGATCTTGCCAATCTCACCCGTTGCCCTGGGGTATTCGTGCGCCCTGAGCACGTTCAGGCGGTCCATCTCGGTCAGGTAACTTGATATGTTCGCCTCGGCGAGGTCAGATACCGACACTCCCTCCCTCGAAGCTCCGTCGATCATCTTGTCGTCTATGTCGGTGAAGTTCTCTATGTGCCTGACCCGCTGCCCCCTGTACTCGAGATACCTTCGAAGGACGTCGAATACAACCGCGCGCATCGCGTGGCCCACGTGGGCGGGGGAATACGGTGTGATGCCGCACACGTAGATCGTGACCGCATCGCCCTGCGGGGCTAGCTGCTCAGACTGCGAAGTGAGGGTGTTGTAAAGCTTCATCTCGCTGGGTTCCGACATCACTGGATCAAGTCAAGTCGCGGGATTCACCCTGGTCATGGTCGCCACCGCCAGAGCCGCTATCCCCTCACCCCTCCCGATGAATCCCAGGGCGTCCGTCGTGGTGGCCTTGACGTTCACATCGGCCAGGTCCAGCGACAGGGCGCCCGCGAGTCCATCCCGGATCGGCCCGACATGAGGGGCCAGGGTCGGACGCTGGGCGACGATTGTAGCATCGACGTATGTGGCCCTCCATCCGGCTTCAGTCACCCGGCTCACCGTCTCATCGAGCAGGGCCAGGCTGGATACGCCGGCCAGATTCGGGTCGCTGGAAGGGAACAGGGAGCCGATGTCTCCCAGCCCGGCGGCTCCGAGCAGGGCGTCGATCACGGCGTGTGTCAGGACGTCTCCGTCGCTGTGGCCGGCCAGCCCCACGTCATGAGGCACCGTGTGCCCTCCAAGCACCAGCGGCCGTCCGGCGACCAGGGGGTGGACGTCAGCGCCCAAGCCGGTTCGGTAGCTCATACGGCCGGCGTTCCGTCCAGCTGGGCATCCTCACCAACGATCCCCCCGGACACCAGGTACTCGGCAATTCCCAAGTCCTCCGGCGTCGTCACCTTAACGTTGGAATAAGAGCCCTGAAAGATTCTGACCGAGCCGCCGACCTGTTCAACCATCGAGGCGTCATCCGTCACGTCCTGTGCAACCTCGCTATGCGCTCTGACGAGGAGATCCCTGGAAAACACCTGCGGAGTCTGGACCAGCCACAGGCGCTCTCGGTCCGGGGTCTCCACGACGGTCATATCAACATCGACCACCTTCACCGTGTCCTTTACCGGAACTGCGGCGATGGCGGCCCCGGTGCGTCCAACCTCAGAGAGACCCCTTTCGATCATTGGCGTGCTCACACAGGGCCGGGCACCGTCGTGAACCACGATCCAATCGGTGTCGGCCAGCAGCGGCAATCCGGCGCGGACCGAGTCCTGGCGACGGTGTCCCCCAGCCACAATGCTCACCTTGCTCCACCCGAATCGCCGCACGAGTTCCCATCCCCCCTCGATGCCATGCTCGCCGAGCACGACCACTATGCGCTCTATGGAGTGGCAGCGCTCCAGTGCGTCCACCGAGTAGGAGACCAGGGGGCGGCCCATCAGTGGTGCGAAGACCTTGTCGACCCGGCCCATCCTCGTGGAGGAACCTGCGGCCACGACGATCGCGCCCACGCGCCCGAACGGTGCGGATCTCACGTCCGCAGACCCAGTTTCATGGCGAGATGATACAACGCTATTCGCCCTTTCCCATAAGGGCCCGTAACAGACGTCCTGCGTCGCCCCGCTATCGGTATGTAGCGCCCGGTCGGGAGTCCTCTGTGCAGCGGCACGGAATGGGGGATGATCATCTTGAGACAGCTATTCTAGTGCTGGCTGAAGTCGCTGAAGGCATAATGAAGCTATAGCCGCACGAGCCATGTCGGGATCGCTCCGGAGAAAGTCTGCTGCGCGCCCCCAAACGCGGGCGCAGGCAGAAATTGATCGTGGGGCAGGGGCGGGGACACTGGCCCAGCGAGTGCGCCTGGGCCACCTTGGCGGTTCTAGGAACGCAGGTGTCGTCGACCGTGCGGTGCAGAGATCGTTCGTTACTTGGGCGCCCTGGAATTACGGCCGACGGTCCGACGTAGATCAGGGCGACGCAGTCCTTCGGGAAGGACGGAAATGGACATAGCGCAGGTTCAGGCGTTTATAGAGGCGGAGCGGCGAGGCAGTTTCCGAAAGGCCGCCAAGGCGATGTTCCTCTCGCAGCCCTCTCTCAGCAGTCGCATCAGATTGCTGGAGAAGGAGCTGGGGGCCGAGCTGTTTCACCGGCGTGGAAGTGGCGTGGTGTTGACCGACATGGGGCGGGTCTTCCTGCCGTATGCGAGGCGTGCCATGGAGTCGCTTAGCGAGGCGCGCCAGGTGGTGGCTACGGCCCAGAATGCGGCCGGCGGGATAGTAACCATCGCAGCTACAAGGCAGGTGGGAACGCACACGCTTCCGGAAATACTCGCCCGACTAAGGGACGAACATCCAAGTGTCAGGGCGAGCGTCACCGTGTCCAGGCCGAGTCAGGTACTCCAGATGGTGGTCGAAGGCCAGGTCCAGCTCGGCCTCTCCAGAGGGCTGGTGCACCCTCAGGTAGATACACGCAGGCTGTTTGACGAGGATCTGGTGCTGATTGTCCATCCCGGCCACCCGTTTTCCGCCCGTGGTGACGTCACCATACGCGACGTGGCAACCGAACCTCTCATACTCTATGACACCGATTCTTCCGACTCTCTCCTGATTGAGCAGGTGTGTGCGGAGGCCGGAGTCGTGCCAAGGGTGGAGATGCGCCTGGAGGGCGTGGACGCCGCCAAGCGGATGGTGGAAAAGGGCCTGGGGATCTCGTTCGTGCCCCGGTCGTCGCTCGGCAGGGAGGTCGAGCTTGGATCGATCCGGACAGTCCCACTGGGTCCCGAGCACCGGATGGTACTGCCAACGTGCGTGCTCATCCGTAGGTCCAAGCGCTATCCTGACACTGTGAGATCGCTCTTGGGGGTACTGCAAGCGATGTACGGTACGTGGCCCGTGTCGGGTCGGGCGCACGGCCGCAGATTCGATACTGGTGGCGGACGACGCGGCAGGGGCGCCCTCGTCAAGCCGGACAAGCAGTGGCCCGGGTGGGTGTATGGCTAAGAACTACTGGATGTTCGTCCAGACCCGGGACAACTTCGAAATCACCAAGAATATGGGATTTAGGCTGCATGGTTTGGGTGCAAAGCACAGGAGGCGCGCCGACCGTATGCAGCCGAATGACAACATCCTGTATTACGTCAGGGACACCAAGAGTTGGCTCGCGCTGGCGACCATCAGGTCCAAGGCCTTTGAGGACAGGTCGCCCCTATGGAATCCCACGCACAGGGGCGAGGATTTCCGCTACCGGGTGAAGATCGAGCCCCGTCTGGTTCTGGAGGACGAAGAGGCGGTCAACGCGCTGCTTCTGGCGCCGCGACTCGAGTACCTGAAGCGCTGGGTGCCGGAGCTCTGGCCGCTGGCCTTCATGGACAGCGTGCACCTGTTGCCGCAGCGGGACTATCGCCTCATAGAGGCCGAGATGAAACGGACAAGGTCGGCAACGGACCGGCGCAGGGGGACGGAATCGCGAGATGCCGGCGAGCCCGTCATGGAAGTGGAGTCCCCCGGTGGGGACGATCTGCCAATCGGCGCGCTTGTGAGCCCCGCCCCCGGTTCGCAGGAGGAGCGTAGCCCTGATTTGCATAACGCCGAGGAGTCAGGCGGGGGCCCGCCTAGCGAGCCTCGGGATGAAGGGGAGGGTAAAGATCAGACGGGCGTCAACTGAGACGCAGTGAGCGCTCCATCGTCGGAGCGCAGCCGATTCACTCGGTGACTAGCTAGGCGCCGCTTCGGCGTCATGCTGGCTTTGGGCGTCGACCTTGCCGAAGTCGTTGTCAAACGCCTCGTGGAGCTCTTCGATCAGGTTGGTCGGGATGTCGTCGGTCTCGGGAGCGACCGCGAACTCCTCCAATTGCTCCATGCTCAGGATGTTGGGAAGAACCGATGCCACGTTCGGCTCCGACAGTACGAACTTGATCGCCACCTGTCCCATCGTCGACGTCATCGCTTCTTTGAGGAACTCTATTGCAGCCAGCTTCCTGATGCCGGCCTCGAGCCATTCGCGCCTGCGGTGCGAGCGGTGATCGTCCGGAGCGAACACCGTGTCGCTGGTGTAGGTCCCGTCCAGCAGACCCGATGCGTGCGGCACCCTCGACAGTAGTCCTACACCACATTCCTCTGCGACTGGAAAGAACCGACGGGCGGGCTGCTGCTCAAGGATGCTGTAAATGATCTGGATGGCGTCCAGACCCCGCTCTCTCATGGCGGCCTCGCCCTCCTCGAACCAGCCGATGTCCGGACCTATGGCGGCGGCGTAGTGGCGGATCTTGCCCTCGGTGACCAGCTCATCGAGCGTTGCGAACAGATCGTCGGCCTCCAGGGCGTTCATCTTGGGGTTGTGGAGTTGATACAGATCGATGTAGTCGGTCTGAAGCCTCCTTAGACTCTGTTCGCAGGCGTATCTGACGAATTCCGGGTCCCATTTTTGCGGTCGCTCGGTATGGCCTTCCCGCTCGCGGTGTTCATAGAAGTCGTATCCGAACTTCGTCCCAATAACCAGGTCGTGACGCTGTTTGCCCAGGGCTTGGGCAAGTATCTCCTCGCCGTATCCCAAGCCATAGGTATCAGCGGTGTCGAAGAAATTGACTCCTAGGTCAACCGCCCTTTCCAGCATGTGCACGGCCTCGGATGTGTCCACCCGGCCCCACCAGCCCGTGCTCAGCGTCCAGACGCCGAACCCGACCTCGGAGAGCTCCAGTTCCGTGCGTCCCAAGGCTCGGTATTTCATGAGAGGCGCTGTGCGATATCGGCGCGGGTACGTTCATACTCGGAGTCGGAGAGCACCGGCTCAAGAGCGCCCATCGGTACGTCCTGACCCAGCTCCACCCAGGACTTGCAGCCGGCGTACTCGTCCAACAACGGCAGGGCCTGGGGCTGCAGGAGGGGATAGACGCGCACCAGGGCCACGGTAAGCGGCTGCCGGGGTCGCCACTCTAGCCTCTTTAGAACGTAGTCGTCGCTCCAGATGTGAAACTCCGAGATCCCTTCGAGCTCGCCTGCTTCCTCGACCTGGATCCGGTCGGTGACCTGGACGAACGCGGAGAGGGTGGCCAGTCCCGGCACATCGTCTTCTGCCAGGGAACGCTCCAGCTCCCGATGGTATTGCGGCTTAACGAGCTCCGGAGACTGGTGCTCGTAGGTCGGGAACAGGAGGAACTCCGGATGATCGGCAAATGTGTCCGAGAAGTTACGATCGTCTCTGTGAATGCCCCCCTTGCGAAGGATGACGATCTGCGTGCCATCCCGAAGGGCGTTGCATGCGACCGCCCATTCCTTAAGGGCAATCGAACTCACGGGAGGGAGAAGGGTCACCATACGCAGAGGCGATTATATCGACGGTTGAGGTCTCTAGTCGAGAAATATTTCACGAAGCCGGGTATCCCGGTTTCCATGTCCCTACTGCCACTGCCGGACCGCTGCGCCAGTCCCCCTCTTGTAGCAACCACCCAGCCCTGGCGACCGGGGCTTCATTGGGCGGGTACGGCATGGAAAGCTTCTGGCCGCCAAGGGCTCGGGTCGGCCATAATGCCATCTTAGGGATCCAGGCATGAGGACCAGAGATTCATATGGCAGGTAGGACCCGGAAGAGGCGTTCACGCGGGGTTCACCGGGCGGCCGCGTCGTCCGCGCCGAGGGAACGGGGAGCGAAATCACCGGACCCGGACGACGCCACCAACATCACCACGCTGGTGCTGCGGGCGGCCTTCATGGACTCCGCGGTCTACGAGGTGATCCGAAACCAGCGAGGCGCGACTCTCTGGTCGATCGGAGTGGTCCTGGCGATAGGCGTGCTGTTCGCGATCGGCCAGCGAACCGTGGAGCCAGGCCTGCTCAAGGGCCAGCATCCGGTACTCTGGTTCGTCTTTCGGCTGGACTTTATCGTTATCGGCTGGCTCCTGTGGTCAGCGATCGCGCTGCTGTTCGGGCGCTGGGTCTTCCGCGGGGAGGCGAGCGCCTCTCAGGTTCTTCGTGCCCTGGGCATAGCAACCGCCCCGGCTTCGCTGCTGGCATTCTCGGAGTTAAACACTCCTCTCGGTGGCCAGACGATTGGGCAGGCCCTGTGGCTGTTCGGTCTGCTCTGGACGCTGGCAATCGGGACTCAGGCCATCAAGGAGACTTTGAGGCTGAACTGGTTTCAGGCGGTCGTGCCGGGCGTGGTGGGATGGATAGTCGGTTGGCTCGTGATCATCAACCTGGTGCTGTTTCCAGCCTCGGCGATCGCGGTGGAGGATCCGCCCCCGGCTCAGGACACGCCCTCGGCGTCGGAGTCAAGCTGGGGAGGCTGGCCGGCGCCCTCTCACCTGGTCCGCCACCATGGAGCCCCGCCCGCCGAGCATGGTGAGAGCATTTGAAGTAGTCGCCCCGGCCACCTCCGCTACGCTCATGCCCTTGAGCTGCGCCAGTGCCCCTGCGATCTCGGCCACGTGGCGGGGCTCCGTCCACCGGCGACGATCCTTCTTGAAGGGCTGGGGATACGCGTCGGTCTCCAGCACTATCCAATCCATGGGAAGCTCGGCCACGACGGACTGCAGGTCGGGAAGTCGCAGCAGCGGCCGGGCCAGCGAGATGAAAAAGCCCAGATCGATGGCTTCCCTAGCCGCGCGCTGATCGCCCTGGAAGTAGTGCATCGCACCCCCGACCTCAAAGCCCCTCTCCTCGCGCAGTACGCGCAGGGCGTCGCGGCTCGCCTCCCGGCTATGGAACACTATTGGCAGCCCTAGCTCTCTCGCGATGCCGATCTGCCGGCGGAAAGCCTGGAACTGTACGGCCCTATCCGGCGATGTGTCCTGAAAGTCGAGACCGATCTCGCTGATCGCCACCACACGGTCAGAGGCGGCCAGTTCGGCGAGGGTGCATTCGGTCTCGCCGAGTACCGCTCCGGTCAGGTCCGTTGGATGTAGACCCGCGGCGGCGAATAGAAGGGGATGCTCGTTCGCCAGTTGAACCGCCCGGAGGGTAGTGTCAAGTGTCGTGCCCGCAGTTACGATCGCCCCTACACCTGCCGCAGAAGCCCGCTTGAGAATCTGGCAAATCTCGGAGTCGCCGAATCCGTCCAGATGCGAATGGCAGTCGATCAGTGGAACTGTGGACGCCGCCGCGGAGTTGAGGCACATATTGCCTCATAATAGGACAGGTCACGGGGAGAAACCGTCCCACGCCATGTCCAACGCCAGCCAGATCGTCTATTCGCAGCGGTGTCAAGGCTAGATGAGGCCGCGCGGGCCGCGTTCGCCCTCGCAGCGATCGTGGCCCTGGTACTGGCCGGTTGCTCTCGACCCGAGCGTGAGATCGGACCGACCGCAACGTCGGTCAGGCCGACCGCCGAGTCGGCCACCCCAACGCCCACCGCGAGCCCGCCGCCCACTGCCGAGCCGACGCTTCGACCACCGACTCCGGTGGGCCCGACACCGACCCCGGTAAGCGCGGACCCGAGGCCCGTCGTCGAGGTGGAGGCGACGACCGTCTCAGCCGAGATCACTCCAACCCCTACCGAACCACCACCTCAGGCTACCGTTCGCCCGGTCGATAGCCCTACCGCGACTCCGGCGCCCACGAAGGGGGGAGTGCTGAGGCTGACAACGCAGGCGAACATCTCTCATCAGGACGTGCATTTCGAGACCTCGCCGGCGCTCTCAACCTGGGGACCCGGCGTGTCCTACAGCCGACTGCTCAGATTTGAGACCGGCCCCGAAATCCGGCTCCCGAGCCTCGCGGTGACATGCGACCTGTGCGAGTCGTGGCGCGTCATCGATCCGGTCACGTTCGAGTTTAACCTGAGGGGAGATATTGGCTGGCACGATGCCGACCTGGTCCAGGGCAGGCACCTCACCGCCGATGACCTGGTATACAGCCTCAACCGGCAGCGCGAGGGACCGAATGCATCGCTTCTCGGGTCCATCAAAGAAATCTCCGCCCCCAGCGGGCGGATCCTCTCGATACGCCTGATCGAACCCGACGCTGATTTCATGCTGGGACTCGCTGACGCGCGATCCAAGATAGTGGCGAGAGAGGCGGTGGAACTGGCTGGCGACCTGCGGAACGGGCCGACGGTGGGAACCGGGCCGTGGCGTCTGACATCGACCGGCAGGGCTGGCCTCCACGTCTTTGAGAGCTTTCGCGATAACCGGGTCGACGATCTTCCCCACGTTGACATGCTGCAGGTTCACATCATCGACGATCTGAAGACCAGGGACGCGGCATTCGCCGTTGGCCAGATCGACGTCGTGGAGGTGACTCCTTTCGAGTGGGAAGCACTGAGGGATCAGGTGGGTGACGCTAGGGCCGTGCTGGTTCCCGATACCGGCTCCGGAGTGGAGATCGGACTTAACCCTAATAGGCCTCCATTTGATGATCCCCAGGTGCGCCGAGCGGCATTCGCGGCTATGGACCCTGCCCGGGCACTAGGGGAGGCGTGGCTCGGGGCTGGCTATCTGTCCTTCGGCTTCCCCGTGGTTGGGCCGACCTGGGTACTGGAAGAGGACGAATGGCTGGACCGTTTCGCAGGTCCAGAAAGAGCGCGGAGCATGCTGGCGGGCACCAGCCCCGAGCCTGTCACGATAACGGTAGGCCGCTACGGTGAACCTTACGTGCGACATGCCGACATAGTCGCGGCCGAACTGAAAGCCGTCGGGTTCGATGTCACTGTGGAGGAGGTCACCCGCCTGGCCTTCGCCGAAGATGTGTGGAAGGGCGGGGACTACCAGATGTTCGTTGGGCCAATCCCTCCCGTCACCTCGCCGAACGCCTTCCTCTTCTCCGTGGTCTACAGCCGGGGGCCCTACTACCATGGAGGGCCCCGGGATGGAGATCTCGATGCGCTGATCGAGCTTCAGGCCGGCGAGTATGATCCGGAAGCTCGCAGGTCAGCGCACTGGGAGATACAGCGCCGCATGCTGACCTCCGCGATACGCTACATGCCCGCTACGCACGTAACGGTGTGGGCCATCCAGCCGTGGGTGAGGAACCTTCACATAAACGTTGCCGGATTCGAGTACGGCCACTGGACGTCGGTATGGCTGGACGGTTGAGCGCCGCCGGCTACCTTCCGAAGGTGAGTGCTTCCTCGACTGCCGTCAGCGATAGCAGCGCGCACTTAATGCGCACTGGGAAGAGGCGCACGGTCTCCATCAGCACCAGCTCCCCGAGAGCCTCTCTCCGATCGCCCGCCAGCTCCTTCCCGGCCATCAAACTGCGGTAGTCGGAGGCGAGGTCACCGGCCTCCTGGAGAGAGACGCCGGAAAGCGTCTCGGCGATCATGGACCCGGCAGCCCGGTTGATCGAACAGCCCACGGTCTGCATGCCCAGGCCGACGATCCCTTCTCCATCACTTGAGAGCTGGACGTGTGCCTCGTCCCCGCAGAAGGGATTTACCGCGTCGCCGGCTCCGTCGGGCCGGTCTATCTGGTCCTTGTGGCGAGGGCTGCGGGCATGGTCCAAGATCGCCTCGCTGTAGATCTCATCCAGCCCTTTGCCGATCCTACTGCCCGCCATCTCCAAAGTAGCGAAGAGCGTCTCGCACGGCCTCGGCGAGGCGGTCGATCTCCTCCTCGGTGTTGTAAAGGTAGAAGCTGGCCCTGGCCGTTGCGACTATCCCGAGCGAGCGCATCAGAGGCATGGTGCAGTGGTGCCCGGTTCGAATCGCCACGCCGGACCGGTCCAGGAACGTTCCCAGGTCGTGCGGGTGCAGCTCGCCGGAGTGAAAGGACAGGACGCCGCCGCGCTGCTCAACGTCCGGCGGACCCAGCACGTCCAGCTCCTCGAACTCCCTGAAGCGCTCCAGCGCGTACCCGGTTAGGGCCTTTTCGTGTTCCCGCACTTTGTCCATGCCCAGATTGGACAGGTAGTCGACCGCGGCACCCAGAGCGATCGCGTCGGCGACGTTGGGCGTACCGGCCTCGAACTTATAGGGAACGTCATTCCAGGTTGCGCGGTCGTTCCAGACCTCCAGGACCATGTCTCCACCGCGCATGAAGGGCTCGGTCTCCTCGAGGATCTCTGGCTTTGCGTACAGGGCGCCAATTCCGGTTGGACCGAGCATCTTGTGACCGGAGAAGGCGAGGAAGTCGCAGTCCAGCTCGGCCACGTTCACCGGCATGTGTGGCACGCTCTGGGCCCCGTCTATCAGCACCCTTGCTCCAAGGGCGTGAGCCCTTTCGGTCAGCTCCCTTACCGGGTTGATGGTACCGAGGGAGTTGGAGGAGTGGCAGATCGCCAGCAGCTTGACCCGCTCGTCCAGGTAGTCGTCCAGCCGGGAGGTGTCGAGGGTTCCCGCTTCAGTTAGCGGGATGATGCGGAGTTCTGCGTCCTGCTCTCTTGCAACCCGTTGCCACGTGACGATGTTGGAGTGGTGCTCCATCTGCGAGACGACTATTGCGTCGCCGGTCGAGACGTTCTCGCGTGCCCAGGTGTAGGCGACGAGGTTGATGGATTCGGTGGTTCCCCTTGTCCATACGATGTTTTCCGGCTGTGGAGCGCCGATGAAACTGGCGACCTTGGCCCGGGCTTGGTCGTACCGCTCGGTCGCCTCCATGCTCAGGGCGTGCACGCCACGGTGGACGTTGGAATTGTAGCCCTCGTAGTAGTCCACCAGCGCCTGGATGACGCTCCTCGGCTTCTGGGATGTGGCCGCGTTGTCCAGGTAGACGAGCGGCAGGCCGTAGACCCGCCTCTCAAGTATCGGGAAGTCGCCGCGGATGCGACCTATGTCCAAGTCGCCCTTCATGTCTTTCTACAGGTCGATCTCAAACTCGTCGCCCACTACTCGGACACCGTAGGTGTCTATGGGAAGGACGGCGGGGCCCTGTTCGACCTCGCCGCTGCGAATGTCGAAGCGGGCGCCGTGCGCGTCGCACTCAATGGAGTGCCCCTCCAGCATGCCCGCGTGAAGAAAGGCCTCCTGATGCGAGCAGATATCGTCTACGGCAAACAGCTCGCCGTCCACCTTGAAAACTCCGATCCAGCGGTCTCCGAGGTCAAACATCTTCCCGTCGCCCTCTGGAATATCGGCAACCTTGCCGAGCCTGGTAAAGGCCATCTAGCTCACCTCCACGTAGCGCGTCCTATAGTCGAATCCTCCACGCCGCATGCGCCGCCACTTTGTGGCCGCGGCCGCATTCCGACGGTTGTCTCACCTTTCGCGTTACCCGCATCAGCAGTCCGGCGTTCAGGCTGTCCGCACCCGTGCCGGCTCCGGGTGCGATCGCTTGACCAGGTCGCTGATGCTCGTCGATTCCAGGACCTGTCTCATCGCCTCTTCCACCACTGACCAGACGTCCTTCTGTGTACAGCCGGACCACTGGCCGCAGCTGGTCTCATCGTCCAGGCATGCCAGCAGGGAGGCGCTTCCGTCGAGACAGTCCATAACCATCGCCATCGAGATTTCGGAGGGATCCTTGGCCAGCGCGTGTCCTCCTTGGGGACCCCGCACACTGACGACCATGCCTCCCCTGCGCAGTCGCAGCATAACGCGTGCGAGGAAAGGCTCCGGCACCCCCTGGCGGTGAGCGATGGCGGAGGTGCGCACCGGCGTCTCGCCATTGGTGTATCGCTCGGCGAGGTCTATCAAAGCCCTTACCCCGTAGTCCACTTGGATAGGCACGTGCATCTCGTCACCTCCCCGCCCCGAGCCTGGCGGTCGCCGCTACTCGGTGCTTACCGTCTTTGGGTCGTCCCTCCGGTTCAGTGCGGCCATCAAAGTGTGCCACCCTAGCATCGCGCACTTGATACGGGTGGGGTAGGCGGAAACGCCGCTCAACGCTTCGAGATCGCCGAGCAGTTCCTCCATCTCGAAAGCTCCGCCGGATCCGTTTCCGGCACCGGTGATCATGCTCTGGAATGCGCCGAACACCTTCCTGGCATCCACCTCGGACACGCCAATTATCGCCTCGGTCATCAGTGAAGCCGAAGCCTTGGAGATGGCGCATCCCCGGCCGGTGAATCCGACGTCGGCGATCGTATTGCCATCCATCCTCACCTCGATGTCAACGAGGTCGCCGCAGAACGGGTTGAACCCATGCGCAGTCCACTGGGCCCCCGCAACATGCCGCATGTTGCGGGGGCTTGCCCCGTGGTCCATCACCACCTGCTGGTAAAGGTCGTCTAGTCCAAAATCGGCCAACTCGGAGTTCCCCAGATCGTGATGTGCAAATGGCTCCGGCTAGGCAACCCGCTGAGCAGGGCCCCCGAAGGCCCTGGCCCTGCCGAAACCCTCAAACCGGTATCTGGGCACCGACATCTCGAAGTAGCTCTCCAGATAGTCGCGGAAAGGGTTAAGTCCGATGCCGTCTATGATTTCGTTGGCGAAGCCCTTGATCAAGAACGACGTCGCATCTTCCAGATCGAGACCCCTGGAAAGCATGTAGTACACCTGCTCATCGGGGATGGCGCCAGCGGTGGCACCGTGCTGGGCCTGCACGTCGTCGGCGAAGATGACCAGGCTGGGCTTGGTGTTGACCCGCGCTCCCTCGGAGAGAATCAGGTTCTTGTCGGCCTGGGTGGCGGCCGATTTCTGGGCGTCCTTCTGGATCCGCGTAGTCCCGCTGAAGACGGCCCTTGAGCGGTCGGTCAATATGCCCTTGAAGTATTGAGCGCTCGAGGTGTGCCCTCTGATGTGGTCTACGTTGATGTGGTTGTCGATGTGCTGGCGGCCGTCCGTGAAATAAAGGCCCCTGAGGTCGCACTCGGCGCCCTCTTCGAGCAACCGGACCAGTACGTCATTCCTGCCGACGCGACAGCCCCGGGAAAATGACGTGGTGCCGAATGTGGAGTCCCGGCCCTGAGATACCCTGGTGGATCCGATGTGAAACGCCCCCGGACTTTCGTGCAGGTAGCGGTAGTGCGAGACCCGCGCACCCTCATCAAGGGCAACCTCGGTCACCGAGTCGGTGAAGTAGCCGCCCTCTCCGATGCCGACGTAGCTCTCAAGCAGGGTTAAATCGCTGTTCGGGCCCGCGATCACGAGGGACCTCGGGTACGTCACCTGGGGCTCGCTCTTGTCCGACGCTACGAATACCAGATGGACCACGCCGTGGGCTCCCCGCTCGGCCAGCACGACCGCCCCATCGTCCAGGAAGGCGGAGTTGAGCGCGAGGAAACCGCCCGAATCCGGCTGCGCATGGCGTCCGAGCTCGGTCTCTATCCGACCGTCGGACGCGGCCTCGGGAGAAAGCAGGTTGGTTACCAGCGGCTGATCGGGACCTGCCGGGATGGCCAGTTCGTACTCGAGCCGTCCGTCCACGAACACGAGCGTCGTCCAGGCATCGTCCCAGGGCACCAGATCCTTGACCGTCTCCAGGCTCGTGCGGGTGGCCGAGGTCCCCGAGTTGTGAGCAAAGACCGAGTTGGCAATGGGTGCGACGCTTGTAAAGCGCCAGTCCTCGTTGCCCCGGGTAGCTGTAGGCAGGCCGAGGTCCCGAAACGCCGCAATGCCCGCGGCGCGCAGTTCGGCCACACGGCCCCTGCCGTCCGCCGGCCGGCTTACATCAAACTCCTCGTGCTGGGTGAAATAGGAGCCGTAGTTGTGCTTGGTCGCGGTCCGGACGGTCATTGGCTGGCAGTCCCGGCGAAAGCGACACTCATGTCTTGTTTGACCCAGTCGTATCCCTTGGCCTCAAGCTCCCTTGCCAACTCCGGGCCTGCCGAGATGGCTATTCTGCCTTCGACCAGGACGTGCACGTGGTCGGGCTCTATGTAGTTGAGAAGTCTCTGGTAGTGGGTCACCAGCACGACGGAGTTGGATTCGCTGCGGTGGCTGTTGACGCCTTGGGCGACGGTCTTGAGGGCGTCGATGTCCAGCCCGGAGTCAGTCTCGTCAAGTACCGCCAACCTCGGGTCTATCAGGAGCATCTGCACCATCTCCGATCGCTTCTTTTCACCGCCGGAAAAGCCTTCATTGACCGAGCGCCTCATGAGCTCCTGACTCATGCCCATCCTGTCAACAGCCCCCTTAAACAACCTGTCGAACTCTCGGGCCGACAATTCGGGCTCGCCGGTTCGCTTGCGTCGCGCGTCAACCGATGCCTTGAGGAATTGCCAGGTGCGCACCCCGGGAAGTTCCGTCGGGTACTGGAAGGCCAAGAAAATCCCGGACAGCGCGCGCTGGTCCGGGGTGAGCTCCAGCATGTCCTTCCCGTCAAGGTGTATGGAGCCGGCGGTAACCACGTAGTCGGGCCTGCCCGCGATGACGTTTGCAAGCGTGCTCTTGCCGCTGCCGTTAGGTCCCATTATCGCGTGGACCTCTCCGGATCCGACACTCAGGTCCACTCCCCTCAGTATCTCGACGTCGCCGTCGGCGACCGAGGCGTGCAGGTCTCTTATCTCAAGCATGTCCGTGGTAGTTCCTCTCCCTGTGCAAAGCTGTATCAGCGTGATCCGCTCAGAGTAGCGGCGTGAAGCAGATCCATGAGTCGCGACCAGGTCGCCGCCGCCGGCTACCCAGGGGAACCGGGTTGCCCGGGCCTTCTAAGGCCTCAGCCGACGGCGCCTTCCAGGCTAACCTTCAGAAGCTGAGAGGCCTCCATTGCGAACTCGAAAGGCAACTCCTTGAAGATGCCACGGCAAAAGCCGTTGATGATCAAGTAGTGAGCCTCCTCTTCGTTGAGGCCCCGCTGCATTGCATAGAACAGCTTGTCGTCGCTCACCTTGGAGGTGGAAGCCTCGTGCTCCATTCTGGCGGTCGGGTTCCTGACCTCGATGTACGGCACCGTGTGAGCACCGCACCTGTCGCCTACCAGGAGCGAATCGCACTGGGTGAAATTGGTGGCATTGTGCGCTGTCGGCAGGATCTGAACCATGCCGCGGTAGGTGTTCTGGCCCTGGCCGGCCGAGATTCCCTTCGCCACTATCGTGCTCTTGGTGTTCTTGCCGGCGTGGATCATCTTCGTCCCCGTGTCGGCCTGCTGGTGGTTGGCCACCAGCGCAACCGAGTAGAATTCGCCGGTAGACTCGTCTCCCTGCAGGATCACCGAGGGGTACTTCCAGGTTATGGCCGAGCCGGTCTCTACCTGCGTCCAGGAGATCTTGGAGCGCGCGCCAAGGGCCTTGCCGCGCTTTGTCACAAAGTTATAGACGCCGCCCCTGCCGTCCTTATCGCCCGGGTACCAGTTCTGTAGGGTGGAGTACTTTATCTCCGCATCGTCGAGGGCCACCAGTTCAACCACGGCAGCGTGGAGCTGGTGGGTCTTGCGGATCGGCGCAGTGCAGCCCTCCAGGTAGCTCACATAGCTGTCCGGCTCGGCGACGATCAGGGTGCGCTCAAACTGGCCCGACTCCTCGGTGTTTATGCGGAAGTAGGTCATCAGCTCGATCGGGCATCTAACCCCCCTGGGTACGTAGACGAAGGAGCCGTCACTGAACACGGCGGAGTTGAGCGCGGCGTAGAAATTGTCGGTGTAGGGGACGACGGAGCCCAGGTACCGCTCGACCAGCTCTGGGTGCTCCTGCACCGCCTCGCTGACCGAACAGAAGATCACGCCGGCCTCCTGAAGCCGTTCCTTATAGGTTGTCGCAACGGACACCGAGTCAAACACTGCGTCCACCGCCACGTCCGAACCTGTCTCCTCGACTACACCTGCCAGCTTCTTGCGCTCGTTCAGCGGGATTCCCAGCTTGTCGAACGCCTCCAGCAGCTCGGGGTCGACCTCTTCGAGGCTCCTCGGCCGATCCTGTGACCCCGGTGCCGAGTAGTAGTGGATGTCCTGAAAGTTGATTCTCGGATAGTCGATCATGGCCCAGCTCGGCTCACGGTCTTCTTCCAAGAGCTTGATGAAATGGCGATAGGCCTTAAGCCGCCACTCGAGCAGAAACTCGGGCTCTTGCTTCTTCGCCGAGATAAAGCGGACCGTTTCCTCCGAAAGGCCCTTGGGCAATGTCTCGGACTGGATGTCGGTGACGAAGCCCCACCGGTAGTCGGATTCGATCTCTGATGTGCGCGATATCACGCGCGGCTCGCTAGCCATGCGGCCTCCGTTGCGTGCTCGGGCGCCAGCGCCCTCTAAGTGATACCGGCGCCCGACCATGGGCGCCGGCGATGACGGTTTCGAAAAAGCCGTTGTTGACCAACTTGGTCAACAACATCGTTTCCATGATACAGGCGGCAAAAAACGGAGTCAAACGTGAACCCGCGGTGCCCGGAGCCGGGATTGGTGGGAGTGCGGACCACGGTCAGGGGTCCTGCGCGATGCCGAAAGCGAGTTCGCTTATCAGGGAAAGCGCCCTGTCAGACTCGACCCGCAGGGCGATGTCCACTGTACCGGCGCCATAGCGGGCGATGCTCATGCCTCGCTTCCGACCGTCCGTTACGACGCATACTTGGCCGGCGCTCGTGCTCACCAGCGACGGGTCCAGAGCCACCGCGACTGCCAGCGGATCGCACATCGAAAACATCTCGCCCGGGTGCGACCTGAGCCACTCGGCCAGCAGTCTGCCCGAAAGCACGCCTCCCACCGAACCGCCGGGCGGAAATCGCGGTACGCCGGGCCCCACCTGGACCCTGCCGCACACGTCCAGTCCTATCAGGGTGGATGCCATTTCGCTGCTGAGCACGCGGCCGGCCGCATGGGGATCGGAGTAAAAGTTGAACTCGGCGTGGCAGGTGACATTACCGGGGCAGTGGAGCGCGCCGCCCATTATCCATAGTTGGTGCACAAGCCCGGGCAGCTCAGGCTCCGCGTCAAGAGCGTCGGCGATGTTGGTAAGCGGTCCTAAGGCCATAAGCTCCAGCGAGCCGGGATAGAGGCGCGCCGACTCTACGATCAGGTCAACCGCCGAACCCGGCCGGGAGTCTGAAACCTGATCGCCGAGGTCCACGGTTAGACCGGTCTCGCCGTGGAAGTGATAGGCGTACTGGGGAATCCCTTCAGCCGGCCCCTCCGAGCCCGGCCATACACCGACATCGGATCTGCCGAGAGCCTCGAGGATCAACAGGGCGTTGCGGGTCGAGTCACCCAGACAGACGTTGCCCGCGACGGTGGTAAGGCCCAGCACCTTCAGCTCGGTCGATGCCAGGGCCATGGTGATGGCCATTGCATCGTCGGTTCCTGGATCGGTGTCGACTATTACGGGCCGCACGCCCACGCCCGCCAGGCGGCACGGGCACTCCGTCTTCCCACCCGCTGGGCATATGCGGACCAGGCCTCGGAGGACGTGTGGGAGAAACTAACGCCCAGCTCCCGCTTTATCTTCTCGGTGCTGGCCGTCCATCGGTGCTGGATGAAGGCGAGTCCGGCCGCCGGGGCGTCGGATTGGAGCCTCAGGCTCCAGGTGGCGCTGGCGACGGCGTACAGGACGGATGCGGGCAGGGTGACGACCGACCGGCCCAGCATGCGGGCCATTTCACTCCAGCGAACCACGCCCTCTCCGGCCACGTTGTAGATGCCGGAGAGGCGATCACGGAGGCCCTTCTCCAGAAGGTCAACCAGGTCGTCCTCGTGAAGAAACTGCATCGGGGGATCGTAGCCACGGAGACCGATGAGCAGGGGCTTTGCGAACGCCCGCGAGATGAAGTTCCTGGCGTTTGGCCCCATGACCGGGCAGCCCCTGAGGATTCCGACCCTGATGTCGGGATTCTCGGAGGCGAACTTTGAGATCAGTTCCTCCGACCCCAGCTTGTCCACCGCATATTGGAATCCCGGCAAGGGTCGCGGAGGAGAATCTTCGGTCAGCCACCTGGGGTTGTCGGCATGGGGTCCGTATATCGTCGTACTGCCAAAGTAAAGAAAGTGCTTTGCCCCCGCGGCCGCCGTCGCCGCCAGGGCATTGTTCGTACCACCCAGATTGACATCTCGTATGGCCTTTTCGTCCCGGCCAGGCTCCAGGACGAATGCCAGGTGCACCACCGCGTCGGGCTCGAACTCACAGAAAAGTGGGTGGAGACTGTCGCGCACATCATGCCTTGCGAAGGTGACCGAATCCGGGTAGGCGCAGTGTGGAGGCAGCAGGTCGACAGCCAGTATCGCCTCGACCCAGTCCGCCCAGGCCAGCCTGCGCAGGAGGCTTGTGCCCACGTATCCGGACGAGCCGGTTACGGCAATTCTCATTTGATCTCGTCTGTGAAATCGAAGCGCAGGGTGCCCATTCCCGGCACGTCGAATCCCATGCCTATCTTGTGCGGACCATCGCCCAGAGCGACGCCGTCCACGCTTATCTCGATGTCGGTGTTCACAGCCAGGGCGAAGGTCCTGTCCTTGGATACCTCGAAAAACCCTATGCGCTCGCCCTGCTGGACGAAAAAGCTCGACTCAAGCGGTATCTCACCGCCATCCACCGTCAGGGGCTGCAGCTTGTGCGCGTATCCGGACCCCAGGCTGTTCCTTAGCCGGAACGAGAAGCCGTCTTCCCCGCCGGACAGGCTGCCCTTGACGTAGAGTCTCCTGAGCAAAAAAGCGGGCACGCTCACCATGTTTCAGTCATCCTCCGTTAAATCCTCGGCCAGATGCGTTCAAGGCCCCGCCGATCCCCGGCTTATGTGCACCCTGGCCGCCTCCCTCTTCATCTTGTAGACGGCCTGCTCGCGCTCGATAACCGCGGAGGGAAGAGTGTCGACGCGTCCGGACATCGCGGCGTAAGTGTGGATCTTTGCCACCCTTTCCACCAGTGCGCACACCCTGAGGGCCTCTTCTACCGTGCTTCCCACGCCGACCGCGCCGTGGTTGCGTATGAGGGCGGCGCTCCTCTCCTCCAGCGCTTCGCAGACGCTCTCGGCGAGTTCCTGGGTGCCTGGAAAAGCGTACTCGGATACTCTGATGCCGCCCCCGATGTACACCACCATTTCGTCCAATATTGGTGGAATTTCCCGTCCAATGACTGCCGCCACGGAGGAGAAAACCGAATGGGTATGAACCACCGCTGCGACATCCTCCCTGCGCGCATAGATGTCCTGGTGCAGCAGGGATTCGGACGAAGGCGGCAGGTCGCCCTCTAACGGCTCAAGATCAGAGTCGACGACGACTATGTCAGACTCGTCCATGCCCGAATATGGGACACCCATTGGGGTGATCGCCATAAGGCCCTCGCCGCCGATCCTCAAGCTCACGTTCCCGCTGGAGCCTGAGACCAGATCCAGCCGTTCCATCTCTCGTGCCGCCCGTGCGACCGCAGCCCTCTCTGTGACGAACTTCCCGTCCATTTCAGATCGCCCTTGCCGTGCCCATTCGATGTTAGACCTGAACGCTGGCCAGTGCCGAAGAGACCTGCAGCCAACGGGAGTAGTGATCCTGGTATTCGGAAGCCAACAGCGCTTCGGGCGAGATCCTAGCCATGTCCGCTGCCGAGCGGTTGGGCACCTGCGAGAGTGAATCACATCCGGTCAGGGCCAACTTGGCGCACAGGAAGGCGCCCGCTGCGCTGGCGCTCTTGTGGCTGAGTACCAGTATATCGGCGTCGAGAACGTTTGCAAGGATGCGACCAAACAGGCCGCTTCGGGCCAGTCCGCCGCCCAGGGCGATCGACTCCGCGGGCCTGCCCGTGACATCCCCGAGCTGTTCCAGGTTGGCCTTTATCGAGTAGCAGATGGACTCGAGCGCGGCCCGGGCAAGATGGCCGGGTCCGCGCTCGTTCATCGTTACCGGGACGGGGAATACCATGCCGCCGCAGCGAAGACCGACCGAGGACATATTCATGCGGGGTTGGCCGAGTACGGCGATTGTGCCCTCGGCGCCCGGCCCGGCGGTCTCGGCCCCGGCCTCGAGTTCTTCAAACGAGCGGCCGGTCGTCTCGGCGATCCAGGAATACGCCCGGCCCGCATCCCACGCGCTGCTCTCCGCCACCCACCTGTGGCCGGACAGATGGCAGCCTACCCATGTGGCGCCTCGCTCCGATGGCATCGGCAATTCAGTTACCTGCTGAACCGGCGCGCTCCACCCGGCCACCAACGCGACCTGGCCAGGTTCGGTGGCGCCCATGCCGAGGGCGGCGCACTGGCTGTCTGCGCCGGCCGAGACTACCGGCGTACCAACCGCGATCCCGGTCTCCCGGGCAGCCCCGCGATTTACCCCGCCTACGACCCGTCCCGCTTCCACTATGGGCACGCTATCGTCCAGCGGAACCTTTAGCGTTTCGGCCAGCTTGGTGGCCCACTTTCTGCTGGTGATGTCGAGCAGGCCGGCCTCGCCGGCCAACGTGGGCTCCGAGGCCAGCAGGCCGGTCATCTGAAGGATCAGCCAGTCCGGGATAGTGACCGCGGTCCTTATCCTCTCGAACAGCCCCGGCCTGTTGTCCCGGTGCCAGACGAGCTTTGCCGGTGCAAAAAAGAACGAGGGCAGGTGGCCAGTCGTCGCGTAGACGAGTTCCCGGTGTGCCTCGTCTATCGCGGCGCCCTCGAACACGGCTCTCAAATCGACATTGGGACCAAGGTAGACGGCTTGGTTATCGTGGTCTAGTAGTGCAATACCCTGTCTCATGCTGGTGACCGCAACCGCCCCGACCTGTACGTCGGCCCGATGGATCGTCCGGCGGATGAGCCCGTACACATCGATCAGGACCGAGTCGGGGTGGAATTCGCGGGCCAGCGGAAGATCGGCCGGCGCCGTCGACGGAGGCCAGCAGACCTGCTCTGCGGCCAACTCGGCCCCCCGCTCGTTGAACAGGTGACATCGGATGGTGCTCGTACCGGCGTCTATGGCCAGCACTGCGCGCTCAGGCATCGGTCCGCTCCGGCCCGGTATCAGCCAACCGGCAGGTCAATCGCCTGGGGGTTGACGGCGTTTAGCGGCATCAGCCCGTCGAGGAATCGGATCAGGTCGCCGGCGACCATCTCGGAGTGGCGATGGATCGTCTCCTCGGTGGCGCCGGCGATGTGTGGAGTGAGGAGCACATTCTCGGCGCTGAGCAGCGGGCTGTCGGGAGCGACCGGATGGGTGTCGAAGACATCTATCGCCGCCGCGGCTAAGGGCCCCGTCTCAAGCGCCTCCAGCAGGGCCGCCTGGTCGGCGATGGCGATCCCGGAAGCCATGATCAGGAACGCGCCCGGCCTTAGCAGAGACAGTGCTCCCGCGTCCAGCATCGCCGTCGTTTCAGAATTGATCGGAGCCAGGGTCGCTATGAAGTCGGACCGTGCGAGCAGCGACCTTAGATCGGTCAGCTCGCCTCCGCCGTATCTGGTTACATATGGATCGTAGGCGAGCACGTCCATCCCGATGGCGCTGGCGATGCAGGCCAGTTGCCTTCCGATCGCGCCCAGACCCACTATGCCCAGGCTCCTGCCGCCCAGTTCAATGCCGCGGAGGGTAAGGTAGGGTTCGACCGGACTCTTCCAGCTACCCTCCTTGACGTAGCGATCCGCCTCGGGGATGCGGCGGGCCAACGCGATCATGAGGCCGAGCACGTGCTCGGCCACGGCGCGGGCATTTCGGGCCGGTGCGTTCACCACCAGCACGCCATGCTCGGTTGCGGCGCCGACGTCAACGTGGTTCAGCGCCGCCCGGCACACCCCTACGAAGCGCAGGGAGCTGACCTGCTCGAGGGTCTCGGCGAATACGAAGTCCGTCTCGACTATCAGGGCGGTGGTCCCCAGAGCGTTTATACGATCGGCCAACTCGTCCGGGTCGTGGATCTTGAGGGTCTCCAGCCAGCTCTCGTACGTAGTGTCCATGCGCTGTGAGAGCCGGGTAAGCGCATCGGCCGAAAAAGGCGCCAGGATCAGGGCGCTCGAAGGGTGGGTTAGGGTGGTGATGGCCATCCGAGCTGGCTATCTTCCGCTCGACAATAGGCTGCGGGCCAGGCTCATCGTCCAGAGGCGGCCCATCAGCAGGAGCTTCTCAGGCGTGGAAAGACCGATCCGCCTGCTGAACACGTCGAATCCGGAGCTTTCGATGCGGGTGAGAATGGCCGAGTACAGCGCGTGGAGAACCTCTGGGCAGGCCCTGGATTCTGGGCTGAGAAGGGGGAAGAGACGTGAGCCGCTATCAAAGTAGGCGCGTGCGCGCCCGGCCTGGGCTCTCATGAGACCCTGGAAGCGTTCATCGACTACTCCAGCCTTCAGATCCGCCTCGCTGTAGCCGAAAGACTCCATCTCGTCCTGCGGGATGTATATGCGGTCGCGGTCTGCATCCTCCCGGATATCGCGCATGATGTTGGTCAATTGCATTGCAAGGCCCAGATCGACCGCGTACTCCCGCGCCGCCGGATCCCTGTAGCCAAATATCTCTATGCTTATGAGCCCGACCACCGAGGCGACCTTGTAGCAGTACTCGCGCAGTTCCCCAAAATCCGCGAACCTGGTCTTGACCAGGTCCATCTCCACTCCCTCGATCACTCCCAACAGGTGCTCTCTGGTAAAGCCGAATCGGGCCGCCGAGTCCGCTACGGCCATCAATATGGGGTTATTCGGGCGTCCCTCGAGCGCCGCGTCGAGCCCGGCTCGAAGGGCTGCGAAGTCCTTGGACTTAAATGCCGGTGGCGCATCGCCGTCGGCGATTTCGTCGCATGTGTAGCAGTAGGCGTAGGCGGCGTATATCGCCCGCCGCTTCTCGGCGGGAAGAGTGCGAAATGCGTAGTAGAAGTTCTTAGCCTCGGCCCTTGTCATCCCCTCGCAAAGGCCGTAGGCGTAGACTAAGTCTGGATGCATTTTCGGCGTTCGGAACTCAGGTTATCAGGGGGCCACGCCGGGGCGAAGGCGTTCAACGCCGTTGCCCTGCCCGGACGCCGGGGACCGGGCAGGCTGTCCGCTATATGCCCATGACCTGCACGTCGACCTGGCGGCTGTCGAGCTGAAGAGCCTTGTCCGCGTCCAGCTCGACGGCGAAGATGCGTTGCCACTGTCCTAGGGTCATCCGCCCGTCGACGATCGGTATCGTCTGAGAAGCCCCCAGGACCAGATGCTGGCAGTGGGAGTGGCCGTTTGGGCACTCGTCCTCATGCATGTTGACAGTGCGCACGCCGAAGTCGTTATGTCGGTAGTGGGCGCCCCGTGGTGCGAGGCGCTCGACGAATGACGCAAGGTCGGTCATGAGCAGGGGTTCGTTCTCTTGGATCACGGTTGCCAGGGTTGTGTGCTTGGAGAACACGCAGACCATGCCGTTAAGGACTTGGGAATCCGCGATCAACTCGGAAACCCGGTCGGTGATGTCGATGAACTGCGGGGCGTGGGAGGTACTGAGGTCCAGCGTGCTAAGACATGTACGAAACGACGCCTCGATCACTCTCATGTGCTGACCTCCCGGTGGGCGACCGCGCACGGTCCTGCTCGTCGGCTAGACCCTACCATATAGCAAACATGGCATTCAACCGATCTTGCCTAGCTAAGCTATGTATTAGGCTTTGCGCGCCTGACCGTTAATAGACTGGTCAATAGCCATCTTGAGCCGTCCATGGTTCCACCGCCTGAAGCGTCCTAGAGCGGCCAGTGGCCAGTAGATGCGGTACATGTGGTAATTGATCATGAAGCCGGCCGGCAGCTCGCGGCCCTGGAATCCAGGCTCACCGTTTATCGGAAAGCGCTCTAGCCTCTGTCCGACGCCATAGCCGGGGAATCCGGTGCCGGTGAAGTGAGGCTCGTCCCACGTGCCGTCCTCTCTCTGCGTCTCAAGGAGGTAGGCCACACCCCTGAGGGTTGCCGGGTGGTCGCCCTCGTCGGCAGCCAGCAGTGTCAACAGGGCCCAGGCCGTCTGTGACGCCGTGCTGGGTCCGCTGCCACGCAGCGACGGGTCGACATAGGACGCCGGCGTCTCACCCCAGCCGCCATCGGAGTTCTGGTGACTGACCACCCACTCGACGGCCCGTCTGATCGGCTGCGCCTCGGGACCCATTCCTGTGGCCCTGAGGGCAGGTACGACAGTGCCCGTACCGTAAAGATAGTTGACGCCCCAGCGCCCGAACCACGAGCCGTCCGGCTCCTGGTCCTTGAGCACATAGTCCAGGCCGCGGCTTACCTGCACGCTGTTCAGGTCGTGCCCCAGGGTACCCAGGAGCTCGAGTACATGGGCGGTGACGTCGACGCTGGGCGGGTCTATGGTCTCGCCGAAATCCGAAAACGGGATGCGGGCGATGAAGGTGCGTGTGTTGTCCTTGTCGAACGAGGCCCAGCCACCGTTGCTGCTCTGCATGCCTTCTATCCACCGTACGCATCGCCGAAGCGCGTCAGCCTTGCCCTCCTCGTCCGGCAGCCTGGTGCGGTAAAGGACCGTGCCTATTACGGACGCGTCATCGATGTCCGGATAGGTGTCGTTCTCAAATTCGAACGCCCATCCACCCGTTGGGACATCACGCGCCTTGACCTGCCAGTCTCCACCGCTTGCCACCTGGTGGTCGAGAAGCCACTCGCCGGCACTGACTATCGCCGGATGGTCCCCCGGGACGTCCGAGTCGAGCAGGGCCATCATGGCCAGCCCGGTGTCCCAGATCGGGGAAACACAGGCCTGTACGCGCAGGGACTCTCCCTCCTCGATCATGAAGCCCTCGAATCCGTCAATGGCCTTCTTGACCACCGGGTGGTCCAGTCCGTAACCGAGGGTGACGAGCGCCATGATCGAGTACACCCAGGGCGGCTGTATCCCGCCCCAGCTGCCGTCCGCCTCCTGGTGGTCGAGTATCCAGCGCTCGGCCTTTCGAATGGCCATCGACCTGGCCGGCTTGATGGGGAACTTCTCCACCAGGCGCAGCAAAGAGTCGGCGGCGTAGAAAAAGCCCTCCCAGCCTATCGCCCGCGACGGCCTTCTAATGGAGTAGTCCGTATCGTCCGGACCCCGGGGGAAAAGCTCTGGGATCGCCGCTTCGGCCGGAATCTGCCGAATGGGCCTCCTGTCCATCATTATCAGCAGGGGCACGATGGTGGCCCTCGCCCAGCTGGAGAACTCGTAGATGTTCACCGGGAGCCAGTTGGGCATCAGGACCAGCTCCGCCGGCATCACCGGTACGCCCTCCCACCTCCACTGGCCGAACAGGGAGAGCCAGATCTTTGTAAACACGCGGGTCGAGGGAACTCCGCCCTTGCTCAGGATAAACTCCCTCGCCTTCGTCATCAGCGACTGCTCTGGCGAGACCCCCGCCACCCTGAGAGCAAAGTAACACTCGACCGTGGTAGAGAGGTCACCGGGGGCGCCGTAGTACTGGCCCCAGGTACCGTCCGGTCGCTGCTGGCCGAGGATATGGTTTGCCAGCTTGCGCTGCCTGTCGGGGTTCCTGAGTCCAAGGAACTCGTTGAGCAGGAGGAACTCGGCCTCCATGGTGGGGTTGGACTCCAGCTCGCCCCACCAGTAGCCTTCCCCGTATTGCTCGGCGAGAAGGTAAGCCTGGGTGCGGGAGATGGCCCGGTCCAGGTTCGCGCTCTCTGCAATGGAGCGGGCGGGGTGTGCGGCGGGCTTGTCGATTGACTTCACCATGGCGATCTCAAGTCGTTCCCAGCCGGTAGGCCGGGGTCCACGCTTCGGCGGTGACCACGGCGGCCAGAACGTCGGTGAGCCGGCGACTGGCACGGTGCACCTGGTGCCATAGCCTTAGCAGGGGGACCAGGTCCGTGGGGTTGCCGACCATGTGGCGGGCTCCGCTTACCAGCGTCCTCGACCTCTCTTGCCCGGTCGCCTCCATCACAAAGGTGGGCAGGCTCTGCTCCATGGGATCCATCACGCTTCGGACGATCATGTGGGGCAGGCCTCGCTCGGCCGCAACCTCGCTCACCCAATAGCTCTCCATGTCGATGACGTCGGCACCGAAGCTCTCGCCTATCCAACGCTTCAGCGCGCGATTGTGGACGATCTGATCGACGGTTACGCAGTCTCCCCAGGCGCAGCCGCCAGCGACTCCGTCGATGGCCTCAGACAGCCTGACCATCAGGCCCTCGTCGATCAGGGTCCGCGACCTTGGGCCCCCCTTGTTCCAGGTGGTGGGCGGGCCGCACAGGGCCAGTATCCGGCTACAGATGTAAAGGTCTCCAGGTCTGGCCCCTGGCTTGGCCGCGCCTGCAAATCCGGCAGACACGATCAGGTCAGGGTCGTACTCGTCCACCAGGAGCCGGGTCGTTCGCTGGGCCCTGTCCCGTCCCGCTCCTCCCTCTGCAAGCACGACGCTGGGCAGATGGGCCGACTCAAGGAAGCGGACGCCCTCCGGACCCGTGACCACGTCGAACTTCCCGACCCGCGAAAAGTCGGAAATCTCCCTGCCTATGGCGGCCACGATGCCGATCACTAGCCGGCGCCCAGCCCGCTGTTACCGACGGCACCGCCGACCACCATCTTCGCCGCTGCGGCCGGGTTGACAAAGGCGTCGTAGATTGAGGCCGATTCGAATCCGCAGTGCATCAGGCAGTTTGCGCAGCGCGGGTCCTTGCCGACGCCATAGCGCTCCCAGAGCTCATCCGACATCAGCTCGTCAAACCGCTCGGTGTGGCGGTCGCCGAGCAGGTAGCAGGGCTCACGCCAGCCGGACACGGTGTAGGTGGGGTTCGACCAGGCGGTGCACTGGTACTCCCGGTCGCCCCGAAGGAAGTCCAGATACAGGGGGTTGTTATAGAACCTGATCCCGTGCTTGGGATCCAGAATGCGGGTAAAGACCTCCCTGGCCTTTCGGCGCGATATGAACAGTTCCTGGTTGGGCACCGAATCGAACTGGTAGCCCGGTGACACCATGCAGCCCTCGATGCCCATGTCGGTGAGCATCTTGAACATCTCGATCATGTCGTCTTCATCGACCCCGTTGAAGATCGTCGTATTCGTGGTAACCCGATAGCCCTTGTCCAGCGCGGCCTTCATTGCGCGAACCGCTATTTTGAACACCCCCTTGCGGTATACAGACCGGTCGTGCGCCTCTTCCATTCCGTCCATGTGGACGACGAAACAGAAGTACTTGGTGGCGGGGATGGACTTCATGACCCGTTCCATCAGCAGGGCGTTCGTACACATATATACAAATCGCTTGGTGGCGACGATGCGCTCGACTATCTCGTCGATCTGGGGGTGCATAGTCGGCTCGCCCCCGGCGATCGAAACTATGGGGGCACCCGAGTCCTCGACGGCCTGCATGCACTGTTCCACCGTGAGCATGCGGTCGATTACCGCCTCGTATTCGCGTATGCGTCCGCACCCCTCGCATGCCAGGTTGCATGCCTCAAGCGGCTCCAGCATGGTCACCAGGGGGAATTTCTTGCGACGTGCCGCCTTGCTCTTCATCACGTACCAGCCAAGGCGAACCGCTAGCTCCATCGGTCTTGTCATCCGTTATGTCCTCCCCTCGTCCTCTGTCTCTTAGTGTTGGGCCATAGGGCGCCTCGCAGCACCCCCTGGCGATGGGCCCACCGGGCTTCGTTCAGTGCTCTCTTACCAGAAGGAAATGGGCCAGCTCCTCGACCTGGTGCTTGGCGGCGGGAGCCATCTCCACCGGCGCTAGGGCGTCCAGTGCCTGCATCGCATGGCGCTCCGTTAGGTCCTCGGCCGTGCCTTTCGTACCGAGCCGCTGCATCACGTCGAGCACGGCGTTGACATCCTCGTCGCTCGGCTCGTCCTTACCATAGACGTACTCAAGGGTCTCGGCGTCCGCGCCGGAAGCATTCGCCATGGCGTGGACCACGGGGAACGAATTCTTCTTGCGGCGAACGTCCGCCCCGACGGGCTTTCCGGTGCTATCGGGGTCTCCCCAGACTCCGAGGACATCGTCCTTGACCTGGAAGACCAGCCCGAGGGCGCGGCCGCATCGTCGGAAGGCCTCCACCGTTTCCGGGTTTCGAGAGCCCACGTAGGCTCCCAGCTCCAGAGAGCAGCGGATGAGGGCACCCGTCTTGCGGGCTATCATGCCGAGGTATTCGTCGAGCGAGATGTCGCCGCGACTCTCGTATGACAGGTCGAGGAACTGTCCTTCGATCATCTCGAGGTAGGCCCCGGTCAGCGTGTCGCTGAGTTCGAGAACGTCGTCGTCCGACAGTCCGTGTGTCGAGGCATCGGACAGGGCGATGTCCGCCAGGGTCCGCAGCACGTTGCCCGCGACGATCGCCCTGGGCACGCCCCAGATCTTCCATATCGTCGGCCTGTGGTGCCTGGTCTCGTCCCCGTCCTGGATGTCGTCGTGGATGAGCGAAAAGTTGTGGACGTACTCCAGCGCAACCGCCGCGGGCATGGCCCGGACAGGGTCTCCTCCGGTCGCCTCGCAGGCGAAAAGGCACAGGGTCGGCCGCATCGCCTTGCCCGTGGCGGCCTCGATCTGCCGTCCAGCAGCGTCGGCCCGGCCCATCCCATAGCGCAGTACCCCGTAAACGTCTATCGGTTCGAAGGAATGCGCGGGTGGCGTATCGTAGCCGCGGCGCAGGCCCGCTCCGATCGCGTCCGAGAGGTCCTGACGGTACCGGTGGAAGATCGGCGGCAACTCGCGCAGACTGGTCGCGTCGGCCTTTGCGGCGGTCACGTTGGTGCTGTCAGCAGAAGTTGCCACCGTTAGGTAGGTCTTTTTCGAGGAGGCCTCTGCACCGCCCAGGCAAATTGGGCGTTTGCGGGTTTGTACAGGTGCCGAAGGGCCCGGAGACCACTACATAGTATTACGATGCCAGATCGTAGCATCGGGCCGAAAACCGTGTCAATACAGCCGTCGGTGGCCGGGCCGTTTGTGTATTTTTTCACTTGAAAGGTTTTTTGGCGCTATGCTATAGTGCGCCGCGCGCGTGCGGCGCGTGCCTGCGCCCTTAACGCCGATGCTCGACGACTACTTTCGCCAGTACGGAATCATATCCATCTTCGCGGCGTTGGCGGTCGCCGTACCGACAGGCATGCTCATGGCATCCTGGGCCCTGTCCGTCCTCAGGATCAGGCCCCACAAGCCCACCCCGGTCAAGAAGGCGATCTACGAGTGCGGCTTTGAGACGCTCGGAGGCCGGTGGAGCGGGTTCAACATCCGCTTTTACACCTTCGCGCTGATCTTCGTGATCTTCGATGTCGAGGTCGTCTTCCTGTTCCCTTGGGCAGCCAGCTTCGGGCTCCTCTCCACTCAGTTCGGCGCCTTCGTGCTGATCGAGATGGCAGTGTTCGTGGCCATACTCGTCGTCGGTTGGCTCTATGCGTTTCGCAAGGGAGACCTGGAATGGACCTAGTAGTTGAGGTGGTCCCATGAACATGGGGCGGGAGGCTGGGCGCATCGATCTCGATGGGGGACGCATACCGCTCCATGCCGCGACGGCCGCCCTCGACATCGAGGAGGGCGCCTATATCAACCGGCTCAAGGCGAACAATACCGAGCCGATCGCCGAGCCGCTTATCGAGGTGCCCGACGACCTGCGTCGCAATCTCGCTGTGACCTCCGTCGACGCGCTCATCAACTGGGGGCGCAAGTCGGCGGTGTGGCCGCTCTCGTTCGGGCTGGCCTGCTGCGCTTTCGAGATGATGGCAAGCGCGATGTCACGTTTCGACATCGCACGATTTGGCATGGAGGCCTTCAGGGCCTCTCCAAGGCAGGCGGACCTGATGATCGTTGCCGGCACCGTGACCTGGAAGATGGCCCCGGCCATCGAGCGCGTCTACGAGCAGATGGCGGAACCGAAGTGGGTGATCTCAATGGGGGTCTGCGCCACCAGCGGCGGGCCGTATTACGAGTCCTACAGCGTCGTTCCCGGGGTCAATCACATCATCCCGGTGGACGTCTACGTTCCCGGTTGTCCGCCCCGGCCAGACGCCCTCCTGTACGGTGTCATGCAGCTCCACGAAAAGATCAAGCGCTACTCGCTCGCGGGCCAGGCCGCCGGCCGCTAATGTCCATTCCTCTTTCCGGCGAGTGGGTCGCCGGTAGGATCGAGTCGGTGATGGACGATGTCGTGACCGGTCTCAACGAGACCGAAGTGTGGGTGCGGCCAGACGATCTCGTACGCGTCGGGAGGCTCCTGAGGGACGACCCGCAGATAGACCTTCAGATGCTCAACTCGATCTCAGCGGTCGACTACGTGGAGTGTTTTGAACTGGTCTATCACTTCCGGTCCCTGCGCCTGAACACGACCTTCGTGCTCAAGGCGCGGTGCCATGACCGGGAGTCCCCCTCCTTCCCTTCCCTTACCGGCGTGTGGCCCGGAGCAGACTTGCAGGAGAGGGAAGTTTGGGACCTAATGGGCGTATCGTTTACCGACCATCCCAACCTTAAGCGGATACTCCTGTGGGAGGGCTTTCCGGGCCATCCGCTTCGCAAGGACTTCATACGCTGATGGCCGCAGGCGCCTTGCCAAGCGAGCGGTTTCTCTTCCCTCTGAAATGCCTTTAAAGACCGAGCCGGTAACGATCAATCTCGGGCCGCAGCACCCGTCTACCCACGGGGTATTCAGGCTCAGGGTCACCTTCGATGGCGAGGTCGTCCTCGACGTCGAGCCCGTTATCGGCTATCTGCACAGGGGCACGGAAAAGCTGGCCGAAGAGCGCAACTACGTGCAGATCGTAACCCTGACCGACCGCCTGGACTACGTAGCGGCGATGACCAACAACCTCGCCTACGTGCGTGCCGTCGAGCGGCTGGCCGGGATCGAGGTGCCCGAGCGAGCCATGTACCTGCGGGTTATCTCGGCAGAGCTCCAGCGTATCGCGAGCCACCTTATTGCCACGGGCTTTCTGCTGGACGAGCTGGGAGCCTTTCACACTCCGCTTATCTACTGCTTCAGGGAGCGCGAGCGCATCCTGGAGATGTTCGAGATGCTCTGCGGGGCTCGCATCACCGTCAGCTACATGAGGCCCGGCGGGGTGCTGCAGGATGCGCCCAAGGACTTTTGGCCCCGGCTCGACGAGTTCGTCGAGACCATGCCCGGCTATCTGGACGAACTCGAGGGCCTGATCACCGAGAACGAGATCGTCCTTACCCGCACTCGCGACGTGGGCATAATCAGCGCCGAACGGGCCATCGCGGGATCGCTGACCGGCCCGGTGCTGCGCGCGAGCGGCGTGGAGTGGGACCTGCGCAAGGCGGAGCCGCACGAAATCTATGACAGGGTGGAGTTCGACGTTCCGATCGGGGCTGTCGGGGACACGTACGACCGGTACCTGGTCAGGGTCCTGGAGATGCGAGAGAGCGTTCGCATCATCATGCAGTGCGTTGAGCAGATCGCTCCTGGCCCCGTGAGGACGGAGACGCCCTTCGTGATCAGGCCGCCTGTCGGCGACGCGTACGACTGCACCGAATCTCCGAAGGGGGAGCTCGGGTTCTACATCGTCAGCGACGGCGGTATATCCCCCTACCGCATGCATATCAGGGCGCCGTCGTTCATCAACCTGACGCTGCTCAAGGAATTGCTGGTGGGCTGGAAGATAGCCGATTTGATAGTGATCTTTGGCAGCATAGACGTCGTGCTCGGGGAGGTTGACCGATAGTGGAGACGTCGGTGGCGCGCGCGGGATTCGACTTCACGGGCATATACGGGTTCTTCGACGACCTGATGCCGGAAAGTCTGGATTGGCTGGTCTTCGTCATTACGGCGCTGATACTCGGGGCCGTGGTGCTCAATGCCCTGATACTCACCACCGCCCTTTACACCTGGTTCGAGCGCCGCGCGCTGGGCCGGTTCCAATCGAGGCTTGGGCCGAATCGGTGGGGTCCGTTCGGCCTGCTCCAGCCGATCGCCGACCTTGTCAAGCTGATCTCCAAGGAAGACACGGTGCCGGAGGGGGCAGACCGACCGGTCTTCAACCTGGCCCCCATCGTGTTTCTGGTTCCCGCCCTCATCGTCTTTTCCGTACTGCCCCTGCATGGCGGCAGCTTTGTGGGCAAACTCAATGTGGGGCTGGTCTTCATCGTGGCCATCACCTCGGTCAATACCCTTGGAGTTTTCATGGCCGGCTGGGCCTCGCGCAATAAGTACGCGATGTTCGGCGCGATGCGCGGGGTGGCGATGCTGGTCAGCTATGAGGTTCCGATGGGCCTGTCCATCGTCGCGGTCGCCATAGGGGCGGGGACGCTATCGCTTTCGGGTGTGGTGCTGTCTCAGGACGTGCCGTTCCTGCTGGTGATGCCACTGGGATTCTTCGTGTTCGTGACGGCCGCAACCGCCGAGATGAGCCGTACGCCGTTCGACATGATCGAGTCGGACTCCGAACTGGGTGCCGGGTATAACACCGAGTACAGCGGCATCAAGTTCGCCCTCCTCCAGCTGAATGAGTTCATGGCTCCGATAATAGTCGCGGCCATAGTGACGACGCTGTTCCTGAGCGGCTGGCGCGGCTGGGGTCCTATTCCGGGCACCGTCTGGTTCGTGATAAAGGCCTTCCTTGTAGTCTGCGCCTTCCTGTGGATCCGGGCGACGTGGCCGCGTCTCAGGGTCGACCAGATCATGGGTCTGGCCTGGAAGGGACTGTTCCCGCTCGCGATTGTCAACATCTTCGCCATCGCCGTGGAGGTGCAGATGCTGCGCGACGATGTCACCGGCGCCCTCAGCAGGAATGATCTGTGGATAATGGCAGCCATAAACTGGACCGGCACAATTGCGATAATCGCCGTGCTCTCCAAAGTGCTGAACAGGGGCAGGATGCGCAGGCCACGGCCGCAGGCCCGGCCCCTGGCGAACATGTACGGCACCGGCCGGCCGGCCGAGTCGCCCGTAAGGGATGTCGACTGAAATGTACGGACTCGGAATGGCCAAGGGGCTTATCGTAACGGCCAAGAACCTCATCCTGCCCAGCAGGTTGACCTCGGTCCAGTACCCGGATCGGAGGGTGGGCATTCTGGGCCTGGCCAAGCATGACGGCGTCAGTCCGCTCCAGCTGCTGGTCAAACGACCGGGCGAGGCGCTAAAGGCCATGGCAGGCCTCGCCACGGTCGCCGACAGGCTGCCCCAGCATCCGCGCTTTCGGGGAGAGGAATTTACCTGGTACGAACAGCGCTGCACCGGCTGCGCCAGCTGCGCCAAGTACTGCCCCCTGGGAATCATCGAGATCGTGACCAGCGAGTCTGGCGAGCAGGTTCAGGAGGGTCAGAAGTACCACCTCGATGTGTTCGATATCGACATCGGGCGATGCATGTTCTGCGGACTCTGTGTCGAGGCCTGCCCCTACGATGCCCTGCACATGGGCAGTGGCTTCGAGGAGGGCCAGTACAAGCGTAGCGACCTGGTCATTAGCAAGGACAGGCTGGTACAGGAGCCGAAGCGTCCGAGCACATGGTTCCGTCCCCAGCATGCCGCGGCCCGCTACGACCCCCACAAGGCGACCGGAGAGGTCGAGTGGTCCACGGCGGGACGACACGAGCGGCCGACTCTAGATGATCAGCGCTCCAGGTGGGCCAAGCGGTGATCGCCAAATTCAGGTCGATCGCGCGGGGCCGGACCGTTGAGCCCGTTTGCGACCAGGTCCCTACGGCGGGCGGAGCCCAGTAGTGCAGCTAGGGGCGGGGACCGAGGCATCCCTCTTAATTGACATCGTCTTTTGGGCGATAGCGGCTTCGACCGTCGTGGCGGCCGTGGCCGTCGTGCTCCTCAAGGACGTTTTCAGGGCCGCGCTGTTCCTTGTCGTCGCGCTCCTGGGCGTGGCCGGCCTGTTCGTGCTTATGAGGGCCGAGTTCCTGGCTGTCGTGCAGGTGCTGATCTACGTCGGAGCAATATCGGTGCTGATCATCTTTGCCGTCGTCACCACCAGGGACGTCGAGCAGGGGAGCCCGTTCAATGCACTGCGTCTCCCGATGCTCGTCATTGCCGGTCTCCTCATGGCCTGCGTGGCCTTTGTCATTTACAGCACCGACTGGGTCCTGATAGAGGCGGCGACATCCAGTGGCGAGATATCCGGAGCCGCGGCCGATGAGATCGGCCGCGTATACGACAACACGATTCCGGGCATAGCCGGCCTGCTGATAACCGACTTCGTCCTCGCATTCGAGGTAGCGTCGGTCGTTCTACTGGCGGCCGTGGTGGGTGCCCTGGCCCTGTTGAGGCGGCGATAGATGGGCCTCGAGAGCATGCTCCTGGTCGGGGCGATCATCTTCTTGATAGGGCTGTTCGGCGCGCTGACCAAGCGGAACGCAATCGTTGTCCTGATGTGCCTTGAATTGATGTTCAACGGAGTCAACATCACGGCGGTGGCCCTGTCCCGTTACGTCCTTCCCAGGGCGGTGGCGGGCGAGTCGATAGGGATGGTGGAGGAGGCGGCAAGGCTGGTACTGACCGGGCAGGTCTTCTCGGTCTTCATAATCACCGTGGCCGCCGCCGAGGTGGCACTTGGTCTGGCCATAGTCATAGCGCTGTTTCGCAACCGCGAGACGGTGTTCGTATCTGATGCAAACGAGATGAAGCACTAGGCGTGTTCACCGACTACCGAAGAGCTCCCAACCTGATGGCGGCCGAGATGTGGAAGGCGGCGCTGGAGGCGGAGGGGCTGCCCACAAAGATCCTGCCGGAAGGCGACATCCTCACCTGGGGTGAGAGGGTGACGTTCAGAGTGATGGTTCCCAAGGGCCGCGAGCACGTTGCAGACGAGATCCTCAGGAAGCTTTAGTTGATCGGCGAGATTGCCGTCTGGCTGATCTTCTTGCTGCCGCTGGCCTCCTTCCTGGTCATTGGCCTGTTCGTACGTCCGCTGCTCGGCAGCGGGGCGCGAGCGGCCGGGTGGGTGACGATTTCGGCCATCGCGGGGTCCCTTGCCCTCGCGGTATGGGCGCTGGCGAGCGTGGCAAGCAATCACGGCGCGGTGGAGTTCGAGCCGCATGCGTGGCTGACGGTGGGGGGCCTGGACATAAGCGTGGGCATAGTGCTCGACGGCCTTACCGCGGTCATGTTGCTCGTGGTAACGAGCGTAAGCCTGCTCATCCAGATCTACTCGACGGCATACATGAAGGGCGACGGCGGCTACGCGCGCTACTTTGCCTACATGTCCTTGTTCACCGCTTCTATGGCCGGACTGGTCATGTCGTCAAACCTGGTCCAGATGTTCGTGTTCTGGGAGCTCGTCGGGGCGTGCTCGTACCTCCTTATAGGATTCTGGTTCCACAGGCCCTCCGCCGCGGCGGCAGCCAAGAAGGCCTTCGTCGTCACCCGCATCGGCGATTTCGGGTTCCTGCTGGCCATCCTCTACCTGTTCTTTAATGCAGACTCCTTTACCGCCCAGGGACTGAACCCGCTTGAGGTGACCGACCTTCACGCGGCGATCGCCGTGGGCGGCGTGATGACCAGCGCGGTCGCGGGATGGGTGGCCGGCGGGATATTCGCCGGGGCCGTGGGCAAGTCCGGGCAGGTACCGCTCCACACCTGGCTGCCGGATGCAATGGAGGGCCCGACGCCGGTAAGCGCGCTCATCCACGCCGCCACAATGGTCGCGGCTGGGGTGTTCCTGGTCGCGCGTTTCTTCCCCGTGTTCGAGGCCTCAGACGAGGCGATGCGGACCGTCGCAATCGTGGGCGGGGTGACCGCCATATTCGCCGCCAGCATCGGGCTGGTTCAAAACGACATCAAGCGGGTTCTCGCCTACTCGACGATCAGCCAGCTCGGCTACATGATGCTGGCGCTCGGCGTGGGAGCGTACGGCCCGGCAATCTTCCACCTCTTTACCCACGCGTTCTTTAAGGCCCTGCTCTTCCTGGGCGCCGGCAGCGTCAGCCATGCCGCCGGGGGAACTTTCGACATGCGCTACATGGGCGGGCTGCGCAGGAGGATGCCGTGGACCTGGGTGGCGTTCCTCATCGGGGCCCTCAGCCTCGCCGGCATAGCCCCGACCGCGGGTTTCTGGAGCAAGGACGAGATTCTGGGTTACGCGCAGGCCGGGACATCCTGGGACGCCCAGTTGGTCTTCTGGCTGGGCCTGGTCGCCGCGTTCATGACGGCCTTTTATATATTCCGCGCGCTGTTCATGACGTTCGAGGGCGAGTACCGGGGCGGTGCCGCGGCCGACCCCGAGGCCGATGCTCATGGGGACGCCGAGCCGCACGAGTCGCCGCCCAGCATGGTATTCCCTCTGGTCCTGCTGGGCCTTGCCACGCTCGCGGTCGGCTGGCTGGTCAATCCGCTGACCGATCTGCGGGTGGTTCCCCTGCACTGGTTCGCCGAATTCGTCAACATCGGCCCGCCCCACGAGTCCCTGTCCGACGGCCACGTTGCCGTAAAGGACTTTAGCCGCGGGCTGGCCCTGGTCACCAGTTTGCTCGCGGTCGGCGGCATCGCGCTCGCTTACCTGATGCACGTGCTGAGGTCCAGGGGGCGGATAGGAGGCTTTGGGCCGATCATGCCGCTGCACCGCGTGCTGGTCCAAAAGTACTACGTGGATGAGCTGTACGAGGGCCTGATAACCCGAAGGCTCTTTTACGGCCGGTTGGCCCTGTCACTGGACTGGCTGGATAAGAACCTGGTCGACGGGGTGGTCAGGACGCTTGACCGGCTTGGTCGCAACGTCGGCCGGGCGATAGCGCAGGTCCAGACGGGACAGCTCCAGGGCTACGGAACGGTGATATCCGTCGGGGTGCTCGTGATATTCGGGATCTACCTGCTGTTCCGCTAGGGGTATGGATGGCGTGAACGGACTACTGACGAGCCTGGTCTTCCTTCCGCTGGTCGCTGCGGCCGGGATAGCGCTTCTTGCCCGCAGTGACCGTCAGGTGAGATGGGCCGCAGGGGCCGTGGCGCTGGTACAGCTGGTGCTCAGCGTCGTCGTGTTCGCGAGCTACGACCGCGACGCGGGCGGGCTGCAGATGGTAGACCGTGTCATCGACTGGGTGCCCATCGCCTCGTTCAACGTTGAGTACTTCCTGGCAGTAGATGGGCTGAGTGCTCCAATGGTCCTGCTGACCGGACTGCTCGGAATGGCCGCCGTATACGCCTCTTGGGGAATCAAGCACCGCGTTAAGGAGTACTTCGTCTGGCTGCTGGTCCTGCAGACCGCCGTGCTCGGGGTGTTCACTGCACTCGATTTCCTCATGTTCTTCCTGTTCTGGGAACTCGAGCTCGTGCCGATGTTCTTCCTGATCTCCACCTGGGGCAGCGGCCGCAAAGAATACTCGGCGATGAAGTTCCTGCTGTTCACCTTCGTCGGCAGCGCCTTCATGCTGGTGGGAATTCTTGCCCTGTTCGTCTCATTCGGCACGTTCGACATGACCGCCATGCCTGGCCTGATCCAGGGTGGCGCAAAGCTCGCGCTCCCCGTCGGCGCGATCTTCGGGCTGCTTTTCGTCGGATTCGCGGTAAAGCTCCCGGTCTGGCCGGTTCACACCTGGCTGCCGGATGCCCACACTGACGCACCCACAGCGGTGAGCGTCATGCTCGCCGGCGTTCTGCTCAAGATGGGCGGCTACGGGATGATCCGGGTCACCGCGGCGATGATGCCCGATACCATGGCGGACCTGTCCTGGCTGCTGGCTACGGCCGGCGTAATTAACGTCCTGTACGGCGCGGTGGTCACCCTGCGGCAGACGGATATGAAGAGGCTCGTGGCGTTCAGCAGCATCAGCCACATGGGATACGTGCTGATCGGCCTGTCGGCGATCGCGGCGGCCTCTGCGGAGACGGGTGCCATCGGGCTTACCGGTGCGGCGATGCAGATGTTCACCCACGGCACGATCACGGGCCTGATGTTCCTGATGGTTGGGCTGGTATACGACCGCGCACACACCCGGTACATACCGGACCTGGGCGGCCTGGCCGGCAGCATGCCGCTGATAGCGGTGGGCTTCCTGGTCGCCGGATTCGCCTCTCTCGGCCTGCCGGGGACAAGCGGATTTGCGGCCGAGATCCTGATCTTCCTTGGCACCTTCCCCGTCTGGAGCTGGCCGACGGTGCTCGCCGTGTTCGGGGTGGTCATCACTGCCGGCTACATCCTGTGGATGATTCAGCGGGCGATGTTCGGACCGCGCATGGAGCGGTGGTCGACGCTTCCGGACGCCACCCGCACCGACCTGATCCCCATGGCTTTACTGATTGTCCCGATCATCCTGTTCGGCATATACCCCGCGTTCATTTCCGACGTGTTCGCAGTCGGCATCGAGCCGATCGTACAGGACGTTGCGGGCGCGCAGGTCGGACTGCGTTAGGGGCGAACTGCCAGTGGTTGTTGTTTTCGATGAGGCGATTGCCGGGAACCATTTGGAGCGCGTGGACTTGTCTTTCGTGAGGAGCCGGGCGTGACCGCCTACGACATCTATCTGCTCTCTCCCGAGCTGTGCCTTGTCGGCGTGGCCCTTCTGATTCTGCTCATCGACTTTCTGGTCAAGGACCGAAGATTCCTGCCAGTCCTGGTGGTGTCGGGCCTGGCTGCGGCGCTGGCGCTGACGACCACGCTGTGGATCGACCTGGACCATGGCGACCCGGCGGTGACGGGCGTATTCGGGACGCTCTCGGTGGACAAGTTCAGCCTGTTCATCAAGTTCCTTCTCGCCGGCTCGATGACGGTCGTCGTACTGATGTCCACCGAGTACGTACGCCGGTTCGACACCCTCAGGGCCGAGTATTTCTCCCTGATCCTGCTTTCGGTGGCGGGCATGATGCTGCTTGGCTCGACACTGGAACTGATCACGATCTACATCGCGCTCGAGCTGACGGCACTCCCGCTGGCGGCCCTGGTGGCACTTGCCGGCAGCAGCCGGTCCACCGAGGCGGGCATGAAGTTCCTGATCCTGAGCGCCCTGAGCTCGGCCCTGCTGCTGTACGGCATGGTGTGGGTCTACGGCTTTGCCGGCAGCACAGACCTGGGCGAGATAGCGCGCGGCATCTTAAGTGTGGGCGGTGGCGCGGAGCCGCTTGGCGGATACGCCCTTTTGCTCGGCGTCGTGTTCATCATCGCCGGATTCGGATTCAAGATCTCCACCGTCCCGTTCCAGATGTGGGTGCCGGATGTGTACGAAGGTGCCCCAACGCCGGTAACCGCGTTCCTGTCGGTGGCGAGCAAGGCGGCCGGCTTTGCCGTGATACTGCGGGTCTTCTATGTGGCTTTCCCCGACTCTCAGGTCAGCATCGAATGGAGTGCCATCTTCGCCGTACTGGCGATCATGTCGATGACCCTGGGCAATTTCGTGGCGATCGCCCAGCGGGGAATGAAGCGACTGCTGGCGTACTCGACCATTGCCCACGCGGGCTACATCATGGTTGGACTGGCGGCGGTCACCGCGAGGGATCCCGCCGGCGGCACTCCCGACGGCCCGGCCGGCGTGCTGTTCTATCTGGTCGGCTACGCGGCGACCAATCTTGCGGCGTTTGCCGCGGTGATAGCAATCTCCAACCGGGTCGGCAGCGACCGCATCAAGGACATGGCCGGGATGGGCAGGCGCGCGCCCTGGCTTGCCGCCGCGCTCACCTTCGCCCTGATCTCCCTGACGGGCGTTCCACCGACGGTTGGCTTTATGATCAAGCTCAATATATTCAGCGCCGCGGCCAGCAGCGGCCTTTCGTGGCTGGTGCTCGCCGGAGCGCTCAACAGCGTCGTCTCCGCCTACTACTACATGAAAGTGATCAAGGTGATGTACCTGTCCGAGCCCGCCGAGGCACGCCCGGTCAAGGCCGACAGGCCGCTGCACGTGGCGCTCGGGGTGAGCGTTGCTGCGCTTCTGTTCTTCGGGATTTATCCGACCCCGCTCATCCGCATGGCCAAGACGGCAGCCGAGGTGTTGAGCATCGTACCCGTGATGTAATCTGGGGGCGGAAGCCCAGTCCTCTCTTATGAACGACCACAAGGCCAGCATCGGGTTCGTCTACAACGGACAGATGCCCAGGGCATGTGACCTGGTCGGCTCCCTGATCTCATCGCTGGACCTAGGCGACATCGCCTGGGCCTCTCCCGCCGACAGCGTCACCGAGCGTCGTGAGGAACTCTCGCAGACCTCCGTCCTGGTCATCTCGGGCGGAGACGGCACCATCCTGAGGACCATCCGGGTCACCGCCCCCTACGAGGTGCCGATCCTTGCGATCAATCTGGGCAAGGTCGGCTTCATGTCCGAGCTGGACGTGGGCGATGCGGAGGCCGGGATAGCGCGCTATGTGAGCGGCGAGGCCCAGGGCGCATGGATCGACGAACGGATGATGGTCAGGGTCGGGGTGACGCTGACCTCTGGTGACCATGTCCCCGACGCCGATGCCTTAAACGAGGTCGTGCTCAGCCGCGGACAGAACGCGAGACTACTCAACGTTGAGGCCAGCGTGGACCAGGCTGAGCTGACCGTCTACAGGGCCGACGGCGTGATGGTGTCGACCGCTAGCGGCAGCACCGGATACGCGATGGCGGCGGGAGGGCCCCTCGTAAGCCCCCGGCTGGAGGATATTCTGCTGCTGCCCGTCGCACCCCACATGTGCCTCAACAGGGGACTGGTCCTGCCCGGCGACACGGTCGTGGATCTTAAGGTCGTCAACGAGGCCGACACGCTCCTGAGCGTGGACGGTTTCCCCGTGTCCCGGCTCGGTCCCGGCGATGTCGTGAGCATCCGCCGCAGCCCGTACCGTGCGCGTTTCGTAAGGCTCAGGCCGCCGCACGACTTCTATGCGACTCTAACCCGGCGCCTGGGAATCGTTGACAGGTCCTGACCCGGGGCATCCCGTATCGCGGGAGGTGGTCTTTGACGGCAGCATCATGACCGTCACGGTCGATACGCTGCGCCTCCCGGACGGTTCCGAGGCGAGGTTCGAGGTCGTAGAGCACCCAGATGCGGTCACCATCGTCCCGGTCGATGAGTTCGGGAACGTCGTGATGGTCAGGCAGTACAGGCACGCGATAAAGCGCGTTCTGCTGGAACTGCCCGCGGGAAAGATGGAACGGGGCGAAGAGCCGGCCGCGGCTGCACAGCGAGAGCTTCGCGAGGAGACCGGACTGGCCGCCGGCGAACTCAGGCCCCTTGGGGGCTTTTATGCCGCCCCCGGTTTCCTCACCGAGTACCTGCACCTGTTCCTGGCCAGGGACCTGCGTCCTTCGCCCCTGGAACCGGATCCGTTCGAGATCGTCGAGGTGGTCAGGGTACCCGCTGCGGAGGCCCGCGCCATGGTGGCGGGCGGTGAGATAAGGGACGCCAAGACGATAGCGGGACTGTGCATGACCCTGGGGGCCGCATGAGTCCTGGATCTCCCGGGCTAGGGGCCGCGTTGGCCTCTCAACCCCGCGACAAGTCTGAAAGCAGGGCAGCGGTCCGGTCCCACTGTCGGCCGTCTCCGAGGACAGTTACCACGAGTTCATCCGCTCCCCAGCCGAACATTTCATCGAGCCTGCGGGAGACGGTGGCCGCGCTGCCGTGCACCATGACGGCATCGGCCAGCTCGTCCGTCCATCCGGTCCTATCGGAGCCGGGAAAGCCGGCCATCTCGAACATGCGCGAGTAGTTGGTCGAGCCCGGGAAATAGCCCAGCCGCTCTCTGAGGGCGGCCCTCGCCTCGCCCGCGTCCCCGGTCAGGCATACCGGCACGTGGACTATCATCGCCGGGGCCTTGCGGCCGGCGGCACCGGCGGCCCGGCGTAGCACTGGAAGGGCCTGGTCCCGCACGTAATCGAGGGGGCAGACCCAGGTGATGGCCCCATCGGCTACCCTTCCGCATAGCTCGAACGATCTGGGCCTCAGCGCCGATGCGTGGACGGGGATGTCGACCCCACCACCCGCCCTGGCCCGGGCCGTGTAAAAGCTGCCCTCAAGGTGCACCTCGCCACCCTGCAGCAGATCCTTAAGGACCCTTACGTATTCCTCCAGGTGGCCCAGGGGCCGGTCGTATGGTTGGCCGAAGTCGTGCTCCATCGAGGCCTTGTGTGCTGGCCCCACGCCAAGTGCCAGGCGGCCCGGGGCGAGGTCCCACACCGCCCGCGCCTGCTCGGCCAGGGTGATCGGGTGGCGCGACCAGCTGCGTACGACGGATGTGCCCAGCCTGATTCGCTCGGTTTGAACGATTGCCGCGGCGTAAACGGTCAGGACATCGCAGGGTCCAGCGGCCGAGGTCATCCAGGCCGCCGGTACCCCCGCTCGCTCCAATCTCCGTATCGTTGAAAAGATGCCCTGCGGGGTGCTGTCTTCTACTACTACTCCAATGGTTCGCTCGGCCATGGTCGATGCTCCTAGGTGCCTTGTGTGCGGCGGCCATCGTAACCCCTTTCCGTGGATCGCTCACGCGCTCGGCGACTGCCGCCCGCTCCGTACCGTGCTATCGTGGAGTGATGGAGGCTCTAGTAGTCCACGAGCGGCCGCGACACCAAGCGCGCTTTCTGGTGGCGGCTTTCGCGGGGTGGCCGGACGCGGCGCAGGCCTCCACCAACGCGGTAAGGTTCCTCGCCCGCCTGACCGGCGCGGGGGTGTACGCCGAGATCGACCCCGACCCGTTTTTTGTGCTTACCGAAGTGCGCCCCAACACCTTCGTCGACAAATCGGGGCGAAGGGGCATGTCATGGCCCGAGAGTGAGTTTTCGTACTCGGACCCCGGGCGCCGGGACCCGCACCTGCTCCTGTTTCTGGGAACGGAGCCAAACCTTCGCTGGCGGTCCTACACCGAGATACTCCTGTCGGAGGCCGAACGCTTCGGTGTGGAGGCGGTCGTTACCCTCGGGGCGCTGATGGACGCGGTACCTCATTCGCGCGAGACGAAGATAACGGGTGTGGCCACCACCGAGGGGTATGTCGAACGTCTGGGTGAACTCGGCATACTCGAGTCCGGCTACGAGGGCCCGGCGGGCATCCACACCGCGCTCATGGACGAGTGCGCCGGCAGGTCTATCCCATACGTGAGCCTCTGGGGGCACTCACCCCACTACGTGACGACCTCTCCGAACCCGAAGGCGACCCATGCGCTCCTCGCGGCGCTGAGGGACGTGGTAGATCCTACGATGCTGCTGGACGATGAGCTGAGCGAGCTGAGACAGGGCGGAGTGGTCTGGGAGACGGAGGTCGACAGGGCCATCTCGGGTGAGAAAGACGTCGCGCAGTACGTAAAGATGCTGGAGCGTCGCTACGATCGGCAGGCTCCGGCAGAGAGGCGGGAGGGTACGATACCCAGCCCGGAGGCGATGGTGGCCGAGCTAGAGGACTTCCTGAAGGCCCAGCGAAGCCAGGAGGATTGACCGCGGGACTGGCACGGGCGATGGGGAGTTGCCACCGGCCGATCTGAACTCTACCGGGCAGAGGACCGCCCGATAAGCCGCGAGATCCCGGGCCGCTTTTCGGTGGCTACGCCGCCCGGCCGGGCACGGCCAGAAAGTAGTAGGGTATGTGCCAGATGTCCGTCCGCTGGCGCCTTCGCCGCCCCTCAATCTCCACCACCGCCTTGCGCCCCCGCACCTCGCGGACGATCCCCTTGGACCCGTACCTGGGCCCGCCGCTGACCCGACCGAGATACAGAACCCGCTGACCGGGTTCGAATTCGTTGGGGCTGGCGCCGGCGTAGGTCAGGTCTGCAATTCCGGGCATCTGAAGCTGGTTGACCGTCACTTGGCTCCCTCCATTAGAACAAGTTTAGAACAGAACTTGTGTTCGGTCAACCGCTCGTGCCGGTCTCGGCCCCGGGGATCGTTGAAGGAGTGTCGGCGGCGGCGTTAGTATGCGTTTTGTGAGCGGATACGGCAGGCTGAAAGGCAAGGTGGCGCTGATCACTGGCGCGGCGCGAGGGCAGGGCTCGGCAGAGGCGAGGATATTCGCCGACGAGGGCGCGAAGGTCGTGGTCTGCGACATGCTCGCCGGCGAGGGGCTTGCCGTGGCCGAGGGGATAAACCGGGAGCACGGGGGAGGTGCCGCGATCTTCTGCGCCCTTGACGTAAGGAGGGAAGCTGACTGGGAGCGGGCCGTTGAGGCCACTGCATCGAAATTCGGCTCGCTCGACGTGCTGGTAAACAACGCCGGCATCCTCTCACCCCACCGGATCGCCGAGACGACGGTCGCCGAGTGGGACCGGCTGATGTCGGTCAACGCCGCGGGCGTCTTCCTGGGCATAAAGCACGCGATTCCATCGATGAGGGACGCAGGGGGTGGGTCGATAGTGAACGTGGCTTCGATTTCCGCCATGACGGCCGGCGAGCTTGCTGCCGCGTACCACGCCTCGAAGGGAGCGGTGCGCAGCCTCGCACGGTCAGCGGCAGTGCAGTTCGCCGCAGAGCGCATCAGGGTCAACACGGTCTTCCCCGGTCCCGTTAACACCCCGATGCTATGGGAGGCGTACCAGCCGGCCCACGTAAGGCGGTTCGACACCGAGCACCCCATGGGCCGAATGGCCGAGCCGGCGGAGATCGCCTACGGCGTTCTGTTCCTGGCCTCCGACGAATCGTCCTACATGACCGGGTCCGAGCTGGTTATCGATGGGGGCTGGACCGCCCGGTAGGGCGCGCCGCCGTGGAGCAGGACAGTTGTGCGACGCTAAGTTGAGGCTAGGTGAGCCCGGCCGTCCGCCGATCCGGGCGGCGGCCGAGACGAGGAGGGCAATGAAATGAAGCTCGAAGGGAAAGTAGCAATTATCAGCGGGGGCGCAGGAGCGATGGGGGCTACCGAGGCGAAGATGTTCGCCTCTGAGGGTGCCAGGGTCGTGATCGGAGACGTGGTGAGCGGGGAGTCGGTCGCCAGGAAGATCGAGGATCGCGGGGGCCAGGCCCTGTTCTGCTCTCTGGATGTAACCCGGGAGGACGACTGGGTGAGGGCGGTAGAGCTGGCCGAGGACCGCTACGGTCCGGTAGACGTGCTTGTGAACAACGCCGGCGTCTTCCGCACGACGGTAATTCACGAGACCCCGGTCGAGGAGTGGGAAGACATAATGGCCATCAACGCCCGGGGCGTTTTCCTCGGAACCAAGTCAGTGGTCCCGTCCATGCGGCGGTCGGGTGGCGGATCAATCGTCAACATCTCCAGCACCGCCGGCCTGGTGGGGAACGCGCTGGAGGGAGCCTACACTGCCTCCAAGGGGGCGGTCAGGCTGTTTACCAAGAGCTCCGCCCTCCACTACGCCGCCGAGGGGATTCGCGTCAACTCGGTGCACCCGGGCCTGATCGACACGAAGATGGTCGACTTCATAATGGAGGATCCGGTGCAGGGCCCCCTGGTGCTCTCGAGGGTGCCGATGAAACGTATGGGTACCGCCGAGGAGGTGGCGCAAGTGGTCATGTTCCTGGCATCGGACGACTCGTCCTATGTGACCGGCTCCGAGTACGTGGTCGACGGGGGCTACTCGGCCCAGTGATCTTCCCTTCGAGATCACGGCACGCCCGGATCCGCCGCCGCATCGACCTGTGTGGGAGGCGGCGTTGAGGCTGCTCGATAAGGTCGCCCTGGTCACCGGCGGGGCCGGCGACATCGGGGCCGCCCAGGCCAGGCTATTTGCGGGCGAGCGCGCCAGGGTGGTGGTGATCGACCTGGTGGAGGAGCGCGGTCACGGGGTCGCATCCGGGATTGCGGCAGGCGGGGGGTCCGCCCTGTCCCTGCCGCTTGACGTGTCGGAAGAGCGGGACTGGGAGATTGCGGTGCGGGCGTCGGTGGATCGCTTCGGGTCCATCGACGTGCTGGTTAACAACGCCGGGATCTACCAGACCGAGCCCGTCGAGCACGTCGACGCCGATCTGTGGGAGCGCATGATGGCGGTAAATGCCCGCGGCGCCTTCCTGGGAACGCGGAGCGTGGTCCCCGTGATGCGAGAGCGGGGCGGAGGCTCGATCGTGAACGTCGCTTCCACTACCGCTCTGGTTGGCAGCCACAGGGGCGGCGCCTACGGCGCCTCCAAGGCCGCACTGCTGTCGCTGACCCGGCACACCGCCATCCAGCACGCCGCCGATGGCATCCGCGCCAACACCCTGGTGCCGGGCCCGGTCGAGACCGGGATGATCGCCGAGAACCTGGCCAGCGAGGAGGGCAGGGCGACGTCCACCGCCAGGGTGCCGCTCGGCAGGCTGGCAGAGCCCTCCGAGATCGCGTACGCGGCGCTCTACCTGGCCTCGGACGCCTCGTCCTACGTGACCGGCTCACATCTGGTCGTGGACGGTGGGCTGACGGCGAGATGAAAGCGGCGGCCCCGCTGCCGCCCGGGAGCAGGCCTCCGCCCTAGAAGATCGCGATCGGGTTTACCGGGCACCCGGTGCCCCCGACGATGCGCAGGGGCCCCATCGTGACCAGGAACTCCCATCGATTGCGCGCCGCGCACGCGGCCGCCAGGTCCTCGAGGTTGGCGTTGTCCAGTATCCAGACCCCCATGTGGATCAGGCCCACCTGGTGAATCGGGTTAGTCACGGTCGGGTAGGGTGGGGGCAGCATGTCGTTTGACGTGTCGGTGCCCAGGACCGCCACATCCCGCTCACGGAGAAGAGGCAGGCAGGCGGCCTGACAGGCCGTGGATCCATCGACGACCGGGTTGAAGGGCCCCTCGGTCAGTGTGCGCCGGAGCTGGCCGGTTCGTATGAACAGGATGTCGCCGGGCTCGATCGTAAAGCCGCAGTTTTCCTCGGCGGCGAGTATGTCCCCGGGCATCACCCCGTCGGACCGATCGAGCCAATCGATTCCGCGAACGCGGGGAACGTCCACCAGCACGCCACGGCCGACTATGCCGTTGCGCGCGGTGTCGACTGAACATACGGTCGCTCCCCGGTTGGTTGAGACCAGCGAGGATGGTCGGCCGTTGTACATCTGGCCGTTCCAGAAGAAGTGAGCGGTCGAGTCCAGATGGGTGATGTGGTAGCCGTGATAGACCATTGACACGTACTCGAGGGCGGCCTGGATCCTGAAGTCGGTGTGCTTTTCGTGGTGCGTCCAGCCCTCGCCGCTCTCGAGCATCAGGCGCACGGTGGGCCGGTAGACCTCGGCGTCGTTGTTGGTGTCCAGCGGCCGAGAGCATGTGACCGAGACGCCTTCCCTTACAAGGCCGCTTGCGCGGCGGACCCGCTCGGGGGTGATCAGATTGAGTGCCCCGATCTCGTCGTCAGGCCCCCACCGGCCCCAGTTGCTCAGGCTGCCCATCCAGCCCAGCACCTCGTCCTCGGTCGGCTTAACTCCGCGCTCGGTCATGGGGGCTGCTCCTTACCTGGTCTTTGCGGCTGCGGTCGGACAGGCACGTAGTGTAACGGTCGCCGGGCAATCCGCTCCGGTCGCTCATCCGATGCGGACGCGACAGGGAGATCTAGAGCAATTATTCTTTCTGGGCGCCGCGCCCCGAGTTCATGCTTTCCTCCACCTTCATACACCTGCCCGGGGTCGGCGGGACGATCGAGGAGGAGATCTGGCGGTCCGGGATCACCTGCTGGAGCGAATTCGTCTCCTCGCCCGGGCTGCCCTCCCGGGTGGAGGTCCGGCGCGGTGAGCTGTGCGACCTCCTGCAAGAGTGCCAGGAACGACTTGCCAGTGGTGACGCCTCCTACTTCGATCGGATGTTGCCCCCCTCGGAGAAGTGGCGGCTCTACGCGGACTTTCGAGACCGTGCCGCGTTCCTGGACATAGAGACCACGGGACTGTCCCCCTACAGCTCGGACGTGACGATGGTCGGCGTGCTGGACAGGGCCGGTTTCCGTGCCTTCGTGTCCGGTGAAAACCTGCGCGAATTGCCATCTGCGCTCAGGGAGTACGACCTTTTCCTGACATTCAACGGTGCGGCGTTCGACCTGCCGTTCCTTGAGCATTTCTTCGGCCGTCCCATGTTCGGTGACAGGCCCCACATCGACCTTATGTACCCGCTCAGGAGGCTCGGATTCCGCGGTGGCCTTAAGGTAGTGGAGCGTCGCCTTGGGCTGGACCGTGGCGAGCTTTCCGGGCTGGCCGGGGCCGACGCGGTGCGCCTGTGGTACATGTGGGAGGGCGGCGACCGCGGGGCGCGGGACACGCTGGTGCGCTACAATGCAGAGGACGTGGCCTCGTTGCCCGTGATCGCCGAGTTCGTGTTCGAATCTATGGTCGACCTGCTGCCCGTGCCCTTTCCGCCGCTGTCGCAGTGGGACAGGACACAGGTCGATCACCTCCAGCTTGACCCCTCGGTGCTGGCTCGCCTGCGTTCCACCTGGCGCCTCTAGGTTCCCTTTCCCCCTCTCCATGCGCCTTCCGTGCGTGGAGAGGCCGCGACGGGTGAAACTCGACGTGGCCGACGGCGTCGAGGCCGGTTGCGGCAGGACGTCTTGGGGCTCCACGGCTTTGTGATGCGAGGCACGATGTTGACACCGCCGCTGCCCGGTGGGAGCATCGCGCGTGGACATCAGAGCGACCCGGAGCGCCGAGGACTATAGCAGGCAAGGAGCCGTACATGAAGAGATCCCTTATCACAGCATTATTCGCCCTGGTCATCGGGCTCTCGTTTGCGGTCGTCGCCTGCGGGCCTTCCGAGGAGGCCGAACCCGAACCCGCAGAGCCCACGCCCACGGTGGAGGTCATGGAGGCCAAGCCCACCGCCACCAAGGAGGCCATGGTCGAGGATGCAATGGAGCCGGAGCCGACCGAGGTGGCCGACGCGATGGATGCCATGGAGGACTCCAAGTTCGGCGGCACCCTGAGGGTGGTCTCCCAGGCCAGCATCCCAACGCTGGACCCGGCGTTCGGCGGAGCCTACGTGACGACGGCTGTCGCCTCCCACATGTACGAGACCCTCTTTGGCTGGGATGCCAACATCGAGGACCAGCCGGTGATGGTCGAGAGCTGGGACGTGAGTGATGACAGCCTGACCTGGACCTTCACCCTTCGAGACGGGCTCACGTTCCACGACGGCACTGCCGTCACGGCCGACGACGTGCGCTCGACCTACGAGCGCTGGCTGGGCAGCTGGTACGCAATCGCGGGGCTGATGAGGGAGTTCCAGGATGAGGACTCGTTCGTCGTGACCGACGACAGGTCGTTCCAGGTCAACCTCAAGGAGCCCACCGGATCTGTGATCATGAGCCTGGCCAAGCCCTATGGCAGCCCGCGCATCATGCCCACCAGGATCGATGAGGGCATTCTTACCAGCGAGCCTGTCGAAGAGTGGGTTGGCTCAGGTCCCTACAAGTTCGTCAGCTGGTCTCAGGGCGATCGAATAACGATCGAGCGCTTCGATGAATTCGTTTCGCGGACCGAGCCGGCGAGCCTGTACACCGGCGAGGTAAAGGCCTACATCGACGAGTTGGTCTGGCTGGAGGTGCCGGACGAGGAGACCAAGCTCGCGGGTCTTGAGACCGGCGAGTGGGACGTGGTCGACGGAGCGGGCCTGGACTTTTACGGGCGGGTCAGCGAAAACTCAGAACTGACCGTGCCGCTCTACAAGCCGGGTCACAGGAGCAACCTGCTCATACCCGCCAACCCACCGTTTGACAACACCACGGCGCGTATCGCCTTCCAGACGGGTCTGGACATCGCCAACGTGATGGCGTCGCTCGGGCCGACGGAGCTGTGGACGCTGTGTCCTGCGATCTTCTACTGCGGGACCCGGTGGGAGACCGACGCGGGAGCCGACGAGTACTACAACCGCAACGACAAGGAAGAGGCGAAGCGTCTGCTCGCCGAGGCGGGTTACGCCGGCGAGACCCTGGTCCTGCTGAACCCGACCGACTACTCGACCATCACGCCGACGGGCTTCGTCGTAAAGAGCGAGATGGAGGCGATGGGCATGAATGTTGACATGCCCGCCCTTGACTGGGCGACGGTCGTGACAAGATTCGGGAACGTCGAGAGCTTCAGCGTGGCCACAAGCTGGGACGTGCACTGGAACAGCACCAGCCCGCTGGAGCACGAGGCCATAGGGGCGCAGCACGCGCTGTTCCCACCCCCGATAGAAAAGCTCCACGACTTGAGGAAGCAGTTCGCCCAGGCGATCGACGATGCCGAGAAGCTGCGGTTACTCGATGAGATGCAGATAGAGTTCTACAAGAACGTTCCGGCGCTGTACGAAGGCATCTTCTACAGCATCTATCCGGCTACGGCTGCCCTGAAGAACTTTGAGGTAAAGGCCTTCCCGTACTACGCCAACACCTGGCTCGAACGCTAGGGGGCCCGGCCCTCGGCTGAGGGCCTGCGTAAGCGATAGAGTCGGTAGGCGGTGACGGCGATTACGACGCCGATGACCGCACCGCCTACCGACCAGGTCACCACCTCCAGGTTGTCGGTCACGAAGGCCTCTATGCGCGCGCCGAAGATCATGACCAGGACCCCGATCAGGAGAAAGCGCGCGGCGCGGCCTAAGAGCGATGCGATGAGGAAGACTTTCCTGTCGAACCCGAGTACGCCCGCCAGGATCGCGAACACCTTGTAGGGGATGGGCGTAAAGGCCGCAAACAGCACCGCCCAGACCCCATAGCGCTCGAACAGACCTTCCGCCCTGGAGATGTAGCTCTCCGGGAAAAGCCGGTCGGCTATCGGGCGGCCGATGCGGTTTCCCAGCCAGTGACCGACCAGGGCCCCGGCCACCGACGAGGCCGTGACCAGCAGGGCCAGCGGGATGGCATTGTGAGGCTGCGGGATCGCGACGGCTATCAGAAGGGCGTCGGGCGGAATGGGGTTGAAGATCGATTCGGTAAAGCTTGACAGCGCGAGAATGCCGACGGCCCACCCGCTCTCGGCGAAACCCAGCAGCCACTCCGATAAATCGTGCAGCCAGCCCAAGGGGTCAGTCGCGCTCGATCAGGATCTCTACAGCGAGCGTTTCTCCGCCGATGCTGGCACGGGCCACCCGGGTCTCAAGGTGGGGAAGGTCCACCTCCCGCAAAGCTGGAGACAGGGGTCCGCTTGAGGCCGTGAGCGCCCGCACCACGGGCTCCGGCGCGCCCGCGAGCATCTCCGGGTCCAGCGCGTAGAGCAGCGCCTCCTGCTCCAGTAGCGCCGCCACCGCCTCTTCCACGGTGACCTGCCGAAACGAGATCGTATCGCCAGGCCTGGCCTGTGCGAGACGCCCGAGGTCGGTGGAAATCACGGTCGCGATCTTCGCGTATCCACCGGTGGGACCGCGGTCTGCCATCAGCACGATGGGCATGCCGTTGGCGGGCACCTGGATGGCCCCCGCGGGACTACCGTCCGAGATGATGTCGGCCCCGTTCTCGTGCCTAAGGTGCGGTCCCTCCAGGCGGTAGCCCACGCGGTCAGAGTCGATGGAGACCACGTAGCGCGAATCGAACAGGGTCTCGACGGCATCGGCCCTGAAGGCGTGGGTCTGGGGACCGACGACGGCCCTGACGACGTGGGAGTGGCCGTAGTGCACTGGCTCAAGGTCCTCGGGCAGGCCGCGCTCCTCGTGTTGCCTTGCCGGGTCCGGGGAACCGGCGGAGAGCACGTCGCCGCTCTTTAGCGCCCGCCCTTTCAGCCCGCCGATTCGGCTGGCCATGTAGGTCGAGCGGCTTCCCATCACCTCGGGTACGTCGATGCCACCTGCAACGGCCAGGTAGGCGCGCATGCCGTCGACCATGCTGTCGGAGGTGAGTACCGAGTCCCTTTCGACACGCACCGATTGCCAGCGCGGAACAGGTCTGCCGTCGATCCGGACCGCAAGGTCTCCGCCCGTAAGCGCGATCAGCGCCTCGTCAAGGAACCGGATGCGCGGACCTACGACCGTCATCTCCAGGCAGGCGGCGCCCTGGTCGTTGCCGACCAGCACGTTGGCGGCCCTGAGGGAAAACAGGTCCATGGCTCCGGAGACCGGCACACCGAAGCGCTGGTAGCCGTACCGGCCGGTGTCCTGCACGGTGGTAAGGAGCCCGGGCTCCGGGATCTCCATGACTCGGCGGCTCATGGGTCCGATCCGCTCAGGCGCTCGCCGGCACCGAGGCTGAACTCTTGGCCGACGCCACGTCTGGCTGGTAGACGCCGCTTTCCACCTCTTCGGCAATCCTGGAATATTCCTCCTCGGATCCGAGGGCGGCGAACCTTATGTAGTCCCCGGCGACGACCAGGGAGGGGGGATCGCGCTCCGGGTCGAAGAGCCGCACCGGTGTGCGGCCGATCAGACGCCATCCCCCGGGGCTCGCGGCGGGATAGACCCCGGTCTGCGACTCGGCGATCCCCACAGAGCCCGCGGGGATGCGCACGCGGGGCGTGGCGAGCCGGGGGGTCGCCAGCTGCTGCGGCAGGCCCCCGAGGTAGGGGAAACCGGGGGCGAAGCCGATCATGTAGACGCGGTAGTCGACCCCGCCATGCAGAGCCACCACCCGGTCGGCCTCGATGCCTGCGTGCTCAGCGACGTAGTCAAGGTCCGGACCGTGATCGGCTCCGTAGAGCGTCGGCAGGGTCACGACCCTGCGCTCGACCAACCCGGCCTTACCCAGGTCGCCAGCGGCCCTGGTGACCAACTCTACAAGATCGTCCCTGCAGGTGCGGGTGGGATCGTATGCGATCATCAGCGATCGGTATGAGGGAACGATATCGGCGATGCCCCGGGCCTTAAGGCCCTCGATGGCCTGCATCAGCGCGCGGACGCGGTCATTGATCCCCGGGTCGATCGCCTCGCCCAGCTCGACGACGAGTGCACAATCGCCGGCTTCGAAGAAGCGGGGCGCTTCGTACATCCGGCCTACACCAGCTCCTCAAGCGGCACGACCTGCACCCCGGCGCATTCCAGGCTGTCGCGAACCGCACGCGCCATCGCGACGGCACCGGGCGTGTCTCCGTGCAGGCAGATACTGTCGGCCACCACCTCGACCTCCGATCCGTCGACCGCCTCGACCGTTCCCTCGGTGACCATCCTGAGGGTGCGCTCTGCTATCTGGTCCGCGTCGTGCAGAACCGCCCCCGGCTGGGAGCGGGGGGCGAGCGTCCCGTCGGGCATCAGCGCCCTGTCGGCGAACACCTCGCGCGCCACCCGAAGGCCCATCTTCTCCGCGATCTCGACCCAGCGCGAGCCCGACAGGGCAAGCAGTATCAGCCGCCGATCGACCTCGAGAATGGCCTCGCAGATTGCGCGGGCGAGGGCCTCGTCCTTTACCGCCATGTTGTACATGGCGCCGTGAGGCTTTACGTGCTGGAGGCGCTTTCCCTTCGTAAAGGCGGTAAGGGCCCCTATCTGGTATACGACGTCGTCGCGGGCCTCCTGCGGATCCACGACCATGTTCCGCCTGCCGAAGCCCCGCAGGTCGGGGAAGGCCGGGTGGGCGCCGATTCCGACGCCGTTTTTCTCGGCCAGGCCGACGGTGTGGCGCATCCATCCCGGGTCGCCGGCGTGAAAGCCGCAGGCGATGTTTGCCGAGCTGATGCAGCCTATGACCTCCTCGTCGAGGCCCATCTTGTAGGAGCCGAAGCTCTCGCCGATGTCGCTGTTGAAATCTACCCGGCCCTGTGTGCTGGCGGTGCTCATAAGCCCTCCGAAGGAATCCCGATTATATGCTCCGGACCCCGGTGTTACCAGCGGTAGACATCAGCCGCCCTTTCCCGCGTTGGCCGCCCGGCGGTGGCTGGAGAGAGGGCCTTGGTGTAAAATTCCGACCGTCACGCGCCGCTCCGCCGGCGGGCCCTTGCACGGACGACGTGGGAGTCGCGCGAGTTGCCCGGACCGTGGATTCTCCACCTCTCGCCGAGGAGGCGCGCCATCGAAGAGACCTCTCTGGAGCAGGCCGTTACCACGACCGCCATTGGTGCGGGCACCGCCTTTGCCCTCCTGGCGGCCCTGCTGGTCATCCTGACGATCCTGGGACCGGCCGCAGCTTACGTCAGGAGCTGGAGCGCAGAGCGCGCCGCGCGCAAAGGGCGCCTGCGCCGCCAGCGGGCCACCGCGGCGGTCATAGCGGTCGGCGTGCTTAAGGCCAGGAGGGAGGCCGCCGGGCGTGGCGAGAATTGATCGGGGATTCGGGGTCATGAGGACGATGAATTGACCGAGTTCTTCGATTTCCTCCGGTCCTCAGGGTTCTACAACATAGGCTGGCAGAACCTGGTCATGCTGGGCATCGGGCTGGTGCTGATATTCCTGGCGGTCCTCAAGGAGTGGGAGCCCTATGAGCTGCTGCCCATCGGGCTGGGAATAGTGATCGTCAACCTGCCCCTGACCGGCATCGCGATAACCCCCACCGAGGGTACCGGGGTCCAGGACGCCGGCATCCTGGGGGTGATATTCCACTACGGGCTGTCGTTCTGGAACATCCTGCCGCCGATCATCTTCATAGGCTTAGGCGCGCTGACTGACTTCAGCCCGCTGATCGCCAACCCCAGGACCCTCCTGCTGGGGGCCGCGGCGCAGGTGGGAATATTCGTCGCATTCTGGGGCGCGCTGGGCGTAACTCAGCTCGACCCGGGGCGCTTCACGCTGGGGGAGGCCGCCTCGATCGGCATCATCGGCGGGGCGGACGGGCCGACGACCATATTCCTCTCGGCCAAGCTGGCGCCCGAGATCCTGGGTATCACCGCGGTGATCGCCTACACGTACATGGCGGCCGTGCCGTTCATCCAGCCCCCGCTCATGAAGCTCCTGACGACCAAGAAGGAGCGCCAGATCGTCATGAAGCCGAGCCGGGAGGTGTCCAAGGCCGAAAAGCTCGTGTTTCCGGTGATCCTGCTGATCCTCATCCTGCTCATCGTTCCCAGGGCGGCCCCGCTCGTGGCGATGTTCGTCGCTGGCAACCTGTTCCGCGAGAGCGGGGTGGTGCCCAGGCTGACGCAGGCCGCCTCCAACGAGCTGCTCAACATCGCTACGATATTCCTGATGCTGACCGTCGGCACGCAGCTGAGGGCGGACCTGGTCTTTTCAATCGACACGCTGCTGATCCTAGGGCTGGGGCTGGTCGCCTTTGCCTGCGGGACCATGGGAGGCATCCTGTTTGCCAAGGGAATGAACCTGTTCCTAAAGGAGAAGATCAACCCGCTTATAGGGTCTGCCGGGGTGTCTGCGGTGCCGATGGCGGCCCGCATCTCTCACCACATGGGACAGCAAGAGAACCCGAACAATTTCCTTCTGCACCACGCTCTGGGGCCGAACGTCGCCGGTGTGATAGGGTCGGCGGTGGTCGCTGGCGTGTTCATCAGTTTGCTCGGCTAGCGGGCCATAGGACACATGGGTACAAAGCTGCGCATCAAGATCGCGGATAGCTGGCACGACGTGGAGGTGCTCGATCTCGACGCCGACCCGATCGAGGTGATCGTGGACGGCGAGCCGGTCCAGGTGGAATTTCCGGACGCCGGGCCGGAGGTCGCCGAACAGCCCGCACCAGCGATCCTTCCGAAGATGCCCACCCCTGCGGTCGAGCGACGGGAGACCAGGCCCAATCAGCCCGCCGCGGCACCACCTTCGGCACCTGAGCAGGCCCCGCCCGCGGGCCCGACCAAGGTCTTCAGCTCTCCGATGCCGGGCATCATCGTCTCGGTCGCGGTAAACCAGGGCGACCAGGTTGTTCCAGGCGACGAGGTCTGCGTGCTGGAGGCGATGAAGATGCAGCAGACGCTGCGGGCGGAGTGGACAGGCATAGTGCGAGAGGTGCACGTACAGTCCGGCCAGCAGGTACAGGGTGGCGACCAGATCGTGACGCTGGAGTAGGCCTCCAGGTCCCGTAGCTCGGCCCGGAGGGCCCTTAAGGAACACGGGCTCCCAAAAGGTGTCGGACCGACGGAACGGGGCCGGCGGGGATTGCATTCCGGGGCAGGGCGCATTAGACAGGTAGCGGGAGGCGAGATATGGATCATGGAAAGCTAGCTATAGACGGAGGATCTCCCGTGGTGACCGACCCGATTCCGGAAGGGGTGTCGGGCCCCAGCGTCTACGGGGCCGACGAGGTCGCAGCGGTCACGGCCGTCCTGGAGGAGCAGAACCTGTTCCGCTACCGCCCGGACAGTCAGTGCGACATGTTCGAGCAGGAAGTGGCCGAGTTCCTTGGAGTGAGGCACGCCCTGATCGTCAATTCCGGGACCAGCGCCCTGATCTGCGCGATGAAGGCCGCAGGCATCGGCCCTGGCGACGAGGTGATCATCCCCTCCTATACCTACATGGCCACCCCCTGCGCCGTGGTGGGTGCCGGAGCCGTCCCGGTGATGGCCGATATAGACGATTCCCTGGGTCTCGATCCTGCCGACGTCGAGCGGAGGATCACCCCGCATACCAGGGCCGTCGTGCCGGTGCACATGCGTGGGGTACCCAACAGGCTCGACGCCCTCCTGGAGGTCGCCGGAAGGCACGGCCTTAAGGTCATAGAGGACTGCTGCCAGTGCGTCGGCGGACAGTACAGGGGAAGGCGCGTCGGCACCTACTCGGACATCGCCGCCTGGAGCCTCAACTTCTACAAGACGATCAGCGCCGGCGAGGGCGGCGTGGTGTTCACCAATGACACCGAGCTGTTCGAGCGCGCCGGCTACGCGTCCGATCCGGGCCTGCCGCTCTGGAAGGGACAGGACACCCGCTCGATCGACTGGGATGCCGAGAGCTTCCCGGGCGCGGGCTTTCGACCCAGCGAGCTGATCGCCGCGGTGTCCCGTGTCCAGCTGGCCAAGATAGAGGATATTCTCGCCCACCAGAGGCAGCTCAAGCGCGCCTTTCTGGAAGAGCTCGACGAACCCCGCTCATACCGGCTCCAGCACGTGGACGACCCGGAGGGAGATACCGGTGTCTCAGCGGGCGTCATCGTTTCCGACGGGGCCCTGGCCAGGGGTTATGCACATGCGCTCAAGGCCGAGGGCGTGGAGGCCGGCGCCATATTCAACGACGGAATACCCGACCGGCACATCTACACGGCCTGGGAGTCGATCATGGACAAGCGCTCGCATCACCCGTCCGGCTATCCGTGGAAGGACCCGGCCTACCGGGGCGATGTCGAATACGACGGGGACATGTGCCCTCAGACTCTCGACCTGCTCGGCCGGACGCTGCTGCTTAACTTTCACATGAACATGGGCGAGGGCCACGCCCGGGCGATGGCCCGTGCCCTTAACAAGGTCGACGCCGCCCTCGGGGGGTAGGCGCATTGAGCGAGACCGGACACGAGTAGGGAGCAGCTTCGGCCCCCGCGAGCGGCACCGTGAATCCCTGAATGGACGAGCTCAGGATTGACGGCCGGGTGGCGCTGGTCACCGGAGGAGGCCGGGGCATAGGGCGGACGATCGCGCTGGCCCTGGCGCAGGCCGGTGCGGACGTGGCCGTGGTCGCCCGCAGCGTACCTGAGATCAAGGACGTGGCGGGGAAGATCCGGGAACTTGGCCGGCGGTCGGTGGCCATACCGACCGACGTGGCCAGTTCCTCCCAGGTGGACAGTGCAGTTGCGCTGACCGGCAGCCGCCTGGGTCCGGTCGACATCCTGGTAAACAACGCCGGAGCTCACATCGGCGTTCCCATGGTGCCGTTGCCGGACAGAGAACTGGGCCCGCCCCGGGTGAGCCGCACCGCCGACCGCCCGCTCACCGACGAGGAGTGGGACGCCGTCTTTGCGACCAACACCAGCGCCGTAATGTACGGCTGCCGGAGCGTAGCCCCGGGCATGCTTGAGCGCGGCTACGGCAAGATCATCAACATCTCCTCGAACAACGCGCATCAGGCATTCGAGTACGAGGCCGCCTACAACTCCTCGAAGGCGGCCCTTAACATGCTGACCCGCGTGCTGGCCCTGGAGTGGGCTCCTCATGGCATACGCGTAAACGCCATAGGCCCGGGAGAGTTCGAGACCAGCATGAACGATCTCGGCGGGGACGACCCCCAGGAGCGCGCACGCATGATGGCCCGCATCCCGATGGGCGTGCCCGGCAACCTGCGCGACCTGGGCATCCTTGCCGTCTACCTGGCAAGTCCCGCCTCAGACTACATGACAGGCCAGGTCATCTACCTGGACGGCGGCCAGACGGCCAAGTAGGCCACTGCTCCCAGCCCGATCGCGGTCCGGGGGTGATGTCCGGTCGGCGGCCGGTACCGGAAGTAGGGGCGGGCGCGTTAGGCGCCGTCGCCGGGGCTTCCGACGCGGGTGATCTCCACCGGCAGCTTCTGGCCGCCCTCGTACACCAGCTTGCGCACCGGATAGTTGATCTCGATGCCCTCCTCGGTGAAGCGCGCGTGCATCTCCTTGATGATGTCGCTCTTGAGCCGGAAGCCCGCTATGCGGTCGTTTGCCTGTGCAAACACGTAGAAATCGATGTTCGAATCGCCGAAGTTGTCGAAGTTCACGATCGGGTCGAAGTCCGTGGAGTGGGGACTTTCCCGGACGGCCTTGCGGGACGACTCCAGCGCGATGTCATGGACCTGCTTTAGGTCGCTGTCGTAGCTGACGCCGCAGTGCACCAGCACGCTTATGGCGTTGCTCGGCGCCTGGTAGTTGGTAACTATGGTATCGGACAGCACGGAGTTCGGGATGATCACCAGGTTGTTATAAACGGTCTGGATCTTGGTGCTGCGCCAGCCCACCTCGACGACGTAGCCTGAGGGTCCGCCCGACAGCTCGATGAAGTCGCCGACGTTAAGCGCCCCATCGGACAGGACGTATGTGCCGGCGAAGAAGTTGCCCAGCGTCGGCTGAAGAGCCAGGGCAACGGCCAGGCCCGAGATCCCCAGGCCGCCGAGCAGGGGACTGATCGTAATTCCCAGGGTGTCAAGGACGATGAGTCCACCGATCCCGTAGACCATCACCAAAAGGAAGCGGCGGATCTGCGGCAGCAGCACGTCGTCCAGCGCGGTCGCAGTCTTCGGGGCAACCACCCTGATATACCACTTGATGAAGAAATCGACGGCGCTGGCACCGGCCTGCACCATCACCAGCACTATGCCGATCTTCCACGCGCGTGTGGCGACGTCGCGCCACCCGGAGCCCTCGATCGGCAGCGAAATGATGGCCAGGTAGAGGCCGAGGATCAGGACGAACAGGATCGACGGAAGACGGGCCGCCTTGAGCATGTCCGGCACGAAGCTCTCGGGACCACGCCTCTCCAGTCGGCCGGCGACCGCGTTGAGAACGATGCGAAGGACGAACGCGCCGACGGCGAAGGCCGCCAGTAACGCCAGAGCGAACAGCGATTCCCAGGCGATTAGCTGGTCAAAGAACCGGCCGAAAGTGAAGCTGCCGTCCATGGTCGTGGCGATGCGAACCGAGCCGCGGGAATAATATTGCGCACGCGGCGAGTCGGCCTACAAGCGAATTGACGGCGCCTTTTCCGGTGTTTGCAGAGCTTTGCCCGCGCGCTTTTACTCGGCAGGGGCTCTTACGTGGATGATCCAGCCACGCTCCACCTCGGTCGACCCGCCGCTGACAAGGCCACCGGAGCCGCCCACGAACAGGCCGTCTTCGGGCCCCACCGCCACGGCGTAGGCGACGTCGTCGACCGCCGAGCCAATCTGCCGGGTCCACTGAGCCTGGCCATGGGCATCCATGGCGCTTACAAACACGTCGTATCCGCCCCGGGCGGCCTGCCCGGGGAAGGAACCCTTCGTGCGCCCGGCCACGTAGAGCGTGCCGCCCCTGCCCGGCGAGACGGACGATGCGACGTCCCAGTCCTCGGTCCCGAACTGCCTGACCCACACTATCTGCCCATCCGCGCCAAGTCCGATCGCGAACGCGTCGAGAAAGCCGCCGACGCGGCTTCCGATCCCGATGACCGGGTTGGGAAGCACGGCCCTTGTCGTCCCCACGAGGACGACGGCGCCGCCCGGGTCGACGGTCAGGTCCAGCGTGCTGTCGGCATGGTTGGAGCCGAAGGTCCACGTCCGAAGGTCGCTTCCCGCAAGGTCGAAGATCTTGAGGTACAGGTCTGAAGAGCCGGCGTGCTCATCGCCGACGGGATCGGCAGAGAGTGGCCCCAGGGTAGATCCGGCCATGTAAACGCGACTGGAGGAAACGGAGAGCGCCGTTGCGCCCATGCCCTCCTCTGACCCGAACTGCAGCACCGCGGCAAGCTCCCCACCCGGGTCGATGCGGGCCAGGAAATTGTCCGAGCTGCCCCGGTTGTGCTGGCCGGGGAAGGCGCCCGAGGTTGACCCCGATACGAAGACCTGTCCACCCTCGGTCACGGCCACGGCGTCGGCCCAGTCGACCTGGTCGGTGCCCAGCTGCAGTGACCACAGCTCTGCCCCGTCGGGATCGTAGGCGGCGACGAATCCGTCCCTTCCGCCACCGCTTGGATTTGCGCCGACGGGTCCATCAACACGCGCGGCAACGTACACGTTGCCATGGGGGTCGACGGTCAGGTCCTCGGCATTGTCGTCCCCAAACGCTCCGAACTGGCGTGTCCAGATGACCTGGCCGGCCGCCGAATACCTGCGCACGAAGGCGTCCCTGCCGCCCTGGCCGGCGCCCTCCGACAGCGGGAGGGTCGTCCATCCCGCCGCGTATATCGATCCGTCAGGACCTCCGGCCAGGGCGGTCACCCCGCTCCCGTCGCCCAACTCGTCCGACCAGACGATTCCCTCAACGTCCGCGCCGGTCCCGGGTGCTCCCCGCGCCGATGCCGACGGGTCCGTGCACGCTGAGCCGGAAACCAGGGCCAACAGGGTCGCAAGGGCGAGGAATGGAAAGGCGGGAGGGTGCATGCCCGGCATGTTAGCGGTCCGTGCGCACGTGTACCATCGGCGGGCGGCCGATTCTTTGCCGGGCGCGTCGGCCCTTATATAGAATCGGCCCGTGGCGTGTGCCGGCCAGGGGCGCGCCAGGAGGGATGTATGGAGATGGTCACGCTCGGTAAGACCGGGCTCAGGGTAAGTCGTCTGGGCGTCGGGCTCGTCGAGATAGGGATCCAGCTCACAGAGGGCGAGACCGACCTTGCGGGCCGCGTGCTCAACACGGCGCTTGACGGCGGAATCAACTTCCTCGATACCGCCGAGTGCTATGGCATCAGCGAGGACCTGATAGGGGAGACCATCTCCCACAGGCGCGGCGAATTCATACTTGCGACCAAGGCGGGCCACCCCTCTTACGGAACCGATTCTCCGCGGTTTACCGGCGAGACCGTGCGAAAGAGCATCGAGCGCAGCCTTAGGCGGCTCCGGACGGACTACGTCGATCTGCTGCAGGTACATGCCTACGACGTCTTTGGCGAGCCGCCGGACGACGTGGTCGAGGCGGTCCTCGACGCCAAACGCGAGGGCAAGACCCGGTTCGTCGGCTACAGCCAGGAGAACGAGGAGGCGATCTGGGCCATAGAGAGCGGCCTGTTCGACACCCTTCAGACCGCCTTTCACATAATGGACCAGAGGGCCAGGTACGGCATCTTCGATAAGGCGTCGGCCGAGAACATGGGGATAATCGCCAAGCGGCCGGTGGGAAACGCCATGTGGGGCAGGGCCTTTCGCCCGGAGGACCACTACGAGAACACCGTGGCCCGCAGGCTGGGCCAGAGGGCCGAGAAGATGAGGGCGCTGGGCCCGATCGACGGGGAGCCGGAGAACCACATCGAGACGGCCCTCGGATTCGTGCTGGCCCACCCCGAGGTGCACACGGCCATCGTGGGCACCCGCAACCCCGCCCACATGCGGTCCAATATCGAGATCGTCAGCGGCCGGCCCGCTCTTTCCCCGGACTTGGTGAAGGAACTGCACCGCCGATACGATGAGGTTGGCGCCGACTGGCGCAGCATAGACTAGCGAAAGAGGAAGCATGACCACCGAGACCAAGCCAGATTACAAGGTAGTGGGCACCCGCCCGGTCAGGCACGACGGCGCCGACAAGGTGACCGGCAAGGCCCGCTTCGGCGCCGACGTGAGCCTGCCCGGCATGCTCTACGGAGCTGTGCTGCGAAGCCCCCATGCCCACGCCCGCATACTCTCGATCGACACGCAAAGGGCGGAGGCGCATCCGGCCGTAAGGGCCGTGATGACCTGTGCGGACCTGCGTCCGGGTCCGACGGTCGGCACCGGCATTGTGCCGGGACACAACCATTCGTCCAACTTGATGGCCCGGGGCAAGGCGCTCTACAGGGGCCATGCGCTAGCAGCGCTGGCGGCGACCAGCCCGCATGCGGCCCAGGAGGCGCTCGACCTGATAGACGTCGAGTATGAGCCGCTACCCGCCGTGCTGGATGTCGAATCCGCGATGAGGCCCGACGCCCCGGTGCTGCACGAGGACATGGAGCCCTACAGCCTGGGCCCGGTCGAGGGTTTTCCGCCCAACGTCGTGGGCCGAGAGCTGTACACCTTGGGGGACCCTTCGGGCGGGTTTGAGGCCGCCGAGGTAACGATCGAACGCGAGTTCAGGACCCACTCGGTCCACCAGGGATACATAGAGCCCCAGAACGGCACCGCAAGCTGGTCTCCGGATGGCAAGCTCACGATCTGGTGCTCCAGTCAGGGCCACTTCGGGATCCGCGACCAGGTTGCGTCGGTTCTCGGCTTGCCGGTCTCGGACGTAAAGGTGATACCGATGGAGATCGGGGGCGGTTTCGGAGGCAAGCTGCCCATATACCTTGAGCCTCTGGCCGCGGTTCTATCCAAGAAGACCGGCCAGCCGGTAAAGCTGACCATGTCCCGCACCGAGGTGCTCGAGGCAACCGGGCCCACCTCCGGCAGCCACGTCCGCATCAGGATCGGCGCCACGATGGAGGGCCGCTTCACGGCGGGCGGGGCGGTGGTGGCATTTGAGACCGGGGCGTTCCCGCCGTCTCCCATCACCGCCGCAGCCGCGGCGGTCTTCGCTCCATACAGGATCGATAACGTGCGCATAGACGCCTACGACGTGGTCGACAATAAGCCCAAGGTCGCCCCTTACCGCGCGCCCGGGGCGCCGATCGTCGCATTTGCGGTAGAGTCCGTGATCGATGAGCTGGCAATGGACCTTGGCATCGATCCGATGGACCTTCGCATACTGAACGCTGCGACGGAGGGAGACCGGCGGGCGGATGGCGTGATGAACGGGCGCATCGGGGCGCTAGAGACCATGGAGGCGGTCAGGTCACATCCCCACTACTCGGCGCCCATCGAGGGCGACGGCGTGGGGCGGGGCGTTGGCCTCGGCTTTTGCCGCAACAACTCGGGGCCGGCCTGCGCGGTCGGCAACGTGCTCGCGGACGGGCGCGTATCGCTGGTCGAGGGATCGATGGACATCGGCGGCAGCAGGACCGCCGTCGCGCAGATGTTCGCCGAAGTTCTTTCACTGCCGGTCGAGGACGTCCTGCCGACCGTCGGCGACACCGAGATGATCGGATACACGTCCAATACAGGCGGCAGCGGCGTCGCCTATAAGTCTGGATGGGCGGCCTACGAGGCGGCGCACGACATACGGCGCCAGGTGATCAAGAGGGCCGCGGACATCTGGGGTGTGGACGCGGGCGAGGTGGAGTACGCCGGCGGCGAGGTCCGGCACGTTTCGGACACCGAGCTGAGGATGACCTTCAGAGAGGTCGCGGCCGCGGCCAACGACACCGGCGGCCCGATTGTCGGCCGGGCCAACCTCAACCCCGGCGGCTCGGCCGGATCGTACTCGGCTCTGATCGTGGACGTCAGGGTCGACCCCGAGACAGGCAAGACCGACATCCTGCGCGCGACGGCCTTCCAGGACGTCGGCACGGCCATCCACCCTTCCTACGTCGAGGGGCAGATCCAGGGAGGCATCGCACAAGGCATTGGATGGGCGCTCAATGAAGAGTACTGGCTCGACGACGACGGCGCGATGCAGAACAGCTCGCTGCTCGACTATCGAATGCCCACCTCGCTCGACCTTCCGATGATCGAAACGGTCCTGGTCGAGGTGCCCAACCCCAACCATCCCTTCGGGGTCAAGGGTGTCGGAGAGGCGAGCATCTCGGCCCCGCTTGCCGCGGTCGCAAACGCGATCAAGAGCGCGACGGGGACGCGCCTGCGGGAGCTTCCCATGACCCCGCAGGCCATCGTGGCGGCTGCGGGAGACTAGCTGGCGGGTCGGGGAGATCGAAAGGCCCGGCCGGTGCGAGAGCTCCTCGGACGGTGCGGGCCGACGGCAGCTAGCGCGATGCCCAGCCCCCGTCGTTTACCAGGGGCGGGCCGGTAACGTAGGAGGCCTCCTCCGAGCAGAGCCACACGCACGTGTCGGCGATCTCCCCCGGGCTCGCCACACGGCCCGCCGGGTGCAGGTCGCCGATGTATCGGTCGGTCTCCTCGGGACCGCGCCCGTCGTCCCACAGCTTGTAGTGCATCGGAGTGGCGATGCTGCCCGGGCATATGCAGTTGATCCGGATGCCCAGTGGCGCGTACTCGAGAGCGGCGGCCTTTGTCAGGCCGACGACGGCATGCCGGCTGGCGACGTACGCGGGCATGGTAGGCACCGCGTAGACCCCGACTCCGGAGGAAACGTTGACTATCGCTCCTCCTCCCGCCTCCAGCATCGCCTGTATCTCGGCTCTCATCGAGAGAAAGACACCCCGCAGGTTGGTCGCCATCACCGCGTCGAAATTCTCTAGGGTGGCGTCCGCGGTGACGGCCGTTTCCCCGGTGATGCCGGCGTTGTTGACCGCGTAGTCCAGTCGTCCGAACTTCTCCATCCCGTGGGAAACGGCGGCAGCGATGTCCCCCGTGACGGAAACATCTCCCTGGACGAAGAGGGCCCGTCCTCCATCTTCGCGGATGCTGCGGGCGACCGCCTCGCCCTCGGCCTTGCGACGGGCTATGGTGACGACGGCGGCGCCCCGGCGGGCGAAGGAGCGTGCGGTCGACTCGCCCACGCCGGTGCTGGCGCCGGTGACCAGAGCGACTTTCCCCTCCATATCGCGGGTCGGCATAGCGCGCCCATTATAAGGGGGGAGTGAGTGTTAAACTCGTCCCGGTTGAAAGGAAGGAACTCAAGTTGGCGCACGGCGAAATGAAAGGAAAAGTACTCACCGTACTCGGGCCGATCGAGCCCGACGAGATGGGGGTCACGCTGACCCACGAGCACCTGCTGATCGACCTGGACGGCTACTTCGTCCAGGCCGACGAGGCATCGGTACGCTTCTACGAGGACGCGCCCGTGACGATGGACATCCTCGGCGCGATGGGGCGGCTCTGGTTCCGCAACCATGCCAACCTGCGGGTGCTCGACGAGAGACTGGCTATCAAGGAGGCGCTGCGCTTCAGGCACGCCGGGGGCGACTCCATGGTCGACACCACCAGCATCGGCATAGCGCGCGACCCGCTCGCGCTCACACGCATCTCCCGTGCAACCGGTCTGAACGTCGTCATGGGCGGCAGCTACTACATCCCCCTCTTCCACCCTCCGGACATGGACGAGCGTGAGGAGGGCGCGATCGAGGAGGAGATCGTCCGGGACATCGCCATCGGGGTCGGCGACACCGGCGTGCGCTGCGGGGTGATCGGAGAGATCGGCTGCATGTTCCCGCTCGACGATAACCTCACCAAGGTCCTACGGGCGTCCTCTCGGGCGTCGGCCAGGACCGGCGCGCCAATCACTATCCACCCTGGCTTCGCAGACAAGAGCCCGGCCGAGATACTGGACACGCTGGTAGAGGCGGGAGCGGAGGCGACGCGGGTCATCATGGGCCACATCGGACCGACCGTCAGGGACCTGGGAGTGCTGCGGGACCTGGCATCCTCCGGCTGCTACATCCAGCACGACCTGTTCGGGTATGAGAGCACGAACCAGGAGTATCTTGGCCGCGTCGGCATGCAGATATCGGACGCGCAGCGGATCGAGCGGCTGGAGCACCTTGTAGAGCACGGTTACGAAGACCAGCTGCTGGTCGCCCAGGATCGCTGTTCATTGATCCATCTTGAGCGTTACGGCGGCCCCGGCTATGCCCACATCCTCGAGTCCATAGTCCCGCGCTTGAGGAGTCGCGGCTTCTCGGAGGACCTGGTGGAAAAGATCCTGGTCCATAACCCGGCGCGCGCCCTGGCCTTCAGCTAGAGCTTCCGTCGATGGACGCCTGCACTCCAGTACTCAAAGCTTCGGTAACCACCTTCGCACACCCGCTCGCGGACGTGCCATGCTCAAGTCTTCCCCCCCGCCGCAGGGGAGAGGGTTAGGGGCAAGAAACCTTGGACTACCGCAGGGTGGGCCGCACCGGCCTTTTCGTGTCCCGCATATGCGTTGGCAGCGTTGCGTTCGGCCAGCGGCTCGATGAGCGCGAGTCGTTGGCCCTGATCGACCGGGCGATCGGGCAGGGAATCAACTTCTTCGATACCGCCAACTCCTACAACGAGGGCCGTACCGAGGAGATAATCGGCAAGGCGATCAGGGGGAGGCGCTACGAGACGATCGTCGCCTCCAAGGTCGGCGCCGGCCCCATCGACCTCAACATCGCCACCCTGAGCCGAAAGCACATCATGCACGAGATCGAGGGCACCCTGCGCCGGCTCAGCACCGACTACGTCGACATCCTCTACGCCCATAAGCCCGACTCCATCACACCCGTCGAGGAGACGATGGAGGCCTTCGGTGACATCGTCCGGCAGGGAAAGGTGCGTTACCTTGGCTGCTCGAATTTCCCCGCGTGGCAGATCGCAAGGTCGCAGTGGACGGCCGACATAAGGAAGCTCGCTCGCTTCGAGTGCATCCAGCCCCGGTACAACCTCCTTGAGCGCGACATCGAGGCAGAGGTGGTGCCGTTCTGCGTCAACGATGACATCAGCATCTACCCCTACGGCTCCCTTGCGGCCGGCCTGCTCGCCGGCAAATTCCTCGACCGACGCCAGCTCCATGAAGACGACAAGATGGCCACCGGACTCAACTATCGGAGGCTCTACTGGCGGGAGGAGGCCTTCGAGTTCGTCGACAGGCTAAAGGTCGCCTCGGATGCGGCCGGACATACGCTGACCCAGACCTCGCTTGCCTGGCTGCTCGAGCAGCCGAGGCTTGATGCCGTGATCGTCGGCATGCGGACGGACGACCAGCTTGAGGCCGCTGTCTCGGCGATTGGGGAAGAGCTGTCCGACCGGGAGCGCGAGGTCTGCGCATCCGGCCCCACGGGCTAGGGCAAGACATCTGGCAAGGAACCGGGCGAAATGATGTCCAAGGGCCTTCTGAGGGGTCTCACCGTGGTCGACATGACCGTAAACGTACCCGGTCCGTTCTGTTCGACCATACTCGCCGACCTCGGGGCCCGCGTGATCAAGGTTGAACCACCATCGGGGGATCCGCTGCGCCAGAGTCCGGGCATGTGGTCGGGGCTCAACCGCGGCAAGCGAAGCATTCTGCTCGACCTCAAGACACTCAAGGGCAAGGAAGTGCTCTGTCGTCTGGCCAGGGATTCGGACGTCGTGCTCGAGGGATGGAGGCCCGGCGTCGCCGCACGCCTGGGTGCCGACTACGAGACTTTGACGGCCGGCAACTCCGGGCTCGTTTACTGTTCGATCTCAGGCTTCGGTCAGCACGGATCCTGGCGCGACCGGCCGGCCCACGACGTCAACTTCGCTGCCCTTGCCGGTCACCTGAGCGCCCAGATGCAGATCTCCGAGCGGCCCTGGTTACCGCCGATACTGATCTCCGACCTGGCCTCCGGCCTGTACGCGGCGGTGGCGGTGCTGGCGGCCGTCGTGGGGCGTCACACGACGGGCACCGGCCAGTACATTGATCTTTCGATGGCCGACTCCACCCTCGCCCTGCTTGCGCCGGAGATAGGTCGGCTTGGCACGGACGAAGCGGCCGGAAGACCCAACGTTACCTTCATACCGCACTACGGGCTCTTTCAGTGTTCGGACGGGAGCTGGTTCAGCCTGGGCATAGTGGACGAGGACCACTTCTGGCGCAGGTTCTGCGAGGCATCGGGACTGGGTGACATGGCCGGACTGACCTTTGCCGAGAGGGTGGGGCGGGGGGAGTGGCTGACCGGGGCGGTCCAGGAGGCGTTCCTGTCCCGGACGGCGCGGGAGTGGGAGGAGGCCCTGGAGGCGGCCGACGTGCCGGCCGCGCGGGTCACCTCGCTCGCCGACCTGCTCGACTCGGTTCACTTCAGTTCCAGGGGCATGTTCGTGGACATGGGCCTGGAGCACTTCCTCGCCCAGCCGTTCAAGGTCTCAGGCGAATCTGTGGGGCCGACGGACGGTCCCCCGGGCCCGGGTGAGCACACCGAGGCGCTGCTTACCGAGCTCGGATACGAATCCGGGCAGATCGCTGCGATGGTGCGGGACGGAGCCTTCGGGTACGTGGATGCTGGAGCGAGTCGATGACGGCGGCGGGCAGTGCGGCAACTTACCAGGTGGGCGACTACGCTGAGACCTACCGGAACTTCAGGCAGGACGTGCCGGAGCGGTTCAACTGGGCCTACGAGGTGTTCGACCGGTGGGCTGAAGATCCCGGTAAGGTAGCGATGGTATGGCTCGCCCCCGATGGCAGGACTGTGCGCGAAATCACCTTCCGCGAGATGTCCGTACGCTCAAAGAGGGTCGCAAATGCACTGACCGGGCTGGGCATCGAGAGGGGCGGCCGGGTCTTCATCATGCTCAACCGGGTCGTCGAGTGGTGGGAGATCATGCTCGGATGCATGCGCGCAGGCCTTGTGTCGGTGCCGGCCACGACGCTTCTGACGACAAAGGACATCTCCTATCGCATCGGTGCGTCCGAGCCGTCGATCGCCATCACCGACGCGGAAAACTACGAAAAGATTAAGCAGGTTCAGCCGCAGTGCCCCGGCCTTAGGGACGTGGTAGTGGTGGGGGAGCAGGGACCGTGGACGGAGTATGAAGGCCTCCTGAGCTCGGCATCGGCCGATCTGCCCAACCCGCAGAACCTGTCGTCGGACATGCTGGTCATCCACTTCACGTCCGGCACGACAGGCAATCCCAAGATGGTTGCCAACACCCATGCCAGCTATCCAATCGGGCACGTGGCGACTGGCAAGTTCTGGCTCGACAACCGACCGACCGACCTGCACTGGACGCTGTCTGACACCGGCTGGGCCCAGGCGGCGTGGACCAGCTTCTTCGCCCCATGGAACATGGGGGCGGCGATCTTCGTCTGGGACCAGCGCGGACGCTTTGACGGCGGTCTGACGCTGGAGGTGCTGGAGCGGTTCCCGATCACCACGTTCTTCGCGCCTCCGACCGCCTACCGCATGATGGTCCAGCTGGATCTGGCCGGCTTCAGCCCCAGGGCGCTTCGCCACACTGTGGGCGCCGGCGAGGCCGTGAACCCCGAGGTGATCGACGCCTGGCGCGGGGGGACCGGCCTGCACATCTGGGAAGGATACGGGCAGACCGAGTCGACCCTGATGGTGGCGACCTTCCCGGGCATGGAGTACAGGCCAGGGTCTATGGGAGTCAGCTGTCCCGGCTTTGAGCTGGCGGTCGTCAGCGAGGACGGCGGGGAGATGCCTAACGGCGAGGAGGGCGAGATCGCGATAAGGGTCTCGCCGGATCGCCCCGTTGGATTATTTCCCGGCTACTGGCGCGACCCCGAGGCCAACGCGAGAGCCTTCAGGGGGGACTGGTATTTCACCGGCGATATGGCCACTCGAGACGAGCACGGCTATTTCTGGTTCGTCGGCCGTGGTGACGACCTGATCATCAGTGCCTCGTACCGGATCGGACCCTTTGAGGTCGAGTCTGCGCTAATGGGACACCCGGCGGTGGCAGAGACGGCGGTTGTGGCCAGGCCCGACCCTGTGCGTGGCCAGATCGTAAAGGCGTTCGTGGTCGCCGCGCCCGGGACCGAGGTTTCGGATGAACTGGCCGCCGAATTGCAGGCGCACGTGCGTAGCGTTACGGCTCCCTACAAGTACCCTCGCCAGATCGAGTTTGTGCCCGACCTGCCGAAGACCGTGAGCGGCAAGATCAGGCGAAGCGAACTGCGGGTCAGGGAGGATTAAGGACGTGCCCTTAGGCGAGCATCACAACATCTTCCGCGATGCGGTGCGTCGCTTTGTACGCGAGGAGATTGAGCCGAACGTCGACGACTGGGAGGAGGCCGGAAGGATTCCCGGGACGCTGTTTCGCAAACTGGGTGCTCTCGGCTTTCTGGGGGTGGAGTTCCCCGTCGAGTACGGGGGCGGAGGTGGCGACTTCTGGATGTCTGTGGTGCTCGCCGAGGAGCTGGCCCGGTGCAGGGCCGGTGGAGTGGCGTTCAGCGTCATCGTTCACACCGACATGTCCTCTCCATGGCTCGTTGCGCTCGGGACGGACGAGCAGAAGCAGCGATACCTTCCGGGTATCGTCGGCGGTGAAACGGTGTGCGCACTTGCGATCACTGAGCCGGGCGCCGGCTCGGACATGGCGGGCATTTCCACCAGTGCGGTTAGGGATGGCGACGATTGGGTCATCAATGGAGCCAAGACCTTCACCACCAACGGAGTCTACGGTGACCTTTACTTTCTGGCCGCGCGGACATCCCAGGAAGAGCCGCGCCACAGGGGTCTGTCGCAGTTCCTGGTCGAGCGCAGTACTTCCGGAGTGAAGGTGTCCGGCAAGCTCGAGAAGACAGGGATGCTGTGCTCGGACACGGCCGAGATAGCTTTCGACGACGTGCGCGTGCCGACGACCAGCCTTTTGGGCCAGGAGGGCAGGGGCTTTTACCAGCTTGCCTCCGGCCTGCAGCGCGAGCGACTTATGGCGGCCGTCATGAGCGTGTCCGCCGCGGAGCAGGCCCTGGACGACAGCAGAACTTATGTCCAACAGCGTGAGGCGTTCGGTCGTCCCCTCGCTGAGATGCAGGGACTGCGTCACAAGATCGCCGATATGGCGACGCGCATCGAGGCAGCGCGAGGTCTCACGTACCACGCCGCAGCAAGATTCGCCGCCGGCGGGGAGTGCGGGAAGGAGGTTTCGATGGCCAAGCTGTTCGCCACCGAGACGGCCGTCAAGGTCGGATACGATGCCGTTCAATTGCACGGCGGCTACGGCTATGTGCGGGAGACACCCGTCGAGCGCTTCGCCCGCGACTATCGGCTCTGGACGATCGCGGCGGGAAGCTCCGAGATCATGCGGGACATCATCGCAAAGCGCGTCATTGACTGAGGCGCTACTCAAGATCGCCTGAGGCTCATCAGGGACCTAAGATTGGGTCGCGAGTTCATTGGAACCGCTGTAATTCTAGGTGCGGGGAACGCACTTTAGGCGCGTATTTGGGTCCGGTAATTGACGGGAGCAAGCCCGATCTACATTCGCCTGTCCTCACAGCCGCACTCTCCACCTCACCAACGAAGATTGGGCATTCGATAGGAATGTGAATCTCAGTAACGTGTCAGGGCGGCCGGGCCATGCTAGCATCGTTGTACGGGTGGACTGCCGTGATAGCCATGCGGCGCCACAGGTGCCGTGTGGGACGTCCGCCGCAGGATCTTCTGCGCTCACTTCCCCAGCGGGCGCAGACACTGGTAGAGGGCCAACGTAGCTCAGTCGGCAGAGCAGCTGTTTCGTAAACAGCAGGTCGGCGGTTCGAGTCCGCCCGTTGGCTCCGTCTATAGACTGCTAAATGGCTGATCAGAGAAATCACGATCGGCGAATTAGTCAACAATTAGTCAACAAATCCAGCCCTGAAAGACAAAGATTTCTAGACCATTTGGGAGCGATTCCGGTCGATAGCGAGTGGGAAAGAACAAGGGTCGGGATGGAACATGACCATCTCCGCCCTGGGTCATTGTTAGCTTCCAGGCTCGCCAATCGAGTTGCAGGATTTGGGAGAGGCCAGTTCATAGATCTGGTCTCTTGGGCGCACACTTTCGGCGGGGAATCGCAGCAGGATGTCGGCGGGCATTCGCGAGAGACCCGAAGCCGAGACTCTCTCGATTGTGGGGATTGGGGACAGGCCGGTGGTGTTGGCTCGTGCCCGCTGGCTTAGGCAATGCCGTCAGGGGGGAAGAGGGTCCTCCCCTTGCTTTAATGCATCAATGCACTGAACGCGGCCACATCGGCTGTGGCCACCACACCAGGCTTACCAGCCACCATCCCATCCGATCGGCCTAAGCGATAGCTCTGGACAGGTGCCGCTTCGTCTTCTCGGACAACAGCCGCTTGCCGCCGTCTTCTGAAACCCTCCACGATCTCACCGTCAATTCTCAAAGGTCTTGACGCGATGCCGGTCAAGCCAATCGTTCAGGTCCTTGCCTGAGTAGAGGATACGACCGCCAAACCGTATGAATGGCGGGCCGATACCCATGCATCGCCACTTGGCCAAGGTTCCCCGGCTGGCAATCACGGCTAATTCCGGATCGCTGGTCCGGTAGTATCTCTCATCTTCGAAACGGTACAGGGCCGTTGTGCGCCCCAACTGGCTTCCATTGCCGGAGCCGCCGCGTGCTTGCGTTCCCAGCTCTAGGTTGCGATTCCGGGCACCGGCATGCCCATGCGGCGCTCTCGGTCCTTGGCGCCTTTTTCTGGGACTCGAGGTAGGGGACACGATCCGTCGCTTGCCAGCCCGCTCATGGGATCTGGATCCCAGGTTTTTCGTTTGCCTGTCCTTCATGCTTCCAACACCTCCGCTCGTTTGTATCTTGGATCCATAGGGCCATAGAGTCGGCTTCTAGCTCGTGGACTCCAGTGGCTACCACCATGAAGGTGTTTGCAGTCGGCATTAACCCCTCGTAAGGGAGTTCTCAGATGAATTGTCTGGTTGGGTCCGATAACTTGGGCGTCGCGATCGACAATGGCCGCTTGTTCGTTCTGGACTCGAAACGGGGTCCAGACCTCGTGGTTCCTCCCATAGCCTCCGGCTGAGCCGGCAAAGTTACTGTCGAGTACCGTCATCACATGAGCCTCAAGTAATGTCCCCAGGGGACGGGCTGAGGAGCCGTGTCCTTGACGTCATCGCCTGACTTGGCCGAGGCTTCATTCGATTGTCAGGATTGCAGCGGTACTTGCTAACGTCCCGTAAGACGGGTTTTGCAATAACCATCCGCTTCGAGGCATCCAATGGATGATTGCCATGTTTAGAATGCCCAGGGGCGGAACTGGCCCATCACGATGTGCATGATGACCTGACCTTCGACTTGTGGCTGGCCACCTCGTCGCAGTTAATGCGCTGGTCCAGCGACAGGGGCATAGCTCAATGTGTTTAGGCTCAGACCGAAGAGCGATGCTGGCGTTGCCACATGGCCGAGCGGAAATATACAAGAAGCCAACGTGGGAGGCGGGAGCAGCTTAGAGTCTTGGCAGACCTAGCTCCGTTCTCCCCAGAAGCGCCACCAAGGTCGTTGTTGCTCCGTTCCCTCTACAACTAGACGACGCGTCCTCAGGTCTTCAAGAAGGCCAGCGTAGCGGTCACGCTCTGCTTTGAGCTGCTCCACCATCTCCTCGAGACCCCGTACGCGCTCCCGGGTGACGGCCAGCGAGACTTTGTCGGGAGGAGTGCCTCCTGGCATGATCTCCTCACCGCCACGGGTATTCACACCTGGGATACCTTCGCCATCAGCCCCGCCCTCTGCCATGACGACGTATACCCTGTGACGCTGGCCGTGTGGCTCCTTCCTGATCTGGACCCGGCCGGCGGCGATCCACCGGTCCAGCGTGGACAACGACACCCTGAACTCTTTGCAGGCCTTGGCCTTCGTAACCAGACGGATACCTCACCTCCTCCTCGACAATCCTGGTACTCCATTTGCCTCGCGGAGCGTTACCGACGATACGTCAAGCACCTCACACGACTCGGGCTCGGTACGACAGGACCGAATCCTCAGTATCCGCGAAGGGCACACGGGCCTGTAGATCTGCAACAAATTCCCCACGGGCGCGCTCAAAGGGGCAGACACGAAGGGGTCAAAACGGCACCGGGAACCGAGGACGGTACATCTGGGCTGGGGAGCCGGATGGATTCCACGTCGAACACGCGGTGCAAGAATGTACCCGGGCGCTTCTAGCATAAGCTCCTACAGGAAGTGTCGGTCACAGCTTGGGGGGACATTTTTGGAACTGTGTCAGGGAGGCCAAGGCGAGACGGTCAGGCGGGTTTGGTGGCGGTAGTCTCCATGAGGTACCCAGTACGCCACGTGAGGCGATCACCTCGAGGTTGGACGTGAAGAACGGTGCATGTCGGACGCTGGCGGCGGCGGCCAGGAAGGCGTCCTCACCGTCGTCGGACTCGAACACGAAGAGCACGATTGGTGGTTTGCCGTCGTGGTCGAGTTCAGCCCATCCGCTGGAGAAGTACCGGCGGTAGGACCTGAGGCGTTTGGGTACGCGCTTTGGCGTTGTTGCGCGTCGCTCGAACTCGAAGAAGTAGGTGCGGCGCTCTCCCCGGTGCTCCAGCACGAACGAGGCGTCCGGGTGAATTACGTAGCGCTTCCTCTTGTGTCGGTAGCCTGCGGATGAGCGTGACGTGGGCTGAAGGTCGAACAGGTCGTGGTCTGGTGACTGAGCGACCTCGGCGGTGAGGGCTGCGGCAAGGTCCGAAATGCCGGCTTGGTGGTCGAGTTGGGAGTTCAAGGCCCGCAGCGAGGTGCCCTCGTAGATGGGAATCCTGCTGGCGCCGGACGGTGTATGCATGGAGTCGGGATCGGGGCTCCAGCGGTCGAGGGTCGGTCCGACCCCGGCGCGGTCGCGGCGTGCGAGGTAAGTCAGCCCCTTGTCCGTGAGGACGTGGTACGGTCCGTCCGATCGCACCAGGGAGCGATGCATCAGTGAGCGGAGCATCTGACCGACGCGGTGGCGCGTGACTCCTCCCATCAGGCCTGCGAGTTGTCTGCGGGTGCACAGTGGCCATGCGGAGATCAGGTCGAGCGCATCCTTCTCAGCGCGCGTCAACTGCACCGCGAGAGCTGACCGGAGCTGCTCTGTCGGCTCGGGCATGGTTGCACGCAGGTCGGGAGAGTAGAGGGACTCGGGGTCCACCGTGGGCCTTTTCCATCCGGGGTAGTCGGACCGGTCGACCAGCCGGCCGGACCACCTGACGATGGCCGCAAGCCTTATGTCCGGGTTGATAAGGTCGGGAGGGTCATCGTCCCTCCCCGTCCCGCACGGCTGCCATGCGTAGGCGCCGGCGCCCCCGGTCAGTAGCTCTCGCTCGCAGGCCACCAGCGTCGTTCCGTGTTCCAGCGGGTCGCCGAGCGAGCGGATCGCCCTGCGCATGGCCTGGGTGGAGTGGGCCAGCACCAGCGTGACTAGAGGCTCCTCGGAGTAGCCCAGATGCTCCTTGATCCTGAGGCGATAGCGAAGGTTGGCGTTGGGCAGGGCGGGCCCATGGCGGATCAGGCCGATCGAGCGGTTCCCCGACAGGGTGATCAGCAGGTCGTAGGGTCCGTGGCGGTAGTGGTCCACCCTCGCGGGATCACCGCTCGGGTCGGCCTCCGCGACCATGGCGGCTGCGTGGTATAGCACCGCGACGGCGTCGAGCCGTTCGGCGAGTAGCCTCAGCCACTGGCGCGAAACGGGGCGTGTCTCCAGCAGGCGTTCCAGCCCACCGGCTGCGGCGCCTGCGGCGACGATTCCTTTCTTGGTTGGGAAGTATCGGCGGGTCGCGTGGGGCCCGAGTATGCTCAGTCGGTGCTGGACGGAGTCGACGAGTCCCAACTTGGTGAGACTGGCCAGCCGGACTCGGAGGGTCGAGTTCGGGACGCGCCCAATGCTCGATAGTTCGTTCACCGTAGCAAGGGGCGTGGCGCACAGCAGAGTGAGCGTGTCCCTGAGCCGCCCCGGCAGGTAGGGACGGTCACGGTCGAGAACCAGGATTGGATCGGCACCGTTGAGTTTCCACGTCGCGGATATGAGCGCTCCTAAATCTCCATCGAAAGAATCCAGCACGGCGCGGGGCAGTCGGCGCCCGGCGTGGCCGCGGTAGAGGAAGCGCCATACCGTGTGGCGAGATACGCCGAACCTTTCGGCCGTGCGCCGCTGGCCATGGCGCCATGCGTAGGCGTCCAAGTAGCCGCGGACCAGGTCGATCGCCTGGGCGTTCATAGGCTCTGTCTTTTGCAGCGTTCGCGTCTCCGGATACAGTTGTCCAAGATTCCACTTTGAATGCTGCGAATCTGGAAGGTAATCCCTTGCAGGCCATTACGCTGGGGACGGTTTTGTGGTAGGGGTTAGCGGCGGAGATAGCCGACGACGCTTTGCCGGACGGTATCGAGCTGGCGCCCGTTGACACATTTGCGAAGCCATTGCAGCTTCATGGCGTTCCTTTACTGTGCGTATGGGAATAGGACTCCTTCTCTGTACATATCGAATGAGAATTGTTGAAGATCAGCGCGCGGTTAGAAGAGCCACGAGAGCCGCTCCCAGAGCACGGTGGGTCTGGTGGGAAGGCCGCCCCGGCGATTGACGCCGCGGGAATTGCGGTGGAAAGCGAGATACCGTGAACCGGGTTGGAGTAGAGCCGAAGGTCCTTCGCTGGGCGCGTGAACGGTCGGGCAGGGGACATCATTACCTTCAGAAGCGATTCCCCAAGCTCGATGCGTGGGAGCGAGGCTCGGTGCTGCCTACTCTCAAGCAGTTGGAGGATTTCTCGCGGGCCACATACGCTCCGCTCGGCTACCTGTTCCTAAAGGAGCCTCCCGTCGTAGAACTTCCGATAAGTGATTTCCGAACGATCGGAGACGTGGAGGTTCGCCGGCCTTCCCCAGCTCTGCTGGACACGCTCTACCTGTGTCAGCAGCGCCAGGATTGGTACCGGGACGAGGCTCGCACTTCGGAGAAATCGCCGCTGGAGTTCGTGGGAAGCCTGGACACTTCTGCTGATGTCTCGCTTGCCGGAGCCCGCCTGCGAGGCGCTCTCGGCTTCGACGTTGAGCAGCGTCAGGGGCTGGCTACATGGAACGAAGCGCTGCGCCAGTTCATTGAAGGCGCGGAAGACCTTGGCATCCTGTTGATGGTTAGCGGGGTCGTGGGTAGCAACACCCGTCGCAGGCTGGATCCTGAGGAGTTTCGCAGCATCGTGCTCTCCGACGCGCTCGCGCCCCTGGTCTTCGTCAACGGTGCCGACACGAAGGCGGCCCAGATGTTCACGTTGGCCCATGAGATCGCCCACCTGTGGCTGGGCGAGTCCGGGGTATCGAACCCGCAGGCCACGACCATGCCAGAAGGCACCACGGAGCGCTGGTGCAACCGGGTTGCGGCGGAGCTGCTGGTGCCGGCCGAGGTCGTTCGAGATGAGTTCGATCCCGGCGCGGACCTTAAGTCTGAAGCAGGTCGACTGGCCCAACGATTCAAGGTCAGCACGCTCCTTGTCCTAAGGCGCATCCATGATCTGGGCGAGTTGAGTCGAGAGGAATTCCTATCGGCGTACCAAGATGAGACCGGCCGATTGCAGGTCCTGCAGGAGAGTCGCGGCGGTGGGGATGCGATCAGAAACATGGAGCCTCGAGTCAGCAAGAGGTTGGCTCGTGCTCTCGTCGTTAGCACCCTGGAGGGCAGAACCTCATACACCGAGTCGTTCAGGCTGCTTGGCTTGCGGAAGCTATCGACGTTCGAAGGCGTCGCCAAGAGTTTAGAGATGGGAACTTAAGTGGCCTACCTACTGGATGCCAACGTATTCATCAGTGCCAAGGATCTTCATTACGGTTTCGATTTCTGTCCCGCCTTTTGGGACTGGCTTACTGGCGAGAATCAAGTGGGGAAATATGTACAGCATCGAGAGCGTAGGGGACGAAGTCCTGGTGGGAGGCGATTTACTGGCCGATTCGGCACGGGTTAGAGGTAAGGTGCTGAACCCTCGATCTGGCGCGAGCAGGGCTGGGTAAGCCGTGCCGAAAGTGAGGGACGCCATCCGGATGGTGGAGCGCGACGGCTGGTACCATATCAGGACGCGAGGTAGCCATCGCCAGTTTCGCCACGACGAAAAGCCGGGTAAGGTCACGATTCCGGGAAACTTGAGCGACGACTTACCAAAGGGTACGTGGCTCAATATTCAGAGACAGGCAGGTCTTCGCGGGAGCGCACGGTGAAACTGACCTACGCAGTCGTCATAGAGCAGACCTCAAGCAACTACGCAGCCTACGCGCCGGACGTGCCAGGGTGTGTCAGTACTGCCAAGAGCTGGGATGAGATGCTGGCAATGATCCGCAAAGCGCTCACCGTGCACATCGAACTCCTGATCGAAGACGGGGATCCCGTGCCGGAACCCGCCATGACCATCGACGACGCGATCGCCCACCACAGTGAAGCCCTTACCGAGACCGACGAAGGGTCGCTGGCCGAATACCGTGATGCTGCTCCGACGATCTCGACCACGTTCCGCCTGGTCGAGATCGAGGTTCCGGCGCTGCAACTCGAGACCGTCTAGGCCACGCTCGCTTCCCCGGCGGCTTGACTCAGCAGACCGACCACTCCAAGACTTCGCCGCCACTTCCCTTGTTCAAGGTGATTGAGCCCGAGGTAGACGCCCACGATCCGCGGCGCGACGACATGCTGGGCCGCAGGGAGATTGCGGATCGCCTTACCAGCGTCTTTCGATGTAAGGAGGCACCGTTCGTCATCAACATCGACGGGCTCTGGGGGACCGGAAAGACGTTCCTGCCAAAGCGTTGAGGACAGGACCTGCTCGGAATCGACGCAGTAGTGTACAAGCGCCGTAGTTGAGATGTGCATGCTGTTCTACTCGGCCACGACAAGACGGCCGAGTCCGCCTCGATTTCGGTTGAATACTGCGGGACCCCGGAGTCTCTGGACCCAGATGGATATGGACAAGACGGCAAGAATGCTAGGAAGAAGGTCGCCGAATCGAGAGCCGGCGGTGACCGAATGAGGTGAGCGGGGTGACCACGTCCCGCAAAGGAAAGTCAAAGAGCATACCGGCGGATACAAGCCACGAGGTTGAATACTGGCGCATGGCCGACGCGCTGCGGGGCAGCATGGACGCCGCCGAGTATAAGCACGTCGTCCTCGGACTCATCTTCCTGAAGTACATCTCCGACGCCTTCGAGGAGCGCCACGCCAAGGTGCTCGCCGAATGGGGTGAAGACGCCGCAGAGGACCGGGATGAATACATCGCCGAAAATATTCTCTGGGTGGCTCCCGAGGCCCGATGGCAGTACCTCAAGAACCAGACCCGCCAGTCCAATATAGGGAGACTGATCGACGACGCCATGATCGCCATCGAGCGGGACAACCCGGCGCTCAAGGACGTGCTGCCCAAGGACTACGCCCGGCCCGCCCTGGACAAGACCCGCTTGGGACAGGTGGTCGACATGGTGAGCAACATCAAGGTCGGCGGCGCCGAGGCCCGCGCAACGGACGTGCTTGGCAACGTCTACGAGTACTTCCTGGAACAGTTCGCCCTGGCCGAGGGCAGGAAGGGCGGTGAGTTCTACACGCCGCGCTCGGTCGTGCGGCTCCTAGTGGAGATGTTGGAGCCCTATCAGGGCCGGGTGTACGACCCCTGCTGCGGCTCCTCCGGCATGTTCGTCCAGTCGGTGGAGTTCATCGGCGCCCACGCCAGCGGCAACAGCAACGCTGGTAAAGCCAAGGCCGACATCTCCATCTACGGGCAGGAGTCCAACTACACGACATGGCGCATGGCCAGGATGAATCTGGCAATTCGGGGTATCGAAGGCCAGATCGAGCATGGAGACAGCTTCCACAACGATCGGCACCCGGACCTGCGGGCCGATTACATCCTCGCCAATCCGCCTTTCAACGTCTCGGATTGGGGCGGCGAAAGGCTACGTGACGACAAGCGGTGGGCATACGGCGTGCCGCCGGTGGGCAACGCCAACTTCGCCTGGGTGCAGCACTTCCTGTATCACCTTGCTCCGAGAGGCATCGCGGGGTTCGTCCTTGCCAACGGTTCAATGTCGTCGAACCAGTCCGGCGAGGGTGAGATACGCAAGAGCATCATCGAGGCCGGCCTAGTGGACTGCATTATCGCCCTGCCGGGCCAGCTCTTCCGCTCCACCCAGATACCCGTCTGCCTCTGGTTCCTGCGCCGGGGGCGGCAGGAAGGAGATCGTCCGGGCGAAACACTCTTCATCGACGCCCGTAAGCTGGGGCATTTGCTCGACCGCACGCGTCGGGACTTGTCCCAGGAGGACATTGCCCGCGTCGTCGACACGTATCACGCATGGCGTGGCAGGAGGCACGCTAGCGAATACGAGGACGTCCCGGGGTTCTGCAAGGGCGCGACGATGCACGAGATTCGCAAGCACGGCCATATCCTCACCCCCGGCCGTTACGTCGGCGCGGCTCCGCGAGAGGAGGACGGCGAACCCTTCGAGGAGAAGATGGCCCGTCTCTCCGCCCAGTGGCGGGAGCAGCAGGCCGAGGCGCAGAGGCTGGACGCGGAGATCGAGGCGAACCTGGCGCGACTGGGCTTTGGCGCCAACTGGGAGGACACCAAATGATCCCAGCGGTCGAGGAGCGAGCGGACGACCTGAAACGTCTCTGTCTCATCTACGGCGTTCGGCGGCTTGACCTGTTCGGATCGGCCTCAACGGGTCTGTACGAACCGGGTGAGAGCGACCTCGACTTCCTTGTCGAATTTCAACCGGCGGCTATGAACGCCTATGCGGACGCTTATTTCGGGCTGCTGGAAGCTCTTGGCATACTCTTCGGGAGGCCCGTGGACCTCGTGGTGGCGTCCGCCATCAAGAATCCCTACTTCCTACAGTCGGTAGAGAAGACGAGGGCTCCCATATATGAGGCTTGAAGCTCGGAAGTACATTCACGACATCCAGCGCGCCGCCGGTCTGCTTAGAGAGTTCACCGAGGGAAAGACGTTTGCGGACTAGGGAAGCGACGCTATGCTGAGGTCGGCCGTGGAGCGGCAATTTGAGGTCGTCGGCGAGGCGATGACAAAGCTTGCCAGAACCGATGAACCGGTGGCTGATCAAATCAGCGATTATCGACGCTTTATCGCCTCCCGCAACGTACTGATCCACGGATACGCCGACGTGGACGACCGACTGGTTTGGGACGTTGTTGAGACCAGTCTTCCAACCCTCATCCATGAGGTTGATGCCCTTGTGGGCGGGGCGAGCCAATGACTAGAGCGGTGGACATCAGGCCCGACCACTTGGAAATCGTGCAGGGCAACCTGCGCGAGCATTTACCTGTGGATGTCACAGGTCTGGGTGTTCGGGAGCCGCGCCAGTTGGACCAGGAAGGACTCCTCAGACCTGAAACTCGCCTTGGAGTGTGAAGCAGGCTCAGCCACAAGTTGCCGGGAGTTCTGAAGGATGCGTTTAGAGATTCTGCGCTTCCCTACACAGTTGATGTCGTGGACTTGAACCGAATAAGTGATTCTTTCGGACAGATAGTGGAGCCACAGAAAGCCCCTCTGGTCTTAGACGGAGTTGGAACAGGGCGGCGGGAAAAGCAGAAAGCGTCAGATGGGTGGCGAGAGGTGCCCCTCGGAGAAATCGCAGAGATTTACGATGGTCCCCATGCAACGCCGCAAAAGACGGGTAGTGGGCCGGTGTTTCTCGGGATTTCCAATCTTATTGGCGGTCGAATCGATCTCTCAAATGCGGAGCATCTTTCGGAGCACGACTACCTGACTTGGACTAGGCGAGTAACCCCTATTCCTGGTGACATTGTGTTTTCGTATGAAACCAGACTGGGCGAGGCCGCTGCAATTCCAGACGGACTGAGGTGTTGTCTTGGTCGCCGTATGGGTTTGCTGCGCCCCCGGCCGGAATCGGTTGATTCACGCTTCCTGCTCTACGCATACCTGGGACCGAGATTTCAAGAAACCCTCCGATCCAGAGCTGTTCAAGGGAGCACGGTAGATAGGATCCTTCTTACCGAGCTTGGGAGCTTTCCAATTGAGCTGCCAAGAAATATCGAAGAGCAGCGGTCCATCGCCCACGTTCTCGGTACGCTGGACGACAAGATCGAGCTGAACCGCCGGATGAACGAGACGCTGGAGGCGATTACGCGTACTTTGTTCAAGTCCTGGTTTGTCGACTTCGAGCCATTGCGCGCGAAGATGGAGGGCCGCTGGCGTTGTGTCGAGTCCCTCCCCGGTCTTCCCGCCAATCTCTACGATCTCTTTCCCGACCGTCTAGTGGACTCGGAACTTGGGGAGATACCCGAGGGGTGGACTGTGAAGACGCTAGGAGAGGTGGTGGAGGTAGTAGGTGGTACTACCCCAAGCACCAAAGTAGCCGGGTACTGGGAAGAGGGTAAACACCACTGGGCTACTCCAAGGGATCTTGCTGGCTTGTCCTCACCTGTGCTTTTGGATACTGAGCGGAAGGTCACGGACGCGGGCTTGAGCAAGATAGGTTCGGGGCTCCTTGCAGCGGGGACATTGCTTCTGTCTTCGAGAGCCCCAATTGGCTACGCTGCTATCAGCGAGGAGCCGGTCGCCATCAATCAGGGGTTCATTGCCATGCCGCCGCGCAAAGGGACCTCAAACTTGTTCATGCTTCATTGGTGCGGGGTGTTTCACGACGAGATAGTCAACCACGCCAACGGTTCGACGTTCTTGGAAATAAGTAAGAGCAACTTCCGGCGCATCCCCTTGGTGGTGCCGGCAGAAGAAGTGATGACGGTTTTCGACAGACTCGCTCGCATTATCCATAAGCGCATGGTCTCAAATGAACGCGAGTCCCACGCACTGACTGTTCAGCGGGACACGCTACTGGACCCCTTGCTGGGTGGGAGCGTCGAAGTTTGACTAGACTGAGAATACGTCGATGTATGCAAAGCGAATACAACTAATCAATTACGGACCGATCGACAACCTCGAGTTCGAGTTTCCATTCGAAGGTGAGACTCCAAGACCAGTGGTTCTGGTTGGTGAGAATGGCTCTGGGAAGAGCATCCTGCTATCTCATATTGTAAACGGACTCATCGCAGCTAAGGGGGTCGCTTTTCCCGATTCGCCTGAAGTGGAGTCGGGCAAAGTGTACAAACTTAGGAGCAGCTCTTATATCAGGTTAGAGAGCGATTACTATTTTTCAACAGTTGAATTCGAGGAAGGTCTGTTCGTAACGGAGATGCGTTCACAAAAGCTCAAACGTGAGTATGAGTCCATACCCACTGGAGCTGACGCAACTGGCGTCCAAGATGCGTGGAATAAAATGATGTCGGATCAGGCCGACCACTTTGACTTGAGTGCCATTTTGGGCCAAAAAAGCAAAGTCGGGGACATCTTTTCAAGAAGATGTGTCTTATATTTTCCTGCCAACCGCTTTGAAGAACCGGCTTGGTTGAACGAAGAGAACTTGAAAGCCCAGGCTCAGTACATGGATCTGAGACATATCGATGGCAAAACGGAGCGTAGAGTGATTAACTACGCACCACTCAACGATAACCAGAACCGTTTGTTGGATTTTCTTTACGATAGGGCCGTCTTAGAACTTCAAACGCGAAACCTCGAATTTCCTGTCACAAGCAGCAGCAGGTCTGTACCCCTTCCGGTGATCTTGGGATACGTTGGCAGCGCGACTGCCGCCTACGAGACCGCGCTTCAAATTGTTCGAACGATAATGCGGAGTCCAGATATTCGGTTTGGGATAGGCAGGCGAGACAATAGGGTTGTTTCCATCATGTCTGAAGCGGGAGCAGACGTGAAGCGCTTAGTGCCCAATGTGTTTCAGTTGTCTAGCGGGGAGACTTCTCTGCTAAATCTGTTTTTGTCGATTCTGCGGGACTTTGATCTGTGTGGCACTCCTTTTTCACAAGCTACAGAGATTCGAGGCATCGTGGTGGTGGATGAGATTGACTTGCACCTACACGCGGTTCATCAGCATGAAGTGCTTCCTGAGCTAATTCAGATGTTCCCAAACGTTCAATTCGTGGTCACAACTCACTCGCCGCTCTTTGTCTTAGGGATGCAAAGGATCCTAGGAAAAGACGGCTTTGATGTGTACCGGCTGCCCGAAGGACGACGAATTAATCCTGAAGAATTCAGTGAGTTCGGGTCTGCTTATCGTGCGTTAACTGAAACTGCTAGATTTTCGAGCGACATGCGTGCCGCCATTGCAGGAGCGCAGAGGCCAATAGTTTTTGTGGAGGGTGCAACTGACCAGCTGTACATAGAGAAGGCTGCGAAATTGCTCACTAAGGAAGAAGTGCTAGAACGCCTTGAATTGAGAGATGGCGGCGGGAAGGGCAACATGGCTAAGCTATGGAAGGACTCTTTACTACCGCTAACTGAGATGTTGCCCCACCAGGTAATGCTCTTGTTCGACTGCGATACGGGTAAGGCTCCCGACAGGAAGGGTAAGTTATTGCAGCGCAGCATTCCACTGCAGTATCAGCAACCGATAAAGAAGGGAATTGAGAACCTGTTCAGCAAATCCACACTAGAAAAGGCTCGCCGGCACAACCCTGCGTTCTTCAGCACCGAGGATGAACACGGTGGCACTAATGAAGATGGGCAGTTAATCACGATCCCTGAAAAGTGGTCAATCAACGACGGCGAGAAGACGAACTTGTGCGACTGGCTTTGCGAGAATGGCACGCCGGAAGATTTTCGGCGTTTTCAACTTATCTTTGACCTAATGGAAGAAGCACTGGGGTTGACAGATCCAGAACCCACAGTCGGTGAGGTACAGGGCACCACGTGACCACACTCACCGAAGCCGATGTTGAGCGGGCTGCCCTCGACTGGCTGTCGGGCCTCGGCTGGGCTGTCGCTCAAGGCCCGGACATCGCTCCAGATACGCCCAACGCCGAGCGTGACGATTACGGGCAGGTTGTGTTGGAGCGAAGGTTGCGGGACGCCGAGGCCAAATTCAACCCTGCGCTGCCTGTATCGGCGCTGGAAGATGCCTTCCGCAAGCTGACCCGGCCTCAAGGCTCGACCCTGGAAGTGCGCAATCGTGCCTTCCACCGGATGCTGGTCAGTGGTGTGGATATCGAGTATCGGGACTCTGATGGGCGGGTGAGCGGAGACCAGGTCCGGGTCCTAGACTTAGATAACTCCGCCAACAATGACTGGCTGGCCGTCAACCAGTTCACCGTATCTGAGGGCCGGAACACCCGCAGGCCAGACATCGTGTTGTTCGTTAACGGTCTGCCCCTGGGCATAATCGAGCTGAAGAACCCCGCCGACGAGGACGCCACCATCTGGGCGGCATGGCAACAGCTTCAGACGTATAAGGCCGAGCTGCCGACCTTGTTTTCCATGAACGAGGCGCTGGTAGTCTCCGATGGTACAGAGGCCCGGACAGGTACGGTGACGGCGGGACGGGAGTGGTTCAAGCCCTGGCGTACCGTCACCGGAGAAACGCTGGCCGCTCCGAATATGACCGAGCTACAGGTGATGCTGGAGGGTGCCTTTGAACCGGGCCGCTTCCTGGCGCTGGTACGCGATTTCATCGTATTTGAAGACGACGGCAGCGGCGCGCTGGTCAAAAAGACAGCGGGCTATCACCAGTTCCACGCCGTCCGGGTTGCCGTTGGCGAGACGCTGCGGTCAGCGAAACTGCAACGCGCCGAGTCGTGGATTGCCGGGGAAGCAGGGCACTACGGAAGGGGCAGAAAGTCTGGCGGGGAGCCGGGCGACCGCCGCATCGGAGTGGTCTGGCACACCCAAGGGTCGGGAAAGAGCCTCACCATGGCCTTCTACACTGGAGCAGTCATCCGTGAACCGGAGATGGAAAACCCGACGGTCGTCGTCCTCACCGACCGCAATGACCTTGACGGCCAGCTCTTCGGCACCTTCTCCCGCTGCCAGGAACTCCTGCGTCAGCCTCCGACCCAGGTGGAGAGCCGCGCCGACCTTCGGAGCAAGTTGTCGGTTAACGCCGGGGGAGTGGTCTTCACCACCATCCAGAAGTTCTTCCCCGAAGAAAAAGGGGACACTCATCCCACTCTCTCGGAGAGGCGCAATGTCGTCGTCATCGCCGACGAGGCACACCGTAGTCAGTACGACTTCATCGACGGTTACGCCAAGCACATGCGAGACGCACTGCCCAACGCATCATTTGTCGGCTTCACGGGTACGCCCATCGAGCTTCAGGACGCCAACACCCGCGCCGTGTTCGGCGACTACATCAGCATCTATGACATCCAGCGTTCAGTGGATGATGGTGCCACGGTGCCGATCTACTACGAGAGCCGGCTTGCCAAGCTCGCCCTGGACGAAGACGAAAGACCCAAGATAGACCCGGAATTCGAGGAAGCTACCGAGGGCGAGGAGGTGGAGCGCAAAGAGAGGCTTAAGACCAAGTGGGCGCAGCTGGAGGCAGTTGTTGGCTCGGAGAATCGGGTGAAGCAGATTGCAGAGGACATTGCTGCCCATTTTGGGCATCGGCTGGAGGCGCTCGATGGCAAGGCGATGGTCGTCTGCATGAGCCGCCGCATCTGCATCGACCTCTACAAGGAGCTGGTGCACCTACGCCCCGACTGGCACAACGACGACGACGACAAAGGCGCCATGAAGGTGGTGATGACCGGCTCGGCCGCTGATCCCGTGGCGTGGCAGCCGCACATCAGAAACAAGGCTCGGCGCGAGGAGTTGGCTCAACGATTCCGTGATCCTCACGATCCGCTGAACGTAGTGCTGGTGAGGGATATGTGGCTGACTGGCTTCGACGCACCCAGCCTGCACACCATGTATGTGGACAAGCCGATGCGCGGCCACGGTCTCATGCAGGCCATCGCCCGGGTGAACCGGGTGTTCAAGGACAAGCCGGGCGGCCTGGTCGTCGACTACCTGGGGCTGGCCCTGGACCTGAAGAAGGCTCTAGCCACATACACGGAAAGTGGTGGCGAGGGGCAAACGGCGCTGGACCAGGAAGAGGCGGTTGCCGTCATGCTGGAGAAGCACGAGGTCTGCTGTGCTCTTCTCCACGGCTTTGACTGGTCCAAATGGACTACAGGCACCCCGCAGGAACGCTTGAGTCTGCTGCCAGCCGCTCAAGAGCGCGTGCTGGCCCAAGAGGATGGCAAGGATCGCTACCTGAAAGCCGTGCGAGAACTGTCGCAGGCGTTCGCGCTGGCCGTGCCCCATCCGGAGACAATGCGCATCCGCGACGACGTGGGGTTCTTCCAGACGGTGCGAGCGGCCCTGTCCAAGCGGGCCGTCTCAGACGCGCGGCCCGGGGAGGAGTTGGACCTTGCTGTGCGTCAGATAGTCTCTCAAGCGGTGGCGTCAGAGGGCGTGATGGACATCTTTGCCGCTGCGGGTCTGGACAAGCCGGATATCTCGGTGCTCTCCGATGAATTCCTGGCCGAGGTTCAAGAAATGCCGCATCGCAACCTGGCTGTGGAGTTGCTACAGAAGCTGCTCAGCGGCGAGGTGTCTACGCGGAGGCGTAAGAACGTCGTTCAGGCTCGTTCTTTCGCCGAGATGCTGGAGCATACGATGCGCCGCTACCAGAATCGGGCGATTGAGGCGGCGCAGGTCATAGAGGAGTTGATCGAGCTTGCGAAGGACATGAGGGAAGCAAACGCTCGCGGCGAGCAACTGGGACTGTCCGAGGACGAACTGGCCTTCTACGACGCGCTGGAAACTAATGACAGCGCTGTGCAGGTGCTTGGAGACGAGACGCTCCGGGACATCGCTCGCCAACTTGTCGATACTGTGCGTAACAACGTCACCATCGACTGGACGTTGCGTGAGAACGTTCGCGCAAACCTTCGCCGGTTGGTCCGTCGCATCCTGCGCAAGTACGGCTACCCGCCGGACAAGCAGGAGAAGGCAACGCAAACTGTGCTGGAACAGGCGGAGGTCCTGTCAGAGGGATGGTCGGTTGCCTGAAGCTCAAGGCGGATCATGAGCTGTTGCGAGAAGTGTGTTGATGACGATTGATTCAAGACTCGTTGAGAATCTGCTCCATCAAGAGGAAGGGCCTGCGTTGGATTTCAAGCAGGAGCAATACCTCTTTGACAATGCTGATGTCGGAACGAAGGCGGAATTGCTAAAGGACATACTAGCTCTGGCAAATTCCTGGCGACTAACCACAGCCTACATATTGATAGGAGTGAAGGAGATCAAAGGGAGACGCAACGAGATCATTGGAGTAGAAAACCACCTGGACGATGGCAACCTCCATCAGTTCGTCAATGGGAAGACTCAGAAAGCCGTCGAGTTCTCATATCTACCAATTCACATAGAAGGCCTTGAAATTGGCGTTATTCAGATACCGATGCAAGAACGGCCATTTTTTCTTACGAGACGGTTTGGCGGTTTACCCGAGAATGAGGTCTTCGTGAGGGATGGTAGTTCAACTAGGGTTGCCACTCCAGACGAGGTTGCAAGGATGGGTGCCGAACAAGTCCTTGGTGGCAGCCCGCAGTTTCTTCTCGAATGGGCTGAACTCGACAGCAACAAAACCCTTCCATCACCTTATGCTACCCTCTCGATGGTCCTAGAACCACTGCTCCCCTCGGATACTTTTGCACCTAGGCGTACCTATAGAATGGGGGTCGATCCATTCGCCAACCCAGACTATTCTCAGGACATCATAGCTTGCGCAGCTGAGAGGAGCCTTCTGACTCCCCTTGGATTCCGGCTTCGGAACGAGAGCAATACCGTCGGTAGACGCATTCGATTTACTGGTCGTATAGCCAAGTTGGACGGCTTGGTCATTCGAGAGTGGGTAGACGACCTGCCCTCCCGCAATCGCAATCTTCTATCTACACCCATCCCGGTTTTTGCCCCGCATAGTGACGACGAACCGAGTTCAGCCGTCAGAGAGTTTGAGGACAGTTGGCGAATCGTTGTTGACTTCGGGGACGTGCGCCCGCGCGATGAAGTCTGGACAAACACCGTCTTCTTTGTTGGGTCAACCCGTCCATGCATTACAAGTCTGCGAGGTGATCTCAGAGGCGATAATCTTCCGGAGCCCGTGAAATACGAACTGGAGATTCACATAGACGTGGAACGCAGATCGATGACAATCGACGATGTAGCTCCATACTTGCACGTAGATTGATTTCAAGACTTTGAGCGTTTCCATGGAATCTTCGAACTCGTTGAGGAGATGCTGGACTCTGGGCGCGCCGAAGATTCAGCCGCTGAACGTGGTGGAGCTCCGCCTGTGAAGCGTAACGCCTACGTGGCTCGCCTGTCTGAGATGATGACGTGATCAATCTTGGCGACGACGTAACCATTTTCCATTTGTGGACTGTGGCAGCCGTTGTGCTCGGCTTTCAGATGGCGGCCTTAGCTTGGCGAATGAATCGTGAACTCTACGTCCAAAAAAGGCGATGGAGAACCTGGATTCCATGGGCGGACCGTATGATTTACGTTTCTATGATCATCCTTATCGGAGGTGTTTTCGTCGCGCCACTCGTTGGAGACGTTTCCCTGCGCTGGGCGGTATGGCTATTTGGATTGGCCCTCGTTATCTTTGCTGCGACTCCTCCTGTGATCGCCGGTCACTACAACTTGTTCCGGTATGATCCGGACCGTATAGGTAGACCACCAACAACCACTCAAGAGAAATGGGCCTTGGTGGTTGCGTCGGTGGCTACCGGGTCTTACACGTGCCCGATCAAAGACTTGATCTGTGTGGTGGCCTCTTCAATGAGCTTCCACGGGGTGGCTGCTCCAATACTCCGTCGTTGGTGGGCCTCGCCCTGACCGGGCGGCTGACGCCCCGCGAGTTACCGACCGGCACTACCAGTTTGGGTGCCTGGCTCAAGGACCACATATATGGCTCTACCACATCGCGAAGATGCTACTCTCAACCGTGAACTCGGGCCCAATTGGTCCATCCGGGGTCAGTCAGCTCGTACGGCGTGGCGGACTGCTGGCCAGTGAGCCGGTGCAGGCTGAGGTCGTCCAGTATGAGCAGGTTGGTAGAGACAGGAAGGAGCGGTGGGCACGCTCCACAAGAGGGGATTCAAACCATATTCCGCCTTTAAGCACCGTAACGACTCGAGCCTTAGCAACGGTCCATGGTATTTCGACTGACACTGCCGGCGGCTCGCCAGCCAGGCCTTGAGATTTATTCCTAGTCGCTAAGTTCCAATTGCGACAGGTAGCGCAGTTTTTCTTCGCTATTGCATTCTGGCCATCGTCCACCTGATGGGACTCGAAATAGATTTGAACCATACTTAACCCTTATAAGGGTCCACCGCATCGCCTTTTCTGGGCTGCACTTACGTTTCGTGTCCGCTCCCGCGAATCTTGCCCGGACATAGTGGCTGAGCAGGGGCAAAGTTCAAACGTGGCTTTGCTTTCCGGCCATGGCGGCGGCGACCATCTGGCCTATCTGTTCTCTAGCCTCTGCTACAGGCGCGCCCACGGTCCGGACGTAACGGTCGGCCATCGCGGTCGTACGGTGACCAAGCAGGTCCCTGAGGGCGTGCGTGCCTAGCCCGGCTGCGGCTGCAGCCGTCATGAATGTGCGGCGCAGATCGTGAAGCCGTACGTCTTTGAGACCGGCGACATCGGCGACTTGGCGGAACGTCTCGCATATGTACCGGTATGTGATGGGGGCATCACGCCCGGTCGTGAATATCCAAGCGTTGACCTTGGGCTGGCCCTTAATGATTTCTGTGGCCGGCTGGCTCAAGTGATGTTGCCGTCTTCCTGTCTTAGTATGTCGCAGCGTGAATAGCCCTGTCTCGAAGTCCAGATCCTCCCAGCGAAGGGATAGCACCTCTGAGACCCTCAGGCCGGTCACCGCGCAAAGCCGGACGGCCGCAGCTGCGGCTGGGCGAGTGCTGGAGGCATCGTCCAATGCCTCGGCCAGGGCTGCCATCTCGGACGGTGCCAACGTGCGGTCTCTAGGCACTTCTCTCGCCCGCTCGATCCCGAAGACGGGGTTGGTGTGACGGGCTCGCCATTCCCATTTCTCAAATTCATTGAACACGCGCCGCGTGAAGTCTAGGGTGCGGTTGGCACTCATTGGCGCCATATTCCGCACCATGGCCTGAACGTCCTTACGCCTAACGTCCACTATCCGGCGCCTACCGAGCCGCTTGTATATGGCCTTGCTCATACGGCGATACAGCGACACCGTCCTTGGAGCCATACGGCCCATTTGCACGCGGTGGGGTACAAACTCATTGAAGAACCGATCCAACCCCTCGGCCACTGTGGGTGCTTCCCGGCGTTCCTGACGCTCGGCCAAGGGGTCCCGGGCTTGGTGGCGTATTGAGTCCATGAGGTCGGCAGCCCTTACCCGAGCCTCCCTCAAGCTGACTTCGCCCACCCTCCCAATGGTGGCGCGACGTTGATAGCCGTCCACTCGGTAGTCGACGACGTAAGACTTGACCGTCTTGGATACTTTGACCCCGAAACCCTTTAGTTTGGGATCCCAAATCATGTATTGCCGGACTTGGGGTTTAGCGTCCCTGATTGTGCGTTCTGTGAGCACGTATTGGCCATTCATGAATTCAGCTAATCAGGAATTAGTCAACAATTAGTCAACACTTTCGCCAGAATTCATAGACATTGTAGCGCAGTCGTCGGAAATAGAGGACAAGCTCTTAAGGGCTGTATACAGTGATAAAGAGTAATTTGTGGCAAATGATCGGCAACGATGTGAAACGGCATCAGCAGCTTTTCGTAAACAGCAGGTCGGCGGTTCGAGTCTGCCCGTTGGCTCCGTCTATAGATTCCCTACAGTCCGATCGAAGAAATCGACGACAGAATGTGAGTCGATAGAATTTGACTCTCGACAGCTAAAATCCCGATGCTCCCTGTAGGTTGGCGCCTTGCCAACTCAGGGAGTGGGAATGTGTTTGGGTCTGGCCAGAACTTACAGGCGTCGTTCAGACTACAGAATCACAGTGAATCCCAGTTTGAAGGGGTATTCGGCGGTCTCTGCTAATACAGATAATACAGACACCGCTAATGCACCTCGTCTGGTGAAGTTCCTGCTTCTTGGCTCAGGGATCCACAGACATGATCATTGGTGCGGCTCGAAAACCAACTCCGGGATTACCACTTCCCACCTGTCGCACTTGAGGCGTTCTCGGTACTGTGGCTCCGAACGCTCTCTGTCCCAAGTAGCGATGGCCTGGACCGAGGCGAACACGCAACGCATGTCGCCGAGGGCCTCGTAACTGCCGGCGAGCTTCCCCACTACCGTCCCGTCGCGATCTAGAAGATCCCGCCGGTCCGACTCGAATCGGACCCGAAGTCGGTCGCCCGGCGATAGCGCGGCAATCGCTTTGTGGACAGGATCGCCGGCATTCCTGTACCCGGCAAAGCTCAGGAAGATGTCTTTCAGGCCGAGCCGACGATAGCAACGGGTGAGCTCAAGTCCCGGCGATGGTAGGTCGGCGGGCGCATCGCGGTGCAGCACCAAAGGGACGTCTAGCAGAGCGTCTTGCATGGGGTGTGGTCCCGGCAGTCGTGTGAGCGCGAGGGTTTGGCGCGCTCGGGTCATGGCGACATAGTAGAGCCGCCGGGTTGCGTCCGAATCCTCTCCGCGTCCAACTCGGTCCCAGCCTCCGTCCAGCACGGCCACGTGGTCGAACTCTAGGCCCTTTGCGCTATGGGCGGTGGTGAGCATCAGACCGCGTTGACGCCTTCGCACCTCTCGTCCCCATTCGGCCAGGAACTCGATGAAGTGATCCACAGGTGTCTCAACACCGCCGGTTTCCAGGCCGTACTCGGTGATCGCCTCGCTCAGCAGCTCAATCCAAGGGCCCTCGGGCTGACTGGCCAGCCATTCGTCCACGTCCGTATTCATTACGAGATGGGAGTCTCTCTCTCGGAGCCACCTTACGAGAGCTTGGGTTTCTCTCAAATGCCAGACGACCGATGTTTCTTCGTTTCCCATCTGTACTGGAATCTCTTCCAGCTCGCAGAGACTGCGTAAGGGGTCTAGGTAGGCCCATTCGCGTGCCAGCACTGCGCACCCGGACCAGTCCCAGTCGGGAACTAGACCGGCCAACCGCCTGAGTTCGGCGACGACAACCTGCGCCTGGGAGATGGGGCTGTCGCCAGCCCTAAGGATTTGGACACGACCGCGGGCGACCGGGTCTCGCTCAGCCCACGAGCCGCCCGGCGGGCTCTTCTCACGAGCACGATCGACGTGAATTGGGCGGCCCATCTTCATGCGATGACGGGCCGGTTCGATCACCGCGTTGGCCGCCTCTATGATGTGGCCGGTTGAGCGGTAGTTGTCGGTCAGGTAGGAGGGCTTCGCGCCGTAGTCCTGTTCGAACCGGCGGATGAACTTCACCGACGCCCCGTTAAAGGCGTAGATGTTCTGATCGTCGTCCCCCACGGCAAGGAGGCTGAGCCTATCATCCTCGTCAGGCAGGGTTCTCCCCGCAAGAGCGGAGATCAGTTCGTACTGGTCGGCACCGATGTCCTGGTACTCGTCGACCAGTATCCAGCGAAAGCCCGCCAGCAGCCGCGACCTGTATTCATCGGCCTCGTCGGACGGCAAGCCTTCGCCACGCAAGAGCGCAACCGCCTGCCGGAGAATCTCCCGAAAGTCGGAGTCGTCCAGGCGATTCGCGTGTCCGGAGAAGCTGGCACCGACCAGCCGCATGGCAAGACCGTGGCAGGTCAACACCATCACTCCGCGGGCGTCACCACCTATGAGATCCGCCAGGCGCCTGCGTATCTCGACCGCCGCGTGCCGATTGTAGGCCAGAGCCAGAATGCCGCGGGGATTCTCGCGTCTGGCCCGCACCAGATACGCGATTCTATGGACCAGCACGCGCGTCTTTCCAGAACCGGGGCCTGCGAGCACCAGCACGTTCGTCTGCTCGCGGTCATCTGCGACGATCCGTCGCTGGGCCGGATTGTTCAGGCTCTCGACGATCATCCTCCACGATTCTGGCGTCGTCTGGCGCGAGATCTCCTTATCTCGTCCGGGCAGCCAGCGACGCAGGAACTCCTCCCCTGTGAGGCTGAAGTAGTCCATTGCCAGCCTCAGCGCATCGGCAGTGGCTCCCAGGCCCTGCTCAACGTACTGCGCCATCACGTGTATCTGAAGGATCTGCTCGTCGTAGTGGAGCTTTAGGGACGCGAAGTCGGTGCTGGCAAAGCCGCGTCTTTCGGGCCTCAGCCGGAGTGTCATGGCCGGCCGAAACACCGTCAGGCCCCTGTTTAGCCGAATGACCTCCTGCTCGTGGAGCCACAGCATAGTCCGGGTCATCAGCCTGTCCGGGGCCCGGACCTCACTCGCCAGGGTCATGTCGGACCTGATCGCGGTGAGCAGCTTGCCCATGGTCGTCTCGGCCAGCAGGTCCGTCCCGCGGACATTCGGCGGAAGGCATGCTAATAGATGGTCCAGCAACCGTGATGCTGCCGCGCGGCGTAGCTCTGCGGTCTTTTCGAGAGCATTCCATTCCCGCTGAAGCGTGATCTGCATCGTCTCCCGGTCGCGCCCCCTCACCCCGAGGCTGCCACCTCCTCCGCCCTCGCCCCGACCGTCGGAGGCGATGCTCCGGACGATCCTGCGAAGCCGCTCGGGCAGCGCGTAGCAGAGGCCATCGTCCTTCAGCTTCTGGGTAGCCAGGCGCAGATGCAGCGGGGAGGAGTCCCCCTTTTCCATATCGGGCGCCAGCTCGCGCAGCAGATCGATCAGCGCTCGCTCCAGCGCGGCTGCCTGCTTGAAACGCTCGCGGGATGCACGCTTAACGCCCCTGTGCACGAAGGCCGTGATCGCCGTATCGTTGCTTGCTATACGGACGCGCTCCAGGTCGTACAGCGCGGCCCGCACCCCCTCCGGGGTCAGACCCGCCTCGGCCATCAGCTCGTCCGTGGAGATGCCATCGTCCGGATCCGCAGCCATCAGTGCCCGGCATATGGTCACGAGCTGGCTGCGGTATTCATCAGCGATGCGAGCCCTGCGGAGTCTTCTTTCGGCCTCCTCGATCGACTCGACGAGAAGAGATGATGGAAAGACCTGCACCCGGTTCTCCTCTCGGGTCAAGAGCTCCGCATCCTCCAGCCAGGCCACCGCGGTCCTCACCCTGGTGTCGTCGGTCGTAGAATCGCGCTCGAACTCGTGGTCTTCGTCCTCGCCGAGAATCTCGCCGGGCGTCGCGACCACATCGCCGTTAAGGCGCCTCTTGCGGTCCAGGTTCCTGAGCGCCCTGAGGACGCCATGGATCTCGCGCCGCGTGAGCCGGGAACGAGCCGACATGCTGAACTGGCGTTCGATGTCTTGTGGCTCGTAGAGTAGGACGCAGCGGGCCCTTTGCTGGTCGCGTCCGGCCCGGCCCGCCTCCTGCATGTAGTTCTCCAGCGAACCGGGGATGTCGGCGTGGATCACCACCCGAACGTCGGGCTTGTCGATTCCCATGCCGAAGGCGTTGGTGGCGACGATTACCCTCAACTCGCCGCTGATGAACCTGTCTTGGACGTTCTTCTTTGTCTCCGGCGGTAGCCCGGCGTGGAAATGATCCGCGCTGGCACCCTTTGCCCGCAGAAATTCCGCGATCTCCTCGGTTCGGCGACGCGTGGCACAGTAGACGATGGCGCCACCTTGCTCATGTTCCGACAATTCGGCTGCCAGGATCTCGTGGATATGCGAGTGCTTCTCGGCACCGGACGTCCGCACGATGTCGAACTCCAGGTTGGTGCGCCGGGCACCGCCGTCAAAGAGCCTCAGGCTTATGCCGAGCTTTCTGTCAAAGTAGTCCACAATCTCATCCCTGACGGCGGGCTTGGCAGTCGCCGTCAGGCACAGCACCGGCGGAATCGGTTCGTCTTCCGCCCGCTCGCGTATAAAGCGTCCGATGTACTGGTAGTCGGGCCTGAAGTCGTGTCCCCACTTCGACAGGCAGTGTGCCTCGTCCAGGATCCATGCGCCTATCTCTCTCTGCCTCAGAACGCCGCGGACCGAAACGCTGCGAAGCTGCTCAGGAGAGATGATGAGGATGCCGGCATCTCCTAGCCGGACGCGGTCCAGGGCTTCGGCCCGCTCAGGCATCGAAAGGAGTCCGTTGATGGTCACGCACGAGTCAATGCCCTGCGCCTCCAGTCCCTTTACTTGGTCGGCCATTAGTGCAACTAGGGGAGAGATCACCACCGTCAGCGCGCCCGTCTTGTCGTAGCGCGAAAGGGCAGGGATCTGGTAGCAGAGCGATTTCCCGCCTCCGGTGGGGAGGATGGCCAGCGCATGTTCTCCGGCCATTGCGGCCTCGACGATGGCCTTCTGCATCGATCGCCCACCCTCATGTGTCGGCTCGGAACGGAAGTCGTCAAAGCCAAACCACCGGGTGAGTTCTTTTCGGGCGTCGTGGCGCTCCCGGCACCATTCGCAGGCGGAATCGATGCAGGCGGTGTCGCGAAGCCTGCGTACCAACCGTCCCGCCTCAGGGAATTGGTGCCGCACCCAAGGAGGCATGACCGAGCTGCCTCCGGCAACTGACAGCCACGCCAGCGTGTAGGCGAGCGGCCAGCCACGCCGGCTCGCATCGTTGATGACTTCCCGAACGTGTGTCTGGCAGGCGTTGCCATCGAGCCGTCGGTAAACGGCTTCGTGTGCCTCGGCTTCGGTTGGTCTCCGGGCGCGTCGCAGAGCCGTGAACACCGCATCGAACCCGGCGGCGCCGTTCCCTGTCGTCAGCCAGTGCCAAGCGATCAGCAGATCGGCCTGCGCGTTTCGCAGTTCCTTGAGCTGATTACCAAAGACTTGCAGGGTAAGCCTTGCATCGAGCTCGGGGTCGTTGATCTGCCCCCGGCTAAGCTGTCCGTCGTGGTAGTGCTTTACTAGATGGTGGTACGGGTTTCGAGGGAAGGCTAGTGTTGTTGTTCAGGGAAAATGTCCGTAGCTAACTGTTCAGCGAAATTGTCATTCCATGCAAGGAGTGACATTGAGCCAGCAGGCACAGACGAGACTGAAGGTACTGAACAGCGTGCTGGTCGGCCAATTGCCGGTTGGCCAGGCGGCAGAGGTACTGGGGATCAGCGAACGCCACGTCAGGCGCATCCTGGCGGCCTACCGGGAGGAAGGAGCCGCCGCACTGGTCCACGGGAATCGAGGCCGTAGACCTGCCAACGCCACATCCGAGGCGGCGATTGCCGAGGTGATGGAGTTGGCGGCGAGTCGCTATTCGGGTACGAACCACACGCACCTTTCCGAGTTGCTCATGGAGCGTGAGGGTATATTCCTGAGCCGCTCGACGGTGAGGCGGATCGCCCTGAGCGCCGGAATTGAGAGCCCCCGCCGCCGCCGTCCACCCAAACACCGCGTAAGGCGTCAGCGTATGCCCCAAGAGGGGATGCTGGTGCAGGTAGACGGCAGCCACCATCGGTGGTTGGAGGATCGTGGCCCCCGCTTTGCGCTGCTATTGGCCGTTGACGATGCGACCGGCACGGTGCCCTATGCATTGTTCAGGCCGGAAGAGGACGCGATGGGATACCTGCTGTTGATCGAGGGGATGATCGAGCGCCGCGGGGTACCCCTTGCGCTCTACAGCGATCGTCACGCTGTCTTCAAAAACCCTGCACCGCCTCGGCAGAAGCTGCCCGGACCGACGCAGTTCGCCCGGGCCATGCAGCGGTTGGGCATAAGACAGATCTTCGCCCGGTCGCCACAGGCCAAGGGGCGTGTCGAGCGTGTGGCCGGGACATTCCAGGACAGACTGGTCACCGAGCTGCGACTGGCGAAGGTCGAGACCATGGAACATGCCAACGAGGTCCTGCACCGATACCTGCCGAGGTTCGACGAGCAGTTCGGTGTCCCGGCGGCGCAGTCGGAGGTGGCCTACCGCAAACCTCCGTCAGCGGCCGCTGTCGAGCAGGCTCTGTGTTTCAGGTTCCACCGCAAGGTGGCAAGGGACAACACGGTCAGGCACCGATGGCGCACCCTGCAGCTGCTGCCCGGCATGGAACGGACCAGCTACGCCGGAGTTCAGGTGGAAGTCCTTGAGCGTCCCGATGGTCGACTGCTGGTTGAATACCAGGGGCACCTGATCGAGGCACAGGAGGCGCCTCCACGTCCGGAGTTTCTACGTGTCCTGGGGAATCGCACCACCCCCGACGGCCGTGTCAACGGCTCCAGCCATGGTCACCAGGAACTGGCATGCCTGGAGAAGACCGATGTAGACAGTGAACAGGCAGCCAGCCCGCGGAGAAAACGCAAGCGTGCAGCTCCAGGATCGAGGAAGCCAACCCCGCGCCAGAAGGCTCTGTGGGAGGCGGTTCAGGAGGCCAGGGCACGCGGCCTGTCGCTGCGTGCGATCGCCAGGGAGCTGGGGATCCACAGGGAAACCGCCCGCAGGTACGCACTGACCGAGAGCCCGCCCATGTACACACGGGTCAAGCCCGCCACAGCCCTATCCGATACCATCAACAACCACGGCGATGGACAATTTCGCTGAACAGTTGACCGGACATTTTCCCTGAACAACGACAAGGCTAGGGGATTGAGCATGAGAGTATCGACCGCCGGCAGCCTTAGCAATCTCAGGCCGTGGTTGGCGGCCCGAAGGTGGGGCAGATCGAAGGCGATCAGGTTGTGGCCGAGCAAGAAGTTAGCTCCACTGGCGAGTCTATCCAGCCTGCCCAGCGCCGCAGAGAGGCGACCACGGACCGCTGGGAAGACCATGGACTCGCCGGTGTCGGGACGCACCCCGGCAAACGCACGGATGCGGCGGTTCCGCACGCCGACTTCCAGGTCGAGCGAGAGGCAGCGGTTCAGTTTGCGACCGCTATCTTGGAGCTCCAGCGTTGTCTTCTCCGTATTCATTGATAACGAAGAGTCTACCGAAGTCTGGGTCGCCTATAACCGAATTCCTACAGGCTTTCCCAATGAGACTGTTGAGGACAGACTTCAACTAAAAGATCCTGTAGGTACTGGGAAGGGGCGGTGGAGTGATGCGGACTAGAAGCGCTAAGGACTCACAGCGGCGGCTCATGTGTCTGGTAGAGGCTGGAGACTGTCAAAGTAGAGTTTCGAAGGCGGCAGAATACTGCGAGGCAACCTTCATTATCTAGACTGTCATACACTGCCCAAGATTATTGGTGGGGAGAACCGTTGATCATGGGGATCAACCTAGTCATAGCTGTCACAGATAGCGACTGGTTCGAGAGGCTTCGCCATCAGCCAGGCCTTGGCGAGGTCAATTTCTGGGCGCCGTCGGCGACGAACTTTCGCGCCCTCCAACCGGGTGAGTTGTTCCTGTTCAAGCTGCATGCGCCGCGCAACGCTATTGTCGGCGGAGGTATATTCGCCTATGCGAACGTGCTGCCATGTTCGCTAGCGTGGAGGGCATTCGGAGAAGCTAATGGGGCTCACTCCGCGCAGGATATGCGGGAACGGATAGCACGCTACCGGCGGATGGATCCAAGTGACCGGAGCGACTTCGCGATTGGTTGCCGTATCCTCACTCAGCCTTTCTTCTTAGAGGAACGGGACTGGATTCCGGTCCCGACGAGCTGGTCGCCGAATATCGTATCGATCAAGACCTACAACACGAGTGAACCGGAGGGCTTAGCTCTGTGGGAGACGGTGAGCAGTCGGCTGAACCGCCCGCAGCTTGCCAGCATGGGCGAAGAGTCGAGTCGGTTCGGAGAGCCTCGCCTCATTCGCCCGCGGTTGGGACAAGGGGCGTTCCGAGTTCTGGTGACGGACATCTATCAGCGACGCTGTGCCGTAACGCGGGAGCGGACACTGCCGGCGCTGGAGGCTGCCCATATTCGTCCATATTCAGATGGCGGTGCACATGAGGCACGGAATGGTCTGTTGCTGCGGCGCGACATCCACAGCCTATTCGACACGGGCTACGTGACTGTGACCCCGGACCTCCGTTTTGAGGTCAGTCGACGGATCAAAGAGGATTTCGAGAACGGCCGGGATTACTACGCATTGCATGGCAGACGCATAAGAGCGCCGCAGGAGACCCGACAACATCCGGATCCGGTTGCCTTGAGCTGGCACAACGAGAATAGCTTCTTGGGCTGAGAGGGAATGAGTTCCGGCGATCTTGACACTCTGATGCGACTGGCGGCCTTCGAGCATGTTCGTAGGCTGAGCGAACTGCATAATCACCTGACGTCGAAGGAACTGAGTGCCGGGTTCATTCTTGATGGCGAGCGCATCCCGCTCTTCAATCTGCGGCGAGGGATCTTTAAACCCCGACAGATGCGGTATCTGCTCTCGATCAAGACTGTATTTCCGCGTCCTGGCGCGCGCGTCTGGTACGACGACCAGAGGGAGGTTCACCGGCAAATTTATGAGAGTGACGAATCTGTGGACTATGCGTTCATGGGACAGGATCCGGACGCAGCTGATAACCGGTGGCTGCGCGAGGCCTTCGAAAAACAGATTCCGGTGATCTACTTCCTTGGTGTTGCCCCGGGGCGCTACCGAGCTATGATCCCGACCTTCATCTCGGGCTGGGATCGCGATTCGCTGAAGGCACGGATCGTCTTTGGAATCCCCGATCAGGACGAACTTGCGGCGCCTCAGAATGCCCCCGAGCGCCGTTATGCGCTCCGTGCCGTTAAGCAGAGGCTACATCAGGACTCGTTCCGCGAAGCTGTTATCTCGGCATATAACGGGCGCTGTGCCCTCTCTGGATTACCCGAACAGCGACTGCTCGACGCCGCACATATCATTTCCGATAAGGACGAGCGGCTTGGACAGCCTGTCGTGCAGAATGGCTTGCCGCTCTCCAAAATCCATCACGCGGCGTTTGATGCGCACCTGATCGGCATCGATCCCGACTATCGACTGCACGTGTCGGACCGTCTGCTCGATCAGCACGACGGCCCGATACTTGAGGCGCTAAAGCAGCTCAAAGGTGAGAGGCTTCACCTTCCAGGTCGCACCAAGGATTACCCGGATCGTGACCGTCTTGCTCTGCGGTTCGAGAAGTTTAGGGATGCTGCATGATATGGGGAGTTTTCGCCGTTACATCCGCATCTACTACTCGGGGACACGGACGCCTACATTAGGCCTGCGAATCCACTGGAACACTTAGCTCCGGCCCATCATTGGCCGGAGAGTTGACGAGAGTGGAGACCTCGTAGGCTTTCATGGCGCCGGGGCTATGAGGGATTAGCACCTCGTGAAGGGCGTCAGGTTCCCGGACGTCATGGTCGAGCCAGAGGTCCTCCTGATCCCGTTGCAAGATCACGGGCATTCGGTCATGGATGGGACGCAGCAGGTCGTTGGCCCGGGTGGTGATGATCGTGCAGGAGGTGACGGTTTCGTCCTGCGGATCGCGCCAGGTGTCCCACAGGCCCGCGAATGCGAATGGCTCTCCAGACGCATTCGTGATGCGCATGGGACGTTTGCCAGCGCTGGTGCGTCGCCACTCGTAGAACCCGTCGGCTAGGACCAGGCATCGCCTCCGCCTGAGCGCCGTGCGAAAGCTGGGCTTTTCGGCGACCGTTTCAGCCCGCGCGTTGATCATGCGGCTCCCGATGGATGCCTCCCTGGCCCACGACGGGATCAGGCCCCATCGCATGCGCACCGCGCGCCTCGCCTCATTCTCCGCCACCACCGTGAGCACGCCCTGGGTGGGCGCTACGTTGTAGCTGGGCGAGTAAGCGGCGTCAGCACCGTTGAAGCCGAACCGTTCTCCGAGCTCGGCTATGCTGGCTATCAGGCTGTAACGGCCGCACATGCTTCGGGATCCATTCGCACCTAGGGCAGGTTACTCACTGACCGTATCGTCTATCAACGATCACGCACTTTCGATGATCCCGACTGCGGTTCAGTGCCAGTCGTGGGCGGCCGGCATGGGGACCCTGGTATCGATGGTCTCGATGCCTGAGACGACGATGTTGGTGGTGCCGTCCCACCGCGAGACCTGGCCGGTGGCCTGGATTACCCGGCTCCGAAGCTTGGCGCGGCACAGGGCAAAGATCCGCGGCCACAGGATGAGCTGGACGTCACCGGTCTCGTCCTCGATGGTAACGAACACGGCCCCGTTCCGTCCCCGCGGGTGCTGCCTCGCCACGGGCCAGCCGGCGACCATCACCACCTCGCCGTCGCATCGCCCCTCCACCTCCGCGGCGGGCAGGATGCTGGGGCCGAGCGCCGGCCGCACGAACTCCATGAGGTGCCCCCCGGGGTATATGCCCATGGTCATGTACTCGCCGGCCATCTTCTCGTAGGCGGTGAAGTCGGCCAGCTCCGGGATGCCGTCCTCCATCGATGCGGGAAGGGCCCTCTGGCCGCTGCGCGAGGGGCGCGTGGAGAGCCCTGCGTCCCACAGGGCCTTCCTGCGGTTGGGCGTTATGGCATCGAAGGCCCCGGCGAGAATCAGCGACTCTGCGGCCGCGGGCGAAAGGCCCGTGCGTCGGACCAGGTCCCCGGCCCCTGAATAGGGGCCGCCGCGATCACGCTCTGAGACGATGGCCCCGGCGGACTCCGCATCTACGTCCTTTATCAGCTGCAGGCCCAGCAGCACCGAGCCGTCCATGGGCACGCACCGCACCCGGCTGCGGTTGACGCACGGGTTAAGGAAGGGAACGCGGAAGCGCCGGGCGTCCTCCTTCAGGGTCTCCATGGGGTAAAAGCCCATGGGCTGGTTGTTGATGAGTGCGGTGAAGAACTCCAGGGGGTGATGGCGCTTTAGCCAGGCCGCCTGGTATGCGGTGACGGCGAAGGCGTGTGAGTGTGACTCTGGGAACATGTAGTGGCCGTTGATCTTCTCGAAGATCCTGGCGGCCACCTTCTCGGGTACGCCGTTGGCCCGGGCGCCTTTAAGGAACCCCTGCCGGTGCCTTTCGATGAGGCGGTCCGCGTTGGGCCTTGTGAAGGCGCGCCTGACCTCGTCCGCCTGCGCTGCGGTCATGCCCGCGACGTCCATGATGAGCTGGACGACCTGCTCCTGCCAGACGATGATGCCGTAGCCGCGCTCAAGCGCCCGCCTCTCGAGGGGGTGATCGTAGTCCCACGGCGCCCCGCGTCGGTAGCGCTCTACGAACTGGGACACGGCGCTGCCCTGGACGCCGACGCCGGGTCGGATGAGCGCTACCTGGTACGCCAGGTCCAGCAGGTTGCGGGACCGCAGGCGCTGTCCCATCTTGAGCTGTGCGGGCGACTGGAGCAGGAACACGCCCTTGGACCTGCCCGAGTTGATCATGTCGTACACGGCCGGGTCATCGGGTTCCACCCTCGTCAGGTCCGGCCGCCTTCCCTCCCTGGCCTCGACCAGGTCCAGCGCCTCCTCGATCTGGTCCAGGACGGGCAGGGAGAGCAGGTCGATCTTCGCAAAGCCGGCGTCGGCCACGCTGTCCTTGTTCCAGTCCATGATGTACCTGCCCTCGGTGGCCCCGGCGCGGATCGGGACCATGGCCGGAATGGGCGAGTCGCTCAGGACCATGCCGCCTACGTGCTGGCCCAGCGCCCTTGGGGCGCCCATGAGCTGCGGGGCGAGCTCGACAAGGTCCCGCCACCCCGGTGCGTCCACCCGGCCTCGGAAGGCGGGCAGTTCCAGCATCTCCTGACCCAGCAGGGCGCCGTCGTGGGATTGGATCTGCCGCGACAGGCTCCGCAGGTCCTCTTTGGGCAGGCCGAGGGCCTTGCCGAGGTCCTGGATGATGCCCCTGGCCGAGTACGTGGAGACGGCCCCTGCGAGGACGGCGAACTCCGGCCCGAAGTGCTCGTGCACCCGGCGTATGAGCTCGTCGCGCAGCGCGCGCGGAAAGTCCAGGTCGATGTCGGGGAGCATGCCCATGTCCTCTGAGATGAACCGCTCCAGCGTGAGGTTCCAGCGTATGGGGTCCACGTGGCTGATGCCGATCAGGTAGCCGGAGAGCAGGGCGACCGAGGAGCCCCTGCCCCTGCCGGGAGGCCTCTCCTCAAGGGGCGTCTCGGGATCGGCAAGCCCCCTCTCCTCCATGATCCTCTGTGCCAGCAGCACGATCTCCCGGTACAGGAGGAGGAAACCGGCCAGGCCGTGCCTGCGAATGAGCCTGAACTCCTCTTCGAGTCGCTCCTGCAGGCGCGGGGACATTGAGCCGTAGCGGCGTACGGCCGCCTCCGCACAGAGCCTCCGAAGGTAGGCCTCGGCGGTGAACCCGTCGGGCAGGTCGGGCTCGGGGAGGGTGTAGCCGAGGTCGGTGGCAAGGTCGAACGAGCAGCGTTCTGCGACGTCTAGGGTGTTGGCGATTGCGTCGGGCCGGTCCCGGAACAGTTGCTGCATCTGCGCCGGGGACTTCATGTGCAGGTGGCGGTTGGGGAGTATGAAGGGGAGGGCCTGGTCGATGGTGGTATTGCGCCTTGAGGCGGCGAGCGCGTGCTGGAGCCGGTAGCGCTCCGGTGCGTGGTAGTGGACGTCGTTGGTTGCGACCACTGGGACGCCCGCCTCGTCGGCCAGGGCCGCGAGACTGTGGTTGCGCGGCGTATCGCCCCGGAGGAAGTTGCGCTGGAGCTCGACGTACACGGAGCCCGGGCCGAACCACTCCATGTAGCTTCCGAGCAGATCCGCCGCCTCGCCCCGCCTGCCGTCGAGCGCCAGGCCGGCCAGCCGTCCGCAGCGTCCCCCGGCCAGCAGGACCACGCCTTCGGCGTGACCGGGCAGGTGGACCGGATCGAGCCTGGGATCCCTTCGGTCGGCGGCATTGGCCAGGGTCAGCAGGCGCGAGATGTTGGCGTAGCCCTGCCGCGTCCTGGCCAGCAGGACGATGCGCGAGCCGTCGGAAAGGGTCAGCTCGCCCCCCGTGATGGGTTGGATGCCGACGCTGGCGGCAAGCCGCGCGAACTCCAGGGCGCCGCACAGGTTCGAGTCGGTCAGCGCCAGCGCCCGGCAGCCGTGATCGGCGGCCCGTGCCAGCAGCTCGTGGACGTGCGATGCGCCCTTGCCGAAGGAGTAGAAGCTCGCGGCGTGGAGCTCGACGTAGCCTGCGGGCATGCGGGGTCGGTCTAGGCGCTCTGGCGGTACCAGCGAGGCTCGGCGTGGTCCCGGAACAGGGTCAGAGCGGTGCCGTCGTCGAGGCGCACCCGGTGGTAGGTGCGGGCGAGCGGCCTGGGCATCCACCATAAGTCGAAGCTCCATGTGTCCTCGACGTCCGCGACCCTTCGCCAGCGCCCGCCCGTGCGCACCGCCTCGGGCCGGTGATCGCCTCCCTCGCGCACAACGGTGGATGCGGGCGCCGAGAGCGAGGCCATGTCCTGGCCCGCGGCCGGATCGATGGGGATTCTCAGCGCGCGCATCTCCGGGGCCGGGTGCCACGGGGCCACCTCGACGACCCTGTAGAGGGCGTGTGCTCCGTTCATGCGTCCCCGCAGCCGCCTGTCGACCTCGACGAGCCTTCGCTCCCGCCTGTCGCGGGCCTCCTCCATCAGGCCGAGCTGCATTCCCGATTCGCCCGTAAGATCCGACAGGGAGAGCGTGACCTCCTCTACCGGGGCGCGTGGGTGGTACGCTTCCAGCCCGCTCCTGACGACGCGGGCCGCCTGCTCCCACCTGCCGGCGGGGTGCTTGAAGCGGAAGGGACGCTCCCATGTGGGGGCCCTGCTGAGGATGCATTCCAGGTCGGCAGCGCCCGCGTAGCGTCCCCGCATGTCGGGCCGTGCGTAGGCCCTCCTCAGGAGGGAATCGACCGCGACGGACAGGACCTTGATGGATGTCGAGGGGAAGGGCAGGGGGGTGTGCTCTGCGACGGTCTGCTCGGCCCTGAGGGGCACGAAGGGGCTGTCGTCGATGCCGCGCGAGAGCCTCCAGGCACGCTCGCCCGCCGGCCCGAACCGGTCGGCGAGCGCGCCCTCCCTAAGGGATGCGGCATCACCCATGGTGCGCAGGCCGAAGCGCCGAAGGCCCGATCTTGTCCCCGGGGGGAGGGGAAGCATGTCTATGGAGTGAGGGGCGAGGAAGGCCCTGGCGTCGGCGGGGACCCTGCGGGCCCGGAGGGACTGGGCGGTCCGCGCGGCGACGAGGGAGGGGAACTTGGCGTCTGCGACACCGATGCGCGGCCCGAGATATGCGGGCAGGGAGTTGAGGAGGGCGCAGACGATGCCGGCCTCCCCGCGGTAGAGTTTTTGCAGCCCGTCGAGGTGCACGTACGCGGTGCCGAGGTCCGATTCCTCGACGCGGTCGCCGACGGCCTGTAGGGAGGTGAGCATGCCCCGGAACGCCCTGCGGTAGGCGGGTTCGTCCGCGTCTATGACGGTGGTTTCGGCATGCCGGGACAGGGCCTGCTCGAGGCTCATGCCGGCAAGGACGCCCCCTGCGGCCGGCAGCGAGTCGACGACCAGGGTCCTGCTGCCGGAGCGGTCTACGATGACGGCGGGGGCCTGTGCCAGGTGCGGCTGTCGCTTGATCTCTACCCTGGCCCGCAGGTGGGTGACGAGTACGCAGGCGACCCTCAAGGCTCCTCCTGTGCGAGTTGGTGCGGCGATGCCGATGACGGGAGATGATAGAGAACATGCGTTCTGTTGTCAAAGGATCGCGGGGAGGCGCACCCCCGGCACGGGGCCGGAAGCTGGTCCGGGAATCCACCGTGCTGTAGAGTCGGCTGTGCGTACCTATGCCCGAGTTGCCCGAGATCGAGTCGCTGCGGCGTTACCTGGTGGCAGAGCGCGTGGCGGGACGCGTCATATCCGGGGTCGATGCCAGCGGGCCGGGCATGGCCGGTCTGCCGGGCAGGCGCATCGAGTCGGTCGAGCGGCATGGGAAGCAGATGGTGGTGGCGCTTGACCGGGGCGTCCTGGGGCTGCACATGGGGATGACTGGGAGACTGGTCGTCATGAAGCCGGATGCCGAACCGCTCAGGTACGCCCGCTACACGTTTCACCTAGACGACGGACGGCGCATCGAGCTGGACGATGCGCGTCGCTGGGCTGCGGTGCGGCTCGCCGAGTCTGCGGGGAATCTCATCGGAAACCTCGGGCCGGACGCACTTGACCCCCGTTTTACGGCGGCGAGATTCGCAGCACGCATCGGGCGCCGCCGGGCTGTCATAAAGCCCCTGCTCATGGACCAGTCGGTCCTTGCGGGCGTCGGGAACATATACGCCGACGAGTCGCTGCACCGCGCGGGCATATCCCCGGCCCGCAGGGCGCACAGGATATCTCGGGCCAGGCTGGAACGGCTGCACGGCGCCGTCGTGGAGACGCTTGAGAGCGCGGTCCGGTTCATCGAAGGCCACCCCGGCGCGGACGGCAGCCCGTTCGTGGTCGACGCCTACGATGATCGCATGCGGCTGTCCCGAAGGCGCGGAGCGTCGTGCCCGAGCTGCGGCGTCTCCATCAGGTCACGCAGGCTCGGTGGCCGCACGGCCTACTACTGCCCCGGCTGCCAGCGCTGACAGACGCCCTTAAGGCATGGAACAATCGTCCGTAGTGGCAGTGACGTAAGGTGTTCATTCATGTCCACTTGTGTCCACTCATGTCCACTTGTGTCCATTCGCATTAAGCCGGTGCCACCGGGGCCTATGGATCATTAACCGTTGCTTGTCAACACCATTTGACGTCTAACTCCGCCTCCGCTAGCATTTCATCTAAGTGACAACGGAGATAACAAAATCTCCGGTCGCACTTTTGAAATACGGAGTGACAACGGGAGTGAACAGCGAAATGGAAAGATCAGCACGGCTGACCGCAACTTTCGCAAAGAGTGTCACTGAGCCAGGACGCTATGGAGACGGACGCGGCGGATACGGTCTCGCGCTTTTGGTCCAATTCAGAGACGGTGGCGGAGTCCATGGCTCAGTCCGTGATTCAGTCCGCAAGTCATGGGTCCAGAGATTGCGAATCAACGGACGAGTGACCAATCTCGGTCTGGGTCCGGTTCAATTCGTCTCTCTCAAAGAGGCTCGGGAGCGCGCGTTTGAGAATGCGAGAGAGGTCTATCGTGGAAATGATCCACGGACGGCCAAGCGAGCGCAGAGAGCGGTGCCAACGTTCGCTCAGGCAGCAGAGACGGTTATCAAACTCCACGCTGCCAACTGGAAAGCCAGCACCACGTCCGAACGCGAGTGGCGGTCCAGTCTCACGATGCACGCTTATCCAAGACTGCGATCCATGCCAGTGGACAAGATAGAAACGGCCGATGTGCTCGCGGTCTTGGCTCCGATCTGGAATCCCAAGCGTGTGACCGCCAAGCGAGTGCGCCAGCGCATCTCTGCTGTGATGTGCTGGGCCGTGGCGAAAGGTCACCGCAGCGACGATCCGGCCGACAAAGCCATTCTCCAAGCGTTGCCAAAGAACGGCCACGCGGTAAAGCGTATGAAAGCACTGCCGCACGCTCAGACCAGAGATGCGCTGGCCAGAGTCCGCGAGCTGGACATGTACGAGCCTGCCAAGCTGGCGTTTGAGTTTCTTGTGCTCACGGCAACGCGCTCTGGAGAGACGAGAGAGGCCACATGGTCCGAGATCGATGTGAGCACAGCTACTTGGACCATACCGGCAGAGCGGACCAAGACCGGCATGGAGCACCGTGTGCCATTGTCTCCACAAGCGCTGGACGTGCTGGAGCGAGCGGCCGACTTGGGCGATGGTTTCAACGGTCTGGTCTTTCCGTCCGAGCGGAAGGCCAGTGCCATGCGAGCGCACAGGCTCACCGACGTTTGCACCAAGGCCGGAATCGACGCCACTCCGCACGGTTTCCGGTCCACGTTCCGCGACTGGTGCGGAGAGACCGGCGTACCGCATGAGTTGGCGGAGATGGCGCTGGCGCACACGGTCACTGGAGTCGAGGGTGCATACGCACGCAGCGACTTGCTGGAGCGCCGACGTGACCTGATGGCGGACTGGGCGGAGTACATCAGCCCAGCCTAATCACCGTCACACTCCGACCACCTACGGCGCCGGTCTCACCACCGGCGCCGTTCTGCGTTCAGGTGGGTCTCTACACGTGCGCAAACACGCGCGTAAATGGCCTTGTTGGTGGTATACAACGGACCGGTTAAAAGGTCTCGTCTACGTGTCCACAGGATGGCCTTGGCGCTGTCTCTAACACACCAGGCGCAAGCCTCACGTGTTTAAGCTACCAAAGGTATTTACTGAAAGGCCGTGTCTATCTCGCCTATAGCTAGCAGGCCAGATAGTCTGATGCCTCAAAGCGTTGACGCCTATTGCGGACAGGTTTAGACTCAAATTATCAAGTTAGGGGGCTGCCTCCGTCCGGCACGGTGCCGGATGGAGGAAGGACAACAATTAAGGCCTGATAGTGGGCCTGCGTCTGTAGTGGCTAGGAGAGCCTCATGGACTTGATATCTCGCCGAGACCTGGCCCGCGAGTTGCGGTGTACCACCAAGACCGTCGACCGGATGGTCCAGCGAGGTCAGCTACCCCCACCGATTCGATTCTCCCAGCGCATGCACCGGTGGCACCGTGCCGACATTGAGGCGCGGCTTGCCGTCCTGAAAGCGCCACCTGAGCCGGTGACCAACTAGAACCAGCACACAAAAAAGACCCCGGGAATTCGCCTGTCCGGGGTCTTAATTCGATGGCAGCTAGGAGGGTGAATCTCCCATGCCAATTGCCAGCGCTATGGACCGCGCTAGCCCGTCAATAGTATATCATCGCGAGGCCTTAGTTGAACTACACGGTCGCGGTGCAAAATTCGTCCGGTGCAAGCCCGACAAATCCCCGGCTGAATCTCGTGGCTGGCAGCGCCGCAGTACATCTCTAGAGCATCTCCTGGCTCACGTCCAAGACGGTGGCCTAGTCGGGGTGATACCGCCCAGCCTCCAATGCGCCGTGCTGGACGTGGACACCGGAGACACGGACAAGATGGCCATTAACTGGCCGCCTCTCGCCTACGTCGCCAGCCGGAAAGCCGGACGCGGTCATCTCTGGTATCGGTGCCTCACCCCGACCACCAATCGGCGCTGGCACACCCCGTTCGCATCTGGGGATACTCGCTCAGGTCGGGGCGGGTACGTCGTTCTCTGGGAGTCCGCAGACCGGACCCTAGCGGATGCTCTGTCCCGTCCAAAACGCGGCATTGACTTTGAGGAGGTCGCCCAGCAACTAGGTCTCTGGACACCGGAAACGCTGGACAGAGTAGCGCCAGAGGCCATCCCTGCCCCACTGGAGACGGCCACACTACGCCGTCATATGGCGCGGTCACTGAGACTGCCCCGGGGCGCGGTGCTTGCAACTGAGGGCAGCCGGAACTCCCGAATGTTCGAGACTTTGATGTACATCGTCGGACGCACCGCCGATCTCCGGGGCAGCACTCCAAGACTCGCTGCGCTGGCGGCACGACTCAATGCCCGGTGCAATCCACCCCTCCCCGAGGATGAACTGGCCGGACTGGTTAGGTCGGTCGCCGCCTATAGTGCCCGGTGGCTCCCAGGGCGCCACACACAACGTTTCCTGGCCAGACAAGCATCACGGAGCCGGAAAGGCCATCAGGCCAAGTCTGCGGCGCGCTCAGGACGTAACGCCGCCATCATCGCGGCCCGGTCTGCTGGGCAATCAGCGCGAGCCATTGCGGAACTCCACGGAATCACCGTCCGACAAGTTCAACGGATTCTAAGGGGATAACCCCCCCCACCATGTATTGGGGAATGTCGCATTCAAGGAGATTGACACGATGAACGATCAAGCGGCCGGTGGAGCCTCTTCATTGGACAGGCTAGTGGAGCACCTGGGTCCATACCTTGGTGGGCGCTCTCTCAAGGAACTTGCGGCCTTGTTCGGAATCAGTTACGCATCGGCGAAGAGGGGAAAGCGAGTTGTCCGAGACGGGACGCCGTACATGGTCGACTCTGTATGGCGGGGTCAAATCTCGGTGCGGACAGCGGAACGCATCCTGCGGGCATCATCTACGCCAAGTCTGCAGGATGCTGCGGTCCACGCCATCGTGGTCAACCGCGTGCCCATAGGTCAAGTTTTGGGCCGTGACTAGCCCATCAAGTCATGGGTCAATCTCTAAACCGAAATCGGCTGTCAACTAGTTTTGTCAAAACGTTAGACATAAACTAGTGAATGTCGGTGTGCGTGTACCGACAGCCATAGGCGCCGGACTCAGGGCTAGGACCTCCTAACGTCTGTCTACGTTCATCCACTCTCTGAGTCCGGCGCCACAACAACGGCGGGCGGTGAAGGCATCTTTCAACAGAGAAGCGCAGTCTCTTAATTTCCACACCGCCCGCCGATACCAAGTGAGAAAACAGAGTGCCTTACAGATTCCACACCAAGCATGGCCAGACGGCTGCCACACCACCGGAGACACGCGGATATAGGTTCGATGCACTCACACCACCGGAACCTGACCGAACGGCCACCGCAGAGCGCATAAGGCAGCACAGCCAACGGCGCCTAGCCACCAGACCGTCACCAGCTCCGACACCGCGCACTGAGCGATTGGCAGAGTCCAAGGACCGCAAGCGTTCAGACGTGCTCGCTCGCTACACTCTCCGCGTCTCGGATGAGACCAAACTGGCCGGAATGTTCGGCACGATTCGTCTCATGCACGGACCTTCCAACATCGACTTTGGCCGCATCCAATCCGGTCTCTGCATGTTCTGCCTAGACCATGACACCACCGGCGTTTTGGGCAAGATTGAGAGTCCACAGGTGGACCGCAAAGCACTAATGGCGGTCGGTGTGGTGATGGACCTGCCAAGGTCTCACGATGCACTCAAAGAAATTCGCATGGGCCTGCGGCACGGCATCAGTCCGGGCTTTCTAATCCATGCGGTCGAAGAGGAGGACTCCAGCAATCACCGAACGTTAGACCTTCGTGTGACACTCTGGGAACCTTACGAAGTATCCAGCACCACCGTACCGCGCAACGCAGGAGCACGCATCATGGGAAAGGCTGCTATGGAAATACCAGACATCAAGACATTGAACGGTCCACCGCTTTTGAACACGTCGGACTTTGAGAACGACCGCGCCAGTCTGAGCGCAGAGTGCCTGAGGGCCGCGCTCAGTACCGGTGCCGTGTCCGAGTCCAAGCGCGAGACCATCGAGACGCTGATAGGTGCCTATGACGCGGCCAGAGCCGATGGCGAGACATCCGCGACGGCTGCCAAGAAAGCGGCCACCGCTGCCGGTCTCCAGGTATAGGCCGACCGGCCGCCGGTGGTGGTGGCACCAGAGACGGCGGCGCAAGCCACGGGCTAGTCTACCATGCGGTGCAGAGAAAAGAGCCTAGGTTCTTTGACAAGTCAAAAAAAGGGCTTGGTGCACGCTGCAACCTATTTTCAGCGTGTGCAACATCGTTGCAAATCCGTTGCATAACTGGTGACTGATGCCTAGGCGCGAAAATCCACGGAAAGCCGAAGCACTGGCGCTCATTGCCGATGGCCAGTCCGTTGCACATGTTGCGAAAGTGTTGCATTTGGACCGGTCCACCGTGTGGCGGTGGGCGAAGCTGTCTCCACCGTTGGTGACTGAGCCTGAGACCGACGCAGCGGACACCGCGCAGGACTGGACCGCAGTAGGCAATGAGGCGGTCCAAGAACTGCGGCGCATGGCTGCGACCGGCAGCGTGCCAGCGGCACGGGAACTGTTGAAGCTTGCCGAACGTAACAACGCCGTCAAGGAGGTCTGCGAAGGCCATCATTCGGTGGACCAAGTGCAACGGTACTTGACCGAATGTGCCAGTGCCTTTGTCAACCGCAGGGGTGTTCTGGCGTTGGAAGTCTCCAAGCGCTTTGGTGCGCCGGAGGCAGAGACTTTGGCGGTGGTGGAAAAGTGGCTGCAGGAGTCAATAGACCTGCTGAATCGCATACACGGAGGACAGCATGAGTGACAAGCAAACCACGGTGACATTCGGGCAGATGGTGGCGGACGCGCTGAGCGAGAATCCGCGCCATCAGCGCATCGCAGACGACCGGATGGTACGCACGAATCACGGCGCCAACATCAGGCTGGACACCGCCGACTTTATACGTCTGGCGATTCCATACGATGCCATTGACGGCGAGGAAAAGGCGCGTCAATTCGACTATCCGGCGCAGCCGACCGACGTTCTCTTTGACCTCGTTATGAAGCTGGAGACGCGCGAACAAAAGGGCACGGTGCCGGTGGGTAATCTGCCGACCGCGCAGACCATCGCGGAGTCCGGCCAACTGTCCGCCGACACGGACCCCGGCACCATGTCTCTTGACTACGCGGCAAGCCGTGTGGCCACCGCGCGGTCAACCTACTCGCTGCAAGTGCTCTTGCAGGACACGTCATTTGGTGACTACGTGGAGTCGGCGCTGCGTGCCGCTGTCCGGCGCGAGATAATCCGGCAGGTGCTTATCGGAGACGGGACCGCGCCGAACGCGCAGGGCCTGTCCACGCTGGCCGGAGTGCACGAGGCCACCTACGCGACGACCGGCGTTGCGGCCAATGACATGACCGGAGTCGAGAACGCGCTGATTGATGCCAAGGCGGACGGTATGGCGCTTTCATGGGTGGTCGGCTCCACACTGCACACGGCGATGGTGGACTCTGCCATTGAACCGGGCGACTACAGGCGGCTTGTGGAGCGCCACCGCGTCACACTTTCCGATTCGATGGTCTACCGGTCACCGGACCTTCCGGCTGGCATGGCGCTCTGCCTTGACCTGATGAATGTGGCGCTGATTCTCCACGGTGAAATGTTGGTCACGCTAAACCGTGTCACTCGTCCGGGAGACCTGATAGTGACGGCACGGTGTCCGTTTGACGTGCACGCAATCCGAGCTGGCCAGGTGGCACGGCTGACCGAGACGCCGTAGTGGTCCAAGTCATCACCGGACCGTGTGCGGAGGATGGCTGCCGTGAGAGACCGGCAATCCGATACGCGCAGTGTTTCCAACACCGACCGGCACCACACGTCCGCGACTCGTGCCGGTGTCAACGTTCAAAACCGGCACGTTACCGCGAGTGTTTGACGTGCTTTGAAATGGTCACCGTGTCCTTTTGACGCACGAGCATTTCTTTGACATTGAGTCTCCGAATGGACCGACCAGCGAAGGGACGTGTCGGCACTGTGGCGAGCGCCGGACGTTCGTAAACCACGTGGGGAACAACTCATGGGAGCGCCGGTCGGTGGCGGAGAAAAGGCAGCTTGAACGTGAAGGAAAAAGCAATCGCTAATAGGTGCTCGCGGCGTCACTGTTCGGGCACCATGCTGAGTGATACGTGCTCGCTCTGCGGACGTGGGACCGTGCGACCAACGGCACCGAGGGTCCAGCACTGTGTCCGTTGCGATTCGCCGTTCAGTCATGTTCGGTCAAGGCTGTGCTCTACGTGTCGGCAGCATCGAAACTACCGGAGGGTGGGCTGATGGCCTACCGGTTTACGAGACGCCGCGGCGTAGGTGGCAGACCGGCGCTCAGGGAGTCGGAACGGCGCGGTGTGCTGCTGGGCTGCCGATTGTCGCCTGAAGAGGCTGAGGGCGTGCGAGACGCAGCGGAGAAAGCAGGCGTGAGCGTGTCGGACTACATCAGAACGCGACTAGCGCCAGAGGACTAGTTTCAAGCGGCCGACAGACCCATCCGCTAGCCGACCACGCGAATCTCGTCGCTGGTGCCGATTGCCAGCGACCGGCACCGCTCAATTGCCATCTTGGTTGTCTACTACATCCTCGTTGTCTGTTAGCGGAAACTCCTTCAAACCAGCTTCCTTACGTTTGGCGTTAAACGCTCTGGCGTTCTCCAAGAACAATTCGGGCTTCACGAAGTAATGGTCAAACAGCAAATCAATTACGTCGAGACACCATTCAGCTTCTCCTACATCCACAGGTATAACTTCGCCTGTATTCTTGTTCTTGGTAGGATGGGCCGAAAAATTACCTAAAGACCGCAAGTGGTGAAGCGACTGAGTAATCGTCGACGGCAGTTCTTTACTTTCGATAGCCTGTTTAATCTCATCAACCAGTCTTCCATGCGCCACTCCCGCTTTTTCTCTCAATATATGCTGCATACAACGTCTGCTCAGTGCTGCACTTGCCGTGGCACTAACTGAAAGCACTTTGCCAGCCTCGTTATAGTCTTCAGAGAATTCGTCCGGCACCTGCTTGGGCGCAGAAGGGCGAGTCGATTCGCTCGGATAGATGAGCTCTTGGCTTTCCACAGTGAGGAAATACTCGATTTCCGGTTCTCCATTAGGACCCATGACATAACCATCCGCTCCTCTAGCCAGCCATACAATTGGCTTGCGACACGAAGGACACTTCTGGTAGGTCACACCAAACGGTCCATGATTATCGTGATCCAGATAGACCTTCTTGGCTTCGTTATGGAACGAAACAAGACAATGTGGACACTGCATAGCGTGGCTAACCTCTATATATGTGTTGGCCGGTCGCGTGGGTGGCGTACGCTACACGGCCAAGGTGAGACCTCCGATAGTTGTTATTCAGCCTCCAAGAAAAACTTACGAATCCACTTGAGTGCTGACTTCCGGTCTGGTTCTACGACAGGCCCCATCAGCGAATGCGGCTCCAACGTAAATGCGATGTATCGGCCTCGCTCTATCTCGGAGATACAGTAGAGTAGGAACTTCCCCTCTCGCTCCCCGGAATAGACGATTTCAAGATTTCCGACTGCCATATCCGTGACCTTCCTCGTTTATTCTTCGGACCTCGGTGCTGGTGCCGATTGCCAGTGACATGCACGACCGGCACAATACGGACCGAATCCAGCGGCCGTCCGGTAGATGAGCGTCGGTCACGGCCAGATCTGAGACTCCGCCGCAGAGGCGGCAGTGATACTCCACCAGATAGTCCGGCCAGTCGGTCATTGGTACAAGAATGGTAACAAGTCCGAGTCTCAGAGTCTCGTTTACCAGTCTACTATGCGGTGGAGAGCCAGTGCCTCATGGAACAATCGACAGTGACACCCAGCTAGGTGATGAGACCGAAGATGCAGAGCGATGCAAAGATCGTAGAGGAGTACCTGTCCGAGCTCGACGACGACAGGCGCAAGGCCATATCCACTGTGCGCGGGGTCGTCCAGGACAACCTGCCGGACGGCTACGAGGAGACGATGCAGTACGGGATGATCACGTACATCGTGCCCCTGAGCGTGCTGGCGGACACGTACAACGGCCAGCCGCTCATGTACGTGGCCCTGGCGTCCCAGAAGCGGTATATGTCGCTTTACCTCACCAACGTGTACGGCGATGAGTCGACCGAGAAGTGGTTCAGGTCACGCTACCTTGAGGCCGGCAAGAAGCTGGACATGGGCAAGTCGTGCGTCCGCTTCAAAAGACTCGACGACCTGCCGCTGGACCTGATAGGCGAGGTCGTTGCCAGGACATCGGTCGCCGAGTTCGTCGAGATCTACAAGGCGTCCAGGTCCGGCCTGCGGAGCAGGCGGGGGAAAGCGGTGTGACCATGCGGCGCTGGTCGGCCCGCCTTCGCGGTCGTGTCCCGGCCCTGTCCAGCTTGCGGTCGGGGAGGCTGCGCACGGTGGCTGCGGTGCTCGCTCTCATCTGGATCCCTGCGATCACCGCATGCGGGGACGCCCCGCAGCCTGAGCCGACGCCCCCTGCGGCCGCTTCGCCGACCGTCACGCCCGCTCCGGTCCCGACCGCGACCCTCACCCCCGTCCCGGCGACTCCGACGCCCACTTCCGCAGCCGGCCCCGCGGGCTCGATGGAGGATTTCGCCATAACCGCCTCTACGACCGGCAAGGACCTGGTGGACCGGCTGTCCGAAGAAGAGGTTTCATGCATCCGGACCACCCTAGGCGACCTGCTGTTCCAGGTCCTGTTCAGCACGCCGCTGCTGCAGGCCGGTACGAATACCGCCGACGCCGCACCTGTGTTCGGGTGCCTGACGACGGACAACGTGGTGCACTTTGCGGTGGCGTTCATAGATGCGCAGGCCGGCGGCTGGACCGCTGAGACCCGCATGTGCGTGGTGGAGGTCGGCGGGCGATACCCGGAGGCGGTCCTGGTCAACCTCGGGGTGGAAGCGGCCCGGGACGACACCGCTGCCGAGACCCAGGCCTACACCCTTGCGCTCTACGAGTGCCTGGCCGATGGCGAAAAGGAGGATTTCCTGATTCGCCTCCAGGCGACGCTGGATCGCAGCACGTCCGCCGAGCGCGGCATCATCGCAGTGCTCCCCGGACCCGAGGCTGCATGCGTGCGCGAGAGCCTTTCCGAAGGCCAGTTCGCCGAACTCCTGGACGCCACCGTCCACGAGGCCTTCGCAGCTGCGGATGCCCTGTCCGGCTGTCTGTCGGGCGAGACCTACGTTCAGATCTTCGTTGCCATCACCGGGTCGCTGGCCGGTGGTCTGGGCGACGGCTCGCGCGGGTGCCTTGAGGCCTTTGGGAGGGATCACCCGGACTACGTCGGGTTGATCAGGGCCGGCACCTACGGGACCACGGCAATGACCGCAGAGGAGTTCCGCCGAATAGTCGAGGGCGGCTTGGGGATGTTCGAGTGCCTGAGCGACGGCGAGCTCCGGAGGATTCAGGGGCTCGCGGCCGAGGCGCTGAGCGGATCGTAGCGCCCGCCGCGGGTCATCTAGTCTCTTTCGGAACCCTGTCCCTATCGCCGCCACTCGGCGATGTTCCAAAGCTCGCTGTCCCAGGCGTTCATGCGGACGCCCAGCAGGTCGGCGGAGTGCGCCGAGACAAAGCCCCTGACCACCAGCGGGATCTCGTAGTAGTTCTGGACCAGGGTGTCGTTCAGCCGCATCACCAGTGCGTCGCGCTCCGGACCGATTCGGGCCTGGGCGAGCTGGGCCACCGCCGCGTCATACGTTTCGTTGCAGGCACGCGAGTTGTTTCCGTCGGCCCAGTTGTTGTCGCGCGACTGTATGTGCTCGCACCCCAGTCCGGACAGGTATTGCTGCGGATCGATGCCGGGACCGGTCGTGTACATCTGCACATCAGCGAAGAACCGGCGGTAGGTCGCCCCCTCGTCGGCCACGGGGTCGCCGCCGAAGAACACGCTGGCGTCGTGCTGGACCAGCTCGGCCTCGACGCCGATCTTGAGCCACCAGTCGCGGATGAGATCCTGGGTCTTTTGCCTGACGGCGTTTACCGTGGTCTGGTAGGTGATCCGCAGGGCGGTGCCATTGTGCTCGCGGATGCCGTCACCATCCGTGTCCAGGACTCCGCTGTCGTCCAGCAGCTTGTTTGCGCCCTCGATGTCCTGCGCCAGGCATCCCAGGTTCGCGGTCGATGCGTATTTGGAAGGGGCCACGATAAGGTCGCATGCGGGCCTTCCGGCAAAGCCGTACAGGTCCTCGGAGATCCGGTTGCGGTCGATGGCCATCGACATGGCCTGGGGAATGGGAGTGAACGTCAGGAAGGGGTGTGGGTTCGCCCCGTCGAGGTACTCGGAGCGGTCCTCGCCCAGCGCCGGGTCCGGGTTCGTCTGGTTGACGACGATGCGCTCGACGTCGCTGGCGAATGCCGAGACCACCTTGCCCTGGCCGGAGGCCTCCATTGTGGCCAACACCTCCGGGTCTATCTGCAGGTTCCAGGCGTAGTCGGCCTCGCCAGTCTCCAGCACGGCGCGCGCCGCCGACTCCGCTTGTCCGCCGCCCGTAAGGACCACGCGGTCGAAGTAGGGCTCCGGGCCCCTGTAGAACGGGTTGCGTTCGTAGACGGCCCGGTCGTTGGCGACGAACTCGATGATGCGGTACGGTCCGGAGCCCAGCGGGGCGGCGTTCTGCGCGTCGCAGTCCCTTGCCGCCGCGCCCGTGCAGTCGGCGAACTGGGTCCTGCTGATGATCGGCGTACCGGCGCCGACGAAGGCGTCGTACGGGTAGGGAGCCGGGGCGTCAAAGTCTATCCGGACCGTCAGGTCGTCGAGCGCTTGGACCGAGGTTATGCCGGAAAATGCGTCCTTCCCAGAGCATCCGGTCTCCTCATCCGTGCAGTATCGCCAGGTGAACACCACGTCATCGGCGGTAAGGTCGCTGCCGTCCGACCACTTAAGGCCCGCTCTCAGCTTCCATGTGATCGACTTAAGGTCCTGTGAAACGCCGCCGTTCTCGAGCGTTGGGATCTCGGATGCCAGCCTCGGCGTGAGCTCGCCGTCCGGGTCGTAGCTGGCCAGGGGCTCGAGGGTGATGGCGCCTGCGTCCCGGTCCTTGTAGCCATCGGCCAGGTACGGGCCGGGCAGGGAAGGGGCCTGCCAGTACACGATCGTCAGCACCTTCTCTTCCTCCGTCGCCTCCGCCTCGGTCGTAGCGGTCGCTTGGGCGATCGGGACCGTCGGCGTGGATGTGGGGGCAGCGCTCGGGGTGGGCTCCTCAACCGCGGGGGCCGGATCCCCGCCGCATCCGGTCAGACCGGCGGCGACCAGCAGGGCCACCACGGCGGCCAGGGAGTACAGGCCCGCGGCGCGGGCGTTCATCTTGCCGAAGTTCAGCGAAACATGGAGCAAGTTACATCGACCCCGGAGAAGAATGGGAGGCGAGCCGCCTCTGTTCCGACTTTCCACCACATTAAGCGGTCACGGGTTTGCCCGTCACTGACATTCGTGGCCATCTTTGTCGAACGAGACCTCATTCACCCGGACGGACTCGTTGCCCTCCCTGCATGCGGTCCGGGTCGGTCTCGCGCAGAGGATGATGTCCCTGCGGGAGATGTCAGCGAACCGCACACGCCTGCAGTTCCTGCAGCCGCGCGGTGTCGATTCGCGCCAGGTCGACACCCGACCGGGCACATGCCGTACCATCTTCTAAAGTCCACGGGTGCATCTTGCAGACCCGCCAGACCAAAGGGGGTAGGTTGATCCAATGCTGGCTAGGATGATGGGCGCAGCCCGCCTGAGCGTCGAGACGTATGAGGAAGTAGAGCACGACCGCAGTGCCACCCCCCAGGCTCTGCTTGTGGTGGTTGCCGTTGCCATAGCGACCGGTGTCGGCGGGGTCTTGAGCGGCGGTACTGGCTGGGTAGATGGCGTGCTTTTCGGGGTGGTCCGGGGAGCGATCTCCTGGACGGTGTGGTCGCTGGCGGCCCTGTTTGTCGGGACGAAGCTACTCAGTACCGCAGAAACGGAGGCCGACTGGGGGCAGCTGGCGCGGGGAACGAGCTTTGCCCAGACCCCCGGCCTTCTCAATGTGCTCGTGTTCATACCCGTGGTGGGACTGGTGCTCTTCATCGTCACATGGGTATGGCAGATCGCGACAATGGTAGTTGCCGTCCGCCAGATGCTGGACTACAAGTCGACCTTAAGGGCCGTCTTCGTGATCCTGATCTCGGTGATCCCGGTGGCCGTCGCAAACGGTCTGGTCTTCTGGGCCCTGGGCGTCTAGTGGTGATGCCCGACCCTGGGCGAGCGCCCGGGAGTCCTGGATCTTCCGCAGGCCGGGTACGCCCTGCGGCGCGCAAGGGCAGGGCAGGGCAGTGGCCTGAGGCCTGAGCCGTCGGCCCCGTCCCCTACCAGACTTCGCCGGGGGCGTAGATCTTCTTGGCCGGCCCGATGAGCTTTCCGTCGGGCTTACGGACGCGCATGACGGCGTCCTGCTCGAAGGGCAGGTTCCTAAGAACGTAGCGCATGCAGTTCAGGCGCGCGCGCTTCTTGTCGTCGGACTTGACCACAACCCATGGGGCCACCTTGGTGTCGGTGGCGGCGAACATGGTCTTCTTCGCGTCTGTGTATTCGTTCCAGAGGGACAGCGACTTTATGTCCACGTCGCTGATCTTCCACTGCTTTAGCCGGTCCTGGGCGCGCGACAAAAAGCGCCTCATCTGCTCTTCCCGGCTCACCGAGAACCAGAACTTGAACAGGTGGAATCCGTCGTTGACCAGCAGTTCCTCGAATGCCGTAACGTCCCTGAGGAAGCGCAGGTTCTCGGCTGGCGAGCAAAAGCCCAGCACCGGCTCGACCACCGCTCGGTTGTACCAGGATCGGTCAAAGAACACAATCTCGCCCCTGGAGGGAAGGCGCTGTACGTAGCGCTGGAAATACCACTGGCCGCGCTCCCTCTCCGAGGGGGCGGGCAGCGCCACCACCGATGCCCCCCGCGGGTTGAGGTGCTCCATGAACCGCTTGATGGTTCCGCCCTTGCCGGCCGCGTCACGTCCCTCGAACAGCAGGACGACCCGCTCGCCCGTATCCTGCACCCATCGCTGCATCTTCAGCAGCTCGACCTGGAGCTCAGCCTTCTGCCGCTCGTACTCGTCGCGCGCAAGCTTCAGGGGATACGGGTACGAGTCGCTGATTATCTCCCTCTTTTTTGCCTCCTCGACCTTGCGCAAGATCTCGATCGGGACCTTGGTGATCGGAAGCAGAGGTCTCAGCCCGGTGGATTCAACTGTGGGTTCGGCCATCGACCAGCCCTATCTTCTTACTGACTCGTAAAGCGCTTGCGAGCAAGAATCCAACGCTGCATTAAGGATACGATAACGTTGGCCCGGTAGTTTACAGTCTATGACCCGCCCGCGCGTGATATAGCAATGTCGATCAGGGTCGACTTGCACGTCCACTCAAAGGTCACCATAAGGACCCCCTTCGAGATCGAGGCATTTGAGGCGACGGTGCGCCGCGCCCTGCGACTTGGACTTTCGGGCTTTGCCCTGACCGAGCACGTGCATCACCCCGACTTCTGGGCCAACCTGCACGTGCTCAGGGAGAGGTACGAGTACGTTGACGGGCGCTTTGCGATCTCTCCAGGTTTCGGCGTCCTCACCGGTATGGAGCTGACGGTCGCCGAGAAGACGGACGTCGTGCTGATCGGCGATATCGGACAGTTGCTTCACTTCGACCGTTCTCTCACGCCATCCTCGAGCCTGGGCTATAATCCGCCGTTCAGGGACATCTTCAGGCCGGCCCGGGAGGCCGGGCTGATCATGATCGGAGCGCATCCGACGAAGGTCTCGCACAGCCTCCTTAGGAGGCTGAAAAAGCACCTGGCCCGGCTGGATGCGCTGGAGGTGAACGGGAACCAGGCGTCCAGGAAGGACGTGCAGCCGGAGATACGCAGGCTGGCAAGGGCGCTGGACCTCCCCGTGATCGGCGGCAGCGACGCCCACGTATGGAGCCAGGTCGGCGCGGTCACCACGGTTCTGGACCTGCCTGAATTGACCCAGGAGGGCCTGCGCCGGTGCATCGCGGCTCGATCGACCGATGTCCGGCAGGTAAAGAACCTCAGATCCATAGTCCGGGTAAGCAGGGCGCACAAGAGGATCCTGCTAAGGGCCGGCCGCCAGCCCCGGCGGCGGCGGGCGCTGCAATTGCTCACGTTGCCCGGTAATCTGCTTCATGGGGGCTGTGGGCTGCGCCCCATGCGGGTAAGATTCCCTTGGCGAAAACCACTCGCCGTTAAGGAGGTGCACGAGTGAAGAGGGTTCTGGTCGTCGGAGCGATTCTCGCAGCGGCGCTTATGGCGGCCTGTGGCGGCTCGCCTGTGTCCGATGCGGTGCCTGACCCCGCGGGCGAATCGCAGCGGGCGGAAGTGAGCCAGGCGCAGGCTGGTTCCGGGGACGGCGCCTCGGCGCTGATCGACGACCTGAGGGCTCAGAGGATGCGTTCTGCGAGCGTTGCGCTGCCCGACGGACGGGTGCTGGTCACCGGCGGCAACCAGCCGAGCTTCGCCGCCGGCGCGGTCAAGACCGCCGAGTTCTGGACCCCGGGACCCGAGGTGTGGGAGTTCACCGACGACATGGTGGCGGAACGGTTCTCCCATTCCATGGTCGTCCTGGGGGACGGCCGCGTGCTGGCGGCCGGAGGCCGCGATATCAAGAACACCGGTACCAACAAGGCAGAGATATGGGACCCGGAGACCGGGTCGTGGACGTCGACGGCGGACATGAATGACGCCCACGAATCCTTTCCTATGGTGGTGTTGGAAGACGGCCGCGTGATGGTCGCCGGCGGATCCAATCGTGACTATGAACCGACGGTCGTAGCGGAGATCTACGATCCCGCGAAGGACACCTGGACCATGATCGGCGGCATGTCCGTCGAGCGCATCTGGCACAGCGGCACCCTCCTTAGCGACGGCCGCGTGCTCATCGCCGGCGGGGGTGACCCCGATGGTCCTTTCATCAAGAGCGCCGAGATCTACGATCCGGCCCAGGACACGTGGTTCTCGGCCGGGGAGATGACCGTCGGCCGCACCCAGCACACCGCGACGCTGCTCAAGGATGGGAGGGTGCTGGTGGTCGGTGGCCGCGGCAAGCGGCAGACCTCGGAGATATACGATCCGGCCAGCAACAGCTGGGGCGAGGTGGCCGAGCTGGCCGAACCCAGGTCCGAGCATGTCGCCCTGCTCATTCCGGACGGGCGGGTACTGGTCCTGGGCGGTACCGGCAGCCGCACCAGCATCGAGGCATGGGGCCCGGACTCCAACTCGTGGTCGGTGGTCGGCCATATGCAGATCGGGCGCTACCGCCACCTCGGCGAGCTGCTAAAGGATGGCCGGATACTGATCCTTGGCGGCAATGGTGCGGAGGGCATACTGGCCAAGACGGAGATCTTTTCCATAGCCCTGGGCCCGGAGGTAGAGTCGGCCGTGCGTACGGGCACCGCCGATCCGCAGCTTCCGACGCCCGTGGCAGAGGCTCCTCCGACCCCCGAACCGGAGCCGACCGCCGAGGCCAGGGACGTGTTCGAGGGTCCACTGGAGGCCCCGATCGACTCGCTGCCCGACGGGGCCGCCAATCAGGTTCCAACCGGCCAGCCGGTTAGACTGGCCATCGGGGAAGTCATGGCGAGCCCCAGCCTTCAAACCGGCCTGGTGGCCGTTTTCCTGGAGGTGGTTTCCGACACGCGGTGCGCCCCCGGCGAAACATGCGACGATCCAGGGGAGGCGGTGATCCGCCTGGAGCTGCGCCAGCAGGACGCACCGCTCGGAGACACGACGATGGTTCTCGGGGGAGACCAGACCCTGCCCTCTGTAAAGAAGCTGGGTAAGTTCTCTGCGGCGTTCGTTGCGCTCGACCCGGTGCCGGTCGGTGATGCCGAGCCCATCCTCACCCTGGTCATAGTCGAGTGGCGCCGCCCGCGGTGACCTTCTCCCGGGAGTGGTCGGGACGGGACGGAGCGGCCGGCCTAACCTAGGCCCCGGAAAGCGTTATCCCGTCCTTGAAGATCGAGCGGATAAGGGCGGTGAGGGTCAACATGCCCGTGACCCCTCCGCGTGCCAGGGCGCGCCGGCCCAACTGGAACACCCGCGCGCCCCGGGCGCTGCCCATAAACAAGTACCCGGAGTTCTCCACGACTCACCGCAGGATGCCGGGTGCCGACACCGCCGACCTCGTGTGGGTGCAGGTGGTCGCCGAGGACGGGACCTGGGGTCTGGGGCAGACAAGCTTTGGCCGGATCACCGCGCCGGTCATAGACAGGCATTTCGCTCCCCTTCTGGAGGGCCGGGACTGCATGGCCCTGGAATATCTCAACGACCTGATGTGGCGCTCCACCCAGCGCTTCGGCTCGGGTGGACTTGCTGCCGCGGCCCAGTCGGCCGTCGACCTTGCCCTCTGGGACCTCAAGGGCAAGCTTCTCGATCAGCCCGTCTACCGCCTTCTCGGCGGTCCATGCAGGGAGAGGGCCCTGTGCTATGCGACCTCCGACGACCTGGACTGGTCGGTCGAGCTTGGGTTCCGGCACTTTAAGGTCTCAAACCCCGTCCACTACGACATGGGCATCGACGGCCTGAATCTTGCCGAAGAGCACATCGCATCTGCCCGGGATGTCGTTGGGTCCGACGCCGAGCTGATGTACAACCCGGTGATGTCGTTCAACGTCGAGTTCGCCGTGCGCATCGCCGAACGACTCCGACCCTACGGCCTGCGCTGGCTGGAAGAGCCGCTCGTGCCGGCCGATCTGGAGGGGCATGTGGAGCTGCGCAGACGGGTCGATTGGATTCCCCTGGCGACCGGGGAGGATCACCGCGGCAGATGGGCCTTTCGCCAGCTGGTCGAAAACCGTGCGGTCGATGTCCTCCAGCCGGACATCATGTGGTGCGGAGGTCTGTCGGAGGCGGTCAAGATCTATGCGATCGGAGAGGCGGCGGGCCTGATCACCATCCCCCACACCGGTGCCGGCACGCCCTGGGGACAGCACTTTGCGGTGTCGATGCCGGAATCGCCCATGGCGGAGTTCTGGATGGGTTCGGACCCGGGAGTCCCGCTTGAGCAGGTCTGTCCGATACCGGGAATGCCCGTCCCCGAGGACGGCTACGTAACGGCTTCGGATGCCCCGGGTTTCGGGATGGAGATAGCCGAGGAGTGGATCGTCCCCTGGGATCCGGCGACGGCCGGGCGGGCCTGAGAAGCCTGAGAAAAAGGAGATGGCCTGACGTGGAAAGACGAAGCCTCGGCAGGACGGGCATGGAGGTCAGCAGGCTCGGTTGCGGCCTTGCGGCGATCGCCCAGGAAACCCTGGGCGACCTGACGGCCGTCGAGCGAACGCTGTTGACGGCGCTCGATCGCGGCATAAATTTCTTCGATACGGCCGAGTGCTACCTTGACAGCGAGGAGATGGTGGGCCGGGTCATATCCAGCCGCCGGCCCGAGTTCTTCCTTGCCACAAAGTGCGGCCATAGCCCCGACGGCGAGCGAGGCGACTGGACTTTGCAGGGCATCACCGCCTCGATAGACCGCAGCCTTAGGCGCCTGCGCACCGATTACGTCGACCTCCTGCAGCTTCACAGCTGCGACCTTGCGACGCTGAAGATAGGCGAGGCGATCGAGGCCCTTTTGCGGGCCAGGCAGGCCGGCAAGACGCGCTTTATCGGCTACTCGGGCGATAACGAGGTGGCGGAATGGGCGGTCGAGAGCGGGGTGTTCGACACCTGCCAGGTCTCCTTCAATCTCGTCGACCAGCGGCCCCGGTTCAGCCTTCTTGGACTGGCCAGGGAGCGTGGGGTAGGGGTGATAGCGAAAAGGCCGATAGCCAACGGTGCATGGGGCTCGCCCGCCAGCCCAACCGCGCACCTGCGGTGGGGTTCCGATTACGGCGACGAGTACTGGCGCCGCGGCCAGTCCATGGCTTCGCTGGGACCGATCCGCGAGGCGCCAGTGGACCCGGTAGCGATGTCGCTGGGTTTCGTCTTTGCCCACCCGCAGGTGGACACGGCCATCCTGGGAACCCGTAATCCGGACCATATGAGGTCCAACATCGAGCTCGTAGAGGGAGGTCTGTCCCTCGGGAAACCTGTCGTAGACGAGCTGTACCGTCGCTGGGATGAACTGGATGACGGCTGGCTGGGCCGGCAGTGACGGGGAAATCGCCTGAGTCGCGCGATCCGGGACCCGATTGCACCGGGATGGCACCGGCGTCTCCGCCCAAAGCTCGCCGGCGTCGAGTATCCTTGAGCTAAGCCGCAGGCCCCGGGAGATAGTGCACTGTCCACATACATTCTATTGCTGACCCTTACCGATCGCGGCCGGGAGATGGCGCTGGAGGACCCGGATCACCTCCTGCAGGTCCAGGACGACATCGCGGTAGGTGAGACCCAGGTGCTGGGCTGCTATGCGGTGCTCGGGGACTACGATTTCGTGTCCATCGTGCGTGCCCCAGACAACGACTCAATCGCCCGATTCTCGCTGGAACTGGGCGTCCGCGCCGGGGTCGGCGTCGTCACGATGGCCGCGATACCGGTCGGCAGACTGGAAGAGGGCGGAGACATCGATCTGGGCGAACTGGAAGGGTCGCTGGAGAGAGACCTGCCCTTCAGCGAGGTGTCCGGCTGACGGGGCAAGTGCCTTGGGGCTGGTGGCCCGTTGCCCGCACTCGCCGCGACCGCCCCTGGGCCTGAGGGTCTCGTAGCTTGCGAGGTCTCGCGGCCAGGCTGGCCGAAATGCTGTCGGCCCGCTCGGTTGCAATGGTCGTGGTGGCCCTGGCCGTCGGCTTTGCCGGCGGCGTCGGCTATGCCCTGGCGCTGGTGGACCGCACGTCCGTTGCCGAGCCTGGGTCAACTCAGGTGGCCGCGCCCGTCGAGGAGGCTCCTGCCGAGTTGGTCGTCGCCCAGGGCATAGACCTAGCGGGACGCCCGTTCCTGGGAGAGCCGGACGCGCCGGTCACGGTGATCGAGATGACCGACTATGAGTGCCCGTTCTGCCGCCGCCACCGCCAGCAGGTGCTCGGCGACCTGATTGCCGAGTACGGCAGTCGCATCCGCTACTTCTCGCTCCACTTCCCGCTTACCTCGATACATCCGCTGGCCTTCGGAGCCTCTGAGGCGGCCGAGTGCGCGCACGATCAGGGGCTGTTCTGGGAATACAATGAGGCCATGTTCAACTCGACCGGGCGCCTGGTCCCAGAGACACTGGTCGCGTTGGCGGGCGATGTGGGCATGGACGTCCCTGTGTTCTCCCAGTGCCTGAGCTCCGGGTCCAAGCGGGACGTGGTGGTCGGCGACATCGAGATCGGCCAGCGCCTTGGGGTCATGGGCACGCCGACGTTTTTCATCAACGGAAGGCTCCTTTCGGGCGCACGGCCGCTGGATGTTTTCAGACAGGCTATCGACGCCGAGCTGGCTGCGGTGGGCGGTTGACGGGCCGGGGGCGCAGGTGGCCCGGCGCGTCCGGTTGCCGGTGTTAAACTATCGCCCCGACGCTTAAGGGGGTAAGGCCTTGCCTCAAGAGGAGATAATCACCCTGCGCCTGCTGCACATCGTGTTCGGCGCATTCTGGGTAGGAACGGCAGTATTCGTTGCGGCCGCGCTCGAGCCCGCTCTGCGTGCGGCGTCTCCCGGTGTGAGAGGCCCCATCCTCAGCCGGCTCAGCAGGGGGATCGGCCACATGCTGGTTGCATCGGCGGTCATCACCCTTGTCGCCGGCGTTGCTCTCGCCCTGCGCCTGCGGCAGGGCAGCCTGGATGCCTGGTTCGACACCGGTTGGGGCGTGGCGATGCTCATCGGCTTCATCGTGTCCGTTATTGCGCTATGGACCAGCCTGATCACCGGCTCGACGGCCTCTGCCATCGCCAGGGTCGACGAGCAGTCCGAGCATGCCGCTGGCGATGAGGGGAGCCGCACAGAGGACCTTGGCCGGCGCTTCAGGGCGGCCGTCCGGTGGACTGCCGTCCTCACGGTGGTCGGCGTGGGGACGATGGCCGCAGCCAGGTTCGTCTGAGGAACCGGGGGCTTGGAAAAAGAACAGGTCGTCCGAGTCGCTGAGGAGTCCGGCCTTAGGCTCGTCGTATTCGCCTACTGCGACAACGCCAACCTCATTCGCGGAAAGGCCACTCACGTGAGGCACCTCGGCCGCAGGCTGGATTCCGGCATTGGACTGACCGTCGGCCAGCAGGCCGCGCATGATCTCGACCTCCTGGCCGATATCGAAGGCATGGGACCGGCCGGCGAGGCTCGTATCTTTCCTGACCTTGAGACGATGGACTCGTTGGTCCCGCTCCCGTGGGCTCCGACCAGGGCGATGATCCTGTGCGATCTGGTCAAGCTCGACATGACCCCGTGGGCGTGTCCGCGAACGTTCCTCAAGCAGCAGGTCGCCAGGGCCGCCGAGCGCGGCCTGCACATCCGCGTCGGACTTGAGCCGGAGTGGTACGTTGGCCGGTACGATCCCGAGACCGACTACTACAGGCCCATCGAGCACAGCCAGTCGTTCCACACAACCGGCTATACACCGTACATCGACTTCATAGATGATCTGCTCGCCAACCTCGAGAAGCTGGGTATGGACGTTGAGACCTACTACCCGGAGTCCGGACCCGGTCACACCGAGGTCACGCTGCGTCCTGAGCCCGCCCTCAGGGCCGCGGACAATCATATCTTCTACCGGGAGGCGGTAAGGAATACGGCATTCAGGCACGGCCTGCACGCCACTTTCGCGCCAAAGCCGTTCCCGGACCAGGCCGGTGCCGGCGGACACACTCACCTGAGCGCATGGGACGCCGCAGGCGAGACCAACCTGTTCCATGGTGAGGGCGGGCCGTATTCGCTCAGCCCGTTAGGGAACCACTTCCTGGCAGGCGTGATGGAGCATCTGCCCGGCCTGATGGGGCTGATAGCACCGAGCTACAACAGCTATCGCCGCTTTCACGCCGGCTCGTGGAGCGGCGGGGAGTACCTGACCTACGGCGCGGACAATCGGGAGTCTCCCATAAGGATTCCCTCGCAGTACCGTGGCAACGAGATGGGCAGTGCCAACATCGAGATAAAGCCCGCCGACAACAGTGCCAACCCCTACATCGCAATAGGGGGGATGATCGCCGCGGGGCTGGATGGCATCGACCGGGAATTGCAGCCGAACCCGGCGCAGTTCGCCGACCGCTACCCGGCCGACCTCTCTGCCGCCGAGCGGGCGGAGCGCGGTATCATCAGGCTGCCCGGCAGCCTGGCTGAAGCCATAGAGGCTCTCGAGGCCGACCGGCTATTTGCCGATGCGATGGAGCCGCTGCTGGCGAACTCGTACGTGCGGCTGCGCAAGGCCGAGGAGGGCCACTTCGCAGCACACGACACTTGCTTCGAGCTGCGGCGCCACTACACGAAGTACTGAACCGGGCGGACCTTGGCGGGGGCAGGAGCCCGCGGCAAGGCAAGGTGCCGGCCGCCGGAGGGCAGTGACCCTCCGCTATTGGGCGACGGCCACCCCGTCCCTGCGAGGATCCGCTCCCCCGTGCGCCCCGTCGGCCCCGACCGTGATGGCGTGCACGCCCCCGAACAGGAAGGTGACGTCTTCGTGCACCGAGACCCGGTAGCCCAGGTCCGCAAGGCCCTGCGTCACGTCTTCTCCGATCCGCCCCTCCACGTGCACATCGTCGCCGTCGTAGTGGAACCTGGGCGCCTCGATGGCCGCCTGGATGTCCATCCCGTGCTCAAGCACGTTCAGGACCACCTGGGCGACGGCCGTGATGATCCTGGGCCCGGCCGCCGAGCCCGCCACGAGAACCGGCCTTTCTTCGCGAAGGAAGATGATCGGGCTCATGGCGCTGCGAGGCCGCTTGCCTGCGGCGATGGAGTTGACGCGCCCGGGCACCGGGTCGAAGTCGCCCATCGTGTTGTTGAGGAAGACCCCGGTGCCCGGGATCACCAGCCCGCACCCGAAGAAGGCCTCCAGCGACTCTGTGCATGACACCGCGTTTCCGCTGCTGTCGACCGTCGAGAAGTGAGAAGTCTGGCTTCCCTGTCCTCCCTCCGAGCCGGTCTGCGGGCTGGCTTCGCCGCTCAGGCCTCCTATGAAGCTGGTAGAGGTGAGCCTGTTTATGTCGATCGGCTCAAAGTCCGGGTCCGCCAGGAGGTCGCGCGCCGCATATACCTTGCGCAGAGCCCGTGCCATTGCGTCTATCGTCTCGACCGTGTTGTGGCCGCTCGCAGCCAGATCGTAGGGCTCTAGCATGCGAAACAGCTGGAAAAGTGCTATGCCGCCCGAGCTCGGCGGCGCGGACGTGACGTACCGTAGTCCCCTGAACGTGCCCTGCACGGGGGTGCGCATGATGGACCGGTAGGAGGAGAAGTCCGAAGCCCTCATCGGACCACCGCTTGCCTCGATGTACCGCCCAGCGCTCTGCGCTACCGACCCTTCGTAGAACTCTCCGATTCCCTTTGTCGCGACCGTTTCGACGGTATCGGCCATCTGGCGGTTGTGGAGTATCTCCCCGGTGCTATAGCCGGTGCCGTCGCCCTTGAGCCAGATGCTGGCGGCCTCTTCGCTGCGCCGGAATTTGGTCAGGGCCAGGTCTATGTCGTTCTCTATCACCCAGCCCAGGAACGGGGTGATCGCAAAGCCTTCGCGGCCGTAGTTCACGGCGCGCTTTGCGACCTGCGCCATGGTCATCGTCCCGAACTTGTCCAGCGCCATGGCCATTCCGGCGAGGGTCCCGGGGACCGCGGCTGCCTTCGCGCTCAGGTGATTCTCCTCGCCGATGACATGGCCGTCCGGGTCAAGCCTGAACAGGCCGGCGGGCGCCGCCACGGGGGAGTTCTCCCGGTAATCGATCATCAGGCTCTCGCCGCGCCCGGCCATGTGGACGAGCATGAAGCCGCCTCCGCCAACGCCCGAGAAGGGCGTCGCCGCGACCGAGAGGACCAGCGAGGTCGCCACCGCTGCATCCACGGCGTTTCCGCCCTCGCGCAGGACCTGTGCGCCTGCCTCGGATGCGTAACGACTGCCCGACGACACCATGCCACCGCCCCCCCGGGCGTCCCTGACGCCGATTGCGGTGTGGTCGTAGGAAGTCATCACAGACCGAAGACCCTCGCCGCGTTGGTGTACAGCGCGTCCTCGCCGACCGCCCTGGCCTCGGCCTCGGTGTAGTAACCGTCGTCGACCATCCGGCCGAGGGCGCCGCCAAGAGCATGCTTTGCGGTCAGGCAGTCGTGCCAAAGCGTTTCCGGACCGCCCTCGCCTCCGTCCGAGCTGTACATGATCTTCTCGTTGGGCACGGAGCGAAGGATGTCCTGGAACCGGTCTGCGCCGACCGCCTGCTCAAGGAACGCGGGACCGGTTCCCGCCGACAGGTCGAAGTAGACGTTTGGAAGGACGCTGGCGAGGTAGGCAGCCTCGTCCGTATAGGGGAAGCCGCCGTGGATGAGCATGGTCTTGCAGGCCATGGTCTCGTCGTCCTTGAGCAGGCCCCACATCAGGATTGGACGGCATTCCTTGGCGACGATGTCGCTGTCCCCGAGCCCGGTGTGGATCATCACCATAGAGTCCAGCTCGATCGCGTTGAGGATGGCCCGGCGGATGAGGTAGTCGCGCAGAGGCTTGACGCGGTAGCCGAACCAGGTCGGCTCCTCCCGGCGGCGGGCAAACGAGGCGGCGGCCTCCCCCTCTGACACGCGCTCGATGTCCAGCCCGGTGCGGTAGGCAATGATCGACTTAAAGGCAATAGCGCCGTGATCACGCACGGCGCTTTGCATCGCCGAGTCGTAGTCGGCGACGAGCGAATCGAAGCTCCCCGAGCTCTCGAGCAGGTCCCTGACAAGCGTGGTCAGCCGCAAGACTTTTCGGACGAAGCCCGGATAGCCCTCGGCGAATCTGTCGAGATCCTCGAGCGTGCCCAGCGCCGTATCCAGGGCCAGACCCCTTATTACCTGGTCTTCGATCAGGCCGGCAACGTAGCCTCCGAAGTCCGCCGCCCGGCGAGATTCCCTTTCGGCGAGCACCGCCGCGAGCGTGGCCTCCGTGCCCAGGTAGGCCGCCAGGTCCTTTATGCGCTTGTGCAGAGCGCCGGTGCTCAGGCCCTGCCGGGCCGCGGTGGACGCGCGCTCCGCCTCGCTCATATGCGGCGGCGACGTCCCCACCATCGCGTACTGCCCGGCAAACTCATTGCCATCGATCGGCTCGTCCCTGTAGACAAAGCAGTGCGCGTCGAAAACTGGGCTGGACCTCAGATCGATCTTGGTCGCCATCGCGAGCTCCTTCCTGCCCGGGCAGACCCGCGGTAGTCAGGGCCGCAGCGCCCGGGACGGCCTCCAGATTTTGGCCGGCCTAAAGGTAATGGCGCGGATCGACCTTTTCAATAGTCCGGCGCGGCGCGTTGACAGGCCACCCGGGCCCCATACAATTGCGGCAGCCGTCACCGGAGGACCCATTGACGACCCTCAATCACACCGGATTCGCAGTCGAGGATATCGATCGATCGGTCCGCTTTTACACCGAAGGCCTGGGCCTTGAGCAGTACAATCTCGTGCACTCAAACCGGCCGGGCATAACCAGCGTCGTCGGCTACGAGGATGCCCATCTGCTGATCGCGCTGCTAGTCGGTGCTGATGGCCATACGCTGGAGCTGATCCAGTACATCAACCCGGCAGGCCAGGCCTCCGATCCGGAGTCGCAGAGAATCCGTGCGCGCTTCGGCGCCTCCCACCTGTGCTTTGTGGTGCGTGATATCGAGGCGATCTACGCCGGGTTGTTGGAGCTTGGCGCAAGTGCGCTGAATCCCCCCGTGGAGGTCTACGACGGCCTGCAGGCCTGCTATCTGCAGGACCCGGACGGCAACTGGATAGAGCTGATCGAGGATGAGGCCAACAAGCGCCAGCCGTTCACCATACGCCAGAACCTCGGAGTCCCGGAGTCGGCCGCATAGGCGCTGGGTGGGGCCGGCGGGGTGGACCCCCCGGCGCTTTCCGATCTGGGCTATGGTGAGCAGCAGGTAGAGGGCGATTAGGTTGACCAGCGTAACCGGGAGGCGATAGATGACGCGCGTAGTGATGAATCACACAGGCTTTGTGGTAAAGGATCTGGAAAGGTCGAGAAAGTTCTACATCGAGGGCCTGGGACTGGAGGAACTGAGACTGTTCGATGCCCAGAGCTACGAGCTGGGACGCATCGTCGGCTATGACAACGCCCGCATATATGCGTCCATGCTCGCCGGGGCGGACGGTCATATTCTGGAGATAATCGAGTACAAAGACCCGCCGACCGTCGAGGCCGACGCCGACTTCCAGTACGAGCGTCGACGCACCGGCGGCACACACCTTGCCTTCTTCGTGGAGGATGCCAGGTCGATGTGGGAGCGTCTGGTGGGTATGGGGGGCAAGCCCCTGAATCCTCCCATAGAGGTGCTGCCGGGCGTGTGGGAGTGCTACATGCAGGATCCGGACGGCAACTGGATAGAGATCACCTCGGACGAAAAGCACAACAGTCAGCAGTTCGTAGTCAGGCAAAATCAGACCCTGCCCTGACGGGGCGATCCGGCCCGGCCAGGTGGGTGTGCCCATGGGCCCGGTGCGATGCCGGCAGCGCAGCGGATACCGTGCAGAAAGTAGGAGGACACAAGCATGGCGCTAACGATGTACCACACGGGCTTTGTGGTAGAGGACATGGACCGGGCGGTCAGGTTCTACACCGAGGGCGTCGGCCTGACCGTGGATGTTGACATGGACCTAAAGGGCTATGGGCTCCAGCAGGTGGTGGGATACGATGACGCCCACATCCACGCCGTGATGCTCAAGGCAAACGATGGACACATCTTGGAGCTGCTGCAGTACCTGACCCCGCAGGGCGTCAGGCGCGAGCAGGGCCAGCAGTACCCCAGGGCACTCATAGGGGCGGCCCACCTCGGGTTCATGGTCGACGACGCGGACGCGACCCTTAGACGCTGCCTTGAGCTGGGTGGCACCCAGCTCAACCCGGTGGTTCAGGCCTACGACACGGTGCGCGCCTGCTATCTGCAGGACCCGGACGGCAACTGGATAGAGCTGGTGCAGGACGAGGTGCAGCGCGCCAATCCGTTCACCGTCACTCAGAACCGCACCCGTCCGTTCGAATAAGGCCGTATGGACCCTCAAGCCGGAGCTGCGGTGCAGGACGGGCGGCCGGGACGAAAGCGCGCAGGGATGTGAATATTCTGGTCCGCAGGGCGATTCGCGAGGATGCCGGCACGATCGCCTCCTTCAACGCGGTTATGGCCGTGGAGACGGAGGCGATCACCATACCCGACGAGGTTGCCCGACCGGGGGCAGAGGCCGTTTTCGATGATCCGTCCCTGGGCTTCTACCTCGTGGCGGAATCGGACGGCGCCATAGTCGGCTCGCTCATGATCACCTACGAGTGGAGCGATTGGAGCAACGCGCTGTACTGGTGGATACAGAGCGTGTACGTAGCGCGGGAGCACCGCCGCAGGGGCGTGTACAGGGCGCTACATAACGGCGTGCTCGAGCTGGCCCGAGAGGCCGGCAACGTCCGCGCCGTAAAGCTATACGTATTTGAGGACAACGATCGAGCCAAGGCCACCTACGAGTCCATGGGAATGGAGCGGGCCCACCATGCCATCTACGAGATGCCCGTTAGGTCCGGGGAGTCCGCCCGGGGCTAACGCGCATTCTGGGGCCTATACCCGTGTATGGCCTTGCTGCAAACAAGGCAGTCCAACCCAGATTTGTAGGGCATTGAGAGATGGTCCATGAAAGGTATGTAGAGCTGGACTAACTCTAGGCTCATCACCTGCTGCTTTACCGGACAGAAGCCGCCCTTCAGCGGACACAAAAGGAAGTGAAATTCCGGGCAATCTCCTCGCTAGGGTCTCATCCGCGTGTCCCCGATTTGCCCGATCTTTAGATCAGGCTTTTCTGGTCACCCTGAACGACTCGTCGACGAACCATAGGCCCCGGTACTTCTTCAGCACCTGCGAGGTCACATCTATGTAGTCGCCGTGGCTCATGGCCCGCGTCAGGCGCTCGTCTTCTATCTGCGCGACGTATGTAGCGGCGTTCCAAGCCGCCAGCATGGTCGAGGTGCTGATGCTGCTTTCGAGTTCGGACGGCGGCAGCCGCAGTTCGTAGCGGAATTCGGCCCGGGAATCGGGAGGGTTCGAGAACCGCAGCTCTGGATGACTCCCCTGCAACTGCAGGCGAAGCTCGGCCAGAAGTTCCTGCCGGGGCGTGAGAAAAGGCTGCTCGCCGGGCCATACGCCGTGCACAATTTCCATTCCCCCGGATCCTTGCCCGTGGACTGAATGACGACCATCCTGCCCCCTGGGGCCAGGCACCGTGCCAGGGGAGCGAGCACGTTCCTTACCTTGGCCCGCGCCGACAGCCTTGCCCTGAAAGGCTGTGCCGCGACCACCAGGTCGTACTGGTGGTGCTGGCCGCCCCGCTGGGGTATGACCTGAGCCAGCGGCCACTCATGGTCCTTGCGGAAGAGCACCAGTACCGAGGGGGTGACGTATAGCGGGTTGCCGGTTCGCTTGCTGGGAGTCGTCTCCCACCAGTGCTGAACGCGCTGTTCAATGTCCCTGATCTGCTCGTCGAAATCGAAAGCGGTGCTGCCTTCCAGCGGTGCCACAAGCCAGTTCAGGCTGGCTCGCGCCGCGGTCGCCCTGGGCTTAAGCCAGGGGGCTTCCGAGTAGAGCATGTTGGTCAGTACCAGCACTGTGAGCGGGTGTTCATAGAACCTGTCGGCCATCTTTTCCAGGCTAATTCGGATGTCCTCCTGGCTGATCTCCTTTCCGACGATCAGGAAGGGTACTGTGGGGTGCTGATGGTGAAGGTTTCTCATCAGGCGTGTCAGCACGGTTGCATCGCCCATTCCAGCATCGAAAACACGCAGAGCAGGGGGACCGGCGCTCAGGCCCCTTATGTCCAGTGCGATGCGGTCTGCGATGACCTGCTTTTCGCTGCAGGTGCTAACAAAGAGCAGGTACTTTTCGCGGTTGTCGTAGAACCGGAAAGGGCTGTCGGAGCTATCGGGCAATCTGACCTACGCTGCCGGGCGGAAATCTCTCGTTATTTCCGTGATCGCGCTCGTCCCTACGTGCTGGAAAACTGGGCACTGTCATGGCCGGGCCATGACACACTTGGCTTGCCAGGTGCCCGAAAGTTCGCGGGGACGCCGGCCGCCTCCAGATGGGCGGCAAGAAGCCTCCGCCCGGTCACGGCGATTTCGCCGCGTGCGGGCACTTACTCAAAGGTGAGGATGCGCTTTGGGTTCTCCACGAGGATGTTGTCTATGTTCTGCTGCGAGAATCCCCGCTTCCTCATGCGCGGGACGATCGATTCCAGAATGTGTGCGTAGCCCTTGCCGCCGTACCCGGTCAGGCCGGTCTTAAAGCACACGTCCTGGGCGATGAGGATCCGGTCCTCATACCCGAGGGCCATCAGCGCCTCTAGGCGCTCCATGCGCTGAACGTCAGTGGGTATGAAGATGGGCTGATCGGCAACGGCGCCCCAGACCGTATCTTCCGAGCCGAATGTGTCGTACTCGAGGCTGACGCCGGTCTCGGCAATCTCCCTTATCAGGTCCAGGTTCGGGAAGGTGTCCAGGTGCCCCATCACTATCCGGTGCGGCTTTGCGCCCGCCTCGATGAGGTCGTTGATGTGGTGCATCAGCGAGTCGGGATGAAAGCCCGGATGGATGAGTATGGGTGCTCCCGTCTCCTGGGCGGCATATGCGGAGGCCCGCAAAATCTTTCGCGAGGTTTCGTTGGTCGGCCAGAAGTTGCCCACCTCGCCGATGATGCCGACCTTTACGCCGGTGTCCTTGACCCCCACGGTTACGTCGCGAATGATCGCGTCGGTCACCTCCTGCTCGGGGCGATCGTCCATATCGGGCGGGTAGGAGACCGGCACGTAGTGCGAGCCGCCCAGGATCAGGTTCAAACCCGTCGCCCTCGACATGCGGGCGAGCGCCAGGGGGTCTCGGCCTATTCCGATGGAGGTCGTATCCACGATCGAGCGGCCCCCGGCAAGGTAGAACCGGTATACCTCCTCCGTCTGGACCCTCTCGTCGATCAGCAGCTGGATATCCCTGTTGTGCGCCCAGCGCTTTCCTATGTTGCCCCGGATGTCCATCGTCAGTGGGGCGTCCACATACCACCGTTCAGAGGCCTCCTCCGGCATCTCGAAGTAGCACGAAAGGTCTATCAGGGCATGCTCGTGCGAGACCGTGATTCCCAACTGGTCGGGCTCCATGAGCCCGAGGACTGTCTGGATCTTTCCGCTGCGCTCAGAACTAGCCACTGTCTCCTCCTAGGCGAACGCCAGTATCCTCTTCGGATTCTCGACGAGTATGGTTGCTATGTCCCGATCCGTAAAACCGCGGAGCCTCATTCTGGGTAGGACGCTGTCGATTATATGCGCGTAGCCCCGACCGCCATAGCTGGTCAGGTGGGGCTTGCGGCAGACGTCGTGGGCGATCACGAGCCGGTCACCGAAACCCCACTCCATCAGTCGCTCCAACCTGCCGATCGCCTCGGAATCCGTCGGAAGGTGGACTGGCTGGCCTCCGACGTCGCCGAGGTCCGTGTCCTCCATGCCGAACGCATCGTATTCGAGGTTTACCCCCATCTCCGCAAGAGACCTGATCGCTCCCATGTCGTGGAACATGTCCAGGTGGCCCATCACGATCCTGGATGGGTCGGCGCCTCCCGCCATCAGATCCTCGGCGTGCTCAAAGAGCGCCTCGGTGCTGTAGCCCGGGTGGACGATCACCGAAGCGCCGGAGCGCTTGGACGCCTGTCCGGAGGCGCGCAGTATCCGGCGGGAAGTCTCGTTGGTAGGCCAGAAATTTCCCACCTCTCCTATCACCCCGGCCCTGATGCGGGTTCCCCCCACGCCAATGCTTATATCGCGGACGATCGAGTCGGATATCTCGTCCTCTGACCGTTCCCGCAGTTCGTCCGTGTATGTCAGCGGAACGTAGTGCGATGCCCCCATCACCAAATTGACACCGGTCGCACGGGACACCCTCGCAAGGGCCAGCGGATCGCGCGCGATGCCGATAGAGGTCGTGTCGACGATCGTCCCTCCACCCGCAAATGCGAATCGCTTCAACTCTTCGATCTGCTCGCGCTCGTTAAGCAATAGCCGGTTGTCGAGGTTGTATTGCCAGCGTGGCTCCGCCCCGCCCAGCAGTCCCATGGTGATCGGCTGCTCGACGTACCAGCGGTCGGAGGCCGCCTCGGGCTGGCGGGAATAGCAGGACAGGTCGATCAGGACATGCTCATGGGTGTGGGTGATTCCCAGATACTCCGGGTCGATGAGGCCCAGCACTGTCTGGACCTTGCCCCGGCGGTCGTCGTCGTCCATGCCCACGCCTATGGGAAGGTCAATACCCGCCCGGGGTTGTCCACAAGGATGCTCCTCATGCTGCGCTCAGAGAGACCGCGTCGTCGCATGCGCGGCACGATGCTCTCGAGTATGTGGAAATATCCCTTGCCCCCAAAGCGGCTCAGCATGGACTTAAAGCACACGTCGTGGGCTATGAGGATGCGGTCCTCGTAGCCCCACTCGATGAGTTGCTCGATGCGTTCCATCCGCTGTACATCGGAGGGAATGGCCGTGGCCTGTCCGGCTACCTCCCCCCATAGGGTGTCCTCCAACCCGAACGTATCGTACTGGACGAAGGCCCCCGCCTCGGCCACCCGCCTGACGGCATCGGTCCCCATCGTGTCCAGGTGCCCCATCACAATGCGCGAGGGGTCGGCCCCGGCCTTCACAAGGTCTGTCATGTGGTGCATCAGGGCGTCGTCGTGAAACCCCGGGTGCAGGGTGATGGCCGCCCCGGTTTCCGCAGAGGCCCGAGCCGACGCACGCAGTATCTTCCGCGAGGTCTCGTTGGTGGGCCAGAAGTTGCCCACCTCACCGATAACGCCGGCCCTGATGCCCGTGTCACCTACGCCGACCGTGATGTCCCTGATGATCGAATCGGCGATCTCATCCTCGGATCGGCGATGCAGGTCTTTGGTGTAAGTGACGGGCACATAGTGAGACGCGCCCATCACCACGTTAACCCCGGTCGCCCGCGATATGCGGGCGAGCGCGAGCGGATCCCGTGCGATTCCTATTGAGGTCGTGTCTACCACCGAACCTCCGCCCGCCAGGAACCACCGTCTCAGCTCTTCGGCCTGCACACCCTCGTCCAGAAGCACGTTGTTATCGTGGTTGTACCACCAGCGCATTCCGATGTTGCCCAGGATGTCCATGGCGACGGGCGCGTCGACGTACCAGCGCTCGGTTGCCTCGTCGGGGATTTGAAAGTAACAACGCACGTCTATCAGCACGTGCTCGTGCATGCTGGTGAGGCCGAGGTCCGCCGGGTCGACTGGCCCCAGCACGGTCTGGACTTTTCCGCTTATGCCCTGTGACGCGGTCAATTCCTGCATCCGTAGGACCGTGGCAGTAACAGGCCCATTTCAGGCTTTGCCCAGGTCCCGCACGGCGCGGCCTGGGCCGTCTGGCTTCCGCAGGCGTCTAGTGACTCGCGAACGTGTCTAGAGACTGCGGGACGCACCGAAGTGTACCATGATTCGGACGGAGGTCAAAGGAGTTGCCGGAAGCGCCGGAACTCGAGGTGATACGCGACTACCTGTCTCCCCGCATCGTGGGTACCCGGGTGGTCGCCGCACGCGTCGTAAGGCCCAGCGTCCTGCGCCCGCTGGCGGGCGATTTCGAGAGGGACATCGTGGGCAGGGTCTTCGAGTCAATCGACCGCGTGGGCAAGATGCTGCTATTCGGACTTTCCGGCGATCGCAAGGTCGCGCTGAACATGATGCTCAGCGGGCTGCTGCAGTACTCCCGCCCTGGTGAGCGTCTCCTCAAGAATACCTGCTTTGTGATCGCGCTCTCGTCGGGCCACGAGATCCGGTACCTGGACGATAAGCAGATGGGGATGGCCTATTACGCCACCGGCGATCAGCTGTCCGGCATCCCCAGCCTCGCCGGGCTGGCGGGCGCTGTGCCAGACGTTCTGGATCAATTGTCCCTCGCGGAACTGAAGGCGCGACTCAGGCCTCTGAGGGGCGAGATAAAGGGCATCCTGACGCGTGGCAGGGTCGTCGCTGGCATCGGCAATGCCTATGCCGACGAGATCCTGTTTGATGCAAGGATCTATCCGTTCAAGAAGCGGGCGGAACTGACCGACGAAGACCTCGAGCGGCTAAGGCTCAGCATGCCCAGGGTGATCGCAGAGGCGACAGAGGAGGTGCGGAGGCGGACCGGAGACAAGATCCACCGCAAGAGACGTGACTTCCTGAAGGTCCACCGCAAGGGAGGGGCGGACTGTCCGGTCTGCGAGGGCAGGATCAGCGAGGTGACCGCCAACCGGCGGTACTGTCTCAGTTTGAGGTCGGAGGCACTTCGCGCGTACGCGGTTGGACTTAGTACGGAATTAGAACACCATCTAGACCGTGGTATGGTTCCCTCGGCACAAATGTCAGGGGTTAACATCCTGCCGGATGCGGGAGAGGCCGTACCGGTTACGGAATCCGTCGCCAACACTACCTACCGAGGGGCGGTCCGGGCGTGATATAATTGCCCCCTGAGAGCGGAAATCGTAGACAGGGCCTTGACCGCGTCTACGGTATTCGGAATCGGGGGAGTCGGGGGGAGCGCCACCTCTGCATGGTTACAGAAGCTATACGCCCGTAGTCCAGTACGGCGTGCCAGGTTCTCCCCCCGACTGCACTATTCTACACCACCCCATCATCACCTAGTCCGACCAGCCACTCCAGCGGCATCGGCCTCTCCACCAGCCCCGCTGCCACCGCCGGGGTGGTCCCCAGGGAACTGTGCTCCCTTACGAAGTTGTACCAACAGAAGTAGGCCGCCAGGTGACGCCGGTGATTGGCCACCCGCTTACTGTGCGCGTTGGTCCTCCGGGTCAGACGTCTCACGCTCATTCTCATCGTCAGGTTCTGCCTTTCGACGAGTGACGTGGTGTAGGGGCCCCGAGGGCGTCCAGAGCCCACCTCAACCGCACCGGGGCCGTTGACCTTAACCAGCCGTGCGTGGTCGGCGTCCGAGCCGAAGGCGTCCTGGATCGTCAGGATATAAGGGGTGTACCCATCCGTCGTGATCTCCACCCGGCCGGGTACTCGCAGGCGTAGGTCTCGGGCGACGGCGAGGGCCACGGAGCCGTTGCGGTCGCCCACGGCCCAGGAGATGATCATCCGGCTGTCCGGGTCCAGCGCGGTCCAGGTCCAGACGTCTCCGGCGCAGGAAGGGGGAGCCTTGGCCTTGCGTACGTGCTCGGCTCGGGCATAGCTGAAACCCCACATCTCGTCGATCTCTACCCGACAGGGCCTCAGGTCGCGGACGTGGCGGTCGTGGAAGGCCTCGGCGGCGTCACCGACGTCGACGAGGAGCTTAGTTACGGTGTTGACTGATACCCTGACAGCCCTCGACGCCGCACGCATGCCCATCCCCTCCAGTAGGAGGGACAGGATCATCACCCGTCGGCTCATCGGCAGTCTGTTCATGCAGGAAGCTTATTGCCTCTTCAACACTGGCGAAATGCCAGCGTCGGTGAGGGACTCCTGGGGGAGCCTCGGTCTCACCGGTGGCGATGCGCGCAATGTTGACGGCACTCTGGAATTCGTCCATTCCTCGGCACCTCCCGCTTGATTAGCTCCGAGGGTAACACCCCGTGGGCCGCGCGGGCTAGCCCCCATGATTGACCGCCCGCCGCGCGCTGTATAGCTTGAACTTGCTCCACCACGAGCCACCACGCACCGCCGCGTCCTCAGCGAGGTCGTCTCAGCATGTCCCCCTGCGGGCGCGGCGCGGTTCCTCGTGGTGGAGTGACCGATCTCACCGCAGGGGGACTCCAGTGGCCAACCTATCGAGTGGCGTCGCCGACGACGAGCAGGTCCTGATGTCGTCGTCGACCACGACGATGGGGACGGTGGCGTACATCCTCGTCGGGACCGGGTGCCTGTCGGTCTTCTTCATCACCATGCCGCTCATCCCTGTGCTGTGGGTGAAGGCGGTCTGGGAGCGCAACAAGGTCCGGGCGATCCTAACCGACCGTGCGTTCCACACGGCAGGCGGGGTCATCGACTTGGACCAGATCGTGGATATCGAGCTGAGCGGCCCCAGCCTGAAGGTCCGTGGGCAGGGCAGCGTCTACCGACTGACGTGCCTGACCGAAATGGACGAGATGGTCAGGATGCTCCGGGAGAGGGTCCGGGCGGCGCGGACTGGTTAGCAGAATACTGATCGGATGTTCTATACTATTCTCAAATCTATCCGAGAGGACGGGAATGGAATACAGACGCAAGACATACAGCGACACTTGGCATTGGTGCAGGAACTGCTCGAACTGGCCGACGAGTGGATATGTGTCCAGAACCACCAGACCCACCAGTGGTGAGTTGGATAACGAGTGCAAGGCTAAGGCCGCAGCGGGTAACTGCACGACGTAGAGAGCCCCCGGACTACACGGGGGCTCGGAGAGGAGGTGCACCGTGGGACAGATCTTCCGAGACCCCCACATATGAAGGGGCCGGAGTACCTCCTCCGGCCCTCATCATTGGCTAGCTGCTCAAACTGAGACAGTACCCAACCGGCGAGTGACCTCGTATTGTCGCCGATGTCAGCCGGGGATGCTGATAGACAACTAGGCGGCCGGCAGGCGCGTCTCCAGGGCCCGATAGGCCCGTATTCCGGCCGCCATGAAAGCCTGCACCTCACGGCTCATGCCTGCTGCCTCATCCAGAAGGGCATGCATGTCCCGGTGGGGTTCGTTGATTCGGGGCCCGAATAATTCGTCCATCCGAATATCGGCGGCGACCGCCGCATGAAGCCGATCGAGCATCGCCCAGTCGAGCGTTGGATCGGACTCCTTGAGCTCTTCGAGCTCCACCTTAAGCAGGTCGACCAGCATAGCAACGTCGGTCATCTTCCCGGCTCCCTTTAGAACGATCCGCTCCGGTCCTGCGCCGAACCCGGCGACGGCCGACTTTAAGGCGGTCAGCCGATCTGTCAGATCGTGAAATCGTCTTGAAGAGTTGACGTCAAATAGTATAGATGCGTTGCTGTAAGACCGTCAACACGTGTAGAATTCAGTACGTCATGACGACAGTGCGCCCAGAGGGAAACCTTGCTGTGGCACCCTCTGGCGAGAATGCCTCCCAGGACTCCAAGGCCCTGACCGTCCGCGTTCCCGTGGACCTGTGGAAGTCGGTCAAGATCAAGTGTGTCCAGGAGGACACGAACATCCAGGCGGTCCTGGCCAGCTACTTGCGCGACTGGGCGGATAGCGGCTAGCTCGATCCACGGCGGTTCGTTTCGGCCCTGAGCCCCACTGCCAGCGACACCTGCAACCCGGTCGATTCTGCTGGTACATGCCTTCTTGGGCGCCCGGGGGAGTGTTAGGGTAGGCGGAAAGGCAGGCTCCGGCACGCCGTCGGGTCGCGCCCATCAGGCGCCGGATGGCGCACCGGCTAGCGGGATAGCAAGGGACTCAATCGTATGACCGACCACCACAAGGGGATTGTCCGTCGATTCATAGATGAGACCGACCGAGACGGCTCTCCGCCCGGGCACTTGGTCACAGTTGACTTTGCTGCACATTTCCCCGGCTTACCGAACCTGACTTTCGACGAATACCGGTCCATGACCGAGAGCGCGTACAAGGCCCTGGAGGGTCTGCGCCACCATCTTCACGAGTTAATTGCCGAGGGGGACCGGGTTGTCTATCGCAGCACCAATATCGGCAAACATGTGGGGGAAATAGCGGGCGTCGCAGGAACAGGTAAGGAGGTTCACATCACGTCACTTGCCGAGTTCCGCTTTGAGGATGGCAGGATCGCCGAGGTGTGGGTCGAGATGGATATTTTGAGCCTGACTCGCCAGACAGACGCGGCTCGGGGGTAGGGGACGGTCCTACCGCGCCTGTAGACCGCCTTACGCGGGCCGCGGCGAGTCTTGCTATAGTTCGGAGAGACGTTTTTCCATTCGATGTGCGCGCACGAGCGCCAACCTTGATGCAAGCGTTTGAGGGGCGGTCGCTTCTCGCCACTACCCCGGGTAGGTGTTCATGTCCAAGTATTTCCTGACGGTCTGGGCGGCGGTTGCGTCGGCGATGCTGCTCGCAGTCGCCTGCGGTGGTGACATGAGCGAAACGGGAGAGGCCGAGGTTGTAATCGTGCAGGCCCCCGGCACCAAGTCCGAGGCCGACGAACAGGCCAGGCTGGCCGCAAGGCCGGCGGGCCGGCTCGCCGAGGCCCGCATAGATCACGCCGCCGTGGTCCTTCAGGATGGCAGGTTGCTGGTCACCGGGGGCAAGGGGATCGTCAAGTACCCTAGGGGCTCTCTGACCGACACGGCCGAGCTGTTCGACCCCGAACTGCTTGACTGGGTGCTCACAGCCCCGATGCCGATGGCCAGGGAGTATCACAGGTCCGTCCTTCTCGAAGATGGGAGGGTCCTGGTTATGGGCGGGCGCGGGCCAACCTCGTATCCGGTGTCCGGGGCCCTGTTTGACCCGGTCTCCGAGGAGTGGTCTGCCGCCGCAGACATGGAATCCGGGCGTGGCAACCACGAGACCACTCTGCTCCTGGACGGCCGGGTGCTGGTCACCGGAGGTAAGACCAGGGTTACCTACTTCGACAGCGGCGAGATCTACGATCCCGATTCCGACACATGGGCGGCGGCGGGCAACATGTCCGTCACCCGTGCATGGCATAGCGCCACCCGCCTTGAAGACGGGCGCGTGCTTGTGAGCGGGGGCAAGCAGCTGGCAAAGCAGGCCCTGGCCGAGGTCGACGTATTCGATCCCTCGGAAGGTACCTGGTCCAGGACTGCGGACCTTGCCACCGCCCGCAGGTCGCACAGCTCCAGCCTGCTTCCCGGTGGGAGAGTCCTGGTCGTGGGAGGATACGGCGTGGACAAAGAGCCGCTCGCCTCTGCGGAGATCTACGACCCGTCAACCGGCAAATGGTCGCCCGCAGGCACCCTGCAGCATGCGCGAGCCGACCATACCGCCACGGTGCTGAGCGACGGGTCGGTGCTGGTCGTCGGTGGCATAGGCGAGGTTACCCTAACCGAGGCATACGATCCCAAGACGGGCGCCTGGGAGGCAAGGGCCGAGCTTAACCAGCCCCGCTATCTGCATACGGCCGCACTGCTGGCCGACGGCACCCTGATCGTCACCGGAGGCATAGAGGGCAGGAAGGATGGACGCAGGTCGGACACGGCGGAGATCTACGACCCCGGTCAGGACGTGTGGATTACCGGGGGCGGCGAGCCCGACGAGGCCGCTCCCGAAGAGCAGCCGGCCAGCCAATAGGTGCGGCGCCTACCGCCCGCACAGCCTAGTGCTTCGGGGGCGGCGCTCCGGGACTGCGCCCGGGGTCACGCCCTGGAGGTCACCCGCTTGAGCCAACCTGCGATGCGCTCGATTTCGGGTGTGACCCCCTTAAGCTTGTGCTCGACGTAGTCGAAGGTGTGATCGAACCCCGCCGGCACCGATAGCGTTGTAGGCACGTTCGCGTTGGCAAGCCCCTTGGTCATGGCCAGCGTGTTGCTTAGGAGCGAGTCCTCGTCTCCGCAGACCAGGTAACAGGGAGGGAACTGCGATAGATGCGGCGAGAGTATGGGACTGACCAGGGGGTCGCGCTGGCGCCCGAGGAAGTTGGGCCCAAGGTAAGCCCGGTTGAAGGCCACCTCTACCCAGCCCAAATTCGACAGGGGCTCGTCCATCATCAGGGGAAAGTCGAAGACCCCGTAGTAGAGCAGGGCGCCGGAGAATCTCACAGGCACCTCCGCGAGGTCACCGCCGTCGACCGCGTCCGCGTCGCCGTGCAGGGTGTGTATGGTGGCGGCCGACAGGTTGGCGCCGGCCGAATCGCCGCTGATGATCAGGTTGGTGCCGTCTCCCCTGAACCCTCCTATGTTTAGCGTGATCCAGCGGGCCGCGTACACAGTGTCCTCCGGGGCGTTGGGGAAGGGACGCTCCGGCGCGAGCGAGTAGTCCAGGTTGACGATCACGAATCCCTGCTCGGCCAGCCTCATCGTCTTTCGCCTGACGCCGACCGGTGAGCCGACACACCAGCCGCCACCGTGCATGTACAGGATCACGGGGAACGGCCCTTCCCCCTCCGGGATGTAGATTTCGGCCGTCAGGTCCCAACCGTCCCGCCGGCGCAGCACGACTCGCTCGTGGATCTCCGCCATCTGAGGCATATCGGTGTTCAGGTGCGTAAAGTCCATGGCCGCCCGGATGTGGGGGAGTTCGTCGACCGACTGGACCGGCGGGGCATCGACCTGCTCGCCGACCAGCAGCGATATCCAGTTGTTGTTGTTCGGATGCGGCATTTCTTCCTCCCTCCGCCATCTGATGACGGGGCCGTGCCGAACATTTTAGATCAGCAGGTGTGGTCGACGACGGACCCGGTGGGACAGGCGTCGACGAGTATGTGAATGTAGGCACAAACGCCTTGTCCGTCTTATAAGTCGTCTGCTATAGTCCAACCAATGTTCGACCACGACGTAATCGTCATCGGCGCCGGCTTGGCGGGCATGCGGGCCGCGCTGGCAGCGGTTCAGAATGGAGCCGACGTCGCGGTAGTCACCAAGGTCTATCCCGTTCGCAGCCACTCCAACGCCGCTCAGGGCGGCATCAACGCGGCGCTCACCGATCGGGGTGACAACTGGGAAGACCACGCCTTCGACACCATCAAGGGGTCCGACTATCTGGCCGATCAGGATGCCGTCGAGGTGATGGCCCGTGAGGCCGGTGCCGAGGTGATCGGCATGGAGCACATGGGCGCCACATTCAACCGCGATGAGACGGGACACCTTGGCGTCCGCGCGTTCGGCGGCCAGCGGGAAGCGCGGACGTTCTTCGTGGCCGACTTTACCGGGCAGGCTCTGCTGCACGTGCTGCACGAGCAGGTCATCAAGTCAGGCGTCCGCGTCTACGAGGAGTGGTTCGTAACGAGTCTGGTCATGGACGATGGAAGGTGCGTCGGCGCCGTTACGATGGACATGCGCACCGGTGATCTCCACTACCTTCGGGCCAAGGCCGTGATCATAGCCTCCGGCGGCGTGGGGAGGGTCTTTGAGCCCAGTACCAACGCTCTGATATGCACCGGGGACGGCATCGCCCTAGCCTACGGGGTTGGAGCCGGCATCATGGACATGGAGATGGTCCAGTACCATCCGACTACGCTCAAGAGCAATGGCGCCCTGATGTCCGAGGCCGCTCGCGGGGAGGGCGCATACCTGATCAACTCCGAAGGGCAGCGCTTCATGGAAAAGTATGCCCCCAACATGATGGAGCTGGCCTCCCGCGACGTCGTATCCCGTGCAGAACAGACGGAGATCAACGAGGGCAGGGACATAGACGGATGCGTCCTCCTCGATGCACGCCATCTCGGCGAAAGGCTGATAAATGAGCGCTTGAGCCAGATCCGGCAACTGGGCATCGACTTCGCCGATAAGGACCTTGCCTACGAGCCGGTGCCCATACGGCCCGGCATGCATTACATCATGGGAGGCATCAGGACGGACGTGGATGGCCTGACTTCGATACCCGGGCTCTATGCCGCCGGGGAGACGGCCTGCGTCAGCGTTCACGGCGGCAATCGGCTGGGAGCCAATTCGCTGCTCGACACTCTCGTTTTTGGACGGCGGTCCGGACAGCATGCTTCCGAGTGGGTAAAGGAACAGCGGGTTCCGTCAGGTGGCGAGTCGGTCGAGTGGTCGGAGAACCGCCGCCTGCAGTCGATGCTTGACCGCAGCGAGGGCGAGCTCTTCGGTCCGGTGCGCATGGAGCTGGGCGTGACGATGAACAGGCATCTGGCGGTCTACCGTGAACAGGCTGGCATGGAGGAGGCCCGCGCGACCCTGGCCAAGCTCAGGGATCGCTTTGAGGGCGTGGCGGTGCATGACAAGGGCAGGGTCTTTAACACCAACCTGATATTCACGCTTGAGCTAGGCTTTATGCTCGACTGTGCCGAAACGATCATAGCCGGAGCCCTCGAGCGGAAAGAGAGCAGGGGCGCGCATACAAGGACGGACATCCCGGACAGGGACGACTCGCAGTGGCTAAAGCATATCGTGGTTACCAAGGGGGAGAAGACGCCGAACATCGAATATGCGCCGGTGACGATCACCCGGTGGCAGCCCCAGGAGCGCAGCTACTAGTCGTCGCCGAAAGGTGGAGGTATTGGCCTGGCTGCCCCTTCTCAGTGGCCGGCCGAGGCCGATGGACCCGACCGGTTGCACCGGGGCAAGCTAGCGAGACGAGCCGATATGGAAGTTACCCTCAGCGTAAGACGTTACGATCCCGAAGCTGACAGGCCGGAGTCCTTCTACCAGGACTTCAGGATTGAGGTCGACGAGGCGGCGACGGTTCTCGATGGGCTCATAAAGGTTCGCGAGGAGATCGACGGCACCTTGGCGCTGCGTTGCTCGTGTCGCAGTGCAATCTGCGGATCGTGTGCGATGCGCGTCAACGGCCGCGGGGTCCTTGCCTGCAACACCAAGCTCTCCGAGTTCAGCTCGGCCGGTAATGGCGCCGTCGTGGTGGAACCCGCAGGTAACATGGGACTGCTAAAGGACCTTGTCGTCGAGTTCGACGTTCACTGGAACAAGGTCAGGGCCATCGACCCCTGGCTCAAGCCGTCCGGCCCACCGCCCGAACAGGAGTACATCGCGTCAGAAGAGGACATGCTTCACCTTGCCGGCGTCATGGGCTGCATACAGTGCGGGGTTTGCGTGTCCGACTGCACGGTGCTGGAGGTCGACGAGAACTTCCTGGGGCCGGCCGCCCTGGCAAAGGCATACCGCTTTGTGGCCGACCCGAGGGACGATGCGTCGATCGACCGTCTCGGGGAACTCAACAGGTATGGCGGCATATGGGACTGTACGCGATGCATGCAGTGCGTGCAGGTGTGCCCGAAGGGCGTCGATCCCATGGGCCGTATCATGTCCATGAGAGAACTGGCGATGGAGGCCGGCTATATGGACAACAACGGTGCCCGGCACGCCGTCGCGTTCGCCGATATTGTCGAGCGCAACGGCCTGCTCAATGAGTTCTGGCTCACCATCAAGACGTTTGGCATGTTCAACGTTCCCGAGATGTTCAAGCTCGCGCCTATAGGGATCAAGGCATTCCTCCGGGGCAAGATGCCGCCGGTAGCGTTCGAGAAGATACCCGGCTCCGACGACGTCGCACGGATCTTCGAGAGGGTGGAGGGTCGAAAGTGAAGTACGCTTTCTACCCCGGCTGCGTTGCCCGCGGGGCATCTCCAGAGTTGTACGTGGCCACGCTGGAAGTGTGCTCCCGGCTGGGGATCGAGCTCGACACTCCCGCTCTGGAGGCCGCCTCCTGCACCGGGGCGGGAGTACTTCAAGAAAAGAGTCAGCGACTCGGTGACACGCTGAACGCCCGCACGTTTGCGCTTGGAGAGCGCTCGGGTCTTCCGATCATGACCATATGCAGCACCTGCCAAGGCGTCATGGGGCAGGCCGAAAAGCGGCTTGAGGACGCAGGCTACAGAGCCTCGGTGAACGGAGACCTTGAAGAAGAGGGCCTGGAGTACACAGGGAAGCAAAGGGCCCGTCACCTGCTCTGGATACTGGTCGAGGACTACGGCCTGGACAGGCTGAGAGAGAGGGTAGTCCGGCCGCTGGGCGGGCTCAGAATTGCGCCCTTTTACGGTTGCTACATCGTCCGTCCGGAAGACGCACTTGGCTTCGACGACAATCCTGAGCGCAGGAACTCGCTCGAGATGGTCATAGAGGCGGTGGGCGCCGAAGTGGCCGACTTCCCGGGCAAATCGGCTTGCTGCGGCTTTCCCATCCTCACCATCAATCAGACCAACTCCATGAAGATGGTCTCCAACCACACTCTGGCCGCAAAGCGCGAGGGTGCGACCGCCATGGTCACGCCCTGTCCGCTGTGTCACCTCAATCTGGATGGCTACCAGCCCACTGCGGCCAGGCAGGTCGGCCGGCCGATTGACCTGCCGATCCTTCACCTGCCCCAACTGCTCGGACTGGCCCTGGGCGTCGATCCCGAGGTGCTGAGGCTCAACAAGCACATCGTCGAGACCGACAAGGTGCTCTCCGCGATGGCGCTGAGGCCCTAGGCCTCCTGGCCTGCCGCCGGCCTGTCGGCCACGCTGGTCAGAAGGAGTTCATTACCTCGACCAGCTCGCGGACGGCGTCCGCAGACCTGCATAGTGCGGCCTGCTCATCGGCCGTCAGGTCGAACTCCACGATCTCCTCTACGCCTCCGGCTCCCAGTTTGACCGGCACGCCTGCGTAAAGGCCGCTTATGCCGTACTGGCCGGTGAGATATGCGGTGCAGGGCAGAATCTGCTTTCTGTCCAGGAGGATCGATTCCACCATCTGGACTATGGAGGCCGACGGGGCGTAGTAGGCGCTGCCGGTCTTGAGGAGGCCGACGATCTCCGCTCCGCCGTCGCGGGTGCGCTGGACGATTTCGCTGAGGCGCTGCTCAGCGATCAGGCTGGTGACAGGCACGCCGCCGACGGTGGTCGGTCCTACCGTAGGCACCATCGTGTCACCGTGGCCGCCGAGCACGTATGCCTGGACCACGCCGACCGACACGTTTAGCTCCAGTGCAAGGAAGGTGCGGTATCGGGCGGTATCGAGGATTCCGGCCATGCCAACCACGCGCTCGGCGGGGAATCCGCTGACCTTGAGCGCATGCTGCGCCATTGCGTCAAGCGGGTTGGTCACGATCAGCAAGATCGCGGCAGGGGACCGCTCTGCGACCTCTGACACCACGCTGGAGACGATCCGCATGTTCGTCGCCAGCAGGTCGTCGCGACTCATGCCCGGTTTGCGCGCTACTCCGGATGTGACGACGACGATGTCCGATCCCGCGGTCTCTTCGTACCCGTTGGTGCCCACAATTTTGGCGTCCGAGCCGATCACCGGCCCTGATTCTAGGATGTCCAGGGCCTTTCCCTGCGGCAGGCCCTGTACGATGTCAACGAGTACCAGGTCGGCGTAGCCGGCATCGAATATGCGCTGCGCGCAGGTAGCGCCGACGTTGCCGGCGCCCACGACAGTGATCTTGGATCTCATGCTGCCTCCGCCCTGACGTAGTCGCGCCATCGGGCTTCCACGTCTGGATCCTCGACCGTTGCCATGACATAGTCTCCGTACTCTGCGGCCGTGGCGCCGGTGTCGCGCCCCGTAATGACGACCCTTCGCTCGTATTGGCCGCAGATGTCCAGCGCCTTGTGCAGCCTTCCGCCCAAATCCGAGTAGCCGATGTGCTCCATCAGCATCCCCCCGGCCCTCAGCAGGGAGCTGGGGTCTGCGTACTGGGCCCGGCCCTCTGTAACCATCCTCGGTGCGCTACCGTGAATCGCCTCGAACATGGCGTAGCTCCGTCCGAGGTTGGCCGAGCCCGCCGTGCCTACTCCACCCTGGATCTCCGCCGCCTCATCTGTAAGGATGTCCCCGTATAGGTTCGGAAGGGCCAGCACCTGAAAGCTGCTCCTGCGCTTTTCGTCGATCAGCTTGGCGGTCATTATGTCGATGTACCAGCCCTCCCAATCGATCCCCGGATAGTGGTCGGCGACCCTCTCGGCAACCTCAAGGAACTTGCCGTCGGTGGTTTTGACCACGTTGGCCTTGGTCACGATCGTAACGTTGTTCTTCCCCATCCGCTTGGCGTGGGCAAAGGCCGCGTCCAGCAGACGCTCCGAACCTTGCGTGGTCGTTACCCGGAAGTCGATCGCAAGGTCCGAGGTGACGTCGATGCCCCGATCGCCAACGGCGTAGATGTCCTCGGTGTTCTCGCGGAAGAAGGTCCAGTCGATGCCCAGCCTTGGGATTCGGATCGGCCGGACATTGGCGAACAGGTCCAGTTCCCTGCGCATCGCCACGTTTGCCGACTCTATGTTGGGCCAGCCATCGCCCTTTTCAGGCGTGTGCGTGGGGCCCTTTAGGGTCACATGGCACATCTTGATCTCGGCCAACACGTCGTCCGGAATCGCCTTTATCTGCGCCGCACGGTTCTCGATGGTCAGCCCATCGATGTCGCGAAACTCGACCTTGCCGGCTGCGGTTTCGTCGAGCAGCAGGTGCTCCATAACTCGCCTGGTCTCCGCGCTGATGGCGGGCCCGATACCGTCGCCGCCCAGCATGCCGATAACTATCGGCGACACGGTCCCGTAATCGAGCCACGCAGTGTCCCGCTTCATCTGTTCGATGCGGACGAGTTGGTGCTCGATGATCTCTGCGAAGTGGGCCTGCGCGGCCCTTACGGCGTTTTCTTCAGACAAATGCTCGGCTCCTTTTCCCTAATGGGGCGTGATGATCGCCAGCGTCATTCCCTTTTCAACTTTTGTTCCTGCCCCGACCGGCAGCGACCTGATGGTACCGGCGATCGGGGACGGTAGTGAGTTTTCCATCTTCATCGCCTCCATTACCAGCACTTGCTCTCCCTCTTTCACCGCTTGGCCCTCCCTGACCAGGTGTCTTAGGACTAGGCCCGGCATCGGGGCGGACAGCAGGGTATCCCGTCCGCTTGCTCCCGGCTCCACGAGGACCGGGTCACCACCCCTTGGGTCAACCTCGACGAAGAACCGCTCTCCGTCTACGTAGACGTCGAACGCTCGCGCCCCGGGACGCCGATCTATGGTGCCGGGACCAGCCGAGGCGTCGCCAGCCCCCGACGCCTCGCCGCTCGGCCGCATCTGCTCGGGCACGGGGTCAAGCCCGTGCTTGATGCGCAGGAATCGCAGGCCGGTTGTCGGGTAGAGGGCATAGGTCAGGACGTCGTCTTCCTCCGCCGTGATGTCGGCGACCGCCTCGCGGGCAGCATCGAGCTCTGGTTCGATGGCGTCCGCCGGGCGTCCGGTCGGGGGCTCTGCTCCACCTCCCGCCTGCTCAAGCACCGTCGTCCTGACCTGCGGATCCACCTGCGAGACGGGCCTGCCGTACATGCCGACAACGTAGTCGCGCACCGTCTGCGATACCATCCTGTAGCGGCCGAAAAGGACGTTGCTCACCGCCTGTGATCCCACCATCTGGCTCATCGGCGTCACCAGGGGCGGGAATCCGAGATCTGCCCGCGTCCTGGCGACCTCCGCCAGGACCTCGTCCAGACGCTCGATCGCATCGGCCTCTCGCAGCTGGGAGATCAGGTTGGAGGTCATGCCGCCGGGTATCTGGTGGCTGAGCACCTTGGCGTCGATCACCGCTGTTCTCGGCGTCTTTAGCAGCTCGGCGTACTTGGGCAGCACAGCTTCCAGCCTGTCCGAAAGGTTCAGGAGTCGGTCCAGATCGAGACCCGGATCGCGTTCAGATCCCCTCATTGTCACAAGGAGCGGCTCGATCGCCGGCTGTGAGGTGCGCAGCGCAAGGGGAGAAAGGCACGTGTCAACCGCGTCGGCACCGGCCTCGATGGCTTTGAGGACCGTCATCGAGGCCATGCCGGAGGTGTAGTGGGTGTGCAGCTGCACCGGCACTGCCACTTCCGACTTTAGCGCACCCACAAGCTCATAGGCGTCATAGGGGGCTAGGAGGCCGGCCATGTCTTTGATACCGATGCTGTGAGCGCCCAGCTCCTCGAACCGCTTTGCCTTGCCCACATAGTAGTCCAGGTTGTAGATGGGACCTCCCATCCGGGCCTCGGTCACCGAGTAGCAGATGGTCATCTGAAGATGTCGCCCCGCACCTCTGACGGCATCGGCGGCGGCGGTGAGGTTCCATTCGTCGTTGAGTGCATCGAAGACCCGGAAGATATCGACGCCGTTCTCCGCTGAGCGGTGGACGAACGCCTTAACGACGTCGTCGGGGTAGCTGCGGTAACCCACCAGCGACTGGCCGCGCAGCAGCATCTGTAGCGGCGTGTTGGGGATTAGCCTCTTGAAGGTGCTCAGCCGCTCCCAGGGATCCTCGCCGAGAAAGCGGGTCGCAACATCGAACGTTGCCCCACCCCAGACCTCCATCGAGTGGAAGCCGACGGCATCCATGTCCGCTGCGAGATGGGTCAGGTCCTCGGTGCGTATCCGCGTCGCCAGCAGACTTTGGTGTGCGTCGCGAAAGGTCGTGTCGGTGATCCTTACCGGGTCCGCCATGCACCTCTCGCCGTTGTGGTGTACCCCGGAAGACCACCCCTCATGCGCTGCCAGGCCATGTTCTTCCATGAACTGAGAGGAGTGGGGTGATGCATCTTGGGCATTGCCGCAACCTTGCCGGTCCCGGCGATGGCTGCTTCGGGCTCCGGGGACCGGTCCTCGAGCATCTCAGGCGAATGAAGGAACAAGGCAACCGCGGCGGTGATTGCGGCCCTCTTGCGGGCCGACGGAGCCGCGTCCTGCGGATTCAAAGCGGGATGCTCCCGTGTTTTTTGGGAGGGAGCACCTCACGTTTGTTGGCAAGCATTTCTAGGGCGCCGATAAGCTTGGACCTCGTCTGGGCCGGCTCTATCACATCGTCGATGAGACCCCGGCCTGCGGCGACGTACGGGTTCATCAACCGTTCCCGGTATTCATCGATCCGCTGAGCGCGGACGGTGGTCGGGTCCGCCGCCGCCCTAATCTCGGCTCTGTGGACAACGTTTACAGCGCCCTCCGCGCCCATCACCGCAACCTCGCCGGTGGGCCACGCGTAGTTGATATCGCCCTTGAGCATCTTCGAGCTCATCACTATGAATGCGCCACCGTAAGCCTTGCGCAACAGCACGCTCACCTTTGGCACCGTGGCCTCCGCGTACGCGTAGATGAGCTTTGCTCCATGCCTGATTATGCCCCCGTACTCCTGTGCCGTACCCGGCATGAATCCCGGCACGTCGATGAAGGTGACGACGGGTATGTTGAATGCGTCACAGAACCGCACGAATCGTGCCGCCTTGGTGGAGGCGTTTATGTCCAGAACGCCGGCCAGATTCTGCGGCTGCTGTGCGACTATGCCCACAGGTCTGCCGGCGAGCCGGGCAAATCCCACCACGACGTTGCGAGCCCACAGGTGGTGGACCTCCATGAAATCGCCGTAGTCTACAACCCTGCCGATGATCTCGAGTACGTCGTAGGGAAGGTTTGCATCCTCCGGGATGATCCGTTCCAATTCCGGGTCTGGCTCGTCGGTATCCCCTCCCGGGGCGGCCATCAGGGGTGGCTCTTCCGAGTTGTTCGATGGCAGAAACCCGATGAGTCGGCGTACCTGCTGCAGACACTCCTGCTCCGTTGAGACGCTGAAGTGGGCCACTCCGCTTCTTGAAGAGTGGCTGTGGGCCCCCCCTAGCTCCTCGTGCGAGACCTCTTCACCGGTCACCGCCTTGATCACGTCGGGGCCCGTTATATACATCTGCCCGACGCCGCTGACCATGAATATGAAATCCGTTAGGGCAGGGGAGTAGGTCGCTCCTCCGGCGGCCGGGCCGAGGATGACGGATATCTGCGGTATCACCCCGGAGGACCGGGTATTGCGCAGGAATATATCCCCGTAACCGGCCAGGCTGTCGACCCCCTCCTGAATGCGCGCCCCGCCGGAGTCGATCAGTCCCACGACCGGCGCGCCGCTGCCCAGAGCTAGATCCATGACCTTACAGATCTTCTGGGCGACCACCTCCGACAGCGAGCCACCGAGGACGGTGAAGTCCTGCGAATACAGGAAGGTAAGGCGCCCGTCGACCTTGCCGTAGCCGGTGACAACGGCATCGCCAAGGTAAAGTTTATCGGCGAGGCCGAAGTCAGTTGCCCTGTGCGTTACGAAGGGATCGAGCTCCTGGAAGGAGCCCTCGTCTAGGAACAGGTCGATGCGCTCTCTAGCGGTGAGTTTGCCCCGCCTGTGCTGGGCATCGATCCTCTCGGGTCCCCCACCTTCTTGGGCCCGCTTCCGCAGGTCCTGGAGCTCGTCCAGCTTCCTATCCCGGTGTCGGCGGACGACCATGTTTGAACGAGTCCTGCTACACGTGGAATAATCCCCTGAAAGCTAGCAAATATCCGACCTTTCCGCAAGTTTACAGACGCTTGGAAGGGTCAACGTATTGCGACGCCGCCAGCAGCGTTTTCAGTATGTCGATACTCCCGCAGACAACAGCCAAACTGCCCACGGAAATTGGAGGTCGCGCGTTCGAGTGGGGCAGCAAGACGTTTGTAATGGGCGTGATTAACGCCACTACGGATTCCTTCTCGGGCGATGGCATAGCCAACAACGTTGGCCGAGCCGTGGATATGGCCAGGTCCTTCTCCGAATGGGGCTGTGACATCGTCGACGTCGGAGGGGAGTCGACGAGGCCTGCTTTGACATACGCCGATGCCGCACCCACTTCGGAGGCGGAAGAGCTGGAGCGGGTAGTGCCAGCGATTGAGGCGATAGCCCGCGCGGTAGATATACCGGTCTCGGTCGATACATACAAGGCACCCGTGGCGCGGGCCGCCGTCGAAGCCGGAGCCTCGCTGGTCAACGACGTCTGGGCGCTGCAGCGCGATTCGCAGATGGTCCGGGTCGTTGTCGAGACGGGAGTCGCGGTGGTGCTTATGCACAACCAGGATCATGCTCGGTACCGAGATCTCGTCCCTGACGTGATCGAACGTCTTGGCCAGCTTCGCGATTGGGCGATCAGTTCCGGCGTCGCACGCGAGAAGATAATCCTTGACCCCGGGGTGGGGTTCGGAAAAACGGCCCGGCAAAACCTCGACTTGCTCGGGCGCCTGGATGAATTCCAGACGCTGCGGGCTCCGGTCTTGGTTGGTACCTCCCGTAAATCCACCATTGGGAGGGTGCTCGGTCTGCCTGCCGACCAGCGGATCGAGGGGACCTCGGCGACGGTCGCCCTATCTATCGCCGCAGGGGTCGACATCGTGCGCGTTCACGATGCGCGCGAGATGGTGCGAGTCGCCCGCATGAGCGATGCTGTCATCAGGGGTTGGTGCCCCGAATAGGCCGCTCACTCGTTCGTTATCGAACTTGGCCTAAAGGACATAACTGATTGGTGGCTGGACGGTTGGCAATGGCGCACAAAGCCTATCTGGGACTGGGATCCAACCTGGGTGACCGGCTTGCGAACCTGAGAGCGGGCCTCGAGGAGATCCAGAGGCGGGCCGGCCCGGCGTACACCTCCCTAGCATACGAAACCCACCCTGTCGGCATTGTGGACCAACCGGCCTTTCTGAATGCGGCCTGTCGCATCGAAACGCATCTCAGCCCTGACGATCTCCTAGGGGCGATGCTGGCCACGGAAGCTGCACAGGGCCGGGTCCGAACAGTCAGGGCCGGTCCGAGAATCCTGGACCTTGACTTGCTCCTTTACGACGACCTAGTGGTCGACGAACCAGGGTTGATCATACCGCACCCGCGCATGCGTGAACGGGCGTTCGTGCTGGTGCCTCTGGCCGAGATAGCCCCCCACGTGCTCGACCCGGTCTCGGGTCTATCGGCGCAACAGATGCTTGACCGTCTGCCGCGTCCCCTCGGTGTCGGCAACGCCTTTACGTTGCGCGATTGACCAAAGCTGTGGAGGCTCACATCTTCGCGTCGGAGGCATGGATCCCGCTATCGGGGGTCTTGGTGTTCTTTGGGCAGCAGGTTGGGGATGCCGTCCACTATCGGGTACTCGATCCCCGAATCGAGACAGGTAAGGCCTCCGGTAAGTATCTCTCCATCGACCTGCTTGCCGATGGACAGGGATAGCTCCGCTTTGCACACTGGACAGATCAGCATGTCAGCCATTTCCTCTTTCATGTCGTCCCGCCGTGTTAGGTAAGCGTGCCCGGGAATTGCTCGGTGCGCCATTATAGGGCCCTAGCTCGACCGCAGGGTGATCTCAAAAAGGACTCTCAGCGCGTCGGAGAGAAGGAACACGACTATGCCGATCACCGTCACTCCGTTGTAGCCGGATAGTGCCGAGCGAGCGAGCGCCAAGGGTCCGCCTCCCTTACCCGCATCGTGCTTTGCTGTCTCGTACGTGGCCATGAGGGCGGAGGACCGCCGCTCCATTTGAACCAAAATGAACATCCAGGCGGACAGGGCCACCTTGACTGCCAAGACGGTCACGTAGGCCACGTTTGTCGCATCGTCGGTGAGTCGGTTGAAGGCCAGGATCGCCCCCGATGCCACCAGTACGACGATGGACAGATCGACCAGGGTTCGAAACCGTTGGGCGGCCGTCTTGGCAACGGCGCCGTAGCGGTCAGGATGCTTTCGGACTGCCGGGCCCAGCATCAGGAGAAAGAAGATGCAGCCGCCTATCCATGCGGCCGCCGCCGCTAGATGGAGCCACCGGACAACTAGGACGAATGCGTCGGTAGCGCTCATGTCGGGGCGCAAATCTTTGCACAGGCGCTCGGCGCCAGCAACCGGCCCCAGGCCATTCTAGTTCAGAACTTCGGCGATCAGCTCGTCCAGCTTCTCAGCGTCTAGGATTCCGGACCATTTTCGGACCACCTGATGGTCTTCGTTAAGGAAAATTGTCGTGGGGAAACCGGAAACATCGTAGTCGACCAGGATGTCGCCCTCGGAGTCCGGACCGACAGCATAGGTGATGCCGAACTCGTCGATGAACTGCTGTCCGTCCTCTACCGTGTCCAGAACGAGGCTCTGGATGCCCACGAACTCCACCCCGTTCGCGGCATGCTTCATTGATGCCGCTTCCAGATCGGGCATCTCCAGCCGGCACGGCGGACAGGACGGGTACCAGAAGTTGAGCACGACCGGCTTGCCCTCCAGGTCGGAGAGGCTTAACGAGGAACCCTTCTCGTGGCCCTCGCTGCCGAAGAGCGTTATCTGAAAATCCGAAGCCTGTTCGCCTGCGGCAGATGGAGCCGCCTCGTTCGAGCACCCGATGGTGACGAGTACTCCCAGCAGGACCAGCGAGGCGATCGCCCCCGAAAGGCTCAGTGCCGCGTACCGTTTCGATCTTGTGGTCATGTGCATCTGCGATTCACTCTCATTCGAAGCAAGGGCACACATCTGTGTACAACTCCCTACCTAGTAGATACGCAGGGGCGACAAGCCGGGATGTATCCGACACTAACCGCCTCGTCCACCTCCACGGGTGTTCGCTCGCCCTCTGGCTAGCGCACTTGTTAGTCCTCCGAGATGAGTCTGGACGCATACTCCATCAGCACCGCCGCCCTATCTTCGGGTACGTCGGTCGCCCTCAGGTACAACTGGAGCGCCTTCTGCGGATCGATGCCGGTATTGTATTCCTCTCCCAGGCGAGCTCGGGAAGCCTCGTATATGGTATCGCGAGTTATGGAGGCTACGAAGTGGGCATCGGACAGCGCCGCGCGCAGCGGCGCGTCGGTGAGGTGAGCTTCGTCCTCGGCCGAAATCGTGACCCTTAGCCGTACCACGGTTCCCGTCAGATCGTGTTTGCCGATCTCGCCCAGAACGGTGGCTGTGGGGTCAGGGTCAGCCTTCCGAACATTCGCCGCTATCGTCAGAAGGCGCCTTGCACTTACCGGGATGAACTGAAACGACGTTAACCTGTCTCCCTGGGTTCGCTGGGGATCAAGGTCTATGACGCAGAACCCCTTCTGGTCGCCTTCCTCGCCGAAATCGACCCTCTGCAGTGCGCCCGAATAGGCCATGAAGGGATTCTCACCCAGCACCTGATGGCGGTGGATGTGACCAAGGGCGACATAGTCAAGTTGGGGCAAGGCGAGGCTGCTCTTGAGCAGCACATAGTCCCGACCGAGCATCATGGATTGCTCTGAGCTGGTCTGTGCCTCGCTTACCGTAAGGTGACCCGCCAGCACCGCTGGCACTGACGGATCGAGAGCCGATACTCGCGCGTTGATGATGTCCGTGAGCCGTTGCTGGATCAGCTCGTTGACCTCCTCGGGCGACATTCCTCTCGTCTCGTCTCGGGCAAGAATGCCGCTTCGCCGCACCCACGGCACGGCCACTATCTGCAGGGGGCCGGTCCGTGTATTGACGGGGTAAATGTCGGGTCTGCTGCCGACGGTGATGTTTGGCACGCTCAGGGTGCCGAAGATCTCCAGCGCCGTTGCCCGACCAGCGATAGCGGGAATGTCGTGGTTGCCCTCCACCAGGAAGGTCGGGATGCCGGCGCTTGATAGCCTTGCGATACGCTTGGCGAACTCGCGCTGGTGCGTCTGTGATGGATCGCGGCTCTTGTATGCGTCACCGCAAAACAGGGCTAGGTCGGTCCCACTGTCGATGCAATAGTCGATCACCTCGTCGAGCGTTGCCAGAAAGTCCACGAGCCGTGAGGGCAAACCCGTCGCCGGGTCAGTACGGGAAAAATTCTCGACGCCTATGTGCACGTCGCTGAAGTGGACGATCTTCATGGGTACCGCTGACGGGTGCTTTGCACCCCGCGCAGGCAAGGGGCAGACGGGCTGACGGTCACCGAACCAGCCGCACCAGTTGGCTGCCCGTGCCAGCATGGAAACAAGGAGCGCCGTGCCGGAGTTCTACGTGGCCCCGGATACATTGTGGCGATCTACCGACCCAGGCGGGCCGCTAATTCTTGGTGCAGGTCCTCCATGGGCACGCGGATCTGGTCCATTGAGTCTCGATCCCGGATGGTAACCGCCCTGTCCTCGAGCGAGTCGAAGTCGACCGTCACGCAAAGCGGCGTGCCAACCTCGTCCTGGCGCCGATATCTGCGGCCAATGCTCTGCGTGTCGTCGTACTGCACGACTCCCTCTACCGATCTGGTGGAGCGGATCGAGTCGAACACCTGGCGAGCCAGGCTGGAAACCGGCTCCTTCTTGGACAGCGGTAGCACGGCCACCTTTACGGGTGCGACCGATGGATGCAGCTTGAGCACTACGCGGGTCTCGGGCCTTCCCTTGGCGTCGGGGGCTTGGTCCTCAGTGTAGGCCTCAACCAGGATGGCCATCACCGCCCGGTCGATGCCGAAAGACGGCTCGATGACGTAGGGAACTACATGTCGTTTTTCCTGATCGTCAAAGTAGGAAAGTTCGCGGCCGGTCGCCTCGCTGTGTGCCCTGAGGTCGAAGTCAGTACGGTTGGCTATGCCCGCCAGTTCACCCCATCCCCAGGGGAACTCATACTCGATGTCGTGCGTGGCCTTTGAGTAGTGGGACAACTCGCTTGCCTCATGCTCTCGGACGCGCAGAGCAGACTCGCTAAGACCCATGTCGACGTACCAGCGCCGCGCCTCTTCGACCCAGCGTTCATGCCAACAACCGTCGGTACCCGGCGGGACGAAGAACTCGATCTCCATCATCTCGAACTCCCGGGTCCTGAAGATGAAATTTCCCGTGGTTATCTCGTTGCGGAACGCCTTGCCCACCTGAGCGATTCCAAACGGCGGCCGCCGCCGTGTTGCGGTCTGGACATTCTCGAAGTTGACGAAGATGCCCTGGGCTGTCTCCGGTCGCAGATATGCCTCAGATGCGGTGTCTTCCACGGGGCCTAGAAACGTCTTGAACATCAGGTTGAACTGGCGAGCTTCCGACAGACCACCGCCACAATCGGGACACGACTCGCCAGACAACTGGTCGGCGCGGAATCGATGATGGCACTCCCTGCACTCTGCGAGGGGGTCGGTGAAGCTGGAAACGTGTCCGCTCGTCTCCCATACCTTGGGATGCATCAGAACGGCCGAATCAAGGCCCACCATGTCGTCTCGGTCCAGTACGAACCGGCGCCACCAGAGCTCCTTCACGTTGCGCTTCAGCTCAACGCCGAGAGGTCCGTAGTCCCACGTCGAACCGAGCCCGCCGTATATCTCGCTGCTCTGGAAGACAAAACCGCGCCGCTTGGCCAGCGACGCGAGCTCCTCTATGCCGACTTTGTGTTTAGTTTTGGTCAAATTACTGACGCTCTCACCGCCATTCTAACGCCCCGCAGACCGATCTAACCGGGTGATGCCAGCGCGGGGTCGCCGGTACGTTGGACACCAATTCGGCACCCTTGATGGGCTCCTGCCGGCTATCTTCGGGGAAGAGCAGGTGCGGCCCACAGGTATTTACGACGGGGCAGTCGGTCCTCGCCTCTTCCCGACTTCCCCCCGAGTGCAGCTCGTCCCGTTAGAGGAATAGTGGTCCGAAGACGAGGGCCACGACCGACATGAGCTTAATTAGGATGTTGAGCGAAGGCCCTGACGTATCCTTGAACGGGTCTCCAACCGTGTCCCCGACGACTGCGGCGTCATGATCGGAGGATCCCTTGCCTCCTAGGTTACCCGCCTCAATGAACTTCTTGGCGTTGTCCCAAGCACCGCCGGCGTTGGCCATCATCACGGCGAGAAGGAAACCGGCGGCTATTGCTCCCATTAGCATTCCGCCCAGTGCCTCGGCCCCCAGCACCGAGCCAATGACGATCGGGGCTACCACCGCGAGCAGACCGGGCAGAATCATCTCGCGCATGGCGCCCGCCGTGCTGATGTCGACGGCGCGAGCGTAGTCGGCCTCGGCCGTGCCTTCGATCAGCCCCTTGATCTCGCGGAACTGGCGCCGAACTTCCTGCACCATCGAGTTGGCGGCACGTCCCACGGCCTGCATCGTCAGTGCCGCGAACAGGAACGGAAGCATGGCACCGATGATCACCCCCATCAGCACGTCAGTGTCGAGCAGGTTGAACAGCTCGACCCCGGTTACCACGGAATAAGCTGCCATCAGCGCCAGCGCGGTCAGCACCGCAGAGCCTATGGCGAACCCCTTGCCGGTGGCGGCCGTGGTGTTGCCAAGCGAATCGAGCGCGTCGGTGCGCTCGCGGACCTTGGGATCCAGGCGGGCCTGCTCGGCTATTCCGCCGGCGTTGTCCGCCACCGGACCGTAGGCGTCCGTCGCCAGGGTGATGCCGAGCGTTGACAGCATGCCTACCGCCGCTAGGGCAACGCCGTACGTGCCGGCCAGCCAGTTGGCAAGCCACATGGCGGTGACGATTACAACTCCCGGTATTAGCGTGCTGAGCATCCCCAGCCCCAGTCCGCCGATGATGATCGTCGCGGGGCCGGTCTCGGCCTGCTTTGCAAGGTCGCGGGTGGGCTTGAACTCGTAAGAGGTGTAGTACTCGGAGGAGGTCCCGATGATCTGTCCGGCCAGTAGTCCGACCACCACCACCCAGAACAGCTTAAAGCTCAGGTCCATTACGCCGACCGCCACTCCCGTTGCCACCAGCACCAGCGCGCCCGCACCGAATATCCCGTACCGGAGCGACCACAGCAGGTTGCTCATGGAGGCTCCCTCCTTTGTGCGGACCAGGAAGGTGCCTATGATCGATGCGAAGATGCCCGAGGTGGCAACCAGCAGCGGCAGCAGGAACAGGTCCGCGTCGAAGTTGGCCCTGGTGTCCGAGATGTCGGCCATGCCCAGCGCTGCCGCACCGGCCGCCGCCAGGGCAATAGTCGCTATGATCGAGCCCACGTACGACTCGAACAGGTCGGCCCCCATGCCGGCCACGTCACCTACGTTGTCACCTACGTTGTCGGCGATCGTCGCAGGATTGCGCGGGTCATCCTCGGGTATTCCCTGCTCGATCTTTCCAACCAGGTCCGCCCCGACATCCGCTGCCTTGGTGTAAATGCCACCGCCCACCCTCGCAAAGAGCGCTATCGAGGAGGCGCCGAAGCCAAAGCCGGCGACGATGTTGAAGTCCTTGAAGATCCAGTAGAGGATGGTTACGCCCAGCAGCCCTATGCCAACCACCGATATGCCCATAACGGCGCCGGAGCTGAACGCGATTCTGAGCGCCGGGTTGAGCCCCTGCTGAGCCTTGACGGTGGTACGCGTGTTTGCCCTGACGGCGATGCTCATGCCGATGAAGCCGGCCATTGCTGAGCCGATCGCCCCGACCAGATAGGAAATTGCCGTCGACGGTACGCTGCGATCCCAGTCGAGCTTGCCGATGACATCGTAGTCGATGAAGAGCATCAGGACGATGAACATCGCCACCACAAACAGGGAAAGGAACGTGTACTCGCGAGAGAGAAAGGCCATGGCGCCCTCTCTGATAGCCCGTCCGATGAACCGGACGGTCTCGTCGCCCTCATCCTGCCGCAGCAGGTTGAGGGTGAGAATCCCGCCGAACCCGAGCGCGACGGCACCGGCGATAATGGCCAATACGATGATCTCCATGCGACCTCCAAGAAAAAGCTCCCCCTAGGGACGATGCCCAAGGGGAAGCTTTGCCGATTGCATCTGACGATGATACCGACCGAAACCTAACACAGGCTCCAAACCCGGTACAACCCGCCGCTGGAGTGAACGAATCGCGCCATGCACGGCTCTAGACAGCGGTCCTGCGGTGCTTTGACGCGGCAGGCGCCAAGACCTGAACGACGCGTTCGGGAACCTGACGTAGGTTAGGGGAATCTAGTCTATAAGCGCCCGAGACGATAGCCCAGGTACGGGATGTTTACTATCCACCTCGGGTCGCTCGATCCGTCACCGAGCTTGCGTCGCAGGTTTCGCACCATCGAGTGCAGCAGTTGCACGTCCTCCGAGTAGTTGGCTCCCCACACGAGGCTGAGTAGCTGCATGTGGGTGACGGGCCTTCCCGCATGCAGCACAAGCTGCTCTAGCAGGCGGAACTCCGTCGGCGAGAGGCGAATTTCCCTGCCTTCGATCTCAACGTGGCGTCTCGACAGATCCACCGACATGCCATCATGCTCGTACAAGCCCCCGCCGGGCGGAGAAAGGCGCGATTCCCTCCGGTTCACCGCCCGCCAGGCCCTTGCAACGACTTCGGAGGCCGACGGGGGCGACAGTATGAAATCGCCGTTCGTCTCCACGATGAAGGTGAGGGAGACGTCCTGGCTGTGACGCAAGGCAGCCATCCAGATGATCGGCGTCTGACTCGTCGCCCCTTCCAGCTCGTCGGCATTCGACCATTCACCGCCCAATACGTCCCCCTCGATTCCGATCAGTTCGACCGAGACGAACGAGACGTCGGTTTCGTCGCGCCTAAGGTGAGCCAAGGCGTCAACCGAGGTTGAGCATACCTCCACGAACGCGCCAGCCTCGGAAAGGGCCCTTCGAACCAGGCGAATCAGAGGTATGTCGCTGCTCGCCACCAGCACGCGGCGGCCGTAAAGAGGCCTGGCACAGAGCGAGCCGCCTTCCCGATACGGCTCGGTCGACTGTAGGCGTCCGTCGGCCGGTATGGAGAGGTCCACCACCACTGGCTCGTCGACCGTGCCTGCTGCAACGGACAGCCGGCCTAGGTGGGCCTCTATGACCGCTCTGGCGAGTGAGAGTTCAAGGACGTCACCGCCGTGGGAGAGGTTGGCCTGGCCTTCGGCCTGCTCCAGAAGTGCGGGGCCGTCGACAGGCTGAGGCCGATCACTCTTGCCGGTACCTCCCGTTATGGTGAAGCACACCGATCCATTGTCTTCGAACACCGACAGGGACATGTCCTCTTCGACAGGTGTGTACTTGGCGACGAACTGGAGCAACGCACCCATTGCCTGGCGGAATTTGCCGCTGTCAATTGTCGCCAGGGGAAGTTGGCCGTCCATCTCCAGGCTCAACCTCTGCCGGTAGCCCAGCCTGTCGAAATCCACAAGGCACGACTCGACCAGTTCCGGGAGTTTCGATGTTCTCGGGCTCAGGTGCACGTTACCAAACCCGGATGAGGTCCAGTGGGTTATCTTGGCCACGAGCCTGCTCAGCTCTACCAACTCGCGCCCCATCAAGCCCAGAGTTTCGTACCAGGCATCGTCGGCCGGGTGGCCGGCGATGATGAGGGTAAGGAGCCCCCTAATCCTGATGATTGGCTCCCTTATCTGGTTCACAAGGGAGGAGATGGCCTCAGAGCGCAGGCCATCTCGAGATATCCACTGGCTCAGGTCCTGTATGGCCGCGACCGCTCCTATGAGCGTCCCGTCCGCGGACCTGATCGGCCCGGAGCTGACCAGCACCCTGGTCGCCACCCCGTCCGGCCTGGCCAGGTGGATCTCCTCTGCCACTACTCGTTGACCGAAGCGCAAGGCACGCTGCAGGGGCGTCTCTTCAGGCTTGAAGGGAGAGCCGTCGTCGACCCTGCTCAGTTTGAAGTCGGCGTACCAGTCCAGCGTTCGGGGCGCCTCGGCTGTGGTGCCGAGGATCCTCCGGGCCTCCTGGTTGATTACCAGTACAGCACCGCCGGAATCGACCACGAATATGCCTATTGGGGAGTTGTCTACGAGAGCCTCGAGGGAGCGGCGTTTGGATTCTACTTCCAAGTCCCGCTCTTGATGCCGGGTCACGTCGCGGTCGATTCCCCTTATGGCGATCGGCCTGCCCGTGTTGTCTCTGACCACGCTGATCGTCGCCTCGGTCCACACTACCGAGCCGTTCTTGTGGATCCACCTGATCGGTAGCCGTTCCGCGTACTCATGGGGGGAGTCGAACAGGCCCTCAAGGGTAGGACGGTCGTCCGGGTGTACGTATGTAAACGACAGCCGGGGATTGAGGTAGTGCTCCTGAGGCGTGTAGCCCACCAGGGTCTCTACCGACGGACTGATGTAGTCGAATCGCCGCTCAGGCCACAGGGTGAAGGAGAAAACGACATCGTTCGTGGTCTCTGCCAGACGCACCAACCAGTCCCACCCGGGAGTCAAGTGGGCTTCCGCCCCCTCGGGCTGGGGGGCTTGACCTGCTCCAGCGGCCAGTACGTATTGATCAGCCATTTGACAGGGCCATCGGCTGATCGATCAGTAATCGATCAGCACTCCCAGGTGATTATGACAGCCGAGTCTGTTTGGGGCCAACGGCGTCTAGAGAATCGGATCTCGGCAGACTGGTACGACAAACGACCCCGGGGGTATCCGTTTAGCCTGGAATCGGCGTGCAGGAGTGGTCTTCAGGACCGCTTAGACCTTGATTGGACCATGAACGTTTAGCGACGCCATACGGTCCCGCGTATTACGTTATCAGGTCGTACAGGGCCGCTTGTAATGAGAATCACATTATCAAGTTGACCTTGGACATAAGTGATTCTCATCACATAGTTGACAGTCCCTCCATCCCATGCTAGAAGGACGCATCGCTGCTCGATGGCAGGGGAATTCATGGCTCAACGCATTTGACAAGTTGTCTGCCGCCCGGGGCCCCGACTCCTGCCTCCGTGGCCAATGGTCAAAGTGGACCTCCGACCGTTTAGGGATCCCGGGCGGTGTTTTGTAGCGTCGATTTGTGAAGCTGTTTTCTTTCGGAAGGGGTGAAACGTGAAACGTCTAGTGGTCCTGTTTGCGCTTGCTGGCCTCATCGGGTTGGTCGCCGCCGCCTGTTCGAGCGAACCCGAGGTCGTGGTCGAAAAGGAGATCGTCGAGGTCGAAAGGGTCGTCGAGGTCCCGGTTGAGACCGAGAAGGTGGTGGAGGTGGTCCGGGAGGTTGAGGTCCCGGTCGAGACCGAGGTTGAGAGGATCGTCGAGACCGAGGTTGAGAAGATCGTCGAAGTCGAGGTCGAGAAGGTCGTCGAGGTCGAGGTCGAGAAGGTCGTCGAGGTTGAGACCGAGAGGATCGTGATCAGCACGCCGACTCCACCCCCGCCCGGCGCCCCGCGCTTCGGCGGGACGCTGAGGGTTATCAGCCACGGAAGCGTCAGCAGTGTGGATCCCGTCTTCTCCCTGTTTGCCGTCGTCAACTACATCTCTAAGCAGTTCTACGAGCAGCTATTTGCCTGGGATGGCGATCTGAACGCCCAGCCACAGCTCGTGGACACGTGGTCGGTTAGCGACGACGGCTTGGAGTACACGTTCACCGTGCGTGCATCAAATTTCCATGATGGAGACACATTTTCTGCGGCGGACGCCGTGGCCTCGATCAGCAGATGGCGCGACGCCGGGACGCCGGCGGCTGGCATTATCCGCCGGTTCACCGATGACGACGCCTTCGAGATCGTTGATCGACAGACATTCAAGTGGAATTTCGATGAGCCGCTCGGATCCACCATCTTCATACTCGGCATCCCCCACGGTGCGATGCCGATGATGAGAGAGGAGGACGCGGCCACCCCGTTTACGACCGCTGTCGCCGAGAGGATCGGCACGGGGCCATACAGGTTCGTGCGCTGGGACCAGGGCAACCGCGTAGTGTTGGAACGGTTCGATGAATATTCGCCCCGGTCCGAGCCATTCCAGCCGGGCGGCTATGTCGGACACACGGTTGCCTACATCGACAAGATAGAGTTCCTTGAGATACCCGACGAAGAGACCAAGATGGCAGGCTTGGAGACCGGCGAGTGGGATGTCATCGAGTTCGCCGGGCTGGACTTTTTCAACCGGCTAAACGACAACCCCGACATCAACGTCACGACCTACGCACCGGGCCTGAGATCAAACGTGTATCTCAACCCGCAGATTCCGCCTTTCAGCTACAAGCTGGCCCGGCAGGCACTGCAGACCGGTGTGCGGATAGAGGACTTCATGTTCGCCCTCGGTGACCCTCAGCTGTGGCAGGTATGCGATGCCGTCTACTGGTGTGGCACCCCGCTTGAGACCCACGTGGGGTCGACCTTCGAGGTGGAGCTGAGCGATGGTCCCCATACCATCGGCTACAACGTCTACGATGTCCCGACTGCCCAGCAGCTTCTGGCCGAGTCGGACTACGCCGGTGAGACGACCATCATCCTGAACCCCACGGACCTTGCTGTCCTCACACCGCTTGGACCGGTGCTCAAGCCGTTCATGGAGGAGATAGGCTTTAACGTGGAGATGCCGGCCCTGGACTGGTCGACCATCACGAGCATGTTCGGCAATACGGACTCCTACAGCCTGGCCACCGACGCTTTCGAGCACTACTGCTGCGGCAGTCCCATACAGGATCACCTGATCTCCGGCACTCTGGACTTCATTATCAGGGACTCCGACCTGATCAACCTGCAGCTTGAGTTCGCCCGAGAGACCGACGCGGTAAGGAGTGCCGAGATCATCAACGAGATCCAGGCCGCGCGCTGGGAGAAGGTGACCTCGCTGCTCCTGGGCCAGTTCTTCCCAATGCACCCCAGCAGCGTCGATCTGAGGAACTGGGAGGTTAAAGCGGTCCCGTACTACGCGGGCACCTGGCTGGAAAGGCGCTGATCTCAGTTCCGTCAGGGTAGGGGACGCCGAGTTGCCTATCTGTCCCGCGGGGTCTACCAGAGGCCTCGCGGGACGTCCTTTTTTTCGCTATTCTATGGGCCGAGGAGGATGTAGATGACCCAGTCCGCCCACCTGTTCAAGCCGGCTAATTTCCAGGCGCGCTACGACGTTAAGGTGCCGATGCGAGACGGGGTCAAGCTGTCGGCCGATGTGTATCTGCCGCGAGGCAGGAGTGGACCCGTTCCCGCGATCCTGGCCCGCACTCCCTACGACAACGGCGACTTTGCAGGTCTGACCAAGGTCGTTGACCAGGCCATCTACTTTGTACAGCACGGCTACGCATTCGTCGTACAGGATGTCAGGGGCAGGTTCGACTCGGAGGGGGAGTTCTATCCCTGGGTCAACGAGTACGAGGACGGACACGACACCGTCGAGTGGGTTGGCGAGCAGGAGTGGTGTGACGGCAACGTCGGGATGATGGGGTTTTCGTACGTCGGCGGGGTGCAGTGGCAGGCCGCGATGACCGCTCCTAGCCACCTCAAATGTATCGCGCCGGGCGTGATAGGGGATGATCATCACGGTCAGACCCACTTTCAGGGCGGGGCGATGCAGTTGGCTCTGGATATGACCTGGACATTCCTGACGGACGCGCGTACCTGGCACCCGATCGACAATTACGACTGGAAGCGGGTGCTCTCGCACCTGCCACTGTCGGAGATGGCCGGGGCGGCGGGCAGCTCGGCTACCAGGCTGGCCGACTGGATCGACCATCCTGATTACGACGAGTACTGGAAGCGGATCGCCTATAAGGAGCGTTACGAAGACGTGGTGGTGCCTGTCCTGCAGATCGGCGGCTGGTACGACACCTTTACCGTGGGCACCATGAATAACTTCGTCGGCATGCGCGCCCGCGGAGGCAGCGATCTGGCCCGCGCCAACCAGAAGGTGATCATGGGGCCCTGGGTTCACCAGGCCAGCGAGCATACCCATGCCGGGGACAGGGACTTCGGCAAGGACTCGGTGCTCGATCTCAACGCAGAGCACCTGCGGTGGTTCGACCGCTGGCTTAAGGGTGTCGCTAACGGAGTAGAGGATGAGGCGCCGATCAACCTGTTCGTCATGGGCGCCGACGAGTGGCGCAATGAGCATGAATGGCCCCTTGCGAGAACGCTCTTTACGCCTTTCCACCTGCACAGCGGGGGCCGGGCCAACTCCCTGAGGGGCGACGGCACCTTGAGCGTCGAGGCTCCCGGTGACGAGCCTACGGACGAGTACGATTACAACCCGGCGTTTCCGATCCCCTCAAACGGGGGCAACAACTGCTGTTCCCCCGAGATCGTCGCCTGGGGCGGCTATGATCAAGACCAGGTCGAGCAGCGAGAGGACGTGCTTGTGTATACCTCCGAGGAACTGGAGGCAGATCTGGAGGTCACAGGCCCGGTGATCGCAAAGATATACGCGTCATCCTCGACTCCGGACACCGACTTCACTGCAAAGCTGGTCGACGTGCATCCCGACGGTTACGCACTCAACCTGTGCGATGGGATAATCCGCGCTCGTTACCGGGAGACGCCCGAGCGCCAGGTGTTGTTGGACCCCGGAAGGGTGTATGAGTTCACTATCGACCTTTTCCCCACCTCGAACGTGTTCAAGGCGGGACACCGTATCCGGCTGGAGGTCTCCAGCAGCAACTTTCCCAGGTTCGACCGCAACCTGAATACCGGCGGCAGGTTTGGCCACGAGACGGCAATGCGGGTTGCGCACCAGACCGTCTATCACGACGTCGAACGGCCCTCGCATGTGTTGCTGCCGGTGATACCTGCCTGATGCAGGAAACCGCTACTCTTTAGTCGACTGCCTGATGGCGTCCTCCAGGGAGATCATCCTGTGTTCGAGCCGCCTCTGCCTGCTGGCCACCGTCAGGTCGCCGCGCGTGCGCTCCAGGACCGCCCTGAGTGCGTCGGTCTTATGGCGCAGTCCACGCGTGAGCCCGTCCGGGAAGTCCATCGTCACTAGAACCGAGTAGACCTCGTCCATCAGGCCCAGAAGATCCTCGCACCCCTTGACCTCGTCTCGCCTGAGCAGGTCAAGTATGCGGCGTCGCATCTCGCTTGCGGCCTCGGCCAGCCCGCCCAGATATGCAGCCGGACCCACCCCTAGTTCATCCGAGGTGGGCAGGGGGCCGCCTCGCACGAAAGCGAGCACCGCGGCGGCCTCTACGTACTCCTTGAGCCCGTCCTCGGCGAAACCCGCATACATCACCGCCGGAAAGTCCTTAAGCGCGCCGGTCATCTCGTCGGCCAAATCCCGGGCCTGAGCGATCAGACTCTCGGCGCGGTCTAGCTCGCCCCTGTGTATGGCCCTGATCGACTCTGAGGACCTTCGGATCAGGTCGCGCGACAGCCTTAGGCCTGTCTCGCGGGCCTGGTGTGAACGCGCGAGTCTGTCTCGCGCCAGATCGGCCTCGCGACCTAGGCCGGCGATCGATTCGTCCGGGTGGCCGGGCAGCTCGTCCAAAGCCTAGCCCATCCTCTCCGCCGTTTCCACAATCGCCCGGCAGGCCGTCTCGGGGTCATCTGCCAGCGTGACTGCGCTGGCAACACAGACCGCGTCGGCTCCTGCTGCGAACACCTCGGAGCAATTGGTCACATTGATGCCTCCGATGGCGACTACGGGGGGGCGTACCCGGTCCTTTACCGCTCTCACCGTCTCGGTGCCTACGGGTGACTTGCCGCCCTTGCCCATGGTATCCGTTGCGAACACCGGCCCGATTGCTATGTAGTCGACGCCCTCGGCCTGTGCCCGAAGGGCCTGATCGAGATTCGTGGTGGAGAGGCCGACGAGTCGATCTGGCGGGACCAATCGTCGGGCTGCGGATGTGGACAGATCTGTCTGCCCCACGTGCAGTCCAGTCGCTCCGCTGAGAACAGCTACGTCGGCGTGGTCGTTGACGATCAACGGGGCTCCGTGCGTGCCGCATGCCTCCGCAAGATCCACTGCTCTTTCTAGGACGGCACCCATATCGGATCTCTTGTCCCGCAGCTGTATGGTGGATGCCCCTCCCTTCAGCGCCGCTGCAGCGACGGCCGCCGTTGAACGACCTGCGGTGACCTCGGGGTCGACGATTACGTAGACTCCCGACAGTAGTTTGGCGGTCGCCGCCCGGGAGTCTCCCGCCACCTTGTCGGTCGCCCTGCCCAGAACGCGCCGGGCCCTCTGGATCCACTCTGCCGATAGCGGGGAGCCTGCTGACTCGCTAAGCATGGCAAGCGTGTCCAGGGTGCTGACGGCCGAGTCCACGGAGGCCAGAGCGAGGCCCGCGGCATCCAGCGTCGCTCCGGATATCGCGGTACGGCGCTCGCGCAGGGCGTCCCTGTCGAGATCTTCGACCCCGGGCAGTGGCATCGACTCGCGCAGCATCTTGATATCCGAGTAGAGGCCCAGGGGCCCGGTGACGAGTATCTCGAGGAGGCGCAGATCCTCAACGAGCGCGTCTAGGTGCGTTTTGACGATCGGGAGCATGTGTTCCGGGTCCTCAAAATATGAGTCCAGCCGCCCCGGCGATGAGCGGGCAGAGATGCTGGGCATCCCCGTGGCCGGCGCAAATCTTAACACGGGCTGAAGTACCGGCTGCCCATGAACGTTTAGGGGCAGTTTGCCTCGGGCCGCCAGCAACTGGGAATGGCCTTAACGAGCCAGTCCAGCGTGCGCTATGGGGTGGCCACGCCGACCCCTACGCCATCTACCGCACCGCTCCTAAACCAAAAGTCTAGGCGTCAGTCTGTCGGAAAATACGCCCTCGGCCTTGGCCCGGTCCCTGACCGGAGCAAAGGTAATTCTATGCACCTCGCTGGGGCCCAGCCTCTCGAGCGCTGCAACGTGGGCAGCCGTACAGTAGCCCTTGTGTCGCGCAAAGCCGTAGCCCGGGTACTCGTGATCAAGCTCGCACATGACGCGGTCACGTTCTATCTTGGCCGCTATCGATGCGGCGGCAATAGAAGTGCACAGCGTGTCGCCCCTGACGATGGCCTTCTGCGGGAGATTCGACTCAGGCAGCGGAAATGCGTCGAGCAGCAGGAAATCGGGGGCTACCGACAGGTTGTCCAATGCCCTCACCATGGCGAGCCGCACGGCCGGCGCAATGCCGAGGCGGTCGATCTCTGCAGCCGATGTAGAGCCGGTTGAGATGGCGGCCGCGGCCTCGACGAGCCTGGGCAGGACGGTCTCTCGCTGCGACGGTGTGAGCCTTTTGGAGTCCCGAACCAATCTCGTCCATGGCCCTTTGATGGCTCCCGAGAAGATGGCGGCGCCGGCTACCACGGGGCCGGCGATCGGCCCTCTGCCGGCTTCGTCGATACCCGCGACAGCCGAATAACCCGCGCTCCACAGGCGCTCCTCTTCGTGCATCGAGGGCAGGGGAGCCGTGGAGCAGCCGAGTCTCAACTGGCCTTCTCGCGACTTTGAGTCGGACAGACTAACCGTTCATTCCTCGCTGCAGGCCCCGCAGGTAGGAGACCTGGCCAACATGCTGGCTCTCCTCGACCAGCAGGTGGCTCCACATGCGGCCGATCGAGTAGTCGGGCCTCGCCGAATCCGGACATTGGTCCAGATCATTCTCGTCAATCGACTCCAGATACTCGACAGTGTCGCCCCGCACTGCGTCGAGGTAGTCCCACAGTTCGCCCGGCTCGAACTCGGGCATGTTCCTCACCTGCTCCCCAGACCATCCCCAGCCGGATTCGGGGCCGAAACCCTGTATCTCCCTGACTGGCAGATTGAGCCTCATCGCCCAGTCGCCCCGGTTCCACACTTGGTCCTCGGCCTGCTTGGCGAACCGGTTGATCCACGCGTCCTCGACCCGTGCGATGTGCCAGACGGCGAAGTCAATGTGATGCGAATCGGGCCCGGGCATAAAGCGACGCTCCTCGTAGGTGAGGCCATCTACGGCCTGATTGAGCTCATCGTAGTACTCCTGGAGCCCCATTCTGATGATGTCGTGGAACCTCATGCCATTCCCTTTCGCAGCGCTGCAGTGGACGGCGCTCTTCGTGGTTCAGGTAACCTGCGTAAGGATGATCGGCTCGGCTCTGGCGCGGCCGCCCCTGGGCGAGTCGGGGGCGTTGCCGACCTCGATATATCCGCCCCCAAGGACCTCGTCGCCCCGGTAGAAAACGACCGGTTGTCCTGGCGTCACCGCCCTCTGGGGTTCGCTGAACGAAACCGAAGCCCAATCGTCGTCCGGCGTCACCGTGGCCTTCGCTTCGGGAGCCTTGTACCTGATCTTCGCGGTGACCTGGATGGGCCGGGTCGGCCTCTCGCCCCGTACCCAGCTGACGCGGGACGCCCAGAGATCGGCGCGGTAAAGGTCCTGCAGCCGGCCGAGCACCACCAGGTCAGCGTCGGCGTCGATGCCGACTACGTAAAGGGGCTCTCCGGTGTTGCCCGGCAGACCCAGCTTGCGGCGCTGTCCCACGGTGAAGAATTGAACCCCTGGATGTTCGCCTAGGACCTCTCCCCTCAGGTCAACGAACTGCCCCGGTCTGGGTTTCAAACTCTTGCTGATGAAGTCCCGGTAGTCATTGTCCGGTATGAAACAGATCTCCTGGCTGTCTGGCTTCTGGGCCACTGGCAGCCCGGCCCTTGCTGCCAGACGGCGAACGTCAGCCTTGGGCATTTCCCCAAGGGGCAACAAGAGTCGGGCGAGCTCAGCCTGGCCAAGCGTAAACAGGACGTAGGATTGGTCCTTGCCGTCAATCCCCCTCATCAGGTGGGCGCCAGCGCCGTCCCTGTGAACGCGGGCATAGTGGCCGGTGGCGATGTACCGCGCGTCCAGGAACATTGCTCTGCGCAAAAGGAAGTCAAATTTGATCCTGTCGTTGCACGCCAGGCACGGATGCGGGGTGCGGCCCCGGTCGTACTCTTTGACGAAGTAGTCAATGACGTGTTCCCTGAACTCCCGCTCGAAGTTCTGCACGTAGTGGGGGATGCCGATCGCCTGGCAGACTCTCCGCGCGTCTTCCACGTCTTCGACCGAGCAGCACTGCTTGGAGTGCGAGTATGCCGACTCGTCGGGCTGAGACCAAAGCCGCATGGTGACACCCACGACCTCGTATCCGGCTCGATGAAGTAAAAGCGCGGCCACCGAGGAATCGACGCCACCACTCATTGCAACGACCACACGCTGGTTCCGACTGGCCATGAGCGAAAGGCTAGCATAAGCCCCCTCGTTGCACCCACCCTCCAACCGGTCCCACATAGTCGCCAGCCCTCGGAGGGGCCGGATCGTGCCGCCACGTGGGGGGGGTCTCCTACCCGCGGCTGGCATGGAGACGGCATTGGCGTGCATGAGCCCGTCTCGACATCTGTGAGTGCACTTGCGACCAGGTTCGGCGCGCGAATGACCAGCCCGGTGTCGAGGCAATCATTGCCTCCCCTATAATCTGGTCAATGGCCGCCTACATCGAGAACTACCCGGACCCGCTGTCGCCGGAGTCCCTGGCTCGGTTGGCCGTGGACGTGGCCTCGGACAAGCTGGCCTTTGATATCCAGATGCTGGATATCAGCCCGGTCAGCACCTTCGCCGATTTCTTTGTCATCGTAAGTGTCGATTCTGGGCGGCAGATGAACGCACTCGTCGAGGACATCGAGTTGGCTCTAGAGGCGACCGGAGCCGAGAGGCTGAGGCGCGAGGGCAGCCCAGATAGCGGATGGGTCGTGATCGATTTTGGAGACCTGGTCGTCCACCTTTTCGGCGTGGAGGAGCGCGAGTACTACGCTCTTGCTGACGCCTGGCCGGGGGCGTCAGAGGTGGTCAGGATTCAATGATCCAGCGGTCGATGTCTCGCTCGTATTCAAACAGTTCGTCGTCTCGGAAGAACAAATTGAGCTCCCTTGCGGCGGCCTCTTCGGAATCGGACCCGTGGATCAGGTTAGGCCCGACCGTCAACGCGAGGTCGCCTCTTATGGATCCCGGCGTCGCCTCCTTGGGATTGGTGGCGCCCATCACGAGCCTCGTGATGTCGATCGCATCCGGACCCGTGATGGCGAGCGCGATTATCGGACTCGACGTGATGAACTCCAGGAGGCTGGAAAAAAAGGGCTTTTCAAGGTGGGCCTCGTAATGGCGGCGCGCCAGTTCCTCGCTGACCCGAATCATCTTCGCCCCCACGATCTTAAGGCCCTTGCGCTCGATGCGAGATATCACCTCGCCCGCCAGCCCCCGCTGAACCGCGTCGGGCTTGATCAACACCAGCGTTCGCTGCATCTGAGAATTTCCTCTTTCAGGGTCTGCCTATGTTCACCCCAGGTGTGTCCTGGCCGCAACTGAATACTGCGCACTTCGCATGTAGAGTGGTTCAAGCGTGTCCGGGTGGTCCGTCTGCCCCGTCGCCAGTCTGGACCATGCGAGCCGGGCAAGCGTGCCGGCCCGCCGCGTAGGAGGCTCACGGCCGGCCATCGTGGCCAGGTCCCCCAGCAGATCCCTCAGCGTTGGAGCGTTCTCATGGGCCGCCTCGCCGCAGAACATGGTCAGCCCTTTGGTGCGCTCTGCTAGCTCGGGAACCGTGACCACGGTTAGAGCCTCGGCTGGTCTATCGGACCAACCTGCATAAACCCGCCCGCCACCGGCCTCCACGATGGCGCAAACTGGCGTGTCTGATGGCAGGAGGGGAGACAGCTCGATATCAAGAGTTCCTACACCCACCAGGGGCACCCCGAGCCCCATCGCTAGGGTCTTGGCTGTCGACATTCCGACTCTGAGCGAACTGAATCCCCCGGGGCCTTTGGCCACGAATACCGCCGACAGGTCCGCCGGACCAGCCGAGGCTCGCCGCAGGAGCCTTCTGATGGTCGGCGCCAACTCCACCGAGTGGTTGCGCTCCGCTTTCCATGTCCGTTCCTCTATGACTGTGCCTTGGTCGGAAACCGCGACCGAGGCGAAGCGGGTAGACGAGTCTATGGAAAGTTCCAACTTGATCCTTATCTTCCCGACACGTTAAGGCCTCATTCAACCTGCGCGACGAACGGCCGGGCATCGAGGACGCCCAATACGCCTTCGAGCAGATCAACGTGCCTCCGGCCAGCCGCTGCCAGTGTCAGCTTACGTTCGTCTTCGCGGTCTTCGACCCGCTCGATGCGGACATCGAGGTGGTCCGGAGGGAAGGCATGGGGCGTCCTGTCTGCCCATTCCACCAGACATAAGCCCTGACCGCGAACGTATTCGTCCAGGCCGAGGGTATCCAAGTCGGAGTCCCGCTCGAGTCTATACAGGTCTACGTGGTAGAGGGGAATCCTAGCGGAGTGCTCCATGATCAGCACAAATGTCGGGCTACGCACATGGTCCCTTGAATCCAGCCCGCTCAGTGCCCCTTGTGCTAGGCGCGTCTTGCCGGCACCGAGTTCACCGGTCAGCAACACTAGGTCGCCCGGGCGGGCGAGGGTACCAATCGCGCGCCCGATCTCTTCCGTCCGGGCGGGTGCCTCCGACCGGAGCACCATCTTGGACAGTTGCGGTGGGTCTACTGTTTCTCGGTCCATCGGCAAGTGCCGGTCGATCACTGAGATACACAAATGGCACGTCAGGCCAATGGCATGGGAGTGTATTATATTCGGGACCCGGCGAGCTCAGAAAGACGCTTTAGCCGTGGCTTTCGCTCTGTCGCCGAAGGGGGCGGCCCCAAACCTCGCCCCTCTTCTCGATCCCTGCATCGGAGCCCATTTGAGAGTTCTCATAGTTTCTGACGTTCACGCCAACCTGGAGGCGCTCAGAGCCGTAATCGACGACTGTGACCGTAGAGGTGGATTCGACCAGATCTGGTCACTCGGCGATCTGATCGGCTACGGCCCCGATCCGGGACCCTGTGTAGACCTGATACGCGGCCATGAAGCGATATCTGTAGCCGGCAACCACGATTTGGCCTCTGTCGGCCGCCTGAGCCTAGAGGCGTTTAATGAACATGCGGCAGCGGCCAACCTTTGGACTTCTTCGCAGATAGACGCGGAACAAGCTGAATACCTAAAGGGATTGCCTCTTAGGGTCGAGCAGGGAGTGTTCACGTTGGTGCACGGAAGCCCCAGGGATCCAATCTGGGAGTACGTCATTTCGGTCCCTACTGCGGTTATCAGCTTTCTCCACTTCGACACAGAGTGCTGTCTGGTCGGACATTCTCACGTGCCGTTTGTATGTAGACCGATGGAGGAGAACGGGGCGGCCTTCGTCGAGTTCCCACTTGACACGCCTATCGGTCTTGGCGGCGACCGGGTGATCGTAAATCCGGGAGGCGTGGGCCAGCCGCGCGACGGGGATCCGCGGGCTAGCTACGCGGTATATGACGAACAGCGGGGAGTCATAATCCATCACCGAGTGGAGTACGACGTCCGGGCCACGCAGACCAAGATGGAGGAGATGGGCCTGCCCCGATATCTGATCGACAGGCTGACCCATGGACGCTAGGGATCGGTCAATCCCTGTCGAGCTTGTCAGGATCCGCCGCTAGCCCCGCAGTCGATAGGTGTGAGACACCCTTGGCCTACCGATTTGCGTTTGCACATCGTAGTCATCAGTATCACTCGCCGGACCCACCTGTGGGATTAACGCGATCCTGTCATCTTGTGTGAGCCTGGGCTCTGGCAATTGCCGGATCGCATCGCACAACTGTTCCATGCCTTCGCTATCGGTCGTCGGCAGAGCGAGAGCCGACACGCCGCTGCCTCTCATGGCCTCGAGATCTCCGGAGGACAGGGCTTTGGGATCGAAATCGCCGAAGACGATTGCATGGGCACCGGACGTAATGGCCTTGTGAAGCCGCAATATCGACTCGACGCTGAGCGGAATCGTGCCAGCGTCGATCGTTATTGCTACGCCATCTATCGGCAGTGTCTGGACCGCTCGTGAGGTCTCATCGTCCAAATCGGTTGCCACGGTCAGAAATTTCCCCAGGTCGTCGTCGACCAATACCGAGCCCGAGGTTCCGGCTGCGTCGAAGACCACAAAATCCGCCCCTGCGGCCTTCAGCCTCTCGATCTTACCGCCCGGCAAGGCGCTCGTGCGAACCCCCCACAGCAAATCGCTGAGAGCCGTAGATGCCGACTCAAGGAGGTCCTCGGAGAGGTCTTCCAAGTCTAGGAGCAAAGCGTCGACGGGAGCCCTTAGTTCATTGAGCACTGACAAGTCCTCGGAGACAATCCGGCCCACCAAGAGGATGTCAGGTACCTTCTCCGCGCGCCTTGCGGCCCGACCAAATCCCATGGGCTCGCTGTCTCGCCTGCCTGCTCTACCAAGCAGATCGGTAAATTTGGTCATCGCACCTGCCAAGCCTTTCTTCTCGTCCGTTCGGCCCCTGCCGCCTCCGGCCATCGGACGGCTTCGTCGTCGTGCCCCGAGTGTATCGGCTGGTCCGGATTCCGCACCAGCCGGTCCTTCCAGAAGCTGCAAGGAGGGCCCAAAGTTTGCTTGAACTAGCGGCTCGTCTTGCTGGACGATTTCCGGTGGACTGCAATCGAGGTCGAGGCAAGTGAAGTATATCCAGCACGAAGGCGACTACCTGAAGTTCGTCGCGGTCGAGCCCAACGGCTACAACCCTGACGGCTCTTACCCGATGATCGTACTTTTGCACGGCTTCGGCGCCCACATGGGCGATCTCGCTGGCCTAGCCCCGGCGATTGACTCACGCGGCTACGTCTACGTATTTCCCAACGCCCCCATAGCTATGGATATGGGCATAAGCGGCGAGAACTACGCTTGGGCACCCCTGGGAGGCGACGGTACGGATGAGGCGTTGGCATATGCAGACCGGCTGGTTGCTGGCTTCCTAGAAGAGGTTACGAGCCTGTATCGACCGCTCGAGGGACAGGTAGTGTTGGGCGGCTTCTCACAGGGCGGCATGATGGCCTACCGCAACGCGCTTTCGTACCCGGAGAGGTTCGCTGGGATCGCCGCCCTCAGTTCCATGCTTGGCGATGGGCGTGATATCGAGGCGGTGATGCCTGCCACTCGGGACCAGGCCATATTCGCCTCGCACGGCACCGCCGACCCGATGATTCCTGTCACCGTGGCCCGCAAGAACATTGAATTCCTTCGGTCTCACGGCTACGTGCCAGAGTACCGGGAATACTCCATGGCACACGAAGTGTCGCTGCAGGTTGTCTCCGACCTGACGGTCTGGCTCCACAAAGTCGTCGATCCCTTCATTCCGACCTTCTAAAGCAAACCGCCACGCTTGGCTTAACGGCCGGTCTACCTCGGGAGCGACCTTGTCGAGGCCACCGTCTCCACGTACCATCTGCGCCGGGAGGAGACTTGGCCAGACGCAACGCGATCTTGGAGAGGGCGAAGAGGGGCGAGAGGACGCTTGGATGCTGGCTGACCTTTCCCTCTGTCCAGCTAGTCGAATTAGTCGCGCTCGCTGGCTTTCACTTCGTCCAGATCGACGGCGAGCACGGTCCCTTCGCGCCGCAGGACGTCGAGCGCACTTGTTTGGCGGCTCAGGCGGTCGGTCTGACGGTCACCGCCAGGATACCGAGCATGGATGCCGGCACCGTTAATTCCTACCTGGACAGGGGAGTACAGGGCATCATGGGGCCCCACGTGGAGAGTTACGACGAGGCCGCGGCACTGGCTTCCGCCTGTCGATTCGCCCCAGAGGGAGAGCGCAGCTGGGGTGGTGGAAGGGCCCTGCATTTCAACGATCCGGACTCCGTACAGGACCATGACGGGAGCCGGGCGGACGTAATGGCTCGCGCGAACGCCGAAATGATTGTAATTGCCCAATTGGAATCCAAGGTCGCGCTTGATGCAATTGATGACCTGCTCTCCGTTCCCGGCATCGACTATTTCGCGTTCGGCCCGAACGACCTGGCTCAGTCGATGGGTTTGCCAGGCCGGCCCGAGGACCCTGTCGTCAAGGCGGCCATGGCGCAGACAGTACAGCGGGTCCACGCCGCCGGCCGCAAGATGACCACGGACGACATGTCGATGACGTACGTCCAGAGCCTGCTGCTTCACGCGGGCCGCGCGTTCGTCGAATCCAACTGAAGGAGTCCCACTTATGCGAACTATGAGGGCGGCCCTTTACCAGGGTTCTAGGAAGCTCCTGGTAAAGGACGTGCCGGTCCCCGAGGTCGGACCTGGCGAAGTGCTCGCTCGCGTGCGAGCCGAAGGGGTCTGCGGATCAGACCTGCTCATCTGGTGGGACAAAGCTGAGCCGGATCAGATACCGGCCGGCCATGAGGTGGCCGGTGAGATCGTCGAGGTCGGCGAGGGAGTCGATCCGGCCCGGGTGGGGGAGAGGGTCGCGATAGACATCCTGGGATTCGGCGTCAACTGCAGTGCATGCTTTTACTGTCGGCAGGGCCAGCCCATTCAGTGCCTCAATAAGAAGCCCGACACGGGGGGAGGTTATGCACAGTACATCAAGCGCAACGCGGCCGGCTGCTTCCCAATCCGCGAGAAGATGACATGGGAGGAGGCGGCTCTGGTTGAGCCTCTTGCTGTCTCGGTGCACGGCTGTCGCCGCGGCAGCCTTGAGGGCGGAGAGACGGTGCTGGTCTTGGGTGCGGGCAACATCGGTCAGACCGCGGTTGCCGCGGCACGGGCGATGGGTGCCGGCAAGGTGCTGGTAACCGCTAGGCACGCTCACCAAGGAGAGTTGGCAAGATCCCTAGGTGCGGACGTCGTCCTTCCGGACCACGGTGATGAACTTGCCGAGGCCGTCGCCGACGAAACCGCCGGCCGTGGCGCCGACCTGACGCTGGAATCGGTCGGTGGCCGGACGGATGCCACGATCCAGCAGTCGATTCAATTCACGCGTCCACAGGGACGCATCGTTATCTTGGGCGGCTTCTGGGTGCCGATAGAGATCGACTGGATGAAGCCCCTCTTCAAGGAACAGTCGGTGATATTCTCGTCCTGTTATTCGGTGCTCGACGGTCGGGACGACTTCGAAGTGGCGATCGACATGATGGGGTCGGGCAGGGCGGACCTGAAACCGATGGTGACACACAAGTTTGCTTTGGAGGACATCCAGAGAGCCATCGACACAGCCTTCGACAAATCAACCGGCTCCATAAAAGTCCAGATCCATCAACAGGGTTAGGATCTCCCCCCCGGGCTTACCGTGACGGAACGGACCGGCCTGATTGGGTGAGCGGAAATCGGGAGAGTACAAGTTTAGGGAGATTGGCCAGATGGCGGCGAAGATGAAGGCGGCGCTATGGAATGGAACAGGCGCGATGGAATTGACCGAGGTCGACCGGCCCCCGGTGGGACCTGACGAGGCTCTCGTGCGCGTAAGGGCCGAGGGCATCTGCGGTTCGGACCTTCTCCTCTATGCGGCCAAGACCGACCGGGAGACGCAACCTGCCGGGCACGAGATCGCCGGCGAGATCATCGAGGTGGGAGAGAGGGTTGATCCGGCGCGTGTCGGAGAGCGGGTGGCCGTCGAGGGAATTGGTGTTGGGCGCGCTTGTCATACATGCTTTTACTGCAGGGAGGGCCAGTACTTTCTTTGCGAGTACCTATCGCCCGACACGGGCGGCGGATACGCTGAATTCGTCTCGCGCAAGGCTGCCGGTCTCTACCAATTGGCCGAGAGCATGACCTGGGAGGAGGGCGCGATGGTTGAACCGTTCGCCGTCGGACTGCACGCCATGCGGCGTGGGGAGTTGAACGGCGGCGAGACGGTGGCCGTGCTGGGCTCCGGCACCATAGGGCTTTGCACGACCGCGGCCGCACGCGCCATGGGCGCCGGCACCATAGTCGCAACCGCCCGTTACCCTCAGCAGGCGGAGATGGCCAGGCGCATGGGAGCCGATACCGTCGTTGGCTCAGATGGCGGCGAGCTTAAGGAAGCGCTGAGTGAAATCAGCGGCGGGCTTGGGGCCGACATGACAGTTGAGACCGTCGGTGGGCGCACCGACGCGTCCCTGAACCAGGCCGTTGATGTCACCCGCATGCAAGGCAGGGTCGTCACGACCGGAAACTTCTACGGCCCGGTAAGAATCGACTGGTTGCAGGCGCTCATCAATGAGATATCGATCATCTGGTCGGCCGTCTACGCTACCAGTCGTGGGCGCAATGAGTTCGACATCGCGATAGAGATGATGGGATCGGGCAGGGTGGATCTGCGACCATTGGTGACCCACAAGGTTACGCTTGAGAATATACAGGCCGGATTCGACACGGCCTTCGACAAGAGCAGCGGTGCCATAAAGGTCCAAGTTCACACGACCTAGGCCACGAAGCTGCACGGGATCGCCGGAGCGAGCGGCGCAGCCATCAGTCTATGTCCGCCGACCCAAGATAAGTGTCCCTCGTGGCCAACTTGAACGACTCGCATCTGCCGAGAACAGTGAGTTCTACTTCCGATAGGCCGTAGTCATTGAACAGGAACGATGGCCCGAACTTGAGTAAGCGGTAAAGAGCATCGTTAGAGGTCAGGGCTGATTTCACCTCCTTGCCAGAACGTAGGGCAAGACGCAGCGTCGGGCTTCACTGGGATAGCCTCCACTGAACACATCCGTTCAACGGCGCGAAGCCAATCGGCAAGCAAAGTGGCGATACTCATGGCAGGGGCACCTTGATGGACGTGATTATGTGAGCGTTCTCCATTTCCCTGTTGTGTGGTCAATGTCAGAACTACGGATTCGAGTTGAACTTGCGACGGCCCCATTTCGCTGAGACCGGTAGGAGCAATGGGGAGGAACCTTGGCCGCTGCGGGAGTACCTCGAGGGAGCGAGAGGCCGTTCTTATCCCACCCGGATTTCAACTAGTGGAAAGTCCAGATTGCGAGTTTCAAACACACTTTGGAGAAAACCATGCCTGGGAAGCTGGACGGTAAAGTAAGCATCATCACCGGAGGCAGCTCCGGCATCGGGCGGTGCACCGCCCTCTTTTTTGCCGGGGAAGGCGCGAAGGTCATTGTCGCCGATGTCAACGTGCGAGGAGGCGAAGAGACTGTCGCGCTCATCGACGAGTCCGGTGGAGATGCCCTTTTCGTCCAAACCGATGTCTCCCGGCCCTCTCAGGTCCAGGGCATGGTTCAGCACACGGTGGATCGCTACGGCAAGGTGGACCTGCTAATCAACGTCGCCGGCCGGCAGGTGCAGACTCCTCCTTTGGTCGACGTGACGGAGGAGGAGTGGGACGTCGTGATGGATATCAACGTCAAGGGTATTTTCCTATGCTGTAAGTACGCAATTCCCCGCATGCTCGAAGTGGGGGAAGGAGCTATAGTGAACGTGGCCTCCATAAATGCGCTGCGAGGCTCGACGTTTTCAGTCCCCTATTCTGTGAGCAAGGCTGGCGTAGTCCAGCTGACAAAGACCGCCAGCAACCAATATGCTCCCTACGGAATCCGTTCCAACTGCGTAGTTCCGGGCCTCATCGACACCCCTGGCTCTCAGGCCGTAGAGGGCGCAGCTGGCATATTCGATGAGTACGTATCTAGAATTCCCCTTGGCCGGGCCGGCCAGCCCGAGGATGTCGCCAAGCTCATACTCTATCTCGCCTCTGATGATGCCGCTTTCGTAACCGGCTCCGCATACGTTATAGATGGCGGAGATGAAGTTCGATGAATTGACGGGCGGGAAGACAAATTCAGATTCACCTGATGCCGCCGTTGCGAAAACTGACCTACACCTGTAACCCCATGCGATTTGTTACGTTGGTTGGACGAGCGCTATAAGGGATCCTGTAGGCGGGATGGTTTACGGCGGTGGTGGCGTGTAGCCCAGCGAGTTGTGGAGCCGGTCACGTTTAGACGTCTGACTGAATTGGGACGTCAATACCTTCACCCACACCAGCAATTGGAAGGTCTTACTTTCCTACATTCGTTCCTTAAGTTTCGATCAAAGCTAGCCAAGTAGCCGTCCTCACAAGGGGAGCCGGGCTTGTTGTATGGAGTCTTTGTCCAGGCATCGGACGGCCTCCTGCTGGTGGCCTTTGCCATGAACTCCGGTCAGTAGTACTGGAGGCGCGGTCCCCGGACATTTCCTCTGCTAACATCGACTCGGAACTGATCGCGAGGCACTACCCGTTGTGCTCGTCCGCGATCGTCCGAAATGGAACACCTAAGGGACTGAGACCGCGCGATCAATCACCCAAGCCGGCATTCCTGATCGCGGCGTTTGTCGTGGGCGTTGACAGGCTCCCACTCAGTGGGGGTACTCCGGATACCTTCCAGCCTGTGTGTCCTTTCCGGCCTCGGGCTCGGGGTCTATTGCGGCTTCCGCAGCCGTGTCGTCAGCTGCTGCGTCCCCTTGCTCTGTTGGTCCGGTGCCCGATTCGCCGACGTCGTCTGTGTCCATCTCCTCGCTTGACTCAAATATGGAATCTCCGCCTCCGCTCCCTTCTGACGTCAGCCGCCGCATCTGCTCTTCCGCCCACCGCTTAATCTCATCCAGCGAGGGCGGCGATATGAAAAAAACCTGTATATCCCCGGGGAATTGCACCCGGTGGTCTTCGCTGAGGATACACAGGCCCGCCTCATCATCCCCCAAGGTCTTGTCAATTGCGGTGGCTATGTGCGAGTACCGTGCCCTCATGGCGTCGTCAAGTGAGTCTCTAGCTATCCTGGTGACCTTCTCGCTGGCCAGTCCAATCGACAGGCACAGCCTCCAGTCGGACGCCTCGACAAGGGCCTTTTGTTCGTCGGTCGGCTCCAGCGTTGCGGTAGACCGACACAGCACATTTACAAAGGCGTGTCCGTGGGGGTTGACGCCTTCCACTGTGCGCAACCCTTCCTCACCCGGTTTGAATACGGACTCGTGGTAGACGTGCTTTACCTTACTGAGGGTTCGTTCAAGGCTCTCCACCTGTTCACGCACCTCGTCCCAGTAGCGATTGAGCATCTCCGAGAGTTCGTCCGGAATGCCAGGGCCCGCCAGCAACGTCGGCACCAGGTATATCTTGCGGCCGGCCATAAAGCTCTCTGCTTTCGGCCTCGAAATTTCCGTAATTCGCTGGGTCATATCCTGTCAACCGTCCGCAATTTCCACCCTGACGGCGCAGACCTTGTACTCGGGTATCTTGGAATCCGGGTCCAGAGCGGAGTTGGTGAGGAAGTTGGCGGCCGATTCCTTAAGCTTCGTGAAGGGCACGAATACCTGCCCCTCCTCCATCTTCTCGTCAAATATCACGCGCGCCTCCAAAGAGCCTCGCCGCGATTTCAACCGTGCCCAGTCACCCTCCTCCAGGCCGTAGCGTTCGCCGTCCCGCTCGTTCATTGAAACGGTCAATTCAGGTGCTCGGGCCATAAGAGCGGAGGCTCGTCGCGTTATGGTGCCGCCGTGCCAGTGGTACAGGATGCGGCCCGTATTGAGGATCAGGGGGAAGCGCTTTGAAGGCATTTCCTCCGCTGCTGGACCCTGGTCGAAGGCGACGAACCTCGCTGGCTCCCCGTGCGGAAACTCATCCGCGTAAAGATAGCGGGTGCCTGGATGCTCTAGGGTAGGGCAGGGCCACTGCAGCCCGCCCTCGCGCTCCAGGCGGTCGTAGTCGATGCCGCCGAACATCGGAACAAGCGAGGCCATCTCATTCCATATCTGCGACGGATGCGAGAAAGAGAACTGGTTCCCGATTTCAAGCCCACGTCGCTCGGCTACGCGCTGTGCTAGGTCGCATAGGATCTCCCAATCCGGCCTGCTGTCGCCAACCGGCTCGACCGCCTTGCGAACCCGCTGTACCCGGCGCTCGCTATTGGTGAAGGTTCCGTCCTTCTCGGCAAAGGAGGTGGCCGGTAGCACAACGTCGGCTATCTCGGCGGTCTCGTGCATGAAAATGTCCTGCACAACCAAGAACTCGAGGCTCTCAAAGGCCCTGTGGGCATGGGTTAGGTCGGGTTCCGACAGCAGGGGATTCTCCCCAGTCACGTACATGGCCTTTATTGCGCCGGTAATCATCTCGTTGGTCATCTCGGTGATCACGAGACCGCTCTTTTCCGGTAGGTGGTGTCCGCCCCACGCTTGACGGAAGCGGGCATATTGGTCCGACTCTACATTGTGGTAACCGGGGAATGAATTGGGGAGGCAGCCCGAGTCTCCGCAGCCCTGTACGTTGTTTTGGCCTCTCAGTGGTGAGACGCCTGAACCCGGTTTACCCAGCTGCCCTGTTACCAGGGCGAGGTTGAGTAGGGTGTGAACATTGGGGGTGCCGTTCGTGTGTTGGGTGATGCCCATACCCCATATGAGGCAGGAACCAGAGAATGGCGGAGAAGCGTAGGTGCGCGCAGCTTGGGCTATATCCTCGGCCGGCACCCCGGTGATGCTCTCGGCAAACGATGCGTCGTAGCGCTCGATCACGGCGCGCCACTCCTCAAAGCCCTGAGTCCTGGCACGGATGAATTCTTCATTGGCCAAGCCCTCATCCAATATCACGCTGGCCATGGCGTTGAACAGCGCCACATCCGTACCCGGTCTCGGCCTGAGCCACAGGTCGGCCTGATCGCACATTCCAATGCGTCTGGGATTGATTACGATCAACTTCGCACCGCGTTCAACGACAGCCCGCCGCATGCGAGCTGCGGCAACCGGATGGTTGGAGTCGGCGTCTGAGCCGGCGATCATCAGGCAGCCAGCCTCCTCGTAGTCGACGTATGAATTGGATGTGGCCCCACTGCCGAGCGCGGTCTGCATCGCCGACACTGAGGGCGCATGACAAAGGCGGGTGCAGTGATCGATGTTATTGGACTTCATCACGAGCCGGGCGAACTTTTGCTGGACGTAGCCGTCCTCGTTAGTGGCCTTGGCAGAGCAAAGGGTGCCGAACTCCTCGCCGCTGTACCGAGATAGCCTGTCGGAGATCGTGTCGAGTGCCTCGTCCCAGCTCACCGGTCGAAGCACGCCATCTTTCCGGACGAGCGGTGTTGTTAGGCGACTCTTGTCGTGCACGAACGTGTATCCGAATCGGCCCTTGACACAGAGCATACCCAGGCTCGACTGGTTGTCCGGGTCATCCAACATCTCGACTATATTGCCGTCGCCGTTGACCCTGGCTTTGATGCCGCAGCCGACCCCGCAGTAGGGGCAGGTGGTGCCGATGGTCCTAGTGACATTGGAGACCGTCTGTTTGGCGCGGATGGCTCCGGTAGGGCAGACCGAAAGGCACTGGCCGCAAGTTGTGCATACCGAGTCCACTAGGTCGCGGTCCATGAACGTGCCGATTCGGCTGGATGCGGCACCAGTTCCAAGGAAATCGATGGCGCCTATGAACTGGTGGCCGTCCTGGCAGGCACGGGTGCACCGTCCGCAAAGGATGCAGTCCTGCATGGCTATGTCGAAAACCGGGTTAGATGTGTCCGTTGGATTCCTTGGACGGCCCGACCATCGCGAGGAAGCAATGCCATGGTGCTCGGCGGCGATGGTCAGTTCGCGGTGGCCGACCATATCTGCCGAGCCGTTCTCCGAGGGCGACTGCGGGACGCAGACCGGGGCCGACTCCGGGAACATGGCCATAGTCAACTCTATTACGCCTGACCGGATGCGACGCAGGTCCGGAGTATTCGTTCGAATCCTCATTCCGTTGGCCGCAGGAAGGGAACACGAGGCCGGATACCCGCGAATACCATCCACCTGCACCAAGCAGGTTCGGCAGGCCCCGATTGGCTTCATGTCAGGGTCCTTGCACAACTGGGATAGGTAGGTGCCGGAGAGATTGACGGCATCTAGCACCGAGGCCCCGTGGCCCACGATAACCTCCCGCCCGTCGATCGTTATTTCTATGCCCATTACTGCGCGTTCTGGTTACTCGCTGGATCGCCTATCTTCGCTGCGCTGTCCGGTGCCTTTGCCGACGCGACGCCTCTGTTTGGTCGGCTGTGACCAAGCGACGCCCAATGCGGCTCCGATTCCTACGCCTGTGGCTACCCCAATGGCCACCGAGTCGAGGAAAGCACCAATCGCCACGCCAGCGGCAATGCCGATGGCCACTCCTGCGTACAGCCGGCTGTTGCTACCGATGTTCATGTTCACAGTCCATGCACGAGTCGCATAGGCCCGGGAGCTCCAACAGGCCGTCTCACAAATCCTATAACACGAACATCAATTCTCTGGGGGGATGCCTAGCTCCCTCCCAAAAAAGTGAAGCGTGCTGGTTATGGGGCCGCCTGCGGCTTGGCCTAAGCCACATAGGGAGGCAGAGCCGACCACCTCGGCCAGATAAGTCAACTCCTCTACGTCTGCCTTGGAGGCACCGCGACGCGCCAGCCGGTCGATCACCTCGACAATTCGGGGCGTACCCTCGCGGCAAGGGGTGCATTTGCCGCAAGACTCGTCCGCATTGTACGCGGCGAGCGCTCGCATCGCGTCCAGAATTCCTACGGATTCGTCGAACGCGACAAGCCCGCCGGCACCGAGAATAACCCCTGACTCGTGCAGCATACCTGGCATTACCTCGATATCAAGCGAAACGGGCGGCAGCAGCCCACTTGACGGCCCCCCGACGCCAAGTGCGGTCAGCACACTGCCGTCTCGCATGCCTCCTCCCATGCGCTCGACTACGGAGGAGAGAGGAGTCCCGAAAGGCGTCTCAACCAGCCCGGGACGCGCTACCGCGCCAGACAGGCTAAGCACCTTGGTTCCGCTGGCATTCTTAGCGCCAAGCGCGCTGAATGCAGCTGGCCCTTCGGTCAGGATGAATGGTAGGTTCGAAAGGGTCTCTGCGTTGTTGATCACGGTAGGTCGTCCGCGCAGGCCCGCCTCGGTGGGGAAGGGAGGACGCAGCCTGGGCTCGCGACGTCGGCCGTCCATGGTGTTCAGAAGCGTCGTCTCTTCACCGCACACGTAGCCTCCGGCCCCACGCCGTATCTCTGCCCGTACGGACCAGCCCGAGCCAAGGACATCGTCTCCTATCAGGCCAAGTGCCTCGGCGTCTGAGAGCGCCATTTCGATCCGACGGGCTGAAAGGTCGGCCTCCGCGTTGATGTACACGTATATGACGCTGGCCTGGGTTGCGTAGGCCGCGATCAGTGCCCCCTCCACGATCCGGTGGGGCACCCCTTCCATGAGGTGTCGGTCCTTGAACAACCCTGGTTCACCCTCTTCGGAGTTGACGACCAGATAACGAGATCCCCCTACTACCGCCCTCGCGGCCTCCCACTTGAGAGCGGCCGGGTAATACGCGCCACCGCGGCCCCGGAGGCCAGACTCCTTGACGCTCGCAATCGTCGCCTCCGGCGAATCTGACAATGCAGCAGCCAGACCACGGTAGCCGCCACACTGTAGGTACTCGTCAATGCCCTCGGCATCAATGTCCCCGCAGCCCTTGAGGACCACGCGTACCTGGCCGTCGATGAAAGCTGAGATGTCATCTGTATAGCGCAGGGGCGTCCCGCCTCCCTCGAGGATCGTGGATATGCGTATCGCCGTATCCACGTCGACCCTAGGCAGCAATACGGACTCCCCATCGGGTGCGGTGATGACGACCTGGGGGCCGGCGTAGCAGGCACCATCGCATCCGGTAGCAACGAGTCTGGCGTTGTCGAGCAGGTCCTCCTTGAAGGCCCTGAGAACATCCTCCGCCCCCAGTGCAATCGAGCAGTGGCCCGCCCGCACCGCGACGCGGATCTTTCCGCCCTCAGTCGCCAGTCGCTTGTTCGCCCCTTCGCGTAGGCGCCCGAACGCGGTTCGGACAGTCACTCCGTCACCTTCTCGCTCAGGCTATCCACGACTTTGATAGCCCGCTCTGGGGTCGCCTGACCGAGCCATCGCCCATCCATCTGCAAGGCCGGCGCCACACCGCACAAGAATCCGCAGGCCGTGGTCTCAATGGTCACTGTCTTTCCCGAGCCGACCCGCGCGGTTTCGCCTGGCTCGACGCCCAAGCGGCCCTTAACGGCCTTCAGGACCGCGCCCGCCCCTGAGATCCGGCAGCTGAGCCCAGTGCAGACCCGGACGATGTGCGTGCCGGGTTTGTCGATGCGCAACTCCGAGTAGCTAGAAGCTGCACCGTATACCTCGCTGGCCGGTATCCCAAGATGCCATGACACGACTTCCATCGCCCAATCGGGTAAGTGGCCGAAACGATGCTGAAGGTAATGCAATGCAGGAAGTAGCAGCCCGCGTTCTCGAGGGAATAGATCGCGCAGGTCGGAGCGCAGACCCTTGCGGTCTCGGTCCCTTTGCCTGTCTCGTGCCACCCCGATTATCTATCCCTAGGCGACCGGTCGCCCCAGTTCAAGCAGGCCCAAGTCGGCCAGTTTGGATTCGGGAATGGTGCCGTCATGCTCCCAGCCCCGGGACTGGTAGTAGGAAGCAATCATCCGGTCAAGATCTCGCTTCGAGAGCCTGACACCCTTGACCGGTCCGTCGCTGAGTTCCTCATTGAGGATTCTTGGAGGTAAGGAATCGTCGGCCCGGGACCAACCCTCTCGGAGGTTGAACAGCTTCTTCAGGTTGTTGATGCGCTCGCCTGCGACACGAAGCTCTTCTGGAGTAACGTCCCATCCCGTTACACATGACATCACCTCTGCCGACTCAACGTAGAAGTCTGTGAAGACGCGGCGCAGGAATTTGCACCAAACAAGTGAATCCATCACCGCCGAGCAGTCTTCCCCTTCGACGACGATCTGGCCCATCTGAGAGTCCGCGCTCAGACGGTCCACACGGGACGAGAAGTCAGCCTCGTACGCCGAGGATCGGTTGTGGCAAGCTCCCCTGGTGCTGACCGCGAGAGCCAGCGCCATAGTCTTGAGAGACCGGGGCTCGTAGCCGGGCATCTCAAGCCCCTTTACGTGCATGGCCCACGCATCTGAGCCTTTACCCAGTAGCCTCGCCGCCCTGCGACTGCCATCCGCCAGCAGATCGCCTAGACCCCGCCGATGCGCAATGTCCTCCAGGACCTTCGGCAGTGCCTCTACGTCCCCGAACAGCAGTGCGGATCCGTCTTTGGCTCCTTTACAGTCCAACAGGCCTCTTGATGCGCTTTCGGCGGCCCAGGCTATGGTCGCACCGGCACTTATGGTGTCCATACCCAGTTCGTCGCACAGGACGGACGCTCGCAGCACTGCATTGGGGTCGGAGATGCCCAGCAAGGAGCCCAGAGCGAATGCTGACTCGTATTCCATCCGGCCCTCGACCTTGGCTCCATGGTCCCTCGTGGTCATCACATGTTCACAGCCTATGGTGCAGTTGGCGCAGTGGGCGGTTCGAACCAGATGATCGGTCTTGAATCGCTCCCCTCCGATCTTGGCTGCACCCTCAAAGGTTGAGGCCTGGAAGTTTCGGGTGGGCAGGACGCCCAGACGGCTGAAGACCTCGACATTCGCCATGGTGCCTAGGGTTCTATACTTTTCCGTGGCTTGTCCTAGGCTTCGGCGACTTAATTCAATCCCGATGCTTGCTAGGGCGACCGGATGGGCAACCCCAACTTTCGCCGATCCCTTTACCGCAATGGCTTTGAGGCCTTTGGACCCCATGACAGCACCGACGCCGGTCCGGCCCGCTTGCCTGCCTCCTTCGCTACTTATACTGGCGAACCTGACCAGCGACTCGCCGGCAGGCCCTATGCAGGCCACGCGGAAGCCCCGTCCAAGGCGCTCCTTCACCAGTCTTTCTGTATCCGTCGTTGTCTTTCCGACAAGGTCGTAGGCGTCAAGGAGGTCTACTTGTCCGTCCTCTATCCTCAGAAGGGTAGGGCGCTCGCGGGCACCCCTTATGACCAAGGCGTCAAAGGCGCACCGCTTGAGCTCGGGGGCCATGAAGCTCGACGACAGCGAGTCGCCTATGAGGCCTGTGAGCGGCGACTTTGCCAGGACCGCGAACTTGCTGGAGGTCGTCAGTCGGCTGCCCACCAGGGGGCTGGTCACGAAGATCAGGGGGTTTAGGGGCCCCAGGGGTTCTGCCTTCTCGGGGCAGTGCCGATACAGTAGCCACGCACCTAGTCCCGTCCCGCCGATGAAAGCCCGCAAGATCTCATCGGGAATGGGCTCGTACGTCGCCTCTCCAGTATCTAGGTCAACTAGGAGGGAACGGCCGTGGTAGCCATAAACCGCTTCGCTTTGGATCAGACCGGTTCCCTCTAAACCTAGGTGATTCATGCTGCGTCGTGCCGTTGGCAGGGCGATGCCAACCCTAGCCGCCTGCCTGGCTGGAAAACAGGAGAATGCGGTCTCCAGATCTTATCCGCCTGCTCTCGGAGGACATGAAGTAGGTGCCGTTCAGGTTCAGTACGTAGCTTGAAAGCAGTCCTCTATCTGGGTCTATCACCTCGCCCACGAGTGCCGGTTCGACTTTGGCCAACCGCTCGGCAACCTCGACGGCTGAAGCTTTGGCGGGCACGCTCAAGTCCAAACTGCTTTGACCGGCCAGCAGTCTGGCGTTACCGAACAGCTCGACCGTTACCCTTCTCTCAGGATCGCCCACTTGTCCCTTAATCGTCCCTGAAGTCTTTCTCCGTGCCGCGCTCACGCTGGCCATTCAGTGGTGCCGGTTTACCGTGCACTGTTCACGCTATCGGCGACCAAGAATTTGCAACAGGGTAGTATCGCTATTTTGTGTTTTGTATAGCTCTATCCTACGGGATCGCTCGCCATCTCTGCCGCGCGTGCCATCGCGATCTCAAGGTCTGACGGAGTGTTGACGTTAAAGAAGCTCCACAGCCCTGGATCGAGTGCCTCAACCGTTGGCTGTGGGAGGTACTTTACCCTGACCATTTCGAAGAACGCCGAGATCTTTAGCTCTCCAGCCTCTAGATTCTTCCTGATAGGTTCTACGCAATCCTTGGAGTAGAGCGCGTGGGTAGGTTCGGGTCTCCCGTCCAAGAGAGGGACGACGGCGTCGCAACCATCCCTCGCAGATGCCATCTCGGCGAGTAAGGCCTGGCTCAGGAAGGGCATGTCGCACGCAACGACGAGGGCCCACACACCCGTCGCGGCGGTCAGCCCCGTAAGGATTCCCCCGAGCGATCCCGCGTTGGGGTACAGGTCACGGACGACTTGCACATAGGTCGGAAGCGGAAGGACCTGAGCCTGTTCCTCCTCCGCGACGACTATTAGAGTCTCCGAGGATATCGGCCGAATGGCGGAGGTGACGCGGGCTATTAGCGGCACTCCCCCAATGAGCTCGAGGGCCTTGTTTCGTCCCAGGCGTCGGCTGCGCCCGCCAGCAAGTACGACGGCGGTGATCGACCGGAGGTCAGTGGAGCAGTTCGCTACGGTGCCACCGCCCTCCGGTACCATTGACCAAGATTACCACGAGGCTCCGAGACGGGCATCGTCCGGCCATAGTGAGAAGGACAGATCGCCCGGTGGCTCGCCTGTGGGAGGATGAAGATAGGGTGGCTACCGGTTCTACCCTGGATGTTAAGAATCCGGAGAAAAGCAGTGATCACCCCACCAGCGCAAGGTCACTCAGGCATGTCCACTTGGTGGGATTGGCAGTGGACGCCTGTCAATTTCTTGCCGTCAGTTGGGCGACTACCCCCCCGGTTTCCCGGGTATCGTAGCCGCCGAGCCCGTCCACACGTTCCTTGAACGTGCGCGACCGGATAGCTGCCAGAGCAGTTCTTACCGGCCCTGCGTCGAGCAACTCCGATGGCGTCACGAGATCGTAACGTTCCCTTACCAGGGGAACGAAGTCGAGGTCGAAAGCACGGGCGGCAGACTGAATGCCAAGCCCAACGTCCGCCCGCCCGCTAGCTACTGCGGCCGCGACCGATAGGTGAGTGTATTCCTCACGCGCGTATCCTTCGATAGCTTGAGGAGCGAGGCGCGCCGCCCGGAGTTGATGGTCTAGTAGAACGCGGGTTCCAGAGCCCCTCTGTCGGTTTACGAACGTTGCCCGCCCACTTGCTATGTCAGTCAGAGAGGCTAATCCAAGTGGGTTGCCCCGGGCAACGATCAGACCTTGGATCCTATGCACCAGGGTGACAACCGTCACGTCCCTTGACACATGGCGTCGAATATAACTGAGGTTGTATTCCCCCGTGTCGGGGTCGAGTAAGTGTGTGCCGACCATATGAGCCTCGCCACGCTCTAGGGCCACTAGACCACCGAGAGAGCCAACATTGGCCGATGCGAGGCGTGAGTCGCCAGTTTCTCCCAGCAGGTTCGCCAATACGTCCAGAGTCAGGTCGTGGCTTCCGGTAACCACGATCGTGTCTTCAATCTCATTCAGGGACCGAAGCAGCTCGACCCTGACTCTTGAACCGGCCTCTAACCCCTCGGAAAAACGTGGAATCAGGGCGATTCCATCGGCCTCGACGAGCGACATTATTACCCCCGCTCCCCGCCGTATGGGTGTGGCGACCAAACTGCCGTCAACTCTCCCCAAGCGGACCCTCAGGAACTCGTCCTCCCCTGCAGGGGAGTAGATCTTCCTGGTAACCACGGCCTCCGCCGTCGGGCCCCGGGTCAGGGCGGTCAGGTCATGGGAACGAGAAGCTCTTGTTGAGATGCCAAGGCATCCCTCTATGGTCCTCTTCAGGAAGAGTTCGGATGTGACTAGTGCAGAGACCGGATAACCGGGAATACCCAGTACCGGTCGTCCCTCCACGATCCCGAGCACGACTGGGTGCCCGGGGCGTACTGCGACTCCATGAACCGCCAGGTCACCTAGAGCTTGGACGGCGGGGGCTGTGTAGTCCTCAGAGCCGGCCGAAGAGCCCGCGTTGATGACAACAATATCGTTCCCGCTGGCAGCCTTTAGGATCGATTCTTCGATCAGCTTGGGCTGGTCTTCGACTGGATCCATGCGGATCGGTTTTCCACCCCATTCACGCACTTGAGCAGCCAGCATGATCGAGTTGAACTCCACCACCTGCCCGGGCTCGGCGTCGACGCCGGGCTCTACCAGTTCGGAGCCCGTGGGGATGATCGCTACTGATGGCCTCTTGCGCACCTTGACCGTCACCACTCCAGCGGACGCACAGGCCCCTAGATCCTGCGGCCTTATTCGGTGACCTCCCGGTAGCACCAATTCGGTCGCTGCTATGTCCTCGCCAATTGGTCGGACGTGCTGGTACGGCGCCACCGGCTCCCGAATCTCGATGTGCATTCCGTCAAGGTCCTGGACGTGTTCGATCATCACAACGGCGTCAAAGCCGTCAGGCATGGGATCCCCAGTATCCAGCCAGACGGCCTGTTCGCCGATCCTCAATCGCAGCGGCGCTGTCTCTGTTGCCCCGACCGTTTCGGCCGACCGCACGGCGACCCCATCCATCGCAGCGGCATCGTAGTGGGGAGAAGACTTCAGGGCCCATATGGGTTCTGACGTAATTCGGCCTGCCGCCTCTTCCAAGGACATGGTCTCCGGCCCTGTGGTCGGGTGGCCGCCGGACCTGTGGATCGCTTCGTCGAAGCGCTGCAGTGCCTCATCCAGAGGCACATCTTGCAGGTAATAGCGGCGGCCAACCTTTCTGCCGTGCTCCATCTCAAAATGTAGTGACGTGCACTGTGTCACCCGCGTACAGACCGCCGGAGTCAAGCGCTACCGATGCCAATCCATCGGCACGTACAAGGGTGAATATCAGATTTGATTTGCCGAAGATTGGCTCGGCTACCAGACCGCCGGGACCCGTCTCGAACCGTACTGGGAAAAAATCCTGACGGCCGGGTGCGGACGGAACGTCCGAGGCCAGCGTTGCCGGGACAACCCGACTAGCCGCGGGTTCTCTTGCGCCCATGAGAGAGCGGATGACCGGGCGGACGACCAGGTTGAAGACAACCATCGCCGACACTGGGTTGCCGGGCAGGCCGAAGACGGGCGTGTTGCCCGCCAGGCCGGCTATCGTCGGCTTGCCGGGCTTAATCGATATGCCATGGACCAGCACACCCGGCCCTCCAAGGTCGGCGAGCACCCTGGCGGTCATGTCACGGCTGCCGACAGAGCTTCCCGCCGAAAATACCACGATATCTCCGCGGTCCATCGCCTCGCGTGCGGCCACCTTCTGAGCTTTGATGTCGTCGGGGAAGATCCCCAGACGCACCGGCGCGCCGCCGGCGCGTTCCACCAGGGCCGCCACCGTGTGCGTGTTAATGTCCCGCACCTGCCCGGGACCGGGCTGTTCGCCCGGATCAACGAGCTCGTCGCCAGTGGATACTATTGCAACCCTCGGCCGGCGGGCAACCGCGACGATGGTCACTCCGACCGCAAGCAGAGCACCTAGATCTTGGGGTCGGAGAGTATGGCCTGCTGGCACCACGTCCTGACCGGCCCGAACGTCCTCGTCGGACTGGACGACGTTCTGTCCAGGAGCGACTGAGCGAACGATCTCTATGGTGGCCTCACCTACAGAGTGGGTGTGCTCGACCATTACGACCGCGTCGGCTCCCTCTGCCAGCATTCCGCCGGTGTATGTTACTGCGGCATGTCCCGGACCCAACGTAACCTGCGGCGCCCTCCCCATGGGAACCTCGCCGACAACTTCCAGGTAGGCGGGCATGCCGTCGCTTGCCCCGAAGGTGTCGGCAGCGCGGACCGAGTATCCGTCCATTGCGGACCGCGCAAATGCGGGCAACCCGGCAGGGGATACGCAATGCCTCGTGGTAACCCGGTCCAGTGCGCTAGAGACGTGGACCGTCTCTGAGCTCATCCGTACGTCACCGATGCGCTCTAGTAGGACAGCGATCGCCTCATCCGGGGGCAGAAGGTTGAACAGTTCGGGCATGGGGATTGTCAAACAGTCGCAGCTTACTTCTCTCGGCATCCCCTCACGGGAAAGGGCTACATTTGCCTCGTCCCTTGCGCGGGCGCCAACCGTCCGTCAAATCGGTAGGCATAGGCCAACTGGATACTAAAGACCTATGATGGCCCCATCTTCGTCGACGTCGAGGGAGCGCGGTCTAGTTGGCAATCCAGGCATCGTGACTATGTTCCCCGCGATCGGGTATATGAACCCTGCGCCCACGGACGCCCGTACGTCGCTGACCTCAAAAGTGTAGCCAGAGGGACGGCCCTTGAGCCCAGCCCTGTGGCTGATCGACAGGTGCGTCTTGGCCATGCACACGGGCAAGTCTTCCCATCCCAGCTCGCGGAAGCGGCGCAGTTGCCTTCGCGCGGCCAGACTCCAGGTTGCATCGGCCGCATTGTAGACCCTGCGGGCCAATGCGAGGACCTTGTCCTCCAGAGAGTCCGACAGGTCGTAAGCGTAGTCGATCACCGGGTCTCCCGTACGTGCGGAGTCGTCGGTCGCTGCGATCAGCGCCTCCGCCAAGTCTCTGCACCCCGAGCCCCCATCGGTGAAAGGACTGCTCTCGACAGTCGCGGCTGCACCGGCGTCCTCGCTACCCTGCGCGGCGATGCGAAGCTCATCGGGTGTATCTGTGGGAAAGCGGTTCAAAGCGACAACCACGGGCAGTCCGAAAGAACGGATAACCCCGATGAGGTGCGTCAAGTTGTCCAGGCCCGCCTCAACTGCCGAGAGATTGGGAGGATCTAGATCCCTGACTTTCACACCGCCGTGGTACTTAAGCGCCTTTATTGTGGCCACGATCACCGCACCCTGTGGATGCAGGCCTGAGGTGCGTGCCTTAATGTGCATAAACTTCTCGAATCCTAGGTCCGCGCCAAAGCCGGCTTCAGTGAGCACGTAGTCCGCATACGAGAGCGCGAGACGATCCCCGACCACCGAGCTGCACCCATGGGCGATATTGCCAAACGGACCCGTATGGACGATGACTGGTTGACCTTCGGTGGTCTGGACGAGATTGGGTAGAAGGGCGTGGCGAAGCAGCGACATCATCGAGCCAACCGCGCCAACGTCGGCCGCCGTTACCCCTCGGCCGTCGTCGGCGAAACCGACCACCATCCGGCTGAGCCTTGCCCTGAGGTCCTCGAGGTCCGTGCTCAATGCGAGTATCGCCATAACCTCGGAAGCGGTGACAATGTCGAAGCCTGTCTCCCGAACCGGGGCGTTGTTTACGCCACCAAGTCCTGTGGCAATCTGTCGCAGCGATCGTTCCTCCATGTCCGACACACGCCGAAGGGTTATCCCTGCGGGGGTCATGCTGGCCACCAGCCCTCGCTGTACGGCGTTGTCCGTAAGTGCGGCCAGCAGGTTGTGGGCTGAGCCGACAGCATGAGCGTCACCGGTAAAGTGGACGTTCACTTCATCCTCGGGCTCGATACGAGATTTGCCGCCGCCTGTGCCGCCGCCCTTGATGCCGAAGATTGGGCCAAGGGACGGTTCACGCAGGGTGGTAACTACGTTGACCCCGAGTTGCCCCATACCCTGGGCAAGCCCCACAGCGGTGGTCGTCTTGCCCTCCCCAGCGGGCGTTGGAGTCATGCCAGTGATCACGATCAATTTGCCGCGACCGCCTTCTCGGCCCAACGCGTCCAGAGGGATCTTGGCCTTGTAGTGTCCGTAGGGGATTAGCAGCTTGGGATCGAGCCCCAATCTCTTGGCGATCTCCGCTATTGGTCGCACGTCGGAATTGGCCCCTCTATGTCAAGTCGCGTGCCGTAAATCTTGGATTTCGAAACGCGGCACGGCTAGACCCTATCACCTCTCTGGCCCTGTGTACAGCCGTTCTCGACCTTTCGCCCACGTTGATCGCTCGGCGACGGCGACCCTGTCAATGACGAACTGTCCGCAGCTCGGAATTCGTACTCAACTATCCCGCTTGCCCAAAAGGCCGCCTCGTGGTCACCCGCGATGATCAGAAGGATCAACAGGCCGGAGTTGATCGGCGCCTGTCCGTCTCGGCTCAACGATATCCGCCCGAGTGTTGGCAGGGAGTGTGGTGCCAAAACCGGGATTGGAATAGCTAGCCTGTTGGAGTTTTCTGAAGTCGAGAGTCGGGACAGGGTACGTCCCGGACTCGTTTTCGACGTCAGGTTGTTAAATTGCGAGATTGTACGGCCGTGCTATCGGGGCCGAAAGCTGGGGCCGTCTTACGGAGTTTTGTCTTGACGGCTGGGTAAGCCTAGTCTGTTGATCTTTGGTGTTGGACCCACTGAGAAACAAGAACGAAAGAACGGCTATACAAGCGTGTGCGAAGATGCCTCTAAGGCAGGCGTGAGAAACGAGCTTGAAGACCTCATCTGACAGCATTTCTCTAATCATTTGAGGCTGGAGAACGTAAAGGGTATTGAGACGAGCTTGGCATCGAGCTTGGTTGTCCGTTTGGTGTCCATAAAGGGCCTAAGAGAACGTCCATGTCACTCTATTGGGACACGCGAGTAGAAGGGAACACGGACGATAGGAAAGCGCTGTACATGATTCTCTGTGCTTACAGCCCATTCGGCGCCATCGTCTGGGAGGGTCTTTTGCTCGGTGTCGACCGTCCCGCCAACACGGTCGACCTTGAGGTCGTGGGCCGATTCACGGTGAAACGCTCGATGGTGATCGAGCCGTCCGTCTCTAGCTCGTCGAGGAACTTTCGCGAGCCGCGGGATCGTAAAGAGGACGGCTAGCCGGTCCGGAGAAGCGCTCTTTCTAGTTCGAATGCCTCCCGGAGGGCGGCAGAGAAATGTCGGCTAGCTCCTCAGGTCGATCTCTATCTTGCCGATCCGCAAGTAAAGCAATTGGTCGTCTAGTTCGCAAATGAACGGGGCGTCGAACCTGAAAATCCGGCCGAACGTTAGATATGGTAACCCAAAGGTTGAGAAGACCCTATCAACCATATTGGCTATGGAGTCGTTAACGACCATCGCATCGAGTGGCACTACGCCGAGATTACCGGTATCGACAGGGTAACGGTTGCCGGAGTAATCATAGAACATGCCGTCTCCGCGTAGCGTCGGAAACGAGACGGCCCGGCGATCACGTGATACCCGAAAGTCGTAAATGTCGGTTATTTTGTGGAGCTCATAATAGCTGCCCTCATCCATCACGTAACCTGGATCGCCGACGTAATATGCTCCAGCGACAAATTGGACTTTTTAGCATTCAGAATTTGCATAGCTAGGCGGCCTCCTCGCGCCACAGGGAGCGCTCGGTGTTTTGGGAGGTGAGATACTCCCATTTCTCCTCGGAGGGCCAGAGATAAGACGCCCCAATCTTTAGCGGAGAGGCGAGTTTTCCGGCCCTGTTCGGGAGCCAGTCTTGGGTCGGCACAATTACGAAATGCTCGGCGATGTCGGTGTCAGCGAGAAGTCGGCCCAAAGTCCAGAAGTCCTGCCATTTGCAGAGTTATGCGGCGGGCTGCTATCCGCTCGTCCTCCGAGGGTTACTCTCATTGGCGTGTTAGGTTATCGATCTGGCTAGTCGAGCCTGCTACCTGCAGATTTCAGACTCCTGCTTTCGCAGTTCAACTAGCACCGGCTGAGTGCGACGGATTACATCGGGGCCCGACATCGTCCTGCCCTGGCCACGCGCCGCAGAGATGAATGCGCGTAGGCTTTCCCGCATGCCTACAAAGCCCGCCTCGGGTCTAGTACAGTCGGCAATCCCCGATTTCCAGTCGCCGCCTTTGCGCCGCCACAGGTATTCTCCCGAAGTCAGATCGGCTGTAGCCTCTCCTGCCTCCCCTTTCAGCGTAACCTTGAGGCGAAGAACGCGAGGCCCTTCAAAGCTGAAGGCCCAAGACGATCTGGCACCGGATTCATACCCGATTTCGGCTCGGCCAGTCAAGACTAGGCCATCTCCTCGGACTTTGGCAGGCATCATGTCTATCCGTTTAGCCGGACTCTCGATAAGGCTGTCCAGAAGGTCGACATACCATGGTCCGAGGCCGAATATCATGCTCGACCGACGGTATTCGCTGGCCAGGACCATTTCATGCTCTAGGTGGCATGAGTGCAGGACGCCGAGCTCTCCCTCGTCACCAAACAGCCTGCGCAGAACCTGAACAGCAGGCAGGTACCTAGGCTCCACATCTACATGCAAGATCGCGGATCCAGACTCTGCGAGAGTCAGCATCCTCTCGGTGTCCTCGGGGCTTGCAAACGGAGGTTCTACAAAGGTGTGTAGGCCGGCCTCTAGTGCCTCGGCCGCGGCCGAGGCGTTGAGTTCAGGCGTCAGCGCTATCAATACTGCTTCCGCATCGCCGGTCTTGATCAGGTCTGAGTAGCTTGCAAAAGGCCTCAATCCCTCACCCAGTTCCTCTCGAGCGGCCATCCGGGACTTCTCTGTTCGTGCGGCGACGCTTACGACCCTTGCGTCTGTCATCTCCTCTATCAGCGGAAGGTAAGAGACGCGGGCCCAGTAGCCGAACCCCACCAGTCCGATCCGCATTGCCTTTCTCAAGGTCTCACCTCAGCCCTCGCAAGTCCTTTTGGGTAAGCAGCATGGCAGCAGACGCCGCCAATAGTAGGACCGCCATGGCACCGATCACCACCCGACCGTCAAACTGCTCAATTGCCACTCCCACCGGCACGACTACCAGGGGTACCACCCCGAAGCTCATGAGATAGAGACTCATCGTCCTGCCCCGGAACTCGGGATCGCCATGCTCCATCATCAGCGAGTGGGTCAACGTGCGGCGCCCCGAGTCCGCCACCCCCAGGATGGCCATTAACACTGCGGCGACGGCATAAATGGGTACCGCGGCTACAGCCAGCAGCGCGGCCCCTGAAGCCACGCTCGCTAGGATTAGGGCCATACCCCGCCTCAGTCCGCGCACCGCTGCCAACCCGAGCGCCCCCACCAGTGATCCGGCGCCCATAACGCTTACCAAGAGACCCAGAGCCTCGGGCCCTCGCTCATAAACATCTACGACAAACACCGGCAAAACGAAGCGGAATGGGATAGCCAGCGAGGCGGTCACCAGGGTCAGGAGTAGCAACAGGCGGATTAGCGGCGAGCGGCCGACATACTGTAGGCCTTCCCATATCTCTTGGATGACCGACCGAGCCTTGTGCTGGGCTGGCTTCAGTGTGGGAAGTGCACCGGTGAGAAACACGGAGATGCAGGCCAAGCCCGCTATGACGAAGAAGACTACCTCAGGGCCGCTGAGTGCGTAGAGCGCGCCGCCGATGCCCGGGGCTATCAAGAATGTTGCGCTTAGCAGGGCACCATTCAGCGCCACCGCGTTGCTTAGCTGACGCCGGTCGACCAGATCCGGTACGGATGCCTGCCTTGCTGGCATGGTGAATGCGAAGACCGTGCCGTAGGTAAAACCCATCAGGATAAGGTGGGACCAGTGAATATATCCGCCCCAGATCGCCAGCCCCACCAGCAGCGCAATTGCACCGGCAGTAACTTGACCGATCTGCATGGCCCGCTTTCTATCGAATCTATCGGCGACGAACCCTCCGAAAGGTGACAGGACTAGCATCGGAACAGCTTGGGCTCCGTGCACGAAGCCGAGCATCGACGCCGAGTCCGTCAGGTCATACGCAAGGTAGCCCATCGCAACAAAGGACATCTGCACGCTGCTCATGAAAGCGAGCATCCCGAGCCACATATAGCGAAAGTTCCTCTGTGACAGGGAGGAGAAGGTATGTCTCCACCACGCCGGTGGGCGTCGGCGACGTGTCCTCGCTGGCGCCGGAGGCGAGGCTTGGCCTGCCTTCAACGAGAAGTTCGATGCGGGGGGCTAACTATGTGGGGAGGGTTGTCAGCGAGGGAGGCAGGGGAGGCCGGTAAGTCCGAGTCCATTCATGCCAGTCTAGGCTCGGGCGACAAAATCGAGCAAGGAGAGATTTGGCTCCCCTTTCGGCACCTTTCAGCTTCTACGCTCAGAACAATTGGGCTCTCGAAACCTTGGACAGGCCGTTTTTCGAACGATCCTGGCCGCTCAAGAGCCCGGCTTTGAGATGGTGTTTACGAGAGAAAAGCAGAGTCTGTCCGCCCCGATATCCGCCACCAAAAAAATTGGGGTCCGGGCCACGAGGTGCGCTCACCCCGCCTGGGCTTGGCCCAGACAGGTAGGCCCTCGCGGGTGTTCGGCCCGGACCCGCTCCGCTAACTCTGCACCGCACTGCCAAGGGGCCGCGGTGCTCTGATGGTACCATAGCGCGGTGGGCAGCACTTTCGGGAACATCTTTCGCACAACTACGTGGGGAGAGTCACACGGCGGTGCCGTAGGCGTGGTTGTCGATGGCTGTCCACCCAACCTGGAACTGCATGTCTCAGATGTTCAGGCGGAGCTGGACCGCCGACGCCCGGGGCAGAGCGAAATAACCACCCAACGTCGAGAAGATGACCGCGCCGAGATACTGTCCGGTCTGTTTGAGGGCCGTACCCTGGGCACTCCGATACTGATCATGGTGCGAAACAAAGACGCGAGGGCTAGGGACTACGAGCACATTAGGTCCGTCTTCCGGCCATCGCACGCGGACTATACCTATCACGCCAAGTACGGCATCCGAAACTGGCAGGGCGGTGGGCGAGCGAGCGCCCGGGAGACGGTCGGTCGTGTCGCTGCAGGGGCTGTCGCGTCAAAGATACTGGCCGAAGTGGGTGTGGAGGTGATTGGCTACGTCAAGAAGGTCTGGACCATGGAGGTGGATGTAGATCCCGACACCGTTGAGCGTCGAGCGGTGGAGGCCAACGTGGCGCGAGTGCCCGACCCGGACATGGTCGAGAAGATCATTGAACGTATAAGACAGGCGCGCAAGGAAGGGGACTCTTTGGGGGGCGTTGTCGAGGCCGTGGCACGTGGCGTCCCACCCGGGCTAGGGGAGCCCGTCTTCGACAAGCTAGAAGCCGACCTTGCAAGGGGCCTTCTGTCATTGCCGGCATGCAAGGGATTCGAGATAGGCTCGGGGTTTGCCGGGGCCGAGATGACAGGATCTACGCACAATGACCCCTTCTACAGCGAGGGAGGCCGGATACGCACACGAACCAACCGGTCAGGAGGGGTTCAGGGCGGCATCTCCACCGGAGAAAACATCGTAGTACGTGCGGCCTTCAAGCCTACAGCCACCATAGCCGTAGAGCAGGACACCGTTGATGAGCATGGCAACCCGGTTACCATTTCCGGCCGGGGTCGCCACGACCCTTGCGTGCTTCCCAGGGCGGTTCCGATGGTCGAGGCGATGGTAGCGCTCGTGCTATGCGATCACCTGTTGATGCAAAGGGCGGTCCGAGTCCGACCCTAAAGCACCGCAGAATCTTGCCCAAGAGCGCCGGTGCGATTGTAATCCCTCCACCGGACGGCTCGGTGAGAACGGGCTTTTGGCGATGGGGAGGTGCATCTATACGACCGGTGACATTCCTCCGTCGATGTTCACGGCCGTGCCGGTTATGTAGGCTGCTCGTTCAGATGCCAAGAACGCTATCAGATCGGCCGCCTCGGCTGCTTCGCCGACCCTGCCAAGCGGCACGCCAGAACCCAGCCTTTCGTACCACTCGTCTAGGGTCAGTTGCCTGCCGGAGTCCTGCCAAGAGCGCTCATGCTGAGCGCTCTTGATCAGCCCGATGCAGACCGTGTTTACGGTGATCCGGTCGGCGGCGTAGTCGAGGGACATAGCCTTGGTCAGTGCGATGCCGGCGGCGCGACTCACGGAGGTCGGGACGCTTCCGCCCCTGGGTGCCTTGCCGGCCGGCGTGGTGATGTTGATTATCCGCCCGCCGCCCTGTCGGCGCATGTGAGTTGCAGCTGCTCGCGCACCTAGGACTGCGCCCATCAGCTTTAGGTCGAGGTCCTCCCTCCATTCACCGTCTCTGACAGCGTCGACATGGCCAGCCGCGGACCTTCCTGCATTGCTGACGAGTATGTCCAGACGGCCGAAGACCGCCGCTGCTTCGTCGACGGCCGACTGGATCTGATCGGGCTCGGTCACGTCTCCCGGCAGCGCGAGCACCTGCCTGCCGGTCGATTCCGCTATCTCACGGGCTGCTGCCCGCAGATGATCGGTTCGACGGGCAGTGATGCCAACTGATGTCCCCTCGGCCGCTAGTCGATGAGCTGTAGCCTTACCTATCCCGTCGCTGCCGCCGGTCACCAGGGCGGCTCTTCCACTTAGACCTAAGTTCATGTCTCTCTTCCTCCCAGCCCGAATCGCCATCGTGTGACTGCCTGGTGGGTCGTACCTTAACGCCAGTTGTCCTCTCTGCAAGGTACGCCTCATCGAGTAGATCGGTTACGTACTTAACCTCGATCCGGGCGTTGCCACGGTCGGTCCCGTACTGTAGCTGCATCATGCAGCCTGGGTTGCCCGTAGCTACGACGGTGGCGCCGGTACCTTCAATTGATGCCATCTTGTCGTCCAGGAGCCTAAGGGACATGTCCCTCTGGGTGATTGTGTATGTCCCGCCCGCTCCGCAACAGAGAGTCGAGTCAGGCATCTCTACCAAGCGAATTCCCGGGATAGATTCGATAAGGGCACGAGGCTGTTCTCGCACTCCCTGGGTGTGGGAAAGATGGCAGGCATCCTGATAGGTAACTTTGTAGTCGAGAGTGCCCTTTGGAGGCTCGATTGGCAGGTCGCTCAGAAACTCGTGAATATCAAGTACCTTCTCGGAAAGATCCCTCGCCCTCTGAGCGTACAGCTGATCATCACAGAGGAGTTCACCGTATTCCTTCATCCTGGTTCCGCAACCTGCCGAAGCGGTGACGACGGCGTCGACGGGTAGCGCTAGGAAGGCGTCCACATTGCGGCGTGCTAGGTCGCGCGCTCGTTCAATGTCGCCGACGTGCGTGTGAATTGCCCCGCAGCACACCTGTGACTTTGGTACGAACGCCTCCACCCCGTTTCGGTTCAGAACCCTTACAACTGACCGTATCTGTGGCCCATGGACAAGTGGCATCACGCATCCCGAAAGCAGTGCCACCGAAGCGCGGGGCTGGCCTTGAGCCTGGTATGTCTGGCCTTCGGCGGCGAAGAAGGCATCCGGTGTATTGGGCAGCGAACGCTCTAGATCGGCGATCTTCCCTGGGATCAGCTTTAGAAGCCCTGACAGCCGAAGGGCTCGCTGTATCCCAGATCGCTGGTACAACCTGAGAGTACCCACCACGCCGGTCAGAGCGTTCTGGTCGGGGAGGATTCTTCCGATCACCAGCCAAGATATGAAGCGGCCCATAAGGGAGACCCTTCTCCGCCTCTCCACCTGCACCATGGTCTTTTCGATGAGCCGTCCGTAGGGCACTCCCGATGGGCAGACGTCTTCGCAGGCTCGGCACTGAATACACATGTCCCAGTGCCTGTAGACGTCTTCTCCGATCCCCAACCGTCCTTCGTTGACCGCCTTCATCAACGCTATTCGGCCCCTGGGAGATTCGGTCTCGAGGCCGGTTTGTAGGTAGGTGGGGCAGACCTGAAGGCAAAAGCCGCAGTGGACGCACTTGTAAAGATCCTCCTCTGCGGGCGCGTCGTGCGTGTCGAAACCGGGCGCGGGCGTAACCCGATTCAGGGAGTGAGGGGGGAAAGAAATGTCCTCGGTCACGGGCCCCGCCGATGCTTGCTCATCAGATCCCACCGACAAACCGCCCGGGGTTAAGGGTGTGATCGGGGTCGTATTGATCCTTGAGCCGTCTCATGATCGCCATCGCCTCGCCTCCTCCGTCCCAAACATCGATGCTTCGTTTGGCCTTGAGAGGGGCCTGTTCTAGCACAGCGGTACCCCGGCGCTGCCTGGTGAGCTTGCGAGCATCGGCGATAACTTGTGCCAAGGCACCTAGATCGATTGGCATACCAGGGGAGTAAAGGTGTACCAGCACGATGCCGGAGGGAACGTGTGCCACTATGGCGGGCATTAGGCCGCGTGCTGCTGCAGCGCTCTCAAGAGTTGCCAGCACTTCGCCGACGGTGGCCGGGGGAAGGGAGATTCTGACGGAAGCGGCTGGCCTTGTCGATTCGTCCCATCCGAAATCTGCTACCGCGCGCCATATTCGCTCGTGCTCGGCGCCTTCTAGGCGATCCATTTCCAGAGTCTCGTTGCGACTACAGACTGCAGCGGCCTCGTCGATCATGCGCTCTAGCGTGCGAGGCCGCCCGTGCAACCTTACCGCCAGGTGATGGCTCCCCTTTCGGATCAGGTCGAGCCTTTGCGCTGCGACTGGGCTCAGCAACGTTGTGGCTAGGGGCGAACTCCGGCCGTGGAACACCGACATCCCGGCCTTGAAGGCATCGGCCGGTCTTCGGAAGGAGGCAAGGATAGTGGCCTGACCGGCCGGCAGGGGAGTGAGTTTGAACGACGCCTCGGCGATGAGCCCAAGCGTACCAAGCCCGCCGATGTGGAGTCGGGACATGTCATAGCCGCTTACGTTCTTTACGACCTGGCCTCCGCTCTTGGTCAGTTCGCCACTTGCTGAGGCCACTTTCATGCCGATCACGATGTCACGGAGCCCCCAACCTTGCCACCTCAGTGGCCCGGAGGTTCCCAGAGCCAATGTCCCGCCTACGGTTGCCTGATCGGGCAGGGGAGGGTCGATAGCTACGAACTGGCCGTGCTCGGCAAGAGACTCTTGCAGCGACCAAACGGTAATCCCGGCCTCTACTGTGGCCGTGAGGTCGGCGTGGTTGTGAGAGACTAGGTCCCTGAGGCGGCTCGTATTGATGGCGACGTCGTATCGGGCCGGAATCTTGCCGATTTTGGTCCGCGTAAGACCCCCGACGGGCGAGACGGCCAAGCGCTCGCCGTTGCAGGTCGCCAGTGCTGCGCATAGGGCTTCGAGGGTATCGGGGGCAAACACCGCTTCCGGTGTCAATCCGTCAATTTCGTGGTCAGACAAGGGCTCGGTGACCGACCCACCGGCAAGTCCCTGCAAGACCGTTTGCGGTCTTGCCCCGCCTCCGGAGTTCGATTCCGAATCAGCCACGTCCGTCATATGTAGGCTCCGGCGCCTGCCCGGGCAACAGGCCCGACCTGAGTCAACTGATTTGCCGCCGATCCCTGCGGGAAGATCTTGCCCGGATTAAGAGCGTTCCGGGTGTCGAAGGAGGGTTTTAGCTTTGCCATCGCCCGCATGTCCTCCTCGCTGAACATGTATGGCATGTACTCCCTTTTCTCGATACCTATACCGTGCTCTCCAGACAGAACGCCTCCCTCATCGACGCACAGTTTCAATATCTGTCCGCCTATCTCAAGTACCCGTTTCGTCTCACCGGGCTTGCGCTCGTCAAAGAGGATCGACGGATGCAGATTGCCGTCGCCCGCATGCAGTACATTGGCAATTGGGAATCCGGATTCCGCCGAGATCTCCTTAATTCGTGCCATCACCTCCACCAGCCGCGTGCGAGGTATCGTCCCGTCTATCAGGTAGTAGTTGGGGGCAAGTCTGCCTAACGCCCCCAACGCCCCCTTGCGACCCGCCCACAGCCGTTGGCGCTCTCCGGCGTCCTTGGCGGTTCGGATCTCCATCGGCGAATGGCGCGCCATGACCGACTCGACCAACTCGGACTCCTCTTCCACAGACTCGGCCAAACCATCCACTTCGACCAGCAGCACCGCGCCCGCACCGGGAGGGTATCCGGCATTGACTGCCGGCTCGACCGCCGCAATGGCTAAGTCGTCCATCATCTCCATGGCCGCCGGCACTATGCCCGACCGGATAACGTCTGACACCGCGGAGCTTGCATCGTCTAGTTCCCTGTAGACGGCCAACATCGTCTTGACCGACTCGGGGCGCCTCAGCAACCTGACAATGACCTTAGTAACCACGGCCAGCGTGCCTTCCGATCCGATCAAGATACCTCGAAGGTCGTAGCCGGGCGTCTCGGACGACCGACCGCCTAGCTGGACCACCGTCCCGTCCGCCAGCACAGCCTCCAGACCTAGCACGTGGTTAGTGGTCACCCCGTAAGCAAGGCAATGGGGGCCGCCCGAGTTCTCCGCTACGTTGCCACCGATCGTACAGGCCTGTTGACTCGAAGGATCCGGCGCATAGTAGAGGTCGTGCTCGGTGGCGGCCACCGTAAGGTCCAAGTTGACGACACCAGGCTCGACGACGGCCAGCCGGTTGGTTGGGTCAATCTCCACGATCCGGTTCATTCTGGTTAGAGAAATCACCAGGCTTCTTTGTTCGGGTACCGAACCGCCGCTAAGTCCGGTGCCGGCGCCCCGGGCGACTATCGTCACTCCGTGGTCTCTCGCGGCCTTCATAACCTGAGACACTTCGGCTGTGCAGGCTGGCAGTGTCACTGCCGAAGGTAGCGCCCGGTCAACGGAGCCGTCGTACTCAAAGGCGATGAGGCCAGCTAGGTCGTCTACGACGTAGGAGTCGCCGACGATTCGCCTGAGTTCGTCTATCAGCAATTTGTCGCTCATGGTTTTCGGCATTGGCAGTTCAGCGAGCAGCCACGATCATGATATTTGCAGCCTCCAAGACGTCGCAATCGCCAGCGTGAGGATTGGTCGTCTTGTCACAGCTCCGCCGCCATGTGGTGATGGTGGTTGCGTGTCGAGCCGATGGCTTAGCTGTGAGCCGGTTCAGCCTAGGCATATGCCAGCCCAGGGACGTCATCAACTAAGGCGCTCGGCCATCGGCCAACTGCTGTGCCAGCACTCTTGGGTCGGATGTGGGCAACTGGCAGGCGTAGTTCTCGCACACGTACGCAGTGGCTACGCCTCCCAATTGTCCCCGCCCCCTTGCAAGAGGCAAGTTGGTGATCGCACCCTTGCCGGTCACTCCCATGACCACTTTATTGGGCAAATGGTGTCTGTAGGTCTCGGCAAGCAGTGCACGGGTGGCGTCGTCCCCTGGGTCTCCAGCGATGGCGACCTCCCTTGGAGCACTCAGGTAAAAGTCCAATCCGCCAAGCCAGTGACCGGCTCCAGCTGGCACCTGCAACATCAACTCCCGGGCCGAGCGGATGCCCCCCACAGCCATGTCTCTCATGCCCGACTCGCCGGTGTATATGGCGAGCTTTAGCAGCACAGAGCAGGCCGCCGAACTGCCCGACGGAATTGCATTGTCCGAGACATCGCGGGGCCGGACGATGAGGTCTTCGTGATCCGAGCCCGTGTCATAGAACTGGCCAGTGCCACGGTCCCAGAACAGTTCGACCATCGATTGCCCCAAACAGATCGCTTCGGAGAGCCAACGCGCCTTGAGGGTGGCCTCATGCAGCGTTAGGAGACCGTCTATGGCAAAGGCGTAGTCCTCCAAGTAGCCGTTGAGTTTGGCCACTCCGTACTTGTAAGTTCGCAAGAGTCGCCCATCGCGCCGAAGCGATGTCAAGAGGAAATCCGCACACTTGGCGGCCGCATCCGCGTACTCTTGGTTCTCTAGCACCACCGACGCCTCCGCCAAGGCCGCGATCATCAACCCGTTCCAGGCGGTCAGGATCTTGTCATCGGTACTGGGCGGCACTCGGCGCGAGCGGGCCTCGTAAAGCTTCGCTTTGGCGTCGGCGATGAACTGCAGGACCTGAGCTTCATCCCGCTTTAGGGACGCGCGAAGCTCTTCGGTGAAATTGAGGACCGATGAGCCCTCGAAATTGCCCGCATCCGACACATCGAAATATGCGGCCATGCGCTGACCTGCGGCTGTGCCCAAGACTTCGCACAGCTCCTCGGGTCTCCACACGAAGAACTTGCCTTCCACTCCTTCACTGTCTGCGTCTTGCGCGGAATAGAAGGCGCCATCAGGAGTCATCATTTCGCTGAGGACATAGCGAAGAGTCTCATCGACTACACGACGGTATGCAGGGGTTCCGGTTATCTGAAAGGCGTGAAGGTACAGCCGAACTAGCAGGGCGTTGTCGTAGAGCATTTTCTCGAAGTGAGGAACCAGCCATCGCGCGTCCGTAGAGTAACGGTGGAAGCCGCCGCCAACCTGATCGTAAATCCCTCCCTGCGCCATTGCGTCCAGTGTCCTGGTCACTATTTCCAGTGCCTCACTGTCTCCGGTTCGCAGGTAGTAACGGAGCAGGAACTCGTAGATCATCGGCTGCGGGAATTTGGGTGCGCCACTCAGGCCACCCATTTCCCGGTCGGCTTGCGCTGAAAGATTTACGTAGGCCGAAGACAGGTTGGCGTCGGCAAGTAGTTCGCGAGACCTGCCGGCAAGCGTTGTCTGACGGATCCGGGCCACGAGCTGCTCAGAGGATAGCTCGAGGTCGCTCTTCTTGTGCTGATAGGCATGGGAGACGGCATCGAGAATCCTGGGAAACCCGGGCATTCCGCCGCGGTCCGACGGAGGGAAGTAGGTACCTCCATAAAAGGGCTTGCCGTCCGGCATCAAAAAGACGGTCAGAGGCCACCCCCCGTGCCCGGCCAGAGCTTGCACAGCCGTCATGTATATGGAATCGATGTCGGGACGTTCCTCCCGGTCTACCTTGACGGAGATGAAGTTGCGATTCATTTGAGCCGCGATGTAGTCGTCTTCAAACGATTCGCGCTCCATGACGTGACACCAGTGGCAGGCAGAGTATCCGATACTCAGCAGGATCGGCTTATCCTGTCTCCTAGCTTCTTCAAGCGCTTCTCTACCCCAGGGGAACCAGTCCACCGGGTTATCTTTGTGTTGAAGAAGGTAGGGGCTGCTCTCGGCAGCGAGTCGATTAGGCAATAGGACCAGCCTAGGGAATGACCGCAAGCGTGGAAACAGAACCGGTAACGATGTCTGCCACGCGTATGGTGTGGTTGTTGGTGTCGGCGACGAAGATCAGGTCTCCGGCTACAGAAAGGCCTCCTGGCTCGTGGAAACTTGCCCCTTTGCCGTATCCCTCCTCCAGGCCTGGCTGCCCCGTCCCGAAGAGGGTAGTCACTTCGCCGGTAACCAGTTCAATCCTCTTGATCCTGTTATTGTAAGTGTCCGTCAGGTACAAGAATCCCCCTGCAAGGTCCACGCCTATAGGGTGTTGCAGCCTTGCGCTCTTACCGGGGCCGTCTAGGTCACCGAACGAGAACAGGTCCTCGCCGACGATTGTTGACACGACGCCTGCGGCGTCCATGTCGGCTGTTCGGATGGCGCTGGTCTCGCTGTCGGCAAAATAGAGCTTAGACCCTTCGCTCACGATGCCGCTCGGCTGGGCCAACTGGGCCGAGAGCAGGGGACCGTCCACGATATTCTCCCGACCGGAGCCGGCATGCGGCGCAATGAATCCCGACACTAGGTCGAGCCGCCATATTTGGTGGAAACCGGCCATCGCAATGTAGAGGTTGGTTTCGCAGAGAGCGACATCCCACGGCGATTTAATTGGGGTCGACTTGGCTGGACCGCCTGTACTGAACCTGGGAGCCGGTTGTCCAGTGCCCGCAAGCGTGATGACATTACCCTCAGAGAGATTAACCCGGCGGATTGCGTGGTTCTTCGTGTCAGCAACGTAGATCTGGTCCCCGGCAAGGGCTAGGCCCTGTGGGTCGCGGAATCGCGCCGAAACGAAATCCCCGTCTGTAAGTCCGGGTGCGCCAGACCCAACGATTGCACGGACTCGTCCATCAAGCCCGGCTACGACGAGGCGGTTGTGATTGGAGTCAGCTACCACGAGCGTGTCTGACCCTTTGTCGGCCATAACCTTGCCCGGGAAAGAGAGCGGCCCATCCGACATCTTGTCGCGCTCCAACTTGAAATGAATTGGGGTGCGGTCGATCAACCCCTTTGCGTCGAAATCGGCTATCAAGCCTGCAATTGCCCTGTCCAAAGCATCTTTGTCGAACTCGCCTTCGTGCTTGCCGAGGACGGTGCCTTCCGGCCCTATAAACATGAAGGTCGGCCAGGCGCGCACGCCCCACCGGCGCCACACCTCAAAGCCAGAGTCGTTGGCCACTGGGTGCTCGATGTCGTACCGCAGCACTGCCTGGCGCACATTGTCTAACGACTTTTCCTGCGTGAATTTGGCAGAGTGCACACCGACTACGACCACCACGTCTCGATACTTTGCCTCCAGTTCCGCCAACTGCGGAATTGCGTGCATGCAGTTGATTCAGCAATACGTCCAAAAGTCAAGAATTATCAACTTTCCCCTCAAGCTCTCAATCGTGACTGGATGCTCGGAATTGAGCCATTCCAATCTTCTGGGGAACTCCGGAGCGTAAACTTGCTTTATTTCCGTCATTGACTGTTCTCCTGGGCGCGTTTGCGCTTAACTCCTAAGGCTGAGACTTTGCGTCTACTCTGTTCCGAATCACTTGGAATGGCTAGGGCGTCCTTGGCATGTGAGTTACTCGTCTTGGGCTCTGCCGCTCAACTTGGGCCTTCTTCTCATCTTCCAAGCCGAGCCTTGAGTCCGTCCACGTAGGGGACGGTGCATCGGTCGCTTGGCCGAAAACTTCTGGCGTGTGGTGAAATGTCCGGCAAGTCTCCACAGTCGCGCCTTCGGGCCGGTTGGTCCCGCATGGCGGACTTGGCGAGATCCATTCAGCCTACAACTTCGCCGTTAACCAAGCCAACCCCGCTTCATCTCCACACTCGGCGAAAGAAAACGTATTCGCCGAAATCACGGCGCCGAGCCGATTCGCCCTTCTCATTTGGAGCCTCGCTGCGCCGGCATGCAGCCGGCACTTCGGCTACCGTGTTGGGTATCCAAATCAAAGTTTTTGAGTCCATGACGCAAGCGAAGGCGCACTCTTAGTGCCAAGCGCTCTTCCCATCGGAGGCGCAGACAATAGCCCTACTGTACGTCGTGGCTAGACCACCAGTCGCCGCATGTCACTTTCAACCGACCGCCTTCGGTCCCTTGCCAGTGTTTGTCGAGTGTTTCCCGTCTCGGATGACGTATATAGCCTAAGATAAGCGCGTTTATGAAACATTGACCAGTGAGAGATGCTATTCGAAGTTTGGGCACCATCTCTACAGCGGTCGTTATCGAAGCCTAGGCGGACAGACTTGGAGTGTTTGGAGTTCGATTCATGCACTTTGGAGAGGAATATTTAATCATCTTATGCGCTTGCATCTATCTCTGTTATTCCTCCGTATGATTGAAGGGAACAATGATCGGAAGTCGAGGGCGAGAAGGCTCTAGAGCAATCTATTGACGCGCGGCACTAAATTCCAAGCGATATCACACCTGTTGTAGAAGTTTAGGTGATTTGGGCTGCTGCCGAAGATTGCGTCGCTGCGGTTTCCATTCCACTGGTGTAGACGACACAGTGGATGATGCTGACCCTCCGTTTTGGTATGGTGCTCCGGAATATGCACGGCACCAGCGATTCTCTTGCCTTTCTGGGCGAGATGGAGGCAGTGACCGGCAATGCTGCGACTGATTGGTGCGCCGGGCGCTCGTCCCCCCGAACCGACGTGCTTCGCGCAGATGTAGAGCGTTACTCTGTGACAATTGAACAGAAGTGGAGACGGTATGGGCTTTCTTCTTGACCCATGGCGCCGCATAGGTGCCCGACTATACCTCGCTCTGGGATTTGCGGTGCTGCTGACCCTAGGTTCCAGCGCTGTGGCAGTGTATTACTTTGAGCGGAGCGGGGACCTCAACCACCGTGTCCAGACCGAGGCGGAGCCAGCTCTGGATGCATCCTGGGCTGCTGCTCGGGAAGCAGAGCGACTCTTGTCGTTAGGCCTCAGGCTCATGGTCCAAAACGCGGTAGGGGTCTCTACCGACACCGCGACGGCCTCGCTGGAGCGGTTGGAAAATTACCTGACCGCTGCCAGCGTTGTCCCTGCCTTGGTACCGGCAGCGAATGAGGTGCATGAAGGTGCATATGCACTGGTCGGAGTCATTGATCAACTGGCGGTTTACCAAACTGCGGTTCAAGACAATGGTGTAGCCGCGACTGAACTTGGAGCCGCAATAGATGGGTTGTCGGTTGATGGTGAGTCCCGTGCATTGTTGAGGCGAGCGCTATTGGCTTCTGACCAGCCAGAGCTTGATCGCCTCTGGGACCAGATCGCAATACTGCCGCTAGGTGAACAGGTGTATGCGGTCCGTGGTCAGCAACTGGCGCTTCGAACTCAAGCAAATGGACTTGCTGCTGCTCTCGATGAGCGAAGTGTGGCCTTGGAGGACTCGGTCACTGGTCTATTGGTGACCGCCCGGGCAGAGTCGCAGGTAGTGCTTGAGTCGTCGGTCCGCAGTTTTGACGAGGGTCGCATCATCCTGGCGGTAATCAGTGTTGCAAGCGTCCTAGCGGCTACCCTGAGCGCCTGGCTTTGGGTAGGGCAGGGTGTTGTGCGTCGTCTGTCTAGGCTGTCGGAGCGTATGCGCGGCATGGCGTCCGGCGATCTCGAAACTCCGATCCCTGAGGTAAGCCGGGATGAAATCGGGGAATTGGCCGGTGCTCTCGAGGTGTGGCGCCAGCAGGCGCTTGAAGTGCAGCGGCTGAATCTGGTTGAACGCCTCTATGGAGAGTTGCGTGAGGTGAACGAGGAGTTACAGCGGATGCAGGTCCGGCTGGTGGCACAGGAGAAGCTGGCCGCCTTGGGGGAGCTGGTATCCGGCGTGGCTCACGAGATCAGTAATCCGTTGAACTTCGTTAAGAACTTTACCGAGGGATCCTTAGAACTTCAGCGCGAACTGATGGGAATGCTGACAAGCTACCGTAATCGAATGACAGAAGATGATGCCAGCCTCCTTGATGACATCAGCGAGGAGTTGGCCACCAGCCTGGAGCGCGTGCAGTCCAACGGTGGCCGCGCTCTGGCAATTGTCGAGCGAATGCGGGGTCTGGGAGTAGTCGGAGGGGACCCGGAACTCACCGACTTGAACGGGACGTTGCGATCCGCCGTCCGGTTGGCTTGCGAGGCTTTTCACGCGGAGTGGAGGGACTTTAGCGTGGAGCCCGACTTTGACTTTGACCGCTCCGTGGGCGATGTGTCCCTTGTAGCCAATGACTTTAGCGAGGCTGTCGTAGGCCTTGTTTCAAACGCCTGCTATGCGCTAAGGCAAAAAAAGGATGCGCAAAACGGTGACCATCAACCTGAGCTGTCTGTGACCAGCCGCTTGTCGGATGGTTTGGTGGAGGTGCGTGTCCGTGACAATGGGCCGGGGATCCCCGATGAAGTTGTGGGGCAGATATTTAACCCCTTCTTTTCGACCCGTGAAGGTGTAGTCGGAGCCGGCCTGGGACTTCCCATTGCCGCTGATGTATTGCGGCGGCTCGGAGGGGACCTCGTCGTCGACACGGTCCACGGCGAGTACACAGAGTTCACAATGACGCTGCCAGCAGACTCCACGGCCTAGACTGGGCGGCCTTTGCCGGTGATCGGATGCCCGCTGCTGCTCAGGTCAGCAAGCTCTACGATCGCGGGATCATCACGGGAAGGAGCAGTTGGTCTCGGGGGTCTGAGGGATAGCTCCCAGCTGCTACCACGACCGGTGGGGCTACAACTCGATAATGCCGAAGCCGACAGCGTAGTCGCATCCGGCCAAATCACCGATGGCGGCAGCACCCCAGGTTAGGAATTCAGCGGGGTCAAAGGATTGGGGCAGGTTGTCGATGTAGACACGGTGCTCTCTGAGGGATTGGACGCCCTTATCTATGAACTCGGTTACGTCTACGTAGTGGGTCACCTTCGGGGCCGATGCTATGAAGACGCATTTGATGCCGTGCCATGGCTCATAGCCTTCGTCAAGGAGTTCGGGGAATATCCAGCGGTTGTCGGCGTCCCTGGCGGCGTCAAGCACTGCGATCCCAACAGCTCGGTGGTCGGCCATGTTGAGTTTGTCCCCAGCCCAGGTGAGTTCATGGTTGCCGCTGATCAGGACCTCGGGCCGGAACCTTCGAATGGCGCGGGCGATGTCGCGCCGAAGAGGTAGGCCGTACTCTACGACTCCGTCCCTGTAATCGAGAAACTCCACAGACTCAACGCCAACAACACGTGCACTGCTAATCTCCTCGCGCATCCGGAGCCTTGCGGTCTCTTCGGGATGTATGGAATCTATGCCTGCCTCCCCCTTGGTTATCATCAGGTAGCCGACCTTCTTTCCCTGCGAGGTCCAGCGTGCGATGGCACTGGCGGCGCCGTATTCCAGATCGTCGGGGTGGGCGGCAATTGCAAGGGCCCGTGACCAGTTCTCGGGCAGGGCTGCGAGCTTGGCGGCTTGATCAGGTACAACTATGGCACAGTCTCCCGTGACAACTGATATTCACATAGCAGGCCCCAGCATGCTAGGGCACGTCGATTTGAGCGCAACAGTCTAGCAGAGCGGGGGACAGAACTCTGCGAAGCCGCCGTCTACGCCCCCGCAAGAAATCAGTGTGGCCCCCCTAACCTGACTTTGGGCAGAACCTTTGAACTGGGGTGTCGCTATGACCTTTGGAACCTGCGGCGTCGTCCGCTACAACCTTTAGCATGTTGGGTAGCGCAGGCACAATTGATGGTTCGGCGAGGGCTGTAATGTCCGGAACAATCTGAACCTATACTGGTCTACCGAACAGCCAAATTGATTGAATTCTGAAACTCCTTTTTGATCGTCTCAAAGTCTTTCGCTTCGACATAGGCAACCGAGCGAGGTCAACTGGTTTTCTCATTTGCGGTGAGGAGTTCCGCACTGCCGTCGGATGCCCCATCCTGCCCCACTCTTCTCTTGATCGCGGACAGCACTTGGCGCCCGTTGACTCGCCTTAATCTCGAAACGTGTCCCGTACATGTTCGGATCTAGCGCGTGGTTGAACATCCACGACTCGAAATCCGCGCCTACAAATGGACATCCCCGGGTCCTTAACTCCCAATAACTCCGACTCCCGCCACGAAGAGCTCGGCATCGATGTCCGACCAGCGCACGCCCACCAATGTCGGTCCCGCATTTGGACTTCTAGTTCGACGCGGAGTTCGCGGTACAGTCGAGCGGTGCAGATCAGAGCGACACGATCCTGTCGCGTTAGACAGGAGAGGTCTTTACCGACATTCGCAGGCGACTGAGCCTCATGTACCGTGAACATTCGGCACAATAGTCGACATGTGATTCACCGTCTGCGTCATTGGCATCTGCTGGGCCGACTGGACTCCTGTCCAGCCGTCCGCGGACGGCGGAGCATCGTTAGGCGTTTGCTGGCCAGCCCAGGCGGTCTGGCGCGCCCCAAGGCATGGGCCCTACCGAACGACCAGTCCCCCATCGATCGTCATCATATGACCGACCACGAACGAGGCCATATCCGAGCAGAGCCAGATGACGGCCTCAGCGATCTCCTCGGGCTGGGCAGTGCGCCCAATCGGTTGCCAGCTGTCGGCTTCCGATTTCAGCCCTGGGTTGCTCGCATAGATACGTTCCAACAGCGGCGTGTCGACGAGACCCGGACATACAGCGTTGATGCGGATACCCCTGCCGGCGTACTCGACGGCGGCCGACTTGGTCAGTCCGGATACCGCGTGCTTGCTGGCAACGTAGATCGGTTGGTTGGGTATACCAACCAGGCCCGCGACCGACGAGGTGTTGACGATCGTGCCGGAGCCCTGTTCCAGCATCTGTGCGATCTCGTGCTTCATGCAGAGCCAGACACCCTTGAGGTTAGCGTCGATCACAGATTGGAACGTCTCCTCGTCGAATCGCACGTCGGGGTTGGAGAGTTCCCGCTCAAGACCTGCATTATTGAACGCGCAATCGAGTTGTCCATAGGTACGGACCGCCCGGTTGACTAGGGCCTCGACCTGGTCTGACATCGTTACGTCCACTGTGACGAATGTAGCTTCTCCTCCGGAGTCCTTGATCATATGGACAGTCTCGTGGCCACCGTCGGCATCGAGGTCTGAGATGACCGTCTTGGCCCCTTCACGAGCGAAGGCCAGGGCCGTCGCCCTACCGATGCCGGATGCGCCGCCAGTTACAAGTGCGACTTTTCCTGCGAACCATCCTGACAATGCTTTCCCTTCCATGCGCGCCTGAATCCCTCGACAGCACCGGTTTCTTCATACGGTACACGCTGGTACCCTCGGCGAGACCGTATTGCGAACTTTCGAACTGGTAATCGAGATGGTCGGGATCTAGTCGACAGTACAAGTTGCGTTAATCGCGGTCAAACGACCCGACTCCGCTTGCGTCGCCCAAGCAGGCTTGTCTTGGTGCCCGCGATCACAGGCACCAGCTTTGAAATTCGGTTCGAATCCCCTTTGGTGGACCGGATCTACGAGCAAGTCTACCGCGAGCTGTTGATGTTCATGATCGAGGATCCTGGCACTGTCAAACGCGCCACTTACCTGCTGTGGGTCTCCCACGACCTGGAGAGGATCGCCGACAGGGCCACCAACGTCGCGGAGCGCGCCATCTTCCTGGTGACCGGCAAGTTGCCGGAGGTAGAGTCCTCCAAGTACTAGGGGCGACTCCTGCCGCCTAGCGAATACGGAGTTGGGCGAGCAGCCGCCGCAACAGCGCCACTACCCCCGCCTGGCGGTGGCTTGCGTGCAAGCCACGCAGGTGCACGCTGGCGGGTGATCACCATAGTGCCAGTTGGGGCGCCCCACCCTCTCAGTTCCCCGAGTTCACCTGCAATTGGCCCGGGCCCGATCTTGCTCCCCTGGCCGCGGCATGCGCACGGGCGGGGGAGCGAATAATCTAGGCCTGCGGGGCATCGGGATGCCCGGCACTGGCCAGCTGGCCGTGTCTCTGGGCCTGGCCCACGATATCCACGCCGGCGCGCTCGGACCATGCGGCGAGCAGCTGCCTTGTGATGGGGCCGGGCCTGCTGTCTCCGATCTCGCGGCGGTCCACGGTGGTCAAGGGCAGCACACATGGGCCGGTAAAGGCCAGGAAGGCCTCGTCAGACGTGTACAGGTCGTAGGGCTGAAGGTCCTCCTCGACCACCGGTATTTCCAGCTGTCCCGCAAGGTCCCGGACCGTCCAGCGCGACAGGCTCTGGAGTATGACGGTGTCGGTCGGGCACTTCAGGACCCCGCCAGAGACCAGGAACACCGAGTTGATCGTGCCCTCGGTGAGATTGCCGGCGAGGTCGAGCATGACCGGGTAGGCGCCCTCGTCGATATCCCAGGCCTCCATCTCGGCCAGGTTCATGTTCATCCGGCTCTGGTGCTTGATCTTGGCGTCGATCTGATCACTCGACAGGCTGCGCGCCTTGGGTATGGCACCCTTCACGCCTTGGTCGAACCACTCGGCCCACCGTCCAAAGTACAAGGGATAGGCCTCGCAGGCGACGGTGGGAGGGCCCGACGCCGGTGCCGGATGGCCCATGCCCCTGGTGATAAACGGGTAGATGTAAAAGTCCCCGGCCGAGGGCAAGAGGTGCTGGTTCCTGTCTACCGCCTCCTGCATGACCGCCTCCCACTCGTCGGTGGTCAGCCCAGAGTCGATGCGGGCGTACTTTAGGGACCGGATCAGCCTCTCTGCGTGCAGGCGCGTGTCGAATATGACCCCGTCGAACGTGCCCGCCGTGTCGAACACGACGTCGCCAGTGCGAAAACCGCGGTCCCTGCGGTCGATCCTGAGCTCGTCGGAGTCGACCCATTCCCCGTTCAGATAGGCCACGTACTCGGACATCGGTCCTTCCCGCGAACGCCGGGCAGCGAACGGCCGATCCCCGGGCGCGGCTCGGCACTCGCGTAGACTATCCCCGTCGTGAGACCGCTTGCTCCGCAGAACCGCACTCCCGGGTGGCGGACCGCACTGGTTCTTTTCCTGGTCCTTGCAGCGGGTATGATCCCGCTCGCCGCCTGCTCGGCAGGGCCTGGCACCGAGCCCGCCGCGGCACCGCCGGCCGAAGACACGCCCGCACCGAGCGGAGGGGAGGGGGAGTTCGTCGGAACCGATGCCATGGGCAACGACCGCCAGTACCACGCCATGGTCACACTTCCCGACGGCAGGGTGCTGACCGCCGGAGGCTGGGGAAAGGGCAGCCACCGAGGGCTCGTACACACCTCCGCGGAGATATACGACCCGGCGACGGGCGAGTGGACCTCCACCGGGGACTTGGCCGAGGGCCGCCGAAAGCACCTGCTGGCCGTCCTGCCTGGCGGTTCAGTGCTGGCTGCGGGCGGCACGGAACTGACCGGATTCGAGGCCATACGCACGTCCGAGATCTGGGACCCTGACTCGGGTACCTGGAACTCAACCGGCTCGATCAACACCGGGCGGGCGGAGGCGGCATGGACCGCCCTGCCCGACGGGCGCGTCGTCCTTACGGGGGGCGTCGATACCAAGCGGCTGAAGAGGCTCGACTCGGTAGAGATTTACGACCCGGCGACCGGCCAATGGACGCCGGCGGCCCCGATGAGCACCGAGCGCACTCTGCACACGGCCACAACCCTGCTGGACGGGAGGGCCCTCGTCACGGGGGGCGGGAAGCTGGACGGACCGTATACGGACTCTGCGGAGGTGTACGATCCGTCGAGCGACAGCTGGGCCGAGGCGGGTAACATGGCCGAGGGCAGGGTGCTCCACACGGCGACCGTGCTCAAGGACGGCCGTGTCCTGGTGGTCGGCGGCACGGGCAAAAAGACGTTGGCCGAGATCTTCGATCCGGCGACTTCCTCGTGGACCCGGGCCGGCGAGACCCGGCAGCCACGCGCAGAGCACGTTGCCATCCTGCTGTCAGACGGGCGGGTGCTGGTCACCGGCGGCTTGGGCGTTAAGAACTCGGCCGAGATCTTCGATCCGGCCACGATGTCCTGGACAGCGGCGCCTGACATGGTACAGGCCAGGTACCGCCACGCCGCCGCGGTGCTATCCGACGGGAGGGTGCTCATAGCTGGCGGCAACAGCGAGGAAGAGGCGCTGGCCGAGAGCGAACTGTTCGTCCCCTGACCCGACGAGCGGAGCGTCCGCCGGGAGCCGGCTGCCGTTAACCGATCCTTTAGGGGCGGCCTGGTTGGCCGCCTCGAGCCTGATACCGCGCCCCTGACAGCCCCCTCCCGACCTGCCCCCCGCACCCGGGCGCCCGCCGCACCCCGGCCAAAGGGAGGTGACAATGCCCAACACGTCCGTGGCAACATGGGAACGGCCATTGAACCGCGGTCAGCCGATTTCTTGGAAGCCGGCTAAACCATTTCCAATTAGACTTCGTTTAACAATTCTGTCATGCATTGTTAATCTGCCGCTGCTAACGTGAGGGGATAGGCCGACTGAGCCAAGGAGAAGACGCGACTCGATGACGATCAGGGCGGACCTTCACGTACACGCCAAGGTTTGCAAGGCCGAAGAGTTCAGCCTCCAGCATTTCGAGTCCATCGTGGAACGGGCGAGGAGGATGGGCCTTTCGGGCTTTGCACTTACCGAGCACCTTCACACGGGAGACTACTGTGCAATACTCGGCGAGCTACTCTGCAGGTACACCTACCGCGGCGGCCACTTTTCCGTGGGGGAGGGCTTTAACGTCCTTACCGGCGCGGAGCTGACCGTTGCAGAGAGGGTGGACATCGTGCTGATCGGCGACATCGAGCAGATGGGCCTGTTCGATCGATCCTTCCGCCCAGGGCGGCCGGCCTGGTGATCATCGCCGCCCACCCAACCCAGCAGGGCAAGAGCACCGTCGAGGTGGGCCGCAGGCACCTGGGGCGCTTTGACGCCCTCGAGGTAAACGGCAAGGATGTGGCGCTCTCCCGGGTCGAGCCGAAGATACGGCGACTTGCGGCGGAGTTCGACCTGCCCGTTGTGGGCGGTTCGGACGCGCATGTCTGGCCCCAGACAGGGGTGCAGAGCACCGTTCTCGCGCTGGATGAGCTGACGTAGCAGGGGCTCAAGCGGTGTCTTGCGGAGCGCACGACCCTGACGGAGACGGCCCCCCGGATCGACTCCCTGGTGCGGATCAGCAAGGCCCACAAATCGATCGTCAAGCAGCGCATGGCGGCCGACCGCAGCCGCCCCGCCCCGGCCGCCGAGGGAGAGCGCGGGGCACTCGTCGGTGTTCCGGCCCTGGCCTAGGCCGCATCTATGGCGACGGCCAAGCTCAAGAGGACACTGAGTCCCGAGAGGTCCGCCGAGAGCATCAGCGCCATAGCGCTGGGCCTAGCAACCGGGAGCATCAGGTTCGGCAAGGGTTTTTCCACCAGGCCGACCAGGTCAGTAGAGCTCGACGTCAAGGGCAAGGAGCCCTCCAGAGGAGGCAAGGTCACCATCGAGATCTCCTGGAAGGCGAGGCCAGGAGGCAACGGGGCGAGGCCGGACTGAGGGCAGGGCGGAAATCCCGCGGCCCGGGACATTCTCCAGGGGACCGGCGGGCGCCCGGGCAGCCGGTGGCGCGGATTCAGGTGCCGCAGGCGGGGCGGGAGCGCAGCTGAAAGGATGAGGCCATAGACCCTGCGGGCGGAGGCGGGCAGCGCACTGTCCGTGGCGCGAGGTGAGGTGGCGCCCCCGGCGCGACACCCGGTTTAGGAAACCGGTGCTCTATCCGCTGAGCTACGGGGGCGTACCCCGCTATCTTAACGAACGGACCGGGGTCGCACTCAAGGGGGGGCTTGCCAGGACCGTATCCGCGAACGTGGAGCCTCAGCCCGTGCCCTCGCGCCACACGGCCCCGCGCGAATGCGCACCGACCACGATTCGGCGCCGATACGGCCAAGGGCGACAGCCGTCGGGCGCGACGAACGCTGGGCCCACCGCCCTTGCCGAGCGAGCGGGAAGCAGCGTACCTTCGGCGAGACCGTATTGCGAACTTTCGAACTGGTAATCGACCTGTAAGGAAACCTGACCTGCGCCCCAAAATCTGACCCGGCTGGAATGTTACTAAGCTGGACCGTGAGCTTGCCCCATTTTCTGTACCAGGTGGAATGTTAGTTTTGCGACTTATCCAACAACCGCCGGTGTCTTCGAGGCGAATGTCTCCGGGGTGAGGTTTCCCAGGGCGCCGTGGGGACGCTCACCGTTGTAGTACCTGCGCCAATCTTCTATCTTCTCCTTGGCGTCGTCCAACGACAGGAACCAGTTCTCGTTCAGACATTCGGCACGGAGCCTGCCGTTGAAGGCCTCTACGATCGCGTTGTCAGTGGGCTTGCCCGGCCGGCTGAAGTCCAACTCCACACCGTTCAGGTATGCCCACTGGTCCAGTGCTTTGGAGGTGAATTCGGGGCCGTTGTCCATGGCTATGGTCCGAGGCTTCCTTCCTTCCAGCGCCAGCATGGCCAAAGTCTCCACCACTCGACGTCCTCCGAGGCTTCCGTCCACCACGATAGCCAGACTCTCTCGGCTGAAGTGATCCACTATCGTCAAGATCCGGATCCGCCTGCCGTCGAACAGCTCGTCGCTCATGAAATCCATGGCCCACCGCTCGTCGGATCTCGACGCCACGACCCTGCTCTCCCTCCTCTGGCCGGATACGTGTCGCCTGGGCCGCTTCGGCCGTATCCGCAGCCCCTCCATGCGGTAGAGCCTGTAGACCTTCTTGTGATTCACCTTCCATCCTTCCCTCCTCAGCAGCACGTGGATGCGCCTGTATCCATAGCTAACCCGCGATGCCGCAAGATCCCTGATCCTCATCCTCAGGGCAGCCTGCTCAGCGGCCACGCTCTCGTACCTGCAGGTCGAGCGTCCAAGCGTCAGCACCTGGCACGCGCGGCGCTCGCTCGAACCGTAGGCCACCTGTAGATACTCGGCGTGGTCTCTCATCTGAGCAGGCTCTAGGGCTTTTTTCTCAGCACGTCCTGGAGCATGTGCTTGTCCAGGCTCAGGTCAGCCACCAGCTGCTTGAGCTTGCGGTTCTCCTCCTCCAGGACCTTAAGACGCCTCACCTCAGCCACTCCCATGCCGACGTACCTCTTCTTCCACCGGTAGAAGGTCTGCTCGGCGATCCCCATCTTTCTACAGACCTCCACTACCGGCAGGCCGTTCTCGGCCTGCCGCAGCGCGAAGGCTATCTGCTCTGGCGTATACCGGGACCTCTTCATCGACCAATCCTCCTGTCCTTTCACTTCCCGCAAAACTAACATTCTGACTGGGTCAGAATTCGGGGAGCAGATCAACCGGCATTGGGGGGCAGGTCAGCATTCCGTACATCCGGACGCGTTCGGCATCCTGCGGAGGGGAGGGGAGACGTTTCCGTTCTTCCTGGAATGGGAGCGCCGGGCGGTGAGGCCAGTGACAATGGCGAGGAGGCTTGCGCCGTACCTTCGGTACTACTCGTCGAAGCGGCCAATGGACGATCATGGCGCCGTGCCTTCGGTCTTCGTCGTATTCGATGAGGAGCTTGCGGCGGGCCAATTCCTCCGCTTGGCACAAAGGGAGATCGGCAGAGCAGGGGTTGATGTTCCCCTTAGGGTTTCGCACCTAGCAAGACTCACGAGAGTAGGGCCCCTAGGACGGGCTTGGAAAGGCGCTGAGTCCTCCGAACCCCTATACGTCTTCGTTTGAATCCCGCAAACTTCTTCCCTGAGGGGCGAAATTTCTGAGGGGCCGGGCATTTCATCCTTGCAATGCAACTGTGACACTCTCTGCCAGCGGGGAACGCTCATGGATTGGACGTTGCCCTCTTGGGGGGGGTGGACTGGCCATGGTAGTCGCTTCCCCAGCATTCGACGGACTCGTCCGTCTTTATCCCGCAGCTAAAACCCTGGCCAGCGCTTACTGAGATGAATGAACCGTCCGGCGGTGTCGACTCACCATGGGCGTGACTTCCCCAGCATGCCACCGTGCCACCCTCTTTGACGCCACATGTGTGATTCACTCCGGCGCTGACAGAGGCAAAAGGGCCACCGGGCGGGCTGGACTTGCGTTGCCCATCCTTAGTGCATTCGACGGAGCCGTCTGTCTTTACGCCGCAAGTGTGACTCGAACCAGCGCTGACTGAGACGAATGTGCCGCTTGGCGGCGTGGACTCACCATCGGCGTCTCTCCCCCAGCATGCGATTGAGCCGTTCGTCTGTACTCCGCAGGTGTGATTGCCTCCGGCGCTGACGGAGATGAACGAACCGTCCGGCGGCGTGGACTGGCCTTCGTTGTCACTTCCCCAGCATGCCACCGCGCCATCGTCCTTCACTCCACAGTTGTGCTCGAAGCCGGCGCTTACTGAGATGAATGAGTCATTGGGAGGAGTGGACTGGCCAAGTTGGTCCCACCCCCAGCATTCGACGGAGCCGTCCGTCTTTAGCCCGCAACTGTGCGTCGCCCCGGCGCTTACTGAGATGAATGAACCGTCCGGCGGTGTCGACTCACCTCCAAGATTTCTTCCCCAGCATTCGACTGATCCGTTCGCCTTCACCCCGCAGGTGTGACTCCAGCCGGCGCTGACAACGGCAAAGCCAGCCTGGTCGGTGCTGCTGTAACTGTCAGGCGCGACATTTTTATGGAATATCGAGTATTGGGAGATGACGACGTCCTCTCCATCCATGCTGCCCCATATGCTGACCGTGTAGACCCCATCGCCGTGATCGGTGAGCAGGCTAGCCAGATCGGCTGTCACTGAGAAGGACTGATCCCTGACTCTCATTTCCGAGGCCGTAATCCATGGCACCCTCAGTTGCTCGATTGGAGTTGTCAGACTGGCCTCATATGCCTCCTCCCAATACTTGAGCGCTTCGTCGTGAGATAGAGGGGCAGAGGCCTCTGGGGAAACGTCATAGGGGTCGGGACATGGCTGGTGGGAGTGGTCGAGGCTGTGGTCGTCGTAGTACCAATCGCCGGACAGGGGCGGTCTCAGGGCCCCGATGAGCCTTCCCTGGTCATAGCAGTAGGTCCTTGAGACCTGCCCCCGAGTGAGGGCATGCGGGGGCGGATCAAAGTAGATCTGCACTCCCAAATCCGCATCGCTCTCGAAGGTCACTCCGTTCTTGGCTGTTCCTGACAGGCGCAGCACACCGTCTTGGATCTCCGGCAGGCGGTCGTATTCGACGTAGTCTCCTTCGAAATGCTGGACCAGCGAGAAGTTGTAGCTGTCCCAGGCAAGGCCGATGTTGATCTTCCTGTGCCACCTATCCAGGATGTTGTCGCGGTGGCCGGGACTGTCCATGAGGCCATTCATGGCCTCGCGAATTTCCCACTCTATTGTGCCGTTGCTACGGTAGCCATCGGAGGACTTAATGCAATAGCCGAGGCCGGAGATGTTCTCTGCGTTGGACTGGTACCCGCCAGCAAGGCTGTAGCGCATGTAGGGCTTGAGGCCGTCGATGCCCCAGTGAGAGGAAAAACAGTTTGCCAAGGCTGCCTCTGCATGTAGTTGGGCGGCGGCGTTATCGCCCAGCGCCACCGGTTCAACGCCCGCTCGTACACGGGCGGCGTTGACTAGTTCGAGCATGTAGAGCTTTTCTTCCAGGTGCCTGAGGTCTGCAGGCTGGGTCGGTGTGGGTGTTGGAGTCGGCGTCGCATTCGAAAGAGGTGAGGGTGTCGGCGGTGGTGTGGCCGAGTCGGGCGAAGATGGGACTGATTCTGAACTGTCGGCCGGGGAAGCGGTTGTCGGTGGGACAATCGTCGCACGGGGTATGGACGTTGACGTTGCTGCCAGGACAACCGCGTTTTCCCGTTGGCCATCCATCCCTTTCCGGTTGTTATACACGGCGAAGACCGAGACCACAGCTATGATCAATGCCACTAGGGCGAGCATTGCTGCAATCGTCTTACCTGAGCCTGACTTGGCCGAGCCTGGCTTGTTGGAAGGTCTGACCGGAGGTCGGCGCGGTTGGTGCCGACTACGGGCGTAGTCGAAGGCACAGTCGGGACAGAGTTCGCCGTTAGGTGGAGGTAAAGTTCCGAGTTCGAGGATATCCGGCGAAATGTCCCGCCCGCGCCACTTCAGGCGGCCCGGATGCGTTCTCCGGATGCCGCACATTGTGAATGGAGAATGTGTCTGTGCGTAGTGGAAGAGGTACTTGCGCATGTCCAGATTGATCGGGAATCAGCCTATCACTGCGGCAGATGCGGTCAGGACATCAAGCGGAACAGCTGCGATGTTGACCGAGGAAATCTGCGCAACATCTGGTTGGAGGAGGCTGGTGTCTCACCGTGGCATGCTTGAGAGGGTTAGGCCCGTGGGACTCGTGGTGGAATACCGAGCCCGTAAAGTTATCCTGTGCTATTGGTCGAGTCACAGGGACACGTGGGGAACCCTAAACCAAGCTCGCAGACGGCGGGCCGTTCGCACTGGAGTCTTGTGCCGGGGCCTTAGGAGTGCATGAACGCCCGCCATGTGGGGGAGCGAACAGTGAATTGACCTATGTCGTTGTTCAGGGAAAATGTCCGGTCAACTGTTCAGCGAAATTGTCCATCGCCGTGGTTGTTGATGGTATCGGATAGGGCTGTGGCGGGCTTGACCCGTGTGTACATGGGCGGGCTCTCGGTCAGTGCGTACCTGCGGGCGGTTTCCCTGTGGATCCCCAGCTCCCTGGCGATCGCACGCAGCGACAGGCCGCGTGCCCTGGCCTCCTGAACCGCCTCCCACAGAGCCTTCTGGCGCGGGGTTGGCTTCCTCGATCCTGGAGCTGCACGCTTGCGTTTTCTCCGCGGGCTGGCTGCCTGTTCACTGTCTACATCGGTCTTCTCCAGGCATGCCAGTTCCTGGTGACCATGGCTGGAGCCGTTGACACGGCCGTCGGGGGTGGTGCGATTCCCCAGGACACGTAGAAACTCCGGACGTGGAGGCGCCTCCTGTGCCTCGATCAGGTGCCCCTGGTATTCAACCAGCAGTCGACCATCGGGACGCTCAAGGACTTCCACCTGAACTCCGGCGTAGCTGGTCCGCTCCATGCCGGGCAGCAGCTGCAGGGTGCGCCATCGGTGCCTGACCGTGTTGTCCCTTGCCACCTTGCGGTGGAACCTGAAACACAGAGCCTGCTCGACAGCGGCCGCTGACGGAGGTTTGCGGTAGGCCACCTCCGACTGCGCCGCCGGGACACCGAACTGCTCGTCGAACCTCGGCAGGTATCGGTGCAGGACCTCGTTGGCATGTTCCATGGTCTCGACCTTCGCCAGTCGCAGCTCGGTGACCAGTCTGTCCTGGAATGTCCCGGCCACACGCTCGACACGCCCCTTGGCCTGTGGCGACCGGGCGAAGATCTGTCTTATGCCCAACCGCTGCATGGCCCGGGCGAACTGCGTCGGTCCGGGCAGCTTCTGCCGAGGCGGTGCAGGGTTTTTGAAGACAGCGTGACGATCGCTGTAGAGCGCAAGGGGTACCCCTCGGCGCTCGATCATCCCCTCGATCAACAGCAGGTATCCCATCGCGTCCTCTTCCGGCCTGAACAATGCATAGGGCACCGTGCCGGTCGCATCGTCAACGGCCAATAGCAGCGCAAAGCGGGGGCCACGATCCTCCAGCCACCGATGGTGGCTGCCGTCTACCTGCACCAGCATCCCTTCCTGGGGCATACGCTGACGCCTTACGCGGTGTTTGGGTGGACGGCGGCGGCGGGGGCTCTCAATTCCGGCGCTCAGGGCGATCCGCCTCACCGTCGAGCGGCTCAGGAATATACCCTCACGCTCCATGAGCAACTCGGAAAGGTGCGTGTGGTTCGTACCCGAATAGCGACTCGCCGCCAACTCCATCACCTCGGCAATCGCCGCCTCGGTTGTGGCGTTGGCAGGTCTACGGCCTCGATTCCCGTGGACCAGCGCGGCGGCTCCTTCCTCCCGGTAGGCCGCCAGGATGCGCCTGACGTGGCGTTCGCTGATCCCCAGTACCTCGGCCGCCTGGCCAACCGGCAATTGGCCGACCAGCACGCTGTTCAGTACCTTCAGTCTCGTCTGTGCCTGCTGGCTCAATGTCACTCCTTGCATGGAATGACAATTTCGCTGAACAGTTAGCTACGGACATTTTCCCTGAACAACAACATGACCTGCCCCCAAAATTCTGGTCCAGCCGTATTGTTAGTGAGCTGGACCGGCAAAGGGGGGCAGGTCAGTATTCGTGCGGTGGGGATCGACGCCTGGCCAACGCTACGTCGGCACCGGGCCGTTGAGCTGGGCCCACACGACGGCGCGGCTCCAATCCGAGGTCGAGCGGTCACTAGCCGATGAGGCTAAAGGACCGCTGGCGAACCTGCTGGCCGTTCCCCAAGATGGTGGTGACGGCTGACGAGGACGACCCGCTCAAAGACCTCAAGAAAGACATAGCGGCCGCCCGTGGCAAGGCCCTGCTGATCGAGACAGCCAACGCCGGATGGGGCGAAGGTCGAGCCTCGGCACCACAACGGGTTTGGATTGCCTCCCGGCTCGGTCCGAATCCACCGGTGGCGATGCGTACGATACGAACGGACTCATTTAACGCCGTGCTGGCCGCCTGCGGAACACCGCCGGCGCTCTTCGACGATTCCGACGGGACCGCCCAGCGCGAGGCCTTCCGGCGCTATCTCACGATGACGGTCCAGCCGCTGGCCGCGCTGCTACAGCACGAGTTGATGGTCAAGCTCGAAGCGGATGTCGAACTCGGGTTCTCGGGCTTGTACGCTCACGATCTGGTCGGTCGAGCAACCGCCTTCAAGAACCTTGTGGCGGCTGGCGTGCAGGTCGATCAGGCGCTGGCAACGTCAGGCCTAATGGCGAGTGATGGCTAAGCCGCCAGCGGCTAGCCTAACAAGTCAAGAAGAAGGTAATTGCCGCCCCCGTTGCACCAGAGATAACAGCAGCCACGATTGGGATGATCCAAGCAGACCAATTCTTAATGAACCGGTACAACCATGAGGCGTTGGATTCCTGCAAGAACTCGTCGCCCTTGTCGGTCAAGAAAGGGGGACGCTTGCCTTCAGCCGTTATCAAGCCACTCGATTTCAAGTGTTCAATTGCCTCGATTTCCAGCATTGACCTGCCAGGTCGGAGATGTGCCGCCTGCCATTCACCCTTGCCCAACGCTTTCGCGATGCGGAGGACTTCCTTACGCAATTCAGGTCGCATCAATCATGCCTCCTGCTAAATGGCAAAAAAAGGGACGGCCACGTGACCGTCCTCCTCAGCCTTTCGGCTCGTTCAAATTTAGGACTTCGATTTGAGCCGTGTCAAGGAAGGCCTGAGGCCGTGACGAGGCCCGGTGTGGTGGCTGATGCCGCGTAGCTGTCAGCGGTGCGGCTGCGACGTCTGGACCGCCCACGAACCGCCGTCGTGCCTCATTTGCGGTCGGTCGGCCACACCCCCTAGGCCGCCCACGGTCATTGAGTCTACCGAGGCCGTGGCCAGAAGCAATCCCCAAATGACGACTATCGAGGTGCTCGACCACGAACGCGAGGCATGGGAACGGGCCGGAGTCGCAATGCCGGGGTGAGGCCGAACCTGAACCTGGGTTCTAAAGCAGGGCTGGGGGTTCGATTTTCGAATCACCTGTGGGCCGGTAGCTATCCTAGCCGTAGTGGTCGACTGGAGACTGCGATGGTTTCCAATCGACTTCAACCTCTGCAAGCTGTGGCGCAAGATCCTTAAGGTCTGCTACTAACATCCCCCAGATTCGCTCAGCCGCATCGTGGTTTGAAGGCGGCGAGTGGTCAAACTGTCCGACGGGGTAAATGCAAGTCCCCAAGACACGGATCTCGCGGTCTTCGTGCCCAATTTGGAAGACGACCTCAAACCTCTTCGTGGAATCCCTAGCCACGTTGAATCCTTTGATCCTAAAGACTTTTACGCGTGGCACCCATTGCCTCCTATGATCCGCTCTCTGTTGACTATTCGTTGACTAGAAGGTATTTCTGACTGGGCAGGGAGGTCATCTACCAGTCTATAGTGGCACCCCTGGCAGGACTCGAACCCGCGACCCGCTGCTTAGAAGGCAGCCGCTCTATCCATCTGAGCTACAGGGGCACATGGATTGATTCAGTCTAGCAATCCGCTGGGCGAAAGGCAGTAGCTTCCGATGGCTCAGTCAGCAGGCGAGCCATGCCAACTGGTGCGCGCCCTTCATCAATCCACGCCCAGGAGCGCCATTCCTCCTCAACTCAACGTGGGTCGAGGCGCTGCTCGGTGAAGATGCGGTGCAAGTGGAACTGGCCGATTTGGAGGGTCCTGACTCTGGACACCCTCATACCTTCCACAATAGAAAGGGTCGTGAGCTTGCGTTGGATGGCGGTACCTAGTGGCCTGGCCAATGCCAAAGCTCCAACTACCAGGACTGCCTTGAGTGGCCAACCAGTTCGTCCACCACCACGTCTAGCCTTGGCCAAACGGATCACAGCGCTGGCAAGGAGGGAGGCGACTGCGAGGTTGGTACCACAGCTAGCCGAGATGGCCAGCTGGCTCTCTCCCAAAGAGAGACGCTCAAGTGCTGTATTGGCTGCGGCTTCGACAGTCGAGGCGGAGGCAGGGGCCAGCAACCAAAATCCGCCACTAGTTGAATAGCCTGCAAGCAGTCCCTTAACTCCACTGCTGGCGAGCACCGCCAGGGTCGCGTGTTCAAGAGCATGGTTACGGCGAATACGCTCCAGTACCGGCATGGGTCCATTATTGCAAAAGTGTGCGGGCCCATTGGGTAGGCGACGCAATTCTGCGGACGTCTATTGACTGGTCGACAAAGCGAGAATGCGCGAGAGAATGGGCAGTGCAACCGAGCCGAACCGGCGATGATACTTTTATTGACACGCTAGTTTCGCGTGTCAATAAAGATCCATAACGAACGACCACTCTTATCGGGACCGCGCTGGGTCACGGCGCAGCTTGGCTGATGCACCCTCCCCATATTCAGGCGGCGTTGAAAACGCTTTAGAATAGGTTTACAGAATCCCAGAAAAGAATTGATAAAACCGATTGACTCAGTATGAGATCATCGCTAGTCTGATTGCTAGACACCAACGAGGAGGGGTCAAGCATGAATAAGAAGACCAAGAAGATGGTTGCGGTGGAGGAGCGTTTCCAGCGCCCGCTGGAGAAGATGCTGCCTGAGTTGGTAACTGAGCGGGGCCTCTCGGCCACGGCTGAACAACTCGGCGTCAGCAAGGCCACGCTGGGCTATTGGCTCTTGAAATTGGGGATCAGCGTTCGGAGAGTAGCTCTGGCGCCGGGAGAGTCGATCGAAGTCAAGCGGGTCAGCTAGCGAACCAACTGCGAAGTGACGAGGTCGGAGGTTCCGATCCTGGGAACCCCGACCTCGTCACAATTTACAAACTCCTTTTAATCGCCCGCTCGGCTTCTCTCTTCCGTTCGCGGTCGATTATTGCCCTTCGCTTATCGTGTCGGCGCTTCCCACGGGCTAGACCGAGCTCGACCTTAGCTAGTCCACGGGTCAAATGGAGACGCAGCGGCACGAGGGTCAGACCTCTGGCAGACACCTGCTGCGATAGCTCCCTAATCTCGCTGCGATGAAGCAGCAATTTCCGAGGACGGGTAGGGTCGTGGTTGTGGTGGTCAGCCGAAGCGTAGGTGGCTATGTGCAGGTTGCGTAGCCAGAGTTCGCCGTCCTGTGGTTGAGCGTAGGCGTCGGACAGGTTAGCGTTGCCTGCCCGCAGCGATTTTATTTCGGTGCCGGTGAGGACGAGCCCAGCTTCATAGATGCTCAGGATCTCATAGTTGTGCCTGGCCCGTCGGTTCAGCGCGATAGTCCTACTGTTGGCCTGCGGGTTGTGGGCGGACATTGTGCCCCCTGACAGCAATCAAATGCCGGCTGAAGCGGCAGGCTCGGACGAAACGAGCCGCTCAAGCTCATCGAGTGCTCGCTCCAGCTGAACGACGTCTCTGTCCCTCGGATCGGCGGCTGTCACCTCGATGTCGGGCATGACCCCTTCGTCTTGGATTTCTCGACCCAAGGGCGTGTACCAGCGGGAGGTAGTGATGAATATGCCACCTCCGTTGCTCAGTGGCCGGAGGATGTTCACGCTGGCTTTGCCAAATGTGGGCTCACCAATTACCGGTGCCCGGTCGTGATCTTGAAGGGCACCGACCAATACCTCGCTGGCGCTGGCGCTAAACCCGTTGGCCAGAATTACCATCGGAAGTTCCGTAAACTCGCCCGGTGACCTCACGCTCCAATTGGTGCGTTCTCCAGCTCCGTCAATCTGATATAGAACGAGCCCTTCCTCAAGGAACAGCTCTGCTATCTGAATAACGGAACTGAGCAGGCCTCCAGGATTATCCCTAACGTCGAGCACCAAGCCCTCGGCACCATCGGCCAAGGCCCCCCTTATCGCTTCGCTGAGCTCGTTTGCCGTCTCCGGGTAGAAGTTCGTTAGGCGAACGTGGAGGAATCTGTCCTCGGGCTGGCTGCGTACCAGGACGCTTGTCAGAGGTATGACTCCTCTGACGATCTCTATTTCCACGGGATCCAATGCCCCCAAATGTTTGACGAGCAGGGTGACCACGGTACCCCTGGGCCCCCTGATAATGGCAACCGCTTCAAGAAGGCTCAGCCCCTCTATGGATTCTCCGTTGACAGCCAGTATCTGGTCGCCGGGCCGAATTCCAGCGGCCTCGGCTGGGCCGCCGGCAATGGGGGCGACGATCACCAACACGCCGTGGCGATTGGTAGATACGTGGGCACCTATGCCCTCGAACTCGCCCTGGAATGTATCGTTTGAGTCGACCGCGAAAGTCTCTGGTGAAACGTAGTTGGTGTGCGGATCTCCGAGGGCAACCAGCATCCCCCGGATGGCGCCCTCCGAAATCATGCTGGGGTCCAGCTTCGCTCGGTCGACGTGATCCCTGGTCAGGATGGCCCAGGTCTCCCAAATGATTCGCAGTTCCTCGGCAACCTCGGACGGAGCGACCAAGGGCTCTGATGGCGGAATCACCTCTGGGAAAGCGGTGTCGTCTAGATCGGTGACGCGATTGTTGTCGTCATCGACGGTGATGGTGGTTCCATCTGGTCCGGTGGCGTCGCCGCACGCGACCGCGCTCATCAGCAGGGCACCAAGCAGGACCGCCAGCAGGTGTATGTAGGGTAGGGGGGTCATTCGAGCAAGCCTTGAGTGGGACATAACGGCGGCCACCTTACCGGGCTTAGTTGCGATATGGGGACGTAAAAATCTTAGCACGCACGGCTCGAAGGCCACCGAACTCAGCCAACCTCCCAGTCTAGCTCGTCATTCGAACCTGACCGAGGAAAACAGGGCCGAAAAGAATCCACTTTTCGGAGGCCTCTTGAAAAGAAGAAACTCTAGGAGTGCAGTTCTCGACGCTGATCTGTTGCATCTTGCACCTTCGGTATGCATTTTCAAACTCGGGAAATAGTTTCACAAGCTCCTTTCAGGGCCTTCTGAGCATTTTTAGAACAATTGACCTGATATAATTGAGGGCCGAGCTTGCATTTCCCCAACCACCCTTTCGGTGATGATTGAAAAATGTCACTGAGTTTTCGAATGAATAGAGCGGTTGGAGTTGATTTCTGAAGGGCCGGTTTAGATATGGACAGTGAATTCAAAGGCAAGCAGAAGCGGACCAGGAAAGTACGCAGTTACCCAGTACATCCGCTTAGAGACGCTCTGGCAGTTGCCCAAGCCATTCAGGAGGCCAATTCCGGTCTTCCGTTCGACCGTATTGTTCTCGCGGGAGAGCTAAATACCACTCCGTCAAGCAGCAGTTTCACCATGCGGCTTAACTCTTCGGTGCGATACGGTCTGACCCTGGGTGGATACAACGACGCGAGGATAACCCTCACCGAAGGGGGTCGGGCTATAGTGGCGCCGAAGAGCGAGGAGGAACGCCGCTTGTCTCTTGTAGAGTGCGTGCTGCGCCCACAGGTGTTCAGGGACTTTTACGAAAGCCTTGAGGGCAGGAGGCTCCCTGAGCGAGCATACGCAAAGAACATTCTAGAGCGCGACCACAACATCGACCCAGACCTGGTCGAAGAGTGTTTGGACGTAATCGTAGAAAACGGGAAATACGTGGGGCTGTTGCGAGAGGTCGGTGGCTCACTATGGGTCGGGGTGAAAGGGATGCGGGGGGAATTCTCAGGCTCGCCAGTGGCAGAAGAGCGCAGCTTCAGCTCAGATGCCAACTCTGCGGATAGTCCGAACGGCCATGAGTTGCCGACGAGCGAGCCTGCAAAAGAATCAGCCGTCGCGAGGGTCTTTGTTGGCCATTTCGGATGCGATGAGTTGGCCGGCCAGGTTCAGGCGCTGCTCTCTGACTTTGGGATAGAGAACGTCGCGATAGACGTAGGGCGGCGTTCAGGATCTCTCCTGTCTGGCGAAGTGTCGAAGGCCCTAGCCAAATGCACGGCCGCAGTGTTGGTCGCGGGTTCTCTAACTGAGGACATTGGTGGCCTCGAAGGCCAAGCGGCCATCGGCTTTATGGCTGGTGCGGCCGCCGCGCTGTTTGGACCAAGGTTGCTGGTAGTGGTCTGCGGTGGACGCAAGGCACTTGATCTGTCGGTCCCGTCGGTTGCACTGCGGCCAGGAGGCGAAGGCAATGCATCTTGGAGCCTAAACCTACTCAAGGCTCTGAACGAAGCTGGCGTCATACGCGTCACCACCTGAACCCAACTGTACTTTACATAACATATATAGTGCGAAGTGCCGTGTGGCCAGCTTGGCCGAAGACCCGCTTTGATGTGGCGATGTAGCGGAGTGGCAATCAGCCTACGGCGGCCGGTTTTCGATCCGAGAGGCTCTCCCCTATGGTGGACAGCAAATCGTCTAGCCCGATACGTTGAAGTGCCGAGACGAGCACGACTGGGGTGTTGGAATCGGCGGGGACGCGCGCTGGGGCCAGTGCGGATAGGTGGGAGAAATCCTCGACGGGACCGATCAGGTCGACCTTGTTCAGCACCAGAACGCGCGGCTTGTCGCCGGCGCCGAGGCCGTCTAGCACGGAGTTGACAACGTCGACGTGCTGCGCTGCATTCGGATGCGTTACGTCGACGACGTGGAGTACCAGTGAAGATTCTCCTATCTCCTCGAGTGTAGACCTGAAGGCGGCCACTAGCGAGGGCGGCAGCTTTTGTATGAAACCTACGGTGTCGGTGAGCAACGCCATATGCCCGTCTCGCAACCTGAGTTGGCGCGTGACCGGGTCAAGGGTCATAAACAGCTTGTCTTCGGCCGGCACCCCCGCACCGGTGAGAGCGTTCAAGAGCGTACTCTTGCCGGCGTTCGTGTAACCCACCATCCCCACGATGTCCATGCCGCGTTGCTGGCGCCGGGACCTGTACAGGCTTCGATGAGTGCTGACGGAATCGAGCTCTCTCCTGAGCTTCTGAATGCGTCCCCTGATGAGCCTGCGGTCCGTTTCGATCTGCGTTTCCCCCGGGCCACGAGTGCCTATTCCACCGCCCAGACGCTCCAGATGCGTCCATTGGCCGGCCAGCCTGGGAAGCAAGTACTCGTGTTGGGCCAATTCCACCTGCAGCCGTCCCTCTCTCGTCTGAGCGCGAGCTGCAAACACGTCCAGTATGAGTGCGGTGCGGTCGATGACCTTGACCTCGCCCAGAGCCCGCTCTAGGTTGCGCTGTTGGGTCGGCGTCAGCTCATCGTCGCAAACGATCGAATCTACGTCCTGTTCCCTAACAACCTCACGCAGCATGTCCAACTTGCCATGACCCAGATAGTGCTGGGTCGGCTTGGGCACGCGCTGTGTCATGGATCCGACTACCCGTCCACCCGCACTCCGTGTGAGCTCCGCCAGTTCCGCCATGGAGTCATCCAGAGACAGCGGTTCTCTGGAGCCGCGAACGGAGACCCCAACCAGGTAGACGCGCTCTGAGCGCGGATGAGTGTATACGAGCTTTTTCGGACTCACTTTGGAGGGATTTCCAGCGTCGCCATGCGCTGCAGGCCCCGCTCCATGTCGTCCTCGCGAATCGTCAGCGAGAATCTGACGTAGCCCTCCCCACTGGGCCCATAGCCGTTCCCAGGGGTCACCACCAAGTCCACCTCGTCAAGCAGCAGGGCCGTAAATTCTGCAGAAGTGAACCCTTTGGGAACCCGGGCCCACACGTACAGTCCCGCCCTAGGCGCCTCCACGCTCAACCCGATCCCCTGAAGTGTGTCTATCACCCTGTCTCGGCGCCGCTGGTAGACCGCATTGCGAGCCATCAGTTCCGCATCGCTGGTCTTGATCGCTTCTATCGCCATGTGCTGCACCGCCTGCGGTATACCTGAGTCGAGGTTGGATTTGATGATCATAAGGGCCTCGATCAAATCGGCGTTTCCCGCCGCCATGCCAACGCGCCAGCCGGTCATGTTGTAGCTCTTGGACAACGAGTGAAACTCCATTCCAACGTCCATGGCCCCGGGTGTTTGGAGCAGGCTCGGGGGCCTGTAGCCCTCGAACCAGCACTCGGTGTAGGCGGCGTCATGCAGGAGCGCGATGTCATGCGCACGGGCGAACTCCACGGCCAGGGCGAAGAAGTCCTCCGTCGCCACCCCACCCGTGGGGTTGTTCGGATAATTCAGCCACATCGCCCTAGCCCTTCTTGCGGTGTCATCCGAGATCGTGGACAGGTCGGGCAGCCAGCCGTTCTCCTCGCTTAGCGGCATGAAATGGCATTCTCCGCCTGCGAACCAGGTGCCAACCGAATAGACGGGGTAGCCAGGATCGGGTACTAGGACGATGTCACCGGGGTCTACAAAGCACAGGGCGGCGTGTCCGATACCTTCTTTTGCCCCGATGAGGGGCAAGACCTCCCTGTCGGCGTCTAGTGAAACTCCGAAGCGGGACTCGTACCAATCGGCTATCGACTTACGTAGAACCGGAAGCCCATCCGTTTCGGGATAGCGGTGGTTGTCCGGCTCTAGGGATGCCTCCCGAAGTGCCTCCACAACTCCACCTGGAGTGGGCAGATCAGGGTCTCCTATGCCAAAACTTATCACGTCGGCTCCCTCCGAACGCTTCTCGGCAATGCGCCTGCTGATCTCCACGAAGAGGTAAGGGGGCACCCTGTCAATGCGGCTGGCGAACTTCATTACAACCTGCTCTTTACGTTTAGTTTAGCTTCAGTCGGGATATCTAAGGATGGCTTGGACAAGGCAGAAACGGCTCACAGTGGCCAACTGCCCTCGAAGACCTTGTGGACCGGTCCGTCCATTTTTACAGACCCGGTCCCAGCCCACTCTATCCTCAGGTTTCCGCCGGGAAGTGTGACCGTGACTTCGTCGTCTATGAGCCCTTTGCGTCGGGCCACTACTGCCGCGGCGCATGCACCTGTCCCGCATGCCATCGTCTTTCCTGAGCCCCGCTCCCAGACGCGGACCTTGAGCAGACTACGGGACAGTACGTTAACGATCTCCAAGTTCACCCGGTCGGGAAACCTCGCATCGTGCTCAACCAACGGCCCAAGAAGCTCCAGTGCAACGTCCCCGACCGGCTCGTCCAGTATGGCCACTGCGTGAGGGTTCCCCATCGAGACCCCATTGATAGCGAGGCTGAAGCCGTCGACCGCAAAGGGATAGTCCTCCAGCGTTTTCTCTCCCGGCACATCAAACGGCACCTCGGCGGCCCTGAACGCCGGCTCACCCATGTCGACTCGTGCCCTGACGATCCGGCCACCACGCCAAGTGGGTGCCACCTCCAGTACTCCGGCGGCCGTTTCCACCGCAACCGGACTTCGTCCGGCCGCAATCAGCCCGATGTCGACTGCGAACGCGACCAGACACCGGATGCCATTGCCGCACATACGGCCCGCCGATCCGTCGGCGTTGAACATCTGCATCCGAAGGTCCGCTCGGTCCGACTCGAGTGCCAGGATCAGGCCGTCAGAGCCTATCCCGAAGTGGCGGTCGCTCACGGCGACCGCCAGCTTCGTCCAATCAAGGGTTAGGTCCCGACCGTCCACGAAGACATAATCGTTCCCGGCGCCGTGCATCTTCGAGAAGGCAAGCGCCTCTTCGCTGGTGTTGAGGTTCATGGGGACATTCTAGCAACGCGGTGCTATCTGCTCCCCTACCCTGTCCAATGCGCGCCTCACACCCTCGTCATCAGACTCGAACCACTCCACCCACGCAGCGCGCCTAAGCCACACGTACTGGCTCCGAGCCAGCCGGTGGCTACGGTGCTTTATGCGCTGAACGGCGCTGGCCAGGTCAGTCTTGCCGTCAATGTGCTCGGCAAGTTCCGAGTAGCCGATGCTCGACATGGAGGAAAGTTCCGGACCGTAGCCACGCTGCAGTAGCGCCTCCACCTCGTTCAGCCAGCCCTGGGCCATCATCCGGTCCACGCGTGCGTCGATGCGGCGGTAAAGCTCGTCACGTGGCAGTGTTAGACCGATGGCGGTCGTTTCGTGTAACCGGTCAAGGCCATTCCCATCGTTCGGGCCCTGCCGTGGTGGCGGCGAAGTCCCCTTAATTGCCTGTGCCCTGACCTCCAGGGCCCTGATGACCCTGCGCGCATTACTGGGGTCGATCTGTGCGGCCGCCTCGGGATCGATCGCTGCCAGATCCGCGTGTAACCTCTGACTCCCATCTCTGTCGGCGCGTCGCTGCAGCGCTGCACGCAGCCTTGAATTGGGAGGCACTCTGTATGGTTTCCAGCCCTCCATCAACGCGAATACATACTGGCTCGATCCTCCCACCACGACCGGCAAGCGATCCCGCGCAGTTATCTCGTCGATGGCTTTTCTTGCGAGGTCCAGGAAGGGTACCAGCCCGTACTCCTGATCCGGTTCGAGAATGTCGACCAGATGGTGCGGCACGGACTCCCGCTCGTCCATGGTCGCCTTGGCGGTACCGATGTCCAGCCCGCGGTAGGCCTGCCGGCTGTCTGCGCTGACGATCTCGCCGTTGAGCTGCCGTGCAATCCTTAATCCGAAGGCGGACTTACCCACGGCGGTTGGCCCTGCAACCATCAACAGACGATTTGTCGGATTGCGGCTGTGTCCTGGTGGGCGCAACTTGTTGTCCGGAGCTAGTTTATCGGTGCGGCGCTGCGTTTTCGGTCAGCCTTATGAAGCCTTCGGCGTCCAGGCTGGCGCCGCCTACTAGCGCCCCATCAATGTCCGGCATCGCAAGGAAATCGGCCACGTTCTCCGAGTTTACGCTGCCACCGTACAGGACCGGGACATCGGAGGCGGCTTTCGGGCCGAAGAGTGTGCTCAGTTCGTGCCGAGTGACCGCCGCCATCTGCTGGGCGTCGCGCGCTGAGGCCGCCCTGCCAGTGCCGATAGCCCAGACGGGCTCGTAGGCGACCAACACCTGTGAAGCCCTGTCCACGCCCTCTAGGGAGGCCTTGAGCTGATCGACCACGACCTCCCGAGCTCTACCCGACTCACGTTCGTGCAGAGTTTCTCCGACGCAAACGATCGGCCTGAGGCCGACCGACAGGGCTGAGAGCGTCTTTGAGTTGACCAGCTTGCTAGTCTCTCCGAACACGTGCCGGCGTTCCGAGTGTCCTATTATCACGTAGGTGCAGAGCTCCGCTACCATCGCGGCGGAGACCTCACCCGTTAACGGACCCTTTGGCTCCGGACGCATATCCTGCGCCCCCAGCCCTATACCGCTGTCAGCAAGAGTCTGCTTGGCCGCGTGTAGCGAAACGAAAGAGGGGCACACTACGCTGGTCACGCCGGCGATCGGTAGCCCCGACATGAGCCGTTCCAGGAGCGGAACCGTCTCGCATACCGTCACATTCATCTTCCAGTTACCGGCGATGACACGCTCGGGCATGGAGGGCTTCCCTTCTACGGCCCGTATTTGTTGAGACGGCCTCCGTGGGCCAATGCCAGGGTCATGACCGACGTCGCCGTTATTGTGCCTAGCGAGCCATCTCTAACTGCACGCTCGGTGAACGCCGGCACACCGTCTCCCCTTGTAAGCCTAGAACTGACGGCGATCGGCACCGGATGCCAACTGTGGCCTCCGACCACAGCCGGGGTTGAGTGGTCTCCTGCAACTATCAGGACGTCCGCTTCGAGTTGCAGGATGGCTGGGATTTTGGAGTCCAGGGCCTCTAGGGCCTCAACCTTCGCACCAAAGTCCCCGTCCTCGCCGGCAGCGTCCGCCGGCTTGTAGTGCAGGAAGAAGAAATCGTGGTTACCGGTCGCGAAAGCCTCGCAGAGCGACGCGATTTCTTGTCCAAAATCGTCTCCCGTATCGAGCACCTCCATGCCGATTAGCCTGGCGAGGCCACGGTACATCGGGTAGGCGGCGATTGCCGCAGGGTGCAACATGTATAGATCGGCGAACGACGGCAGAGGCGTCGGGCTGGATATTCCGCGCAGTACGACCGCCTGCGCCTCGCCGTCTTTCAGCGCGTGCCTAGCCCGGGCCGCAAAGCCGTTCACCGCAGCCGCAAGCTCTCCGGAGTCCTCTGTTAATGGCTCCGATTTGAGAGGCGGGCATCCCTCTATACCGGGATCTGTATCCGAGGCCTCCAGATTCGACCCTGCTCCACGGAACACGGCCACGAAGCGGTGTCCGCGTACCCCGTGAACCGAGATTTTCCCGTGCGGTTGCTCGATTCGATTTAGCAGGTCCGTCAGTTCGGCGCCCCGTTCCGAGGAGATGCGTCCGGCACGCCTGTCCACCAGTTGACCCATGTTGTCAACAATGCAGAAATTGCCTCTAGCCGCCGCGTCCTCGTCGGCTAGGTCAAGGCCCACTCCAAGAGCCTCCATCACCCCGCGGCCTACGTGGTGCCTCGCCGGGTCGTATCCGAACAGCGCCAGGTGTCCCGGCCCGGATCCTGGGGTTATTCCCGGGGCGACCGGTACCGTCTGGCCGCACGCGCTTTCTCTCGCCAGCGCATCAAGGTTGGGCAGCCTAGCGGCCTCCAGTTCGGAGCGGCCAGTGTCAGGGTGGGGATATCCTCCCAAGCCGTCGACTACTAGAAGAATTATCCGCGAGTCTCCGGCTCTGGCTATCGTTCGGATGTCGATGTGAGCCGTCATGCCTTCATCGCTCGTCTAGGAGGGCGGCCACCCCGGGCAGCTCTTTACCCTCGATGAATGCAAGAGTCGCACCGCCGCCTGTGGAGTCGTGGCTTATCCTAGACGTCAGGCCCAGCCGCGCCACAGCCTCGGACGTCGACCCGCCTCCGGTTACGGTGGTAGCCGTGCCATGCAACTCTGCGACGGATTCTGCGACCCTCCTGGTTCCGTCCGAGAAGGCCTCCCATTCGAACACACCCATTGGGCCGTTCCAGAGCACCGTTCTGGACTCGGCGATTGCCCGCGAGTAGGCCTCTGCCGTTTCGGGTCCTATGTCGAGCACTAGCCAACCGTCGGGAATGTCTTCCACGACTACCGTTTTGACCTTGGCCTTCTCTGTAAACCTGTCCGCCACTACCACGTCGGTCGGCGTGAGCACTCGTGCGGAGCTGCACTGGGTGTCCGACATCAGGTCTGTAGCGTATGCCATGCGCTCCTCTTCCACGACCGAGGAGCCCACGGAGTGTCCCTGCGCCGCCAGAAACGTGGCGGCCATGCCTCCTCCGATGATGAGCGTGTCGACCAGTGAGGAGAGGCGGTCTAGCACAGCTATCTTGTCCGACACCTTCGCTCCCCCCACCACAGCCGTAAAGGGCCGTTCCGGCGTCTGCAACGCTCCGCCGAGAGCGGAGAGTTCCTTCTCCATCAGGAGTCCCGCCACGGCCGGCAGGAGACGCGCTACTCCCTCGGTGGATGCATGCGCCCGGTGCGCCGCGCCGAATGCGTCGTTCACAAAGACCTCCGCAAGTCCGGCTAAGTCTTCGGCTAATCGCACATCGTTCGCCTCCTCGCCAGGGTCGAAGCGGATGTTCTCAAGCATCGCGATAGATCCGTGTGGCATCACTTCGATTGCCGCCTCGACCTCCGGGCCCCGGTAGCTAGGAAGTTGCAGTACGGGCACCCCCAGTAACCCGGCCAGCCGATCGGATACAGGCGCCAAGGCCAGTTTTTCGACCCATAGCCCGTCTGGCCGGCCGAGATGCGTGACAATTAGAACCCGGCAGGATCTTTCGAGGAGATGGGCCAGCGTTGGGACGGTGGCCAGGATGCGGCGGTCGTCGAGGATCTCGGTGGTGCCGGGCCTCATCGGCAGGTTGTAGTCAACGCGCAATAGGACGGTCTTGCCGTCTATCGCATAGTTTCTGATCGAGCGTTTGGCCACTTCCCGATTAGCGAGCATCGATTAGGGTGTTGGCGTACGCCTCCACGGCGGCCAGCCCGCCGGTGGCAAGTTCGACGCCGTCCAGTGACCTCATGGCCGCTTGGTGATGCTCGCGCACCGTTTCCTCCGCCAGCTCCCGACCGCCCAACTCCTCGACCAATCTTCTCACCTCGGCTACGTCAGGCGGCTGAAGTACTCTCTTGAAGTAGACATCACCGAGGCGCCGTCGCTCCGATGGGCCGGCCTTCTCCAATGCGTGCACGACCGGGAGTAGCTTTTTCTTGTTTTGTACAACTTCGGAAGGCGGTCCCGGCCCGTCGCTGGCACCGTTTTTTGCGAACAGTTCCAGCACGTCTTCGGCCGCCTGCATGGCGACCCCCAACTCTCTCCCGGCCGCGCCAAAAGCCTCTGCGAACTTCTCGTCTCCACCCGAGCCGATAAATGCCCCTAACTGGAGCGCTCCGGACATCAGCGATCCGCTCTTTGCACGTGCCATCTCGAGGTATTTGTCGACAGACAAGTCGATGCGCTCTTGAGCCTCCATATCCTTGAAGCGCCCCTCACACATCGCAAGCGAGGCCTGGTCCAGAATCTGCATTGCCCGAAACGTAGAGTCGGCCGAGATTCCGTGCCTCTGGAGATCCAGCATCGTCAGGCGGGCAAGGGCATGCAAGCCGTCCCCTGCGTTGATGGCCTGGGCTGGACCCCATACCCACCACACAGCGTCCCTACCGTTCCGGGTTGGATGCCCGCCTTGTATGTCGTCGTGAATCTCGACGAAGGAAGCGACCATCTCCAAAGCGGCAGCGGCTGGCAAGACTGTCTCGTTGTAGGTGCCGGAGGTCGCCAGGGCCGCCACCAGACAGCCGACGCCATGTCGCCTGAGCGTGGTCCTTGCCACCGGGTCCGTCCCCTCCTCACCGGGTCTTGTTCCCCAGCCGAGGTGGTAGGACATCATCCTGTAAAGGTCCATGTCTCTCGAGGCCAGGACAGCTGTGAGTTGGACGTCTACCTGGCCGTTGAGATCGCTGATCAACTCTTCTTTCAATCCGATCGCTCTATTCCAAACCAAATGTTCGGGCTACTGTGCGGGCACGGGCAGTGGACGATTGCTCCAGCCGGATCTTTTCCCACCCACCAATCTAATGCGATGGGGGCGACCCCACCTCGCTCAGGGTCTCGTCGAGATCTGCTTTGGCGATGGCTCCGGCTCGAAGTATACGCGGCGTCGGCGCCGTAAGGTCAAGGACCGTGGACGGCGGACCGCCGGGTGTCATGCCCCCGTCTACCACCGCGTCGACCGCCGCCCCTAGAGCCTCCCGTACCGCCGCCGCCGTCGTGGCGGCAGGACTGCCGGACAGGTTTGCACTGGTGCCCGTGACGGGTGCCCCAAGACGCCGAACCACCTCCCTGACCGTCAGCGCGTTCGGTACCCGTAGGGCTATCGTGTCTCCGCCTCCAGAAAGGAGGGATGGAATGGCCGGCGACCGTTTGAGCACCAGCGACAGCGCCCCCGGCCAGAATCTGGCCCCAAGGGCGATTACCGCCATTTGCTGGGCTTCCGTCAGATCTACTGCGTACTTCATCACGTCTGACGCCTCCGCTGTCAGCAGCGGGGCCGCGCTCGTTGCTTGCCGGCGCTTGATCTCAAACACGCGTTGGGACGCTTCGACGTTGATTGCGCACGCCGCCAGACAGTAGAAGGTGTCGGTCGGCAATGCGACCACTCCCCCGCCCTGCAATATCTGGACCAAATCGTCGATTGTCAGTTCGCTACCGATATCGTTCACCCAGCACCGCGGATCATTGTCTGGTGCGGCGCTGTCTCGCTCCTATCGTAGTCATTGGCGTACCTAAGTTTGTTGGGGGCATCCCTTCACCCAGTTATGTTACCTTTGATCCTTCTCAAAGATGGCGACTAGCGCAGGCTCAAACGACACCGGTGGCATCGAGAACTCGGTGCCAAACAAACAGCAAACCTCCCACCGTGTCGCCACCAGCGACGACCTTGAGATCTCCGCGTACCTGGAAATTGCCGAGGAAAAGCGCGGACGCGAGCCCACCCCACAGAGCGAGGGTCGGCTGCACCGAGAGGCTGTCCTGATAGTGGATTTCGGCTCCCAGTACAGCCGCCTGATAGCGCGAAGGGTGCGTGAGAGCCACGTCTACTGCGAAATCGTCAGTCATGAAGTGGAATGGGATGCCGTCGCCCAGCTTGATCCAAAGGGAGTAATCCTCTCCGGCGGTCCCGCGAGCGTGTACCAAGAGGGTGCTCCACTCGCCCCCAACTGGGTCTACGAGAGCGGTCTGCCCGTTCTGGGCATCTGCTACGGCATGCAGGTCATGGCTCACCAACTGGGTGGCCGAGTTGCTGCATCGACTAAGCGTGAATACGGACACGCCGTGCTGCACCAGAACTCTACGCCCGATGCGCTTTTTGCAGACTTGCCCCCTTCTATGCCGGTCTGGATGAGTCACGGCGATCAGATCGTCGAGCCTCCCCCCGGCTTTAGGTCGCTCGCCTACACCGACAACTCCCCGATCGCCGTTTTGGGCGAAGGCGGTATTCGGTACGGCATCCAGTTCCATCCTGAGGTGGTACACACCCCCCAAGGGCGTAAGCTCCTAGCGAATTTCCTATACAGAGTCTGCGGTCTCAAAGGGCTTTGGACCCCAGGCAACTTCGTCTCTCGCACGGTGAACAACATCCGCGCTCAGGTGGGTGATGGCAAGGTCATCTGTGCCCTGTCGGGAGGAGTCGACTCCTCGGTTGCCGCGACGCTCGTACACAGGGCGGTCGGCGACCAGTTGACATGCATATTCGTCAACAACGGACTATTGCGGCGTGAGGAGCCAGAACGGGTGGTGCGCACCTTCAAGAGATACATGAACGTCAACTTCGTTTATGAGGACGCAACCGAGGACTTTCTGACGGCCTTGAAAGGTGTGATCGACCCGGAGCGCAAACGCCGGCTGGTGGGAGAGGAATTCATCCGCGTGTTCGAGAAGGGCGCAAAGAGGGCTGGGGACGCCGACTTCCTCTGCCAGGGCACACTCTATCCGGATGTCATAGAAAGTAAGACGGCCGACAACAAGGTCTCGGCAAAGATCAAGACACACCACAACGTGGGCGGTCTTCCCCAACACATGAAGCTAAAGCTCGTCGAGCCGCTACGGTATCTGTTCAAGGACGAGGTGCGCGAGGTGGGCATCGAGCTCGGCCTTCCTGAGGAGATGGTGTACCGTCAGCCCTTCCCTGGCCCTGGACTCGCCATCCGCGTGCTGGGGGATGTCACCTCCGAGAAGCTGGAGATACTGCGTGCCGCAGACTGGGTGGTGATGGACGAGATCAAGAACAATGGGCTTTACCGAGACATGTGGCAAAGCTTTGCCGTCCTAACGGACGCCCAGTCGGTCGGTGTGACCGGAGACTACCGTACCTACGGCCATGTCGTCGCGGTGCGCGCGGTAACCAGCGACGATGCCATGACGGCGGACTGGGCACGGTTGCCCTATGACGTGCTGTCACGCATATCCAACCGAATCGCGAACGAGGTTCGCGGCGTGAACCGGGTCGTCTACGACATTACAAGTAAGCCGCCGGGGACAATTGAGTGGGAGTGACTCCCTTGTCGCGGTGCTGCCGGGGTGGCATCTTAGGGGTTTGCGCCAATGTCGCGTCGTGTCCGTGATCGGCGGCCAGCAGTAGCCACACGGAACATGGGGTCGGGTTGATATGAAGGTTCTCGTCGTTGGCGGTGGTGGACGTGAGCACGCAATCGCTTGGAAGGTCGCCCAGAGCCCCCGTCTTGAGTCGCTGTTGATAGCGCCCGGCAATGCGGGCACGGCTATGCTCGGTGAGAATGTTGCCGTCGGCGCAGAGGACGCAGAGGGACTACTGGAAGTCGCGAAGTCGCGGAAAATCGACCTCACGGTCGTAGGACCGGAATTGCCCCTGGCTGAAGGTATCGTTGACCGTTTCTCTGAGGTGGGCATGCCCATCTTTGGCCCCTCTGGGGCGGCCGCCCGCATAGAAACGAGCAAGGCCTTTGCCAAAGACCTGATGAAACGCAGAGGGGTGCCGACAGCCGCCTTCGAGGTCCTACAGGCGCACAATCTTGCCCGAAACGCTGTTTCGGACTGCGACCTGCCTATTGTGATCAAGGCCGACGGTCTGGCGGCGGGTAAAGGTGTCATCATCGCCGAAACGCGTGATTTGGCCCTAGAGACTCTGTTTGACATCTTTGAGCGGAGGCGCTTTGGTGCCGCCGGTCATCAGGTGATCATCGAGGAGTATCTTGAGGGTCGAGAAGTAAGTGTGTTCGCCTTTGTGGACGGCGAACGGGTGTCTTCAATGGTCGCCGCGACCGACTACAAGCGTGCGAACGATGGCGACCAAGGTCCCAATACGGGCGGGATGGGCAGCTTTTCGCCACCGCCCATCTGGGACGGAGATATGGAGATGGAGGTCAAGACAACGGTGTTCGAGCCGGTCGTCTCCGGTCTCGCGGAGGAGGGATGCCCTTACGTGGGCGTCCTCTACGCGGGCCTCAAATTGACCGCCGCCGGGCCTAAGGTCTTGGAATTCAACGCTCGCTTCGGAGACCCCGAGACCCAGGTCATCCTGCCGCGCATGAAGAGCGATCTGCTCGGCGCCCTTGAGCAGACCGCGGCGGGTGACATCAGGAACCTCGATCTAGAATGGGACGCTCGAGCCTGCGTCGCGGTGGTCTTGGCGTCAGGCGGCTATCCCGATGCCTACGAAACGGGTAAGCCAATCACGGGACTCGATGCCGTACCCCCCGATGTGACCGTGTTCCACGCCGGTACGGCCCGATCAGATGGAGTTGTCCGCACATCGGGGGGCCGCGTGATGGCGGTTTCGGCCCTTGGCGAAACTGTCGGATCGGCGAGGCGGACAGCGTACCAAGGGATCGCCGCCATAGCATTCGACGGTGCCTTTCACAGAGGCGACATAGCATCAGGCATTTAGGAATGGTCGGCTACGAGACGGAGAATTGACATGTCACAGGATGCGGAAATCCTTTGTAGCGACTTTGACAGACCCGCAGTAGAGGGGACCTTGGAAGTCCTCGGCCAGGCGGGAATCGAACACGAGGCGCTGGTGATGCCCGGTCATCACACCCCTTCAGCGAGGGATCGTGGGAAAAGGTTGGTAGCCGCCGGTGTAACAGACTCCGCGGCGCTTTCCGGCAATTGGCGGACGTCGCCACCGGTAGCCGGCGAGCTCGCAACGGCGACGAGCATCGTAAGGGCCTCAGGGGACGGTACTTGATACCTCGTTACACCCGTCCCGGAATGGGGGGACTTTGGACCCAGCAGGCATCCTACGACCGCTGGCTCCAGATCGAAATCGCTGTCGCCGAGGCGTGGTCGGTAGAGGGGCTGATACCCGAGTCGGACTTGGTAAAGATAAGGACCGCCACCTACGACATCGATCGACTGAACGAGATCCTAGAGCAGACCAAGCACCCGATGACCGCTTTTCTGACCTCGGTAACGGAGATGATGGGTCAGGAAGGTCGGTGGCTGCACCATGGGCTAACGACATCTGACGTTTGGGACACCGCGACAGGGATGCAGTTGAGGGACTCCGCTGGCCTCCTCGGGCAAGAGGTGGAGCGCCTTATCGCTGTATTGCGGGATAGCGCTATACGGTACAGGCATACGCTGATGATGGGTCGCACACACGGAGTACATGCAGAGCCGATCACCTTCGGCCTGAAGTTGGCGGTCTGGTGGGATGAGATGCTGCGGCATCGACAGAGGCTTGCTGCTTGCAAGGAGATCGTATCGGTGGGCAAGCTGTCGGGACCTGTGGGCACTCACGCCTCGGTACCTCCCTCGGTGGAGGCCCGGGTGTGCGAACGCCTCGGATTGTCTGCGGCCCGATTCTCCAACCAGGTCATTCAGAGAGACCGTCATGCCCAGTTCGTCGTTACCATGGCTCAGATAGCATCTTCGCTCGAGAAATTCTCGACCGAGATAAGGAGTCTGCAAAGGACAGAGATACGTGAGGTGGAAGAGCCTTTCGGCTCCGCGCAGACGGGCTCGTCATCGATGCCTCACAAGCGTAACCCTGAGCTAACTGAGCGGATCTGTGGCCTTGCCCGTCTCGTCCGTGGCTACGCAGTGACTGCGCTGGAGAACGTAGCTCTTTGGGGAGAGCGTGACATCAGCCATTCGTCTGCTGAGAGGCTGATACTCCCCGACTCCTGCATCGTCCTCGACTACATTCTGGATCTGTTCACAGGGGTTGTGTCCGGCATGACGGTGCATACGGATCGGATGAAGGCTAACCTGGACGGTTCCCGGGGCGTGGTCTTTTCGCAGAAGCTGCTTTTGGCAATGGTAGAGGCCGGAGCCGGGCGCGATGAGGCCTATAGGATTGTTCAGCGCATATCGCAACGGGCGCTCGATGAGGGCTTGGAACTAAGGGAATTGGCGGTGGCCGAGCCACAGATCAGGGACCGCATCGCTCTCGATGAGATCAAGCGGTTATTTGATTTCCACAGCTATGTGCGTCATGTTGACGAGAATTTTGAAAGAGCCGGGCTCGTCTAGTCTCCGTGTGTAAAGTGCCGCGTACGCTTAGTCGCTAAGAGGCGAAATGCCGACGATAATCGCGACAGATCTTCCGAATCGCGTCTACTCGGGCAAGGTGCGAGATACCTATGACCTGGAAGGTGACCGTTTGCTGATGGTCGCTTCAGACCGCATTTCGGCCTTCGACATAGTGCTCCCCAGTGGTATTCCCGACAAGGGGGCGGTGCTGGCGCAGCTGTCAGCGTTCTGGTTCGAACGCACCGGCCATCTGGTCCCCAACCACTTGGTGGACTTCGGGCCGGACGCCGCCATTGACGTAGATGCCGAAGTGGCCAGGCGATCGCTGGTGGTCAGGAGGGCTGACCGCTTCGACGTCGAGTGTATCGTACGCGGTTACATAACAGGTTCGGCGTGGACCGAATACAGAAGGCGGGGAACCGTGGGCGGGCGAAAGATGCCGGCTGGCCTTCGAAAGGGCGACCGCTTTCCCGAGCCACTGTTTACTCCGACAACCAAGACCGAGGGGGGACACGACGAGCCCATGACCATTTCCCAGATGGCGGACATGGTCGGTGCCGACAATACCATCGCCTTGACCGAAAGGTCGGTCGAGGTCTATGAGTTCTGTCGCGAGTTCGCTGTAGAACGAGGTATCCTTATCGCCGACACGAAGATGGAGTTCGGCCTCATCGATGGCCAGATCTGCCTGATCGACGAGCTGCTCACTCCCGATTCGAGCAGGTTCTGGGACGCGGAGCACTACGCCCCCGGCCGGCCGCTGCATAACTTCGACAAGCAATTCGTTAGGGACTGGCTAGATGAGCACGGATGGGACCATGAACCGCCGGCTCCCGAGCTTCCCGATGACATAGTCGATAAGACCCGGGATAGGTACGTGCGGGTTCACGAGATGCTTACCAATTCCCCGCTCCGGTGATTACCGTGAAATTTTGTACAATCTCCCCATCCCCTCTTTCCGTTGGCCTAGTGGATGACAACGAACTCTGAACCCAGACGCAGGAGACTGACCCCTACCCAGACCCGGGCAGCCAGGCGAGCCAGACGGGCCTCCCGCCGCAGGTGGCTCCGATATGGCGGTGGAGGCGTGGCGATACTTGTCGCCGCCGCATTCATCGTCTCGCTGTTCCTTCCGGGCCTGCCATTTGGCCGGCAGGGCGATGGCAACAACCCCGCTGACGCAGGTGGACAGATTCCGGGAGTCCGGATCGCCGACCAGGGTAGAGACCATATCAGTCCCGGCGATTCTCACCCGCCTTACAACAGCCAGCCCGCCACTTCTGGGTGGCATTACAGCACCAGTCACGGGGTAGCACTTGGCAGCGGTGCCGCCCTGCCCGCCCCCGCTCCGTGGGGCATCTACGACGAGGAGATACAGGACGAGATACTGATCCATAACCTCGAGCACGGCGGCATAGGGATTCACTACAATTGCCCCGAGGGCTGTTCGGAGCTGGTCAAGAGCCTCGTCGAATCAGCTAGGCTCGGGCGCAAGGTGATACTGTCGCCCTACTCTGGCATGAGCAGCAGCATAGCTCTTACGGCGTGGAATTACCTTGATACGTTCGACGAGTACGACGAACAGCGCATCAGAGAATTCATAGCGGCTCACGAAAGCTCGGCCAACGCGCCCGAGTGGTTTACGCCTTAGCGCCCCAGACCGCCGCAGGAGGCCGTACTAGTCCCTTCCATGTCAACATTTGTGGCGCGCGTCTACGTAACCCTCAAGCCCACCGTTAACGACCCCCAGGGCCTTACGATACGCGGTGGCCTCCATCTGCTCGGCTTCGCCTCGGTCGACAGTGTGCGTGCTGGCAAGTACATGGAGATCAGGTTCGACGAGGAGGATGAGGCGACCGCCTCCGGCAAGGTCAAAGAGATGTGCGACAGGCTGTTAGCCAATCCAGTTGTCGAGCAGTACCGTTTCGAACTGGAGGAGGTTGAGACGTCTTAGATCGCCCGCGGGCGGTTTAAGGAGGGAATTGGACTCGAAGGTCGATGGTCCGGAGCCAGTCCTTTCGATGGTGGCAGCTAGGCTCCCGGCCAATCTGGAGTGCTGCGCATAGGCAGGCTATCTCACGGAATGGGATTGCTGGTTCAAAAGAAGAGGGTGTAACGGCAACCGTCACGCTGTTGCTTGAACATTCCCGAGGAAGGCCTGCCAAAAACTAGCCGCTAATCGTGCCCTTGGTGCTGGGGACTCGGCTGCCTAGGCGCTCATCCGTGGTCAGCGCAGCGCGAAGGGCGCGGGCCGTGGCCTTAAAGGCCGCCTCCGCCTTGTGGTGGTTGTTTCTGCCGGCGAGTACTTGAATGTGCAGGTTGAAACCACCCTCCCTCGCCAGGCTCTCTAGGAAATGGCGCACCAGATCGCCGGATAGGCCGCCAAGGTCGCTATCGCCCAATTTAAGCTCAAGTACGGAGTATCCGCGTCCGGAAAAATCTACTACCGCCCGTGCAAGCGCCTCGTCTAGAGGGGCGTATGAGTGGGCCATGCGCACGATCCCAACTCCGTCTCCTACGGCCTCTCGCATCGCCCGCCCGAGAACTAGGCCCGTGTCCTCCGCTAGGTGGTGCCAGCCCACCTCGATGTCCCCTCTGGCCTTGACAGTCAGGTCCATCAACCCATGGCGGGAAAGCTGGGCGAGCAGGTGGTCGAACATACCGTTGCCCGTATCGAGCTCGTACCTACCCGTTCCGTCTAGGTCCAGCCTTATTGAGACCTGTGTCTCACCCGTCTCCCGGCGCTGTACCGAAACCCGTGATGCCACTGTCTTAAGCAATCTCCTTGAGTGCGTCGATTAGCCGATCAGTCTGATTGGAGGTGCCTACAGAGACCCGGAAATGGTCTTGGAGGCGCTTTGATCCGAATTTGCGTACGAAGATGCCGCGCCGGGCCAGTCCGTCGTAAACCTCCGCCGCCCGCCCGGGCTCGAACTGGCATAGGATGAAGTTCCCAGCCGATGGCCAAGGCGTGACACCCGGTATTGTCGATAGTAGATCGAACATCCGCCCACGCTCTTCAACGATGCGCTGCACCTCCTTCATCAGCCTTGGCGCTTCCTTGAGGGAGGCGACCAGCGCCGCCTCCGAGGTCACGCTAAGGTTGTAAGGGGATTTCACGTCGATAACGTGCTGCACGAGGTCCTGGCTCATCATCCCGTACCCGACTCGCAGCCCGGCCAGCCCTCCCCACTTGCTCATGGAGCGCAGCACGACCAAGTTGTCGTAATCGGGAATCATGGCTGCTGCCGTTGCGTTGCAGAACTCGAAGTAGGCTTCATCGACCACGACAATCAGGCCGGTCTCTAAGAGCGGAACGACTTGCTCCGTGGTTGCCAGATTTCCGGTGGGGTTGTTCGGCGAGCTGACGAATATGATCTTGGTACGCTCGTCGATGGCCTCTCTCACCGCGTCAACGTCGATATCAAATAGCTCGTCCCGCTGTGCCAACTGCACGGTACCACCGGCAACCCGTGCGCAGAAGCCGTACATCGCGAAAGTCGGATCGCAGTCGAGGATGTTATCCCCCGGGGAGATAAACAGGCGGAACAGAAGGTCGATCAGTTCATCGCTGCCCGCCCCGGCGATTATGTTTTCTTCCCCCAATCCCGTGTATTCGGCTAGGGCCGACCGGACCCTGCGCTGGAGCGGGTCCGGATACAGGTTGAAGGGCGCCGAGGCCACCGCCTCCCGCACGCTCTCAGGCGGCGGCTTTGGGTTCTCGTTGCCGTTGAGCTTTACGATCTGATCCTCGGGTATACCGGCTCTCTGGGCCAACAGCTCGGGTGGGTCGACCGGATCATACGTTTGGACGGATACGAGGTGTTGCCGTATTAGCTTTCTGACACTCATCTCCAAGGATCCATCGTCTGATCACGCCGCTATAGTTCTTGACGCACCTCCGCTGCCTCTGCATGGGCGGTGAGTCCCTCGGCTCTTCCGATTATAGAGGCAATCAGGCCCAGTTCAGACGATTTTTCGGGTTCCATAGCCACCACGGGGACATGTTTTATGAACGAGTGCACCCCGAGACCCGAGGCGAAACGTGCTGTTCCGGCTGTGGGCATGACGTGACTGGGGCCGGCCGCGTAGTCTCCAAGGACCTCGTGCGAATGTTCGCCGACGAACACCATTCCCACATTCCTAAGCATCGGCAGTACGGACTCCGGATCCACAACCGACAGAGAGGCGTGCTCGGGTGCAAAGGCGTTGCACAACTCGACCGCCTCGTCCAAGGTCTCGACGAGCGCTATCGTGCCGCGATTCTCCATTGCTGCAGTGGCGGTCGCGCCCCTGTCGAGGCGCTGAACTCTGGTTCTCCATTCCCCTGCCACCCTAGCCGCTAGGCTCGCCGACGTCGTGACCAACACAGGGGTCGCCATCTCATCGTGCTCGGCTTGGGCCAGCAGGTCGACCGCGCAAAGTGTCGCGTTCGCCGATTCGTCGGCCATTATGAGTGTCTCTGTAGGTCCGTACAGGCCGTCGATACCGACATCGCCATATACACGGCGCTTGGCCAACGCAACAAACAAATTCCCGGGTCCGCAGATCATGTCTACTCTAGGAATCGTCTCCGTACCGTAGGCTAGGGCCGCTACGGCCTGGGCTCCGCCGACAGCAAAAACCCGTTGAACGCCCGCTACCTGAGAGGCCGCTAAGACCGTAGGGTCCGGCAGATCCGACCCACGCGCGGCGGGGGTGCAAATGGCTATTTGCTCTACTCCGGCGACCTTGGCAGGTATCGCCGTCATCAACACGGTTGATGGATAGGGCGCCGTGCCGCCCGGAACGTAGATTCCAACTCGCTCGATTGCCCTTATCAGAGAGCCATAGCCCTCCTCCGAATCACGCCACCCGGTCGGCAGAGACATCTTGTGGAAGCTCTCGACCCGCTCGGCGGCGGTACGGAGGGCTTCCATCAGCTCGACAGGTGCTGCGTCGGCGGCCGCACGGATTTCCGATTCAGGGACTTCGAACTTGTCGGGAGTCCGACCGTCTAGTATCTCCGACAAATGGCGCACTGCCCGGTCCCCCTCGCGCCTTACCCGGGAGACTATGCGATCCACCACCTGAACCGGAGTTAGAGGCTCGCCGAACATGTCCGCAATTTCTCGGGAGATGGACTCAGGCACGGACTCCAGGTCCAGTCCGCGGCTCTCGAGCAGAACACGGCGAGCCTCTGCCATGCCTTGAACGGTCCTCAATTCGCTGAACTCCGGTCGCGGTGAATCCCGGGCCCGGTCGTTTCTCTGACCTGTACGCCCCGGTCCCCGGGATGCAGGTATCCGGTCACCGAGCGGATCAGGTTGTCCACAGTCACCTCCAAGTAACGTTCGAGTTCCGTCTCTGGAACTCGGTCGAACAATTCCCGCAACCCGCCGCGCACATCGGCCAAGAATCGTTCCGCCAGTTGGTGCACTGGGTGCTCGGGGTCATGGCCCGAGATTCGGCCTGCCATGTGGCGTAGCCTCTGCCATGAATAAGGGCGAGCGTCGGCCAGAAAGTCCAGCACCCATACTCGCCACTCCGACAGAGTGCCGGCCTGAAGCGGCCCGGCGGCCAAGCCGCCCTCGAGTTCATCCAACGCGCTGAGCAGTGACCTAACTCGGTGCTCGCTAGCCCTGTCTAGACTGAGTTGCGCGGCCCTGTCGAACAGCTGTGCGGCGACGTTCGAATCGAACTTCCCTGTGCCGTCGAAGTAGCGCCGGTACATTGAAGTAATCCATGTCTCGTCTGCTACAAGATGGGTGATGTATCCGGCGACAAAGGCGGCTTGGGCATCTGAAGAAGGTGAAGTCAACTCCGGATAGGAAGTCAAGAGACCGCAGAAGCCGTCACCGGCCTGCCCAGATTCAAGCTCAAAGAAGTGAGTCTCGGTCCTAGGCCGCTTGGTGATTATGCGAACATCTGGCGCTGTCGCGCCCAACAGATAACAGCCCAGATTCTCTGTGATGCGGGGGTCTTGAATCGCGCCTGCGGCTCGCCAGGCGACCTCAATGTGGGTCGGAAGATTGGGCACCAGTCTAATGCTGACCTTTTGTCGTGCTGGCCTCCAGCCGCCTGCGTGCCTCTGACTCCCCGTGGAAGACATAGTCGGTGCCCAGCACGCTGACGCTGCCCCCGCCGAGCCCCCGCAGGTAAGCCACCGCCTCCAGGAGCTTATCGCGCCCCACGACTACCGTCACGGTGAAGAGTCGGTCTCCGTCGTCGGTGTATACGCGAGAAATGGTGGGTCCTCTCAAGCCCGCCAGATACTGGCTATCGAGCAGCCTGCGTGCGACCTTCTCCTCGCTCTCGCCAAGCACGTCCGCGGTGACCGTATAAAGGCCCTGGGCCTGTAGATGGCCTTCAATCATGTCGATCAACGATCGCACTGCCGAGAGCCTGTCGGGATTGCCTGCCACCGAGATTGGGTTAACGATCAGGCAAGCCTGGGATTTTAGGATGGTGCCACCCTGCACCGTCTTGAGTCGGTTCTCCTTAAGGGTCGTGCCCGACGAGGTGATGTCGGCGATCATGTCCGCGTAGCCCATTACCGGCGCCGCCTCCAATGCGCCGCTCGTCGATACGAGCGAGAAGTAGTCGACTCCCATGTTCAGCAGGAATTGCTCAACGAGTTTGGGGAACTTGGTCGCCACCTTCATGTCCTTGGCCACAGCGCGAAAGTCCGCGGACACCTCCGCGAGATCGGCGACGGACGAGACGTCTACCCATGCCTCCGGCACGGCGAGGACCAGCGAGCAGCCTCCAAAGCCTAGTTCATCAAATATCAGCGCCGCCTCGTCCCCCCCACGTCGGCTCTCCGAATATTTGTCGAAGCCGACGATCCCCGCGTCGATGCTTCCCTCTTCCACCTTACCCGTGATGTCGGACGCTCGTTGAAAGTGCACGACCGCGTTAGCCAGCGCTCGGATCTGCCCCGTGTAGCTGCGTGGGTTGGGACGGGCAATCGCAAGGCCGCAGGCTGCCATGAAACGCATCGACGACTCGTGCAGCGCGCCGTCGCTGGGTATGCCGAGCCGTAACATCTTAGATTGAACGGGCGGCCACGGAGACCGCCTCCATGTCGTAGGCAAAGCCCAGCGCTGACACCCTTGGCCCGCCAAGAGTCTGGACCAGCCCGTCGTACCGGCCGCCGCCGCCCAACGTACCAGTCCCCTGCCCCGCTGCCAGATCGAATAGCGCTCCCGTGTAGTAGGCCATTCCCCTCGCCATGCCCATGTCTACGACAAGCGTATCTGTCCCCATTCCCGACTCGGCCAGGGCCTCTACCAGCTCTTCGAGGGGGTCCAAAGCGTCCTTCCTCGCCCCGGACCGGGCGGCCAAGGCCCTAGCCTCCGTTAAGGTGGTCGATGCCGGTCCTTCCAACTCCGCCAGCCGCGAGGCCAGATCCAACGCCCTGCCCATTTCGATGGGATCCCTAGACTGGCTGCTCTTCCTCTCCAGACGGGCCATAATCTCCTCGGCGGTACGCCTGCCCATCGGTTCCCGGGCCCCCTCCTCCAAGATCAGATGCTGCAGTGCCTCGCGTGCGCGCTTTGCACTCCAACCATCAATCGATGCGGTCTCCTCGTTGACTAGGCCGGCTTCCTTGGCCCTTCCTAGGAGCCGCTTAGCAGTCATCTGACCGCGCTTTAGGCCACCGAGGTTGCCCGTTACGAACCTGCGGGCAGAATCCGATAGCTCGAAAGCGGCGAACAAGCGCGACAAGGTCTCCATATGGCCCAGCCTTACGGAGGCGCTGGGTACGCCAAGACGGCACAGACCCTCGATCGCCGTGGTGATGACCTCAGCGTCCACCTTCGAAGAACAGTCCCCTATGACCTCCGCTCCGACTTGTATGAACTGGCGGCAGCGTCCGCCCCCGGCCCTGTCATACCGGAAGACGGGGCCTGCATAGCTCCATCGCACAGGCAGGGAGAGTCCGTCACTTTCCACGTACATGCGGATGATGGAGGTCGTGAATTCTGGTCGCAGGCTCAGCCTCCTGCCATCTGGCTCGCTAAAGGTGTATAGCAAGCCTGTCATTCCTCCTCCGCCCTTGCGGGCGAACAGGTCGGAGTCCTCCAGTATGGGGGTGTCTACTCGCTGGAACCCGGCCACCGAGAGGAATGACAGCGCCCTATCCGAGGCCGCAAGAGCGCTCCTACTTGCCTCGGGCAGGAAGGTTCGCATTCCGGGCAACCTTGAGAATGCCCCAATCTCGCTACGTTCCGTCATCACTTGTCCTGATCTTTGACTTGACTCGTGCCGGTTTTGTTGTGGAGCCATAGGCGTTCCTAGCTGTACCCGGCCACCGGCTAATTCTACATGACGTCTTGAATGTCCAGTACATGCGAACTGGACATTCGGGCCGATCATTGACGGACAATCGGCGCTTATGTTAGACAACGTGGTGAAGCACAGATTAGCGCGACCAGCTCGGCATTGGGCATTGTGATGCGCAGCAGTCGAAAAACTATGAATAAGAGTCAAGGGCCTTGTACCGTCGCGAACTCCTAAAGGGAAGCACCGAGACGCTCCTACTTTCTCTCTTGGCCGGTGAGCCGATGTACGGCTATCAGGTCGTCAAGGAGATCGAGGACAGATCCAGCGGCTATTTTCGCCTGAAAGAAGGCACTCTTTACCCCGCTCTCCACCGGCTGGAGAAAGAGGATCTGGTCGAGGGCCGTTGGGACACGTCGCCCAGCGGTCAAAACAGGCGTTACTACTACATCACCGCCAAGGGCCAGAAACGCCTGGAATCGATGCTCAAGGAGTGGAACCAGTTCAGTCGGGCCGTTAACTCTGTCGCCCGATCAAGCTCCGGATAGCGAGTCAAGGGAGACCCAACGGCTCGATGTCTCACCCCATTCGTGGCTATCTTGCAGAGCTCAGTGAGCACCTGCATCTGGAGCCCTCCCAAAAGGGCGAGATCCTGCGGGAGCTGCAGAGCCACATAGAAGACCGCGCGCAAGAGTTGGCGGACACGGGTGTTTCCATAGACGAGGCGCTCAGGCAGGCGATGCAGGAGATGGGGGAGTCGCGGACGATCGCCAGTGGCCTTTACGAGGTACACAGCCGGCGGTCCTGGTACCACGCCGGTCTGGCAGCCCTCCCCCATGTACTGTTGTCTCTGATGTTTGCGCTCCACATCTGGACCGCTCCCGTCTGGGTGTCTCTCTTGCTGGGGATAGCCCTGATCATCAGCGTCCTGGGTTGGCGGGCCGGACGACCAACTTGGACGTTCCCTTGGCTGGGGTACTGCCTGATGGTTCCCCTCATTTCCTGGGGACTGGCCATGAGCGCGGTCGGCTACGGGGCGTGGGGAATTATCACCACCGGTACCCTGCCATTCGGGATACCGATCTACTTCGGCTCCCTCCTGTACATAGGCATATCTTTGTGGATCGTGATTCGAATCGTATCGCGGGTTGCCCGTAAGGACTGGCTTATGGCCTCCCTCACGGTGCTGCCGATACCGTTTCTCGCCTACTGGTTTCTGTACTTTTATGACAACGAAGAACTGTTCGCCACGTCGGGCGAACGCGTCGGCCGGTCTCTTCAGGAGGTAGACAGCAGCGCAGCAATCGTATTCCTGATACTTGCGATAGCTACCGCCGTATTCTTCCGGGTTGGTCGGCGAGCGGTAAGGGTCGCCCTGCTGGCAATTACGGCTCCTTCTATGGTGGTGCTCGCATGGGTCAGCTACCAGGGCGGCGTTGGCCAAATGGCGGTCTTCGGCTTTGCCGCACTTTCGCTAATCGTGCTGTTTGCGCCCGCCCTGTTCGGCACGAGCCCTACCGAGATAGCCCGCGCCGCCCGAAAGAGCATCAGGTCCCTGACCCGATAACGGCGGACGAGCACGTTGCTGTCGTAGTTGACAGCGCTGCCTCCTTACCCCTCGATCGGGGCGCCGACGCGCCTATCTTGGTTCCCATGGTGGTCTTGATCGGCAGTCAGACCTATAGAGACGGCGTTGACCTCACGCCGGTGCAACTCTACCGAATGATTTCTGATGGCTCGGCCACTCCGACCACTGCGGCCCCTTCGCCTCAGGCGTTCTACGAGGCCTTGGCGCAGGCCGCGCAGCGAGCCAACGCCGCACTGTGCATTACCGTTTCCCGAAGGTTCAGCACCGCCTACGACTCGGCCGTGTTGGCCGCCGAGTTAGCCCGAGAACGGCATCCCGGACTCGAGGTCTCGGTGCTCGACTGTGGTAGCGCAGCTGGAGGAGAGGGTCTTGTGACCCTTGCTGCGCAGCGATCGGCAGCGAGCGGTGCCACGCTCCCTGAGGTGGAGTCAGTTGCCCGGGAGGCGGCCTCGGGAGTCCGCTTGGTCGCCTACGTCGATACGATGTACTACTTGTGGAGAGGCGGCAGGGTGCCAGGAATCGCTCATGCCGGGGCCTCCCTGCTGTCCATCAAGCCTATCTTCGAGTTGGCAAACGGCCGTATCAGCCGAAAGATGCCCTCGAGAACCCTGCGATCCGCGCGCAGGCGCCTGCTAAGTATGGTGGCCGCGGGAGTCGCTGATAGAGCTGTCACCGTCTGCGTGATGCACGCTGAAGCACCAGAAGAAGCGGCGCGGGTGGAGGGCGTGCTGTCGGATACCATCGACTGCCGCGAGATCTACGTTGCCGAGTTCAGTGCCGTCATGGGCACCCACATCGGTCCGGGTGCGCTTGGCGTCGCCTACACGCCCGCATGACTCTTCGGACCTTAGCCCGTGTGCCAAGCGGAAGTGTCGGCCCCCGTGGCTGAGAGGGCGTGCCGCAGTGCAAGCATTTCTGGCCGGTCGCCGGGCATCTCGCGTCCGGGGCATTGTCGGAGCTTCTGGATGCCTTGGCCAAGCGGGTGCACCTCCGTCATTTGACCTGCGGCAATCAGACTAGTCAAATGGGTACGCCGTGTAGATGACGGTGCGCGTGGCCCCATTGCTTAGGCCATTCGGGCGTTGGCCCGCGATGTGTTCCAGTCAATCAAGAGAGCGGAGGCGGACTGTATGACGAGCTTGCCGGTAGGAAAAGTCCAGACTGTGCTGGGGCCCATCGATCCCGAATCGCTGGGCGTCACCCTGACCCACGAGCATCTGTTTATAGACTTGACGGGAGTCCTACCTGACAGACCGGTCGGAGCGGGATGGCACGACATTTACGATGAGCCGCTCTCGATGGACAACGTTGGCCTCGTAAGGCACCACTTTGTGCCCAACCGCGACACAGGCAGGCTGTCAGACTTGGACGTCGCGATAGCAGAAGCCGCCCACTACAAGCGTCGGGGTGGAGGAACCTTAGTCGATGCAACCAACCCCGACATCGGACGCGACCCAATCAATCTAACCGCCGTCTCCCATGCTACGGGCCTGAATATCGTGATGGGAGCTGGCCACTATGTCGACGCGGCGCATCCCAAGGATATGGCATCCCGCCATGAAGACGACATAGTGGAGGAGATCATCGGGGACCTTTCAGAGGGCGTGGACGAGACGGGGATAAGGGCCGGACTGATTGGAGAAATCGGCTGCTCATGGCCACTGACCGACAATGAGCGCAAGGTTCTGCGAGCCGCCGGCCGAGCCCAGGCGGTTACCGGTGCACCGCTTCTCATTCATCCCGGCCGGGATGAGACAGCTCCTCTTGAAGTAGTAGAGGTGCTCGACGAGGTCGGCACCGACCTTACCCACACCATCATTGGTCACCTTGATCGCACCGTCTTTGACAAGTCGACTCTGAGGTCGCTTGCCGAAAGCGGCGTCTATCTTGAGTGGGATCTGTTCGGCCGCGAGCAGCACTACTATTGGGCTAACCCGGCCATCGACATGCCCCATGATGGCCAGCGCATCGCAGATATCGCCTGGACCATCGAGCAAGGTTACGGCGACCGGGTAGTCGTCGCGCACGACATATGCACCAAGGATCGGTTACTCAAGTACGGGGGCCACGGCTACTTCTACTTGTTGGCGCGCATCGTGCCCAGAATGAGATATCGCGGTTTCACCGAAAGCCAGGTCAACGCGATTCTCGTCGACAATCCGGCCGCCGCCCTACCCTTCCGCGAACCGGTTGGCGACTAAGGGTTTTATTTGTGTTTAGTATAGGTTCATTTGCCCTGTCACGGCGATCCGGCCATGCCCGCTCGGGGCAGTTCCCCTAGCGTATTCGGTGGTCGGGTGTCCTGCGGAGCGACCGATCAACTCGAGTTCGAGAAATTGGCGGTACAGGGTCTTTAAGTCCCGGGATGGCCCGAAATTGCACAAGCTGCGAGAGATTTGTATTCCTTCGACAGGGTCGGGATGGACGAGGTCTGAGGCTGTGGGTATGGCCACGACCGGCCAAGATCGCACCTAGGTGCCTTGCCCCTGTCTAGGAGTACGCCCGCCCATATCGGCTGCGCTACCGTCTCTCTTGATCGCCGTTTCGGAGAGTGGACCCTGTGAATACACAATGAAGCGGGCCATCCGGCGAGCTATAAGTTTGCGGAGATTGAGTTGACCTTTTTTCAGGACGCGTATGTTGGAGGTACGGCCCTGTGGGAAACCGGCAGACCCCAACCCGAGGTTGTAGCACTGGCCAAGGCCGGGAAGATTGGCGGCCTAGTGCTCGACGCGGGATGTGGAACCGGCGAAAACGCGATCCATTTGGCGAGATGTGGCCTCACGGTAATTGGCGTCGATCTGGCGCTTAGAGCCATACAAATCGCGAGGTGCAAGGCTGCGGCCCGGGTCCAGTCAGTCGAATTTGCCGTCTGTGACGTTAGGAGCCTACCGTTTCCCAGGAAAGCATTCGATACGGTTCTGGACTCCGGGCTCTTCCACGTCTTTGACGAGATTGGAAAGGCCAAATATGAACAGTGCCTGCGTGCGGTGGTCCGTCCTGGCGGGCTGGTACACGTCATCGTCTGGAGCGAGGAGCAGCCCGGGGAAGAGGGACCTGTGAGGGTCACTCAGGCAGAACTCAGGAGCTCTTTCGCAAGAGGATGGGAAGACCTGAACGTAAGGGCAGGTGTGTACGAGACTGCCATACACGAGCAAGGTGCGCGAGCTTGGGTCGCTACCTTTAGGAAAAGCGATCTGTAGACAGGCGCTTGTGACCTAGTCTTGGACCATCTTGGATGAGGTCATCAGTTCATAGAACTCTATCCAGGTGTCGAGCACCATGTGATCACCTGGTAGTGCGGCCTCTGTTACGGCGGCAGGAACCACGTTACCCTCCCTGAACTGGGATTCGATCACGTCGGTCACCCACTGAATATACACCCGGTGGGTGTCACCCGGCACCATAGCGTCGTTGTAGTAGACCTGGGTTCTCGAGCGTTGACCTGAAGCTTCATAGGCGTCGGCTACACGGCGCAGCACGGTTGCGTACCGGCGCGCCATCCCCGGCTTCACCTGATAGACCCTTCTTATCACAAACATCTCTTACCCTCACTTCTCTGTAATCCTCCGCGTCGGCGCGACAGATTGCATTTTGCCAGTTGCCCGCAACCCCAAGAGATCGAAAGTCGGGACTGCAGGGCCTATTGCGGTGAGCGGCGTCTCTATACTCTTGCCCCGCTATGGATTGGGTCTTGGCCAGTATAGGTGCCGCGATTGGGTTCGCCGCCGTCACAATACTCGACAAGGTGATTCTCGGCAGGCACGTCGCGTCGGCCTGGGTCTTCATCTTCTTCGCCGGCCTAATGCAACTGCCTGGTGCCCTGGTGCCGATGGCCTTCGTAGCCTTCCCGGGCTACCCAATCACTCTTTGGTTGGCGGCCCTCGGGTCGGGTGCAGCCTTCGGCATGTCACTCGTTTTGATGTTCTGGACTCTTCGACGGCAGGATGCCTCTCTGGTGACGGCCGTGTACCAGACGGCTCCCGTGTTCGTCGCGATCATGGCCGTTGGCCTCCTGTCCGAAGAGCTGACCGCCTGGCACTGGCTGGCGATCATAGTCACCGTAGCTGGGGCGGCACTCATATCGCTGCGTCGGCGAAGGGCGGGAGGGCCACCGGTCCTGGGGGGATGGTTTTTCCTGGTGCTGGCCGCCAGCGCCCTTTTCGCTGCCGGAGCGATCCTGTCGAAATTGGCCCTTGATGGTGGCATGTCCCTGTGGAATCTTTACACCGTTCGGAGCGTGACCCTGGCCGGGGCAATGGTTGTATTGGCTTGGCGCCCGAGCGTCGTTCCACAGCTAGGAATGCTGATTCGCAACACCAATGGGCTGTTGCTGTTCATATTCACAGAGGCCGGCTTGGCGTTCGCCTCCATGTACCTAACCACGCTGGCGATCGAGTTGGGTCCCGTGTCTTTAGCTACCACCGTCATGGCCTCGCGGCCGATGTTTGTGTTCCTTTTCGGGATTGTTCTAAGCATAGGGATGCTGAAGGTATTGTCCGAACCCTTGGACCGTGCATCTCTAGCGCACAGAGGGGCAGCAATCGCAATGATCGTCGCCGGAGTCGCGTCGATCTCGCTCCTCTAGATGGACTGAACCTCTACTAAGAGAGGCCGATCTTCTGTCTGTGGAGGATCACCAATTGATGGCCTAGGGTGCGCCGCGGTGAGGTCTTTCGAGCCAGCTTTGGGGAAGTCTGCCCTTGGCGCTAGCCGCGGGCACGCCCGAAGGGATTCGAACCCCCAACCTCTTGGTCCGAAGCCAAGCGCTCTGTCCGTTGAGCTACGGGCGCACGAAGCGTCTACACAGCATGGGGTGGACGATGGGATTTGAACCCACGATCTCCAGGGCCACAACCTGGCGCCTTAACCAACTTGGCCACGCCCACCGCGAGGCGTTGTCCCTCTAGGTTAGCACCTGCGGCTTGGAATCGCGTCAATTTGCAGCAAGGGACTGCGCCAATTGAACAAGGGTGCGAACTGGCACGCCAGTGGCTCCCTTGGTGGTCCAGCCCCTCACCTTTGAGCTCCTGACGGTGCCAGCTATGTCCAGATGCACCCAAGCCGCTTCCCCGACGAATTCGCCGATGAACATAGCACCCGTGATGGAACCGGCAGGACGTCCACCGACGTTCTTTAAGTCCGCCACGTCGCTCTCATATTGCTCTCGATACTCATCAAAGGTTGGCATTTCCCATACTTTCTCGCCGGTCTCGTTGCCTGCGGAAAGGACGGCGTCCATAAGGGAACGGTCGTTGCCAAATGCCCCGGTGGCCACCTTGCCGAGGGCCACCTCCATCGCGCCTGTCAGGGTGGCCACGTCCACTATGCGCTTTAGACCCAGACTCACCGCGTAGCAGGCGGCGTCTGCCAGAACAAGCCTGCCCTCTGCATCGGTGTTGTCAATCTCTATGGTCTTTCCATTCATGGCCTTGACCACATCTCCAGGCCGCTGCGCCGCTCCGCCGGGCATATTCTCGGTCGCGGCCGCCAAGCCGGTAACGTTTAACTTGGGACCTAGTGCTCCAATTGCCTTCATCGCCGCGATGACGGACGCCGCACCTGCCATGTCCCCCTTCATCTCCCCCATACGGCTGGCGGGCTTGAGTGAGATCCCCCCCGAATCGAACGTGATGCCCTTACCCAGCAGGCCGAGACTATTGTCCGGGTTGGCAGGATCGCCTGTGTAGGTCATAGCGATGAGCCTAGGGGACAATTTGCTCCCTGCCGCAACTCCCAGCAACGCACCCATACCCAGTTCTTTCATCTGCCTCTCGTCCAGAACCTCTAAGGCCATATCCGAACTCTTTGCCACATCCAGAGCCGCCTCGGCCAGATCCGAAGGCGTCATGTGGTTGGCTGGCTCGTTGACTAGATCGCGGCACAGCTTCACCGACTCGGCTAGGATCTTGCCCTCGCTCGCCCCGGTACGAAGTTCTCCGACCCTACTGGTGTCGAACTCGACGATCGAGAGGGAGTCAAGCTCTGGCGGTCGTTCGCCAGACGACTTGTACTTGTCGAAACGGTACAGACCAAGAAGGGTTCCTTCGGCGATTGCTCTGCCGCTCGCGTCCGGATCGAGGCCGCCTATGCCGGAACCGTGGGCGATGGTCGCGGCGGTTCGGACGTTCCTCGCACGCAGGTATCGGGCGGCTTGAGCCGATATCGAGCGCACGGCGTCCGTGTCAAACGTTTCGGCTGGTCCCAAGCCGACCACGAGCACCCTGCCGGTTGGCATGCGCCCGAGGGTATGAATGAGGGTCATTTCCCCCAGCTTGCCTTTGGTCTCGCCCACGTCTATGAGGTTGGTGATGACTCCACCCAAGATCCGGTCAACCGCCCCGGTTGCTCCACCTGGTGAGGTCACACCCTCAAACAGATTTACGACGACGGCGTCCACCTCCGCCGTTCTTATGTCTCCCGACTCAACGGTAATTTCCATGGTCACTCCCCGAACCCATTGGCGCGGGCGAATTATATTCGACCCGGTCGAGGTGAGCGGCTGCCCCTCTGCTATAATCTCGCCTGATCCGACCCACTCGAGTTCGCTCCTAGGTTGGTCTACAAACACGTGGAGGCCACATTTGCCCAAACTGAAGAAAAGCGCTAGAGAGAACGAGCTGCTGGAAAAGGCTCGGCGCTATCTTCCGAGTGGATCATTGGGCAACCTTGCCGGCGACGTGGTGATCGCCGAAGGGCGAGGCAGTCGGATCAAGGACGTGTCCGGCAACGAATACATCGACTATCTGCTCGGTTCCGGACCGATGATCACGGGCCACGCTCACCCCGACGTGGTTAGGGCGGTAAGCGAACAGGTCAGGTCGGGATCGACCTTTTTTGCCAACAACGAGGCGGCAATCCTGCTGGCCGAGGCGATAGTTGAGGCTATGGAATGCGTGGATCAAGTTCGGTTCTGTAGCACCGGTACGGAGGCCACGCTATACGCGATGCGGGCCGCCCGAGCCTTCCGCAACCGCGACAAGATCCTGAAGTTCGAGGGCGGCTTTCATGGCATGAATGACTATGCCCTCCAGAGCATGATGCCGAGCCACCCTCTGGATTTCCCCCACCCGAAGCCGGACGGTGGGGGCATTCCCGCAGCTGTCGCCGAGACGATGCTGATCGCACCCTTCAACGACATCGAGACAACATCAGCGATCATCGAGCGTTACCAGGACGATCTGGGGGGAGTGATAGTTGAGCCGTTCCAACGTTTGCTGCCCCCGAGGCCAGGTTTCCTGGAGGGCCTACGGGAGGTGACCGAGAGGTACGAGATCCCTCTAATCTTCGACGAAGTGGTCACCTCATTCCGGTTCGCCTACGGCGGTGCGCAGGAGTTCTACGGTGTCGTACCCGACCTGTGCTCTTTGGGCAAAGCGGTAGCGGGAGGCTTTCCACTTACCGCCGTCGGGGGGCGAGAGGAAATAATGGCTCACTTTGATGCTTCGGCCGTTAGACCTGAAGAGTGGATGCCACAGATCGGCACGTTGAGCGGCAATCCGATCGCAGCAGTAGCTGGTCTGGCTACGGTCGAGATACTTAGGCGCCCAGGTACCTATGAGCGCATGCACAGTATTGGAGGCGCGGTCAAAAGGGCCCTCCAAGACAGTCTTGACCGATCGGAGATACCCGCCCGGGTCGTAGGAGAAGGCGTTCTCTTTGATGTGTTCTTCTCTGAACATGACATAGTGGACTACAGATCCACGCTGCTGGCCGACAAGGAAAGACTCGGGAGATTCAATCGCCTGCTTCGCGAGCGTGGAGTCTTCAAGGGTGACAGCAAGTTTTACCTGTCCACAGCCCACGGAGAGTCTGATGTGGAGATGACAGTGGAAGCCATTGAGTCGGCGGTGAATGAGCTGTCGGGCTGAGCTGCCTCGTACCGTTTAGCGAGTTAGCGAGACCCGACCGTACGTTGTCAATTAACTTCATCAGTGACGGCACCCTGTTAATGGACGGGGGAAGCGTGTTCGGGTCCATTCCCAAGGTACAGTGGGAAAGCTATCTGAAACCCGACCGGCGCAATCGCGTCAGGCTTTCCCTCAACTGCCTTCTCGTACGCGCCGGTGGCCAGAACATCTTGATCGATACCGGAGCAGGTTCCAAGAGGTTGGATTCACTCAAGGAAGACTTCGGTCTCAGCGGCAATAAGCTCGTACGAGGCCTTAAGGCTCAGGGACTCACCGCCCGTGACATCGACAAGGTAGTGTTGACAAACCTCCGGTTCGATAGGGCCGGCGGTTGCACCAAGCTGGACCGCACGGGAAGGATACTGCCCACTTTCCCAAGAGCTACATACATCGTTCAGGTATCAGCCTTGGAGGACGCGCGCAGTCCGGGAGAGCGATCGGCCCCCTTCTATAACGAGGATGATCTTCTGCCACTTGAGCAGGCTGACATGGTTGAGGCGGTAAACGGATACGCGGAGTTGGCACCTGGGGTGGCCGTCAAGGCCACCGACGGGCCTAGGCCTGGCCACCAAGTCGCCCTTATCGAATCGGGAAGCGAGAGGATAGCCTTCGCAGGTGACCTCATACCCACCCCACTTCACCTGACTCCCCGCTGTATAGCGGCCTTCGACGACTCTCCCAACGACACGTTGGCTGGCAAGCGAGAACTCCTCTCGATGGCCACGGAAAAGGGCTGGATGATAGTTTTTGGACAGGCTCTAGGCCAACATGCCGGCTACGTCGAACATCGGGCTGGCCGCTACGGGCTTAGGCCCGTCGATCTGTAGGCCGCAGGGGAGTCGCCCATCAGGCCCGCGGCGACGCCACCGAGTCTACCCTCGCGCTGACAAGCTTTCCCACGCGGGCCACTAACGTGGCGGATCCAATCCTGTTGAACAGGTCCTGATTCGACTCCGCAAGAACCCTGATGTAGTTGTCCGTCAGTCCCATCCACGCCCCGTTCCTACGCTCTTCCCAAAGTACCGGCCTGGTGGTTCCCAGCAGGCCCTCTCTGAAGTTGGCCGCAGCTCTGTCACCGAGCCTGATCAACTCATCGGCGCGCTCCGACTTTTCATCTCCCGAAACATCGTCTTCCAAATGGAAAGCTGTCGTGCCCGGCCGCCTGGAGAAACGGAACACGTGCAGCCCCGAGAATCCGCCCTCCTCAATCAAACGACATGTCTCAGCGTGATCCGCCGAGGCCTCGCCAGGGAATCCCGCGATTACGTCGGCCGTCAGCCCTGCCTGTGGCATGCGCTCCTTGATGATCTCAACTGCTCGCGCGTACTGTGCCGCCGTATATCTCCTCCGCATTAGCCTGAGGATCGAGTCACTGCCAGACTGCAATGGCAAATGAAAATGTGGACAGAGCCGGCCGTTTGACCAGAGCCTGATCAGCGAATCGTCGATCTCTTGGGGTTGCAGCGACGAGACCCTTATCCTATCTATCCCGGTTCCCTCCAAGATCTCGGTGAGGAGGTTTGCCAAGGTCGTGGGCCCCTGCGACCGAAGGTCGAATCCGTACGTGCCAAGTTGGGTCCCTGTGAGCACCACCTCGCGGTATCCGACCTCCTCCAGCCGCCGGATCTGCGAGACGATCATTGCTGCCGGAATGCTACGCTCCCGGCCACGCACCTTTGGGACTATGCAGTAGGCACAGACCTGATCGCACCCTTCCTGGATCTTTACAAATGCCCGCGTCCTCAGGGTCCTCGGTGACAGCGGAATCTCGTCGGACCCTGCGCCGCAGGTTGAGACCTCCTCGCCTCGCAGGGCCAATATATTTGCTACCAGCCCCACCTTGTCGCGGTTTCCGGCCACCAGATCCACTTCGTTGAGCCGGTTCAGCGCGGCCGGGTCACGCTCCGCGTAGCAGCCGGTGGCCACTATCGTTGCCGCAGGGTTGCGCCGCCGCGCCAACCTCAGTGAGTGCCTCGCCTTCCGGTCGGCCGTATGGGTTACCGTGCAAGAGTTGACCAGATACACGTCGGCGGGCTGGTCGGTCGACACTAGGTCGAAGCCAGCCGACCTGAACCGGGCGGCCAGTGCCGCGGTATCCGCCTGGTTTAGCTTGCAGCCGTGTGTCTCTATTGCGACCGATGGGCGACGCGCTAGCATGGAGGACAACCTCTAAACCGCTCCTCGTTCATGGGGTTTAAGCAGCATCCGATTATAGCCAAGTGGGTATGACTACCCGCCTGAGAGACTGATATAATCGTGCAGGATCTCACCCACCTGGACTTTTCTCAAACTTGGTTCAGGCGGACCGGCCCAGGCGGTCAAGGCCCCCGCCTCAATCGCAGGAGATCGCTTCCGTATGGCAAACCGCGTTTTCGTCACCGGATTAGGGGTGGTAAGCCCTCTGGGCTTGGATGCTAAGACCACTTGGAAATCGCTGGTGGCGGGAGAGTCGGGGATCGCAACTATCACGGCGTTCGACCCCGAAGGGTACAAGACCACGATCGCCGCCGAGGTGAAGCACTTTGAGCCCACGGACTTCGTAGACCGCAAGCAGGCAAGGCGGATTGACAGGTTCGTCCAGTTTGCCCTTGGCGCGGCGATTCAGGCCGTGGATGACGCTGGCGTATCCATCGACAATGGGAATGCAGAGCGTACCGGGGTGATGATCGCGTCCGGTATCGGGGGCATAATCACGATCTCCGAACAGTTGGAGATCCTTAACGGCAAAGGGCCCAGTCGAGTTTCCCCATTCTTTGTGCCTATGATGCTCCCGGACATGGCCTCGGGGCAGGTTTCCATGCACTTGGGCGTCAAGGGTCCCAGCATAGCGACAGTCTCGGCCTGCGCCAGCGGAGCGGACTCGATCGGTGCGGCTTTCGATATGCTCCAGGGTGATCAGTTGGATATGATCCTGGCCGGCGGATCTGAGGCGTCCATATGCCCGATCGGGATCGCCGGCTTCAACGCCTGCCATGCGTTGTCGACGCGCAACGACGATCCGCGGGCGGCCTCTCGTCCCTTTGACGCAAAGCGTGACGGTTTCGTCTGCGGTGAAGGAGCGGCCGTGATGGTGCTTGAGACGATGGAAAGCATGGAAGATCGCGGTGCAGAGCCCCTTGCGGAGTTGGTGGGGTACGGTTCGAGTGCCGATGCATACCATGTTACCCAGCCGGCGCCCGAAGGCGAGGGCGGCGCCAGAGCGATGCGGCGGGCACTGGATGTAGCCGGCCTCAAGCCCTATGAAATCGACTACATAAACGCCCATGGCACCTCGACGCCACTTAACGACAAGTACGAGACTATGGCAATGAGGGCAGTGTTCGGGGAGGATGCTTACCGCGTGCCAATAAGCTCTACGAAGTCCATGACGGGACATCTTCTGGGTGCCTCCGGTGCGCTAGAGGCGGCATTCTGCGTACAGGCCCTCGGCGATGGCCTCATACCCCCGACCATTAATCTGGACAATCCGGACCCCGACTGCGACCTCGACTATACCCCGCACAAGGCCAAACGCGCTGACATAGCTACGGCGATCAGCAACTCGTTTGGGTTCGGCGGTCACAATAGCTCTCTCGTTTTTCAGGTCGCGAGCACGTAGCATCGTCCTTCCAGCCTCAGGGACGATGTGTTGAGGCAAGGAAGGCTTTTCGCGGACGAATTCGACGGTTTCGGCTCGGCTAGGTCTTGGCGGCAGCGGGAGCAGCCTCCTGCCGGATTCGCTGCAGGACTGGGATTGCCCCAATTCCAGGCAGCTCTGTTGTACAACCGCGGTATCAGGCACGTTGGCGATGTAGACCCGTTCCTAATGTTGGACGGGCGGTTACTGCACGACCCACTTCTGCTTTCGGACATGGATCGCGCCGCTGACCTGCTGAGTCGAGCGGCGGCGGATGGATGTGCGGTGGCAGTCTACGGAGATTTCGACGTCGACGGCATCACCGGTGCCGCCATCCTTTGCCGGGCGGTGCGGGATCTAGGCGGCAGACCAATTCCTTACATTCCCAATCGAATGACCGAAGGGCATGGGCTACACGCAACGGCCGTCCGGCGGCTGGCAGCAGCGGGAGCCAGTCTGCTGGTCACCGTGGATTGCGGGACGACGGATGTGGCCGAGGTGACCCTCGCGAGAACTACGGGCATGGACGTGGTGGTAACCGACCATCACGTGGCGTCGACACATATGAACGATGACATTCCCGTCGTTAATCCTAGCCTTGAGGAAGGTTACCCCTTCACCGGCCTTACTGGGGCCGGCGTAGCACTGAAACTTGCCCAGGCAGCATACGCGCGTTCGTCTAGGCCATTTCCAGTGTCCTTGTTTGAGCTGGCCGCCTTGGGCACTGTCGCCGACGTTGCTCCGATCACGGGCGAGAACAGATTCATCGTTGGTCGCGGCCTGCTCTCCCTGCGCGGCACGGAGAGCGTGGGAATCGAGGCCCTTGCGAGGCGGTCAAACATAGATCTATCTGCTGCAACGGTAAGGGACCTGTCATTCGGTCTCATCCCTCGCCTCAACTCGGCGGGCAGATTGGATGACCCGGTGTTGAGCCTGCGCCTGTTGACGACATCTGACGCCTCCGAGGCCAACGAACTGTCCGAGACGCTCGAGCGCCTCAATTCGCAGAGAAGGAAGATCACCGAGCGCGGAATCCGGGACGCCGAGAAGATCGTGTCGAACTCCAGTCAAGGTGGTCAGGCCGCTCTGGTTGTCTACAGTCCAGATTGGCATCCTGGGGTGCTGGGCCTGATCGCCTCCCGCCTCTCAGAGAGATACCGCCGTCCGGTCGTGGCAGCAACACTATTGGGTGGCGCCGTAAGGGCGAGCGCACGCGGTCCAGCGGGATACAAGGTAGTAGATGCCATAGGCGCTACGCGTCTTCCGTTTCTTCGGGTCGGCGGCCACCTTCAGGCGGCAGGATTCACGCTCGATGAGTGCCACCTTGAGCAGTTCAGCCGCCAATTTCCGGCAAAGGTTGCTGAGATGAGCGAAGGCCCGGCGCCGAGTACTCCGATCGAGTATGACTGTGAACTTCAGCTTCGGGAAGTCGACTGCTCCAACTACTCGTTCATCACATCCCTGGCTCCTTTTGGAAAGGGCAATCCTGTCCCCACGTTCTTGACTAGGGATGTGCAAGTCAGGGATGGGCGCACTGTCGGTCGGGACCAAGCCCATCTCAAGCTCTGGCTGGTGGCCGACGGTGTCCACCTGAACGCCATAGCATTCAACCAGTCATCCAAGCTCGCAGAGCTTGGGGCAGCAATTGACCTTGTTTATTCGATCAATCTAAACGAGTGGAACGGTAGGAGGCACCTTGAACTGAAGGTGGTAGATCTCAGGCCCGCCTTCTAGTCGACCCTCCTCTTCCGCCGCCGCCGCGCTGCTCGAGTGCCCCTCGCCTTGGGTGCAGACTCGGCCGGTTCCAACTCGGGCGTCCTGTCGACCAGCTTGGCCTTTAGGAACAGCATTGGTACCCCGATAGCGAGTACCACCAGGGCTATGAAATGGGCCTCCTGCATGCCGGCGGCCCAGATCCGATCCTCCCGCGCGAAGCTGATAGAGAACCTGCCGATCGCATAGAGCGATATGTACAGGACGAACAGCATTCCATCCGGCTTGAGCTTGCCACGCATCGTCCACAGGATCGCTAGGACGATCGAGTTCCAGATGATTTCGTAGAGGATCACCGGCTCTGCACCGGTGGAGAAGAAAGATGAACTGTGCCCGTTGTTACAGCTTCTGGCCAGTGAATCTGGGTGAGACCAGGTCATGCTCAGAAAATGGCTGGCCGCCCTTGCGCAGTGCTCGCCGTTTACGATGTCGCCCAGACGACCTATCGTCTGGGCCAGCAGCAGGGCCGGCGCCGTGAGGTCCATCATGATCCCCCACTGGTATTTCGGAACCCGGGTGACTGCGACATAGGCCAACCCGCCGAAAAAGCCGCCTATGATCCCGCCCCAAACCCCGATTCCGCCTGTCCAGATGGCTACAATCTGGCCGGGATTGCTGCCGTAGAAGTCCCAATGGTCAATGACGTGGACGAGGCGAGCGCCGATGAAGCCTCCCAGCACGGCCCACAGGGCCGTCGAATATATGAGGTCAGAGCTGATGCCGCGCAGAGGTGCCCATCTCGCCACCAAATAAACGGCTGTAACCACCCCTATGAAGCTGAAGGCTCCGTGCCAGGCGACCACCCAATTGGTGCCCGCGTGAAAATCGATGAGGTTGGGGCCTATAGGTATCTCAATCAAAGAGGGTTAAGCGTACCCCAACTGCTAGGTGACAAGGCGATTCGTGAAACCTGTTTCAAGTCGGCCCAAGGGCGTGGCCACGCCGATTCTATGGTTCGGGCAAGACCCTGTCAAACAAGCGGCGCGTGCCACCTCATACGCGGTCCCAAACCTGCCGGAGAAGGCGACTTACCCTACTGCGCATATCCACTTTTGGCCAGAATTCTCCGACTGAAACTCGCGATTTGGACGCCTGCAGGGGACTCTGCGTCGCGAGATTCGTCACAGAGAATCAAGTCATCACGATGTCAAAGATAGATGCGACGGCCCGCGATGAGGTGGACTCTTTTCTCTCGCACCTGCGGGTCGAGCGCGGTGTCTCTACCAACACGCTGTCCGCCTACCGGCTGGATCTCTCTCAACTCGCCAACTTTCTCCGGCGTGAACACCTCACGCTAACCGCGGATGGTGGCGCACCCGTGCGTTGGGTTGAGGTAGATGAGTCGGCCGTCACGGCCTATGTGCTGCAACTTGGCGATCGGGGCTACGGGGAGAAGACCCGTGCTAGAAAGATAGCCTCAATGCGTTCGTTCTTCGGATTTCTGGTAGACGAAGGCATCATCGCTAAGGATCCAACCGAGAACATATCGGCCCCACGTATGGGCAGGTCGCTTCCTGCGGCCCTTACTGAGGACGAGGTCGACCGCCTATTGGACACACCAGACGGGCCGGAAGCGACCGATATTCGGGACAGGGCTATGCTCGAATTGATGTACGCGGCTGGGTTGAGGGTTGGCGAGTTGGTAGGCCTGGACATCGAACACGTGGACCTTGAGATGGGCAGCGTATTGGCTTTCGGCAAGGGAGGTAAGGAGAGACTGGTTCCCCTGCATCCGAGCGCTGTTGAATCCGTGGCCGCATATCTGAACGCAGCTCGGCCAAAGCTTGCGGGCAAGGGGGCCGGCCGGGCGCTGTTCCTGAGTTCCAGAGGTAGAAGGCTAACTCGGCAAGGCTTTTGGCTTATACTCAGGGGTAGGTCCATGCAGGCAGGGATCGGCAAGAAGCTAACTCCTCACACGTTAAGGCACAGCTTTGCGACTCACCTACTGCACGGGGGAGCGCCCTTAAGGCACGTTCAGGAGCTCTTGGGGCACGCCAGCATAACGACGACGCAGATTTATACTCATCTGACCAGCGAGCACGTACGGTCCGAGTATGACCGTGCACATCCCAGGGCTGGATGATCGACTAAACGGGGAAACGGATGGCAGACAAGGGAAAGAGAATCGCCTCTAGGCAAGCTCAACTAAAGCGCAAGAGGCGTAGAGACAAGGGACGGCCTCGGCAGTTCGAGGCCAAGCCATCCGAGGGGACGACGCCGGCGCTTGAGGAACCCGAAGCCGCCGTTTCCGGCGCGAAGACGCAGGCCACGCCCGCTGCACCCCGAGCCAGCGTCGAACGGACGCCCCCGGCTACTTCACGGGAATCGGTCCGCACCAATCCTAGAGGGCCCGCCGTCGGGCGCCGAGCCGTAGTGGGCAAGGCTGAGGGGACTCTTACCTACCCGTACCTTGGCGTTGAGCTGCGCCACATCGGGATGTTGACCGTCGCCCTTGCCGCCGTGCTGGTAGTCCTTACCATCTTCTTGCGCTAGGCCGGCGGCGGCCCGGGGGTTTCCCCAACCCCCTAGCTCAAGGAGATCCTAAGGCCATCGGGTCAATATCTCCTCAGAACATGTCGACTGGAAGATTCTCCGAGCGGCTAAGCGCCGTTCCCGACCGCCCCGGCGTCTATTTGATGAAGGATGCCAATGGCAAGGTGTTGTACGTGGGAAAGGCTTCGGTGCTGCGAAACAGGATCCGATCCTATTTCCAGAAATCCGCCGGCCTGTCCCCGAAGATACGTCGCATGGTCTCCCGCGTCGAAGATTTCGAGTTCATTGTCACCGAGTCCGATCAAGAGGCTTTCTTGTTGGAGAGCAATTTGATCAAGCGTCACAAGCCCCACTTCAACGCCCGGCTAAAGGACGATAAGAGCTATCCCTTCATCAAGATCGATACCACCGAAGATTTCCCCCAGGTCTACATAACCCGCAAGGTCAAGGACGACGGGGCACGCTATTTTGGCCCTTATGCCAGCGCCGGCAGTGTAAGAAGGACCCTGGCCCTCCTCAAGAAGCTGTTCCCCTACCGATCTTGTACGAAAGTCATCACCGGAAACGACGAACGTCCCTGCCTTGACTATCATATCCACCGCTGCGTGGGACCCTGCATAGGCGCGATCGACAAGTTCGGTTACTCCGAGGTAATCGACCAGGTGATCCTGTTCATGGAGGGTCGCACCGATCGAGTCACCAGGACTATCAGAAGGCGCATGCACGAAGCGGCAAACTGCCTTGAATTCGAGCGCGCAGCGGTGCTTCGCGATCAGCTGACCGCGATAGAAAGAGTCCAGGAAGGTCAGAAGGTTCTTCATATTTCGTCCGAAAGCGTTGACGTGGTCGCATCGGCCACCCTGAGCAACGAGAGCCTAGTGGAAGTCTTCTTCATACGCCAGGGCAAGCTGATCGGCAGGGACAATTTCCTTATGGAAGGCACAGCGGACGAAGAGCCAGGACAGACCCTTTCTTCATTCTTGCGCCAGTTCTATGCGGCCAATCCGTATGTGCCCCGGACTGTTCTTACCCCTTGTTCGCCGGACGAGCAGGAGGCGATTGAGGTCTGGCTGACCAAACGACGGGAGGGCCGAGTTCAGATCCGGGTACCAAAGCGAGGAGAAAAACGTCGCCTGGTGGCAATGGTGCAGGAAAACGCGGAGAGCGGGCTTGAGCAGCTCAAGTTAAAGCAGTCTTCAACAACTAACTTTCAAGAGGCCTTAGAAGAGTTGCAAGAGGCGCTGAACCTGCCTCGCCCGCCTCGGCGGATCGAGTGCTACGACATATCCAACATACAGGGCACGGACCCCGTCGGAAGCATGATCGTGTTCGAGGACGGAAAGGCCAGGAAGGCGGATTACCGTCGATTCCGAATCAAGGGCGTCACAGGAGTGGACGATTACCTAATGATGCGCGAGGTCTTGTCGCGGCGCTTCAGGCGATACCAGAGACGAGAGGAAGGGTCCGAGGCCTGGACTAAGCACCCTGACCTAGTGCTCATCGACGGTGGCAAAGGTCACTTGGGAGCCGCCCTGCAGGTGTTCTTGGAACTGGGGATCGACACGGTGCCATTGGCCAGCCTGGCGAAGGAGAACGAGGAACTCTTCGTCCCTCATACGCCCGAGCCCATCACACTTTCCCGAAATTCCCCTGCCCTCTTCCTGGTGCAGCGGGCCAGAGACGAGGCGCACCGCTTTGCGGTCACATTCCACAGACAGCGGCGGTCGAAAGGTTCCGTCAAGTCGGCGATGGACCTCGTGCCAGGTATCGGTCCGAAGCGCCGCAAGTTGCTGCTTCGACGCTTTGGATCGGTCGCCGCCGTGCGGGATGCATCCCTCGAGGACATAGCCGCCGTATCTGGCATGACCGTGACCCTGGCCCGAAAGGTCAAGGAATACCTTTAGCGGTCACCCCTCATCGCTGGCTGCCGTTACTTCATGGCGCCCACTATCGGCCGTCCGACTCGTCCGCGCCGCCCCCTGCCATGCTTAGGAAAGGCCGGAGCAGGTTGGTGAATTCCATGGGGAAGATGAACTTTGTCGATTGACTCGCGCCCAACTCCTTCAGCGTGTCAAAGTACTGCAGGCTCAATGTCTTACTGTCGATGCCCTGCGCGACCTCGTAGACACGTTGTAGAGCGACGGCAAAACCATCGGCTCGCAGCTTGGCCGCCTGCTGATCGCCCTCGGCCGTCAGGATCTCGCCCTGTCGATGCCCCTCGGCCTTTAGGATTGCCGCCTGTTTTTCGCCCTCGGCGACAGTTACGGCAGCCTGACGGGTTCCCTCCGCCTCGATGATAGCGGCCCTACGCACACGCTCAGCAGACATCTGACGGTTCATCGCCTCTTGGATATCGCGAGGGGGCTCGATCTCTCGTATCTCGACCTGCGTCACCTTGATGCCCCAGCGGTTGGTCACTTCGTCGAGCCGTGTCCTGAGTGAGTGGTTGATCCGCTCCCGCTGCGATAGCACGTCGTCAAGGCTCATCTCCCCTATAACCGCGCGCAGGTTTGTGGTGGCGATACCGACCACCGCCGACCAGTAGTCCACGACTTCAATGATCGCCTTGTCGGCCTGATCGGCTATGGGACGCATGTAGACGAGAAAATCGATGTCGATCGGCGCGTTATCCTCGGTGATGTTTGTCTGCCTCGGGATATCGATCACCACCTCGCGCGTATCGATCCTCTGCGCCCTATGAAAGGGCCAGACAAGCAAGTGCAGGCCGGGCCCGCGCAGGCCGGTGAACCGGCCCAGCCAAAAGACGCCCAGCCGCTCGTACTGCTGGACTATAGTCAAGTATGGAATCATCGAGATCCTCCCTTAATGTCTCCTATTGGATCGTTCCTAATATTATGGACTGTTCACGTGGAGATTTGCGCCTATTCCACCCACGGCTACGTCTACGACGGCCCTAACCTGTCTCGCCTGTCCGCAGCAGGGACCGGCAGAAATGCGCTTCATTCATCGTTGTACATCTCGCCTGCTCGCCGGACGATCAGCATCAGGCCTTTGACCGCTGTGACTTCCACCTGCTCCCCGCGTTCTATGCGCGCACCCGTCTCGCTCAACGCGCTCCACTCTTCGCCCAAAACGAGCACAGTGCCGGCCGGGTCGAGGACCGTTGCCGCCCCACCCATCTGTCCTATCGCTGCCGCGATACCGTGTTGAGAAGCCAGTTGAGGCATACGCCTTGCGCGAAGCGATGTGCGGATCAGCAGAGTCATGATCGCCGCGATCCCTGCTCCTATTCCGACTAGCACCCAAACGCTCACCCTGAAGTTTGGACCATCCAGCGGCTGGGGAGAAAAGCCTCCGAACAGCAAGAACGCTCCGACCAAGAACGCTATGCCGCCCAGTATTCCAGGTACGCTTACTCCCGGAGCCTGTAACTCAACGAAAAACAGCACCATCGAGAGCGCGATCAGACCGAAACCGGTCCAGTTCACCGGCAGATTGCCCAGGGCCACGAAGGCGAGGGCAAGAGCGATGACGCCGAACACTCCTGGGACGAAAGCACCTGGATTATAGAACTCGATCAATATCCCGAATCCGCCGATTGAGAGCAACAGCAGGGCAATATTTGGATTGGCGATCACCCCCAAGAATCGCTCCAGCAGGTTTGGATAGATGTTTTCGGTGGGCAGACCCTCAATCTCGAGTACCCGCTCGGCCCCGGCGAGTTGAACCGATCGCCCGTCCAACTGCCCTATGAGATCGTCAATGTCCGAGGCAACTAGGTCCGCGACCTTCTGGTCCACGGCCTCACCAGCTGAATAAGATGCGGATTCGAGCACCGTCGCCTCAAGCGCGTCGGCGTTGCGCCCCCTCTCGTCGGCGATGCTTCGCAGGAAGGCGGCTGCGTCCTCCCTTGCTTTTGACGCCAGCGTCTCGGGCAAATCCTCACCGCTTGGACCGACCGGCGCGGCTGCCCCCACGTTGGTAGACGGCGCCATCGCAGCAACGTGGCCGGCGGCCATCACGAACGTCCCTGCGGAAGCTGCCTGCGCTCCGGGCGGGAATACGTACACAGCCACAGGGACAGAGGATCCGAAGATGTCCTCGACCATTTTGCGGGTCGAGTCCAAAAGGCCGCCCGGCGTATCCAAGAGTACGATCGCCAAGGCCGCGCCGCGTTCCGCGGCGACATCGAGCGCCCGAGACAGGTAGTTAGCCGCTACCGCATCTATCGCTCCGTCAACCGTGATGACCGCTATGTGCGAATCGGATGGTTGGGCGACCGCCTCATCAGCCAAAATGCCGATCAGGCCGGCGACAACCAGGGCCGCTAGGCCTGCCATCAGCCCTCGGTGCGCGCGGCCGTAACAGGCGGTCATCCACCTAGGTTCAAGTCATCCCGAGTTCTTGCTCGACCTCTCCTAGGACTTCGTCCACCCCCTGCATTATCCGGTCGATCTCGTCCCGAGTGACGCACAGAGGAGGGCTGAAAACCAGCAGGCCTCGCGGTCGCATGATTAGTCGGCGTTCGGCGAACTTATCCGCCATGCGCCTTTCGACTCCCGCCTCGGCCGGGAAGCGCTCTTTGGTCACCGGGTCCTTTATCAAATCCATCGCCGTCATTAGGCCTAGGCCCCGAACGTTGCCGACCATTGGATGCTTGCCCCCCACGGACATCATCTGCTCCATCAGATACTCGCCAACCTCAGCAGCGTTCTCGACCAGGTTGTCCTTCTCAATGATGTCAATGTTGGCTAGCGCCGCCGCGGCGATCACGGGATGGGCGCCGAATGTCAGCGTTTGAGGGAATATGTTGTCTGGGCCGGCGAATGCATCGGCGATCTTTGGACTGGCTACTGCAGCCGCCACTGGCACGTAGCTGCTTACTAGGCCCTTGGCCATTGTCATAATGTCAGGCGTGACGTCCCAGTGATTGATGCCAAACCACTTGCCGGTGCGTCCGAATCCGGTGATCACCTCGTCGACAATCATTACCACGCCGTACTTGTCACATATCTCCCGAACCATAGGCCAGTATTCCGGGCCCGGCACGGAGCAGGCATCGTATGGCGTGTCCGCGCAGAACGCCTCCCCGATGAACGCAGCGACAGTGTCTGGCCCATGGTAGGCGATTAGATCTTCGACCGACTTCGCTGCTCGTACGGCTATCTCCGACGGAGACTCCCCGCCCGCGTCTGGCCGATAAGGGTTGGGTTGAGCCGCATACAGCATCCCCGGAAAGGCGGGCTCGTAGTCCGACCGGCTGCCACGGCCGCCGAGCCACGTGGTTAAACCCGCAGCTCCGTGGTAGGAGCCCATGCGGCTGATGATCTTGTATCGTCCGCGCTCTCCGTTCCTCTTGTGGTATGCCTTGGCGATCTTGATGGCTGTTTCGTTTGCCTCTGAACCCCCGGTGACCTGCCATGATCTTTGAAGATCTCCGGGCGTTATCTCCGCGAGCTTCTGACTCAGGCGCACGACGGGCTCAGTCGTGGTGCCCCGCGGGGTAAAGCTGAGGGCTTTCATCTGTGCCCTCACCGCCTCGCCGATCTCCGGCCTGCCATAGCCCACGTTTACGCACAGATAGCCGCCATTGACATCCATCCACTCGTTGCCGTCGGTGTCGTAGACATTTAGCCCTTGCCCCTCGGCGATGATGAGCGGCTCGCCCTCTTCCGCCATCTCGTTCCAGTTACGAAAATGCATCCAGTTGTGACGCAGCGACGAAGTGCGCAGCGCATCGGTGTCGTAGGTTTGTCGCTCAACGGTGCTTACCATTAGTTGACCCCCATCTCCGCCTCAACATCTCCGAGCGAGGCGTCTATTCCCTCGATAATTTCGTTGCAGTCGTCCTGTGTCACGCATATTGGTGGACCTACGGTGATGACGTTGCCGTCTGATTGCAGTATCAGTCCGTTCCTGCGGAAGGCAGCGTTGACCCGCTTTGCTAGGCCCGAACTCTTCGGGAAGCGTTTCTTGCTTCCTCGGTCCATCACAAGCTCGACGCCTATCAGCAGGCCCAAACCTCGAACGTCGCCGATGATCGAGTGCTTGTCCATCAGGCCAGCCAGTCCAGCCTTAAGGTAGTCGCCTTGCACCCTGGAGTTTTCGACCATACCCTCCGTCTCGAGTATCTCTATGTTCTTTAGCGCGGCGGCCGCCGTAACTGGGTGACCGCTGGCGGTGATGGCGTGGAATATGTTGTCTGAGCCAAAGTAGGAGGCGATTTCCTCGCTGACGACCGTGGCGGCGAGAGGGAGGTAGCTCGAAATCATTCCCTTGCCCATCGTCATCATGTCCGGATTGATGCCGAAATGCTCGATCCCGAACATCTTTCCCGTTCTGCCGAACCCGGTGATGATCTCATCGACGATCAGGACCACGCCGTACTTGTCACAGATTTCGCGTACCATCGGCCAATACTCGGGCGCCGGTACCGGCGCCCCGGGCGGCTGCGACACCGGCTCGCCAATGAAGGCTGCCACCGTGTCTGCGCCGTGAGAAAGGATCGCCTCTTCAACGGCTTGGGCACACCTTATCGCAGTCTCCGAGGGTGTCTTGCCGCCCATCTCATCGCGGTAATGGTTGGGGTGCGGAACGTGGATCATGCCGGGCGCCATTGGCTCGAAGTCGCTGAGTGAGAAGTCGGTCGCGTTGTTGCCGAGCCCCAAGACGCCGGCGGTGGTGCCGTGGTAAGAGCCCCTGCGGCTGATGATCTTGTAGCGACCCTGCTCACCGCGTCGCTTGTGGTAGGCGCGTGTGATCTTGATGGCGGTCTCGTTGGCCTCTGAGCCACCGGCACCGGGGAATATTCGGTTGAGGTTACCCGGGGTCAAGCTGGCGAGCTTCTCGGCAAGCTGAATGACCGGCACCGTGGTGGTGCCGCTCGGGAAAAAGGTCACCTTCATGAGCTGGTCGTAGGCTGCCTCGGCGATCTCCTCCCTGCCGTACCCGAGATGGACCGAAGTGTAGCCACCATGGGCGTCGAGCCACGTCCTGCCCGTCGAGTCGGTGACTCTTACCCCCTCGCCTTTGACCATGACGATCGGTTCGCCGGTTTCCGCCATCTCAGTCCAGTCGGCATTGTGCATCCACTGGTACCTTAACGACGCTTCCCGTATGGCTTCGGTGTCGTAAGTTGTTACCACGCGACCGCTCCTTTCAGAGTGTGGGGAAGAGTCGGCTGGCTGACGGCCGGCCCGCCGGACGACAAGGGCTCGCTCTCTCCTAACGGCCCAAAGTATACGGGTGGTGGGCCGCTAGGAAAAGCGGCGTTGGCTAATAGCCAGCAGCCTTGTCAACCTCGTGTATCAGCGTCTCGCCGGCAAAATAGCGCTTGAGGTTTTCCCGGAAGATCTGTCGCCGACCGTAGAACGTCTCGGCGGTCTCGGCCGACACGTGGGGGGTAATGAGGACGTTCGGCATGCCCCAGAACTCGCTCTCGGGTGGAAGAGGTTCGGATTCAAACACGTCCAGAGCAGCGCCGGCAATCCTGCCCGACCGCAGTGCCTCCAGCAGGGAAGCCTCCTCAACGATGCCCCCCCTGGAGATAACGACCAGATGAGCCGATGGCCGCATTCGTCCGATGATTTCGCCGTCCACGGTGTGCCTGTTGTCACGCGTATACGGGGCCGTAACTACAAGCCAGTCGGATAACGCGGCTAGGTCGCCCAGCCTCGCGACTGGCCAAGCGACGTCAACGTACGCGGAGCTGACGGCTCTTGGGTCTACTCCGTAGACGGTCATCCCGAATCCCCTGGCTCTACGAGCCACCGCCAGGCCGATGCCTCCCAACCCGACTATGCCCATGGTGCAGCCCTCAAGTTCATTGAGCGTTTCGTGCCAGCGTGGAATATCCCACTCTCGGCGGCTCTGCGCCTCCCACATTTCCCTTAGACGGTGGGCCAGGGTGATGATCAAGCCGAAGACATGGTCGGCCATAGGCGCCGTGTGAGGACCCTTCATGTTGGTCAGAATAACGTTAGAGGAGGCGACCTCCGTGCTAGCTAGGACCGCGTCGACTCCGGTCCCGGCGCACTGTATCCAGCGCAGCCCTTTTGCTGCAAGGAAGACCTCCTTGGTGGGCCAGCCGTAGAACACCTCTGCGTCCACGACTTCATATAGCTGCTCACGGACCGACGCGGCTGCGACGAACTCATGATCCGGGAACTCGGAGGCCAGCTCGGCGTGGAAGTCGCCTTCCACATGGCCCACGACAATCTTCATGTCATACTCCGCCCTTCGATTGACTAGCCTTTAGGGTCTGCGCCTCAGGATTGACGCACGCTCGTAGCGGTCTTCCTTCAAGTCCATCGATCAGGTTGGAGGCGGCCAGCAGGGACATCGCCCGCCTCGTAGCGACACTCGCGCTCGCAATGTGCGGGACGACCAGACAGTTGTCGAGGGTAAGTAGTGGGTGGTCGGCGGGCATGGGCTCAGGCTCTGTAACGTCGAGGCCGGCACCGCCGATCTCCCCGGTCTTGAGAGCCTCGTGGAGTGCCAGATGATCGACGACCGGTCCGCGGGCGGCATTTATCAGAATGGCGGTTGACTTCATCTTCTTGAACGCATCCACGTTCATCATGTGGCGGGTCGAGGGGTTGAGGTCGACATGGAGGCTGACGAAGTCAGATTCGGCAAGCAGCGTGTCCATCGTCACCTTGGTCATGGGAAGTCTGGCCTCTAGGTCCTTGCGCTCGTTCAGGTCGAAATACAAGACGTTCATGTCGAAGCCTTTGGATCTTCGTGCCATCTCGAAGCCGATTCGTCCCATCCCCACGATGCCAAGCGTGGCATGGTGGATGTCCTGACCAAGAAAATGAAGCGGATGCCATGTGCGCCAAGATCCGTTGTGAGCCGCCTCGTGGCCAGCAACGATCTTCCTAGCCGCGGCCATGAGCAACGTGAACGCGAAATCAGCGGTTGTGTCGGTCAGGACGTCCGGGGTGAAACCGACCGATACCCCCCGCTTCGTTGCCTCTTCCACGTCGACGTTGTTGTAGCCCACGGCGATCTGACTGACCACCTTGAGCTGCGGGCCGGCCTTCTCGAAGAACTCGACGTCGATGCCGTCAGTCAAAAGACACAGCACGCCGTCCATCCCGGCGCATCGCTCGAGCAACACCTCCCTAGGCGGCGGCATCTCGTCGGCCCATAGATCGATTTCTGCGACCGATCTGATCAAGTCCAGCGCATCGGGAAAGATCTCCCTGCTCACAAATACCTTGGGCCTAGGCAACATACGCTCCTTGACTACCAGTTCTATTCGGCCGACTGCCTGCGCTTGTCGTCGGTCGCCTCTCCGGAAAAGCCCGTTGGAGATCCGCCCCGCATCCACTTGTATTGCACCACCTGCTTGCCGAACACGAGCACCCCGCCCAATATGGCCGCTCCGACTGCCCACCAGCTGCCATGCAATACATTGAAGGTGTCGTGCAGAAGGCCCCCTACTACCCAAGCCGTGGCGAAGAACACCCCCCCGCTCCACCCCACATTCCTCGTGATGGCGAATTTGCCGATTGCCACCGGAGCGGCGATTGCCACCCCCAGAGGGATCAGACCCGCAGTGGCCCCAAACATCGCCGCCATCCCGGTGTTTCCATCGAAGCCGAAGAACAGCGGGAAGAACTGTCCCGCTAGGAGGCATAGCATCGCAACGGCTATAAACCAAGTTGGCATGTCAAGTATGTACAGCGGCAGCGTGGCGGCAACTCCCTTGGCGATGTCTAGAGCGAAGACCAACACACCGTACTGGGGGCCGACCTCGCGCCATATGTTAGCGGTGCCTGGATTGCCAGTTCCCAGCGTGCGGATGTCGATGCCCTTGGCTTTACAGATCAGGTCCCCTACCACCAGTGAACCCACCAGATAGGCGCCAACGGCCCATGCCGCGTAGAACCAGGGTGTATGCAGGGATTCCATGATGGGTGTCACCAAAGAGGGCCTGTAGAGTCGAGCGCATCGTGAAAACGCGCCCAGCTTGGCGCGCCGTATCATATAAGATGCCTGCGGATCGCCTCAAACCGCGCAGCCAATTGCGGAGGAATCTAACTTGTGACAATCGGACTGGCTGCCGTATACATTGGACCCTACCAATTTGAGCTCAGAGAGCTTCCCGTGCCGGAAGTCGAGCCCGGCGGCATCCTTGTGCGGATCACTGCCGCAGGCATCTGCGGCTCAGATCTCCACTACTACCGCGGCCATCTAGGGCCAGGCAACTGGACCGCAGATGCCTTGGGTCGGCCGGCGATAATTGGCCACGAGATGACCGGGGTGGTCGCCGCGGTGGGCGCGGATGTGTCCACGGACTCGCTCGGCCTTCCCCTCCGGGAGGGTGATCGGGTCGCTTATACGTACTTTTTCCCCTGCATGCGCTGCTACAACTGTCTGCGGGGCGAACTCAATGCCTGTCCTCGGCGGACCCGGTTCAGGAGGCCCGTCGAAGATTATCCATATTGCTCAGGAGGCTTCGCCGAGTACTTCTATCTGCCCCCCGGTCACTTTGTATTTAAGGTCCCTGAGGGGCTGGAGGACCGAGATGTGGTGCCGGTGAACTGTGCCGTCTCACAGGTCATATTCGGCCTTAAGAAGGCGGGACTGCAGATGGGAGATTCCGTCGTCATTCAAGGCGCGGGCGGACTGGGGATCAACGCGGCGGCGGCCTCCAAGGAGATGGGTGCCGGTCGCGTGATCGTGATTGACGGCGCGGCAAACAGGTTGGAACTTGCGCTACGGTGCGGTGCGGACGAGGTCGTAGATATTTCGGAGTTCAACACCGTCGAGGCCAGGGTAGCCAGGGTAAGGGAACTGACCGGTGGCCGGGGAGCCGACGTCGTGATGGAACTGGTCGGCCTTCCCAACGTCTTTGCTGAGGGCCTCGAGTTGACGAGGAAGGGAGGAACGCTGGTTGAGATCGGAAACATGTGGCCAGGGGGGACGACCGATTTAGATGTCGCCAAGACCGTGTGGGGAAATACCACAATCATAGGAATCGCTCACTATGATCCTTATACCCTTCCGGTGGCACTGGCCTTTCTGGCTGAGAATAAGCACAAGTATGGGCTTTCTGGACTGATGTCTCACGGCTTTCCCCTAACGGATATCGTCAGAGCGTTTGAGCGGGCCGAATGGTCAGGTAAGGACGGCGGCACCGAGATAACGAGGGCCTACCTTACGCCTTAGAAGGGAGTACCGTAATGATCAGACTTCAGGCCTTTTATCCCAGCACCAAGGACGGGTATTTCGATCATGACTACTACGTCAATCGACACGCGCCAGTCGTGCACTCGCTGCTTGATCCGCTTGGCCTAGTGGGCTTCGAAGTCAGCAGAGGCTTGGAGTCAATGGAGGGTGACGAGGCGCCTTATACGTGCGTGGTTACCGCCACGTTCGAGTCGCGCGAGGCCATGGATAAGGGTTTTTCCGGTGAGCGGAGGGAGCGTCTGCTAAACGACATTCCCAACTTTACCGACGTCGCCCCGATAATCCAGGTCAGCGAGGTCCTGCTATAGATCGGCTCAGCACTGACCTACTTGCTACCTTTCGAGGTCAACGACCATCTTGATCTCGTCTGTAGGCCTAAACAGGCGCTTAAATGTCGGCTCGATGTCTCCCAGGGAGATCAGGCTATCGTCGTTGAGCATCGGCTCTATGCGGACATCGCCCGATTCGATCAGCCTGTAGCATTCTGGCCACCATTCGGGTTTGAACGCGAATGTTGTGGTCAACTCAAGATCGCGGGTACACCAGTCCGCCGGGAGCACCGGTACCTCCTCCCAAGCGATTGCCAGTAGAACGATCCTACCCCCGTAGCGGACCGCTTCCAGGGCCTGCTGAAGCGTAGGCCTCGCTCCGGCCGCATCTATGACCACGTCGGGTCCCCGGCCGTCGGTGAGGTCGGCCATAAGCTCGACCACCTCGTCCCTGCTCGGGTCGAGCACGGCGTCGGCGCCCAATGCCGCCGCGGCGGCTGCCCGAGCAGGAGCGGGTTCGGACACGATCACCTTCGACGCGCCTTTAGCCTTGGCAATCTGCATGGAGAACAGGCCGAGCGGCCCTGCTCCTATGACGGCTACTGAGTCGCCTTCTTTCATCTTTGACCGGTAAACGCCGTGGAATGCCGCAGCCATAGGTTCGACCATAGACGCCTGTAGGTCGGTCACGCCGTCCGGCACAGGTGAGGCCATCCAAGCCTTCATAAGGATGTATTCCGCGTATCCGCTGAAGGCGGGTGGCAATGTAGCCCAGCCCATGGTGCGAAAGTTGTATCTCGGGTCCTGAATGAAGATGCTCTGAGTGCCGGTGGGTGGAGCCCCGCCGGCCGCCCCGGCTACCCGGTCGCCGATCCTCCATTGGGTCACGTCCTTGCCAAGGGCGAAGACGGTTCCACTGTACTCGTGGCCCAGTCCTGATCCAGGTGGAACCACGTCGTACAACACGCCGTGGACGTCAGTACCGCATATGGAGCAATACCTTGTCTTTACCAAGATCTCGTCCGGCCCCGGCTCCGGGATAGGCGTCTCCTTGATCTCGAACCGATGGTTACCCTGATAGATGGCCGCCTTCATGGTGTTCTCTGACCTCTCCTAAACTGTCCGGTGCCGATACCGCTAGCGACCACCCATGTCATGAGTGGTGGTCGACATATTTGGATTTACCAACACTCTAGCAAGTCTCGCCCCCGCCGAATGAAGGGATGCCCGCTACTCTGGATCATGCGGGCGGCTCTATAATCCGGTCGGCAAGAGCTGGCAAGGTCCGAACGAAAGAGTCAAGCTGAGGTCGGGGAGGAAGCCATATGGCTGAGGAAACGGGACAGAGGGTCTACGACGAGTCGATCGTGATCGATGGGCTCAACGTGAGCCGCTGGGACAGTCCGCACGTATTCGAAAGCCTTGAGGCGGGCGGCGTGACCGCAATAAACGCGACCATCGCGGTGTGGGAGGGATTCCGCGAGACGATGGACAACGTGGAGAGCTGGCTTCACCGATTCAAGGCATACGGGGATACCCTCACTCACGCCACTTCGGTGGCCGATATCATCAGGGCCAAGGCCGAGAAGAAAACGGCGGTCGTGCTGGGCTGGCAGAATGCCTCCCCGATCGAGAATCGTCTGGACAGACTGGAGTTGTTCCACGCCCTGGGCGTGCGCATAATCCAGGTGACCTACAACGAGCGAAACCTGCTGGGTAACGGCTGCTACGAGCGAACCGACGAGGGTCTTAGCAGGTTCGGAGTCGATGCCGTAAAGGAAATGAACCGGTTGGGCATCTTGGCCGACCTGTCGCACGTCGGAGACAGGACCACACTCGAGACCGCCGAGCTCTCCGAAATGCCGGTCTCAGCCACCCATGCAAACGCCAGGTCTTTCGTGGAACACCCCCGCAATAAGACAGACGACGCACTCAGGTTGATCGCGGAAAAGGGCGGAGTGATAGGTGCCAACGCCTTTCCCCTTTTCCTTAGAAAGGGATACGAGTCGACCGTTGGAGACTATGTCGATGCGATAGAGGACCTGATAGAACGAGTGGGCATAGACCACGTTGGAATAGGAACTGACTACACGCAGGACCAGCCTCATTCGTTCTTCGACTGGCTTTTCATGCAGCAGGGTACCAAGGTAGTTCTGGAGGAGAACCCAGTTCCGGACCCGCATCACCATCCCTACGGCATGGAGACTCCTGACACACTCTCGGAGGTTCCAAAAGTTCTGGCGGAAAGAGGCTACAAGCCAGAAGAAATTGCCAAGGTGTTGGGAGGTAACTGGCTGCGACTCTTTGAGCGAGTCTGGTCGCCGGCCAGTTAGAGTTGGGCGCAAGGAGTCCCGAGAGTTGCGGTCGACGCAGCGTCTCTGAATAATCTGTGCCATGAAAGGCGTAGTCACATGTCCCCAGCCATGGGCGGCCGAGGTTGGGGCTCAGGTCATGGAGGCGGGAGGCAACGCGTTCGACGCGGCGCTAGCCGCCGCCTTCACCCAGTGGGTATGGGACCCATTCATGTGCGGTCCTGGCGGTATGGGTGTGGCGCAGCTGTATGACGGACGGACCGGTGAGAACAAGGTGGTCAGCTTTGCCGCCCGTGCCGGCTCTCGGGCTCGCGAGGACATGTGGGCTCGAGACCTTCCAGTCCGGACCGAGGTATCTAGCCTTTTTTCGTTCCCCGACCACCGCAGCGAACTGGGCTATACGTCAATCATGACCCCGACAGTAGTCGCAGGCCTTGCCGAAATACATCGCAGGTACTGCACCATGAGTTGGTCAGACCTGCTGCAACCCGCGGTTGATCAGGCGCGGGCCGGGCTTCCGGTTCATTCGACCTTCATGGACTGGATCGTCATGCCGACGATGCCAGGCCAACCTACGGCGCTGCAACGTTTCTCGGCAACCGAGGAGTGCGCCCGGATCTTTCTCGATGCGGATGGGGACTTCTATAGGTATGGCGATTTCATAGACATGGCGGACATGGCGGACACGCTGGACAGACTGGCGAGAGGCGGGCCAGAAGAATTCTACACTGGAGAGTTGGGACGCGAGGTCGCCGACGACATCGCAAAAGGCGGAGGCTTTGTTACGTCTGATGACCTGAGTGCCTACCGGCCAAGAGTCTACGAGCCGCTGGCAGGTAGCTACCGGGGGCGCAAGGTAACCGCAGTGAGGCCTCCCGACACCGGCCAGTCCCTTCTGCAACTCTTTAGGCTCGTAGAACCGTTTGACCTTGGGGCCATGCGTCACGGAAGTGTCGAGTATCTGAGAGTGATCGGATCAGCTCTCGGGCTGGCTCACATCGACCGGCTCGAATACAACGCCGACCCGGAATTCGCTACCGTCCCCATTGAGGATACGATCCTGAACGAGGGCCGGCTCGCCGATCAGGTGGAGCAGATACGCAGTGGTCTATTCCGCTCGACGCGACAGGCCTCAATTGAGCACGGTCATACGACCACGGTGAGTGTTGCCGACGAGCAGGGCAGCATGGTTTCACTTACGCACACCCTAGGGTGGGCTTCCGGAGTGGTTACGAAGGGTCTGGGATTCATCTACAACAACGGGATGAACCTGGCCGACCCTAGGCCCGGCCATCCCAACTCTATCGCCCCGGGCAAAGCGCGCATGAGCAACATGGTGCCAATGCTCATTTGGGATGGTGATCAACCGAGTGTCGCTATCGGGGCCCTTGGGGGCGCGGTCATCGTCAGCGCCGTCTTTCAGGCCGCCGTGCACCTGATCGACTTTGACATGTCCGCCGTAGAGGCGGTATCGGCACCGCGAGTGCACTGCGAGGGAGGCCCCCTATTCCTTGAGGCGCGGTTCAGGGGAGACGTAGCCGCCGAGCTAGAAGGACTTGGCCACCAGATTCGCCGCGACCCGTTTCCACTGAACCCGATCATGGCCAGGGTTCAGGCTGCGATCAAGAAGTCTGACGGCTCGTTTGAGGGAGGTTCTGACCCCCGTGCCGGAGGTGGAGGAGTCGCCTACTCCTAGGCGCATCCACTGACCGCTTGCCATCCGCCGACTTTCGATTTGGTCGTTATGATCGGCACAGGCAGGTAGCGATCAACCTCGCTGCAAACGCGTGTTGCGCCGGCAACTAGGCTTGGGTGGGAGAAGCGCTGCAATCGTGTGCGTATGCGGCGAGGGGGCTATTCGGCCGCTACCACTGTACGAACATGGGGATGTCTATACGCTCGTGCGAAAAAGGCTGTGCATCGTTTTCGTCCCAACTCTCATTCTAGTGGCTTAGATTCCTGAATCGAGGTTGGATCGTATTGGCCTACCCGCAATCTTGGGATGGCCAAAATGTCGACGCGTTGGGCCAGTTGGACTTGCCCCGTTTCCCGTACGACCTGCTAGGTCGGTCTGGAGAGCGCCGGGATCAATAGGAAGTCGCCGAGAATGTACTGCAACGCCCCGCTCCGGTGCTCATGCCAATAGCATAGCCATTGGTAGGAATGTTGGAGGCAGATCAACCTACGCGGCTCGCGGGCCGATGACTTGGGTGCAATCGAGTCCCTGAGCCTGGATTTCTGCCCCCCCAAGTACTACCAGGACCGCTACGCCCAAGGGGGACGGTAGCCGCTAGGTGCACTGTGAGCCGGGGCGAATTCCTGTCACTTGACCTTCGGATCAACTGCGGAGGGACGCTGGGCGATGGGAACGCTCCATGTCTGGCACGCCGGGCATTAGGGCTGGCTCAAGGGCTCACTCGCCTTTGCGCAGACTATAGTCCGATTCCCCCACGTCCAGGTTTCGGCGGAGGGCCCGTAGTAGAAGTCCCAAGCGGACCCGCAATGCTGTGTGGCTTGGCGTTCGATGTAGCCGGCGCCTGGAAACGCTCCGTCAACCGATACCTGGAAACGTTCCGTCACCTGGAGTTCCCAGTCGCGGTCGCAATGGACTACCTCGACGAGAACATGATCGGTTTCTGGAGGTTCGTTAAAGCACTGTCCAGGATTGAGTGAACCAACATTGACCAGCCTGTCCAGCTTGTCAGGGTCACTGAACGAGAGCCCGAAGCTATCCTGTAGGCAACTGACGGTACGGTCCTCCAGGTCCCAAGTCTCGGCAAGTGGGTAAAGGATGGAGCTGTGCCGGGAATCGCACCTCTCGTTAGCCTGTTCACTGAAGTAGTCGTCTCCCGGATATGCGTCATAATCGGGTACCTCGAACGACGCTAGGACCTTGAAATCCCACTCGCCCGAGCACTCGACTAGCTCTACGGACTGGCCTCCGGTCTCGGGAGCTTCATTGAAACACTCCCCTACCGCAAGTAGGGTAGAGTTGACTAGACGATCGAGCTTGTCGGGGTCATCTACTGCGAGTCCAAAGCTGTGTTGCAGGCAGTCAACCGTCCGTTCCCCCAGATTCCAGGAGTCCGATAGTGGGTACAGAAAGTAGGTGAAACGCCGATCGCAGCTTTCCTCTGCCCTCCTCGAGAAGTAACGCTCCCCCGGATAGTGGTCGGCACCAGCGACCTCGAACGAATTCAAGACTCTATATTGCCACTCGCCGGCACAAACGACTATCTCCACCGTCTCGATGCTGACACCCTCCGGAAGGGTCGAATCTATGCAGTCTCCCTCCTTCAGGTCGATTGACTGGATCTGCGCGCTGAGAGCAGTACCTTCCACTCCCAGCGTGGCAAGGGCCTCATTCGTCGTTCGGATTCGCTGAGCATCCGTCTGGCAACCAGTCAACAGGACCGTCATTGCCAGCGCCCCCGAGACTATGCCGACCAGCCGGTACAGGCGTCTAGCTTGACTTCTGCAGCCAATCGAATCGGTTCTCTCGCAAAGCGCCGGATCGTTTAATGGTCGGCAGCTTACCTGCTGTTGATCGACCTCATCTGAATGCTCGCGCGGTTCACTGAAAGGTCCCATCTCTCTATGTCCGTTGTCATGTTTGTCCGAGGAATGCCCAAGTTTGATCGGTTTTCTGTGGCTGCTGGAGTACTAGCGTTGCCGCTCATACATTGGGGAGTAGCGTTCCAACACGGACAAGCCTTCTCAGCCTGCCGCGTTGTACAAACCTTCTGATGCTAAGTTTGCTTGGACTCTTTCAATGTAGGAGCTACGGCCGGTGGACACCACGTACAGGAAATTCGCCGAGCCATCCGACTCGCGTAGCATCCAGTATCACGAAAGTCACGATACGCTTGGAGTATCCTCGCTTGGAGGGAGAAAGCCTATACTAGCTAGCCGACCTTCTTTCTGTGCCTTCGTGATGCAGGCCCGTTCTGTAGCTTCCAACAGTGATTCAACTAACTCGCAACTTGTGAACTCATCTGGGTTAAACGGCCAGTTTTCAAATGTGCTCACAACGTCTGTTGGAGTCGAACGCCCGCCCTGGACGTATTCTCGCTTAAACCAGACTCTGGTGATCTCTCTCGCTCTATAGATATGGCTGATGGCGGCCAATTCTGCCAAGGGAGCCGGGCCCGTGTTGAGCACAAGGAGCAGATCGATGTCGCCCAGCGCAGACAAGAGCGCCATGTGCAAAGGCATCTCTGCGTCGCCGATGACTTCCTCCCCCAATTGAGCCCGGATGTAGCCCTTATCCACCAAGCGAGACTTAACCTGGAGACGTTTGCAGAGATCCTCTGGTTGCGCCTCGCCCGGACCCAAGACGACGACACGCAAGCTCTCTCGAGCAAGGAGGCTGTCAGGCTGCTGGGGGGCCAACCTCAGAGTCCATCCGCTCGGATAGTTCTGCCCCGCCAAGCATTCTATGTCCGTGCTCGGTAAGTCTGAGGCGCGTAGGACTCGCATCACACAGATTAGCACCAGCCAAGAGCGTGGCAGCCCGACATGCCTCCATCCAGTCTCCCCCAGAACGCTCCGGCAGATCTTCCCACCTTATGGAGGTTTCTTTGTCCAGCGCATCCATCAACTGTAGAGCACCCGAATTCAAAGAAACCGCCGCCGTCCGCTCCTTGATCTGCCGCTCCAACTTCAGAAGATCCGAGAATCTACTTACGAGCGCAAGGTAACCGACTTGACCGTAGGCAACCGGCGTAGGCTTCGAATCGTGGACAATTCTCCACTGGAAAGACAACGGTTGGAAAACTGATCGATTGGCAACACCGTAATCGGATGGCGAATTCGTTTCGAGGTTCGTAGCCGATGTCTCAGAGTGATAAACGTAGGGAGTTCTCATCGCTTAACCCTTCTTATCCAGAAGCTGCATCAAGATCCTCAAGAATTCTCTGTACTCTGCATTCAGCCCATCTGAGAGCCAGTCCACTGAGGGAACGCCGCCCGACAGAGCAAAGTGGACGTTCAAGGATGCGAAGTAATTCGCGCCTGCATATTGGCTGCCTCTGGGTTCAAGGCGAAGATCATACCTCTTTTTTTCGCTATCGCCAGCTTCGTACCAAAATCTCGCTGATACGCCTATCGCTTTGTAGCCGACGCTGTTGAGCCTGTCTACTCTTGTCAGCCGCGCTAAGACTGCATTACTAGGCAGCTCTCCGTCATCGGACGCGGCCTCGATATGGAAGTTAAGGCCGATCGCAGAACAAATCTTGTCGCTCTGCCTTACGATATGTTCGGCTGTCGTTGCTACGCGTTCTGGAAAGTCTGACCGTGCGGGTAACTGCTCACTGCCGTCATCAAAATCTAGCCTGTTTGCATCTATAGTGACTTTAAACTGATTGCGCATACTGGTTAGGACGACCCCACCAGCGGCAGAAGGGCTGGCCTCTGGAGCATCGATAAATCGACGCATGACATCGGGGTCCGCCCCGATAAGCAGGCCCAAATCGGGTTCCCGCCCCGAACTATCGGTCACATACACGACTGAAGTCTTCAGCTTATTGATTGAATCGAGCGCAATCATCCGTTGAACTTCATGAATGACGTGTTCACGACTGGCTGCCCCAGAAACTCAACGCCAGCAATCGCCTAGCTCGCTGGCCAAGTCTCCTTGAGTCGAGTCTATCAACACCGGCACTTGCCGACTAGGGGGAGAAGGATAGGCGACTCCAATGGCATCGGCCGGGCCAGCCGCACCCACCACCCTTGCACCGGTTTCATCAGTTCCCTTCGGCAAACTACGTGGTCGCCGTTTCCAGACGCCCCACGTTTGACGAACTACATGCGGCTGCCCAAATTCTGAGTGACGCATCATCACGTTCCTTCGCCCTCTCCGCAACCTTCACCTGAACCGATTCATTCAGAATCTGCCAGCGCTCACCTTGGTAACTGTCAAACGAGCCCAGGTGACCTGCCCCCGAATCGTGATTTGGGTGGGGCCGGCGGCGCCAATGACCGGACTGCTCCTGCTGGTATGGGCCATCCCACCACCGAACCGGGCGTGCGGCCTTCACTGCATCCGGCTCTCCATCAGGTGGGTTGAACGACCGTAGCTGTCTGGCTCATACATCCCTTCTCCGGCGTAGTTCGCTTCTTCCTCACCCATCTTCGGCATCAGCTTGATTTGACTCCCTTCAGATTCAGGTGGCCAGCAAAGGCCGCGTTAGGCTAGCGAACTGGTGTCGCAGACTACGACACACGTATGCCGATACGCTTAGCTAATGTTTGCACTACCTTTTCGGTGATTGACCAATTCACCCACCAAGACCGATTAGACACCCAGATCAAGACATTCATCACCCGTCCCCTCCATGTGCGCCTAGGCTCTATCGGGCTCCTTATGATCCCGGTCTCAGGATCGTAATCTGGCTCTCCTAGCCAAGGCGTTCTCTTGATCTCTCGGAGGCGATCAGCAACACGCCTTTCATTTTCGCGCGTGCGCTGTTTCCGATCCTGTTCTCGCTGCTTGATAGCTCTCCGGCGTATTCTTTCCCCAGAATGGAGCCATCCGACGATATCGCTGCCGTATAGGGCCACGGCGGTAATTGCCACTATCCCGCAATAGACCGCAAGTCGGTAAGGCCATGCGAAAGGGACGATGAATAGTTCATTCGCTCCCATCCCTACAGCCTCGACAAGCAGAATAAGGTGGCGCCGCAAGTCCCTAATCGGCTGGCCGGATCTCCGTTCCGCTCGAGATGGCCAAATCTAGCGACCCGATCGCAACGCCTGCCAACGCCGCAAAGGCTGTGATTACGGCGATGCTTACAGCGAACCAATTCCGCTTAAGCCAGGTCCTTGTTGTGTGGCGAAGCTCTTCAAGCCTCTTCCTGCCCGCTGCCGTTATGCCGCTGGCATATCCATCAGCAACGGGGTTGTGACCTCGATTCCACCGAGGGTAGAGGTACCGATCTTGTACGAGGTGGTTAACAACAACCGTCAGTTGACGTTGTTCATGCTCTTCAGAGTAAGTCTCGCGAAGTCGGCGGAATGCGGGTGAAAATTGCTCTGGCGTTGTAGGAAGGGGTGTAAATGGGCCCAAATCACTAATCGCTTGAAGAACATCACGTTCCATCTTCGCGACCCGTGATGGCCTAAGGAGTTCCGAATCGGCCATTTGACTCCTCCGCGCCTCCGCATTGTGGCCCAATTGCTTGGTTACACACCGTCGATACCAAGTTCATGGCTGAGGCGGTCCACTTCGGCCCCGCAAGCCTCGGGTTTGGAACAGTCACCGCCTGCGTTTGTGCCTGGTAAATGGTCCAGCAGAGAGAAAACGCGAATCCATTCACGCCGCGAAGCCGGTATTTGCGTTGCGTATACCACTAGATCTCCACACGGTGCTCTGAACTGCCCCGTATTGATCGCATCTCCTCTTTGGGCTTGTTTACCCTTTCTGCGTCGCTCTGCCCTTGACTCACCCACGTCGACCTCGGCTCTGACTCAGATGTTCTGATCCTACCATGGCCTCCGAAGAGTTGTTACAAATCCGAGCACTTGACCGTGTGAAAGGTTGTCGGAATGGATGCGTTGGGGAACGTCTGCACGGTGGTGCACAGGCGGATAGAGATGAACGTGGGCAAGACGCAAGCACAGTCCCGAGCAAGCGAAGAAGGAGAAAGGTCCCGCAGTAGCGACTCCAACTTAGCCGACCTAGTAAGCGATTGTCGACGATCGGCAGTATTCATCAATCGCCAGTGGAGGGCCGATCAATAGGAGGCAAGAGGGATGCAGTCCTGCTGTCGCCGAGCCGCTGGGCACAGCGTTATCCTGAACCCAGTTTGGCCCTGGAAGGTGAGCATGAAGCCTTAGAAGTGAAGTGGGCCCTCTGGCAACTGCCCCATCTGTTGTGATCACTAGTATTGGGACCTGTGGGTTCCGGTCAACTGTGGGGAAAGGACGTGTCGGTCACAGTATGGGACGGCTACGACCGCCACCTTCGCGACGCTGCCGGCCCACTTGACCGGCCTTGCCGTAACTGCGAAGTCCCCTACCCTGCCGCCATCCTTGTCCGGCCGCATCTCGGCGTAGCCTGTCCCGCCATTGAGGGCGACTTGGGATGCCATTGATCCCAGGTACGGCATGCTTCCCCGGCGCGGCATGGAGCCCCTGGCGCCGCATAGAATCCGAGAGTCACGTACTCCAAAACTAGGCGTCCTCACTACCACTGACGCTCTGAAGTCCCTGGCCTCCTGTGCAAGGCACCATTACGACGGCCTGCCGCGTTCCCTACCCTTATGCAGCACCGCAAGCAGAGGCTGTACATTCCATACCTCTCCCAACTGCAGGGTCGCGGGGGCATATGAGCACAGGAGCGACCTCCGAAGAGAGATAATGCTGAATTGGCCGCGCTACACCCTCCCGTACAGCGTCGCTGGCTTCAGATGTTCAGGATTGCCCATTCAAAATCCTGATGGACTGTTTGAGTGATGCCACATCCCTATATGGACGTCGGGAACGAAGCGGAACTTGCCCACGCAGCAGCGCCGCGCCCCTCGGCGCACTCGTCCCCTGCAGACGCATCTCGAGGTCTCGCCTCCCCGTGACCGCGCACCAGCCGACGACTGCGGACGCGTCCAGATCGGGAGCGGGCGAGCCCTGTCAGTTGGGGCGACAGGACATGCCGGTCGCCGTACGGGACCGCGACGACCGCAACCTTCGCGATGCGTCCGTACCAGGTGACGGCCCTCGCCGCCACCGCGACATCGCCATCACCGCCGCCGGGCTCCTCCTCGCCGTAACCGAACCCACCGGCCAGAGATACCCGGGCGGCCATCGACCCGATGTACGGTACGGTGCCCCACCGGGGCATTCCTCCCCTCACCCCGCAGAGCATCCGCGAACTCCGGATTCCGAACCCGGGCGTCCTAACGACCACCGATGCCCTGAAATCGCTGGCCTCAGGAGCGGAGCACCAGGACGACGGGTCACCCTGTTCCCTCCGCTCATAGAGGACCGCCAGCAGCGGCTGGTGACTCATCACCTCCCCCAGTCGCAGCGCCACCGACCGGTACGAACGCTGGAACTGCCCCCGGAGTGCAATCACATCCAGACCCGTCGCCATGGTAAACACCTCGAACGGCTCCCGCTGCATCAGCACCGCCGCCGCGAACCGGTTGGCCTCGTTGCACACCCGCGCGATCGTCTCCGGACCTCCGTGGCCCTCGCCCTCGGTCTCGTGGGTGATCTCGTAGATCTCGTGCAGCAGCGTGTGCTCTATCCCGCCCCTCCAGTCGTCAGGAAGGTGGTGGATGACGTACCCGCCGTCGGCCATGGGCACGTGCGCGCCCCGGAGTCCATCCGGCAGACGCCTCGCGACGATCGAGCCCGCGCCGATCTCCGCCAGCAGGCCCTTGATCTCCTCCAGGTCCGGACGCGCAGACATGCCGTAGAACCGCACGAACTCCGCCGCCGCATATTCCGCCTCCAGGCTCCTGCGACTGGACGATCCGGCCATCACGTGATCGCGGAACCGCCCCAGCGTGGCCCTCAATCGAGCAGCCTCTTGCCAGTGAATCGCTCGTACATCTCGACTATGAAGCGCTTGGCCTCCTCCGACAGGGGTCCGCTGGGCCTGGTTCCCATCCGAAACCGCGGGTCGGACAGCACGTATTGGTAGGCCCGCTCAATCTCCAGGTTCTGGTCAACGTCCGGCTTCTCACCCTCGTAGTCGAGGTGACCCGCACGCCTGAGCAGGTCGTGCACATCGACGGCGTACAGCGCGGCCAGGCGCTTAAGGACCCGGGGGCCGGGCCTCCGCTGACCCTTCTCTATCTGCGACAGGTAGGGGTCGGAGATGCCCGTGTGGCGGCGGACCTCCCTAAGGCTCATCGCGCCACGCAGCTCGCGCAGCAGGCTGCCCAGGCCCTGCCTCTCGTCTGCGGTGTCAGTCATGGCTGTAGATAAACAATCGGCACTAGCTCGCTGCTAGCACTTTGGGCCGACGTGCCCGGATATGCCCCGCAAACCCTTGCCATTAGTTAGCACCGATTGCTACAGTCTGGCAAGCACTAGAACTATTGTTCCACGAGGCGTTGCCAGTATATCGCTCATGTGCCCATGCGCACAACCGCGGGACGCCGGTCCGGCCCCATCGCCAAGGAATTGACCGCTGCCGGACGACATACAGCAGACATTAGGGCAGGAGGAACTGCCCGATCGGGGCCTCGACGCGCTGGCGCCCATGATTGCCGAGTCCCACATGGGCGCCAGCGAGGCCGAGAGGGCTTCACGCTGCAAGACCGCCCGGAGGGGGGCAGGCCGTCGAGGACGACCGCCGCCATGCGGCCTGAGCACCGCCCGCTCAGGGTATGGATCGACGCCGACGCACTGTGGGAGCTGCTGCGCGCGAGGGGCATCTCCCAGAACGAGCTCGCACGCAGGGCCGGCATCACCGGGGCCTATCTGTCGCAACTGGTGAACCGAAAGCGCAGCCCATCCATCGAGACCATGCAGCGTCTCGTAGAGGTGCTGGGCGTCACTTTCAGTGACATCTTCGTGATCGAGCACTGCAAGGAGACTCTCATCGATGAGAGCTGAGCGCACATCCTCCCGTGCCCTCTTCACGCCCGGCGTCGCGCTGATGCCGGACGACTTCCCCCGGCGACTGTGCGTGCTCAAGGAGGCCTCCGGGCTTTCATGGGAGGGATTCGCGGCCTGCCTCGGCGTCGACTGCAGGCAGGTCCTTCGGTGGCGCAGGGGAGCCCATCCCAGCGGGGGACCCATGCTCGCCATCTGCCGGATGGCCGTCATGGTCCCCGGGGGGCTCAGGGCGCTCCTGGGCGAGGAGCCGTTCGAAACGCGCAGGCGGGGGGAGGATGCCGGGCGATGAATGACGCGGGGTCCATGGACGAACGCCTGCCGCCGGATTTCCCGCGGCGACTCGACCACCTCAGGTCGCTCACCGGGCTGTCGTGGGTCGCCTTCGCCAGGATGATCGGGGTCAGGCACGAGCAGGTGTTTCGCTGGCGCTCCGGCGTCCGCCCGAACGATCGCGGGATGACCGCCCTGCGCACTCTTGCCTCACGGGTTCCCGGAGGCACCGACGCGCTGTTCGGTGAGGGGATCCGGGAAGGCGGCGGGGAGTCATAGGGCCATGGGTCGCCAGAGATGCGTCTACCGCCGGGAGCGATCGGAGCTTCCCCGCGACTTCCCGGAGCGGCTCGAGCAGCTGAAGGAGGCGGCCGGACTGTCGTGGCGGGGCCTTGCCCGGATGCTGCGGACGGACCCCCGCGTGGTACGGCGCTGGAAGAACGGTACACGGCCGGGTCCGGGCAACCTCTATTCGCTGTTCAGCCTGGCCGCGCGGATGGACATGCTGCATATCCTGCTGCCCGAGGTAGATGTCGGCGGCGGCGAGGATCGGTGACGGATCTCATCATTATCGGACTCGGCCGCGGCAACCAGTCATGGTCCTGATGGCCAGCGCTGCCGACGCTGGCTAGCGCCCGGGTCGATCCCTCGGCTTTTGCAAGCTACTTCTTTAGAGCCAACCACGCCCGGAGCAATTCTATGGACTTTCTCAGTTCTTCGCCCTTGGGATCAAGAGCGTTAGCCTTGTTTTCGGGATGAGCCAGGATATTCCTGACCGCAAATGGCAGGGGATGGAGTTCAGATTTACCCCGAGCCATGTACGCCTTTAGGTACCTTCGGTCACCGTCCACCAAGGACGTCATCCTGTCTCTGACCTCGTCCTGCTTGGCCAATCCGTACTTGCCAAGGAATCTACCGAACAGTTCAAAGAACTCCCCGATGCTGTGTTCGTACAGCCCTTTGCCCTCGATGACCGCCCTCAGGACAGTCGGCAGAGCCGGGTCGAGGGATTCAATGGTGTAGGCCCGACTAATCAATTCTCTCGCCGGTTCCACCATGTCCAGCCTAGTAGCAATCTTCCAGTTGGGATAGAGGATGACCGCACCGAGGGGAACCGTGTCCCCCTCCCTAATCTCCTCAGGGGCCAGCACTTCTATCTCAAACCGCCTCCCCTCCTCCCGCATGCGCCTAGCAACCTTGCTACCGTTCCTTTTGACTTCAGCCATCTTCCTAGCCCACTCATGGGCGGGCCTGAGAGTGACTTTAGCCGAGCCGGATGCCGAATACCCTGCGTTAGCCATCGTTCTACTCCTTCCGGTCAGGTTGCTAGACGAGAGATTCGAGAAGAATTAGCCGCCTGCCGATTTGAACCCGAACAAGTGGACGGCCGTCCGCCTTGGCACTCCCGAACCTAGTCGTGGACTACCAGCGCCAAAGAGATGGTCACCCCAGTGGCCGCCCCAGTCGCAGTCACGAAAAGAGCAATGGCATTTTGCGGAACCTCTGCACCACCCAACTACAGGGTCAGGCTCATCAGGATCAAGATACACGAGCTATTGGGGGTGCGCCTTGGCCGCCGGGTCCCCGCAGGTACCGCGATGGAGCCCTGGCTTAGGACATCCACGGAAGAGTTCAGCCCCACTAGTACCTCGCGCGACCGGGGTGGGCTCGCAACTGCCATCCCCTGAAGAAGGCCGGCATAACCGGACGCGATTGCATGGCATGATTGGGGCGCGTGCTACGACAGGCCGCTTGAGAGATCGGCCTGCGTGGGCTGTCCCTACCAGTCGCGCAGGCGGTGGGTCGAGACCATGCGCAGGTGGCCGGAGCTGTTCGCAGAGGCCGTCGAGATCGACGCCAACATGAGGGACAGGCTGGCCTTCGCAAAGGAGCCCTACCTGCACCCCCGGAGAATCCCGCTCGCCGAAGCCGTGCGGCTCGATCGGGAGGAAATGGACCCGGGAGCGGACAGGGACGGATTCGTCAACGAATGTGAGGGACACTGCGGGGTGTGAGGCTACAGCCGATCCTGAGGAGGCCACCGTCTCGGCCGAACCCGTCTCGGCCTCCCGCAAGCGGCGCTGCAGGTCGGTTACGGCGTTCACACCTCCCGTGTGACACCGTCACCGCCCTGGGGTAAAGCGGTTTTCCCACCTACGCTCGGACAATCCCCTCACCGAGTGTGAACTGTCGCAGTGCGACGACCCGTTTGAGTCAGAAGGCTCGAAGTTTGGATACATAAGTCTTGGAGCCTACACTCCCTCAATTTGGCTGACATACCAACGAAGTGTCCTGACATATTGCTCCTTCATACTGGGATCTCTTCGGCACGCGCTGGGATGTACCAATGGGAACACTCGTATGCCGGACCACTCGAAGACCATCTTCTCACGAAACAGTGACTTAATCCCTTCCGCTCTACAGCGAGGAGAGAGGATTTCTCTTACGCTACTCAATGCCCGTGCCCCAAAGCAGAGAATGACCTTCGGTTTGACAATTTGGATCTCCTGTTCGAGGTAGTCTGAGCAGTGTCGCCTTGCTTCCTCTGAACGTTTTGCCCTCCTCTTATCTATGGGGTCGGGACATCTGTAAGCCTGAGTTATGTAGTACGAGGCTAGAAAGGGCCGTGCGCCATACTCTAGGATAGAAGTGCCGCCTAAGTTCTCCTTCAGCCAGCCACTAACGCCGGAGTTGGCCCATCGCCGCATCTCGCTAGGCGTCACTGTCTCAATGGTCCTGCGCAGCTCTTGGCCAATTGGCTGACCCGGGTTCTGGAAAACTGCCATCACCTCAGCTTGCGGATTCCCATAGGAGAACTTGGGGTACGCTCCAGGGCGACACTGACGGAAAGGGCATTGACTCCTTTTGCAGTGCAAGACACCTTTCACAAATTCGTCAAATTTCGCGACCATGATTGACCCGAACCCTACCCTATCAAGTGACTATACCCGTGGAGGGCACCACGTCTGCGTGTGCTAAGCGGCGGGTCGGTCCATCCACGAGGGCGGTCAAGCATGCAAGCTCCCCAAGCCCTTGAGGAACAATCTGAGAGTGGCGCAGTCTGTTCATGTTGTACATCGTTGGCCGTCGCCTCTTAACGCTTCCAAACAGTGAAGTTATGAAGGTCCACCTCTGAGCGGTGGCCGAGCCAGAAGTTGGCGGCGGCGCTGACGTAGCCTTCGGCCTGATTGTGCGCCAAGTCCAATTTGCTTACCAACTGGTCATTGATGAATAGCCAACCGGCGTCTCTGATCGCGATCAATAGCATATGGTTGCGTCTTGATGGCGTGGCCAGTGAATTCGCAAGTGGACCGGACGCCACTTCCGTGTATTCTGAATCACGCACATCGCGTGTTTGATGTGACCACCATCCGTTGTTCGCAAAGTTGATAACCTCAAGACGGTTGTATTCAGGTTGTCGTATTAGAAACCCATAATCCCATTGCCCATCCGAGGGATTTACAAACTCCGCCTCAACAACCACATCCCGTGTCCACACACCACTCTGTTGCGCGCTGATGTTGCCGCTCTCATCGTCCACGATTGTGCCATCAGAAGGACCGTATCGTCTCTCGAGACTGTAGCCCTGGAAGTCCTCGTAGAGGGTGGACGCTCCAGCAACCTCATCTCCCTCGTAAGCTCCTGTCATGACGGCGACGTCGCCACTGTGCGTGGCACTCTCAAGCCCTGCGGCCGCCATTAGCTCGCCGTTGACAACGAACCATCCTCGCTCCCCAATGGCGATCACCATGAGGTGGTTCCGCCCTCTGGCTCCCGTGTTGAGGCCGCTGAAAGTGCCGCGCGCAATCTGATCGTATGGAGGTTCCTGTCCAGTCAGGACGACCCAATGGCGGTCGCTTGAGACCACGAATTGCAGGAAAGGACGGTCGAGGCTGTTTCGCAGGATGAAGCCGTAGTCCCAAGTATTGTCGGAGGCTCCATAGGGATTCACAAAACTGGCCTCAACTACCATGTCTGTGACCCAGGCATCGGCGAATTCAACATTAATCAATGTGGAGGTTGGGTCATGCCTTAGCTCGCCACTCATCGGCCCCCACGAGTCACCCTGTAACGGTACGACCGGGGGTTCGGGGTCCGGCAATTCGGTGCCCGCCCGGAGCACCGGGATCTGATCAAGCACGGTATCCGCAGATATTGCGAATCCCAGGCCCTCCACGTCGGCTCCGAAGTGTTTGAAGGTGTTTATGCCCAGTACCAGGCCATCTAGGGACAGCATCGGACCACCGCTGTTACCTGGGTTGATGGGGGCGTCGGCCTGTATGACATGAGCCCGGTAGGCGGGATCGTATCGCACGGCCGACACGATGCCCTTGGTGACCGTCGCGGATCCCTGGATGCCCAGAGCGTAGCCGATGCTTACGACCTCATCGCCGGGATCCAGGTCTGAGGAATCGCCGAAGGCCAGCGAAGTGAACTGGCCACAGCAGAGGCTGACCACGGCCAGATCTCTCACAGTGTCCACACCCAGAACTCTGCCGTCATGTGTGACCGAGTCCCCCACAGTCACGCTCACCGACCGCCGACCCTCCACAACATGGAAGTTGGTGACGACGTAGCCCACATCGCCTACCGTATCGAAGATCACCCCCGTCCCGGTCCCGCTGGTGCTCGAAATCCTGACAACGGCGGGCCGCACCCGTTTGACCATTTCGCTCACCGCCACCTCCAAGTTCTCTGCCCGGTCCGGAATGGGCGTATTGGTTGGTGTTGGTGTCGCTGTTGCTGTCGGTGTTGGTGTAGCCGTGGCTGTGGCCGTGGGCGTAGGCGTGTGAGTCGGAGTCGGCGTCGCCGTGTGAGTGGGAGTTGGCGCAGCAGTTGGAGTCGGAGAGGGCGTGTGCGTGGGAGTCGATGCTGCGGTCGGGGTCAGGGTTGGCATGGGCATAGCAGCGGCAGTGGCTGCCATCCGTGCTTCGACCGTTGCGTTTATGTCCGGGGTAGGGACGGGCGTTTCGGTCGGCAGCGCCGCAGCAACGGCAGCTTGCACCGTTGCATCTATATCCGGCGTAGGAATGGGCGTTTCGGTCGGCAGCGCCGCAGCTACACTCGCCCGCACAGTCGCGTCGATGTCCGGGGCCGCAGCCCGTCGAGGCGTCTCGCCAAGGGTCGAACAGCCCGCTAGTAGAAGAGCGACGAACAGCAGGCTAGAGACCCTCATGGGTCACATCTTAAGCCAGTGAGGAGACAAGGCCCCCGGTCACCCAATGCGATTGCGGCTGCGACGCTACCGTTCCAGCCAAGTGTTAGCGTAGAACGGGATCGCCTTCACCTCAAACCCCTTCAGGTCATTCGTGTGTGGCACGATCGGAAAGAACTGTCCCAGCGACAGCGATGTCACCTTCTGCCACCGCAGGGACTGGATCTCCTCTACGATCTCGAATCGCTTGGCCGCATCCGTCTCGCGTACGAACTCCAGCTGAAGGTTGATCAGCTCCTCGTCCCGGATGATGAAGTCCAGCGTACCGCTGATCAGGTGGTCCTGGATCGGGTTGCCGCAGCACCAGTGCGAGTACCAGTCCGTCGCAAGACTGTACGAGTCCGTGTTGCCGAACATCGACGTCACCGTCGCCCAGTCAAGGGCCGGCATCTCCACCGCGTACCCGATGTCCTCCATCGCCGACTTGAGCACCGGACCCAGGGGCGTGATCGTGCCGTAGTCCGTCGGGTTCATGATCACCGCAGTCTCACCGGCGTAGTCCGACTCCGCCAAGAGCTGCCGGGCAAGATCCATGTTGTTGACGTCGTAGCCGATTCTGGCAGTGCTGCCGTCGGCAAGCTGAACGTCAAACCGGGCCCCTATGTCCGTCTCCAGCGGGGTCCCGCAAAAATATAGCGCCGGGCACGTGATCCACAGGTCGGGCGGACCAAGCGCGAACATGAAGTCCTCTACGTCGATTCCCGTCATCAGCGCCTGGCGACCCTTCTGGTATCTGAACGGCGGGACCTGCGGGTTCAGGTACACGTTCGACCGGATACCCGGCCTGTACTGCGTTACCTCGATGTCGGGGTCGTCCGTGAGCCGCTGGAAGAAGTCGAACGCCGCTCCGTCCACCATATCCCATTTGCCGGTCTCGAGACCCGCTATCTTCGTCTCTTCCCAGGCAACCTCTAGGAACGTCAGCGTGTCCAGGTACGCAATGTTCTCTCCCGCGTACGCACCGGGGGAACTCGGCTCTCTCCTGGATTGGAACCCGTCGTGGCGTTCAAGCACCACCCTGTCTCCCTGCAGCCATTCGACGAACTTGTAGGCTCCCGTACCTATGTTCGCTGACATCGGCTCCGTGAACGGCGTCGCTGCCATTTCCTCGGGAACCATCGGCATCAAACCGTGCGGGATTCCAAGGATGAAGATCACTGCACCCAGGGGCTCGTTGAACCTCCAAGAAAACGTCGTGTCGTCCACTGCCTGCAGTGCATAGCCATAAGTAAAACGCCGCACCATGCCCGCAGCAGGCGTACCTCCATCCCTCCACCGGTTGATCGACGCTACCGCGTCAGAAGCCTTGAAGGTGTCACCGTTGTGGAACTCGATACCCGATCGCAGCTTGAACGTGTACACCTTCCCATCCGCGTTCGTCGCGAACGACTCGGCCAATCGAGGTTGTGGCTCTAAGTTCCCGTCCCAGCCATACAGACCCTCGTAGATCTGGGTTGCCACCACGTTCACCACATAGAAGAGCGAGAACACCGGGTCCAGCGTGCTGATCGAGCCCTGCGAGACTATCCGAAGATCTCCGCCGAACCGCTGACCGGTCACGCCGGTCTCCAACGTCGGCGTCGGAACCGGCGTGGGCGTGGGCGTGGGCGTCGGTGTAGGTGTGGGTGTGGGTGTTGGTGTTGGAACCGGCGTGGGGGTGTGAGAACGCGTCGGTGTCGGAACCGGCGTCGGGACGGCAGTCTCGGTCGGCTGTGTCTCAGCCACGAGCGCCTGTACCGTCGCCTCGATGTCTGGCGTCGGCACAGCGGTTTCAGTGGGTAGTGCCTCGGCCACGAGCGCCTGTACCGTCGCCTCGATGTCCGGCGTCGGCACAGCGGTTTCAGTGGGTAGTGCCTCGGCCACGAGCGCCTGTACCGTTGCCTCGATGTCCGGCGGCTCGTTTTGTGGAGGAGAATCGCCCGGTAAGGAACAACCAATTGCTAGGAGGGATCCGAACAACAGGCCGTAGACTCTCATGATCCACATCTTAGCTAATGCCAACGTTTGCCAAACCCCTACCGCGGGTGTAACCGGAATCTTACCGGACCTGCAGAGGAGTCCCCAGGAACTCTAGCTTCAGCGCACCTCCACGCAGGTCCAAGCGGCCCAACCCTCTCCAGCACACTCCGGCAAGAGACCCACAGGGGAACTTCGACCCCCGCCCTGCCCATGTCCTCCCGGGCCACGCGCAGGAATTGGCCCGCCGCAAGCTCTTCCTCGAAGACCACAAGGACCGACGGCAGCGTACCGTGATCGTCGACGGGACGCCTCGTGGAGTAGTAACGAAGGTAGGGCGCGAGCCGGGCGGCCATGGTCGCCGGACGCACCGCCCGCCGCTCCCACTCCAGGAAGAACGGGAGGTTCCTCCCGTCCCTGCGGAGCACCCCGAAGGCGTCGGGGCGAACCGAGTGGAGCCTGCCGTCGAGGCTGAAGTACCGGGACGCCCTGCGGGGCGGGTCGAGCTGGGCCACCTTCGATGACGCTTCGCGCGCCTGCCGTGCCAGCACCGCCGAGAACCAGTGCACGGCATCCGTGTGCTCGATGTGCCGGAGGAGCTGCCTGCTGCCGGAGCCGGAGACGTTGCGCCAGGTCAGGGGGGAGCCGGGATCTGCGGGTTCGGCGCTCCACCTCCTCCTCGCCGCGCCGACGGACATGCGGTCCCTTCGAGCGAGCAGGGCGAGTCCCCTGTCGGTCAGTGCAAGGCGACGGTGGCCTCCGGCATCGGCATGGCACACCAGGCCCAGCCTGCCCAGGCGGCCCAGGAGTATGGACATCGTTCTACTCTCGACGGCCATCAGCCCCGACAGGTGCGGGGCCGTGATCCAGGGCCAGTCCCAGAGGAGATCGAGCGCCTGCTTGTCGGCGGGGCCGATCATCGTCGGCAGCAGGTAGTTGCGCGGGCGATCCGGGCGCTCGTGGCTTGGCCTGTCGGATTCACCCTCCCCGAGGGCGGATGTCCTTGCCAGGGGCTCCTCGGCGGGCCAGTCAGTGCTCCTGCCCAGGTGGGCGAGCGCCGTTGCCAGGTCCATCACCACCGGACCCGCGGGAGTCCGCCACACCCGGTCGGAGGCACCGGCCGCGGCCACGTCGCCCTCGAGCGCGAGATACGCCATGCCGGGACCGCCCGACAGCAGCCTTCGCGCGTGGCGCAGCCTCACGGGATCGGGCGAGAGCACGAACACGGCTGCGGGCACGGGACCCTGCCGCATCCTCCAGGTCCGCTTGGCGAACCCCGTCCTGCCCGAGGTCAATCCCTGCCTGACGACGCCCACGGTCCGCCCCGAGGGGAGCGAGATGGCGGCATCCAGCGGCATCGCCCTGTACCAGCGAAGCCCGATCGGATGTGCGACAGTCGAGACTGCAGAGGCGAAGCGGTAGATGACGGCGACCGCATCGAGCCGCTCGAGGAGGATGCGAACCCAACGGCGTGACACGGGATGCGCGCCGAGCAGGCTCCCGATGTCCGTCCCGTCGGTCCTGGCCAGCGCGCGAAGTCCGGCGGCCGAAAGGTGGAACCTGCGGGTGGCTGGTACGAGGGGCGACGAGTGGGGCACCGAGGAGATCAGGTCCGCGGCGGCGAGCCTGGCAACGCCCCCGTAGACGGAGCCTCTGGACCAGCCGGTCAGACCGACGAGGTCCAGCCGGTCGGCCAGCGGGGCGCGGGCCAGCCAGCGCAGGAGGTCCGCCTCGCGTTCGGCGAGGTTCACTCCCCGGAGGACGCTCCGCCCCCGTCGCCTGCGGAGGGTTCATCGGCATCCCGCCGCCAGCCCTTACGGTCGCTCCGCGGCTGGGTCTGCCCGGGCGCGTCGCCCGCCGGGACCGACTCTCCCTTGGAGAGATCGTTCACTCCCTTGTGTAGGTCCTCCACCTTGCCATCCATCGCCGCCCGCGCCGCCGCGAGGGCCTGCGCCGACAGCGTGTAGCCTGCGGTCGCGGCGCGGATGTAGCCGGCGATCTCCGGGTCCCCCGGCTCCGGTCTCCTGACCGCCATGGAGAAGGCGGGCATGCGGTCGGTTCCGACCGTCGCACGGACGTAGCAGTTGTGCACCGGGAGCGATGTGATGTCGTCCTCTGACACCCTGTCGGTTCCCAGCTCCCAGACCAGCCTGCGGGCGTCGGCGCCCGCCACCTGGAAGACCGCAAGGCACCCGACGTTGGCGAGAACGGTGTCCTGCATCGTCGGGGAGAGGTCCGCCAGCTTCGCCAGGCTCTGGGTGGCCAGGACGAGGGATGCCCCGAACTTGCCGAGCTCGCTGAGCATCGACTCGTAGTCGACCCCGGGCATCGTCTGCATCTCGTCGATCACCACCAGCGCGCCCCGTCGTCTGGCGGCCGGCAGCCTGCCCTGCTCCCGTATCACCGCATCGACCAGGTTGAGGAGCGACGATCCTATGAGGGCCGCAACGTCCCTGCCGACGTCTCCCTGGGCGGTCGAGACCAGCAGGATGCCCCCGTCGAGGACGATCCGGCGCAGGTCGATCGTCGAGCGCGGCTGCCCGAGGATTGCCCTGGCCCGCTTCGATGAGGCGTAGTAAGACAGGCGGGTCTGCACCGGGGCCAGGGAGTCGGCGCTGTAGTCCCTGCTCCATTTCGCGAATACGCTCCCCCACCACTCGAGGATGTACGGGTCGCTCATCTCGGCGAACACCTCGGTCCTGAAGCTCTCGTTCGAGACCATCCGGAGGGCGTCGAGGATGGTGTACTGCTCGTCGGCGGGCCGTGAGCGGTTGGCCTCGTGCAGGCTCTTCACGGTGTGCTCGAGGATCGACTGCATGCGCGGGCCCCACTGGTCCCACCAGAGGCTCCTCGCGACGCGCACGACGGAGTCGGCCGTCCTGTCCCGGTCGGAGAACACCCTGGTGTCGAGCAGGTTTATCCCGACGGACGCACTGGTGTCGGCGAGGTCTATGAGCCTGACCCGGTTCGCCAGCGGGCCGGGCACCTGCCCGAGCAGGTCCTCGACGAGGTCGGCGTGCGGGTCGACCACCACGATCGCGTCCCCGTCCCTGCCCTCCGCTTTCTCGCGCATCCTGTGGGCGACTATGTGACGCATGAGCGTGGACTTGCCCATCCGCGTGCGCGCAACGTACAGGTGGTGGCGCCTGAGCAGGTCCGGGGGGAAGCGTATCTCCCGCGGGCTCCCGGATGTGGTGTCGCCGACGTGGGCTCCGCCCCTTGTGCCGCGGGACGAGGGCAGCAGCACCCTCGCTCCGGACCGGGCGACGAGCGGGGTCTCGTCCTTCGCCCCCGGAGGGTGCCACAGGGACGCTGCTTCGCGCACACCCAGGATGCTCCTGGACCCGAACAGCCCCGGGCCCGACGGATGCAGGGACGGGGACGGGACGACCGGCCGCATCCGGCCCACGCGCAGGCGCGCCCCGGCCGGGTTGTCGTAGTGGCGGTAGGCGGCGGCCACCGGCTCGAGGAGCTCTGCGGCCCGCCCGGGACCGGTGTCCTCAGGGAGGATGGCCGTCACCTGCACCTCGGCATCGAAGGCGATGCGCGAGACCTTCTCCCTGACCTGCAGGGGGTCGCACACGCGATCGCGCGAGCCCCTCCACCGCGACCACGCCCACCCCCCGACCGCCGCGGCCGCAAGGACCCCGATGCCGAGCACCGCCGCCTTCAAGATCTCGCCGTCGCGGACCCAGAAGTAGCCCCTGAGCGCGACCAGGGCGCCGATGCCGAGCACGGCCATCCGCATGCCCTCCGGGCCGCCGCCGGCCGGCGGCTCGGTCCCGGAGCCCGGGCGGGGCACCTGCGTGGCGCCCGTTCCGGGGGCGGCCTGCTGGCCCGCGCCCCAGTCCGGACCGAGCGAGCGCAGCAGCAGGCGGGCGACGATGCGCTCGCCCTCGTTCAGCGACGAGAGCGCCCCGATGATCGCCATCAGCGGGTCGGAGCCCGGGCTGAGCAGGTCCTCGTCCCGGAAGGTGCGCAGCGGCGCATTTGCGGGACCACCGGACCGCAGCGTCATGCCCCATGCCCGCTCGCCCTCGCGAAGCGCCAGCGGATCGTCCCGCGGCGGCACCTCGGCTATGCGCGCCTGCGGGTACCGCACCGCTATCTGGCCGCGGACCACCTCGCCGTCGATGCAGCGCGCCATCAGCGTGACGCCGTCCGAATCGCCGGCCATCTCCAGGGAGAACGGCTCGGGAACGGCTATCGAGCCGAGCAGGTTCTCGACCCCGAGCAGCGTGCGCTCCCCGGTCCGCGGCGGCGTGACCGACAGCAGGACGGGCTCTGCGGTCCGCCCGCTGCCTCCGAGTATCAGTCCTCGCCGCTTAGGTTGCATGATGTCCTCCTCCCGTGCCGGCCTGAACGGCCGGTCCCGGTCCGTCTAGCCGCGGTTGGCTCCTGGCCGCCACTCGACGACGTCCTTCTCATCCGCCGTCGCCTCGATGCGAATGGGGATCCGGTTGCCGCGGGCGAGCAGCAGACCGTCGCCGCGCGGACAGGACAGCAGCCAGCGGCCGAGCTCATCCGGAAGGTCGAACGCATCGCACACCGTCCCGATCGCCGCCGCGTCCTGCTGGAGGAGCAGCTTGAACGCCGCGTTCTGCAGAAGCGCCCTGCCCGAGTGGCCCGTGATCGCCCGCGACGTGTCCTCGCTCAAAAGGTCCTGAACGTCCTGCGTGATGAACTGGAGGCCGAGCCGGTGCTTTCTCGCGCGCTTTGCCATGCTCACCATGAACGCCGCTCCCTCCGGGTGCTGCATGATGCTCCACACCTCGTCGACCACCAGCAGCCTGGGCCTCGGGTTCTGGGCAGCAGCAGCCCACACGGTCTCCGTGCACACCATCGCCGCGGCCGGCCGCAGCTCGGGCTCCAGCAGCCGGAGGTCGAACACCGTAACCAGCGCCTCGCTCCCGAGCAGGTCGTCGCCCCCGTCGCTAAGCAGGTGCCGAAGGCTCCCCGTCGCGAACGGCCGCAGCAGCAGCGACAGATCCCGGTCCTCTCCCTCAAGGAAGCCGTAGAAGTCACGGAACCCCGTGCGCTCCCGCGGACGTGCGTAGTAGGTCGCAAGCCAGTGGTCCAGCGAGGCTCGACGCTCCGCGCTCAGGCGCTCGCCCACCATCACCTCGATCAGGCGCCGAAGGCTCCCTATGCGCTGAAGGAGCTCCTCGGGGTCGCCCGCGTCGATCACGAACGGGTTCATCCCCTGGCCGGGAACGCCCGGAGACAGCACCCGCCCCCCGGCCGCCCGAGCCATGTCCGCGTATTCCCCCTCGGGGTCAATCACGTACGCGATCACCCCGTGGCACAGGCCCCGCAGCACGCCGAGCTTGGTCGAGAACGACTTGCCGGACCCGGAGCGGGCCAGCACCGCCGTGTTCGCGTTCAGGTGCGTACCGTCGAACGGGTCGTAGACCACCGGCGAGCAGGCCCGCAGGTCTATCCCGTAAAGCGTCCCACTCCGTGTGTCCATGTCGGGCGGGGAGAACGGGAACAGCCTGGCCACCGACGAGGTGTCCAGCGTCCGCCACGCGCCTACCGCGTTCATCCCGAGAGTGAGCGCCGAGACCAGGCCCTCGCGCTGGCGATGCGACAGCCCGTCGAGTTTTCCGAGCGTGGCTCCGAAGTGGGCGCTCGCGCGCTGGGTCATGTCCTTGAGGGAAGCCTCGTCATCGGCGTGGAGCCTGAGCGACAGCGATGCGTGGAACAGCCGCTCGCGCCCGCGCTGCACCTCGTCCCGGAGGCGGGTAACGTCCTCGAGGGCGATCTCCGCCTCGGGCGACATAGTCCTGCCGCGCTTTAGCGAGAGGCTGTGCGCGGACTCAAAGCGCACCTTCTGCCACTCCAGCGTCCGGGCCGCCTGTTCGGCAGGTATGGCCCCCAGGTGTATCGAGATGTCCATCGGGGCGCCCGCGGCCATAAGGCCCTGCAGGAAACCGGGCGCAAGGCTGCGCGGCCAGCGACCGAGGTGCAGCGACCGGGTGAGGCGGTCGCCGATGCGGACGTCCCGGCGGCCCACCTCGATCTCGATCGGCCCGTCCTCGTCCATCTCCGCCGGCGAGCCGCCCAGCGCCGACGCCAGGACCAGCATCCGGAGTTGGCGGCCCCTTAGCGGATGGACCGAGAGCCCCGCCCTTGCGAGCAGCCCGCACAGGTCGTCGAGGTGGTCGGCCGGGCAGACCGCGTAGAAGCGCCGGTCAAGGATGCCGTCGCGGCTTTCAAGGTCTGTGAGCAGGCCCTGCAGCGACTCGGCCGCCCTGCCCGTCCGCTCGGGAAGGTCCTCGGGTTGTGCCTCCCTGAGCCTTGCCCGCAGGCCGCCGAGGTCCGGAGGGTGCTGGCGCACCAGGAGCTGCAGCGGGAAGTCCAGGGCGTTGAGCGCCCCGGCGAACGCGCCCAGCTTCGGCCCGTCGATCTCAAGGCCCATCAGCTCACAGACGCCGACCTTCACGCCGTCGATCCGCACCGGACCGTCGTTCTCAAGGTGCGACATCAGGAAGAACAGCGGCAGCGACGGAGGCGGCTTCGGTGTCGCGTCAGTCGACATCTGGTAGTCTGGGTTCGGGTGACTAACCTGGTGCCGGGGCGGTCCGATCTGCTGATCGGACTGCCCCTTCTCTTTTTCGGGCATAAATGCCGTCGGGATTCGAAACGGGATCTTCAAGCCGGAGTACTCCTTCCCCTACGGGACCGTGCCGACGGCACTGGTCAGCGCGAACGTAACGCCCTTCGCAGAGAGCACCAGGACGAGCCCGATCACAGAGCCCATGACCGCGGCCCTCGCCCGTCCCCTGCCCCGCTCCTCGCTTCCCTCGGCCATGAGCAGGAAGCTGGCCCAGACGATAGAGAAGACCGCAAGTCCCGCCGCCGCATAGGCCATCGCCGTCAGCACGCGGTCGAACTGCGCGATCATCTCGGCGTCACCGGGAGGTTCGGCAGCCATCGACGTCACGGATGCGGCGACCAGCAGCGCCGGTAATATGAGCCTTCGCAGCTTCAATCGAACAGGTCCTCCACTTCCTCCTCCGTCGCCGGCCTCTGATCGGCGGGAGCCGTCTCCTCGACGGGATCGGGATAGACCATGACCCGGAATGCGGCGTCCGCCCCGATGTCCGCCGCGAGGGCCATTTCCTCCATGCGCGTTCGCTCGATGGACGGCTGGGACTCCACCTCGGCGCGCACGTGCTCCTCGTGCTGGATCGACAGCGTCACGTTCTTCGTGACGTTCGCGCCCGGGATGGACAGGTACGCCGAGATCGTGTGCCGTGATGTCGTGCCGTCACCGTGGCTGATGGTGACCGTCCTTGACACCGTCCTTCCCGTGCCCGGACGCCAGAGCTTCACCGACCGGGTCTGCATCTCGGTGCGCGCCGGGTGGTGCGTGAGCCTCACGAGGTCCGGCATCGGCACCTCGAGCGTCGCCTCGAGCGCAAGTTCGATCTCCACCGTGCGGACGACGTCGCCGATCGCCACCGGGAGGCTGAATTCCGTCTCGCCCTCGGCGAACGGGACCGTCACGTGATAGCCCCCGTCGGTGACCGTGTAGGTGCCGGTTATCGCCGTCACCGTCGACTCGATCACCGCGTCGACGCCGATCAGGTCATGGCCCACCGCCGTCCACACCTTCACCACCTCGTCGAGCCGGCCGACGCAATCGGCGTCGATGACGCCCCTCACCAGCCCCGGGGTCCAGCCCAGCGACGTGACCTCGACGTCGCAGAGCTCTCCAGCGATGGAAGGAAGAGGGCGCGGGATCCGGTCCCTCCTGACGGTGAACGCACCGCCCTGTCCGATCCCCTCTTCCCAGGAAAACGTCAATGAGGGCTCGTCGCCCGCCAGGGGAAGCGAGTAGGTGACCGTCTCGCGCCCGTCCAGTGACGCCGCGCTCCAGAACCGGAGCTCCCTTCCCCACAGTCCACCGAAGGCCCTCACACGGACCTCCAGGTCCGTCGCCGCACGGAGCGTGACGTGCGCCCGGTCGCCACTGACCTTCAATTCCTGGAGGTACAGCCTCCTTCCGGGCACCGGCTCGCGCGGCTCGAACTCGATCTCGCTCTCTATGTCCCACAGGCCGATGTCCTCGATCTCCGGCTCCTGCCCCGATGCCGGGGGAGGAGCGGTGAGCGACATGGCGGCAAGGGCCGCCGCCGAGAGTGCGGCGACCCCCGCTGCCATCAGCCACTTCCAACCCCGCCGGGGCTTCTCGTCCCTTGCCTGCCGGGCCCTGCAGCGGTCCCGCCTGCGCCGCCGCCGCCGCTTTCCGAACCAGCCGTGTGCCCTGAAGGTCCGCCGGGCCCTCGCCCTGCAGCGTCTCCTTCGCCACCTGTCCGCCCGCCTGTCCCTCTCGGACATCTGCGGCGGGGTCGGCGGCGCGGGAGGCTCGCTGCGCACCAGGTCGGCAGGGGGCCCGACGTATCGCCGGGGCCCCAGGCCGAACCGCAAAAGGTCCGCCAGCACCACCGGCAGACGCCTGCCCCCCACCTTCCCGACGATCATCGCCAGCCCGAACAGGGCGAACACCACCGCCAGCCCCATCCGGACCTCCGACGGCCCTACCGGCGCGTACCGGTAAACCCCGTACCCCAGGGCGCACACCGCCGTCATGGCAACGATCTGCGGGAACGTGAACCACAGGACCACTCTGTCCTCCGCCTGCACGTGAGTCGGCACCTCGTGCTCCGTCATACCGCCACCTCCCATCAGCCGGTCGGCGTCGGCGTCGGAGTGCCGGGCGCCGGTATGGAGTCGATCTCCACCGCCGGGTTGACCACGGCGTTCATCACCAGCTCCACCACCCCGTAACCCACCATCGCCAGGACGATGCCCGCCAGGGCCGTCATCATCGCGCTCTTGCCACGCTCCATCTGGTGCGGTGCGCCGGAAGCCGTCAAATACAGGTACGCCCCGTAGATGAAAAAGCCGACTCCGACCGCTCCGACGAGCCCAAGCAGGATCCCGACAATGTTCGAAATCGTCTGCGTCAGATCACCCATTTCCTTCTCCTCTCCCCGGACGGTATTCCCCCGCCCGGCGTCTCATCGCTTTCCTTCCGTTTCTTCCGTCCCCTCATGACCGGTCCCTACATGCACATGGCCCCTCCCCCCCTCGCCCCACCGGGCCGTGTCTTCATGAAGTCTTTTGCGCCCGCCATCACTCGCCCGAGCTCCTCGGGGCTGCGCCCTCGCCACCCGCATACGACGGTGTCGATACGTCGGCCATCGACCGGATCGCGGCTGTCGCTCCCGCGGCCAGCCCCGTGCCTGCGACGGCCGCGGCCACGCCGCCAGCAGGACCGCCACCCGTCATGCCCCCGGCCACCGTCCCGATCGACCTCGCCGACCGCACGATCGAGCCCGGCAGCGACATCCCGAAATACAGCGTGTGAAGCCAGGCGTCGAACGTGCCCGGGTTGCCCATCAGGCTCGGCACGCGGGTCGTCAGGTAGACGAACGAGAGCGAGATCAGCAGCTTCCAGACCAGGTCCTGCACCGGCTCGAACGGGCCTATGGCCGCGAAGTCCGCAAGGAACCCGAACGCAAGCGCCAGGGCGATCAGCTGCACCGCCTGCTGGAACACGGTCGTCATGAACAGCTTCAGCCAGTGCCTTCCCCAGCCCGCCGTGTGCGGCAGGATCCACAGCCCCAGCGCCATCGGCGCAAGCGCGAGCAGCAGGTCGATCAGGGCCAGGCGGACGATCATCTGCACCAGGACGTAGAGCACGAAAAATCCATAGAGCAGGTAGAGGAACGCCAGCAGCAGGGCCATCCCCACGCTCCCGGCCGTGACCGCCGTCAGAAGGGTGTCTATCGACGAGCGCAGGAGCGCGCCGGGCGCCAGGGCGAAGACCCCGGCGATGAATCCCGAGACCGCGTCCGCGACATCGATCACCAGCGCGCACCACCACAGCGACGTCGCCGCCGCGACCAGGCCGAGCACGAGGCGCGGCACCATCTCCCGCCACCCCGCCTGCGGCCGCCCGAGGTGCTCGGACACGATCATCGAAAGCCCGATCCAGCCGATGATCACCACCAGCGCCCCTGACGCGATCGCCCAGACGGCTATCCACGCCTGCCTGACCAGCTCGTGCTCGTAGGTCAGGTTGGCCGGGGTGCCGGTGATCACGTCGCCCATGCCGATCAGCCCCCGCAGTTCGCCGCGACCGCGCCGCTCGCCCGCTCGACCACCCCGCACAGGGTCCCGTGCACGCCCTCTATCACCCAGCGGGCGAAAGCCCTCGCCCATCTGCCCGGGTCCATCGCCCGGATCACCCGCTCCCACAGGCTCCCCGGCTCATAGACCGGCACGAGCGCGCGGATCGTCTGCGGGTCCCCCGGAAGGGTCTCCGCCGCGAGCATCACAAGCAGGTAGGCTCGGTCCGGCTCGAGCGCCGGCTGCTCGGGGAGCGCCGGGTACTCCCACTCGTACTGCCACCCGTCCACCAGCGCGGTCTCTCCGCCGATCACCCGGTACACGGCCGTCAGCCAGTCGCCGCTGTCTGGATCGCGGATGCCGTAGAACAGACCGTCGAGCCTTCGGTCGAAGACCGGCCTCGCGACGAAGCGCCCGTCCTTCTTTCGCTCGACGGGACCGTCGGCGGCGTTGACCAGGACTATCTCGTCCGGCGGGGTCTGGGCGTGGGCAACGCTTACGGGCGGGAGTGCGACAAGTGCGGAGAGCAGCACGGCCGCGGCGAGCGCCAGCGGTCGCCCCACGCTCCGGGCCACCCCCCTTTTTGCCCTTTTCAGCAGAACATATGTGCCCCTGAGGGCGTCTTCGGAAAAGGTCGGACCCGACCTCCCGGCATCCGTGGATGCACGGTCGGCAGGGAAACCGGGGGACCCGGATCTCGATTGCAGTGGCAACTCGCCTCCTCGATGCCGGCGACGGATCGTCCCGGCTGCAATCGAGTCTCGCGAACGTATGTGCTGTATGTAATGACCCGCAGGGGGGGCTCGGTGCACCCCGGCTCCCGCGGCATGGGATTCACCGGCCGACAGGTGATGTCATAGACGTGTACAGGAATTCGGAGGGGAATCCGGGAGACGAAAGAGAGGCACGGGCGGCCTGCTACAGGGGCGGCGGGGTCCCTACAGGACAGATGCTGCTAGCACTTCGGTGACAGGCCGTATTCCAGCCCCGCGGTACAAAAACCCCGGCGAAAGTGACATTTTGTACCCCGCCCGGATGGGCGGCCCCGGACAAAAACCCCCCCGAAAGTGACATTTTGTACCCGGGGGAGGAGGGATAAATGGATGAGGTGAAGTCAACCCTAGATGACATAACGAGCGTCGAGGACCCACACCTTCTGCGGCTGGAGTCCGTCCTGAGCGAGATGGTCCGCAGGGGTGGACTGAAGGGCGCCGCACGCGAGCTGGGCATCGACCATCGCACGATCAAGGTCAGCCTGGACGAGGGACGGCTGACCAGGCGCTGCCGCGAGGCGCTGGAGCGGGCCCTTGTCGAGAGGGCCGACGCCGATGTCGCCGACCAGGGCAGGCGACTGGAGACGCTGGAGGAGAGGGTCGACGAGCTCTCGGAACGGCTAGGCACGGGTCTTGAGACGGTGCGGTCCGTATTCGAGGAGCGGGAGGCGAGGCTGCGCGAGGAGTTCGCGCGGGGCATGGGCAGGATCGGAAGGAGGCTGTCCGATCTCGAGGAGGCGAGTGCGGCCCCTGTCGCCGAGGCGAAGACCGGCCCTCCCGTCCCGGCGCCGCGCGGCGTCATCAGGCGCGAGAATCCCGGACTCGTGACCCGCGAGCCTGCACCCGACGACCCGGAGGTGTTCGGGGACGCATGGCCGCTGGTGACCGACTGGAGGGAGCTCAGGGACGCCCACCCCAACGAGGGCCGGGGGCTGTCGTGGCTCATGGACGAGGAGAGGCTGCTGAACCTGGAGCTGGCGATGCTGGAGGAGCACGGGTTGACGCTGCCGCCGGAGATCGAGCCGCTCAGGGGCTTTGCGCGCAGGGGCCAGACGGGCTGGCGCCGCAGCGCCCTCGATGACACTCGCAGGGCGCTGGCAAGGCGCAGGCTGTTGAGAAGCGTGCTGACCCTCGGCCTGGTGCACCTGTGGCGCCGGTGGCCTTCCGGTGCTAGCAGCCTGCTAGCACTTTGGCGCCGGATGCCCAAAATCCGGCCGATTTCCGTTGACAGTCGTCGGCGCACGGACGCAATACTGGGAGCACTGTTTTCGGCTTTTTCCGGGGTTTGGCCAAGATGCAAATCCTGGGGGCGTGATCCCTGTTGCCCGGGCGTGAGGTTGGATTCGAGCGAAGCTCTCCCCGACCGGCCTGAGAGGGAATAGCCGCAGGGGCGAGGTGATAGCGATCCTCGTCCCCGGTACCGTTCGGCAGGTGGAGATGCACCATTCCTTCGCCGACCGGACACCACGGCCTGCGCGCACCCTGCGCCTGGCCCATAGACGCCGCCGATTGAGCGCCTGACGCCCTCCGGTCGGCTCTCCACGCCCGCGGCGTAGCTCCCCGAGCTGCCCCGCCGGTTACGCACGCTCCTGCGTCGGTGGCTTCCACCTCGCTTTCCCCACCGCACCTCCCTCCGTGACAGGCACCGTTCGCGGGCGAGGTGTGTCACCTACCGACCGTAGAACCACGACCCGGGCCATGGGTGCCGGCCGGGCATTGCACGCAAGGAGGTGCGCACATGAACGCATTCGGATTCGTACTCGGGCTTCCCGGCTTCCTCTGGCGGCACCGGCGGTCGGTCGCTGTGGCCGTCCTGGTGGCGCCCTTGGCCCTGACCGAGAGCCTTGAGCTGTTTGCCGTCAATGGACTGGCGATCGGCTTCCTGGGCTTCACGGCCTTGAGGGCTTTGAAAGGCAAGTAATCGAAGACGGCGGCCGAGGCCTGCCGCAAAGGAGAAAAACATGACGACGATGACGATGACCAACCAGACGGTTGCGGCTCCCGGGCGAAGCCTCGAGGAGCTGGTGGACAGGGTGATGGATGCGGTGCTCGGGAAGACCTCGGGGGAGGCCCAGAGCGTAGCGCGCAGCGTCCACGACGCAAGGCGCCTCCGGCGGTCCGGGGATGCGGGCGGCGCGATGGCCGTGCTCGGTAGTGTGGATGTCCGCAGCGCCACGGAGGGAGAGGCCCGTTGGGTGTACTCCGAGTGGCTCGCGCTCGCGCGCAGGGGGTTCGCCGGCTCAGGCGCCCTGCTCTACGGACAGGGCACGGGGCGCGGCGCCGTGCTGCGGCCTGCGGCGGACGGCATGCTTGAGGTCGCGGCGGCGATCGGGATGAGGTGGCGGCCGGGACACCTGGTCTCGCGGCGCTCGGTCCGGGGGCTTCGGCCGCTGGACGGGAACGGTCGATGACGGCATCGGCGACGGTCGACATCGCCGCGCTCAAGAGCCGGCACCCCCTCGGCGATACCGTCGAGGCTGCCGGGGTCGAGCTCAGTGGAAGGGGCAGGGTCCGGCAGGGCGTCTGCCCCTTCCACGCAGAGGCCGAAGGGTCGTTCACAGTGTACGGCGACACGGAGAGGTGGTGGTGTTTCGGTTGCGGCGCCGGAGGGGACGTGCTGGATTTTGTCCAGAGAGTGGAGGGGGTCGGTCTGCCGGAGGCGATACGCAGGCTGGAGGCGGAGGGTGGATGCACCGTCCGGTCAGGTGAGGCCGTCGATCGGCGGCCGGTCGCCGCACCGGGGTTCGCCCGCGACCCCGCGGCGCTCACCGCGGCGATGAGGTTCTACGCGGGGCGGCTGCGGCGCAGTCCGGAGGCGGGGGAGTACCTTGCCGCAAGGGGCATCGGCGCCGGCGCGGCCGCCCGTCTCGGGCTCGGTTACGCACCGGGATCGGGGCTGCGGACACACCTGGAATCCGCAGGTTTCGGCGCCGAGCGTCTCAGCCGCTCGGGACTGTTCACCCCACGGGGCGAACGCTTCGCCGGCATGATCGTCGTGCCCGACGCCGCCGGCTCAATCACGCGCTGGATGGCCGCAAGGGCCATCGACCCCGGCGCCTCGCCCCGGTTCCAGGCACCGCCCGGAACCAAGCCGGTGCTCGGGCTCTCGCGGCTCGGCGCCGCGCCTCCGTGGCTCGTGCTCACGGAGGGACTGTTCGACTGGGTCGCGCTCGCCGGCTGGGGCCTCCCGGCCTGCAGTGCGCTCGGCACACAGGGCGCAGAGCGCATCGCCGCATCCCTCCGGGGCTGCGGGCGCGTCTTCCTAGCCTTCGATGCGGACGACGCGGGCCGGGAGATGACCGGGCAGCTCACAGCGCTGCTCGGTCGCAGGGCGGCGCCCGTCACCCTTCCGGGTGGCATATCGGACGCCGCCGAGATCGCCGCCCTCCCCGGCGGCAGGGCCGCCTTCATGCGTCTGCTGAAGGCAGCCGCCCGCAACGCCCGCTAGCGGCGCTCCCCCACCCCAAAGGTCCCGCCGCCCGATGACCGGGCTATCACGCGGGACCTTCCCCCCGACAGCGGCCCCGGACGCACATCTTTGCGTCCACCAGTACGCGCATGGCCTCGAGAGGCCCATCCACGCGTCCGGGGCCTTCTCAACCCACGGCTTTCCTACAGGAAACCGCATCCACCACCCAGTTTTGGCGAATCAATGAAGGAGACGACATGCTCAACGGAACACGAAGAAACGGCAGCACGAACGGCACGGCGAAGAACGGATCAAACGGCGTCCACCGGGACGACGCCGCGGTCGACAACCACGACCTGGGGTGGGACGCACTGCCCCCGGCGGTCACCAGGGAGCTGACCCTCCCCCTCGACCCGGCGCTCGTTTCGCAGCGCAGGGGACGCGGCGGCAAGACGTTCTCATACATAGAAGGGCACGTCGCCATCGCCGTCGCCAACCAGGTGTTCGGCTTCGGAGGCTGGGGCTACGAGCTCGCCGGCGAGGTCACCCTCAGGGAGATCGAGACCGTCGATCCCCAGACCGGAGAGGTGAAGTGCACGCGGGCCTACTCGGCTCCAGTAAGGGTCACCGTCCCCGGCGCCCCTCCCAGGACCGACGTGGGCTTCCACGCGGTGACGGATGAGTCCGCGGACGGGCACGAAACCGCCCTGAAGGGCGCGGTCACCGACGGCATGAAGCGGGCGCTGCGCAGCTTCGGCGACCGTTTCGGCAACGGCCTGTACGGCGAGCACCCGGCGGTCAGCCTTACCGGCTCCGCCGACTCTCTCACCCCGTCCCTGCGGGCAACACTCGTCCGGCTCGGCGTCATGCAGGGCTTCGGCGAGGAGCAGGTGCGGGCCGCGGTGAGGACCAAGACCGGAAGGGATCTCGAGGAGGTCACCGCCGCCGAACTCGCGCCGCTGATCGAGGGCGCGGCTGGAAAGCTCGGCAGGGACGGCGGCAAGGAGAACGCGTCATGACCCGGCCCAGGACTCTTCGGAGCACCACAACGAAGCTGGCCACAGAGCGCGGCAGCCTCTTCGTCACCGTCTGCGTCGACGACGACGGCCGGCCGTACGAGGTCCTCGGATCGCTCGGGAAGGCCGGATCGCCGGAGCACGGGATGGCGGAGACGGCCTGCAGACTCATCTCCCTTCACCTTCGCCGCGGCACGCCCGTGGACGAGATCGTCGGCCAGTGCCGGGGCATCGGCGAGATGCAGCCGTGGCCGAACCTGATGCCCGGCGGCAGGACCGTCCAGGTGAGGGGAATAGCCGACGGCATCGCGCACGTGCTGCGGGAGATCGCGGCGACGGAAGACGAGGCGGAGGTGATCGAGCACGCCATGGCCGCCTGAGCGGCGAAGGAGCGGGAAGAGCGACGGGGCCGGGGAGGATCCTACAGCGCCCCCCCTCCCACGGCCCCGCAAGCAGCCACCCAGTGCGTTCGGCGGCTTCCCGGAGTCTAGCAAACAGGGAACGGAGAGCCCATGCATTTTTCTACAGGAGAAAGACGAAATGAAAGATAAGGACGAGGCCCTCTCGCGACCCGCCGCCCGCATCGGCGATGACGGCGGGCTCGAGGTCAGGGCGTCCGCGGCCATGGGCTGCCGAAGGGCACTGTGGTACGCGGCAACGGGGCACCAGCCCACCAACCCTCCGACGGACGAGTCCGTCACCGTCATGGAGGCCGGGACCGCCCTCGAGCCCGTGGTCCTTCGGGCCATGGGCAGGGCCGGCTGGGAGATATCTCCCAGCGATCCGGCGAGCCCCGCGAGGGTATCGGTCAGGCTCGCGCCCAACCTGACCGTCACCGGTCACCCGGACGCCACCGGGCGCATGCCGGTGTTCGGCGGGGCGGAGACGATCGTAGAGGTCAAGACCCGGGGACCCGCAGCGTTCAAACGCTGGCAGGCGATGGGGGCTGAGATCAGCCACCCCGACTCGGTCGCACAGGCCGCCGTCTACTCCTACGGCACCTTCGGCGGGCCACGCCACGCGGTCATAGCCACGATGGACACGGGCTCACGGCAATGGGACTTCGAGGTCATACCGGCCGCGCGGGTGACCGGAGCGCTGGAGAAGACGCGGTCGTGGCTCGCCCCGCTGGCACAGCACCTCGCCGCTAACGGACCGGACCCCGAAGCTCTGCCGCAGCGGGACTTTGCCGCGGGAAGCTGGCGCTGCAAGGGCTGCCCGTTCCTACTGGCCTGCCAGCCCGGCGATGCCGAGGAGGAAGCTCCGGAAATCGAGCCTAGGAAGGTGAGCACCGAGGAGGCACGCCTCGCGGTGGCCTCATACACCGCCGCACAGGAGGCGGCAAGGGAGCCCGAGCGGACAAAGCGGGAGGCGCTGGACACGCTGAAGGTCTGGATGCGAGGAAGGAACAACGGCAAGGAGAGCATCGGGGGAAGGACCGTCAGCCTCGTGCGGACCACCAGGTTCGCCGTCAACCACCGGCGCCTCAGCGCACTGCTCGATCCCGAGACGCGGGCGGAGGTCGTCTCCGAGAACATCTCCGAACACGTGCGGGTGACATAGACGCTCCGCCGACGGAGCGCTGGACGGGGCCGCTTTCCACACTTCGGGAGGCGGCCCCGCTTTGTTTCGACCGGGTGCGGATCGGCCGCACCGCAAGACACCTCAGGGAGGAACGAAATGGCAAGGACCATCAACAGGGTTGAGCTGCTCGGACGCGTGGGCACAGAGCCCGAGATGCGATACACGCAGTCCGGCACCGCCGTGACCCAGGTGAGGCTGGCCACCGACCGCCGCCGTCAGAACGGCGATTCGGAGACCGACTGGCATTCGGTCGTCGCGTGGGGAAAGACCGCCGAGGTCGTGAACCAGTTCGTCGGCAAGGGCGACCGCATATTCGTCGCCGGCAGGCTCTCCTACAGCTCCTACGAGACATCCGACGGTCAGCGCCGCTTCCGCACCGAGATCCACGCAAACGAGGTCATCTTCCTCGACACCCGTAACGGCAACGGGAAGGGCGCGGAGGTCGAGCAGGCCGAGGCCGACTCGCCCTTCTAGCAGCTTTACGCAATCCGCCGCCCGGAAGTCCCGGGCGCACAACGGGGCCGTTCCGACACGTTTGGAGCGGCCCCGCCTTCGTTTCAGCCCGATCACATTCCCCGTTACAGGAGAACCGAAATGACCACCGCCACCCACACCGACACCCTGCTCGACGCACTGCGCCGCAACCTCGACCTGCTCAGCGAGCTGGCCATCCGCTACGACGTTGAGACGCTCCCGGAGCGCGAGGCCGACCCGCCCACCGTCTCCTCACCCGAGGACGTGTGCCGGCTGGTCGGACCCGAGATGTCGCAGCTCGCACAGGAGCAGGTCCGCGTCCTGCTCCTCGACCGAAAGAACCACGTCGTCGGCCAGAGGGTCATCTATCAAGGGAATTCCTACTCTGCGATCGTGAGGCCCGCCGAGGTCTTCCGCCCCGCCGTCATCGAGGCCGTCCCCCACGTCATAGTTCTTCACAATCACCCGTCGCAAGACCCTACGCCCAGCCCCGAGGACATCGCCGTGACGCAGGACCTCGTCGATGCCGCGAAGCTCCTTCGCATCGACCTGCTCGACCACATCGTGATAGGCGGACCGGACGACTTCGTGAGCCTGTGCGACCGCGGCCACATACCGGCCTAGAAGACCACCGGATCGCAATCCCACGCCCAGGAGACATCACATGAATGCAAGCTGCGATCCGGCTGGCCCGGACGACCTTCACACGATCAGCGCGGCCGGCTTCTCAGCGACGGTCGACGCCTTCGCCCGGGACGACCGGGACCGGACGATCTGGTTCCTGTCTATGGTCGGCTCACAGACCGCCCTAAAGGCCATCTGGGCCGCGCTGCTCAAGCAGCCGCCCGAGGCCGCGCACCTGATACGCGGCGCCGACGGCACCGCGCTGTCGGGCGGCTACCAGAGGTGCACGATCCCGCCGCAGACCGTGGGAACATGGACCACCAAGATCATCCGCCTGCCCGTAAGCGGCGGCTACCATGCGATGGTGTACACGAAGTGGGCGGAGTTCTCCCACGAATCCGACTCGTTCCTGCTGTTGGCGGGAGACGAGCAAGATGCCCCAACCCTGCACCACCGGTTCCTCGACCGGCGCAGCCTCCTGCCCCTCCACCGCTCCTGGGCCGGCTGGCTCTGGGACAGGGGCATCGCCACCGGCGAGATCACACTGCTGCAGTCGGCCGGCATCGCAGCGTACCTGTGCCGGCCCGACGGCGAGCGGCTCAGGAACGACCTGTCGGAGGCGGTCGCGTCGGGGACGCTGACCCTGACCGAGGAGGCACGGGGAGACACCCATGGATAGGACGCTCAGGAAGGCCAGCCGCGGCAACAGGCGGCGGCAGGAGCGAAACCTCACCGCATGGCAGGGTTTCTCAACCGATGGCAGCACTTGTCGCTACTGCCGGCACGACGCCTCCACGCACCTGTGTACTTCCTCCCAACCCCATTTCTACCGGCCCGCAACCGACGCCGAGAGACACAGCCGCTCGGTAAGGCTCTACCGGCACGAGACACCGGAGAACGGCCCGGTCCTAGTAAGGCGCATGGTCGTCGCCAGGGCAGCCGAACTCATCACCGTCTTTTGCACCGAATGCGCCAGGGAAATGAACACGACGCAAGTGGCCTGTTACCAGCGAAACACCGCCGTCGGCGAGGGCGTCGGCATCAGTCCGAACGGAAAGGAGAGACCATGCCCGGCGTAGAGGGAACCACCACGACCTGGGAGGACAAACACAGCAGGCTCCGCAGGCACAGGCTCATGACGAAGGAGATCGGGGACACCATTCCCGCCCTCTACGCAAACGAAAACGTCGCGGACTACGACTCGGTCCTGGCGCGAGCAAAATTGTTCAGTCCCTATGCCGGCTGGCGCTGGTACGTGACCGAGTGGGACCGGGAGACCGGACTCTGCTTCGGCCTAGTCGAAGGGTTCGAGGAGGAACTGGGCTATTTTGAGCTGACCGAGTTGGCGGAGGCCACCGTGTTCGGCGGCGTTCCCGCAGTGGAGCGCGACCTCTATTGGAGGCCGAAGACCCTCGGGGCGATCAGGAGAGAGTCCTCGAGGGTGGCGGCCTAGCGACCGGAGCACATCAGCGCAATCAGAGAAGGAACAGGCAAGAAAAGGAGAAGACACATGAGACTTTCAGCTCAGGCGAAGGGAGGGTTTTACCCGACGCCGCCAACCATCGTGGACCTTATCGCCGGACTGGTCCACGTGCCATCCAGCTACTACGGCTGCCGCGAGACCGTCCGCATCCTCGATCCGTGCTGCGGGGCCGGCGAGGCGCTCGCCCGGCTCGCCGAAAGACTCGGCGGACCCGGCGCAGTGCCCGTCGAGACCTTCGGAGTCGAGCTACACACCGAACGCACCGAACAGGCGCGGGAGCGGCTCGACCGCACGCTCTCCGTCGACCTCTTCGGCACCTCCATCGCCAACGGCGCCTTCGGGATGCTCCTCTTGAACCCGCCCTATGATGCGGACGCAGGGGACAAGAGGCGGGTCGAGCATCGCTTCCTGGTGCACACGACCCGGTACCTCGCAGAGGACGGCCTGCTCATCTTCATCGTTCCCCGAAGGCGCCTCGCCGTCTCGGCGCGGTACCTGGCATCCCACTACAGAAGGATCAGGTGCTGGGCCTTCCCCGAGCCCGAGCGAGAGGCCTTCGACCAGGTCGTCCTCATGGCATACCGAAAGGCCGAGCCGCACTCCGACCCGCATGCGGAGGAGCAGATAAGGGAGTGGGCGGACGGGGAGCCCGAGACCCTCTCGGCCCACCGTTACCCCGTCTACACCGCCGCGTCCACGACAGCCGGCGACATCCTGTTCGCAACCCGCACCGTCGACCCGGTTGCCGCTGCAGCCGAGGCACGGCGGGCGGGACTGTGGGCAAGCCCGGAGATCACAGACTCCCTGTGGCCCACGGGCGACCTTCGCACACGCCCGCTGATGCCGCTCAGGAAAGGCCACATGGCGATGTTGGTCGCCGCCGGGTTCCTCGACAACCTCTGCCTCGAATCGGAGGGACGGAGGATCCTCGTGAAGGGAAGGACCGGCAAGGAGTTCGTGCTCGTCGAGGCTACCGAGGACAAGGAGACCTACCGCGAGAGACTCCGCACCACCGTCGTCTCCCTCGACCTGACCGACGGGCAGATCACCGATATCGCCGCATAGACGGCTCTCATCGCAGCCGCAATCACGGGGCCCCTCCAGACAAGACCTGGAGGGGCCCCGCTCTTTTTCTCAGCCCGAAGCAAGGACATGTACACGCGTATATAAGGAAAGGACAAATCGATGACCCCTAACAACTGCACGCTCTGCAACCTGCCCATAGGGCCCGGCCAGCCGGTCGCCCACACAAATCCCATCGACATCCGCGACGGCAGGATCGTCACCCTCCCGGGCCGCTCCTACCACACCGGCGGTGCATGCCGGGATGCGTGGCGGGCGCACGGCTACTCGACCGTGACGGCCACCATAGTCGCCCAGCCGGCCTGACCCTGAGCCGCAACACGGGGCACCGCCAGCCATTCGATCCGGCGGGGCCCCGCACCTTCCAATAGTCGAAATGAATCCCCCCATACCCCACCTGGAGGGCGCCTCCAGGACCTGAACCCGCGGAGCAGACCAGCGACGCGGGGGCATCAAAGTGTCCTGGCGTTCTCCTCGGGGGATACCGGGCACATGCCCCCGGTTCGGGTGGGCGTCCTCGCCGAATATCGAGGACAGCCCACGATGAACCTGGCAGACTTCATAGAAAAATACCGAGACGCGATCGCCCGACGGGTGGTCGCGTCCTACCCGCCCCTCTACAGGCCGTCCGAGAACGGACACCGCCTGCCCGAGCTCCTGCGCTCACCGCTAGGGGCCCAGGCCGACGCCATAAGGGGCGCGGCCCTCTCGCTCAGGACCAACCGCGGCACCACCGTCGTCGGCGAGATGGGCACCGGCAAGACCTTCATCGCCGCAGCGGCAGCCCACATGGCAGGATTCCGTAGTGTGCTAGTACTTTGCCCGCCCCATTTGACCCGAAAGTGGAAGCGTGAGGTGGAGGAGACCGTTCCCGGCGCCCATGCCGCCATCGTCACCTCGATCACCGACCTGGAGCGCCTGCGCACGCTCGGCGACGAAGGACCGCTCTTCGCGGTGATGTCCAGGGAGAGAGCAAAACTGTCGTATCGATGGCAGCCCGCCGTCGTCGAGCGCTGGGCCGCCGCGCGCGGCAGGCTCTTTCGCGCCGACACCACCGGCGAGACGTTCCGGGTTCCATGCTGCCCGGACTGTTACGTGATGGTCCTGGACACCGACGGCGTACCCCTCACCGACCGCGATCTGTCACGCAGGCGGCGCACCTGCAACGCATGCGGCTCCGCCCTGTGGCAGGCCGACAACTCCGGTCCCAGGCGATATCCCTTAGCGGACTACATCAAGCACAGGATGGCCGGCTTCTTCGACCTGTTGATCGCAGACGAATGTCACGAGTTCAAATCCTGGGGTTCGGCGCAGGGCATCGCCGCCGGCATCCTCGCCGACGTCTGCGGCAGGACACTCAGCCTGAGCGGCACCCTCATGGGGGGGTACGCAAGCACGCTCTTCCACCTACTCTATCGCTTCAGCCCCCGCATAAGGACCGAGTTCGGGCGGTCCGACGAGCACCGCTGGGTCGAGCGCTACGGCTTCGTAGAGCACACCATCGGCAAACCCAGCGACCGCCACGACGAGGACGGTCGGGCCAGCCGAAGGAGGCGCTACCGAAAGGTCGTCCGCGAGCGGCCCGGCCTCGCCCCCGCAGCGCTGTTTCACCTGATCGGGCAGTCAATCTTTCTGCGGCTCTCGGATGTCGCATCCGGCCTTCCACCCTACACAGAGGAGGTGCTGGTATCGGACATGGACTCAGATCCCGACACTACCGGGCTCTCGCAGCGATCGGCCTACGAGGCGCTGTTCGAGACCCTGAGGGCCGCACTCGCAGACGCCCTCGCAAGGGGCTCAAGGCGGCTCCTGGCCGCGTATCTACAGACACTGCTCGCCTTCCCCGACGGGTGCACCAGGGGCGAGACCGTGCTGGATCCTGAAACCGGAGAGGTGCTCGCGCAGGTGCCGCCGCTGTCGGAGGAGCGGCTATATCCAAAAGAGCGGGGGCTAATCGACCTCGTCGCCGCCGAAAGGCTCCAGGGACGCCGGGTCCTCGTCTACGTCACACACACCGGGACACGTGACATCACCGGTCGGATGGACGAGATCCTCGCACGGCACGGGTTCCGCGTCGCGGTCATGAAGGCCGACGTAGTGGCCCCGGACCGGCGGGAGGCATGGGTCGCCGATAGGGTGGATGAGGGTATAGATGTCCTGATCTGCCATCCGCGACTGGTGCAGACCGGCCTCGACCTGATCGACTTTCCTGTCGTGGTCTGGTTCGAAACCGATTACTCCGTTTACACCATGCGGCAGGCTTCGCGCCGGTCCTGGCGCATCGGGCAGACCCGGCCCGTCAGGGTCGTGTTCATGTCCTACCGCAGCACCCTGCAGGCTGACGCCCTCAAGCTGGTGGCCAGGAAGCTCCAGAGCTCCCTCGCCGTCGAGGGTGAGCTTCCCGAGGACGGGCTCGCCGCATTTGGCGACGACGGCGACGACCTGTTGATGGCCCTGGCCCGCAAGATCGTCAGCGGTGACGAGAAAGAGGACGCGGAGACGGTGGAGGAGGTTTTCACAGCCGCAAGGGACGCGGAGGCCACCGCAGAGGAACTGCTGGTGGACGAGGGTTGGAGGACGGTCGAGGTCGAGCCAGAGGCGGTTCCGGTCAACGGCAATGGCCACCGCGACGTCGTCGGGCCGACGGTCGAGCTGGTCCTAGGAAACGGCCACCACGCCAGCGGGAACGGGAATGGTAGCAGCCGTCACGAGGAGGCCCCGGAGCCGCAGCAGACGCTGTTCTCATGGGCCGAGTTCATGGTCGCAGAACCGGCGAAGCCGAAGGCCCGCAAGAGCAAGCCTCAGCCCGCATCCCTCTCGATGTTCGAGTGGGCGTTTGAACGGGAGCGGGAGGCAGAGTTGGTCGGAGCGGGAAGTTAGGACGCAACGCAACGGGGGCAGTCGCAGCAAATGCGACTGCCCCCTGGCCGGCCATGTATGCGGCCTTTTTTGCGTTCCAGGACTTTCGAGGAATGGAAAAGGCTGATGGAAAACGCGAGAGACCGGGAACCGGATACCGAAGGGAGATGCGAATTGATCGAGATGCACCTGTTCGACGCCGATGCCAGGGTAGAGAAAGCCCTCTGCGGAGCCGACGCCTCCGTCCACGACCTGACCACCGTGCAGGACTACCTGCAGCGCAGGCGGCACGATCTGTCGCTTCCGACGGTGTGCAACCGTTGCAAGGTATCGGCAATTTCATTTGCGAGGATGCGCAGTGCTGAGCTGGCGGACGGAGGAATGACGGACGAGGCGGAGACTTACCGCCGGCTCGCCGATACGCTTTCGAGGGAGACCGACCCGGGCATGTCAGGCGACTGGACTGGATGACAGGCAACTCGTCCATGTGTGGGCGCCTCTTGCGTTTGCTGGCGCAGGTCCGTTGGCGCCCGAATGCGCTGTGGAAGGCTGCAATAGTCACGTGGTGCCTTCTTCCTGCACGACCATGAGTGTCGCCCCTTTTGCGTATGAGCATGTCCATGCCAGCATCCGTGTCGTGCATGTGGGACTGACCGACTAGCACGTTAATCGGTCGGAACCTGCGGGAATGGATGGCGTGGCGATGGCCGCCGTGATAGATTTAGAACATCTGAGCCAATGAGTCGGGGCTGTCGTCGGCCCGTTGGCACTATTCTAGAGCGGCCGGTTGAGGGCTGGCATCGACCAGACGGAGTATCCCAGTGCTTCAAGTGAAGGTCTACACGACCAAGATCTTCCCGGTGGACAACCACTCCAAGATGGCCTATCAGGTCGCCTTCCTCGTAAGGCACGAAGGCCGCAGCTTCATGGTGCAGGGTCGTGAGGCCATTCCTTACGCCGCGAGGCATCCAAGGCTGCCTTCACGCCGCGAAGCAATCCAGATCGTCTGGTCGGCGCTCCAGGCCGACCTAGCAAGAATCGCCCCCAGGCTGCGAGACGTCGAACCGGACTGGGAGCTTCTGCATGACGATTAAGGAACTGGACTGGGGTCAGGTGATGCCGCCTTCAAAGGCGGTTTCTTCGGACAAAGCGATAAGAGTCGAAAGTAAGAGGCTAAGCCATCGTTTGGGCAAAGACCAAGCCGGGAGAAGAATTGCCAAAGTCACGTAGAAGGCGTGGGGCCAAGAAGAGGTTTGGATCGATACACGGGCGACGGCATTGGAGACCTGACCGGGCAGAGATCAAGCGGGACAAGCGTTTTGGCGAAGGCATGCGGATGTCCAACACGGCGCATATCCGTCAGAGCAAGGGACGCTCACAATCCCTTTGCCTCGTGCCAGCAAAAGCTGCTACTACCTGTTCGAACCCTCCTATTGGGAGTCATTCGATCCAACGTGCATTGCTCTCATCCTTTGCCGTAAGAGGCAAAGTCATGATGTTCCCGCGCGACATCCCTACTATCCTGGCGCGCCTGGTCAATCGCCACGACGACCCGTACCCAGTGTTTGTGGACAGGAGTAGATGGCATCCCATAGAGATAGGCGTCCGCGAAGCATCGACGCGTCGGTTCGCCTGCGAATGGCACGACTCTGAGGTGTTCCGGCCGATTGAACGAAACGGAGTCGGCTTGCCCCATCCGCTGGACACTCCGGTCTTGACGGACGAACAGTGTTTCCTGATTTCATACCGTTTGGTGATGATGGAATTGGATGATCAGATTGGTCTCGGACGCGCAACCCCCGAATTGACAGACGGCGTCTGGCGAGATCAACGAGTCCCAATTGGGAAATGGCTCCATAGAGAGCGTATTCAAACAATTAGGAAAACTAAATCGTTGTTCGATGACTGTTACCTTAGTGGCCAGTTTGCATCGCTAATTCAAACGTCAATAGATGAGATAATCCCGTTACCGTTGCGACTTGCTGTGTCAGGTCGATACACCCTGTACAACAACGTAAGGGCCGGCGAAGTATACCTCACGCTCTATCCCATCGGCTCAGCTGTCAATTATTCGGGAGCTCATGTACACAGGCTGGTGGTTTCGCACTTGCGTACCTCCACGGCAAGCAGAACAATAACGGTCAATAGAATCAAGTCAGTGATCAACCTGGCTAACAGTTCCAGCGAAGGAACTATGAATCTAGTGTTTGAAGTCTTGAGTAGCATAGGGAATGCGTTTTTCTCGCCCTGTGACTATGAGCAACAGATATCGGACCAACATCGGAGAGTTCTAGAGCGAAAGGTAGGCAAGGACCTCATCGCATCCATGCGCCCATACCTCTCTAGCGTCCTTTAGCAGGGGGAGGCCATCATGCGACTGCCCGGGTGGCCGTCGACACTATCAAGTCATGCGATTCGACTGATTCCGCCTTCTCTGCTTTGGCTCAACTGTTCTGGAGGCCATACTGTCCACAGGAACTCATTGCTACACGGATTATACCGGCGAACCAACTGGTGAACGTGAGATAGATGAGTTTCGTACCTACTCGCATAAGAGTGCCTCAAGTGTATCTTCTGGGTGAGGATAGCCCAGGACTGAAGTTATTCCGTCGCTTAGTGCCTCCATTTGTACATCTTGAGGTGATCCAACCAGGTAGCTCTGAGTATGATGAATTAAGTGTGCATTCTGTTACATTTGAAGCTGGTGAGAATCTCGTCACTAACGTTGCTGGGTACATGTCCGGTTTACTCGACGAGAGAATGGGACAGAGCACAAAGGAGTTCTATTCTTCAACCATCGCTGATTCCATCGTACCAGACACCAGTGGTAAACGGCTTGGTATCCCCTTGCTCAGGGCAATGATCGCCGAGATAGCCGGAAACGAGGACTCCGACTACATTGATGGCGCCACAAAGGTATATGTGATTCATCCTCCGCGACTCGAGAACGAACTCCTTTCCCATCTATCCACACTCCCTGTACCCGCGATGTCTGATTCGCCTACCGAAAAACTGATCAGCGTCTGCACTGGCGAAAAGACACGTCACTTCGTTGTCGAGCCGTACAAGATGGATTTGACGAGCCGACATACTGCAAGCCCAAGATGGCTGATTGTCCATTTGTACAATCCAGCAATTCCTGCACTCGTTTTAAGGGTGGGGGCCCAAGGCCCCTTAACACTAAAGGAGCCAACGCCCCTGCTCTCCGATACGGCAGTCGCCGAAAACTGGTCTATCCGAATAATGGAAGACTATCTCCGCAAGGCGGGAATAGAGGTTCAAGATGTTTGCCATGAACCCAATGGTCCTAAGACTTTTCCGGACTACCGAATCCGCCTAGATGGCGTACAGTGGCATTTTGAGATTACTCGCGTTTTGGGCGACCTACTGGAAGGTCGCCAGGTTCTCGATAAGCCAAGGGATGCGGGGAAGAATATGGATATGGCCATACAGAGTCCTCCCATACAAGAGGCGGATATCGAGATGGCATTAGCTCGTGCGATCAGGAGCAAGGGACGTCATAAGGAGCAGTCGGATGAGGAAGTTCCATACTTCTGTCTGGTGCTGTTGAATGTCCTAGACCTAAACATAGATAGCCAATCTACCACTTGGAATACGATGGACTTAACTTCTTTTGATTCTGTAGTAGTAATCAATGGTTATTCCACGCCACGTGTAGAATTGATTACGGGCACTTTTAGACAATCTCAAGTCCTCCAAGAAAAATAGAATGAAGTTGCCGCAAGTATATGTTCAGTTTCACCAGTATTACCTTGATCCCGCAAACAGGCTGCTAATGGTCATTCCGTGTCCGTCATAGTCAAGCACATTGGACGTACCCGGATGGAGAATTGGGGATTTCCCTTTCTTTAAGGAAGTAATCAGCGGCGTCCGGGATCGCGCTACAGGTCCAGTTTACGCTTCTCACGAACGCTATGTATCCATGTCAACCCTTCACCTATTCGTCAGTGAAGATGTCACAACTAATGACATCGGCTATACCGACGAGAACAATGGATACAATCGCCTGCCGTTTCGGCATCAGACCGTGAGATATCAGGCCGCCGGGTTCCCGGAACTACGCCTAGACTACGAGACGCTAGTCAGCTAACTCTCACGCGAGCAACGATAGCACCTCGGGTTCTCCACCACGGCACCATCATCCAAGCCCTCACTCCGAGCATGCGCATAGGCCGCCCTCCGTGCATCATCCTCAGACTCAAATCGCTGCCACCAATTCCTTCCTCTATCAAGTCGATCAACACAGAGAGGAAGCCAACGACACGAATCAAGATGCAAAATCGCAGCAAAGCTGTCGCGACCACGATCACGCCTACGATTCCGATCATTCCTATAGAAATGAACAACAGTCCTCACGAAATCTCCCTAGCGAGCCACAAAACCGCACAGTCTCCCGGAATCCTTGACCACCATCGATCATGAACCAACATGAGTACGAGAATCTCCGAAGACAAATCAGCCCTTCCCGACTTGGCAGAAAAGGCTGTTTAGACTAAGCCATGCCCCTCTGGGTCAGCCTTCACTTAGCCCATCTGAGGGCCAGTGCGGGAGGACAGGCCATTTCCTTTAACTATAGCATCGGATCGACCCGTACAAAGACCAAGATGCCTAGCCACATCCTAATCACGAATGCTCGCCTAGGAGGTACACACCATGCACTCAGCGGGGACGCTGTGAGCAACACGCTGGTTACATCCAGAGAGGAAAATAGATGGACCGTGAGAACGCTGCTGATGGGACGATAGAGGCATCAGGATAGCGGAGGTTCCGGCATGGCGAGGTACATCGTCACCCATGATCCTTCGGATCCAGGACAGAACTACGCCGCCTTGATAGGCTGCAATAAGCTGTACCGGAACCACAAGCACATCATGCAGTCTACATGGGGCGTAGCGACTGCTAGGACTGCCAAAGAGGTACGGGACTACCTGAAGCCGGCGCTCGACTCTAACGACAAGCTGCTTGTCGGGTCATGGGTGCCCCCTTCCGCAGGGGAAGGCTTGCCGGCCGACGTGATCAAGTGGATCGATGATGACGCCTAGCCGGCACTCTCCAGCTCCGCAACGAAAGCGAATACGAAGTGGCCGGCAGGTTCGCCGCTGTCACTGGATAAGTCGTCGCTCATACGATCGACCCAGCCCTGTCCCTCGATCTCAACGTCTCTTGATGTCCTGGCTGAGAGAAGGGCAGTTCAACACTGCCTGTCTTGAGCCCCGTCTGCCTGAGGGCTTCAAGGCGTACAACATTAGAAGGCAATCCCAATCGACGCTCCAATAGACGGAATATCTACTCGTCCTCATCCCACTCCAATTCGCGTTCGTCATCTTCGAGGCCACTTAGATCCACCGCCCATCGTTCCCGGGCCCATGCGAGCAATTGGGTCCGGCGCCCTTCTATGGCGGAGACGTCCCAATCCTGCCACTTCATCAGTTCCCTTTCAATGTAGAAAGGTGATTTCGCGTAGCAGTGCCCCTTAACGTCTACCGCTCCCTTTTTCTTGGGGAACGACTTGTTCTGGTAGTACGAGTTGTGAATTGTCAGCGTGAGATTACCGAGATCGTGAAGGAATCGCTGGTGCTTCCGTCCCCTGAACCTCTTTCGCCAGTAAGCCTGATTATCAATCGACTGGGGAAGAATGTGCTCAATCGTTTCCCGGCGATCTCGACTTTGCAACTGATGCCAAGTCACCTTGGGCGCACCCTGCTCCGATGCAAGAGCAGTCTCATACTCATATAGGAAGTAACGTAGCCCCCTCCAGTCATAAGCCTCGCTGATTTGTTGGTCATCCGCGCTCAGGAGACCTTCGAAGGCCTCGTTCCCGCACCGGTAGTCGAGTTCAAGCTTGAAGCGCAGGATCGCGCCGTCAAATTCCTCCAATTCGTGCGCTAGGTCGTATCCCAAGCGGAACAACGTGAACTGACCGGCATCGGCTCTTGACCCTTTAAGTCGATACACACGGAAGGCGAAGGACTCACACAGCTTTACGATCTCAAGGTACTTCGCAGGATCTTCGGGCCAGCGCTCTCTCATCGCGAGAAGGATCGGCAGAAATGGTGCCAGGACGCCAACTCTTCTTAGCTTTTCGCTCCACTCAATCACCTTCAGCCGCGCCTTAGGATCAACCTTGAATGATCCAAAGGCATCGCCCCTATGGGGAGCGTACGCGTCGCAGAAACTCACGACGGATTCCCGAAGCTGGTCCGTGTAACTGAGCAATTCGTCTCGCAGGTCTCGATAACGTGCCCTGTACTTCCTCAGATCAAACCTGTCTTTGACGCTCCTGCTACCCCTCCATAGTTTGGCTGCAGGGTTGTAGTGAGCCAGCCAGTCGGCCCGTAGCAGCCGATCTTCATCGGCACTTGAGTCGAGCCCAGCCGCCATCAACTGCCTAAGGATCACTGCCCAAGCGCCATTGACAGAACTCGCCAGGTCATGGGAAACGTCAAGGCGAGTTGCGGCATGAAGAATGTAGTTCTTTACTTTCTCCAGGTCCGTTAGAGGCTTGCCGCGGTCATTCATTACCTCAAATATGACGCCGACCTCAGCTTCGTCTTCGACCTCGTAGAGTGTGAAGCGGAGTTGGGTTGCGACCTTGGCATAAAGGCCTTGGAGCCAATCCTCCGCTGCGCCATCCGGCGCGCCCATGTTGACATCCAGATAATCGGCGATCTGTTTCTTTGCGGCTTGGAGTCGTTTTGCAGAAGGAATCTGCGGTCCCCTTACACCAGGTTTTTCGGCGAGAACGCTGGACTTGAAGAAGTCATCCGTGTCTGAGTTAAGAGACAGCTTGAAGAGCTTTAGCCCGTTCGCTTCTTTTGTGGCGATGTAGTTCTTTTCGATCCCACGCGAGAGCCGCCGAGCCTTCTTGGAGAGTCGGGAAAGCGACCTGCGGATTTGGTCGAGCAACAGGATGATGGTTGTGAGCCGCTGCTGTCCATCCACGATGTTCATGGTTACTAAGGCGTTGCCAGCCTCATCCATGCGGGGTAAGCGGGAATTCTCGACACATAAAACCACGGTGCCCGTATAGTGGAACTTATCGGCTGCTAGCAGCTCTAGATCCTCCAGGAATTCCCTCACTTGCCGCTCTTGCCAGGAGTAGCCTCGCTGGTAGTCGGGTACTTGGAGGACTCGCTCGTGAAAGAGGCTTGCCAGATTAACGACGTTGTCCATCAATACTCCTTTAACTGCCTGTGGATCAAGCAGCTATGCAAGGGATGAATAGAGCTATGGATGTCGAGCATGTCGCTGTCAATGTCACGCTCTCGAACTCAACCGCTGGAACGAGTCTAGTGCTCGTATTCCACCTGTTTCCAGAGTCAGGTGGGTGAGAATATAGGTGCCCCAAGGTACTGGGGTATGGACCAGCCGTTCTATTGCGCAACGAATGAGGGGAAGGCAAATGTCCAACATAGTGTACGTCCTCACCAATCCCGCCATGCCGGGGATCGTGAAGATTGGCATGACCGACAGGGACGACGTTCGATTGCGAATGGGCGAACTCTACTCAACGGGAGTTCCTCTTCCATTTGAGTGCGTCGCCGCGCTAGAGGTCGCAGACCAGCAGGCGTCTAGAGTGGAGGACGCACTGCACGCGGCATTTGGGCCACACAGAATCAATGCCTCCCGGGAATTCTTCAAGATCAATCCTGATCAGGTCGAAGTCTTGCTCGAGATACTGCCCGGCAAGGATGTGACGCCGAGGATCAGCGAGCAGGCGTCTGATCTTGAACCCGAGGACCGCGAGGCGATGTCCAAGTACAACCGAACCAATGAGTCGGATTTCCTGGAATCGTTCAACGAGAACGGGAGGGCCTTGTACGTACGCGTGCTGGCTATTGGGAGGCGGGGAGGAATGCAGATTAGGTGGGTAGAAAGGGATTTTCCCTGAACGTCGCCACGCGTCGGCCCTTGGTGGCAATTTGCTTTGGGTATCCGCCGTCAGTCTCCAACCCATCTTCTTTCTATACAGCCTTCTACTACATCAGGAAGAATTCCAATGTGCCTCCAAGCGTGATCGAATCCCTCAGAGAAGAAGCCCTGGAAACCGGTATCTTCGTCCCAATAGGGAAGGCTGACGATCTCGCCTGGCGAACCGACCGGGAACTCGACGGCGACCAGGTGGACAGATTGATCAAATGGCTCGAGAAGGTCGTGGCGACTGTCCTGAAATTCGAGTTGGCAGAAGCTGAGAGCTCTTGAGTGAGGCGCCCGAGTGGACTCGTTTGGATCGGGCTTTCACGCCCTGAGGTTGTATCGTTCGGTCACATATGAGAGCCAGTCGCCCCAACGGCTGTCGCCTTTATCTCTTACCCAGTCAACCCACTTCTGGTGCGTGAAGACAGCGAAGCGCGCACGGCCGCGAAAGATCTTGCCCCATTGCTCAAACCCGCCAATCCCGCTCCGTCTTAGCCCGGCTTCCAATTCCCCGTTTCGATCATCTATCGCTACCGCCGATACGACCAGATCATATTCCCCTGATCGGGCGATGCCCTCGGCCAGGGCCTGCTGACGGAACAGCTGGTAACCATGCCTGGCCGCTGGACAGATGGGCAGGGACCCCAGCGCTTCCCTGTCGACGTCGGGCGCCAGGTGCTCCCAGTATCTTCTACCCCAGGACGACTGGTGGCACCTGCTCTCGTCCTCGACTACCTTGAGCGGACTATTGCATCGCTCAGGGTTGGGGTTGCCGGGTCGACGGGAGCTGCCCTTATGTCTCCACGCAGAACACTCGTAGAAGCTGTGCTCGGTGAACTTGTTCTCGACCAGAACAAGCCCCCGGCGGCCGTTCACGCGTAAACCGAGATCAGGCGATGTCTGGTTTGCTCCCCGGTTCCCTCCCGCTTCCCCAAGCAGGCACGAAGGGTGCAGCTTGCTGCCCCTGGGCTCGGCGAATTCCAACTCGATGGTTTCTAGCGTGTCGATCTTCTCTTCGACGTGCGTCTTCAGGAACGAGGCAAGAAGGGCACGACCTTCGCCGGACGCGCGAAACGGGAAATACATGTTGGCGCACAGGACCCACGAACTCTTGAGGTTGTGTACGCCTCCGTGCTTTTGCACTTCATTCATTTTGAGATAGTCGGGCAAAGGGTTGTCCGAGCCCGTGCGTATGCCGGGCCATAGACCCTGCTCCCACAGATCACGCGGGAGTATCCAGGAGCGTCGGCGCCCCAGCTGCTCGCCCGGTTCCGTGCAATCCAAGTGGTTCTTGCGCCAGCTGGTCTGGTATTCATTCATCTGATGGTCGAAAGATGCCATGTTCTTCTCCGTCTCCATAAGCAAACTTCAGGCCCCGTTCTTCCCCACCGATTCTCCACGCCGTCCCCAATGGCCCTTGCCAATCGCTACTGTCGGCTTCCTGCCACAGACTGAAGGATCATCGCCCGGAACAGACCTCACGTCTTCGAGGCCGCCCTTATTCGGGTGTCGATCGACTTGCGGGCCCGTTCATGGGCCAACAGGATCAGAAGGCCCCGGGCTCTGGACATGCCTACATAGAGGAGAGACTGCGATCTCGGATCGTCTACATCCTCTATGTCAACGATGATCACCACCTGACTCTCGAGGCCCTTGAACGAGTGGATGGTTGAGAACCTGACGCACTCCTGGGGAGGGTCCAACATTCGCGAGCGGTCGACGAGCGGGAATTCGCCGACCTTTTCGACTTCGGCCAAGACCGAATTTTCGAGACGACGGGGAGATAAGATAACGATGTCGTCGATCGGCACCCCACTGTTCGTCAAGCGGTCGATGGTCTCTGCCAGGATCCTCGTGAGTCCGGGTGCGGTCTTCTAGTAGCGACGCTCAACCGGCATCCCCGCCTCCCGACCGAGCCTGAACGGTGGGCTGCTGAATCCACCCATGACAGCCGCCTCTTCGGCAATTGCCCGGGTGTTCCGGCAGTTGAGGGTGAGCGTCGCCCTTACGTAATGTTCGCAATACTCCGACAGGTCCACGGCAGTTTCGGAATCGCCTCCGTAGAGGGCCTGTCCAGTGAAGTCTCCGAAGATCCCCCAGGTCCCTCCGGCCAGGCCTCCCCGCACGGCCCGGTTCACCAGGTTCAGGGTGCTGCGCCGGGAAGGTCCTGCGTCTCGTCCATGACGAGCACGTCGAACGGCCTGTCCATCTCCTCCAGGGCAATTTCCCCATAAAACGGGTACAGCTCCTCGAAGAGCCTCGGGAAGTCCTCACCCTCAAGGGCCTCGCGCTCGTGTTCGATGAACTCCTCCCCCACACTGCTCGAAACGATGATCCCCCTGAGGATCCTGTGCCAGCTTCCAGCTGCGATCCCGGTGCCCTTGGTCTGCCGCTGAAGCCAATCCCCCAAGAGGCGGTTGAAGCAGGCGAACAGCACCTTCGCCCCGGCGCGATCAGCCCGTCGCGCATATTCGAGAGCCAGGAGGGTCTTGCCCGTACCGGCAGCCCCCGTAAACCGACAGCGGGGATTGGCCGCAAGCTCATCCAGGCGGTCGTACTGCTCGCCGGTCAGGCTCATCAGCCTGTCTTCGGTCCTGCTCAGGGAGGCAGATTTCGCGATCACAAGATCGAAGCTCGGACGCAGGTAGCTCACAATCGACTTGAGTTGAGAGAGCGTCGGAAGGCGCTCGCCGCTCCGGGGCTGAAATTCCCTCAGGCGACTCAGGGCGACCCTACCGATGGACGCGGAGATCGGCCCCCTCAGGTCCTCAGCGTCGATGACGTCCGAGCGCTCGAATTCCGGACTTGCCGGTGGGCAGACCACGTCGGGAAATGCGACCGCGAAACCAATCGGGCAACTCGCCTCGTGCGTCCCCTTGCCGAAATGACCGATGATCAAATCTCGCAGGGCAAACATGGAATCCTTGGCCTGAGCGAACGGGCTCCTCTTCAACTCCGACACCCGGCCATGCCGGTCCATGGTCCTCCAGATTCCGCCCTCGCAGGACAGACGTCCACCCTTCACTTCCAGGCAGAGGATGCCCTCGTTGGGGATGAGGATGACGAAATCGATCTCTCCGTATGGGCCGGTCGGCCTACGCGCCAATCCAAGTGAGTGGAGGACCGTCCATCCATCCGTTTCCGGATCGGCGGCAAGCAGTTCGAAGATCCGCCTCTCGGCCGAGCTCTCCACCGAGTCGTCGATCTGGGCCGGGATCATTCTCGCCATGTCAGGTCCTCATCGGAGGGAGGCGCAATCGAACGGGTTTTGACGCCTGATTCGACAGCCGGGTGCTGCTGTCTCGACCTGCCCCTTGCCGAGACGGGGGCCTTCTGGGCCTGACCTGGCCCGAAAGACCAACTTCCAGCGCGAGCGATGCGTTGAGCCGGCATCCGGGTCGCATGGAATCCTGAACACCTCAGCCGAGCCCATCACTTGCCGGCGACCTCGACCAGCAGACGGCAGTGATCGCTGGCACCCCACTCTTTTACGGAGTTCATCGCGCGCACCGAAACGTCCCGGTGAAATCCCCAGGAGGCGAACACATAGTCCAGCTGAATCTGGGCGGTCGCCGGAGAGTCAACGGTGCTATGCCAGGTGGGCACGGTCCTTGTATCCGGCGGCAGGCCCTGGGGAGTTGGGTCCGCACGCCTTCCCGCCGGGTGCTGCGGCCCCAGGAACTCCAGGCCAATCGCATCCATTCGGTCCATGACACTGCGATCACGGGCCGGGAGCGCAGACCGGTTGTCGTCGGTGGCGCCGTAGATCTGGTTGAGGTCACCCGCTGCCAGGATACGGTGTGTGCTCAGGTCCTCGCTGCCGATGAACGTCGATAGATCCGAGATCATGCGATGAGCCGAGCCATCGGCATAGCCAACAAACCACTTGGTCCCGGTCGATGGGTGCGGCCGTTCCCAGCGGGCATACATGGAAAACACCATGAACGGGGGCGAATCATTGGGAACAATCCGGGCGGCGGCTATGGTGCCGATGTCACTGACGGTGAAATCGTCACTACCTGTCTCGCGTGTAGGGTCTGCCGGGTTGAACCATTCAACGGAGACCCGATCGGACAGCCTCGCTACCATGGGGAATCGGTCATAGGCATCCGAGTCCCTGAGCTCGTCGTCGCCGACCTCGATTGATTCGGAGACATCCTCCGGGATTCGCCCCGCCTCCTGCAGCAGCGCCACGTCCGCGTCCATCTGCAACAGCTGACGCCACGGCTTTCTTCGCCTGGCGATGTTCCAGCTAACTATATTTGTGGGCATTTCTCTCCTTGACTGGCACACAGCGTGAGTGACTGCTCCGTGACCATTTCCGGCAGAGTATTCGGGAGAACGGGCCTGAAATCAGGCCGATGGCCGCCATTTCCGCCACGTCGAGACGCCGCGGGCCTGCTCAAGCATAACGCCGCATCCTGCAGCCTAAAGGTGCGGCTATTCCTCGGAGTCATTCACCCTTACACAGGTCCGGCGTACTAACATACCGGCTGGAGTGCGCCAAGAAGCGCACAGGTTGAACGTTCCCGATGGGGATCCCGGCCAGGAGTGGGCCGGTGGCCAGGGAAGCAGGCATGGGGACCAGAGGCAGAACCGTGTCTGAAGCCTTCCCGACAATGTGGCGGCGGCCACCCTGCCAGGCCGCGCACTGCTAGCCAGAGTGTCGTTACGGTCACGAAAGGAACTGCTGTTTGAAGCGTCGTAAATGTAACCACCCGCTTACGGTAGGGCGAGGGTGGAGTCATCGGAGTCTCTGTCTTCCAGCTGCAGAGATAGCCCTGTCAGGGCAGGGATGCCGTACTCCCTCTGACCGGCATCCTCCGATGACGAGCGCGGCAGAGAGCCAGGCCAGGCGTAGAGGCAGGACCTAAGGCGATATGAAGACGCAACCTTTGTGAACTTGGGAAGCTCGTCCGGCTCTCCGGCGACGGAACAGGCCAGCCTTCGGCCAATGCTGGACGGGTGGCAGAGCCCGCGTAGTAGTCCGCGGACGGGAAAGCCGTCCACATGGCGAAGGTGGGCAGTCAGATGGGTGTGGAACGAAGCGAACTACGCCGGAGAAGGGATGTATGCACCCGACTGCGATGACGGAAAAGCCGATGTTCCCGACCTTGGTCCAGCCCATCTGGTGGAGAGCCGGATGCGGTGAAAGTCGCACGTCCGGTTCGGTGGGGGGGATGGCGCAGACCAGCCGGAGCAGTCCGGCCATTGGCGGCGCCGTCCCCACCCAATTAGCATTTTGGGGAGCGGGCTAAGGTCAATTCAGTGGGAATGAGAATCGTCTCCTGGAACATCGACGGCAGGACGGATCCCTGGCATTGTCTGATAGCGATGGACGCCGATGTCGCTCTCCTGCAGGAGGCGGATCGCCCTCCGGTTGAGCTAAGCAGGCGGATTGACGTCGATCCCGCCCCCTGGACAACCGTTGGATGGACCGGTTGGACCCGCAGGACGGCGATAGCAAGGCTCTCCGACCGAGTGGAGGTTGCATGGATTATACCCAAGGCAATGGAGGAGGTGCGCTCGGGGGAGTTCGCCGTCAGCCGTCCGGGGACAGTAGCCGCGGCGCAGGTGTCGGCTCCCGGGATCGAGCCATTCGTGGCGATTTCCATGTACGCACTGTGGGAGAGGCCTCACGCCTCTTCTGGCAGCAGCTGGATCGTCTCGGACGCGTCTGCCCACCGCGTGATCTCGGATATCTCCACGTTCATCGGGAGTCAGGGCGGACACCGGATCCTCGCTGCCGGCGATCTCAACATACTTCGGGGATATGGAGATGGCGGCAGCGAATATTGGGCTGGGCGGTACGGAACAGTGTTTGACAGGATGGAGGCGCTGGGACTCGCTTTCGTAGGTCCACAGGCCCCCAACGGGCGGCGGGCGGATCCCTGGCCGGATGAGCTACCCGACGACAGCAGGAATGTCCCCTCTTACTACCGGATCGGCCAGGGCCCGTCCACTGCTACCCGCCAGTTGGACTTCGTATTCGCGTCCAAGGGAATGGCCGATTCCGTGCGCGTGAGCGCTCTGAACGAACCAGAACTTTGGGGTCCGAGCGATCACTGTCGCATCGAAATCGAGGTCTCGTGAAGCTGCGGCGGCCAAGCCCGCAGGGAGCGTAGATGCCAAACGGAGGCGTACAACCTGTAGGAGATGCCGCAGTGGTCGGCGTGGGGGATGAGGGACAGTGGATTGCGCTGTCCCTCGCGCTCGGCGGCTTCAGAGTCGTTCTCGTGGACTCGTCGCGACAGAATCTATGCAGGGCGCTCGACGATATCCGCAATGCGCTCGGCAGCCTCGAACGACAGGGAATGGTGGATCGATGGACAGCGGAGCGCGCCCTGGAGCACCTGGTGCCCAGCACCTCTATCGCGGCCGCCATGGGCGAGGTCGGCTTCGCCGTGGAGGCGACGGCAGGTGGTCTTGAGGTCAAGCGCGGGGTGCTGGCCGAACTCGACCGCCACTGCCCGACCCGGGCGGTACTTGCGAGCACCGGCTCATCCATAGGGGTGAGCCAGCTGGCCACCTCGACCAGCAGGCCGGACAGGGTCGTTGTGACGAGGTGGGAAGACCCACCGCATCTGGCGCCCCACGTTGATGTGCTGACCGGCCCGGAAACCTCTGATGCGACGGTCGATTGGGTCCGGGGCGTACTCCAGTACATCGGCAAGGAGCCCGTGTTCATAACGGCACAATGAGATTCGGGCGGGACCGTTCAATCCGGCGAGGGGAGATGCAGATCGATCACGGTCGACTCAATTCCAGGGGAGAGTAGGAACGACGTGCAATGCAGCTGAGGCTGGTCAATTGGAACGTCGAATGGGCGACGCCCCGTTCGCCAAGATCGGTCGAGATCCGAAGGCGCATAGAGCGGCATGATCCTGAAATCGTCTGTCTCACCGAGGCGGTTATCGGGTTGTCTCCCGGAGACGGGCACACGATCTGTTCTCAGGAGGACTACGGATACCCGATCAGGGAGGGCCGCAGGAAGGTCCATCTCTGGTCGAAGCGGCCGTGGGAGCGGGTCGACGACGTAGGAGACCGGTCGATGCCGCCGGGCAGGTTCGTCGCGGGTGTCACGGATACGTCGATCGGCCAGCTCACCGTTATCGGGGTCTGCATACCCTGGTCGGGATCGCGGGTCCGGGGTTCGGAAGACGGGCGGAAGATGTGGGAGGACCATCGTGAGTACTTGGCCGGTCTTGCCGGCGTGCTCTCACGTGACCGCACCGAGCGCCTCATCGTCATGGGGGACTTCAACCAGCGTATCTCGCAACGAGGCCATACGCCGGTGGACCTGCTCATAGCGCTGAGGAGAGCCATACCGGATGGGATGACGATCGCGACCTCCACGCTCGGCCACCAGGGACGAAGGAGCATCGATCACATAGTCCTCACCGATGACCTTGCGGCGGAGTCCCTGGGCGTGATCAGCAACATGGACGGCGATCGCAGGCTGTCCGATCATTTCGGAATCTTTGCCGAACTCTCAGCGCGCGACGAAACATAGCGTCACTAGGCAGAAGTCGCGCCGGTCGTGGCGCATCGGGCAGACCCAGCCCGTGAGGGTCGTGTTCATGAGCTACCGCAGCACCCTGCAGGCCGACGCCCTGAAGCTGGTGGCGAAGAAACTGCAGAGTTCCCTCGCCGTCGAGGGGGAGCTGCCGGAGGACGGGCTGGCCGCATACGGAGACGAGGGCGACGACCTGATGATGGCCCTGGCCCGCAAGATCGTCAGCGGTGACGAGAAAGAGGACGCGGAGACGGTCGAGGAGGTCTTCACCGCGGCACGGGACGCCGAAGCCACCGCCGAGGAACTATTGGTGGACGAGCACTGGAGACCGGTCGAGGTCGAGCCAGGGGCCGTCGCGGTCAACGGCAACGGCCATAAGGAGGCCCTGGGCCCTACGGTCGAACTGGTCGCGGTCAACGGTCACAACGGCAATGGTCATCTCGACGAGGATGCCGAACCGCAGCAGTCGCTGTTCTCCTGGGCCGAGTTCATGGCCGCTGAGCCGGTCAGGCCAAAGGGCTGCAGGCGCAAGCCCCAGCCAGCAACCGCGTCACTGTTCGAGTGGGCGCTGACCATCGAGCAGGAAAGGGAAGCGGAGTTGGTGGGCGCGGGACGCTAGGACGCAACACACGGGTGAGGATGCCACCATGCGGCATCCTCACCCGCCCGAACCCGTATGTGCCGCCTTTTTTTCGTTTCCGAACAAGGGAGGAAGACCATGACCCCGCATACCGAGATGACGATACGACTCATCGACCGCCAAATGAAAGGATCGCCGCCTTTGACAGCTATTGCCGCATCGCCTCCCGGGAGAAGTCCTGGCAAATCAGCCGGGCTATGGCCGTCGCCGTACCGTCGTCCTGAAAGATGCTGAGGGCCTGATCCACCATCTCCAACGACGGCGGGTCTTCCGCAATAGCCTCGTACCCCTCATAGCAAGCTACCAGCGTTGCTATCGCATCGGCCCGTTCGGCGGAGGGAGCCCTGATGTCTCTCGGCTCCATTCCCGCCGTGCCGCAGGCCATATACGTCATCGTCACCAACTCGGCGTCGTCTTCCGTCCGCTGCGCGTTGAGCCGGTAGTTTTCGAGAACCAGTTCTTGCGTCTGTTCCGGCATTCCCTGGTCCCGTAAGGCCAGGCACCTGGCTCCCGCTTCAATGACCGTCTTCTGTTCGGTGCTGGCGCCCTCAATAGTGAAGCGCGGCTCCTCTTGCACAAGCCTCTCTCGTTCCATACCCACTTCCTGCAACATCTGCTCGTCGGTCATCCTCATGCCCACCGCATTGCTGACACCAGGTTCCCCGGTGAACAGGGCCATCACCAAAGAGCGTGTCTCCGCGTTCAGTTCCTCGTTGGCATCGCGCTCGGCTTCAGTCCGCTCCAAGGCCTGCTCCAGGACGGACAGCCGTTCGGCAATTTCCGCTCGCTTGCCTGCGGCAGTCTCCCGGCCCTCGCGCTCCTGCGCCTCGGCGCGGCTCAGGCCTTCCTCCAGTGCGGTGATGCGTCCATCGTCGCTGCTGCTGTTGCAGCCCGCCAGCACGACGGCAACAATGACCAATAGCAGTATCGTCAGGATTCTTGCCGGATTCTGCATATCAGTCTCACCTCGTTCTCCAGGCTCACAGGGATGCTGTGGATGACTGCTAATCCAGCCAGTTCCGTTTGCGCCGGCGAGAGCGAACAGTTGCAGAAACACTCTCTCCCAGAGCAAACAACATTGCTGCCGAAAAAGTGTGATTAGGCACTTACCAAATCGATGAAGAGCCTCCAGTGTTTTTATGGGTTCATGCGTAAGAGGAATGACAAGGTAGGCGGAATCACTGGCTGCAACTCCACCTGCGGATAGCGGAGGAGGTTATAGACGCCGCTAATCCCGACCGTGCGAAGGAAGGCATTCACATGGCGCTCGACAGACCGGTCCATGCAGTTGGGCCGGCGGCCCCTGCGGCCCACCGGCCTGACGATCAGCCTGGTCGAGAACAGGGTGACCCTGACCTGGAACAGCCCCAAGAGGACGCCGAATCAGTGGACGGCTACGAGATACTGCGCGGCCGTCCACACGGGTTTTCGCAGTAGCTATCTGATGGGAGTCGGCAAGTCCTTGCCGGTCGTGCTGATTCTGGCACTGGCGGTGGCATGCACTCCGGCGGCTGCTCCCGGGGATTCGGAGACCGGCGGCGGAGAGACGCCGGAACCGACGGAAACGGCAGCCGCGGGGGATTCGGATACGGACACGGTCGAGACGCCGGATGCCGCGCCGGAACCGACGGCCGAAGTCGAGGTGACCCCGGAGAAGGCAGCCGTGGGCACCTCGCCGCCCGGGGACTGCTGGGGAGGCCTGCTGTCAAAGGAGAGTCTGCACTGCCATGTGCTGGAGGAGGCGCAGAGGGATGGAGAGATCCAGGTCGTGGCGATGTACGAGGCGCCTAACGCCGTGCTGCACATATTCCTGGCGGGCAGCAGGCCCCTGGACTGGGACTTGGCCGGTGTGTTTGAGCAGAAGGCCATCGAGTTCCTGGACGGCCCGCAGGGAGTAAATCACTACAGGGACATAGACGAACGGCAGTGCACGGGGTTGAGTGGCCGCGAGTGGAAGCTGTGCTCGCTGGGCTGGGTCGACTTCAGGGGCCTTACCGACTATCCCCCGGGCCAGTTGTTCCCGCCATTCCCGCTTGATTCGGACTACGTCCAGATCTTCCTGTACCCGGGTGGGTCGGAGGCGCGGAAATCGGTCGCGGGCTGGCCGGCGTGGAGGCAGGTGTGGCCCACCGTGGATGCCCCCAGGGGTTCCGACGTCCCGCTGAGCATAGATGTGTCGGACGTGTCCACGACCGACATACCGGAGCCCGACTGCGATACCGATCCTGTGGTCTACGTCTCCTGTGCCGTCTGGAAGAGGGTTCCAGAGACCCGCGTCGCCGGTAGAATCGGTCGCTACTTCCAGGTCAAGGGACCCCTGCCGCAGGACGAGGAGGAGCTGGAGGCCCTGAAGCTGAAGCTGTACCCGCCTCCCGACGATCTATCTTTTGCTGCCGCCTACTTCTGCTACGAGAATTTCGACGAAGACGGTCTGTGCAGGTACACGCACACTGACGGCAGCACGGCGATCTGCAGGGAGGAGACGAACATGTGCACGGCCTTCGGCGACGGGTTCACAAGGTTGCTCCCAACCGAAGCGCCACCCGAGGTGGTGCTGATCCCCGTGGGTCACAGCTACGGCGAGCTGTGGAGATGGTCGGTGATCCTGAACCGTTTTGCGCATTCGGCCGGAAACACGATCGGAATTACTCTCGTGGAGCCGTCCCAGAACAGGCAGGTAAATGACGATGATGTACTGGTTGCGGCCGGTCCCGGGCAGGCGACGCTGGGTCCCGACGACAAGGTCGTCAGGTCGACGGTGCGGGACGGGATATTCATCGAGGCCCTGGTGCCGCAGACAGTGGTGGATGCGCTGGATGAGTTGCTGCCGCTGCTGGGGATACCGGAGAGCGCCATCGTCCTGGTCAGGCCAAAACCCGAAGCTGCTGCTGAGGTCATCCCGGAGTAGGAGGGATACCGGGTGTGGACGGCTGCTGGCAGGGTGTGGCACGTTCCCCGGTGGACATGGACTGGAGGCCGGCCGATGTAGAGGCGTCAACCGTGGAGGTCAACGGCAACGGTCATCATGACGGCCCCGACATCGGGCCCAAGGTCGAACTGGTCCCGGTCAATGGACACAACGGCAATGGGCATCATGACGGTGCCGACAAGCCGCCGCTGTCGCTGTTCTCATGGGCCGAGTTCATGGCCGCGGAGCAGGTCAAGCCCAGGCGCCGCAGCCGGAAGCCCCAGCCCACATCACCATCTCTGTTCGAGTGGGCGCTGACCCTTGAGCGGGAGCGAGAGGCCGTGTTGGCCGGAGCGGGGCGCTAGATAGCAGAGGTACGGGGGAGGTCGTCAGACATGAGTCGGCGGCCTCCCCTACCCGTCAATGTATGCGGCCCTTCTTGCGTATCAGGACAGGAGAAAAAAGCCATGACCCGGATCACCAAGATGTCGACGCGACCCGCCGACCTACGAGAGTAGGAGTGGACCTGCTTGGTCGGTTCAGGCAACGAAGAGGACACATGGTACGTAGTCAGCGTGCTGGAATCGTCCTACGATCAGAAGTGACATCCTAGACTGACATGCCCCCACAGAACGATCTCGGAGGATAAATTGGCCGTAAGGATAGTGAGCTGGAACATCGCCAAGCGTATTGAGCCGTGGCGCCAGCTACTGGAGGTGGACGCCGACGTCGCGCTGCTGCAGGAGGCGGTCAGCCCGCCGTCCGATGTGGCCAATAGAGTCGATATCGGCCCTGTGGAGCACTGGGATTCACACGTCTGGAACTCGCGCTGGTTCGAAGACCGGTACCCGAAACTGTACGACCGCTGGCCGATAGTGGTGAAGCTATCGGACCGGGTCGAAGTTGAGTGGTTCAAGCAGGTCAGTCCGATAGGTTGGACAGAGTGTGACGAGATCGCCGTGAGCGGAATCGGGACGATCGCGGCGGCCCGCATAACGCCTCGTGACGGCTCGGCCGGACCGTTCATCGCCGTCTCCATGTACGGTCGTTGGATCGGGTCGCATCCAAGCGTCAAGACGGCGTGGAGCTTTGGCTACGCGGACTCTTCCGTCCACCGAATCGTCTCTGACCTCTCGGCCTTCATTGGCCACGAGAATCCGCAGACCCATCGCATACTGGCCGCCGGCGATCTCAACATCGCGCACGGCTATGGCGATGGCGGCGATCCCTACTGGGAGTCACGATACCGGTCCGTTTTCGAGAGAATGACCACCATCGGGCTGGAGTTCATGGGGCCGCAGGCACCGAATGGTCGACAGGCAGAGACACTGGCTACGGGGGAGCCCGTCGACTCCCGCAACGTCGTCACATACTGCCTCCCCGGCAAGATGCCGGAGACGACAAGCAACAATCAACTCGATTACGTTTTCGCCTCCCGCGGCTTTCACGAGGGCATCAGGGTGCGGGCCATGAACTCTGTTGAAGAGTGGGGCGCAAGCGATCACTGCCGGCTGCTCATCGAGGTCGCGTAAGACTAAACCGCGTAGCCGTTGCGTCGGTCACGCCACCATATGAGGGTTAGCATAGTTTGGCCAAGAGGAATCTTGAGAGGACGAGATCGCGACCCCGACTCGACAAGATCGATGCCACCTCGTGTGAGCTCTGCCTGAGGCAGGTGGATGGCTACACGGTCCATCATCTTGTTCCAAGGTCCAAAGGTGGACTGATGGGCCCCACGGCGATCCTCTGCAGCGTCTGTCATCGCCAAATCCATGCCCTTTTCTCCGAGGCCACCCTGGCCGAAGAATTGAACTCCATTGCCCTCCCCAAGGCGAATCCCAAGGTAAACATTTACCTCAGGTGGGTGCGCAAACAAAAGAGCGCCGGTGGTTTCAAGGTCCGTCGATCCAAAGGTCGGCGCTACGAGCTCACCTCATGCCACGGATCCGCCGCAGGACATGCACCGTGCTCAAAGCCCCCTCACTCCCGAGTCTCCACGCATCTTCCAGTCCCTTCGCATGCCTCACAGGCTTCCTCTTGTTCGGGTTGTGTGCCAATCGGCTGCCTTGCAGCCTGGGCTGAAGCCTCGACACCAGCCTAAGTGTGGGCCTCGCAGAGCCTGGTGGCGGCCAACGGTGCCTAGCACGACCGCGAGGGGCTTTTGGCGACAACGGGCTAACGCCCGCCACGCTCCAGATTCAGGGCCAGCAGCCTCCCCATCATCTCTTCCTCTTCCAGTTCTCGGGGCGCCGCGGCCTCCGGCCACCCGTAGGCCGCGAACACCGCGGCGTCGAGGTCGTCGTGGAGGTTGGCGAGCCATGTCGGCCGCTCGTTGTACAGGTTGGTGAGCGTGCGCTTCTTGAGTCGCTTCTCCGCGTCTTCATCGACCGGGAGCAGGCGAGGGGGCAGCGAGGGGACCACGTCGGGCTCCTCGCGGACGAGATCGGGCGGGTTGAGCCAGTGCTGCCGCGCTCGGTCCAGCTCCCGCGCCGCCTTGCTGATGGCGTCGCGGTGTGCGCGTTGCTGGTCGGTGAGCGCCTCGTCCGGCGTGTCGAGGGGCCACGGGAAGGGGAACGTCTCGAACGTGGAAGTGGGCGTGTAGCGCGGGCGGTCCTCAAGACTCGTGCCCATGCGCAGCGACCACAGTTCATGCGCGCGTGAGTGCAGCACTCCGAATGTGTAGTCGTCCTCGCTCGCGATCGCGATGAGTTGGTGGTCCGGCAATGTCGGGGGAGAGAGCCAGACGAAGAGACGATGCTTCGCGAGTGTCGGCGTGGCGATGAAGCGCGACAATGGAGCGACGAGCTCGCGCATCTTCATCTGTGGCTCGACATGTCGCCACCACCGCTCACGGTAGGACTTTCGTCTCACCTTGGCGCGTGCAGGTCCCACATGCTCCTCGATGTGCGCGAAAGGTGTTTCATACGCGGCCGCATCCGTCTCGGACATGACTCCGAAGTCGATGATGAACATGTCTCGTGGCCGCCGTGTCACATCAAGCCCGTTCACCCATGGGAACACGACATCCTCGTTCGTCCGACCGTTGATGTTCGTCGGTTGAAGCAGCAACTCGCGGGCGCGGACACCCAGGATGTCGAACTTCCCTCCCTTTACGTCAGCGACGTACGCAACGCCGCCATTCTCTGGAAGACGGTGGGCCGTCGCGAGGTCCGGTCCGGTCGTGAGGGCGCTGTTGATCGCGGGCACTACCTTGCCGTTGAGTGTCCGTCCCGTTTCCGAGCCATCGTCCTGCGCGACGATCGAGACCCGGACGGCGGCTCCCTCGACGACCCAGGGCTCGTCCGACCAAGCCATGAAGATGTCACCGCTGTCCTTGATGCGCTCCAGCGTCTGTCGACTCCCACCGCCCCGGATGGAGTTTGTGGCCAGGAGCCCGACGCGCTTGCTCGCCCCGGTAGCGACCTGCCGGCGAGCAAGCTCATGCCAGTAGCAGCAAAGGTCGGCCATGCCTGCGACGTCGTTGCCCCACGCTGCAAACATCGCCTCGACGTACTCGCTGGTGAGTTTCCCTCGCAGCAGCTTCGCCCCAAGGAAGGGCGGATTGCCTACGACGAACTCGGCCTCGGGCCAGGTAGCCGGGACCGGGTTGCCCTGGGCGTCGCAGGCGAGGATCGCGTCTCGCTGCTCGATGTTGCCGAGTGGGCGGAGCACCGGATCGCGTTCGAAGCCGGACCCGTGGTCCAGCATCCACTGGATGTGCCCGATCCAGATGGAGACCCCTGCCAGCTCTCTCGCGTACGGATTGATCTCGATACCCAGCACGTTGTGCGGGCCGACCTGCGGGAACTCGCCGGTGATGCGCAGCCGCTCCGCTCCCCACTGCATCGCCTCGTGCTCCAAGTCTTTCAGCAACCGTAGCGTCACATACAGGAAGTTCCCCGACCCGCACGCCGGGTCCAGCACGCGTGCCGCGCGTAGCCGATCCAGGAACCCACGCCACGCCTCCTCGGCTGCCCGCTCCCACGCCGGCAGCCGCTCCCGCCGACGGCCGTCGAGCGTGAGCGGCGTCGGCTCCCGTCCCTCCGTCAACTCCTCGACCCGCTCGCGCATGGCCGCGAACTCGCGCCGCAGCGGGTCAAGCACGACCGGCTCGACGACCATCATGATCTTCTCGTGATCGGTGTAGTGGGCGCCAAGCTGCCCACGCTTGGCGGGGTCGAGCCCGCGCTCGAAGAGCGTGCCGAGGATGGCCGGCTCCACCCGCGACCAATCGAGCAGGGCAGCGTCGAGCATCGCGCGCAACTCGTCGGCTGTGCTTGGGATGACATCAGCGTCGTCGAACAGCCCTCCGTTGAACCAGTCGACGCGGTCGTTGCCGAAGTAGCGGGTCACCTCGGGGTCCGACATGGTCCGGAACAGCACGGAGAGCCCGTGATCGAACTCCTGGGGATCCGAGCGTCTCGATTCGATCAGCCCCGTGAGGATGCGCGCAGGGAGCAGGCGGGCGTCCTCGGCGAAGAGGCAGAAGACGACGCGGTTCAGGTGGTGGGCTACGGCCGCTGGCTCGTATCCCCGGTCACGCATCGACTGCGCAATCTCCGCGAAGCGCCCCGCGGCGAATCGAGTGATTTCGTTGGGCGTTTGCTCGGGGCGCAGCGCCTCGGGCTTAAGCATGACCGCGCGAAGGATCCGGAGTGCCTCGGCGGTGCGTTCGCCGCCCTCTTCGAGGTCCCCGAGCGTGACTTCATAGACAGCGGGACGGGTACCCGTGAAGTTGGTGTGGACCTCGATGCGGTCCATGTCACTGACGACGAGGACAGGCGGGTTAGCGAGGTCCTCGCGGTAGTCGAGGAGCTGCTTGTAGGCCTCTCGGAGGTCGGCCCGGTCGCCCTTGTACTCCCAACCGAAGTACCCCTTCTTCCAGACGTCGGCCCAGCCCTGACGGCCCGTGCTAAGGCGCTCAACCCCTGCCTCGAATGTGTATTCTGGATTCTTCGGCGGGTCGTTGGGGGTGGGCACGCCGAGCATGCGGCAGAGGTCGCCAAAGTGCTCCTGCGACCCCTGGCGTTCGCGACGCTCGTTCTCACGCCACTTGGCGGCGAAGGCGGCTGCTGACGTGTCGGAGATGGTCGTCACGGCTTTGTCCCGGGTGCTCTGCGTCTAGGGCATGTTACTTGGGGAAGCAGCACCCGCACCGTCAGGGGCGAGTCGCTCTGCTGCTGTCCTGAGCCTGGGCTCGACGGGACCGGACCACAGCCGGTTTCCGTCACCGGCATGGTCGCGGCCCTGCCTGAGGCACGAGGCAGTTTCTATGATCTGGCCTTGAGCTGGTCTCGTAGCAACTGGCAGTGGGGAAAGTGTTCCAGCCAATAGAGCCCTGTCAGCCGGGCTGATATCGCATCGAGAGTTCGTTTACCCGTTGCCATGCACCACTCGTCAAGGCGGGATGCCACTGTCTACCCCGCTCGGCTCTCGGACCGTGAGCCCACAGCCACCACAAGGAGTGGATGCCGTAGGCGAGCGACGATGCCACCACCTTATGCATGATACATGTAGGGATAGAACCGAGCCGAGAACGCCGGAACGTCACGCTTCATGAGCTCCGACCACTCCTCGTCCAGGAGGTCCATCTTCATTTCTTCCCACATTTCGGAGACCGACTCGCTGTCCGTCGTTCTTCCTAGAGCAGCGTCAAGAGCGCTGTATTTCCCCGCTCCACCATGCCTGCCGAGCATCTCTACCAACTCCCGGAATCGCTCATCGTGGTGCAGGAACTGGTGGAGACCAGGAGGCATCGATTCAGCAGCCACAACCCCGAGCAATTGGTCAACCAAGGTGGGGATCTTGTGATTTCGGCCGATGGCTTGTTCGTGCTGGTCGAATAGCCACAGCGTCAGTTTCAGAAGGTGCTCAAGGCCTTGGGACACGTTGGCCAGTATCGCGTTGCGAGTCTCGTATTCTCCCCGGTAGCCCTCCAAGTGCCTCAGGCCATCTTCAAGCTACGCACCACACTGGAGGGCTGAATCGTGTAGCCCAACGATCTGCTCGCCCGGCAACCCGCCACCGCTCATGCCCGCCCCAGGTCTCTTTGTGGGGGTGACCTGTGTCGTTGTTCAGGGAAAATGTCCGGTCAACTGTTCAGCGAAATTGTCCATCGCCGTGGTTGTTGATGGTATCGGATAGGGCTGTGGCGGGCTTGACCCGTGTGTACATGGGCGGGCTCTCGGTCAGTGCGTACCTGCGGGCGGTTTCCCTGTGGATCCCCAGCTCCCTGGCGATCGCACGCAGCGACAGGCCGCGTGCCCTGGCCTCCTGAACCGCCTCCCACAGAGCCTTCTGGCGCGGGGTTGGCTTCCTCGATCCTGGAGCTGCACGCTTGCGTTTTCTCCGAGGGCTGGCTGCCTGTTCACTGTCTACATCGGTCTTCTCCAGGCATGCCAGTTCCTGGTGACCATGGCTGGAGCCGTTGACACGGCCGTCGGGGGTGGTGCGATTCCCCAGGACACGTAGAAACTCCGGACGTGGAGGCGCCTCCTGTGCCTCGATCAGGTGCCCCTGATATTCAACCAGCAGTCGACCATCGGGACGCTCAAGGACTTCCACCTGAACTCCGGCGTAGCTGGTCCGCTCCATGCCGGGCAGCAGCTGCAGGGTGCGCCATCGGTGCCTGACCGTGTTGTCCCTTGCCACCTTGCGGTGGAACCTGAAACACAGAGCCTGCTCGACAGCGGCCGCTGACGGAGGTTTGCGGTAGGCCACCTCCGACTGCGCCGCCGGGACACCGAACTGCTCGTCGAACCTCGGCAGGTATCGGTGCAGGACCTCGTTGGCATGTTCCATGGTCTCGACCTTCGCCAGTCGCAGCTCGGTGACCAGTCTGTCCTGGAATGTCCCGGCCACACGCTCGACACGCCCCTTGGCCTGTGGCGACCGGGCGAAGATCTGTCTTATGCCCAACCGCTGCATGGCCCGGGCGAACTGCGTCGGTCCGGGCAGCTTCTGCCGAGGCGGTGCAGGGTTTTTGAAGACAGCGTGACGATCGCTGTAGAGCGCAAGGGGTACCCCTCGGCGCTCGATCATCCCCTCGATCAACAGCAGGTATCCCATCGCGTCCTCTTCCGGCCTGAACAATGCATAGGGCACCGTGCCGGTCGCATCGTCAACGGCCAATAGCAGCGCAAAGCGGGGGCCACGATCCTCCAGCCACCGATGGTGGCTGCCGTCTACCTGCACCAGCATCCCTTCCTGGGGCATACGCTGACGCCTTACGCGGTGTTTGGGTGGACGGCGGCGGCGGGGGCTCTCAATTCCGGCGCTCAGGGCGATCCGCCTCACCGTCGAGCGGCTCAGGAATATACCCTCACGCTCCATGAGCAACTCGGAAAGGTGTGTGTGGTTCGTACCCGAATAGCGACTCGCCGCCAACTCCATCACCTCGGCAATCGCCGCCTCGGTTGTGGCGTTGGCAGGTCTACGGCCTCGATTCCCGTGGACCAGCGCGGCGGCTCCTTCCTCCCGGTAGGCCGCCAGGATGCGCCTGACGTGGCGTTCGCTGATCCCCAGTACCTCGGCCGCCTGGCCAACCGGCAATTGGCCGACCAGCACGCTGTTCAGTACCTTCAGTCTCGTCTGTGCCTGCTGGCTCAATGTCACTCCTTGCATGGAATGACAATTTCGCTGAACAGTTAGCTACGGACATTTTCCCTGAACAACAACATGACCTGACCCCCGAATTCTGGTCCAGTCTGAATGTTAGTTTCTCGGAAAGTTGAACTAGCCCCAATTTCTGTACGAGTTGCTAATCCAGGCGGCCAGCCCACGGACTAAAGGGGAAGTCGGGAAGAATCTACGGAAACACGCAACTCGGGGGAAACGGGCATGGCCCTCAGCATCACTCAAGCCGCAACGAATTACTTTCCACCAGTTCACCACCGCGTCCATGGCGCTTTGGCCTAAAGTGATACGACGTATTGAAAGGTTCTACGTTCAGTCACTAATGGCCCACGCCTTGTGGTTGCAGCCGCAGCGAGCGCTTCATTTTGTGGCGCACTGCTCTACCATCGCACCGGGTGCCGCCTGGCATGAGGTCGGAAGTCTCAGCGCCGCAAATCCACTCAATACCCTACCCGGTATCAACCTGTCGAAAGTCACTCGTGGTCGGTGGGCGGGCCTGTCTTCTCCGGGTCTTACCCTAGGTCCCGGTCCGCCTGTCAAGGGCGGCCACGGCTATTGTCTTGAGCCGAGCTACTTTCATGGGGCATCGGGTGCCGACGCGGTGAACTCTTCTCCCACGGCCCAATAGGCACCCGAGCAAGCCGGCGATATCTCCTCCAGACCTCCATGCTCGATGGCCTGCTGATAGGTGAGGTCGGAGGCGCTGAACTGGACCTCATCTCCGACCCGTGCGACGACGCGCCCAGTTGCGTCGACTATCCCGACGTCCCCATCCTCCACGCTCAGGGAAAAAGTACTCGGCCAGATGAGGAGAGGAGATACCGGCCCATAAGTGCGGTCCCTGACACGAAGGGGAGAATCGATCTTCAGACATTTTCCGTCCAGGACCAACTCCCCCGCGAAGCGCTCAGTCTCCTGATCCGTCGTCAGGGTCCCATCTTGTTTGGGGAAGTAGACCTCCACATCCGGCAAGACCTTGATTTGGTTGGCAAGAAACACTTCACCGGCACAGGCACCGCTATCAAGGCTACGGTATCCTCCGCCAGCGACTATTTCATCCCCAACAGTAGCTATGACTCGACCCGCACCATTGCGGACTTGTACCACGCCACGGTCGGAGTGGGGTGTAAACCCAGCTGGCCAGATTATCGTGGTGGAACTGTCTCCCAGGCGAAGGCACTGGCCGTCCAAGACCAACTCTCCGATGCCTAACGCTAGTGGGAGACTCGGGAACCCCATTACGGTCTTTTCCCTGAGAAAAAGGATGTCCGGGTCTGACAGCCGCAATTCGGTGGCTTCGTTCCTGGGATCGAAGGGGGTGATCTCATCACCCACCAGGAGATAGGGCCCCTCGCAGTCCTCGGACAACCCCTCTACCAATCCCTGGTCCATGGCCTGCTGATAGGTCACGGCGGCCCGGCTGAGTCGAACGTGGTCTCCGACGTGCGCAGTGATGCGGCCAAGCCCATCGACTATCCGAACCGACCCGGATTCCGCTTCGAGGGTGAACGCGCCGGGCCAGATGAGCAACCAGGATGATCGGGGGTCGGTGGCATCGCCAGAGGGGGCTTCAGCGCGTAGACACCCTTTGCTCAGGACCAACCGTCCAGCGAAGTATTCCCCGCCCCTGTCCGTTCCCAGAGGTGCGTCATGCTGGGGGAAAACGATTGAAGAGGCTTGGCCGTCCGTTGGAGTCCTGGACTCCATCGCCTGCGGTGTGGATTCCTTTAGACCCGTCTGTGTAGTCTCCGGGCTGTCGTTGCCGCAGGCCATTGCGACGGGGAGCAACACGAGGACCGCCAAAGCAGCAAAGGACAGTATTCTGGGCTTCACCTCTGTTCTCCTCGCTACATCTGGCTGAGCCAAGGGGCACCCCCAACGTATTGTAGAGACGCTTGACGGCTCCACAATGTTCCGAGACGGGTCCGGTGGCGGAGAAGTGCTGCTAGGCGTGTCGGTGTTGGATGTTCGACATCTAGTTCTGGACCACCGGCCGGGACTCGAGCCGACCGTTAGGGAAATGATGCCGAAGGGCGACCCGCACTTCAGATTACGGTCCAGCTGGAGAGTTAGTCCGCTGGACCGTTGAACCTGCAATCCGAGAAGATTTCTCGAAGCATACGACTCTAGGGAAAAGAACGAGGGCTTACGCATCCATCACCCAACCAATCATTTGCTCTCCACCAGTTCACCATCGGGTCCGCGACGCTATGAGCTAAAGTGATACGACCTATTGAAAGGTTCTGCGTTCAGTCACCAATGGCCCCCTATAGGAGATTCGAACCTCAAGGCGGATTGCTAGCGGCTAGTTAGTGCCTCCATGGTTTGGGCCCCTTAGAGTGAAGTCTTAGTGCTGCACACTGGTACGGATCGTCCTGAACTCGATCCGTATGGGCGCGGTGGGGAAGCCTGGGTTCGACCCTCCACCGTCTCCACCTTCCCCAGTGTTTCGGAGCAGATCGGGTTTTCTTCTACCGTTAGGGACATGGCGTCCCGGGGACCCGTGGACTAGGTGGCCTAGAAGGTGCCGAGTGGTGCGGCTGCGGGAGGTTCTCGGACACCTCTGTCCAGGAATTTGGATATCTGTGGGCAGCCGCGACGAGGTGCGTCGCCGGACGCGGCTTCGTTGCGGCTGGGAGCCGGCAGGCCTATATTGGTACATACGTTCTTAGTAAAGGTGAAGAAGCTTAGAACCCCAATACCGTGGCGATTGGAGAAGAGAAACGATAGGCCTCCTGAAGACCCAGCGTCTTTATCTCATGTCCCGAGATCACGCCATTGCCATCGGGTGCGCCCAAATTCCATTTGCACGCATGAACATTTCTACCTCAACCAAGAGCGAAGACCTTCCCGACAACCCTGCACACGGGCCGCGTCCTCGCGCGCAGTTCGCTGCAGGGGGGGATGACCGGGCCAGGAAGCGGACGCGCCCTGCCCCTAAGCGCCGTAAGGCCGTCAGGGCCTGTAGGAATGTGCACAGGCTGGCGGGAAGGTCGGGGTGCAAGTCGGTTTCCCTGCAGGTCCGGTGGCGGGCCGGTCCGCGGACAAGGGAATGGAACGAGTTGTGGCAAGAGCTAATTGCCGGGCTTGGATCGAGGTTTGAGATCCAATCCACCGCCAGCGTAGCATCTTCGCTGGCGACCGAAAGGAATGGATCCAAGTTCGAGGAGTCGGACAGGCATTTGCCTCCGGTCGAGGTGAATCGCGTTGAGTCCTAGGGTCGTTCTCTAGCTTCTGAAGAAACAACTCAAATGATGTGCATACCAAGGAGCGAATCATGAAGGCCATCGTCCATTCGCGAGTTTCGACCGATGCTCAGGAGCGGGACGGAGCCTCCTTGGACACCCAGGAGCGCGCGTGCGTGGAGTTTGCGGTCGAACGAGGCCGGGACAACGTACGGCACGTCCGCGACTCTGCAAGCGGTTCATTGCTGGAACGTGATGGACTCGAGGGTCTCCGCGCTGCGATCCGGCGCGGCTAGGCAGATGTGGTCGTTGCCTGCCCGGGGAAACCTGTCGGCGGCCTACCCTACACCGAATCCACACTAGTTCCTACATGGGAGCCCTTCGCAGCAGGCTGAGCTGTGGTGAGTCGTGGCCGGCGTGTCGGCTGAAGTCCGGCGGGCGTGCATCCGATCTGGTCAACTGGGGTACAGGCACGCTGAAGGGCGACGAAACGGGTACTGAGCCAGGGAGGAGGGTCACGTGCTGTGGGCCTTGGGTGGGCATTAACCTTTGACTGTAAGGGCACCCACGCCCGGAGGTCAGACAGTCACCAGGAGGAGAACGGGCTTGAAAATCGATTCCACCATTCGCATAAACGCGCGAGCTGTTTCCCTGATATGTGCGATCACAGGGGGCCTTTCTATTGTTGTCATTTCCATTTTCGGAGCAAATCTCTCGGACTGGTCAGACATTGTCTCTGCAGCCTTTGTCCTTCTAGTTTTCAGCATGTCCGCACTCGTGACTATTACCCTTATCGGCCTCCAATTTGATGGAGCAAGGCAGCACCGCCAAGTCGAATTGGTTTGGGCCGAAGCGGCCAAACGGGGAATTGACATTGGTGCCCTTAGTCCGACTGAACGCAATCAAGTGGTTAGCGAAATGTTAGAAGGCCTAGCGGCCACTGAGAATGCTTACGACGCCGTCTTGGCGCGTGATCGCAGGAAGAAGCCGCGTTCGTTTACCGGCGGCTTTTAGCCGTGGTGCAGTCAGGTCGCCGAGTTGGCAGGGCACATCGAAGACCATTCGGTACTTGCGGATGGTCATGTCTGGCGGTACGCGACATGCAATGGCACGTTCTGCGTTGCGAACTTCCGGGGCCTTGAGGAAGTTCGCTCGGGCCTCAGCCACGTCATATGGCGACAGTGGTAAGCGGAGCAGGAAGTAGCAGACATCGTTCGCACCGTGGAGGAAGGTGATGTCGATCGCCTCTTCGTTCACGTTGTCGCAGGGGTGGGCGATATCGTGGAGGAAAGGAAGAGGAGGCATAGCCACCGAGTTGAGAACGGCTGTTGGTGCGATTATGGGAGATCGGAGTATGAGCCGACTGGTGAGCCTGTGCAACAGCAAAACCGGATGAATAAGTGAGTTGGTAGAACCCAGGACGGGCCAGTCCGCCCAGCCCTCTGAGCAGAGCCTGAAGGCGAGCCTACCGTCCTTCGACAGGATGCCCTAAGTGTTTGCCAAGTGGCATTCACTTAGGACGGCTACGAAGTCGAAGCGGGGAGGCGGATTTGCGCCGACCGAGTAAAGTTTGCTCCCAAGGGATATCCCAATCCCTCCAGTCATTATCCAAAAGAGGAGGCAGAACTGGACAGCATAGAAAGTGAACGCGACGACGGTTCAATGTACGGGGTCGTAGATAGTTTACGCAACGCGACCGAGGCCATGCGTCAATTGGAAACGTTGCTACCCAAGGAATTTATGTGGCCTACCGGCGTTCATGTATCGCCGGGCAGAGTCACGGTAGAGTGGGCCCAGACTCCCTTAAGGGTGTCTGGTAGGGTTACGCTTGGCGACAGTGTTTGGCTGGATGCCACACCCGTCGGCGTGACCATGCATGCCATCTTCCATCAGAAATATCCACACGTAACGGGCGTCAATGAAGAATTCAAAGCCGACGCTATGGCCGCGCTTCTCATGATGTTGACCAGGGACTGGAGTTGGGAGGTTATGAAGGACGGGACGGCGATGTGGAGGTCTCCGACGTCAAAACGTCTTCCCTCTGCCGATACGCCTGTCTCTGACCTCGAGAAGGAGAGTGCCGGCACCAACCTCAGTGGGTTCGGGCTAGACACCATAAGCTGCCGTGTTGGTTCACTGGAGGTAAGAGGCCGAGGCGTGCCTCGAATGAGTGCCATTTGGAACAACCAAATCGGCAAGTCATCTGTAGCAATATTGGTGCCTTTCACAGACGAAGTGGAGGCCTGGGCCAATGGAATCGTCCGCAACAAAGAGGAAGGCAACGTTCGGTCCTTTGAAGTTATATACGAGGATGCCGACAAGACGACACAATTGGCTATGAGCGGAGAGGGCGGCACATGGCCTCATCCATTTGGTCGGAACGGCGTGGTTGCAATCGTCATCACGGACATACCTTATCTCCACAGGAAGGCCATCGACCTCACGCAATCCGCCCCCTAAGGAGCCAACGCCAGATATAGGTTGCCGGACAAGCTATCCTCGCGCACAGTATTGAAATCGCAAGGAGCTTGAAATTGCAGAAGGGCAACAGGACAAGGCCAATGATCCAAGGACGTGACCAGCCAATCGAGCCTTTCGACGTGCTCACCCGGGCCAGTCCATTGCACTACGGCACGATGTTCACACCACACATCACGTTCGCCCACTGACTCGCTCAAGGGCAGTTGACACACACGTCAGGACCGCTGTGATATCCGGTTCCAACAAGTGCCTGCTTGTGGCATTGTCTGGATCGAAGGGGTATCGCAAGACATTGAAGGCAACCTGTGTTTGCATAAGGAACACTCGAAGGTTTTGAGAGTCCGGATTCCTTCCGATATTCACAAGTTCTATCTTGAACTCTCCATCTATCTCCTCTTGAATGCTCTCCGGCAAACAATCAAATAGCCGCAGCAGCTTATGAGTTTTATACTCGTCCTTAAAACTTCCTACGGCCTTGTATAGCAAATACTTCATGTCATATTCGATTGCAAGCGGTAAGAGGATCATCGATGCGTACAGCCACTCGCCACTCTGATTTGCCAGACCCGCATCATAGAGCAAGCGGTAGGCTGCTCGAACGCTGTTGGCCAGGAATAGCACAAAGCTCGGGCTGGTTATCGCTCGGACTTCAGCTGCTTCTTTGTCTTCCAGAAAAGCGATCCTAGCAGCTATTTCTTCTTTGGTTTGAGCAACTACTGCTATCGTAGCCTCTGTTTGCTCCCTTTGAATAATTCTCCCTCCTACACTAACGGCTCTCTCCACTGTTCCCGCGATGGGGCCTCTAGCGGACTTACTCATAGGCTGTCGCTGGCTTAACGGTCCTATCCCACAAAGAATAAGCTCTTCATCCTCTTTCTTGAGCTTGCGCCAGTTCAAAAACCCCGTTCCAGTCCGCCAGGGAAACTTTATAGATTCACCATTTTGAGTCTTTGGAGTAATTCTAAAGCGTACTGAGATTCGCTTTTCGTTCAGTGGCTGAAGGATACTGGCAGTTACTTCATTGCGAGGTATTGTAGTATGGATGAGCCATCCTCTCCGGCTCTCCGAAAAGGAGACTCCACTTCCCATTTGCAGCGATATGTCATTGCCATCAATGAACAAATCTAAGACACCATCGCGGTGGGTCATTCTGTACTTTTGCCCCTTGAGTTGTTCAGCGGCTTGACGAACCGCCTTGTTGTGAATGCCTTACAGTCACGGCGACATAGCCGACTAGCGTTGATCGAGGCTGACAAGCCACCCGATGTTGATTGTCCGGGGTACAGATTACCTCGCCTGAGAGGTAACCGGAGGAGGCTGTGAGACATTTCGATTTCAGGCAACTGGCGGATCACCTTCTGATCTGAGGATGCCGAAGCGCTCGACGTCGACCTGATTAACTATCGCATATAAGGCGGAATAGGCCATGGCCGTGAAGAGTCCACCTCATCCATGCCGCGGCATCAAGGAAGACTGCCTGCAGCCCCTTGGTCTGAGTGTCACCGAGGCGGCGGAGTATTTGGGGGTTGCCCGACACGCGCTTACACGGGTCCTGGACGGCCACACTGCAATCTCCCCCGAAATGGCCATTCGACTTGAGAAGGCTGGATGGTCCAGCGCACTTTTGGCTGCGCAGGCATGTAAGGGTGAATATGGGAAGCTGGTCGAGCGATACGAGTCGCGGCCCATGGCGTAGGAGATCTAATGAGGTGTGAAAGGGGTTGACATGCCCCCGTTTCCTGTACCCTTTTTCGGGTAATTCGCACCTGCACCTAAGGTGGACTCCGCGTTTGCGTTCTGGGACATGGCCGACTCCGTCCATGTTCGTGCCCTGGTCGATGCGGACAACTGGCACCGCAGCGGCCTCTGCAGCCTGCTGATCTAGGTCTCATGACGCCGTGGTGGACGCCCTTGCACTGAAGAGATTCCAAATGGGGGATACAACTGACATGCGATGTGGAGGCGGCGGTCGGCGTGAAGAAGGTTTCGACCATGTGGGCTGGACCTACGCCTTGGCCAGCCAGCTTGAGGCTCTGGCTGAAGTGGTTTCCCCAAATATCGCCGACCAAGAGAGCTGCGACTACGCCGAGATTGCGCCTCTCGGTCTTGATGAGCCACGTTGTCCCTCCAGTGATACTGCCGGACAAGGAGAACGTGACGCAGAGCCTGCCGGGCATCGCGAGCTCTCGCCTGTAAGTCTGCGTGACGATCCAGCCGGCGCCATAGAAACTCTGAGACGACACCCAGTCCTTAAGCGAGCCCTGGCTGGGTCAGATAGGAATGACACGATACAGCTGATGGGCCCTTACTGGGCTTCTCGCGTTGAGCTAAGGACCTTAGCTGGAAGCTTAGTGCAGTTGGCCGCCGAGAAAGGTGGGCAACACGCCGCCACGGTGTTACACAGGCTTCTGAAGCTAGGGGAGTCTAATGAACTGAAAGCCTACGAGATAACCGTGTTCGATGGACTGGAAATGGAGCATCGTATCGATATCGGTGACCACGCCTACCTAGCACCCTATCGCCAGGTTAGACACGACCTTGGATCACACGTGCCTATGATCGTCGGCCGAAGACTCCTCGTCGTTGACGAATCCCCGGGGAGAGACGAGGGGCTGATGAGCACCGCAGCCCTTGTGAGAGAGCTGCGTTGGGGACCCGCCATCACTTCTGATTCGGCCGATTTGCACGGTAATCTGGTCACCGAATTCCCATTCTGCCTTGAGGAAGCGGTTGTCGAAGGTGACTGTTCGACCTTTCAGTTCCCTTCGGATCAGCAGACCTTCAGGGACCTGCTCTCTATCGCAACGGGAAAGCACGTAATCTCCGTTGGTCGATATATTCGCCCTGCCAAAGGGATGGAGGGGATTGATCTTCAATTCGAGGCTAGGTGGTCGACTGGACGCCTTCCGGACTACGTGGAGAGAAGAAGTAATGGCTTGACCGTGGAATCTGCACAGATGCTTCTGTCAATGATCAAGGGCTGGATGGAGTACCGGGGAGACCGCAAGTCACTTGGTATCGCCGTCAGACGGCTTGCGGATTCGCGCTCCAGAATCGGGCGATTCGGGACGGAGGATCGCATGCTTGACACAGCGATCGCACTGGAGTCGATGTATGAGCTTTCCAGCTCCGAGATCAGCTACAGATTGGCCACGCGCGCCGGCCACTATCTCGGCGATGAATCGAATGAGCGGTTGAGGATATTCGGACAGATCAGGCGCTTCTACGATGCTCGGTCCGCCGTCGTACATGGATCGAGCGGGAGAAGGACTAGAGTTTCGCAAAGGGAAGCGCTCTCTGAAGGATTCCAGATAGCGCGTATGACATTGATCAAGCTACTTGAACATGGACACCCTCCCGACTGGGATGCGCTGGTTATGTCATCTGGCAACGACGATCAGGTTTTGCCGGATGACTCAAGAACATAGACCCCTCCCCTGCCTCGACGGGCAAAGAAGGGGCGCATGCACGTAATCGGGCGAGCCCGAATCCGTGCCTTTCCTTGACGACTACATCTTTCACGTATAACCGGCAAGTGTACCAATGCCCCAGTGGGCCATCCGAGGCAGGCAAATTGCGTTTGCCGCCGTTCATGATTTGGGCGGCCAAAGGCACCCACATCAAATACCTCATTGGCATGGGCCCGTTGCGGTTGCGCGCCTACGGCCATATATTGGTACATACGTTCTCATGCAAGGAGATGAAAAACGCAGCCATTCTGCCGCTACTAAGTGTGCAAAAGCAGAGGGAACAGAGTTCCTGTGAGAGCCAGGTGGCGGCGGTGAGATGGCTCCGGTAGCACCCGAAAGAGATGGACCGAAATCAGGAAGTTCGGAGGTGCATTTGCCTCCAGTCGAGGTGAATCGCGTTGAGTCCGGGGATCCTCCCAGGGTCGTTCTCTAGTTCTGAAGAACCAACTCAATTGATGTGTACATCAAGGAGCGGAGCATGAAGGCCATCGTTTACTCGCGAGTCTCGACCGATGCTCAGGAGCGTGACGGAACCTCTCTGGACACCCAGGAACGTGCGTGCGTGGAGTTTGCGACGGAACAAGGCTGGGACATCGTCCGGCACGTCCGAGATTCGGCAAGCGGCTCATTGCTGGAACGCGAGGGGCTCGGGGACCTCCGCGCCGCGGTCCGGCACGGCGCGGCGGATGTGGTCGTCGCGTATGCGGTCGATCGCCTCTCACGCAGCCAGAACCACATCGGATTGCTCTTCGACGAATTTGAGACCGCCGGGGTCAAGTTGGAATTCGTTACCGAACGCTTTGAGGACACTGCGGTGGGGCGCTTCATCATTGCGGCGCGGGCATTCATAGCCGAAATCGAGCGGGAGAAGATCGCCGAACGCACCATGCGCGGGAAGGAAGAGCGCGCGAAGAGCGGCCGCATCCCCCAGGCGACGGGAAAGGGCATCTACGGCTACAGGTACGACCGAGAAACCGGTCGTCGCGTTGTTGATCCAATTCAAGCGTCTGTCGTTCGCCGAATGTTCGAGGACTTTGCCGCAGGCGGTTCGCTTATGGGGATGACCAACGCACTGAATGAGGAAGGAATCCCTTCCCACAGTGGCGGGACATGGTCGACCTGGACCGTGCGCAATTTGCTGCTCAATCCCGCCTACAGCGGACGCACGTTCTATCGTCGCACCAAGGCCAAGTACAGGCGGGATCCGGCCACCGGTCGTCGGCGTCGCACGATGTTGGTGCGTGACCGCTCGGAGTGGATTGAGGTGCCCGGCGCGACCCCGGCAGTAGTCCCGGAATCTTTGTTTGATGCGGTACAGGTACGGCTTCACGATCCGGAGCGTCGACGGGCAGCCGAGCGAAAGTACGCGTATCAGCTAAGCGGCCACGTCCGGTGTGCGATGTGCGACAGCGCGATGGTGGGGCAAACTGCCAGCGGTGGAAGGTACCAGTACTACCGCTGTCGACGTTCCTACTCTGGCCCGCGCAATGATCGCTGCCCTACCAGGTACCTTCGTGTAGCGGTGCTGGAGGACGCGGTTATCAGAGAGGTTGCAGCGGTCCTTTCCTCACCTGAGGTGGTGCTGGCCGAGTTTAGGCAGGCGTCAAACAATGGTATAGACAGTCGCGAGCTGGCCGCCGCCCGTGAACTTTTAGCATCGCTCGAAAAGCAACGAAAGCGGCTGCTTCGACTGTACCAAATGGAGGAAATCGACGACTCATACCTACAGAAGGAACTGGGCGCCCTCCGGGTTCGTCGCTCCGCCGCTGAGGTGAAGATAGCTCGTGCAGACAGAACCGACCCACTACCAAGGGCTCTGGAGGACACCGAGGGCTTCGCTGCCAGTTGTGCCGCGCTCAGGGAACTGGTCCTATCGGCGGCAGAGAACGGTCAGCTAGATCGGATCGCCAAGGCGATGCAACTTTCCATCAAGATAAAGCGGACTGACAAGGAATTGTCAGGCGTGATGGAAGGCGTGATTCCTATCGACTATCGTAATAAAGAGGTCGAAAATAGCGATGTTAGCCCCAATATGACTCACCACTGCACGAACATGGGCATCACGACGTGAACATAGGAGTCGCGACCGATTTGGCGCAGTACCCCGGGGCTGGACGGCGACGTCGTTTCTAATGCAACCTCGCCTCTTCCCATCACGTCCAGCACCTCCGACAGATATCTGGAATTAAAGGCTATCTTCGATTCCCCCTCAGCCGCCTCGACCTTGGCGTCAATCTCGCCTTGGTTCTCCCCAACTTCCTCGGCACGGGACGATATGCGCAGCTTGCCGTCACCGTCGTCGCCGACTTGCAGCCTTATTATCCCGCTGCCGTCGCGGGCAAAGATTGCGGCAGTCTTGGTGGCACGCAGGAACTGTTCTTGGTCAACAACGACCCGTGCTTGATGCTCTTGCGGAATTAACTGCGAGTAGTTGGGGAATGTCCCCTGAACCAGCTGCGAGACGAGTTCGACGTTGTCCAGCCGGAACAGGGCCTGGCTCTTCGAGGGGGTGACCGTGAACTCGACCGGGTCACTCTGACCAGTCGCTAGTCTGTTGACCTCTGCAAGGGCGCGGGCCGGAATGATGAATTCGACCTCGTCGGGCACGGATTGCGCCAATTTTCCTCGGTAGACAGCAAGACGGAAGCCATCGGCCGCCGCAAAAGTGAAGTCGTCGCCACCCATCTCGACCTTCACCCCAGTCAGGACCGGACGGGAATCATCTGTTGCGGCCGCAAAGACCACCTTGGAGATCGCCTCTCTCAGCGTCTCGATATCAATCTTGCCTATGACCCCGGACTCCACGCCGGGTATCGGCGGGAAATCGTCTGCGGCAGTACCGTTGACGCTTGCCTCGAACCGGGCACACTTGAGGGACAGTCCGAGCGGCTGATTCGAAGATTCGATGTCTATGCGATCAGCCGGCAGCGAATTTACGAACTCCGTTAGCAATCTGGCCGGTATGGTGATCGCGCCTTCTTCCTCGATCTGGACGCCGATCCAAGTGCTGATTGCCACTTCCAGATCGGTCGCCGAGAGTTTCAGCCGCCCTTGGTCTGTGGATAGCAGGACATTTAGCGTGATGGGAAGCGTCGTCCTAGTCGCGACCGCCCGACCGACGATTGAAAGTCCTCGACTGAGGTTCTCTTGAAGGCACGATAAGCGCATGGTGATCGTTCTCTCTTAAGGTGTCGGTAGTATAGGAACCGGTCCAATAAGGCGTCAACGCTCACGGGAATCCCCGTCCACTCCCATGGATCGGGGCGCAGGACAGCACGGACGGGCCCTACGCACTCCCGGCTTTCAACCTGCCCAGATCGTTCTCGTCGACGTTTAATCGGGTCTACTGGACGGTTATGGTGCCCACCATGCCCAAGGCCTGGTGGGGGACGCATATGAGGTCGTACGTACCTGCGGTGTCGAAGGTGAAGGTCGTATCGGCGGTCATACCGCTTTGGACCGAAACGTTTATGTCGAGATCCGACACTGTGAAGGTGTGGAATTCGGACTCGGATTCTAAAACGAAAGTAATGATATCGCCCACGGCAAAGCTGAACTCGTCTGGATCGTAGATGTATTCGCCACTTCCACCGGGGTCCTGCATCGAGACAAACACTTCCGCACCCCTGATTACCTGTCCGCCGTTGCCGCCAGGCCCATCTGTCATCTCATCGGAAGGCGCTCTCGGGACAGGCGGTGGAGAGGCGGGCTGCACGCCGGCAGTTTCAGCGATTCCGATGCCGCTGCATGCCGCTAGTGCAGCCACCGCAAGGCCGGCAACCAGCAAAAGTGCAATCGTCTCCTTTGTCACCCACGTCTCCTTTAGGGCCCGGTCCCCATAAGGGAGCACCCTGAGCGCCCTTGGTGAAGCATTTCACACGCAGACTAGCACTAGCGCTCTAAACCGGTCAACGCAAGTATGTATAACGTTTATTGCTGAGTCCTTCAGGATTGATCTATGTTCGTCTATAGACTAATTCATCGGTCCCCCCGTCCCTGACCCGCAGCCCGCGGGCTCTGTTACAATGGCGTGCACGGGGACGCGCGGTTTCGACAGGGAGTGTGTCTTCGGGATTGCAGGCCGAGGTGCCGTCCACCTCGTTAATCCGGCGGCAAAAAAAGTAACTGGCGATAGACAGCTAGCACTAGCCGCCTAGAAAGGCGACTACGTCTCCGATTCCCTCCTCAGGGGAATCGGATAGGCGCAATTCTCTGGGGTGCTGTCCCAAGGACGCCGATAGACCGGGGCAAAAGACCCTTCGGCTAGCCGTCGAGTGGATCCACGCCGACAGGGAACCTCGTAGGCAAAGCAATACAGTCGGCTAAGCCTGTAGTAGGTCCCGCCAAGTGTGCTCTCTGGACGGGGAGTTCGACCCTCCCCCGTCTCCACCAAACTGCATTTACCGCATGGACAAGGCGTTCCTGCGACACGGTGGGCATAGCGTCTGTCCGTCGGCTAGGGAGTCAATTCGACCGATGGCAGGCCGTCTAGCGCTGTAAGAAGGCGTCCACGGGATGGAGTCAATTTGAAGGTGGAGATTGATCCTTTACGACCCGCACCTTCCCCTCCAATGGGCCTTGATCTGGCTCACTTCTTCCATCAAGAGACGCAACTACGGGCCGGCATCTTCGAGTGAGAATACGCATCGCAGACAGGCCGAGCCCACTTAGCCGGGCCGAGCGGCCAGTATCGGATACGTGATGGGCAGGAGGAGCGGCCAAGATGTAGCCATCCCGACCACGATCTCGAACTCATGTAGGTGGCCGCAGATTAGCTTTGCCGCCCGCTAGAGGCAGAGTCATGACGAATGCCACCCCGGGCGCCGCCCACGCAGCAGTCGAACGCCCTACCCAATTGCATTACCGTCATTCGGTAGGGCCTAACGAGCCGGTCGTCACCGGGATCGAGGGATTCTATGGATAGTATTCGGACTGAGCTGAAGAGCACTGTCAGCATCGACACGGTCCCATCGACGGGCTTGTCCATTGGCCGAGGGCACATTGGCACCCTCAAGCCGATCTGTAGGCTTTACCGATATGGGCATGCGATTTGGCTGCATCGAGGTCACCTATCCTGTGGGTAGGCAAGCGCCAGCTTTCACTCATTGCAATGAGATGCACTCTCCTTGAATTGGTCCAAGCTTGGTCTTGGGCCGCAGTAGCCCTCTGACAGCACCGCCCTGACCACTGACCATATTGGGTTCCTCTGATCAACCTACCTGCGTTGGTTCCCATGGTTGCACCTGTGTGGCAATGTCTTTGCCCGACTCGATCTCCGACACGCGCAACTCGAACGCCCTTCTGTCTCCAGACCCGTTCCAAGATGTGCGGCTGCCGGCAGCTGCCGCGAAGCACAAGAGTGTAAGTGTTGCGACGTGAACGGATGAGAAATGCAGAGACCCTGACGAACGCGCAGGACCGGCCACCTCTCTGTGTCCATACGGGGCACCGGTCTGTGTCCATACGGGGCACCGGTCTGTGTCCATACGGGGCACCGGGAGTAACACGTAACCCTCGCATGGCAGCCTCTTTCAGACCGGGCGAAACCTCCTTTCCCAGGTCTGCCCGGGCCATGAAATCCTAGCCGCGATCGTCAGTGATAACGACGTTCATCACATATATCTCATTGTCCCCGTCCCTATCGGAGTGAAACGCGATCCTGCTTCCATCCGGCGACCACGCGGGAAGACGGTCATCATCTGAGTTGTCGGTGAGCTGAATGACACCGGAACCGTCAAAGCTCATCACGTATATCTCATAGTCTCCGTCCCGCCCTGAAGTGAAGGCAATCATGCTGTTATCCGGCGACCACGAGGGGTCCCGGTCATCATCCGAGTTGTCAGTGAGTTGCACAGGGCTGAATTGCACAACGCGGGGGCGGGCGTTCAACACGTATATCTCATTGTCCCCGTCCCGGTCTGAAGAGAAGGCAATCATGCTTCCATCCGGCGACCATGCGGGATCTTCGTCCAGATCGGAATTGTCGGTGAGCTGGGTCAGACCTTGCGTCGTAACCTTGCCGCCGGTTTCGGTCCGCGGGTCGGATAAAACGACGTTCATCACGTATATCTCAAAGTCTCCGTCCCGGTCGGAGTAAAACGCGATCCTGCTCCCATCTGGCGACCATGCGTACAACCAGTCCTGGCTTGAGTTGTCAGTGAGCTCCACGGCGCCGGACCCGTCCGCGTTCATCACGTATATCTCATAGTCCCCGTCGCGGTGTGAAACAAACGCGATCCTGCTCCCATCCGGCGACCATTCGGGAGCAAGGTCATCACTATGGGTCTCGGTGAGTCTTACAGCGCCGGACCCGTCGGCGTTCATCACGTATATCTCACTGTACCCATCGCGGTATGAAGTGAAGGCGATCCTGCTTCCATCCGGCGACCACGTGGGGTTTACGTCCCAATCAACGCTGTTGGTGAGTTGGATGACGCCGGAGCCATCGGTGTTCATCACGTATATCGCATAGTTCCCGTCCCTGTCTGAGTTGAACGCGATGCTGCTACCGTCCGGCGACCACGCGGGGGACCAGTCATCATTTGAGTTGTTGGTGAGCTGGATGACGCCGGACCCGTCGGCATTCATCGCGTATATCTCATTGTCCCCGTCTCGGAATGAATAGAACGCAATCCTGCTGCCATCCGGCGACCACGTCGGGTACCAGTCCCCGTATGAGTTGTCGGTGAGTTGGATGACTCCGGACCCGTCGGCGTTCATCACGTATATCTCCCCATCCCCATCCCCATCCCCATCCCGATCTGAGTGAAATGCGATCCTGCTGCCATCCGGCGACCACGTGGGGGCCTGGTCCAAATCTGAGTTGTCGGTGAGTCGGGTCAGCCCATGCGTCGTAGCCCTGATCCTGGTTCCGGCCTGCCCGAACCTCAGGGCATAGGTGCCGCGTCCGTAGCCCGAAACTGCGATGTAGTAATCCCCTGACCTCGGAGCCGTCCAGACGATGCGTGACGCCGGCGAGCCTGCGTAGTCGTAGCTATGGGCCAGGAGCCACTCATCGACGTGGTATAGCTCCAGAACGGAGTCGTCCAGCGTCAACAGTTCAACATCGATCTGGTACCGGTCGGCGTCGACGGCCTGAAATCTGAAGAAGTCGACGTCATTGTCGTATTCCAGCTCAGACTCGAAACGCGACCCGAGCGGTATCGCAGTGGCGGACAAGATGTCGTTGCCGTAGTCGTCGATAACGTCGACAAGATCGATCGTCAGGGCGTAGAGGCCGGTGCCGTAGCCGGACACCGCAGCGTATGTCTCTCCTGAACTCGGTGCTTTCCAGATGATCCGGGACGCCGGATCATCCCACTGGTCGTCGTTGTATGCCAGTTGCCACCCGTCGGGGTCGTACAGCCTCAGCGCCGAGTCGCCCAGCGTTCCCAAGGCCACGTCTATCTCGTACATCGCTCCTTCCTCGGCACGGAATACGAAGTAGTCGACGTCACCATCGTAGTCAAGGAATGCCTCGACCTCCCACCCAACCGTCGTCTCTGTCGCGGACCAGGGATAATTTCCGTGGTCGTCGGGGTCGGGGTCGGTCGACAGGGCCAGCACGCAGTCGACCTCAGCGCGGTCGACCTCGCTAGGCGCAGCGGCGTCCTTGTCAGCCATCGCGGCGACCATGGCGACCGCGTCTCGACCCTTGACCCAATAGCGTAGGCAGGACCTCTGGTCCTCGCTCAATTCCCCGTATACCTCCTCCAGGTCGGTAACCAGGATGGAGAGGAATATGGTGCGTGCGGTCTCGGAGGCGAGGCACGAGAACAGGGACTCCTCCCACTCCTGGAGGCCGTCCCCATCGCTCACCACCGGCGAAACCAGCGCCACCTCCTGCAACGCGTCTTCCAGCGCGCCGCTGATGCAGGACTGCTCGGAGGCGGTGAGGGTGTCAAACACTTCGCCCCAAAGCGCGTCAAGCGCTCCAGACCGGCATCGACGTCGAAGACTTCATGCACGCCCTCGGCCCGAAAGACCTCTGGATCACCTGCCCTGCGGTGTACTTTTGTGGTACCCCGCTAGAGACCGACGCGGGAGCCCGCTTCGACGTCAAGCTCGCCGACGGCTCCACCGCCACCATCGGCCATGACGTGAACGACATCGACGTAGCCCGACAGCTCCTCGCCGAGTCGGACTATGCCGGTGAAACCACAGTCATCCTCAACCCGACCGACTACGGCACCATCACCCCGCTGGGTCCGGTGTTCAAGGCGGCGATGGAAGACATCGGCTTCAACGTAGAGATGCCCGCCCTCGATTGGGCGACCGTCACAACCATGTTCGGCCAGACCGACTCCTACAGCGCCACCACCGGCTGGTACTCGCACTGGTGCTGCGGCAACCCGATTCAGGACTACCTGATCGCCGGGACTCTGGACTTCGTCGTCCGTGACGAGGAGCTGATCAACCTCCAGCTCGGAGTTCGTGCGCGAGACCGACGCCGGTAAGCGCTTCGTGCCCCGCATGCGCAAGCGCGGTTGGGCGGATGAGCGGCTACACACCGTCCTGGTGGAGAACCCGGCGCGGGCGTTCGCGTTCAAGTAAGCGTGGGCGCCCCCTCTTAACCGTTGCCTAGCTCCTCCTGGCCAGCTTTCGTAAGCTTCTCACCTCACGAGGCGGATCCAGGGTCCTGCCCAGCCGTGTCCAGGAAACCTCCGCTACGTAAATGTTGCCCTGGGAGTCCAAAGCGATGCCATGGGGGCATACAAACTGCCCGGGACCCTCGCCCCAAACAGACTCTCCCAGGCGGCCCAACAAGTTGCCCGACCGGCTGTAGATACTTACCCGATGCCCCACGTCGGGAGCGTCGGCGTAGTAGTCATCGGCTAGGAGCTCGGCAATATAGACGTTGCCGTCTGGTCCTAACCTGATGCCGGCGGGCTTCCAAATGTTGCTCCAGATGGCCTGTAGCCGGCCGTTGGCGTCAAACACCTGGACCCGGTGGCACTCCCGGTCGGCCACGTAAACGTTGTCGTCGCTGTCAACGGCGATGTTGTGGGGGATAACGAACTGCCCCTCATCTATGCCAGAGGAGCCCCAAGACATGATGTGGCGTCCTTGGGCACTGTACTTGTGGATCCGAGCATTGCGATAGCCGTCTGAGATGAAGAGATCACCTGTCTTGTGAGACACCGCCACGCCGGTGGGCTGGTTGAAGGCCTCACCGCTGTAGGGTGGCGCTGGCCGGTCCTTGACCCCTAGGGTCATGAGGAGTTCGCCATCCGGGGAGAACTTCCTGACGGTATGGTCACCCTGGTCCACGCAGTAAACGGAGTCGTCGGGGCCTATGCAGATCCCATGAGCGATGCCGAAGATGCCCTCGCCCCAGGATGAGAGAAAGCTACCGTCGTAGTCGAAGACTATCACCCCGTGCTCACCCCTGGTAAGAACGTATACCCGGTCTTTGCTGTCCACGGCCACGTCGGCGCACTCTTTGAAGGACCATCCCTGGGGCAGCTGGGGCCATCCTTCCACTGCGCTAAAGGTTAGTGTGCCGCTACCCAATACTGTAGTCATCGAGTGCTCGTCCCCTCCAGTTTAGTTTGCTCAATCCTATGGTGCCGGTATCCTACTTGCAGCGCGGCAAAAGAGTAGCCGGGGTCGGTTGAAATGGGGAATCCCGCATAATACCCGCCGCACCAGAAGCGCGAAGAAGAGCCCCGCCATGCCCGTCATCGCCCACGACAAGCTGCAAGCGTTCATAGCCCGCCTGCTGGAGTGCGCTGGAGCCTCCGCTGAGGAGGCCGGCATCGTGGCGCGGCACTCCATCGCAGCCAACTTGGCCGGACACGACTCCCACGGCGTCATCCAGATGCCGGTGTACATCGACCTCATCAAACGCGGCCACATCGTTCCCGGCGCGCCCTTCGAGGTCACCCGGGAAACCTCCACCACCCTGGTGGTGAACGGCAACTGGGGCTTCGGGTACGTGGTGTCCGAGCGGGCGATGAACATGGTCATCGATAAGGCCAAGCAGCACGGCGTCGCGGCCGCCACGGTGTCGCGCCAGAGCCACGTGGGACGCCTCGCCGACTACCCACTCATGACCTCCGCGCAGGGCCTGATCGGGATGATGACCGTCGACTCCGGCCGGTCGCCCAAGACCGTCGCCCCCTTCGGGGGGCGCCTGAATCGGCTGGGGACGAACCCCATCTGCATCGCCATGCCCAGCAACCTGGAGGCGCCGCTATACATCGACTTCTCCACCAGCGCCGTGGCTTTCGGCAAGATATCGGTTGCCGCTGCCCGCAACGAGCCCGTGCCGCTCGGGTGGATACTGGACAGGGACGGCAGGCCCACCACCGACCCCAACGACCTCGCCAACGGCGGCTTGCAGCTCCCCCTGGGCGGCTCCGAGGGCCACAAAGGCTACGGCCTGTCGGTGATAGTGGAGATACTCTCCGGCATCCTTACCGGCCTGGGCTTCGGCCACGAGCCCTCCGCCTATGCCAGCGACGGCTGCTTCATGGCCGCTTTCGACGTGTCGGCGTTCCGTCCGCTCGACGAGTTCAAACAAGAGGTCACCGAGTTCGCCCAATACCTCAAGGAGACGCCGCCCGCCGAGGGGTTCACCGAGGTGCTCTACCCCGGCGAGCTGGAGTACCGCCGCACCCGGCAGCGCACGCGCGACGGCATCTCCGTCGAGGACGCCACCTGGAACAGGCTCACCGCCCTCGCCCGGGAGTACGGCGTCAGCGGCCCCTGAATCAGTAGATTGGCGCCTAGATATCGCTGAAAAGGTCTGCATGTATTTCTCCGGGGAGGCGTCCACGACGAGGTGCGCGACCTCGTCCGGCTTGAGCCCCTTCCTCGGTACTAAAGCAGGCCCTCTTTGCGCACTTCCGTGAACGACTCCTTGATAACGTCGATGACCGTGTCGATCTCCTCCGGCGTGTGCGCCGCCGAGATGTACGCAATGTGCAGCGGGGGGATGACCACGCCGTGGTTGAGCATGTGCAGGGTCACCGCGTCGTCGGCTAGCTTCATCGAGCGGTCGATGTCGCTTGACGTCTTCACCATCGGCCCCGACTGCACACGCAGGTAGAACATCGACTGCGCGTTCGCCATCTGCCCCGGCATCTCCTCCTTCATGAAGAAGTCGTTCACCTCCTCCGCCAGCCGCGTCCCCTGCTCTTCCATGTAGGGGTACACCTCCTGGTGGTCGCGCAGGTAGGTCAGCGCGGCGGTACCTGCGACCATGGTCAGCGGGTTGCCGCTGAAGGTGTTGGCGGTGAAGATGCCGGGCCTGCTCGTCTCCTCGCCACGGTAGGGTTCGAACTGGTTATCGAACGCGTGCATCACGTCCTCGCGCCCCGTCACCACCCCCAACGGCAGCCCGCCGCCAACCGCCTTGCCGTACATGGCCATGTCCGGCGTCACCCCGAAGTACTCCTGCGCGCCCCCGTAGGCCATGCGGAAACCCGTGATCACCTCGTCGAACAGCAGCAGCACGTCCGACTCCCGGCACACCTCGGCCAGCTGTTTCAGGAACGGCCCCTGGTCCATCCGCGGGTTCGAACCCTGAACCGGCTCGATAAGCACCAGTGCCAGCTCGTCTTTGTGCTCGCGGATGAGGTCGAACGCCGCGTCGTTCATATACGGCAGCATGATGGTGTTCGACAGCGCCTCCTCCGGGATGCCGCTGCCCATCGTGTAGTACTCCGGACTGTCCACCGGGCTCCCCGGCCGCATCTTCACCATCACCGCATCGTGCGCGCCGTGGTACGCACCCCCGAACATGGCGATCTTCTTGCGGCCGGAGAACGCCCGCGCCGCCCGGATGGCGTACATACTCGCGTCCGTGCCCGTATTGCAGAACATCACCTTGTCGGCGCACGGCACCGCCTCCACCAGCAGGCGGGCCAGCGGCTCCTGGTACGGATTGTGCAGCCCCCACATGGTGCCCCTGCCCAGCGCCTCCCGCACCGGGTCCAGCACCACCGCCGGCGCGTGGCCCAAGATGTGCGGCCCGAAGCCCATCGTCAGGTCGATGTACTCGTTGCCGTCGACGTCGATGACCTTGGAGCCGTGCGCCTCCCGGATGTACAGCGGATAGCTCATGCTCACCGTGCCCACGATCTCCTGGGCCAGCACCTCGCCGCTGAGATCATTCATGTTCTCCGAGCCGGGTGCCTTCTCCCGGATGATGTCGCGGATGTCCGCCATGGCGTTCTCCTCGCGGCTGCGCCACTAGCTCTATTGCGTCCGACCGTCCAGCGGCCGGTAAGTCCTCAAGTCAAAAAGCGTTAGGGGGCGTAGACCTCCGTAGTGGCCAGTGCCCTCTCCTTGCCGGTCCCTCCGAACACCAGCACCCTGCCGTCCACCAGCGTCAGGCCGGTGAAGCGATAGCGTGAACCTTCCATGGAGGGACCGGACGACCAGGAGTTGGTGGCGGGATCGTATATCTCCGACGTGGCTATGCCGCCAGTCCCGCCGATGACCATCACCCTCCCGTCGGAGAGCAGCGCGGCCACGAGCTCCGAGCGCGGTTCCTGCGTGTCGCCTGTCGACGACCAGGAGTTGGTTGCCGGGTCCCATAGTTCGGCCGAGGTACGCTTGCCCTTGCCGCCCACGACCAGAACGCGGCCGTCGTCAAGGAGCGTGGCGGTATGAAACGCCCGGCTGAGGGCGAGCGTGCCAGCCGACGCCCACGAGTCGGTGGCTGGGTCGAATACCTCGGCGCTGTCGATGTACGGGCCGTCCAGCTTGCCCCCGCCCACTACCAGGACGCGGCCGTCGGGCAAGACCGTCGCCGTATGATTGTGGTGCGCAACCGACATGGGAGCGGTGAGCGTCCATTTGTCCATCTCAGGGTCGTAGATCTCGGCGGACTTCACCGGGCTGAACAGGTCGTCGATGCCGCCGATGGCCATCACCCTCCCGTCGGGGAGCAGCGCGGTCGCCGCTCCATCGCGTGGGACCTGCAGGTCGGCGGCCTCCGTCCACGTCCCTGATTCCGGGTCCCATAGCTCGGCGGAGTCGGTGGCGAACCGGCCGTCGTTGCCTCCAGCGACTAACACCCACCCGTCTGGAAGGGCGGCCAAAACAAGCAGGCTTCGATCGCGACTCATGGGCGCGGTCAAAGTCCATTCGCCGGTCGCCGGATCGTAGATCTCCGCCGAGTCCACCCTTCCGGGGCCCAGACTTTGGTCGGCCAAGCCTCGTCCGCCGGCCGTGAAGACACGGCCGTCGGGAAGGAGCACCGCCGAATGGTTCTCACGGCTCTGCTTCAAATCTGTCCCCCGCGTGAACTGCCCGTCGCCGGAGACCGGGCCTGTGCCCCCATCAGTTTGCTCTCCGCCGTTGTCGGGCGCGCCGGCTTGTCCGGAGCATCCGGCCGCGAGGAGAACGAGCACGAGGAGGAACAGCGCGGAGGTAATATAGGAAACGGAGAAGCTCGTGTTTTGCATGGCAGGTGTCCCGTTGCGTTGAATCAAGTGCACACGGGATAGGGGGGAGCCTCCCTCAGCTCGCCGAAAACTCCTCCCGCAGCTCCGCAAACACCTCCTTCAAACGCTGCGTCCCCAGCTCCAGCACGCTTCCGACCATCATCATCCGGTACCCCTCCCCGATCCAGCGCCTCGCATGCTCCGGGTCGGAGAACGTCGTCGCCAGCGCCTTCCCGCTGCCCCGTATCCGCTCGGACACGTCACGCATCACCCGCTCCACCTTCTCGTGGGACTTCTGCCCCGGCAGCCCCATCGACGCCGCCAGGTCCCCCGGCCCCACCATCAGCCCCTCGAAGTGCTCCAGCGCCAGCGTCTCGTCCAGCCGCTCGTACGCCTCCACGCTCTCCATCTGCAGCACCAGGAACGTCTCCTCGTTGGCATGCTTTAATTCGTCGTCGGGTGTGATCCCCAGCGGCCCCGCGAACCACGGCGAGATGCCCCGCTCTCCCACCGGCGGGTACTTGGAGAACCGGATGGCGTCCCGGGCCTCCTCCGGATTGTCCACCTGCGGCACCACCACCCCCACCGCCCCGGCGTCGTACGCCTTCTTGATGTCCCCTGGGCTGTTCCAGGGCACCCTAATCACGCCAGCGACACCGGCCTGACGCGCCATCACGCAGATCGGCCCCAGCGACTCCGTTCCCCACGGCCCATGCTCCTGGTCGATCCACACCCAGTCCGGCCGCGTCTGGTACACCGCCGCCGCGATGTGCCACTCCCGGCTCGGCAGCCCTGTGCTCAACAGCAGCTCGCCGTTCCTCATCTTCTGCCTTATCCCACTCGGGTACATGTACATGCCATCCTGCGTGATTCCCTTATTGATTCCCTTGAGACCACGTCATCACCTGGTTCCGAAGGCCGGTGCACGAACCCTAGATGGAGTCCTGCGAGGCGCCGGCGTCCAGCGCGCGGACGATGGTAGGGCCCTGGTTGAGCCGGACGACGATGACCTCGCTGGGCTGTACAGGCATATCGCTGGGCTTTCTAGGAAGCGCCCGGCTAAAGGCCGGGCGCTTCAGGACTAGTTCAGGTCGCTGAGCTTGGGCATGACCTCGCTCATCAACAGCTCGTGGGAGCGGAGCCACTTGTCCTTCGGCTGCCACTCGTGGCCGACGGCCAGCAGCACGCCGAAGCCGCCGACGTCGTTGTACAGCTTGCGGATCTTCTCGGCCACGTCGTCGGGCGAGCCGACGATTAAGATGTTATCTGCCAACCACTCGAAGGTGACGTCGGAGTCGGGCATGTTGGGGTCGTGCTTGAACAGGTCGAGCAACTTCGAGTAGCGGATGACGTTGAGGAAATACTCGTTGAAATCGCGGGCCATGATGCCGTTGACCACCTCGTCGCGGGCCTCCTTGGTAGTGTCGGCCACAAAGATTTCGCGAGCGATGCGCCAGCGCGACCGGTCGGCCTTCTTGCCGGCGTTGGCCGCCCCCTGCTCCACCACCTCCCAGTGGCTGGTAACGATGCGCGGCGCCACGAACTGGACGCTCATAGGTATCCAGTCGCGCTCGCCGGCCACCACCAGCGTTTCGGACCTGGGCGAGACGCCGGCCACGCCGATCGGCGGGTGCGGCTTCTGGTATGGCCGGAGGTGGACGCGCTGGCCGATGCTGTCCACCGGCTCCGGCACAGTGAAGTCCCACCACTGGGACTTGTAACGGCCCGGCTTGGGGTCGTTCCACAGCTTGATGACCGTCTCCACGGCCTCGCGGGTCATGACCCGGTGGTCGCTCTTGGTGATGTCGAAGCCGAACACCTCGAAGTCGCCCGGGAACCCGCCCGAGCCGACCCCCCAGTGGAAGCGTCCCTTGGCCATGTTGTCGAGCTGGGCGATGCGGTTGGCGATGGTGAACGGGTTGTGGTTGGGCATGCAGGTCACGCCAGTGCCGAGCACTATGTTCTCGGTCAGGCCGATCGCCTTGGCCAGGAACAGGTCGGGGGCGGGTATGTTCTCCCACACGGACGTGAAGTGCTCGCCCACCCACGCCTCGGAGTACCCGAGCTTGTCCAGCGTCACGATCTGGTCCAGATCGTGCTCAAGGGTCTCGGCGGGGTCCGACCCCGGCGGGTGCATCGGCATGGTGAAGAATCCGAGTTTCAAGGCGTGTTCCTCGTTTGGGAATTCATGAATCGTGAGTGTGGGTGGACGAGGTCGCGGAGCTGTGCGACCGTGAGGCCGTCAGACGATAGGCCCCCGGCTTTAAAGCCGGGGGCCTTTCTCTACGTCCTAGCTTCTAGGTGTTGGCCATTAGTTCTTCAACCAGGTGTTGCCAAAGAAGGGGACGGACTTCACTTCGAAGAACTGCAGGTCGGCCCTCGCCGGCATGAGGGGGAACCAGACACCCAGCGTCAGGTCCGTAACTTTCCGCCAGCGCAGCCTGTTGATCTCTTCAACGATCTCGAACCGTTTGTTTTGGTCGACTTCCGTCGACCACGCCAGCTGCAGTGAGGTCAGCCCCTCGTCGCGGATGATGTAGTCGTACGTACCGGCGAGAAAGTGGTCTTGGGCCGGGTTGCCGCAGCACCAGTGCGAATACCAGTTGGTATTCGCACTGTAGGAGGCGGTGTTACCGAACATGGTGGTTATCGTCGCCCAGTCGAAGGCGGGCATCTCTACGTTGAAGCCGATCTCTTCCATATCCTGCTTGAGGACCGGGCCCAGCGGCGTGATGGTGCCGTAGTCGGTCGGGTTGAGGATGACTGTGGTTTCACCGGCATAGTCCGACTCGGCGAGGAGCTGTCGGGCTACGTCGATGTTGTTGACGTCGTACCCGATCTCGACCTCAGTGCCGTCGTCCAGCGTCACGGTGTAGCGCGACCCGGCGTCCGTCTCCAGAGGGTTGCCGCACCAGTACAGCGCCGGGCACAAGTCCCAGAGGTCCTTCGGCCCGAGGGCGTGCATGTAGTCTTCCACGTCGACGCCCGCCTGCAAGGCCTGGCGGGCCTTCTGGTAGCTGAACGGCGGGATCGACGGGTTCAGTTGAATGTTCGAGCGCATACCAGGCTTGTACAACGCGACCTGCAGGTCGGGATTGGCGACCAGGCGCTCGTAGAAGTCGAACCCGGCACTGTCGATGACGTCCCACTCACCGGTCTCGAGACCGGCGACCTTGGTCTCCTCGTCCGGGATCTCCAGCCAGATCAGGGTGTCTAGGTAGGCGTTGGTCGCACCTGTATTGGCGCCGGGTGCGAAATCAGGGCCCCCGAGCTCAAGGCGGGGGACGTAGCCGTCATACCGCTCGAGCACCACCCTATCGCCCGGGTCCCAGCGGACGAACTTGTACGCAGCCGTGCCGATTCTGTTCTCCACTGCTTGAGAGATGGGGGTGGCGGCGTCTTCTGCCCGCATGATCGCGTTGCCGAACGGGATGCTCATGAGGAAAGGCACCGAGCCTAGCGGTGATTTCATGCGCAACTTGAACGTCTTGTCGCCAACGATGGTGATCGCCTCGTCGTAGTCGTCGGCGAACCGGCGGATCAGGCTGGCGTGCGCCGTCGGGCCAGCCCGCCACCGGTAGAGGGAGCGGGCGACGTCCTCAGCCTCGAGCGGGCTGCCGTCGTGGAACGTCATGTCGCGCAACGTGAAGGTGTATTCCAGCCCGTCGTTCGTCAGCGACCAGGTGTCCACGACCCGAGGCCTGACATCCAGATTACCGTTCCAGCCAAAGGGGGTTTCGTAAATGTGGCTCCCAATCGCCTGAACAGTGTAGAGTCCATTGAAGACCGGGTCTAACGTGCCGATTGAACTTTGGGACACGATCCTGAGGGTGCCACCGAACTGGGCCATCCCCGCGGGCGGCGGTGTCGGCGTCGCCACCACGATCTTCTCGACCTCGACCTCGACCTCGACGACCTTTTCGACCTCGACGATCTCCTTCTCAACCACAACCTCGGGTTCGCCCGAGCATGCGGCGAGGAGCACCGCGAAGGCTATCAGAGCCACCAGCGGCAGTCCTAACCGTTTCATAGTGCCCTCCCTATACTTGGATCAGGCAACAACAGGCCGTAGCTATACGGCCTCAACGAGGCTTCCCGGCTGGCGGGGGCCGGTCGCACGAGGTACGCCATGAATTCTCCTGCGATCGAGAAGCGACCGACCTTGTAACATGGGGGGGGGGGGGGGGGGGGCTGTCAACAATGTGATTCGCATCACAGATGCCCCAAAGCAGGGGCTGTATGGCGTCGTTAAACGTTCATGGTCGATGAAGGGCTGGGCGGTCCCTGGAGACCACTCCTGCACGCCGATTGCAGGCTCGCCGGAAACCCCAAGCTCCGTCGGGCTTCGCGGTTCAAAACACTCTCGGCCGTCACTCCAACACCTCACGCGATCGCCACGGCGTTGCCCGCGAAGGCTACTTGAGCAGCCGTGTTTCAGGAGTAGTTCGACCCTCCGGCGGACCCATGCACTCCCTCTTCCGCTTCGCCAGCCGGATGCCCGGCGGCCTGGACATCCTCATGGGCGATGGCTTCCAGATGGACCTCTTCGATGAGGACGACAAGGAGGAGGGCTAGACCCAACCCACAGCGCCGCCGGGCAACCGCCCCAGGTTCGTCCGCGCCCGGCGGCCATGCCACCAGAACCATGAGAGGCCAGCGGCCCAAACAGCCGCTGCGACTGTGACCCATGAAAGACAACAGCGAACAGCACGGACGCGACGGTCCCGAGGAGGCCCCCCGGGACGCGCCGGTCGTGACCTACACCCGAGAGCAGCAGCGGTTGATCCGTAAGGGGCTGCGTATCTGGGCAAGGGTCGCCATCCGCTCCTACATGCGGAAGCACGGGGCCGCGTCCCCGATCGAGGACGCAGGCAAGGAAGAAGCCCAATGAGCGCGGGCATGAGAACGTGCGACCGACGGCTGGACGGGCTATCACCGGCATCGAGCATTGACAGCCGACACCGCTCGTGGTATATTTACCTCACCACCCCTATCTCTTCGGCGGTAGGGTCGAGACCGTCCAGCAGGGCGGTCTCTGTCTTTGTATGGGAGTAGAGATTGATTACAAACCTATACATAGACGGCTTCAATCTCTACTATCGCGCTCTGAAGGACACGCCCTTCCGGTGGCTCGACCTGCGGAAGCTGGCCGATACCCTCTTTCCCCAGGACGAGATCAGTCGGGTTTGCTACTTCACGGCCCGTCTCGACGCACGTCCCGGCAATCCCTCTCAACGACAGCGGCAACAGGCATACCTTAGAGCCCTGGCTACGCTGCCGGGCTTCGACGCCTACTATGGGGGCTTCCGGTCGGGTGTCAAGCGCCGGCCTCTGGCAGAGCCGGTAGCCGGGCTCCCGCCTTACGTCCTGGTCAGGGACTCGGAGGAGAAAGGGTCGGACGTGAATCTCGCCACCCGTCTCCTAGTGGACGGATTCAACGGCGAGTACGAGCAGGCGGTGGTCGTGTCCAACGACGCCGACTTCGCCGGGGCCATGCGGTACGTGCGGGACGACTTGCGGCTACGGGTCACGCTGATCAACCCCGACCCTAGGAACAGCAGCCCGAGAGAGCTAGCCGATGCCGCAACCTACGTCAAGCGCCTCTGGAAGAGCCATCTGAGACGAAGCCTCTTGCCCGACACTTTGAGAGACGAGGTTGGAGTCATCACAAAGCCGTTGGGGTGGTGATTCTCAACTGCCGGTAAACAGGAATCTGGGGGTCTATCCAAAGACGACAAGCGCGTACTTTGATTGCAACATCTCCGTAGGTACCGCCCAGTACCCATAGAGAGATTAGACGTGAGCACAGCATGAAGCCCACATTCGATCCGTCTGAATTCGTTAGAAGGATCGGCCTCGACCTCGTCCGAGCATTCGACGACGCTCGCGAAGCCACAACACCGGAGCTTGTTGGGGATGCCATGGAGCAGCCCGTTCGAGACCGGCTTGAACAGATACTCCCCACAGGCATCGGCGTAGGTTCAGGTTGCGTGATCGACACCAATGGAGGAACGAGTCGCCAGATGGATGTCGTTCTCTACGAAAGGGACTTGTGTCCAGTGTTCTGCATCAACAACAGCCCGGAAACCACATACTATCCGGTCGAGGGCGTGTTGGCGGTTGGGGAAATAAAGAGCACCATCGGCAAACGGGAACTCGCCGATGCCTTCGACAAAATCCGATCAGTGAAGGCCTTGCAAAGGACCTATGGGACGACCAATGAGGGGCTCCACATTGGAAGGAGGTACGGCGACTACGGCTCTATGTCCGCATACGGCTTCTATCGAGACCACACCAATAGAGGCGATGTCTTCGGATTCGTCCTGGCGGATAAAGCTAGCCTGCCGATAACGCTCCCTGACCCATCGGTGACCCACAAGTCTGCCCCGAAGGCAACGTTGCTGGGACACTATGTTGAGAACATAGAGAGGCTGAACAATGACGTGCTATGCCCCGACCTAACTGTGTTTCTTGATGGCACATTGCTGATCCGACAGAGGATTGCCATTGACAGTTCGGAACCCTACACGCCGACTCGCGTCAAGAGCGTACTTCCGCACCTGATTCATCCAGTCCGCGCGGAGTCTCCATTCGGGGAGCTAATCGAAGAGGCATGGAAAAGGTATCGAGATGGATTGACGGCACACATGCCCGTGGAGCGCTACTTGCATTACCAGGCGAAGACGGAGCCCAACTTGACCTGGGCTGCGTTTGCCAATGCCACCAGCAGGGTGCATGTGCCTGTCGCAACTCCATCAGATCACATTATGAAAGACCTGCATGTTCTGGCCAAGCAGCAGTTCTAGTCACCGTGACTCCAATGGGCAAAGACTGCTCAATTCGGATGCCCGAACGCATACAGGGGGCAGGCGGCCTCTCGCGGCTGTTGGGTCTCCAGTTACGCCTCCTTCGGCCACGACCGGGTCATGGTCCCGGACGGGCCGAAGAAGCGTCCTACCCTGGAACCCAAGCCAGATGCTGCACGCATAGTCAAGCGCATGTTCGACATGGCCGATGCCGGGAAAGGCATGACGGAGATCACGAAGACCCTGAACGACGAGGGCATCCTGAGCCCCAGGGGTAAGCTGTGGGGCAAGACCAGCGTCCACGCCATCCTCATTAACGTGGCTTACACCGAAACCCTGGTGTGGGGTATGAACGCCAAGAACAACGTCGAGCCGGTGCGCGTCGACAAGGCGTTACCCGCCATCATCACCAAGGCCCAATTCGGAAGGGTCGGCAAGCCGATGCGCTCCCGTGCGCCCAAGCAGTCCCAGCCCCGCCGGGTTGGAAGCGCGTACATGCTCAGCGGGCTGGTCAAGTGCAAGAGGTGCAACAGGGCGCTGAGCGGCCAGGACGCCAAGAGCGGACGGTTCGCCTACTAGGTCTGCCAGTCGGAGATGAAGCGTGGCAAGGACGCCTGCAAGACCCGCAGGCTCAACGCCCGCCGCTTCGAGGAGATGGACGGCATGGCCAGCGAGCAGCGCAAGAGGCCGAAGATCATCCACGATGAGCTTGAGGACGTAAAGCGGCGGCTAGGGCCATCTGGAACGCCATTGAGACTTCCGACATCGACATCTCCGACGCCTCCGACAGGATCAAGGAGCACCGGGAGCGCAAGGAGCGGCTCGAAGATGCGGCGGAGGACGCCAGGGCGATTCTCTCGGAGCGCAGGGTGCACTTGGCCGACGTGAACACCATCGCGGCCTACGCCAGGGACATGAAGGACTTCCGAGAAGAGAGCGAGCTGACCGAGCGCAGGGCCTTCATTGAGTCCTTCGTCAAAGAGATCATGGTCATTCCCGGCGACGCCTTGATTCGCTACACCGTGCCTATGCCAAATGGCGGTCTTTTGTTCGGACGGGTCACTGAGAATGTGCCCCTTGACGACTCGGTTCTGTCTACCGTACAAGTCGGCCCCCTTTAGGAGATTCGAACCCCAAGGCGGATTGATAGCGACTAGTTAGCGCCTCCATGGTTTGGGCCCCGTAGAGTGGAGTCTTAGTGCTGCACACCGGTACGGGTCGTCCTGAACTCGATCCGTATGGGCGCGGTGGGGAAGCCTGGGTTCGACCCTCCCCCGTCTCCACCAATTTGCATCTACCCGATGGGCAAGGCGTTCCTGAGTTACCCGCCACATTGGCGCTCTAGTTCAAGTCGTTGCAGCCCATTCGACCGATATATCTCGCCTACCACTGTAAATAGGCGTTCGTGGGTTGAAGTCAGTCTGAGTGGTGAGTTCGACCATTTGGGCGTCCCCGTCTTCCCACCCGAAAGGCTTTGTTGCAGGTCGCAATGCCCAATTGATGGCGTGGCTGCAGAACCAGTTGGTTCGTGTGAGCAGGCGCATTGGCCGCAATACTGGGCGACCCAGACTCCACCGAGGCGCCAATGTCGAACACTGTAGGTCACCAAGATGGAGCAAGACTTGGCCATCCCACATCACGAGGGCTAACCCAAGGATGCAGATAATCGCTCCCTCCGATGTCCGCTCGCGGTGGGATCATGGCGAATATCTGTTGGCTTAGGTGACCGTCCTCGTAAGGAGCGTTAAGTCCCCTACCCTGTTCCCGTCGTAGATGTGTCGCGAGGCTGACATTGCAGGAAGTACGGAGACTGGGGAGCAGACCAACGAGGTTCCCATGGAGATCGGGGAGACGCTCTACCCTAGGAAGCCAACCCCGCGACAGAAGGCTCTGTGGGCGGCGGTCCAGGACGCCAGAGCCCGCAGCCTGTCTTTTCGTGGGGTCGCCAGGGGGCTGAGGACCCAGAGGGGAACCGCCCGCAGGTACGCACCGGCCATGAGGCCGCCCATGTACACACGTGTCAAGCCCGCCACAGCCCTAACCGATACCATCAATGACCACGACGACGGACAATTTCCCTGAACAACGATACAGGTCGTGGTCACTCTCGGGAAAAGGCTCTTTTCGTTGGATCGCCTTCTTGTTGAAAGGGTACCGCCGGAGAGACCCGGTCACCTGTGCGCGGAGATTAGCTTGATCACCTTACTTGAACGACCTCAGCTCTGCTCAAAACACTCTTAGTGGGCTCCGGTCCGGCGTCGTTGACAAAGCGGTAGTTGGCGAGCGACGGCTATCGGGTAAGCGTCGTCGTATCAACCGTTGAATGCGCGATTGATCTTCGCGACCGCTTCGACGAGATCGTCGATATCCCGCCGCGTACCCATGAGCAGGTCTTGTGTGATCCAAACGGCGTCGCCCGCGACACTCTCGAGGTTGGGACGAGGGGTGAGGCTGATGCGGCCCGGGTGTTCCTCGGCCGCCGACATCATTGCCTGCGACTCGGACAGGGGGCTGTAACCCGCCACGGCCGGTATCCCCTCGGCGTTGAGTGCGTCCACGAATTCGTCCCGAGTCCGTCCGCCAAAGGCTGGTGAGTGATACAGGATCGGGAACAGGTGGTAAGCGTGGCGACTCGCCCACGGCATGGTTTGGGGCGGAGTGATTCCCTCGATCTCCCTCAGGCCTTCGGACAGGTATGCTGCGTTCGCGTCTCTACGGAGGTTCTGCTCCTCTAGGAAAGCTCTGAACAAGTGTAGTACGGGGGTACGATTTAGAGAGCACAGTTGTGAGGGTGAGCGACGATGGGCCAGCGGACATTTGCTGACGTGGACTACGAGAGTAAGAAGCGCAAGACGCGGCGGGAGGTATTCCTGGAGCGGATGGATCGGCTGATCCCGTGGGAGGAGTTGGAGGCGCGCATCCGGCCGTACTATCCGAAGGCGGGACGCGGGCGCCGTCCGTACGCGTTGTCGGCGATGCTGCGGATCCACTGCGTGCAGCTGTTCTACAACCTGAGCGACCCGGGCATGGAGGACATGCTCTATGAGGTTGAGTCGGTGAGGCGGTTCGTGGGACTTAAGCTGTCGGGTGCACTGCCGGATGAGACGACGATCCTGCACTTTCGACACCTGCTGGAGGCGCATGGTCTGGGAGAGGGGCTGTTCCAGGACATTAACGGGCATCTGGCGGCTCAGGGACTGCGGCTGCGTGAGGGTACGATCGTGGACGCGACCATCATCGAGGCGCCGTCGTCGGTCAAGAACCGTGCGGGTGAGCGAGATCCTGAGATGCACCAGGCCAAAAAGGGCAACGAGTGGCACTTCGGGATGAAGGTCCACGTCGGTGCGGACGCGGAGACGGGGGTGGTGCACAGCATGACGACGACACCAGCGAACGTGCATGACGTGACCGAAGCACACCGGCTGCTGCATGGAGGAGAGACGCACGTGTGGGGCGATGCGGGGTATCGGGGCGTGGACAGGCGTGAGGAGAACAGGGGCAAGGTGGTCGAGTGGCGTGTGGCGATGAGACCTGGTGTGCGCCGCAGGTTGGAGCCAGGGGGCCCGGAGGCGGCGGCGGAGAGGCGTAAGGCGTCGGTCCGTGCGAAGGTGGAGCATCCGTTCCTGTACGTTAAGCGGCACTTTGGCTATGCCAGGGTGCGCTATCGGGGCCTATACAAGAACACGCAAAGGCTGGCCCTGCTGCTGGGACTGGCCAACCTGATGAGAGCGGAGCGGTACTTGGCTGCGGCATGACGGGCGCGGTGCGCCCACAACGTTAGCTGCCGGCGATGGCGGCTCCCGCAGGGCACCCGCTCAACCTCGATCACCCCGATTTCGGCGCTGCGCAGATGCCTGAACTACACCGACTGACACGCACATCCTGCTCATCCCAATGCGAACCGAGTTGTTCAGAGGTTCCCTAGGTCGCCGAGGCGAACTTGGAGGATCGCGGCTAGGTAGTCGGGCACTCGATAGTTCCAACCCAATGCGGCGTAATCCCACCGCTTTCCGCTCGGCTCACGACCCATGTCCCTTATGAGCCGGGCCCGTTCGTAGATCGCCGGATCGCTGGTTACGACCGCCCCACCTTCGCCGGCGGTCAGGTTCTTGGTCGCCTGAAAGCTGTACGCCCCCACATCGCCGAGCGAGCCTACCTTCCGACCTTTTAGCTCGGCGCCGTGCGCCTGCGCGCAGTCCTCTATCACCTTGAGGTTGTGCCGCCGCGCAATGCGATTGATGGAGTCCATGTCCGCGGGATGGCCGGCCACATGCACCGGAACAACTGCGACGGTGCTGTCAGTGATTGCGGCCTCGAACGAGTACGGGTCGAGCGTGAAGCTCTGGGGATGGATGTCGGCGAATGCGACGGAATACCCGGCCAGCAGGGCAGCGCTCGCCGTAGCCACGTAGGTGTAGTCGGGAATGACCACCTCCCCCCGATCGGCCAGACCGTCCCCGTCCAAGGCGGCCTGGATCGCCAATGAGAGCGCGGTGGTGCCGCTGGGCGTCATGAGACCGTAACGCACGCCGCAGTATGCAGCGAACGAGGCAGCGAACTCGGCCGCCTTTGGGCCTGGCTCGTTGGGACCAGGGTCTGACTCGACCGCGCTCAGGTACACGTCCTTCAGGGCTGGGCCGATGACCTGCTCCCACTCCGCGTTGGAGACTTGCGGCCAGGTGGGCCATGGGTTTTCCTCGACGTCACGAACGGGAGTACCACCCTGAACCGCCAGTTTGTCCGAATAGCCTCTAGGGCCCATAACGACCTCCCAATATGCCGTGAGCTATTGTGCTGTCCCTCGAGCCGTGATCGTCCATCGGGAATTGCCAGCACTAGAACGGCGCAGGCACAGCGAATGCTGGGTAACGGGCAGAGCCACCTGGTGAGATGGACATGCCGCGGTGGCATTGGTCGGGCCCGCGCGCCAGCTAGTCGCATCCCCTCCGAATTGCCCTGCCGGGCAGCGCGCCTGAAGTGGTGTTCCTGTCGACAACGATCCGTCCGTTACCCACAACGTACTCTATGCCCACCGCCTAGCGCATGGGATGCATTATCGGGTAAACCTGTCGGTGGTGCCGTGAACGGCAACGACGATGCTCGACCAGTCGGCGAGGAGCACCGAATTTGACCGGAAGGCCCCCAGGCCGGAGATGGTCAGCACACCCTTCGTTTAATCGTGAATCTGCCCTGCCCGGCGTCCAGAGAGATGTCCTGGGCGTCCCCGTGAAGGTCGGAGTGCAAGAGCCATGCCATCGTAGCGTGGTCGCCGTCGTCGTCCAGGACTTCACCCTCGCCGACTAGCAGCCTAGTCCACCTGCCCCGGTTGGCGGGGAGGTATGTTCCCTCTCCGATCCCGGTGTGATTGAGCATACCCGAGAGGTTGTGACCTACACCCCAGATTACGGTCCAACCGGAGAGTTAGTCTGCTGGACCGTGAACTTGCAATCCAAAAAGATCTGTCAAAGCACGCGACTCAGGGGAGAAAACGAGAGTCTCTCCATCCATCACCAGCCCAACAATTGCTCTCCACCAGAAACACGAAACACCCTCGGCCAACTTGGCCGAGGGTGTTTTTTTGAGCAGTAGAATGCCAACCTGCTACTGGAGAAGGGCCTCCACCTCTCCCGGGACATCGGCCTACCGTGGGTCACCGAGCGCATCCTCGCTCGCCGGGAGATCATTAAAGCGTAGGCAACCAGAGGCTGAAGGGCCCTCCAAGAGGGTCGTCCGTCCGTCGAACCTACACAACCACCGATCTCATCCCCTCCGAAAGGTCTAGGTTTTGGAGGGGAGCGAAATCGGCCTGATCTTAGGTGCGGATTCTTGGCCACCCTTTTGGAGATTTCCAGCCGACCCGTAGAAACCGCCACCACCCTGACGCAACCGTAGCGATCTAGGGCCTTCGCAGCTCCTCGGCGAAGTTGAACAGCTCGGGCAGCCCGCCTGTATGTATGAATAGTACCGTCTGGCCCTGACGAAGGACGCCGGACCGAGCGTGGTCGATGATGCCGGCCATCACCTTGCCCGTATGCACGGGGTCGAGCAGTAATCCCTCTAATTCGGCCGCCATTCGTATCGCCTCTGTGCAGGCAGCGCTTACCCGGGCATAGCCGGGACCGATGTAATCGCCTATCTGCACCACGTCTTCCCAGGCCAAGCGCTGGGCGAAGCCCATGTGGTTCAGGGCGTTGTTTGACCAGCCCACCACATCGACGAAAGATTCTTCCGGGGTGCCCACAAGGAAGCCAAGTATCTCCCAGGGCAGGCCCAATGCGGCCGCACCAATTTGCAGGCCACCCTGGGCTCCACCACTGGCGATGTAGATCTTCACCCGCTCGACGCCTACCGCGTCCAATTGGCTGGCAATCTCGAGGGTGGCGTCCATATAAGAGATGGCGGCCGAAGAACGGGACATGTGCTCTTTGACGTGGTTGTACGGGGTCCGACCTTCGTTTCTTAGACGATTCTCGATGTCTTCGACGTAGCCCGTAACCTCCTCTGCGTCGGTAGTGTCAAGCAGGTGAAGGTCGGCCCCGAACAGGTCTTGAATCAGTAAATTGCCCTGGATCGGTCTGCCCTTGCTGCCAGCCGCGATGCATATGTAATCCATGCCGACTTTCTTAGATGCCGCTCCAATAATGCGGGAATTGTTGGTCCAAGCGTTGATATTTATGGAAACATCGGCCCCTTTTTCAAGTGCGTCCGCCATGCAGAAGTCCATGTGCCGGACCTTGTTGCCACCTAAGACGAGGCCGGTCAGATCGTCCCGTTTGATAAGGATTCGCACACCCAGCTCGCGCGATAGATTCTCAGCCTCTTGTAGCGGTGTGGGTGTCGCGGCAATCCTCACTCTAGGAAGCGCGTCGAGACGTGAGCGAAGCTGTTGGCGGCTCATTGCCGGCATCCGAATCATGGCTCTCCTCCAAACCCGGTAGATGTACGGCCGAATCTTCACCGGGGCAAGTGCCCCGCCAAGGCGGCTCCGGTCCCCTACCGGGCCCCAATCCCTGGGCGCCGATCACTGGGCCAAAGACCCCCCATCGACGACCAGCTCGGCACCGGTGACGTAAGAGGACTCGTCCGACGCCAGGTAGAGGATGGCGTTGGCCACCTCTTGCGCCGTGCCTAGGCGGCCCATCGGCACCCCGCTTAGCCTGCGCTCCAGGACGCCCGGCTCTGCGAACGGGCCGACTGTAAACGGTGTGTTGGCGAACCCGGGGTGGAGCGAATTCACTCGGATGCCGTCCCCGGCCAGCTGGATGGCGGCCGACTTGGTGAACGAGCGAATCGCGCCTTTTGCCGCGTGGTAAGCAGTGCTGGCGGGGCTGCCCACCATCGCCGCGATCGAGGAGATGTTCACTATTGACCCGCCGCCAGTTCGCCGCATGACCGGCGTGACGAACTTCGTGCCCAAGAACGCGCCCTTCGCGTGCACGGCCAGCACCCGCTCCCAGTCCTGCTCCGACGTATGCTCCAGATCGAACGCGGCGAGGATCCCGGCGCTGTTCACCAGCACGTCCAGGCGCCCATAGGCGTCCTCGGCCGCCCCGATGGCTGCCTGCCACTCGACCTCGCTGGTCACGTCCAGCCGGGCGAAGAGGGCTTTCGATCCACTGTCTTGAATCTGTGACGCTGTCAGGCGGCCGTTTTCTTCGTCGATATCGGTTATAACGACCGAGGCGCCCTCTCTCGCGGCTGTGCGGGCGAACGCGCCTCCGAAACCCATCAACTGTCCATCCAAGCCGTTTGCGCCTCCGGTGATGAGCGCCACTTTTCCAGCAAGTCGGCCGGTCATTCCTCCACCCTCCTTCTTCCAGACAGACGGGCGTGCTTCAACAGCATGCCCAGCGTGTGGCCGTCGAATCCAAACTCGAACGCCTCGATGTAGCTCATCGAGGCCGTACCCCCCAGTCTGAGCGTCTCACGCCTTCTTGTTGCGCGCCGCTGGCGCCTCATTGGGCGTTGTGGCCCCCATCGATGACCAGCTCCGCACCGGTAATGTAGGATGACTCGTCCGACGCGAGAAACAGGATGCTCTCCGCGATCTCCTCGGACTCGGCAAATCGGCCCAGAGGAATCTGCGAGGTGCGGTCTGCGTACAGCTCCTGGTCGGTGAAAAGGGGCAGGGCCAGCGGCGTCTTGGTGTAGCCCGGGTGCACAGAATTCACCCTGATGTTCTCGCTCGCATACTGGATGGCCACCGTCCTTGACATATGCCGCATGGCCGCCTTCGCCGTCGCGTACGCCGTGATCGTGTCGACGCCGACGATGCCATGAATCGACGAGACGTTTACGATCGACCCGCCGCCGTGCTTTCGCATCTCGGGGATGGCGTACTTCATGCCTAGCATCGCTCCGCGGACGTGCACCCGCAGCTCGCGCTCCAGCCCCTCGACCGTGGTGAACTCGACCTTCAGCGCCTCCTCGGCGTTCTGCGGGCCATCGGGGTCGGAGTAGTCGCCGTCGTAGTCGCGGCCGGTGCCGGCGTTGTTCACCAGCACGTCCAGAGATCCTTCAGCTCTTACGATGGAGTCGATTGCCGTGTGCCACAAGACCTCGTCCGTCACATCGAGATGAACGTAGCGTGCCTCCCCCCCGGCCTCGCGCATCTCGGCGGCGGCGCGCTCACCCATCTCGTCGTTGATGTCGGCCAGGTACACCGTCGCGCCCTCACGCACGAAGGCCCAGGCGGCCGCGCCCCCTATGCCTCTGATTTCCCCGGTGAGCCCAGTGGCGGCACCGGTAATGATGGCGATTTTGCCCTGCAAGCGCATGGCGGGGAGACTAGCGGCGGAGTTGTTTCCGGTCAAGGGCCAGTGTTTCCGGCCCGGTGTTTCCGGCAATGGACGCAACGGTTAAGCTCTCGCATGCGCTGGGCTAAACGCCACCCGCACCGCATGCCGTCACGCCCAGTGAACCTGTCGAGACACTAAGTGCAACGGCATGGCGAATCGTCTAAGATCGGGGCCAGATTTAGAGGTGCTGAGGTGCGGTCAACTGTAATCGGAATATTAATCGCGCTCCTGGCGGTCGCCTGCTCTTCGCCGGCCGCGAGTTCCGTACCTGTGAAACCGGTCGACGAATCTTCCATTTCCGTTCAGGACGAGGCCCCGGTCGAGGACGTGGCTGTGGAGCTAGGCGATTTCGTCAGCGCTCCAGAAATGAAGGCCCGCAGGGAGCGGTTTGCTGCCCTCAGGCTCAGCGACGGTAGCGTGCTGGCACTGGGCGGGCGCGGCCTGGGGATTGGCACGTTGGTGGCAACCATCCACGAGACGGCGGAGTTGCTCGACCCCGAGACCCTCGAGTGGACGTTCACCGGTCCGATGGCGGAGGGCCGCCGCTCTCCGGCCGTGGTCGAGTTGGCGGACGGTCGCGTGTTGGTGGCGGGCGGACTGGGGCCAACGAAAGGGACGATTCTGACTGCGGAGATATGGGATCCAACGGAAAATGCCTGGACGAGCGTCGCGCCCATGCACATGTCGCGCGATGGTATGGGAGCGGTCAGGCTGCCGGATGGCCGGGTCATGGTCGTGGGCGGCAAGACCGACGACAAATTCGTCGCCACCCTGGACCAGAGCGAGATCTACGACGTCGACGCCGACACCTGGACGGAGGCGGCGCCAATGTCGGAGAAACGGATCAATCACACCGTTACTCTGCTACTGGACGGCAGAGTCCTGGTGACCGGGGGAGGCAAGGAGGACGGCCCCTTCTCCAAGACCGCGGAGACTTATGACCCCGGCACCGACACCTGGACGACGATCGCTCCCATGACGGTTTCCAGGTCTTTCCACACGGCCACGCTGTTGGAGGACGGCCGGGTGCTGGTCGTGGGAGGCAGGGGGAAGCGGCTGCTCGCCGAGATGTACGATCCCACCACCGACGTGTGGTCCAGCGCCGGGGAGACGGAGGTGGCGAGAGCCGAGCACAGCGCCGTTCTTCTGTTAGACGGAAGAGTGTTGGTGACCGGAGGACTCGGTTTGCTCACAGAGAGTGAAATCTACGACCCGGTCGCCAACGAATGGAGTACCGGCAGCCCCCTCAAGATCGGACGTTTTCGTCACTCCACCGTGCTCCTATCGGACGGGCGGGTGGTGGCCATCGGCGGCACAGGCCCCGACGGAATTCTCGCCTCATCCGAGGTGCTGGCTTCGAGGTGATGACCAATCAAGGAGAAGAGTGACGAGCGGTCGTCAGTGTTGCAGGTGTAGTTCGACCCTCCCCCGTCTCCACCAATTCCGCTCTACCACATCAGCAAGGCGTTCCTGAGGTATGGGAAGCCTGAAGATTGAGATTCAGCGTTGGAGGAGCCCATTCGACCAGACACGGTCCGTTTAGCTCAGTAACCGCAGCGGTCGGGGAGTTGGAGCCAATTCAAATGTGGGGTTTGACTCTTTACGGCCCCGGGTCTTCCCGTCCAATTGCTTCAAGACTGCTCACACCATCCACCCAACGTCGTGGCTGCAGTACACCAGCTTGAAGTGAGAAGGCAGATCGCCTTAGGGAGGGTGGCCTGGCTCAACCGACCACCGGCCGATGTCGATCATTCCGCGGCGGCGGGACTGCCTAGGACGTAACCGTCCACCACCGCGAATGCGAACTGTGGGACGCGGATACTCGTCTGCGCCTCCCGCTCGTTGTCCGCATGGAGGCGAAGAAAGACTAGCTCAGGTCGACGTCCTCGCGGTTGGGAGTGAGGTTTCCTACCACGTTCCCCTAGCCTAGGAGGCGCCCCCTCTTGACCTTGAGCCACGGCGCTTGGAAATTCTTGGTACAGAGGCCCGCCTAGGTCCCATCGCAGGGTTCGAGGATGGTGTGAGACGGCACTTGCCAACTATCACCGATGCATCGTGCGGCCTAGACTGATGGTGCCAGTTAGATGGGCTGCAAACCCGACTTTCCCGTGCCAACGCACGGGGGTAAGATTCCCGACGGAGGTGAACATGGAACAGTCAGCTGCAGGCATCAGGAAGTGGATCACGATCGACAACTTGGCTGTGGGTGAGAACGCTCTTGGCGTTGTGGCGGCGGGGGTTTGGAACTCCATCGGACTCGTCGCGGTAAGCTTCATGAACGCCATGGGCCTGGTCTCAATCGGCCCCATAAACGCCATGGGGTTCGTTGCGATAGGCGGGGTAAACGCCATGGGTGTGGTAGCAATAGGCGGGGTAAACGCAGTGGGCGTGGTCGCCATTGGCGGCTACAACGCCACAGGCATCTTCGCCATGGGCGGCGGAGTCAGCAAAAGCGCATTGCCCGTCCAATAGGAGGACTCTAGAGTCGGGCCTGGTGGAAGCCGAAAGACCGGCACACCCCATTGAAGGGTCGCGACCATGCTCAGAGCATCTCAGATGTCGCCTTCGCCGACATCTGCCCCGGCGCGTCTTCGCCTAGGGTACTGATGTGCCAGCTGGACGTTCACTTGAGGAACGGGATTCAAGGGCATATCGGTCCGCACTCTATCTGGCAGGGCGCATGCTCCCTAACTGTCCGCGTCATCAGGCAATACCTTAGAGGGGGATGGCAAGACCGGCGAAGACGGCTGGCTAAGCCATTCCAAGCAGCATTATGCGGACTTCGACCCTCCGTGCAGCGAACCTGGCAGGACTTTCGTCGAACCAGTTATCCGGCAGGAGGCATAGGGATTTTTCTCTACCTCATTGGCTTGGCCCCATTCGTTGCGTCAGCTGACTGTCTTGGTCGCAGGGGCTGGCCCTTAGCCAACGCTTTGCGTAACTCGCTATGTTTGTCAGGCCGGTACAGGGCCAACCCCATCTCCGACCTGTGGGAACCGTTCGGCTATTTTTAGAGTCAGCAGCTAGGAGTTAGGCAATGCGTGAAGGCCTCAGCAGCCAATGGACACTGGCATCCCGCCCGGAAAGCTATCCGGCTATGGAGAACTTCGCCATGGTTGAATCGCCAATCAAGGACCCTGATTCGAACGAGTTGCTGATACAGACCATTTGGCTGTCTCTTGATCCCTACATGCGAGGCCGCATGGCGGCGGCGCGTTCATATGCTGAGCCGGTCGCAATCGGGGGTGTCATGGAAGGCACAGTTGTGGGCCGGGTGGTCGAAAGCCGCGCGGCAGGATTCGCGCCGGGTGACATCGTCGAAGCCTCGCTCGGCTGGCAGGACCGTGGAATTGTCAACGCGCAACTGGCACGCAAGATAGACGTTTCGCTCGCGCCCGTTTCTACCGCCCTCGGTGTACTGGGCATGCCCGGCCTGACCGCCTACTTCGGCCTGCTTGAAGTTGGCCGGGCCGGGCCAGGTGACGTCGTGGTCGTCTCCGCGGCTTCGGGTGCGGTGGGCGCGGTCGTAGGCCAGATCGCTCTGCTAATGGGGTGCACGGTCATCGGAACGGCCGGTAGCGACGAGAAGGTTGCCTACTTAGTGGACGAATTGGGCTTCGATGCCAGTATCAACTATAAGACTCAAGATGTTGAGGCCTCCCTGCGTTCAGCATGCCCTGACGGGGTGGATGTGTACTTCGACAACGTTGGTGGCGATGTGACAGACGCCGTCATGCGCCAAATCCGTTATCGAGCGCGGGTCGTCATATGTGGTCAGATATCGCAGTACAACCTTGCGCAAGTCGAATTCGGCCCTCGCGTTCTACGCTACCTGCTCACGAACCAAGCGCGAATGGAGGGGTTTCTGGTATTCAGCTACGCGGACCGATATGAGGAGGCGCGTGCAAGACTGGCTGGTTGGGTAAGAGATGGTGCGATCAAATACAAAGAGGACGTGATTGAGGGTTTCGAAAACGCCCCGCAGGCTTTTGTCGGCCTAATGCACGGGGCCAACTTCGGCAAACTGCTGATTAAGGTCGCCGAATGAAGCGGCCCGGTGCGGCGGCCCCGTTTGGCCCGCTACCCCGTTCTCAACCATCGGAAATCTGGGACTGCAGCCTCCGAATCACCTCATAATTTCGACGCGGAATGTTGCCCTTGGACTGCGAAATGGTCGAGAAGCTAAACGGTGTCACATTCTACAGGGGTGAGATCTTAGAGCGGGTGAAGTCGTTATGGCGGGATGCATGAAGGGAAGAGAGTCACGATGCGACCTTGGGCGATGAAATGGATCGCGGCTAACTTTAGCTATCGAATATCTCGACGCCGCCAAGGTTTCCAGTTCAGTTCCAAAAGGCGGTGTTTGTCCAGGATCCCGCGCGAGACGCCTCGGTCTAGGAAAGCTCTGAACAAGTGTAGTACGGGGGTACGATTTAGAGAGCACAGTTGTGAGGGTGAGCGACGATGGGCCAGCGGACATTTGCTGACGTGGACTACGAGAGTAAGAAGCGCAAGACGCGGCGGGAGGTATTCCTGGAGCGGATGGATCGGCTGATCCCGTGGGAGGAGTTGGAGGCGCGCATCCGGCCGTACTATCCGAAGGCGGGACGCGGGCGCCGTCCGTACGCGTTGTCGGCGATGCTGCGGATCCACTGCGTGCAGCTGTTCTACAACCTGAGCGACCCGGGCATGGAGGACATGCTCTATGAGGTTGAGTCGGTGAGGCGGTTCGTGGGTCTTAAGCTGTCGGGTGCACTGCCGGATGAGACGACGATCCTGCACTTTCGCCACCTGCTGGAGGCGCATGGTCTGGGAGAGCGGCTGTTCCAGGACATCAACGGGCATCTGGCGGCTCAGGGACTGCGGCTGCGTGAGGGTACGATCGTGGACGCGACCATCATCGAGGCGCCGTCGTCGGTCAAGAACCGTGCGGGTGAGCGAGATCCTGAGATGCACCAGGCCAAGAAGGGCAACGAGTGGCACTTCGGGATGAAGGTCCACGTCGGTGCGGACGCGGAGACGGGGGTGGTGCACAGCATGACGACGACACCAGCGAACGTGCATGACGTGACCGAAGCACACCGGCTGCTACATGGAGGAGAGACGCACGTGTGGGGCGATGCGGGGTATCGGGGCGTGGACAGGCGTGAGGAGAACAGGGGCAAGGTGGTCGAGTGGCGTGTGGCGATGAGACCTGGTGTGCGCCGCAGGTTGGAGCCAGGGGGCCCGGAGGCGGCGGCGGAGAGGCGCAAGGCGTCGATTCGTGCGAAGGTGGAGCATCCGTTCCTGTACGTTAAGCGGCACTTTGGCTATGCCAGGGTGCGCTATCGGGGCCTATACAAGAACACGCAAAGGCTGGCCCTGCTGCTGGGACTGGCAAACCTGATGAGAGCGGAGCGGTACCTGGCTGCGGCATGACGGGCGCGGTGCGCCCACAACGTTAGCTGCCGGCGATGGCGGCTCCCGCAGGGTCCCCGCTCAACCTCGATCACCCCGATTTCGGCGCTGCGCAGGTGCCTGAACTACACCGACTGACCCGCTCATCCTGCTCATCCCACCGCGAACCGAGTTGTTCAGAGGTTCCCTAGGTAAGTTCTGGTTGTCGAAGTACTGCCCCTCGATGACCAAAAGGTCGCTTCCCTCCAGCTTTCCCCTATGAACGGGATCAGGGGACGCCGTACAGCTTCTTGAAACCTTCCGGAGGTCAGGTCTTCGATCATCTTGCGGAACTGCTCGATCTCCCATTCCGCCGATTCATCGCACGCATCGCAACCGCAGATCGGAAAGGGCTTTGTATGCCACCACCCAAACCTAACGTGCAGGCCGGGAAATGCCGAAAACACCACCGTTATTGGAGCTGCGCCCGTGTCCACTGGGCTGAGCCTGACGCTTGGTCGGACCGGCTCCAGGCCCCTCTCTAATTCCAAGTCAAGCCCATCTCCTTCTGAATTCTCGACTTCGAAATCGTCCTTCAGTCGGCCGACGGTTTCGAAGGCGAACGAGTGCAGCGGTCGAAAGCGCTCGGCATTGGTCGAGCGCTCGTATGCTTCTAGTGGCGGCCCTACAGGCCCCATCGGCGCCTTACGCTCAATCCTGAAATTACCTCGCGCAGTCTTACAACTCAGCTTTGGACGATATGTCTCGCCGTTTGGGTGAGAGGGCCATAACACGGTCCTCTACCCTATCGACCGCCTCTGGATGACAGGTCCTAGGGAAACTAAAGGCCGCAACTGCCACAGTACCCGCTAGTGTGTCGTAACTTGATACCGGAAACGAGAGTCCAATTCATATTAGGATGCCCACATGATCGTCGATTCCCATGCCCATATTTTCCCACCAATGGGAGGTGCCTCCGGGCACCGATCGGTTGCCGAGCACATGCGATACGTCCAGCACACGATCATGACTCACCATCAGCCCACGCGTCGTGTCTCGGACAACGTGGCCATCATCGGGCAGACGCTCTTCGACGGCCAAGACGTAGCTCTAGACGCCATGTACGAGGTCGACTTTCGGTCTGGTGGATACGGCAAATTCGTATGGACATACGACGGCGTCGACTATCTCAAACAATATTTCCCGCCGCATATGCGTGATTTAGAGTCCACGGCCGAATTCCTCATTGCACAGATGGACTACGTAGGTATAGACCGTGCAGTGATACAGAGCGGACACATGTACGGTCGCTTGAACGAGTACATCGCCGCGGCCATCCAGCGGTATCCAAACCGGTTCTGGGGCCTCGCTCTGTTGGACGAGTGGAAAGCCGATGAACCCGCCGCACTCCGGTCCTTGGATTCGGCTATCTACGATCTGGGGCTTCACGCCCTTTGGTTCAACACGGGCTCTCTGGAGATGCATCGCCGTCACACACCCGTTGATGATCCGGCCTTCTTCCCGTTTTGGAAGCGTGTACGTGCTCTGGGCATCCCCGTGTTCTGGAACGTGACGAGTTCGGTGGCCGGTCAGGACTCCTATCTCTCCCAGCTCTCTGCCTTCAGGCGCTGGCTGCAGATCCACCCCGACATTCCCTGTGTACTGACGCACGGTCTCTCACTGGCCCGGTTCATGAACTGTGGCAAGGTGAGCGTCCCCGAAGTAGCGTGGCAGGCCATCGATGCCCCCAACGTCACATGCGAGCTGCTCTTCCCCATCTTTCAGGGCGCTGTCTATGACTACCCCTTCCACGAGCTTCGGCCGGTGATCCGCGAGTACTTTGAGCGTCTTGGCCCAGACCGCCTGTGTTGGGGTTCCGACATCCCGAATGTTGAGCGCCACGCCACCTACCGCCAGTCCCTCACATACCTGCGGGACTACTCGGACTTCATTCCACGGCATGACATGGACGAGATACTGGGGGGAAACATCGCCGCCCTCTTCGGTGCCTAGCGCCAGCAGATGAAGCTGTGGATGCTGTGAACAGTTCCGGTGCTTTGTGGCATAGTTGACGAGGGCGAAGACGGACTTGGCCACCAGGCCGGATCGCAAGACTCGCACTGCCTGGCGCCCTTTCGGGCTCGACTGGCTCGACCTGAATCTCGGGATATAAGGGGACCAACTGGGCAGCGACTCCGTCGCCAAAATCCTGTTCGATGGGGTCGTAGCACGGCGCGCTAAACGCGAGGTTTCTGCGCTGGTGATCTCCTTTGCGCGTCAACCCAATTCGGAATTGCCCTACCGTTGGTTGAAACAAAATAAAGATTGAAATTCGCCGCCGTCAGCCAGACCCGTATGCCACCGCGATCCATACGAGTGGCACCAATTGCAACTGATGCTTTGGCCATTGCTGCTCTGACGATCTTGGCTCCTGCGTGCGGGCAGGATGCCACACTTACCCCTGCTCCTACCGCCACTGTCGCGCCCACTATAGCCGCGACGTCCACGCCGGCCACCAACCCTACGCCGTTGCCATCACCTACCCCTACCCCTACTCCTGCACCCGTGCCAACGGATACCTCCACCGTTGCTCCCCCAACACCGACACCGGTCGCCGTCGGCGAACCTTTCGACGCCTACTTCGACCTCGACCGGGTTCTGGACATAGAAATCGAAATCGCGCTCGGGGATTGGGAAACCCTGCGCCACCAGACCCGCACATTTGAAGATGTGATGGCGGAGATTGAGGAGTATGGGCTATCCCGTCCGTTCGCCAACATCTACACGTGGTCTTCGGTCACAGTAACCGTGGACGGCGAGGCCTATGGGAACGTAGGTGTGCGCAAGAAAGGCTTTCTCGGATCCCAGAGCGACACCAAGCCGTCGTTAAAGCTTAGGGAATCTCTGAACAAGTCGCGATGGGGGATGAGGGAGCTTACGATGGTGTGAGCATAGGACCGGGGGTGAGGACGTGTCAGACCAGCCGACGTTCGCCGACCTTGAATACGCGTGCAGGAAGCGCAAGACGCGGCGTGAAGTCTTCCTGGAGCGGATGGAGCGGCTGATCCCATGGAAACGACTTGAGGAGCGGATACGTCCGCACTACCCGACTGCAGGGCGAGGTCGGCGTCCGTATCCGCTCTCGGCGATGCTGCGCATCCACTGCGTGCAGTTGTTCTACAACCTGAGCGACCCGGGCATGGAGGACCTGCTCTACGAGGCCGAGTCGGTGAGGCGGTTCGTTGGTCTGCGGCTCTGCGGTTCGTTGCCGGACGAGACGACGATCCTGCATTTTCGCCACCTTCTGGAAGCGCATGGGCTTGGGGAGGGACTGTTCGAGGAGATCAACCGTCATCTGGCAGCGCAAGGGCTCCATCTCCGCGAGGGGACGATCATGGATGCGACGCTGATAGCGGCGCCGAAGTCGACGAAGAACAAGGCGAAGGAGCGTGACCCGCAGATGCACCAGACGAAGAAGGGTAACGATTGGCACTTCGGGATGAAGGCGCATATTGGAGTGGATGCGCAGACAGGAATCGTTCACAGCATGACGACGACTGCGGCGAACGTGCACGATCTCACCGAGGTGGAGCGGCTGCTCCACGGCGGGGAGCGGCGCGTGTGGGCAGATGCAGGGTATCGGGGGATCGAGAAGCGGGCGGAGAGCGCAGGGCTGAGAGTGGAATGGCGTGTGGCGATGGGGCCAAGCCGGCGCAGGAGGTTGGACCCACAGAGCTTTGAGGCGCAAAGCGAGAAGAGGAAGGCTTCAATCCGGGCGAAGGTGGAACACCCGTTCCTGTACGTGAAACGACAGTTCGGCTACGGGAAGGTTCGCTACCGGGGTTTGTACAAGAACACGCAGCGGCTGGCTGTGCTGTTTGGCCTGGCCAACTTGATGAGGGCGGAGCGCATGCTGGCGGCGGCATGACGGGAGCAGTGCGCCCACGAGCGCCGCTCGTGGCCAATCGCACCCGCCGGAAGGCTGATTCCTCGACCGTCTAGCCCCAATTCTCGACGCTCCGCCGACTACCGATGTCCGAGACAGCGGCCTGCCTACTCCCTCCACTCACCGGCTCGCGTTGTTCAGAGCTTCCTTAGGTTCGACAAGTATGTGGATGACCAGTCTCTTGGCGGCGTCATTGAGCGGATGACCCTGAACAACAGCATCCAGGACGCCTCGATGGTCAACACTTGCCTCGCGTACCAGATCTTCGCAGCCGCAGGATCGCCTTCGCCCCGCTGCAATTTCGCTACTCTAACGGTGAACGGAAAGAAACTGGGACTCTACGTTCACGTTGAGGAGATCAAAGAGCCGTTCCTTGCGCTGCATTTTGATAGCGTCGAGGGCAACCTGTACGAAGGAACGGTGAGCGATTTGACCTCCGACTTTCGAGGCACTTTAGAGAAGAAGACCAACGAAGGAGCCGACGACTGGTCGGACATTGACGCGGTGGTGGCCGCCCTCAGAGATCCGTCGGATGCCGGTCTCGAGGCCTTGGCCGAGGGCGTCGACCTGGACCGGTTCCTATCCTTCTGGGCCACAGAGGTGCTGGTGGGCCACTGGGACGGTTATTCAGGCGACCGCAACAACTACCACTTCTACCGGAAACCCGACGGCCGCTTCGTGTTTATTCCCTGGGGGGTGGATGACACCTTCCACCTGAAGGACGATCCCAATCCCTTCGATAACATAAGCAATCCCCCCTCGTCAGTGCTGGCCCTCTCGGCCATTCCGAACCAGCTCTACAACAATGCCGAGTGGCGATCAAGGTACATCGTTCGCCTGAAAGAGTTGCTGGACACCGTCTGGAAAGAAGATGAGCTACTGGCAAGCGTAGACCAAATGGCTGCCATCGTCCGGCAACATGCCTTACCCGAAGCCAGGGCATCAGCAGCTGAAGACACCGGGCGGGTGCAAAAGTTCATACTCAGGCGCAGGGGTGAAATTCTGGCCGATATCACGCCGGAACCGCCGGACTGGCCCGAACCCCAGATGGCTGAATCGGCCGTGGAATCAGGCTCTCTGGAACTGAGATTTGAGACCACCTGGGGAAGCAATCAAATTGCCAGTCCCCTTGAGGAGGGAGCGGTCACCCGTTTGCTTTTCAACGGGAGCGAAGAATCCGCAGAGGAAATGGCAGTCATTGCCGGCCACGCCACCCCGGAGGAACAGGCTATCCTGCCGGGCGTGGGCTGGCTGGCATCCATAGTTCTCTTCGGCGTTGAGCCGGACGGCACAGTCAGTGGATTGACCCTCGTGATGCCCTTGTCCCGGCTCGTTGTCGGTGCCAGGCTGGAAATCGGCGAGGATGCAATAGCAGGCGGTGTGTGGACCATTCCACCTGGGGCCGCGGTACCGGACAGCTTCTCACCCTTAACTGAAGGCACCCTGGTGCTGTCGGAAGCGATAACTGAGCCAGGCGCGACCATTGTCGGCAGCTTCTCAGGTTCATTTGGATCGGGAGCCAGCCGGTCGGGGCCCGAACAGGGCTGGGAGTACGGGGAACTCGGGGTGCGATTTAAGACCGCGTGGGGGAGTAACCAGAGCCTTAACCCCTCGACTGAGGCGGACCTCGCTCTCGCTCTAAACGGGATACCGCAGCCTACCGACAATATAGTGATAATCGCCGGCCTCGCCAGCCCGGATGAATCGAGGCTCTTGCCGGGCAAGGGCAACCTCGCCTCCCTGGCCGTGATTGCGGTGCAAGGAGACGGCTCTGCGAATGGTCTGACCATTGTGCTGCCCTTGTCCCAATTCACCGGAGGCTCGACGCTGGTCATCGGAAGCGACGAAATTGCAGGAGGTGTATGGACCATAGCGGCCGGGGCCGCCGCACCGGAGAGATTCTCGCCTTTCGCCACAGGCACTCTGACGCTGTCGGAAGCGGGTACGGGGCCTGGGGCGACCATTGTCGGTAACTTCTTCGGCTCCTTCGGGGAAATCCCGACCCTCCCCGGGGCGAGCGAGGGCAGCGGCGCCACGACTGCGGTCTATCCCGGCCTGGTCATAAACGAGGTTGCTGCAAAAGGCGATCCGTTGGACTGGTTCGAGTTGTACAACGCCTCCGGCGTAGAGATAGCGCTGGCCGGTTTCGTGGTGGCTGACGACCTCAAGGAAACGGCCAAACGGGTTGCCTTCCCCTCCGAACTGGTATTACTAGCGGGCGAATACCTGCGTATTGAGGTGGACAGGGACGGCTGGCCGGGTTTTGCACTGGGTGGAGACGAAGAGTTGGGTATCTGGACTGCAGACGGCACCTTGGTGGACGAGGTTGACTGGGACGAAGGTCAGGCAGGCGAGGGTGAGAGCTTCGCACGGGTGCCGGATGCGATTGGAGATTTCCGGACGGTTGGTAACCCCACACCAGGTGCCAAGAACAAGACTGGCAACTAACCGCGGGGATGGCAGAGGGACTCACGAGAGGTATGTTTTCGGTATAGGCCCCTGCATTCCCGTGTTTGATTGGCGCCTAAGAGACGCCGAGTCCTTTCATTCGGCGGCCATCGACGTTAGAACTTCCGCTTAGGTAAGAACTCGCATGCAAGCTCGCTTCTGGAAGTTAGCCCGGGAACACTCTGATGTCGGTCGGTATCACTAAGCTCCTCAAGTACAAACGGGGAAAGCATGGTTTCGCTCCGACTGTCCGCGAATGCGAACGCCACCTCAGCCAAGCAAAGAGCGGCGGATTGGAGATTGAGCGAGGAGACCACAACAAGCTGGCCAATCTCTACTAAAACCTGGTTACCGACTTCTACGAGTATGGATGGGGCAGGTCATTTCACTTTGCGCCTCGCTTCCCGGGAGAGAGCTTTAGGGCGTCTCTCGCTCGCCACGAACACTATCTGGCACACGTACTCGCGATCAGACCCGGGATGGTCGTCGCCGACCTCGGTTGCGGCGTTGGCGGGCCGCTAATGGAGATTGCCCGCTTTTCCGGCACCAAGATCGTCGGCGTAAACAGCAACGCATATCAACTTGAGCGAGCTCGGAAATTAACTGAAGAGGCGGAGTTGACGCATCTGGCTCAGTACGTGCATTGCGACTCTCTGGAGGTCGATTCTCCGGACGAGTCGTTTGATGCGGTCCACGCGATCGAGTCAACCTTCCATGCGCCGGACAAGTTGAGTATGTATGGGGAGGTGTTCCGACTGCTTGAGCTTGAAGCGGAGTTTGCCGCCTACGAATACTGCTTAACGGGTCGCTTCGATTTGAGTATTCCCCACCACCGGAAGATCAAGGACGATGTAGAACTTGGAGGCGGCATGCATGACATCGACGACCGTCATACCGTTGACGACGCGCTTCGCACAGTGGGGTTAGAGACAATGGAAACGCGCGACCTCTCTGAGCAGGCGGGTCCGTCAATACCGTGGTATCAACCCCTGGTAGGTTCGGGTTTATCCCTTGCGAGTTTTCTCAGCTCAAGGATGGGCCGCTGGGTTACCCACGGTTCACTGAGAGCGCTTGAGGCGCTCCACATTGTTCAGCAGGGAACCGTTCACGTTGAATCGATGCGCGGATGCAATGGCCGAAGCGGGACGGCTAGGCATCTTCACGCCGATTTACTTTCTACATTGCCGTAAGCCGCGGTAGCGCGGTACGAGCTCCAGATTTAGCGCACTCAGACAGGATCTCTTTCAGGCCTTCGTGCGGTGGCCAGCCTAGCCGGTGGAGCTACGTCGACGACTCCAGAGCTGCGAGGACGCACTTCCCGTCTCCGTGTCGCACATCCACGGCACCGCGGGCGACGTGACCTGTTTGAGGGTGACGAAGTTGAGACGGTTCAGGAGGGCGACAGCGATACGGCATTCTACGGTGGGGCCAAGGACATGGTGATGTGCTGGAGACAGCGGGCCGGCTGCGAATGGCCCGAAGACACCCAATCCTCTGGGGTCTTCTATCTGGACCAGTTCGTGCCTGTTTCCGAGACCCGCGCGTTCAGCTTGGAAGCTGGCTGCGCCGAGGGAATCAAGATTGAGCTTTGGATGGGCGAGGGCAGCAGCCATTTTCCCTGACTACCGCGCACATTCATAGGCGCTCTGGTTGACTGGCTCCTGTTACAAGAGCAGTTGCTTGCCTCTGCTGGCCAGCTCAATTGAAGGAACGTGAAACGCGTTTCGGCAACGGGATTCATTGCGTGTCGCTTAGAGTCTTCCGTTTCAGCTCGCTGACCCTAAGCGGACTTGATCGCTCTTACGTTGACGCTGTGGATGTTTGAGCGCCATCCCTGCTCACCCCAGGGTGCCGACGAGATGACCTGCAATTCCGTGAATCCGGCGGCTTCCATGCGCCGGAGATAGACGTCCTTCATCTCGGTCCCGGATAGGCACGCCACCCAGTTTGCATCGTCGTCCGCCTCTTCCTTCGGTATATCGCCGACCTTAACTAGATCTGACACCATCAACCTGCCTCCGGACCTGAGTATGCGGTAGGCTTCACGGAAGACCTTTTCTTTGTCCGGGGCCAGATTTATTACGCAGTTGGAGATGATTGCATCTACCGTCCCGTCTTCTAGAGGTGTTTGTTCCATTTCTGAAAGATGAAACTCAACGTTTCGCAATCCGAGCCGCCTGGCGTTGCCCCTGGCGAGTTCGACCATGTCCTCGGTCATGTCGATGCCCACTACACGGCCCTGTGTACCTACCGCTCTGGCTGCGATGAAGCAGTCAATGCCGCCTCCGCTGCCAAAATCCACAACGGTCTCCCCGGGCCGAAGCATTTCAATCGCGTGGGGGTTTCCGCAGCCTGCGGACGCGGCTAGAGCTTCCGCCGGCAAGCCGCTGGTCTGCTCCGGAAGATAAAGTGCCGAGATTGAGCCCTGCTTTGGATCGTCATCTGTGCAGCAAGCACTTTCACAGCCCTTGGACCCCGAGGCCGACTCTCTGGCGAGATCTGCATACCGGTCTCGCACGAGTTCCCTGATCCGAGCGTCATACTTTTGTGTCAACTGATTCGCTCCCTGTCCGATCCCACGGCATCTGCAAAATGTACCCCATGATCGCTTGCCAGTCTCGATCGTCGGCTCAATAGTCAGACCGGAAAACTGGAGGTCCAGTTGAAACGGCTCAAACAGACCAAGGGACAGGTCTTGGTTAGCATCGTTCGCATTGGACCTGGTCAACTACGACCCTAGTTCCAGGAGCATACAGCGATGCTCAGCCCCGGCTATTTCCGGACCCTCCTGAGGGTATCTTACCGGGATGATCCGATCGTCAAGCAAGGCCAACCTGCTTCTGATTGGCTGTAGGAGCAACTGGACAGCCAGTGCGGACCCCTACCCCACAGTGCTAGTCAGGCCAAGTTACATCCCCGGGCCAGGACGCAACCGGTCTAGTCGACCCAGAGTGGAACCAGTCAGGCCGATGTCATCCCGCGCATACAGCGCAAGACGACCTGTGCATCCACAGGGGCGTAGAAATGCCAAACCTGGCATTCGCCCGCTGCAGCTCCATCTTTATCCAGCCTCGATCTTCCAGGGTGGTGCTACGGGTTGCCCTGCGTTCGGCCTTCTACAGCCGCCAATGCTGCAACGCTATCCGCCTCGATGGGGATGAACCTGTCGAATCCGATTATCTTGAAGACGTCCTGAATGTGTGGCTTTAGTGAGCAGATGTGGAGGGTACGGTTCTCCTTCCTGAGCTGCTGCCACAGTCGCAGAAAAGCGCGTAGACCTGCGGTGCTGAGATATGTGACCTGTGAGGCGTCTATGATCACGTCTTGGTCGATGCCGGCGAAGGCGCGCTTGGCGGCGGTTTCGAAGGCTAGCGCAGTGCGACTGTTGATGCGTCCCCGAGCTTGCAGCAGCAGCGCGGGACCTTTGATCTCAACAATTTCGAGCATCTTGCTGTGCTTCCTTCCATGTCTTGTACAGCCCGGTATGTTAGCGCGACCGCGAACGGAGCCGGCCGGTTCAGAATAGCCTAGACGCGGCTGTTTAGGCTTCGGTCGCCCTCACTCAGGTGGTTCGCATCTGCCGTCCCTTAGTACAACACCACATCCACGGGTATTCAACACTACAACGCGTCGACGATGTTGAGGTACATTCCTTCTATCGCTAGATGAAGCCCACACGATTGAACTCGAACTACACGGGCAATTGAGACTGGATTGGCAGCGAGTTCCTAGTCTCGATGGTTTTGAGCTTTAGCTTGCGGCGGCGCATTGAAGAGGGCAGCCTGAACTCCAACTGCATTGTTGGAGACGGTGGTCAAAGATGCGATCCTCTTTAACCTCATCTGGGTGCCCTCCAAGGCCCCTGACCAAATCCCCCTCGCGTAAATCCCTCAACTTCCAGGTGTGTGCACGTGACTTTGAGAGTAGGTGCCTGGTGCACCTAACCCTACCCTCCCGTTAAAGGGCGCAGCCACTACCAACTCATAGGTGCCTAACAGACATGCCAAAAGCCTGCTGTAAGTGATCTGCTGGGTAGCCTCCGATCTTGTCAATCTAACTGAGAGACAGCGCAATCCACGGTCGTTGCCGCCTTGGCCAGTCTCAAGATGTCGTCAACCCGCTTCTGTATGCCGTGCCCCTTCCCGAGCATTTTCCAACGACCTTTGCTCGGCGCAGTGACACTCGTGATGGACAGGGACTAGAGAAGCTGATGTGTTCATTGCCTAAACCACCGCATCCTCGCCAACAATCGTCTCTGCCAATACGCGATCTGCGGAGGATACCCCCACCATGGCGTAGCCTGCGTGCCTGTCGAAAATGTGCAGGCTTTGGATGTTTACACCGGCGTCCTTGAACTTCTTGGCAAACCTCGCCAGAGCTCCGGGCTCGTTGGGCAGGCGGATTATCAGCGTGTCGTCCATAATCGCCCGGAATCCAGCCGCGGTCAGAGCCTGCAGCGCGGCGTCGTTGTCATCCGTGGTGATGATGACTATGCCGGTTTCTCCAGTGCTCTCGGTGTTGAGCGTAAGGATGTTCACGCCAGCTCGGGCCAGCGGCTCGGTCATGTCCGCGATAACGCCTACTTCGCTCTTTGCCATGACGATTATTCTGTTCAACTCTCAACCCTCCCCCCATAACCGTACGCGACATCATCGACCAACGCGTCAACTAGTTCCTCGGTGACGTGAGGCATTGTGATTATGTGCGCTATGTCCTGAAACGGAGCGATCTGCCATTTGCGAATTATCTCGTCCGATGGCCTTGGAAAGACCACCGTAACCGAGTTCCTGTTACGCCATGCAGGTATGCCGACTTCGTTGAACCGCCGCTCCGCATACTCGGCAACAGCAAGACACCTCGCCACGATGGCTTTGAACCCTTCCAAGCCGAATCGCTGGAATGCGTACCAGATCATCAGGGGCGCAAGTGCGCTCCGCGAACCCGCGATTGTGGTGTCCAGAGTGCCGATATACTCGATCGAGCGGGCGATGCGCGAAACGTATTGCCTGCGTGTCAAGACGACGCCGCAGGGCACCGGGGCACCGATCATCTTATGACCGCTCACCGCGACACTATCGATCCCCGAATCGAACCCGTACGGCTGCGGCTCATCCACGAACGGCAGGATCATCCCACTGAGCGCGGCGTCAGCATGAATGTAGTAGTTTGGAACCTCCAGATCGGCCAGTATGTCGCGCACTCTGTGCACATCGTCTACCGCGCCCTTCATGGTCGTGCCGATGTTTGCGATGAAGATGACCGGAACGTCACGGTTGATCCGTATCGTTTCTCGGAGATCGTCGTAGTCAATCTCGCCGCTTTCCTGGCTCTTGACCATAAGGCTGAGGGTCTGGAGGAGCCGGAGGATCTTCACCACGCTGTAGTGTGTGTCCTGAGAAAAGTAGACGATTCCCTCCGGGAGCGTCTCCCGTGCTAGGTAAAGCCCGTACATGTTGCCTTCAGTACCGCCCGATGTGACGTAGCCCCACGCCTGGTCACGTGGCAGTCGCATCAGATCCGCGAAACTTCCGACGACCTCCCGCTCGATCTCGTGGGTATTGCTCTCGTTGTTGGTTTGGTGAAATGGATCCCCTATGTTGTTGCCGGAGTACCGTAGGAACGGAAGCAGCGCCGAATAGTCAAAGTCCAGGTTGCCCGGATATCCCATCATTCTCCGGCCAGCGGAATCGAATGTCTCCAGGAGGCTGTTGATCCGTGCCGCTACATCGGCGCTAACGCCGATCATTGCTCCCGACGGTTCATGTGCCAGACCCGCCGATTCATTATCCCGTCTCGACATCCATTCACTCTCCTAGTGGTCTGCGCAAGGCCTCACTGACATCTTCAATGTTGAAGGCGCTAGCCAACAAGGGTGCCGCCGGCTATGGCTCCATCCAGCCAACTATGGGACTAAAGCAGTCGTCGGGAGATTTGGGGCGGTTCGGAGAGCCCCCTCCCCTACTTTAATTTGTCCCCGACCCTTTCCTGCCGCCACGGCATGGCCCCTAGGCCTGCTGCCCAGCAGAGTACCCGAGAGCTAGGTTGGCCTCGGGTTAAAATGGATTTGAGGCAAACTCGGCGCGACGTCTGCCTCCTCTGTGTGGAGTCGCCGCCGGAACAGCCTTGTCAGCGGGAAGGAGCCACCGAACGCTGCACGTTCAACAGGTTCACAAAGGACTCAAACCGTGCCAACTGGGTATCCCTAGCGCAATAGATCTTCAGCCAGCTTAACGATTCCTCTCACCCGTTCGATTGGGTGCGGAGGAGAGCGACGACGGGGATCTGGCGGTCGGTACTGGCGCGGTAGGTGGCGAATCGGGGATTCACCGCAGTGACCTTGTCGAACAGTGCGGCCCGTTCTTCTCGTCGGGTAATGCGGGCCTTTGCGGTGTAGCGACCGCCGTCAGTCTCGACGGTGACGTTCGGGTCGGCAGCGATGTTTAGGTACCACGCGGGGTGGTGGGCTTGGCCATAGTTGGAGGCAACGACAATAAGTTCGTCTGATTCTTCGAATTGGAAGTACATCAGGGGCGAAGAGCGTACCTTGCCAGTCTTTTGTCCCTTCGTCACGAGGATAAGAACTCCTTCACCTTCCAGGCTATTCAGGAGGCGGCCACCAGAGAGGCGGAACAAAAGCAGATGCATCGGCACGAAGAGCCATGCGATGAGTAGACGCCTATAGGTTTGCAATGCCGGCCTGTCTACGGGACCACGATTGTTTCTGGACTGCTCGGGAGGACCGCCGGAGGCGAGGCAGATGCCTGATGGGCGGTTGAACTCCAGCCTCCCCGCCGTCTCTTTGCGCCGGTTTATGGGCGCGCCGAGGGAAATTGAACTGTGCCACTACCGGGCGGATCCGTCGATCATGGCTGAGTTTATGCCCAAGGATAGACTGGGGTCACGTAGTACTAACTTAGATTATGTACCCGAATTGGGCCAGCCGACATGCCGATAAGGACAAGCCAGTGAAGAGACGCAATCGACGTTGAGTAAGCGACCATGTCGTTAGAGGTCCGAGCAGGTTTGCGGCGCGTAGCCGCTGTTTTGCCGTGGACCGCAATTTTTCTGGCCATGATGGAGCCGACGATCGCTCGTCGGTCTGGGAGCGGGCATGTGACTTGATATGCCCTTAAGGTTTAGACATTCCCACAGGGGGAAATACCGATAAGGGAGGATACGCGTGAGGCTAGAGCTCAAAGGCAAGACCGCTGTTGTCACTGGCGGCAGCGAGGGGATAGGCCGCGTCAGCGCGGCGACCTTGGCAGCAGAGGGTGCAAGTGTGGTGATCTGCGCCCGCCGTAGGGACGTGCTCGAGCGGGCTGCGTCTGAGATCAAAGAGGAGACCGGTGGGGAGGTGACGGCTGTTCCGACAGACGTGACCGTACCCGAGCAGATCGACCACCTGTTTGGGGTCGTTGAGGACCGGTATGGTGTGCTCGACATTCTCTTGAACAATGCGGGCCGCCACATGTCGGGCCATTTCATGGATATGACTGACGAGCAGTGGTACGGAGACCTCGATTTGAAGCTCATGGCGGCGGTGAGGTGCTCCCGCTTGGCTGTACCGTTGATGAGGAGAAGGGGTGGGGGTCGAATCATCAACATCACGACCCCCCTTGGCAAGGCTCCTTCGCCCGGCTCCGTGCCGACGTCGGTGAGCAGAGCGGCTGGGATCGCCCTTACCAAGGCGATGTCTTACGACCTGGCCGCCGACAACATTCTCGTCAACACTGTCTGCATAGGACACGTAAAGAGCGCGCAGATGCAGAGTACGCCGCTGAGCAAGGGCACTTCTCTTGAAGAGTTGTTCGGCGTTCTCGAGAGGAGCGTCCCTCTGGGTCGCGTCGGCGAGACTCAGGAGGCGGCTGACCTCATCGCTTACTTGGCCTCGGAGAGGGCCAGCTACATCACCGGGTGCGCAATCAACCTGGACGGGGGCTTCTCGGCGGTCGTTTAGGATTCAGGAATATTCGTTCGGCCCTCCGGTGCGAACTCGAGATGGTCACCGATCAGCCTAAAGGTCATGTGCAGCAGGTCGCGATCCGCTCCGCCGCAAGCGCGAACCGTCGTGGCCACGCCACGAGTGCGCCTCACCCCGAGGTGGATGGGCCTACGACTCCATTGAGGATTTCGTTGGGGTATTACCAATAGTAGCCACGTCTGGGTCGAATGGCTGGGCGTTGGCTACGGCCAAATCCACTCTAGGTGCTCAACGGTCTTCGGCGTGAACTAGGTCCAGGTGGTACTTGGTGAGGTGGGGACCCAAGTGGCGTTGGAGTTACTTTCGCTGAACGATCGCCCAGGCTCCTAGGTGGATGCGGCGTGATTGCCCGCTGGGTGTCAGGTGTGAGAAGTGCATGAGAATTCTGGCTTAGAGGGCGTCTAAAAAGCATCGGAATGTGCTAGTCGTCGCAGCATCAATCCGGTCATGGCAGCGTAGATCCATGCTTCGGTGGTCTGCGGCAATTCCTCGTAGTCCTTGCTCAGTCTCCGGTACCTGCCCAACCATGCGAACGTGCGCTCGACCACCCAGCGGCGTGGGATGACCTCGAAGGTGTTCCGCTGCGGCTTGCGCCTCACCAGTTCCACGTTCCAGCCACCTGCGTTCCTGGCCCATGACACCAGCTTGCCGGCGTATGCACCATCCGCCCAGATCAGTTCCAGGCGCGGGAATCGGCCCACCAGGCCCGTAAGCGCCAGCTTGGCTCCGTCACGGTCCTGGACGTCTGCCGCATGCACCGCCACCGACAGCACCAGGCCCATCGTGTCCACTACTATGTGCCGCTTCCTTCCCTTGACTTTCTTACCAGCGTCATAGCCACGAGGCCCCCCTTGTATCTTGATTCTTGTTCAGGACACTCAGTCCGCCATGTCGACAAGGGTGCGGCAGACCGAATCCCCCCTGGTCATGTAAGACCGTCGAAAAGCGAGGGTCGCCGCACCCTTCCCGAATGGAGCCCGAACAGCTGCCTGGGTTAACCAAGCCCGCATCTTGCAAGGACGGGCCAGCAATTCACAGGAGGTAGTCATGGAACAGGAAGCAATCTACGTAGGCATCGATGTGGCCAAGGCACAGCTAGATGTTGCCGTCCGTCCCACGGACGACAGGTGGGTGGTCCCCAATGACGATGCGGGAATCCGTCAACTGATGTCCCAGTTGACGGCTCTTGAACCGGCCCTGGTGGTGCTGGAAGCTACAGGCGGCCTGGAACTGTCCATTGTGGCGGCCCTGGCGGCCGAGGAGTCGCCGGTGGTCGTCGTCAATCCCCGGCAGGTGCGAGACTTCGCCAAAGCCACCGGCAAGCTGGCCAAGACCGACGCACTGGACGCGGCGGTCCTCGCCCACTTCGCCGAGGCGGTCCGACCCCCGGTACGCCCCCTGAGGGGTGCCGAGACACAGGACCTCAACTCCCTGACTGCCCGAAGGCACCAGGTGATGACCATGCTGGTCTCGGAGAAGAACCGCCTCAGCGCCGCCACTACCGTCGCTGTCCGTCCCCGCATCGAGGCACACATCGCATGGCTTCAGCGGGAATTGGACGATCTGGACAAGAGCCTGCGGGAGACTCTCCGTAAGAGTCCCGTATGGCGTGAGAAGGACGACCTCCTGCGCACCGTCCCCGGCGTTGGAGAGCAGCTCTCTCTCACCCTCCTGGCCTACCTGCCGGAGCTGGGCACTCTGGACCGCCGGCAGGTCGCCGCCCTGGTGGGAGTGGCTCCCTTCAACCGGGACAGTGGCACACTACGAGGCAGACGTACCGTTTGGGGCGGACGCGCCCGGATCCGTGCAGTCTTGTACATGGGGGCGCTGGCGGCCAGTCGCTACAATCCCGTCATCCGGGACTTCTACCAGCGGCTGGTGGCTGCTGGCAAACCGAAGAAACTGGCCCTCACAGCCTGCATGCGCAAGCTGCTGGTCATCCTCAACTCCATGCTCAAGCATCGCTCACCCTGGCGCGCGGAGCGCGCCAGGACTCCCGCACTCATCGGCCTAGACCCTTGACTCTAAAGACAGCTGCTTTTCGGTAGTCTTTACCGACTGGCTGTCTATGATGGCCGCACTGGGAGACGCCTGTCGGCCCTCGGCCACGCGCACACGGTCACGCAGGGCCGAATGGACCCGCTCCCAGGTCCCATCCCTGCGCCAGGTGCGGAAGTAGTGGAACACGGTTCGCCATGGGGGTAGATCGTGGGGCAGCATCCGCCAAGCGCACCCGGTGCGCAGCACATAGCGGATAGCGTTGACCACCTCCCGGCGGGAGTACTTCAGGGGCCGTCCTCCAGGCCTGGGAGGTGGAAGCAGTGGCTCCAACAACTCCCATTCCCGGTCGCTCAGGTCGCTGGGGTATGCTTCGCGTGTCATGATTCATGACTCTATGACCTTGCCGAACATCGCCCCAAGGGGAACTCACACCCCTTTTTAGACGCCCTCTTAGACTTCCAATTGGAACAGTAACGATGAGCATACGATCCTCGAGAACCAGTGACGAAGCGGTTTGCGCCGCAACCGGAAAGCATTGGGGCGAGTGGTTTGCCGTTCTCGATGAGGAGGGCGCCGCACGGATGGAGCACGCGAGGATCGCCCGACTTGCGAGGGAACGTTACGATGCTTCCCACTGGTGGGCCCAAATGATAGCCGTGGAGTACGAACGGGAGCGCGGACTTCGTGAAGTGAATCAGGCCGCCCGCGGCTATCAGGTGAGCGTGAGCCGGACGATCCCGGCGTCTGGAGAAGAGTTGTTTGCAGCTTGGGAAGATGAGCGGCGGCGATTCGCATGGCTCGGCGCGGTGATGAAGGTGATGAAGGCCACTCCCAATAGCTCCATGCGCCTTGAGACGGGCGGTGCCGGGAGCGATTTGTCCGTCCACTTTTACCCGAAGGATGAATCCCGATGCCAGGTAGTGGTCCAGCAGGTCAAACTCCCCGATCGGGCCGCCGTCGAATCGCAGCGCACCTTCTGGAAGGCAGCCCTCAGCAGGCTCGGCGACATCGCTCGTCATTCTCAGCCCTGCGTAAGCGGTAGCAAGCAGGTTAGCAAATGATCGAGTTACAAAGGGAGTGACCTTGCCCGGTGCTGCAGGATGCCAGGTGGAGGAGAGAGATCCCTTGCATTTGGGGTGGCAGACCGGTGTTCCCAGGGTCATGGTAGACCGTCCTGTAGCGAGGGTCGCCCCGCCTATAAGAGCAGAGCCGGTGAGGACATCGTTCGTGCATTTGGAGACTCGCTACATGGTGCGGCTCAAGAAACACCTCGTACTTGTGAACCTAGAAGCTGAGTTGGCACTACGGCGACTCTGCATCGTAGTCTGCTTCAGACCCTTAGCGGCCTGGTGGTTCAAACCGCCGCGCGGCGGTTTGAAATAGACAGGTGCAAGGACGACTTTACCGCGCGACGAGCAAATGCGAGTCTCAACACGCCGATACCTAGAAACACATGGATTCTTGCCCCGTGGTCGCGGAACCTGGCTGTTCGGCGATGTCGACAACCCGGATGGACCCGTATGGTGGTCTCCGCCGGAGTTGACTTACCCGGAAGCGAAAAGGGCCGCCATCAAATGGTTCCGAGAGGAATCGGCCAGCATGGAAATCGAGGTGCTTCCCTAGGGCTAGGCGAGCTGGCCGTAGAGGTTGAAGGGAGTAGTCTCCAGTTCAGATCCTGGGTATGGCCTCAGGCGCAGTCGCGACGTCTGCGGCCGACCCTGCTGGGCAAGCCAACCGGCGCATCCTACCCCCCTGCGGTTTCACTGCGCCCCGCACAAGTCCCATGCGAGCGCCAGCATGCAGCGGGTTGAGCTGACTAGAGTGGCAATGCCCACGGACTCATTGGTGCCATGCGCCCGGCTGAGTAGCGGGTCATCCGCAGGATGGGCGCCGGTAAAGCCGTAGGTGACTATGCCGAGATTGCGGGTGAAGCGTGAATCTGTGAAGCCGTTGCTAATGGCAGGGACCAACCGAATGTCATCCCTTTGCACGCTGAGCGCTTGAGATCTCTTTATTGCCTCCGACAGGTCCGACTCAATCGGAGAGGAGTTGGGGACAGACATATAGTCGATGTCGTATTCGACGTCTTCGATGCCCTCTAGGACCTTGTCCAACTGCGACCGCACGTAAGCCTCGTCTTGAAATGGCAGGGTTCGCACATCGCAGGTCAACTCAAACACTTCCGGCACGCTGTTCGACTTTATCCCGCCTTTTATCATGGTGGGAGTCAGCGTCATGCGAGACAGTGCCCGGAGCATGGAGCTGAGGCGAGGCGACCTTGCATCAGCGTGCTCGACAATAGCATCGATGTTCTGCGGAGAGGCCTCCTCTTCAATGGCGAACTCGGAGAGATGCTCGAAAATGGGCAGCGAGGTGTCAAGTTCGGGCTCATATTGCCCTATGGCCTGCAGACCTTGGGCGAGAGTGTAGCTCGCGTTGCTGCCCAGCCAAGGCACCGATGCGTGAGCACTGCTCCCTTTGAAGCGAATGTGGATTTCAAGCCGTCCCTTCTCCCCTGTTCCCAGGTCATAGACCAGTGAGTTGCCGAGCTCGATCGGCGTCCCTCCCCCTTCGTTAACGGCGAAGTCCGATTCCAGTGCCTCCGGGTGGTTTTCTGCGAGCCATCCGAAGCCCCAGCGGCCTCCATGCTCTTCATCTGCTCCGCTCACTAATCGCAGACCATGTCCAAGTCTCACGCCATTTCGCTTAAGGATGGCCATCGCCATAAGCTGCGAAGAGAGCAGCGCTTTACAGTCCGAAGCGCCTCGCCCGTATACGCGGCCGCCAGATATCTCCGCTCCAAACGGGTCATGGGTCCACTTTCCGGCATCTTCCACGGGCACGACATCGGTGTGGGACATAAACATCAGTCGGGCCCGGGGCAATTCGCCTGGGTAGACCGCGACGATATTGCCCCGCCTGGGATCGCGGGCGAATATCTCGGAATCGATTCCCTCGTTAGCCAGCCAGTCCCTTACGCAATGGGCCACTACGGTCTCGTTGCCCGTGGGCATGACACCAGTATTCACCGACGGAATGCGCACGAGCGTCTGCTCCAGTTCGACGATCTCACCTGCTAGGCCATCTGCTTGGTCGAGCAACTCACTGAGTGAAAGCATGGGTCTCCTCTAATTTGCGGGTCCTGCCCTTGACCCTCGTAACTTTTGACCTAACCAGAGACGGGAGGTGGTCTGCTGTCTGGCAGGTTTGCAGATTGAATGGATCTGGGAAATTGACCAACGGACTTCCTTGCTAGCCAACCATCCTTTCGTTCACGCTCCCGCATCCCTCGTCCCATACATTTTGCGCTAGGGTACTAGTACTCGGATGCGACCAGAGATGAGATTGACAACTGACAAGGTCGGCCAATGCTGGCCGAACTAACCGTCCGCAATCTCGCCGTGATCGAGGAGACACACCTAGCGTTCGGGCCGGGTCTTAACGTCATCACTGGAGAGACGGGGGCGGGCAAGTCGCTGCTAATGGACGCGTTGGTGTTCGTGTTGGGGGGCGCTACGGATCGGGGGATGATGCGGCGCGGGGAGGACTCTACGAGTGTTGAGGCAATCTTCGCGATTGGCGACCACCCACATACGCAGCACGAGCTTACCGATCTCGGAGTCGAGATAGATGGTGAAGATGGAGTAGTCGCCTTGTACCGCGAGGTCCAGAGGAGAGGACGTACGACTTCACGCCTGAACGGACGCGCCGTACCGATTGGCGTGCTGCGGGGTGTGGGCCGAGCGCTGGTAGACATTCATGGCCAGGGATCACACCTGTCGCTATTTGACCAGCGCCTGCAACTGCAGGCGCTGGACGGATTCGGAGGTCTGGAAGATCAGCGCCGTGCCGTGGAGGATGCGCTTGAGCAGATGCGCGGCCTGCGAAGTGAACTCGGTGATGCCGAAAGCGCGATGCGAGCCGCCGAGCAACGCCGCGACCTGCTTTCGTTCCAGGTAAACGAGATCGAGGCAGCTGCTCCGCTGGACGGCGAGGAAGAGATGCTGCTGTTGGAGCGGAACGTATTAGACCATGCAGAAAGCGTGCGCACAGCTTGCGCCGCCGCCTACCACGCATTGAGTGAGGGCGACCGCAACGCCGCTGACCTCGCTGCAGAAGCGTTGGACTACTTGCGACGCTCGCCGAGTACAGCCCAGGCGCTGGCGGCACAGGTCACTGCACTGGAATCCGCAATCGATCAACTCGTTGAAGCTGCTCGGTGTGTGAGGAACCTCGCCGAGACCGTCGAGGCCAATCCCGCAAGGTTGGTAGAGATCGAGGAGCGGATCGAGCTACTGCGGCAGCTGAAGCGCAAGTACGGTACCTCCGAGTCCGAAGTACTCCTGTTCGCGGGCCACGCCCGCTCGCAGTTGGGGCTTATCGAATCGGCGAACGAACGCAACCGGGAACTTGATCGTGCGCTGGCCGGAGCACTCCGCAAGGCGGGCTCGCTCTCTGCCGAACTGTCGCAAGGGCGCCGGCGGGCGGCGACCGCGTTAAGCGACGCAATCTGTTCCGAATTGCGGGAGGTGGGGCTGGAACGTGCATCATTCACCATCGCTGTTGAGCAGGAGGAGGCTGACGACGGGCTGCCCTCCCCTTCAGGACAGCGGTATGCAGGATCGTCAAGTGGCATCGACCGGGTCACATTTCTTGCCCAGACGAACCCCGGGGAGGAGCCGCGTCCACTCGCGAAAATAGCATCCGGGGGTGAGACTTCGCGGATGATGCTGGCACTTAACAGCGTGCTGCAAGCGGCCTCGGGTGCACCTTCGGTGGTGTACGACGAGATAGATGCGGGCATCGGCAGCCGCGCGGGCGATGTGGTGGGAAGAAAATTGTGGACGGTGGGGAGAGCGGCGCAGGTGCTCTGCGTTACGCACCTGCCTCAAATAGCCGTGTGGGCGGACACCCACTTCCGTGTAGGCAAGGCTGTCCAGGCCGGACGAACGTACTCCGGCGCGGATACGTTGGGCATGGAGGAACGCGAAGAGGAGATCGCCGGGATGCTGGGCGGTGGAGCGAGCGTCTCACAGGCCGCACGGGAGATGCTGGAGCGCGCTGCTCAGAAAAAGCGCGCAGTGTGACTGTTCCGGGCTCCGTGCTTAGTAAAAGCTCTCCCGCCGCAGAGGCGGAGTAACTCTGTGAGGACTTGGGGCAGCGCTTCCGAAGGGCAGCCTGAAGGAATTTGGTGTTGCTGACATTACCAGGTTGGTATTGCCCCGGCTGTCCGTTCGAATACCTACACTCTGCAGAGCTAGGGATGTCTTAGTGTGGTTTCCTAGGCAGACCGACGGCAGATGGCACTTGGTTTGCATGTCGTTCGGATCAAGATGTCATAATCCTGATCGCCTCGACGGGGGAGGCAGCCACCGGAATTACGCGATCCAGACCGCTGAGCTTAAAGAGCCCTCGTATTGGATTGGAAGGGCAGCAAACCGCAAAACCCGTACCCCTCTCCCGCAACACCGTGGCTGCGGTCAGCAATGTTCTGAGACCAGCGCTACCTACGAAGGTGACGCCTCCAATATCGACTATTATGGCCCGATCCTCGCCAGCGATGGTGGCTCTTAGTACGGTGTCGAATTCCGGGGCACGTTTGCTGTCAATCCGGCCGGAGACCTTAACTGTTAGGATGTCCCCTTCCATTTCGGTCTCGATGTTCATTTGGCACGCCTTCCGGAATCCAGAGCCAGCCTTACGGGGGTTAGTCATTTTGAGCAATAATTTTGGGCCGAAGTCTCATTTAAGTACTACGAAGCGACTACCTTAGGCGGTTTCCACGAACCCAGATTGGGTGGTCTATAGACGCGGACTGGGGCCAATGCCTAGGTGCACTTAGCCCTAAGTTAGTCAAGGTCAATAAACGACCTGCGTCTGACGATCACAAGTTGGAAGGGAGCTCAGAGGCGACTCTCGTTAGCCACTCCCTAAGTCCTGCATTGCCTAGGGAAGCCCGCTTTGATCGCCCGATGGTACCGCATAGAGTTGGCTCGCCGCTCGTAGAGTATCGGGCGTGCCTCCCGTGTTTGCCTCCCCTAACCTACCCCTGAGGCGCCTCCGATTGTTGCCACTCCGGTACGGGCGGGCTTGTGCATTCTTACTGGCTGATGCCGCTCCATTTGTCCAGGCCCTCCGTCTTGTGCTCTAGATTGACCTTGGTGGGTGGATCGGCACATGCTCGAGGCAATTACCTTGGCCTACGTAACGCTTATGGGATGTGGCACCGGTTCGTTGAACAGATAGCCCATTTCGTTGTAGGGGACCTTGTTAGGTTGCGTGTTGCCAACAACGTCCGTAGCGCGTGTCATGATTGTCTGCTCACCCCTCTCGGCGTCCCAGACGAACTCAAAGCGCTCCCATGAGGGTCGTGTTGCCGACCAGATAGTCCAGCCTTACTCCATGTACGCCCAGAGTTGATGCTCCATTCCACGTACGAGATCCTGCCCGCCGGGGAGTGGGCGTCTCCGTGTATTCGGTGGGACCCCGCCGAAAGCTCCGCTGGCCAAGGCAGAGCGAGCGCGCTCTTGACGATCTGCTCGGTCACAGGTTTGCCCAGCGACTCGCCCTGCGGCGAGTAATGGTCACCTGCTAGAACATAGGAGGACGTGTTGTTGCGCGTCCAGATATGCTTAGCGGAAACGACGATTTGCCCGAGCCACTTTATGTTGGCGCTGCCAACCCAGCCCGGCACGAGGGCCCGCAGCGGGTAGCCGTGATCCCTGGGCAGCGTCTCCCCATTGAGCGCGTAGGCCAGTAGCGTATCAGGATGCATAGCCTTGTCCGCCGGCAGTACGTAACGGAAGCCCCCCTCTGGCGATTCGGCGTCCAATCCCACCAGCAACACGCTAACGGCGTCCCGGCGAATGCCGGCCAAGATGAGCACGTCCCTCAGCGCTGCTCCAACCCATTCGCCGTTTCCGATTCCGCCCGTCTTCCACTGGGTGCCGGACGCCTTCCGCCCCCTTACGACGTCGAACATTGCCCGGTGATTGCCCGCGCACTCTAGGTACGAAGTGATGGTGTGGCTCGGCAGTTTCCTGATGTCCCCATAGGTCAGCTCCACGGGCTCCGTCACCGCATCTCCGTCCACTTGGAGCCGCCACGCTGAGGAATTGATTGTCAGGCTCTCCGAGTTGTTTCGCACGAAGAAGAAATGGTTGGGCGTGATCAGGCCCTGCATCTTCTCCAACCGGGCTTCTAGGCTCTTGTCGTCATGCTTGATGAACGGTCTTGGGTCCTTGAACCAGGGAGAATCTGAGACCGAGTCGGTGCCAGCTTGCCGCTGCGGAGGTAGACCGGTGGACGGCTCTGTCTCGATACAGGCTGCTAGGACCGCTGCCGCGCCCCGGGCCATCATCAGGCGCAGAAATTGGCGACGATTCATCCCTCGAGATTTGACGAATTCCCAAAGAGACTGCCCGTCCGATCGTTCTGATTCCGTTTGTGAATTGCTCTCCTTCATGCTGCCTCTTCCTTTACCGTGCTCCTGCTCCATTCTCATTGTGCACGGGGGCGCTCGATTCACTGAAAGGGATCACGCTGTCGCATCGGATCGCGGGCCCAACCACTCGATGGCGGTGTGTCCGCCCTCCCCTTCTCCAAGCGCCCGGTTATCGGGCCCTCTGTCTTCTGACCCGCCAACTTCGCCACGGCGCGATGGTAAATCTTAACTTCGATCAGTTCAGTGGCGGTTGGGCTTCGCGGCGGCGATCATGTCAGCGCCTCCATTTGATCTCTCAAGGCAGGCCCCGGCCAGGGTTAAGGGCCCATCTGCCACCTTGGCCAAAGCCCGACCCCAAAGCGGTAACGGGGCTAGAATATGCCCGGCCATCGAATATGTCGGGTGCTAGACTTGCCCGGGTCTCGCCCGCAGAGATGGCTTAAGGGGAAACTCACCATGGCTCGAATACACATTCTCGGTGCAGGCACCCCGACCCCCACGCCTACTAGGTTCGGTTCTTCTTATGTCGTGGAGGTCTGCGACGAACAGATCATGGTCGACTGCGGCCCGGCGACCACCCACAAGTTGGTCAAGGCCGGGCTGTGGCCCACCGACATCGACTACTTGTTCTTTACCCACCATCACTTCGATCACGACGTCGACTACCCTTGCTTTCTGCTGACCCGCTGGGATCAGAGCATCGGCAAAGAGAACAGCCTGCAGGTTTTCGGACCCAGTCCAACCGAGAGGATCACCGAGGGTCTGATAGGTGAGGACGGCGTCTTCGCTCACGACTGGAAGGCCCGGGTTAACCACCCGTCTAGCCAGCAGGTATTCGTCAACCGTGGAGGGGTACTGCCCCGTAAGCCCCCCGAAGTCTTGGCAAGGGACGTCTGCCCGGGCAAGATTTATTCGGGGTCAGACTGGGAGATGACTGGGGCTAGGGCCGAACACGCCCAGCCGTATCTAGACTCGATCGCCTATCGACTTGATAGCACGGAGGGCAGCGTCGTCTTCACGGGAGACACAGAGCCGTGCCAGTCGGTGGTAGAGTTGGCCGCCGGGGCCGACGCAATGCTCTGCATGTGCTGGGACGATCAGGAAGAGATGGATCGCAACGGCGAGGCTCCGAGGCAGTGCGGCACCACCGGAGCCGCGCGGATGGCTCAGGAGGCCGGGGTAAGCAAGCTCGTCTTGGTTCACGTTGGACCGAATCTGTCGAGGCACGGACCAATGCAAAAGGGCCTTGCCGACATTCGCAGGATTTACGACGGGGAGGTGATCTTCTCTGAGGAAGTCCGGGCCCTGGATCTATAACGGCCCGTCCGCCGCGCGTTAGTGCTGAACACCTGAGAAGAAGCTACCCGTAAGTCGTCATCGGGCTTGCGGTCGTGTCAGCCCCCGGCGGGTCGCTATGTGGATCGCTATGTCAACCTTCACTCGGCGAGTCGCACTGGGCGAAACGCTCTTTGACGAAGGCTTGCACGTCGTTCGCCACCTCTAGCGCACGCTCAGAATCGATAGCCTCATGGGTTTCGGCGGGTACGCCCCCAGGTAGAGCGGATGGAAATCTGGCGCCAAGAAAATGCTTGTCCAGCAAGACAGCCACGGACCTGATGAAGTCGAAGGACGGATCGAGAACCATCGCGTCCTGGCAAAGGTCGGCAAGTGAGTTCCCCCAGACGCTCTCGGCTCCTCTTGAATACAGGTACCCTGCAACTGCCTTGTGGGCGGACTGGTGGCACATGAAGCATGCGAGGGCGTGACGCCCAGCCTTTGCGGCCATCTCCGCGTCCTCAAGGTCGTACCGAGATTGTGCCATCCACCTACGTGCACTGCCGAAATCGAAGGCACCCGCAGGATTCTCACTCTTCAAATATGGCCTCCCCATGCATCTTCGTCTTCACCAACACCGGGTCTATGCTCTCCAAATCTGCGAATTCTTCCGGGCTGTAGACCAGGAAACGTGTACCTACCGAGGGCCGCAGGTGGGTAACGAAGAAGTCCGCCCGGCGATGGAAGGGCTCAACCGTGTCCTGGACTAACACTAGCTCGAGCTCCGTGTCTGGCTCTATTTTCCCTATAGCTACGTCGCCCGTCAGATAGGCTCGATGCACGCCCAATGGAGGTAGCTCCTCCACGAAGCGCTCCAGCTCGGCATCGAGTAGCTGCCGACGCTGGCTGGCAAATCCGAGCATCATGGGCATGAAATCACAGTCCGGCGTGGCTTGGGGGCAGGTGTGAGGCGACGCCCGAACTGGCTTGCACCGCTAGCCTGTGGGCAACGCATGGGCGAACCAGGTCACACGGTGTAGAGGGTGGGAGACCTTCTTGGAGGCTCGATCTGTCCCTTTGAGAGCGGGTAGGCCTCCTTCTTGTACATCTGCACCCTGTGACGTCCGAAGTCGGGGGCGTACATGAGTCCATCGGGCCCGATGCGCACCGAAGTGGGCGATACGAACTTCTTCTCCTGCTCAGTGCTTACAGTCTCCCGTGCCCTGAGGGCAGCAACGTTGTTCTGTATGTATATCCTGCCGATCTTCGAAAGCGTGGCGTCACCGGTGAACTGCCAGACGTATCGGCCGACGGGATCGAACAACTGGATTCGGTGATTGCCGCGGTCTGCCACGTAGATGTCGCCGTGCATGTCCACTTCCACGCCTGCGGGGCGCTTGAACTCTCCCCGGTCCGAGCCCGAACTCCCGAACGACATGACAAATTCCCCGTCGGGGGTGAAACGCTGCACGCGGTCGTTTCTCCAGTCGGCAACCAGGATCATTCCTTCGTCGTCTACAGCGATGCCCCAGGGCATGTTCAGCTGGCCTTCTCCCTCACCAAAGGAACCAAACTCAGAGATGAAGCGACCGTCCTTGGTGAGTTTCTGCACGCGGTGGTTCAAGGTGTCGGAGACGTAAAGGTTCTCCTGCACATCGAGCGCCATTCCCGAGGGTCGGTCAAATTGTCCGGGTCCGGATCCGCGGGTTCCCCACGCCGAGATGAACTCTTCGTCCGGGCCGAACATGACCACCGAATTTCTGGCCTCGTCGGAAACGTAGAACACGCCTTCGCGGTCCCTGAGCAGGGTGACGGGCCACTCAAGGTGACCGCTCCCGAAAGTTCCCAAATCTTCGTCGTCCCAGTTGATTCGGCGGATGTTATTGCCGATATCACGCTGCCTGCACAGCACGAACAGCATCCCACCGTCCCCGAATGCGATGTCGACGGGATTCTGGGTAACGCGGCGCATACCGAGCGTGGCGTGGTACGGATAGCCTGCTCTCAGCAGGGCATACGGCCGGCCTCCGCCGTGTCCGTTCGTTACCTGCACCCTTCGCCCGTCGGAAACCATTCTTTTACCCCACGCCGGTCTAGGCTTCGATCAGGGTCTTTCGGAACGGCTGGATCTGTTCGAACTCGCCATTAACTATCCCTGATGGTTCTATGCCCATCCATTGCTCCAGGAGGGTCCCGTAGATGCCCCTGAAGTCGATGGTGTGGCGCATGTCCTCGTCGTTTAGCCAGTCCCTCCGCTCAATGGATGGATACTGGGAGTACAGGCCTCCATTCACGTTTTCTCCGATGATGAAGGCGCCTCCGCCGGAGCCGTGGTCTGTGCCGCTGCCGTTGTCTTGGATCCTGCGTCCGAACTCGGTGAACACCAGGAGCGCCACCTCCTCAGCGGAATCGTGCTCTCTCAGATCTTCCAGAAAATCGTCTATGGCGCTGGACAATTCACCCAGCAACCGGGCGTGTACCGGCACCTCCTGTGCATGGTGGTCATAGCCGCCGTGCTGCGTGTAGAAGATGCGAGTACCCAGGCCGGCCGTGTGAACTCTAGCTACGTCGCGCAGCCCCCGTGCAATCTGGTTGTCCGCATATTCGATGCTGGAAGAGTATCTCTGCGGCGCCACCGAGATCATATCCGCACCCCGCAGAACGTCCTGGCCGGTCTGTGCCAGATAGTCCATAACCACGCCCGTCCCCGTGGCGGGCGCGTAGACGCGCTTGAAGGCCTCCAAGCGACGCTCCCGCTCCAGGTGACGTTCGATGCCCGTCATCAGGCCGTAGTTGTCCAGGTTGCCCACCGAGGTGGCCGTCACTCCCGGCGCCGCCATCGCGCGGGGAAGGCCGCGTCCAAAGCTCACGCCCGTTAGAGGGTTCTCTCCCCTTGGATCGAGCTCCCTGATGACCTTGGCCAGCCAGCCCTCGGTCGCAATGGTGTTCGGCTCGCAGGTGTGCCATATGTCCATCGCTCGGAAGTGGGAGCGGCTAGAGTTCTCGTATCCGATTCCTTGAACGATGGCGACATTCCCTGCCTTGTACATGTCTCCCAGAGGGCCTGCCGAGGGGTGGAGGCCCAATTCATCGTTGATCGGCAGGACCCGGTCCTCAGGTATGCCCACCAGCGGCCGGACATCGTGGTAGATGCCGTTCGTGTAAGGGATTACCGTGTTCATGAAGTCGTTGCCTCCCGAGAGCTGGATGATCACCAGGACCGGGTCCTTCTTTTGTCCGTTGTGGCCTTGTTCCATGGATGGACTTCTCCTGAGGGTCAGGCGAATTGGTACTCCCTCGTCGCGACGACGAGAGACAGCATCTCCCGAATCCTCGATTCGCTCCTAGTTCGCTCAGACTCACTTCCGAAGGTTAGGTCACCGTCTCTGTCGGCCAGGCTTACTAGCTCGGCACGGGTTTCCGGAGAAAGTCCCACGTAGCCTGACAGCTCTTCGATGGAGTCGACGAACTTCCCCGCAGGCACCGGCTCTCCCGAGGCCGCGATGGCATCCACGATGTAACGAGTTCCCGGCTTATCCGCGTCATTGACAGTGTTCACAGCGTAGTTGACGCGCTCGGTCAGCGTTCCGCCGTCGATCCACTCCTTGCCGGTGTGCCAGCCTTCGACTGTGGGCGGGTCCATGAGGCGCTGGCCCATAGCCGACATCGTGGCCTCGGCTTCCTCGATGCCGGGCTCCGGGAGGCGGTATTCTCCGGACAGCTTTAGAACGCCGGCCACGTACTCGGCGGGCGACTTTACCCGCATGTACATGGCGGCCTTGAAAAAATCCGAGTTCAGCAGGGTGCGCATCACCGACCGCATGTCCGCATCCGACCGCTGATACGCTGTAACCAGGGCATCTACTGCAGCCGGGTCACGTGGGTGCTCGATGCTCCAGGACGGCACCTGAGCTTCATCGGCAACGAAAAAGTTGTACAGGTGGCGGGAGATGAACTTTGCGGTAGCTTCCTGATTGACGATGATCTCGATGATGTCTTCGCCATTGAAGTTGCCGGTGTGTCCGAGAAAGGTCTTTTCCCCGCCGTCGTGATCGTCGGGCCGATATACGAACCCGCTGCCGTAGTGCCCGTAGGGATAGAGGGGCAGGGGTTGCTCAAAGGTCCATCCAGTAAAGGCCCGCGCCACGTTCTTTATGTCGCTCTCGGTGTAGTTTCCGATGCCCATCGAGAACAGCTCGAGTAGCTCTCGGCCGTAGTTCTCATTGATCGAACCTGCGTGGTTCTCACAGTTGTCGAGCCAGTAGATCATCGCCGGATCCCTTGACAGTTCGATGAAAATCCTCCGCAGGTTTGCCAGACCGAACTCCCGGAACATCTGGATCTGGACGATCATCGTGGGAGTGTGTTCGCTCTTGGTCCAACCAGTGGCGAACACATGGTGCCAGAAGAGGGCCATCTTCTCTTCCAGAGGACGCGGTGAGTTGATCATCCGGTACATCCATCTGGCGTTCCATTCGAGCGTGGCATCTGCGGCCTTGGAGGTGTGCGGCATGTATCGGGAGAGGATGTCTTCGTCAAGGTCGTACACCCGCTCGGGGTGAATCAGATCCTCTACGACATCCTCATAAGATCTGCCGTCGTACCTTGCCAAGTCTTCGCGGGAGGCCCCGAACCCTGCCCTGCGCAGGAGGTGGGCCAATAGGGGCCGCTGGACATCGGACATCTTCGCGTCTCCGCTGTTCACGATTCGCGTTGGCGGTGAGTATTTGTCTGGCGAGCCTCGGCCCGAAGACCTCTACTTTCCTCCGCTGCAAAGCGTCACCTAGCGGGAGTCAAGCAGGTGAACGGACTGTAACAAGAATTGGCGTCTTGGAAAAGATGCTGCGCACTGGACACTTGCATGGTGGAGCCGGTCAAGTGAGATGTCGTAGGAAGACCCGCTGGCAGTTCCCATAGACAGCTGCTGACACCACCTGGTGGAGGCCGGCGAGAGCGTTGGAAGAGGGCTGAAGGATGCTACGGCCGACGTATCGCGCGGCGAGACCCAACAAGGAAGAGGGGCAAGACAGCGAAGATGCGCCCCGGTTTAGAATGGGGCCTGGTCCGGGCTTTAGGAGTTCACTTGGGTTCAGTCGGGAGCAGGCCAATGAGCATCACGGGCATACACGATATGGGCGGGGTGCCGGGATACGGTCCCGTCGAGCCCGAGCGGGACGAGCCTGTCTTCCATGAACGGTGGGAAGGGCGGGTGTTCGGGCTAGTGACATCTGTCAAGGATGCCCTGTCGCGCCCCATTCTAGAGAGTCTTGATCCGGACGATTACCTGTCCGGTTACTACCGCCGGTGGATGATGGCGCTGGAGCGCGGGTTGATTGAGCGGGGGGTGTTGGGCGCAAACGAGCTATCGGCGGAGACCGATTACTTTCGCCACAACCCGGATGCGCGTCCGACGAGGGTTCTCGATCCGGAGCTGACCGAACGTGTGAGGCAGGGAATGTACCGTCAGCGCCAGGTTCGCAAAGAGCCTGAGGCACCGCCGGCGTTCGCCGTGGGAGACGTTGTCCGAGCCCGAAGAATCGAGCATGGCGGACACACGCGACTGCCCAGATACGCGCAGGGCAAGCGCGGGTCCATAGCACAGATATTTGCTGCCTACGACTTTCCCGACGACTCGCCGAAGGGGGAAGAGGTGCCGGTGCAGCAACTCTACAGCGTTAGGTTCGAAGGATCCGAGCTGTGGGGTGCGTCAGCGGAGCCTGGCACGGCCGTGTACATCGACATGTGGGAAGGCTACCTTGAGTCGATCGATGCAGCGAGCGGGGAAAGGAAAGTTCGTTGAGCGAAGTCCACGACGGAGATCACCATTCAGAGCCCGAATCATATTCGTCACTGCGAACCAAGGCGCTTGAGTCTCTCCTAGTCGAGAAGGGTCTCGTCACCACCGATGCCATCGACGAGATCGTGCGTATGTATGAGCAAGATATTGGCCCACTTAACGGCGCAAAGGTCATAGCGCGAGCGTGGGTCGATCCCGAATACAGGCAACGCTTGCTGGAAAACGGAACCGAGGCGATTGCAGACCTAGGCTTCGGCGGCGCGGAGGGGGCCGAAATCGTCGTGGTAGAGAGCACGGCAAGTTTGCACAACATCGTGGTCTGCACACTGTGCTCGTGCTACCCATGGCCGGTACTCGGCCTACCCCCTACCTGGTATAAGGACGCTGCGTACCGATCTCGCGTCGTTAGCGAGCCCCGCGCGGTTCTACGAGAGTTCGGACTCGAGGTCGATGAGTCGAAGGAGATACGGGTGTGGGACAGCACCGCGGCAATTCGTTACATGGTGCTGCCGCAACGCCCCGATGGCACGGATGACCTTACAGAGAAAGAACTGGCTGAACTTGTGACCCGCGATTCGATGATAGGCGTGGGACTTGCAGGATTAAATTCTTCAGATGCATAGATGAAGGCCCTGATGCGCAGACATGAGTAGGCTTACCGACAGCCCGATATCTAGTATGACGGGAAGCGAAGCGCTGCCCCGGAGAAACGGCGAACTTGTCTTTGAGGAGCCGTGGGAGGGCCGCGCCTTCGGCCTGGCCGTCGCCATGACCGAAGGTGGCATCTATATTTGGGCAGAGTTTCGCGACAGGCTCGTTGACGAAACCAAGGCCGACGAAGACGGGGAGGAGCCGGCCGCCTACTATCGGCGGTGGGTCAGTGCCCTCGAGAGTCTGGTCGTGGACCGCGGCCTGGTCACTTCGGCCGAGCTTGAGGCAAGGGCCGCAGCATACGCTACGGGAGAGCTTGGCGGTCACTAGCTGGCCGGTATGTTCTCGGCCTGCGTAGTAATCACTCGGTCGTGGCTGAGCCTGGGCGTGTCTGAGTTATGCGGGGCCATGATCGCAAGGGAGAGGACGGACGTGGAAATCGCCGCGTGCTATTCCTCTAGATGCTGTCGCAGGGATCTTCACCGTCATCTCTGGAACGGGCATCCGCTGGGCAATTGGAGCGCACCCATCCGTGCGACAGTCCAGAGCGTTGGCGGCATGTCCGTGCCGGGGATAAGTCTGCCAGTCGACCTCAGGTGTTCGAAATCGCCTGGGCCGAACCCGGCCGGCTCGTGGTGGGCATTCCCTCCCTAGTCGAAGTTCATGCGGCGGTGTTCACCGAGCATGCGCCGCTGCCGCGGAGTCGCCTGCGCCAGGATCTCCTCGTCGAACTGGAATTTGTTCAGATAGGGTGGAAAGTGCTGGGCGATCATGCGATCGGCGCAGGCGACCTGCAGCAGATACCGCCTTTGCTGGCTGTGATTTGCGCTGCCGCGGTGCCAGACCTCGCAGCGATGTATTGTTGCGTCACCGGACCGCACCATCATGCTCTTTTCGGTGGTTCCATTCCATTCGGTATCGCCGTTGGGTGCCCTGCCCGCCCGGTGGCTCCCCGGTATCACCTTGGTTGGCCCCAGTTCCTCGTACAGGTCATCGAGGTAGAAGTGGACAGTTGAGATGAAGATCGGCAAGCGCACGCGCTCGTCCGCCATTACGTCGCTCGGCAGAGTATAGGGCTGCCAGTCGGCGTGTATCTCCTGGTCGGGTCGGCCAGGCCCGGTGATCCATGACGTCATGGCTATGGCGTGGCAATCGGGACCGTGCACCCTTTCCCACACCTCTATCACCCTGGGCTTGTCGAGGTATTTGAGAAAGAATGGATCGCGGTTAAAGCAGTTGCTTATGTGCCTTTGGAAGTAATAGTCCCCGTTCCTGGCGCTGTCCCTGTCATAGCCATTCTCAGATGGAGTGAGGGACTCCATGTGTCGGCGGATTTCGGCAACCTCCTCTGCATCAAGCAGTCCTGGCAGATAGACGACGCCGTCTCGTTCGAGAGCCTCCACCCTGCTATCGAGGTCCGGATAAGCCACCAAGTCCAACGTCTCAGCCATGGGCGTTCCTCCCGTCCAAATTGGCGTTCAGCAGATATTACTGCAGATGGTACTGTCAGCATTCCCCGGAGAGTTCCGAGTCGTGCCAGTGCACGCACTACCGGCTGCGCAGGTAGAGGTGGGCGATTAGCTGGTCGACCGGCACGAACCCGTCGGTGAGCAGGATCGGGTTCTCGCGGCCGTACCAGCGGTCGAACACTTCCGAAGGCATGAAGCGGCTCACCGGCTGGCCTCGGCCCTCGGCCTCGTTGGCTTGGGCGAGGTCCGCGGATGTAATCGCGTTGTCGGAACCAATTACGACATAGGTTACGTTGTGCCTTGGGTCGTTCTCCCACAGATCGTCGTCGCGAAGAACGTAAACATGCCTGAAGGTGCGGGAGAGGGTGTTGACGTAGGCGCGAAGGAACCGGCCCGTGTTGAGATTGTCCACGATGTTGACGATGAACAGACCGCCGGGCTTTAGTAGCTCCTTGACGCGTTCATTGAACTCCAGGGTGGTTAGGTGGTACGGGACCGAGAAATCGTTGAAGGCGTCGCCCACGACCATGTCGTACCTTCCGGCGGGCAGATCGGGTATCTTCATTCGGGCGTCTAGGTTGTAGGTAACGATAGACGTGTCCCGAGGCAATCCCAGGTAGACGTGGGCCACCTCGGTGACGGCCGGGTCTATCTCTATCACCTCGATTGCGGATCCCGGGTATGACACCTCTATGAGACGAGGCATGGTGTATCCGCCGCCTCCGATGAACAGCGTGGCAAGGTGCTCGCTGCGATCATGCTGGAGTGCAACGAAGTCGGCAGTAACCTTCTCGTATCCGTAGACCAGGAAGGTTGGATCGTCCATGGCCACATAGCTGTGCAGCAGCTGGTCCAGGGCGAGTGTCCGCACCCTGTGACCGCTTATTTCCCGCTCCCTAACCTTTATGCAAAAGTAGTTGCTCTCCTTCTGACAGCTGGAGTCCACCCACCCCTGAGTAAAGCTAAGGCTCGCGGCGGCGGCGATAGCGGCCACTGACAGCAGGGCTGGAATCTTAAAGCGCATCTTCCACAGATCGCCGAACAGCAGAGCCAGTGCGAAGAGGAAGATCGCGACCGCAAGAACGATGGGTCTCGTCCCTATCCACTGGATGAACACGAACCCGGTGAGGAACACGCCGAGAATCGACCCGGCGGTGGAGACCGCGTAGAAACGGCCTACGACGTTGCCGGTCTTGGCAAGTTCCCGAAGGTGCAGCTTTATGACTACCGGTGTAACCATTCCGAGTATCAGGCTCACCGGGAGGAATAGCACCGCAGTTAGGAGCACGATCCTCAGAATGATCGGCAGGGATATGAACCCCTCGGCTACGGTCTGTATCAGCGGGAGGATGATGACCGTAAAAATGCCCCCGGCCACCAGGATCAGGCCCAGCGTCCGGCGCGAGGGAAAGCGGTCTGCCGTGAGCCCTCCCAGATAGTTCCCTGCGCTTATCCCCGCCAGCACCACGCCGATGATGCTGGTCCAAGTGTACAGCGACACCCCTATGACGGGAGCGAGGATTCTGCCGGCGACTATTTCCAGGATCAGCGTACAGGCGCTGGTCGCAAATACGATCAGATACGGTACCAGCGCATCCAGTTGTTCTAGGCGTTCTCTCATCTGTCGGCTAGAGCACATCACCGCGTCCCGTCGCGGCTAAGCCCTTGCCCTCAAGAATAGCCGACCGGGGCAGGGTCCCGTTCCTGCAGTTGCCGGTAGGTCAGATGGCCGGTCGGATGCCCTGAGGGCCCCGGAACATGGAAGCAGCGTTGTAGACAGCCCTATGGTCCGCGTACCGCCGCTGAACGGCGAGTCCAAAAGAAAACCGCCCCGGCCTCCGTGGATTGGAGGAGCCGAGGCGGCGGACGAGCAACGGTCTCAGGTTACTACCAGCGCGGGCCACGGTCGCTTTGTTCGCGCCTCGGTCGGGCCTGGTTGACCTTTATGTTCTGGCCATGAAGCGAACTGCCGTCCAAGCTTCGGATAGCGGCCTCTGCCTGCGAGCTGTCTCTCATCTCTACGAATCCAAATCCGCGCGAAAGGCCCGTGTAGCGGTCTGTGATCACCTCTGCGGATGCGACCTCGCCATGCGGGGTGAACGTGGACTTCAGGACCTCGTCGGTAACGCCCTGAGCCAGATTTCCTACGTAAATCCTCAAACCAACACTCCTAGAAACTAGAAATTCCCTTGGGCAGAGCGAGAGCGTCGTTGAGGCGCGTCCAGAGAGTGACGAAGGCGGCAAGACCGTACCCGCCAGCCGGAAGGCGCCTAAAGCATACCAGATTATCAGACCGATGTAGCATTGGCTTGACCGCCCCTTAGCCCCTCCATAGGCTAGAGGCCACCCAGACGACTCCAAGCGGAGGCACCGATGAAGACAAAGGCAGCGATCCACGTGCAGACCGCTGGTCCCCTGGTCCTGGACGAGGTTGATGTTCCAGATCCCCGCCCCGACCAGGTCATAGTCAAGCTGGCAGCGACGGGCGTGTGCCACTCCCAGCTGCACCAGATCGCTGACTCCACGATCCCCACACCGGCGATACTCGGACACGAGGCGACCGGTGTCGTCAGCCACGTCGGATCGGGAGTATCCCACGTGGCAGAAGGAGACAGGGTGATCGTGACCTGGGTGTCTATGGACCCTGTGCGAGGGTTTCCGGAGCAACCCAGGCCGGGCGTCACCTACAGGGGGGTGCCGGTCGACGAAGTTGTCGTGCACGCGTGGGCGGAGGACGTGATCGCCCTCGGCAGGTACGTGGTGCCGATGGGTGACGACGACCCAATGGATGTCGGCTGCATAGTCGGATGCGCAGTGCTGACGGGGGCCGGAGCCGTTAAGAACACCGCCGCGGTCCGTCCGGGGACTCGGTGGCCGTCTTCGGGGTAGGCGGAGTGGGACTGTCCGCAGTGCAGATGGCGGCCATCCTGGAGGCTCACCCGCTGATAGCAGTTGACCTGGACGACGGGAAGCTTGAATTCGCAAGACAGTTCGGTGCCACCCACCTCGTAAATGCGACGCATTGCGACCCTGTGGAGGCGATCGTTGAACTTACTGGCGGCGGAGCCGATTTCGCTTTCGACACCATCGGGGTCAGGGCCACCACGGAGCAGATCCTAGCGTCGGTCAGAGCCGGCGGCCCCGGTGCAGACAACCTGGGAGGAATCGCGGTTCTCGTGGGGATACCGGGTCCGGAGATGACGATCGACCCGAACCTGTTCGTGCGGGGCCAGCGACAGTTTCGAGGAAGCCTGGGCGCCACCTATCCGGAGCGCGACTTCGACCTGTTCTTGAGGCTCCACAGGGAGGGGAAGTTCCCGCTGGAAAAGCTCGTAACGAGACGCTATAAAGTCGACGACATCAACGAAGCCTGCGATGCCCTGAGGGCCGGGCAGATTCTGGGCCGCGCCATAGTCGAATTCTAACGGGCACCCTGGCGGAGTTGGCGTTCGTCCCCATGCTGGGCCGGATGTACCCTCGCTAGATCTCCCGGGCGACTCCAGCGTCACCGTCTCTCACCGGTCCATCGTAAACGCCCCTGTAGGATTCTGGGAGAAGGTCGGCAATGCGACGCATGATCTCCTCAGTTAATCGGGTGACGGTGTGCTTGGCGGGGGGTCCCTCCACCTTGGGAAGGCAGAAGGGCTCCCCGATCTTGACCCGGATCCGACCGGTCGGGCAGAGCACGCGCCACCACGGTTCAAGGTGTGCGGTGCCGGTAACGCCCACGGGCAGCAGCGGTGAGCCAGTGGCTAGGGCCAATCTTGCCACTCCTGGCTGTCCGTGTCCTAGTCCTCCCACACCCCGGGTGCCCTCCGGGAAGAGCACTAGCGCCTCTTCCGCTTCGAGTACCGAACGGGCCCACCGGTAGGCCCCCACATCGATCGAACCGCGACTCAGCGGGAAGGCTCCGTACGTGGTAAGGAACCAGCGTGAGACCAGATGCTTAAATAGCGTGTCCTTCGCCAGGAACCTGACCGGACGCGTGAGCGCCGTGGCGACCATGGAAGGATCGGCGTAGCTGAGGTGATTTGGAACGACAATCAGCCTGCCCTTCGCGGGTACGTTGTCCCTGCCTTCCACGGTCCACTCCCCGGCGATGATCCTGAGAAGCAGGTTCTCCAACCCGATGCACCCCCGATAAAGAAGTCTCATGACTACTAGAAGATCGGGGGATTCGTCTCGTGCCAGCCTGTCTGGGCCTCGTATGTGCGGCCCGCCCTGAGGATCACCTCCTCTTCGAAGGGCCTTCCCACCAGTTGGAGCCCGATCGGAAGTCGCTCGGGGGTAAGGCCGCACGGCACCGAGAGCGCCGGCACTCCGGCGTGGCTGAACGGCGCGGTGAGCCTGACGGGGCCGGTAAGGCCCTCCATTACCTGGGCGGAGGAGCGGGTATAGACGTCGGGTGCCCGCGGTGGGGCCCCGGACGACATGGTCGGGCAGACCAGCACGTCATAGCGTTCCAGCGCCTCAAGGATCTGACGACGAAGCATCTCGCGGAGCTGGAGTGCTTTGTAGTAGGTCACCCCGGGTATCAGGCTGCCGGCCGTAACCGCTATCCGCACCATGTGCGTCAGCTCGTCAGCTCGATTTCTGATGGTCTCCCGGTTGACCTGACCGAACTCGACATAGCACAGCGTCCAATGAATCGGACCGGCGTGTGCCACCATCGGCAGGGATACCTCGTGGACCGAAGCCCCCAAGGTTTCGTATATGCGCGCCGCCTCAGATACCGCTGAGATGACTTCTGGATCTACCAGCTCGGGGTCCATGAGGTCTGATATCACGGCCATCCTCAGGCCCTTTACGCCGGCATTTAAGCTCCTCGCATAGTCGGGCACCGGAATGTCGGCGGCCCACCCGTCCCTAGGATCCGGTCCAGCTATCGCCTTGAGCACCAGTGCGGCGTCTTCGACCGTGCGGGTCATCGGCCCGATCGTGTCCATCGACCAGCACGCGGCTAGGGCACCTGCACGGCTGACGCGCCCGAACGTTGGCCTGAGGCCAACGATGCCGCAGTAGGCGGCGGGAATTCGGATCGAGCCGCCCGTGTCTCCGCCAAGGGTTGCGGCGCACAGGGAAGTAGCCGTAGCCGTCCCGGAGCCGGCGCTCGACGAGCCGGGGCTGCGATCCGGGTTCCAGGGATTGAGCGGTGTTCCGTAAGGGAATTCAATCGTCTCGGCGATCGCAAGCTCGGTCATGTTGAGCTTGCCGAGAATGATCGCTCCCGCCTCTCTCAGACGAGAGGTCACCGTAGCGTCTCGTTCGGCAACGGCCTCGCGCAGAATGGCAGAGCCGCCGGTCGTCGGCCATCCTCGGACGTCGATCTGCTCCTTGATCCCGACTGGCACGCCATGCAGCGGACCGCGGCTCAGGCCCGAGGCCAGCTCCTTCTCTCGCTCTGTGGCTTCCCCGAGTGCCTCCTCGCGAGCGACTAGGGTCATTCCTCCGAGCCGTCCGTTAAGGCGGTCCACCCGCTCTAGGTAGGAGTTGACCGCCTCCGTCGAAGACACCTCGCCCCGCCCGATCATTCGGCCGAGCTCTGCCGCGGTGATGCGTCCGATGGACCGCCCGTCCACTCCTAGTATCTCCCGTCGGCAGACGGCCAGTTCATCGGCATGGGCATCGGCTCTACAAGGTGCAGGTCCGGCTCATCGATGGCATCCATCGCTGCCAGCACGGCACTAACGTGGTGGGCGACCTCGGTCAACTCCGGGTCGTCGAGATCGACGCCGACGGCCCTGGCCAGCGCGAGAACGTGTTCCCTAGACAGGTCAGCCATGGTACTTGCTCCCGTTAGAGACCGAGTGTGCGCGCTTGCCGCCGTTTCTCCGTCCGAATAACCGGATGCGGGCGCGGTGGGAGCGTATCACGCCGGGCCGCCTTTGTGGCGTGGCAAGGCGATTTGCGAGCTTCATCTTCCTTCTCCCTGGGGCGTGCCACCGGTGAGGAATCCGCCGTCGACCACGATAGTCTGGCCGTTGACGTATCCCGCCATGTCGATGGCTGGGAATCAATCGACAGAGATTTCTCGACCGGGAGCGCAAGAGTGATTTCGACTTTGTTATGCCTGTCGATCATGACACCTTCGACAATCATCCGCAGCATTTCCTTGCGCTTCTCTGGAGCGATATCGTCTATCCCATCCCCGATCTCCGCCGACCACTTGAGGATGTTCTCCATCGCCAGACGCCTATCGGACGCCGCCGCCTGGCGACCACGGCAATCATCCAACCTAGACCTCAGACCGTCGATCCGCTCGGCAATCAGGCCGCGCTGGTGTTCCAACTGGCTCCCGGTGATCTTACCCTCCACGAACAGACCTATGGCTCGATCCTCCTGCTGCTGGACACGCCGCAACTCACGCTCGACCTTGACCGTCTCCTCAGCAACACCGTCTCCCCGCCCCGATTCGATGCTCTCGATGCCGGCAAGGATGAGATCGGGGTTCCGGATCATGTGCCTCACCTCCCTCCACACCAGCCCCTCCAGCAGCTCTGCCCTGATGTAGGGACGTTCCCGGCAACGCTGACCTGGTTCCATCCCGTAGCAACGGTAGTAGCGCAGCGGAGTGGAACGGTCGTAGCGATACCTCCTGCCGTTGCGGGTACCCATGGCGAACCAGGAGGCCCTCGCCCCAAACAGCGTTCCGCATTCAGCACATCTCACCATGTGCTGGAGCAGGTAGAAGACCTTCGTGTTGCGCCTCGAGCCCTTCAGGCGTTCCTTCTTGAGGCTCTGAGCCCGGTCCCATGTCTCCTCGTCCACCAATGGCGGGACAACCACCTGTATCCACGTCTCGCGCGGTTGACCGTAGACCTTCTTCCCATCGTCCGTAGATATGACACGCGTCTGCCCATAGGTCCACACGCCCTTGTAGGTCTCGTTGCCCAACATCCGGTAGACGTGTGACTGGTGCCACCGCTTGGCGGAACTTGAATGGGGAACTCCTTCCTCAGCCAGGCGCCGCGTGATCGACCTCGTTCCCATATCCTCGTGCACATACTGCCGGAAAATGCGGCGCACAACCTCCGCTTCCTCACCCACCACCTCCGGCTTGCCGTCGTCACCGATGCGGTATCCGTACGGCAACCCTCCAGATGGTATGCGCCCCCGCTTGGCGGCGCCCCGCTTGCCCATGGAGGAGCGCTCGCGGAAGTTGTCGATCTCTATCTTGCCGATGGCCGCCATCAGACCGAAGTACTTCATGTCGATGGCGTCCATGACCGCCTCGATGTTTATCCGGTATGCCTCCACCACCTCCATCAAAGCGGCCGCAGGATACACACCTCGGCTGAGCCGGTCCGATTTCCAGCAGACGATGGTGTCGAACCGTCCCTGGCGAGCGTCCTCGAGCATCCTCTGGAACTCGGGCCTCTTCTTGGACCAGCCCCTTCCCACCTCCTGGTAGCGAACGACAATGGTCAACCCCCTGCGTTGACAGTGGGCCTCCATGTCGGCGACCTGTTCAGATATGGAGGTCCTGTCTTCGGTTGCCTGGCTCTTGTCCGACACCCGGGCGTATATGGCCGCACGATTCGGCTCAACCTTGAGTTCATTTCTCTTCGCCACTATCACCTCCCAGGTAATTACTCCGCCCTGAAACGACAAAGACCCGCCACCTGTCGGCAGCGGGTCTTTGCTCATTACGATCCCGTTCGCGTCACCTGGTGCTTTCAGGTGGCGTCACGGCCCAGCGTGTTATCAACTTCGATGGGCCACTTGCTCCCAGCATCTTAGCCAGACCGCCGGGCCAGCGTCAAAGTACCGCCGGATCGCTCAGAGCCCGCAGTGCCCCTCGCACTCGTTCCCAAAGCCGTCCACCTTCCCAACGGCGACGAGATCCGCATCATCAAGTCGAACAGCATCGGCAAGGGGAATTCTCCGGGGATGCAGGTAGGGCTCCTTGGCGAAGGCCAGCCCTCCTCTCATGTTCTCGTCTATCTCCACCGCCTCCGCGAACAGCTCCGGCCACCTGTGCATGGTCTCGACCCACCTTCGGCGGGACTGGTAGGGACAGGCCACGCAGGCCGATCTCTCGAGCGGCCTGTCGTAACGGGCTTCCCACCAGTCCATGCAATCCCGCCTCGACATACCCGCCTCGATCAGCGGATACCGGTTCAGTATCCAGCGGTCACGGGAGTCCTTCATGCGGATGGCCTCGTCCGTCGAGATGCCCAGCCACAGCTCTACCGTGACGCCCGCCGGAACCCGCTGCCTTCTCTTCAGTCCCAACAGTTCGCGGATCTTGCTCTTGACCGGCCTGATCTTGTAGTGCTGGGTGCACTGACGCCGTCCGATGCCGTCTGCCTGGCCGCCGCGCCCCTTCAGGTACACCGGGATGTCTACATAGTTGGGGGAGTCCGAGTGGTTGGTGAGCGCCCTTGTATCCTCCCGTAGGCTCCGCCCGCTGTCCACGATATGGAGGGGGGAACGGAGTTGCCCCGACAGCCATTCGAGGTGGTCATACAGGCTGGGCGGCTCCCACTTCGTATCTGCGAAGATGGCGCAGTCCGGGGCCCGACCGAACAGGCCCTCGCCGGCCATCAGGGCCATGACCGTGGACTGCACGCCCCCACCGAGGCTGATGACTGTCAGGGATGGGGCAGCGGACATTACTTGTCACCCCCGCCAACGTGCTCCGTCCCAGAGCCGGCCTCGGGCCTGCGCTCCCTGGCCTCCGAGGCCAGGCTGATGAGCAATGTGACCAGGCGTCGCAGCCTGTCCTCGGCGTCGGGGCCGGGACTGTATCGGACGCTTCCGATCCACGGCTCCGGGGACTTCTTGCGTTTCCTTCTCGTCTCGCCCCGTTTCATCGCTCCTTGCATGACAGCCTCCTCGCACCCGTCGCCCGGTATCGAGGAGAGTCATCGACGATTCAGGCGAACGCTAGTTCTGCAAAGGCAGTGTCAGTGCTAACCGAGGCGGGCGTTAACCCCTTCCAAGGGGGTGTGTCGATTGACCACCCCGGGAGGCTGTCCAAAAGATCGTCGGCACGGCGGCGTGAAGGCCTTGGAGGACTATTGATAGGAAGAACCCTGCCGCTCGGCCTGAGTGGCTGATAAAGACGGGCGCTGGCCCAGGGATGTCGCAGGATCGTTGAGGGCCTTGGCTACAGGCGCTGGCGTGCTCCCACAAACTGCAAAAGATGCGACAGGCCCAGGTCCTCAGCCAGGTTCAGCAGGGCGATCAGGTGCTCGGAGCTGGGATGAGCGCCGCGGCGCCACCGCCTTATGACCAAGGTGCTGGTGCCCACACGTCGCGCAATCTCGCTCCACGACAACCCGGAAGCTTCCTTGAACCGCTCCAAGACCTCCGGAAATTCCTCGAGGAACACGTGGGACGACGTCTTGTATCGGCTGCGGCGAAGAGGCATCGAATCAAAGCCTGTAAAGGGAGGCTGAAAACCCCTCCCCCATCAGCAGGTCCAACCCGCCCGGTACCTGCGCCGACACCTTCACGATCGAGTAGAGCGCACCGCCGCAGGGCTGGGCGCCCTGTCGCCACCTGAGCATCTGCTTGCCGTCGGAACCGATCAACTCGCAAAACTCGTTCCAGCTGAGGCCGGTGAGTTCCTTGAGGCGGCGGAGGCGGTCGGGAAAGTCCCTGGGCAACTCCCCGGTCCCGCAGACAAGGCGGAGGCCATTGACGACGACAACGCCCGAATCGTCGTAGAAACTCTCAAACAGGCGGCGGGCCTTCATGCAGCGTGCTCCAGGGCGAACAGCTCCTCAAACTCCCCGGCGCCCAAGACCTCCTGCATCCGGCGCCGGATCCGGCCGGAGGGCGCACGACCGTTGGTGAGCAGTCTCGATAGGTACCCGCGGCTGATCCCAACCTCGTCGGCCAGCCAGGTCTGGGACCGATGCTGGCTTGCCAGACGAGCCCGGATGACCTGGCTCTTGAGAAGTACCATCGGCCGTCCCGTGCGCGACATGTTGCGAATTGATCCCCCAGATTGCTTCTAAGTTCGGCTTAGTGTCATATCTTATGGTAAGGTTTGCGTTATGGCAAGACCGGATGTTCTACTCCGCTCAAGCGCAAGTACCCAGCCAAGGGAGTTCCCCAACAACTGTGACCCGACATAGAGACTACAAGTGGAAGAACATAGGCGCCCGCATCCGAGAGGCCAGGGCCAAGGCCGGCCTGACTCAAAAGCAGGTCAGCGAACTCCTGGGCGTCAGCTCTCACGCCGTGTGGTGCTGGGAGGCAGGCATGATGAAGCCCAACTCCGACCACCTCGTCGAACTCGCCTATCGCTTCGCGGTCAGCACCGACTGGATCCTCGGTGCGGACGTCGTCGAGGCCGAGCTCCTCAAGGAGCCGGACGTGTCTTTCAGGGACGCCGTCGGCGGCCTTCCGATCGAGGACCTCGAGGAGATCCAGGAGTTCATCAAATACGTGCGACACCGCCGTAGGAGGAAAAAGCAGGATGGATGATGAACCGTGCCCAGCGCCGGGCCGTGGAGCTCCGCCGCAAGCTCAGGCTTCACGGCCGGGTCGACGCCCAGGGAGTTGCCGACATCCTCGAGCTTGACATAGAGCGTTGGCCCTGGCGCAAGCTACAGGAGGTGAAGACGGACGGCGTCATCTACATCGCCCTGCGGTCCGAGCCGGAATGGAGTCGCTGGCTTATGGCCCACGCCATAGGGCACGAGCTGATGCATCCGGGCAACCACCTGTGGATACGCAAGCACACCGGTCTCGCACACAAGTTCGAGCGGGAGGCCGAGGACTTCGCCCGAGCCCTCCTGCTGGACACGCAGGAGGCGATCGACCGGGGCCTGACCAACTCGTCGGAGTTGGCCGACTACTTCGGGGTTCCCGAAAAGGTCATCGCGCTCCAGGCTCCAATGAAGTTGGACTGACCATGTCCGGGCCAATAGCGCATTACGGTTACAGCATACGGGGCTGGCCGGCCAGCGCGGCCGTGCGACTGCCCAAGCCATCGTTCACAGGCTGCCGTAGTCGGACAACCACCTGTGGATACCCGGCCACACGTGCCTGGGCGGCCTGTACGAGCGGGTATCCGAGGAATTCGGCCGCGCCCTTCCCGTCAACCCGGAGGGTGCCTTTGTCAGAGGGGCCTACCGACGTGTGGGAGTTGGCGGAGCATTTCCGGGTGCCGGACGAGATGGCTTGGCTTTAGCCGCCTCCCATGACGGAGTGAAGGAAATAGCGAACTTAACCAAGGAGAATGGGGGCCCATTCCGAGCGCGGTTCGCGGCCGGCCGGGCCTCCGTAGCGAGCTTCGTGAAGTTGGCGAAGATGGAGGAGGAGAATCCATGGAAGTGCGATACCCGGACATACACGTCCAATTGGCGGGAGAGGACTGGAACGCCGACAGCATCCTGGAGTGCACGAGCCGCGCCCTGAGGGACGGCGGAGTCGGCGACCAGGAAATAGACGCTTACTCTAGGGAGGCCACCTCGCGTTGCTACAACCATCTGCTGTTCACCACGATGATGTGGGTTGCGACAACCTGGCCGAGGACGAGGCACCGGATTCGCCCTAGTCGATGCCCTAGGCGTTGTCGCAGATCCTGAATCGATGCCCGCACTCCTCAAGGGAGACCTGCCCGGAGAAAATCTGCGAGTCGTGCGATTCGGTTGAGCTGCGAGGGCCTACACGTACTCTGAAACGCATTGGCGCCACGACCATATCGGTCTGGGCGGCCCACGCCTTGGCCTGGGTTGCCGGGCTTTGGATGGCTTTCGGACCTGTCTACCAGGGCGTATCCACAACCCCCACGACACCCGGTGGGACTGCAACCTACGCAACGAGGCAGACTGCTACGCTGGTGGAACGGAATGGCCTGTGGGTGCTCTGGCTGTTACTTGTCCCCGTCCTGCTGTCGGGTCTGGCGCTGTTGATCATCAGGTCCACTGAGGCCGGGCACAAAAGACGTAAGGTGTTCTTGTGGATACCCGCGCTGGCCCTCCTGGCCTTCTGCGCCGTTGGGATGTTCTCGATCGGCGTGTTCTACCTGCCCTCGGCGCTAAGAATGCTCTGAACAAGTCTCAGGGTTGGGGATTCGGTAGGATCTGTGTGACGAGAGCCGAAGGAGTGCCCTGATGCATCAGCCGACGTTTGCGACCCTGGAGTTCGAGTACAAGAGGCATAGGACGCGCCGTGAGCGTTTCCTCGAACGTATGGACGCACTGGTTCCCTGGGAGGATCTGGAAGCGCGCATCGAGCCCGTCTATCCGAAGCCGGGTCGGGGACGTCGGCCCTACCCGCTGGCGGTGATGCTGCGCATTCACTGCGTGCAACTGTGCTACAACCTGAGCGATCCGGGCATGGAGGATCTTCTGTATGAGGCAGAGTCGGTGCGTCGCTTCGCCGGCCTGAGCTTGGCCGAGGCGATTCCGGACGAGACGACGATTCTCAATTTCCGCCACCTTCTGGAGCGCCACGAGTTGGGAACGGAGCTGTTTGAGACGATCAACGCGCACCTCGCCAGGCAGGGTCTGCGGCTGCAGGAGGGGACGATGGTGGACGCCAGCATCATCTCTGCCCCGTCATCGACGAACAACCGCAGCGGTGAGCGCGACCCGGAGATGCACCAGACCAAGAAGGGCAACGAGTGGCATTTCGGGATGAAGCTGCACATCGGGGTGGACGCCGCCACGGGTGTGGTGCACAGCCTGCACACGACGGCCGCGAACGTGCCCGATGTAACGGAGGCGCATCATCTGCTGCACGGTGGAGAGACGGAGGCATGCGGGGATGCGGGCTACCGCGGCGTGGACAAACGAGCCGAGCACGCGGGGTCGGGGATGCGGTGGCGGGTGGCGATGGGGCCCGGACGCAGGCGTCGGCTGGCGCCCGAAAGTGATGAGGCGCGGGCGGAGCGCCGGCTGGCGTCGCTGCGGGCGAAGGTGGAGCATCCGTTTCTCTACGTGAAGCGGCGCTTCGGCTACTCCAGGGTCCGCTACCGGGGTCTTGACAAGAACCGGCAGCGGCTGGGGCTGCTGCTCGGGTTCGCCAACCTGCTCATCGCCGAGCCGCAACTCGCCTGACCACAGGCGCAGTGTGCGTCAACCGCTCCGAGGAGCGGTCGGCACACCGAATCACTTCGCCAGGATCGTACAGAGGACCCTCCCAGCGGCTACCTGTGGCGCGACACACCGTACCCAAGCAAGCAAATCCCCGCCTCGTACACTTGATCAGAGCATTCTTAGCCATGGCATTTGCGGCCATCGCTGCCTCACTGGAGCCGGCCGCTTGTGCGAAACCGTCGGGATACGATACTCGTCAGTAACAGGTGTGCTCGGAAACTCCCCTTGCCGTCATCAACTCCGCCAACGTCTCGATAACGTCCGAGGACTTGATGCTCCGCCCAGCCCTGATCGCCCAGGCACTCCCTTGTGTACTCGTCCATGACGGCCAGCAGCCATCCATGAGGCTCAACGGACGGGCTGATACATTGACAGCGGCGGGACTACACACCCGACGTGAACCTCAACACGGGGGTTCTTGATTTTGTGAGGCTTGGTAAGTTTCGAGGTGCCCCACGCTGTCGATGAAGCCGTTGGCATCGACGTAAATTGGTCCAGTGTCCGGAAGCATCAGCGGTCCCATGACGCCTGATCCTGCGACAGCCAACTCTGAAACAGCCTCGCCAGTTCCACGATGTCCGCGGTCAGGCCCTGTTTTGTAGTTGGTGCCCTCTCTGTCAATTTGACGAACAGAACTATAGTTCTATATCATCCCCTCGCTAGTCCAACCGGGCTCAACCACACGAGGAGGATAGTCGAAGATCGGCCTGTAGCTCGCCTCCCGCCCGTGGGCTTGGATCGAGTTGGGGGGTACGCCCATCTGACACGACATCGCCGATGAGTCGCAATATGCAGATAGCTATGCCACTCCAAAGAACTGAACGTCCTGACCGTGTCAGGGAGGTCGCCGACCTGATCCGACAGGGCCTGTCCCAGGCCGAGATCGCCAGCCGCCTGGGCATCACTCCCGGCCGGTTCGGACAGATAAGGGTCATCCACGGACTGCCCATGCCCAGGACTGCCGCCAAGATCCGCCGACCGCGACGTGAGCTCACCGAACGGCAGGTCCGGATCCTGGAGTTCGTCCGGGATTTCACGACCCGCAACCCGTACCCGCCAACCGTTCGCGAGATCGCCGCCGGCTGCGACATCTCCAGCACCTCGGTGGCCAGCTACCAACTGGGGCACCTGAGGGAGAAGGGGTACCTGACGCGGGTCCCCGGCATCGCCCGAGGCATAGCGCTGACCGAGCGGGGCAGGTCCAGAGCCGCTCACTGACCCATACGACCGTCCGGGGCCGCCGGGACAGTTGGCCTCCCGACAAGCGCCACTCAGACACCGCGGGTCCGGCACTGGCGGCCCACCCAGACCAACCGGCCGCTTGAGGCAAGCACGTATGTTCCCTGCCATCCTCCGTCACCGGTCACACCGGACTCCCTCAATCGAGGAGGGGCATTGAGGGTCGCCTGCGTGCTCGTCACCCACCTGCGGGCTAAGGTCGAGCTGAGACGACAGCCGCACCTCGCGGAAAGACCCGCCATCATCGTCGACCGCACGGGCGGCAGGCCCCTGGTCGTCGACTCCCTTCCGGCCGCATCGGGCGTGATCACGGACATGACCCTCGAGCAGGCCCTGTCCCGCCATGCGGACACCGCGGTCATAGAGGCGGACGAGCCCTCGTACCGCAGGACGTTTCGACGGATGCTCACATCTCTACAGGCGGTCTCCGACCGCGTCGAGGAATCGGACCTGGGCACCTCCTACGTGCGCCTCGACGGCCTGGAAAAGCTCTACCGCGGCGAGGCCGGGGTCGTCTGCGCACTGCTCAACTCCGTACCCGCAGACCTTGCGCCGCGCATCGGCGTCGCCGACGCCAAGTTCCCTGCCCTGGTGGCAGCCAGAACGGCAGGGAAGCTCGGGGCCCGCCGGGTACCCGCAGACGCCAGGGCCTTCCTCGCGCCACACTTCATAGACCTGCTGCCCGTCCCACCGGGGACAAGGTCGGGCCTGCGGCGCTTCGGCCTGCGCACCATGGGCGACGTGGCCTCCATGAGGCAGGGCGCACTCGTCGACCAGTTCGGACCCGCGGGCGGGAGGGCTTGGAAGCTCTCCCGAGGCATCGACGACAGCCCCTTCGTGCCGCTCAAGCACGAGGAGACCGTCGCAGAGCACACTCCCCTACCCTTCTCATCCGCCTCCATCGAGGTGCTCTCGGTCGCGGTCGACTCCCTCCTCAAGAGAGCGTACTCGCGTCCCGACATGCGGGGACGGTACGCGGGCGGAGCGGCCCTTGAGTGCCACCTCCACCGGGCTGCGACCTGGGAGAGGACCTTCCGCTTCAAGCAGGCCGCGGGCAGATGGGACCATGCCGCCCGCGTCGTAAGGGGCGGGCTGGAGACGGACCATCCCCAGGCTCCCGTGGAGGAGGTCACGCTCACCCTCGCGGACCTGACCGGCGAGTCGGGACTGCAGCTCGGGCTGATCGAGGAGGCTCGGGACAGGCGCGAGAGAAGGCTCATCGAGGTCGATCGGCGGGTACGGAGCCGAATGAACGGCGGCCACGCGCTCTACCGGGTGGTCGAGGTGGCACCCTGGCATCCGGCCCCGGAGATGCGCGCACTGCGCGTGCCCATAGACCCCACGGGGAGGCAGGACATCGGGTCCCTGTCGGCGCCCGCCTCCGTCGCGGTCCGGGAGGGGTCCGACCACCGGCCCGAGGCCGTGCGCACGGGCGGGCGCTGGCGCCAAGTTGCAGATGTCGAGGACACGTGGAGCTTCGACCTTTGGTGGATGCCGAGACCCATCGCCCGCACCTACCACAGGGTGCGCCTCGACGACGGTACTGGGCTCACCCTGTTCCGGGACCATGCCGAGCCCAACTGGTACCGCCAGGGCGCCTAGGGACGGGCATCCGCGTATGGTCGCCGACTACGTCGAGCTTCACGCAGCGAGCTTCTACTCCTTCGGCAAGGGCGCCTCACACACCCACGAGCTGCTGGCACGCGCAGGCGAGCACGGATGCGGCGCCCTTGCCCTCACAGACACGAACCTGTGCGGGGCCCTGGAGTTCGCCCGCCTCGCCGGCAGCCTCGGCATCCAGCCGATCACCGGGGGCGAACTGACCCTCACCGATAGCTCACGCCTGGTCCTGCTGGCCGCGACGCGGCAGGGGTACTCCAACATCTCACGGCTGTTCACCCTGGCCAACGCCGTCGACCGAAGGGAGCCCAGGCTCGATCCCGCCCACCTGCCAGAGCACACTGAGGGAGTGGTCCTGCTCACAGGCGGACGCGACGGACGGCTCGCCAACTTGGCCCTGGACGGCCGCAGGGATGAGGCCGCCGGCCTGCTCAGGCGTTACATGGAGTGGTTCGGACCCGACTCGGTGTATGTCGAGCTCCAGCGCAACTTCCTTGCCGGCGACACCCGGCGCAACCGCGAGCTTACCGCCCTCGCCGACGAGGCGGGGACCCCGGTGGTCGCCACCAACGATGTCCACTACCACTCGCCCGAGCGCTACCGTCTCCAGCACGCGCTGGCCGCCGCAAGGCGAAACACCACGATCGACCGGGCTCTGCCCCACATCAGGCCCAATCACCACCTGCACCTCAAATCCCCAGCCCAGATGGAGCGGCTGTTCCGGGACCGGCCCGACGCACTCACCAACACCATGCGGATCGCCGGGCGATGCTCCTTCGACCTCGCCACCGATCTCGGCTACACCCTCCCCGACCCGACCGTCCCCGACGGGTTCACCGCCGACACATACCTGCGGCGGCTCTGCGACGAGGCCGCAGTACGGCGCTACGGCTCGATGTCCCCGGACGTGGACCAGCGCCTTGACGAGGAGTTCGGGCTCATCCGAAGGCACAACCTCGCCGGCTTTCTGCTCCTCTACCGCGAGATCGTCCTGCTCGCGCAGAAGATCATGGAGAAAAGGGGGCTGGCGGATCCCGAGACGCCGCTCGAGGAGAGGCCCCCGGGAAGGGGAAGGGGCTCCTCGGTGGCCCTGCTCGCCGGGTACCTGATCGGCATCAGTCACGTCGATCCCCTGCGCTGGAATCTCACCCTGGAGCGGTTCATCTCGGAAGACATGAGCATGCTCCCGGATATCGATCTCGATTTCCCCCGCGCGCTGCGCGACGAGCTCATACGCCGGGTCCACGCACACTTCGGACCGGAGTTCGCAGTACTCGCCGGGGCCGTCTCCACCTACTCGGCAAAGGGCATCATCCAGGACCTGGGAAAGGCCCTCGGCCTCCCGAAAGAGGACCTGCGGAGCCTGTCCAAGCAGATCCAGTCACGCGACGGCGCCCTGCTGCGGCAGGAGATGCTCGCGCTCCCCGCATTCAGGGACAGGGTGGACGCTCCGGGATGGAGAGACCTGGCACAGCTCGCCCCGCAGCTCATGCACGCCCCAAGGGCCCTGGGCCAGCACGTAGGCGGCATGGTCCTCAGCGACTCCCCCATCCCGGCGATGGTCCCCATCCGAGCCGGGGCCACCGACGGGCGCTACATCATGGACTGGAACAAGGACAGCGTCGCCGACGCCGGGTTCGCAAAGATCGACCTGCTCTCGCTTCCCGTCCTCGACCAGATCGATGAGGCGCTGGACCTGATCGAAGCACGCGATGGAAGGCGGCCCAACCTCGCCACCATAGACCCGGAGGATTCCGCAGTCTACGACATGATCAACGCCGGAAGGTCCAAGGGGGTTTTCCTGCTGCAGTCGCCCGCCCAGCTGAAGATGGGTCAGCGCCTTCGCTCCCGCAACCTGCTGGACCTCGCATATCAGGTCGCGCTCATACGCCCCGGCGTCGGTGTGCAGGGCAGCGCCGTATCGCAGTTCGTCGAACGCTATCGCCGCGGGGCCCAGTGGGGGTACGACCACCCCCTCGAGAGGCGGGCGCTGGAGCGCGGCTACGGCATCATCGTCTGGCAGGAGCAGGTCGTCCAGCTCGTCATGGATGTCGCCGGCATAACCGCGGCGCAGGCGGACGAGATCAGGCGGGCCTTCACCAGGCCCAACGCCGAGCACCTCATAGCCATGCACCGGCGGCGGTTCCTTGAGGGAGCCAAGACGAACGGCGTTCCGGAGGATGTGGCGATGAAGATCTTCGAGAAGATCAACGGCCACTACATGTTCCCAGAGTCGCACTCCCACGCCTTCGCCGTCACCGCCTACCAGGCGGCCTGGCTAAAGCACCATCATCCATTGGAGTTCTTCGTCGCTCTCATGAACAACCAGCCCATGGGCTTCTATCCGATGGAGACCCTCAAGGAGGACGCCCGGCGCTTCGGCGTGCCCTTCCTCAATCCCTGCGCCAACCGCAGCCGGGTGCGGTGCGTGCCAGACGGGGGCTCGGTGCTGCTGGGCCTTCAGCTCATAGGGAACGTCGGGGCCGAATCGGCAGGGACAATCGTCGCAGAGCGCGAGCGCGGCGGCCCCTACTCCGGTGCGGGTGACCTGGTCCGCCGCACGGGCCTTCCACCCAAGGCCGCCGAGTCGCTGGTTATCGCCGGGGCCTTTGATGCCATCACACCCAACCGCAGGGAGGCACTGTGGGACGCCGGACTGTCCACACTCCCCCAACGCAATGGGCAGAGGGCGCTGCCCGCGTCCATGGAGGACGGGGTTCCCGAGTTCGCCGACTTCAGCGCCTACGAGAGGATGGCGGGTGAGTACAGGGTTATGGGCATATACCCCACGGGGCATTTGATGGAGTTCGTGCGCCCAACGCTTGGCTACCGCGTCCTGCCCACCGCAGCCGTGGAGAGACGCCGCGACGGCGAGCAGGTCCTCGTGGCCGGCTGGCCCGTCGCCAGGCAACACCCGCGGGGACGGAACGGAACTGTGTTCGTGACCATCGAGGACGAGACCGGGGACGTCCAGCTCATCCTCTGGCCACAGGTCTTCGACCGGTGTCGCCGAAAGCTGCGGAGCCGAGTGATCCAGGCCAGGGGGGCCGTCTCCCGGTGGGACGGCACCACCAGCATCGTCGTCTCCGACGTCGAGACCATAGATACAAGAGTCCCGATGCCGGCCGCACACGACTGGCATTGAACCGCCGTTGAGGTCATCAGCCGAAATGCGCTCTCACCGGGGCGGCCTCAACGCCAAGCTTTTCACTGGTAGTCAGTCTGGTACCAGTACGCTCACATACAAGGGCGGCAACAAACGCGTGGGCCGTACCAGTTCCCTGTCGCTGGTGCGGTACCGGAGCAACGGGAACCTATCACTTTGAGTGACGCGCGGTTGCATTGGAGGAGCTTGTGATGTTCGATTTGGAGAGTTGGCCGGAGTGGGTCTGGTGGACAGTTACGGCAGTTTTCTTTTTGGGTACTGCCGTGTTGCTTAGTCTGATCCGTATGCGAGGACTGCGACAGCAAAGGCTGATAGGCCAGCTGCGGAGTAGGCTAGAGGATCGTGAAGCTTGATTAACAGGACGGCGCATGTGAATGCGCTGCAGAAAAAGAGGATGGCAGCTGCGTTTTGCTTTGTGATGATGTGCTGAGTTCCTTCTGTCTGCGTGGGCTTCCTGTTTAGGGTGCTTGGCTCTTGCTGGATGGGTAGTCCCTCTTAGACTCAGCCACCTGCTTGGTTTACTGCTTGGGTGCCCCTTGCTGCAGGATTGCTGCTGCAAGCTCCTCTGGAGTGGCGTCGATGCGCAGGTCCTCTTCATCCTTCTTCTTTTTTCTCTTGGTGCCCATGGTCTCTTGCCGGGAGATTGTAACGCAGGGCTGGCGTTGCTAGGATTCCTGTTGCCGGGACAGCCTTAGGGCCGTTTCAACCTACGCAGACCGTTAGATAGAGGAACGGGAGGCTATGCGAGCCTCCTCGGCAGGTCGAAGAGGCTCCTTGTTCTGTCAGCCCTTTGTGTGATCGTGACTTCCAGGGAGAGGCTGATCGTTCTGGCCGGCGTTATCGGCATGATGGTGAGTTGCGCGACGTTGTGGGTGTTGGTCACCTCCTTGTCGTGGCCGGAACGCTAATTGGATGGTTGAGTCTCTTTTGCTTGACAGACTACGGTGGAATGATGGCGACGGAACGGGCACGCAGTTACAACCACGTTGAGCGAACGCTCCGGCCAGCAGTGAACGCGCGGAAGGACAGCACTGGTCGAAGAATGTCGCCGGCGCCGATACGTTCTCAGCGTTCACCTGGGCGATCAGGACACTGGCTCGGAATCATGGCGATCAGTCGCTGGGCAATAAAGTCATCTTTCTCCACGGCTTGAGCAGCAGTGGGCCCGCCCTGCTGCGGCTTAAATGAGCTTGGTGGGCTTGATACGCGACCTCGTGTCCAAGTATGCGGTCGCTCACCAGGATGCTAGTAGTCCAAAACGACAGCCGAACGAAGGGCGCAGCCAATCAGACATTCCTGCAGTACCAGAACCTTCCCTTCTCGAGAGTCGTCGTGCATCGCTAGGTAAGACCGGGCACGGACGAAACTCTCCGGTCAAGCCGACAAGCTGTACTGAACACAGGGGGAAGGATCCATGGGTTCAGGTTGGTGACTCGATCACGGTCAAAGGCCGAAGACTCCCAGACGGAATGGTCTACGTGGGTCGTTCACTCAATAGCGTGTCGCAATACGTGACCGTTGATCCTGCACTGATTGATCCCAGCCTCCCGGTCGACAATCGCTCGCCTGACACTGAAGGGCGACATATGGGGTACTGGCCGTCCTATAGCGCAATCACACCCGCCTCCAGAGCAGCCTACCTTGACTGGCTCGCCGAGGGCCGGCCAGGCGGAGCATATGTTGGGTACGTATTCTTGTTCTTCTACGGGATTGAACGACGAATCCTGTATGACATCGGACATGCCGATATCACCGGCGAAGAAGCTGGCGCGTTGATCGCGGAAGTCGAGCGATTGCTCGGCTTATATGGAGAGAACGGCTCGTTCAGTGGCTACGCCAGAGGACTTCTCTCGCTCGCCAATTGTTTGCGGGTAGACATGGATTTCTCGGGCTTGGAACCGCCTCTCATCCGACAAGGCTGGGAACTTCCACTTGAAGTTAAGCTTGCACTGGGTTCGTTAGTCGCTTCAGGTGACCCGTTGCCCGCATCGTGGGCTTTGTCTTGGCTCCGGCTCCATCCCGAGATCTCGTTGAGAACGGCAGCAATTCGATGCCCCGATGAATTCAACGATCTCTTTAAGTTGCGGTATCACGAGGTGCACGGGGCAGGCATGAAGATACCCCGTAACAAGACGCCGTTGGCGCACTCTTATCGCCCTGCCAGCGCCAGTTTCAGTTATCCAGTCAAACTCGGGACAGGTAAATTGCCAGATGTCACCCGACTGAAACGGCCAATTCGAAGTTTGCAAAAATTGGCAGAGGCGATCACCGATGAGCTTGACCCATACAGCCGCTGGGTCGGTAAACACCGCGACCGTGACAGTCTCAGCGCCATCTCGCTCTTACCGTTCGAGCTTGTCGGCAAGAGACAGTCAACCGAGCTCCGCGATCTTCTTCAGAGGGTTGAGTCGGCCCTTGCTGGGAAGGACACGGCAACCATCGCCGTACCCGATCTGGTCGCCGGTTTCCCGACGCAGAGTCAAGACGCATTTTCGTTGAGAGAGGCGACATCATTCGCTCAACTACTTGAGCGCTTGGGTTTTGGCATCGCCCCGGATATTCGCTACTCGAAGATCAATTTTTCGAAGCACGAATATGCAGCCGTCTTTCGATTGCCGGATCAACACTCCCGGCCTAGTGGCAGATATCAGGCCGCTACCGTTCTCTTGCATTTGGGGGCCGCCGTTGGTGCCGCGGACGGAACCGTGACAGCGGATGAAGAACGTCTCTTGGAGACGCATCTAGAACAGTCATTGGAATTGCCAATCGCAGATCGGAGACATCTCCGCGCCCACCTGCAATGGCTGCTGATCGAACCACCGTCCCTCAATAGGATGAAATCACGTATGAAAACGCTCAAGCCGTCGGACCGCGAATTGGTCGCGCGATTTGTGGTCACGGTTGCGGGTGCGGACGGCAGTGTCAGCTCAGATGAGATCAGGGTGTTGAACCGGGTGTACAAGCTAATTGGCTTGGACACAGAACAACTTCATCGCAACATTCACGAGTTGGCCTCCGCGCCGGTCACCGTGATCGTCCCGGACGATACGAAACGCTATAGGGTTCCCCTGTCGCCCTCTACAGACATCTTGGACTCCGACGGAGTCGAACTGGATCGGGAACGAATCGCCGAAGTCATGAAGGCGACTCGCGAAGTTTCGGACCTGCTGACGGAAATCTTTGAAGGCCCGACGGATACGGAACCTACCGAGCCCGACATCGCGGACGTTGAATACGACCGCACCTCGCCGACAACGGACATTGCTGGCGGTCCACTGGATCCAGCACATGTTGGACTCGTGCAGTTCTTGGCGCAGCGTCCCTACTGGCCGGTCAGTGAATTCGAACAGTCTGCGGCTAAGTTCGGTCTACTGCCGGCTGGCGCCATCGAAACAATCAACGACGTCGCTTTTCAGCTTTGCGACGAACCACTAATTGAGGGTGACGATCCGCTTGATCTGAATGAGTATGCCCTTAAGGAGTTGCTCAATGCCACCTAGCTCAAGGATCCGCCCACGAGACCGCGATGCGATCCTACAGTCGTTGGCCGCTGGCGTCGTGCCACGCCGGGGGCTGCAACACGTTCAGGTCGGGCGTGCGAACGAAGTTTCAGCGCTACTCGGCGATCTTGACCGCGTAATCGACGGTGGGTCGGCCATCAGGTTCGTGATCGGCGAGTTCGGCAGCGGAAAGAGCTTCTTTCTGCACTTGATACGTACGGCTGCCTTGGAGAAACAGATGGTCGCTATGCACGGCGACCTCACACCTGACCGGCGCATCTTTGCGACTGGGGGCCAAGCTCGGAGCCTGTATACGGAGCTTGCTCGCAATCTCAGCACGCGCACCAACCCCGATGGAGGCGGACTTACTGCTGTAGTCGAGCGCTTCATTGGAGAGGCGCAAAAGACGGCACACCAAACCAGCGCAGATACTGAAGACGTCATCCATGGGCACTTGGTAAGCCTGTCTGAGCTTGTCGGCGGGTACGACTTTGCAACCGTGGTAGCGGCGTACTGGCGCGGTCATGATCAGGGTAATGCCGAACTGAAATCATCGGCAGTGCGCTGGCTCAGGGGCGAATACTCTACGAAGACGGATGCTCGACGCGATCTCGGCGTCCGTACGATCGTCGATGACGGCAACATCTACGATCGGCTGAAGTTGCTTGCGCGGTTCGTTCGTCTCGCTGGGTACGGCGGGCTAGTCGTCGCATTTGACGAAATGGTGAACCTCTACAAACTGGCAAACACTCAGGCCCGGAACAGCAATTACGAACAGATTCTCCGAATTCTCAACGATTGCCTCCAGGGATCAGTCTCTCATCTCGGATTCCTGATGGCGGGAACGCCCGAATTCCTCACCGATACGCGTCGCGGGCTCTATAGCTACGAAGCGCTGCAGACGAGGCTTAGCGAGAACATGTTCGCCTCGGCCGCCGTACGAGACTTCTCGGGACCCGTACTCAGGCTGGCGAATCTTACCGCGGAGGAGTTATTCGTCGTCCTCACAAAGCTGCGCGATGTCCATGCTGGGAGTGATCCAGGGGCCCATGTGCTGCCTGACGAAGCCCTGCAAGCATTCATGGATCACTGTTCGAACAGGATTGGTGCAGCGTATTTCCGAACGCCGCGAACTACCATTCGCGCGTTCGTTCAGCTGCTCATGATCCTCGAACAGAATCCGGACACGTCGTGGACGGACCTGATCGGCGCCGTCAATCTCGATGAGGAGAGGGACTCCGCGATCACGGGCGCCTTCAACGCACCTTCGGCGAGCTCTCCCGATGACGAGCTCGTCTCTTTCCGCCTCTAAGGCTTCTTCCGATACGTCCGCCCATGCCCGATGAATCGTCTTCCGCGTTCGACCAGTTGGCTCAGCCGATCCGGCGCTGGATTTGGCAGCAGCAGTGGCACGATTTGCGTGATGTTCAGGAGCAAGCAATTGCTCCGATCTTAAAGGGACTTGACGTTCTGATTTCCTCCCCGACTGCGTCTGGCAAGACTGAGGCGGCATTCCTGCCGATCTGCAGTGCACTGATCGACAAGGCCAGCTGTTCGCTCGGAGTCGTCTATATCGCACCGTTAAAGGCGCTGATCAACGACCAGCGCATTCGCCTCGAACAGTTGTTTGAGTGCGTTGGCTCGCCTGTGACGCCCTGGCACGGGGACATAAATGTCAACGTGAAGCGACGATTCGTTGAACGACCGAGAGGAGCGCTGCTGATCACGCCGGAGTCGATGGAAGCATTGTTCATTACGCGTGGGTCGGCGATCCCCCGTATCGTCGAGCACCTTCGGTTCATCGTGATTGACGAACTGCACTCGTTCATTGGAATGGAACGCGGGAGGCAGCTCCAAACGCTGATGCACCGAATCGAGCTAGCTGCCCAGAGAAGAGTTTCCCGCATAGGGCTCTCAGCCACCTTGGGTGACCCCGGTTTGGCAGCGGAGTTTCTGCGGCCACGATGCGGCGAGCAGGTCGAGCAGATCGCCTCCACAGAGCTGGGTCGAGAGGTTCAATTGCTGGTTCGCGGCTACCGACGAGTTCGCCCCTCAGCGCCCACTGAGTCTGCTGACCAAGGCAGCGGTGGTCGACAGACGGACGGGCCGGTCGCCGGTTCGGCGACCGGTGACGACTTGGAAATCTCGCGACATCTCTTTGAGACGTTGCGAGGCGGCACGAATGTAGTATTCGCCAACCAACGGAGGCAAGTCGAGTTGTTCGCCGATCTTCTCCGTCGACGGGCAGAGCGAGCAACTTTGCCGAACGAATTCTGGCCGCATCATGGCAATCTGTCTCGAGAAATACGCGAAGATGCCGAGGAGTTCCTGAGGGGAACGCGGCCTGCGACCGTGGTTGCGACGACGACGCTGGAGCTCGGGATCGATATAGGAGCTGTGGACTCGATCGCTCAGATCGGAGCACCGTCTTCAGTTTCTTCACTCGTCCAGCGTCTCGGCCGCTCCGGCAGGAAGCCCGGGGCACCGTCTGTGATCAGAATCTACATTCAAGAGCACGAGATTGTAGGGGACCCGCCGCCGAATGTTCAGCTTCGCGTTTCGCTGGTCCAGACTGTGGCCATGGTTCGGTTGCTTCAACAACGCTGGGTAGAATCCCCGCCGCCGAATGCCCTGCACCTGTCGACGCTTGTCCAGCAAGTCCTGTCTCTCGCCGCTCAGCACGGCGGATTCCAGGTTGTGGACGCGTATAGGGCTCTTTGTTCCTCTGGGCCCTTTGACGCGGTGGACCAGTCAATGTTTGCCCAGTTGCTGCGAGACCTGGCGGGTCACGAATTGGTAACGCAGAACCACGACGGCACGCTAGTCCTAGATATGCTAGGAGAACGACTTGTCAATCACTACGACTTCTATGCGGCATTCACTTCGCCCGAGGAATGGCGCCTCGTCGCCAAGGCCAAACTCCTTGGCACGCTGCCTGTTACATTCCCGTTGGTCTTGGATTCGTTTCTGATCTTTGCCGGGCGCCGTTGGCGGATCGTTGGGGTAGACGAAAGACGTCGCGAGGTCAGACTTGAGCGTGCGGCTGGTGGTCTAGTCCCGCGATTCCATGGAAGCGGGGGATTGATACATGATCGTGTTCGCGAGGAAATGCGTCAGGTGTTCGCGGACGATGACCTGCCGATCTTCCTAGACCGTCCTGCGCGAGAACTTTTAGCGGAAGGCCGGGAGACCTTTCGGCGCATAAACCTAGGAAACGAGTCGTTGTTCCTGCACGGACGCGATACATACATATTCCCATGGGTGGGTGATCGAACTTTGAACACCCTAGCGCTACGACTCCGCGCGCAAGGCGCTAAAGTCTACATCGACCGACCAGCACTAGTCTTGCGAGACACGTCCCCAACGGAGGTTCGTCAACACCTCATGGAAATTGCTTCGACTGGGCGACCCGATGCAAAAGGGCTGGCAGCTTCCGTCAGTAACAAAAGGGTGGAAAAGCACCACACGTACCTAAGTGAGGACCTGCTCAACGCTGATTACGTATCCAGTCAACTCGACGAGAATGGAGCGTGGCAAACCGTGATGCGCCTCTGTAGTGCGTTTACCCGGAGTTGACCACGCCGCGGCAATCTTGTCGAGAGCGCGCCGGATTCATTCCATCGTCCGCGGAGAGCGATCCACCACAGCGGAGACAGCCCTGTTGTTCTCGCGGTTCCTCGGGAATTCCGCTGGGTTCTGAGTGGGACTGCAAAGCCAGTACGACGTGGAGACCACAGAGGACCGCCTATCTCAGCGACCGGAAATGGGTGGCGGCCCATTCTCCGGAATAGCCTTTGTGCCTACCTGGTAGAAGGTTCTATGGTTCGCTGACCCGCCAGCCTGTGTGAGCGGACCCGGAATCCAGGCGACCTCGTGGCAGGTCGGCAATCGCAGAGTCGGTCTTCAAGATGACGGCGTCGTCACCGACGTGGACGTGGGCACTCCCTATGATCTCAACCACGATGAAGCCATTGAAACTGCCTCCTGGCAGGGCAAACGCCCCCCGGCAATAGGGCATCGTCTGGGCCCTGACCATCGCGTGTGGGTTCGCCAACCAAATTTCGCACGCTGAGGTTCTCGGTCAGATGACGGTCCCTTCACACCTCATGACCAACCACGACCTCGGAGGTACCGCGGCAGCGCACGTCACTCGAAGTAGCCCACATCCAATCCACCGTTGAGTCCAACTCTCCAGCTCATGCGGGGCGTTCAGGCGCTCGGCAGGGCGTGTCCGAGCGTCCACTTCCCGGCCTTCCTCCAGGCCGGTCCGAGCGGTCCGAGCCTGTCCACCGCAGCCCTGTCGGATACCAGCAGGGGCAACTCCATCCCCGTCCGGTCCAGCTCCCGGCGGGCCACCCTCAAGAAGCGCGCGGCAGCCAACTCGTCGTCGAACACGATCAGGACTGAGGGGAGCACCCCGTGATCGTCGATGGGCCGGCGGGTCGAAAAGTAACGTAGATACGGTGCGAGCCGCTCGGCCATCGTCGCCGGGCGCACTGCGCGACGCTCCCACTCCAGGATGAACGGCCACGTCACTGCGCCCTTCCTCAGGATCCCGAAGGCGTCGGGATTGACAGACCTGAAATTGGCCCCGAGGCGAAAGTACCTCGACGCACCCGTGGGCGGGTCGATCTGCTCCACCTGCCAGCCAGTGGCCCTGGCCTGGCGTGACAGCGCGGCCATGAACCCGTGCACGGCCGCGGTATGCGCCAGGTTACGCAGAAGCTGGCGGCTCTTCGCGCCGGCTACGTTACGCCAGGCAAGCGACGTTTCGGGATCGATCGGCCCCATGCTCCAGCGACGCTTGGCGAAACCCAGAGATGTTCGGTCCCTTCGTACCAGCACGGCGAGGCCCTGATCGGAGAGCGCGAGACGGCGCTGCGCCTGGGGAACACGTGTCACGAGCGCAAACCCCTCCAGAGACGCCACTATTCTCGACGCCCGGGCTGCCGACACCCCGAGCAGACCCGCCAAATCTCCCCTGGATATCCATGGCCAGTCGAACAGGACGTCAAGGGCGCGCTTTTCGACCGGCCTCAGTATGGCCGGCAGCATGTGGTCCGGTAGGTCACCACCCGGCGATTCTGCCGCGATGTCTCCCGGGAGCGACGCTCGTAACGTTCTAGCCTCCTTCATTGGTCGGCCTCCGGAGAGGGCACCATCAAGGGACGCCGATAGGTCCACGGCCGAATTCGAAGCGGGCGAACGCCACACCCGATCGCCCGGCCCGGCCCCAACGGCATCCCGCTCCAGCGCGGCGAGGGCCGGAACCGGACCATCCGACAGCAGCATCAGGGTGCGACGCAGGCGCACCTCGTCCGGAGCCAGCACCAGGACCAGACCGGCCGGAGGCGTATCCCACAACCTCCACATGCGTTTTGCGAAGCTCGTGCGGTCCGGCGTGCGTCCCTGCCTGACCACGTAGACGAAGCGCCCGTCCGGCAGCTTGACCGCCGCGTCCATCGGAGCCGCCCGGTACCAGCGCATGCCCAGCGGATACGCCACACTCGATATCGCTGACGCAAGCCGGTAAATGGACGCGACGGCGTCGAGCCGCGAGAGCAGGAGCCTTCGCCACTGGGCGGACACGGGCCGTGCGTGCAGCAGCTCCGCCTCGGCGATGTCCTCCTCCGCAACCAGCCGCCTGAGCCCTGCGGCCGTCACGTGAAACCTCGCCGTCGAGGCTATCAAGTCCGTGGCGTGCGGTACGGGTGCAACCAGTCCCTCGTCCTGGAGCCCGCGCACAGCCTCGTACACCGAGCCTCGGGACCAGCCGGTCATGGACACCATCTCGAGACGATCGAGGAAAGGCATCCGCGACAGGTGCCCCAGCAGTTCGCCCTTACATTGGGAAGCGTTCATCCCCTACCCTCCTCCGCCGGAGCGTCTATGCGCTCATCCCCTCCGGCCCGCTGCCTCTTTGAGCGCTGGTCCCTCCGGGCGGAGCCCTCTGGAGAGGCCTGCACATCTTCGGTTTCGCCGCCGCCGTCAGCCAGGGCCTTCAGCTCCTTCCTGTATCGTTCGACACGCTTTTGGGAACCGGCATCGCGGGCGGCGAGGTCAGCGGCCGACAGGGTGTAGCCAGCGGTCGCCTCCCTGATGCGCACAGCAGCGGCGGAGTCTCCCGGCTCGGGCCTGCGTACCATCATCGAAAAGGCGGGCATGCGCTCTGAGCCAACCGTCGCACGCACATAGCAGTGGTGGACCGGGAGCGACGTGATGTCGTCCTCAGCGACCCGGTCGCTGCCGAGCTCCCAAACCAACCTGCGGGCATCCGCCCCCGCCACCTGAAAGACCGCAAGACACCCTACGTTCGCGAGCACCGTGTCCTGCATGGTGGGAGAGAGTTCCGACAGCTTCGCAAGGCTCTGGGTAGCAAGTACCATGCTGGCCCCGAACTTGCCGAGCTCGCTGAGCATCGACTCGTAGTCGACACCCGGCATCGACTGCATCTCGTCCACCACCACCAGCGCTCCGCGGCGCCTCTCGGGCGGAAGGCTCCCCTGCTCGCGTATCACCGCGTCCACCAGGTTGAGGAGCGATGCGCCCACCAGGGCAGCCACGTCACGGCCCACCGTGCCCTGCGCCGTGGATACCAGCAGCACGCCCCCACCCTGGATCACCCGGCGCATGTCTATCGTCGAGCGAGGCTGGCCCAGGATCGCCCGAGCGCGCCTGGAGGACGCGTAGTACGACAGGCGTGTCTGGACCGGGGCCAGGGCATCCGCGCGGTACTGACGCTGCCAGCCGGCGAAGTCGCGGCCCCACCACTCCAGGATGTAGGGATCGTCCACCTTCTCCAGCACCCTGGCGCGAAACACCTCGTCGCCGAGCAGCCGGAGGCCGTCGAGCATCGTGTACTGCTCATCGGCCTGCACGTGCTGGTTGGCCTCGTGCAGGCTCTTTACGGTGTGCTCGAGGATCGACTGCATCCTGGGCCCCCACTGTTCCCACAGCCCCCTGGCCACACGCACCACCGAGTCGGCGGTGCGGTCGCGGTCGGCGAACACGCGCGTATCGAGCAGGTTGATGCCCACAGACCCCGCGCCGTCCCCGAGGTCGATCAGCCGCACGCGACCGGCGAGCGGGGCAGGCACATGCTCGAGGAGTCCCGCCACGAGGTCGGCGTGGGGATCGATCACCACGATCGCATCGCCGTCCCTGCCCTCCGCCTTCTCCTGCATCTTGTGGGTGATCACGTGACGCATCAGCGTGGACTTGCCCATGCGGGTGCGCGCAACGTACAGGTGGTGACGCCTGAGCAGGTCGGCCGGGAAGCGTATCTTCCTTGGCGCACCGGTCGTCGTGTCCCCGACGTGCGCCCCTCCGCTGACGCCGCGGGACGAGGGCAGAAGCACCTTTGCCCCCGACCGCGCCACCAGCGGCGTCTCGTCCTTCGCGCCGGGCGGGTGCCACAGCGACGCCGCCTCACGCACCCCCAGGATGCTGCGCGCTCCGAACAGCCCGGGGCCCGTGGGATGCAGAGAGGCATCCGGCAATATGGGCCTGACCCTGCTCACCCTAAGCCTCGCACCGGCCGGGTTGTCGTAGTGGCGATACGCCGCCGCCACAGGTTCGAGGAGCTCTGCGGCCCGCTGGGGACCCGTGCCGTGCGGCAGGATCACGGTCACCTGTATCTCCGCTTCGAAGGCGATCCGCGAGACCTTCTCCCTCACCTGGAGCGGATCGTACACGCGGTCGCGCGATCTCCTGAAACGGGCCCACGCCCAGCCGCCGACGGCCGCAGCCGCCAGAACACCCACCCCCAACAGGACCGCCTTCCAGATCTCACCGTCCCGGACCCAGAGGTATCCCCTGAGCGCCACCAACGCCACCGCACCCAGGACGGCCATCCGCAAGCCCTCTGAGCCGTTACTTCCCGTCGGCTCCGGTTGCCTGCCTGCCTGCGGGGCCTGGGCCTGCGGGGCCTGCACCGCTCCGCCCTGGGCGCGGGCCTGGTGGACCTCCGCCCAGTCCGGGCCCAGCGAGCGCAGCAGCAGCCTGGCGACTATGCGCTCTCCCTCGTTGAGCGAAGAGAGGGCGCCCATCAGGGCGATCACCGGGTCGGAACCCGCGTCGAGCAGGTCATCGTCCCTAAAGGTGCGAAGCGGGGCGTAGTCGGGGCCGGTCGCCCGCAGTGTCGTGCCCCAGGCCTGCTCACCTTCGCGCAGGCGAAGCGGGTCGTCCTCTGCGGGCACCTCGGTGATTCGCGCCTGCGGGTAGCGCACAGCGATCTGCCCCCGCACCACCTCGCCCGCCATGCAGCGGGTCATGAGCGTCACGCCGTGGGCGTCGCCGGTCATCTCCAGCGAGAACGGCTCGGGCACGGCGATCGACCCGAGCAGGTTCTCTACCCCGAGCAGCGTGCGCTCACCCGTACGCGGAGGCGTCACCGCCAGCAGCACCGGCGTCCTCCCCGCTCGATCGGCTCCGAACAGGATGGTCCGTGGGTTCGGTTTCATCTGCAGTCCTCCTTCTCGACCGGTGTGCTTTCCGGTCGACATCCGCTTACTTCCTGTGAGACCCCGGCCGCCACTCGACGACCTCCTTCTCCTCGGCCGTCGCCTCGATGCGTATGGGGATTCGATTCCCCCGGGCCAGCAGCAGGCCATCGCCCCGCGGGCACGACAGCAGCCAGCGGCCGAGCTCGCCGGGAAGGTCGAATGCATCGCACACCGTGCCGATCGCCGCTGCGTCCTGCTGCAGGAGCAGCTTGAAGGCCGCGTTCTGAAGCAGCGCCCTGCCCGAGTGGCCGGTAATCGCCCGGGACGTGTCCTCGCTGAGCAGGTCCTGAACGTCCTGGGTTATGAACTGAAGGCCCAGCCGGTGTTTTCTTGCGCGCTTGGCCATGGAGACCATGAAGGCGGCTCCCTCCGGGTGCTGCATGATCGACCACACCTCGTCTACCACCAGCAGCCTGGGCCTCGGGTTCTGAGCCGCCGCGGCCCATACGGTCTCGGTGCACACCATCGCAGCCGCCGGCCGAAGCTCCGGCTCAAGCAGCCGAAGGTCGAACACCGTCACCAACGCCTCGTTGCCGAGCAGGTCGTCGCCCTCGTCTGTCAGCAGATGCCTAAGGCTCCCGGTGGCGAAGGGCCGCAGCAGCATCGATAGGTCGCGGTCCCCCTCCTCGAGGAAGGCATAAAAGTCCCGAAACCCCGTGCGCTCACGCGGCTGTGCATAGTAGGTGGCGAGCCAGTGATCGAGGGACGCCCTTCGCTCTGCGCTGAGACGCTCACCCACCATCACCTCGATCAAACGCCGCAGGCTGCCTATGCGCTGGAGGAGCTCCTCGGGGTCGCCCCTGTCGATCACAAACGGGTTCATGCCCTGTCCCGGTACACCCGGAGACAGCACGCGGCCGCCGGCTGCGCGCGCCATGTCCGCGTACTCACCCTCAGGATCGATCACGTAGGCGACCACCCCGCGGGTGAGGCCCCTGATTACGCCGAGCTTTGTGGCAAAGGACTTGCCGCTGCCCGACCGGGCCAACACCGCCGTGTTTGCGTTCAGGTGCGTTCCGTCGAAGGGGTCGTAGACCACCGGCGAGCACGCCCGAAGGTCGATCCCGTACAGCGTGCCGCTCCGGGTATCCATGTCCGGCGGCGAGAACGGGAACAGCCTTGCCACGGACGAGGTGTCGAGCGTTCGCCACACGCCGACCGCATTCATGCCGAGCGGGAGCGCCGAGACCAGCCCCTCGCGCTGGCGATGGGACAACCCATCGAGATTGCCGAGCGTGGCCCCGAAATGCGCCCTCGCCCGCTGGGTCATCTCCTTGAGCGACGCCTCGTCTTTGGCATGGAGTCTCACCGACAGCGAGGCGTGGAACAGCCGCTCGCGCCCGCGCTGCACTTCGTCGCGGAGGCGCGTTACGTCCTCGAGAGCTATCTCCGCCTCGGGCGACATCGTCCGGCCACTCTTTAGCGAAAGGCTGTGGGCCGACTCAAAGCGCACCTTCTGCCACTCGAGCGTCCGCGCCGCCTGCTCTGCCGGGATGGCTCCGACGTGTATCGAAAGGTCCATCGGGGCACCCGCTGCCATCAACCCCTGCAGGAAGCCGGGAGCCAGGCTGCGGGGCCATCGGCCGAGTTGCAGCGATCGGGTGAGGCGGTCCCCGATGCGTACTTCGCGGCGCCCCACCTCGATCTCGACCGGCTCTTCCTCAGCCATCTCCCTCGGAGAGCCTCCCAGGGCCGAGGCCAGGACCAGCATCCGCAGTTGGCGTCCCCTGAGCGGATGGACCGAAAGTCCCGACCTCGTTAGCAATCCACACAGGTCGTCGAGGTGGTCGGTCGCGCAGACAGCGTAGAAGCGCCGGTCCAGGATGCCGTCTCTCTTTTCCAGGTCGGCGAGCAATCCCTGCAGGGACTCGGCTGCCTTCCGGGTCTGGGGCGGCAGATCGGCGGGCTGTGTCTCGCGGAGCTTTGCCCGCAGGCCTCCCAGGCCGGGCGGGTGCTGGCGCACCAGCAGCTGCAGCGGAAAGTCCAGGGCATTGAGCGCCCCTGCGAAGGCACCGAGCTTGGGCTCGTCGATCTCAAGACCCATCACCTCACATACCCCAACCTTCACCCCGTCGATCCGTACCGGACCGTCGTCCTCCAGGTGCGAAAGCATGAAGAACAGTGGCAGGGACGGAGGCGGCTTGGGTTCGGCCTGCTGCGCTGCAGGGACCGAAGCCGGTACCTCACCGGACTGCCCCAGGAATCGAAATGGAAGCTTCAAACTTGTGTTCTCCTTCATCTATGGGACGGTCCCGATGGCCCCGGTCAGGGCGAACGTCACACCCTTGGCTGAAAGGACCAGCACCAATCCGACCACCGCTCCCGCGACGGCGGCCTTCGCACGGCCCGAATTGCGCTGATCGCTTCCCTCCGCCATCAGAACGAAACCGGCCCACACGATCGAGAAAACCGCCAGTCCCGAGGCGGCGTAGGCCATGGCGGTAAGGACCCTGTCGAACTGCGCGATCATCTCCGCGTCACCGGGGGGTTCCGCGGCCATCGACGTGAGCGCGCCCAATGTGAGGGGAACTAGGGCGGTCAACCGTCTCAGTGCCATCCGAACAGCTCCTCCATCTGCGCCGCGGTCACCGGCCGCTGCTCCGCGGGGCGCGTCTCCCCATCCGGCTCCGGGTAGACCATGGGGCGAAACGGTGCGTCCGCCCCGATGTCCTGGGAGAGAGCCAAGGTCTCAGTCCGGGTACGTTCGATCGGGGACTGCGGCTCCACCACAGCCCGCACGTGCTCTTCGTGGTGGATCCTGATCGTCACGTACCTTGTGACCACAGCGCCCGGGACAGACAGATACGCAGATATCACGTGGCTGGAGGTCGTGCCGTCTCCGTGGGTGACAGTGACCGTCCTGCTTACTGTCCTCCCGGTACCCGGTCGCCACAGGCTCACCCTCTGGGTGCGCATCTCGGTGCGCGCGGGGTGGTGTGTGAGTCGCACCAGGTCCGGCATCGGCACCTCCAGTGTTGCCTCCAGTGCCAGACCGATCTCCACCGTGCGGATGACCTCGCCCATCGCCACCGGAAGCCGGAAGCTCGTCTCGCCCTCGGCAAACGGCAGGGTGAGGTTGAAGCCACCGTCGGTCACCGTGACGGTCCCGGTGATCTGCGTGACCGTCGACTCTATGACCGCATCCACCCCGATTAGGTCATGGCCCACCGCCGTCCATACCTTCACCACCTCATCCACCCTGGTAACGCAGTCGACGGAGATGACCCCGGTAGCCAGCCCCGGAGTCCAGCCCAGGGATGTGACCGCAATCTCGCACAGTTCTCCCTCAACCGACGGAAGCGGGTACGGGATCTGCTCGGTCCTGATCGTTGCCGCACCGCCCTGCCCTATCCCGTCCTCCCACGAGAAGGTGAGCGAGGGCTCGTCTCCGACCAGCGGCAGCGAGTAGGAGACCGTCTCCCTCTCTGCCAGCGCCGCCGCGCTCCAGAACCGAAGCTCCCTTCCCCACAGACCACCAAAGGCCCTCACCCGGATCTCCAGGTCCGTCGCCCCCCGGAGCGTTACGTGCGCTCGGTCACCGGCAACCCTCAGCTCCTCGAAGTAGAGCCTCCTGCCGGGCACGGGCTCGCGGGGCTCGAACTCGATCTCGCTCTCTATATCCCACAACCCGATGTCCTCCAGCTCGGGTTCCTGTCCCGAGGCGGGAGTCGGCGCGGTCAGCGACATGGCCGCAAGGGCCGCCGCCGAAAGGGCGGCGACCCCCGCTACCATCAGCCATTTCCACCTGCGCCGGACACTCCCTGCCGCAACGCCTCGCCCATCCAGTCCAACCAGGGGCTGTTCGGTCCGAAACAGCCTGTTCCGGCCACGCTTCCCTTCCCCTGAGTCAGTCCCCCGGATGCGGTCCCTCCTGCGGCGACGCCGGCGTTTGCCGAACCACCCATGCGGACGGAACGTACGCCGAAGCCGCCTGCTCAACCTGGCACGCCGCCTGGGCTCCAGCTTCCTGGTTCTCGCAGACGGCGCCGTATGTGCCGGTACAGGCAGCGCGGGCGGCTCGCTGCGGACCAGGTCGGCCGGTGGACCGGCGTAGCGCCGGGGCCCCAGACCGAACCTGAGCAGGTCCGCCAATACCACCGGCAGACGCCTGTCTCCCACCTTCCCCACCACCATCGCCATCCCGAACAGCGCAAACAGCACAGCAAGCGCCATGCGGACCTCAGACGGCCCTACAGGCGCGTAGCGGTACACGCCGTACCCGAGGGCGCACACCGCGGTCATCGCGACGATCTGAGGGAACGTGAACCACAAGATCACCCTGTCCTCTGCCTGGACGTGCGTCGGCACCTCGTGCTCGTTCATGCCTAACCTCCGCCCTCGCCCTCGGATGTGGCCGCGCTCGGCTTGGGAACGTCGCCGATGTCCACCGCGGGATTGACCACCGCGTTCATCACCAGCTCCACCACCCCGTAACCGACCATTGCGAGCACGATCCCCGCCAGGGCCGTCATCATCGCGCTCTTGCCACGCTCCATCTGGTGCGGTGCGCCGGATGCCGTCAGATACAGGTACGCCCCGTATATGAAGAACCCGACACCGACCGCTCCAACAAGGCCCAAGAGGATCCCGACTATGTTCGAGATCGTTTGAGTCAGATCACCCATTACTTGCTCTCCTCTCCCTAGGCGGTGAGACCGCCCGGCGTTTCATCTCCTCGCTTTCCTTCCGTCCATCGATCACAACCTCTAGACGCACATCGCCTCTCCTCCTTTGGCCTGCTGGGTTCGAACCTGATTGACACGCTTGGTCGTCGTCATTCGCCTGAGCTCCTCGGGGCCGGCGCATCGCCCCCGGCCGCATACGAGGGTGTGGACATGTCGGCCATCGAACGGATGGCGGCGGTCGCACCAGCGGGTATCCCCGTGCCGGCAACGACCGCCCCCACGCCGGCGCCAGCCGGACCGCCGCCCATCGCTCCTCCAACCACCGTCCCGATGGACCTGGCCGACCGCACTATCGAACCGGGGAGCGACATCCCGAAGTACAGCGTGTGAAGCCACGCATCGAACGTCCCGGGATTTCCCATCAGGGCCGGCACACGTGTTGTCAGGTACACGAAAGACAGCGAGATCAGCAGCTTCCACACAAGGTCCTGGACCGGCTCGAACGCACCTATGTCCGCAAAGTCCGCAAGGAACCCGAACGCCAGAGCCAGCGCTATCAGCTGCACCGCCTGCTGGAACACAGTAGTCATGAATAGCTTCAGCCAGTGCCTGCCCCAACCAGCCGTGTGCGGCAATATCCACAGCCCCAGCGCAATCGGAGCCAAGGCGAGCAAAAGGTCGATGAGCGCCAGGCGCACCAGCATCTGGACAAGCACATAGAGGACGAAAAAGCCGTAGACCAGGTAGAGGAACGCCAGCAGCAGGGCCATGCCCACGCTCCCGGCCGTCACCGCCGTGAGCAGCGTGCCGATGGAGGACCGCAGCAGCTCGCCGGGCTCAAGCCCGAAGATCGCCGCGATGAAACCCGAGACCGCGTCCGCGACATCGATCACCAGCGAGCACCACCACAGCGACGTCGCAGCCGCAACGAGACCGAGCACCAGCCGCGGCACCAGCTCCCGCCATCCCGCCTGCGGCCGCCCGAGATGCTCTGCGACGATCATCGTCAGGCCCAGCCAGCCCAGGATCACGACGAGAGCACCGGATGCGATTGCCCAGACGGCTATCCACGCCTGCCTGACCAGCTCGTGGTCGTAGGTCAGGTGCGCGGGGGTGCCGGTGATGATGTCGCCCACGCCGGTCAGCTCCCGCCGCAGTTGGCGGCGACAGCCCCGCTCGCACGCTCGACCACGGCGCACAGCGTCCCGTGCACGCCCTCGATGACCCACCGGGCGAACGCCCTGGCCCACCTGCCCGGGTCCATCGCCCGTATCACCCGCTCCCAAAGGCTGCCCGGCTCATACACCGGCACCAGCGCGCGGACCGTCTGCGGGTTCCCGGGGAGGGTCTCCGCCGCCAGCATCACCAGCAGGTAGGCCCGGTCGGGCTCAAGGGCCGGCTGTTCGGCGAGCACCGGGTACTCCCACTCGTACTGCCACCCGTCGACCAGCCGGGTCTCACCGCCGATCACCCGGTACACGGCCGTCAGCCACTCACCGGTGTCGGGGTGGCGGATCCCGTAGAAGAGACCCTCCAGGCGCCGGTCGAACACCGGCCTTGCGACGAAGTGCCCGTCCTTCTTCCGCTCTACCGGGCTCTCATGGGCGTTGACCAGGACGATCCCGTCCGGCGGGGACTGGGCGTGAGCGATACCCAGGGGAGTGATCACAAGCAGGAACGCCAGAGCAAACGCCGCGGCCGGCCGCACCAGTCTCCTGGCACCCCTTGCCGCGGCGCTCCCCGCTGCCACGATGGCCGGTCCTGGATTCACTCTTCGTTCCTCCTACAGAACTAATGTGCCCATTTGCACGAGCCGGTGGAGGTCGATTCTGCTTGCGGACCCGGCTCCCTGCTAACCCTCTGGAAGGGGGTGCTCGTATTAATCACCCAGGGCGGACAGTCGCCGTATCCATGTCAAAGGGCTGTACAGAGATTGGAGGGTTGCCGCCGACTTGTACTTTTGCCGACGAGTGGCGGTGTGCAGCCGGACAAAAGGGAAATTGAGGTCTAATCGGGCAGCGAGTTTTCGGACCCCCGTGTTCCGGCCCAGAGTTCCCACCAGTGCCCAAATGGGAAGTCACGCCAGGTCGACGAAGGGGCCGTTCGCCGGGGAGCGGTGGATCCTATTGGCCGGTCAGCGGCATGTGGAGCGGCAACTGGACCGGCGAGCTGAAACCGGCGGAAGAGCGCATTTGGGCAATCACAGTGGATGCAGCCGGCCCTCGCAGTGACCCCGGCGGAGGCGATCGGCCCAGCGGCGTCGGTGCGCTATACCCTGCTGAGACCCCCTGCCTATGGCAAAGGGTTGTACAGAGAATGGGGACTTGTAGCCGACTTGTATTTTCGCCGGGGAGCAGCGGTGTGCAGCCGGACAAAAGGGAAATTGAGGTCTAATCGGGCAGCGAGTTTTCGGACCCCCGTGTTCCGGCCCAGAGTTCCCACCAGTGCCCAAATGGGAAGTCTGGAAATCACGTCAGTCCTGGGGGCAAGGGCCCTATCGGAGGGTGCAACATATGCATACGGCGGCAGGAGTGAACGACGGCCACACGGCGGACGGCGATCGGGACGGAGGCAGCCCAAGCGACGGCCACACGGCGGACGGCGATCGGAACGGAGGCAGCTCTGGAGACGGCGGACGGCTGATGTCCCTGCTCCGGGACCTCGTTCGCGAGGAGGGGAAGATGGAGGCCGCCGAGATGCTCGGGGTCAACTACAAGACCCTGGTCCGCGCCCTCAACTCCGGCAGGATGTCGCGCCGCATGGGCGAGGCGGTCGAGCGGCTGCTGGCTCCCGGCGACGGCGAGGACTCCGTGCGGTCGAGGCAGCGAGAGCGGATCGAGTTGTTGGAGGGACGGGTCGGGGCGCTGGAGCGACGCATGGAGGCGGTGGATGCGGAGATGCGCGACACGCCCCGGGAGGTGCGGAGCGCAGTCGACCGGGCGCTGGCCGAGGCCGGCACCGGGCTGCGCGGTCTGCGGGACGAGCACGGACGGGCACTGCGGGCGCTGGCTGAGAGAATGGCGCGGGTTGAGGCCGGGGCGTCCACCCGGACCGCGCAGCCCGGCGGGCGAAGGGTCGGCAGGGAGCTGGACCCTCTGCTCGTCACGGAGAAGCCGGCCGATGGCGACGAGCAGGTCTACGGCGCCGCCTGGCCCGCGGTCGCCGAGTGGCGACGCCTGCGGGCAGACCACCCGGACGCCGGGAGCTCGCTGCCCTGGCTTGATACCGAGGAGCGGCTGCTGACCCTGGAGCTGGAGATGCTGGAACGCTTCGGCCTGACGCTGCCGCCGGAGAAAGAGCCCCTGCGCGGGTTCGGGCGGGCCGGTCAGGTCAACTGGCGCAGGGCCGCCCTGCTCGACACACGCCTCGCGCTGGCACGGAAGCGGCGCCTGCGACGGGTCCTGCGGGTATTGACCCTGGGACGGTGGCGGGGGTGACCGCCGCGCCGCGCGTGCTTAGGGTTATGGCCAGGTTATGTGCAACTTCAGGTGACACCTTGTGCGGGTGGACTTGTTAGGGTTTTGTACACTTTATGGTCAACTGTTGTGGAAGTCCTGTGAACAGTGTTGACAGGCACTGTTTGGGCGGTTAATACTGGGACCGTTGTCTGGCTTTCCAGCGTTTCATTCGCCGAGAAACCTGGGGGTGCAGTCCCTGTGCCCGGGTGCGCCAGTAGGGATCGAGCCTTGCTCTCCCGACCGACTCCCAACAGGGACATTCGCCGCGAACGCGGAGTGATCAAGCCCTTCGCACGCGGCGCCGTTCGGACCGGAGTTGACGCAGTCCTTCGCGATCCGGACACCACGGCGGCTGCGCGATTTGCGCTTTCGCACATGAACATAGCTGGCTGAGCGCTCTTCGCCCTCCGGCCGGTTCCGCATGCCCGCGGCTTGGCTCCCTGAGCCTGTCCGTTGGTTACGCACGCACCGGCGACGGGCCATGACTGAGTCTTAGGCTCGCCGCTTCCACGTAACCTCGCAGCTATCCCTGGTATCTACTCCGGGCCGAGCTGCGCCCCTCTCCAACCACACCCCGACCCATGCGCCAGGCATCCGAGCGCAGGCGAGGTGTGTCCTTCGTAAGTCGACCCATTCGATTCATGACCCGCGCCATGGATGCCGGCACGGGCAATACACACAGAGGAGGTGCATATGCACGCATTGAGTTTGGTTCTGAAGATTCCGGGTTTCCTCTGGCGACAGAGGCGGTCCTTGGTTGCGGCGGTGCTGATAGCCCCGCTGGCACTGACCGGTGACCTGGAGCTGTTCGCGGTCAACACGGCCGGCCTGGGGTACGCGGCATTCATGGTGCTGCGGCTCACACAGGCGAAAAGAGGCAGGTAATCAGAGACGGCCGCTGGTGCGGCCCAGGGAGGAACAGATGACGACGATGGCAATGACAAATCAGACGGTGACGGGCAGCAGGCGCAGCCTCGAGGAGCTTGTGGAAAAGGTGATGGACGCCCTGCTCGGTAGCCCAGCCGAGCAACCGGCCCAGAGCGTTGCGCGGAGCGTGCACGACGCCAGGCGGATGCGGCGGACCGGGGATCTCGACGGGGCACTGGCGGTGCTAGGAGGGGTGGATACGAGGCAGGCTGCCGAGGGCGAGGCGCGGTGGGCGTACGCCGAGTGGATGGACCTGGCGCGGCGCCGGTTCGGTGGCAGCGATGCCGTGGTCTACAGCCAGGGCACGGGCCGGGCGGCGGCGCTCATTCCAAGGGAGGACGGCGCGCTGGAGGTGGCGGCGACGATCGGGATGCGGTGGCGGCCCGGCAGGGTCGTCTCGCGGCGCTCCCTCCGGGGACTGCGGCCCCTTGTTGGGGTCACTCGATGACCTCGGCGCCGGTGGACCTCGCCGCGCTCAAGAGCCGTCATCCCCTGGGGAACACGGTCGAGGCGGCGGGAGTGGAGCTGAGCGGAAGGGGCAGGGTGCGTCAGGGCGTCTGCCCCTTCCACCGAGAGGCCCAGGGCAGCTTCACCGTGTACGGCGACACCGAACGCTGGTGGTGCTTCGGCTGCGGCGCCGGCGGTGACGTCCTGGACTTCGTCCAGAGAGCGGATGGGGTCGGACTGCCGGAGGCGTGCCGGAGGCTGGATGTTGGCGGGGGATGCGACGTTGGGTCGGCCGCACCGCGCAACACGGTACGGAAGGACGCGCCGGCTCCCGTTCGGGATCCGGCGGCGCTCACGGAAGCGGCGAGGTTCTACGCCGGGCGGCTCAGGCGCAGCCCGGAGGCGCGAAGGTACCTTGCCGGACGTGGCATCGGCGCCGGCGCGGCCGCCCGTCTCGGGCTCGGCTACGCGCCGGGTTCGGGGCTGCGGTCCCATCTTGAGGACGCCGGTTTCGGCGCCGAGCGTCTCAGCCGCTCGGGACTGCTGACCGCCCGCGGTGAACGCCTGGCCGGCATGATCGTCGTACCCGACGTTGCCGGCGGGATCGTGCGATGGATGGCCGGAAGAGCGATCGATCCCGGCGCCTCGCCAAGGTTCCAGGCGCTGCCCGGAACAAAGCCGGTGCTTGGACTCGGGAGGCTCGGCGCCGCCCCTTCCTGGGTGGTGCTGACCGAAGGGATCTTCGACTGGGTGGCGCTCGCCGGGTGGGGCCTTCCGGCCTGCGCCGCTCTTGGCACACAGGGCGCAGAGCGCATCGCGGCAGCCCTTCGGGGCTGCGGGCGGGTGTTCCTCGCCTTCGATGCGGACGAGGCGGGCCGCGCGGCCACCTCCCAGCTTGTTGGCCTGCTCGGGCCGAGGGCGGCGTCCGTCATCCTTCCAGATGGCGTTTCGGATGTCGCCGATCTCGCGGCCCTCCCCGGCGGCAGGGCCGTCTTCATGCGGGCCCTCAGGGCAGCCGCCCGCGCCGCAAGGTAGCGGCGCCTCCCCACCCGACAGGTCCTCCGCCGCCCGATGCCCGGGCGGTAACGGGGACCTTCCTCCCACCGGCGGGCCCCGGCCCGCTCTCACGGCTCTCCTACAGGAAGCCGCACCATCACTTGGCACAAGGAGGCTAGTCATGCTCAACGGAACACGCAGGAACGGCAGCGCAAACGGCAACGCGAGGATCGGTGGCAACGGCGTCCACAGGGACGCCGCCGTCGTCATCGACGGACACGACCTCGGGTGGGACACCCTGCCCCCGGCGGTGGTCAGACAGCTCGAGAGCCCCATCGACCCGGCCCTGGTATCGCAGCGAAAGGGCCGCGGCGGGAAAACGTTCAGTTACATAGAGGGCCACGTCGCAATCGCCGAAGCCAACAGGGTGTTCGGCTTCGGCGGCTGGGGCTACGAGTTGGCCGGTGACATCACCCTGCGTGAGATCGAGACCGTCGATCCGAGGACCGGAGAGGTGACGTGCACCCGGGCGTACTCAGCGCCCGTCAGGGTCACCGTGCCCGGGGCTCCTCCCAGGACCGACGTGGGCTTCCACGCGGTGACCGACGAGACCGCCGACGGCCATGAGACTGCTGTGAAAGGCGCGGTAACGGACGGCATGAAGCGGGCGCTCAGGAGCTTCGGGGACCGGCTGGGCAATGGCCTCTACGGCGAGCACCCGGCGTCCGGCCGCTCCGGTTCGGCCGACTCGCTGACGCCGTCGCTTCGGGCAACGCTCGTGCGGCTCGGGGTCATGCAGGGCTTCGGCGAGGACCAGGTGCGGGCGGCGGTGAAGGCCAAGACGGGACGGGACCTCGACGAGGCGACCGCGGCACAGCTCGCTCCCCTCATCGAGGGAGCCGCAGAAAAGCTCGGCAAGGCAGACGGCGAGAAGGACGCGTCATGACCAGGCCAAGGACGCTGCGGAGCACCACCACGAAGCTCGCGACCGAACGGGGGGACCTGTTCATCACGGTCTGCGTCGACGATCACGGAAGGCCTTTCGAGGTCCTCGGGTTTCTCGGCAAGGCCGGGTCGCTGGAGCACGGGATGACCGAGACCGCGTGCAGGCTCATCTCGCTCTGCCTTCGCCGCGGCGCGCCGGCGGCCGAGATCGTCGAGGAGTGCCGGGGCATATCCGAGATGCAGCCGTGGGCGAACCAGATGCCCGGGGGAAGGACGGTCCAGGTCAGGGGCGTCGCCGACGCAATCGCACACGTCCTGGGGGAGGTGGCCGAAGCGACGCAGCAGGAGGAGGCGGTGGCGAAGGCCGCGTGATCGGCGGTGCGGGCGGGAAACCGCCGGGGCCGCGAAGGGACCCTGACCGCCTTCCTTCCGCGGCCCCGGAACCGGCCAACTCGGAAGTTGGCTGAACGGTCGCCGTGAGTGTAGCAGACCGGGCCGCACCCGCCTGCGCAGCCTACCGATCCGATCCCGGCATTCATCTACAGGAGAACCCACATGCAGGAAAAAGACCAGGTCTACTCGCGACCTTCCGCACGCATAGGCGATGACGGCGGGCTCGAGGTACGGGCATCGGCGGCCATGGGCTGCCGAAGGGCGCTGTGGCTGGCGGCCACGGGGTACCGGCCCACCAACGCGCCAACCGACGAGGCCGTCACCGTAATGGAGGCGGGAAACGCCCTCGAGCCCGTGGTGCTCAGTGCAATGCAGCGGGCGGGGTGGGAAGTGACTCCAGCAGATCCCGGGAGCCCGAGACGGGTCACCGTAAGGCTCGCCCCCAACCTGACGGTATCGGGACACCCCGATGCCACCGGGCGCATGCCGGTGTTCGGCGGGAGCGAGGCGATCGTCGAGGTAAAGACGCGCGGACCCGCAGCCTACAAGCGCTGGAAGGCCATGGGCGCGGAGCTGAGTCACCCCGACTCGGTCGCCCAGGCGGCCGTCTACAACTACGGGACGTTCGGGCATGCCCGCCACGTGGTCATCTCGACCATGGACACCGGGGCCAGGATTTGGGACTACGAGATCATCCCGGCCGAGCGGGTCACCCGCGCCCTCGAAAGGACGCGGGCGTGGCTGGCCCCGCTGACTGAGCACCTGACTGCGCACGGCCCGGACCCGGACGCGCTTCCCGAGAGGGATTTCGAGGCGGGCAGCTGGCGCTGCAACGGTTGCCCGTTCCTGGCCATCTGCCGGCTCGGCGAGGAGGAGGGACAGGAAGAGGTTACGGAGGAACGGGAGGTGACTGAGGAGGAGGCACGCGGAGCCGTGACCGCATACACCGAAGCACAGGCGGCGATGAAGGAGCCCGAGCGGGCAAAGCGTGCCGCGCTGGAAACGCTCAAGGCCTGGATGCGCCGAAGGGGCAACGGCAAGGAGAGACTCGGCGGACGGGCCGTCAGCCTGGTGCGGACCACACGGTTCTCCGTCAACCACCGGCGCCTCAATGCGCTGCTCGATCCGGACACACGAGCGGAGGTCGTATCGGAGAACACCTCCGAGCACGTGCGCGTCACATAGACGCTCCGCTGCCGGAGCGCTGGATGGGGCCCTCATTTCCGAAAGGGGAGGCGGCCCCGCTGCCTATTTGAGGGGGTGCGGACGGGTCCGCACCGCAGCACAGAAAAGGAGATTCGAAATGGCAAGGACCATCAACAGGGTGGAGCTTCTCGGACGGGTTGGAACCGACCCCGAGATGAGGTACACGCAGTCGGGCACGGCGGTCACCCAGCTGCGCCTGGCCACCGATCGCAGACGCCAGAACGGCGAAAGCGAGACCGACTGGCACTCAGTGACCTGCTGGGGAAAGACGGCGGAGGTCGTCAATCAGTTCGTCGGAAAGGGCGACCGGATCTTCGTCACCGGCCGGCTTTCCTACAGCTCCTATGAGACCTCCGAAGGGCAGCGGCGCTTCCGCACCGAAATCCACGCCGCCGAGGTTATCTTCCTCGACTCCCGCAATGGCAACGGGAACGGCGCCGACGCTCCGGCCTCGGTCGAGCGGGCGGAGGTCTCGCCCTTCTAGCCGCCGTCCTCAATTCGCCGCCCGAAACGGACGCACAACTGGGCCGCTTCCGCATGGGAGCGGCCCAGCCTTCGTCTCAGCCCAATCGCATCCCCTCTACAGGAGAACCCCCATGACCACCGCAGTCCACACCGACACCCTGCTCGACGCCCTGCGGCGCAACCTGGACCTGCTCAGCGAGCTCGCCATCCGATACGACGTCGAGACCCTCCCCGACCGCGAAACCGACTCCCCCACCGTATCGTCTCCCGAGGACGTTCGGCAGCTGGTCGGTCCCGAGATGTCCCGTCTCGCACAGGAGCAGGTACGCGTCCTGCTGCTTGACCGAAAGAACCACGTCGTCGCACAGCGGGTCGTATACCAGGGCAACGCGTACTCGGCGATCGTCAGGCCCGCGGAGGTCTTCCGCCCCGCCGTCATCGAGGCCGTGCCGCACGTCATAGTCCTCCACAATCACCCCTCCCAAGACCCGACCCCGAGCCCCGAGGACGTGTCCGTCACCAGGGACCTCGTCGACGCGGCGAAGCTCCTTCGCATCGACCTGCTCGACCACATCGTCATCGGCGGAGACGACTTCGTCAGCCTTCGAGACAAGGGTCTGATTCCCGGCTAGGACGCCACCGGACCCTAAACCAACACCCAGGAGACATCCCATGAATGCAAGCTGCGACCCGCCGGCTCCGGACGACCTGTTCACGGTAAGCGCCGGCGGCTTTTCCGCCACGGTCGACGCCTTCGCAAGAGACGACCAGGCGCAGACTCTCTGGTTCCTGTCCATGGTCGGCTCCCAGACCGCACTCAAGGCCATCTGGGCGGCACTGCTAAAGCAGCCGCCCGAACCCGCGCACTTCGCACGGGGAGCCGACGGCACGGCCCTGTCGGGCGGCTACCATCGGTGCATAATTCCGCAAGAGACCGTGGGAACATGGACCACAAAGATCGCAAGACTTCCGGCGAGCGGAGGATGGCACGCACTCGTGTACACGAAGCGCGCCGAGTTCTCACACGAGGCGGACTCGTTCCTGCTGCTTGCGGGCAGCGAGCGCGAGGCCCCCGCCCTGCACCACCGGTTCCTCGACCGCCGCAGCCCCCTGCCGCTCCACCGCTCGTGGGCGGACTGGCTCTGGGAGAGGGGCCTTACTGCCGGCGAAATAGTCCCGCTCGAGTCCACCGGCATCGCCGCGTATCGATGCCAACCCGATGGCGCCAGGCTCCGGGAGGACCTGTCCGAGGCGGTCGCGTCGGGCACGGTGACGCTCGCTGGTGACGGCACCGAGGCCGCTGTGGTGAGTGGTGGATCCCATGGATAGGTCCCTCAGAAAGGCAAGGAGAGGCAACCGCCGGCGACAGGAGCGAAACCTCACCGCCTGGCAGAGCTTCTCACCCGACGGCAGCACCTGCAGGTACTGTCCGCACGACGAAACCACCCACCTGTGTTCATCGGGCCAGCCAATGTTCTACCGGCCCGCATCCGATGCCGAGAGGCTATCGAGCTCGGTGCGGCTCTACCGCCACGACACCCCCGAAAGCGGCCCGGTGCTGATCAGGCGCATGGTCGTCGCAAGGGCGGCCGAGCTCATCACGGTCTTCTGTACCGCATGCGCCACGGAGATGGAAACGGCGCAGGTCGCCTGCTGCCAGAGAAACACCGGCGTCGGCGAGGTCGTCGGCCTCACCGCCAACGGAAAGGACGGAGTTGATTCATGAGACTTGCCGCACAGGCCAAAGGCGGGTTCTATCCCACGCCGGAGAGGGTCGTGGACCTCATCGCAGGACTGGTCCACACGCCCTCACACCACTACGGGGGCCGCGAGACGGTGCGCATCCTCGATCCGTGCTGCGGGGCCGGCGAGGCACTGGCTCGGCTGGCCGAAAGGCTCGGCGGACCAGACAGCGTCCCCATCGAGACCTTCGGTGTCGAGCTTCACACAGAACGCGCCGAGCAGGCGCGGGAGCGGCTCGACCGCACGCTGGCCGTGGACCTGTTCAGCACCTCCATCGCGAACAGCGCCTTCGGGGTGCTGCTCTTGAACCCTCCGTACGACTGGGACGGGGATGACAAGAAGCGGGTCGAACACCGGTTCCTGGTCCACACCACGCGGTACCTGGCCGAGGACGGCCTGCTCATCTTCATCGTTCCCCGTAGGCGTCTCGCCGTATCGGCACGCTACCTTACCTCCCACTACCGCAGGATCCGGTGCTGGGCGTTCCCTGACCCCGAGGGCGAGGCCTTCGACCAGGTGGTCCTGCTGGGCTACCGCAGGGCCGAGCCCCACGCGGACCCTGCCGCGGAGGGCCGGATAAGGGAGTGGGCTGAAGGAGAGCCCGAGATGCTCACCGAATACCGATACCCCGTCTACACGGCTCAGACCGCACCGGCCGGGGACGTGCTGTTCACCACCCGCACGGTCGATCCCGTGGCCGCTGCCGCTGAGGCACGGCGCTCAGGGCTGTGGACAAGCCCCACGGTGACCGACTCGCTGTGGCCCGCGAAGGACCTCCGCACCCGGCCGCTAATGCCCCTTCGCAGGGGCCACATGGCGATGCTCGTCGCCGCGGGATTCCTCGACAACCTGTGCCTGGAAGCAGAGGGCCGAAGGGTCCTCGTCAAGGGACGGACCTCCAAGGAGTTCGTGCTCGTCGAGGCCACAGAAGACAAGGAGACCTATCGCGAGAGACTCCGCACCACCGTCGTCTCCCTCGACCTCGATGACGGACAGATCACTGACATAGCCGCCTAGACGGCCCGCACCGCAGCCGCATCCACGGGGCCCCTCCGGCTTGAGTGACCGGAGGGGCCCCGCTCTTTTTGTAAGCCCGAAGCAAGGACGCATTCCTCTACAAGGAAAGGACAAATCATGAACGCCAACAACTGCACGCTCTGCAACATGCCCGTACGACCCGGCGAGCCCGCCGCCCACACGGCCCCCATCGACATACGCGACGGCCGGATCGTCACCCTGCAGACCCGCTCCTACCACACCGGCTGGGCCTGCCGGGACGCGAAGGCCGCATACAGCGCCTCGGTCCGGACGGCGGCCGTCGCCTAGCCGTCTCGACACCGAGACGCACAACGGGGCCCCCGTAGGTCAGGTGACCCGCCGGGCCTCGCAAGTCGGAAAAGCAACTTAAGGAAGGGGGTGCCCACGGGCGCTCCCCAGCGCGCTCTCCCAGGGCGCACCCCCTTTCGACCCACTCCCAGGAGCGGGCCGGGTGGTGCGCCCCGCGTCCATACCCTCGACAGGGGTGTACGGCGCATGGAGTTCGCCCTGGGGTTCCGTGGGGCCTCCCAGACGATGGGGAGACTCCACAGTGAACCTGGCAGATTTCATAGACAAGTACCGAGACGCCATCGCCCGAAGGGTGGTCGCGTCCTACCCACCCCTGTACAGGCCCTCGGACAATGGCCACAGGCTGCCCGAACTCCTTCGGTCCCCGCTGGGCGCGCAGTCCGACGCCATCAGGGGCGCGGCCCTTTCGCTCAGGGCACACCGGGGCACCACAGTCGTCGGCGAGATGGGTACCGGCAAGACCTTCATCGCTGCCGCCGCAGCACACATGGCCGGCTTCAGGAGGGTATTGGTCCTCTGTCCTCCCCATTTGACCCGAAAGTGGAAGCGCGAGGTCGAGGAGACCGTACCCGGCGCCCGCGCCGCAATCGTCACATCCATCACTGACCTCGAACGCCTTCGAATGATCGACGACGACGGACCGCTCTTCGCGGTGTTGTCCAGGGAACGGGCCAAGCTGTCCTACCGGTGGCAGCCCGCCGTCGTAGAGCGCTGGGCCGCAGCACGCGGGAGACTCTTCCGCGACGAGGAGACTGGGGAGCCCTTCAGGGTTCCCTGCTGCCCGGACTGTCACGCGATGGTGCTCGACCCGGACGGCGTTCCCCCCACTCTGCGGGACCTGTCACGCAGGCGCCGCACCTGCACGGCATGCGGTTCAGCCCTCTGGCAGGCCGACAATTCCGGGCCTCGCAGGTACCCGCTCGCCGACTACGTAAAGCATAGGATGGCAGGCTTCTTCGGCCTGCTGGTAGCAGACGAATGTCACGAATTTAAGGGTCGCGGCTCCGCGCAGGGCATCGCTGCCGGCATCCTCGCAGACGTCTGCGGCAGGGCACTCACGCTCACGGGAACCCTCACTGGCGGCTACTCCTCGACGCTCTTTCACCTGCTCTACAGGTTCAGTCCGCAGATAAGGACCGAGTTCGGGCGCTCTGAGGAGCACCGGTGGATAGAGCGCTACGGCTTCGTCGAGCACACCATCGGAAAACCCAGCGACCGCCACGACGAGGACGGGCGCGCAAGCCGCAGGAGGCGCTACCGAAAGGTCGTCCGCGAGCGGCCCGGTCTCGCTCCCGCAGCCCTTTTCCACCTCATAGGTAACTCCATCTTCCTTAGGCTCGCGGACGTGGCCTCAGGGCTGCCTCCCTACACCGAGGAGGTGCTGGTCTCCGGCATGGACGCCGAGCCCGACTCGACCGGGCTCTCTCAGCGCGGGGCATACGAGGCGCTGTTCGAGACACTCAGGGCGGCCCTCACAGACGCCCTGGCAAAGGGCTCGAGACGCCTGCTTGCCGCCTACCTTCAGACCCTGCTCGCGTTCCCCGACGGGTGCACACGGGGCGAGACAGTGTTCGACCCGGAATCTGGAGAGGTGCTCGCCCAGGTGCCGCCGCTCTCTGTGGACCGGCTGTATCCGAAGGAGAAGGCGCTCATCGATCTTGTGGCGGCAGAACGCCTGGAGGGGCGTAGGGTGCTCGTCTACGTCACACATACAGGGACGCGGGACATCACCGGGCGGATGGAGGACATCCTCGCCCGGCACGGGTTCAGGACGGCAGTCATGAAGGCCGACGCGGTCGCCCCCGACCGGCGGGAGGCCTGGGTCGCAGGTAAGGTGGAGGAGGGCATCGACGTGCTCATCTGCCACCCGCGGCTCGTGCAGACCGGGCTTGACCTGATCGAGTTCCCGACGATCTGCTGGTTTGAAACCGACTACAGCGTCTACGTCATGCGGCAGGCGTCGCGCCGTTCGTGGCGCATCGGGCAGACACGCCCGGTGAAGGTGGTGTTCATGAGCTACCGCGGCACTATTCAGGCCGATGCCCTGAAGCTCGTGGCGAAGAAGCTGCAGAGCTCGCTGGCGGTGGAGGGCGAGTTGCCGGAGGACGGCCTAGCGGCATACGGAGACGAAGGCGACGACCTGATGATGGCCTTGGCCCGGAGGATCGTCAGCGACGAGGAGGAGAACGCAGAGTCGGTAGAGGCGACTTTCGCCCAAGCGAGAGACGTCGAGGCCACCGCCGAGGAACTGCTGGTGGACAAGAGTTGGAGGCCGGTGGAAGTGGAGCCGGAGGCCGCCCGGGTCAACGGCAATGGAGCCAAAGGCCACCACAACACCGACGGCATCGGGCCCTCCCTGGAGCTTGTCCCGGGCAAGGATCACACGCCCGCCAATGGCAAAGGCCACCACGGCGATACCCCGGAGTCACAGCGGACACTGCTTACCTGGGCGGAGTTCATGGCCGCAGAGCCGGTCAGGGCGAATGGCCGCAAGCGCAAGCTTCAGCCTGCTACCGCCTCACTGTTCGATTGGGCGCTTGAACGGGAGCGGGAGGTCGAGCCGGTAGGCGCGGGACGCTAGGCCGACACGCAATAGGGTGAGGGCATCGCTGAGCGGTGCCCTCACCCTGACATACCCATGTATGAGCCTGTCTCAGAAGCGATGTTGCGATCGACTTGGGTCAACGATGGTCGCCGAACGGGTTAGCCTGTAGGACAAGAGGCAGGTGACGGGACTTACGACCAATGGTGCCCGCTGTTATCGCGACAGTTCTAGGAAGCGAAGTGAGGCTTTGGGCCGCGAAGAAGCAGATCGGCAAAGAGGCCAAGGCGCCACACCTTCCAGAGGGTGCGCAGGTTGAAGGCTGTGGCTAGCAAAGTCCACTCGGATGACACGTTTACCCTGCCGCGTAGCTGGAACCGCCGAGCTCCCAGTTGCTCTTTGATAATTCCGAAGACCGGTTCGACCAACGGCTTTCTCCGCTTGTACGCTTCCCTGGCCTCGTTGGTTGACATCCAGACACGATGGCGGTGCAGAGCAGCGTCGTAAGGCCCCATCGTCACACTGCGGCCGAACCTTTCGGATCTCGTACAGACTCCAAAGGCAGGGCACGCCTGGCAGACGCCTTCAGCGGCTCGGTACAGACGCCACGGGACTCCATTCAGGCGTTGGATACGAAGATACTCGAGCCTCTGTCCCTGCGGGCACATGAAGCTGTCGCTGGGCTCGTTATAGGTAAATCTGTCCTTGTGATACGGGTCCCCAAGCAACTGTTGTCGCGTCTCCGGCATCGCAACCGACTGATCTCTGCGAGCGCATTCTTCCAAGCCCTTCCCGGAGTGGTAAGCGGCGTCGGCCAACGTCATCACCGATTTTGTTCGCGTCGTCTCCTCAGCCTGCGCGATCATGGGAGCCAACTGAGGATCGTCACGACCATCGTCCGCCATGCCGACTGCTGTGATGAACATGCCCGTCGCTCCCCCGTCAGCTTCCAAGGGTGAGACCATAGCCTGGGCGTTGTAGCCGAGCAAAACGCTGCCACGCGCCTTCATCAGCCGGGCGTCTCCATCAGTGAGGTTGATGCGCTTCTGGCGTTCCTTATCCTCAAGGTCGACCATCGCCTGCCTCACCTGCTCCCTCAGCATCTCCCTGTTGGCTAACTCCCCGGGCAGATGGACGACTGGCGTGTCTTCCCCCGCTTCGTTCTGAGCTTCAAGGTCGCGTATCGCCGCCTCTACCCGGATCAATAGCTGGCGCAGTTCCTCGGCGTTGTAGGTCCTGTATACCGATGCGTTGGCGCCCACCTTTGTACCATCCACCGCCTGCACCGCCAGGTCCAGCAGCTTCATCGTCACAGCCGTCCGCACCGTGCGCTCGAACAGCTTCCTCATAGCCTGGCGATGCCCTTTGTAGAACCTCCACAGGGTGTTGTGGTCTGGATGTTGCCACCCGGTTAGCCACAGGTACGGTATCTGGTCCCGGCAGGCCGCTTCCAGCTTCCTGCATGAACGAACACCGGTCATGAAGCCGTAAAGCCACACGCTCAACAAGGCGCGGGGATGGTACGCCGGCGCTCCCATAGGGTCGCCGTCTATCTCTACGCCAAGCTCCGACCAGCCCCCCCTATCCAACGCGTCCACGAACTCAGCCACGAATCGCGCTGGGTGATCCAACGGCAACAGATCGTCAAGAGACGGCGGCAACAGCCACATCTGCTCTCGGTCCATGTCTCGAAGCGGCATCTTCTCGGTCTCCCCTCCGCAGGTCACCTTAAAGGTACCCCAATGTCGTTTCCGTTACCGCCCGACTTCTGAGACAGGCTCGTATGCGGCCCTTTTTGCGTTGTCTAATACCATTTTGAGGTAAGGAGGCCGTGAAAGGTATAGGAGGGGCATAGTGTATTGGTGGAAGCTGAGTCCGACACGGGATGTTGGAGGTCAGCACAGATGCAGGGTAGACCGCTTCGAATCGAGTGGGGCGTTGAGGATACGGTGGAGGCGCTGAGGGCAAGATACCTTTCGGAACGGGACGTCAGGCTGCGAAGCCGTCTCCATGGTTTGTGGCTGGTGCGTGATGGCTGGCCGATAGTTAAGGCGGCTGAGGTAGTGGGAGTTCACAAGGACACCGTTGGTGAGAGGGTGAGGTAGTACAGGCGTGGAGGTGTGTCTGAGGTCTTGTCGCACACGATGGCGGGAAAGGAGCAGCCGAGCTTTCTGAGCGCAGAGCAGGAGCGCGAGCTGGTCGAGCAGGTGTCTACGGGTCGATTCCGTACGGCGGGAGAGATCCGTGAGTGGATAGATGACGAGTACGGAGTCAGCTACGCGCCTAACAGCGTGTACTACTTACTGAAGCGGCTGGGATGCAGCCGCAGGGTGCCGAGACCTCGCCACGAGAAGGCGGACGCAGCGGGGCAGAGATCCTGGAAGAAAGGGGGCTCAGCCGCGCGCTCGCCGAAGCGGGAGTGACGTCCGGGACGGCGTTGGGCTTTGCCGACGAGATGCGAGTGGGTCTGCGTGGAGTGGTGCGCAGGGTGTGGGGCCGCCGCGGGGTGAAGGTGGTATAGCGTGTGCAGTTGGCGTACCGGTGGATGTACCTGTTCCTCGTCGTCGACGGTCGTCGTGGGAGGATATCGTGGACGTGGATAGACTCGATGAGGTCGGAGGCGATAGCGTCGGCGGTCAGGGGTCTGAGGCTGCAGACCGACCTGGGTGCGCTGGTCTGGGACGGAGCGCGGGGGCGCCGGGCCGAGAAGGTGCACAGCGTGGGGCTGCCGACGATAGTGCAGCCGCCGTACAGTCCTGAGCTGAACCCCGCTGAGCGTGTGTTCGAAGAGGTTCGCCGGTGGGTGGAGGGCAGGATCTACCGGAGCATCGACGACAAGATGGAGGCCGTCAACGCCTACCTGGGGAAACTGGAATCGGACCCCGCCCGCGTGCGCTCGCTCGCTGGCTGGGCCTGGATCGACGACAACATCCGGCGGCTGCCCGCAAACTTAGCGGCCGCCTCTCAGTGAATTGGTATAAGTTGACCAGCCCCGGCCTACGGTTCCACTGCCGATATCAATTCGCCGTAGAGGGCAATATTCGGTCCCCGGCAGGCTCCGGGTTGATGGCAAATAGCTCACTCTCTTCCTGCGCCCCATCCCCTTCCATCCTCTCCAGAACATCCTCCAAGTAGGGGCCGAGCGTCGTAATTGATTAGCGGGGCGGAGTATGTGGACAGGTCTTCGGCGGTGCCCCAATCCGCTCACCTACCTTCTGAACCCCTCCCCGAAATTCGACTCCGCTAATCAATTACATCTTGACGCTTGCGGGAGCCCGTCACATGATGGTGGTTTAGGCGGTGTAAACGTGGACAAACGGGCCGGTTGGTACGGCCAGGGCATGCAGATATACGGAGGGCTTAAAAGAGGGGTAATTGATTAGCGGGACGGAAGTTGTGGAGAGGTCTTATGAGCAATCCGAGTAGATGCGAAGGGCGTCCGCCGTTGCGACAGACTCTGGCGTGATTGGGTGGTCAAAGTCTTTGCGAAGTGGTCCATCAGCCCTGGCGACTTCTTTCAACTCACTGGTACATAGCCCTGGGCGTTTGATACCCATTTCATCCGCTGCGGTTCTTGCGCGACCGGGACGAGCGTCTCCTGGGCGACGGCTTCTAGGAGGCGGAGGCGGGTGGTATTGGCGGTACTGAGGCTGGCCTGCAACCGGTCGAGAATCTCCATGAGCTCATCGACCTTCGCGACGATGCGATGCTGTTCGGCGAGGGGAGGGAGAGGGAAGGGTGAGCTTGCGAAATATTGGGCTGGCACTCGCTTCTGGCCTGCCGTACCCGTCATTCTTGGGATGCCCGCCTTGATGAAATGAGGGCTTTTCAAAAACAGCACGATAAACTCGGCATTCACGAACAGTGGCCGGACGACGTGCAACTCCGTGGTACCACTTCCGATGCCTCCGCTCAGATTGCGAAAGGCCGTGGATTTTCCGTTCGCAAAACAAGGAGTGATCTTGGCGAGTCCAACGTCGCCCTCGGCGAAATGCGTGTAGCCTTTCTTAATTTCGCCCCATGCTCGCGGCTCGTGCTCGTTGCTCACTCCGTATTCGGCAGGGATCATCGGCATCGGAACGAAGGATGCCTCGTGGTCGTCCGGCGCTTTATTGCGTGGGCTGATGATGCCAAGTTGTGCTATCTGGGACCACATCCACCCCCTTGGAAGGGGGAAAGGGAACTCATCGGGATTCAGTGGCGCAACGGCTCGGGGCTTCCTGATATCGCCCGCCTTCATCAGCCTAGCCTTCTCCGCGGTGATCCGCTTCAACAATTTAGAGACCGGTTCATCCGTCGGATCTTGCTCCACCAGCTTCCCGCGTACGGCGAGGTCCAGCACCAAGCGGCGCAGGGTCTTGATTTGGTCGGGACGGGCAGTGAGGGCTGGAAGGGAATCGAGAGCGAAGCGGGCATGGAAGGGAAAGTCCCCCGGCACGTTATTATTTGCGGTCAGTCGGGCAACGCTGGCGGCGGTGAGCCGGCCGCGGGTGGCCTCGCGAGCACCACGAGCTGCAATCAGTCGGTCACAGAGCTCCATGAGCTCATCGACCTTCGCGACGATGCGATGCTGTTCGGCGAGGGGAGGGAGAGGGAAGGGTGAGCTTGCGAAATATTGGGCTGGCACTCGCTTCTGGCCTGCCGTACCCGTCATTCTTGGGATGCCCGCCTTGATGAAATGAGGGCTTTTCAAAAACAGCACGATAAACTCGGCATTCACGAACAGTGGCCGGACGACGTGCAACTCCGTGGTACCACTTCCGATGCCTCCGCTCAGATTGCGAAAGGCCGTGGATTTTCCGTTCGCAAAACAAGGAGTGATCTTGGCGAGTCCAACGTCGCCCTCGGCGAAATGCGTGTAGCCTTTCTTAATTTCGCCCCATGCTCGCGGCTCGTGCTCGTTGCTCACTCCGTATTCGGCAGGGATCATCGGCATCGGAACGAAGGATGCCTCGTGGTCGTCCGGCGCTTTATTGCGTGGGCTGATGATGCCAAGTTGTGCTATCTGGGACCACATCCACCCCCTTGGAAGGGGGAAAGGGAACTCATCGGGATTCAGTGGCGCAACGGCTCGGGGCTTCCTGATATCGCCCGCCTTCATCAGCCTAGCCTTCTCCGCGGTGATCCGCTTCAACAATTTAGAGACCGGTTCATCCGTCGGATCTTGCTCCACCAGCTTCCCGCGTACGGCGAGGTCCAGCACCAAGCGGCGCAGGCGGGCGACCGCGTCCGTCCCATCGGTTACGCGGTCGTAGATGGCGAGCAGGCGATCTGCATTCATCGTAGAAGAGCCTCGGAGAGGATCGACTTCAACTGATCCCGAAGCACCAGTACCTCGGCTTCCGCCTTTGTCAAATCCTCCATTAACGTCTCGGGGTCGCCGTGGTTCTCCGCCACCGTGTGGGGGTTCTTGATGTCGAGGTTGTAGTTGCGGACCTTGACCTCCTCCGCGCTTACCTTCCAGGCGCGGGCGCCCTCTTCGCGGCCCGCCCGTTCCACCCCTCCCCACCAGGCGGCACAATCGTCCAGATGCTCCGACCGGATAGGCTTCGTCATGGAATAGGCCTTCTGGCCCTCGGGCACTAGGTGTTCCCAAAACCAGATGTCCCGCGTCGGTTCGCCCTTCTCAAAGAACAGCAGGTTCGTGCCGATCGAGGCGTAGGGGCGGAATATCGAGTTCGGCAGACGCACGACCGTGTGGAGATTGCATTCCTCCATCAGGTGCTTCTTGAGGCGGGTCTTGACGCCCTCGCCGAAAAGCGAGCCGTCGGGCAAGACTACAGCGGCCCGGCCACCGGGTTTGAGAAGCCGGATGATCAGGGCTAGGAAGAGATCCGCTGTCTCTCGAGTACGGAAGTGCTGGGGGAAATTGGACTCAATGCCGTCTTCCTCCTTTCCGCCGAAGGGCGGGTTGGTCAGGACGATATCCACTCTGTCGGACTTGCCCCAGGAGATGTAGGGGCGCGCCAGCGTGTTGTCGTGGCGCAGGAAGGATGGATCCTCGATGTTGTAAAGGAGCATGTTGGTGACGGCTAGCATGTGGGGAAGCGGCTTCTTCTCCACGGCGCGGAGGGAGGACTGCATACGAGTCTCGTCCTCGGGGCGCTTCAAGTAATGCTCTCGCATATGGCGGATGGCGGAGGTTAAGAAGCCGGCGGTGCCGCAGGCTGGGTCGAATAGCGTCTCCCCAGGCTTCGGGTCGATCTTCTGGGTCATGAAGGTGGTCAAGGCGCGGGGCGTGTAGTATTCACCAGCGTTGCCAGCTGATTGCAGGTCGTTCAGGATCTGCTCGTAGATGTCGCCGAAGTGCTGGCGCTCCGTCAGGTTGTTGAAGTCTACGGCGTTGATCTTGTTGACAACCTGCCGCATTAGTTGACCGGATTTCATGTAGTTGTAGGCATCCTCGAATACGTCGCGCACGACTTTGGCGCGGGGGCTGGCTGCGGAAGAGAGTTTCTTTAGTGTCGGAAAAAGGTGGCCGTTGACGAAGGCGAGCAGATCCTCTCCAGTGATGCCCTCTGGGTCGGCGGCCCAGTTGCGCCATTGCAGATTGGCCGGTACGGGCGAGCGGTAGCCGTCCCTAAAGAGTTCGAACTCCTGGTCTTGGTCGTCGATGATCTTGAGGAAGAACATCCAGCACAGCTGGCTTATGCGCTGCGCGTCGCCATCGACGCCGGTGTCTTGGCGCATGATGTCCTGAATGGATCTCACGAGGGCGGTAACTGACATTTCTTAGGCAGCATCCCTATACAGAGCGGTTTGAAGGTCGTGCACGGCTTGCTCGAAGCCGGGCCTTCCTCCAAAAGCGCGGACCAGTTCAAGCGGCGTGCCGAGCTTGTCGAGCGGCGGGATCTTGAGTACGTTAGCGTCGTCGAGATTGAGCACGCCCTCGTCGGCGTATTTGTCGAGCAGCGCGTCGAGAACGGCGCGGGCCTTCTCCCCGTATTTCGCCAACACGTTCCGCTTTTTCACGTTCTCGGCGCGCTCGCGGCGGGTCAGCGGTTTGGCATCGAAGGCGACGTGACAAATGAGGTCAAAGGGATCGAGATCCTTGCCCAGTTCTTCGATGATCGGGGCGAGCGGAAGACCCCCAAACGCCATCTCCTCGATGATCGCTTGCTTGCGCTCGGCCGCGTTCCAACGTCTCAGGAAGTTGTCAAGGCTTGCAAAGCGCTTGCGCAGGGCCTTCTTGGTGAAATCCCGTAGCGACTCGGTGACAAGCTTGCCGTTTTCGTCTAGGTATTCCACCCGCTCGGCGACGATGGACGCTCCGACGCCATCGACATAAACCTTCTTTTGCGGTCCGCTTCCGGACAGCCGCGGCAGGCCCGGCCCATCGACGATCGTCTCATCGGCGCCCGGCGTTTCCGGAGGCAGTGTGCCTTCGGCGCCGGCTAGCGGCGGCGCGGCAGGTAGGTCGATTGGGTCGCCCTCGTTGGGTTCGTAAATCTGCACCGGCTCGCCGTCGAAATCCGGGTCGGCGAAATGGCCGGTGGCACCCCGGAAGTCAATCAGAGTGAAGTAGAACTTGCGCGTGTCCTCGTGCACTCGGGTACCGCGCCCAACGATTTGCTTGAACTCCGTCATCGAACCGACCTCGCGATCGAGCACGATAAGCCGGCAGGTCTGCGCATCGACGCCCGTGGAGAGCAGACGCGAGGTGGTGACAAGAGCGGGATATTTCGACTCTGGGTCTATGAAGTTGCCGAGCTCAGCCTGCCCCTCAACGTCGCTGCCGGTAATGCGCATGACGTAGCGGGAATTCTCGGCAACGAGGTCGGCGTTCTCGTTGATCAAAGCCTGGCGCATCCGCGCGGCGTGTTCCTGATCGACGCAAAAGACGATGGTCTTCTGGAAGCGGTTACCGTCCCCCTTCAGGAAAGCCGTGACCTTTCGCGCCACTAGTTTCGTGCGGTCGTCAATGACCAGCGTACGGTCGAAGTCCTTAACGTTGTAGATACGATCCTCAACCTCCTCGCCGTCGCGGCCAAGCTTGCCCTTTTCCGGGCGGTAGCCCTCCACGTCGCGGTCGATATGGACTTTGACCACCTTATAGGGCGCGAGGAAACCGTCGCGGATGCCCTGTTTCAGAGAGTAGAAGAACACAGGGTCCCCGAAATAACCTACGTTGGAAACGTATTTCGTTTCCTTGGGCGTGGCTGTGAGACCGATTTGGGTAGCCGGAGAGAAGTATTCGAGGATCTCGCGCCATGCAGAATCCTCCGCGGCACTGCCCCGATGGCACTCGTCGATCAAGATCAGGTCGAAGAAGTCGGGCGAGAAGTCGCGGTAGATTTTCTGCAGTTCTTCCGGCCCGGTGATCGCCTGATAGAGGCCGAGATAGACTTCGTAGGACTTGTCGATGCGGCGCTTCTTCTTGAATGCCGATGTCAGGTCGACCTGGCTACTGCCGTCGCGCTCAATGGTTTTGGAATTGGCGGAGAGCTTGGCCATCGTTCCGCCAAAGGGGCGGAAATCGTTTACGATCGCCTGATCGATGAGGACCTTGCGGTCAGCGAGAAACAGTACGCGTTTCGTGCGGCCCGCATTCCGCAGTCGCCAGATGATATGAAAGGCGGTGTAAGTCTTGCCTGTGCCAGTCGCCATAACAAGCAGAATGCGGCTCTGACCCTTGGCGATGGCCTCTATCACGGCGTTTACCGCGTTCACTTGATAGTAGCGCAGCTCCTTGCCACCGCCGTCGTCGTAATAATCCTGAAGGACCATTTCCTCGGCTTCCGATGTTAGGCTTTTCCAAGCGCGATATCGCGTCCACAATTCGACGGGAGTCGGAAAGGCGTCAAGGTCTAGGTTAATCTCGCGGGGCGTGCTCGCGCCGGTACGGTCGTGGAACACGAAGCCGTCGCCATTGGACGAAAACACGAAAGGTATTCTCAGCGTCGCGGCATAGTCTAGTGCCTGCTGGATGCCGTCACCGACGCTGTGGGAATTGTCCTTCGCCTCAATGAGGGCGATGGGAATGTTGGTCTTGTAGTAGAGGATATAGTCGGCGCGCTTGGCCTTTCCTCGTGTGACCAGCTTGCCGCGCACGATGACGCGCCCCTTAGTGAAGCTCACCTCCTCGCGGATTTGCAGCATCTCGTCCCACCCGGCTCTCCTCAGGGCGGGCGTGATGAACTTGGTGCAGATGTCGCGTTCAGAGAGGCTTCGCTTGTCCATCCTGGTTAGAGAATAGTCCCTTCCCGTTTCGGTCCGGCTCATGCCTGTTTCGCCTTGGCGGGTGGATTTCCGGGCGCTTCCGGCGCCGCCCAGCCGTCCTCATTCCTATATCGCCGTCGTCGAAACGGCGGGCAGCCTGTGCTTGGCCATGGCCGCCGGCTCGGCGCGGGCAACCGTCGATGAATCGTCCGAAGCCGTATATTGCAGCTTTCCCACTCAGGGTCTGCATGCGACTCCTTGCTCGCGATGTGGGTAGTCTTGGCCAACCTGGCTCCATACGCAATGGATGCCGGCGAGAAATTGGACTTTAAAGCTACGTTCAAGAGAATAGGGCTGGCGACCACATGCCTCGGTGTGTCCAGCCGCCGCTACCGGTCAACTAGATGGCTTTCGCTGCTGAGGTTGACGATTTGGCTCAGGCACAAATGCGGCGTTGTGCCTTGTGTTGGCGGAGATGCAACTAGAAGGGGACTGGTCAAATACTCCGCCCCTTACAAATGAGTCTGCAGATCTGTTCTTTGACGACTCGTTGGCCTGTCATGTATGCAGGCTAGCCCGGAAGCAGGCGGAACACTCGTCAACATAAGCAGTCTGTTGCCCCTCTCCTTTCCTTTCTAGAGACAGCCTCTATCTCGTCCTTTCGGTGGAAACAGCTTCCTTCAGAAACTGTTTGATCCTATCTTGATTACCGGTGAGGCTGGAGAACTGTTTCTCACACACATCGCTGAAGCGTGCCAGCACCTTGCGGCTGATGGACTCTTGGTCTTCAAAGATGGCCAACGAACGGAAGGGCACGTCCCACTTCTCGAACTGAAGGAGAGAAATCGTGGCATCACGTGTCTTGCCGTCATTGGACAGAGCGTGGACGAAAAGAGGACGACGCATACCGTTGATATGGCAGTCAATCGTATACATGCCCTGTGGGTCGCGCTCCGGGTGGCGCCACTCGAACGTCATGCGCTCCTCTGGAACCGATATCGAAAAAAGCATTTTGAAGTCGTCAATGAAGGTGGTTCGAACGCGTTCCCGTGACAGATACGACAGGTCAGTGATTTTGAGCAACGCCTGGACGAACGAGTAGAGTGCATCTCCGTACTGTTCATCCTGTATTCTCAGCATGAGTTCTCCGTCACGATCCTCTAACCGAAACACCGACAGCGTGTCGGAGATGATCTTTTGGCGTGTTCCCCGATGCAAGTCCTTTGCGTCTATGTCATAGGTAAGGTGCATAAAGGTGTGTGCCTCATCTGAAAGGACCCACCCCGATCCGTGCTGCTTCAGAACGATCGCAAGGTGGTCACCATCATCGAATCGGAACGGAGTAAACACACGGTAACGATCTGTACCTTCTGCTGCGAGCCGCACCTTTGCCGAGACCTTCGCTTGGAAGTTCTCTTCGATTGTATTCATGGACATTTCTGCACGTACTTCAGAAGAAGCTCAACTGATCGCTAGGAGGAACGTCGAAGGCCCCGTCCCTCACCATCAAATCGACAGCACCGTCAAAATCGCCGTACTCGTCGGTGACCTCAGCGTAGGTGTCCTCCCGCGACCCGATTTCCTGATACCGTGCGGTCGCGGCGTGGATGTGAAAGTCGTAGAACTTATCGCCCTCAATGTGGTTAGTGTGCTCGTGACTCTTGCCGTTACAGCGTCGAAGGCGGAACAATTGATTGGATTGGGGAACCTGTACCGCCATAATGACCGAAAAGTCCAAATGGTTGACCGCATTGCGGCGGAGGATGAGGCGGAACGCATTGCCGCCATCTCCAGTGCAATCAACCCTGGCCTCCAATTCTCCTCGCTTGCCCTTGCCACGGAAGGAGAGCTTCCTGCGCCAGTCTTGGGAGAGTGGCTTACGTTCCCGAACCAGCGCTGCGATCTCACTGTCAGTGTAGGTCACTGCCATTGAGATCCCCCGATCCGTCGAAGAGCGACCCTTGTAGCGAATCCGCTGCCTGCCGAGCCAGCCGTACTACCTCCAGTCTGCTATGGGCCAGCGCGTTGCAACTCTGAGCCTCAGGCAATCGTTCCTTCTGGTTGCAGAGGCGGTAGGCCAACTCGCGGGCGGTCTCAGCGTCGGCACCTAACTTGGCAATCTTCTCGGCTGGTACAAACTCGCCTCGGTCAAGAATGCAGACTAGATGATGATCCATCTCCCAGGTCGTGTATCCTCGTTTCCGCCTAAGACCCCGGTCGTTGGTCGACCCGTCCGGCCGGAGTAGGCGCACGTTGCCCCCACCCGGCACTAGTACCCCCGACTCGGCCATCCCTGAAACGCTGGTGCCAATGACCATGGGGAGCACCTCTGTCAAACCGTATTCGCCATCAGCAAAACTACACTGCTCAAACCAATGCCCACCGAGTACCGGCGTCGAAGTCTCAACCCAGCTCCGCGAGCACCTCGTCAAGGATCTGGTTGAAGAGGTCCATGGCCTCACCGCCAACGATAACTACTTGAGTATAGCGTGTGAACACCGCCATTCCGGGCCATATAGCGGCCTGGGGCCATGTCTACGTGTGTGATGTTGCCCGCTTGAACTTGGTGCAGGGGATCGGGCAGCTCCGCTCTCAGGGCATCGACGAGTCCTTGACGCGTATCTACGGACGCGTTAGCAGGCCGTAGACGGTACAAGAACACAACGCTTGAGGCTAGGGCGTCGGTGTTAGTTCCAACTTGCTCGCGCACATCTATCAATCTTGAAGGTAATTGATTAGCGGGGCGGAGTATGTGGACAGGTCTTAGGAGGAGAGGGAGTGTACCGGGGCACCGCCGAAGACCTGGCAGAGCCGATCGACGAGAGGGCGATCGCCACGATTGCGAGCCAAGGGTCCTGATCACGCTGGTGAACGCCGAGAATGCATCGGCGCCGGCGACATTCTTGGAGCAGTGCGATACCTTCCGCGCTATCACTGCCCCACGGAGCGCTCGCGCAGCGCGGTTGTTGGTAGGCTCGATGCTGGGATCATCCAGAAAACGCAGCAGGTTTCCACGGTCATCGTGCCAGCCGAGTTGGTTCTGAAGCCTGTAGCTGTCCGGGTCCGCCATCGGACGATCGCGGAGATGATGGCTCACCTCTCGCCTCAGCCGCTCGGCCGCGGCGGCAAAGTCCGCGGTCTCTCCCAGGTGATATGCCCGGCGCAGGTCCATCGCCTGTCTGAGCAGTAGGCTCAGACGCTTCCCGAAGCTGCGGCCTCTCCCCGTCTTGATCTGCACCACCTCACTGATCGAGCGCAGCACGTGGGCCAAGCATTTCTGCTGTCCGACCCCCGACAGAGCCTGAGCATCGTAGCTCCGTGCCCGGTCCGTCACCATCACCCCTGCGTAGTCCGGGGGAACCACCTCGCGCACTTCGTGGTTCCGGTGACGAGCACGAACCTGGTACACCGTGGCTCGATCCGTCTCGAATGCCATCGGAAATGCAGTCTTGCCGTCCACCCGCCATCCCGCGTCGTCGGTGTGTACGACCGCACTGGTACTCACCGCGCCACGCAGCTTGCGGTAGGCATCCCCCACTGCACCGTTTGCTCGTCGCAGCGCGTCCTGGGTGATCGCCCCCTGGCTCACCTCCACCCCGGTCAGCGCTCTGAGCACGGAAGGAACCTTCCTGACCGGAACGCCCACCCCGTAGTGGAGCACGTGAGCCGCCGCCATCACTCGCCTCCCAACCCGGTGGGCACTGGCCCCGTACTGGTCCGGCGCGACATCCGGATGCCGGCCTCGAACCTGCCTGCCGCATGACCGGCAGCGACATATCCGCACCCGGTACGCGTACAAGGGCGGCGGGGCTGATGGGCAAGTGCCGCCAAACAGGCGTCTAGATATCTGGATTGCTGTGGTGTCCGTTCGCTGGGCGGGATGCTTGTGATGTCTTTGATGGCCGAGACCCCGCCCATATTGAGCTTGCCGAATCGTTAGTGGTCATCGTTCCTCCCGTAGTAACTGCATAGTTTGCGATATAAGTCCCTCCGCGGGCGTGAGTAAGCCGCCGCGTTCTTCACGCCACGGCCAACGGAAAGGGTCCCGTTTGGGGCAGGCCAATTGGTAGGACCGGCAGGGTGCGGGGATCGCACCCCCAGGTTCATGCCTGCGCCGCGCAACGACGCCGAGGCGCGGGCCCGCTCGCCTGCAGCCCTACCGTCGGTATATTTACAGCGGCTGGTATGACCGTGACCACAACGGCGAGCCCCCCATCGTGCTCTTCGTGTTCGAGTCCGAAGACGATAAGGGCGTGTTCCTCACCGCTGCCGCAAACATCCCCCATGCGCCCTTCTTCATGTCAAACCTCGGGGTGATCGCCTCACGTGGCGTACTGGCCACCTCATGGAGACCTCCCCTGCCGAACCCTCCGGAGCGTGTAGCTTTGGCCTTTCTGGCGCAGTTCCCCAAATGCCCCGTTAAGCCGTGACCGGCACTTGCTGGCCAAACCCCTGAAAAGCGGAAACAGCGATCTCGGTATCGCTCCGGGTAACGGAACGATGTCGCCGAGGTGCTAGAAGGCGACTTGACCGGCGACTATCCATAAACGGGAGCGTTGGCTGCGGACCCTGTGGACGCCCGAGTCGCAGCCCCGCCCGACGGTTTGGCAGCGATATTGGCGTTCATTTGTGTCTGGACAATTGTGGCCAATCGGCGGACCTCGCTGAGAATGGCCTCCGGCGAACCTCCGAGGTTGAGTGAGGCGACCTCGACCGTCTTGCCCACGTGCTTGATCCTGTATTCGCGTGGTTTGTCTTCGCCAGCGGCGTAGACCAGCAGCCCCTCGGCGAGGTCGGCCGCCGTGCAGTAGGCAAGCATCTGATAGATATCTGCATGTTCGAAGTCCCGGGACTTGAGGCTCTTGTACTTCGCGTCGCCGACAAAGAGAGGGCGAGTTTCGGGCTTTGCCGGACCCCGAGGCCACCATGAAAGGTCCGGCTTCATCGAGATGCGGTCGTCGTCGTCCAGAGTGAGACTTGCCTCGGATCTCCATTGGTGTGCTGGTAGTCTGAGGGCTTCTCCAAGCGCGACGTGTAGAAACCTCTCGAAGACCCGGTTCATATCGATGAGGAAGGCGGCTCCGGCAATGTCGCCGTGGAGCAGCTCAAGGGTGGAATTCTCAATAATGAGCCGCGCCAACTGGACCGCCGGTCGATAGTGTTCGTTCAGCCGCGTGTAGCGTAACTCGGGTAGCGCGCCCCGGCGATATGACCCGAGCCCGACCGTAGTGAAGGCAGGCCGGAGGCGACGGACTTCCTGCCTTGCGGGCTTGGAGCGAATAAAAGTGTGCCCCAGCAGGTGGACCGCGGTCTTTAGAAGCCTGTTCTCCTCGATGTCCTCTGTGAACTCGTCGAAGGCGACCTCCACGGGCAGCGGGATGTCGAAGCGCCGCCTGATCTGGTCGCCGAATCGGATGCGGCCCCGCACGGTATTCAGGGCGTCTTCCTCCCGTCGATAGCCCTGGAGCAGGCCGCGCTGGATCGCCTGCCGGGTGCGGTGGGCAAAGGCAAGAACGATCGCTTCCAGAACGTCCTCATCGCGGGTCAACTCGACCGAGCCCCGTCGCCAGTTCTTGGGGTCCATGCTATAGGCGATCAGGAACATGACCCGGTCGATGGGGATCTTGGGCCGCACGACAACCGCGACGTCGCCGACGTTGACGGCGCCAATGTAGGACGTTGGCTTGAGGCTATAGGTGTGTCCCTCTTCGGGCGAGGGCGTCACCTTGATGTGGGCGTCGGTCAGCGCCCGCAGCTGGTGCTTGTCGAGGGGGAGGGCTGTTGAGTGTGACGAGTACTCTTCCAGTTCAATCCAGCACATTGCCGACGCCATCCCGAGTTTGCCCGGCGCCCTCGCCCGTCGCACCGTCTGGATCACCGCCCGCTGCATCCTGCTTGAAGGCCGCTTCGTCGAGTTCCCCCTTCAACCGGTCATAGGTGAACTCCCTGAGCTTGGCCTCGTCACCGAAGCACTGCTCTTCGATGTAGGGGATGACCGCCTGCTCCCAGATAAAGCGAACCCGGTCTTTGTCGAGCGGCGGATCCTTCTTCATGAAGTGGCTCGGACCGATTCCCAGATGCCTATCTTCCAGCTTGAGGTTCGCCAAATCGACGAGATTGGCGACCCACTTCGCCTCGTCATTGTTCTGCTCGAGCCAGCGACCCAGCAGGCCTTTGACAGGGGGTTCGTCGGGGAAGAAGCTGAAGAAATAGAATCGGCGACGCAGCGCCGCGTCCACAAGCGCGATCGAGCGGTCCGTCGTGTTCATCGTGCCTATGAACCAGAGATTCTCGGGCAAGCAGAACGGCTCGTTGCTGTATTGGAGTCTTATCTGCTCATCCCGGTACTCCAACAGGAAGTAAAGTTCCCCCAGTATCTTGGCGACGATGCCCCGGTTGATCTCGTCGATCACGAGGATGAAGGTTGCGTCCCGATTGGCCTCGGCCCGCTCTGCGATGCGCCGCAGCGGCCCCTTCCTCAGTTTGAACCCAGCTTGGCCACCATCCGAGATCGTAGGACGATACCCCTCTACAAAGTCTTCGTATGAATAAGACGGGTGGAACTGAACGATTTCGTGGCCACCTCCATGATCTCGGCACCACTCAGCGATGCGCCTGGCTACGAAAGTCTTTCCGGTCCCGGGCGGCCCCTGGAAGATCACCTGCCTTTTGTCCTTCAGTCCGTCAACGATCTTCTGTAAATCCCCGGTCTCCCATAGAAGGCTCCCGGCCAACTCCTCAATGCTGGACGAGGACCAGGGATCGGCAGAGGGAGGGGGGGGCTCCGGTTGAGGTTTAGGTTCAGGTATCGCTCGGACCGCATCGCGGATAGCCCAGACCACCGACTGCGCGTCGAGACGGTGATGCAGGGTCAGCCCCCGCTGTGACGCTTCCTGAATGAACCGGTCAAGAAAGTCAAGGGCATGCTCATACAATGCTGCTTCGTCAGCACGGTCATCTGGTTCGCCGTACCCAGTTAGCCCGTATGCCTCGTAGAACGGGGTCATCCTGAACGGTGGGTACTGCTCAGCGTCTAAACCCATCAGCAGGACGGACGCAGCGGTCATTCGTGTCCCCGCCCCACTACTGACTGACCGGGGGAACAAGTCGCAAAAGTCCCTGATCCTTTCGGCAACGGACGAGTCGTGGCGTCCCCAGATCGTCTGCAGCGCATCCAGCACCTTATCCGGATCATCATCGATCCAATGGCGGAACTTCGATTGCTCTATGGGATGGATGAGGTTACCAGCGATGCCCCTCTTTACCAGGTCGCCCCATCCGTCGGTGCCGGCTAGCATCGCCTGCCGGGCCTGGGCGAGCTTGCGAGCGATCTCAACCTTGTATTCGATCTCCTCGCTTTCCATTCTCCCCGAGTCGACATACTCCTGAGCGCGCCTCACAAATTCATTCCACAGGTCGGGTTGGTACTTCGAGTCCCACTGCTGACGGAGTTCAGACTTATAGAATAGATAGTTGCTATTCCCATATCGGGCCTCAAGACCCGGTCGAATCTGTTCCAGCTTACGGTCAGCGTCGTCCCCTGGCGTTGTGACTCCCTTTGCGAAGGTCTTGGCGATCTGTGCCTTGTGATCGACGGAGACAATCGCTTCAAAGGTGTCGGGGAAAACGAGGTGAAGTATGGCCTCGCGCTGTGCGCGTGGGGCGTTCTCACGATTGGTGAATAAGCGGCCCTTAAGTTCGATGCCCATCAGGAATTCCTTGAATGCCCAGGGATCTTCTAACAAATCCTTCTGAACAGGAGCGGCAATCTTTTTCCATTGCTCAACGAATTCGATGAGAAAGCCGACCTGAAATGGGCGACGGGTGTGGAAACTCTGTCCAGGATGGACGATACCGGGCGTTAGGCCGGCAACAAGGTCCGGGGGTATCTCCACTGGCGACGGGGACCATTCAAGCACCCTATTGATCACCCGCTGTTCATTGACGCTGTCCTTCGTGGAGACGATCAGGAAATAGAAGTAAAGGGCTTCTCCCATGATTTGGTAGATGTCAGGTGAGCTTCCCCTCAACTGCCCTTGCAGCTTCTCAAGGAAGCTGGCCTTGGACTCGTCCGGACGGTCCAAGAACCGGTCGCGGAGTTGCCCAAGGAGCGGGCTCGACCAGATTGGCCTGCCTGGCGTGAAGAGGGCGTCGTCGGCTCGCAACGCGCGGTCCACCCATAATCCTGCGGCTTCGTAGACCCGCTCGGCTCCGTTACCCGTTATTCTGGTACCCATTGCCCTCCTACCGCTATCGTTTCTCGCCAGAGCACTAACTCCAAGCGAATGCTTCTGAGCATTTGTTCCGACGGAGTGTTGATTCCTAAACCGTGAGACGCAGCCCGCCACCTCCCTGCTTACACATGCGACGCGGCAAAATGCCGGGGCCAGCATGAATGGCGATTGGATGGTAGTACCGTCGGCCGAGCGAGGCAACGTGGACCAGGAAATACGTAGGGTGGGGTTCCCACTGAACCATCTTGGAGGACAAATTGACAGTAACGGTAGTCAGCTGGAACATCGCCAAGCGTATTGAGCCGTGGCGCCAGCTCTTGCGGATGGACGCCGACGTCGCACTGCTGCAGGAGGCGGTCAGCCCACCTTCCGACATCGCCGATAGAGTGGATATCGGCCCAGTAGAGCACTGGGACTCACACGTCTGGAACTCGCGCTGGTTCGGAGACCGGTACCCGAAACTGTACGACCGCTGGCCGATGGTGGTGAAGCTATCGGACCGGGTCGAAGTAGAGTGGTTCAGGCAGGTCAGTCCGATAGGTTGGACAGAGCCAGACGAGATCGCCGTGAGCGGCATCGGGACGATAGCGGCGGCCCGCATAACGCCCCGTGACGGCTCGGCCGGACCGTTCATCGCCGTCTCCATGTACGGCCGTTGGATCGGATCGCATCCAAGCGTCAAGACGGCGTGGAGCTTTGGCTACTCGGCCTTCATCGGCCACGAGAATCCTCAGACCCATCGCATATTGGCCGCTGGCGATCTCAACATCGCGCACGGCTATGGTGATGGCGGCGACCCCTACTGGGAGGCACGATACCGGTCCGTGTTCGAGAGGATGACAACCATCGGGCTGGAGTTCACGGGGCCGCAGGCACCGAATGGTCGGCAGGCGGAGACACCGGCTACGGGAGAGCCCGCCGACTCTCGCAACGTCGTCACATACTGCCTACCCGGCAAGAAGCCAGAGACGACAAGCAACAATCAGCTCGATTACGTCTTCGCCTCCCGCGGCTTTCACGAGGGCATCGCGGTGCGGGCCATGAACTCCGTTGAAGAGTGGGGCGCGAGCGACCACTGCCGACTATTCATCGAAATTGCAGGGGAATAGCACGGAGATTAGAAAGGCCCGCTTTCGCCGCATCCAAGAGCAACTATACCCGGCCACAAGCGGGACACTAAAGATCGGGACCTCCGCCCAGCTGGACAGCGAGACTATCGTGGCCAACGCCGAACGGTAGCTGACCCCCGCCGGCCATACCCTCGTGGTCGCGGGGATTTCTCGACAGCGTTCACAGCTCTCTTCACAACATCAGCTGCGACATCGCACGCCCGATATCATTCAGGATCATGTGGTAAGTTCCATCCTAATCCCACGATCCTATGCCCGGCCTTCGAATCGCTTGCTCCCAAATGGCTCCGGACGGCCCTGTCCCTGCCTCAAAGTCCGATTTTCCGACTTCCCCTTTTATAAGCCTGAGTGGAACCAGCGCATTCCCCAAACTGCTCGCAAACCCGCCTCCGAATTCCCTTTTGTTTGCCTGTCTCACGCGGCTCACGGGTCGAAACTTCCCTTTCTACAAGTGGTGCCTTTTCCTGTACACGGGTATGACATCAGACGGGGTCTGAGTAGATGGACCCTAGAGGTCCGGCGAGGATGGGTCAGTTCCCCATTCCTTCAACACCTTGACCACGGCTTCCTTGGCCCCATTGATCCCGATGCCATTCTCCTTGAGGACACCCTGGAGCTCGTCGCCATCAGCCGATACCAGGCCCAGCAGCAGATGCTCGGCTTCAACGCAGCCGTGGAACAGCACGTAAGATTCGGTTCTCGCAAGCCGCAGGACCCGCTGGCTCGCCTCGCTCAGATCCGACTTCGCATTTGAAGCCCGTACGCCCTGAGCTGACACCTGTTCCAAGGTTGCCTGGATCGCTCCGATGTCGGCGCCCAGCTTCGCGAATACCATCGCCGAGAGGCCCTTGACCTCACTGACGAGCGCCAGGAGGATGTCTCGGGGCTCGATTTCGTCGCGCCCCAGTCTCTCTGCCTCGACGCCGGCCTTGCGCAGGATGTTCTCCACTTCTTCCGAGAACCCGCCTCCCGGATCATCGATTGAGACAGCCGGCCAATCGAATCCCAGGACTTCGGGTGCCCCCGTCTGAGAGTCGAACGAGACTGCGGCTCGATCCAGAACGTCTCGCTCGACGAAGATCGGCGCGTCGGTGCATCTACCTTTTCGTGACGGGGCCGCGGCACCCTGCGGCTACATCCCAGCCTGTTGAGCACACCGTATACACTGTTGGATGTGTAGACGACTCCGTACTCTGACTCTATCCAGTCCCTGATCTCTCCCGCCGTCCGAAACCGCCCCGCAGACACCTCATCGACCAACTCGCGCTCCTGCTCGGCGCTCAGAAAGCTCGACTTGCCCTTTCCAGCCATCGTGTGGCTCAGCACCTCGGCCACTCCTCCACCCCTGTACCAACGCACCCACTCACCAACTGTATCCCTGTGAACGCCCACAGCTCCCGCTGCCTTCACTATCGGCCATCCCGCACGCACCAACCACAGCCCGTGCAGCCGACTTCGCAGCCTGACGTCTCGTTCCGAAAGGTATCTTGCCTTCAGCGCCCCTGCCGTATCCTCCGCGCGCCAATCGATTAGAAGCGGTCTGCCCTGCATCTGCTGCCCTCCAACACACTGTGTTGGATTCAGCATCGACCAATCCCCTATACCACCCCTATACCTTTTACGGCCTCCTTATCAGCACATGGCATAAGGTCCATTTTCTCCCGGACCTTCTCCAGAAGGTTCGCGTAGTCGACAGTGCCACCTTGGAAAAGGCCGCGGGCTATCTCTAGGGCGCGACCAACCTCTCGTCCTGCCGGGATCCCTAGTTCCTTGATGATGTCAGTTCCAGTTATTGGGAGCAGCCTTGGCCACTCGCTGAGTAAGGCATCCTCCACCAAACGCCTCGCTTCAAACTCAAAGTCAAACCCGTCGTCGAGTTGCTCAATTCGCCTACGCCACGTGGCCAAATGCCGATTCCGGAAAGCAACGACGTCCATTGCCTCATGACCTAGATCCGTACAGGCGATTTCAACGATCCTGTCAAACTCGGCCGCGTCATGGTGCCGGTCCAGATCCCTCCGCCACTGCGTCAGGATGGTATCTCGAAAATCGCTACCCTCAATCTGCCTGACTGTGGACAGTGATGCTTGGAGGAGTTCTGCGCCCTCAACAAGAATTTGGCGCGTGCACATATGCCATTCGGCGTCGGTTCTCGGCTGGACGTGCCGACAGGCGGAGCTAAACCATGCACCACAGCGGCGCTCGATCTCGATGTTCCTATCTGTGGAGAGATCTAGATTGTGCTGGAGGGATGTCCGAAGGTCCTTAACAGTCTTGATGTGCCTCCACGTGCTCGCCGTTCCAGGAGCAACGCTGTCTGCCTGTCTCTCCAGAAACTTCAATCCAGGTTGTCCCGCCTCTACATAGTGAACGTACGTCCAGGAAACCACTTGAATGAATGCAAGCTCGGAGTTCCCGCCGACATCTGGCTGGCGTAAAGCCACTGTTCGAAAAACCGGATATTGGTGACCCGTCAGGCGAACTGCGGAGGACTGCAACTCTCCGATGAGATTGACAAATCTATGTAGGGCTTCATGTGGCGGCATCACGCGTCCGGCAAAGCAGGGCCGTTTGGGACTGCATCGCGTCGTGGCGAGTCTGCCGACATACCACGCAGATTAAATGCGACATAGAACTCTCCAAGAGTGTCGCCTTTCCTCAGCTCTGGCCATCCAAAATCTCGCGGGAAGAAGCGTAGAGATCGTCCAATAGTAGGAACGAACACTCTTCCAGATCGCCCGTCACCCTCGACCGATTCTACAGTTCCAATGAACGGCCGCGGGATGCCGTTCGGCGTAGACGCACGATAGGTTCTGATGATGCGTTTGCGGCCTGCGACACCTTCCGAAAGTCCTTCTAGTTCATCAAATGTGGCGAAGGCAGCACCATACCTTCCGAGGTGGAATTCTGCGATGCCGCGAATGTACCTAATCACGGCAGCTCGTTGCGAGACATCTTGCTCCTCGATCCTAAGGGCGAGAGTCAAGCATTCGGACCAGTCAGCGTCGGCGAAGGGAAGGGAAATCCGCTCGCCGTCGAGCAGTCGGCGACCACATCGAGATAACCACCAGAGGTCGAGCGCGAGTTCGAGATTCCGTGGGTCTTTCTGTGCGAGATCCCAATGAGCTCGAAGGTAGGAGTAGCCCGCAGCAGCATCCTGCGATGCGATTTCTCCGAGTCGGACTCCGGGCCGCAAGCCCGCGTGTCGAAGGGCTTCGATGTAATGTCCAGCACCCGAGCCCATCTCAATAAGAGCTTCCCAAGCCTCAGCAGCGAGGTCTGTGTCGCCCAACAAATGCGCGAGTTCGACTTCGCGTCCCAAAAGCTGCTCCTGTTGCGCCAGGGGGAACATGTCGGGGTCCGCCGTAAGGAAGGCGTTACTGGTGGAGGCCAAAGCGTTAGCAGCGTCCGCCCCCCGAAGCAGGCGCGCATTAAGGAGATTCCGAGTGATCCAGAAGAGGACGTCCAGCGGGTAGTATGAGCTTGGATCGATGTGTCGAGCGTCCTGAACCGCGTCGAGTGTCCTCTGGAGCAGCCGTCCGTTCTGCGATTGCGGGCCAATAGCTCCTGTCTCGTGGGTGAGTATTCCGCCAGCTGACGAGGCCTGTTCAACAAGCAGCATGGACCGCAATCGGCTATTACGTGAGTCCCCCGGTATGAGTGCGAGCGCCGCTTCAGCGACATCGAGTGCCTTTCGGGCTTGATCTTCAGCTCGCTCGGGCTCTGCCGACCACGTTCGATTGGCCCACTCGCGTCTAAGATTCGACTCCTGCACCATTAAGTAAGGTGCCTGGAAGGAGCGCTCGGTACGTAAAGCCTCAAGGCTATCTGCGACCGCTATCCAGTGACTGGCGAAACGATGTCGCTCCGAGCTGCGGCTACCAAGGGCGCGCGCGAGATCGGTTGCGAAGCGGACTTCCGGCCCATCCCCGTAAGGCGATGAATCGTCGCGTATGTTCGCGAGCAATTCTCTCGCTACCGCTACCTCTGCTGCTGCTGTCCCCAGCCGACTCTGGGCAATGATCTCTGCCTCGACCGTGTTCCTAGGGCCCAGAGTGATGTTGCCAACTTGATCCTCATGCCACACGATCACGGAGTTCGCATTGAGCGCCCGCCGAAGCGCCATCTCCGGAACGATCCCCGTAGTTCTCAGGACGAGGTCAACAGGCGGAAAGATCCCGAAGCGTCCCGGGACCATCGTGTAGTTGGTTAGACGTTCGAACACGCCGCTGTCAGTACTCGTATCAGGGATTGCGTTATCGACTTGTTCAGCCCTAATGAGACCGGCATCAACCATCGCCTGCTGAATCGGTGTCAGAACCTGTTCCTCAGCTTCGGGCCCCAGCGAGCGAATCCTGACTTCGGTCCGCTCAACATCGCGGAGCACCGAGCGTCGGAGTGGTTGCCGCGACGGGGGTAACGCCCGGTATAGCAAAGCAAGCCAGTACCTGTCACTCTCACCGATCGCTGAGACCTGATGGCCAGCACCAGGCGCCATCTTGTTGAGCCATGCAGCAACCTCCGCACGCTCGGCATCAAGGAGGACTGAATCTGCCAAGACGGCTTCCGAAAGTGGGCTGTCCGTTTCGTAGGTTGTCCCGACAACACATACTTGCCGCCCGCGGGCGGCAAGCCTCTGCGACAGCGCGAAGTACTGATCCGGCTCAGCCACTATTCCGTCCCAGACGACGAGTGCGGATTGTGCGCCGCGATCCTCGGCCCACTGCAAGAACTGATCGATATCTGTCCATGCCATGTGCTGGGAACGATTCGAGATGAACAGGACCGGGTACTTCTTCTGTTGGGCGGCTTGAAGTGCCAATCGAGCGGCGGCCGTAGTCTTCCCTGTGCCAGATGCACCGTGCAAGACGATAGGTTTGTCGGTTAGATTGCGGTCCTTGATCGTAGCCATGACAGCGGTCTGTAGCTTGTGTTCGAAGAGCCTGCGAAATGCAAATCCACGCTTGAACCCATCCCAGTTTGGGACCCCGTCTGCACTACTCAGGAAACGCCGGAAGGCTTCGTAGCGAGCGTCTTCCGAGACGGCCGGCGGTTCGCTCACATCCGATAGCGTTAGCGGCAGTCCGGAACGACTTACCACATTCCACACCGTCATCGGGACATTGTAGGGCTCATTGTTGATGAACACTGCTCGAGGTGACTCGGCATATGCTGCAGCAACGCTCAGTTGCGGACCGGCTATTGAGCCGAGACTGTCGGCTAAGGAGCCGTCATGTGTAACGAGTAGACCTGTGGCAACTAGCTGACTGAGGTCTGAGTCCGTTGCTATCGAGTGCGCATGCTCAAACACGTGCGCCTGTCCGGGGGAAAGGTGGGCGAGCATTCCTGCGAGGTCGCTCGGGCGGAGCCAGTCTGTAGCCGGATCATACCCGATAATCATCAAGGTGCCGAGAGGCGTGAGGTCTTCGATAACGCGCTGGAGTAGCGCCGAAGCTATCGGCCGCCTCCGAAGAAGGTCGACTTGTCCTAGGGGAGCCGCATCCAAGTCATCGGCCTCGCCGACTGCTCCGTATAGATAAGTGCATGCAATTGAGATAGGATTCCTTGGGTTCGCAGGCCGGTATTTCTCGTTCAGTACCGGTTGCACATCGCGCCATTCGTTTCGCAACTTCGTGCGAAGTACGGTATCGACGGCAGAAGTGTAGACGGCGTTCCACGGTGTACTGAGCACCGATGAGAGCCAAGGGGGCGCATGAACGTGCTCACACAGTTGCGCCATCCACAGTTGGAGTGATCGCTTGTCCCACGGCATCGCGCTGAGGAGCATGCCGTAGTCTGCCTGCGCCGATCCGAGGTGGTTCGCTATCGCTGTGACGAACGGATCATAGCCATCGCCCGATTCCAAATAGCGCTGGCCAACGAGCAGAACGACAGGACCCTGGCCCAGGCGTCTTGACAGGACCTCAGTGGCAACGGTCTCGCTTTCCATGATCCTCCCGTAGTGTAGCGGCCTGCCAAGGAGTGCCCTGCCGTCCGCATAGCAAACCCAGGCTTCCTACACAGTCCCTATAGCGGATTATCCCACGACCGCGGGAGAAGGAAGAGGGTTTCCGAAGGCAATGGTCCCCAGCGCCCGGGACGGGGATGGAGATGGCGTAGTCTGTGAGAGTTGAACAGACGGGACACCCAATCCAGAATTCGGGAGACAAGCCAGTTCGACCGCCCAATCTTGAATACCCTAGGAACCATTCTTGTCTTTGTAGATGCGAGGGTCGCTAATGTAGTCGGGTCAGGGTTCGGTCGAGAATCGCAGAACGAGCCTCCGACCGTTGGAGGCCTGAGGCTCGCAGCGAGTGTACCGGAAGCCGCCGACCGGTTCCCTATAGCTGAACCTCCCAGCGGAAAGTTCGCAGTAGAGCTTGTCTCAGAAGCCTCCGCGGCACTGTCTGCGGCAAAATGGTGCGGCGGAAAGCGTAACAATGACTGGATGCGCTACGACCTACGACTATCAGAAACGCTCTTGACACCCATATCGTCTTGGACGAACGAAGTCAAAGCCTTTGTTACGACTTCTGAGACAAGCTCAGTACAGTACGCTCAGGCCCACCTAAGGGGATTCGAACCGAAATTCAAAGCAGGTATCCGCGATCGCGTACACCGGGCCAAGCTTGCCTGGCCGACACATGCGAAATCAGGTCGTTTGACCGCCGGTATCGGCCTTAAGAGCTATACCTGGTCGCCCAGAACCGCCTGCCACGAGTAACGCAGCTTGTTATGTCGATTAGTTCCCGTCCATCTCGATCAGCAGGGCGAATACGCTAAGGCTCCCCCACAGGCGCGGGTATAGACCGGATTCCTGATGAGCAGGGCCGCCTTAGGCGGCTCGATTTGCACGGCCGGATCATGTATGAGGCGAGCTAACTTCCCCCTAGCAATGCCCGGCTGGTCAGCGAACACTCTCCGGTAGCGAGGAGTCTCGACCTTGGAAACGGGTAGCACGGTGGTCACAGCCGGTATCGGTCACGCATCCACGTTGCCCACTCGGTGAATCCCTCGGACTCTCCTGCCCGCACGACCTGCGACGCCGGGAGCTTTGGTGCCATGGACGGGTTGGGAAGCAAGCGCTGCCAGGTCTCCCAGTGCACGGCCACATCCGGATTGTTGTCGTGTGCGCACAGCGCGAACCAGGCCCTGTCTACTTCGGAGTCGCTGCCCAGCTCAAGCCCGCGCGCTATCGCCAGATTCCGCATTGGCTGCTGCATGCTGTATGCGAACGGGCACTGCCCTTCCAGGTCTGCTCCGGGGAAGGCGGCGCGTACGCTGTCATGTCCTTCGGCGAATATCTCCCAGTAACGCCTGTTCCGGCCGCTCCGCACAGGCCTGCGCAGATAGCACGCGCTCGGTTCGTCGAAGAACAGGCTCGCGGACTTGCACACGTCCGTCCTGCGATTCCCCTTGCTGGTGCGACCCTGGCAGTGCGTGAAATCAGTCTCGCTCAGCTTTACTTCCAGCAGGACGGCTGCGCGGTCCCCGCCAGCCAGCCGACCCCAGAGGACGACATCAACCGCCGTCGCGGGCTCGTCGCCAGAAGGGCGGTCCCCGGCGACCTCGCCGAGCAGGGCGCCGGGTGGTACCCACTCGAACCGCACCTCCTCTATCGACAGCCGTTCTCCTACCGTCTCGCTCACTAGATCCGACAGTTTCGACCGGTCGCCTTCCCGGAAGGGCAAAAATAAGTTGAACGCGAACGCCTGTGAGCTCCTCACGTGGTCGGCATAGGTGTGGAGCCTTACCTCATCGTCCCGCACCGCCTCCTCAGCAGTCTGTCGATACTCAGGGTAGATCCCGTCGGTCCAGCCAGGCCATATCCGGTCGCGCGATCCGTCCACCCCTACCCGCCACTCCTCGAGATGCGCCTGCAGCGAATTCGCAAAGGACGATGGACGGCGGTGGGGGTCGGATTTCGGCTGGCTGTCCACTACCCGCACCGGCTCGGGTCGGTGCTCCAGGGCCCACGTCTCGATCCTAGGTACGCAGGGAGGGAGGTGCCTGTTCGCCACCTCCAGCACCCTGTCGTAGCGACGTCTGACCTCATCGGTCCTGGTGTCGCCACCAAAACACACAGCGGCCCTGATGCCGCCGGTGAGCCGGGGGACGGAACCGGGCGTAAGTCCCAACGCCACCCGCGCATCGATCAGGTCCTGCAGCCGGCCCCGCACGCATTCGAGGGCGTCATGCCACTCCCACACGTACTGGAGGAGCTGGAACGGCGTGTAATAGATGGACGACGAACCTGCGGACGCGTCCTTGAGCTCAAGTACTACCAGTCGGCCGTCCGGATCGACGGCGAGCTGATCGATCTCGCGGCCTCTTTCTGGAGGCTTCGACCACCGGTCTCTCTGTCGTGACGATTTGCTCTGCGAATGCGCGATATCTTCCAACTCGGTGTGGGCTGCCTTGACCTTTTCAGGTTCCCTCCCCCTTCCGCCGAGGACCGCCTCCCTGTCGAAGGGGATCCAGGACTCGGTGACGCGCGACCACAGGGACTGCACCTCGCCTTCGCCGGCGGTGTGCCTCGGGTCAATCTTCACCCTGCAGAGATAGGCGCCCAGGGCAGCCTCGAATTCGTGGCTCTCGCTCCCCTTCCACTGGCGAAGGAGTCTCTGTGCGCATTCCTGACGGCTGAAGGTCGTGTGTGCTGAGACTCTGACCGTCCCGTTCGTGTTTCTGCGGATGTTCATCAGCCGCGTAAGGCCGCAGTACACGTGCACCTCGTCGTTCGTCCGCAGATGCACGTCGAGCTCTAGGCCTGCGACCTTACGCTCATTGAGGTCGGTCAGCGGCGCCAGAAATCCTCCCGGCGTGAGGAGGGTCCTCAGCTGCTCGGAGGGCGCACGGTCATAGTAATGGGCGTCTGAGGCCAAAGCCTTTCTCTCTACTGGCAATTTGACTGGCAGAACGGGCGTTCTATACCATCTCCTCGGTACTCGCAAAGGGCCGAACCGCACGGGGAGGAAAGTCGATAACCATTCGTAAGCCCTCCACCCGCATGTGAGCTTGGTGCCCACACCTGAGGAGCAGCTGCGAGCATCCGTCGCGGTCGCCAGGTCGTCGGTGCTTCCCGATATGCGCAGAACTATGCCACGCAAGAGAATGAAAGGGAATGACCGTGTGAGTCAGGTCGCGGACCTGTTCGGCCAAGACTTTTCCGAATTGAGATCGCCCGGCGTTTGCCCATCACTCGCAGGTGCGTCGCAATGATCACACGCGCACACGGTCTGCCCAAACCCAAGTCCCAAGCCAGGACCTGTCTACCGGTAAGGACTCTCACCAACAGACGAGTCAGTATTTTGAGATTCGTCCACGACTTCACGACCCTTAACTTCTATCCGCCAACAGTTCGAGAGGTCGCCGAGGGCTGCGGCCTCTCCAGCCCTTCGGCCGCCAACTACCATCTGGGGCCCCTGCGTCAGCAGGAGTACCTGACCCGGGCTCCCGCGATCCCGCGCAGCATTGTCCTGACCGAGACGGGAAGATTCGGGGCCGGTCACCGACCCATGCGATCTTCGGGGCCACCGGCAAGCCGGGCTCCCGGCGGAGCGACACCTTGAGGGTCGCCTGCGTACTCGTCACTCATCTGCGGGCCAAGGTCGAGATCAAGCGGCAGCCGCACCTGGCACAAACCCCCGCCGTCATCGTCGACCGCTCCGGTCGCAGGCCCATGGTCGTTGACTCCCTGCCGGCCGCCAACGCCAAGGGAGTCAACACCGGCATGACCCTCGAGCAGGCCCTGTCCAAACATGCCCAAGCCGCCATCATCGACGCTGACGAACCCGCCTACCGAAGGGCGTTCCGAAGCATGCTCACTTCCCTCCAGGCCATAGGCGACCGCGTAGAGGAATCCGACACCGGCACCGCATACGTGCGACTCGACGGACTGGGAAAACTCTACCGCGGCGAGCCCGGCATCGTCTGCGCTCTCCTCAACGCCCTGCCCCCCGTACTCAGCTCGCCACCGGTAGAAGGTCTGCTGAGTGACACCTATCTGGCGCGAGGCCTCGGCGACCGTGCATCCCTCTGCTATCGCCACCTCGGCCTGCCGTAACTTGTTTATCACCTGCTCCGGACTGTGCTTGCGCCTTGCCATCTGACCCCCCTTTGCTGGCCCAGCCTACTAACTTTCGGGTTGGACCAGAATTTGAGGGGCAGGTCATGTTGTTGTTCAGGGAAAATGTCCGTAGCTAACTGTTCAGCGAAATTGTCATTCCATGCAAGGAGTGACATTGAGCCAGCAGGCACAGACGAGACTGAAGGTACTGAACAGCGTGCTGGTCGGCCAATTGCCGGTTGGCCAGGCGGCAGAGGTACTGGGGATCAGCGAACGCCACGTCAGGCGCATCCTGGCGGCCTACCGGGAGGAAGGAGCCGCCGCGCTGGTCCACGGGAATCGAGGCCGTAGACCTGCCAACGCCACAACCGAGGCGGCGATTGCCGAGGTGATGGAGTTGGCGGCGAGTCGCTATTCGGGTACGAACCACACACACCTTTCCGAGTTGCTCATGGAGCGTGAGGGTATATTCCTGAGCCGCTCGACGGTGAGGCGGATCGCCCTGAGCGCCGGAATTGAGAGCCCCCGCCGCCGCCGTCCACCCAAACACCGCGTAAGGCGTCAGCGTATGCCCCAGGAGGGGATGCTGGTGCAGGTAGACGGCAGCCACCATCGGTGGTTGGAGGATCGTGGCCCCCGCTTTGCGCTGCTATTGGCCGTTGACGATGCGACCGGCACGGTGCCCTATGCATTGTTCAGGCCGGAAGAGGACGCGATGGGATACCTGCTGTTGATCGAGGGGATGATCGAGCGCCGCGGGGTACCCCTTGCGCTCTACAGCGATCGTCACGCTGTCTTCAAAAACCCTGCACCGCCTCGGCAGAAGCTGCCCGGACCGACGCAGTTCGCCCGGGCCATGCAGCGGTTGGGCATAAGACAGATCTTCGCCCGGTCGCCACAGGCCAAGGGGCGTGTCGAGCGTGTGGCCGGGACATTCCAGGACAGACTGGTCACCGAGCTGCGACTGGCGAAGGTCGAGACCATGGAACATGCCAACGAGGTCCTGCACCGATACCTGCCGAGGTTCGACGAGCAGTTCGGTGTCCCGGCGGCGCAGTCGGAGGTGGCCTACCGCAAACCTCCGTCAGCGGCCGCTGTCGAGCAGGCTCTGTGTTTCAGGTTCCACCGCAAGGTGGCAAGGGACAACACGGTCAGGCACCGATGGCGCACCCTGCAGCTGCTGCCCGGCATGGAGCGGACCAGCTACGCCGGAGTTCAGGTGGAAGTCCTTGAGCGTCCCGATGGTCGACTGCTGGTTGAATACCAGGGGCACCTGATCGAGGCACAGGAGGCGCCTCCACGTCCGGAGTTTCTACGTGTCCTGGGGAATCGCACCACCCCCGACGGCCGTGTCAACGGCTCCAGCCATGGCCACCAGGAACTGGCATGCCTGGAGAAGACCGATGTAGACAGTGAACAGGCAGCCAGCCCGCGGAGAAAACGCAAGCGTGCAGCTCCAGGATCGAGGAAGCCAACCCCGCGCCAGAAGGCTCTGTGGGAGGCGGTTCAGGAGGCCAGGGCACGCGGCCTGTCGCTGCGTGCGATCGCCAGGGAGCTGGGGATCCACAGGGAAACCGCACGCAGGTACGCACTGACCGAGAGCACCCCCATGTACACACGGGTCAAGCCCGCCACAGCCCTATCCGATACCATCAACAACCACGGCGATGGACAATTTCGCTGAACAGTTGACCGGACATTTTCCCTGAACAACGACACAGGTCAGGGCCATATACCTGTTAGGGAGGCACGCCGACTGCGCGACGTCCGAGATCCGAACGTACCTGGAGTGCCCGATGAGGTGACAAGGGGTGGAGGGTCGCCCCTTTGGCTTCCGCCCCTTTCTTTACGGCTCAGGTTCGGAGTGCCCACACCCAATGCACCGCACCACCTACCCATTCAACGGAATGAGAACGAAGGAGTCGTTACCTTGCTGGATTCAGTGGGTCCTGATGTTCTAATCCCCTTTGGTGGGCTCCGGAGGACGCGCGACCAAGATGTGGGCCGCACTGGCTTTGCTTGGTTGCCTCATGGTGACAGCCTACAACCTTGTGCTGATGATTACTGAGACGCCAGCCCTTCAAGCCGTGACACGTCTCGCCCCGAGGCTGCTAATGGAATGACAGGCCCCAAGACCGAGCCCTCCACGGGCCGTCACACCACCGGCCAGCGCGTATTCGCCGATATCGTCGGTCATGCCGTAGCCCTTACATCGCCACGAAACACCTTCTTACGCACCCTGCTAGAGAGAAACTACTTGCGCGCTACCGACGTGGGCATAGCGTCCTGGAGTGCAGGTAAGCACAATAACCTCGCACTGTTTGCTTGCCGCAGCAATGGCAGCGCCCATACCTTGGAGACGTTGGGGATCACTCCAGCCAAGTGCGTCGTCGATCATCACGGGTGCCCCACCGTCCATGGGGCTGACGATGGTTGCGCATGCCAGTCGAGAGAGCACGCCGAGCTGCTCACGGGCTCCAGTGCTGAGCTGGCCGACATCTAGCATAGTGCCGTTTAGCGTGCGACGCACAACCCTCAGATCCTCGTCGAGGTCCACCGCGAACGTAGGTCCAAACACGATGCGGCCGAGTTGGTCTATACAGTCCTTGAAAGGCTCAATGTAGTGCTGGTGGGCTTGCTGACGATGTTTCTCGAAGGTATCTCGCAGTAACCGCGCCGCTTCCGCGCGCGCTTCTTGCCGCTCATGCTCGCGGGTGATATGTCTCAGTTGGTTGGCGGCCTCATCATATGCGGTATGCAGGCCCTGTTCCCCACGCACGTCAAGGCTGCTTCTAAGTCCGTTCTGGCGGTCCCTGTTGGACTGAAGCTCGTCGGTTGCCCGTTTCGTGGCCTGCCTAGCGTTGCCCAGTAATGTCGCCACAGTTTCAGGGTCCGCATGTCTGAGTTGTAATCTGGCTTCGTCAAGGGATTCCCGATCTCGGGCCTCCTTTTCCTGCGTCGTTGCGACAGCAGCTATGAGAGCCTCATCGACCTGTTCATCCCTGTCCAGGGCAAGCCGGCTGGCAGCGGCGCTCTTGCTGCTGCGGGCCACCTCGATTCTTGCCGTGCGGCCAGCCTCATCTATCCGAGCTTCATTGTGTGCCGACTCTGCATTTCGCGAGGCATCTTCGCAGGCACGCAGTTTTGTATCGCGGGCCTTTACCAGTTCTGACACTTCTGCCTCGATCCGCTGGCCTTCGTCAAGGTTAGACGGAAGAGGAGGGTTTTCGGCACGCTCCCCGGGATAAGAGGTAACCCTCTCAGTCAAGCTCTTTACTTTCCCAAGCAGGATATCTGGAGTGAGGTCTCGAAGGTCTCTTTCGATGGATTTGAGGGCCTCCTCTTTATTTCGTTGGGCCTCCTGCCGTTCTTGCGCAGCTCTTCTCGCCTCAGTAGCGTCAGCAACGCCTGCCTCTTCGCACAGGCGCCGGTAGGTCTCTTGGGTTTTGCGACGCTGGTCGGCTAGTCCCTTCGACTCAGGTCCCGCGCTCACACGAATATGTGCGACGTTTGGAATGGTCAATAGCACTTCGTCTTCGACTAGGGTACGGTTGGTTTCGTCGACGGCAAGTTCAACGACCTTATCTCTGGCCTGCAGGGTCATGTCGCGTAGTGCGGTCACCTCGACCGACGCGGCCGCACTCCCAGCAGCTGACTTGGCACGCTCATCCTCAATGTAGGCTTCTTCGATATGTCTGGCTACTTCATCATCAACCCTTGCAGTTTCCAGGTATGCCTCGGCCTCCCTGAGTGTTCTCTCTGCCGTTAGGTAACGGTCATGGCGTTCCCTCAGTTGCTTAACCTCAATAAGCTGACGCAGGTAGTCCCTGTCAGCTATGGCCCTACTGAGTCTTGCTTGGGCCTTCCGCGCCTCGGCGTCGGCATCCTTCAGAGCGGCAGCGGCTTCTTCGTGGCGACGAGTTGCAGCCTCGAGACCTGGAGTCGCAGCCTCGGCTTCGCTCTCAAGTTCTGCTAGTTCGCCTGTGGAATTCTCGAGATTGGCGATCAGAGTTTGACGGCGCAGCCACCTGTTGGCGGCACCGTCGCGCTGGGCCTCCGAGGCACTGTGAATTGCATGAAGGCGGTCCACCTCGTTGGTCAGACGCTCTATTGTGTTCCAACGCCGTTCAATTTCCCGTTCTCTCTTCTCGCACTCCTGAATCGTCTCAGAAAGTCGGCTTGACTCTTCCATCAGCCTGCTCATCAGGGCAACATCGCTCTCGATTTCCTGAAGCTGCTCTTCCAGCTTCGTAACCTCGTCCCGGGTCACCTGGACGCCTTGTTCCGATGTCTTGCGCCCTGTCCTCACCTGGCCAGTGGGAGTCCAGTACCTTTCGTACTCCTCAGTGATGCGGGTCCACAGAGTCTCTTCACGGTCAGCTGCAAGGTCGCCACCAGCTGCACGGTCCAAGGCCCTGCCCATCGACGTCGGACCAAAATTGGGCAATATCAGCTCGGTTCCTTGCTCAATCCGCAATGCCCGCCAGAGATTATCGTCGAGGGTGTCGGCCAGAATTACCTTCAGCCTGTCGTGTGCCTCCCTACCAGTCAGGCTCTCTGGATGGGGCGCTTTCATCTCAAGTGTAGTAAGTGGCTGGCGCAGCCAACGCTTGCGGTAGACGAGATCGTAATCTCCGGTCGACAGTGAGATCTCAACCTCCGGGCCTGCGTCGCGACCAACAGGCTGCACCGCCTTTACTCTTGCATGCCGCGCTGAGTCAGGGAAATCGATGGCCAACTGCAGTCCCTCGGAGATGGCGGTCTTGCCGACCTCGTTGGGCCCCTCGACGATCGTTACACCATTTTGCGAAAAGCTCACGTCGCTTTCGACCACGCCGCGGTAGTTGCGCAGCTGCACCCGGTGTAGCTTCATGAGTGTGACCCCACAAGCCGGTATAGCAGCGCAAGAGCATCACGGGCTACGGGGGCCGAGGCCCCATCCTCTGCCAGCGTACGCAGCTCGGTCAGCGCATCGTCCGCAAATCCTGAAAGCCCAAAGTGGTCCAAGTCGGCTTCGTCGGGAATCACCACGAGGTCGCTGTGACTCTCCCATCTTTCAATGGCCGCGAGAAGATCGGTGTGATGTTCTAGCACCTCGTCGAGGCGTGCCTTTTGGGCCACAGAGATCTGGCCTACTATTGATATTTTGACGATCGTGCGGTCCTTGTCCTCAAGGCCGGACAACCATCCCTCCACCGCCTCAATGTCCTTGTCGGAACTTATCTCCCAATCCCTGCGCCAGAATCGCCATGTGCCTATACGCTTGACAAGGACATCCACTTTTTTGGCGCCAAGGTCGACGATGAGCACGTTGCCCGGGTCAATTTCGTCATAGTCAGTGGGCTCGGGGGCACCCGAATAGTAGACTCGACCGGAAGTGCCCACGCTTGTCGTCGAATGCCGGTCCCCGAGGGCAACGTAGTGGATCAACCCCGCCTGGATTCGCTCCTCAAGTCCCTCCAGGGCGATGACCCTCGGGTCATTGGGGTCGGGAGACATGGAATCAATTGCACCATGACCCACGACGATGCGCAGGGATTTGGTTTGCTCAAGCCTACCGCAGGCGGCATCCACCAGGTCGGTAGTTGGGTGCTTGTTGGGCCAAGGGGCGGGAACCAGCTCGACTCCTGGCACTGCTTGCACTGGCTCGAACCCATTGAGGACCTTGACATTTTTGGGGCAGCGCTCGATGAAGGTCGGAGAACTGTAGATCGACGATGCGTCCAGCGGGTCGTGGTTGCCTGGCAGTAGGAAGAAGTTGAGCTGAGGAAAGGCGGCCAGCTTCTCAAAGGCCCGTACGAGAACCTGCCTCTGCACCTGATTCGATTCGAAGACATCGCCGCACACAACCGCGAATTCGCATTGCTCGTCGATGGCGAGCCTTGCCATTTGATCAATTGCGTCGAGCCGCGCCGCGCTGAAGCGCGCTTGGGCGTCACGGCCTAGGTAGTGCCTGGCCATCCCCAGTTGCCAATCGGCCGTGTGAAGAAATCTAGCCATGCCGATTTTCCCCTCTACGTTTCGGCAGGCTAGCGCCGCCGGCTAGACCTTCGCCGCATCCAAGGCCTTCAAAATTAGCGCCTGAGGATCCGGGAACCGACGTTCCTCGTTTGGGCGTAGGAAGAGGAGGATCGCCTCCCGCACGGGTCTTCCCGTCGTTTCTCCAATCGCCCAGGCATAAAGACCAAGCTGCACTTCATACTCCGGCCCCAACTCCTGGATCTGTTTGTCGGTGAGTCTGTCCGTCTTGTAGTCGACGATGCTTATCCCGTCCGGCGTATCGATGAGCAGGTCAATGAAGCCCTCCATCAGCCTATCCCCGAGCTTGGCACTGACAAAGACCTCCCGGTAATAGTTGGCCAGGCCCTTCTTCACGCTCTCGATCAGGCCCTTAACCGTCTCAGTTTCCAACGCGTTGCGCGATAGCTCAAGGACATCCTTCGCTGATTCGCCGATGCCCTCCGCCTCCGCCTGGGCTCGGCAGATGTCTTCAAGCCCCTCGCCGGTCAGCAGGTCGATGCTCTGCAGCACGGCGTGGACCGCGCGCCCAAGGTTCGTCCCGCCACGTCCTCGCAGGTACGGAATTCCCCCTTCTCCCGCCTCGACCTTCTCAGACGTTACATCGCCTCCCGCTATTACACTCGGCAGTTGCCCCTTTACCCGCTGTGCAATGGCCGTTGCGGCCTGAGCTTGAGGCTGCGAAGCCCTCTCAATGGTGAATTTGCGCTGCGCCTCCCACTGCGCCCGCAGAGCGACATAATCGCCATCAGATGTCGCCTTGTCATCCTCCGCCTGCGGTGTGTACGAGGCCGCTGCTTCCACCAACGATTCCCAGTCCAGTATTTGGAAAAGGTCCATGCGATCGGCGCAAAACTCCTCCAGCTTGGCGGCACGCGTCGTGTCGTTTTTGGCCTCGCGCCGGAACAGGCTCACAAGAAGGTGGTCCTTAGCGCGCGTGCATGCCACGTAGGCCAGCCGCACTTCCTCCGCAGCCGCCGCAGCTGATTCTCTACCCTTTGCGGCCTCATACCCCGGCGTAGAGACGTGTATGCGACCAGGCAGGGTGAGTTCGATCTCAGCCTGGCCGGAGGTCCGGTCCACTATCACGTTGTCGGCATTGCGATTGGGTGTGCTCCCAAAACCCGTGAGCACTACCACGGGGAATTCCAAGCCCTTGGCGGCGTGAATCGTCATGATGCGCACGCAGTCTTCGTCCGACTCCGGTGCCGGCGACTCCACCGCTCGCGCCCGCTCGACAACCTGGCGCTCAATCCAGTCGAGGAAGCCGCGCAGTGAGCTGCCGCCAGCCCGCTGGTACGCCCGCGCCTGCTCCACCACGAAGCGCAGCCGACGCCATCGCTCCCGGGGCCGACGGCGGTCAAAGGAGAGCTCCACCAGATGTCGCTCCCGGATGAACTCCTCAATCAGCTCGTCCGGAGGCTTCAGCCCGCACTTTTTGTTGGATTCGCGCAGCACTGCCAGGGCCTCGGCCACCGGGCCCGTGGCGCTGCCGGGGTGCAGGTAGTCGAACCGCCCCCCATCGTCGACGAACTGCAGCAGCTCCACGTCGCTGCAGGAGAAGGCTGTTGAGCGGAGCGCTGCCACGAGCGCCACTTGGTCGCCCGGGCTATCGATAGCCCGAAGGCAGTTCAGCAGCTGTCGAACGTCTTCCGTGCCCAGCACGATCGACTCGCTCTCGATGCGATACGGCACGTCCGCGGCCTCCAGCGCCTGCTCCAACGCCTCCAGGTTCGTGCGGCTTGGCAGCAGGAGGCAGATGTCCCGGTAGGTGGCGTTCCGCCACTCTCCGGGTTCTTGGCTACGAACTTGCCACCGCTCTTCCTTGATTCGCCGAGCCAGGGCAGCCACCGCCTGACCTTCCAGCCGACGGGCGTAGTCCGCGTTCCCGTCGACGCTCTCGCCCACGTAGTAGACGGCGGGTGCCGGGGCCTCCTCCCCCTCCTTCGACACGTCGTGTGTGGCGACGAGGTCCCTGTACTCGGCCTGCAACTCGCTGCCGTCCTCGTTCCGCATCCACTGACTGAAGACGTGGTTCACCCAAGAGATGATGCTCTGCTGCGACCGGAAGTTCTGCTGCAACGGCGTGCTTTCGTCCACCAGGTGCCTGCGCACGTGCGCCATCGTCACGATGTCCGCACGTCGAAAGCGATAGATGGACTGCTTTGGGTCGCCAACCATGAAGAGCTTGCCAGGCGTCGGCGCGATGGCCTGCCAGTCCTTCGACATGTTCCCACCGCGGTCGTCAGGGTCGCCCGCCAGGAAGAAGGCGATCTCCGCTTGAATGGGGTCCGTGTCCTGGAACTCGTCCACCAGCAGGCGATGGAAGCGTCGCAGAAACCGGCGGCGCGCGTCGGGGTTGTCACGTAGCATGTCCCGAGCCCAGACGAGAAGGTCATGGAACCCCGCGTGCCCTTCTTTTTTGCGCCGCGCCGACTGGTCGACGACGAACTTGCGCACCGCTTCCAACGCAGGCGTGAAGGCTGCGGTGCGCAGCGCGCCGATCTCCTCCAACCGCAAACCCTCAAGCTCCTGGAGCATGTCCTTCAGCAACTTGCAGGCATTGACCCCCGTCACCACGTCCTTGTCCCAGTCCTTCTGGCTGCTGCTCCTGGTCGAGATCCGCTTCCAACCCAGCAGCCGGACGAGGGCTCGCTCGTAGCCGCGGTCGTTGCTGTCCGCAGTCGGCAGCATCTGCGCTAGGGCCACGACATCCGCGGCGTGGTCATACAGGCGATCTCCGCCGCCAATCTTCGAAAACTCTCGCAGCCGCTCTATCTCCGTGACCGCCTCCGCCAGCCTGTTCCCGATGGTCAGCGTGGGCTCAGGCGCCTCTGCAATGGATGCGTCGGCCACCAGGTCATAGTCGTCGTTGAGCGCCGAGGCAACCCGGCGCAGTTGGTCCAGATTCAGCCCCAGGTGCAGCGCCCGCGCCAGCTTGGGGCCAAGCTCCACCGACTCAAGCGATTCATCCAGCCACTGGTCCCATTCTTGCTGGAAGCGCAGGTCCGCCTCGATTGGGTCAAGCATCTCGAAGCCCGGTGGCAGGCCCGCCTCCAGCGGCAGCTCGCGCAACAGCGACTGCGCGAAGCTGTGCAGCGTCTGGATCGACGCGGCGTCCATTTCCGACACGGCCCGCCGGCACCGGTCGCGTGAGCCCTCATCGAGGCTTTCGTCCTCAGCCGCGTACTCGAGGTCACGGCGGACCCGGTCCCGCAGTTCAGCGGCAGCGGCCTCGGTGAAGGTGATCGCGGCCAGTCCCGCCATCTCCGCAGCGCCCGAGGCGATCAGCGTCACTATGCGGCCCACCAGAGCGGTGGTCTTTCCCGTCCCTGCTCCAGCCTCGACAAAGAGGTTCTCGTCCAGGCTCTGTTGGATTCGGTCGCGGTGCTGCTGGTCCGCTGGCTGGTCATGCTGCATCATCCCGCGTTCTCTTCCGCATCGGCGTCGAGGGCGCCGCCGCTGAGCATCTTGTAGGCAGCGACCTGCGGCGAGTCGACCTTGCGCGCCCACAACGCCAGCTTGTTGGTGGGGCAGATGCGCTGGAAGTCGCAGTAGCGGCAGTTTTCGGGTCCGCCGAAGCCGGGCGGGCCTGGGTTCGCCGGGAAGATGCCGCCCCGCACACCCTCCGCGATGGCCTGTACCATATTCCTGAACTGCGCCTCAATGGCGTCGAGGGTAACGGGAACGCGAATGTATCCGCCGTTAGCAGAAATGAACCAATACTCGGCGCGTAGAGCCGCATCCGGCAGCAGCGTCTCCCGCACTGCAAGCGCGTACACGGGCAACTGCAGCCGTTTCCCCGCCATCAGGGGATCGTCCTCCATCTTCCGGTATTGCCGGGAAGAGCCTGTCTTGTAGTCCATCACCACAGCTCGACGGCCGTCCTGTGCCACATCCACGCGGTCGATGAAACCCCGGAAGCGGACCTCGCCGCCGTCCGGCAGCGCCAATGCCACCGGCGGCCCGTCGAAGCCGAACGCGTACTCGGAGTGACGGGGTTGCATCCCCTCGTCTGCCCGGTACTGCTCGTCGTCATCCAGGAACCTCTCCAGGTCCTGCAGGATGTCCTCCTGCGCGACCTCCCACAACACGCGGCGCCCCGTCACGCCCCTTCGCTCCGCCTCCCGGAACTCCTCTTGGGCGATCTCCCGGAGCCGTTCCCGCTGCAAGAGTGTCCAGCCCTCGCGAGGCGAGGGAGCCCCTGCGTCCATCGCCTCCTTGATGAATCGCTCCAAGATGGCGTGGACCAGGCTGCCCCGTTCCAACGGGGAGATGGTCAGCACGTCTTCCGGCGTTTCCCATGCTGACAGGTTGAGCACGTTGCCCAGGAAGTGGCGGTATGGGCAGGTGGCCCATGACTCCAACCGCGTCGGTGACATGACCTGCGAGAGCGATCCGCCGAGCCGTCCGCTGCTGCCCGCGATCCCGCCCACGAACCCGTCCCACTCGGTAAGCCCGTTCGTTGCGCGTGCCCGGTCCATCGCGAGCGCCCGGCCCAGAGGGCCGCCGTCCGAGGCCAGCGGGTGCCAGCGCAGGCGAGATCCCGTCCTCTGCCATCGCGCAAGGGCCAGCACGTCGTACTCGTGGCCGTCTGCGGCGCGTCCACCCTCTGCCAGCCGCAGCGCGTCCTCCATTGATTCGATGACCGTCAGCCATGGAGCATCGTAGGTGTGCAGCCGCTCCGATGAGACGCGTTCACCTGCGAGTGTCGAGGCTGCCTCAAGCAGCCAGGGCGAGGAGTATTGCGCCCGCCGCGTCACAGGATCGACCCGCGAATACGAGAGCCGTCGCCGATCCCCGCCTGCGAGGGCGGCCAGATAGTCGCGCTGCTCGTGCAATTGAGCCTCCCGTCGAAGGGGCAGGACGCCCATCAGCACCTGAGCGCGCACGTACTCCGGCAGCAGCGGGTCCTCGCCGCTCCGGGCCGGGTAGTCGCCCTCCGACATCCCCAGGAGCCATACGGTGTCGAATTCCATTCCCGTCGCGGCCCCAAGCCCTGCCACGAACACGCCCGTTCCAGTGGCGCCGCTCCGGCCTATGTATGCCGAGAGCGCATGATCAAGCGCTTGCTGAAACCCTTCCAGCGTCGTAGCCGGTTCAACCGCGTCCAGCTTGCCGAGTTCCTCAAGCGCCGACTCCACACGCCCAAGCGCGTCCTGCTGTTGCGCCGGCCAGTCGTTCTTCCCCTGGCCGTACCGGTCTATGGTGTCCTTGGCCCACTTGGCAAAGGCGCTCCAAGGGCTGCCGTCCGCGGGGGGCTTGTCCTGCGCCAAATGCTCTACAAGCGCCAACAACCTCTCAGCACAGGCAATTGCCTCGACATAGCCCCTCGACTGGGCTTCCGTCAGGTCACCCCGCGCCTCTGCCCCCTGGCGACGCCGTGCCACACTTGCGGTCAGGCCGTGGAGCCGGTCCTTCCACTGCTCCAAGCCGCGCACGACTCCCGCTTCTCGCGACAGGCCCTCCCAACGCTGCAGCTCGCTGGACGCTGACCGGTTGCTCGCGGCGTTCCACACTGGCGCGTCCGCCAGCCACCGCATTAGGGCGGCACGGCTAAAGTCTTCCCTGATGACGTCCAGCATCCCCGTAAGCAGCCGCCCCGGAACGGAGTCCTGCAGTGGCGACGGGTCCGGGCCCGCCACCGGTATACCGGCAAAGCCCAACTCCATCCGAAGTTGAAAGGCGTAGGGGTCCTGCCGCCGGTAGAGGGCCGCCATGCGGTGAAATGGCACGCCCGCTTCCGCCCGCTGGAGCATGTCGCGCACCGCCTGTCGCACCTCCTCGCGCGCGTCCGGGGCAGATACAATGGACTCCGGTCTCGCGTCCAGGTGCGCCAAGCTCTGCTGCGAGCCGTCAGCACTCGCTTCACCGAACTGCTTCCACCACGCGCCCTCGACGTCGTCGACGCCAGCCTCGCCGGTCCGCCCCACCACGAGGCTGCACGGCGCAGCATCCGACAGCGCCGTCAGCAGCACGGTCTCACCCGGCGATGGCCGTGTCAGGAGAAAAAACACCAGCGCACCCACGTCCTGCAGCGCCGGCTGCCCTCGTCCCGAGCGCACCGCCTCCGCCGCGGCCCAAGCCTCGTCTTCAGCCCCGTAGTACTCGGCGGTCCGCTCCCGGAATCGGCGGTACAACTCGACGGTTGCCTGCCGCAGCGAACCCTCCGCCGCCAGCGTGTCGAGCTGACTCTCCGTCAGGCGCACCAGCTCTTTGAACGCAGCCTGCAGCGATTCGTGCAACGTGGGGTGCCCCGCCACGCTGCCGAGCGGTTCCTTCCCCACCACCTCCATCGCCACTGTGCGGATAACAGCCATCTCCGCCGCCGCGGACAGCGGCCGCCGTCGCTGCGACGCCATGGTCGGCGCTCCCAGCTGTTCGGCCAAGCGTGCCAGGGCCATAAAGCCTACGTTGAGAAGCCCACCGTCACCGGCAAGGACCCGGCGGAGGCCGATGCCCGCGTAGGTGTTCGGCGGCACGATGGTCACCGGCGCAAGCGGGTTGTCCGCCTTGGCTTCGGCCACCAACGCCTGCAGCCGCTCCCGCGCGGGCCTGCCATATAGCTCCGAGTACACTCGCACGTACAGGTTCCTTCCAATGACGTCTTTAATCTTTGGGACGGGACGTAGTGCAGCCTGGCGACACCTCCACCCAGAGGCAACCGGACGATGTGCCTGTCGTGGGCCTATTTTGACGGTAGGCAGAATCGTCTTCGAGATGTGGCTTGGCCTGTGATGGGCTACAGGCTCCCACGCACACGTGACGGTATGTCGCTATAGGAAGCAGGGGCACTGTACACGACTTCCAGACTTCGGCTGCCATGTACACATCCACACTGTCAGTCACGGGCAATGGAGGTAAGCGCAACAACCTCGTCATCGAGAACTTCACAGTCTGCGAACAACTGCCCGTGACCGATGGGTCCATCAGAGCTGGTTTCCCATTCTTCCAAGCGTTCCCTGCCAGTCTGATCGATCCGGGACTGCTGTGCGAGGGCCACCAGTCCCGACTCTGGGACTCGCATCTCCTTGAGCAACTCAGATTTCTCTTCGTCAGTCGCATGCTCGAAGGGGTATTGGGCCGACTTGAAATCGAGAGCAGCTCCCTCCGGCTCATGGAGCAGGCCTTCTAGTAGTTTGGAGTCTAACGGCATCGCACCAGCTCCTCTGGGGCTGTCTGAATCGCCCCCGTAACCTCATTGGCGGAGACGAGAGGACCTGAACCGGGTTCGTAGAACTGCCGAGTCCATCTACGCAACGCGCACAGGCATTATCCACGACGGGACGTTGCCCCCAGATGCCGATCAAATATACGAGACGCCTTCGAGTTGGGTCGGAGAACGCTGCTCCACATGGCCGGACCGGGGAGTCCCATGAATCCGGCGCGACTCTAATCTGGTTCAGTCGTGGTATTGCCCGTCCGTCGGGTCGCCAGCAGTGCGACCCCTACCGGAACCACTAAGAAAATGGAGACATCCACCACCGATCCAAGGATCACCCAGTCCCACCCGAAGAGGTTGAGGCTCCCTGTAGGCATCGCAGTGCCAGAGGTCACAGACCGCCCAGCCACACCTCGAAGACGGCACTGCCTACCGTCCCTTTTACCCCACTACTTACCTGCGTCCATCCGGCCACCGCGTATTGCTAGGCCACGGTTGTGATTCGCTCGACCTTGATCTGGTCGGCTCGCTTCATCGCCTGGGCCAAGTCGTAGGCCGCCTGTAGCCGGTACCATGTGTTCGCGTCCCCGCCAAAGGCTCTGTCAAGGCGGATAGCCATCTCGGGAGAGATCCCCGAATGGCCGTTTACGAGGTCCGACAGCTGTTTGCGGCTGACCCCCAGCCTCTTCGCCGCCTCCGCCACGGTTAGCCCCAACGGCTCCAGGCAGTCGTGACGCACGGACAGGCCCGGATGGGGTGGGTTGTTCATAGGCATGTCATGATCCTCCTTCAGTGGTAATCGACCAGATCCACGTCCCTGGCATCCGCACCTTCGAAGCGAAACACGATGCGCCAGTTCGCGGACACGGCCACTGACCAATAGCCGGTGAGATCGCCCTTCAGCGGATGCAGCCGGAAGCCCGGTAGGTCCATGCCAGTCGGACCCGTCGCCTCGTCAAGACGTGCCAAGATTCGTTCCACCTTGGCAACGTGCGCCGGCGACACCCGCCGCCGGTCCCCATTCTCGTAGAGAAGCTGGAGCCCCTTGTGCAGGAAGTGAACGATCACCTGTAAAGTGTAACCTATCACCTCCCAGTCCAGTAGGCCCTCTAAGCGTCCGATCTCCGGGCGCTGTCTGGTCGGGCGCACCCGCTATCGTGAAGTGAAACGTATGGGCCTAGCCGGTTGCCTGATGGCGACGGCGTACAACCTAGCGCGGATGTCCATGTTGCTGAGGCCGCAGATTGGGGCGGTCCAGCTGGCGTGATTGGCTATGGACGAAGTGTGTCCAAAATGACCGGCGGGGCCTGCCGAACCCCGCAAACCACCCTCTGAAACGTCCCCGAACGCCGCCGATTCACCCATTTGAGTGGCCAACTCGTCCCAATCGCACCCTCCAACGGCTACGCGTGACCGCAAAACCCTTTCTTCCACGGCCTGCTAAATGGGATTTAGAAAAACGCGCAGGCTAGCCGACGGGTGAATGTCACTGACATCGGACCAGATGAGACTTGGTAGACCAGATGTCGTCTCTGGTCAATTGCTCTCCGTCAGTCTAACACCGCGAGAATAGCTGTTGACTCCTAAATTGCGACTTCATGTCGAAACGTTCGTAATACGGTCCCCTCAACTCCACCTAAGGGGATTCGAACCGAATTTCAAAGTAGGTATCCGCGATCGCGGATACCAGGCCAAGCTTGCTCGGCCGAGACATGCGAAGTCAGGTTGTTTGACCGCCAGTATCGGCCTTAAGAGCTATACCTCGTCACCCAGAACCGCCTGCCACGAGTAACGCAGCTTGTTATGTCGATTGGTTCCCGTCCATCTCTGAGGCCAGGAAAACTACCACCTCGGCGATGTCCGTCGGCAGCCCGATACGGCGGGCCGGCACCCACGGCTTGGTCTCCTGTGCATAGGGAGCAGAATCTCCCCTGCCCGCCTCTCTATCCGGTGCCAGCACCCGGCTGTCGATATAGCCGGGTGCAACTGCGTTGCAGGAGATGCCGTGACCGGACAGCTCCCACGCCATGCCCAGGGTCATCCGCGATACTGCGGCCTTGATCGAGCCGTACACGGCCTGACCGGGCCAGGAGCGGAACGCCTGCACGCTGCTCAGGCTTACGATTCGACCCCCGCCCCCCTGGCGGATCATGGCGCTTGCCGCCTGCTGGCTGCACATAAAGTACCCCTTCAGACCGTTATCTATCTGAAAATCGAAATCGTCCTCGGTCACCTCAAGAAAGGGCTTCTCTATCGATGCGACCGCGTTGTTAACCAGGACATCGATACCGCCGTGCTCGTTGATAAAGTCATCGAACATGGCTTTGACCTGGGTGCGGTCGCCGATGTCGGCCAGATGCCACGATGCCCTGCCGCCCTCGTCCTGTATGCGACGGAGCGTCTCAACCGCCGCCTCATCCTTCTCGACGTCGTTAATGCCGATATCGGCGCCGCGACGGGCCATCGCGACGGCTATCGCTGATCCGATGCCGCGACGTGCGCCGGTTATCAGAACTCTCTTGCCTTCAAGCATGTTGGTCCGGTCTCCTCCTTCTCGGCCTGACGTTACTTTGTTGGAGAGGCGATCAGCCCTTCTTCGACCGGGTCTGCCGGCCTGTTTGGCGGGTTGCCTGCCCATTCCGGCGCGCGTCAGAGGCGCCGGTTGAGCCTATGCTACACTCGCCTTTATCTCACTTTGAACAGGCGGGCAATCCTCTATGTCATCAGGCAGGCTCAGGTACGCTCCCGTTGGCGGGGCCGACCAGCTCTTCACACCAGCTTTCAACCAGTACCTACTGGCATTGGCTGACAGGCTGGGACCCCGGGTAAGCGGGCTGCGCGATCGCCGCGAGCAGGTGCTGCGCAGCGCCCTTGAAGGTCAGCAACCGGCTCTTTTGCCCCCATCGGAGGCAACTTCTTCGGACTGGCGCGTGGAACCGATGCCGGATGAGCTGAGGAAGCCGGGCATAGAGATCTCTGGCCCGGCCTCGATAGCTCCGATGCTAATCAATGCCCTGAACCCGGGCCGTGAAGGAATCCGCGCCGAGGGAGATCTGGATGACGACGAGGACGCGGGTGGCCACCGGCTCATCGACTCGGTCAACTCCGCGTTGAACCGTATGGGGGCCGTCGAACGGACGCTCAGCCACACGGACGAAGCGCGAGGCAGGCACTACACCCTTCAGCCCGGCGACCTGCCGTTTTTCATGCACCGAGAGCGCGGGCTGCACCTTGACGAGCCGGATGTAACCATTGATGGGAGGCCAGTTCCGGCCGCGATCCTCGGTACCGCCCTCACTCTTTTCTACGCGGGCAGAGCCCAGGTCGAGAGGAGTCAGGGCATATATTTTTACGTGCCCAAGCTGGAGTCGGCAGAGGAGGCTGCCTGGTACCGGGACCTGTTTGATGCATCTCGAGAGCTTATCGGGCTGCCAGAGGGTTCAATCAAGGCAATAGCCCTGGTCGAATCGCTGCCGCTGGTGTTCCAAATGGAGGAAGCACTCCATGCCCTCGGTCCCTACGGGGCGGGCCTAAACGCAGCCCGGTGGGACCTTAAGGCGAGCATCTTTGAATACGTCATGAACGACCCCGCCTCGGTGTGGCCCGATAGGTTCGGGGTCGACATAAAGACGACGCCCTTCATCGGGAACATCTTCAGGCGTCTGGTGGCAATCTGCCTCAAGCACGATGCGGTCGCCATCGGCGGGATGGCAACGCCACTACCCTCGCGGGATTCGGAGGTTAACGAGGCGGCAGGAAGGTCCATACGGGCAGACAAGGAGTGGGAGGCTAAGCAGGGATTCCTCCGGGGATGGGTAGCGCATATATTCCACATGAAGACCGCGGCGGACCCGTTCAAGGACTGGTACGCGACCGGCTGGCGGCCGACACCTGAGATGGCCAACCCTGGCAACTACCCGGTCCGAATCGAGGTGCCTGAGGGGCCGGTTACCGTTGACGGAACCCGCAGAAACGCCCGCATGCTGATTGAATACGTAGAGGCTTGGCTGGGGGGCCGCGGTGCCAAGGGCATCGACAGCCTCGAAGGAAGGCCAGGTGTCCACCCCGCCCTCATGGAGGACCTGGCGACGGGCCGCATGTCCACCGCCCAGATCGCCCAGCGCATCATCCACTCGGCGCCGGACTCGGAGACTGGGCAAAGGCACGACTTCGCGCTGGTCAAGGGGCTGCTTTCCGAGCAGCTCGAGGACATCCTCAGACTGCGCCGCGACGCGGGCGTGCTCGACGACGACATGGACAGGCGCTACCGGGACGCATTCAGGGTCTCGCTACACTGGATCAGCAGCTACACGGACCGTGACTTTCGCAGCCTCGGCACCTACACGCGGGCAGATCTTGCGAAGATAGCGGCCTCACCGGACGCCATCTGATGCGACTGGCCGCCAACCTGTCGATGCTGTTCGGTGAGGTCGGTTTCCTGGACCGGTTCGAGGCCGCGGCGGCTGCCGGATTCACGGCCGTCGAGTACCTTTTCCCATACGAGTACGCACCCGAAGATCTCGCCAGTCGCCTCAAGGCCAACGGGCTAAGGCAGGCCCTGTTCAACCTCCCGGCAGGTGACTGGGCCTCAGGTGACAGGGGACTTGCCTGCCTGCCCGAGCGCATCGACGAGTTCAGGGAGGGTGTCGCCCTTGCCGCCGAATACGCGTCCGTCCTCGGCTGCCAGACCGTTAACGCCCTCGCGGGCATCGCCCCTCCCGGTGCCGACCCTGAGCGGCTCACCGAAACGCTGGTCGAGAATCTGGGCTATGCCGCACAGGAGCTGTCAGGGCATGGCATTAAACTGGTAACAGAGCCGATCAACACCATCGACATACCGGGCTTTTTCCTTACAACCACCTCTCAGGCTCGGGGCGTTTTAGAGCAGGTCGAATCGGACAATCTTCTCATCCAGTACGATGCCTACCACATGCAGATAATGGAGGGCGACCTCGCACGCACGATCGAGCACAACTTCGCCCTCATAGGCCACGTCCAAATCGCCGACAATCCCGGCAGGCACGAGCCGGGGACCGGAGAGATCAACTACCCGTTCCTGCTTGAGCACCTCGATCGGCTCGGCTACGGGGGCTTTGTGGGGTGCGAGTACAGGCCCGCGGCCGGCACGGTGGAGGGTCTCAATTGGGCGAAGGAGCACCTGGGGTGAGCGAAGACCGCGACGCGGTCCTGGAAACTATACAGAGAAAGGTCCTGTGGCTGGCGGTCAATATCGTCTACCACGCCAACCACGTGCGCCCGGCTAGGGACGATCTCAAGGTGGGGGGACACCAAGCCTCTAGCGCCTCGGTGGCGACGATCATGACGTCGCTCTACTTTGACTTCATGCGGGGCGGCGACCGAATTTCGGTAAAGCCGCACGCCTCACCTGTTTATCACGCGATCCAGTACCTGCTTGGCAACCTGGACGGCCGCTACCTTTCCACCCTTCGGGACCTTCATGGCCTGCAGGCCTATCCGAGCCGCACAAAGGATCCCGATGGGGTAGATTTCTCGACCGGCTCGGTGGGGCTGGGGCCAGTGGCCCCAAATTTCGCTTCCCTGGTCGACCGGTATACGCGCACACATTCGGACCTCAAAGGCTGGAGCCATGACGACGGAAGGGTCGGTCGGTACATAAGCCTGGTCGGAGACGCGGAGCTCGACGAGGGATCTGTCTGGGAGGCCATCGCGGAGCCGGCGATGGCTCACCTGGACGACGTAGTCTGGGTGGTGGACTTGAACCGACAGAGCCTTGATCGGGTGATACCAGGCATCCGTGTAGGGGCCTGGGGAAGCATGTTCGCCGCCAACGGCTGGACCGTGGTCAATGCCAAGTATGGGAACCGTCTGGAGGCAGCCTTCGCAATGCCCAGGGGTGAGCTGCTGCGCGAGGCGATCGACGAGATGTCCAACGAGCTGTACCAGCGCCTGCTGCGCGTGCCTCCCAAGGAGCTGCGGGAATGGTTACCGCGCACGAGCCGCCATCCCGAAGACCTTGCGGGATTCCTGTCAGAGTGGAACGACGGTGACCTGCAGCAACTGGTTCGCAACCTGGGAGGCCACGACTTCTCCAAGCTGCGCGAGGCGTTTGCTGAAGCCGATTCGGCCGATGGTCCGAGCGTCGTTTTCGCCTACACGCTAAAGGGCTGGATGCTACCGTCTGTGGGCGATCCCCAAAACCACTCTGTGATTCTCAGTGACCAGCAGATGGATCAGCTGCGCGCCGAGTTGTCCATCGACGAGGAGTGGCCTGGCATCGACTTCTCCACGCCGGAGGGAGCCGTGCTCGCGCGTGCGCGGGATCGGCTCAAGGAGCGGGTCGATCTTGAGCCTCCTGAGCTTCCTAAAATCCCCGCCGGATTCGACCGTGGCTACCGAGGTTCCCTGTCGACTCAGCAGATATTTGGGCTGGTGCTCACGGAGATATCGCGCGGCGTCGAAGGCATCACCGATCGCCTGGTTACCGTCAGCCCGGACGTGGCCAGCTCGACGAATCTGGGTGGATGGATCAACAAGGTCGGCGTGTGGACTGAGCGCGAGACAGGGCCGCTGCCGCAGGACGTTCAGCGCGCCCTGCGATGGGAGGAGACCCCTCACGGCCAGCACATAGAGCTCGGGATATCGGAGAACAATCTGTTCATGATGCTCGGCCAGCTCGGCCTGTCTCAGGAGATGCTGGGCGAGACCTTGTTTCCCATAGGCACACTGTACGACCCGTTCATTCGGCGCGGACTTGACGCGCTGTTCTACAGCGTCTACGCGGGCGGCCGCTTCATCTTCGTTGGCACGCCGTCAGGAATCACGCTCGGCCCAGAGGGGGGAGCGCACCAGTCCATCAACACCCCGGCCATCGGGATCGGTCTTCCTGAGGTCTCCTACTACGAGCCCTGCTTTGGACTCGAGGTAGAGTGGGTGCTGTTGCACGCCCTGGAGCAGGTCCGTCTGAGGAAGGAGTCCACATACCTGCGGCTCACCACACTCAAGATAGACCAGAGTCTGCTGCCCGTCCCCTCCGGGTCAGGTGCCATGGGGGATCTGCGCCGGCGCGTCATAGAGGGCGGGTACCGCCTGATCGATCGCTCCGGCGTTGAGGGTTACGATCCCGCTGAGAACGTCGTTCACGTTTTCGCCTGCGGGGCCATAGTGCCTGAGGCGGTCAGGGCGAGCGATGCCCTACTCGGGGAGGGTGTGTACGCCAACGTCATCAACGTGACCGGCCCGGGACCGCTCTACCGCCGATATCAGGCCATGGTCCAGCGGGTCTCTCAGCAGCTAGATGACGGCGCCGATGACCAGATATGGGACGAGCTCGTATCACCGTCGGAGCGCTCGGCACCCATAGTGACGGTCATCGACGGACATCCTCAGGCTCTGGCGTGGCTCGGCGGTGCCCTGAATCAGAGAGCGTTTCCGTTGGGTGTGACCAGCTTCGGACAGTCGGGAAGCCCTACCGACCTGTACAGGGAGTACGGAATAGATGCCGACGCCATAGCAGAAGCCTGCTATGGTGCGCTGGGGTACTAGGCCCGGCGGGCGGAAACCGGAGGCTGTAGAATGGGCCGGCTAACATCCACCCTGGAGCCGCCTTGACTTATGTTCACAAAAGCTAGGATCATCCCCGTGGCAGCCATGATGTTGGTACTCGCAGTTCTTGCCGCGGCGTGCGGCGATGGCGGCGACGCCCCCACATCGTCGTCCGCCTCCGAGCAAATGGATACATCCTCCGGGCCACCGCCAATGACCATCGACGCGTCAAAGACCTACATCGCCACGTTCACGATGGAGGGCGGCGACACATTCGCAATCGAACTGTTCGCCGACAAGGCCCCGATCACGGTCAACAGCTTCGTCAGCCTCGCAGAGAAGGGCTATTTCGACGGGACGACCTTCCATCGGGTCATCCCCGGTTTCATGTCTCAGGCGGGGGACCCGACCGGCACCGGCACCGGGGGGCCGGGCTACACCTTCGAGAACGAGTTCCATCCGGGTGCCCGGCACGACGCTCCCGGTATCGTTTCCATGGCGAACGCAGGGATACGAAACGGCAAGGCCACGAACGGCAGCCAGTTCTTCATCATCCATACGCCACAGCCTCACCTTGACGGAGTCCTGCCCGATGGATCCCCGAGGGACGACTGCGCTCAGCCGGGCAAGTCCTGCCACTCGGTGTTCGGCCGGGTGACCTCCGGTCTGAACGCGGTCATCAACATGACTCCTCGCAACCCCCAAACCGCAGCCTCTCCCGGAGACAAGATCGAGTCGGTGGTCATAACCGTCGAGTGACGGCTTGATGATGCCCCCGGGAAATCCCCGGGGACATCACACCTCTAAGGGACTGCGGGTGTGCTCGCTGACAGGAAGCTGTATGCCCTGCCGTCGGCGCCTATCCAGCTCTGGGCCCCTAGCGCCGCCTCGCCGAACAGCGGATTTCCCTCTATCCTGATGCTGGTAGATGGCTGGTCGGCCCGAATCAGCACCCTGCCCCGCTCAAACACGAACGAGACCGTGTCCAGGCCCGGTAGCCCAAGTTCGCGGCCTGACACGTGGTTCTTGCGCAGTATGCGCGCTAGCGCCCCGCGCCTGAGCGCCGAAAAGTCGACGAGGCGCTGGCGATTATCGTCATACAGGTAGCCGACTGGCGGACTTGCGGCGATCCATCGGGCTCCCAGCCAGGCCAGCGCCGCAAGGGCCACAGCCGGGAAGGCCAGTGTCCACCAGGGGAAGCTTGGCGAATCTTCAGTCGTCACCACCTGCGGCACCTCGACCGCCACAGGCTGCGGTGCTGCGGGCTCCGGTGGAGCGGGCACGCTGAGAACGAGGTAGTCGGCCGTGTCGATGTGGGGACTACCCGCGTATTCGATGTCAAGGGTCAGGGTAAGTGCCGAGTGAACAGGCTCATCGAGGGTTGCGAACACATCGAAGACCCAGCCCTCCCCGGAGGACGACACCTCGCGGGGAACCAACTCCACTTCCCCGGACCCAGCGACTCCGGACAGCTCCCAGCCGATTGACGATGGGGAAACGGCGTATGGCTGTCCATCCACGGTGACCGATGCCACGGCGACTAGGGTGCGCTCGCGGGCAACGAGGTCGTCCTCGGTCAGGCTTTCAACATGCAGCGAAGGGAACGGCTGGCTACGCAGGGATTGCAGGGATTTGACGCTGAATGCCGCCCCTTCCCAGGCCAGCTCCAAGACGACTTCGTATTCACCGTGCTCGATGAGGGGCGCCGCTGAGCCCGAGAAGTACTTGTCTCCAGCTTCCGCGTCGGGGAATAGGCCATCGTCCCTGAGCAGGTACGTTACGGTGCCACCGTCCGGCGCCGTCACATGGGCGAACATCTCGGTCGTGGCGCCGACGGCCGACCCGGGCACTGCGCGGGCGACAAGGTCTACCGGCTCGCCGAGCGGCACCGGACCCAAGGTCTCGAGCGTGAGTGCTATGCCGTTGGCCTGGGCGCCCCATACGGTCACCGCGCCACCGAGGCCTCCAGCCTCCAGTTGCCACCTGCCGGCGGCCGGCTCGACTATGTTCCACGAGGCGAAGTAGGGTGAATCTAGGGCTGCGGCAGCGGTCTGGACAGCTTCCGTGCCACTCGGGTCGAGTAGCCGGATTAGCCCTCCCTGATGGTCTTTGAACACCACCAGCCTCAGGTCGAGTGAGCCGGGGGCGACGTCGACCGGGACGTAAAGGACCTGCCCCTGGCGCCTGGTGAATTCGCCCAGCACGTCCATCCCGTAACCGGACCGGACCGCGAGCACGTGTACCAGATCCCGTATCGCCTCAGGAGAAGTCGCGTCGAGCACCGAGTGGCCGGTCAGCGCCGATAGCTGTTCGGCCAGGTTGATTGATCCGGCTCCTCCGTCCGAGATGGCGATCACCTGCATTCGGTATCCCTGGTCTGTCAGCCTCAGAACCAGGGGGGTCAGGCGGCCCGGTAGCGACGCTAGACTCTCGCCCACGTTGCCGCCTAGCAGGAAGTAGATGGTGCTGCCGATGCCTGCGCGCTCCAGGCCGAGCAGAGTTCCCGCCTCGGCGACCGCTGAGAACAGGTCTCCATCTGCACCAGAGCCCGATGCCAACTCCGAACCTATGGCCGATGCCAACTCGTCGAATTCACTGCTCGATGGAGCGAGTGGACCGAATACCTGTGAGGGGCGCTCTGCATCGATGAAGGCGATCGGACGTTCCGGCTCGAGCGCCGCAAGCAGAGCAACGAGAGAGCCGACCATCTCGGCTCCGCCTGAACGCTCGTCTAGGCCGGCTCCATGAGCGATCACGATTGTCATCGCATCGCCGGTGGCCGGTTCTACGGCATGGGCGGATCTGGCGGCGAAAGAACCGACCGTGCCCAAAATGATCACAAGGCAGACTGCCAACGACGCTTTGACGGCCATTTGTATCCTCCAGCCGGCGTGGACACCGAGCTCACCTGTCGGATGCGCTCGCATGTTCCGGAAAAATACAATATTAGTCAAAATGGTGAAAGAGGACACCCTTTGTGGGGCGCAATTTGGCCGAGTTTGGGCGGGCCGGGCTTGGGCGTGACGCTGGTTACCTTCCCCCGTCACCGCGAGGGGCTAGAGACAAAATCCGCCGGGCGGGTCAATTGCCGTGCGGACAAGCCGCCTAGATAATCAGGAGGTGGTTTCGAAGCGTTGGGTGGCGGCCCTGGTGGCGATCGCGGCAACCGTCTTGCTGGCGGGCGTAGGCTGCGCCAGGACCGAGACGGTGCATGGCCTGATCGTGGACGTCCAGAGCGACGGGGTGCTCGAGCTGAGGTCGATGGAACTCATCGACGATGGGGGCGCGAGGTGGAAGTTCGAAGGCTCCGGCACATTCGGTCATTTCAGCCCTTCTCATCTGCGCCAGCACATGCTCGCCGGAGAAAGGGTGGAGGTCGCCTTCCGCCGAGAGGCCGGAAGCTTGGTCATAGTTGGGCTGGACGACCATCCATGAGACGGGAAGATGTGGCCGCAGCCGCGGGCGGGTCCAGTTCCCGATCATCCTCAGCGCTGTGGCGCCCGCCTGCGCCGGCGACTGCGGGACGCCATAGCAATGTAGGCTACACCGGAGATCAGGACGGCGAGGACCACGAAGAAGGCTATCGTTCCGGCGAGTCCCCCGGTGATGCTGCGGTCCACCACCTCCAGGGGTAGGCTCAGTTCTGCCTGGTGGCCGCCGGCATCCATCCTGACCCGGACGGTCCACTCTCCCGCCCTCTTGATTAGTAGGTTGGCTCGGTACTGGTTCGGCTGGTCCGGCGTGCTCAATGCGAGCGACTGGTAGGTCGGCTCACCCGCTTCGTCGTCGATCACGATCAGGACAGTCGCATCCGTCACCGCCGAGCCTGTTGCCGCGCTCTTTGGCGTGACTACGAAATGGACGGTTCCGGCCGCCGGCTTGGAGGGAAGGACCTGAACTGTGACTTCATACATCTCATCCCCCACCCTGTAGATGCCACGCGCCAACTCTTCCGCCCCTTCCGGCGACTGTGCGGCCACAGTGGTAGCGGTGAGGACGGCGATCGCGATCGTGGCTAGAACGGTGACGGCGCGGCAAAGTGTCCAGGGGTGCTGAGCGGGCTTGTGCATCTCCACCGTCTAGGAATCGAGCTCGGCATTAAGTGCGGTGCCGAGCTCGTCCTCGTTCACGAATCCCTCGAACTTTGCCGCCACCCGTCCGTCCCGGTCCAGGACGAAGGTGAACGGCTCGGACAGCAGTCCCCACTCCGCCATCTGAGGAACTAGCCGCGCTCGGGACAGATCGCTCAGCCGGTGCGGGTCTTCGTAGACCTCGATGTGGATGAAGTTGGCCCGGTCAGCGAAGCGGTCCTTTAGGGCAGTGATCACCTCCACCTGGGGACCGCAGGTCGCCGTCCGGCAATAGGCCGGAGTGGCGAAAGACACGACCGTGGGCCTGCCGCTCTCAAGAGCCTCCGCAACCGTGAGCCGGTAGAGGTCCGGGTCCGGTTCCCTCGAGCTGGATATCTCGGCCAACTCTTCCGGATCAGATGGATCGGTAAAGTTGGCGCTGGTCTTGTTGCGGCTGGCCGGGGGACGCGTCCCGAGGCTGGGAGCCGAACTAGCCGTCGCCACCGATAGCTGCGCGCGGCCCACGCCGGACCCACCGTCGGGAAGGAACACTCTTGCCTCCATTCCCCACAGGCCGGCCCGCTCGAAGTGGACGAGGGTCGAGTAAATCCCCCCGGGTTCAACCGGCCAGGGACGGAATACGGCTGCCATTTGGCTGCCCTGCCCGCCTCCACCGCCAAGGAACACGAGCTGGATGGCGGCAGTAGGTACCCTTACCGGTCCGTCCGGCCCGATGAGCGCAAAGGCAAGCCGGTTTCCCGGACCAGCAGCCAGATCGGTCACCGCAACGACAAGCTGGAGGATCTGGAGCTGCTGGGTCTTAGCGGTGACGGTGGGCATAGGTGCGGCCCCCGCCGGAGCGGTCGGGGTGGTCTCGGCGGCAGATGGAGAACAGGCCAACGCGACCAAGGCGGCCAGAGCAACAAGCATCATTCGAGCCGAAATCGCATCCACTATTTTATTGCCTGACGCATAGGAAACCCCACCATGTTGTGGTTCCGGTTGATCAAATACACTGCATATGTTAAGTTTGAGATCGTCAGTGCCCAACCCTTACCGCCTTTCTCTAAGGGACCCGCAGGCATAGCACTGGCTCCTCCTCGTGGTCCCCGTTGCAAGAGCAACGGGGGCTTTCTTCTTGCCAGCATGCACCTCAGATGCGTTCCTATTGGGCGGTCCATCCGCCGTCGATTACCAGAGATGAGCCGGTCACGAATTGGGACCCGTCCGAGCTCAGCCACAGCACCGCGTCCGCCACTTCGTCGGCACGGCCGATGCGCCCGACTGGGTGTGATGCTTTCCAGACCTCTACCTGATCGGGCGTCTGCTGTGCGTAGCGGTCAAACATGGGCGTGTGAATGCTTGCCGGGCAGACGGAATTGATCCGAATGCCCTGATCGGCGTAGATCAGGGCGGCGCTCTTTGTCAGGCCGATGACCGCATGCTTGCTTGCCGTATAGGCGGCCGAGGCGCTGGCCACCAGCCCGGCGATTGAGGACATGTTGACGATCACCCCCCCGGCCGATCTACGCTGATCCTGGCCAAGCATCTGGGCGAGTTCGTACTTCATGCACAGCCACACGCCCTTTACGTTTACGTCTATCGTCCGCCGCCATTCGGCGATCCCGTACTCGTGCAGTAGGTGAGGCCCGTCGCCCGATATGCCCGCATTGTTAAAGCCTATGTCGAGCCTGCCATACGCGGCGACTGTGGCGGCAACCATGGCCTCGACCTGTGCGGCGTCCGACACGTCACCGCGGAAGAACATGGCCTCGCCACCTTCGTCACATATTCTGCCTGCCACCTCCTCGCCGCGCCGTTGGTCCAGGCCTGCCACCACGACCTGCGCACCCTGCCGCGCGAAGGCGACCGCGGTGGCCTCGCCGATGCCGGCAGTGGCCCCCGTGACGAGCGCCACCCTGCCACTAAATCTGCCGTCCGCCTGGCCGGAATTCACTGTCCCGCCCATCTCACTGCGCCGTCCACCCACCATCCACCGAGATCGCGGCTCCCACAACGAAGGACGAACGCTCGGACATCAGCCATGCGACGACGTCGGCCACCTCGCCCGGTTCGGCGAATCTGCCTATCGGATGAGCCCCCTTCCACCGGGCGACCAGCTCCGGGTCCTCCTCTTCGAAGCGCTCTATCATCGACGTCTTCGTTACCGCAGGGCAGATGGCATTTACCCGTACTCCAAGGGGCGCATAGGCAATTCCGGCCTGACGCGTGAGTCCGATGATGCCATGCTTGCTGGCGTTGTAGGCCGGCGATGCCCCACCCACCAACCCGGCGATCGATGACATGTTGACGATCGCTCCCCTCGAATCGGCGCCGGGACCAGCCGCGGGCTGCCTCAGCATCTGCTCCAACTGGTACTTCATGCACAGGAACGTACCGGTGAGATTAAGCCCGATGGTCTCATCCCACAGGTCTTCCGGATAGGTATGAGTAACGGGCCCCATCCCCTCGTGGCCGGCGTTGTTGCATGTCAGGTCGAGGCGGCCGTAGCGTTTGACGGCCGCATTAACAAGCGTGGAGGCCTGCGCAGGGTCTGTGACATCGGCCGCTACGAAGATCGCCTCCCCACCCGAGTCGCTTATTTCGCCGGCCACCGCGTCGCCGAGTTCGCCATTGGTGCCGTTTACCACCACCCGGCAGCCGTGCCCCGCCAGCTTCAGAGCTACGTACTTACCGATTCCCCTGGTGGAACCGGTGACTATGGCTACCTTGCCGGCCAGCTCCGGGTATACGCCGTCTCTCATCTGTGATCGTTCAAAGCCTTAGCTGCTGCGGGTTGTGATGATGCGAGGTCCTCCCTGGGGCCGCGAAGGGAGCTTAGCGACATCGACCCGGACGGTGGTGCGCCGACGCATTTTGCTCCTCGGCCCGCCGGAACCTTTCCACGCACCCGGAACGCCGGGCGTCGCGAACGCCAATACGATCAGGTATCCGTTTCCATTTTACGTTGAACTCCTAGGCGAATTGCAGGCCGCGAGGTCGATCGTGCCGCTTTCCGCACCTACGGACCTACTACTGGTGATCCACGCTGATGCAGGCGCGAACCGCCATCAGCCACAGGCCTGATCTGGGCGCGCACGACGGCAGGGAGCCTGCGTCCCCGTCTATGGCGCCGACAAGCTGCGCGGGGCTGACTCTAACCTCTCAATATGCAAAACTCGTTGCCGTCTGGGTCGGCGACTACGGCAAGATCCTCGCCTGGCTCCACGAAGTCCCGCAGCGCCCCGCCCCCGAGAGCCTCTACTCTGGCCAGCGCCGCCGGCACGTCAGGGACCGTCAGGTCCATATGTACCCGGGTCTTGCTTGTCTTTTTCTCTGGGACGCGCTGCAGATAGACTGTCAGGCCGTTGGGCAGAGGCTCAAAGATGAGGTACTGCTCCCACGTCGATGCTCGCTTGACTCCAAGCAGTGCCGAATAGAAGGTCTCAGCCCGCTCTATGTCGGCAACGTCTATACCGACGTTAGTCAGTGTTCCGACCGGTCCAGTGTCCTGTCTCATGCCGTCTTCCTTTCAGCGTCCTTTAGCGGGAATATGCGGGACTACAGGTACTACTCTGCTAGCTCCCTGGATGACCCGTAAGGGTGCTCCCGTGCGCGGCGCACGAGTCCCGACCTCGCCTGAGTTACGCATACGGCCCGCCTCACTTCCCGGCATTTCCACCGACGCGGACCTTCTGATCGCTACATTGTAGTTGCGCAGAGCCTGTTCTACGGAATCGATTCTAAGATAAACCGCCTCGATTTCCCGTGCCAGCCCGGCCGCAATTCCCGTTTCCCGACTGCGGGAAGGCCCCCGAATATCAATAGCATCGGATAGTTGGTTACGAGTCCTTTGTAGACCTAGTAGGGGGCTTCGTGCACGATGGTAGAGAAAGAGATCAACTTCTACAAAGTCAGTTTGGTCTGGCCCTCGCTAGCATCTTCCGATGAACAGCCGGAGCCACGTTCCTCATCTACAGGGTGCGCTGAACGACCCGCCATCCAGCGCTCTTTAGTGCTGCGTCCCTGGCATTCTAGTCCGCCTCGCGTTGCAGTGCCGTGTTCGGGATTTCGTCTATCTCTCTTGCCTGTGGACATATATCGACCGCCACTCGTTCCCGTTCCGGCCAGCGATAGGTGGATCGTAGGACCGGGATCCGGCGCACAGGAAAATCCGCGAGAAATCGTCCGTCAAGAGCCTCACAGGATGGACGGCAAGTTGTTGTCTATCAGAGCAATCTTAACGCGGCTCTCAAGGGGTTTGATCTTGGGCCACTGTTCCCGAGGCCGATATCAGCGTTGCTAGGAGTGACCACACTGAGGGGGCTTTCTTACGCGCGTAAGCGTCTTGATTAAGGCTACCGCGGGCAGCGAGGCGGACGTCATGCCTTCCGCTTGGCCCATCGAGGTATGGGGAACTACAACAGAGAACTGGCGGACGCCGGCGTGATGCGGGGCGGAGAGGGAATCAAGCCCTCTTCGAAGGGCAGGAGGGCGGCCTTCGACGGGGAAGGACGTGCCGTCACAGATGGTCCCTCCCCTGCAGCCAGCGAACTGGTGGGGCTCTTGCTGTGGGAGGTGGAGGACATAGATGAGGCCGTGGAGTAGGTCAAGCGCAGCCCCAATCCAACGCCCGGACCGAGCGAAGTCGAGATTCGGCCCCTGTTCGAGCCGTCCGACTCTGCCGAGGTCATGACTCAGGAGCAGGCGGACCTCGAAGAACAACTGTGTGGAGAGCTCGACAACCGGTAAGCAGGAAGGTTCTCTCCTTACCCACCGGCGAGAATCCCATCAACCGGGTGAAGTGCCATGACCGCCGCCCAGCATGCTGATAGGACCAGCGTGCACAGACAAAGCTTGAATGGGGCTCCACCAGCACTTGGAGTCCTGCGTTCGTGGTGCAATGAACTGCAGACCCCCAGCGGTTGGCTCGTCGCATACTCGCAGCGAGGCGGGCTGAAGGCGCCGCGCACCACACTCGAGCAGTTACGCGCCATTATCAAGAATGCGGCCCCCGACTGCACTGACCCCGTCAGTTACGGGATCCCGGAGTTACGGGATCCCGGTATTTCGCCTCGAGAAAGACTTCGCCGCAGTGTTGGCCTCAAAGGGAAACTGCGGCCTGCATACTATGAGCAAGGCCATACCGGTCTCAATGTCGGACGAGCTCAAGGCAGCTGGCATTTCGAACTCTGGCACGACCCTCCGGATTGGAACTGACATCGACTTGCCGGTTTCGCTGGTCGAGAAAGTGTTGCGGGCGCCTTGCGGAGTTGGTGGTGGCTTAACGGGTCTAGCTATGGCTCAAGGCCTGGACATTGGAGATCGAATCTGCTGGCTACGAACCCTTCCCTTGAACGCCCTGCGAGGGGTAGCAGGGTCCGCGAAGGGCTCGAGGCCGGGACAGGGGTTGAGAGCGTCCAGGGGCGTAGAGAGCTAAGGAGTTCGAGTTTCCGCAGATCCTAGGCGTGGCCGGGTGGGCCCGGTAGGGATCGAACCTACGACCAATCGGTTATGAGCCGACCGCTCTGACCTCTGAGCTACGGGCCCGTAGCTCCACCCTAGCACCCACGCCGGAAGCCCGGCAATCCCGACACGGCGACCGTTCGGGGTCTGCCCTTCGCCGGACACGCCCTCTACTTCGGAGCTTACTCGTGTACCCGGTCGGCGTTTGACTGGCTGGTTCCTCTGGCCTAATGTCCCCCTTGGTCACTCGTAGTGGCCATGCTCGACGGAGTTTGACTTTGCCTTTATCTGCGAAAATTCGACGGGCGATGGAGCAGGGCTCCTGGATCCGTCGCATGTTCGAGGAGGGAGCGGCCTTAACGGAGCGGCTCGGGGTCGAGAATGTCTTCGATCTTTCCCTGGGTAATCCTGTGGAGGAGCCGCCCGAGGAGTTCGTCTCGGAGCTGCGGCGCCTCGCCGCCAGCCCAGAGCCCGGGATGCACCGGTACATGTCCAATGCTGGATACGTGCAGACGCGGTCGGCGGTCGGGTCTGCACTTGCGGCCGAGACCGGTCTGCCGTTTACGGGCGATGAGGTCGTGATGACCTGCGGGGCCGGTGGGGCCCTGAATGTGGTGATGAAGGCACTGCTCGACCCGGGAGACGAGGTGGTCATCTTTTCCCCCTACTTCGTCGAGTACTTTTTCTATGCGGACAATCACGGCGGTATCTGTCGCGTAGTAGAGCCGGACGATCGATTCCTGCCCGACATGGACTCCCTACTACAGGCTTTTGGGAAGCGCACGAGAATTGTGCTCGTCAACTCCCCCAATAACCCCACCGGCGTTGTGTATCCGAGGGCCGTGCTTGACCGGATTGCCGAAGCGATACGTGAGACGGAACGGCAACACGGCACGGAGATATTCTTGGTCAGCGACGAGCCGTATCGCCGCATCCTGTACGACGGCCTGGAGTATCCGCACGTGTTTTCCTCGTACGAGCGCGCCCTAGTGGCGACGTCCCATTCAAAGGATCTCGGCCTAGCCGGAGAGCGCATCGGATACATAGCTGTCCACCCTGGCTACGCGGGTCGCGCCGAACTGGTCGACGGGCTCGTCTTCTGCAATCGAACACTGGGCTTCGTCAACGCCCCTGCCCTCATGCAGCGCCTGGTAGCCGGACTTCAGACGGCGACCGTAGACGTCGCCCGCTATCAGGCCAAGCGCGATTTCATTTGGGGAGAGTTGACCGGCCTCGGATACGAGGTCGTAAAGCCTCAGGGCGCGTTCTACCTGTTTCCTCGCTCCCCGATCGCCGATGACGTCCGGTTCACCGATGAACTGAGGAACCAAGGGGTCCTGGTTGTGCCCGGCCGCGGCTTCGGATTCCCGGGGCACTTCAGGATCTCGTACTGCGTCGGTGACGCGACGCTAAGGGGTTCCATACCCGGCTTCAGGGCGGTCCGGGCTGCCGTTTAGGGATCCTTGAGCCCGGCGCCGGTCACCGGCACGAGCACCCTGTCGCCACCGCCGATTTCGCCTCTCTTAACCAGTCGCTCCAGACCCGCGAAGGCGGCTGCGGACGTGGGCTCTGCGTATATGCCCTCCCGTCTGGCCAACAGCGATCTCCAGCGCAGTATGTCGTCGTCCCCTACCGCCACGGCAGAGCCTCCGGAATCGGCAAGCGCCTCCATGATCTGACCCATCCTGGGAGGGGCCGCGGAGGCGATCCCTCCAGCGATGGTCGATGCCGACGGCTCCGGCATCCACTCTTTACCTGACCGGGCGGCGACGATCGGCATCACGGCTCTCGACTGGACGGCATGCAGCCTGGGCAGGTTGCGTGCTCCTGTCTCATCACCTAGCTCGGTAAGTGCAAGATGAAATGCGATGAACAGGGATCCATTGCCTACAGGAACTACGACGTGCTCCGGGAGGCGGCCTCCGAGCCGGTCGATCATCTCGTAGGCGCAGGACTTGGTGCCCTCGATGAAGAACGGGCTCAGGTTGTGGGACGCATATGCAAGGCCCGTTCCTGTCACGAATCTCAGTGCGGCCTCAGCCGCCCTCTCTCTGGGTCCTGGAATCCTGTGAACCTGCGCACCGAACACCTTGATCTGCGAGACTTTGCCCTCGGGAGCAGAGTCCGGAACAAATATGTGTGCCCGCATCCCGGCCCTCGCCGCGTAGGCGGCGGCAGAGGCCCCAGCGTTACCGGAGGAATCCTCCACGATGCCCTCAACTCCCTGCTCGGCAAGCGCGCTCACCATCACCGCCGTTCCTCTATCCTTGAACGAGCCGGTCGGATTGGAGGATTCAAGCTTCGCTACCAGCGAGCCGATCCCCAGGTCAGAGGAAAGGCGCTCAAGTTCCACAACAGGCGTGTCACCCTCGCCGAGCGAGATCATCGATTCGGGTAGCCGTAGTGGCAGCGGAGAGCCCGACCTGGACCGATGGGGGGGACCGTCCGGTCCATATTCGACGGACAGCGGTGCGCGGCAGCCAATGCAGCGCAGCGAGTCAGGATCGGGCTCGTACTTGGCTTTGCATGAGCTGCAACTGAAGACGAACCCCGCCATGACAAGTTCAGGATAACAGCGAAACAGCCCCGAAATGCAAATTGACACTGAGTCGGTCCGTCCTTACCATCGCGGCCTGAACAGGCGGATCAGCAAGAGGCCAATACGATCCCACTCACACCCAGACCCGAAGACCCAGAGTCCGTCGTCTTCAGAGGCGATAGCGAACCGAGGACGGCGGCCGATCAGATAAGGCGCCTGAACGAGATAGCGGCAGGTCCCGGAATCGAGGAGGACGACTTCTCGCTGGGGGGCTCGGTGGCCCAGCTCGAGGAGTCAATCGCCACCCGCCTGGGCAAAGAGCGCGCGATCTTCATGCCGACCGGAACGCTCGCTAACCATCTCGCGCTGCGTCGTCACTGCGGCACCGGAGGCCGGGCGGCGGTCCAGGAGCAGAGTCATCTCTTCAATGACACCGGCGACTCGGTCCAGCGCCTTAGCGGCATCAACCTTGTGCCTCTGGCGCCCGGTCGGACGGGGTTCACCGTGTCCGAGCTGGATGAGGCGTTCCGCACGTCGGTGACCGGCCGGGTGCTGAATCCAATCTCGGCCGTCATGGTCGAGACCCCGGTCCGCCGTAGGTCGGGAAAGGTGGTCCCATGGGACGATCTGGTCTTGATCACGGACCTTTGCCGCTCCATCGGCATACCCTCCCACCTCGACGGGGCGCGCATTTTCATGATGGCGGCGGTCACGGGCCGCGACGTGGCAGACTATGCTGGGCTCTTCGACACGGTGTACGTGTCGCTATATAAGTATCTTGGAGCGCCGTTCGGAGGCATCTTGGCCGGCAGTGGGGAGTTCGTCGAGGGCATGTACCACGATCGGCGGATGTTCGGTGGTGGTTTGGCCCAGGCCGGGCTTGTGGCCGCTCTGGCACTGAGGGGCCTTGCCGGTTTCGAAGAGGTGTTTGCCACTGCCATGAACAGGGCTAAGGATCTGTTTTTCGACATCGGCCGCCTCCCGGGCCTGTCGGTAACCCCATTCGAACATGGCTCCAACATATTTCCCCTTCGCATCGAGGGGCCTACGAGTCCTGTTCGGCTGGCCGAATCGCTGGCCCAGCGTGGCGTGTTCATCTACCCGGAGGACGGATCAGATACCGTCGATCTTCACGTGAATTCGACGGTGCTCAGGCGCCCGAGAGAGGCGCTAGCAGGCGCTTTTGCCGAAGCGCTTTCAGGGCAGAGCGAGGAGAGGCGGGCGTAGCGCCGATCCGGTGGGCGTAGATTGGGAGTTGACCGCACCGTCGACGTAGTGGTGGTTGGTGCCGGAGCCACTGGTGCGGCTCTCTCGTGGCGACTTGCCACCCGGGGACTCAAGGTCACTTGCCTTGAGCAGGGAGAATGGGTGGACCCGTCCGCCTATCCTGCGAGCTACGAAGGTTGGCCGCTGCACTTCGGGACCGACTTTCACCTTGATCCGAACGTGCGCAGGCTGGTAGCTGACTACCCGGTAAACGCCGAATCCTCACCCGTGTCCATCTCGATGTACAACGCGGTCGGGGGCAGCACCATCCACTGGAGCGCACACTTTCCCAGGCTGCATCCCTCGGACTTTAGGGTCAGAACGCTGGATGGAGTGGCCGACGACTGGCCGATCAGCTACTCGGACCTGGAGCCATACTACGACCTGAACGATCGGATGAACGGAGTAGCCGGGCTAGATGGCGACCCGGCCTATCCCCCGAAGTCGCCCAGGCAAACACCATCCATACCTCTGGGAGCCCTCGGAAACGCGATGGCGAGGGGGTTCGACCGACTTGGCTGGCACTGGTGGCCGGCGGATAGCGCCATCCTCACCAGGCCGTACGACGGCCGAGATGCCTGCAACAATTGCGGGCCATGCAATCTGGGTTGCTCCAACCGTTCGCGCTCCAGCGCCGATGTCACCTACTGGCCTCGGGCTATTGCCGCGGGGGCGAGGATTCTGACCAGTGCCCGCGCTAGCCGTGTCCTCGAGGACGGTGGCCGGGCGACCGGGGTCGAGTATCGCGACCAATCCGGTGCGGAAAGGGTGATCGGGACGGCGGTAGTCGTACTTGCCTGCAACGGCATAGGGACTCCGAGACTGCTGTTGAACTCGGCCTGCGCCACACACCCGGACGGACTCGCAAACGGTAGCGGGCAGCTGGGACGCAACCTCATGCTCCACCCTTATGCCACCGTTACCGGGGTGTTCGGCGAGACTCTGGACGGGCATGCCGGGCCGGTGGGATGCTCGCTCGTCAGCCAGGAGTTCTACGAGACGGACAGGACTCGCGGTTTTCTCCGCGGGTACATCCTGCAGGTCGGTCGAAGTGGGGTTCCGCTTCACACCGCCCTGGGCGGCGCCGGAGACCACCTGGTGCCCTGGGGTGAGCGACACCACGCCGTCTTTGCCGCAAGGCACCTGAGGACCGCGACGATCGCCGTCATCGGGGAGGACCTTCCGGACCCACACAACCGCGTCGACATCGATCCGGAGCTCACAGACGGCAGCGGCATCCCGGCGCCAAGGATCCGCTACAGCCTCAGCGAGAACAGTCGAAGACTCATGGAGCACGGGGTCGAAAGGGCAGCGGAGGTACTGCGGGCGGCGGGGGCACACGATACGATCGTCACCAATCCATTCCCATATTCGGGCTGGCATCTTATGGGGACGGCTCGCATGGGGACCGATCGGGACAGCTCGGTGGTCGACCCCTGGGGCCGTGCTCACGAGGTCGATAACCTGTACCTGATAGACGGATCGATATTTGTGACCGCGGGCGGTGTGAATCCCACCTCGACGATGCAGGCGCTGGCCCTAAGAATCGCCGACGGCATTGCCGACCGGTCGCCGGGCGTCAAAAGCCGCCGGTCAAAATGCTATCTTTAGATCGGCTGGAGGAAAAATCGAGCACGCCGCTTTACCGTGAACTTCCTTACACATACCGACCGCAAAGCCGAGTCCGGAGGCCTTCGGGGCCATCTGGCGATCCATCGCGATTGGATACTCCTGACGACGCTGGCGGTGGTGATGGGCCTGGATCAACTCACCAAGGTTCTGGTCAGGGAGAACATGACGATCGGCCAGTCGATCCCGGCGGAGGGCTTTTTCCGACTCACCTACCACACGAACTCCGGCACGATCTTCGGCCTGTTCCCCAACGCCACGCTTGTCCTGACCGTCATATCCGTCCTGGCCATAGCATTCCTCATCTACTTCTACCGCAGCCAGCGGGCGCTCGGGCCCGTGACGCGACTTGCGATCGGGCTGCTGCTGGGAGGCGCCATCGGCAATCTGATCGACAGGCTGGCCATGGGGCGGGTTACCGACTTCGTCGATGTGGGAAGGTGGCCTATCTTCAACGTTGCCGACGCGTCGATAACCGTGGGCATCTTCATCCTCATCTTGTTCATGGCCTTCACCCCGGCCAGAGACAGGAAAGCGGGCCCCGAACGCGACCCTGATGGCTCGCTGGCAGGCGGGTCCGGCGACCGGGCCGATTGACGGAACCGGTCGACCTTCGCGTACCAGAGACCGAAGACGACTCGCGACTCGACATGTTCGTGTCGGTCGCGGTGCGGGACCTGTCCAGGTCTCGTGCACGCTTGATGATCGAGAGCGGCCTGGTGCTGGTCGACGGCTCTGCGGCCGCCAAGCCATCACTGAGGCTAAGACCGGGCCAACTGGTGACCGTGCTCCCCGAACAGAAGGAGCCATCGGATCTGGTCGCGTGGGACGTGCCCCTGACCCTGGTCTACGAGGACGCCGAATTGCTGGTCATAGAAAAGCCCGCGGGTATGCCGGTTCACCCGGGTCCGGGCCACCACGGGGACACTCTGGTCAACGCACTGGTCGCCCGATGGCCCGACGTGTCGGTCGTAGGACAGCCGGCCAGGCCCGGGCTGGTACACCGGCTCGATGCTGATACATCGGGCCTGATCGTCGTGGCCAAGACTGCCCGGGCCCACGCACACCTGTCCGGCCAATTCGCAGAGCGCAGGGTCGAAAAGATGTATACGGCCCTTGTCAGCGGCTCGCCGCGCCTGCACGAGGCCGTCATAGAGGCGCCGATCGCCCGCAGCCGGAGCCATCGCCAGAAAATGGCGGTAATAAGTACCGGGCGTCCGGCCTCAACTCATTACACAGTTGTCCGCCGGTTCGGCGCAAGCACGCTCGTGGAGGCCAGGCCAAGGACAGGCCGCACCCATCAGATCCGGGTCCACTTCCACTCGGTAGGCCATCCCGTGATCGGTGACGCGCTGTACGGGTCAGCCGACCCGCATCTGGACAGGCATTTCTTGCACGCCTCGGCGATAGGCTTTCGGCACCCAGTTGACGGTAGGAAGATCGAGTTGACCGCTCCCCTGCCCGGTGACCTGATTTCATACCTATCCGAGGTGCTAAACTCTCGGGCTGAGATGACAGGCCCCGAATGACCGCCCAGGTTAGGGTCCGCTTCGCGCCGAGCCCCACCGGCGAGCCGCACGTAGGCAACATCCGCACCGCGGTGTTCGCCTGGCTCTTCGCCAGGGGTAGGGGCGGTTCTTTTCTCGTGCGCATAGAGGATACGGACCGAGCGCGCCTGACAGAGGGTGCGGTCGAATCGGTCCTCGAGTCGCTCCGCTGGCTGGGCCTGGACTGGGACGAGGGTCCGGACATTGGCGGTCGCTACGGACCCTACTTCCAGTCTGAGCGTATGGAGCGCGGCGACTACAAGATTGCGGTCAACCGGCTGCTGTCGTCAGGGCACGGGTACTACTGCTTTTGCCCGGCCGAGCGGCTGCAGAAGGTGCGGGAGGAGCAGCGCGCGGCCGGAAGGCCACCGGCATACGACCGGCGCTGCCGGGGACTCAACCCGGACGAGTTGGCTAGGGCTCTGGACAGTGGTGAGCCGCCCGTAGTGAGATTCGCCGCGCCGCAGAGCGGCCAGACGGTCGTTTCGGATCTCATCAGGGGCGAGGTTAGATTCGACAACGGTGTGATGGACGACTTTGTCTTGCTGAAGTCGGACGGGTTTCCCACCTACCACCTTGCAAGTGTCGTCGACGATCATGCAATGAGGATCAGCCACGTCATGAGGGCCGACGAGTGGCTTCCCTCATTCCCGAGGCACTGGCTGCTGTACGAGGCGATGGGCTTCACAAAGCCGCTCTTCGCCCACGTTCCGGTGATTCTGGCGCCGGACAGGTCCAAGCTGAGCAAGCGCCACGGCGCAACCTCGGTCGCCGAGTTTCGCAAAGGTGGCTACCTTCCCGACGCCATGGTCAACTTCCTATGCCTTCTGGGCTGGTCCCTCGATGACAGGACCGAGATCTTCACGCGCGGAGATCTTACAGCGCACTTTACTATCGAGAGGGTGTCCCGGTCTCCGGCGATCTTCAACGTCGAGAAACTGGACTGGATGAACGGACTCTATATCCGCGAATCCAGCCCCGCCGACCTGGCGGACGAACTGTCCAGTTACTGGTCTCAGACGGCCCCTCACGGATTCGACCGCGAGCCCGACCGCGAAACCCTGCTGGGCGTGGTACCGCTGATACAGGAGCGCATCAAGAGGCTTTCCGAAGCCGCTCCTCTGATACGCTTCCTTTTCTCGAGCAAGCTGAGCTATGAGGCGGCCGATCTCGTGCAGAAGAGGATGGACGTCGAGTCAACTCTCCAGGCCCTGAGACGCGCTTGGTCCGTCCTGGCGGAGACCGAGCCCTTCGAAACGGAGGCAATCGAGCCGCGGCTCCGGGGCCTGGCCGGTGACCTGGGTCTCAAGCTGGGGCAACTGCTGGGCTCGCTAAGGATCGCGACGACCGGCCAGCGCGTCTCACCGCCTCTGTTCGAATCAATGGAGCTTCTCGGCAGGGATCGCACGCTGCTCTCGGTTAAGGAAGCCATTTCGAAGCTTGAGCGTGTGGGAGTCGAGGCGCGGTGAAGCTGGGAATCGTCGTCTTTCCCGGCACCTGGAGCGAGCGGGACTGTTACAGGGTGTTGGATGACGTGCTGAAGGTTCCGGTCGACTACGTATGGCACCGTGAGACGGACCTGTCATCCTATGACTGCATAGTCCTCCCAGGTGGATTTTCGTACGGCGATTACCTGCGGGCCGGTGCGATCGCCCGGCTATCGCCGGTGATGGGATCGGTGGCTCGCTTCGCCGCCGCGGGAGGTCTGGTGATAGGGATCTGCAACGGCTTTCAGGTGCTGTGCGAGGCGGGCCTGCTTACCGGCGTGCTCATGCGGAATGAACACCTGCAGTTCCGGTGCCAGTGGGTCGATCTCCGGGTGGAGACCGTGGCCAGTCCGTTCACCTGCTCCATGTCGTCCGGTTCCGTGATACGCATGCCGATCTCCCACGGCGAGGGCAATTATTTCGCCGACCCTGAGACGCTCGACCGGCTGGAAGCCGAGGGCCGTGTGGCCTTTCGCTACTGCGAGCCCGACGGGTCGATTACCGATCTCGCCAACCCCAACGGGTCGGCCCGCAGCATAGCCGGGATCCTGAACGAGGAAGGCAACGTGCTTGGCATGATGCCCCATCCTGAAAAAGCCTGCGAGGAGATTCTCGGTGCCACAGGCGGCCTGTCTGTATTCAGGTCGCTTGTCGACTCCCTCGCCCCCCGCCACGCCTGATGGATCACGCCGCCGGCGTTGGACTGGCACTCGTGTCGGCGCTGGGCTTCGGCGCCGTCGCGGTCTTCGCACGCCTGGGGATGAGGCATGTGCGGCCGACCACCGCCACGGTCGCCTCGCTGATCATCAGCGCCCTGGTCACGTTGGTCGTCGCACTTTCCGTGGACGCAGGTGAGATCGCTTCACTGAGCGCGGTGGCGTTTGGCCTCATCCTGCTCAACGCCGCCCTGTCATATCTCGTAGGCCGGCTGTTCAACTTTACGGGTGTTCGGTTGGTTGGCGCCTCCAGGGCCTCGATCATCATAGGCACCTCTCCCCTCTTCTCGGCCGGACTCGCCGTGTGGCTGCTGGGAGAGCAGCTCAGCGCGCCGATACTGGCAGGCACTGTGCTGATTATCATCGGCGTGGGTGTCATCCTCAGCGGCAGGCGTGAGGTGGCCGATGATGGCAGGCCCCCGTCCGCCAAGAATGTGAACACTCGTGGCAGCGGCGCGTGATGGGCGTGTCGATACCTCAACTTGGTGCCGGGCGTACCGCCGCCGGATACGGGGCGGCTCTTCTGTCGGCTATCGGCTACGCTGCGGGGGCGGTGGTTGCCGCGCAAGTCGTCGCGAACCACGCATCGCCAATCACGACCAGCGCCTTTTCCCTGGCCTTCGGTGCGGTGATCGTGGGTGTGCCCTTCATCGGCCACGTTCGCCGCGACGCGTCGGGAGCGCCCCTCCGGGCCTGGGTCATGGTGGGGATGGCCGGCGTAGCAGCCTCGCTGGGCGTTACCTTCTTTTTTCTCGCGATAGCAACTGCCCCGCTGATCGTCGCAACGCCGGTCACAGGTGCATATCCGCTGGTCGCCATAGTCCTCTCGTACCTGTTCATCAACAGCATGGAGAGGGTGACCTGGAGGACCTGGTTCGGGGGCCTGCTGGTGGTTGGCGGGGTCGTTTCCGTAGCGCTGGGATGAATGTCTTTGGATAAGCGAAAGCTGGAAGCCCTGGCCATCTCCGAGGCCGAGTACGGGGCCATCGTGGACCGGCTCGGCCGTGAGCCGAACGACCTTGAGTTGGGGCTATTCGGCTCGTTGTGGAGTGAACACTGCGGGTACAAGCACTCGAGGCCACTGCTGAGAACGCTTCCGAGCGAGAGCGACCGGCTGCTGGTCGCCCCCGGGGTCGAGAACGCCGGCGCAATCGATCTTGGGGGCGGCATGGCGGTGGTGATGAAGATTGAGTCGCACAACCACCCGTCCGCGATTGAGCCCTACGAGGGAGCGGCGACGGGGGTCGGCGGGATCGTGCGGGACATACTTGCAATGGGCGCTAGGCCCATCGCACTCCTGAACTCGCTGCGCTTTGGCCCGGTGGAGGATGCCGAGAGCCGCAGGCTGTTCGAGGGCGTGGTGGCGGGCATCTCAGGATACGGAAACTGCATCGGCGTTCCCGATGTAGGAGGCGAGGTCTTCTTCTCCGACGCCTACCGGTCCAACCCACTGGTCAACGCCATGTGCGTGGGGGTTCTGGATCCCGCCAAGATGGCTCGCGCGGTTGCGGGGGACCCGGGCAATGTGCTGCTGCTGGTCGGTGCGGACACCGGACGCGATGGAATCCACGGTGCGTCAGGGCTCGCTTCGCAGACGTTCGAGGAGGCTCGAGAGGAGCTGCGTCCAACCGTCCAGGTCGGCAACCCGTTTCTTGAGAAGGTGCTGATCGAGGCCTGCCTGGAACTCGTGGAGTCGGGAGAGTTCGTCGGACTCCAGGACCTGGGCGCGGCCGGCCTGACCAGCGCCACGGTAGAGTCGGCGGGCAAGAGCGGCCGCGGTCTGGCCCTCGACGTCTCTGTCGTGCCACGCAGGGACTCTGGCATGACCCCCTACGAGGTCATGCTCTCGGAGTCTCAGGAGCGCATGCTCGTGGTCGCAAGACCCGACCAGGTCGAGGCCGTTCGGCGAATATTCGGCCGCTGGGACCTCGATGTCACATTGATCGGCAGCGTTACCGCCGACGCGATGATCAGGGTGTCCGACGCCGGCACCGAGGCGGCGAACGTCCCGGTCGCCCCCCTAATCGATCCTCCGTCGTACAGGCTCACCGGTGTCAAACCCGATTGGCTCGACCGACTGCAGTCGCGTGATCTCGGCCGGGTTCCCATGCCCGGTGAGGGTCCCGGCACCCTGCTCCTGCAAATGCTGGCCTCACCGAACGTAGCCAGCAGGCGATGGGTATATCGGCAATACGACCACCACGTTCAGATAAACACCGTCGTCGAGCCGGGAATGGGAGATGCGGCGGTCCTGCGCCTCCCGGAAACCAGACGCGGCCTGGCGGTGGCGACGGACGGCAACGGGCGTCTGGGTTTCCTCAACCCCTATGTCGGCGGTGCCATCGCGGTCGCCGAGGCATGCCGCAACGTGTCTTGCGTGGGCGGCGATCCCATCGCCCTTACGGACTGTTTGAACTTCGGAAACCCGGAGCGACCCGAGGTCTACTACCAGCTGGAGGAGTCGGTCCGGGGCCTGGCGGACGCGGCCCGGGCGCTCGGAGTGCCGGTGGTCAGCGGAAACGTAAGCTTGTACAACGAATCTGCGGGAAAGGCCATCTATCCCACGACCGTCATAGGCGCCCTGGGCGTCCTGGACGATGTCACGAGGCGGGCCGGGACAGGTTTCGTCGAACAGGGCGATGCTGTGATCCTGCTGGGAGCCGAGGCCCTTAGCGGCGACCCCTCGCAGCTCGCCGGCAGCGAGTATCTTGAGAGGATACATGGACAGGTCGCGGGCAGCCCGCGCATAGACCTGGCACTGGAGGTTGCGGTTCAGCGTACCTGCAGGCGCCTGGTGAGAGAAGGGATCGCTCGATCCGCCCACGATGTTTCCGAGGGCGGGCTGGGGGTGGCGCTGGCCGAGTGCTGCATACTGGGCGACATCGGACTGGAGTTTGTGGCGGACCTGCCGGCCCGATGGGATGCCGCCCTGTTCGGCGAGCCCCAGTCCCAGATCGTGGTCTCGATCGCCGCGGACCGCTTGGCCTGCGCGTCCAGGGTGGCGACGGAGGAGCGCGTGCCCTTTGTGCACCTGGGTACGGTGGGAGGCGAGGTGGTGCGCCTTGGACCGTCCACACCCTTGCCGGTCGGGGAGATGGCGTCGGCCTGGCACGGTGGCATTGAACGAAATCTGGCCTTGGGCCGGCGGGCAAATTGACACTGGTTTTGGCCGAATGCTAAATTCGGGGGTGGCTTGGCAGTCGAAACGTACGATTGCTAGCGTACGGCTTCGCCGGACCACCCAGATCCTTCGGAGACCCTCTATTGCCCAGATACGACTATGAATGCGAGGCCGGGCACGGCTTTGAGCTGAAGCAGAGCTTTGTATCCGAGCCGGTAGCCGATTGCCCCGTATGCGGCAGGCTCTCTTCGCGCAAGTTCAGTGCGGTGCCCATAGTGTTCAAGGGCTCGGGCTGGTATGTGAACGACTACGGAAAGAAGGGCTCGTCTTCAGCGTCTACCCCGGGCAAGGAGGACGGCGAGGCCGCCAAGGCCGACAAGTCCTCGACCAAGGACGGCCCCAAGGCGGAAGCCCCGGCCAAGAACACCGCCAAGGAGAAGGCCGGAACCAAGTCCGGCGACTGAAGTGCGCGCGCTCGTTCAGCGCGTGTCCAAAGCCTCGGTGGACGTGGACGGGCGTACCGTCGGCGGAATCGGCCGGGGCCTCCTACTGCTGATAGGCATCTCCCGGCTCGATGATGAGCAGGACGCGCGGCACATAGTCGATAAGTCCGTTAACCTGCGCATCTTTCCCGACCAGGACGGTAGGTTCGACCGTTCGGCCCTCGAGGTGGGAGCCGACCTGCTCTTGGTTTCCCAGTTCACGCTCTACGGAGACACCCGCAAGGGACGCCGTCCTAGCTTCGCCGATGCCGCCCCGCCCGACCGCGCAGATCAGCTCTTCCGAGCCACGGTTAAGATGTTCAGGGCGACGGGCCTGACGGTTGAGACAGGGGTGTTCCAGGCTCACATGATGGTCTCGCTGGTCAATGACGGCCCCGTTACCATCTGGCTCGACTCAAGCGATAGGCGCAGGCCCCGAAGAGGCTAGACGGCTGCCGGAAGCCGGAGGCCATGCGATCGGGCACCTAACGTGGGGATGAAAAGGCCAGGACGCCCACTGCGATCGGGCTCGCATTCGCGGGGCTGTCCACCGGCAAAACGATGACCTGCGAACCGGAGGCCTGCGCGGCCGAGACCACGCCTCTCCACAGCCTTCCGGAAAAGACCAGGCGTCGTCCGTCGTGCGACCAGGGCGAGTGGGAGAGCGCGTACTGGTCGAAGAACGAAAAGAGCACGAGCTGCGGGCGGGAGGGAATGAACTCCGCCAGCAGCCTGGACTCGTTCGTGGCCACGTCGTACAGGCGCCATGAGAGTGTGCCGCGTGCATCGGGCGCCGTGACGTAGGCGACCCTAGATCCCCCGGGGGACCAGAACATCGCTATCATCAGGTCACCGACGCCAAGGTCGGTTGACATCCCGTCCGCATCGTAGAGCCTGAAACCCTCGCCCAGGATCACCTGCTGGCCCAGGTAGGTCGTGATGCCGCTGGTTCCGTGAACGGCGAGGTAGCTCCCGTCGGGAGACCAGGACAGGGCCGAGTGGATCACGGGGGCGCGATCGACCCTTATCCTGGCGCCGTCGGGAGTCGCCATGAGGATCACGTGATCACCTCCGCCGTCCCTTTCCACGTATGCAAAGCGGCCGTCGGTGGGAGACCAGGCCGAAACCCGATACCGCTCGGCCAGGGAATCCACCCTGGTAATCAGGTACCTGTCCATGGGGTCTCTGGACCCAACGTCTATGAGGACATTCTCCTGTGCGCGGTGGGCCAGAAGGAACCGCGAGTCGGCCGACCAGCTCAGCCAGAGCGGGCCGTCACCCAGAATCTCCCGCGGTGGGTCATCGTCGCTGCGGTCGTCGAGCAAGAGCGCAAGGCCACTTTCACGTCCCGCGATGAAGGCGAGGTGAGCACCGTCGGGCGACCAGATCGGGTAGTGAACCACGTCTTCGGCCAGAAGACCCACAAAGCCCGTGGCACCGGAATGCAGACTGCTCACGGTCCCCGCAGCCAGGTCGGCCTCTAGCAGCTGGACCCGCACATTCTCTGCGGTATCTCCAAAGACGGCCGAAAAGACCATGGTCCGGCCGTCGGGCGACCAGGTCGGCCAGGTATAGAAGCCATCGTCCGCTGGGCTCACCCGACTCCTGGACGATCCGTCGGGGGCAACGGTCCAGATCTCCCCCTCCGGGGTGACGTAGGCGATCCGGTCGATTGCGGGATCGGGTGGAAGTACCTGGGCATCGGAGGGACTGCCGACGGCTGCGACCACTCCTATCGCGACCAGGCCGCCCGCGATCACGGCTACGGCGGCGAGGAGCCTCAATTCACCGCCCGTCCGCGTACCGACGCATCACAGCACACGCAGGCTGATGTCCAGTGCGGGTGCCGAGTGGGTGAGGGCACCAACGGATATGAAGTCGACCCCGGTCTCGGCTATGGCCCGCACGTTTTGCAGATCGACGCCGCCTGAAGCCTCCAGGACCACGCTGCCTCCGGCCATGGCCACCGCTTCTCGCATCGTCTCGACATCCATGTTGTCCAGCATGACGACGTCGGCGGCCCCCTTAAGCGCCTCCCGGAGCTGGTCCAGATCCTCCACCTCCACCTCGACCCGAACCGAGTGGCGTCCGGCCGACCGGGCCCTGGCGACCATGTCGCTCAGCGCCTCGCCACCGGCGCTCAGCACGCCTATGTGATTGTCCTTGATGAGTATCCCGTCGCCAGCCGATGTCCGGTGGTTGCGAGCACCCCCTGTGGCGACCGCGTACTTTTGCAGTGCACGCAGCCCGGGCATGGTCTTGCGGGTGTCGACGATCACCGCCCCGGTACCCTCTACCGCCGCTACGTAGCGGGCGGTGAGGGTCGCGATGCCGCTAAGGTGCTGAAGGAAGTTCAGCGCCGTCCTTTCCCCGCCGAGGATGGACGCGGAGGACCCCTCGAGGTCCAGCGCCACGCCGCCGCGCTCGACGCGGCTGCCGTCGGCAATCGGCAAGCGGGTAACGACATCGGGGTCGATGACCTCAAAGACCGTCCGAGCGATGTGCCCGCCGCAGATCACCCCAGCCGCCCCGGCTTCCACAACGGCCCTGATCCGGGTGTCTGGGGGCATGAGCGCATCGGTGGTAAGGTCGCCACCGCCGAGATCCTCGGCGACGGCCGCCTCGACGATCCGCCGGATGAGCGGCGGCGCCGGCAGCCTACTCATGGCGCATCGGCATCAGACGGGGAGCTCTGGGCATTGTGCTCGACGGGCCCCGGTACATCGGAGCGGCGGGACCCGGCTCGCAGTGCTAGACGACGCTCAGCATTCGGTCCAGGGCTATGCGGGCATGGGCCCGGGTCTCATCGTCCACCCTGATCTGATTTACTACAACACCCTCATTCAGACCGTCCAGCACCCACAGCAGATAGGCGGGGTGTATCCGGTACATCGTCGAGCAGGGGCACACCACCGGGTCCAGGCAGAATATCGTCTTGTCCGGGTGCTCTGAGGCCAGCCGGTTGACCATGCTGATCTCGGTGCCCACCCCCCACACGGACCCGGGGGGCGAGTCCCGTATGGTCCTGAGTATGAATTCCGTGGAGCCATTGAAGTCGGCCGCGCCAACCACATCCTTGGTGCACTCCGGATGGACCAGTATCTTCACCTCCGGCTGGCGCTCCCTGGCGTAGGCTATGTGCTCCACCGTAAAGCGCGTGTGTACGGAGCAGTGCCCCTTCCACAGGATCATGCGCGCTCGCCTCAGGGCGTCCGGGCTGTGGCCCCCGAGAGGCCTGTACGGATCCCACACGAGCATCTCGTCCAGTCCGATCCCGGATCTGATCGCGGTGTTTTGACCCAGGTGCTGGTCAGGCAGGAAGAGAATCCGTTCCCCCCTCTCGAGCGCCCACTGGAAGGTGGCCGGAGCATTGGAGGACGTGCATACGATCCCGCCGTTGGCGCCGCACAGCGCCTTTATCCCGGCGGTCGAGTTCATGTAAGTGATTGGTATTACCCCTCCGTACGCCCCCAGCACTTCGCTGAGGTCATCCCAGCAGTCGAGCACGTCATCGAGCTGCGCCATGTCGGCCATCGAGCATCCGGCGGTCATGTTCGGCAGGATCACCGAAACGTCCCGTTCGGTCAGGACGTCGGCGGTCTCGGCCATGAAGTGGACCCCGCAAAAGACGATGTACTCTACGTCCTCGCGCTCGGTCGCTTGGCGCGAGAGGTTGAATGAATCGCCCCTGAAGTCGGCGAACTCGATGACGTCGTCCCTTTGGTAGTGGTGGCCCAGTATCAGCAGGCGATCCGACAGGCGTGCCTTGGCCGCGCGGATACGCGCGGACAGCTCCGCGGGTTCGATCCGAAGGTATTCGGGAGGAATGCGCTGCCACCGGACTCCGGTCTTGAACTCGGCCTCGAGGGTCTCCGATTTCAACTGGGGCCGGCTCTGGCAGAAGGCGGACTGCTCGATCTCGGTTATAGGGAGCGCCCGATCCCTCAGCTTCTCTTCGATTAGGGTGGCCATCTTCTCCCCCTCTTGCTAGGCGATTGCCGTCCCGCGAGCACCGGCCTCGGCCATCTGCGCGGTACCCACCAGCGCCCAGGGTCCGGTCTTGTCGATGTGCACGTCGATCGTGTGACCGACTAGGTCATCGGGGCTTACGGCGTCGAAGTGCACCAGCTTGTCGTTTCGATTTCGTCCGGTCGCCCTCCCGCCGCGCACCTGCTCGACGAGCACCTGCTCGGTCCGCCCGAGGAAGGCGGCGTTTAGCTCTGTGGCTATGCCCTCCTGCAGGACCTCCAACTCCGCAAGGCGGCGTTTTTTCTCCTCCGCGGGAACGTCATCCTCCATCTTTCGCGCCGCTATGGTCCCCTCCCTGGTCGAGTAGGCGGCGGCGTGCACCTTGTCGAACCTGACCTCCTGGATAAGGTCGCAGGTCCGCCGAAACTGCCGGTCGCTCTCGCCGCAAAAGCCGACTATGACGTCGGTGCTCATCGTCGCGCCAGAGATGCGCTCGCGAATTGTCTCGACCTTCCGCAGGTAGTCGTCCCGGGTGTAGCCGCGGCGCATGCGCTCAAGCACTTCGTCGTCACCGGCCTGCACGGGGAGGTTTATGTGCTCGCAAACCTTCTCGAGGCCGGCGACGGCATTGATTATCTGGTCGCTCATGTCGTTGGGATGGGAGGTGAGAAAGCGTATGCGCTCAAGGCCCTCTACCTCGTTTATCTCGGCGAGCAGGTCGGCAAGGTCCGGGGCCCCGGGCAGGTCATGGCCGTAGGAGTCGACGTTCTGGCCGAGAAGCGTGATCTCCTTGACCCCTCGTTCGACAAGCATCTCCGCTTCCCTTACGAGCTCATCGATCGGCCGGCTCACCTCCCTGCCCCTGCGGTAGGGAATGATGCAGAAGGTGCAGAACTTGTCGCATCCATGGATTATGGGAACGTAGGTGGCCACTGCCGCCCTTGCCACCAGCGGGCCAACGCAGCCCTCGGGGTCGATGCCCAGCCGCTCGCCGAGCAGCTCTATGAGGGGATCGAACTGCTGCGGACGCATGAAGACGTCGACGTAGGGAAATCGGTCTCGCAGCTGTTCGGTCCTTGGACCGACCATGCAGCCCATCAGAGCAAGTATGCGGTCGGGGCTTGAATTTCTTACCGGCTTGAGGCGCGTCAGGTTGCCGACGACGCGGTCCTCCGCGCTCTGGCGTACGACGCAGCTGTTGAGGACGATGACGTCGGCGTCGTCGGCCCTCGATGCGGGTGCCAAGCCCATCTGGCCCAGGGCGCTCTCGAGGCGTTCGGAATCGGCCTTGTTCATTTGGCAACCGACGGTCCAGACGTGATAGCTCTTCACAGGCGTTCGGCTCGGCTTGGGGGGTGGATTCGACCTCTCGGTAACGACCTGAGGCCGGGGCGAAGCGGCTCCCCACTGCAGGTCAATATAGCAAAGAATCATGCATGATTCAAAGTAGATGCTTGTGAAAAACCACACTATCCGCGATCATAAAACGTAATTCGTTACAAATATGGGTGAGGAACACCCTTTTCAACGATCCCGTCCCTCCCCTCGCATCCGAAGGACGAAGGATTGGTAAAAGTTTCACAATTTCGGTTATGCGTGGGCCGGTTCATGGCCAGCGACCGCGATAGCGTGCGGTGCAGGGCTCAGGTGTGTCGGGGGCCCGGCTCCGGTGCCCTAGTCGAGAGGTGAGAACTCTCGCCCGTCCTGGGATCCTATCCAGACCTCCCCGCCCTCAAAATGCTCCTTCTTCCAGATCGGTACGATCTGCTTGATTCGGTCGACCGCGTACTGGCAGGCGTCGAATGCGGCCTGCCGGTGCGCGGCGGAGGAGGCGACCACCAGGCTGATCTCGCCTATGCCCACTCGCCCGAGGCGATGGCCGATGACCACGTTGCCTAGCTCCCAGCGCTCGGTCATCTCCGATGCCACCTGGGCCAGCATCCTGTCTGCCATCGGGCGATAGGCCTCGTACTCGAGCATCGTCACGCGCCTGCCCGCGTTGTGGTCGCGCGTGGTCCCAAGGAAGGTCACCACGGCCCCGCTGCCGCTGGCGAGGACCCGGCCCGTCAGCACTGCCGGGTCCAGCGGGCCATCCGTGATGAGGATGCTCGGCACGCTAGCAGGCAACACCGGTGACGCCTCCCGAAACAGGTGGAATAAGCGCGACCTCATCCCCGTCGCTCAGGGGAAAGTCGTGGTGATGGTATTCCTCGTTGACCGCCGCGACGATGCGCCTGTGGTTCCTGGGGAGACCCGGATACAGTCCGGACATGGTGAGCGCGAGGTCTCCGACCGTGGCGCCCTCTTCGAGCTCGATGCCGACCGAGGATGATCCGACCGCCTCTCGGTAGCCGGCAAAGAGCACCACGTTCACCCTCACCTTCCCCCCCGCCATCCGGTCATGTGGTCTCAGTCGCCCTCTGTGGCCCGCCGCCGCCCGGGGCTTGAGGCCACTACCACGCCGGAGGCTACGAGGGCCTGCAGGCGCTCGGCGCTGTAGCCCAGGGTATCGCCAAGGATCTCTGTCGTATGCTCCCCCACGGCCGGGGCGGGCCCAACCTCCATGGGGGTGCGGCTGAACTTGATCACCTTGCCGGTGACCCACATGGTCCCCGCCTGCGGGTCCGGCACCTCTACCATGGCCTCCCTCTGGGTCAGGTGCGGGTCCTCGGCGGCGGCGGCCGTATCGTTGATCGGTGAGCAAGGCACGCTGTGTTCCGAGAGCCACTGGACGGCCTCCGCGGTCCCGCGGCCGCCGAACCAGCTCTCAAGTTCGGCCTCCAGCGTCGCGGCGTTTGCGCTCCTGTCCTGGCGGGTGGCGAAGCGGGGATCATCCACCCATTCTGGTCTGCCGAGCGCCCCGCACAGCCGCTCGAACATTGCCCGGTTCGTCGCCGCGATGAACGCCCAGCCGTCCCGGGTCCGGTAGGCGTTGGTCAGCCCGGCGCCGTTGCCCTCCCGATGGAATTCCTGCCCGTCTCCGAGATAGGCCGAGATCGGTATCTCGTTTACGGTAAATCCCGTGTCGGCCAGGCATACGTCGAGGGACTGGCCCTCGCCCGAGAGGTCTCGCTCCCTCAGCGCCGCAAGCGCGCCGATCGCCGCGTGAAGGGCGGTGATTCTGTCGATCAGAGGGAAGTTGGTGCGTACCGGGGGGCCGCCGGGCCATCCGTTGGTAGTCATCATGCCGCCCAGGGCCTGGCCAATGGGGTCGAATCCCACCCTGTCGCTGTAGGGACCGTACTGCCCATAGGCAGAGACGTTGATCATGATGATCCTCTGGTTCAGGCCTCTTAGAGCCTCGTACCCGAAGCCCATGGCATCTATCGTGCCCGGCCGAAAGTTCTGGAGGAAGAAGTCCGAGACTCGAACGAGATCTCTGAGGATGTCCTTGCCCTCGTCGGTTCGCAGGTTGACCGCCAGACTCTTCTTGCCCGAGTTGTACTGCACCCAGTAGGCGCTTTGCCCTCTGACCCGGGGCGAGTTCTTGCGGCTCTCGTCCCCGGTGGGCGATTCCACCTTGATCACCTCAGCGCCCATCCGTGCGAACATCAGCGCGCAGCGCGGACCCGCCTGGTACCTACCCAGGTCTAGCAGCCGCAGACCGGCCAGGGGCCCGGCCATCAGGCCCGGGCCCCTGCCGGCACCGTCTCGGGTCGGGCGCCCGATGGGCGAACCTCTGGAGTTGGTGTCACGGGTTCATGTCTCCCCTACCCCTCCTTGAAAGGAAATCCCTGAAGCCTTCGCGCACGGGCGTCGGCCTTAAGGCTCCCTGCCTTGCCAGCATCTCCGATTCGAACATCTCCTGCCAGCCTGACCCTATCCCGTCGATGAGCAGGCCCTTTATGCCCGCCACCATGCGCGGATCGTTGGCAGCTATCTGCCCTGCGATTTCCAGGCTGGCGTCCATGAGCTGCGGGCAGGGTACCAGCCGGTTGAGCAGGCCCATGCTGTGTGCCTCATCGCCCTGCACCACGCGCGCGGTGAACAGCAGCTCCTTGGCGGCCGGCCACCCTATCTGCATCGGCAGCGACCAGGTGGCGTTGACTCGCCCGTATGATGCGGCAAGGAAGCGAAAGCTGCTGTGCTCGCAGCCGACCCTGATGTCGAAGCTCGAGGCCATGACGGCTCCGCCGCCGTAGGCGAGGCCGTTGATGGCGCCGATCGTCGGCGTCCGTATCGACGCTATTGACCAGTCTCGCTGCTCCTGTTCCCTGGTCATGGGGGGCAGGCCGGACTCCTGTCCTGCCACCCGCTCGGCCATCTCGTGTATGTCGGCGCCGGCGGAAAATGCACGCTTTCCGCTTCCGGTGAAGATAATAGCCCGTACATCTTCGGACTCATCCAGCTCCGAAATCGCGGCGGCAAGCTCTGAACTCAGCTCCTCGTTAATGGCGTTGAGCACCTGCGGCCTGTTGAGTGTGACGGTCGCGACGCCCTGAGCGGACTCGACCAATAGGGTGTTGTATGTCAAGCGGGCCTCCCGGGCAGGCAATTATAATGTCGGGCTAAAATCGACGGCGACCACCAAGAGCGCAAGGGGACAACAAAGTGGCCACTGAGACCGATAAAGTCAGAGAATCCGAGATAGCCGTCCACTGGCAGGAAGAGGAACTGATACAGCCCCTGCCCGGCTTCATAGCCCAGGCCAACATGGCCGACCCGGCGGCTTTTGAGCGCTTCGGCGCGGAGAACTGGCCCGACTGTTTCCGCGAGTACGCCGAGCTACTCGATTGGGACCAGTACTGGCACACTACCGTCGACACGTCCAATCCGCCCTTCTACAACTGGTGGGTGGGCGGAAGGCTAAACGCCTCCTACAACTGCGTTGACCGCCACCTGGCGGAGCATCGCAACAAGGCGGCGCTAATCTTCGTGCCGGAGCCGGAGGAGGAGCGACACGAGGCGGTCACCTACCAGGAGCTCTGGGTCCGGGTGAACGAGTTCGCTGCCGTGCTGCGGGAGGCGGGCCTTAAGGCCGGCGATCGGGTCACGCTACACATGCCGATGGTGCCCGAGCTTCCGATAACCATGCTCGCCTGCGCGAGGCTTGGGATCGTTCATTCGCAGGTCTTCGGCGGCTTTTCCGGGGGGGCTTGCGGCGACCGAATCGTCGACTCTCAGAGCCGCGTTCTCATCACCTCGGACGCTTACTGGAGGGCCGGCAAGCTGATCGACCACAAGGGCAAGGCGGATATCGCCGTACAGCACGCGGCTGACGAGGGCCACACCGTGGAGAAGGTTCTCGTCTGGCGCCGGTATCCGGGCCAGTTCAGTTCGGAAACGCCCATGGTCGATGGACGCGACTACTTCGTAGACGATCTGCTGGCAGAGCATCAGGGTGAGCGCGTCGATCCAGTGTCGCTACCCTCGGAAGCGCCCCTGTTCATCATGTACACCTCGGGCACGACCGCAAAGCCCAAGGGCTGCCAGCACTCCACCGGCGGCTACATGTCCTACGTGGCCGGGACCACCAAGTATTACCAGGACATACACCCGGAGGACGTCTACTGGTGCATGGCCGACATAGGCTGGATAACCGGCCACTCCTACATCGTCTACGGGCCGCTCGCCGTGGCCGCGACCACGGTCGTGTATGAGGGCGCGCCCAACTACCCGGACGCCGGACGCCCGTGGCGGATCGCAGAGCAGCTGGGCGTCAACATCTTCCACACCGCTCCGACGGCCATACGTATGCTTCGCAAGGTGGGACCGGACGAGCCCGCCAAGTACAACTTCCACTTCAAGCACATGACCACCGTCGGAGAGCCCATAGAGCCCGAGGTATGGCGCTGGTACTACGCGAAGATCGGCAAGGGCGAGGCCGTCATCGTCGATACCTGGTGGCAGACCGAGACCGGCGGCTTTATAGGCACCACGCTACCGGCCCTTCAGGGCATGAAGCCGGGTAGCTGTGGCCCGGGCGCCCTGGGCATCGTGCCGCTGGTGCTGAGCGATGATGGTCGACCGGTCGAGCCCGGCAGCGCCGGCAACATCTGCATAGCCAATCCCTGGCCCGGCAGGATGCAGACCATCTACGGCGATCCCGACCGTTTCATAGAGACCTACTTTGCCAAGTTCGCCAAGCGAGGCAGCAAGGACTGGCGAGACTGGCCCTATGTGACCGGTGACGGCGCCACGATGTCCGAGGACGGCTACATCCGCATCCTTGGCAGGGTCGACGACGTGATCAACGTGGCCGGCCACAGGCTCGGCACCAAGGAGCTTGAATCGGCTGCCCTGACGGTCGAGGCGGTCAGCGAGGCGGCGGCCGTACCCGCGTACGACGAGCTCAAGGGTCGCGTGCCGGAGCTGTACGTATCGCTCCAGCCGGGCTTTGAGGGCTCGGACGTCGAAGACCAGGTAAAGAGGAAGATCAACGAGATGATCGGGCCGATCGCCCGTCCCAAGCATGTCTGGGTTACCAACGATCTGCCCAAGACTAGGTCGGGCAAGATCATGCGCAGGGTGGTCGCAGCGATATCCAACTTCATGGATCCGGGCGATACCACGACCCTGGCCAACCCGGAAATCGTCGAGGAGATAGACCGCCAGGTGCGCGCGGCCAAGGTCGAGATGGGGGTCGTACCGGAAGAAGAACTCCGCAGGCTCGAGATGGAGGTCGAGGCCTACGGCGAGAGCTAGGAGGCGGCGATGGCCTCCAGCACCTGCTCATGCACTGACGGCCACGCGCAGACCGCTAACGGGAAGACTGAGCCCGGCTTCCAGGTGAGCGGGGCTCCCTGCCCGTCCGTGATCGCGATTCCAAGCTCTGCGCAGACGGCAGCGCCGGCCGCCACGTGTTCTACGCCAGCGTTGTAGAACACCTGCGCCCCCAGCCTGCCCGCGGCCAGCTGGAACAGGCCATGGGGGGCCGATCCTAGGGATAGCAGGCCCGCCGACTTGGACGCCCAGGCCAGGCTTCGGCCGATCTCATCCGTAAAGCGGCCGGCGGCCACACCTACCAGAACCTCCGACAGCCGGACGCCGGGAGCCACGCTTCGCCAGGGCCTGCCGTTGCGCGTGATCCCCCGGTCCCTCACGGCGGCAACTCGCTCCTTGAGTGGCGGCAGTGCGATGACCCCCAGATCAAGGCTGTTTGCCGGCCCGATCAGCGCGATGCTGATGCCAAACAGGCCCAGGCCCGCTGCGTACAGGCGGGTGCCGCACAGCGGGTCGACGAGCCAGCGGCGATCGCCGCCCCCGCGGTCGACAAAGCCCTCCTCAGAGTAGATGTCGCCGGGCGTCTCGGGCCTGCCCAACACCGCCTTGATGGCCGTGTCCGAGGCCACGTCCGCCTCCGTGACCAGATCGCCTGGCGCCTTTTCCCAGGAGGTCAGGCCCATGCCTGCGACCGCCGAATCCGCCTGCCGGAAACGTTCCATGAGAGATGCAGTTGCCGCGTCCGTCGCCAGTAGCGCTGCCTTAAGGTAGCTGCCCAATCCACTGCCGCCAGCGGCCATATCGTCCATGCGTCTTGATCTCCTCGCTACCCGGCCTCATCGACTCCCCGGCCCGGGCGGGCATGCCCTGACCGGCGATCGGCCGCTCCGCTAGCTCTCGATGATCGACACCGTCAGGTGCGAAGGTCGTTCGGTGTCGTGGTAGACGGTCTGGAGCGCGGGAATCATGCGGCGCTCGGAGGAGATTTCTCCGCCGGTGTTCGGGTTGCGGTCGAATCGCGGGAAGTTCGAGCTGGATATCTCGAGCCGGATTCTGTGGCCGGAGCGGAACACATTGCTGGTCGCCCACATGTCGATGTCATACTCGATCACCTCGCCCGGAGCAACGGGCTGGCCGGGGCCCCGGCCATTGCGGAATCGAGCCCTGATTATTCCATCGGTAAGGTTCCTCGCGTCCCCGTCCTGCGAGACATCGACTAGCTTGGCCGTAAAGTCGGTGTCGGTAGCCGAGGTGGACGCGAAGATCCTGGCCCTGATCCAACCCGTGATCTCAAGGTCCCGCTGGAGCGGAGCCGAGGAAAAGACCAGCACATCGGGGCGCTCCTCGACCTGCCTCTGGTCGTACGGTCCCCACTTCATCCAGGCGGTGTCACAGCAAAGCCCGCCCCCAACGGTCGGTGCGGGATCGGCAGGGTTGTAGACATAGACGTCGGGGTGTTCATCTCCCGGCGCCTCAAAGCTCAGGGTGCCGTTGTCCAAGCAGGTCGCCGCCCTGCCCTCGCTGTGCAGATACAGCCTTGTTTCCTTCGCCCCTGGCGGCGGCCACTGATCATGGGTCCGCCACCGGTTCTCGCCCATCGCGAAGATCTCCACCGGCCCCTCTTCTGGTGCCGGACCGCCTCGTAGATGGTGGTCGAAGAAGCCAAGGAGCCGGCTCTCAAGCCCCAGGTGATAGGCCCCGGCTCGCGTGCCGAAGTCGTAGGCGCCCACGTTGCCCGGGCAGTTTCTGAGGTGCACCCACGGGCCGACGAGCAGGCGGTGGGCCTCTCGCAGATCCGGTGACTTTGCGGCCCGGCTGATGCCCGTGTAGCCCCGTATGGTGCCGGCCATAAAGAGGTCGTACCATCCGCCGTAGCTGAACGTCGGCACCTCCATCTCGCCCAGCCTGTCCCCGATGCAGATCTCGCTCCAGTACGCGTCGAACTCGGGATGATCAAGCCAGTCCCAGTAATAGTCGGCCAGGCCGCGCAGGTGCGGTTGATCGGTCAGCGGCATGCGCCCGAAGGCCTCGCCAAGAGCGTCCTTGGTGGACAGGAAGCGGTCTTCATCGCCGGCCGACAGCTTCAGTCTCTCCCTGAGGGTGGGCCACATCGCATGGGTCAGAGCCCCCGTCGCCCACGTCAGATTGAACCCCAGTTCAAAGGCCCCTCCCTGCCAGGCCCAGCCGTCGTGGTAGTCGGTTGCCGTGTATCCCGGCGCTATGGCCGCAAGTGATGGAGGAGCGCCCAGCGCCGCGAGCCACTGCGTGGCCCCTCCGTAGGAGATGCCGTACATGCCGACCTTGCCATTGCACCACGGCTGACTCGCCACCCACTCAACCGAGTCGTATCCGTCTTCGATCTCCTGGTGGAGCGGCCTGAACTCGCCTTCCGATGCGTACCTGCCCCGCACGTCCTGCAGCACCACCGCATACCCCTGTCGCGTTGCCTGGACCGCGTGGATCGGTGCGGTTATGTTCTCGCTGGAGGTTCGGTCATACGGCGTGCGTGTCAGCAGCGCCGCGAATCTGCCGTCGGTGTCGGGCCGGAACACGTCCGCATAGGTAACCGTTCCATCTCTCATGGGCAACTCGATCCCGGACTCGAAGCGGACCGCGTGACCTGTGAGGCTGTTGCTCATTTCCTCCCCCATACGCAGGACGCCACCCGCACGGGGTGGCGTCCAAGATCTGCGGTATTCGGCTGCGGCCGGGGGCCGGGCTAGCCCGCCCTGGCGACCGCTCTGGCGATGGCTCGTTCGGTAGCCACTCTGGTCAGGTGGACGCGGTAGTCGCCCGACGCGTGAACGTCGGACAGCGGGTCGATTCCGTCTGCGGCCACCGAAGCGGCTCCGCGAATCGATTCGGCGTCCAGGGCGGCCCCGACCAGCGCCGATTCGGCTGCACCCGCCCGCACTGCCTTCGGCCCCGTGCCCGTAACGCCGACACGGGCGGCCGTGCACACCCCGTCTTCGACCGACACGACGGCGCACACCCCGACGATGGCGTAGCGCGATGCCTTGTTGGCTATCTTCTCGTAAGCGGCGCCCGTCCCTGCCGGGATCGCTCCAACCCTTATGTCCGTCAGGATCTCGTTGGCCGTGAGCGCGGTGGTGAGCAGGTCTACGAACATGTCGTCTGCCGCAATCGTGCGGGTTCCACCGGACGACGTTGCCTCGAACTCTGCGCCCAGGGCGACGACCACGCCAGGCATGTCGCCGGCCGGATCGGCGTGCGAGATGCTCCCTCCGATCGTTCCCCGGTTTCGGACCTGCACGTCAGCCACCTGCCCGGCAGCTTCGGCGAGGACCGCTGCCCTTGAGCAAACGAGTTCCGAGGTCATCAGCTGGTTATAGGTCGTCATCGGTCCAATCGACAGACCATCGCCCGAGTCGGTGACACCGGACAACCCTTCGATTTGACCGAGATCGATCAGCACCTCGGGCTCTGCAAGCCGCAGCTTCATTATCGGCACCAGGCTGTGGCCGCCGGCGAGAATCCTGGCCGAGTCGCCGTGGTCTTCGAGCAGGCCGATGGCGTCGGCGATGGTGGAGGGGGCGTAGTATTCGAAGGCTGAGGTGGTCATCTTGTTCTCCCGCTCTTAGTCCCAGGCAATCGGAGATCGGGTTGGGATACAGGCCGTCTTTGCTGGCTGCAAGCGAATCAGGAATTCGCCTTTTCGGCCGCGTAGCGGACCGCCTTTACGATGTTGTGATATCCGGTGCAACGACACAGGTTGCCGGCGAGTGCGTGCCTGATCTCCTCCTCCGAGGGATCGGCGTTGCTCTCCAGCAGGGCCACAGAGGACATGATCATGCCCGGGGTGCAGAATCCGCACTGCAGGCCATGCTCTTCCCAGAAGCCCTCCTGAACCGGGTGAAGCTGACCGTCTCTCTCCAGTCCCTCAACGGTCCTCACCTCGGCCCCGTCCGCCTGTACTGCGAATAGGGTGCAGGACTTGACACTGCTGCCGTTTAGTATCACGGTGCAGGCGCCACACTGGCTGGTATCGCAGCCGACGTGTGTGCCGGTCAGGTTCAGGACCTCCCTGAGGTAGCTGGATAAGAGCAGGCGAGGCTGGATATCGCTGGTGTGTTTCTCCCCGTTTACTGTAACGGTGATTGTCTTGCCCATAGACGCCCTCCCCGGCCGGCCATTTGCGGGCGCGCACCGGCGCCCCGGACCCAAAAAGCAGGGCGGATTATAACAGGGAAGCATTTGGCCGACCACAGCAGGCACCGCGTCCGGGCTCGTCGTCACCGGGCGGCATGAAGCACGCGACTCTCCGATTCGAACGGGCCCAATGCGGCGCCGGGCTCGCCCGGGCACTCGTCGCGGCCGCATCCATCCTTGCCGTGCTGGTCGGGGCGATATGTGAAGACTCTGGGCCACCGGAGCCGCAGGAGGTCTCACCGGGGGTGGCTCCCACGGGCGGGGCAGCCCCCCTCGGAGCGGATGACGGCACGCAGTCGCAACCGGTCGATGCCCGTCCTGAGGCGACCGTCCCGCGGTTCATACATTCGGAGGAGGCGATCGACGTGGCGGCCGCCGCGTCGGGTCTGAAGGAGATCTCCGGCGGCCTTGGCTACGCCCTGGTCCCAACGCGGCTGCCGCCCGGCTTCGGGCTGACGCAGGCCCGCCTCGTCGATTTTCCCAGACGAGCCATGGCCACAACATTCTTTGAGAGCGGACAGATGAGATTTGCCCTGTTCTATCCCGCCTTTTTCACTCCCTCACCAGAACGGGTGGACGAGCCCGGCATCTTCTCTCCACCTGAGGATGCGGTGGTCAGGGTGGTCGTATCGGGAGAGCTCGCGTACCTGATGAAGGGTGAGTGGGACGACAACACGGTTCAGCTGCTCGCCTCCTACACCGCGCAGTGGGACTACAACGGTCGCCTGACTCTCTACTTTCCATACCAGGCGAGCCCGGGAGACGTCCGGTGGGCCATGCTCTCGGCCAACACCAAGCGCGACAGCTGGATTGACATCGGTGGGCTGATAGAGATCGCCGAGTCCGTCATCGCGATTCCATGAGCACTGGGCCCGGCGGCCCGCCCGCTTCCGGTCCTTCATGGCTGCGGGGGACCGCAGTGAGCCTGTGGTAGATTACGCTGCACGTTGAGAGTTAAGTCGCTGCACAACATCCCGGCCGGTCGCCAGAAGGCCTTTGACACAATGCTGTCAGCGTCCGCGCTGAGCGGCTGCATACCCGGATGCGAGTCATTTGAAGTGACTGGCGAGGGCAGCTATCGCGTCACCATGGACGTGGGGATCGGGGCCGTCAGGGGCAAGTACCAGGCGACGGTGGACCTGTCCGAGGTCAACAGCCCGGAATCGTTCCGCATGACGGTCCAGGGAAAGGGCTCGGCCGGCAGCATCAGGGGCGATGGCCTGGTGAGACTGACCGAGATCGATGGAGCGACCGAGGTGGAGGTCGACGGGCAGGTCCAGGTGAGCGGGGTTATCGCGAGGGTCGGGCAGCGCTTGCTCTCCGGGGTATCCAAGTCCCTGCTGGGCCGCTTTTTCGACTGCATGACCGAAAAGGTCCTCGCTGCCTGATCGACCACCGACCCGCTGCCGGGCCCACAGGGGTGGTCCGGCCAACGCAATCCCGGAGCGTTCGTTGGCCGCAGACCGTGCGGCCCTCGTAGCTAGGAGGGAGGTAGGACCTGGCCAGCAAGCGTGACTATGTCGAGGTCAGGGAGTCGAGCGGAGTGCTGACGCTCGTCCTGAGCGATCCGGCTACCCGAAACTCGATGAGCGCCGAGATGGCGGCCGAGCTCTCGACCGAGATAGACCGATTCGAGGGCGCTCCGGATCTCCGGGTCCTGCTCATCACCGGCAGCGACCCCGCCTTTTGCTCGGGTGCCAATGTTCGACGAATGTCCGAGGCCAACCTGGGACGAGAGCCGTCCAGTCCCCCGGGACCTGATGCCTGGGCCGAGCTGGCCGAGGCCGTCGGGGAGAGGGAGGACGGGGACTCCGGCGAGGTGGAAGAGATGGACGCGGTTCGCCTCCTGCCGCTGCGCCTTCACCGCCTGCGCAAACCGTCTATAGCGGCCGTGAACGGCCCTGCCGTCGGCCTCGGAATGGGCGTGGCACTGGGCTGCGACATCCGCCTGGCATCGGAGAAGGCGACGTTCAGCGAGGGGTTCGTCAAGATGGGCCTGATACCGGCCGACGGATCGTGCTGGCACCTGCCGCGGATGATAGGCATGGGCAACGCCCTCTTGCTGCAGTACACGGGCGATCCGATCACAGCCGACGAGGCGTTTCGGATGGGCCTGGTTTCGAGAGTGACCCTTCACGAGGACCTGGTTGGGGTCGCCGCGGAGCTGGCGAAGCGTCTGTCCGGCGGTGCGACCTATTCGATGTCGTTGATCAAGCGGCTGACGCAGATCTCGCTAGGGGTGGACCTCGAAGAGAGCATGCAACTGTCGGGCTCCGCGCAGGCACTGTCCCGAAGGACCATGGATCACCGCGAGGGGGTCGATGCGTTCATCGAAAAACGCGCACCACGATTCCGCGGGAGATAGTTCACGCACTGAGGGCCCCCGGGCCAGGCTAGTGAGGCGGTGAGTCAAGGAACCAGCGGAGGGTCTCCTCGAAGGCGCACGGCATTTCGTGGTGGAGCCAGCGTCCGGCGCCCTCGATCTCTGCCAGCCTGCGTCGACCGATGCACTCCGCGATGCCCACCGCCCCACCATGGGTCAGGTCCCGGCTGAGCCGGCCTCGCAGCACCAGCGTCGGACAGCTGATGCGACTCCAGTCGTCCCATAGTTCGTCGCCGGGCGCCATGTAGGCTGGGTAAGCGGCCGAGTCGTGCTTGAAGGATCGACCGCCGTCCAGACCACCACCGCTCAGGCTTCGCCCCTGCCGGTCGAGCACCGCATCGGCGGCTCCTGGCCTCTGTCGCCTAAGGTAGCCGACCATCTCGTCGAACGAGGCCCACTCGCTTTCGGCGTGGTCCTCCCGTGCCTCAAGATCGCAGATCACCAGGGAGGAAACGGCGCCGGGCACATCGGCCGCCAGTCTGGCCGCGAGTCTGGATCCTGCGCCGTGGCCTATGGCCACGGCTCCCTCTAGCCCGATCTTCGAGGCAAACGTCGAGATGTCCGAGTAGAGATCGTCGAAGCGGTACTCGGCGGCGGGGGGACGGTCGGCACCGCCGTGCCCTCGCAGCTCCGGGGCGTACACATGGTGGGATCCCCGGAATCTCGGGACAAGCAGGTCCCAGGTCCTTGGAGAGTCACCCAGATCATGGATGAGCAGCATCTGGCTCGGGCTCTGCCCGCTCCAGTCTATGTATCCGATCCTCAGGCCCGCCGACCGATAGGTACGGCGAACGGGCCTGGATTGCCTTCTGCCCGGCCCGGTCGGGCCCCTGCTGACCATACGTATCGCTCAGGGCCAGTTCAGCGAGGCGCCATCGTAGATCTCGTCAAGGAATCGGGTGGTAAATGCAGTCCGGTAGTCGAACGGCTCCGGAATGGCCTCGAACTCGAGGAGGTGATCGTACAGGGCCTTCCACTGCGCATCCGTCATCGCCCCAAGCCCGGCCCTGCGCGTTGCGTCACCGACGGCGGCCTCGAGTTCGGTCCTGAGCATGAACGCCTGATGGGCGGGGGTTTCTTCCGGCGCAAACTTCATGACGATGTCGACGGTTTCGTCCGGATTGCTGAGAGCGAACTCCAGCCCCTTCATCGTCGCCCTGAGGAACCTGGTTACCAGGTCCGGGTCCGACTCGGCGGTTTCGGAGAGCGCGATGTAGGTCAGACCCATGGTCGGGACCCCAAAATCGGCGGGATCCCAGACGACCACCTCAAAGCCCAGTCGCCTGACCGTGTCGGGTTCGTTGGACTTGAAGACGGCCAGCACGTCGACCTGCCCTTCGGTCAGCACCCTGGGATCGAAACCCACGCGGACCTCCTGGATCCTGGAGCGGTCGACGCTTTCGGACTTGATCATGGCAAGGTAGTCAGGTGGCACCGAGATCTTGTAGCCGAATGTCTTGCCTTCCCAGTCGGCCAGGTCCCGGATACCGCTGTCGGCCAGTGCCATGTAGCCCTGCTCACCCTTCTGGCCGAACAGAGCGATTGCGACGATTGGAGCGCCCGGGTCGGACCTTCGCTTGAGCACGGAAGTGGCCGCGGCCGTTGTGAAGTGGATGTCGCCGGAGAGCAGCAGCTTAAGGTGCTCTCCCGTGGACGCGTGCCGTATGTCGACATCCAGACCCTGCTCTGCGAAATAGCCGTTCTCCTTGGCCACATATGCGGCCACGAACGGAAGGTTTGCCTGCGGCTTGAAGCCGGCCATGAACACCACTTGGCGCAGCTCGGCCGGCTCCTGGTCGCCGGAGCAGGCGGTCGGGACGATCGCCGCCAGCAGGGCCAGCACTGCATAGAGCGCCTTCAGACTCAGTTGGGACCGCTTGCCGCGCAGGTGCCTGAGGAGAGCGGTAAGAGGTGTGTTCATCATCGCTTCACTGCAGTCCGCAGGGTGCCCAGTTGAACTCAAGTAGATAGCGAGTTGCAACTAAATGGTAGTTTAGTACCCTAGATCATTAAGTCAACAGCCCATGGGAGGAGCTATGGGCGCCAATCTAAGGCGGAACGACCCGGTCACCAAGGCCCTGGACCTGGTAGGAGACAAGTGGACCCTGGCGGTCCTGCGCGACCTGCTGCGCGGGAACACGAGGTTCTCGCAGCTCAAGGCGTCGGTCGGCGGGATCGCCAGCAACATCCTCTCAGACCGTCTCCAGCGACTTGAGCGCCACGGGATAGTGGTGCGCCATGTCTACAGCGACCACCCGCTGAGGGCGGAGTACAGGCTCACTCGCAAAGGCCACGAGCTTGGAGTCGTCGCGGGGGCGCTTGCCGCGTGGGGGGCCAGGCACCTTTCAGAAGAACGGTACTTGATTCATCAGGAGTGCGGGGACACCGCCGAAGTCCGCTACTTCTGCACCCGGTGCGATCACACGATCCGTCGGTCGGAGGTCAGGCTGATCGGCAGATAAGACAAGGCTCCTGCCGGGTGGGGCCCTGGCTGTCCGGGAGGGTCGCTAGACGGCCCGCTCACTCTCGTGCCAGAACAGTATGCGTTTTTCCCCGTACCAGGTGAGTGCCGTAAGGGATATGCCAATTACGGCCAGCACCACGACGGAGGCGAACAGCCTGGGCATATTCAGGTCGTTATGGGCGACGATGATCACGCTGCCCAGACCGCGGTCCCCTGTGAACCACTCCCCTACGACCGCACCGATCACCGAGAGAGGCACGGCGATCCTGAACGCGGCGAACATGAACGGCAGCGCACTGAACCCCCTCAGCTTCCATAGCACCTCGGCATTTGAAGCATTCAGCGATCGAAAAAGGTCCAGCGCCTCGGGGCTGACCGAGCGCAGCCCCGCCAGAGTATTTACCAGGACGGGGAAGAACGTGATCAGCGAGGCCACGAGTATCTTGGGGAACGATCCGAAACCGAACCAGATCACAAACAGGGGTGCGACTGCCACGATGGGGGTGACCTTCACCAGGACGGCCAGTGGCAGCAGGCTCCTCTCCAGCGCGCGGGACTGGGACATAACGATGGCGCCACTGATCGCCACCGTAGCGCCCAGGGCGAATCCCCCGAGGGATTCAGCCAGGGTGATGGCGCCGTGGAAGGCGAAGTACTGTATGTCGACAAACAGGTCGGACAGGATCGCGGAAGGAGCTGGCACCAAGTATTCGGCGACGCCGCCGACACGCACCCATATCTCCCAAACCGCGGCAGCCAGGGCCAGGGCGATCGCCGGTGGAAGCAGATAGGCACCCACACCGAACGCGTTCTTCCATCGCCCCAGGGCTAGGCGGACCGATGCGCGTTCTTTCCCCCTCCGGGAGCCGGTTACAGAGCCTTCCATAACCTACATCACGACGCCCATGGACAGGGATTCTCGGATGCGAGAGCACAGTTCAAGGAAGCGTACGGACTGCTCTATATCGGCGCCCCTGGGCCTTGGGAACCCCACCGGTATCTCGTTTACAATCCGGCCCGGCCTCGCGCTCATCACGAGCACCCTGTCTGCGAGCAGGGCGGCCTCGGCCACGCTGTGGGTGATGAAGACGACCGTCTTGTCCGTGGCCTCCCACAGTCCCAACAGCTCATAGCGCATAGACTCTCTGGTGATCTCGTCGAGGGAGCCGAACGGCTCATCCATCAGCAGCACCTTTGGGTCGAAGGCGAAAGCCCGCGCCAGCGCGACCCTTTGCCTCATGCCGCCGGAGAGTTGATGAGGATAGTAGGAGCCGAAGTCGCCCAGACCCACTGATGCCATTACCTCTGCGGCGCGGTCCGGCCTTTCGGCTGGTCTCTGGTTGAGTTCGATCGGCAGCCTGATGTTCTCAAGGACGGTACGCCACGGAAGCAGTGCCGGGTCCTGAAACACGTAGCCGATCGATTTGCCCGCCCTTGCGATCCGGGGCTCTGCGTCTCCTATCTGGACGGTTCCCACGTCGGCCTCCACCAGCCCGCCCAGGATCTTCAGAAGCGTCGTCTTGCCACACCCGCTGGGTCCGATCACGGCGACGAACTCGCCGGAAGACACTTCCACGGAGACGTCCGAGAGCACCGGGAGCGCTAGCCCATCGCCGGAAGGGAAGGACTTATGCAGTTTCCGGGCGCATATGCCCGGCGCCGCCGCGCGGGAATCTTCGGAGGTAGAACTGGCCTGGCCGAATAATGTAGATCGGCGCAAATCCTCTCTCCACGTCTGTTTCGCCTCGGAGAGGCGTCCCGGCCATCGTCAAATCAAAGTAAGATGCCGCGCTCTTTCGGCCTTCTCGACCGGGGAGAGATGGACGATGGGCTCAGTTTCCCCCCGGCGTCCGTCCGGTTAATCCTGCCTTCAGGCCCTCCGCCACAGTGGTGTACTCGTGCATCACGTCGTCGCTGAGAAGGACGGTCGGCTTGTGAGTCTGCCGATAATCGGGCCTCAGACCGAACCTGCCCAGAAAGGGCAGATCGAGTTCCTCAGCCAGACTCTCGCCGCCTCCCGAGCCGAACACATCGCCCGCAAAGTTCTCGACGATACCCAGGACCCTGACCTTCAGGGTCCTGATCATGTTGATGGAACGCCGGGCGTCGACGACGGCGAGTTCCTGGGGGGTTGTGACGACTACGAAGCCGTCCAGCTGCAGGGTCTGCATCACGGTCAGTGGGGCATCCGATGTGCCTGGAGGAAGGTCTACGAGCAGGTAGTCCAGCTCTCCCCAGGTCGTGGACTGAAGCAGCTGGTTGATGGCGTTATGGACCATCGGGCCGCGCCAGATTATCGCCTCGTCCTCTTTCTTTTGGAAAAAGCCCATCGACATCACCCGGACGCCGAATCGTTCGGGTGGCACGAGCTTTTTGGACTGGTCCATCTCCGGGGGCTCGAACACCTTCATCGCCCGCACCACGTTGGGACAGTCGATGTCTACGTCAAGCAGTCCTACCCGGGCTCCGCCCTGGGCGAGGGTAACGGCCAGGTTGACCGCGACGGTCGTCTTGCCGACCCCACCCTTGCCGCTGTAGACGCCTATGGTGTGCCCGATGCCCTTGAGCGCATCGGTGATCGCCCGCCGCTGCTCGAACTGGCGTTTCATCGACTCCAGTCGTGCTTTGGCCTGAGGGTTCGAAGCCGGCGTCGGTCTCTGCGTCATGATTAGATGGTCACCATCCACATCCAATGCTATCCGGCGAGTTGCAACAAAAGGGGGCCTCTGTGACCCCTTTATATTCTTCTAGAGATATCTCAATTTGTCGCACGTCGTCTCTCATTAACCCCTTGTCATAGCCAGTGACGGCCGATCAATTGTATCACGACGTCTCACCACGTCACCTATACACTTGTGTCTGAAAGTTATAAAATTGGTAGTACGTTCATAAAGGGGGCCTCTGAACCGAGTGTGAAAAAGCTCACAGCCAGGACCGTCGCAGGGCTCCGCGAAGCGGGCCGATATTCGGACGGCGGACGCGGCAGTTTCGGCTTGTATCTCCTGGTACGTCAAAGAAGGGACGGTGGAATCTCGCGTTCCTGGTGCCAGCGTATCAGAATTGACGGCAGGCCCACCAACGTCGGCTTGGGTTCCTATCCCATCGTCACACTGGCCGAGGCGCGAGTCTCCGCCCTTGAGAATCAGCGGACCGTCCGGCGCGGAGGCGACCCCCGCAGGGCGAGGAAGCCCGACACGGCCGAGTTGACCGTGCCGACGTTCGCCGAGGCCGCCGAGGAGGTGATCGCGCTGCATGCAGCGGGCTGGAGGGATGGCGGACGCAGCGAAAAGAAATGGTCGGCAAGCCTGGCCACCTATGCATACTCCGCCATGGGATCCAAGGCCGTAGATAAGATAACGTCCGCTGATGTGCTGGCCGTGCTGACGCCGATATGGGCGGAGAAGGCATCCACCGCAAAGAGGGTCCGGCAGCGAATCTCCGCAGTCATGCGCTGGGCCGTTGCCCAGGGTTACCGAACGGACGACCCTGCTGGAAGCGCGATCATCAAGGCTCTACCCAAGTACGGCCGCCGGACGACCCATTTCCGGGCACTGCCCCATGCCGAAGTGGCGGGGGCGGTATCCAAAATCAGGACGTCCGATGGCGCTAGCGCATCGGCGAGATTGGCCCTGGAGTTCTTGATCCTTACATCCGCGAGGTCCGGGGAAGTCCGGGGCGCGACATGGTCTGAGATTGACCTGGGGGCGGCGACGTGGACAGTTGCGGCCGGGCGCGCAAAGACCGGACGCCCGCATCGAGTGCCTTTGAGCACGGGGGCACTGAGCGTGCTGGAACGGGCTCGGGGACTCGGATTCGACGACGATACCCTGATATTCCCGGGTGGAAGGAGCGGTAGGCCCCTATCCGATGCCACGCTGAGCCTGTTGTGTAAAGCGATCGGAATCGACGCTACGCCGCACGGATTTCGTTCGAGCTTCCGGAGTTGGGCCGCCGACACGGGTGCGCCACGGGAATTGGCCGAGGCAGCGCTGGCCCACGTAGTCCAAGGCGTTGAAGGAGCTTATCAGCGCAGTGACCTGTTTGATCGCAGGCGGGAGATCATGGCCGGCTGGGCAGATTACGCCACTCCAACCAACGACTCCCACTAGGCATCTGGCTGACATAAACCCTTGGCCGAGATTGCAGGGTACCAGTGCCAGCGGCAAATTCCGCTAGCCGTGGCATGTGAATCTAGACGGCTGAGAACCGCTCGCTCGGTCGGTTCAGTCGGCTAGGTGCAATGTCCGTCGACAGGATCGACCCCTCACCCCTCATAGAAGTTGCTCCTTACGATCAAGGATGAAACGCTATTCGAGTCTCCACAGGTGGACCAGCCTACGGAGGCCAGGTCACAACGTCTTTCCGGAAGTGCCTGCGTCTCACCTCTTGCTCCGCATACCCACCAGTTCCTTCACCCTCCGATCTCCACGCCGCGGAGGTGCCCTAACGCTTCCCCGGATAGCTGGGGCGAAAGCACCGATCGGTCGCGGTACGGAACGGCGATCACCGCCACCTTGGCCACCCTGCCCTTCCACACCACCGGCCTCGCAGCCATCGCCATGTCGCCCTTCCTCGCGCCGCCGCGACCGGGCTCCGACTCCGCATAGCAGGCCCTTCCCGTCAGCACCACGCGCTCGGCCGCCGAACCGGGAGACAGCGGCCTTCCGCGGACCGGCATCAGACCCCTCGCACCGCACAGCATCCGGGAGTCCCGCACGCCGAATCCGGGAGTCCTGACGGCCACGGAAGCCCTGAAGGTATCCATCGATGGAATCTGCACCCACAGGCCTGGATCACCCCGCTCCCTTCGCTCGTACAGCACCGCCAGCATCGGCTGCGAACGCATCACCTCTCCCAGACGCAGCGCCAGCGCCGCATAGGACAGATCGTAATGGCTCCGCAGCGCCACCACGTCCAGGCCCGTCGCAAGGGCATAGGCCGAGAACGGCGCCGGCTGCATCAGCACCGCCGCGGCGAAACGGTCCGCCTCCCTGCAGGCACGCCTCTTCGGATAGGGTCGCCCGGTGACCTCAGCGAGAATCTCGTAGATGATCTCGTGGGTCTCGTGCAGCACCGTGAAGCTCCTGGCGCCCTCACCGGCACCCATCGCATACTCGATCGTGTACGCTCCGCTGTCGAGCCGGTAGTGAATGCCCCTCATGTCTGGGGGAAGGTGGTTGCTGGGGAGGACCGAACCGATCTCCATGCTGAGCAGCCTCGCGCTCAGTTCCCCGAAGTCCGGAAAGGCCGACAGGCCCGCGTATCGCACGAACTCCCTGGCTATGCGTGCCGGTCCCAGACCCCAGACCGGCGAACCGCTCCCGACAAGCCCATCGCAAAAACCCTTCAGCGAGAGTATCAACCCAGCAGCCTCTTGCCGGTCAGGCGCTCGTACATCTCCACGATGAATCGCTTCGACTCCAGCGACAGCGGACCCGAGGGTCTCGTGCCAACCCGGAATCGGGGATCGTCCAGCACGAACCGGTAGGCCCGCTCAACGTCCAGTGTCTCGTCCGGGCGGGCCACCTCTCCCTCCACCTCCATGTACCCCGCACGCCTCAGCAGGTCCTCGACGCCGACACCGTACAGGGCCGCAAGGCGCTTTAGGATCCTCGGGCCAGGGTGCTTCTCGCCCTTCTCCACCTGCGAGAGATAGACGTTCGACATCCCCGTCAGGCGGTGTACCTCTCGCAGGCTCGTCTCGCCGCGCAGACGCCGCAGCAGCGGGCCGATCTCGAGGTCGTCGTATTCCGAGTCCAGGTGGATCATGATCGGTGTGACAACGGGGCCGTCATGCTAACACCTGCCGCACAGCGGACAAGTACATCCGGCGAATTGGAGCGAACGATTGCACATCTACAGCGAATGATCCGGGCTCGCATGTGCATACAGTATTGCCTTTATTACAACAGCAGCGTTACTCTTTGACTCTACAGAACGCCAGTTCTGTTACGCAAAGTATACAGCACCATGACCACGACACGCCATCCGGCCACGCGCAGACCCTTACGAGCAGGCACACTTGGCCACACATACCCGACTCACCAGGAGACAGGAGCACGAGATCATGGACCACAGCCTCAGGCTGCCGGCCCGGATGATCATGCGCCGTCACTTCGACTTCCAGGTGCCGGGGACACAGGGAAGCTCCAACGGTCCGGTCGTCCTGCACGACGCTCCGGGGAACGGGCGAGTCCATCCCTTCATGGCCGAGGATGACCTCCTCACCGGGAGGACGCACCGATGAAGGGCAGAACCCGTCAGCCTCGCGTCCGGCTCGATGCACGCGCGGTCTGGGACTATCTGACCAGGCGCAACATCTCACAGAACGAGCTCGCACGTCTCGCCGAGCTGTCGCCGAGCTACCTGTCCGAGCTTGTGGCCGGGACCAAGTCACCGCAGGCAGGGACACGCAGAAAGCTCCTGGCAGCCATGGACGGCAGGACATTCGACGACCTGTTCATCGTGGAACGCTGCGATGAAACATGACCGGGATGTGCGGGACTTCCTCTTCTCACCCGCCGTGGTCATGTTCCCCGACGACTTCGGCGACCGCCTGGTCTGGCTCAAGGCGGCCACCGGACTCTCCTGGAACAGGTTCTCCGAGTGCATCGGCATGGATCCCCGACAGCTCCAGCGCTGGCGGGACGGGACCATCCCCGGCGGGCAGGCCATGTTCGCCCTCTTCCTCCTGGCATCGCACGTCCCGGGAGGACTCCAGGTACTCCTGCGGGGGAAATCAGGTCCCGCTTGGGGAGGTTAGGCATGGGACGACATTGCAAGACGCGCAGGCCCGTCCACAACGAGTTCCCCGCGGACTTCCCCGGAAGGCTCGAGCTGTTCAGGGAGGCCTCGGGGCTCTCCTGGCGCGAGCTGGCCCGCCGTCTGGGGGTGAGCACCCAGCGGGTCAGGCGGTGGAGGGCCGGCACCGTGCCCGGCTCGACGCACCTGTTCTTCCTGATGCAGTTCGCAGACGACCTCGGCCTCGGGGATATCCTGAGGCGTCCCGTAACGGAGACTCGGCCCACCCTGGCGGAACGCGACATCGGGGCTGCCAGACCATGCCTCGTCTGACCGCCATCAGCCTCGGAGGTGGCGTCCAGTCCACCGTCCTCGCCCTGATGGCGGGTCAGGGCTCCTTCGACCGCGTCCCGGACTGCGCCATCTTCGCTGACACGAAGTGGGAACCTCCCAGCATCTACAGCCACCTGGAGTGGCTGGGGGGGCAGCTACCGTTCCCACTGCACGTCGTCGACAACGGGCGAAGTCTTCGCGAGGACGTCAGGGCACTGACCAACCACTCGGACTCCCCCAACTATGTCGACATCCCCGTCTACCTCAAGGGAAGAGACGGACAGGGCGACGGCATCGGCAGGCGCCAGTGCACCGCCAACTACAAGATCAGACCGATCACGAGGAAGATACGCGACCTGCTTGCACTGCGGCCCCGACAGCGGGTTCCCTCCGGAACCGTCGTCGAACTCTGGCTGGGGATCTCCACAGACGAGTTCAGCCGCACCCGCACGTCGCGCGAGCGCTGGATGCGCAACCGCTATCCCCTCATCGAGACCGGAATGTCCAGGCGGGACTGCCTGGCCTGGTGGTCGGCGCGCTACGACAGGCCGCTGGAGAGATCGGCCTGCGTCGCCTGCCCGTACCAGTCGCGCCAGCGCTGGGTGGAGACCATGCGCAGGTGGCCCGATCTGTTCGCAGAGGCCGTCGAGATAGACACCAGCATGCGTGGCGGCCTGGCCTTCGCCAAAGAGCCTTACCTGCACCCACGGAGAATTCCCCTATCCGAGGCCGTCAGGCTCGATCAGGCGGAGTTGGGGGCGGGCCTGAACAGGGACGGGTTCGTCAACGAGTGCGAGGGCCACTGCGGTGTCTGAATCACAGGGGCGTCAATCCTGGTGAAGGCGAGGAGTCATAGCATGCCCAGGTACAGGGAGAAGGTATGCCGCGAGTGCGGCAAGGTCTACCACCGCCGCTATCGGCACACCGCAGGAACGGCGGGTTGGTGTCGCCCCAGTTGCTACATGAAGCACTATCGCCGGCGCGGGCGCGACGGTCTCCAACCTATTCTCCAATAGCCACACCCCTCGGTGACGGCGGTGGTCCGGGCGGCGGCCTCGACGACGCGCAGCCCGTTTGTGAAGACTTCGGCTCCCTCATCCGGGTTGAGTCTGCGGTCGGTACTGCCCTGTGTCGTCGTGTCCCTCAAGGGAGGCCGGGCCACCATCGGGGTGCAGCGGACCTCGTCGGACCCGCACATCGAGTCGTTCGATGACCTGGACGAGTCCGGGCTGACGCAGGAGGTCTCGGCTGTGATCGAAAGGGCCAAGGCCAGGTGGGAGGACGAACCCAAGTACCCGGCTCACGTCAGACCCGCTCCCCCGGCCAGGCGTCGGAACCGCAGCGGGCAGGGGACGGCGCAGGCTGAGGCCGCCGAGGGTGAGACGGAGCAGCAGCAACCCGAGACGCTGAGGTTGTTCTAAGGGCCGGCGGATACGGGAGCAGGTCGCTGAGGGACGCGAGAGCGCAGAGTTACGGGGGAGGTCGTCGCCTTGCGACGGCTTCCCCCGCACAGCCATGTGTGTGGCCCTTTTTGCGTTTTCGGCCGTCTTATTCCGTGAACAGGTGGCCGAGTCCCATGCTGTCGGCCAACGCCATGAGCGCCCTGCGGTGCTGATAGTTGGGCCGGACCTTGCCTTCAGCCCAGCGCCATACGGTGTGGCGATACGTCCCCAGCCGTCGGGCGATCTCCGACCACGACAGGCCCGACTCCACCTGGAACCGCTTCAGCCGCTCCGGGAAGTCGGCAGGGAACTCGTGGATGTTCCTCTTGTAATTGTTGCGCTGTCTCGGCATGGGTCCTTCCGGAAGACGGCTGCAAGCTCCCTCCTACGGGGATGTCCGGGCCGTCCGGAATCCCCAGGCAGGACGGTGTGCGGAGCGCAAGCTCACGCGGTCAGCCCGTCCCGGAGCCCTGGGGAGGCCGCCGCTTGCTTGCCCAAGGGCTACGGCGACCTCCTCAGGGCTGTCCATGTGTGCGTGCTTTTTTCGTTGCCCTCTACCGGCCCGGACCGCTGACGGTCGGCGCCAACTCGTCGGGCAACTTTCTGCCGTCTGTCGTGCAGACGGCCCCATAGCCCTCGCTACCCGCTACGGCGCCGCCGGGGTGTCGATGTGGTACCAGCGGGACCGCTCGCTTGTTCCGTGCTCGTTGATGGCCTTGATGCGGTAGGTGTACGTGGTGCCGGCCGCCACCGTGTCGTCGGTGTAGGTGGCGGCGGCCGTGCCCGTGCCCGTGTCCGCGACCAATACACTGAAATCGCCCCCGGTATTGTTCTCGCGGACGCGCCTCAGGATCACGTAGCCGGTGATGGAGTCGTCCTGGGGGTCGTCCCAGGTGAGGACCACCTGGCCGTGCGACGCCGTGGCGGACAAGCCCGTGGGCTTATCGGGTACGGGCGCTGCCGGAGTGTCGATGTGGGACCAGCGTGAGCGTTCACTCGTTCCGGCCCCGTTGATCGCCTTGATCCGGTAGGTATAGCGAGTCTCAGCCGACACGGTGTCGTCGGTGTAGGTGGTTGCCGCCGTCGCCGTATTCGCCACCAGCACATCGAAGTGGCCCTCCGGGTCGACCCCGGGAATGCGCCGCAGGATCACATAGCCGGTGATGGAGTCGTCGCCGGGGTCGTCCCAGGTGAGAGTCACCGAGTCGTGGGAAGCCGTGGCGTCGAGGCCCGTGGGCTTGTCCGGCGGCTCCGTGGGTTGCGCACCGGCCACAGCAGCCGTGGCCTCACTGATCAGCGTCTCAGCGTTGCCTTCGTCGTCAGTGAAGCTCACCCGCACTGTGATGGCCTTGCTCTCTTCGCTATCGGTCAGGGTGTAGGTCAAGCCGGTAGCGCCTGCGATGTCTGCATCATCGGCAAGCCACTGATAGCCGAAGGTGGCATTTGCAAGACCGTCAGTGTCGGCGATGCCCGACGTGTCCGCCGTCAGCGTCTCGCCCACCTGGGTCGTGCCTGCAATCGTTGGCGCTCCGGTGGCAGGGCTGTTGGGCCGGGCCGCCACAGCGTCCGTCGCCGCGCTGGTCAGCGTCTCGCTGTTCCTTTCGTCGTCGGTGAAGCTCACCCGAACCGTAAGGCTCTTGCTTTCTTCGCTATCGGTCAGGGTGTAGGTCAAGCCGGTAGCGCCTGCGATGTCGGAGTCGTCGGCCAGCCACTGGTACTCGTACTGGACGTTGCCAAGCCCGTCCGCGTCGGCGATCCCCGATGTGTCCGTCGTCAGCGTCTCCCCCACCTGCGCCGTGCCACTGATGGTCGGCGCTCCGGTGGCAGGAGAATTGGCAGCAGCGGATGCCGACAGGACGCTGAAGACCCAGGGCCGGGCCTGCTTGATCGACAGAATATTTTCGCTGGTGATCTTGAACTCGATCTCCATGGCGAACTCTTGGCCGGGTCCGATGCCGTACAGCTCCTCGAACTTGTCATGGATCGCTTCGAGATGACGGCGCAGCTGACCCAATTGGGCGTCGCTCATGAGGAGTTGTCCCGAGGGAACCAGATTGGAGCGCGCGGTAACGGTATAGGCGCCGTCAGGGTGCAACAGCATTTCCTCAGGCACCGAGTGTGCCTCGGGATTGGTGACCAGGTCCTCGCCCAACTGCGTGTTGACGTAGTAGCTCCCGTCTCTGCGGCCGAAGGGGTCGAAGCTGACGGCGACGCCGTTGGCCAGTTCGTCCGAGTAGTTGGGATGCACCAGCACCCCCATCGCCGCCGCCAGGTGGTCGATGCGGTGGAACTCGCGCTCAGCGAAGGCCCGGAAGTTCCACATGCTCGCCCACACACCCTTGATGGACTTGTCGATGCCGTCCTCTGCGGTCTCGTCGGGGTCCTGGGTCTTGGAGTCGTAAAGCCCCGCGCCACTGAAGCCGGGCAGGTCCTCGTTGTTGGTGCTGGACCGGTAGCGCAGCGACTGCCCATCGGGGTAGGTGGCGTGCATATCCTCCAGCGCCTCGATGATCCACTCGGGCGTCTCCCCCTTCTTGATCTTCTTGCGCAGCTTCTTGAGCTCGGACTCCTGGGTGTCGAAGTCCGATTGGAAAACCGGGTCGGCCAGCATCTCCTCGATGTCGTCGTAGAATTCGTTGTGCTTCATGAACTCGTCGTAGAAGTGGAAGGGCGCCGCGAACCCGTCGGGCACCGTCCCGTCCCCGAAGCCTAGCGTCCCCAGAACAGCCACGTTCGCCGCCTTGACGCCGAACGCGGTCCAGTCGTCGAATTCGATGTCGGCCAGGGTGGTGATCTGCGTGACGGTGAGATCTCGCTCCGGCGTCTGGGTTTGCGAAGGACGCGATGCGGCATAGTGGGCATCGACCTCCGCAGGGGTAGCGGCACGCAGGGTCCATCCGTACCCGGCCACCGTGTAGTGAACGAAGCTGTCGATGAGATCATCTATGTCGTCGTTGTCGAGGGCGTCGCGGATGAAGGCGTTGGGCACACCGTCCTGCACCGCGCGAAGGTTGACGTGCGAGAGCGGCGTCTGCGGCACGGTGGTGATGATGCCGGCAACGCGGGAAAGCTCGTTGGGCAGCGTCTCATAGATGACGACGTCGCGCGGGTTGGGGCGTTCCTCCAGCGCCATGACCCGGAGGAAACCGTACCCCTCCGCTTTGTTCAGGGAGATGAAATCCACATCGGGGAAGATATCCTCCTCCAACAGCACATTGACTCGGGAATCGTCGAAGAGAGCCCGTTCCTCGTGATACAGCGGCAGAGCTCGCGCCGGCATCGGGTAGTACGCGAAGTTGTCGTCGAGCAGCGGCATGCTGGCTGCCAGCACCTCGTACCCATAGGCCACTGCCTGGAACAGGTAGGCATCCTGAGGCTCGAACTCGAAGCGGTAGACGCCCAGGGAACCGTCGGGAGCGACCACATTGGGGTGGTAGACGATCTCACCCTTCATCGCACCCTGCAACCAGAGTGGGTTGTGCCAAAGACCGATGACATTGCCAAACCAGGAGTGTGCCCGGTGTGTCTCGGTGTTCATGAAATAAACAACTGGGCGGTCGGTGTCCATGCGGAACAGGTAGAACTTGACGAACTCCAGGTCTCTGAGATGTTTATCAATCACGACACGCCTGCCCTGGTAGGAAAGCGCCTCGAACGTCTCACGGTCGGGAATCGCCACCACGCCGTCAACGAACTCGACAGCCGGCGCGGGGTTCAGCGGGTTCATCCCCGCCGGATCACCGAGTTCGGCGATGTCGTCGACGCAGTCGCCGTCGAGGTCGCCCGGCTCGGCGATGAGAAACTCATCGACCCGGTAGCGCTCTGCCGGGAGAGCCGAGAGCTGCTCGGTCAGCGTCGTCGTGCCGGCCTGACCCAAAGTCACCGAAACTGGGATCTCCACCGCGGTCTCGCTGTTCAACTGGTGGTGCACATAGAGCACGTAGTAATTCTCAACCGTGGACTCGACCACTACCGGAACCGACCCGACCGCAATCGACCTCGGCGCAGGACCCGAACCCGCTCCCGGACACTCGCTCGCCGGCTGCACCGGCATAGTCGACAGGCTCGCCCGGGTCTCCCGGTACCGGGCGTCGTCGGTGAAGCTCACCCGCACCCCGACGGCCCGGCCGGCCATGTCCGGCGTCAAGGTGAGGCTGGCGCCAGCAGCGCCGTCGATGTCGCTGCCCCCGGCCGTCCACTGGTAGGCGAAGCTGGCGTCGGCCATTCCGTCTGGATCGGCGATGCCCGATGTGTGCGCCCGCAGCACCTGGTTCACCCGGGCCATCCCGCTGATCGTGGGCGCTCCCGTGGCACGATTGTTGGGCCGGGCGGCAACCGCGGCCGTAGGCTCGCTGGTCAGCGACTCCACGTTCCCCGCGTCGTCGGTGAAGGACACCCGCACCCGGATGGTCCGGCCGACCTCGTTGCGTGTGAGGGTGAGGCTGGGGCTGTCGGCTCCGTCGATGTCTCTCCCTAGGACCATCCATTGGTAGGCGAAGCTGGCGCCTGCGAGTCCGTCCGGGTCCGCGATGCCCGACGCATTGGCGGTGAGCGTCTCTCCCACCAGGGCGGTGCCGCTGATGGTGGGCGCTCCCGTGGCGCGACCGTCGGGGGCCGTCGGAAGCAACCGGACCTCCACGGTATCTCCGTCGTTCCAACTCAGATCCGTTCCTCTCCACTGGTAGAGGTTGCCGTAGCTGTAGGACTGGAAGGACGCATCATCGGAGGCGAACCGCGCGCCATCCAGCTCCAGCACGAAGCCGAAGGGAAGCTCCCGGTCCAAGCCGATGTACATCCAGCCGCTCGTCTCGATCATGTTCACGGTGTAGGTCGTGCCGTCCACCTCGAACGACGCCGGGGACAGGGATCCGGCCTGCTTGGCGCTGGTGGAGTAGTACCCGTAGCCCCAGTGGACCCACTCCACCGTCATCGTGGCCGACCAGGCGGGAGTAGGCTCGTCGGCCGGAGGCTCCTCGCTGCTCGAATCGCTGCCCGGGTCCGGGCCTGGGACGGTGAATTCGGGCCGGTTGTGAAGTTCCCTGCCATCGGCGGTGCAGATAGCCCCAGGTGCCTCGCACGTTCGGTCGGCCGGCAACGCGATGGTCACATCGCCGCTCGAGGCTGGGGCCACGGTGATTTCCCATATCCGGTGGGACCCGTTCACCCTTTCAACACCGGTAACCGAACCTCCGGCTACCTCCAGGGAATGGTCCCGGAGAGTCTCGCGGCCGGTTGCAATGTCCTGGCTGAAGTGGAGCCGGAAGGTGAACCCATCGACCCCGTTGTGGTTCTCCGGAGCCAGTCTGAACCACGCCGTCGGCGGGGCCAGCGGCAATTGAGGCACCGGAGCGTCTGCTCCCGACGTCAGGGTCAGGCTCACTTCCAGCGTGTCCCCCGCAGACCAGTTCCAGTCCCGGGCCTCCCACCAATATGCGTCTCGGTACTTGGTGATCGGGCGGGAGCTCTCCCGCCTTTCATATTGAACATCGCCGATGCCTAGCGTGAAGTCCCCTTGCAGTTCCGGGTCAATGCCAAGGACCAGACCGTCGGATTGGTGTGCGAGCACCAGGACGCGGTACGTCGTCCCGTCCAAGGTGAAGGTGTCGGCTGAGAGTATCCCGTCCATTCCCCAGGCTGAGTAGCCCGACGCCAAGGGTATGTAGGATGTGTCCGTGCCTACGGTCAACGCGGCGGACCATGCCACCAGGGCCACTGCAACGGTGGCCGTGCTGGTCAGCGTTTCTGCGTTGCCCGCGTCGTCGGTGAAGCTCACCCGCACCCTGATGGCCTTGCCTGCGTCGTCATCGGCCAGGGCGTAGGTCAACCCCGTAGCGCCCGCGATTTCGGCGTCGTCGGCCAGCCACTGGTAGATGAACGACACATCTACCAGGCCGTCCACGTCGGCGATGCTCGACGTGTCCGCCATCAGCGTCTCTCCCACCTGGACGGTGCCGCTGATGGTTGGCAGGCCGGTCGCCGGGGTGTTCTCAACACTAGCTTGGGCCAGTGGAACGCCCTTTCCCAACGGGGCGGCAAAGAGCAGGGTCAACGCAATCGCCAGAATGATGGCGGTTGCCAAGCTGCGATGGAAGGCGGACGGGGCCGCGAAGACCACGGTAACACGGGCCGCCGCGACCGCTGTCTCCATTCCGTCTATGGGCCTGTCGAATCCCAAGTAAATGCCTCCCCGCCCTACGTTTCTTCCAAGCTGTCGAGGGCGGTTGAAACGAAATGGAGCGGCACGGCTATGGCAGGGAGACGAAAATCCGGGGGGGGGGGCGTCTGTGCTAGTCCGCGACGGAAGGCGGACCGGGCCGCAGAGCTAACGGCAACACGAGCCGCTGCGACCGCTGTACCCACTCCGTCTATTGGCCTGTCGAGTCCCAAGTGAATACCTCCCCGCCGTACGTTGGGGCAAAGTGCCCATCAGTATGGCGCACAAAGTTGTGTAAAATCAGTGTAATAACTGCAAATAGGCCACCAACCGGAGACCAATTTGCGTTGTGTAATGCGCCGCGCCATCCCTATAATGGGCGCGCCGGGCCGTGCGTGATCAGGAGAACCGCGGGTGCCCATGCCTGAATGGAGGTCGAGAGGATGAAGGACGCCGGGGAGCTTGAGCGGGAGAACGAGGCCCTGCGCGACCGCCTCTCCAGGCTGAGCGAGGCCAGCCTGCGCATCAACGAGAGCCTGGACTTCGACACGGTGCTCCAGAGGGTGCTGGACTCAGCCTGCTCGCTGACCGGGGCACGCTACGGCGTCATCACCCTGCTCAGCGAGTCGGGGCGGATACAGGACATGGTGACCTCCGGGCTGACCCCGGAGGAGCACCGGCGGTTCATGGAGCTGCCCGAAGGGCTGAGGCTCTTCGAGCACCTCAGCCGGATTGCCGAACCGCTGCGACTGCCGGACTTCCACAGCCACACCAGGGAGTTGGGGCTTCCCGAGTTCCGACCGCCGATGTCGACCAGCCCCGTGCTGACCTTCCTGGCCGCGCCCATCCGCCACCTGGGGGAGAGCGTCGGGGCCTTCTACGTGGGCGAGAAGGAGCTGGAGTTCACCCCCGAGGACGAGGAGACCCTGATGATGTTCGCCTCCCAGGCGGCGCTGGTCATCGCCAATGCCCGCAGGCACCGGGAGGAGCAGCGGACGAGGACAGACCTTGAGACGCTGGTGAACACCACCCCCGTGGGCGTCCTGGTCCTGGACGCCGGCACCGGCGAGGTCCGCTCCATCAACCGGGAGGCGCGGCGGATCGTCAGCGGGCTGTGCGCGCCGGGCGGGACGGCGGAGCAGCTACTCGAAGTGCTGACCTACTTGCGGGCCGACGGGCGGGAGGTCTCCCTGGTGGAGTTCCCCCTGGCCCAGGGGCTGCGCACGGGGGAGACGGTGCGGGCCGAGGAGATCGTCCTGCAGGCCCCCAACGGGCAGAGCGTCACCACCCTGATCAACGCCACGCCCATCTTCTCGGAGGAGGGGGAGGAGGGCGAGGTCGAGTCGGTGGTCGTGACCATGCAGGACATGACGCCGCTGGAGGAGCTGGAACGGCTGCGTGCGGGATTCCTGGGCATGGTGAGCCACGAGCTGCGGACGCCCCTGGCCGCCGTCAAGGGATCGGTGGATACCCTTCTGGAATCCGCCTCCGACCTGGACTCCGCCGAGATGACGCAGTTCTTCAGGATCATCCGAGACCAGTCCGAGAGCATGCGCTACCTGATAAGCGACCTGCTGGATGTGGCCCGGATCGAGACGGGCGCCCTGCCGGTCTCCTCCGCGCCCGTCGATGTGGCGAGCCTGGTGGACGAGGCGAGGAGCAGGTTCCAGAGCGGGGGCGGCCGTGCCAACCTGGTCATCGACCTGCCGCCGGACCTGCCCAGGGTCATGGCGGACCGGCGGCGCATCGTCCAGGCGCTGGGCAACCTGCTCTCCAACGCGGCCAGGCATTCGAGTGCGCTGTCCCCCATCCGGGTGACCGCCGTGCCCGACGGCGTCCACGTCGCCTTCTCGGTGGCGGACGACGGCGTGGGCGTGCCCGCCGAGCGGCTGCCGCACCTGTTTCGCAAGTTCTCCCGGCTCGACGGCGAGGAGCGGGGACGTGAGATCGCCGGGTCGGGCCTGGGACTCGCCATCTGCAAGGGGATCGTGGAGGCCCACGGGGGCCGCATCCGGGCCGAGAGCGACGGGCCTGGCCTGGGAAGCCGGTTCACCTTCACCCTGCCGGCGGTGGAGGAGGCCGTCACCCTCCTCCCTCCACGGTCCCGCCGGCGCAGGATCAAGACCAGGGAGCGGCCCCGCATTCTCTGCGTGGACGACGACCCGCAGACGCTCCGGTGCGTCCGGGATGCGCTCGTCCAGGCGGACTACACGCCCGTCGTGACCGGCGACCCGGAGGAGGTCTCCCGGCTGATGGCGGAGGAAGCGCCCCGCCTGGTGCTGCTGGACATGATGCTTCCGGGCAGCGACGGCATGGAGCTGATGAAGAACATCCGCGAGGTCTCCGACGTGCCGGTCATCTTCCTGTCCGTCAACGGCCAGGAGGAGGTCGTCGCCCGGGCCTTCGACATGGGAGCGGCCGACTACGTGGTCAAGCCCTTCTCGCCGACGGAGCTTGCGGCCCGGATCCGGGCGGCCCTGCGCAAGCGTGCGGCGCGTGCGGCGCCGGAGCTGGCCCAGCCCTCCGAGCCCTACGTGCGGGGAGACCTGACCGTCGACTATCCCCACCGCAGGGTGACGGTGGCCGGAAACCCCGTGGAGCTCACCGACATCGAGTACCGGATGCTGGTCGAGCTATCGGTCAACGCGGGCCGGGCGCTGACCCACGAGCGCCTGCTGCAACGGGTCTGGGGACCGGACAAGGGCGAGGACTCCGGGCCGGTGAGAAACATCGTCAAGAGGCTGCGCCACAAGCTGGGCGAGGACGCGTCCAACCCGGCCTTCATCTTCGCCGTGCCCAGGGTCGGCTACCGGATGGAGAAGGGGGAGGAGCGGGAGAATGCGTGACGGAGCCGAAAGAGAGTACGGGGCCACTGTGTTCCCTCTTTGCGTTCCTCAGCACCTACGCGTCATACTAGTCAGCATTCCTATGCCCGCGTTCTGGGCCGTGCAGAGGTAAGTAACTGCTTGTTACTTGGTAGGCCCTGTTAGGCTCCGGGCTTTGGTAGGTGCCCCGAGCCACATCTCGAAGATGGTGCCATCTACCGTCAACGTAGGCCCACCTAAGAGGACTCGAACCCCGATAACAAGTGCGACGCGAAGCTGGAGGACAGTCCTAAGGCTACTCGAGTCGGCTACTGGCTTCGGGCGAGGACGCTGAGCCGAGGTCAGGGCTGTTTCCGCGGCCTCCTTTCGGCCCAGCGCGCCGCATCAGGTGTGATCCGGCTGAAACTCACTCGCCCGCGATTTCGATTTCCAGCCGGCGGTGGTCGCCTGCGCCCCATTCTTCGACGGAGTTCATGGCGCACACAGAAACATCCCGGTGGAACCCCCGCGCCTCAGATGGGTGTTCGCGACCTTCACCTGAAGGCGAATGTTGGTTGGGCTGATGCATCAACCCACCACGCAGGTCCCAGCGGCCCCACTCTCGCAAGTGCGCTCCCGTTCGAAACCCACAGGGGTACTTCAAGGCCTGCCCTGCCTATTTCCCGGTGAGCCACTCGCAGGAAATGACCCGCTGCAAGCTCCGCGTCAAAGACGACCAGTACCGCCGGCTCCGCACCGTGGTCGTCGATGGGCCGCCGGGATGCATAGTACCGAAGGTACGGCGCCAGTCGTCTCGCCATGGTCACCGGCCTCACCGCCCGGCGCTCCCATTCCAGGAAGAACGGGAACGTCTCCCCTCCCCTTCGCAGTATTCCGAAGGCGTCCGGGTGTACGGACCTCAGTTTGCCGTCATGCCGAAAGTACCGTGACGCCCGGCGCGGCGGGTCCAGTTGAACGATCTCCCATTTCCGATCTCGCGCCTGGCTGGCCAGCGATCCCATGAACCGGTGAACGGCGTCCGTGTGCTCGATGTTCCGCAGCAGCTGGCGGCCCTTCGAACCGGAGACATTGCGCCATGTGAAGGGAGCCCCGGGGTCCAGCGGCGCGGCGCTCCAGAGCCTGCGCGCAGTGCCCACCGCCGTGCGGTCCCTTCGGGCCAGGAACGCCAATCCCCGATCGGCCGGCACCAGGCGGTCGCATCCTCCAATCCGCACCCGCGAGACCAGCGTCTGCCGTTCCAGGCCCACGAGCAGCCTGGAGAGCCTCTTCGGGTGAAGTCCCAGCAGCTTTGCCAGGTTCCCCGGAGCGATCCAGGGCCAGTCCGACAGGGCATCCACAACGCGCTTTTCGGCGGGCGTCAGCAGTACCGACAGGATGTGGACCGGGGCGTCCTGACCGCTCCTGCCGTGGGCCATAGCCTGCGGCATGTCCGCCCTCGTCGCGCGGGGCTCGGCGGGCAACCCCCCGTGAACCTTCGCGCTCCGGACCGCCGAACGCAGGCTGTACCCTCCACCGAACGAAGGGAGGCGCCACACGCGCTCGGCCGCGCCGCGGGTGGTCGCGTCCCTCTCCAATGTGATCAGGGCCGGCACCGAACCCGCCGCAAGGAGCCTGCCGGCGTGACGCAGCCTGACCTCATCCTGCGCCAGGACCAGGAGCAGGCCCGGCGTCTCCTCGTCCAGCAGGCGCCATATCCTCTTGGCAAAGGCCGTCCGCGCCGATGTGAGTCCCTGCCTGACGACCCCGATGGTCAGGCCCCCGGCGAGTTCAATGCCGGCGTCCAGGGGCGATCCCCGGTACCATCGAAACCTGTGGACCCGCTCCGCCTGGCCCAGCGAGCAGGCCAGCCGGTAGATCGAACCGACGGCGTCCAGCCTCCCGAGAAGGACCTGCCGCCACTGCGAGGACACCGGACGCGTCTCCAGCATCCCGTCCATTGCCCCGCCCGAACCCTCCGCCAGCCGCCCGAGCCCCGCCGCCGTCAGGCAGAATCGCCTGGTATGCGGAAGGAGGACCGATCCGTGCCCGACCGATTCGACCAGCCCGTCCGACTGCAGTTCGGCCAGGCTCCCGTAGACCGAGCCACGGGACCAGCCGGACAACGAGGCAAGCTCGATCCTGTCGAGAAACGGCATGCAGACCAGCGACCGCAGCACCAGCATCGGTCGCGCCTCCGACCTCATCTCTCATCCCCGTCGGAGCCGGCGGGCTCGATCTGGCCGGACGCCATTGGGTCGCGCAGCGTGTCCTCCGAAGAGCTCGACGGGCCTGGTCCGCCATCCGGCGCGCCTCCCCCGCCCCCATCGATCTGCTCCAGGTTCTCCCTTATCTCGTCCACGGCGCTCTTTTCCTCAGCACGCCTGGTCTCCGCGGTCACGGCGAGGGTCGAGTACCGGGACGCGTCGGCCCGGATGCGGCCGGCCACCCCGGGATCTCCGGGCTCCGGTCTCCTGACCATCATGGAGAATGCGGGCATCCGCTCCTTCCCGACGGTCGCCCGAACGTAGCAGTGGTGCACCGGCAGCGAGGTGATGTCGTCCTCGACCACCCTCTCCCTGCCGAGCTCCCACACCAGCCTGCGCGCGTCGGACCCGGACACCTGGAACACCGCCAGGCACCCCACGTTGGACAGGATCGTGTCCTCCATGGTCAGCGAGATGTCGGCCAGCTTCGCGAGGCTCTGCGTGGCCAGGATGAAGCTCGCCCCGAACTTGCCGAGCTCGCTGAGCATCGACTCGTAGTCCACACCGGGCATAGTCTGCATCTCGTCCACCACCACCAGCGCCCCGCGGCGTCTCCACTGAGCAAGGCCCTCCTGCTCGCGGACAATCCCGTCCACCAGGTTCAGCAGCGACGACCCGATCAGCGCCGCCACGCTCCGTCCAACCGTCCCCTGAGCCGTCGAGATCAGCAGCACGTCCCCCTCAAGGATCGTTCTCCTCAGGTCTATCGTGGACCTGGGCTGACCCAGGATCGCCCGGGCGCGCCTGGAGGACGCGTAGTACGAGAGGCGCGTCTGCACCGGGGCGATCGCCTCGGCGCGCTGGTTCTCGTGCATGCGGGCGAAGACCCCGCCCCACCAGCCAAGCAGGTAGGGGTCGCCGACCTTCGCCAGGACTCCCTTGCGGAACTTCCTGTCGGTCAGCAGCCGCAGCCCGTCCAGGATCGTGTACTGCTCCTCGGCGGCGCGAGAGAGATTCGCCTCATGGAGGCTCTTGACCGTGTGCTCGAGGATCGACTCCATGCGCGGACCCCACTGCTCCCACAGACCCTTCGCCACCCGCACCACCGAGTCGGCCATGCGATCGCGGTCCGCGAACACCCTGGTGTCGAGCAGGTTGATGCCCACGGACCCCGTCCGGTCGGCCAGGTCTATCAGCCGCACCCGGCCGGCGAGCGATTCCGGAACGTGCTCCAGCAGCCCGCCGACAAGGTCCGCGTGGGGATCGACAACCACGATCGCGTCCGCGTCGCGGCCCGCCGCCTTCTCGCGCATCTTGTGCGCGACGATGTGGTGCATCAGGGTGGACTTGCCCATGCGGGTCCGCGCCACGTACAGGTGGTGTCGGCCCAGAAGGTCGGCGGGGAACCTGATCTCCCTCGGCCTGCCCGCCGTCGTCGAGCCGACGTGGGCCCCGCCCCTGACGCCGCCGGACGAGGGCAGCAGGACCCTGGACCCGGACCGCTCCACGAGCGGCGTCTCGTCCTTAGCGCCCGGCGGGTGCCAGAGCGATGCCGCCTCCCGGACCCCGAGGACGCTGCGTGTGCCGAACAGGCCGGGGCCCGCCGGATGCAGCGTCGCCGAGGGCAGGACGGGCCTGATCCTGCCGACCTTCAGGCGGGCTCCCGCGGGATGGTCGTAGTGGCGGTAGGCCGCCGCCACCGGGCCCAGGAGCGCACTCGCCCTCTCCACCGCGCCCCGCTCAGGCAGGATGGCGGTGACCTGGATCTCGGCGTCGAAGGCGATGCGGGAGACCTTCTCCCTGATCAGCAGCGGGTCGTGCACGCGGGAGCGAGACCCCTTCCACCGGGCCCACGCCCAGCCGCCGACCGCCAGCGCGGACACGACCCCGAGGCCGAGCAGCACCGCCTTCCAGATCTCCCCGTCACGCACCCAGAAGTATCCCTTCATGGCGGCCAGCGCCCCCAGGCCCAGCACCGCCATCCTCAGGCCCTCGGCACCGGAGTTGCCCGTCTGACCCGCAACACCCGGCCCGGCCGAGGAACCCGGATGAGGTTGATGTGCGGGTCCCCCGTGCGCGAGTGCCTGGTGCGCCTTCGCCCAGTCCGGGCCCAGGGACCTCAGGAGCAGCCGGGCGACTATGCGCTCACCGTCCTCCGGCCCGGAGAGCGCCCCGATGATCGCCATCAGCGGGTCCGAGCCGGGGTCCAGCAGGTCGTCGTCCCGGAACGTCCGCAGGGGCACGTACTCGGGACCGCCGGACCGCAGAGTCATGCCCCACGCCCGTTCGCCCTCTCGCAGCTTCAGCGGGTCGTCCTCCGCCGACATCTCGGTGATCCGGGCCTGCGGGTAGCGCACGGCGATCTGGCCGCGCACCACCTCCCTGTCGATGCAGCGGGCCATCAGGGTCACGCCGTCGGCGTCACCGGCTATCTCGAGCGAGAACGGCTCGGGCACGGCGATCGACCCGAGCAGGTTCTCGACACCCAGCAGCGTCCGCTCCCCGGTCCTCGGCGGCGTGATCGCCAGCAGCACCGGGGACCTCCTCCCCCGCTCATCTCCGAACAGCATGCCCCTTGAGTTCAGTTTCATCGTTCGCATCACCTCCCCGGCCGGCCCCATGGCCGGCCTCCATCCGATTACCTGCCGCAGCTTCCCGGCCGCCACTCGACGACGTCCTTCTCCTCGGCCGTCGCCTCGATGCGTATCGGGATGCGGTTGCCGCGCGCCAGCAGCAGGCCGTCCCCGCGGGGGCACGACAGCAGCCAGCGGCCGAGCTCGTCCGGCAGGTCGAACGCGTCGCATACCGTGGATATGGCCGCAGCGTCCTGCTGGAGCAGAAGCTTGAAGGCCGCGTTCTGAAGCAGCGCCCTTCCCGAGTGGCCCGTGATCGCCCGGGAGGTGTCCTCGCTGAGCAGGTCCTGCACGTCCTGCGTGATGAACTGCAGGCCCAGCCGGTGCTTGCGGGCGCGCTTTGCCATCGACACCATGAACGCCGCGCCCTCGGGATGCTGCATGATCGACCACACCTCGTCGACCACCAGCAGACGGGGACGGGGGTCGCGCGCCGCGGCCGCCCACACCGTCTCGGTGCACACCATCGCCGCGGCCGGACGCAGCTCGGGCTCCAGCAGCCTGAGATCAAAGACGGTCACGGGTGCCTCTTTGCCGAGGAGGTCGTCGCCCCCGTCGCTCAGCAGGTGCCGCAGGCTGCCCGTCGCGAACGGCCGCAGCAGCATCGAAAGGTCGCGATCGCCGTCTCCATCCCCTGCGAGGAATGCGTAGAAGTCCCGGAACCCCGTGCGCTCCCGGGGCCTCGAGTAGTAGGTCGCCAGCGAGTGGTCGAGCGAGGCCCTTCGCTCTGCGCTGAGACGCTCCCCCACCATCACCTCGATCAGCCGCCGCAGGCTGCCGATGCGCTGCAGGAGTTCCTCTGGGTCGCGCCCGTCGATCACGAACGGGTTCATGCCCTGCCCCGGAACGCCGGGAGACAGCACGCGTCCACCGGCGGCGCGGGCCATGTCCGCGTACTCGCCCTCAGGATCGATCACGTACGCGGTCACCCCCCGACAAAGCCCGCGCAGCACCCCGAGCTTGGTCGAGAACGACTTGCCGCTTCCGGACCTTGCCAGCACCGCGGTGTTGGCGTTCAGGTGCGTGCCGTCGAACGGGTCGTAGACCACCGGGGAGCACGCCCGCAGGTCTATGCCATACAGCGTGCCGCTGCGCGTGTCCATGTCAGGAGGCGAGAACGGGAACAGCCTTGCCACCGACGATGTGTCCAGCGTCCGCCATACACCGACCGCGTTCAGGCCAAGCGGCAGCGTCGAGACGAGCCCCTCGCGCTGGCGGAACTGGAGCGCGTCGAGCTTGCCGAGCGTCGCCCCGAAGTGCGCGCGGGCGCGCTGTGTCATCTCCCTCAGCGAATCCTCCTCCCCGGCGTGCAGGGTCACGGACAGCGAGGCGTGGAAGAGGCGCTCGCGACCGCGCTGTACCTCGTCCCGCAGGCGCGTCACGTCCTCGAGCGCGATCTCCGCCTCCGGCGACATGGTCTTGCCGCGCCGCAGCGACAGGCTCTGGGCCGACTCGAAGCGCACCTTCTGCCACTCCAGCGTGCGAGCCGCCTGGTCGGCGGGGATGGCACCGAGATGTATCGAAAGGTCCATCGGGGCACCGGCAGCCATCAGCCCCTGCAGAAAGCCCGGCGCCAGGGAGCGCGGCCAGTTGCCAAGGTGCAGCGAGCGGGTGAGGCGATCGCCGATGCGGATGTCGCGGCGGCCCACCTCGATCTGGACCGGCTCGGCCTCGTCCATCTCCCTCGGCGATCCGCCCAGCGCCGAGGCAAGCAGCAGCATCCGCAGCTGGCGGCCCGCCAGGGGATGCACCGACAGGCCCGCCCTCGCCAGCAGGCCGCACAGGTCGTCCAGGCGGTCCGCGGCGCAGACCGCGTAGAAGCGCCTGTCCAGGATGCCGTCCCTCGTCTCGAGGTCCGTCAGCAGCCGCAGCAGGGACTCGGCCGCCTCGCGCGTCCTGTCCGGTAATCCATCGGGCTGCTCCTCGCCGAGCCTTGCGCGCATACCCGAAAGGCCCGGAGGGTGCTGGCGCACCAGCAGCTGCAGCGGAAAGTCGAGAGCGTTCAGCGCCCCGGCGAACGCCCCGAGCTTCGGCCCGTCCAGCTCAAGTCCCATCACCTCGCACACCCCGACCTTCACACCGTCGATGCGCACCGGGCCGTCGTCCTCCAGGTGCGAGAGCAGGAAGAGGAGCGGCAGCGGGGCCGGAGGCTTCTCCGCCGAAGCCAGGGGTGCGTGGCAACCTGCCTCCGGGCGACCAGCCTGGCGCTGGGGCGGCTCGGCATTCTGGCCGGGCTGCTCCCTCCCTTCCCGGGGGGCTCGTGCAGCAGGAATTCGAAACGGTATCTTCACTCCGGGGTTCTCCTTCTCTACGGGACGGTGCCGACTGCATTCGTGAGCGCGAACGTCACGGCCTTCGCTGATAGCACCAGCACGAGGCCGATGACCGATCCCATCACGGCGGCCCTGGCGCGACCCGAGCCACGCTGCTCGCTCCCCTCGGCCATGAGCACGAAACCCGCCCACACGATCGAAAACAGTGCAAGACCCCCGGCCGCATAGGCCATCGCCGTCAGCACACGGTCGAACTGCGCGATCATCTCCGCATCGCCCGGAGGCTCGGCCGCCATGGACAAGAGTGCGGTCACGACGAGCAGCACCGTTGCCGCGAGCCTTCTCAGCGCCACCCGAACAGCTCCTCCATCTGCTCCGCGGACACCTGCCTCTGCCCGGCCGGCTCCGTGTCCGCCTCGGCCTCGGGGTAGACCATGACCCGGAACGCAGCGTCGGCACCGACGCTCCCGGACAGGGACAGCGCCTCGGTCCTCGTGCGCTCGATCGGCTCCTGGATCTCCACCACCGCACGCACGTGCTCGTCGTGCTCGATCGTGAGCGTCACGCTCCTGGTGACGGTCGCGCCGGGGACGGACAGGTAGGCCGAGATCGTGTGCGAGGTCGTAGTCCCGTCCCCGTGGTTCACGGTCACCGTCCTGCTGACCGTCCTTCCTGTTCCGGGACGCCACAGCCTCACGGTCTCGATTCGCCGCTCGGTCCTCGCCGGGTGGTGAGTCAGCCTCACCATGTCGGGCATCGGCACCCGGAGCGTCGCCTCGAGGTCCGCCCCGATCTCCACGGAGCGGACCATCTCGCCCCGGGCCACGGGGAGATTGAAGTTCGTCTCGCCCTCGGCAAACGGCAGGGTGAGGCTGAAGCCGCCGTCGGTGACCGTGACCGTGCCAGTGATGCTCGCCACGGCCGACTCGATCACCGCGTCCACCCCGATCAGGTCGTGACCCACCGCCGTCCAGACCTTCACCACCTCATCCACCCGGCTCACGCAGTCTGCTTCGATGGTCCCCTCGACCAGCCCCGGCCTCCAGCCGAGCGAGGTGACCTCAAGGTCGCAGAGCTCACCGCCCACCGAGGGGAGCGGATACGGGATCTGCTCCTCCCGGATCGTCACCGCACCGCCCTGCCCTATCCCGTCTTCCCACGACAGCGTCAGCGAAGGCTCGTCGCCTGCCAGCGGCAGCGAGTAGGAGACGGTCCCGCCCTCATCCAGCGCCGCCGCGCTCCAGAACCTCATCTCCCTTCCCCGAAGGCCGCCAAAGGCCCTCACCCGGACCTCCAGGTCGGTCGCCGCGCGCAGCGTGACGTGCGCCCGGTCGCCGGTCACCCGCAGTTCCTCGTAGTACAGCCTTCGCCCGGGGACCGGTTCCCGGGGCTCGAAATCGATCTCGGACTCAAGGTCCCACAGGCCGATGTCTTCGAACTCCGGCTCCTGTCCCGATGCCGGAGGGGGCGCCGTCAGCGACATGGCCGCAAGGGCCGCCGCCGAAAGGGCGGCGACCCCGGTTGCCATCAGCCACTTCCACCTGCGCCTGGGCCTGTCTCCCCCGTCCCTGCGGGTCCGGCATCGGTCACGCCTCCTGCGCCTTCGCCGCTTGCCGAACCACCCGTGCGGCCGGAACGTCCGCCTCGCCCTGCTCCGGCACCGCCTGCGGCGCCATCGCTCGGACCGCTCGACCTTCTCGGACACCTGCGGTGGCGCGGGCGGCTCGCTGCGCACCAGGTCGGACGCGGGTCCAGCGTAGCGCCGGGGCCCAAGGCCGAACCTCAGCAGGTCGGCCACCACCACCGGCAGACGCCTGCCTCCCACCTTGCCCACCACCATGGCCATCCCGAAAAGCGCCAGGACCACCGCCAGCACCATCCGGACCTCCGAAGGCCCCACCGGGGAGTAGCGGTACGCCCCGTACGACAGTGCGCAAACCGCGGTCATCGCGACTATCTGCGGAAACGTGAACCACAGGATCACCCTGTCCTCGGCCGCAACGTGTGTCGGTACCTCGTGTTCCGTCATGCCACCACCTCCCATCAGCCGCTCGGCGTGGTCGTGGGAGTCGCCGGAGCCGGTATCGAGTCGACGTCCACCACCGGGTTGACGACGGCGTTCATCACCAGCTCCACCACCCCGTAACCGACCATCGCCAGGACGATGCCGGCCAGGGCCGTCATCATCGCGGACTTACCCCGCTCCATCTGGTGCGGAGCGCCGGAGGCGGTCAGGTATTGGAAGGCCCCGTAGATGAAAAATCCGACTCCGACCGCCCCGACCAGGCCCAACAAAATCCCGACTATGTTCGAGATCGTCTGCGTAAGATCACCCATAACTTCCTCTCCTCTCCCCGGACGGTCTCCCCGCCCGGCGTTTCATCGCTTCTCCGCTTCTTCCCTTCGCCCATGCCTCTACCCGCACATCGCCTCTCCTCCTTCGCCCCCATGGGCCCGAATCGCGTGGATACACGTGGGGGCATTCATTCGCCCGAGCTCCTGGGGGCCGGCGCGTCACCGCCGGCGCCGTATGAAGGCGTGGACACGTCCGCCATCGAACGGATCGCGGCCGTCGCGCCCGCGGCGATGCCCGTGCCGGCCACCACCGCTCCAAGTCCCGCTCCCGCCGGGCCTCCCCCCATCGCTCCCCCGACCACCGTCCCTATCGATTTCGCCGACCGCACGACCGAACCGGGAAGCGACATCCCGAAATACAGCGTGTGGAGCCACGCATCGAACGTCCCGGGGTTGCCCATCAGCGACGGCACCCGGGTCGTCAGATAGACGAACGCAAGCGATATCAGCAGCTTCCACACCAGGTCCCGCACCGGCTCGAACGGCGCTATATCCGCAAAGTCCGCAAGGAACCCGAATGCAAGCGCCAGCGCTATCAGCTGCACCGCCTGCTGAAACACCGTCGTCATGAAGAGCTTCAGCCAGTGCCTGCCCCAACCCGCCGTGTGCGGAAGGATCCACAGCCCGAGCGCGATGGGGGCGAGCGCCAGCAAGAGGTCGATCAGCGCAAGACGCACGATCATCTGCACCAGCAAGTACAAAATGAGGAACCCGTACACGAGGTAGAGGAATGCCAGGAGCAGGGCCATGCCCACGCTCCCGGCGGTCACTGCCGTCAGAAGCGTGTTGATCGAAGAGCGCAGCAGGTCCCCCGGGGTGATCCCGAGCGTCGCCGCGATGAAGCCCGACACCGCGTCCGCGACATCGATCACCAGCGCGCACCACCACAGCGACGTCGCCGCAGCCACCAGCCCCAGGGCAAGTCGAGGCACCATCTCCCGCCAGCCTGCATGCGGCCTCCCCAGGTGCTCTGCGACGATGAAGTTCAGGCCAATCCAGCCGATGATCACGACCAGCGCACCGGACGTGATCGCCCAGACGACGATCCATGCCTGCCTCACCAGTTCGTGGTCGTATGTCAGGTGCGCCGGGGTGCCGGTGATTACGTCGCCCATGCCGGTCAGCCCCCGCCGCAGTTGGCGGCGACGGCTCCGCTCGCCCGCTCGAGCACCGCGCACAGCGTGCCGTGCACCCCCTCGATCACCCACCTCGCGAACGCCCGCGCCCAGCGGGCGGGGTCCATCGCCCGGATCACCCGCTCCCACAGGCTCCCCGGCTCATGCACCGGCACCAGCGCGCGGATCGTCTGGGGGTCACCGGGCAGGGTCTCGGCCGCGAGCATCACGAGCACATAGGCCCGGTCGGGCTCGAGGTCGGGCTGCTCGGCCAGCGCCGGGTACTCCCACTCGTACTGCCAGCCGTCGATCAGGCTCGTCTCGCCCCCGATCACCCGGTAGACGGCGGTCAGCCAATCACCGGTGTCGGGGTGACGGATGCCGTAGAAGAGACCCTCGAGTCGCCGGTCGAAGATGGGTCTGGCCACGAACCGCCCGTCCTTCTTGCGCTCGACGGGTCCGTCGTGGGCATTGACCAGGACGATCCCGTCCGGAGGTGCCTGCGCGTGGGCAACCCCGGCGGAGGGAAGGACCAGGAGGGCCGCCAGGGCCAGGGCCGCGCCGAGAGGGGCCGCCCTCCTGGCGACCCCGGCGATCCGGACCACCCCCCTTTTTGCCTTCTCCAACAGAACATATGTGCCCCGGCGGACACGTCCCGGAAGGTTCGAACCCGACCTGCCAGCATCCATGTATGCACGGCCGGCCGGGAATCCGGAGCACCTTGATCTCGATTGCAGTGGCAACTCGACTCCTCCTCGCCGACGAACGGGTCGCGGCGACTGCAATCGAGTCTCTTCGCTGGCGAGTCCCCTGCTAACGTCCCATAAGGGGGATCCCCGCGAGACCCTCCCCTACAGGGCATTCACCTCGGGGTGCCGAGTGTGGTGTCCTACCCGTGTACAGGACTTTGAAGCTGGGAGGCGGGAGCGGATGTGGGACGTGGTCGGCGTGGCACAGCGGCGTACAGCCCCCTACAGGACGTATCCGGCGAACACTTCGGGTCGCCCAACGCTTCCAGAGCCATGGGACAGAATCCCCGGGAAATGGGACTGGCTGGGACATGACGATTTGGGGTCCATGTCCCACAAACCCCGCGAAATGGGACAGCTTGGGACATGGCCCGGGGGAGGATCGGATGAGATCGGGAAATTCACCGGCTGAAGGGACGCCGGGACTCGAGAGCGTGCTCGAGCTTCGGCTGATGGCGCTGCTGACCGACATGGTGCGCGCCCACGGCATGATCGGGGCTGCGGAGAGACTCGGCGTCTCCCGCAAGACGATGTGGCGGGCCAGGGTCTCCGGGACGCTCCCTCCCTCCCTGTTCACGGCACTGGAGAGGCTGGCGCGTGAGAGCGATGAGGCGGCGGCAACGGCCCAGGGGGAGAGGACCGAGGCGCTCGAAAGCCGGGTTCAAGAGCTGGAGGGGAAGCTGGAGGCCGGCCTACATCAGGTGCACGCGGCACGCACTGCCATCGAGGAACAGGGTGAGGAAGCTGCCGAGGGCGTCGCCCGCCATCTCGGTGAGGTCGAGCGCAGGCTGGCGCAGGCGGAGAACGCGCTGCGGGAGGGGCACATCGGGGCCAGGGGGCGGGACTGGAGCACGAGTGTGATTGGGGGCGCCGACGGCGTACGTCAGGGGGTGGTCACGCTGGAGCCCGGACCGGACGAGGAGGGGGGCTACGGTACGGCGGCACCGTTGGTTGCCGAGTGGCGCCGGCTCTACGGCGGCGGCGTGGACGAGGGGGACCGGGTCGAGCGGGCGATGGCCGAGGAGCGCATGCGCGAGCTTGAGATCGAGCTGATCGAGGACCACGGCCTCACCCTTCCTCCCGCGACGATCCCGTGGAGCGAGGGCGACCGGCGCTCGCAGGCCCACTCGCGGAGGATGACCCTGGCGCGGGTCCGCGCAGAGCGCATCCGGGCCCAGTGGCGGCGCCGCGCGCGCAGATGGCTGACCATCGGGCGCTGGCGATAGCCGGCGGCGAACGCCGGCGAACCCGGGCGACCGATCCGGTCTGATGGGGTCCGCGGACGTTGATATTCGGTTGCCGGCGCCGCCATGCTGGGAGCGTTGTTTGACTTTCCAGGTGGTCGGTCTGACGCAGACATGAACCTGGGGGTGCGGTACTCGTGCCCGGGTAGGTCAGATCAGGTTATGCCGATTGACCCGCCCAAAACGGGACCATTCGCAGCCGTCGAGGTGCGCTGAGCGCTTCGACTGCCCACTCTTGCCCGCGGTTTGGCTCCCGAGCTGGTCCGCAGGTTCCTCATGCCCGCGGTTTGGCTCCCGAGCTGGTCCGCAGGTTCCTCATGCCCGCGGCGTAGCTCCCACAGCTGGTCCGCAGGTTCCGTACGCTCCGGCTCCGGGCTGTCCCAGTCCCCTCAGCCGATCACTTCACCTCGCCTTTCCACACCACACTTCGATCCCTGTCCCAGGCATCCGGCCGCGGGCGAGGTGTGGCTTTCGCTTAACCATCGATCGACGACCCGTGCTGCGGATGCCGGTGCGGGCAGGACACGCAAAGGAGGTGCGCAATGCACGCATGGGGTTTGGTACTGAAGTTCCCGTTCTTCCTCTGGAGACACAGGAGGTCGGTGGCGATCGCCGTCATGGTGGCGCCGCTGGCCCTGACCGGGAGCCTGGAGCTGTTCGCGGTGAACTCGCTGGCCCTGGGGTACGGAATCTTCACCGTTCTGCGTCTGGTGCAGGCGAAAGGCTAGTAATCAGAGATGGCGGCCGAGATAGCCGCGAAGGAGAAAACGATGACGACGATGGCGATGAGGAATCAGACGATGACGACCCGGCGCCAAAGCCTGGAGGAGCTGGTGGACCGTGTGATGGACGCACTGCTCGGACAGCATTCGGAGCCGGCGCAGGGCGTTGCGCGAAGCGTCCACGACGCGCGGCGGATGCGGCGGGCCGGTGACCTGGATGGCGCGCTTGCGGTGTTCGGTGGTGTGGACACTGGGAGGGCCACGGAGAAGGAGGCCCGATGGGCGTTCTCGGAGTGGATGGACCTCGCCCGAAGGAGGTACGGCGGCTCAGGCGCCCTGGTCTACAGCCAGGGCACGGGACGCGGCGCCGTTCTGCGCCCTGCGGTGGACGGCATGCTCGAGGTGGCGGCGGCGATCGGGATGAGGTGGCAACCCGGCAGGTTGGTCTCGCAGCGCTCGGTCCGGGGGCTGCGGCCGCTCGACGGGGGCGTTCGATGACCGTCGCGGCGCCGGTCGACCTCGTCGCGCTCAAGAGCCGGCACCCCCTCGGCGATACCGTCGAGGCGGCCGGGGTGGAGCTATCAGGGAGGGGCAGGGTACGCCAGGGCGTCTGCCCATTCCACGAAGAGGCCCAGGGCAGCTTCACAGTGTACGGCGACACGGAGAGGTGGTGGTGCTTCGGATGCGGCGCCGGCGGCGACGTCCTGGACTTCGTTAGGCGCACCGAGGGCATCGGCCTCCCCGAGGCGATACGGCGTCTGGAGGCGGACGGTGGATGCGTCGTACGGCCGAAGGCGACAGCCGAGAGGCGGTCTGCCTCAGTCAGGTTCGAGCGTGACCCGGCGGCGCTCACGGTCGCGGCAAGGTACTACGCCGGTCAGCTGCGGCGCTGCCCGGAGGCGCAGCGGTACCTTGCCGTAAGGAGCATCGGCGCCGGCGCGGCCGCCCGTCTCGGGCTCGGCTACGCGCCGGGATCGGGCCTGCGTTCCCACCTGGAATCCGCAGGTTTCGACGCCGAGCGTCTCAGCCGCTCGGGTCTGTTCACCGCCCGCGGTGAACGTTTCGCCGGCATGATCGTCGTCCCCGACGCCGCCGGCGGGCTCGCGCGCTGGATGGCCGGAAGGGCCATCGACCCCGGCGCCTCGCACCGGTTCCAGGCACTGCCCGGAACGAAGCCGGTGCTCGGGCTCCGCAGGCTCGGCGCCGCCCCCTCGTTCGTGGTCCTCACCGAGGGCGTCTTCGACTGGATCGCGCTCGCCGGGTGGGGCCTTCCGGCCTGCGCCGCGCTCGGCACACAGGGCGCAGAGCGCATCGCCGCATCCCTGCGGGGCTGCGGCCGCGTCTTCCTCGCCTTCGACACCGACGATGCGGGCCGCGAGGCCACCGAGCGCCTGAGGGGACTGCTCGGCCGCAGGGCGGCGTCCGTCACCCTTCCGGGTGGCATCTCGGACGCCGCCGAGCTCCCGGCCCTCCCCGGCGGCAGGACCGCCTTCATGCGGGCGCTCAAGGCAGCCGCCCGCGCCGCAAGGTAGCGGCGCTCCCCCACCCCAGCGGTCCCGGCCGCCCGATCACCGGGCTGTGGTACGGGACCTTCACCCCATCGGCGGGCCCCGGACCCTCACCCTTCCCCTCCCGTCAGGACGTGCATGGCCTCAAAGGCCCATCCACACGTCCGGGGCCCTCTTCACCCACGGCTTTCCCTACAGGAAACCGCGCCCATCACCGACCACGACGCTCAGCAAGAGGAGACACGACATGCTCAACGGAACAGGCAGAAACGGCAGCACGAACGGCGCAGCGAAGAATGGATCCAACGGCGTCCACAGGGAAGCCGCGGTCGCGATCGATACCCGCGACCTGGGGTGGGACGCACTGCCCCCGGCGGTTACGAGAGAGCTGGAGCTCCCCATCGATCCGGCACTCGTGTCGCACAGAAAGGGCCGCGGCGGAAAGACGTTTGACTACATCGAGGGCCACGTCGCGATCGCCATCGCCAATCGGATCTTCGGATTTGGCGGGTGGGGATTTGAACTCGCCGACGACGTCACCCTCCGGGAGATCGAGACAGTCGATCGCGGCACCGGCGAAGTGGCGAGGATTCTAGCCTACTCGGCACCCGTCCGGGTGACCGTCCCGAGCGCACCGCCTCGGACCGATGTCGGCTTTCACGCGGTGACCGACGACACCGCTGATGGCCACGAGACGGCCATCAAAGGGTGCGTCACCGACGGCATGAAGCGGGCCCTGAGGAGTTTCGGTGACGCGTTTGGCAACGGCCTCTACGGCGAGCACCCTGCGGCCGTCCGGTCGGGCTCTGCAGACTCGCTCGCGCCTTCGCTGCGGGCAACCCTCGTCCGGCTCGGCGTCATGCAGGGCTTCGGCGAGGAGCAGGTGCGGGCGGCGGTGAGGGCGAAGACCGGAAGGGACCTCGACGAGGTCACCGCCGCCGAGCTCGCGCCGCTGATCGAGGGCGCCGCCGGAAAGCTCGGCAGGGCCGGCGGAGAGGGGGATGCGTCATGACCCGGCCCAGAACGCTGCGAAGCACCACCACGCGGCTCGCGACCGAGCGCGGCAACCTGTTCTTGACCGTCTGCCTCGACGAAGACGGCCGGCCATACGAGGTTCTCGGATCGCTCGGCAAGGCCGGATCGCCCGAGCACGGGATGGCCGAGACCGCCTGCAGGCTCATCTCGCTGCACCTTCGTCGCGGCACGCCCGTTGACGACATCGTCGAGGAGTGCCGCGGCATCGGCGAGATGCAGCCGTGGCCCAACCGGTTGTCGGGCGGCAGGACCGTCCAGGTGAGGGGAATAGCCGACGGAATCGCTCACGTCCTGCGGGAGATCGCAGCGACAGAAGGCGAAGCGGAGGAGGTCGAGCAGGCCATGGCCGCCTGAGCGGCGCCAGGAGCGGGAAACGCAACGGGGCCGCGGAGGATCCTACAGCGCCCTCCTCCCACGGCCCCGGAAGCAGCCACCCAGAAAGTCCGGTGGCTCTCCGGAGTCTAGCAAACCGGGAACGGAGCGCCCATGCATTTTTCTACAGGAGAAAGACGAAATGAACGATAGGGACGAGGCCCTCTCGCGTCCCGCCGCACGCATCGGCGATGACGGCGGGCTCGAGGTGCGGGCGTCCGCGGCCATGGGCTGCCGAAGAGCCCTGTGGTACGCGGCAACGGGGCACCAGCCCACCAACGCCCCGACCGACGACGCAGTCACCGTGATGGAGGCGGGCACCGCCCTGGAGCCCGTGGTCCTTCGGGCCATGGGCAGAGCCGGCTGGGAGATATCCCCCGCAGGCGCAGGCGGGACCGGACGGGTGTCGATTGAGCTGACTCCCAACCTGGCGGTCTCCGGTCACCCCGACGCCACCGGGCGGATTCCGGTTATCGGAGGGGAGCCGGTCGTGATCGAGGTAAAGACCCGCGGTCCGTCCGCCTTCAAGCGCTGGCAGACCATGGGCGCAGAGATCAGCCACCCCGACTCGGTCGCACAGGCGGCCGTATACACGTACGGGCTCTTCGGAGCGGCCCGGCCGGCCATCATCGCCACCATGGACACCGCGTCACGCGGCTGGGACTTCGAGTCGATACCGCCCGCCCGCGTCATCCGCGCCCTCGAGAAGACGCGGGCATGGCTCGCCCCCCTGGCAGAGCACCTCGCCACGATCGGCCCCGACCCGGAGGCACTTCCGGAGCGTGACTTCGACGCGGGAAGCTGGCAATGCGGGAGCTGTCCGTTCCTGGCGCTGTGCCGGCCCGGCGACGCGGAGCCGGATGACGATGATGCGGACGAGGAGGTGGTGATGGCCGAAGACGCAGACGCAGCGGTGGCCGCATACACCGAGGCGCAGGCGGCGATCAGGGAGCCCGAGCGGGCAAAGCGCGCCGCGCTGACAACACTGAGGTCATGGATGCGCGGAAGGGGCGAAGGGAAGCAGAGCATCCGCGGCCGCACGGTCAGCCTGGTGCGGACCACACGGTTCAGCGTCAACCACCGGCGTCTCAGCGAACTGCTCGAACCCGAGACGCGCGCCGAGGTCGTTACCGAGAGCACATCCGAGCACGTTCGCGTGACATAGCCGCTCCCCCGTAGGAGCGCCGGACGGGGCCGCCATCCCAATCCCGGGAGGCGGCCCCGCTGTCTTTCCAAAGGGTGCGGAGATTCCGCGCCACAGCACAAGTAAGGAGGAAACAAATGGCAAGGACCATCAACAGGGTTGAGCTGCTCGGACGCGTGGGCACAGAGCCCGAGATGCGATACACGCAGTCCGGCACGGCCGTGACCCAGGTGAGGCTGGCCACCGACCGCCGCCGTCAGAACGGCGATTCTGAGGCCGACTGGCATTCAGTCGTCGCGTGGGGAAAGACTGCCGAGGTCGTGAACCAGTTCGTCGGCAAGGGCGACAGGATCTTCGTCGCCGGACGGCTGTCCTACAGCTCCTACGAGACATCCGACGGTCAGCGCCGATTCCGCACCGAGATCCACGCAAACGAGGTGATCTTCCTCGATTCCCGCAACGGCAGTGGCAAGGGCGCCGAGGTCGAGCAGGCCGAGGCCGAGAGCTCACCCTTCTAGCAGGCGCCCGCACTACGCCGCCCGGCCACACCGGGCGCTCCTCGGGGGCCGGCCCAACATGTGGGACCGGCCCCCGCCTTCGTTTCAGCCCGATCACATTCCCCGTTACAGGAGAACCGAAATGACCACCGCCATCCACACCGACACCCTGCTCGACGCACTGCGCCGCAACCTCGACCTGCTCAGCGAGCTCGCAATCCGATACGACGTCGAGACGCTCCCCGAGCGCGAATCCGACCCGCCCACAGTCTCCTCCCCCGAGGACGTCTGCCGGCTCGTCGGACCCGAGATGTCGCAGCTCGCACAGGAGCAGGTCCGCGTGCTTCTCCTCGACAGAAAGAACCACGTCGTCGGACAGAGAACGATCTACCAGGGGAACTGCTATTCGGCGATCGTGAGACCCGCAGAGGTCTTCCGCCCCGCCGTCATCGAGGCTGTCCCCCACGTCATAGTTCTTCATAACCACCCCAGCGCGGACCCGACTCCCAGCCCCGAGGACATCGCCGTGACGCAGGACCTCGTCGACGCCGCGAAGCTCCTGCGCATCGACCTGCTCGATCACATCGTGATCGGAGGGCCGGACGACTTTGTCAGTCTCCGCGACCGCGGCCACATTCCGGGCTAGGACGCCGACGGACCCCGAAGTTCACACCCAGGAGATAACCCATGACAGCAAGCTGCGATCCGCCGGACCCGGACGACCTTCATACAATCAGCGCGGCCGGCTTCTCAGCGACGGTCGACGCCTTCGCCCGGGACGACAGGGCCCAGGCCCTCTGGTTCCTGTCGATGGTCGGCTCACAGACCGCCCTCAAGGCCATCTGGGCCGCACTGCTCAAGCAGCCTCCCGAGGCCGCACATCTGATACGGGGTGCCGACGGTACAGCCCTCTCCGGCGGCTACCAACGCTGCATGATCCCGCCGCATACCGTCGGAACATGGACCACGAAGATCTCCCGCCTCCCGGCGAGCGGTGGATACCATGCGATGGTGTACACGAAGTGGGCGGAGTTCTCCCACGACTCCGACTCGTTCCTGCTGCTGGCGGGAGACGAGCAAGATGCCCCAACCCTGCACCACAGGTTCCTCGACCGCAGGAGCCCTCTGCCCCTCCACCGCTCCTGGGCCAACTGGCTCTGGGACAGAGGCATCGCCACCGGCGAGATAGCACCGCTGCAGTCGGCCAGCATCGCAGCGTACCTGTGCCAACCGGACGGCGAGCGGCTCAGGAACGATCTATCCGAGGCCGTGGCATCGGGGACTCTCACGCTGGCCGAAGGAGAGGCGCGTGGATAAGACGCTGAGGAAATCCAAACGCGGCAACAGGCGGCGGCAGGAGCGAAACCTCACCGCGTGGCAGGGCTTCTCAACCGACGGGACGACTTGTCGCTATTGCCCCCACGATTCATCGACCCATCTCTGCACGTCGGGGCAGCCCACTTTCTACCGGCCCGCTACCGACGCCGAGAGGCACAGCGGCTCGGCGAGGCTCTACCGCCACGAGACGCCGGAGAACGGCACGGTTCTGGTCAGGCGCTTGGTCGTCGCAAGGGCAGCCGAGCTGATCACGGTCTTCTGTGTGGCCTGCGCCCTGGAGATGAACACGCGCCAGGTGGCCTGTTACCAGCGAAACACCGCCGTCGGCGAGGTCGTCGGCATCAGTCCGAACGGGGAGGAGAATCCATGACCAGCGTAGAGACAGCCGCCACGACCTGGCAGGACCCGAGCAGCGGGCTCCGCAGGCACAAGCTCATGACGAAGGAGATCGGGGACACGATTCCCGCCCTCTACGCCAACGAGAACGTGAACGTCGAGGACTACGACTCTGTTCTCGCCCCAGCAAAGCTGTTTTCCCCGTATAACGGCTGGCGCTGGTACATCACGGAGTGGCAGGCCGAGACCGGACTCTGCTTCGGCCTCGTCCAGGGGTTCGACGAGGAGTTAGGGTACTTCGATCTGACCGAACTGGCGGAGGCCACCGTGTTCGGCGGCGTTCCCGCCGTGGAGCGGGACCTTCACTGGAAGCCGAAGACCCTCGGCGAGATCAGGAGAGAGTCATCGAGGATGGCGGCCTGACGACCGGGGCACATCAGCGCAATCAGAGAAGGAAGAGGGAAGAAAAGGAGAAGACACATGAGACTTTCAGCTCAGGCGAAGGGAGGGTTTTACCCGACGCCGCCGAACGTCGTGGACCTTATCGCCGGACTGGTCCACGTGCCATCAAGTTATTACGGCTGCCGCGAGACGGTACGCATCCTCGACCCCTGCTGCGGGGCCGGCGAGGCACTCGCCCGGCTCGCCGAAAGACTCGGCGGACCCGGCGCAGTGCCCATCGAAACGTTCGGCGTCGAGCTACACACAGAGCGAGCCGAGCAGGCACGGGGGCGGCTCGACCGCACCCTCGCAGTCGACCTCTTCGGCACCTCCATCGCCAACGGCGCCTTCGGGGTGCTCCTTCTCAATCCACCATATGATTGGGACTCAGGTGAGGAAAAGCGGGTCGAACACCGTTTTCTCCTGCACACCACCCGTTACCTGGCCGAGGACGGCCTGCTCATCCTCATCGTTCCCCGGAAGCGCCTCGCCGTCTCGGCGCGGTACCTGGCATCCCACTACCGAAGGATCAGGTGCTGGGCGTTCCCGGAGCCCGAGCGCGAGGCCTTCGACCAGGTCGTGGTCATGGCATACCGAAAGGCCGAGCCGCATTCCGACCCGCATGCCGAGGTGCAGATCAGGGAGTGGTCGGAGGGAGAACCCGAGACCCTCGCCGCATGCCGCTACCCCGTCTATACCGCCGCGACCACACCCGCCGGCGACATCCTGTTCGCAACCCGCACCGTCGACCCCGTGGCCGCTGCAGCCGAGGCACGGCGGGCGGGACTGTGGGCAAGCCCGGAGATCACAGACTCCCTGTGGCCCACGGGCGACCTTCGCACACGCCCGCTGATGCCGCTCAGGAAAGGCCACATGGCGATGCTGGTCGCCGCCGGGTTCCTCGACAATCTCTGCCTCGAATCGGAGGGACGGAGGATCCTCGTGAAGGGAAGGACCGGCAAGGAGTTCGTGCTCGTCGAGGCTACCGAGGACAAGGAGACCTACCGCGAGAGACTCCGCACCACCGTCGTCTCCCTCGACCTGACCGACGGACAGATCACCGATATCGCCGCATAGACGGCTCTCACCGCAGCCGCAATCACGGGGCCCCTCCGGACAAGACCTGGAGGGGCCCCGCTCTTTTTCTCAGCCCGAAGCAAGGATATGTACACGCGTATGTAAGGAAGGGACAAATCGATGACCCCTAACAACTGCACGCTCTGCAACCTGCCCATAGGGCCCGGCCAGCCGGTCGCCCACACGACTCCCATCGACATCCGCGACGGCCGGATCGTCACGCTGCCGGCCCGCTCCTACCACACCGGCGGGGCATGCCGGGATGCGTGGCGGGCCCACGGCTACCAGACCGTGACGGCCACCATAGTCGCCCAGCCGGCCTGACCCTGAGCCGCGACACGGGGCCCCGAAGGTCACCCTGACCCGACGGGCCCCGCACTTTCCAAGACCCGATGTGAATCCCCCCAATACCCCACCTGGAGGACGCCTCCAGGACCTGAACCCGCGGAGCAGACCAGCGACGCGGGGGCATCAAAGTGTCCTGGCGTTCTCCTCGGGGGATACCGGGCACATGCCCCCGGTTCGGGTGGGCGTCCTCGCCGAATATCGAGGACAGCCCACGATGAACCTGGCAGATTTCATAGAAAAATACCGAGACGCGATCGCCCGACGGGTAGTCGAGTCCTACCCGCCCCTCTACAGGCCGTCCGAAAACGGGCATGGCCTGCCCGAGCTCCTGCGCTCACCGCTCGGCGCCCAGGCCGACGCCATCAGGGGTGCCGCCCTCTCGCTCAGGGCCAACCGCGGCACCACAGTCGTCGGCGAGATGGGTACAGGCAAAACCTTCATCGCAACGGCCGCCGCGCACATGGCCGGCTTCAGAAGGGTCTTGGTGCTTGTTCCGCCGCACCTGGTGCGCAAATGGAAGAGGGAAATCGAGGAGACCGTTCCCGGCGTACATGCCGCCATCGTCACCTCCATCACGGACCTCGAACGCCTGCGCATGATCGGCGACGTACCGCTCTTCGCGGTGATGAGCCGGGAAAGGGCCAAATTGTCGTTCCGTTGGCAGCCCGCCGTCGTCGAGCGCTGGGCCGCCGCGCGCGGCAGGCTCTTCCTTCACGAGGCGACCGGCGAGCCCTTCCGGGTGCCATGCTGCCCGGACTGCTACGCGATGGTCCTGGATACCGACGGCGTACCCCTCACCGACCGCGATCTGTCACGCAGGCGGCGCACCTGCAACGCGTGCGGCTCCGCCCTCTGGCAGGCCGACAACTCCGGGCCACGTCGCTATCCCCTCGCCGATTACGTCAAGCACAGGATGGCCGGCTTCTTCGACCTGCTCATCGCTGACGAGGTCCACGAACATAAAAGTCGCGGCTCCGCGCAGGGCATCGCCGCCGGCATCCTCGCTGACGTCTGTGGCAGGACACTCAGCCTGTCCGGTACGCTTTCAGGCGGATACGCGAGCACGCTCTTCCACCTGCTTTACAGGTTCTCACCGCAGATTCGCAGCGAGTTCGGACGGTCCGACGAGCACCGCTGGGTCGAGCGCTACGGCTTCGTAGAGCACACCATCGGCAAACCAACCGACCGACACGACGAGGATGGACGGGCCAGCCGAAGGAGGCGCTACCGAAAGGTCGTCCGCGAGAGGCCCGGCCTCGCACCGGCGGCGCTGTTCCATCTGATCGGGCAGTCAATCTTTCTGCGGCTCTCGGATGTCGCATCCGGCCTTCCACCCTACACGGAGGAGGTGCTGGTATCGGAAATGGACTCAGATCCCGACAATACCGGCCTGTCCCAGCGGTCGGCATACGAGGCACTGTTCGAGACCCTCAGGGCCGCACTCGCAGACGCCCTCGCAAGGGGTTCCAGGCGCCTGCTCGCCGCGTACCTCCAGACACTGCTCGCGTTCCCGGACGGGTGCACCAGGGGCGAGACGGTGTTCGACCCCGAGACCGGAGAGGTGCTGGCGCAGGTGCCGCCACTCTCTGAGGAGCGGCTATATCCAAAGGAGCGGGCGCTCCTGGACCTCGTGGCCGCAGAGCGCATGGAGGGCCAACGGGTGCTCGTCTACGTCACGCACACGGGGACACGGGATATCACCGGGCGGATGGACGACATCCTCACCCAACATGGGTTCCGCGTGGCGGTGATGAAGGCCGACGCGGTCGCCCCGGACCGGAGGGAGGCGTGGGTGGCGGACAGGGTGAGCGAGGGACTGGATGTCCTCATCTGCCACCCCAGGCTGGTGCAGACCGGCCTCGACCTGATCGACTTCGCAACCATTTGCTGGTACGAGACAGATTACTCCGTCTACACGATGAGACAGGCGTCGCGCCGTTCGTGGCGCATCGGGCAGACCCGACCCGTCAGGGTGTTGTTCATGTCATACCGCAGCACCCTCCAGGCCGACGCCCTGAAGCTGGTGGCGAGGAAGCTCCAGAGCTCTCTCGCCGTCGAGGGCGAGCTGCCGGAGGATGGGCTGGCCGCCTTCGGGGACGACGGCGACGACCTGATGATGGCGCTGGCAAGGAAGATCGTCAGCGGTGAGGAGGAAGGGCCGGAGACTGTGGAGGAGGTCTTCGCAGTGGCGCAGGAAGCGGAGAGCGAGGCCGAGGAACTGCTGGTGGACGACGACTGGAAGGCCGTCGAGATCGAGCCGGAAACCATAGCGGTCAACGGCAATGGCCATCAGGACCCCTTCGGGCCGACGGTCGAGCTTGTGCCGGGCAATGGCCACCACGCCAACGGCAACGGGACCAACGGCAACCACGACGAGGCCGAGATGCCGCGGCAGTCGCTGTTCTCCTGGGCCGAGTTCGTGGCCGCAGAGCCGATGAAGCCAAGGCGCAGGAACGGTAAGCCCCAGCCCGCAACCCTCTCGATCTTCGAGTGGGCGATGGAGCAGGAGCGCGAGATGGAACCGGTCGGCGCGGGACGCTAGACCGCAGAGACAGGGGGAGGCACCGATTTTGGTGCCTCCCCTCGCGCGGCCATATATGAGGCTTTTTCCCGTTTCGGGACTTTCGAAGAATGGAGGAGGCGAATGGAAGCCACCAAGTATAGGGACCTTCAGACGAGACTGGATACCGAAGGGAGCTGCGAATTGACCGAGATGCACTTGTTTGATGCCGATGCCAGGGAAGAGAAAGCCATCTGTGGAGCCGAGGTCTCAATCCACGACCTGACCGGCGTGGACGACTACCTTGAGCGCAGGCGGCACGATCTGTCGCTTTCGACGGTGTGCAACCGCTGCAAGGTATCGGCGATCCCTTTTGCCAGGATGCGCGGCTCTGCGTTGGAGGCCGAAGGAACGATGGACGAGGCGGAGGCTTACCGCCAGCTCGCCGACACGCTTTCGAGAGAGACCGACCCGAGCCTGTCGGGCGACTGGACTGGGTGACAGGCCCACTCATTCATACGTGGGCGTTTCTTTGCGTTTGCCTGCGCTGGTCCGTTGGCACCCGAACTCGCTGCGGGAGGCCGCAATAGTCACGGGGCTGCCTCTTCCAGCACGGCCATGTATTCGACCTTTTTTGCGTATGAGCATGTCTGTGCCAGCATCCGTTCGGTGCAGATGGGACTGACCGGCTAGCACGTCAATCGGTCTGAACCTGCGGGAATATATGGCGTTCCGATGACCTCCGTGGTAGATTTAGAACATCTGAGCCAATGAAGTCAGGCCACATTGGCCCGTCGGCACTATTCTCGAGCGGCCGGAGTATTCCAGTGCTACAGGTGAAGGTATACACGACCAACAGCTTCCCTGCGGGTGGCAACTCCAGGATGGTCTATCAGGTCGCTTTCTTGGTAAGGCACGAAGGCGGCAGCTTGATGGTGCACGGTCGTGAGGCCATTCCTTACGCCACGAGGCATCCAAGGCTGCCTTCACGCCGTGAGGCGATCCAGATCGTCTGGTCGACGCTCCAGGCCGATCTAGCAAGAATCGCCCCTAGGCTGCGAGGCGTCGAACCGGACTGGGAGCCCCTGCACGACAACCGCCAATCTGGACGCGACCTGCCCAACCTAGAGCCCTGACACCAGGAAAATGTCCACTCAGCGGCAGCAAGTAGCGCAAAGCGGAGACAAGAGGCAGCAGCGTGCCGAAGCCTGGCTGGATCAGGCGATTGCCGATAACGAGGCCCTTGGAACACTGCTGTCTGTCGGTCGCTTCCAGTCCGATCATCAGATCAGACATCCTGGGCAGACCGTATACCTGCTGCAGCAGTCAGTTGAAAAGGCCGTCAAGGCCCTGATGGTTGCAGATGGCGAGGACGAAAGGGCGTTACTAAGGAAGCCTTTCGTGCATGACAGCCTTACGATCGTCCTGACGTTCATCGAACGCATCCTAACTATCCCGGCCTACGCGAATGCCGTGGATCCCCTGCTCGAGACGGTATCCGAGGACTTCGAAAGCACAACCGAAGTGTTTGAATATCTGGAGTACGCGAAGGGGCTGGTAAAGGAGACTCTGGAGAAGGAGTTGGCCGTTGCCCCTCCCGGTCAGGTCAGGGAGATAGTCAATTGGATGCAGAGGTCTCGCAGAGATTCCGTGAGTAGTGTGCGTGCTTCGCTACCGTCACAGTTTCAGGTGGATGCAGACCTCGGCGCAGATGGAAGCGGCTCATTTGTCGATGGAATGATGCGTAGCCTGTGCTCCGTGTTTCGGAACGAGACCATCCCAGCGGGGCATCGGACGGCCAGCAGGAAGTCAGTTGCCGGTTTTCTCGGTGAGGCGGCTCCATGGCTGTTCCAAGGACCGCGACACGACGGGCCGCAGACAATCACGCTCGACCGCGATGCGACCGTCTCGAAACTCGTATGGCAGGGGTGGGCCTTGCCCCATCTGATGTTCTTGGCCGCCCTGACATTTCCACACTCAACTACATCTCGCTATCCAGCTCCTACAGGTGCTCCAGATGATCCCAGGGATGCCGCCAAATGCGGGATGATGGGAGCCCAGCACTACTCGCGAGCACTTGGCGTTGTCGACCAGATTCGAGAACTAAACGAGCAAACTAGGATCGTGTTGGAAGACTTAAGACCCTTCCTAAGGGGCACCTACATGGTTCGAGAGGCCACATTCGATAATGAAAGGTGTCCCATCCGTGGCCCATCCCACCGCGAACTAAAATGACACGACGAATGGAGAGGTTCTTTCTCCAGTCACCAATGGCCACCAACGTGTACGGCAGACAGCAAGGTTTTGGAATTGTGGCTCTGGGGGCTGTGATCGCCTAGCAGCACGATCGACGCGGAGGGGTCAAGCCCCTTTGGTGTGGACCGGTCTTTTCCCCAACCAGCGCCTACGATTCCTGCTGCTTCACCTCCCTTCGCCTAGGGCATCCGGCAGCCGACGGCCTATCGCACCGTCATATGCCCGGCCCGTGCCGTCACCCTGGAGCCCTCACTCTGTGGGTAACGTATTGCTCTCCTCCCTTAAGGGAGAAAGTGAGCCCGCCATCGAAACCTAGCCAGTTCTGGTCGGGCGAGAACACGTCCCCCGGTACGAAACGAAAAACCTGAATGTCCACCCCGCCTTCTGGTTGCCAAAAGGCCTTGTTCCCGGCCAGTTCACGGTACAGATACAGAGCGGCTTGGATCACTATGGCATGGCTGTAACGCACACCGCACACCGTGATGTGGCTCAAGATGTGAATCTCGCGATCTCTGACGACCCTGAATCGGGCTTTGTCCTTGTCGCCCTTCGGAAGCATCAGCCTCTCCAATGGTGGGGAGTGGGCCGCTTCTGTGTTGACCGTAACCCTGATGACGTCCTTCAGCGTGATCCCCCGGTTATCGAAGACGACCAGTTGCTGCCCGAGCCATTGGTCGCAGTCGAACTCCTGACCTGACTGTAACTCGAACAATCCCTCCGCAACGATTTCCCACGGAGATTCGGGCGTCGGTTGGATCAGCCAGTTCGCCATTCCAGTCAACGGCCATTCAATGTCGAAGCTCAGTCGCTGTGAGCCGATAGGGACGACATGCGTAACTTCCGGCTCCCTAGTGTCCTCATCCAGCTTGGTAGCCTGAACGTACCCTCCCGCGAAATCCACAGGGGTAAGAGTAAGGGTTTGACGGTTGTGGGCGATCTTCCGGATCCTGCTGAGGCCCAGTTGCGCAATCTTCCAAGAATCGTCATCCAGTAGGCGCGGGCTTCGCTCGTCGCTAAGCACCATCTTTCTCAAGAAAATGGAGCAATGCCGCGCAAGAGACGCTGCCGTATCGCTGAACCTGTCTGTTGACTGACTCGCGCATCCATCAATTGCCAGCCGGAGGTCGGTCAACGCTTCGCGGATCCTCTCTGACCTGTCCCTGTGCCCCACGTAGACAGGACTCCCTTCAGTTGGCACGAACCGTATTGGCTCTATAGGCGGCTCTGAACCTGCCCGATCCGCCATTCGTTTCCTCCCTCAAGGATCCACTGGTTCTGAGTTCAAGACCCGTGGCCGTTACCGGTGGAGGTTACGCCTCGCGCTCAGAGAGTCGCGGGCGGCTCCTCGCCTGCCGTCTCTCGCCCTTCGGCATCCGGTAGTAGGCGCGGGGCAGGACATGGCCTCGCTAGTTTAACTGGGGCGCCTAGACCGACTGCCCATGCCCGCCCTGTTCCAAAACGCCAGCAGACCTTAACCTTCTCCAACCGGACCGGAACCCGCCATGCGTGGTAGATACAGCCTGATAGCCGATATTAGAGAGCTTGCAAGGCGATTCGAATTCGACGGCGACCGGGTCAATTTCGAGTCGACGTACAACGTCGCTCCCACCCAGGAGGCCCTGACCATCGTCGGTGGCGAGGCCAGGCGCGGCGGATTCATGCGATGGGGGCTGATCCGGCACTGGGCCAAGGACCCGAGGACCGGATCCCGGATGATCAACGCACGGGCCGAGACGGTCGCCGAAAAGCCCGCCTTCCGCGACGCGCTGCGGCGCCGGAGGTGCCTGGCGCTTGCCGACGGATTCTACGAGTGGCAGCGAACGGGCGGGGCCAAAAGGCCCATGCGCATAGTCATGCGAACGGGAGAGCCCTTCGCTTTCGCCGGGCTGTGGTCGGTGTGGAAGGACGCGAACGGCAGTCGCATCCCCTCATGCGCCATCATCACGACCGTGGCAAACGATCTGCTCAGGCCGATACACGACCGCATGCCGGTCATCCTGGCCAGAGACGACGAAGAGACTTGGCTCGACGGCAGCGTCGATGACCCCGGTGCGCTCATCGGCGTGCTGGCTCCCTTCACCGCCGAAGCCATGGAGGCATACGAGGTGTCGACCCTCGTCAACTCGGTCGCCAACAACCATCCCGAGGTCATTGTTCGCATTGCAACGGGTTCGGATTGGGGCCACCGCGACTGAACTGTTTCACTCAAGTCTGTCCGCGGTGACCGGTGATCAGAAGGATTGGTGGATTCAGTGAACGACAGGGACGTACATTCCGCATACAGGAAGGCAGAGGATCTGATCTCGCGTGCAGTTGATGAAGGTGCGGACGCCGAATTTCAACATGTGCGGCAGATGATGGGCCTTGGCGTCAAGTATGGCACTAGCGAGGTCATATTCCCGGCCATAGCGCATCTGGAACGCGCAATTGCTTCAATCAGAAGGGAAAAGATGAGGCGCTCTACTCGACAAACCTTCATCGTGAAATTGAAGAACTTGTTTAGAATCTTCTGACAGCCATCTCATGCGCTTGCGCGTTCTCATCTGCTCCTCATTCACTCGCCTAGCGCACTAATGCCACCGCTGGAGCAGACATGGCCAATCGGCAGGGCATACGATCAAGCATTCGGCGGCGGCTGCGACAATTGACTGGCCATGGTCCAGCAGGACCCATGCGGAGTACTATGGTTCCCGTAGAACGTATGTCTCATTATAGATGTCGCCCAGGTTTCTGTCCCTGAACGTCCAGTGCGGAGTGGGGCGAACCGGCTGGCCGGGTTCCATGCCGAGTGCAGCCCTGGTCGCGGCGGTCAGAGAGCACTCCTCGCCCCTAAACGATACGAGCCTGTCTCCTCGGACCGTCGCTTCCTCACCCGTCTGAACGGACAAGAGGGTGGACCCGACCTCTATGCCCATTTCACCAAAATTCAGGTTCGGCCTGCGCCGCTTGAACCTTCGCGCCGCCTCTATGTCGGCGGGATCCAGGTCGGTCGCCTCCGCGTTGACCTGAGGTGTCACATCCCTTCCCCCGGGCCACATCCTGAGAATTGCACAGGCCCGCCCGGGTTCAATTGCAAAGAACTCCCTGCGAGGATTGAGCCGATCCGGTTCGAACGCCGTGTGCAGCGCACTCTCGAGCCCGGTGGCCGCTTGCTCGTCGCCAACGTCGATGGCGAGTTCACACTCAAACGGCAGGGGAACTCCCGAGGTGTAGAGTTGATTCATCCTGACCTGCGGGTCATCGTGGGCAGTTCTCCCTATCTTCACGATGCCTAGCATGGCGGGGTTGGTGAGTACGTACACAATGTTGGACACGCTGGATCCTCCCTTGGTTCTGGCATTGACAACTGTCTTCCCCATACCGGCGAGCCCCCACGGACACTCCGACTGCTGTAGAATCTCCCACCCGCTGCTGGCGGGCAGGTGCTGGCCAAGAGAGGCCGATCCTGGTCGCAGCTCACCGGAGTCGACATTCTCCATCGAAACTCAGGGTGGCGGGGGAAACGGCGTGATCATCCATGTCTGGGACAGCTTTGCGTTTGCCCACTTCAGGATGACGCGGCGGCCTCTCCTTATGTCGATACTCCTAATGCACCACGTGTTGAGACATTACTCCTCTATCTCTTTGGCTATTGCAAGTAGGATAGTAAACGATCATTCAGAGCCTTCAGGAGTGCATAACACTTCGTCTTTACGGTTGCCAGTTCCGAGTATTTCCACTCACGAGATTCAGGCGAATCCATATGGTCAGCCAGCCTTTCCTCAAACTCTAGCTGCAGCATTATTGCCGTAACAAAGGACTGCGCTGCAAGAGCGAACCTGATCTCGTCGTATTCAGGAACTACTCTAACCCTTCCTTCGCGATTCAAGGTGTCCTGCATCGCCCTAGCACGAGGGTGGGCAAAGGTGTTCAGGAATCCATAGTTACCTTCAGCATCACCATATTCCTCCGAAAGACGCCTCAAATTGCAAGGTAACCTCTTGGCCATGATAGAGAATTTTGGCACCGACCCTTTGCAATCCAATAACGCATCCACTGTCTCAGGGTGCTCTTTGCAATCGAAAGCCGTGAGCCAATCCTCAAGCACTGCTCTAGTCAAAGCAAAGGACCGCGCATAGTAGCCCGATTCCAATGCGTATACACCTGTTCTTGAGGAATGACTAGCTCTAGTCACCAACCTCAGCCATACCCTCTGCAATCTGGTTTCTTCGTTAACATCTAACTTTCCGGGATGTTTGAATAAGGAGAAATGAAGGTCAACCACATCTTGTATGATTTGCAATGTTTCCTTTTCTCTCTCCCAAGGCTGGCGCTTGGTGTCTGCCAAAAAACCCGAATATGTCAAGACTAGTTTCATCCTTTGGCGTCCATAAAGCAGTTCAGGCTGGTGTCCAGCCTGCCAGTGTGCAATCGCAATTCAAAGGCGGCCGGTCGGGCACTCTCCCGTCCTTGTCAACAATTTCTCGGCATCCTGAATGAGTTGTAAAGATGAAATGCGTACGACCGTCGTAGCGGTTGGCCACAAGCATCGGCCCGACACGGCCAGTGCATGAGCCGAATCGCCTCTCATTGTCGGCTCGGAGCGCCTCATAGGCGGATAGCAAGAGCGGCCCTCTTGAGCATGGCTTGCATGAGTCGTAGTCAGAGATTGAGCACGATGTGCGGTGCGGCCCTTAACTCTCCAAACCTCATCTTGTAGAGAAACATGAGCTTCTTTCGGGACTCAGTCAGCGTGTACGTTCGACCACCTTCTGGCCTGTGGTTGACGTAGGAAAACATATCGGCGTCTTGTAACACGTCTTTGACGGTCTGATCGAAGGCGTCCCTGTCAACTGAACGGCTGAACTCCGGGAAGTGCTCTTCCCAAGCCTTAATTCCCTTGTCTCGATGCGATGCGGCATTGCGACTGTAATGAAGGATCCGCTCCACACGCTCGCACAAGCCCTTGTCCTCCAGATAATCAGCCACCACCTTGCCAATGGCGATGATCCGGGTCCCTCGGCCCTTGTTCAGCAAGCGGAGCTCTTCCACCAGGAGTTCGTACCAGCTGTCGTACCTGCGTATTCGCTCCACGTCAGCCAGCCCGGTCTTCATTCCCCCCTTCGCCAGGTCGGTGAGGTGATAGGACTCACCATTGCGACAAAGCCAGTTTCGAATGCAGTAGTGGAGAATGAAATCCTCAACTGACCAAGAGAAGTTTCGGTCTATCTGATGTGGGTCCTTAAGATCCTTCCCGGGAACTCCGGTTGACGGCTCCATCGCAATCAAGACGTAGTCGACAGGCCCTCTTGGCACGAAGTTGTGCACGAAACCACTTTCTATATTCAGGTTCCTATTGTCCTTCTCTACCTGCTCTTCAAATCGGCGTTCGAGGGCCTCGTATTTCTGTTCGAATCTCATGTCCTTGCCTCGCTAATGCCAGTAGTCAACCGACGGTCGCCAACGGAAACCAACATACACGACCAGATCTAAAAGGTAGGTGGAGTTCCCCGACGGATTCCGGCTCACCGCTCCTTACTCGGATTCACCCTTTCCTACCGTCTTCCCCTCTAGCCTCATGACGTACGTCGGCTGTATGGGCTCGTTGTCCGCAAGGGGACCTTTGCCCTGTTTCTCTTTCATGGCGGCGACGCTGTCTAGTCCCGGCAGCGTCTCGGAACCCTTGAGTGCGACCAAATCGCCCCCGAAGTACTCAAACCACGGGAGCCCAGCTTCTGCGTAGTCCTTCGCCGCTGGCGGCTCTCCTGGCGGCGTGACGCCCGTCACTTCAAGGAACTGAAGGCTGTTGAGGACGTGCACGAAGCAACGGGAGCGCACCGACTTGGCCCAGGCGCTGAAGCCGTATTCGTCTTCGTAGACCTCCTGGCGCATCAGACCACCAGGCGCAAGACCCATTTCATGGTACGAATCTGCCGCCGTTGGCGGGGATAGACTGTAGGCTGCAGTTGGGATATCTAGGTGCAAGTCTTGGAATCTCGATGCCTTCATCGGGTAGACGGCGATCTGAAGTCCACCGTGCCGTGCCTCTCCCACCAGTTGTTCCTCCACCGTGTACCCCTGCCCCAACGGCATCGCCACGAACTGCCGAACCAGTCCATCCTCAACGCAGAATCCATCGAGCCACGGTTGCTCGGGAGCGACAAGGTAGTCCTGGGGATGCTCGGAGAGTTCGTCCTTCCACGGCTCACCCGTCAGCGCATCTACCTTCCCCGCGGCCACTTTCACTGCCATGGGGTATGACGTTTCGAAGTTGATCCACATCGCTTCCGACTGATACATCGGCAGGAAGACTCCCCCGTGCGTCTTCCAGGTTGCCGCGACCCGGTCCGCGTAGTCGTCCACAAGGTTGAGGGGAAAGTTGCCAAGACCCGGTGGCAGGGGATAGTCTCCGTTGTCGTCCGGGATCCTCAATGTGCGTTGGAATCCCACTCGGAGGTTTGCGGCCTCATGCACCTCCGGGAACCTGAAAACCAGCTCAGAACTGTCCAGTTCTATCATTCCTCTGCCTCCTTGGCTTTGCTCACCGCCCACGCTCCGTCCCTACCAGTCCCCGTCTCGGATCCCCCGAGCAACCTTCAGGATCGCGTCTTCCGGTGCGTCTCTCAGTTGCCGCAACAGGTCCGCGAACGCTTGCGGCCGACCGAGGATGATGGATTGGAGATCTCTGGACACCTTGCCCGCCATGGCGAGCAACACGTCGGGATCCTGACCCAACTCACCCGCTAGGCGAAGAATGGTGGCTTCAGAAGGAGGGGCGACCTGGTCGCGCTCAATCTTGCTCAGATAAGAGGGTTCGACGCCTATGCGATGTGCGACCCTTCGAACCGAAAAGTCCCTATCTCTAGCACAAATGGACTCGCGCGCCGTACGGATATACTTGCCAAATGTCATGTGTACTACATAATACACATAGAACTTACGTCCGTGAAACTCAAGGCAAGAATGTATCGAAGGGAGCAGGAGTGTGGGACACCTTCCGCATACCGATAGCCTCGACCTGCTCGGTTCACTATCCATCCACTGCGCTGCTCGCGATCCGAAGGTGCCGGTTCGTAAAGTTGGGCATACTTGAGATGACCCGGATGCCTGCAGGTACGGACCGCCGGGGGAGATTAACCACTAACCGAGTCGTGGGCTTCCCTTCTCTGCGTCAGTCGACCCTGGACTTACAAGTGTGTAGGGTGGCTCAGAGGGCCGCTGGCAGCATTCGGACCGAACTTCCATAACATGGCAAATTCCCGGAGATGCACCAAGACCTTGCGGAACGGTGAGCGGCCTTGCTGTCCCTAACCAACCCCACCACATCTAGTTGGCAACTCAACGGTTCCGATGAGATTTTCATTTTGGACGGTGAGCTCGGCCGACGGATACGGGATGTAGACACGACTATGGACACGTGTGTCGTTTGCACATCGACTCGATGAGACAGGATAGCCGCTGCTGCGCCAATGAGGAGGAGACAAGATGAGCATTCGAAAGGGTATTTACAGGGTTCCAGGGTGAGGTGTACGAGATCGTGCAGACCTCGCCGGACTCGGCGACGCTCGGCCTGAAGTGTGGCAAGCACGAGCACCGCGACTTCATCATCGGCCTGCTAGAGGCGGAGAAGGGATGGGCCGTGGGGAGAAAGGAAAGCGGACTCCGAACGGGAGAATCATTCGCCGAGGCCGTGCAGCATTCAGCCACCATGCTCCTCGAGGAGTGCCAGGCAATCGCACAGATCGACGAGTTCTTCACCGCTCAGGTGGACACGGTGAAGGAGAGGCTGGACGCGTTGGCCGCCTTCCTGCCGGACTTCGAGTCCCCTGGCTTCGAATTCGGCCACGTGGTCACGGCACCGGGCGGCATGCCCTACTACAACCTCAGTCCCCTGGCGTCCCGATTCGTACACACCTGCTACAAGATGGGATGGGTGCAGAATTTCGACTGGGTCGAGTGGAAGGATTCTCCCGAAGCCACGGAGCTTCTCAAGAATCCCAAGGCCATGGAAGAGGCCACGCCGGAGCAGTTGGGCCGCATGCTCACCGTGCTGATCAGGCAGGACCGCTTTGTGGAGGGAGCCCTGGGACGAGCCTTCGATTCCGGCCTCCTGACCGCGATCTTGCGGAGGATCGCCGCCCTGTCGGCCGATCATTCCTAGGCCCGGGCAAATGACCGGAGGCGCAGGGTCGCCCGGTGGGGCAGGTGCTCAGTTTAAAGTAGTCTGGTACGCGTTGGCACTCTAGGGACAGGTGGTTTGCAACAAGGACATCCGGCTTTCGAATTTGCCCCCGGACTCCCGCATACCGGCGAATCCGGAGGCAGCCCTCCAAACTGATCCATGAGTGACATCGACCAACAGAACGCTCCCCGGCCCTCCCCCAACAGCTACTGGGTGATCCCGGGCCGTTTCGCCGCCGGAGAGTATCCGGGCGATTGGGAGCCCGCAGGGGCGAGGAGGTCGCTCGAGAACCTGCTAAGCCAGGGCATCAACCAGTTCATAGATCTGACCGAGACGCGGGACGGTCTGGAGCCCTACGCACATATCGCCGAGGATCTCGACCGGCATCTTGGCGTAAGTGTGGGCTGGGAGCGCCACCCTATTCGCGACCAGGGAATTCCACGAACCTTGGCACAGATGACCGCGGTTCTGGATGCCATCGACTCGGCACTGGACGCTGGCAGGACTGTCTATGTCCACTGCTGGGGAGGAGTCGGCAGGACGGGTACCGTCGTCGGATGCTGGCTGGTCCGCCACGGGACTTCCGGGGATGAGGCTCTGCGTCAGGTGGACAGATGGTGGCGTGGAATGCAGAAGGCCGTGTCCTGGTGGGACTCCCCAGAAAACTCCGCCCAGAAGGAATTCGTTCGTAACTGGAGTGAGACTAAGAATGAATGAAATCCCGCTTCGCGACCGCTTCCGGGGCTGCCTTGTCGGCTTGGCTACGGGTGATGCGCTGGGGACCACCCTGGAGTTCGAGTCTCCCGGCGATTTCGACCCGATAGACGACATGGTCGGCGGCGGTCCATTCCACCTGGAGCCAGGACAGTGGACGGACGATACTTCCACGGCCCTGTGCCTGGCCACGAGCCTGATCGAGACGGGCGGATTTGACCCTACAGAACAGATGCGGCGATACGTGCGTTGGTGGAAGGAAGGCTATCTCTCTTCAATCGGATACTGCTTCGACATAGGCAACGCGACGTGCGAGGCCCTGGCCCGGTTTGTCGAAGATCCCGGAGAGCCGTACGCGGGCTCCGACGACCCCTGCTCAGCCGGCAACGGCTCGCTGATGCGGCTGGCCCCTGTACCCATGTACTTCGCCCCTGATCCCGCCATGGCCATCGAGCGGAGCGCGGACAGTTCTAGGACCACGCACGGAGCCCGCGAACCGGTCGATGCATGCCGTTACTTCGCCGGCCTGCTGGTGGGCGCACTTGACGGTGTCGACAAGGAGACCCTTCTTGGGCCCGGTTACTGCCCCGTGGAGGGTCTGTGGGCGAAGAGCCCTCTGGCGCCGAAAATCGCCGCCATCTCCAGCGGGTCCTTCAGGCACCGGAATCCTCCCGACATCCAAGGCACGGGCTACGTGGTGGACTCCCTTGAGGCCGTGCTCTGGGCATTCCATCGATCCAAGGACTTCAGGGAGGGTGCTCTCAAGGTGGTAAACCTCGGAGATGACGCCGACACGACAGGAGCAATATACGGACAGATCGCAGGGGCGTACTACGGGATGGAAGCCATTCCGGCCGATTGGAGATCACGGTTGACCATGCTCGACGAGATCATCTCGCTTGCCGACAACCTTTATCTGCACGCCCAGCGGTCGTCACAGGCATAGTCTCTGGACATTCAGATCACGGCCGCCCGTCGAAAGATCGAAGTTCAGGGAGGGCCGCCGCACAAGGCGGATTCGTGACGGGAGTGTGTTGAAGCGCTAGGTCCTCCGCTACCCCTGCGAGCAATTCACATGGATGTCAGTCTTGTAAACAGGTTAGAGATGGGAATTTGCCGAACGGAGGCGTACAACCTATAGGCGATGCGGGGGTGGTCGGTGCAGGAGATACAGGTCACAGCATCGCGCTTGCCCGGGCTCTGGGTGGATACCCGGTCGTCCTGGTCGACTCGTCTCGCAGGAACCTCCAGAGGGCGATGGAGAAGATCAGGACCATGACGGATGACCTCGAAAGGCGTGGGGCAGTCCACGTATCCGTCGACAGGATGGCTCTCGAGTTCATTCGAACTAGCATGTCGATTGGCGAGAAGATGCGCCAGGTCGGCTTTGCGATCGAGGCCGTGCCTGAGGATCTGGAGTTGAAGCGGCGCATCCTGGCGGACCTTGATCGGCACTGCCCACCACGGACCGTTCTCGCATCCACCTCGTCTTCATACCCCGCTAATGAGTTAGCTGAGGCGACCGGCCGACCGGACAGGGTCGTCGTGACAAGGTGGGGATGTCCCCCTCATGGAATGCCGCGCGTCGAAGTCGTTGGCGGTCCCCAGACGACCGAACGCACAATTGGTATTACCAGGCGCGTCCTGGAGTACATCGGCAAGGAGCCGGTCGTGTTGCCACTGGATGGCGATTCGGCCGGGGAATGACGAAGGATCACGTAGGGGTAATGGCCGACCAGGGCCGGGATTAACGGGATCGACCCTCAGGTACCGTTCTGCACCTCGCTCCCGTTCGCCCCAGGGTGGTCTTCATCGTTAGTCGATTGGTCGTCTAGCGTCAACTGGTAGTGCCTGACAGCGGCGCTCGGATGTACGCCCTCGTCCAGGGTGAAGCCTTTTTCGTCGAGCATGCGCCTCACCGCCCTGTTGCGTGCACGAAACTTGGCCTTAGCCTGTTCGGCCTTCGCAGGGTCCTTGGGTAGGACGTAGGAGTCCTGGACCGTCTCGAGACTCTCGCTCCGGCCATCGGCGTGGAGTCGGACGTGCCTGTCGTTCGTCATGCGATGGCTGGCGTAGTAGTCCAGGTACTCTCCGCCGTCGTCCGATCCACAGACGTACCAGATGGTCCAGCCCCTCTCTACGATCCGCCCCCTTTCCCGAGCCTTTACCGCGCTCTTCGGTAGGCAGATGTCCCAGTTGGCAAAAGACCTGTTGAATGCACTCACAATCCTGTCCAGTGTCCCTGACCCCCTTCAAAAGGCTGGCGCCCGTCGACCCATGTAGCATTTGCCCCTGACAAATTGACATGTCGAATCGGCGAGTTGGATGCACAAACCCCGCTCGGTACCTGACCGGCATAAGGTTCACGAGAGGGTCCGAGGCCTCGGGCAAGTAATATAGGGGAGGCCTATTGGTATTCCTATCCCTCGCATCGTGCTCGGGTGACTCCGGTCGCGATTAGAGGCATCGCGCACGCAGGTAGTCTCCGGCATGCCCGGGACCGCATGGCTACACCCTGAGGCAAGTCGCCGGGTCCGCGTTGCTCTCTTTGAAGATTCAAGGAGCGCGGTGTCGGTGTCCCGTCCGTACTCCAATAGCGGCGATGGGTTCCTCATCGACCCGCGCGGTGCACCATGCGCAGGGTCGGGAGCATGAGGTCCCTGTCTCACACTTGAGTTTCCCGTTCCGAGGCCGCTCTCAGCCGGGTATCGATTGACCTGCGGACCCGTTCATGGGCCAGAGGATCAGGAGGCCCCGGGCTCTGGACATACCCACATATAGGAGCGACTGCGACCTTTCCTCATCCACATCCTCAATGTCGACGATGATCACCACCTGACTCTCGAGGCCCTTGAACGAGTGGATGGTCGAGAACCTGAGGCATTCCCGGGGAGCTTCCAACGTCCGGGAGCAGTCGACGAGCGGGAGGTCTCCGACCTTTTCGACTTCGGCCAGGACCGAATTCTCCAGTCGTCGGGGCGACAGGATGGCGATGTCGTCAATCGGTACCCCACTGTTCATCAGGAGCTCAACGGTCTCTGTCAGAGACCTCACGAATCCGGGCGTGGTCTTCCAATATCGACGCTCGACCGGCATGCCCGTCTCTCGACCGAGCCTGAACGGTGGCCTGCTGCATCCCCCCATGACTGCCGCCTCTTCGGCAATCGCCCGGGTGTTCCGGCAGTTGAGGGTAAGCGTCGCCCTGACGAAATGATCGCAATACTCCGATAGTTCCACAGGAGATTCGGAATCGCTTCCGTACAGGGCCTGACCGGTGAAGTCCCCAAAGATTCCCCAAGTTCCCCCTGCCAGCCCTCCCCGCACGGCCCGGTTCACCAGGTCAAGGGTGCTGTGCCGGGATAGGTCCTGCGCTTCGTCGATGACCAGCACGTCGAACGGGCTGTCCATCTCCACCAGGGCGATTTCCCCGTAGAACGGGTACAACTCATCAAAGAGCCTCGGATAGCCCTCACCTTCCAGGGCCTCGCGCTCTTGTTCGAGGAACTCCTCCCCCACACTGCTTGAGACGATGATCCTCCTGAGAATCCTGTGCCAGCTTCCGGCCGTGACCCCGGTGCCCTCGACCTGCCGCTGAAGCCAATCCCCCAAGAGGCGGTTGAAGCATACGAACAGGACTCTAGCTCCCGCGCTGTTTGCCCGACGGGCGTATTCGAGGGCCAGAAGAGTCTTGCCGGTCCCGGCGGCTCCCTCGAACAGGCAGCGGGGATTGGCCGAAAGTTCGTCCAGGCGGTCGTACTGCTCGCCGGTCAGGCTCATCAGCCTGTCTTCGGTCCTGCTCAGCGAGGCAGATTTTGCGATCACAAGATCGAAGCTCGGGCGCAGGTAGTTCACTATCGACTTGAGCTGAGAGGATGTCGGAAGCCGCTCGCCGCTGTGTGGCTGGAATTCCGCCAGGCGACTGCGGGCGACCCTGCCGATGGACGGGGAAATCGGCCCCCTCAGGTCTTCGGCGTCGATTACATCCGAGCGCTCGAATTCCGGACTTGCCGGCGGGCAGACCACATCGGGAAATACGACCGCGAAACCGGTCGGGCAACTCGCCTCGGGCGCCCCCCTGCCGAAATGACCGATGATCAGGTCACGTAAGGCGAACATGGAATCCTTGGCCTGGGCGAATGGGCTCCTCTTGAGCTCTGCCACCCGGCCAAGCCGGTCCATGGTCTTCCAGATTCCACCCTCGCATGACAGGCGCCCCCCCTTCACCTCCAGGCAGAGGATGCCCTCTTGGGGAATGACGACGACGAAATCTATCTCTCCGTATGGGCCGGTCGGCCTGCGTGCCAGTCCAAGCGAGTGAAGCACCGTCCATCCAGCGGTATCCGGGTCGGCCGCGAGCAGATCGAAGATCCGCCGCTCGGCAGAACTCTCCACCGAATCGTCAATTTGGGCCGGGATCATCCTCGCCAATTCAGGTACACACCGTAGGAATGAAGACGTGGACCCTCGGATGACGACTCATGTGGCCAGCCGGTGTAGGCATCAAGAGCGCTGGCAATCTTACCGCGGACTCAGATACCTACAGGACGCCTGCGCGCCCCGTTTCCGATACCGCGCGGGCACCCTCTTCCCTACATACCTCTCCCACACTTCCGGTTCGGCTTCAATGCCGTCAAAGCCGATGCGGCCTGCTAGATGTGGGTGGTCCGGCACATCCTGCGCCGTCGTTCTAGTCCACTTCTCTGGCCTATAGGCCCCTCTTACCACTCCTCTCACATGGGCCAGCACGAGCTTGCGACGCTTCGCTCTCTCCATGTCCAACCTCCACCTGCCCTTCACGGCCCCATATACGCCACGCTTCCTCCACAGCTGCCCAATAGAGATCAGGATGAGAGGCTCGCCCACCACGAATTCCTGGGCGCTGTACTCCTGGATGATTTCACTCACGTGCCGCGTGCCGTAGTCCCTCGAGCCCGCACCGGCCACCCTATTCTCCAGACCGGGATAAGCATCGATCAGAGCCGCCTCGACCTCCTTTGCCGTCGACTCCGACATACCGTGACGGTGGATGACGTGCGCTACGTCCATGTCCATGCCCCGTATCTCGTTGATTCGCTCCAATTTCGGGTCGGCGGCGCTTTGGTCCCCATCGCTGACAGAGCCTTTCAGGTGAGCGAATACTCTCTGCCCCCTGCCCCTGCCCACGTAGAAAGTTTCCCCGTTGCGAGGGTCGATCAACCGATAGACGTAGCACCCCAGCGCATCCACGACCTCCTGTGGGAATTCATCTTTGCTCATGCTGCTGCCTCTTCAGGTTTCCTTTCCCGTGTAGTCACCGTGACATCTGGGACTAGGAGTTCCGGGCTAGATGGGTCTGGTTTGGGTCGGTCCAGGTCCGCTACTCTCCACCATCAATTCGAAGAAGCGAATCTCGCAATCACGACGCTCACCGATGCGTCTATGCCTCTCTCGAAAGACCCTGTCCCGAAGGGTAATGAACTCTCGAGCCGTCCATTCTTCGGGGGCCTTGGGAGGCTGCCAGTCGATGCTGTAGCGGTTATCGAACATGCTGCATCCAAAGCACGAAAGGACGGTATTCGTGAAGGAATGATGCCACCCGTCCGGGATACCGAGCCTCGCGCATTCCCTGGAGGGGACAACATGGCCTACGTTGAGTAGCAGCCAGTGATGGTAGGTGTCCACGAGGCTGACATCGCAGTATGCGCAGCTGTTCTGTTTGGCATTCTCCATCAGCCAAAGGCCATCCTCGCGGCGCGTGTTAGTCCGGCCCATTCTCTTCAAGATCCTGTTGCCCCCACCGGGATAGTCGTCGAATGGCTTCATATCAGTTACCTTCCGGCTATATCGTAAGACCCCTCCTTCACCAGGTCCGGTGGAGCGGGATGCAGTTTCCATGCTGGAAGGCAGGCATGCAATGATCGAGCTCCGCGAATTCCATAGGCGCATGGTCGCCAATCTTCCGCCCGGCACAATCCTGCGGAACCCCGGCCGTGGGACGACTACGATCAAGAGCTACTCAGCAGGCAAAGTCTCGTATGTAAGGGGGAAGTCTACATTTCGCGTAGCGGTCAGTGACTTGTTCTCTGCCTACTCCAGTCTCAGGGGAGCCCGGGTAAGGTCCCGCGACCTGAGGCAACACGCGCCCATGGTGTTTGATCCTTCGGCTTGGCCAGCCGGCCACTCATGCAACTGCACGTTCTTGTTCATGGTGCTGCATCAGCTTGGAATGGCAAGCGCAATCGAGGGGCGGGGAACCGGGCGGATCCCTTTAGCACAACTTTCCTGTAAGGCGATCGCGTTCGGAGATTGCCCCATTTGCCGGCAATAGATCTCCGGCTGGGAGGGAGCGCGTCCGGCACGCCAATGGGTAGAGTCGCGGCAACGCAGCCAACGAGCCGCACCACATGCCATTCTCATAGGCCGATTTCATGGCAGCCGAGTCGGGGACCCGGAGACGCCGCAGCCGCAAGGCACAGCCCGCCTCCACGTCCATGCTCTGGCGGGCGCCAGCGTTGAAACAAGAACGGGGAAGAAATCAGTAGGAGCGGGCCTGTAAGCCCTAGCTAGGGAGTAGGGGGATGCAGAGGCTGTGGGGGACCCCTGGAGTCCCCACGCTTGCGGCCATTTTGCATCCCGGCAGGATAAACCGGGCCTTATCTACGACCTTGTTCACGTACCTTAAACCGTGTGTTCGCCGCCTGTCGGCAACGACCTGAACTCCGGCAGACTCGAGAGTCGCTTCCGTAGACAAATCATGCAATTGCCACACAAACCAGCAACATGCCCGAATTCATACAACCTACGCAGCCAATTATTCGTCGAATATACACGTAGGCCTTAGAATGGTCGGCGCATTTGAGTCGATGATCGCAGAAGTGTCACATACACGACCAGCTTGAAGGCGAACGCAACGGACGAGGAATACTGGACCTTCCAATCCTTCTTCTTACGCCCCCTCTACGTTGCGAACTGGCGTAGAGGGGGTCTCGATGCAGAAGCTTCAGGCTACTCTGAGAGGCAAGGATTCTTGAGCGAGTGGTGATACTACACGGTCATGAACTCTCGTAGGTTGAGGGATCCATGTTCGGGGTACCTGCTCGCGAAGCGATCCTGTGGTCTGCATGTCTCGGTGTTCCTACCCAAATATCGGCGCCTTGCGGACAGCCGACAGTCTGATGTGAGTAACAGTAGTCCTGTCGGTCGTCGGAGGAATGGCTGGTTGGGAGACCGGTGAACCGGCAAATTATGGCGGGCAGGAAAGGATCAAACTAGGAGGTACGAGATGCATGAGGTGAAATCGATCCAAAACCTCCTGGGCGAGATCGGGCACAGCGAGATCCTTCTCCCCGAGTTCCAGCGTGGGTACGTCTGGAACCGGGATCAAGTGCGCGGCCTAATGCAGTCACTCTACCGAAGGCATCCTACCGGCCACCTGCTCACATGGCGGACCTACAAGCCCTCTCTGGTGCGAGGCGCGCAGAAGACGGGCAACGGGCATTCGCTCCTTCTTCTGGATGGACAGCAGCGCCTGACCACGCTCTACGTTCTGTTTCGTGGGAAGGCGCCGCTGTTTTACGAGGGTGAGTCGCTATACTTCGACCTGCATTTCAACATGCAGACCGAGGAGTTCCGCTTCTATCAGAAGTCGCTGATGGGGAACAACCCGGCATGGATCGGGGTCCACGATCTCCTGAGCCAGGGGCTGACGGGCCTGTTGGAGAATCTGGATCAACTTCCCGAAGAGCGCCGCGCGATCATCCAACAGAATCTCGCTCGGCTCGGCCGTCTGGATGGGATTCGCAACTACACGTATACGGTAGACCAGGTTTCCGGAGAGGAATTTAGCGTCGAACAGGTCGTCGATATCTTCAACCGGGTCAACCGTGCGGGTACGCCGCTCACGAAGGCGGACCTTGCACTGGCCCACATCTGCAGCATCTGGCCGGAGGCCAGGGGGGATCTGTGGTCGTTCAGCCTGAAGATGAAACAGGTCGGCTTCGGTGTCGACCTGGACTTTCTAGTCCGGTGCATGGCTGGTGTGGCCACCGGCTCGATCGTGCTGGAAGGCACTTTCATGAGGACGCCGGCGGAGGATCTAAGGACGGCCTGGGAAGAGATACAGCCGGCGTTCGAGCATCTCGTGGGCGTGCTGCGCCATGAGGCCTTCATCGGCGATCTCTCGGACTTGCCCACCGACAACGTCCTCGTGCCCGCCACCGTCTATTTGGCCCGACACGGCGGCACCTTCCCAAGCGCCACTATCAAGCGGCGATTCGTTCGCTGGCTCTATCTTGCGGGGCTTTGGTCACGATACACGGGGGCGACCGAAACGAAACTGCAGCAGGATGTCGCCCTCGTGGCTGGCGGCGATCAGGATCCAACGCACGAACTGGAGGCGGCCATCCTGAGAGAGCGCGGCCGTGTCGTCCTAGAACAGGGCGACTTGGCGCGGGCCAAAATCAACTCCGCAGTGGCGCGCCTGAGTCACATCGTAGCCAGGTCTAAGGAGGCCCGGGACTGGTTTACGGGCTCGCGCATATACGATCCGGCCGTCGGCAAGAGCAACGGCGGCGTGCGTCACTACATATTCCACCGAAGGGTGCTGGAGGCGGCGGGATTCACGGACCTGACGGTGATCAACGCGGTGGGTAACAGGGTATTCCTGGGCCAGAAGCCGTCACTGGCGCACCGCCGATCCTCGCCCGCCGACTACCTGCCCGAGATCGAGGAGAAGTTCTCCGGAGCCCTGAAGGCCCAGTCGATGCCGATGGATCGCAGCCTCTGGTCCCCGGAGCGATTCGTCGATTTCATGAGCGCTCGCCGCACCCTGCTCATAAAGGCGATCAACGAATACATCGAGAGCTGGGTCCCGGAGGTTGAGCACGCTGCAATGGATGAGCACAGCGTGCGTCACCTAATGTCGGCCGGGGAGAGTCAGCTCGTCGAGTTCAAGTCGAGCATGCGCTGGGACATCGCCGAGAACAGAGTAAACAAGGTACTTGAGGATGTAGTGGTTAAGGCGCTGGCGGGATTTCTGAACTCGGCTGACGGCGGCACGCTCCTGATCGGTGTTGATGACCAAGGGAGTGCCGTTGGACTCGCCGCCGACTACGGCACCCTTAAGCGCCAAGACCGGGACGGGTTCGAGCAGCGTCTGCAGCAGATAGTGGCTAAGGATCTCGGTGAGGCGGTGGCGGCCTCCTACCTGACAGTCAACTTCCATGAGATTGACGGCGAGGATATATGCCAGATCGCGGTCGATCCGAGCGACCAGCCGGTCTATGTCGAAAAGTCCAACGAGGCTCCTTTCTACGTGCGCAGCGGCAACCTTACTCAGCCGCTCCCGGTCAAGGAGGCGATCACGTATGTGCAGCACCGTTGGGGCGGGCGACCCTCGAGATGACGGCTGGCTCCCGAATGGCAGACCCGATTGGCACGGACTCAGATAGCCTTGACCAGAAAGGCAATCTGCCCACTCAAGCAAGGGAGGCCTCGAGCACGTTTCGCCATGGGCTCTTAGCTCGAATCGATGGGCCGAATTGTCGGACTGACTGCCTTAAGGGATTCGATCATTCGTACCGACCCATGGGATCAATCGGGAAGTCAAAAGAAAAACCAGCATTTTGACATCCTGGGCGAAAGAGGATCGCATACGGCCTGCGCCTAGCTCAGGCGCCAGCAGGCGGCGGAGTTCAGCCCTCTCTACACCCGGCCTACAGCGTATCGGGACGTTCCGCCTCCCACCGCACGCTCAGGTACTGAATCACATCGACCGGAAAGCACACTGTAGGGTGACAACCCGTCGGTGTGGGCAGGCAAGAGCATGCCAAACCTAGGAGGAGCCATGAACGGGCGTGAGTACTTGGGGGACATCCGGTCCAACTTGGAGTCCGGACGCAATCAATGGAGGATGGGTGAGAACGTGCTTCGCGCCTTTGGCTACGTCAGGAGGCGCAAGACGGCCATCGATGAGATAAACACGACACTAGCGGAACTCGGCTTGGTGGCGGACCCTCCAGTCAGTCCCGACATGCCGCTAAGGTCACCCTACATCCGCTTCACGCTCAGTACAGCGGAAGATGCAGCGATCGATGCGTCGGGCGACGGCCAAGATATATCGGGGACCGATGCTCCGCCGCAGGAACTCATAGACGACTTCAGCCTACCCGAGCCAGCATTCAGCGTGTCCGAGCTCGCCTCAGCAAACAAGGCAGTGAAGTGTGTGCCGCATGATGCGCCGATCCAAGTAGCCTATACCGAGATGCTCTTGGGCAAGTATTCGCAGTTGGTGGTCGCAAACGGCTCGACACCCAGACAGCAGGACATCAAGGGAATCGTGTCGTTCCAGTCGATTGCGAAGGCACTGATGAACGGACAACCCACGACCGTGGGTGATTGTGTGGACAGCAAGGTGCCGTTCGCACAAAGTCACGACGACCTTAAGTCCGTTGTCAGTCGGCTGGCTGAGACTGACGTGGTCCTGGTAATCGGACGGGAGAAGAGGCTCCAGGGAATCGTTACGGCCTGGGATCTGGCTGAAGAGTTTGCCGGTTTGGTAGACCCCTTCAAGCGTATAGGCGAAATCGAGGAACGCCTGCGTGCTCTGCTCGAAAGGCGGCTGGGGAAGGACAGGGTGGCCCAGTTTCTCAGTGAAAGGGGCCTCTCGGGCGATGATCCTATCGCCGACCTTGACGACTTGACAGTCGGAGCACTGCAGCGAGTGCTAGAGTCCGCAGAGCACTGGCACGAACTCGATGTCCCATTCGATAGAATTGTCTTCACCAAGGCCCTGAATGATGTTCGTAAGTATCGCAATCGGCTTATGCACTTTAGGGATCCACTCAAGGAAGAGGAGCTCCTACAGCTCACCAACTTCTGCGACACGGTGCGGGAAATACAGCTGGATGGTCCGCGGTAGGGCAACCAACCATAGGTTTGTCTCGATCTCTCATACCAGCTGCTTTTTGGCCCAACGCATCCTTGCCCTGTCTAGCTTGTGCCTTAGGACAACTCGGGGCGAAGCGCCAAGCGCGTGGGCGAACTCTTGTCGTCTAGCGCATGACCACCTGCGAGACATACGACAGACCGAAGGAATTTGAGAATTGCAGGGACCCAGATGCCCGGACGGCGAGTCACGGGCTGATACGCAATAGCCTTGAAACTGGTCAACTGGAACGTCGCGTGGTCCACGCCCGGCTCACGCAGATCTCCCGAGATCCTCAGGCGCATTGAGGGGCATGATCCCGAGATCGTCTGCCTGATCGAGACGGACGCCGCGCTGCTCTCCCGGGAAGGGCACATGATCTGCTCGCGAGAAGACTACGGGTATCCGATCAAGCGGGGCCGCAGGAAGGTTCTGCTGTGGTCCAGGCGACCGTGGGAGCAGGTGGACGACCTGGGCATCGACTCGATGCCGCCCGGTCGATTCGTGTCGGGCGTCACGCAAACGTCAATGGGCGAGGTCGCCGTCATGGGAATCTGCATCCCCTGGTTCGGATCACGGACTGAGGCTAACCGCAAGCCGGAGCGCAAGGCGCCATGGGAGGACCATGAACAGTATCTGGGAGGTCTCACTGAGGTGCTCGATCGGGCGGATGCCAAGCGTCTGATAGTGATGGGGGATTTCAACCAGATTGTAGGACCAGGTAGCCTCGCGCGTTCCGAGCTTCAATTGGCACTTCGGGAGGCCTTCTCGCCGGGCATGGAAATCGCCACGTCGGAGCTTGTCTTCCAGGGACGTAGCAATATCGATCACATTGCACTGAGCGCGGACTGGGTGGTTGGCTCCCTGAGTGTGATCAGCAACATCCATGAGGGTAGGAAGCTGTCAGACCATTTCGGCGTAGTCGCCGACCTGTCTGCCCAAAACCTCAAGTAGTGTCAGTCTCTTCACTCCCGAGGGACCAAAGAGGATAGTTGGGGGATCACTAAAGTCACATCGGAGGATTCATTGACTGTATCAGTAGTGAGTTGGAACATCGCCAAGCGACTCCGGCCGTGGCGCCAGCTTCTGGAGTTGGACGTGGACATAGCTCTGCTGCAGGAGGCGGCAGACCCTCCCTCCGACGTCGCCGATAGAGTGGATATCGGCCCGGTAGAGCACTGGGACTCACATGTCTGGAACTCGCGCTGGTACGAAGATCGGTACCCGAAACTGTACGACCGCTGGCCGATGGTGGTGAAGCTATCGGACCGGGTCGAAGTCGAGTGGTTCAGGCAGGTCAGTCCGATAGGCTGGACAGAGTGTGACGAGATCGCCGTGAGCGGCATCGGGACGATAGCGGCCGCCCGCATAACGCCCCGTGACGGCTCGGTCGGACCGTTCTTCGCCGTCTCCATGTACGGCCGCTGGATCGGGTCGCATCCGGGCGTCAAGACGGCGTGGGGCTTCGGCTACGCCGACTCTTCCGTTCACAGGATCATCTCGGATCTCTCGGCCTTCATAGGCCACGAGAATCCGCGGACACATCGCATACTGGCTGCTGGCGATCTCAACATCGCGCACGGCTATGGCGATGGCGGCGACCCCTCCTACTGGGAGGCACGATACCGGTCCGTCTTCGAGAGGATGACAACCATCGGGCTGGAGTTCACGGGGCCGCAGGCACCGAATGGTCGGCAGGCAAAGACACCGGCTACGGGAGAGCCCGCCGACTCCCGCAACGTCGTCACATACTGCCTACCCGGTAAGAAGCCGGAGACGACAAGCAACAATCAACTCGATTACGTCTTCGCCTCCCGCGGCTTTCACGAGTGCATCACGGTGCGGGCCATGAATTCTGTTGAGGAGTGGGGCGCGAGCGACCACTGCCGACTACTCATCGAAATTGCAGCAGATTAGTGACCTGACCCCAAGACCTCTTCCATCGTGGCACAGGAGGGGGACACGGTCGGCTCCCATCTTCCGGTTTCACCAGGAACGCCCAACTCCTCTCGGAGACGGCACCGAGAGCGAGAGGCGATACGTTGGGGACAATTCAGGATAGAGTCTTCGCCCTCGAGCCCGTAAACGCCGCGGCCAAGAGTGCGATTCCCGTGGGAAGATAGAGCAGGCCGATGGATAGGAAAGTCACCGCGCAGAGTCCGAGGAGTGCGACGGCGAACATCCAGAGGCTCGCCTGACGTCGGATCCTCCCGGCGTCTCGGGCATGGACGGCCCAGACGGCGAGACCGCTCAGCACGACGGGAACCAGCAACAATGGGACCACGCGCAAGCCGTTCACCTCGATAAAGGTCGCCGTGAACCTGCCGACCTCGACGGATGACTCGCCAGGCGCCACCGCCTCCACCTCCACGCCCTGATAGGCCGGTCCGACCGCGAGGTATATTCCGGTAGCCACAGCCAGACCGAGAGCCATCCACGCTGAGACGTACGCCGATCTGGGAAACCTCACCGCTTTCCGTTCCCGAGTTTCCTCAGCAGCCTAGCCGCGTGGTGTTCATTCTTACCGAGACCCCATCAACGTCGCGGGTCACAGACGGTAGCGTTCGCGCATGCAAGCCGCCCAGTCGCCGAATCCATCGGCCTCCCCTGCCCGCACGACCTTAGACGCAGGAAGTCTCGGCGCCATGGACTGATCTGCAAGCAGACGATTCCAGTCCTTCCAGTGCCGGGCCGCATCCGGATTGTCGTCGTGTGAGCAGAGAGCGAACCATGCCTTGTCCACACCGCTTTCCCCATCCAGTTCCAGTCCCCGTGCCACGGCCAGGTTCCGCATCGGCTGCTGCATGCTGAAGGCGAACGGGCATGGACCTTCCAGGTCCGCTCCGGGGAATGCCGCACGAACGCTGCCGTGACTCTGCTTGAAGATCTCCCAGTAACGTCTGTCCCGCCGGCTCCGCCGGGGTCTCCGAAGGTAGCATGCGACAGGGTCGTCAAAGAACGTGGCGGCGGAATCACACACGTCCGTTCTTCGGTTTCCTGGGCTGGTGCGGCCATTGCAGTGCATAAAGTCGGTCTCGCTCAGCTTCACCTCCAGCAGGACGGCTGCTCGGCCACCATCCCCTACTTGCCCCCACAGAGCGACATCAACCGCCGTTGCGGGCTCGCCTGGGGAAGGTCGGTCGCCCGCAATTTCGCCGAGCAGCGCGCCGGGAGGCACCCACTCGAAGCGCACCTCCTCGATGGAAAACCCGGTGTCTATCGTCTCGCTCACCAAGTCCGATAGCTTCGATTTCTCTCCTTCCCGGAAGGGAAGGAACAGGTTGAATGCGAAGATCTGGGAACTCCTAAGGTGGTTGGCATAGGTGTGGAGCCTCATCTCGTCATCCCGCACCACATCCTCTGCAAGCTGCCGGTACGCTGGGCAGATGCCGTCGGTCCAGACGGACCATGTCCGATCTCGCGATCCGTCAACGCCGGCTCGCCACTCCTCGAGATGCGCCTGCAGGGATTCCGCGAACGAGGACGGACGGCGGTGGGGATCGGATCTTGCATGACTGCTGCTAAGCCGCACCGGCTCGGGCCGGTACTCTAGAGCCCACGTCTCGATCCTGGGAACGCATGGAGGAAGGTGCTTGTTCACCTCTTCTACGACCATCTCGTAGCGACGCCTCACCTCCTCTGTTCTATTGTCGTTGGCGAAGCACACTGCGGCCCGGATGCCGCCGGTGAGCCGGGGGATGGTACCGGGTGTCAGTCCCAACTCCACGCGCGCATCGATCAGGTCCTGCAGCCGGCTCCGCACGCATTCGAGGGCTTCATGCCAGTCCCAACCGTACTGTAGCAACTGGAATGGCGCGTAGTAGACGGGCGCATTGCCTGCCTTCGCGTCCTTGAGCTCAAGCAGCACTAGGCGGCCCTCCGGATCGACGGCGACCTGGTCGACCTCGCGGCCCTTTGCAGGGGGCGCCGACCAACTGTCCCTCCGCCCGGACGACTTACCCTGCGAGGCTGCGAGGTCCTCCAGCGCGATGCGGGCGGCCTCGACTCTTTCGTGTTCTCTGCCCTGCCCGCCGAGGACCGCCTCCCTGTCGAATGGAATCCAGGGCTCGGTGACGCTGGCCCACATGGACTGCACCTCTCCCTCACCGGCCGTGTGCCTCGGGTCAACCTTCACGCCCCGGAGATAAGTGTCCAGGGCCTTCCTGAAGCCTTCGGACTCGCTCACCTTCCACGTACGAAGGAGTTCCTTTGCGCAGCCCTGGCGGCTGAAGGTCCTGTGCGCAGAGACCCTGACGGTCCCGCTCCTGTTCCTCCGGACGTTCATCAGGCGCGCCAAGCCACAGTAGACGTGCACCTCGTCGTTGGCCCTCAGGTGCACGTCGAGAAACAGGCTGGCGATCTTTCGATCCCTGAGATCAATCAGGGGAGCCAGAAACCCTCCCGGCGCGAGAAGCGCCCTGAGCTCTGGCGATGGAGTGCGCTCATAGAAGGACGTATCTCCGGTCAAGAAGCCTTCTCCCTAGATCGGCGAATTGACTAACAGAACACTCGTTCTATATCATCGCTCGCGAAATTGGCTGGCCCAAACTTTACCAGCAGCAATGGCGAGGATCGTACTCACGCCCGCAATGAGGCTGTGGTCTCGTGCACAGCTACGGGCGCGTGCGAACCGCTGCCTCTCTCTCCATGCCGGGTACCTACCGACCTTCGCTTGCAATGCCACCGAGCAGGATGAAAGGAAAAGAACGCGAAATGCCGCAGGGCACGGTCTGCGACAAGTGTGTCAAAGACATGCTCGCAGCTCCCATCACTTGAAAGGAGCATTCTCTTGATCGAAGTGAAGGTCCTTAAGATCGAGTCGAAATCCATAGCCAGCTACACGAAGATGCTCCACAAGGTCAGCTTCCGGATAAGGCACGACGGCTCGACCATACTCATTCAGGGAAGGCGGGCGATTCCCATCGGTACGCGTCCGCCCACCCTTCTATCATCGAAAGAGGCCGCCGAGCTCGTGTGGGCGATCCTCGCCGAAGAGCTCGCGAGCATTGGTCCCGAGTTGCGATACGTGAAACCCGACTGGGAACCACTGATGGCGCCGCGCTGAGGAGGTGTCGGCGGGCTCGACCGTCACTCCGCGACCTGCGACGCAGGGTGAGGGGCTGCCCAGTTCGGTAGAGCCAGATAGCTCGGCGCAGCTTGATATTATCGTCCCTCCAAGATGGACATTTCTTGTCCGAAGCTCAGGGTCGAAGATCGTCTCGGAAACCGGCGACAAGACCAGATCGGGCATGGCTGAGACGCAGACCGTCATGCTTGAACATGCCCCTGACGCGGCCACCGGTGGTCGGTGAAGTACGACATAATCTCCCAAACGCATGGAGCACGTCCAAATGACACAGCAGAAGATCGGCAGCATAGAGCAGGTGCCCATTACGAGCGTCTGGCCACATGAGGCCAACGACTTCACCCCCTGGCTGGCAGACAATCTGCCGCTGCTCGGCAGTGAACTCGGCATGGATCTGGAACTGGAAGGCACGGAGGTCCCGGTTGGCAACTTCTCCCTGGACATACTCGCCAAAGATGCCAACAGTGACGCAGTAGTAGCCATCGAAAACCAGATCGCCAACACGGACCATGCGCATTTGGGCCAACTGCTCACTTATTCGGCCGGAAAGAACGCAAGCGTCGTGGTGTGGATCGCCACCAAGTTCCGTGACGAACACAGGGCCGCATTGGACTGGCTCAACGAGGGCACCAGGGATTCACTCAGCTTCTTCGGTGTCGAGGTGCAGGCGGTGAGAATAGGCGATTCACTCCCCGCACCTCTGTTCCGTTTGGCGGCCGCACCCAACACATGGTCAAAGGATGCCGGAGAGGCTCAGGGCGAGGCGACTCCAACGCAAGAGAAATACATTCGCTTCTGGCGCCCCCTGCTCGAGGATCTGCGCAGGACGCACGGATGGAACGTAGGAACGCGCTACAAGGGGTCAACCTACTATGCCGGTGCTGGCATAGGCTCTTCCAGGTTCGGGCGCACCATGCGGTTCACCTGGGACGGCGAGGCCAGAGTGGAACTACAGGTCAAGGGTACGGACAGGGCTTGGAACAAAGCTGCGTTCGATCTACTGAAAGAGTCCCAGGCGCAGATCGAGAATGAACTCGGAGCGATGATTTGGGAACGGATGGATGACTCGAAGATGAGCAGGGTGGCGGTATCTCGACCTGGCCGCATAGATTCCTCTGAAGAAGAACTGGGCGAGATCAGGAAGTGGATGACCGAGAACCTCACCAAATTCCGAACCGCATTCCAGCCTCATTTGGAGGATGTCCTGGAGAGGATGGAAGGCAATGGCGCTCGGGAAGAGGGCTAGCCATTCGCCATCGGTCCGTGTGCATGACGTCCCCAGGGACGTCCGACGGCAGTGGGAGCCTTACCGGTGGTTCAAAAGGCTTGGCTGTCGGCCAGCTTCAATCTCACTGGCGTATGACCCCAGATTGGCCTCACAGCGCCGCCAGCTCGTTCCCATGGGCGCCGAGGCGCCCGACGTACCTCTGGTACCGTGAAGGTCGAAATGCACGCGCATGACCGGAAGGAATGTCGGCTCGTTGGCAGTTAGGCTCGTCTCTTGGAACATCGACGGCAGGACGGATCCCTGGCATTGTCTGATCGCGATGGACGCCGATGTCGCTCTCCTGCAGGAGGCGGATCGCCCGCCCGAGGAATTACGCAGGCGAATTGACGTCGATCCCGCTCCCTGGACAACTGTTGGATGGACCGGGTGGACCCGCAGGACAGCGATAGCAAGGCTCTCTGATCGAGTGGAGGTGGAATGGATTACGCCCAAGGCTATGGAGGAAGCGCGCTCGGGGGAGTTCGCCGTCAGCCGTCCCGGGACAGTCACCGCCGCGCTTGTTTCGTCCCCCGGGATCGAGCCATTCGTGGCGGTCTCCATGTACGCTCTATGGGAGAGACCTCACGCCACTTCTAACAGCCGCTGGATCGTCTCGGACGCGTCGGCACACCGCGTGGTCTCGGATCTATCCACGTTCATAGGCAGACAGGACGGCCATCGCATTCTGACTGCTGGCGATCTGAACATTCTCAGGGGACATGGGGATGGCGGCAGCGAATATTGGGCCGGACGGTACGGAACGGTGTTCGACAGGATGGAGGCACTAGGCCTCTCTTTCGTAGGCCCGCAGGCGCCCAACGGTCGGCAGGCGGATCCATGGCCGGGTGAGCTTCCCAGCAGCAGCAGGAATGTCCCCACGTACTACCCGATCGGCCGGGGCCCATCCACTGCCACCCGCCAGTTGGACTTCGTCTTCGCGTCCCGGGATATGGACGATTCCGTGCGTGTGCGTGCCCTGAACGATCCGGACCACTGGGGTCCCAGCGACCACTGCCGCATCGTGATCGAGGTCTCATGACCCCGCGACGGCCTCCCCCGCGGGGAGCGTAGATGCCAAACGGGGGGATACAACCAGTGGGCGATGCGGCCGTGGTCGGCGTGGGAGATACCGCACAGGGTATCGCGCTATCCCTCGCGCTCGGCGGCTTCAGGGTCGTGCTCGTCGAGTCGTCGCGCGGGAAACTGCGCCGGGCGGTCGACGATGTCGGCAATGCGCTCGGCCGTTTCGAACGGCAGGGTATGGTGGATCGATGGACAGCGGACCGCGCCCTGCAGCACCTGGTCCCCAGCACGTCCGTCGCAGGGGCCATGGGCGAAGTCGGCTTCGCCGTGGAGGCGATGGCAGATGATATTGAACTCAAGCGCGGGGTGTTGGCCGAACTCGACCGCCACTGCCCGACCCGGGCCGTTCTTGCGAGCACCGGCTCATCCTTTGATGTGAGCCTGCTGGCCACCTCGACCGGCCGGCCGGACAGGGTCGTTGTGACGAGGTGGGGCGACCCACCGCATCTGGCGCCACGCGTCGATGTGCTGACCGGCCCTGCAACGTCTGGTGCGACGGTCGATTGGGTCAGAGGCGTTCTTGAGTACATCGGCAAAGAGCCCGTGTTCATAACGGCACAGTGAGATTCGGGCGGGCCCGTTCAATCCGGCGAGGAGCGATGAAAATCGATGCCACTCGGCTCAATTCCAGGGGAGAGTAGGAACGAAGTGCAATGCCGCTGAGTCTTGTCAACTGGAACGTCGAATGGGCGACGCCCCGCTCGCCAAGATCGGTCGAGATCCGTAGGCGCATAGAGCGGCATGATCCCGAGATCGTCTGCCTCACCGAGGCGGTTATCGGGTTGTCTTTCAAAGACGGGCACACGATCTGTTCTCAGGAAGACTACGGGTACCCGATCAGGGAAGGCCGCAGAAAGGTCCAGCTTTGGTCCAAACGGCCGTGGGAGCGGGTCGACGACGTGGGAGACCGGTCGATGCCGCCGGGCAGGTTCGTGGCGGGTGTCACGGACACGTCGATAGGCCCGGTCACCGTTATCGGGGCCTGCATACCCTGGTCGAGATCCCGGGTCCGGGATTCCGAAGACGGGCGGAAGATGTGGGAGGACCATCGGGAGTATCTGGCCGGCTTTGCCGGCGTGCTCTCACGTACCCGCCCCGACCGCCTCATCGTCATGGGGGACTTCAACCAGCGTATCTCGCAACGAGGCCATACGCCGGTAGACCTGCGCATGGCACTGAGGAGAGCCATACCGGATGGGATGACGATCGGGACCTCCACGCTCGGTCACCAGGGACGAAGGAGCATCGACCACATAGTCCTCACCGATGACCTTGTGGCGGAGTCCCTGGGCGTGATCAGCAACATGGACGGCGATCGCAGGCTGTCCGACCATTTCGGGATCTTTGCGGAACTCTCAGCACGCGACGAACCATAGCGCCCCCAGACAGAGACTGACGCTGATTGGCTCACACCGTGAGACGGGCCTCGCGCCGGTCGTGGCGCATGAGATGGACCCGGCCCATCAGGATCGTGTTCATGAGCTACCGAAACACTCTGCAGGCCGACGCCCTGAAGCTGGTGACCAGGAAGCTCCAGGACTCGCTGGCCGTCGAGGGCGAACTGCCCGAGGACGGGTTCGCCGCCTTCGGCGACGGCGACGGCGACGGCGAGGAAGATCGTCAGCGGCGAGCAGGACGAGGCCGAGACCGTGGAGGAGGTCTTCGCCCAGGCGCGGGACGCCGAGACCGTGGAGCTGCTGGTAGACGAGCCTTGGAGGCCGGTCAACGTCAACGGAAACGGCCATCACGACGCATTGCGGCCGACGCTCGGGCTGGTCCCGGTCAATGGGCACCACGACTAGGTCACGGAGCCGCAGCGGACGCTGTTCTCATGGGCGGATTTCGTCTCCGCAGAACCGGTCAGGCCCAGGGGCCTCAAGAGCGAAGCCCAAGCCCCACCTCTGTCCCTCTTTCAGTGGGCGGAGGGACGGGAGCGCGAGCCAGTCAGTGAACGGCACTAGAGCTGCAAAGTGCAGAGATGGCCACCGCGTGGCTGTCCCTGCCAATCCAAGTGTGCCGGCCTCTTGAAATACTAGCCTCAGTCCCGCCTCACATACGGATTGTCTGCCGGCCAGAGGTTCTAGGGAAACACCTGTCGCCCAACCCTCAGCGCACAGGGCGCAAAACAGCACAGAGAAACAGACAATCTATGGTCAGGCCTTCTTAGCGAACAACACCGTGTTTTAGCAGCACACTTCCATAAACTTGCTTGAAGCCGGGTATCTCCAGCTAGAGTCTCTACAACTGTCCAAGATATACTTACATAGATATGTTGCGTCATTGACGTATCTTACGTCCGATAACTACTAGTCGAGGGAGTATACCTTCTCTCCCAATACCTAAAATCAGATCGATGTATGGTCCAACTTCGTCGCGACTCCATAGAACACCGGTCCCGTGATCGGCCGGATTTCTCTTCTGTCTGAGCTTTCTCAATGCGTGGGGTAGAGTCTCGGTCATGAATCGAACGTCCATATCGTTGAGACGCTTTCGCTTAAGAAACTCACGAAAGCAGTCAAACTCACAAATTTCCGTAAAATGAAAAATGCCTGGAACTTTGCGTTCATTTTCTAATTCGATCTTGAATCTCGAGAATTCGAGATAATCTTTACCTCCGCGACTCGTAACTAAAGGCCGCCAAATGAATTCTTGACAAGTTATTTCCATTGCGACACGTAGTTCGTTGAACACCGCTTCCCACCCTATTCGCTCTCGCGAGTTCCATATTACGTCCGCGTTCTTGAGGCGCAGTCTGGCACCTTCAGGCAAGTGAGACCAATTGCGTCTGAAGAAGTAATTCACCAAGCGATCCTCTGATTCCCTGTCCCTTTCCGCCTTGCGCAACTCGTGAAGGTCGCTCGGGCTGAGCTGAGCACTTGCCCATGCCTCGGCAGCCGCCCAAAATACTGTCCAAAGCCTTCGCTCGCCCCGTTCGTCTTCGACCAGTTCTGAGATCTGACCTGTATCGTGGTCAAGCGCATCGTTCCCAAAGATATGCTCGGCTTCACCCAAGATCCTGCAATCCGCGGCAACCTGAAACCAACTGGAGGCGCGTCCATGCCCTTTGAGCGAACTGAACATAGAAGCGACTTCCTGCGGCGATATTCCTCCTATTCCTTCTTCCAGATGACCCAATAGGGATGGATGCTGGGGAGGTTCAGACTGCTCAGTCCGAATTGTTGGCCAACTGTTGTCTACTCCCCCCATCACTGCGTAGAAAGGGATATATCCGAAGGTTTCCGTAGCTTTCGCAACGTAGCTTAGGGCACCGGCGTAATCGCCTTGGCCATTTCGAAGGCGACCGAGCTCGACGAACACCTTCGCCGATATCGCGAGTGCTGAGAGTCGGAACGAGAGAGACAGGGCATCAACCTCAAGATAGGGGTCATCAAAGCCCGCTCGATTTAGCCGCTCGATCGTCCGCTCCACCTCAAACAGACTATCCAGAGCGTCCTCCGATAGAACTCCACCTTCGAGTCGCTTGATCCTGAAGGCACGGGCCGCGGCCCCATGCAGGTAGACGGTCAAATCCTTGAGTTTGTCCGGTATCGGTATGCTTTCGGACTCTTCACGTTGAGTATCAGTCCTGAGGCCATCGAAGAATCCCTCAATCTCCAAATCAGCCATATCCAGGACATAAGGGACTCGGTGCCTCTCGCACAAGCCCGCAAGAAATTCCAACACTAAGCGCTCGGTTTGCGTTGAGAACTTGGATTGCGATTCATATATATCCCAGAAGAGATCAACGGGATTGTGAGTGTCCACGCCGTCCGCAAAGCGCAGGAGCGTCGACAGTTCGCTTTGCTTTCTCGTTCCACCAGTCTCACGCAGCTCCCGTTCCAGTTGCTCAGCCAGTTCACCAAGTAATTCGTTGCCAGTCGTCATGTCGTCGACTCCACCTTCAATTCCTTACTCCGAGCTACACCCGACCAATAAATCACAGGACATGCCCCCCTCTTCAAATCGGCTGAGGTAGATACCAAACGAGGGTCAACCTACATCGAGACACTTCATGCGTCCATTTCTTTGCATTCATAACCGGAAGTCACAGCAGCCAAATTTTCACACGGTAACCACAGGAGCCACCCTGATCCACGGAGTATCTGATCTCTTGAATTTGCCGGTCGTTCGTATAAAGAGACTCCTGTGCCAAGTTACCAAGTTCCGACTGATCTACGTCAGCCTGTAAGACGTCAGCAACGCCTCCTAGGTAATTGGTGGCATCCCCCGGGATGTCGTACCGCTTCTCGGCGATGATTGTTAGCTCAAGCCCGATCGCTCTCTTTTCGTTCCGGTCCCATAGAGATTCGTCAAGTGCCTGTCTGATGCTCCTGCGCAGTTCAATCACGCGATGGTAGTGTGAATGCTTTCTCTTGAATATGGAGCTGGCTCCATCTTTCGCAGGCGGCCAACCCTCCACGGTCAAGGAAATAGCCCTCAGTTCTTTACCGATGCCTTGTTCTAGATCTTGCATCACTACTCTCTGCTCCTAGCCAGATAGATATCAGAATTCGACACGTGTAGATGGCTCTGGCCCGCAGGATCGTCAGCGGCGACGAGGAGGACGAGGCGGAGACGGTGGAGGAAGTACTCACACGAGCACAGGACGTGGAGAGCGAGGCCGGGGAACTGCGAGTGGGCGAGGACGGAGGAGGCTGGCGCAGGCGGAGCCGGGGGCCGCAGCGGTCAACGGAACGGCCACCACGAGGACAAGTCTACGGAGCCACTGCGGACGCTGCTGTCCTGAGCGGAGAGGGCCAGCGGGCATGATAGAAAGGGTAGACACAACCAACGAGAGGTTCCAGCCGATTATGCCCTTTCCATACTGTCCCACCTGCGGAGCGGTGCAGCATCTCGATAAGGACACCTACGACGGATACAAGGGTCCCGTCACGTGCGGATCGTGCAAGTTTCCGTATGAGGTCACCATTTCCACCGCGCACTCGTATATGGGCCCCCGTCAGCCCGCCAGGCTGACATCGCCTCCCAGATCAGTTGTCCCGGCTGAGTTGCTGGAGGAGATCCCCCGCGTCCCCGGCGAGATTTGGGGAATTCTTGTCTCGGCAGCGAGGTGTCTGGCGTTCAACGAGCCCCTTGCGGCCGCAGTTCTGTGTCGCCGCGTTGTCCAGCACGCGCTGCTCGCCGTGGGCCTGGAAGACGGGCCGCCGACCAGGATGGTCGAGCGGGCGCGCAGTCGGGACCTTCTAACTGAGCTGGCCTACCGCAACTGCATGGCAGCCGTGTTCATGGGCGGCAAGGCGGCCCATCCACAGGCCGATCCCCTAGACGAGGTGATCAATGATGACGCTAGGCAGGCCCTGCTGGCGACCCGGGCAGTCCTCAGAGAGTTGTTTCGGTTTGGAGAACTAGCCTTGCGCTATTCCGTGTATGAAAACAGAATCCACAACTACGCCGCCGTTCATAGAGCGACTTGTGGCTACCTCAAGATGCACGGTGGTGTGAGTAGCACCAAACCGCCTACTGGCGAATACCACGAGGGATTTGAGACCGCTGAGGCCGCATTGAACAAGGCCACAGGCACGGGGCGGGATGTTCGCATCTGTCAAGGATGTAACCCGCCGGTCTCAAACTGAGGCAGGAAGGTCCGATCCCCTGCGCCTTGGCTAGAACGGGATTCTTCGCTTCGCACGGGCGTCGATGGAAGAGTCTGTACCGCCACCTGCGGCGCATTTGGCAACTCCCGCGTTGCATGGACGCTGGCGGCATCCGCCTGGTCTCACCGGCAAGGCAGGACCATGGCCCAGCATTCTAATTTGGTTGCAGTGAGGGGAGTTGCGGCGTCCATGTCAACATGCGCGGCGATCCCGGTCTGGTCTTGCCTGCATCGGCATGATCAGAACTGACGAGGAGTGGGACCGGCTGTGCAACAGGCCACTTACCTGAACTTCCAAATGACCATTGTTCCCTGAACACATAGCCAGACTGCGTTGCCCTTAGCCGCAGGACAAATGGTGGATTGAGGAGTGCCTAGGCGCGGCAGCCCGATGCCTTGAGGACAGGCGCTCTACATCCGGTATGTTGACGGTATGGCATCAGAATCTCGACTAATCGCCATGCTGGTCGATGGGGATAACGCGCAGCCGACCCTCCTTGCGCACGTCCTGTTCGAGACAGCCAAGTATGGAATCGTCACCACACGACGCGTCTATGGCGACTGGACGGGGCCTCAATTGTCTGGATGGAAGGATTCCCTTCACGCGCACGCAGTCCAACCCACGCAGCAGTTCCGATACACCGTCGGCAAGAATTCCACGGACAAGCGCCCTGATAATCGACGCTATGGACCTGTTGCATGCTGGTAACGTCCAAGGTTTCTGCATTGTTTCCAGCGACAGCGACTACACGAGATTGGCCACCAGAATTTGTGAGCAAGGTCTGTTTGTCATGCGCGTCGGCAGATCGAACACGCCCAAGTCGTTCGTCAATGCTTGCGCGGTCTTTGTCTATATGTCGAACGGAAAACCTATCTCCCCGGCCGGAACTTGAAGCCCATCTTGCTGAGGTGGCATCTTCAGACTGGATTAAGATGGCTGAGCGAGCAATCGAGATGTCGGTGCAGGACGATGGCTGGGCATTCCTGGCCGCTTTCGTGAAGTAGCTTGAGCAGGCCCGTCCGAATGGCCCAGCCCCACTGAGTTACACACCCGCAATGCGGAGGATTGTCCCTTCTGGCGACGCCTCGCTAGGCCAAAACGAGATATTGGTGAGACGTCACTGTACCTTTGTCTCGAATTCCGTGGGATTCAGTGTGGGTGACGCTCTCATCGAATCGGTCGACGACTCGGAACCACGGAGCAGAGACGCGCACCAGCGCATCCGCCATGTTGCTCTTTCGGCTCTTGCCCAGATGCAGGATCAGCACGCCATCCTGTTTGAGTCGCTCGCGGGCCTGTCGGAGCACAGCCTGGTAAACCGTGAAGCTGCGCTTTTGCCGCTCATCGACGTATCTGCGCGGCTCCAGCGAGAAATCTTTCTTCTCCCAACCGCAAAACCATAGCCTCATCCAGTTCGCGAGGTAGAAGCGCGTGCTGTCGAAGAACGGTGGTGAAGTAATGATCGCATCGATGTCCGTGGCGATTCCTGTCCAAGGAGCAGTCGCATCTTGCAGAAGTGCCTCTCCTTCCACGAAAGATTCAGACAAGGGAGCGTCCATTGTGCGTCTGGCCTTCTCACGAAGGCGAGGCACAAGAGCACGATACTCAGTTGGCCCAGTGGGTGAAAATGGAGTTATCGGATGGGAGCGACGGCTCAATGCGTAAGGTCGATTCCCATGCAGGATGTGAAGGAGACACGCAAGAACGAATGCCTTTGCCGGACTTTCCTCTAGGCGTTGGAAATATATCCTCGCTGCCAGTATCTCCTTAAACGTCGTTTCATGAAAGTATTCCTCTAGGGGACCGTTGAAAGCTATTTCGCGAGCTGCGGACCGATCGGTCTCTTCAATTGCGGCGGTGCTCACATACTCCTCAAGTTCGTCAATAAGGCTGAAAGCCTCCGACCGGCTCGGAGGAGTCAATTTTGCCGTCATGATTGCGAAAGCGGCAGGAGATATCTCGAATCCGATGCCTCGACGACCTGTGAGGCAAGCCTCGAATGGAATTGTTCCGACCCCGGCGAAGGGATCAAGGACGACGCCGTCCGCGGGTGCAAAGACATCAACCAAGTGATTGGCGAGAGAAGGCTTCATCTTTCCTTGGTAAGAGCAAATGCTGTGTCTCGCATTGCCCCAATTGCGCTTCGCGTAAGGTGGGTCCTGGTGGGGCAGGTTGATCTTAAAGGCCTCCCACCTGCCATTGAATCGCAATGACTGTGCGGTCGCCCGCCTCTCCGCAGTACTGCGGAGAGGCACGAACTCGAAGGTGAGGAGTGCTTGGGAGAGGGCGATCCCCGTTCGGGACATTCTCGTTCTGAGTACTTCGCTCTCTAGCAATCGGAATCCACAGCCGGAGGCTACCTCGGCCAGCAGCCTGTCTGTTGGAACGTGGACCCCGCCGTAGGCAGAGTCTCCGATGTCCAGGAACACGGGGCCGCCTGCTTTCATGTGATGGGCAAGGCCAGTGAAGACCTGGGACATCCCATTGAGATACGACGACACCATCCTAGGGATTCTGGAATCATAAGCGTTCTTCTTCAGGTCAGATATCACCGCGCGTGCAGCGTCGAAGCGAGCTGGCACTTCGGCTCCCCGAACATCGTTGATTCCCGCAGTGATTGCAGCGTCGCGATACGAACGAAGGTCTGCCTTCGACTTCAGTGCCTTGACGAACCATAGTTCGAGTTTCGTGTTCCGAATGTAATTGGTCCCATTCAAATACGGTGGACTCGTGACCACCGCGTCAATACCAAGCGGGCGAATCCGATCAAGCATCTGTGCGTCCTCAGCTACCAAGAGCGGTTGCTCAGCAATCACCTCGGCTGCCTCGATATCGTCTGCAATGGCCAGAACGCGGTTGTGGAGCCCGTCCATGAAAGGCTCCATTCGATCAAGTTCGCGGCCCTTCCTGTACCGCAGGTCACCCGCTCGGATAAGGAATGATGCAGGCTGGAGAGAGGCGACTGCTGCAATCTCGAAAAGGTCGGGCGTAAGGTCAAGTCTCGTCTCCAACACATCTATGGCGCGCCGTACTGACAAAATGGACTCAAAGGTATGTCCGTCGAAGAATTCACTGCTACCAAATGTGCGTCCGTAGGCGTCCCTTAGTTGCTGGTCAGCTCCAGCGCCCTCGACTATTGTGGGCAGTTGGTCGGCCAAGGACCGTAGTTCACTCACCACCGTGGCGCGTTGCGCCTCGCTCAGGCCAAGTGCCTTGAACTTGGCGGCTGCGACCTTCTGTAGTACGGGGTTAACTTCGGCATAGAACGCTGATGAACCTCTCAACGCGGCTGCGAGCGGAGTAGTTCCCACGCCTCCAAAGGGATCGAAGACGCGCGAGGCATCTTCCCTACGCTCGGCGAGCAAGAGTTCCACAAATGAGAGGGAATACGCCTCTAGCAGCGGGAACCAGCGTTGGAAGGGAGCTGCCCGATCTTCAGAGAACGTGATGAGATGGCTGATTGGGCCGCCAAGGCCCGGGAGATCTGATACTACCTCCGCGTCGCGCCTGCGCATCCATCTCTTGAGGGCACGTATGCAGAAAGTGTGCACGGGCAAGTCCGCTGAGGCTGCCTCAGACACAAGCGCTGAATATGACGAGCAGCCGATTGCCGTGCGAAGTTGGTGGCTACTCATGCTTCGGATCGCCCTAGCGAGGTCTGGCTCCCCAGCCCCAACGGCGAGCGTCAGGGCCTTACGCCGGGAGTCACGACCCGGAAAGTCTCGGAAATAAATTGACTTGTACGTCGGTGTAGCCATTTGCAAGAAACTACCATGGCTTGGTAGTTACATGCAACCGCATATTGCAAAAGGCTAGACGAGTACCATAATCTCAGCAGGATCTGTCGGAGGACTCCCTTGCCGAGACGCGAACCCTATTCGAGAGTCGTCAAGCACGGACAGGAGCGTCCAGCACACGTCCGCGGCCAAGGCGACGTAGTCTACAAGGTACTGCAGTGTCTCGCCGCTGAGTGTCAGGTATGGATCGTTGTCCGCCGTCACGACATACGCCCCGGGTTCCAGCTTCAGTGCGAGTTATGCCTGCATGAACTGCGCGATGGCGAAGGGACTAGCTTCTTCGACTATGACCTCGTTGTGGAGGGGGAGGTCGTTGAGTCTGCAGAGTTTGTCGTCGATCACGGTGAGTATGTGCGCGGCGCGGCCGACCACAAATACTGCTTACTCTGCTACACGATGAAACCTTTAGACGCCTTCGGTAGACATAGGTCCCGACTATCGGGACGTCAAGGCGAGTGCACATCCTGCAAGACTGCCTATAACCGGATCAAGAACAAGACCCGCATCTCCGATCAACATCGTGAAGCCTCCGAGCGGCGGCGTCTTCTTGGGTTGCTGCGGAGTGACACACCCCGAATCGAAAGGAATGAGATACGTAGAAAATTCGGGCATAAATGCTTCTCATGCGACGCTGGTATTGGCGAGGATAATGAAACGTTTGATCACACCCTTCCGCTCAGACTGTTATGGCCAATGACGACAAAGAACGCCACCCTCTTGTGCACAACTTGCAACGGACAGAAGAGTGCTCGGTGGCCATCCGAGTTCTATGACGAGCAGCATTTGCGCAAGCTTGCTGTTCTAACAGCCATACCGTACGAGTTGCTCATTGGTAGGCCGACCCTAAACGAAGAAGCCGTCGCGATGATACAAGAAGACCCCGATTCCTTCCTTGCAGGATGGATCCATCGCCCGGAGGAACTGAGGGCACTCCGCCGTTTGGTGCAGGAGATTGCTGGCGTCGACATCTTTGAGAATGCAACGACAGTGCCAGGCTACATCCACTAGCAGGTTGCCGAAAGGCGGCCCGGCCTGCTGAATGCCGCCCCGAACGGAGAAAGGAGACTAGTGGCAGCGGCGAGGTCGACACCTAGTCCAAGTTGAGGCGATCCCCCCAAGTGCCTTCGCGTCGCTCAGGGTGACAGTTCTTCCCCACGCTGTTAGGCCCCTTGTGACCGTCGCGCGCTGCCCTGCCTACGGTGGGTTGCCCATGGGGTTCGCGCTTCGTTAGCCTTGTGTCAGAGAGTGGAGTGGTGCGCAGGGTGTGGGGCCGCCGCGGGGTGAAGGTGGTACAGCGTGTGCAGTTGGCGTACCGGTGGATGTACCTGTTCCTCTCGGCATCGTCGGCGACGGTGGACGCGGCGGCGGGCACGCTGACGTGGTCGGTAGCCGAGCAGCCCTGGGAGTCCGGAGACCAGCTAATGCTGCGCATTACAGCTGCGGCTGCGTCCAGTCCGCCAGACACGCCTGACCGACCGACAGGTCAGTTGACGGTGCCCGGATCGGTGATGAGCTATGAGGGTCGTAATCTAAGGACTGCAGCTCCAGAACTATTGTTGGAATATGATCCCAACTGTTCGCCTCACCCTCTGGATATTTTGGCGATCTATGCACTGTACCAGACGGTTGGTGATTGAGGGACCTTCTATGACGGGTTGCGATAAGAACTCGGCGTTGACTCTAGCGTCTCTTGTGCTGTGCCTGGGCTTTGCCGCTTGTGGTCAGGATATGGATGCGGCCGATGTTGCGCAGATTAAACAGACCGCCATCGGGAACGGTGATGAACATACAAGAGCAGTCACGGAAGCACTACCTGACATCCTGAGCGCCGACAACCATTCGGATCCGGATCCGGCTCCTGCACGAACCCGGAATATACCGGACCCCACTCGCACCCCACTCGCACTCGGACAGATTCCGACGCCGTCGCCGGTAGCAGCCAGGCCGGATCCGACGCCGACTCCGGGTCTCCATGATGAAGAAACGGCATGGGGACATTGCGGGCCCTTCTATTACGAATTTCATCGAGAGCTTGGGAAGTATTACTTGGACTGGACTGTAGACGGCGCCGATATCGTCTTTAAGGAAATCGATGACAGCACCTTAAGTGCAATCGATACGGAAGGTACCCTCTTGCAGACGATCGCTAACGCGAATCCGGGCTATTTGATGCCGTATGGCTTTCATTTCGATGTGTCCCCGGACGGCTCCCAAGTCGTTTACTCATCGTGCGAGTACAGGACCGAGAGAGGCTTGGATCAAGACGTTCCAGAGGGGTTCGATCCTCCTGAGGATAGAAGGCCGGAGAGAGAAAAACACAACTACGAGATCGTCACTGTGGCCATCGACGGGACGTCGCCGAAACGCCTGACGCAGAACGAGTACCTCGACCACTTTCCGGAGTGGTCACCCGACGGAACGCGAATCGCCTTTGTCGGGGAAATCCGAATACCAGAAGGCGGATTCTATCCGAGAAATGCCAAGCTCTTGACGATGGCGGCCGACGGATCCGGTGTACCGAAAGCTCTCACCCCTCCCCAAATGGAGGTCGGCCTTTACCCGCCGATGTGGTCTCCCGACGGCGAGATGGTGGCATTCATTGCAATCGAGGGAGAGTCGTATCCATTCTCGAACATCCTGTACACGGTCGGGGCTGATGGATCGGGACTGACCAGGATAGGTGAGACGGAAACGCCGCCCACGTGGTCGCCGGGCGGAGAGTATCTCGCGTTCGCCAGGGCTGAAGAGATGGGGTCGGCGATCTATACGATTCGGCCCGATGGCACCGGCATTCGGGAGATTTGGAGGGGAGTACCATACGGAGCCTTCAGACCCTCAACATCGATTTACCATGTGTCCTGGTCGCCTGAAGGCTCGGAGCTCCTGTTCGTCTCTTCGGATGGCACGTATGTCGTGGAAGTGGACGGCGATGGATTACGCCGCCTGTCGTTACCCAAGCCAGCTATCCTAAATAGACTCCACCGAGCCGTAGATACCCAGGCCGTGTGGTCGCCCGACGGATCAAGGATTGCGATCTACTTTCCTGTCCCCGTGAGCCGCTCGTATCCAGAGGCTTTGATCCTGACGATGACCAGGGACGGAGAAGACGTGCGTATGCTGGCCAGGGCGGACGATGAGGGCAAGCTGCGCGCATGGAATGCGCCACGGCCTGAGAGGCTGGTGGATCTCGCGTTGTGCTCCGAAGACCTGGTGGTGCCGGAACCGGATGCGAATCCCGGGCTTGTGGGAGACTGCGAGACACTGCTGACCATCCGTGACGAGTTTGCCGGGATCCCCGGGCTGGGGTGGTGGACCAGTTGGACTCCCATCAGCAAGTGGGAGGGTGTCACCACGGGCGGTGTGCCTCCTCGCGTCCATGAATTAAGGCTTCAATATCGCGGCCTGACCGGAAGGTTACCTCCTCAGATCGCCGAACTGACCGAGCTGAAATTGTTGGACCTTTCCTACAATGAATTGGTCGGACCGATCCCGGCGGAGCTCGGTGCCCTGACAGAGCTTGAGCACCTGGACCTCGGTTGGAACTTTCTGAGTGGGAGCATCCCTGTGGAGTTGGACTCTCTGGCGCATCTGGAGGTGCTGGATCTCAGCTGGAATTTTCTCAGTGGGAACATTCCACGTGAGTTGGGCACACTCGCCAACCTACGGTGGCTTTATCTCAACCACAACTCTCTTGACGGAGAGATACCACCCGAATTGGGCAACCTGTCCCAACTAACGAAATTGGATATTTCAATGAACATTCTGGGGGGTGCCATCCCGCAGGAACTGGTTGGGCTTGAATCGTTGCGCGAACTAAGAGTGCTTCCCAACTATCTGACCAAGTGCATAGTTGCTGAACAGGCGAAGACAAGAGCGGAGATAAGGATCGGACATGTTTGGGTGGAGCGCTGTGATTCCGCAGGGATGGATACGCCATGAGGGCCGCCGTGAGGATGTTGCAATTGTTGACGTTGGCGGGAGCGCTCGCGCTGTTCATGATGGTTTCGGGGTGCGGTGGCAATGGCAGTGGCGATGAGACAATTGAGGTGGTCAACGAGACGGCAACGCCGAGTACATTTGTGGAGCAGCCTCCCTGCGATGACCGGGGCGGAACTGCCGAGCTGTAAACGGCGGAGTAAGAATGTACCGGCAGGGCGGGATCTAGCGTTGCGGGGTGGCGTTTAGAAATTGGACCGCCCGCCTTCCATCATGTTCTGTAGAACATGATGGAAGGTCTAGAGAATGTACAAGGTGGAGATGTACACGCGTGTGCGCCGGGCCTGCATGGTGGAGGGGATGAGCATCCGGGAGGCGGCCAGGGTCTTTGAGCTGCACCGAGACACGTTGCGCAAGATGCTCAGATACTCGGCACCTCCCGGGTACCGTCGGAGAGGTCCTCCGCGCCGATCCAAGCTGGATCCTTACTGCGGGGTGATCGACCGGATCCTTCAGCAGGACAGGCGCATTCCCAGAAAGCAGCGCCACACCGCAAAGCGCATCTACGAGCGCCTGAGGAGCGAGTACGGGTTCGGCGGCAGGTACACGATAGTCAAGGACTACGTGGGCGAGCATCGACGCCGGACGCGTGAGATGTACGTGCCACTGACCCATGCTCCCGGGCACGCCCAGTGCGACTTCGGCCAGGCGCGAGCGGTGATCGGCGGTGTGGAGCAGGTCATCCACTACTTCGTGCTGGACCTTCCCCACAGCGACGGATGCTACGTGAAGGCCTACCCGGCGGAGACCACGGAGGCGTTCTGCGATGGGCATGTATCTGCCTTCTCGTTCCTCGGGGGAGTGCCGCAGAGCATCGTTTACGACAACACGAGGCTGGCGGTGGCCAGGATCATGGGGGACGGCGTCAGAGGACCCGGGTGTTTGCCGAGCTGCAGTCGCACTACCTGTTCGAGGACAGATTCGGGCGTCCCGGAAAGGGAAACGACAAGGGCAAGGTGGAGGGACTGGTGGGATATGCGCGTCGCAACTTCCTGGTGCCGGTGCCGTCGCTTCCGAGCTTCGATGCCCTGAACGCGTACCTTGAGGAGCGGTGCATGGAGAGGTTGGGGGCATGTCTGCGGGGCCACGACGAGACGATAGGGCAGCGGATGGAGCGCGACCTGGAGGCCCTGCTGCCGCTTCCCGCTGCACCGTACGATGCCAGCGACAAGCGTGTGAGCCGTGTCAGCTCGCTGTCACTTGTCAGGTACCGGAGCAACGACTACTCGGTGCCGGTGGCCTACGGATACAGGGACGTGGTTGTTGTTGTTCAGGGAAAATGTCCGTAGCTAACTGTTCAGCGAAATTGTCATTCCATGCAAGGAGTGACATTGAGCCAGCAGGCACAGACGAGACTGAAGGTACTGAACAGCGTGCTGGTCGGCCAATTGCCGGTTGGCCAGGCGGCCGAGGTACTGGGGATCAGCGAACGCCACGTCAGGCGCATCCTGGCGGCCTACCGGGAGGAAGGAGCCGCCGCGCTGGTCCACGGGAATCGAGGCCGTAGACCTGCCAACGCCACAACCGAGGCGGCGATTGCCGAGGTGATGGAGTTGGCGGCGAGTCGCTATTCGGGTACGAACCACACACACCTTTCCGAGTTGCTCATGGAGCGTGAGGGTATATTCCTGAGCCGCTCGACGGTGAGGCGGATCGCCCTGAGCGCCGGAATTGAGAGCCCCCGCCGCCGCCGTCCACCCAAACACCGCGTAAGGCGTCAGCGTATGCCCCAAGAGGGGATGCTGGTGCAGGTAGACGGCAGCCACCATCGGTGGTTGGAGGATCGTGGCCCCCGCTTTGCGCTGCTATTGGCCGTTGACGATGCGACCGGCACGGTGCCCTATGCATTGTTCAGGCCGGAAGAGGACGCGATGGGATACCTGCTGTTGATCGAGGGGATGATCGAGCGCCGCGGGGTACCCCTTGCGCTCTACAGCGATCGTCACGCTGTCTTCAAAAACCCTGCACCGCCTCGGCAGAAGCTGCCCGGACCGACGCAGTTCGCCCGGGCCATGCAGCGGTTGGGCATAAGACAGATCTTCGCCCGGTCGCCACAGGCCAAGGGGCGTGTCGAGCGTGTGGCCGGGACATTCCAGGACAGACTGGTCACCGAGCTGCGACTGGCGAAGGTCGAGACCATGGAACATGCCAACGAGGTCCTGCACCGATACCTGCCGAGGTTCGACGAGCAGTTCGGTGTCCCGGCGGCGCAGTCGGAGGTGGCCTACCGCAAACCTCCGTCAGCGGCCGCTGTCGAGCAGGCTCTGTGTTTCAGGTTCCACCGCAAGGTGGCAAGGGACAACACGGTCAGGCACCGATGGCGCACCCTGCAGCTGCTGCCCGGCATGGAGCGGACCAGCTACGCCGGAGTTCAGGTGGAAGTCCTTGAGCGTCCCGATGGTCGACTGCTGGTTGAATACCAGGGGCACCTGATCGAGGCACAGGAGGCGCCTCCACGTCCGGAGTTTCTACGTGTCCTGGGGAATCGCACCACCCCCGACGGCCGTGTCAACGGCTCCAGCCATGGTCACCAGGAACTGGCATGCCTGGAGAAGACCGATGTAGACAGTGAACAGGCAGCCAGCCCGCGGAGAAAACGCAAGCGTGCAGCTCCAGGATCGAGGAAGCCAACCCCGCGCCAGAAGGCTCTGTGGGAGGCGGTTCAGGAGGCCAGGGCACGCGGCCTGTCGCTGCGTGCGATCGTCAGGGAGCTGGGGATCCACAGGGAAACCGCCCGCAGGTACGCACTGACCGAGAGCCCGCCCATGTACACACGGGTCAAGCCCGCCACAGCCCTATCCGATACCATCAACAACCACGGCGATGGACAATTTCGCTGAACAGTTGACCGGACATTTTCCCTGAACAACGACACGTGGTGGTGCGCGGCTACGTGGGCGAGGTGGTGATCAGCTGCGGGTCGGAGGTCATCGCCCGGCACCCACGCTCATACCGTCGGGACGACTTCGTGTTCGATCCGGTGCGTCGCTGCCGGTGGCCATCGTCAACCCCAGGCAAGTTCGAGACTTCGCCAGGGCCACCAAACTTGACGATAGACAGAACCGTCTTTGAGATGTGGCTGAGCCTGGCAGGCTGACCCTGGTGTGTTACTGCGAGATGATGACCTGGACATCCTTAAGCTACTTACGATTCAGTCTTCGCCTTCACCCAGGATAAGGTCTCCCCAGTCGCTAGGTGGGCCTTCGTCCAATAGCTTCATTATCCCTCTTCGGCAGAGCTCCTGGGCATCTTCAAGCAATTCTCGGTTCTCCGGGCTGTCGTAGAGATCGCCAGTGTGCACGGCTCCAGACGCGGCGTCGTAGGCATCGCGCAGGGTCTTGCGAATTCGCTTTCTTTCCCCGAAATCAGCACCCAAGTGCCAAGCACCGAAGAGCGACAGGCGAAACCTCATCTCTTGACTCTGTTCGTTGATGAAGTCCTTTAGGTAAAGGGACTCCAATGCGACGCGCAGGTCGATAAATCTGTCCACCAAGCCTTCAGAGCTGTTCTTGGACAGCATCCACCGTGAAACAGTTCTTCGGGTCATGTCTGACCCGGATTTCACGAGGGACTCCAGAGTGTGGCGGAGACGTTCCTCCTTCAAATGAAGTATTGATCCGCTTGAAGGAGTCATGCGCGTCGATCCTGTTTCAATGTCACCTCCCATCGACCAACCGGACCCTATATGGGGGGTCCTCAAGCGTTCCGGGGGAAAAGACCAGCTGGGGATGTTTCCGCCGTGAAGGAAATTGGTAAGATCCCCGTAGTCATTCCAATAGAAGCCCACGTCCACATAATTATCTGATTCCAAGGACAGCGCCTGGCACACCGTGGCTATGTCGATGCCTGATACTGACTTGGCACTTACTTGCTGGCTCGCCTCAAGTGATTCCGGAAGAAACAACGGTGGCGAAACTTCGGTGTCAATCGACACCACAGTCCTCCCCAGGTAATCTGTAGCCTCAACACTCTTGGGCTTCGGCAAGTTTGCGTCCAGTTCGCTGGTCGTCCAAGGAAGGGTACCGACGTGGACGCCATTGGCGGGGGCTAGTGATTCGTTCAAATAGACGCCGTTGATGATGGCCGACGTGCGGTAACGGATTGGTTTCGATTGCATCCAACCTCTCACGAGCTCCAACGTCCCATCTAAGCCAATAAATGCCGCGCCTCTGAGAAGTCCCCTAGCAAAGTCGCTTATCGGCGACGATGCGGACTCAGCCTTCAACCTATTGGACCGAATCCTGCTATGCCCAGTTCCATTCATCCCTAACATTGGAAAAGCGTGACCGATTCGGTCTGTGTCCGGATGGACGTAGTCCTCGAAGAGCATTCGCAAGTGGTCTTCCAGCTTTGCAATTGCCTCTGTGGGGCAGACTACTCGGGCTGCCCTTGCTTTGTTGAGAGCCGGTGCGTCCCACGTACCTTCTACGATGATCCGGCATAACCCTTCCGCTGATATGGTTTCCTCTGGCCTTGAAGCGTAACTTCGACGGATGGGACCGTATCGCGTTTCTTCCTCACGGCCGCAATCCAATTTCGTCTGGCTCAGTACAAAAGCCAGCACCTCTCCCAATTCTTGCATGCGCAATCCTCCAGATTGAAATATGTCGTCTGGTGTATCAAAGCTGAGCAGACACGCTGACGTTTGCGTCTAGGTCAGTCGAGCAGCGACAACCACCGTCATACCTGCGTCCCAAAGTTGTAGCCGTCTGGTAGGTATCGAATGGGGTCACAAAATCGACTACCAGCTTGTCGGAGCCATGAATCGAGCCAGACATACCAAGCCAGCAATGAGTGCTCGCCGAGCCGGTAGACGCTCAGAGGTTCACTTGTCAGACCGGACAAGCTGCCTTGACGGTCCTCCTTAGTGTCACTCCGGTACCGGCTACCCGGCTCTCCCAGCCTGACGGTCTCACGGTATTGCCCCATATGCGCCACCAAGAGATCAGGAACGACCACCAGGTCAGGCTGTTCAGCCACGTCAATATCGCTCAGTTTCTCATTGAGCCGTTCCTTGAGCGTCTCTGGTTCGGGTGACTCGAATGCCCATATCACAAACAGCGAGTTCCTAATGTACTGCGGGGTGCGAGTCTGGCAGAAATCCCTTGGCAGAGCCTTGAACTTCCGCCCCTTGGTGATGGCGTCGTCTATGTCAGCAGGGTTTAGACGTGTCTTCACCTCAATCAGCGCATAGACGGACTCAACAGGCCACAGCCTATTCCGGTAGTTGGGGTACAGAGGCGCGTTGTTCTCCTTGTCGACAATTATGAGATCGGCTTGATTCGAGAATTCATCGTCCGGTGAGACTACGAACCCGGTATCGATGCCAAGGCGCTTCGGAAGGTGATCGACGAGGAACTGGGCCACCAAATCTTGACGGTTTTCGCCAGCCGACAGTCTGTGCTGAGCGAAGTCGCGACGTATCTTCGCAGACTTCCAGTTCATCTCCTCGGCAACGTCTGACATGTAGTTGACCATCATCTTGATGAGTCTCCTCTCCCTGTAGTTGAGTGTTGAGGGATGGGCGTTTTCGTTCCCACCTACTCCCCCTTCGCCATCCGGTAGCCGACGCGGGGCTCGTTGAGGATGTAGGTGGGGTTGTTGGCGTCGTCGCCCAGCTTGCGGCGGAGCTGCTTGGCGGCGGTGCGCACCCGCCGCGAGTCGCCCGACCTCCGCAGGCCCCAGACCCGTTGCAGCAGCCGGTCGTAGGTCATCACGCGACCGGCGTTGGCCGATAGCTCGAAGAGCAGTCCGTACTCGATGGCGGTCAACTGCACGGGACGCCCGGCCAGCGTCACGCGGCGCTCGGCGTAGTCGACGGCCAACTCCCCCAGCACGAAGGGTTTCGACGGCTCGGCCCATTCGGGCGCTTCCCGCTTGCGCAGGGCCGCCTTGATCCTCGCCACAAGCTCAGTCGGCGAAAAGGGCTTGACCACGTAATCGTCGGCCCCATTCTCGAAGGCCCTGGCAATGATCTCCTCTTGGCCGTAGGCCGACAGGAAGATGACCGGCACGTCGGCCATATCCTTGCACGGACATTTATCTTGGACGTCGACAGACAACGTGGTCTACTTTGAGCAGCAGCCAGTGATGGCAGGTGTCAACGAGAATGGGAATGGGGAGCCGAGAATAACGACCGCCGATAGTTCGCCAGCCTACACCAGGTTCCATTGGGCAAAATCGCAGCCGCGTGACGGTTACCCCAAGCGTATACATCTGCTGGAGCACCACCTTGCCGATGTAGGCGCGTGCTTCGAGGCCCTGGTGGCCCAGCCGACAATTCGGGATCGACTGGCCACCGCCGGCGGGCTCAAGGTCATCGACGAGTCGACCGCGGCGCGGCTTGCCCTCTTCGCCGCCCTGCACGATATCGGCAAGGTCAACATGGGGTTTCAGACACAGATTTGGGAATCCCGATACCTTCAGGAAGGCCCCCGAATCCGCCCGGCCGGACACACCCTGGACCTGACTCCGGTACTTAGCGGCCAAGACGGCGCCACGGCCAGCTGGTTCTTCGACTCTCTGGGCTGGTGGGATGAGGCCATGTCCTGGGACGATCAGGGGGGCGAGACCGTCTGCGCCCTGCTAGTCGCCACCCTCTCGCACCACGGGCTGCCCCTGCAGCTGGAGGGGCAGCGCGAACCCAACCCGGCAATCTGGCGCCGCCAATTTGGCCTGGAGCCCGCCGAGTGCGTGCGGCACGTTGGCCGGCAGGTCGGCCGGTGGTTCGAGGCCGCCAGGAAACCCGACGCTCCGCCGCTTCCGTCCTCGCCGGCCTTTCAGCACATGTTCCTGGGGCTGTGCACCCTGGCCGACTGGATTGGCTCCAATGAAGACTGGTTCCCATTTTCCGCGGAACGTGACGAGAAATACATCGACAAGGCACGGAAACGGGCTCGGGACGCCGTTTCGAAGATCGGGTTGGACATATCGTGTCAACGAGACGCGATGCGCGGTGGACTCCCCGGGTTCACCCGACTGTTCGGGTTCGATCCCAACTCCATCCAGCGCAGGGCGGCGAAGGATATCTCGCCAGATGACCGTCTGGTCATCATCGAGTCGGAAACCGGTTCCGGTAAGACTGAGGCGGCTCTGTGGCGGTTTGCCAATATGTACCACCAGAGACTGGTCGACGGTCTGTACTTCGCTCTTCCAACCCGTGCCGCCGCCACTCAGCTGCACGGCCGAGTAACCCGCTTTGCCGAACGAATGTTCCCGGAAGAGCACCGCCCGGAGGTCGTGTTGGCAGTTCCCGGCTACCTTAAGGCCGGGGAGATTACCGGACGCCACCTGCCGGACTACGAGGTGCGGTGGGACGACCACCCGGACGATGCCACGCGGGGAAGGCGCTGGGCAGCTGAGAGCGCCAAGCGTTATCTCGCGGCGCAGATCTCCGTTGGCACCGTGGACCAGGCCATGATGGCGGCACTCAAGGTAAAGCATGCTCACATGCGGGCGGCCTGCCTATCTCGCAACCTGCTGGTCGTGGACGAGGTCCACGCCTCCGATCCGTACATGCGCCGCATACTCAGGTCCCTGCTCGAAGCCCACCGGGGCGCGGGGGGTTATGCACTTTTGATGTCAGCAACGCTGGGCTCCGATGCGCGGCTGGAGTGGCTGTCGGCAGGACGTCCAGGCCCCAAAGACCGCATGTCACTGGATCAGGCCGTCGACTCGCCCTACCCGGCCTTCAGCACGATGGCATCCGACAGTGAGAGGGTCGGCGGGAACGACCGTGAGAAGACCGTCAACATCAAGGCAGAGCCGCTGATGCACGACTTCGATCGGGTGGCGGAAATGGCGTTGTGGGCGGCGCGGGCCGGGGCAAAGGTCCTGGTAGTACGCAACACGGTCAACTACGCCGTTGACACCCAGCAGGCGGTGGACCGGGCCGCAAAAGGCAGTGACCGCGGCCTGCTGTTTGACTGCGAGGGCAAACCGACGCTGCATCATGGCCGGTTCACCGCCGCCGACCGCCGACTGCTCGATGACGAGGTGGAGAAGCGGCTCGGCAAGGACCGCGATTCCAATGGGGTCATCGTGGTTGGGACGCAGACCCTGGAGCAATCGCTGGACATCGATGCCGACCTGCTGATCACAGACCTATGCCCGGCGGACGTGTTGCTGCAGCGCATTGGCCGCCTGCACAGACACCAACGGACCGATCGGCCCAAAGGCTACGCAGAGCCCCGCAGCGTGGTATTGATGCCGGAGGGCGAAGACCTTTCGACGCTGCTGAAACGTGGCCAAAACCCGAACGGACTCGGCCAACACGGCCACGTCTACGAGGATCTCCGCATTCTGGAAGCCACCCGGCGGCTGATTGCCGAGTCTGGTCACTGGAGTATCCCCAGGATGAACCGCTACTTGGTGGAACGGGCCACCCACCCAGAGGCGCTGGAGATCATCGTCCAGGACAAGGGAGACGATTGGCGCATTCACGCCAACGCGGTGACGGGCGGTAAGTTGGCCGAGGGCCTGACCGCCCGCAACTCCATCATTCGGCGAGACAAGTCCTTCTACACCGAAAATCGCGGGGTGGTCTTTGACTCCGTGGAGGAGCGAATCCGCACACGGCTGGGTGACGAGGGCATTGATGTGGAGTTCGACCCGCCGCCGCCCAGCCCATTCCAATCTGGCCGGGCCATCGAGAGCATTGCGGTCCCGGCAAGGTGGCTGTGTGGCGTCAACGTTGACGGCCCCATCGCGCACGACATTGCCGACAGGGGTTTCACCTTCCGCATCGGCGACCGAGCATTCCGCTACGACGAACTGGGCCTGCGGTGAGCGTAGGCGGGCCAGACCCCGGTTTCCGGCCCTTGTTGTGGTCTCTATCCCCGCGTGTGCGGGGGAAGTTAGGAATAGCGCTCTGCGCTGTAAGTCGGGCTATCCCCGAACGCGGGGCAACTCTGTTGCGACTTGGCTCTTGACATCCGTCTGTAAGTCCATAGTAACATTTACAGCGCTGAACGTTATACGTTACACGCTGAATACTTCCAAGATGCTCAATCTGCTAACCGAACCTCTCATCCGATTCGATCAGTCCGCTGGGGGCCGCATCGAGGCATCCCTACCGGATGTCTACGCCGCTCTAATGAACGATAGCGTGGCGTCATTCCCGGCGCTACGTCCCCACCAACGCCACGCCTGGCACGCATTCTTGGTTCAACTCGGCGCAATTGCGATACACCAAGCCGGCAGGGACAGCCCACCGGAAGACGCGGACGAGTGGGGTCACCTGATTCGCGGCCTCACGCCGCACTACCCGGACGACGAGCCATGGCACCTGGTAGTGGACGACATCACCAGGCCAGCCTTCATGCAGCCCCCCGCCCGTTCCAAGGAAGGGGAAAAGGACTACAAGGACGCGATCTCCACCCCCGACGAGTTGGACATGCTGGTCACTTCCAAGAACCACGACCTCAAATCGGCGGTGGCGGTCCATGCAAGCTTCGACGACTGGATCTTCGCCCTCAGTACCCTGCAGACAATGGAGGGATTCGGTGGGGCCGGCAACTACGGTATCTCCCGTATGAACGGCGGCCTCGGCAACAGGCCTGCATTCGCCCTTGCCCCAGCCGGTGGAGGCATTGGCGCCCACGTAAGGCGTGACATCATCGCGCTGCTGGAATACCTGCCGACTCTCTTGGACGAATATCCGATGCAACATGGCGGCCATAAGCTGCTATGGACTCTGCCCTGGGATGGAGATCGGGCCGAGACACTTATGCTGAATGGCGTCCATCCCCTCTACATAGAAGTGTGCCGCCGTATCCGCCTGCGATCCGGTGCCAGCGGCCGCATAGATGGGATTAGGACCACGTCAAAGGCGGCCCGCATAGATGGGAAGGCCTTCAAGGGTAGGACCGGCGACCCCTGGACTCCCACCAATAGAAAAAAGGATGGTCTGCCGCTGACTTTGGGCCGCGGAGGGTTCAACTACAAGCGGGTCGCGGAATACCTGACCAACTCGGCTGACTGGGAACACCCAGCCCTGCTCAGGCCGACCAACTCCGAGCAGCGGTCCGACGAAACGATGCAGTTGGTGGCCCGCGCGATGGTACGGGGGCAGGGTAAGACCGAAGGCTATTACGAGCGCGTCATCCCCATAAGGAAAAAGCTCCGAACCGCCATGCTGCGTCGCAACGCATCCCCGGAACCCGGCGAGATCGCTCAGTCACGAATTCAAAACGTCAGCATAGTCCAGCGCATCCTGAGCCACGCAATACAGATCTTCGCCGCACGCGGCGATCACGACAAGGTCAGTCCCGAGCACCGCAATATGACTCGTGTCTGGCTGAACCGCCTCGACGAAATCGTGGATGCCCGCTTCTTCGAGGGCCTTCAATGCGAGTTGGAGGCCAATCCCGGCGAACGCCAGGCCATTCGGAACAATTGGTTGATGAACGGCAGCGATGGCGTGATCGACCACGCCCGTGTCCTGCTCGATGACGCGGAGTCCACCCTGCCCTGCCCGTCGATACACCGCTACAGGGCCCGCGTCGCCGCCGAAGGGCTGTTCGAGGGACGGATACGCGGGAACAGCGGCCTGCCGTTCCTCTTCGACCAAGCGACTCAGGAGATTGATGGATGAGCACTACGCAAGATGTAGCGGCACCCGACGCTCCCACACAACACGGCGAGTCCCGGCCCTGGGGGGACATCGCCGTCGATTTCGCAGGACAGATGGCCCGTGCCGAATTTCGCCGGGGTGATCTGGCCGAACTGCGACGCATGAACCTGGACGGCCCCTATGCCGCAGCCTTCTGGAAGCTGCTGGCCCAGCACGACTTGCTGGGCAGTTCCACCCTGGAAGGCAAGTGGGCGCTCATCCTCCACGGCATCGCGCTGATGACGCCCACGGCCGCCGGAGACGGCAACGCCCGCTCCCCCCACGACGGCTACAGACACGTAGGACGGACGCTGTACCTCGGCGGAGAATCGCAGCGGACTTCAGCCCTTTACAGCGAGACTCGGCTCAACCGCCTGCTGACGGCGCGGGGGCCCATGCTGCGAACCCTGCTGGCCCGGATGTTCCGGATGCTTGCCGCCGCCAACGCGTCCTTCAACTGGCGGGAGATGGCCCAATTCATCCTGAACGAAGGCTATGACCAAGAGGCTGCCGAGCAGGGCCGACGCCGCATTGCCCGCGCCTACTACGATGCGGCGCGACGCAACTCCCCGGCCCCTGCGGGCGAACACGAATAGCATCAGACAGAGGAGTTCGACCATGACCATCTCCAGATTCCTGCAAATCCACACACTGCACTCCTACCCGGCGGCACTGCTGAACCGTGACGACAGCGGGCTGGCCAAGCGCATGCCCTTTGGCGGAGCGATCCGGACCCGCATTTCGTCCCAGTGCCTCAAGCGCCATTGGCGCGTGGCACAAGACGAGTTCGCCATCCACAGCATCCCCGGCGCCGAGGGCGCCGTGCGATCGCGTAACGTGGTCGAACGAAAGATCATCGAGCCGCTGCGCGAGAGCCACCAGTACGGCGACGAAGTTATCGATGCGGTACGGGACGCATTCAATATCGGCGTGTACGGCAAGAGCGGTGCGTCCGAATCCGGACGCCAACCCCTGTTGCTGGGGCTCCCAGAAGTGGAACACCTACGCGAGCTGGCCGCCGCCATTTGCGCCGAACATTCCGCAGACACCAAGGCCGCCGCAGACGCCGCAACCAAGCTTTTCAACACGCGCCGGGGTGAGGGCAGGAACTTCCGCGCCCTCCTGAACGGGGCTCGACTCCCCGCCGGACTCGAAGGGGCCCTGTTCGGACGCATGGTCACATCGGACCCCGGATCCAACATCGACGCCGCCGTACATGTCGCCCACGCTTTCACCGTGCATAGCGAGGAGAGCGAAAGCGACTACTTCTCAGTGGTCGACGACTTGCAGAGCGGGGACGAGGACTCCGGGGCCGCCCATATAGGCGATATGGAACTCACCGCCGGCCTGTTCTACGGCTACGTCGTGGTTGACGTGCCCGGGCTGGTCTCCAACCTGGAGGGCTGCGCCGCCGAAGAGTGGGAGAGCGCCGATAGAGCCCTAGCCGCCAAGGTCGTGGAGCATCTGACGCATCTCATAGCCACTGTCACGCCCGGCGCAAAGCTGGGCTCCACCGCGCCCTACGGCTACGCCGACCTGATGCTGATCGAGGCCGGATCCCGCCAGCCGCGCAGCCTCGCCAACGCCTACCGTAACCCCAGCGAGGCACAGACGGGAGAGGCCGCCACCGCCCTGTCCGGGTACCTGCAAAAGCTCGATGCGGCCTACGGGTCGCGCGAGGTGCGCCGCGTGATGTCGGTCGAGGACTGCGACATGCCCGACTCCGAGCGCGTGTCCCTGGACGATCTCGCATCGTGGGTCGCAGACTCGGTCCGCAACGGCCAAGCGGCATAGACCATGCGGCACCTTATTGTGAACCTGGAATCCCCCCTGATGGCCTTCGGTGGCGAAACCGTCGACAGCTACGGCATCATCAGATCCTTCCCGGCGGCGTCAATGCTCACCGGCCTGTTGGCCAACGCCCTGGGCTGGCGGCGCATCGAGCGGGAGCGGCATCAGGGGCTTCAGGACAGGTTGGTCTTCGCCGCCCGCATCGACCGGGAACCCCACGGCGGCCTCAGCATGCGGGACTTTCAGAGCGCCGCCATCAACAAAACCGAACTCAACTGGACCACTCGAGGATATCCCGAAGGCCGCGGTGGCGGAAACTATCGAAATCACCTGCGCTACCGCGATTACTTCGCAGACATGATTGTAACCGTCGCCCTGCGCCTCGATCCGGTAGATGGAGAGCCGGCACTGGAAGGCCTGGCAGACGCTCTGCGGGAACCGGCCCGCCCCCTGTTCATCGGCCGCAAGCCATGCTTACCCTCAGCCCAACTGTTCGCGGGGTTCATCGACGGCGACACCGCCCTGGCGGCCTTGCGGGACTGGCCCCTTGCCAAGGTAGCCGGCAGCGCCTCGTCTATAAGGTCCCTATGGCCCGAAGGCGAGGGCACGGCGGACGTCGACCCCAACCAGCGCCATATGCTCACCGATCAGCGCAACTGGGTGTCCGGCCTGCACGGCGGCGGGCGAGCGGTCTGCGAGGGGTTCCTGGGGCGCGAGCAGTTCCCGCCGGGCCCCGAGGAACCCGCGCCTCAACAGCAAGAGGGCGCGGTGGCATGACCATGACAGCTGAAGCGACGATCGAACCGGCCGTTCTGCAGATGATCCGCGCGGAAATCAACGTCAATGAGTTCCACAGGTGGATGGGCGTCAGACGCCTTGGAGACCCGGACCACGCCATGCACTGCCTGCTGAGCGAGTGCTTCGGAGACCTGGCCCCCAAGCCCTTTCGCCTGATTGTGCCGCGCGGAGGATCCACCGGTGTCCTCTACGGGTACGGTCCCTCAGGCGCCGATGCCCTGTGCGAAACCGCCTCCATCTGCGCCGACCCGCTGCAATGCCGGGTCATACCCAACGAAAAGCTGAACAGCAAGGCGATGCCCACGCAGTGGCAGGCTGGCAAACGCCTCGGCTTCGAGACACGCATACGCCCGATAGTGCGGCGCTCCCGACGCACCGAAAACCGCCCGTCAGGAGAATGCGATGCATTCCTGTGGGAGGCCGTTCAGCAGCCAATGGGCGGAATGAAGCGCAGCCGGGAGGAGGTCTATACCGGTTGGCTGTCAGACCAACTCAACAGAATCGGCGGGGCGAGTCTGGACATTGAGCACACCAAGCTGGTTTCGTTCCAACGCAGCCGCGCCATCCGCAGGCTGCGCGCCCGCCACACCGAGGGGCCCGACGCATTGATGCGCGGCATACTCACGATCATCGACCCCGCCGGTTTTCGGGGCCTGCTGGCCCGAGGCGTCGGGCGGCACCGCGCCTATGGCTATGGAATGCTGCTCCTTCGCCCGGCCCGCGGATGACCGGCGGTTACGCACCTTACCAATCAAATAACACGTTGCCATATGCCCCGCACACGCGGGGAAAGCGAGTGTAGTCACGATGCTTAAGGGCCGTTTGGGACTTGAAACCGCAAGGATTCCACACGCCGACCGTCACGGCCTGTTGTGGCTGTCACGTGGCGCTCTCATGGTGCGGGACGGCACACTCCGGTTCCAACGTCAGGATGAACCGGACGAAGCCAGCCCCCTGGAAGGCGGCGAGTACGGCATTCCCTTTCAGACGCTGTCAACGATTCTGCTGGGCCCGGGTTCCACGGTCAGCCACGACGCGCTGCGCCTGATGGGACGCCACGGCACCGCTCTGGTCGCCGTGGGCCAGGATGGCGTCAGGTGTTATACCGCCCCACCTCTGATGCCGGACACCTCCGACATAGCCCGTCGACAAATGCGCGCATGGGGCGACCCAAAGGGAAGCCGCATAACGATTGCCCGCAAGATGTACGCCCTACGCCTTGGGGAGGTACTTCCCCATCAGAGCCTTAGCGCCCTTCGTGGAATCGAAGGCGCCCGCGCGAAGCGCACCTATCAAATTCTGGCGCAGCGCTATGGCATCACATGGCGTGGTCGCCGTTACGACCGGTCGAACCCGCTGGCTGCGGACATTCCGAACCAAGCCATCAATCACGCCTCCGTTGCCGTGACCTCGGGGGCCGTGATCGCCGTGACCGCCGTCGGCGCAATTCCTCAACTTGGCTTCATACATGAACACAGCGGCGACGCCTTCGCCTTGGACATAGCCGACCTGTTCCGAGACACGGTCCTTCTGCCCGCCGCGCTCAAATCGGCCAAGGCTGTGACTGACAACCCTGCGTTGAACATCGAACGGCACACTAGGCGCACCACCGGAGAGATGCTCCGGACAGAGCGCGTGATTTCAAAGATGATTGACCGTATAAAGACGCTCTTCGATGACGTCGCTGTCCCCCAAGACGAGCTGGCGGCCCCGCCAGGTGAGCTGTCTGAGGAGCCAGAGGTAACTCCATGACTGTGGTCGTCACAGTCAACGTGGAGGCGCGCTATCGAGGATTTCTAGCATCTGCAATGCTGGAAATAGCCCCGGGTGTTTACACGTCTCCGCAAATGACCGGCGGAATCAGGGAGAGGATCTGGGACGTACTGACCCAGTGGTACTACGAACTGGGACAGGGCTCGATAGTGATGACGTGGCGCGATACGTCCGCCGTAGGCGAACAGCGAATTCGTACCCTTGGGGACGCTCCCAAGGACATCGTCGATGCCGACGGCGTGTATCTGGTCAAGTACCACTAGGCCAACCCGCCGACTGACTATCACGAACCGCGATACATACTATCGTAACTTAAGGGGTTCCCCCGCAGACGCGGGGATAGACCCGGCGGATTTTCTAAAAGAGGTCGGCTATTCGCGGTTCCCCCGCAGACGCGGGGATAGACCCTCATAGAGCCCATCCGCGAACGTATCGCGATTGGTTCCCCCGCAGACGCGGGGATAGACCCATCACCTGATGCGTGCGCTCCCGCGCCTCACTGGTTCCCCCGCAGACGCGGGGATAGACCGCGGAACGTGACGGTCCCCCCGCACAGAGTAGGGGTTCCCCCGCAGACGCGGGGATAGACCGGCCGGGCGGCCTCGCGGGCGGCGTCCACGGCCGGTTCCCCCGCAGACGCGGGGATAGACCCCGGGACCTGTTCTGCGTCCGCCCCCTGCTATTGGTTCCCCCGCAGACGCGGGGATAGACCTATGGATCGGAGAGACATCTACCACGAAAGCAGGGTTCCCCCGCAGACGCGGGGATAGACCCCAGACACGCGAGACTGTCCTAAAGAGGCTAGGGGTTCCCCCGCAGACGCGGGGATAGACCGACGACCCAATAACAGGGCTGCGTGTCAGTGCAGGTTCCCCCGCAGACGCGGGGATAGACCGCTCATCCATGCGACCGCCGAGGCCGGTGAACGGGTTCCCCCGCAGACGCGGGGATAGACCCAAGGCGAAGGCCCGCACCCGCAACGGCGTATGGGTTCCCCCGCAGACGCGGGGATAGACCGATACCCAAGGACCTCACCGACGCTGACCCGCTGGTTCCCCCGCAGACGCGGGGATAGACCCCGGGCGGTGTTGGCACTCGCGATTGTCGCTTTGGTTCCCCCGCAGACGCGGGGATAGACCGCTCTTTGCGGGCCCTGTAGAGTGCCGATCGGCGGTTCCCCCGCAGACGCGGGGATAGACCGGTGTTCTTGACCGAGACGGACAGACCAGCCGAGGTTCCCCCGCAGACGCGGGGATAGACCGGTCTTGGATCGTCCACAGGGCCCCTGATCTCCGGTTCCCCCGCAGACGCGGGGATAGACCGATCGCCACCATGCAGGAGAGCCAAACGCCGGAGGTTCCCCCGCAGACGCGGGGATAGACCGACCTCCGCACGAGTTCCATCCCGTCCTATCTTGGTTCCCCCGCAGACGCGGGGATAGACCGGCCGTAGGTTCGATTCCTACCTCCTCTACCATGGTTCCCCCGCAGACGCGGGGATAGACCCTATCCGATGCCGCGCAGCGCCGATCTACCGGCGGTTCCCCCGCAGACGCGGGGATAGACCACGTACAGGTACCGACCGGCTCCCGGCTTATGTGGTTCCCCCGCAGACGCGGGGATAGACCGTCTTGCCGGAGATCGACAGGAGCTTTGCGCGTGGTTCCCCCGCAGACGCGGGGATAGACCATCGCCCATTTCCGGCACGCCCATCCCCATGGGGGTTCCCCCGCAGACGCGGGGATAGACCCAGCAGGCCCGCCCCGACGACGACCGGCACCATTAGGGTTCCCCCGCAGACGCGGGGATAGACCTCGCAACGTTCCCGATACCCAGGCCAACGGCAAGGTTCCCCCGCAGACGCGGGGATAGACCGCTGTAGGTGATGGGGTCCGTGTCCGGGTCCGTGGTTCCCCCGCAGACGCGGGGATAGACCCTGCCCTGCGCATGGTTCTTGCGGGTGGTGACAGGTTCCCCCGCAGACGCGGGGATAGACCTCAGCAAAAGGACCCAGGCCGACATTTCGATGGGGTTCCCCCGCAGACGCGGGGATAGACCATAGGTAACGTCGCTCATGGTTCTCCTTGAAGAGGTTCCCCCGCAGACGCGGGGATAGACCCGTCGTGATAGTGGCGGTGCTGCTGACGTGGATGGTTCCCCCGCAGACGCGGGGATAGACCGTGAACATAGGCGACCCTCGGAAACGTCTGGAGGGTTCCCCCGCAGACGCGGGGATAGACCTCGCAACGTTCCCGATACCCAGGCCAACGGCAAGGTTCCCCCGCAGACGCGGGGATAGACCGCTGTAGGTGATGGGGTCCGTGTCCGGGTCCGTGGTTCCCCCGCAGACGCGGGGATAGACCCTGCCCTGCGCATGGTTCTTGCGGGTGGTGACAGGTTCCCCCGCAGACGCGGGGATAGACCTCAGCAAAAGGACCCAGGCCGACATTTCGATGGGGTTCCCCCGCAGACGCGGGGATAGACCATAGGTAACGTCGCTCATGGTTCTCCTTGAAGAGGTTCCCCCGCAGACGCGGGGATAGACCCGTCGTGATAGTGGCGGTGCTGCTGACGTGGATGGTTCCCCCGCAGACGCGGGGATAGACCGTGAACATAGGCGACCCTCGGAAACGTCTGGAGGGTTCCCCCGCAGACGCGGGGATAGACCCGATCCAGCCTCCAGTATGGTCTCCCTACCAAGGGTTCCCCCGCAGACGCGGGGATAGACCCCATCGACGATCCCCGTGGTGGCCGCCACTAGAGGTTCCCCCGCAGACGCGGGGATAGACCGGGCCGCCAGCCCCGCAAAGTCCGGGTCGGACAGGTTCCCCCGCAGACGCGGGGATAGACCTCGGGCTGTTCACAGCCATACCGGGACGGCCTTGGTTCCCCCGCAGACGCGGGGATAGACCGGCGACCCCTTAGACGATGTGCGCTTTTTCCTGGGTTCCCCCGCAGACGCGGGGATAGACCTGACAGACGACCAAGCGGGGTTGCCAGCGATACGGTTCCCCCGCAGACGCGGGGATAGACCCCATCGACGATCCCCGTGGTGGCCGCCACTAGAGGTTCCCCCGCAGACGCGGGGATAGACCAACGACAGGTCCGGCCCGAGGGGATTGCCGACGGGTTCCCCCGCAGACGCGGGGATAGACCGGAAAAGGGCCCCCACCATCAGCTCGGGGTGGTGGTTCCCCCGCAGACGCGGGGATAGACCCGCGACCGGCACGGACATAGCGATGGTGCGCAAGGTTCCCCCGCAGACGCGGGGATAGACCTCAGCGTGTTTCCCGTCAATACCGGCGCCGTCAGGTTCCCCCGCAGACGCGGGGATAGACCGCTTGCCGACTCACTTGACCACTACGTGAATGAGGTTCCCCCGCAGACGCGGGGATAGACCCGCGACCGGCACGGACATAGCGATGGTGCGCAAGGTTCCCCCGCAGACGCGGGGATAGACCGATGACACAGTCCTAGAGAACGTCGCGGCCGGTGGTTCCCCCGCAGACGCGGGGATAGACCGACTACCTAGTTTCTTGCCATTATGCCGCCTGCGGTTCCCCCGCAGACGCGGGGATAGACCGGCGACATCCGCCGAGTTTCAGGAGCTCACCCGGGTTCCCCCGCAGACGCGGGGATAGACCGGAACGGCACCCTCGGGCAGCGCGCTTGCAAAGGGTTCCCCCGCAGACGCGGGGATAGACCCAGAGCTCCCTTACTACCAACCCGCAGAGTTCCGGTTCCCCCGCAGACGCGGGGATAGACCGCGGTCCCGGTTCCGTTCGCGCTGCGCGTCCCTGGTTCCCCCGCAGACGCGGGGATAGACCGTCGATATCAGCCAGAAGAACGCCCGATAGGTCGGTTCCCCCGCAGACGCGGGGATAGACCCGTGGGCCAGGCGGTCCCCGCCGTGGACACGCCGGTTCCCCCGCAGACGCGGGGATAGACCCGTGGGCCAGGCGGTCCCCGCCGTGGACACGCCGGTTCCCCCGCAGACGCGGGGATAGACCGCTTGATGGCACGGCTCGTCGAGTCCCGCTCAAGGTTCCCCCGCAGACGCGGGGATAGACCCGGCTTATTGGACAGGGTCTCGCGTACGGAACCGGTTCCCCCGCAGACGCGGGGATAGACCTGGTTCCCGTCGCAGTCGCTACAGGGGTCCGTGGGTTCCCCCGCAGACGCGGGGATAGACCGTCGATAGCTGGTCACTGAAGGGGCCCCCGAGAGGTTCCCCCGCAGACGCGGGGATAGACCTCCCCCCCGATCGAGCGACTGCGGGAGCGTGGCGGTTCCCCCGCAGACGCGGGGATAGACCCTTCAGCAGCGCACTCAGCACGAGGATGAGGTCGGTTCCCCCGCAGACGCGGGGATAGACCTGATTGGGCCGAGCGTCAGGACCGAAGGTTCGAGGTTCCCCCGCAGACGCGGGGATAGACCTCCGAGGGGTGGACTTGAAGACCCGCGATATCAGGTTCCCCCGCAGACGCGGGGATAGACCCTGGACACGTACATAGTCAAGGGCCGGCTCAGCGGTTCCCCCGCAGACGCGGGGATAGACCTATGTTGCACCCGACCAAACGCTACACTTGATAGGTTCCCCCGCAGACGCGGGGATAGACCCCTCCTGCTGGGCACGCCGCGCGGTCGCGAAACGGTTCCCCCGCAGACGCGGGGATAGACCCTTGACGGTCCAGCCGTCCTCCCCCCAGGTCTTGGTTCCCCCGCAGACGCGGGGATAGACCCGGCACTGAGGCCCGGGAGCGCACGCATCAGGTGGTTCCCCCGCAGACGCGGGGATAGACCCTAGCAACCTTAGCCCTGCAGCTGTCAGAGATTGGTTCCCCCGCAGACGCGGGGATAGACCTGGTTCGAGTCTATTCGCCAGAGCGGGGACGCCGGTTCCCCCGCAGACGCGGGGATAGACCCCTTAGCAAGCAGACAGAGATAGCCACCCGAGTGGTTCCCCCGCAGACGCGGGGATAGACCCGAGTGCTACCTCGCGGCGGGTGTCCCTCCTGGGGTTCCCCCGCAGACGCGGGGATAGACCTCGGGGCGCGATTCCACTACAAAAGGCCGGTTCGGTTCCCCCGCAGACGCGGGGATAGACCTATCAGTTGGATTCGGGCGGCCTGGGGGATCACGGTTCCCCCGCAGACGCGGGGATAGACCTAGTTTGAGCTGGCCGGCTCCCCGGGGTAGATCGGTTCCCCCGCAGACGCGGGGATAGACCTATCAGTTGGATTCGGGCGGCCTGGGGGATCACGGTTCCCCCGCAGACGCGGGGATAGACCTAGTTTGAGCTGGCCGGCTCCCCGGGGTAGATCGGTTCCCCCGCAGACGCGGGGATAGACCCTGAGACGCGTCGATCTCGTTCTTCCCTAGCAGGGTTCCCCCGCAGACGCGGGGATAGACCGATGCCAGGAGGGACACCCGCCGCGAGGTAGCAGGTTCCCCCGCAGACGCGGGGATAGACCGATGCCAGGAGGGACACCCGCCGCGAGGTAGCAGGTTCCCCCGCAGACGCGGGGATAGACCGTCTCCCGGTTTCACTCGCCCCGGGAAGCCGCCGGTTCCCCCGCAGACGCGGGGATAGACCTCGAGCAATTTGAGCGAGCTGGTGAGCGCGAGCGGTTCCCCCGCAGACGCGGGGATAGACCCACGGACAGGACCCCCAGCAGAATCACGCCGATGGTTCCCCCGCAGACGCGGGGATAGACCCGGCTGGAAGCGGACGCCCGCAAATGGCACGAAGGTTCCCCCGCAGACGCGGGGATAGACCGAAGTCGATCTCCAACATCAAGTCCGTCGCCGAGGTTCCCCCGCAGACGCGGGGATAGACCCACTCACGGCATAGACCGGATGGGCAACGCCATGGTTCCCCCGCAGACGCGGGGATAGACCGGCTATGATCGCAATGGATAGTACCGCCCGATCGGTTCCCCCGCAGACGCGGGGATAGACCTGGGTCGTCTGCCGGGGCGGTGTACGGGTCGGCGGTTCCCCCGCAGACGCGGGGATAGACCCGTCACACCAGCTCTAGCGACAAACTGAATACGATCGGCTTATCCACACCACTCCAGTCTTCATCGCCTGTAAGGACAACCTGCGTCCAGTCTTCTCTTTCTTTGTCCGCTCCTGGTCCAAGGACTTCATAGTCACCGTAGGTATAACTGTCGGCCATTAGCGTCACATCAATTGGAACCCAATCCGTATCGCCCCCAGACTGGACTTGCTTTGCTTGAAATTCGATCACATATGCACGCGATCGGTCCACATGACGAAGCTTGCTCCTGATGGTGTGGAGTTCTCCGAGGACGTGTCGGAGGCCAGGTGGGTGGAGGAGAGCCTGTCGAACTTCGGGACGTTGCGGTCCCTGCTTCCGGATGGGTTCCCCGCTTATGCCCGGGTACCTCATCCCGCCTATCTGGACGGTGACGAGGCGCGACCGGTCCGATGGACTACGGTGGCTTCGTGGACGGGAAGAACCGTCCATCCCCTGATGCAGTTTGACCGCATCGCGGGTCTGGGTGAAGACCCCGGCGTCATGTACGAAGATCCGCCGTGGGGTTCCCATCCGCGGGTTGGGTCAATCCCCGAAGCGGAATGCAGTGCCCTTGTCCAGGCGCTCAGGGGCTTTACCGCAACTCCCGACAATTGCTACTTCTGCCTCTGGGAAGGCTATGGGAACATCGACAAGCGCCTCTACAAGGCAAATGCCAGGGTAAGAGCACCAGGGCGAGACTACCTGCTGTTCCGTGGTTCCGTCGACTCCATCATGGCATTTATCACCGGTGATTGGCCTTTCCGGGGCGACTCGCCGAACATATGGTGGCCGGAGGATCGGGCCTGGTGCGTGGCGACTGACATCGACCTGTACGACACCTACGTTGGCGGGAGCCGGGAGTGCATCGGGGCGGTTCTGAGCAACCCGCACCTGGAGGCGCTCCCCACAACACTTGACGCCAGTGTGAGCCAAGGTCGGGACGTCATCAATGCACCGGAAACAACCGAAGGCGGAAACGAGTGAGCAATCGTGGCTCTCACCATTGGTCATCTCGACTGCTAACCCTGCCCCGCCACGGCAGCACCGCGATCCGTCCGCGACGTGGGTGAGTAGATTCCACGGGACGGGGACACGACTTTTCATGCCCCCGTGTGGCCCGCGAGGGCCGAGGACCCCCCGTGGCAAGTGGTTCCGTCCCGTGCTACGAGGGGGTTCACGTGAGGAAATGGACCACACGGCTCGCGGCCATCCTCCTGTCGGCCGTTGTCTTCATTGCCTGCACTGATCCAGCGCATGACAGGACCATCAGCGAGGCAACACCCCCGGGAGGCGAGCACGCTTCCGATCTCGACCACAGGACGCCCACCCTTCCCGTCAACCCGCAGGCGATCGAGGCGTCGTTCGGCGGAATCAGGTTTGATACGCATACCGATAAGTGGCGGTCCGGCATGGCCAATTTCAGGAATGGGGGACCAGCCTATGTCATCGATATATTCCACGACGGACACGGACGCACGGAAGCTGTCGAGCTATTCATCGATCCTCAACGAGCGGAGGCTGAGGAAGTGGTGATGATCTTCACCGCGCTGCTCGACGTGCTTGCACCAGCTGATAGCGAGGCGGCGCAAGACTGGCTTGCGGATAACCTTGGCGCCAGCGAAACGCCACGATCAGCGATATTCGATGACGTCAGGGTGGTCACGCAGTTCTCAACCAAACTGAAAAGGATTTTCGTTTCGATCGAGGCGGCATCTTAGGGCTGGATGACCACCTGGATGAATTGGTCCTCTCGAGTCCGGTTACTACGGTGTTGCCGGCTCTATCGGGCTCAGTATGTCTATCTCCCCGCCGAAACTCGTTCGTATTCGCGTTCCTATGACCAGCAGATCCGGATCGAGAAGCGAGATTTCGCTTACCAGCAAGCCCTCCAGCCGTGATTCGGAATCGATCGAGGCGCTGCTCATCTCCCTGAGCTCTCGGTCGGAGACCACTTCCCAAAGGCGAACCTGTTGCATGAATTCCTCTCCGGTATCCCGTCACTCCTTAGGACGTCAAAACGTAGGCGATGGAGTTTGCGTCACCATGCAGATTAGGTGCCACACTCCCCGCGTTTGACATACCATTTGCCTTGCCAAATCCGATGCTGGAGGCTGACAAAGCAATGCCACAGTTCACGACCACGTCCGTCGAGGAAGCCCGGAGACTCACCGGCGGTGGCAAGAGACAAAAAGAACTGGCCGCGTATCTCGAGAGTGTGAATGGGCTGTCACCCGGGTCCGCCGGCAAGGCGGTCGCCTCCGAGGGAGAAACTCTCTCGACGGTCAGACGCAGGCTGGGAGACGCGGCCCGCACATCGGGAAGAGACATCGAGATTAGACGCACTGACGATGCCATCTATTTCTGGCTAAGCGAGCGCAGGCGACGCGGCCGCCCGAGAACTCGCCAGGCCTAGTCCGACCACCCCTCTAAGCAGGACCAAAACGAGTGCACGGAGGAGTCCAACTGCTCGGCCAGGTGCACGACCCCCTGGTTTGAGAGCCTGGCGACAGCAGCCGCAAGCCCCGGCCCGACAACGGCGTCACTGTTCGAGTGGGCGCTGAGTTTGACCCTGGGCCGCAAGGATACGGAATTGACGCGCGTGCGGACCTGACAGGTTGCACCCCTACCCTCAAGACAGAAACCCCAGCGGTTCTCAACCCTGTGCGTGCCCTGAACGGACCGGACCACTGGGGGCCCAGCGACCACTGTCGCATCGAAATCGAGGTCTCATGACGCCGCGGCGGCCACGCTCGCGGGGAGCGTAGATGCCAAACGGAGGCGTACAACCAGTGGGCGATGCCGCAGTGGTCGGCGTGGGGGATGAAGGTCAGTGGATTGCGCTGTCCCTCGCGCTCGGAGGCTTCAGAGTCGTGCTCGTCGAGTCCTCGCGCGAGTATCTATGCAGGGCGCTCGACGATGTCCGCAGTGCGCTCGGAATTCTCGAAGTAGAAGAGGGAATTGTGGATCGATGGACAGCGGAGCACGCCCGGCAGCACCTGGTACCCGGCACGGCTGTCGCAGACGCCATGGGCGAAGTCGGCTTCGCCGTGGAGGCGATGGCAGATGATCTTGAGCTCAAGCGCAGGGTGATGGCCGAGCTCGACCGCCACTGCCCGACCCGGGCCGTTCTTGCGAGCACCGGGGCATCCTTTGGTCTGAGCCAGCTGGCCACCTCAACCAGCCGGCCGGACAGGGTCGTTGTGACCAGGTGGGGCGACCCACCGCATCTGGCGCCACGCGTTGATGTGCTGACCGGCCCGGAAACGTCTGATGCGACGGTGGATTGGGTCCGGGGCGTTCTCGAGTACATCGGCAAAAAGCCCGTGTTCCTGACGGTACAGTGAGAATCGGGCAGGCCGGATCAATCCGGCGAGGGGAGACGAAAATCGATGACGGTCAACTCAATTCCGGGGGAGAGTAGGAACGACGTGCAATGCCGCTGAGACTTGTCAACTGGAACGTCGAGTGGGCGACGTCCCGCTCGCCAAGATCGGTCGAGATCCGCAGGCGCATAGAGCGGCATGATCCTGAGATCGTCTGCCTCACCGAGGCGGTTTTGGGGTTGTTTGCGAGAGACGGGCACACGATCTGTTCTCAGGAAGACTACGGGTACCCGATCAAGGAGGGCCGCAGGAAGGTGCTGCTTTGGTCCAAACGGCCGTGGGAGGGGGTCGACGACGTGGGAGAACGGTCGATGCCGCCGGGCAGGTTCGTTGCGGGTGTCACGGACACGTCGATAGGCCGGGTCACCGTTATCGGGGTCTGCATCCCCTGGTCGGGCTCGCGGGTCCGGGATTCCGAAGACGGGCGGAAGACGTGGGAGGACCATCGGGATTACCTGGCAGGCTTTGCCAGCGTGCTCTCACGTACCCGCCCCGACCGCCTCATCGTCATGGGGGACTTCAACCAGCGTATCTCGCAACGAGGCCATGCGCCGGTAGACCTGCGCATGGCGCTGAGGAGGGCCATACCGGATGGGATGACGATGGCGACCTCCACGCTCGGCCACCAGGGGCGAAGGAGCATCGACCACATAATCCTCACCGATGACCTTGCTGCGGAGTCCCTGGGCGTGATCAGCAACATGAACGGCGATCTCAGGCTATCCGACCATTTCGGAATCTCTGCCGAACTCTCAGCACGCGACGAACCATAGCGCCCCCAGACAGAGACTGACGCTGGTTGGCTCACACCGTGAGACGGGCCTCGCACGGGCATGGCGCATCGGCCAAGCGAAACCCGTCAGGGTTGCCTTCATGTCCTATCGGAACACCCTCCAGGCCCACGCCCTGAAGCTGGTGGCCAGGAAGCTGCAGAACTCCCTCGCAGTCGAGGGCGAACTGCCGGAGGACGGGCTCGCCGCCTTTGGGGACGAGGGCGACGACCTGTTGATGGCCCTGGCCCGCAGGATCGTCAACGGTGAGGAGGAAGAGCCGGAGACGGTGGAGGAGGACTGGAGGCCGGTCGAGATTGAGGCGGATGTCGTCGAGGTCAAAGGAACTTGACTAGGACCACAGCGAGAGGCTGGCTCTTGGGACCGTCAAGACTCGACCTTTCTTTTCGACCACAACCTAGCGAAGAGCGCTCCCCTTTAGCCTCTCTCTCTAAACCTTGGCTCACCACACCTCCAGCACTCGGCGTTGAACGATTCACCCCTTTGCATTGCTTCCCATAAGCCAGCCTCGTCCGCATGTCCATGCAGTCTGTCCATATCGTCTCTCGCTGCCAGAAGACGATCGTAGCTCGTAGGTTCAATGTGATTCGCTAAGTTGTAAGCCCTTCTGGACATGCGTTCCCACGACATAGACAGGCTATATTTTTTTCTCATTCGTTCCTCGTGCATTAGCAAGTTTCGCGCTAACAAGGCATCATTCCTATTTCTCCCCGTATTGGTTTGAATCATCAGCATGATCACCAACACCACGAACGTATATGCGAATACGGCAATGCCTGCTTCGAGTGTTCTAGACGTCAACAGATCCGTGAAGTCCTCGAATGATCTAATAATTGTAGTACCAATAACAGTTGAGCCTATGCCGACCAATAATGGCCACCATAGGTCCTTATGAGAAGGCGTTTGGAACCGAGGAGACTTAGAACGTTCAGGATTCCTACGAACCTGATCTTCATCTACCATTCAGAACCTCGCATCACTGTTATTCCGCTGGGAAGAGTTTGAAACGAGCGCCGCTAACGTAGTGGTAGCGGTTCGCCAGTTTCTTCGACCCGTCTTACCGCTTGCCTCGGGCAACGTTGCTGGTGGCACCATCCGGCAGAGGTTATCAATTGCGACAAGGATCCCGCTCTGCTGAACTGTCACCCGGTCTAGGATGAGTTGAACATAGCCTGGACCGGTCGTCGCGTACGGGTCCACTTCGGTACGTCCATGCCAAGCGCCGTCTCGATTCGACGGCGCAGGACCCAGAGGTTGTGGAAACCACGGCGTCTGTTTCGGTTGTTCCCTCGAAAAATCACGACCTCAACCCCTAGTTCCTTACAAATCGGACAGGGACAGCGGTCCCATGGCCGTTGCTTAAGAAGGTCACTGTAGAGCCTATATCGCTTCCGCGAATCGCTTTCGTAGGGTCTGGCTGCAAGCATTGAGTCGTAGCTTCTGATGCGCTTCATTGTGTCACCTATCCCGACTGTCCGCGCGGCAAAGGCGCGAACCGCATTCAAGGCTTCTTGCTCGGCTTCTTTCAAGTTTTTGAAGGCGACCTTGCTTCGTCCAACAAGTGAATGATTAAGAGCACGACCCTCCTTGGCTACCGGTATCCGTATGGCCGCAAACGCGCCGTCAGGCGTGTAATAGTTGTCCTTCGCCGCGAGCCAGGCCTGTCGAAGGGGAGCAGCGCTGTCCGCACTATTGATGCCGAGTTCAAGTAGCAGAGGTAACAGGGAGGCTCGAGCTACACCGAAGACATGCACCCTTGCCCGTCCAGCGACTGTTTCAGAGATTGACCTAAGGGTGTGGGCGATCTCTCTGGTGCCGCTTCTGGCGAGCCCTCCAATGGCTATGTAGGAATAACCCATCTCGATGAGGCCTCTTGCCGCTTCGACATAGGTAATCTCATCCCAGCCCTGGGCCGCGCCCACCGGTGTGAAATGGAAATCTCCGGCTCGGTGCAGACGCAAGAAATCTTCAGCATTTCGGAGGGTCAGGTTGTAACGGTAGGAACGCTGATCTGCGAACTCAGGCAAAACTATGTGATCTACGGAAACGCCGTAATCGAAGCCCAATCTCTCGTAGTGCTGTAGTACATCCTCCGTGGAAAAGGCAGGCTCTCGTTGGTCTATATAGCCAAATGCCCCGCAGTCGCCGAATAATTCCAGATCGTTTGGCATGCGCAAGTAGGCCCGCATCCCCTCTCGTTCGACTCGATCGCGCTTTCGCCCCGAACGGAAAAGTGCCATGCGCGAAACCAAGATCCCGTCGTATATGCGGTCTTCGAAGAGTTCATGGGCGTAGAGATCGTCCGCATACGGGTCGCGTACTAGCGTCATCCGATCAGTCAGGAAGTCGTATCCTGGGTCGACACGATCATCCCAATCGGGAAGGAAGAATTTCATACTCTCTTCTTATCCACGCGCAGCCATTTGCACAAGGTCGGACGAAGTCCCTGCATCAGCACGTCATCAACGAAGAGTTCAAATCGCGCAGAAGCAACTTCTCTTGGCGACACTCTAAGCGCACGTGCAACTTCTCTGCCGCAGTGCACAACCGACAGGCCTCTAGAACTCGTGTCGAAGCTTGGGGACGCGAAGTATACCTGCGTGCCGGGAAGTTCGAATGGGGCGCCAACTGCGTGGAGATAGACAAGCGGCAAGACGAAGATAGCGGTGTCGAACTCTGGGAGCCTTGCCCGCAATCCTCCGGGCAAACCTAGGTCACGGCCCCTACTTCGTGCCTCCCCAAGACCTAAGCCTGCTAGTGTCGCATCGTAGAACGGTACAGGGGCAGCCTCCTCGACCAGACCGAATTTGGCCGATACGACTAACCATTCCACTGGGTTCCGTGGCCCGCCTTGGTCTTGGCGCCACCGGTCGATGGCCCCTCTGATGCGGATGTGCGCTCGGCCTGCGTAACGTTCGCGGGCGGACAGCGGTGCATCCTCATTTGCCCTATCGGGATGGACTGTCAGCTTGCGTTTCGAGCAAGCGCTGACAACAAGGACTCGCCGGCGTCTCACAGGCTCTTGGCTCGTTTAGTCTGCTAGGCCCATACCCCAACGCGGCCATGTAGGCTCGGATGGGGGAGGCGCTGGACCAATTTCAAGGTTGCAACTACGTTCCGGATCGCCCCCACCGCCATTCATCGACCACGCTCATCTCCCCAAATCAGGATTTGCATGCGTGTGGAAAACCGGTAGCCTCGCCTAGTGCACTGTTCTGCGAGCCATGCTGAGCGCTCACGAAGTTCGCCAGTTGAGATTCCCTGCGGCATCAGGATTACTCGTTCGCTCGGTACGCCATACTGAGTCTGGAGTGACTCAACCTCGGGCAGATCCGACGGAGCTTCGATAACAAATTTGAACCACGCGTCGTCCGAGGCCGCGAACCAACTAAGTGGTCCATCGACCAGCCTCCGCGCCTCTGAGTTCTCTGAGTTCGCAAGTTTTGGAGACACGTTCCACTGTGCGACATGGGATTGCACGGCCTCATTCGGAGTCAAGGTCCCGTTTGTCTCCACTTCGATGCGGTGTCCCGTCCGGAAGAGTTCGGCCGTCAACTCCGAGAGCGGTACCTGTTGCATTAGCGGCTCGCCACCGGTAATGACCACGTTTGTCATACCTAAGTCACTCACTCTGGCTGCGACCTCCGAGCATTCAACGTTCGCAATCTCTACCGCGGGGTCATGATTGCTCCAGTCCCAGGTGTATTTTGTGTCGCACCATCCGCAAGCTAGGTTGCAAAGAGATAGGCGGACAAACGTGCTCGGCGTCCCTAACGAGACGCCTTCCCCTTGAATGGAAGCGAAGATCTCCGGCTCGCCGGATGAGAGGCGAGACAGCTTTAGTGAGGGCATACTGCGACGCATTCCAGGAGAACTACGTAGCTTCCCTTGGGATTGTCGACTCGAATATGCGCTTGACGGTCGTATCGTGGAAGCGCCGGGGCCGTACCACGATCTCCTTGCGATAGTGCAGGCAGGCTAAGCATCCACCCAGTAACTCCGCCGCTGGCCAGTTGCCCCAGCCTATCGTAAGAGGCACATGTGCGACCGGGTAAGGAGGGAGGGCTCTCGTTTAGCCGTGCGCCCGGGAAGAGAAATTGGATGCGAAAGACCCGCCATCTTCTCTCGCTAGCCTTTGCCGTGGCCGACACCGATGGCAAGCCCGAGTTCATCAGCGAGGAGTTGAATGGACGTCGACGTGTTGTTGACACGGCCGCCCTGGAGAGCAACATGCTGCCATATTGGGTTCGTGAGCCGCCAATCTACCATATATTGCCCTTCACTTGTACGATCGGACAAACGCATGAGGAGTTGTCGCCATTCCGACGGAGCCTGCACCTGTGCTCGCTTGGCAAGTTCGGCCAGGGCTCGTTGAGCGACTCCGTGGCAGACCAATACGCGCTGCCTCAGATACGCTGGATGCTCTTCGTCATCACGGATCATCCGCCAGGCGGGAATGGCATTTGTCAAGCACTCGAGCACATCTGCCACTTCGTCGGAGAGTCTCTCCTCTTCCTGCTCGGTGATGTCGCCGTCGATACCTCCCAAGAGGGTTCGGACCATCTCATACAGAGTCGAGAGTGTCATGAACTGACGGGCATTGGCTGAAAGGCTCGTGCTCTCAAGGTTCATGCGCCCCTTTAGTAGTGGATTGACCTCCGAGACACGCTTGGCAATGCGAGCGTGCGGGTCACGGTGCGCGAAGAGAAGTGAAATGGACTTAGAGGGCGTCTTTGCGTTGCGATTGAGATCGCTGAACAGTGTCTGAGACTTAGAGATATCGGCAAATGGCACCAGGATGAGGGCAACGTGCTCGCATGCGAGTTCCGGACGCTGCCTAATTGCGAACTCTATGGATTTGAGCCGGTGCTGGCCGTCGAGCGCATAGAGCGTTTCCGTGCCGTCAAAAGTCAACTGACCGAATTCGATCGATCCCGGGAACTTGGCACTGGACTCGAAATGGAGGCTACTGTCCCCGTCCCGAAACGCCTTTCTCACTTCGACCGTCAGGGCAGAGTAGAAGTGATCGTCGTTCGATACGAGATACGGGACCATTTCCTTCTCGACCCTTTGTGTATTGAGTTTCCGCTGTAGCTTCAATTCGGGGGGAGTCTCCGATGTCCATCCGTCGACGTCCTCCGCGTACTCGATCATCCTGGCGGCCTCTCCAAGCGTCATTACAGAGACGAAGTATTCGGTTACGCCGATACGAGCGCGCATGGCGGGCACGTACGTTGCCATTGTTCTCAACTCCTTCCCGAGAAGCGGTGATTACGTCCCTCGCTCTTGGGCCGAGAAACGTAAACGCATGTCAAGTCGAATCCCTTCATCTCATACTTTGGGCAACTTGGCAAGGGGTTGGCCGAAGACACTGATGCTGGGCGGTCGGTTGACTCCGATTTCGAAGCCGAATGGCAAGGGCGCGGCCGCATGCCTGCCTGGGCATTGCCTTAGAATCATCTGCGCGCCTGAGGGAAGTCGCTGAACTAGACCTTTGTTATGAACTATGAGCAATTTGAGACTCCGGACTGTCCGAACTGTGGCAGTGCTATGGAACTCAAGGTGACACAGCGAGGGTCTAGGGCCGGAGCAACGTTTTGGGGGTGCCCGCGATTTCCCAAATGTCGTGGAGCCCGACGCTTCTCCCTCAGGGTCGGTCGTGCAGGCGGAAAGGGGACCAAACCCAGGCCTTCAAGAGCGTCTCTAGGCAGGGCCCGGCCGTCTCTACGGGAAGGTAATTTCGTATGGACTTACGATCGTGCGGTGCTGGGGAAGCTAATCGAACTGACCGAGGATCGAGCTCTCGTCCGAATAGTCCACTCTCTGGCCGATCAGGTGACCCATGAGTACAAGCCGGCGCAGTTAGACCGAGCGATACTGTCCCGGCACACTCGCGTCTACCAGTTCGATGAGGGAAGCGGAAGTTGGTCGACCGGGAGGATCGTCGATTATGACTCTGCGGCAGGCGAGGATGGAGTCGCCTACGAGGTGCGAATGCAAGGAGGAGAGCGCTTTCTAGTTCAGGAGCGCGACCTTGTAGTCAGGTGCTTTGCTCCAATCAGGGACCCTACCGAGTCTCTGGCTGCGGGAGCAATCGAATCACAGTACTTCTACGATCGGCGTCTCCGAGCCCTAGGGAGCACCCTCAATCAACTGAACGCTGCAGCCAGCGCCAGCGGTTTGGTATCCGGCAGCGTAGATCTGATGCCACACCAGGTGCACATAGTGCGCCGCGTTAGCGAGGACTCGGTTCAGCGGTATCTCCTCGCGGACGAAGTCGGACTAGGTAAGACCATCGAGGCGGGGGCCGTGATTCGGCAATTCTTGACGGACATGCCTTCTTCGCGTGTTGCAGTCGTGGCACCTACATCTCTGCTCTGGCAGTGGGAACAAGAACTGCGCGAGAAATTTGATGTCGCAATTGATGGAGATCAGGTCAAGCTTTGTGATCTGCCCAGCATCGCTGAACTCGGTCGCCGCGGACAGAACTGCGATCTCCTTGTGATCGATGAGGCACACCACGTTATTTCCCGGGAGGGACCCGCTGCCGAAGATTACCGCCGTTTGGCTAAGCTCGCGCACAGCGCCGAAAGAATACTCCTCCTTACCGCAACTCCGGTTCTCAGCGACGAGGCCGCTACACTCGCCCTGCTACATCTGATTGACCCGGTTTCGTATCCGGTCGAAGACACTGTTGGCTTCCGGTCGCGACTCGATCGACGGCAGCGCTACGCGGAACTAGCCCTCGCTCTAGATCCCGAAGTCCCCATGCCACTACTGGTATCTACCGTCAAGCAGATTGCCGCGCTCTTGACAGACGACCCCGCAATTACCAGATTCAGCGCTGCACTGCTCTCGCCAGATCTTGGCAGAGTTGAGCAGCGTGCGGCTCTTCGCGATTTGCGTTTCCACATTTCTGATACGTACAGGCTTGATCGACGCATCATGCGTACCCGTAGGACAGATGCCGGTTGGAGCCAACGTTCATGTCCGCTTGCGGCAACACAATGCGATCCTGACCCAAGGATCAGTGACTTGGTGATCCGGCTGGAGCAATGGCGTGCTGACGCCTTGGAAACGGCGACGTCCGAAAGCGAGCACCCCCTTTCGATAATGTTCCAGCATCTTGTGGAAGCTATGGGCTGCGGGCTGGAAACCTACGCTGCCACCCTGCAATCTCGTTTGTCTGCGCTAAGGAAGGGAGACCAGGAAGCATTTGTCGGGGAGTTGGACTGGCACCGCGAGTCGTTGTCAATTTGCCGGCGTGGTCAGGGAGGCGCCTCTCGGCTACAGCTTTGCGTCGACATCCTGAGGACAGCCCTATACGAACTCTCGCAGCGCGCCAAAGGTGATCACCCGCGAATTGTGGCTTTTACGTCATCGACCGAATTCGCCGAAGAACTCGAATCGGCACTCTACGTACTTCGCCCAACCACTGTAGTTTCGGTAACGGCCGAACTCCGCCAGTCGGATATAGAGGAAAGGGTAAGGAGTTTCGTCGAAAGTCGTTGGCCAGCAATCTTGGTTGCAGATCGCTCATCTGAGGAAGGCCTCAACCTACAGGCAGCGGACGGCCTGTTCCACGTGGATCTACCTATGGCACCCGAAAGGGTCGAACAGCGTATCGGAAGGCTAGATCGATTGGGACGAAAGCTGCCCGAAATACCGACATACGTCATGTTGCCGAGCCACGAGCCAGGTAGTTATTGGCTGGCTTGGCACGAGTTACTAGAGGAGGGGTTCGGAATCTACTCGAGGTCGATATCTGATGTCCATTTCCTCTTGGACGACTTACAGGACCGCATTCGTCTCGAGCTTTTCCGAAGGGGAGCGGCGGGCTTGGTGCAGTTGACGGACGGGATCAGAACGGCTCTGGAGGCGGAGCGTCACCGTCTCGATCAACGATACGCACTGGAGGAGTTAGACATTGAGAGCCGCGAAGGCCTGGATGCATTTGAGCGCCTGCGCGACGCTGAGAGCCAAGAGCACAGATTTGAGGTGGATCTAAAGGGTTGGCTCTGTGAAGCCCTTGGATTTGAACGAAAGGAACTCTCGGGAGACTCTCACCGGCTGCAATGGACCCCGCGCACGCGCATTCCGGAGCGGCCAGGATGGAAAGAGAGGTTTGAATCTGCACTTGGGCGACCTCTGACCTACAATCGAAGGACCGCCATTGCGAACCCGGAAATCCGCCTGGTGAGACCGGGCTTCTCTCTTGTAGATGAGATGGTCCGCCTGATGCGAAGGGACGACCGAGGAACTGTGTTTGCCACCTGGCGCCCGGACGCCAGATGGCCGTCAACGCGCGGCGAGTGGCTTGGGTTTCGGCTCACATACGTCGTCGAACTGGACGAGGAGAGACTCCGTGAACTGCTTGAATCGCACGACTCGGTTCCGTTCCCAGCGGTCCAGCGGGCTGCCCGCGACCTTTTTGTTCCATGGCTGGAAACTCGGACCTATGACACGAATATGCAGGAAGTAAGGGACCCACTCTTGTTGAAGATCGTGGAGCGGGACTACGATCGCAATGTCGACCACAACCTTGGATCCCGGCCCGACTTGATCGAGTCGATCGTGGGCCGCGACCGCTTTGCAGTTCTCTGTCGAGAAGTTCGAGCACAGTCAGAGACGCTCCTGAGACAGGAGCACGATTTCGTTGAGCGATTGGACAACAGTAAGACCGCTACTTTGGACGTACTGGCCATTCAACAGGCGAGCCTCAACCGACGGATGAGCGCCCTACATTCCCTTGGCGAAACTGACCCTGCGATAGCCAGAAGGCAAATGGTCATCCGGGATCTCCAAACTGTCGCCGCCTCTCCCCGCCTTCGCCTCGAGGCTATGGGGGCGTACGTCGTGTCACGGGATGCTCCGAGCCTGTCATCTTGACGAGCGCTAGTTCAATTCATCCCTTCGAAACTCTTCGCCGGCTAATGCGTGGCGAAGATATCCCTAGACCTGAAGATTCACCTGCAATTGAGAGACTCTTTGATGCATTAATAGGGGAATTCAAAGGATCTCCAGTTGATCTATCAGTCCTCTTTAGACACGTGCTCCGCCAAGAGGACGTCCCGCTATGGGTACCGTCGACCTCGGCGATGCCCTCGGCCGAGGACTGGTCTAAGTCAGGGGTGGTGGCGGAATCCAGGAACGGTGGCTTGTTCATCAGCGCTCGCCCATGGGCTCCTGATTGGCTGCCTGATGTTCCACGAAACGGTGTGGATGGCGCGGCTGCCCGTGCCGTCGAACGTCGTCGTAGCGAAGCGATCCGCCCGGATCCCTACTTGGCGAACCTGGGATTTGAGACCTACAAGTCAAATGGTCAGCGAAGGGCTCTTCGGGCAGCCCTGAGCGCGCCTAGAGGGTCGACCCTTGTCGTTTCACTGCCTACGGGTGAAGGTAAGAGCCTGGTATTTCACGCGCTGGCTCGCCTTGGCTTTGGCGAGCATAGGGGCGTCACCCTTGTAGTTACTCCCACCGTGGCGCTCGCATTCGACCATGAACAGTCATCTCTTCAGCTTGGCTTTGATGACATGCCCATGGCCTATCGAGCTGAAAGTCCGGAGCAGAACCGAACCCTACGCGATCGCATCGCTACTGGTCAGCAGGCTCTATGCTTCGCCTCTCCGGAAGCTGTGTGCACGGCCTTGAGGGCACCGCTCGGCCAGGCCGCCCAACGAGGCCTCATACGGGCGATCGTCGTGGATGAAGCTCACCTCATTGGCAGTTGGGGGATCAGCTTTAGGCCGGACTTTCAGATGCTGGCCGGCCTGCGCCATCAATTGATGAGGCTCGCCGAAAGTCGACAATTTCGGACGGTCCTACTTTCAGCCACCCTGACAGATGACTCGATCGCCGTCTTACGGACGCTCTTCCCCGGAGAACAGTTTCGCATCGTCAGTGCATCTCGACTTCGGCCGGAGGTTGAATACTGGGTGGCGAAGACCACCAGTCAATCAATACGCGATTCCCGCGTTTTGGAGGCGATCCATCATCTCCCGCGTCCGCTAATCCTCTATACAACCACCCGAGAGGACGCGTCGAGATGGTATGGAACACTTAAGGAATTAGGGTGTTCGCGAATCGGGAAGGTCACCGGGGATACGCCCGATAGCGAGCGAGGTCGGGTGATCAAGGACTGGAAGGACGGACACATTGACCTGGTTGTTGGCACCTCGGCATTTGGGTTGGGCATCGACAACAGTAACGTTCGTTCCGTTGTACACGCCTGCCAACCGGAGTCGTTGGATCGTTTCTACCAAGAGGTCGGACGTGGTGGCAGGGATGGGTGCGCCAGCATTTCGCTGCTGCTGCCGTCCTACAAGGACGAAAGGATCGCCAAGAGGCTCAGCCAGCAACAACTCATAACCCCGGAGAAGGCTGAACACCGCTGGCGCGCGATGTTTACGCACAAAGACCACCGTGTTGAAGCCGGTATCCACGTTGTGCCTGTCGACCGAAGACCGGGAGTGGACAGCCGAGAAATCGACATGGTGGGTCCCAAGAACACACTGTGGAACATACGGACGCTGGTTCTTATGGCGGCCTCAGGTGGTGTCCACTTGCTGGACGTGCCACATCAGCTTGTGCGCCAGGCAAGTGATGCTGCAGATGCCGAAGACGAGGCAGGTGCCGAGGACCCGGAAGATGACGCGCCTTCCCAGGTAAAGCTGGAACTCCCTGACGAGATGCATCTTCATAAGACATTCTGGAATGGACGCATAAAAGACTTTCGAATGTCCCAGAAGCAAGCAGCGGATCGCTCCTTCAAGCGAATGACGGCATTCATCGAGTCCGGACAGTGTGCAGCCGACATTATCGGTCCCATCTACGACGTACCTGGAGATCCGGCGCTGCATGTACCCAAAGTCACGGTTGGCCGCGCGTGCGGCGGCTGCCCTGCCTGTAGACGGAAGGGTAAGAGCCGACGAGAAGGTGAGACTCCTCTCACATCGCACCCATGGTCTCCGATTTCGCCGCTTTCTCCGCTGGATCGTCTCCTGCTTCCGAACGGCCAACTCCTGGTCTTTTACTCTCAGCGCCCCAGCGGTTCACTCGCCCGGCGACGCGAGGAAAACGCTCTACGGCAGGTTGGGGCTTCCGGCGTGCGGAATCTAATCCTCCTCGATAATACGTTTTCCGCGGAGGACTTTGCCGATATCGAGGGAGTGCCGTTATTCGTGGCTCGCGAACTCGGTCTGAATGATCTACCGCCGGGCCCGACGGTAATCGTCGCAGGGGAAGGAAAAGACTTGGAGCCATATTTGTTTGAGCAACGAACTGCCGGCCACGAGCGTATCTGGCTGATACACGAATCTGCCCCACACCCATCCAGGCCAGGGATTTCACTACTCGATGTACCACCAAATGCGCGTGTCATGAGCTTGGGTGAGTTCGTAGCGGAGTTAGAAAGATGAGCGTGGTCACCTCTTGGGAGCCGGTTCCAAACCGTATCGAGGCGGTGGCGCGCTATCTTTCTGGGCGCCGCAGCGTGTCAAACGACGAACTCTTTGCGATTTTCTCTCCCTCCTCCCTCACCCGTTCTAACGTCGTAATAACTGGGGTCGTCCGAGAGTTACAGAGACTGGGCATCATCGAGCGTGATGACAAACAGCGCTGGAGCGTGACGGAGCGCGCTCCGAATGCAAAGGATGTCAGGTCGCTAATTGCGCAAATTCTCTTAACACCTGAATTTGCCGAGGATGCTGGTCAGCAGTGGGTGGCACCAGCTATTGCATGGTTTCTCTCCCAGGATACCCGGGAACCCCTGACAATCGGTGAGAACTGGCGGATCCGAGTCGAACGGGACTTTAGTTCTGAACCGACCGACCTCGATCTCAAGAACCATACTGTGTGTGAACAGTTTGCATACTGGGTGGTTTATCTGGGTTTCGGTTGGCGTCTGGCGAGGGGCAAAGGCGAAACGTTGGTCCCCGACCCCTCTGTCGCTCTTGAGTCGGCCTTGCGAGCGACCATGAAGGTCGGCGAACAGATACCGCTTAGCGAGGCGATCGAAAGGGTAGCCACCGCGTGCTCTGTCATGGAAGGCGGAATTGTACGGCAGCTAATTGAGGACAAGTTAGTCCCTGAACGACAGCGACCCGATGGAAGACTGTCGCGATCGACCAGTCTTGCTTTGGCTCGATTGGAGTCGAGCAAGATAGTGTCCATGCCCAATCCGCTTGCTGATGCAGTCGTCACTGTTCTAGATCTGTGGCCAAAACGGCGCCGGGTCTCACATATACGCCTGAATGAGGCCACGCCATGAAGTTTGAACGTTACGTATGCTGGGATCCTAGGCGTGCCGGTCGTGTCATGGAGATCGAGGCCGAGGTGGCTCATCCATCCATCTTCACGGCCGTACATACGGATGAGCCTCTCACATTCGCCCGTCCCCCGGGAAAGAAGTCAACTCAAGAGTTCTTGAACGAATTCCTGGCACGTGATGGCGACGTACGAGCAGTTGTCATAGGCGACAGCGGGTCCGGCAAATCACACCTTGTTCGCTGGGTGCAACTAAATGCCCCTGACAGTCCTGAACTGAAGATCGTAAGCATTCCACGATCAGGCACGAGCCTCAGATGGGTAGTTCAACGACTGATTGACGAGTTGCCCACTGACTTGCGCGAGGGCTTTCGTGACAAGCTCGTCAACGTACCGGATTCCAGGAACACCTTCAGGGAACTCGAACTAAAACTTCTCACGGAGATCGCGTTAGCCCTACAGCGATCCGACCCGGAAAATGAGGTGGACAAGGAACTCGCGCGCGGGTTGAGAGACTTCTTGCTTGATCCGGCACTGATGGATATGCATGCCGGAGAGACCGGTATCGTTGCCGACCTTGTCAAACACATCACGAGTGCCTCCGCCCGCGAAGACCGAGTAGCGCGTCGCCGCTTCGGTGAGCCCGATCTTCACCTCGACTACGCGATGACGAGAATGAGAGACCTAGCCAAGCCAACTCGCGCCATACTGCGCTCCTTGCAGGGCAATCAAGAACACAAGGAGCGAGCCATTGACATGGTTAACTCCTGCCTCGACGAAGCCGTGGGGCAGACGCTAGGCATCACCGGCACGGAATTGACCGAATTGCTTAACGAGATTCGCCGCCACATGCGAGGACAGGGCCAGAGACTGGTCCTGCTGATCGAGGATCTGGCCCGCACCGAAGGTATTGACCGTGCCCTGCTCAATGCCCTGTTCGAACGTGCAAACGACCTTTGCGACTTGCGATTACTGATAGCCGTAACCACCGGCTACTACGAGCGCGAAATACAGGATACTCAGCAAACGCGCATGGACTTCATCATAAACCTCGATAAGCGTCCTCCTTTAGACGAGAAGGGTAGAATTTCACCGTTTGCAGCCCGCTACCTCAACGCTATTCGACTGGAAGAAAGTGTTCTGGATCGCTGGTATGAAGACAACAGGGGTGACGGCAGCAGGATCCCGCTGCCCAATGCATGTTCCGAGTGCAGCTACCGGGCTGAGTGTCATGCTGCCTTTGGGGCTCAACCTATCGATGACGCCGGCGCAGTCGGTCTGTACCCGTTCACACGGCAAGCTCTGGGCAATATGGCCGCACGACCTCGAGGTCGATTATCGGACGACGGACGCCTAGGTCCCCGCGAACTATTGAGAGATTTCCTTCGTCCGGTGATGGGTGACATCAAGGCACGGGCCCTTCGAGATGGTGACTTTCCTGACCGATCACTCCTCGACAGCCACGACGGCCCTAAATTGCCTTTGAGTACTCAAAAACAAATCCGTGGACGGACCGGATCTCACGCAGAGCGTTATCTCGCATTGCTCGAACTCTGGAGCGCAGCGCCGGCCACAGCGACCCAACTTCCAGAAGGCCTGTATCGTGCCTTCGGCCTAGAGCCGCTTGAATTGGGCGATCCCGAAACTCCAGAAGACCCTGAAGAAGAGAAAGAGCAGGGTGTCAAAGACCCCGCCACCCCTGATGAGGCCGAATTGCCGAGAGGCGTCCGATTACTTGTCGATGCCATAGAGCAATGGGCGAACAGCCGAGAGATGACGAGGGTGACTAATCGTCTCAGGGAACTGGTTTTTCGGTCTGTAGTTGGGGCAATAGACTGGGACGGCGAGGGTTTAGAAAAGGCAGTATTTGCCGGAGGAAGAGGGACGAGAAGGGACTCCTTCCAGCAGGTTGGAATCGATTTTCTTGGACAAGATACGGATTCCCTAAATCTATTTGTAAGCCTGCGACTTCCGATACAGGATGACGACGAATCGCATTTGCAGACCGCTCTGGCACTGCAAGGACTTGCGATATTCGATCATTTCGGGCATTGGAATTTCGAAAATGGCTTGGACCTGTACTTAGCAGTAAGCCGGGAGTTGCCGAAGTGGGCATCACAGGTGGTGGCTCAGCTTAGACGCGTACATGATCCAAGGGCGGAGTGGGATCCTGTGGCTTCTGCTATTGAGGTGCTCTGCGTTGGTGCGGCCTTGGCCTCCAAGCCGCCTCAGCTAGATGCTCCGCTCACTCATCGTCTCGCAGCGATATTGGAAAAGAGTGACAAATGGCCTGAAGTAGGTGAACTAGGAGTGCGCTCCGAGAAATGGCGGGCGCTTTACAGGCAGATACACCAGCGCCAGGATGAACTGCGCGAGTTGGTAATTGCGCATGCCTCTGTTATGAAAGGCGGCCGTTCGGGTTCGATGCTCGATGCGGAGCGGATAATGGGGCCGTTACGGATGGTGAGTCGTGACTGGCAACTGCATAACCCTCCGCCGGAGCGACTGAATAGCAATCTACCTGGCCACTATCAACGGCTGTTTGATCTACACGCCAAGATCCGTCTAGACCTTGACGGTGCCGTAGAGGAAGAGCGGGCCAGAAAGCTGAAGTGGCTGAGCGCAATTCGAGAGCACATGCCGAGTGGCATCAGTCGCAAGGATGTCGTCCGTTCGATCGAACAACTCATGGAAGCGATCGAGCATCAAGGAATATCGGTACATACCGACCGTATCGTTACAGCCCTGGAGGAATTTAGAGCTATTCAACTTGACGACGCGATTAGAGTTGCGTCAGAACTGCGAGAAACGGGCGGATCTTCTCGAATGCAATTGCCGCGCTTGGCTAGTCAACGACGCGCAGATGCGATGCATACTTCGGAAAACTTTATGCTGGACTTAGGTAAGTTCCTGAGTGAAGTCGATGTACGAGTTCAATCGGAGAAAGAGGGAATTGCTGGGGCTGAAGAGACTGATCAGCAGTTCTCTCGGATTGGTAATGCGTTATCCGGCATACAGAACACGCTTGAGCTGGTAAAGCGCCAATGATGCCCGACCGAGGCATAGTTGATAGGATCGATGGCCTACGACATGGGATCGAAGACATTGAAGTTCTTCGACGGCATGCTACAGATTTCACGGCCATCAATACACGGACAGAGCAACTGGAGGAACTGGCCAGCAAATTGCGAGAGCAAGCTGTCAGACTTCAATTGTTTGAAGGTCGTGACTTTCATCCATTCATAAATCCCAACATGTCGGCGCGCCTCATTGAGACCACTAGGTCACACCAACAAGCTTTTGATGCGGATCACGGCTCAATCGCGGCTGATCCCCAAGATTCCAGGTTCAAATGGCGGTACCAAGACGATATCATCCGCTTCTGCCGTTCAATCGAGACGGAACTCAAGACACTTTGGGCAGACCACATCGATAGTCTTTCACCAGTAGGTGTTGAAGAATTAGTCGACGTCTTTGTACGTATACCAGAGTTCGCGGAAGATATCGAGGAGATTAGCAAAATCCGCGCTGAGTTGACCGAGATGCGAGGAGAGCCACCGAGGAGTGCGGTTGATTTCGAAAGGGCAGAGAAGACGGCTCAACTGCTGAAGGAACGGTTGCAGACGTTACGGGGCGTACCAGAGAACGTCACCGAATTCTTGGCTACAGCTTCCACTGAAGGAGCCCATTTGGACTCCTTGACCGAAGATGTACATACCTGGCTAGAGCACAATGGCTTCCTCGGATCGCTACGCTACATCCTTAAGCGTGGCCCGTGATGGAGAGGGTTACAGAGAGTCAACTAGATACACTGCTGCTGGCGATCGAGCGACTCGAGATTAAGTCGCTGCAGTGGGGCGCAACTAGCGCATCTCTGTCTGAGGATGAGATTGTGTACCTTGCCAGAGGTATCGTTGAAGGCGATCCCGAAGATGCGGCGGGCGAACTCTTAGAAAGACGCCTGCTATTTCAGATTCCCGCACCTGGCGGTGGCGTCAGGTACCGTTCCCGCTTTGCCGAGGGTGTCCGCCTTCTTACTGCTTTGAGGCAGGTGTTTCCTGGCAGGTCGTGGCAATCCGCTCCTAGTCTCGTCTCCGACTTTCGTGTTGATTTACGGGAGAGGAAATTCCCCAGGCGAGATCGGTCGTCAATTGAGGTAATTGAACGACTGAGGGATGGGCTGTCTTTGAATCCGCAGGATGTGCTGGTAGCCGAATCGCTTGTGTCGGGCATGTCTCTGTCGGCATTCCAGGAGAGAACTGCCGAAGCAGTACTTCGTGATGCCTCGGCGGACCGAGGTGTGCTGATATCAGCAGGAACCGGTTCAGGAAAGACGCTTGCCTATTACTTGCCGGCCATTATCTGCGTTGCTCGTCATGCGCTCCCCAATCAGTACTGGACGAAGGCCATCTCAGTCTATCCCCGCAACGAGTTGCTGAAGGACCAGTTTGGCGAGGTACTCGAATTCGTTCAAAGAGTTGGCAACAGGAGCGGTCGACCACTCCGGATCGGCACATTCTTCGGACTGACTCCGACTCGTGCCGACGTCACTGCGGTAAGCAGATCGTGGAAGGTTCCGATCGCGAGCGGTGAAGAACGCGGTTACGTTTGCCCGTTCGCGGTTTGTCCGAATTGCAAAGCGCGCCTCATCTGGTGGCAAAGGGACATCGAGCAAGGTAAGCAAACCCTCCTTTGCGAATCGCGTAGCAGCATAGACTCCTCTTGCCACTTCGCCACCGATCCGGAACAGGTCTTGCTCACCAGGCAGGCGGCCCAGAAAAAGCCTCCGGACTTGCTCTTTACGACGGCCGAAACTCTAAACCAGCGCATGAGTGACCCAGGCACACGTCGTTTGCTCGGCATAGGCCAAGCTCGGGCGAAGAGGCCTCTTTTTATGTTGCTTGACGAGGTGCATACATACGAGGGAATGTCCGGTGCCCAGGCCGCGATGGTATTCCGTCGGTGGCGAAAGGGCGTACGGTCACCCGTGCGTTGGGTGGGCCTCAGTGCAACTTTGCGTGAGGGGCCGGCATTTCTCGGTCAGGTGATCGGGGTTAATGAGGCCGCAATAGAAGAGGTAACTCCCGAAGTCGGTGAATTCGAGACCAAAGCGGCGGAATATCAACTGATCCTTCGAGGAGACCCACTTGCCCGGGCATCGTTGCTGTCCACAACTATCCAGGTGAGTTTTCTACTCGCTAGGCTACTCGATCCAAGTTCTGGGCCCTCGGTGGGTCGCGCCGGGCATAGGGCTTTCGTATTCACCGACGACCTCGATGTTACTAACCGGCTTTATGGCGACCTAAGGGATGCTGAGTATAAGCACCTGGCGCAGCAGCGCTCGTCGGATCATGTGAAGGGTGAGGTCGCTTTGACCGCCGGTCAGCAATGGCGATCGGTGGAGCAGATAGGCTGGGACTTGTCCGATTCTCTCGAAGTTTCCCGCACCAGTTCTCAGGACGCAGGGGTAAGTGCGACCAGTCAATTGGTAGTAGCCACCGGCTCCCTAGAGGTGGGTTTTGACGACAACCGGGTAGGAGCCGTCATCCAACATAAGTCGCCCTATCGAATGTCTTCATTTGTGCAACGTAAGGGGCGAGCAGGCCGAACACAAGAGATGCGTCCATGGATGGTAACGGTGCTAAGCGACTACGGACGCGACCGCTATACATACCAGACCTATGATCGCCTGTTCGACCCCATCATCGAGCCGCAGCGCTTACCGATTGCAAACGGATATGTCCGACGTATGCACGCGGGTTTCGCCTTCATGGACTGGCTGGAGACACACCTTGAATCCAACTCGAGGTGGTGGTGGTGGGCGGTAGACGGCCCTACGAAAAACAACGCTACCTCTCGGCAGCAAGGCCAACTGAGAAGACTCATCGACAGTCTGCTCGATGGCGATGACCCAGATTCGTTTAGGTTGCTTCGTGATCATCTCAAAGAGGCCCTGAAGTTGGAGGACTCTGAGGTCGACGCGATCCTATGGCAGCCCCCGCGCTCGCTGATGCTGGAATTACTGCCAACTCTATCCCGCAGGCTGGCGACGAAATGGAAAACTGCCGTGCCGCTCCCGTCGACGGGAGGCTTGGACGCAGTTTCGAATAGCCCCTACCCTCGGCCGCTTCCAGAGTTCTTGCCCCCGAATCTGTTTACTGACTTGAACCTTCCTGAAGTAGCTATCAGCGGCCCCAGGATTGAAGAAAGCGAATCCCTATTGATCGAGCAAGCGCTCCGCCATCTTGCGCCTGGGCGTGTTACCCGGAGGTTCGCCCCTCACCATGGGGGAATATACCACTGGGTTCCGGTACCGACCGACGGCTCAAGAAGATATGAACTGCCTCTCGGTGACTTCATACCTCGATCTCATGGGGTTACCCAGGTGGCCATTGAACTCAACGGATCGCCGCAAGAATTGACCATATACAGGCCGTGGGAAATGTCGCTTTCGTTGGTTCCCTCATCGACGGGGTCTTCCGCCGGTAACGTGCTTCCAAGTTCTAATGGTCGGCTTCTTTGGAGAACCCAAATCATCCCTCGGAGCAAAGCTCTCAGCATCGAAGCAGCGCATGATCCAGTTTGGAGCAAGTTCATCAATGGCCTCGAGTTTTATTTGCACGATCAACGGTCACCCTTAACCGTGCGGCGCTTTGCCGCTGAAGCTGAAGCGGACCTTCGCCTAAGGGGGAGTTCACAACGATCGGAAGGGCGATTCGAACAACCGATACAAGTACTCTTTCGGGATCCGGACGCCCCCGGACGACCAGCCGCCATAGGCTACGAGGCGGAAGTCGATGGCATGGCCGTGCGATTCCGGGAATTCGACAGGGACAGTCTCGCCAGGGATGCGGAAGAGGCGCCATCACGCGCAGCGTGGCGAACCGCCTACGTTCGCGATCTCATAGCGTCGGACCCATATCTCTCCTCGAAAGCTAACGAATTTCTGCGTGGGTGGATGTTCGAACTTTTTTCAACGGGCATTTTGGAGGTCGCTCTAGAGCAAGATATCCACGCGAGTGCTGCTAACCAATTGCTGAGTTCTGATGCCGATGTGGACAGCTTCAAGAGAATCTTTAGCAGGATTCTCCCTTTGGCACCACAAGCGGAACGTCCGGAAGAGGGGGCGGATGACGAAAACTCCTCATCTCAGGGTGAGAGTGCCCTGCTCGCTCGTCTCATGGACCTATTGAGTGACTCCGAGGTACGAGATCGCCTCGGAAAAATCTTCGCTGAGTGCTGGGCACCAAGCCCAGAGAAATGGCCACACTGGCTTGAACGCGCGCTACACAGGACCCTTTCAGAGGCGGCCCGCTCTGCGGTCCTTGAGACCGCGCCAGACCACGTTACTGAAGACTCTGTGCGATTGGATCTGGGCCGCCAAGGTTCAATGTCCTCCGACTTTCCACCTGAGGCCTGGGTAACCGAATCTGCAATTGGTGGCTCGGGCGTCATCGAGGCGATTGCGACGGCCTATGCATCCGAGCCGCGCTCTTTCTTCCGTGCATTGGAGTTCAAATTCATCCCAAGCGAGTTCGAGGTAGTTTCCGGCGACCTCAATGCTACAGTCGAGCTTGGAGTATCAGACGACGAAGTTCGGAATGCCCTGACTGCCGCCCGGGAAGCAGAGAGTCATGCGGACCGTAACAGGCGGATGCAGGAGCTAAGTGGACTGCTACATCGACACGGAATCACGCCCGGTCACGCTTTCTTTTCGGCAATCAACCAGCGACTATTGCGACCGGGCATGACCAGCGACAGTCATCGACTACTGCGCGATCTAATGTCGTTTTGGAGTGAAATGGAGCGAAGACACGAGATCGCGATCGACCTGCGCGTGTTTTGCAGTCTTGCCGTCCAAGACGTAAAGCTTGGTACCGATTTGGATGGCGAAGGGCTGAGAAAGTTCCTCAACTCTCAGGCCGGTGTAGAACTTAAAGGCTCGGAGCGAACCGGGGTCCTGATGGGATTGCTTTGGCCAAGACAGCACGAGATCCGACGTCACACTCTTGGGTCTTGGTCCCCGTTTCGAGATCCTGGTTTCTCGGATTCCTCCTTGGTCCGAGAACTCCTGCTTGGTGAATCGGAGTCAACAATATCCGTGTCTGATCCAGGCTGGCACGCACAATTTGTGGCAGTCCTTTCACGGACAGGCGTTGTGCGGGTCAAGAGTGAGTCCAACCATGCAGACGATTTGCAGTCAGCGCTATTCCGGACCCTGGCAGAGCCCATCGACGTCGGATTCTTACAACTCTATCCGACGGTTGAACAAGTCCGCCGTCAGGGGCATGAGCTCGTGGCCACTGTGGTGCTTAAGGGGATCGTTTGATCGACCAGCATCCAAGGCGGGACATCGCATCGCAAAGGCAAAGGGATGTACCCCGCGATGCTTTGCAGTCTATCTTCGCTCTCGAGTTGCTCGCTCCCAGTAAGCCGCTCTGGATCCTTTCACCGTGGATCAGCAATGTGGAGCTAATCGACAATCGGGGTGGCCGCTTTTCGGCTTTACAGCCGGCTTGGCCAAATCAAGGTATCAGGCTGTTATCCATACTAGGGGCGCTGAGTGCTCGAGGCGGTAGTGTCGTGATTGTGGCTAATTTGTCCCCCACCAACGACGAGTTCGAACGCCGCATAGAAGCCCTTGATCAGGAAGATGAGATCCGATTCATCCGAGATAGGGACCTGCATGCGAAGGGAATCTTCGGGGAACGGTTCATGGTCACAGGTTCAATGAATCTCACTCACAACGGTGTTTTTCGCAACGATGAGCATCTTATGTATGAAACGGATCCAGAGCGCATCCATGAGTCGCGGATCAGATTGCAGCAGCGCTGGGGAGATTAGGGTTGATCCTATCGAACCAGGCATCACGCGACGCCTTGCGAGAGGAACTTGCCCCGCACCTTAACTGGAGCCCTCGTTCTCCAGGGCAAAAGATCCTCCAACTGAAAGCGATCTACGCTTCGATAGACGATGAACGGGTACCGGGTGGGATCATCCCTGCGGTCAGTTCCGACCGACAGTATCTGTCGTTCAGTGCCGTGGCGGATGACCCAACAGTCTGGCGGCGTCTGGCTCCCCTGGTTATGGCGGCAGCAGGGGCGACGCTAACTGACTTTGACGGATTACCCAGGTCGACTGTAGGCCCTATCGGCTCCATCTTGAGCGAGCATCAACTGGAGTCTTGCAGTTTCGCCACACCATTTGGGGACCAGAGTCGAACTGCCGGAGCAGTAGACGCTCTGCAGCGGCTCATCCAGACGCTTCAGGACATGCCTGTAGATCTTCGAGAACTCCCGCGCAGCGCCCCTCAGATCCTGCACGAGTTTGACCTTGCGTTGAATGCTGGGGACCTTGAGGCTTCGCGTACAAGGCTGAGGGAATTGGAGAAACAGCGGGCCGTGGACTCGCTGAATCTCCGGTATTTGACCGTCCGCTGGCATGCCGCCTTTAAGCAATGGCGTGGCCTTCGTGAAGAACGCTGGTTCTCTGATGTGTGTAAAGTCCGCCGCCCCCCCCAGGTCACGATCGCCCTCTTGTGCGCTCTCTTTGAAATCGACCTTGGTGGAGGCTCTCGGGCCGAGGACGTGGAATCGCTCCTGGCACAATTCCGAACCCACATATCGCCAGAGGCTGGATCTCTGTTCCGACAACCTCTCCCGTCGCTTCCGGGGCCGGCAGCAGTAATGCTCGCTCTGGACGCGGTTTGCAGGAGCGACTCGGTGCGTATCGCCGCGCTTAGCAAGGTCTCTGCGGAAGGTTGGGAGCCCCATTTGCGGTCGGCCTTTCAAGAACTGCTGACAGTCGGATCTCCGTCGACCTCGGTACTCGCTGAAATACAGCAATCGCCAATTGACTCGATACTTGAGTTGGCCCGCAACCACTCTGTTGACCGACCGCTCGACAATACCCAGCGCATCGCACTGCGACAAATACTTGAGCAAGAGCACGTGTCACTGGACATATACCAGGTTGTAAGGACACTCGTCGGTGGTGATGCGACAGTGCCGGTGGACGTTGACACACTGGAGCCAGATCCATCCAAGACTATCGGGCATCAATATCAGGAGTGGGCAGCGAATGACTGGAGTGGCTGGTTTGCCGCGCTACCACATCTCGAATTCCGGACGGCCAGGGACTTAGCACAGCGCATTGCAGAAGAAACCAGTATTGAGGAATACGTAAAGACGGCCTCTGATCGTGACCGACTGGTTAGGGAACTTGAGGAAGCGCTGTCATCCGATGAACAGCACGCAACGCTAGCGTTGCCGCACCTTGCCCGTTGGATGATCAACGATGGCGATTGGCCCAGACAGGAACTCGGTCCCCTCTACAGGGCACTATTGACGGCCTTTCTCTTGTTCGACGCGCGGACGGTAGAGGGCTTTCGCTCTTCCCTTGCGATTCTAGAAGGATGGCTAAGTATCGGCCCGGACGACTCTAGCTACGCCGAAGTTCTTGAGGACTTCAGAAAGGTACTCGGTGAACTGGCAGCCAAGAGATCGATCGATGCGCTAATCGATCTCGCCGAAATGCTGGTGACTCACCCCGCCCCCAATGCCGGCGCGAGAATGGCGCTATGGTCGGAGCTACAGGCTCGATTGCTTTCGTTCAGGACTTGGATGAACGCTTCCCAGGTCTTGATCCTCAACGGGCTCTGCGATGTCATCGAAGTTCCGCGCGTCTTTGAGTTAGACGAAAACGATACGGACGCCGTCGACCTAATCGAGGAATGGTCCGGCACCATTGGCCTCTACACCCTTCGGCCAAGTATCGGTCAACGTGTCATACACGTCTTAGAGCAGCGTATCCCAGGCGCTAAAGCCCATTGGCGCGACGATCATGCAGCTTCCAGTGCACTAAGGCAATTGACGGAACGCAGCGATATTATGGCGATTGACTGGTCAGCGGCGAAGCACGCGGCGACAGACTCCATTCGGAAAGGTCTGGGAAAGCGTGACCCGCTTTGGGTTAGCGGGGGTGCATCGAGCATGGTGACCGCATTACTTGGGACCATCAGGGCAACTCAACAGGGTTAGAGAATACTTTTTCAGAGAGATATGCTCAGTTCTCCGAATAGGGCCCGACGCAGAACTAACGAAAAAGGGGAGGCCGCCAGTCTGGGCAGCCTATTGGCAATGACCTCCACCGCCAGCGATGCTAAGCTGGCACATGCCAGCCTCAATCTCGTCAGCGTACTTTAGCCGGTTTCCACAATACGGGCACGCTTGACCGCTACTTCGGCTGCCGCCATGCTCCGCCTGTGGAACTCGGCTCGTGGTGACTAGGCTGATGCGTGCGTAGCTCTCCTGGCGACGGTCGTCCTTTCCCGTCCAAATAACCGTTTCGGTTATCGTGTCCCAACTCATGCCGTCGAGAGTGGTCACGGTGATCCGATCGCCGGGCCCTACGGAGTCGTCCTGATCGTGTTGGACGCTGGCGCCCCAGCCGCCCTCCCTGAGCTTGGCCGGGGTCGCTGGGTAGACCACCATCATTCAGCCTCCATCGAGCCTAAGGGTGACGATTGCAACTGACCAGACCTCACCGCCCTTGACACCTGATCGTTTACACACCCTTTGAGGCTACCTCCAGTTACCATAATGGTGGTACAAATGACGGAAACAGGTGACTCATTTCGAAAGGTTGTGAGATGGTGCAGGGTGATTTCCCATACGAAGAGGGGGATACGTTCTCCATTGCAAGGTGGGGCCGTCTCTCCAAGCGTGACTTGGCTCAGCATGGCATAGATGTTCTGGCGGGGATGATCAGGGCCTATCATGGGGAATGCCCATCGCCCAATCACTTTTGGTGCGCCCCGTCGGAAATGCAGGTGTTTGTCATGGCTGAGCTGTATCAGGCCAACGGCGATCAAGGTGAGGATTACATAGGTTGCTACTTTCGTGGTGCCGACTTTGGTAACAGTGGCATCCCTAGAATTCAAGAAAGACCATCGCTGAAGGCGATTATTCAGCGCTTAGATGACGGTCGCGTCCTTGTGAACCTAGGCAGGCAGGCAGTTGGAGAATCCGGCAAATCTCTTGGCGGTTTCGGATTGCTTGACCAACGCACGTCAGAGCTCATCGTGGTGACGCCTAGGTCAGTGGGGGACGTTCCCAGGGAAGCAGACAACCTGGCTTCTTTTGTGCTCAAGAGGCTGGACGCCGCTTGGAGCCTAGCCCACGTCCACTTCCCGCAGGATCAAGGATCTTCAAGCAATATCCAAGCGCGGGTGTTTGCTGCGTTCCCCGTAGCCCCGCGACCGAGCCCCCTGACAGTGTTGCAGGTTAAGAACTCCCCACTCGAATAAAAGAGAACGACGCATTGCCGCTAAAGCCTCCATGTAACCCTTTCCTCCGGGATCCGGGCTCGATGTACAGGGTCATTGCTTCCTCCTCGCCCAGCCACTCCCTAGTGTACTCGTCCATGATGGTCACCAGCCTGAGTTCGAAACGGCGTAGTCTCGCAACTTCATCCGCGATGACATGACTACCCTAGTCAGGCTTATCGGCCACATGATCTCGATAGTAGGCAAGTGCCGCTTGGTACCCCTGCTCCAAAACCGCGCGCGGCTTGCGAAAGATTTCCGTTCCTACGAAAACTTGCTCCGTGCCGTCGTAGAGCAAATTTTCGACCTTACGTATGCTGATCTGCTGTTCGGCAGCAAGCCTACTCACTTCTTCGACGAGATCGTCGATGCTCTCGTTAGGCTTGACGTGGAAGACTGCATTCCGCAGCCGCCTTAGTGTGTCAAGTAACCCGCATGTACGCATCTCATATATGGCCGCCTCCAACTCTTCGTGCTTGAGTTGGGTGTTCGTTTCAATCAATACCGTATAGTGCTGAATCGCGGCGAATAATAGGGAGTACGATAGCGCCACAGTCATCTGAAAGTAGGACCGCGACAATTCATCACCATTGTCGGCATTGAATGTGCCGTCAGTAGCCATCGCATGTGAAGCCATAAGAGCAAACAGTCGCTTCCGAGATACATCGTCCAACTCAAAACAGACGCTAATAGAGCGCAAGTATCCCAATCCGTCACGCAGTGCCTTGAATGAATCCAAGGACCGGTTAACAGCCTTAAGGTCGTCGAGCGAGCTCATTTAGATTCTCTGAGAACTCCGCGAATAGGTTGAGTAGGCGAGCGACGATCGTATACGGGTGATCCCCAACGGATTCACCGCTTTCATCCCAGAGCATCGATACGGCCTTGTTTGACTGGCGTGTCCGACCAGGATGCAGCACCCAGTCGCGCAAGTTCATTACGGCGTCGAACGCAGATGCATTGGAGATTAGATAGCTATCCAAGTCAGGGTGACGCAGCGTCGGATCTTCCGCCGTTAGGCGTCGGTACCTTTCGACCATCGCCTGCGCGAGGCAAAAGAACAGTTCCAGAGGACCACTGACGTACAGGTCGATTTCCTGAAACTCATCGAAGAGCATCCTGGCCTTCGTGGCTCCCGACATGTACTTGGTCTGTAGCAAGTTTCGATAAGCCTGAATTTGCTCCCTACCCTCGAATGTAGTGATATCAAGCTCTTTTGTGACCGCATCATGCTCGCTGAACCGTAGTTCGGTCAGCAATATCAACCCGCGCAACAATGCAAGGTGCCGCTGCATAGAACGGTGCTCCCGGCGCAACCGCCGTTTAGACAATGGCATCGGCACCTCCACATTCGCAGCTACACCGGCAATCCGGTCGGGTCCTGTAGGGGAGCTAACGTGTTACCGTCCCTACGAGACCACTTAAGGGGACTCGAACTTCAAGATCGATTGAGCCCATCTGAATGACGACACCTTTGTCGAGTTCCCCTTGCGTGGGTTCGAGCCTACCCACGTTCCAACGTTCCCAAGCAAAGCCCGGTTCGGGCAAAGGAAGGAAGGAAGTCGCACAGTCTCTACCGGTCATTGCAGGCCGAATGGCTGCCGCCAAGATCCCTACTAGGTAGTGTTGACATTTCATCTCATCCAGATGAGAGCACCGACGAGATGGAGGAATCCGAGGTACCTGTTGGCCAGCTTGTCGAACCGGGAGAAGAGGCGACGGAAATGCTTGATCTTGCCGATGAAGCATTCAACGAGGTGGCGTTCCCGGTACAGATGTGAGTCGTATGAGCGGGGCTCGATGCGGTTGGATCGAGGAGGTATGACCGGTACCGCACCCCTGGCGGTGATTGAGGCGAGGAATCGGTCAGAATCGTATGCTCGGTCCGCAATCACATGACCGCTGTCGAGTCCGGCGATGAGTTCCTCAGCCCGGGTAACATCGTGCTGATGCCCTGCGGTCAGTTTGAATCTGAGCGGGTTGCCGAGCCCGTCGACGCCTACATGGATCTTCGTGCTGAACCCACCCCGGCTGCGACCAAGGGCCTGCGTCCTTTGTCCTCCGGTTTTTTTGACGCCCCCGCAGCGCAGGGATGGGCCCTGACGATCGTGCTGTCGATGATGAGGTGCTCCATGTCGGGGTCATCGACCAGGTGCTGATGCATTCGCTCCCAGACTCCGCGCTCGCACCATCGGGCGAACCGCTTGTAAACGCTGTTCCATCGTCCGTATTCGGCCGGGAGCATCCTCCACTGCGCACCGGTACGGGTAATCCACAATACGGAATCGATAAACCGTCTACACTCAGCTTCCTTGCCTATGTACAGGTCTGTCTGGTCCCGGAGGAACTCGCGAATCTTCAACCATTGCTCGGAAGATAATCTGGTTGCTGACATAGATAAAGTCTAATACAAATGTCAACACTGCCTAGTTGGCCGCACTGAATGCTAGCCTGGGGAGACAGGGTTGGTGCGCCCTCCCCTTCGCGCCATTACGTTACGGGGTGTCCGAGACGATACTCGATTGCAGAGGAATCTGCATGGACAGACTACTGAAGATCGCTGAAGTACAGGAGTTGACCAGACTCAGTCGCTCGACCATCTACAAGAAAGTCGCTGAAGGTGTATTGCCTGCGCCAGTCCGGCTGTCGCTTAGGTGTTCCCGTTGGCGGGAGTCAGAATTGCAGGCGGCCATCGAAGCCTTGCCCCGTTCTACGGAACTCTGTCACAAGGGCGGAGCGAAATCAGGACTACACACGCGGCAGGTCAATGTCGGCCGACAGCTAAACAGCCATCAGCATCCCTAGCAACAGTCCGTCCAACATCTAAACTCTGATTGAGCCAAGCCTTGAGGGCGGCTTCTTATCTTGTCGCTGCCTCGCGCGTCCCAAATGGACGAGAAGTCCAAACTCGCACCGGATTACCGCCAGCGGTAGCCTTTACCCTGCCCTCCCCGTCTTCTCGCATACGCCCATCGAGTCCGTGCCGAATGGCCAACGCAGCGGCCATAGTCAACCTCGAGCACGCAGCCGAAGTACTTCCGTCCGAGAATTGCTGCGTCACGTTCCGTCGCTCCGGACCAAGCTCCCTGGGTCTGAGATACCTACGTCTCGGCCGACTCATGTCTCTGTCGCCCTTCTTACGGTCCAACGTCAGCGTCGATTTGGCGACAGAGCGCGGGGGGTGGACAAAGGGGTGGACAACAGGGTGCGGGCTAGAGCTAAACTGCGGTGTACAGGCGCGGAGAGGAGGAGCCAAGCCCATGACTCGTTCTCCGCATATGCGGAGAGACTGTTCACAAAAGCTGGCTGCGTTTGACCACCTCGTTTTCCGCTCTACAGTCATGCATGAGGCCCAGGCGCCCGAAGTCCATCTCCGCCACCTCGCCGGGCTTGCTCTCGCCCATCCGTACCGTCACCGGCCTCCGTCTACTCCACCCCCGACGCCGCACGAACCGCCTCAGCGACGTGTAGGAGACCTCGCAGCCCCGGCCGGCGAGCAGCTCGTGGATCCGGGTCAACTGCAACCGGTCCGACGTCAGCCATTCGTACACCTGGCTGGCCCAGGGACCGAGGACGTCCTCGGTCGGCGTCTCCACCTTCCTGGGTGTGCACAGGTTCACACCCGCCAGGCGGGTCACCTGCTCCTCGCTCGGAGCGGGACCGTCCCGGTCCAGCCCCACCTCCACCGACGCCTCTATGTACCTGCGGACCGTCGCCCGCGACAGCCCAGTACCAGCCGATATACGGCGCTGGCTTGCGCCGGCCTGCCAGCGCCGGACCACTTCTACTATCTCCACTCTGGTCACCTCCTTGTACGCCATCGCCGCTCCTTTGAGAACTTCTGCGGCAATGGTCGCCAACCCGGCGCCCAGGGTGGTCAGCCACCTGGCTAAGTGGTCTATAGGTCCTGGCGATTTACACCCAAACCACGAAGTCGTGCCCCGCATAAGGGCTTACAGGACATTGCCTCCCGATATCGTCGAGTTCAATGTGTAATCCTAGCTACTAGCGAAGGAGGCTCTGGCATTGCGAGAAATCCGCACACCAATAGACTCATCTGAGGGAATCGATCGGCACCAGCGTGGAAGATCACGTTTGGAACGACGGACATCAGTGCACCACCGTGGCTCTCGAGAGTCTCGCCACATATCCTGTGACGCTCTCCCCCAAGATCCCAAGCTACGAGCAAGGAAGACCAGATGCGTGGACAGACTCCTGAGGATCACAGAAGTCCAAGATATGACCGGGCTCAGCCGTGCCAGTATCTACAGGAAGGTGGCGTCCGGTAAGCTACCCAGGCCGCGCCGACTGTCCCCAAGGTGCGTCCGATGGCGAGAGTCCGAAATCCAAGGTTTTATTGAGGACCTACCCCCTTCCTAGGAACCCGTCGAATCGGGTTCAATTCAGCCTATGAACGCCGACTCACCTGCTACGGCAATATCCCCCAAGGACCGCGAAGTTGAAGGATCGGGTTTGACCGCTCGCGCCGTTCGGCAACTTCGAGCCTGCCATACAGCCAACGGGTTGGATCAGCCAAAATGTCGAGGGTGGCGAACTGATTCAGCCTCGACCTCTCGACTTTCCCCTAATGCAACTGGCTATCACCGCTGCGCATAGTGCAGCAATAAACTATGCCTCGGGCAGGGGCGCATCACAAAGCCGATAGGGTCATTGACCCGAGCCGGCTCCCGTAAGTTATAAGTCAAATGACGAAGCTGGACTGGATCGTCACAGTAAGGAGTCTATGCAGCCGTAAACGGGCCACTGGCAAGGAGCCTCTGTGGGCCCCCTCATAGCGGCTGCCGATCAGCTTAATCCAGTCCCAGCTCCATCTTGCCCTCGTCGGAGATCATGTCCGGTGTCCAAGGGGGATCGTAAACCAGTTCGACATTGACATCCTCAACGCCCTCTATCTCGGCCACTCGCCATTCGGCCTGCTGGGCGATGTAGGGGCCCATTCCGCAGCCCGCGAAGGTCAGCGTCATCTTGATATCAATGTCTCCACTATCGACCTGACAATCGTAGATCAAGCCCAGGTCGACGACGTTGATAGGAATCTCCGGATCGTAGACGTCTCTAAGGGCCTCGATCACCTCTTCCTTGGTTATGGTTGCCGTACTCGCCATTGATGCTCCTTACGGGGCAGGTGGGTCGGCCTGCCCGTCTCGACCTAGCTGGCGTCCGGACGTGTTCGCCTAGGGACGTATGGGCCCAGCGGTGAAAATTCATTCTAGGGTCGCCGGAAAACGGGTGTCAATCTGAGAGTGCCTGCCGATAGTGCCATCCGGTGCGGATCTGGGCCCCGCCGCCCGTCCCGGATGGGTCGTTGGGGCTTCGCCCTTCCGGCCCCTGCGGCATGGCGGCCGACCGGTGGGCTGGCCCCTGTAGCGGCGTCGAGTCTGACGATCGGGGCCGTCACTCGGTCACCCCGGTCTACACACTCATGTACTTGACGCCCGTGAGCCTCTCAGATGCCTGCCAGAGCCTTCCCGCGTCCTGGTCGTCATGCGAAGCGGGCGTCGAGGTGACCACGACCGGGAACCCGCGCTGGCCCATCAGGCCATCTGGTCCAAAATACTGTCCACCCCGTGCCTCCGGGTCGACGGATGCGCGCAGGATGGGCAGGGCTCCCATCGCAGGGTCCTGCAGCAGGCTGTGAACGAGCGGGCGAACGGGCCTCAGCCACCGGCTCCTGAAGAAATGGGCGCCGAGGTTCGTCGCCACGCTCCCGGGGTGTGCTGCCAGGGACAGAGTATCGACTCCTGCCTCCTCGAGGCGACGCCGCAGCTCGTAGGTAAACAGCAGGTTCGCGAGCTTTGAACGAAAGTACGCTCCCCACGCCGAGTATCTGCCCTCCTCGTAGAGCAGGTTGTCAAAGTCAATCCGCCCCATGCGATGGGCGTTGCTACTGACCGTAACGACTCGCGCGCCCGGCGTGCCGACCAGTGGGTTGAGCAGTCGTCCCGTCAGTGCGAAGTGACCCAGATGGTTGATGCCCATCTGGGTCTCAAAACCATCCGCGGTCCGCGAGTACGGTATCGCCATGATCCCGGCGTTGTTGACGAGCACATCCAGGCGTGAGTGGCATTCCTCAAATTCACGGGCGAATCGCTCGATCGACGGAAGGCTGCCAAGATCGAGTTTGATCAGGCGGGCTCTCGCATCCGGATGCTCCGATTTGATCTCGAGGAGTGCGTGCCTCCCTCGCTGCTCGGATCGACACGCAAGGATAGTGTCCGCACCCCTCATGGAGAATCGCCGTGCGGCTTCCAGGCCGATTCCGCTGTTTGCACCGGTCACGACTACGACCTTGCCGGTCAAATCCGGTATCCGGCCGACCGTCCACCGCCCTCGACCCCCGGCTCTCAACAGCGAGCCCCCCGGCGTGACGGCCTTGGCAGCGGACCTTCCGGGCACGCCCGCAACCTGGCCGCTGTTCGGCGAGATGTAACTGGGACGCAACCCACAATCCGGGCGGTTTCCAAGCCTATGCCGCGATCAACCTGTCGACCGACGCTGCCGAGTCTACAGGCGGGGTAGCGGACCTGGGGGCCCGTCCATCATGCGGCGTCATCGCAGGTGGCCACGGTGATACGGATGTCGTCCGTCGCCATTACCCGTCGACCATGACCTTGCGCAGGTCGATAACCTGGTCCCTAAGCAGCGCGGCCTTCTCGAACTCGAGGTTCTTTGCCGCCTTTTTCATCTCGGATTCAAGATCCTTGATTAGCCTCAGGATGTCGTCTCTGGGAAGGTCTGCACCGGTGACCTCAGGCGCCCGAGTCTCCGCCACCTCTCTAACCCTCTCGGTGATATCCCGGACCGCCTTGCTTATGCCTCGGGGGGTTATGCCGTGCTCCCTGTTGTAGGCCTCCTGGGTCGCCCGCCGGCGCTCGGTCTCGTCTATCGCCCGCTTCATCGAGTCGGTGACCTTGTCCGCGTACATGACGACGTGCCCGTCGACGTGTCGCGCGGCCCTACCGATCGTCTGAACCAGCGAGGTTTGGGATCGAAGGTAGCCTTCCTTGTCCGCGTCCAGTATCGCCACGAGGCTGACCTCCGGGAGATCGAGACCCTCCCTGAGCAGGTTTATGCCCACGACTACATCGTAGATGCCCAGCCTCAGGTCACGCAGGATCTCGCTGCGCTCCAGAGTGTCGATCTCCGAGTGCATGTGATGCGTGCGGACCCCCACCTCCCGCAGGTAGTCGGCCAACTCTTCCGACATCCGCTTGGTGAGGGTGGTCACAAGGCATCTCTCCCCCTTGTCCACTCGCGCGTGAATTTGCTGCAGGAGATCGTCTATCTGTCCCTTGGTGGGCTTTACCTCGACCACCGGATCGGCAAGGCCGGTTGGCCTTATGACCTGCTCGACTATCCGCTGGCTGTGTTCGTACTCGTATGGTCCGGGAGTCGCCGAGACGTAGATGCTCTGGTTTACTCGTTCCTCAAACTCCCCGAAATTGAGTGGCCGATTGTCCAGCGCCGACGGCAACCTGAAGCCGTACTCAACCAGCACTTCCTTACGAGAACGGTCGCCACCGTACATCGCCCTGACCTGGGGGAGGGTCATGTGGGACTCGTCGACGAATATCAGAAAGTCGTCGGGGAAGTAGTCGAGGAGCGTGTAAGGGGTGCTGCCCGCGACCCTTGCCGCCAGGTGACGGGAGTAGTTCTCGACCCCGGCGCAGTAGCCGGTTTCCCGCAGCATCTCCATGTCGTACTTGGTCCTGGATTCGAGTCGCTGCGCCTCAAGGAGCTTTCCGCAGGCCATCAGGACGGAAAGTTGCTCCTCGAGCTCGGCTTCGACCCCTTCAATGGCGGCCATGAGCCTGTCGTGGGAGGTCACGAAATGCTTGGCCGGGTAGATCTCTATGTCGTCGCGGTCATCCAGCACCTCTCCGGTCAACGGGTCGAGCTGGACTATGCGATCGACCTCGTCTCCCCAGAACTCTATGCGCACGCCCACTGCCTCCTCGTAGGCAGGGAGAAGCTCCAGGGTGTCGCCGCGAACGCGGAATTTGCCGCGACCTAGGTCGAAGTCGTTGCGCTCATACTGCATATCCACCAGCTGGCGGATGAGCTTGCCCCGATTCCTACCCTCGCCCTTGCGGACGTATGCGACGAAGCTCTGGTACTCCTCCGGAGATCCCAATCCGAAGATGCATGAGACCGAGGCGACTATCAGCACGTCGCGCCTGGTCAGCAGGGCCCGGGTCGCCGCGTGGCGGAGCTTGTCGAGCTGCTCGTTGATATCGGCGTCCTTCTCGATGTACGTGTCGGTGCGCGGCAGGTATGCCTCGGGCTGATAGTAGTCGTAGTAGCTGACGAAGTACTCGACCGCGTTATTGGGGAAGAATTCCCGAAACTCGACGGCGAGCTGGGCGGCCAGGGTCTTGTTGTGAGCAAGGACCAGGGTGGGCCTCTGGACCCTCTCGACGACGTTGGCCATCGTGAAGGTCTTGCCGCTGCCCGTCACTCCAAGCAGGGTCTGATGGCGCAGCTCCTGGTCAATGCCCTCCGCCAGGGCGTCGATCGCCTGCGGCTGATCACCCGTCGGGTGCAAGTCAGAAACGATCTCAAAGCGGGACATTTCAGCTTGATTGTACAGGGGGGCCATCACGGCGCCCTACCGTAGAGTGATCCCGGGGTAGCCTCTCATCGAACCGAGAGGAGACTCCCGGTCGCAACCGGGGAATGTCCGGTATCTGTCTCGAGAGAGCCGGGTGCGGCATCAGGCCAATCGTAGTGGAGGCCTGGGCGACGGCGCTAACCCGCCGAGAGTCGCTCAAGCGCCGCGCGGACGCGCTCCTCGGTCGTCAGGTCCGGGTCGGCGGGCAACGAGGAGATCGCCTCCCTCGCTTCGGCAAGAGAGTAGCCCAGGGCGGTGAGCGCCTCGACCACCTGCGGCGCCCCCTCGACGCTCACTGACACCTCCCATTCGGGACTCAGTTGGCCCTTTAGCTCAAGGACGATCCTTCCGGCGGTCTTCTTGCCCACTCCCGGCACTCGGCTGAAAGCCGCAATATCCTCCGTGGCGACGGCCGACGCCAGGTCCTGGGATGTGAACATGGACAGCACGCTGAGGGCCAGTCGGGGACCGACTCCCGTTATGCCCAGGAGGGATTCGAAGCTGATCCTGGAATCGTCGGAGGAAAAGCCGTAGAGCGTAACGCTGTCCTCCCTAACCTGGAGTGATGTGAACAGACGAACGCGCTCTCCGACAGGCCCGATGCTGGGGAGCGTCGACGTCGGTATATTGACCCTTACACATACGGTGCCAAGGTCTATGTCGACCCAGTCGACGCCGATCTTGGCCACCCTTCCCTCAATTGCCGTGATCATGGGTTGTTGGTCATCTTAGTTGGCCGCTTGACCCCTCTTCTCTGCTTCAGCCCCGGAGCTCCAGCCTCTCGGCTCGATGGGCGTTGATGTGACAGAGCGCAACGGCTAGGGCGTCAGAAGCATCGGTTGTCTCAGGTTGGTCGGCAAGTTGGAGGATGATCTGCACCATATCTCTGACCTGCTCTTTGGAGGCTCCCCCATGGTCGGTCACCGCCTGCTTGACCTGGGTGGGCGAATATGTGTTCACCGGCAGGCCCCTCTTGGCACTCGCCAGCATGGCAACGGCCTGCGCCTGCCCGATGGCTAGGGCGGAGCGAACGTTCTTGCCGGCAAATGGCTGCTCGATGGCGACCGCGTCGGGATCCCACTCATCCAACAGGGTTTCCAGCTCTGCGAAGATGGTAGCCAGCCGGTCTGACAGGGTAGCTCCCGAGCGGGGGGTGAGTGTGGCGGAGGCGATGTGCGCAACGTCATCGCCAAGCGAGTCAACGATTCCTACCCCCATGTGCACGGTACCGGGGTCGACTCCCAGAACTCTCAAATCAGTCTGACCGCTCCTGACAACCAAGGACCCCTATCGGGCAGGCATCCGGATACTTCATGGTCGACCACCAGCGCCGCATCGGAAGAGCGGGCCCATCATCCGTTCAGGATTCGTCACCGTACTCGGCCAGGACCCTTTCGGGGAAGTCACCGTTGGAATAGACCCGCTGAACGTCGTCAAGCTCCTCCAGCTGATCGAGGAGCCGGAGCGTCCTTTTGGCCGTACTCTCGTCCAGCGTGACCAGATTCCTGGGCAGCATGGCCAACTGCGACGAGACGATCACGGCGTCGCATTCAGACATGGACCGCCTGATGGTCTCCAGGGCCTCGACCGGCGAATGAATCTCAATGGAGGATTCGTCCGCTTCGAAGTCGTCCGCTCCGGCGTCTATGGCAGCGATCGCGATATCCTCGATGGACTCGCCATCCGCCTCGACGACCACCACTCCGCGCTGGTCGAACTGCCAGGCAACCGAACCTACCTCCGCCATGCTGCCGCCCGCCTTGGTGAAGGTGGATCGGACTGCCGACACGGTGCGCTTGCGGTTGTCCGTCAGCGCCTCGAGCAGGATGGCCGTCCCTCCGGGACCGTAGCCCTCGTAGCGGACCTCGGATACGTTATCGCCCTCCCCTCCCCCACCAGCGCCGCGATTGACGGCCCTTGCGATGGTGTCGGCGGGCATGTTGGCGTCCTTTGCACGCTGGATCGCCATGCGCAGCCGGAAATTCGCGTCCGGGTCGCCGCCGCCTTCCCGGGCGACGACGATTATCTCCTTTGCCAGCTTTGTGAACAGCTTGCCCCGCCGCGCATCGGTGATCGCCTTGGCATGCTTGATCTGTGCCCACTTGGAATGACCGGCCATCTCAGATCTCCCGCTCGATCATAACTCGCTGGGCGGGTCTACCACCATGAGACCGCGGGCCAGGTCTACCTCCAGAACGACCTCCTTGACGGCCGGCAGCAGAATCTGCCTCCCGTCTGCGTGGTCGATCACGTAGACGTCGTTCGCGCCGGTATCCAGCACCTGTGACACCTTGCCGAGGTTCTCGGTCCGTGTCGTGAAGACGGTAAGTCCGATCAACTGGAACTGGTAGTAGGAATCATCCGGAGTCGGAGGGAGCGCCGCCGCCTCCACGGTGAGCTCTGCGCCCCTCAGGCTGTCGGCCCGTCCGCGGTCCGAAATCCCGCGCAGTTTTGCGACCACGTAGCCCTTGTGCGGCCGGCTTCGCTCCACCGTCAGCGGGGTCTCGCCCGCAAATACCAGGGTGCCGGGTGCGAATCGATCGGGGGACTGGGCGAAGTGTTCGATCCTGACTTCGCCCCTTACGCCCCAAGGCCCCAGGATTCTCCCTACCGCCACACGTTCTTCTGCCATCGTACAGGCGTCAGATCAGCGACAAAGGAAGGGATTTACACGCCTTAGCGAACGGTCATCGCTGCGTCGGGGGCCGCAGAAGCCTCAGACGCGGGTTCCCCTTGCGGGAGCCCTCAGACGATTTCTAGTACGGCCCGGGTACCGCGCTTGATGGCGGCGACACGAAGGAGGGTTCTAATGGACTGGGCCACCCTCCCCTGGCGGCCGATCACCTTGCCCTTATCGTCGGGCGAGACCTCAAGGCGAAGGAGCAGCCTCCCACCGTCCTCCTCCTCCTCCTCTATGACCCGTACCTCCTCCGGCTTTGAGGCTATGGACCTTACGATGTACTCGACCAGATCCTTCATGGTCCGCTCCTGGCGAGCTATTCGGACGTCTGCTGCGAGGCGTGGGTTTTCAGGAGACGGGAGACCGAATCAGTGGGCTGGGCTCCCTTCCCTATCCATTCCTCGGCACGTTCACGATCCAGGACTATCGTCGGCGGGTCCGTCTTGGGATCGTAGTGGCCCACCTGCTCGACGAAAGCACCGTCTCGGGTGGCTTTTGCGTCCGCCACGACGATTCGATAGCTGGGTTGTTTCTTGGCTCCAACACGCTTGAGACGTATCTTCAGCAATCACTGCTCCGATTAGCGCCCCGACATCCGGGGAAGATCTCTTGGCCAGGCAGTCACCTGCCGTGGCCCAGGAAGCCTAGTCTAGTCCCGCACGAAATCGACTGTCAACGGCTAAATGGACGGCTGGATGCCGTATTACAGTACCCTCGCCGCCGGCGACCAGCCGTCTCGACTTATGATCGTGTGCTGGGTTATCCTGAGTCTCTCGGAGCCATGGCGCACGGCGATATGACGCGTTCGTTAGGCCCTCTGGGATAGACGGTTCCGACCCGGGTTGGCCGTGGGGCCGGGAGTCGGATTGCCGCCAGTGGGCTCCGCAATACCATAGAGGCAGATCTTCAATGAGAGTGGTTTTCCTCGAGGATGTCGAGGGCGTTGCCAAGGGTGGTGACGTAAAGGAAGTAAAGAACGGGTTCGCTCGCAACTACCTAATACCAAAGAGCCTGGCTGTGCCCGCAACGCACGACGCCCTTCAGCGGATCGAAAAGCTGGGCCAACAGGCAGAGAATACCCGACTCAAGAGGCTGAGCGACATGAGGGCCCTGGGCGAGGAGCTGAAGGGTGCACGCGTCGACGTGGAGATGCGGGCCGGCTCGGGAGGCCGCCTGTACGGTTCGGTAACGAACGCAATCGTGGCATCCCGGCTGACAGAACTGACCGGCAAGCAGATCGATCGTAAGTCGGTTACCGTGCCAGACTCGTTGAGGGAGCTCGGAAGCTACAAGGCTAACGTCAGGCTTCACTCCGAGGTACAGGCCGAGGTGGACATCCTCGTCCATCCCCTGGGCACAGACCCTGACGAGTACCTGGCCGAGATGGAGGCCGCTGCTGCTGCCCCTGCCGACGGCCTGGTGGAGACCGCAACGGACTTCTACCCTACTGAAGGTGCGACGCAACCGGAATATGCGCAGGCGTCGGTGGCAGAGGCTCAACCCGAGGTCTTAAGCGAGGCCGAGGAACAACAAGCCGAGTCCTGACGGAGGCCCGCCATCGTATACGCGGAGCGTCTCCTTCCGCATGACTCAGACGCCGAGGAATCGGTCGTCGGCTCCATCCTGATCGATCCGCAGGCGCTGACCAAGGTCTCCTCGTTCCTGAGGCCCGAGGACTTCTACAACTCCAGGACGCGGCACTGCTTCGAGGCCGCCCAGGCGCTGTTCGACCGTGGCGAGGCGATCAACCAGGTCACCCTGGCCCACGAGCTGTCGCTGGGGGACCGGCTCGACGACGTCGGCGGCCCCTCCTATCTGGGACATCTGGTTAGCTCCGTCCCGACCTCAGTACACATCGAGCATTACGGTCGCATAGTTCAGCGGACCTCGGTGATGCGTCAGCTGATCACGATATCCGGCCAGATCGCCGCCATCGGATACGAGGGCTCGTCCGACGTGGACGCCACGCTGAGCCGGGCCGAGTCACTCCTCTACGGGGTCAGATCAGGCCGGAGCACGGGGGATTTCCAGCACCTGCGTGCCATCCTTGACTCCTACATGGAACAGACCGCCAACCTGGACCTCGGAGATGCCGCGCTCGCCCCGGTCCAGACCGGTTTCGCGGACCTCGACAGGCTGCTCGGCAACGGCATGCAGCGCTCGGACCTGATCGTCCTGGCGGCGCGTCCGAGCCTGGGCAAGAGCAGCCTGGCCTTCAACATAGCTCGTCAGGCCGCCGGGTACGGTTCGCGCGTCGGCGTCTTCAGCCTGGAGATGAGCGCAGAGCAAATCGGGGTCCGGCTCCTTGCCGGAGAGGCAAGCGTGGACAGCTACAGGCTGCGCCTCGGTCTACTCAGCGACGCGGAGGAAAAGAGGGTTCTTGACGGCATCGGAGTCCTGTCCGAGCTGCCGGTATTCATCGACGACACTCCGATCCAGGGCTCCATCGATATGAGAGGCAAGGCGCGCCGCCTCCAGGCCGAACATGGCCTGGACCTGGCGATAGTCGACTACATGCAGCTGATGGGTGAAGGCTCTCGACGCGGCGATAACCGCACCCAGGAAATGGGTGACATATCACGATCACTCAAGGCCCTGGCCCGGGATCTAGAGATTCCCGTGCTGGCGCTCTCGCAGCTCAGCAGGGCGCCGGAGCAGCGGCCGTCCCATAGGCCGATCCTTTCGGACTTGAGGGAGAGCGGCAGCATAGAGCAGGATGCAGACGTCGTGGCATTCATATATCGCGAGGACAAATATACGAGCCGCGAGGAATGGGAGCGAAGGGAGCCTTCCCTCCCCTACCCGGAGAACATAGCCGAGATCAACGTGGCCAAGCACCGCAACGGGCCGACGGGGACCGTGCGTCTCCTCTTCCAAAGTGATCTGGTCAAGTTCCAAAGCCTGGAGCGTCGAGCGGCTTCGCCAGAGTATGTATGAGGACGGACGACCCGCAGCCAGCTCTGCACCTTTGGGGAGCTGCGGGCCAGGGCCAACGCTGACTGCGGTGGCACACTTCTCAAGGGACGAAGCTCCCCCGCATGCTCTAGGTTCGCCCGGGGCGTCGATCCTGCTAGCAAGGTGTTCCTAGCGCGATGGACCCGGCTGAGCCGGGGCGGTGGGGAGAGAGTGAGCCGCCGTTGCTTTTCAGTTCCACCGAAGGGGGAAGCGCAACGAGGCTCCCGGTGCCGGGTAAGGGTCCCAACACCGAGATAGCCAGTATCTGGAGGATAGAGACTATTGGGTTACGTCGGACGATATCGAACCGTCACGTACTGGCGTTGATGGATCGCTCGATGAATCGGAGAGTCCACTAGGTCGTACATCAAGGGGGAGAGGCGCTCTTGGAGAATCTCGGGGATGTATTGAAGAATCTTGAAGGGCAGCGGGCCGTCGACGCTGATGTCCCCGCCGGCTCGAACTCGCAGCAGATCCATTCCTACTGTGACCGATGCGGGGGTGTCGGCTGGTACACGGTCGATGTGCCTGTAACAGACCCCGATTTCGGGTCGGCACAGACGTGCGAATGCCAGGAAGGCCGGTTCAGGAAAGAAGGCAGTCAACGTCTGCTGCGCTACAGCAACCTGGGTCAACTGTCCAGGTTTACCTTCGATACCCTCACGTCGCCACAAGCATCCGACCCGATGGCCGATGCGCTCTTTCAAAAGGCACTGGACAGCGCGTCCCAATTCGCCGATTCTCCACGCGGTTGGCTCGTCTTCGTGGGTCCGCACGGCTCGGGCAAGACCCGGCTCGCCGCCGCGATTGCCAACCGCCTCATCGAGCGCGGTCACGTGGCGCTCTTCATGCACATCCCGGACCTGATGGACCACCTGAGATCGAGCTTCGGTCCAACCAGCGAGATAACCTATACGGAGCTGTTCCAACGGGTGCGCGCCACTCCATTTCTCGTCCTGGACGACGCTGGAGCAACGACTTACAGCCCCTGGGCGCTGGAAAAGCTGCAGCAGATCGTCAACCACCGCTTCAATGCTGAGCTTCCCACCGTATTTACTACCTCGACCGAGATGAGCAAGCTCGACCCTTACCTGAGGGCCCGGATGGAGGATCCTGATCTGTCCCGCATCCTTGCCCTAAAGGGACGGACACAAGTGCCCGGCCTTGGAGCTGTTCCAGCCGAATTGCTGGAGAGGATGTCATTTGAAAGCTTTGACCTCCGCGGCAACAATGCGGAGCCTGCAGAGCGGCAACAGCTGGAAGACGCCCTTGAGGTTGCGCGCGGCTTCGCATCCCTGCTCAATGGCTGGCTGACCCTGTGGGGAACGACCGGGGTGGGCAAGACCCACTTGGCTGTCGCGGTCGCCGCGGACTGCCTGGACCGCGGGCACCAGGTATTCTTCGCCTTCGTGCCTGACCTGCTCGACCACTTGCGGGGCGCCTTCGATCCATCCAGCCCGGTGAGATACGACCAGGTCTTCGAGCAGGTGCGCAACGCCGAATTGCTTATCCTTGACGACCTCGGCAAGGAGCGCAGCGGATCGTGGGCGGAGGAGAAGCTGTATCAGATCATCGTTCATCGCCACAACCGCAAACAACCTACGGTGATCACGACCACCATGAGCTTTGAGAAAGATCTGGGTCCGATCCGGTCGCGGGCCAACGACAAGGCGGTCGCTCACGTCGTGCAGATGAGCGCTCCGGACTACCGGGGCAAGGGTCGTAGGGAGGAACGGTGGCGCGGTCCAGTGCGGGCGCGGATTCCGGACCCTAAGGACCGTGGCCAGTGACGACGCCGCGGGCAAGGTCGTTGCAGCGACCTGACGCCGCCTTTGAGCCGGCCTCCGGCGATTTCGAGAAGTTCTGCATCTTCTGCGAGGTGATCGCCCGGCGTTCGCCGGGCAACATCCGCTACGAAGACGACGAAGTGGTGGTCTTCGACAACAAGCTCGACTGGGTTCCCGTGATGCTGCTGGTCGCGCCGCTGGCCCATCGAACCCAGGCAGAAATGTGGAACGATCCAGCGCTGTTGGGGAAAGTAGGCGAACTCGCAGTCCGGTTCGGACGCGATTTGTCCCCGAATGGATATCGCCTCCTGTCAAACTTCGGAGACGACGCGCTCCAGACCCAGGAGCACGCGCACCTGCACATCGTCGGGGGTGCTCGTCTCGGCCTGTACGTCAGGCCAAGGTAAGGATCGCGGCTCTAGGCGAACGCCGGTAAGACCTCGCTGCCAAGAAGCCGAATTGAACGCTCCACCACGTGTGGAGGCATGTGGCCGGCGTTGACCTTGAGCATCAGGTTGCGCACGCCGGCATCCCTGATCTCGGCTATCTTCTCCGACGCCTGCTCGGGGGTGCCGTAGATGAAGCCATCATCGATTGTCAGTTTCTTGAGCCACTTGCGGCCCTCGTTCGAGTCGACCCACTCCCTGGAGTTGAAGCGCAGCCGGGCGTCCATGAAGTGATCCTGCTCGATGACCAGGTGCTTTTCGGCCATCGCTCGTGCTTCCCCGTAGCTGTCGGCGACCAGTGCGTCCGTAGTGAACCAGATCTCGTCAATCGCAGCCTGCACGTCTTCCTCCGAGTGGCCGGCCTCCAGCGCCGTGGCCCGGTAAAGATCCAGGCGATCCTTCATTCCCGTCACGTCTACGCCGCCCATTAGCAGCGGGCGGCAGGCGCGGGCCATTTCCCTGATGGTCCCATCGCTGATCCCGGACCTGATGATCGGAGGATGCGGCTTGGTGTAAGGCTGCGGCCTCAGGATGGGAAACTCGACCTGCCAGTACTCGCCCTCGTGAACGATGTCCCTCTCGGTCCAGGCCCGGATCAGCACCTCCTCCATCTCGGCGACCGCACCGAAGCCCATCTCCAGGGTGACGCCGAATCCGCGGTATTCGTAGTGGTTGGCCACCGACCCCCTGCCGAGGCCGACGATCAGCCGGCCCTTGCTCAGGTGGTCAAGGAGGGCGCATTGTGCGGCCAGCCGCGCCGGATGGTGCAGTGCGGTCTCCACCACCGCAAACCCGATCTTGATCCTCGTGGTGCGTGCGGCTATGGCGGCGGCGAAAACCACCGGATCCGCGTATGCGGCCGCGCCGTCGAAGTGGTGCTCGGCCAGCCATACCGAGTGGAAATTGGTCTCCTCGGCCAGCTCGACTTCTCGCAGAGCCTCGTCTATCGCCGCCCCGTCATCGTCCACTGCGGGACTGACGGGAAAGACCCAGGTGCCGAACCTCACCGGTTATCCGAAGGTCAGGACGCTGCGGGCAACCTTGCCCTCACCCAGCACCCTGAACGCCTCATTTACCTCCTCCACCGGAAAGCTCCTCGTGATCAACTCGTCCAGCTTCAGCTTGCCGGACTGGTAAAGTGCGATGAGCCTCGGGAAGTCGATGTGCGGGCGCGCGCTGCCATACATGGACCCGATCACCGTCTTTTCCCACATCAGATCCCTCGCGTCCAGGGTCACCGACGTCTCGAGCGGTGCGTGACCGACCCATATGGTCATCCCCCGACTTCGGGTCGCGTGTATGGCCTGAATGAAGGGCTCTGCCACAAGGCCGATGGCCTCAAACGCGTAGTGCACACCCAGACCGCCGGTAAGGTCCTTGATCGCCTCGACCGGATCGCCCTGACCAGCATTGACGGTGTGTGTGGCACCGAACTGCTTTGCCATCTCGAGCTTGTTGTCGAGCAGATCGACGGAGATTATCGTCGTTGCCCCGGCGATGGCCGCACCCTGTATCACGCTGAGACCTACTCCCCCTGCTCCAAAAACCGCGACCGTAGAGCCGGGCTGGACCTGGGCCGTGTTGATCGCCGCGCCCACACCGGTCGTGACCCCGCATCCGACCAGCGATGCCTGGGGGAACGGCATCGTCTTATCGATGGGCACGGCCGACATCTCGCTGACAATCGCATGGGAACTCATCGTCCCGAGCCCACTCAGGAAGGGCACATCCTGCTCGGTCCGGGGGACGTGGGCCGTTGACTGGCTCCTTGGCTGGGAATAGCAGACGTTGGGGCGGCCGATCTGGCACGCTTCGCACAGCCCACAGCTTGGCATCCAGGAAAGTATCACGTGGTCGCCTTCAGACACATTGGTGACGCCGGCTCCAACAGATTTGACTATCCCCGCTCCCTCGTGTCCGAGTATCACCGGGGTGGGTATATCCCACCATTCGCCCTTGACGACGTGCCAGTCAGAGTGGCAGACGCCGCTTGCCTTCATCTCGACCAGCACCTCGCCGCTGCCGGGATCCCCCAACTCCATGTCCTCGACCGCGACCGGCTCGTTGTACTCGTATAGGACGGCACCCTTGATTTCCTGCATCTTTCAGGTCTCCTCTCGCTGCCGCCGGTTAGAGCCCGGACGGTTTGCGGCATGTTAGCAAACCTCCCTGCGCTCCGAATTCGAATTCATAAGGGAGCGCCCTGGCCGGGCACAAGCAGCCCCAGTCCGGGGGGTTGGAGGGCAACCCGTGAGGGACGTGCCTACTCGGCCCGTATACCGCCTCGGTCTCGGACGCCAGGGGCTAGGGATCGGCAAGCTCCTCCCGCGTGCGTAGGACAGTGTCAGGGAAGAAGGACTGCTGGGCGAACCAGAAGTGATTGCCGTGTATGACCGGCGTGAGGCGCGAGCCGGCCAGGTCGCCGGAGACTGCCTCCCCAAAGATGTTCCATGCGGAATTGGTCTCCCGGTCGGTTATCACCCCGTCGCGATCTACAAATGTCAGCCTCGACCCGTCTATGAACGGTTCGAAGACCGCAGTCGCCCCCACGGACCGTCGCTCTATGGTCGATGGATCGACCTCGATGCTATCGCCTCCAGCGACGACCGATCCAATAAGGCCTACATTAAAGATCGGTCGCTTGGGGAATGGTGAGAGAGTGCCCCCGACGTAGAAGATTACGAGGTCGCGGCCTTCAAACCTGTCGTGAACTATCGGGCTCTCCTCCAGCGCGGTGAATGGATAGGCAACGCTCTTGCCTTCGACGACGACGGACACTACCCGCTCGATGGGTGACAACGATCCGTCGCCGAACTCCGTGATGATATCCGCGGATGCGTCGTACCCTCCGTAGGGTGGGAGATCGTAGGCCCGCACAAAGCCAGTGTCCCTTGTGAGCACCACGCCCTCCGCAAAAGCGTCCCTGAACGCATCCCAGGAGACGATCTGGGCGGGTATGAATTCGAGGACCTGCCCCGTCAACTCTCCCACGATCGCCTCTCCCGTCGCCTGCTGCCACCAGGACTCTGTAGCATCGTCCCACATGATCAGGTTGGAGTTGCGCAGAAGGCCGGTGGTACCGAATCGCAGCGCCTGTCCGTTCACGGTCCGCTTGAATACCAGACCGGTGTTGCAGAGGGGGCAGTAGGTGACCGCCACGGGCTCACCATCCACAACGTCATTTACGATTTCATGCAGGATCAGGATCGACAGCGGGTAGGCACGCCGCTCTTCGCCCCGCTCAAGTACGAGCACTGGCTCGTCGTCCACCAGGTAATCGGGAGCCTCGTGGACGGCGGCGAACACGGGTCGATCGATCGGCGGTATGCCGTCTCTCGGTGGTCCGCCCGCTCTGATCTCCGCGTATGGGACCGTGTGGATCTCAAAGTCGGTATCCCACGTCGAGGCCACCGCCTTCAGGAAGTCGGTAGGCTCGTCGTCAAGCAGTCTGAGATCCGACCTGGCGGGATGAGTCCCGGCCGTGGCCTCTTGTAGTACGGACTCCTGATCTCCGACGCCGCCTGCGTGCGAAGCAGTTGGGTCTGGCCCGTCTGAGCAGGAGGCCAGCGTACCAATGGCCACGGCGCAAGCGGCCCCGATCAGGACCCTCAGGGCAGCGCTTCCGACCTTGGCAAGAGCCCCCCGCAAGTCTGGATTCACTGCCGGACCCATCGCCGCCAACAGGTGCCCAAAATGCTACGAGGAATTGGCTCGCCGGCCGCGCAACGACCGTGGTGACATACGCACCTACAACCCAAAGTGCTCAGCTACACCTCCCGGGCAGGAAGACTCCAGTTCAGGATACTAGAGGGGTCCCACCTGACATGGGGCGGTACGCAAGGGCAAATGGGCACACGATGACTGCCGGGAACGCCTGTCCAGACTGGTTCCGGGCATCTCGTCGGGTTGACACAGGACCTCCCGCTGTGCTAAAAAGCCGGGCACCAGCGGGCCGGTAAAGGGGCGTGGTCGCCCGAGCTTTGCGTCGGTACCGAAAAAGATACGGTAGGGAGGCATGTATATGAGAGGGCGATTACTGCTCTCGCTATTGGTTGTCTTGGTCCTGTCGCTGTTTGTGGTCGCATGCAGCAGCGAAGAGGAAGAGGCACCTGCACCCAGCGAGACTGATGCCGCCATGGCAGATGACGCCATGGCAGACGATGCCATGGACGAACACGCCATGGACGAAGATGCCATGGAAGAGGATGCTGATGTCATGGTCGAGGCCACGGCCATCAGCGACGACTCGATGATGATGGTCGGCGACATGGTCGCCAAGGACGACCGGTTCGGCGGCACGCTGAGGGTCGTGGCACAGGCCAGCACCGAGTCCCTGGACACCTCGTTTTCCGGGGCCTACGTTATCACCGTGGTCAGCGGGCATATCTGGGAGCGTCTCTTCGAGCGCGACGCGGAATTCAATCCGCAGCCGCAGATGGTCAGTTCCTGGGATGTGGACGATGCGGGCACGACCTACACGTTTACCCTGCGGGACGGGCTCAAGTTCCATGACGGCGGCAGCGTGACCTCCGGTGACGTCATTCCTTCCCTGTGGCGAATGTGGCAGACGACGGCGGCCGGGGAGTTCCTACGCTCGCAGCTGGCCGGCTATGTCGAGCCAGGGGAAGGCGAGAGCCCCGTAAAGCCGGACAGCCTGAGGAAGATAGACGATAAGACGTTCTCGATGACCTTCCAGGGCCCGATCGGCGTGGTCATCTCCGGAATGGCAGCGCCTTGGCCGCTGCAGAACATCTGGCCTGAGAGGGTCGCCGCCGGGTACGCGGCCCAAGAGGACCACGGCGAGGAGAACGCGATAGGTACCGGCCCCTACAAGCTCGCCGAGTGGATCCGCGGGGACAAGCTGGTAGTCGAGCGCTTCGACGACTATGTGCCCAGGGAAGAGGAAGGCAGCTACCTGGCCGGCGGCAAGATAGCCTACCTGGACAGGATCGAGTGGCTGGAGGTACCCGCCGAAGAGACCAAGATCGCCGGCCTCAAGACCGGTGAGTGGGATGTCGTGGACGGTGCGGGTCTGGACTTCTTCGCCGACCTGAGCGAGGACCCGAACCTCGGGGTTGCCAAGTACGAGCGCCACTTCTGGACCTTTGACTTCAACGTGACCTCGCCTCCGGCGAACCTCAAGAAGCTGCGCCAGGGCATCCAGGCAGCGGTTGACATCGAGGCCATGGCGGCCGCCATCGGCCCGCGGGACCTGTGGTCACTCTGCCCCGCCCGCTACAGGTGCGGCACGCCGCTGGACAGCCGCGCTGGTGAGGAGTTCTACAACGAGCACGATGTCGAGAAGGGTAAGAGGCTGGTCGCAGAGTCCGGCTATGACGGCGAGACCTTCCTGCTCATGAACCCCAACGACTATGCAACCATCACCCCGATGGGCCAGGTGCTAAAGCCCGCCTTTGAGGAGCTGGGCATAACGGTGGAGATGCCTTCCATGGACTGGGCAACGCTGCTTTCGCGGCTGCCCGATCCTGACTGGGATGCCATCACGGACTGGTGGGTGCAGTGGGCGTCGCCCGATCCCATCGCCGACCCGATGGTTGCCGGAACCCTCTACTTCGGCAACTTCGGTGACGACCCCGAGGTCGAGCGAACCAAGGCGCTTCGCCTCCAGTACGCCTTCGAGCCCGATCCGGCAAAGCAGCTTGAGATCATAGGAGAGATCCAGCTCGCACTGTACGACTCCGCTCCCCACGTGGTTGGAGCGCAGTGGGCGTCCATCTACCCGTTCACGACCGACCTTAAGAACTTCGACGTTGCGGTGTTCCCGGTCTATGTGAACGTTTGGCTGGAGAGGTAGAGCAGGCACCTTACGGGGCTGCTTAGCTCTTGATACCGGGGGTGGAACGGCCAGCCGTTCCACCCCCGCGGCATGTATTTGCGAGGCTGGGGTGCGATGTGAGGCTTCCGAACACGGTGGCCTCTGACGCCGGTATTGTGGGAAGCGAAAGATGACCGCATACGTCCTACATAGGATCCTGGCGATGATCCCGGTGCTGCTGGTGGTGGCGCTGATAGTCTTCGCACTCATACGGTTTGCACCCGGAGATCCCGCAGCGCTGATCGTCGGGACTCACGCCACCGAGGAGAAGTACGTGGCTATCCGGGAGCAGCTGGGCCTGAACCGGCCGCTCCCGGTTCAGCTTGGAATCTGGTTCAAGAATCTATTCCAGGGTGACCTCGGGGAGTCGCTCTTCGGGCGTACCGCGGTCACAGAGATGATCGCCACGCGCATCGTCCCGACATTCTCGCTGGCCCTGCTCACGCAGGCCTTTGCCGTCGTGCTCGCCATACCGCTGGGAATCATCGCCGCATGGAAGGCGAATACCTGGATCGACCGCTGCGTGATGATCTTCTCTACGGTGGGATACTCGATTCCCCTGTTCTGGCTGGGGTTCATGCTTATCTGGCTGTTCGCCGTCAAGGCCGATTGGTTCCCGGCCGCGGGTTACGTAGCTCCATCGGAGAACCTGGGACAGTTCTTCTATCGACTTGTGCTTCCAATGCTGGCCACCGGACTCGTGGTCATGGCCCTGATCGCCAGGATGACGCGCGCGACCATGCTCGAGGTCCTTAACGAGGACTACATTCGCACGGCGCGCTCCAAGGGTCTGGCCGACTCGAAGGTGTTGCTCGCGCACGCACTCCGGAACGCCATACTGCCCATCATCACCGTGATAGGAATTACCCTGGCCCTTCTGCTCGGAGGCGTCGTGGTCACCGAGAACGTGTTCGCGATACCGGGGCTGGGGAGGCTGCTGGTAAATGCGCTCAGCCACCGCGATTACCCTGTGATACAGGGCACGGTTCTCATCTTCGCGGCCATCATTGCGACGGTGAATCTGCTCATCGACCTGTCGTACGCGGTGTTCGATCCAAGGATAAGGTACAGATAGCGGATGGCCCAATCGACCTCGGCCATCGCCTCTTCTTGGGCGGAGCAGGCCGCGCCAACGTTGCGGGACAGGATCCGCGGCGTCGCCTACACCGCGCGACGCCATCCCAACATGGCGGTGGGCATGTTCATCGTGTTCCTGGCCGCCCTCTGCGCCATATTCGCGCCGGTACTGTTCACGTCCGACCCTTCCCTGCCCGCCCCGCTCGTGCGGTTCACTACGCCCGGGAGTGAATACTGGTTCGGCACCGACAACATAGGCCGGGACGTCTTCAGCCGAACGATCTACGGCGCCCGCATATCCCTCATGGTCTCGGTGTCGGTAGCCGCCATCGCAATCGGCTCCGGTGCCATAATCGGCATGCTCGCCGGCTACTACCAACGGGTAGACATGGTGGTCATGAGGTTCATGGACGGCCTGATGTCGATACCGTCGGTCATTCTGGCCATCGCGCTGATGGCGCTCCTGGGTGGAAGCGTAGAAAACGTCATCATTGCCCTTAGCGTCACCGAGACGCCCATTGCCACCCGCATCGTCCGCTCCGCGGTGCTGAGCATCCGTGAGCAGACCTACATCGAGGCCTCACGCTCTATAGGTGCTCGTCCTCCGCGCATCATTTTCCGCCACATCCTTCCCAACATCGTCGCCCCGCTCATCGTTCACGCCACTTTCGTTGCGTCTGCGGCGGTGCTGCTGGAGGCCTACCTGAGCTTCCTGGGCGCCGGTCCCCCCGAAGAGGTTCCCAGCTGGGGCAACATCATGGCCGGCGCACAGCATTTCCTGACCAGGGCAATCTGGATCATCGTGTTCCCGGGCATCTTCCTGACGCTGACCGTGCTCGGGATCAGCCTGGCTGGCGACGGCCTGCGCGACATACTGGACCCGAAGCTGAAGCGTCGCCTGTAATACGCCGCCGCCGGGCCGGAACGAACAGGAAGGACTTGCGGTACACCTGGTCGGTCAGATCCCTGTCCTGCGCAAATGTGCACGCCCGGGGCCCCGCGGGTCGCCGTTGATCCTCGTCTGTTCCGGCAAGAGGCCACCTCCCTATTGCCCGGGAACAGGCTACCGGCAGCCCCGTATATCAGGCGCCGACAGAGGTAGTGCGGCGGGCCACACCCAGGTTGGTCCGGTTATGAGCGCACAGATAACGGGCCGGCGTTACGGGTAGGCATTTCCGAATATGGGCGCGGTGCGGACCGGCAGTTCCGTCGGATGCGCCAGCTGTGACGCTACCGGGTTACCCACGTGTCAAAGACCGCCCTTGATATGCGACCGATCGTGCGGCTTCCCTCGTGTGGACAAAGCAGTAGACTGGGGTCGGAGCTGTCCGCGGTCATCACGGTGATCACATACCTTACGTCCGGGTTGGCGATCAGACCCGTATCGCATCGACCGTGCAGGTAAGCCCCCAGCTTGTTGTACAGCTTGATAGAAGGTGTGACTCCCGCCTCCGCAGGGAACTGGTCAAGGGGCAGGTAGCGCCCGAGCCACTCGATGTGCTGGCAACGGCCCATGATGTCGAGCATCTGCTCCGACGCCGATTCTGAGACAAGCTCGCCCTTTGCGATGCGCGTCACCAGGTTTGTGAAATCCCGGGCCGAGCACTCCGAGTAGGCGTCGATGTCCTTGCCCTGCATCTCGTCGAAGGTGTCGGGTCCAAGATCGGAGTTGAGGGAGTACTCGTTCATGCCCAGCGAGCCCATCCTGCCGTTGATCCGATCCTTGCCCAGCATGTCGCTCAGCAGCCAGGTGCAGGTGTTGTCGCTTACCACGATCATCATCATGCACACGTCCTTGACCGTGATCTCAAAGGGGGTGTCGAACTCGCGGAACACGCCGGTGCCCCCACGCAGGTCGGACTGTTTGACAACGACCCTGTCGGTGAGAGCGAGCGCCCCCGCCGCCACCTGGAAGAACAGCTCCGCCATGATCCCCAGCTTGATGGCGCTAAGGGCGGGAAATCCCTCCGCCTCCCGGATATCCAGCCGCTCCCCGGTGGTCAGGTTGTTTGCCGAAACGCTCACCCTGCCGGAGAAACTCCCGGCAATAGCCTCAACTTCGGACCTAAGCGTCGCCGGATCAGCCATTTCTAGTCCTCCTGGTCGCAGACGGCAAGCGGGATCGCCGCAGCCTAGCAGCGCCGCAATAGCCGGTCAAACGGTGACGGGCGGAACAGCCGACGCCCCTTCTGCGGCCCCGGTCTTGATCGGCGGGACATTCAGCCCGTGTATGCGGGAGAAGGTCGGCCGATCTCGATCCTCACACCAGCACGAGCACCAGCGCGAGGGCCACGATCACCAACAGGCCGGCTCCCACCAGGCAGTAGCCGATCAGAGGATTGTTCAGGCGAACCATCCCGCGAATTCCGCCACTGCCTCGTCGGGAACGGCTCCCTCCAGGTAGTCCCTGAAAGCCTGATCGAGTATGGCGACCCCCTCGTCAATCTCCTCTCTGGTCATGATCAGTGGAGGAGTGATTTCCAGGACGTTGCCGAAGCTGCCCGCGTAGTAGAACACCAGGCCCAGTTCCCAGGCCCGGTAGGTGATCTTGGCGGCCGCGTCACGGCTGGGCTCCTTGGTCGATCTGTCCGCGACCAGATCGATACCCTGGATCATGCCCAGTCCCCGGACGTCTCCGACGATCTCGTACGCTCCCAGGACCTGCTTGAGCCGGGACTGCAGGTAGGCTCCGTTCTCCGCCGAGCGCTCCGGCAGGCCCAGACGAATTACCTCTTTCAGGGTGGCCAGGCCCGCCGCGCAGCAGGCGGCATTGCCGGACGTGGTGAAACCGGCGAATCCGCTGTCCAGAACATCCGCCCGCCCCACTATTGCGCTGAGTGGGAGCCCTCCGCCGAGGGACTTGCCGAGCAAGAGGAGATCGGCATCCACCTCGAAGTTCTCGTGGGAGAACATGCGGCCGGTACGACCAAGACCGACCTTGATGTCATCGACTACCAAAAGGAGACCATGCCGGTCGCACAGGGCACGCAGCTTGGGCAGGAAATCGGGCGGTGGGACCACGTCCCCGCTGTCGCTCTGCACCGTCTCTACGAATACGGCTGCGGTATCCTCCGGCGGGCATACGGTCCTGAACAGGTAGTTTTCGAGATAGTCCAGGCAACGGTCCGAGAGATCGCCGCCCCCATCCGGAAAGGGTGGCCGGTACGGATCTGGAAACGGCGCCTTGAGCACGTGCGGTCCGAAGGCGAAGCCGGACCCGCCGGGCAGGCCCGAAAGACCGATGCCCGCGTCATTGGTGCCGTGCATTCCGCCAATGAACGAGACTATGCGTCTGCGGCCGGTGGAGGCCAGCGCCATTCGCTGAGCAGCCTCGGCAGCGTCGGAGCCGCTCAGACCGAACCATGCCCTCTTTTCGAAGTCCCCTGTCATGAGGTCGATCAGCGACTCGGCCAGGTCGACCGCGGGTCTGCTCACGGCGGAAACGATCCCGGCGAACATGGTCTTGTCAAGCTGGTCCGACACGGCCTGACGCACCGGCTGGCTGTCGTAGCCGAGATGCGTCAGCGCCCAGCCGGCACCGAAATCGAGATACCGGCGGCCGTCCGCATCTATCAACCTCGATCCCTCGCCGCGCTCGATGACCATCGGGCTGTAGCGCACCTTGGTCGCCGCCGATATGCTCTTTCGGTCCCTTTCGTATAGCCGTTCACTCTCACCCATGTCGTAGACCTCCGGAGGTTTCGAAAGTCAGGGCCCGGGGCCCCGCCAGCTGACCGCGCAGGCCCTGCGCGGTCAGGCAGCGCCCGGTCGAGATGCCGACTTCAGGGGCGCGGCGACAAGAGCGCTTTGCGGCGGGCCGTTGTACCATTTCGTGGGCGCATTCTAACCCAACGGATGGCTATTCAGACGCGGCGACAGGCATGACCAAGCAGCAACCGGGAAACGGTGTCGACCAGATGCCTGTCGACTCAGGAAACGGAATCGCCGGCGAGGTGAGGGCCGCCCTCGACGCAGGGGACTTTAGCCGCGTCCTATCCCTCTTCGCCCACCTGCATCCTTCCGACCAGGGCGACCTGCTCGGCGAGCTGGATCCAGAAACGCGGAGGATGCTCCTGTGGGCTCTGGGGCCCGAGGCCGCTGCCGACGTCATTGAGAAGCTCGATCCCGGTTTGGCGATCGAGTTCACCGAGGACATACCCGCCGAGACGCTCGCTGACGTGCTGGACGAAGCGAGCCCCGACGTCGCCGCCGACGTGCTCCGGGGACTGCCGGACGAGGTGTCGGAGCCGACCCTGGAGGCGATGGAGGCCTCGCAGGACGTCGAGTACCTGCTCGAGTACGACGACGAGACGGCCGGCGGACACATGACAACGCGTTACGTATCGGTCGATCGAGATTCGACGGTCGCAAACGCACTGGATGTCCTCCGGCTCGCCGAACCCGACCTGTCCGATGCAGGAACCGTCTTCGTCACCGACGGGGATGGGAACCTGGCCGGTCGCATCGGAATTGGAGAGCTGGCCCTTGGAAGGCCGGCATTTCGGGTCGGCGATCTGATGGACGAGCGGGTCTATTCGGTCGATGTGGAAACCGACCAGGAGGAGTGCGCCAGGCTGATGAGCCGCTACGACCTTGACCGGCTCGCCGTTGTGGACGGGGACAGGAGACTCGTGGGAGTCATACGGGACGACGACCTCGTGGACGTTGTCGTCCAGGAGGCGACGGAGGATATCTACCGGCTTGCCGGGCTTGGTGATGAGCGGGTCTTCGGCTCGCTAAGGTCCTCCGTCAGACACCGCCTGCCGTGGCTGTACGTCAACCTGGCAACGGTGCTGCTCGCCGCGGTGGTCATAGGCGTGTTCGAGTCAACCATCACGCGCTTTGCCGTGCTTGCCGCCTTCGTGCCGGTGGTGATGGGTCAGGGCGGGATGAGCGGCGTTCAGACCATGACCCTTGTTGTCAGGGCCATAACGCTGGGTGACGTAGAGCCCAGGCACGCCCTGAGGCTCGCCGGGCGCGAGGCGTGGCTCGGGATCCTTCACGGGGCTGCGATAGGCCTTGCCCTCGGCGTTCTACTGGGCCTTTGGAAGGGCAACGCCGCCCTGGGCGTGGTCATCGGCGTTGCGACCCTGGGCACAATGATCATAGGAGGCACATTCGGAGCCCTGGTGCCCTTGGCGCTCCGCCGGGCCGGCATCGATCCGGCGCTGGCGTCGGCCACGGTTGTTACGACGGCTACCGACGTGATCGGCGCACTCATCTCGCTGGGCATGGCCGCCACGCTCATAGAGTGGCTGATGTGAGCCGATTGAGCGCGCGCTTGCCAGGGGCTAAGATGCGGGCCGTGGGGACTTCCCGAAGGTCAAGCAGGCACGTTGGATAGGGCCATCGGCGAGTATCTGGTTGCCGGCGGCCTGATCAAGACGTTCGGCGATGTTCGGGCGGTGGACGGGGTTTCTTTCGGGATCGCCGAGCGCGGGATCTTTGGTCTGCTGGGGCCAAACGGCGCCGGCAAGACGACGATAATCCGCATCCTCTCGACGGTCCTCTCCCCGGACGAGGGCGAGGTCACCATTGGCGGCCACTCGATCGCCGCCGAACAGGGACACGTCCGCGGGCTGATCGGCGTGTGTCCGCAGGAACTGGCTCTATACCCCGAGCTATCCGCCTCCGACAACCTCGTATTCTTCGGTCGCATGGCGGGCCTGAGCGGGTCGGATGCCAGGCGCACGGCCGGCGGGGTCCTCTCTCTCGTGGGCCTGAGCGATCGCGCCGGCGACCGGGTCGAGCACTTCTCGGGCGGAATGAAGAGAAGGGTCAACATCGCAATAGCGCTCATGGCCAGACCAAAGCTCCTGTTCCTCGATGAGCCGACGGTCGGCATCGATCCCCAGTCCCGCAACCATATCTTCGAGACCGTCCTTCGCCTGCGCGACGAGGGCATGACGGTCCTGTACACCACCCACTACATGGAAGAGGCCGACCGCCTGTGCGACCGCATCGCGGTGATGGACGGAGGCAGGCTGATCGCCCTCGGCTCACCCAACGACCTGAAGGCCGATTTCGGCGATCCGGCGACGGTCACCCTTGAGGAAGTCTTCCTCAGGCTGACGGGCCGCAGCCTGCGCGACTAGCCCGGCTTCTTGACCCGACCGCTCTTCGTCGGCCTGCTGGAGCTGCGCCGCTATCTGGCCGACCGCGCCGAGCTGGCCTTCGGCATAGCTCTGCCGATCGCATTGTTCGCGCTCATGTACATGACCTTCAGCGGAGGGAATGCCTTTAATGGCACTGTGCACGTCGTCGACTCCGATGGCGGCGCGGCGACCGCCGAAATCCTTTCAAGGCTCCGAACCGTTGAGGGCCTGAGCGTCGAGGTCCACGACGAGGAAGACGCCCTCGCCAAGCTGGAGCGTTCCGCGGTCCTGAGTGTGGTGGTCTTCCCGGCCGGATTCAGCGAGGCGGTCGCAGGAGGGGGTCGGCCGGCTGTCACGGTAAAGCGCAGGGGTCACGGGGGCCAGGAGGGCCAGATCGCGACCAGCATTGCCCGGACCGTAACCCAGCAGACGGTTTCAGAGCTCGCTGCGAGGTCGGCGGTGAGAGCGGCCTTCGCAGACCAGGCAATCGCGGAGGCGAGGGTGGACGAGGCGTTCAGTGGTCTGCTTGCCGAGAGTCGAGGGCGGCCTGCCGTCACTGTCGATGCGCGCGCAGTGGGAGGCAGCGAAGAGTTCGTCGACCGCCTGCTGCCCGGCATTCTGGTCATGTTCCTCATGTTCGCCGTCACCCTCGGATCACAAACGATCGTGGAAGACCGGCGAATCGGCACCCTCGAGCGACTCGCGACCACTCGCCTGACGCTGGGACAGCTGTTCGCCGGCAAGTTCATCGCCGGCCTCCTTCGCGCAACCTTCCAGACCCTGGTGCTGCTGTCGCTGGGCTTTGCGGTGCTTCAGGTCGCAGGTCCCGGCCAGTATTTTCAGGTCCTCGTCTTCTGTCTTCTGGTCTCCGCGGCCGTCAGCGCCATTGGCCTTGCCATCGGTGCACTGGCCACCAACCGGGACCAGGCGATCTGGGCCAGTGTGGTCGTAACGATGTTCATGACCGTGTTCGGAGGAACGTTCTTCCCGACCAGCGGCGGCGCGCTCGACATACTCAGCCGCATCACCCTCAACCGCTACGCCATCGACGCGATCGATGGAATGATCTCCGGCGGTGAGTCGCTGGGCAACCAGGGACTGGAGGCGGCCGTCGTAGCCGGGACCACGTTGGTCGCACTGGCGATAGCCAGGTGGGGCTTTAGGGCATCCGCCAGATGATCAGGATCGGCTTGCAGGCCCTGCTCATTGCAGGCAAGGATACGAAGATCTTCCTGGCCAACCGGTTTGCGGTCGCATTTGCCTTCATCTTCCCGTTCCTCTTCATCATCGGTTTCACATTGGCCCTGCGGGGAGTGGGCACTGATGACGAGCAGCTGGTCTTCACCGTCGCGACCCAGGACCAGGGCGGAATTGCAAGAAGCATCGTGGACTCGATGGCTGCCGATCCCGACGGCCGATTCGTTGAGGTGCCGTATACGGAGGCGGTCGATTCGCTCGAGAGCGAGGAGATACAGGGCTTCATTGCCTTTCCTGCCGGCTTCTCCAGCTCGGTGGTCTCCGGCCAGCAGGCATCGATAGAGGTCGTCACGCTATCTGAGCATCCGGACACTGCGGTGGCCCTGGAAGGGGTCGCCACGTCCATCGCCGGCCTGGTCAGCCTCAACCAGGTGATGGGACAGGCACTGTTTAACTTGAGCGGCGAGGTGGAAGGAGCGCCGGCCGGGCTCGATGCTTCTTCGATTGCCCGCGTCTCAGACGAGGTCGTCTTTGAGTTCGAGCAGGTCGGCGACGTAAGGCCGTTCAATCCCAGTCACTTCACCCTGCCCGGCTACCTTGTCATGTTCGTCTTTTTCGCGGCCGCGATGGGAGCGGCCGAGATTGCCAGGGAGCGTGAGAACAATACGCTTGAGCGCCTGGCCTCACAGGGCGTCCGCAGGCAGGCGATCATTGCCGGCAAGGTCCTGGCGTCGATCTACCGCGGAATGATGCAGCTGGCGGTCCTGTGGATAGTGGGCATACTCGGCTTCGGTCTCGACTTGGGCGCGTCGCCGGCGACCGTGGTGGCGGTCTCACTGCTGATGGTCATCGCCTCCTCGGCGTTCGCGGTGATGCTGGCGTCCCTGGTCACAACGAGACGCGGAGTGGATTCGGCGGCAGTGCTCGTATCGCTCATACTGGCGCCGGTAGGGGGCTCATGGTGGCCCCTGTTCATAATGCCCGAGTGGATGCAGACTTTGGCCAAGCTCACTCCGCACGGTTGGGCGAATCAGGCCTTCAACAAGCTGATGCTGTTCGGTGCCACCGCAGGCGACGTAGTCTCGGAGATGGTCGCCCTTCTGGCGTTCGCGCTGGTCTTTCTCGTCATATCCCTCTGGCGCTTCAGGACCTCAGCGCCCTGATCGCCTAGTACACTCGTTACTGCTGTGTCCTTATCGGTCGAAAACAGCCCCCTACCCCACCAAAAACACGCGCCCGCAGGTGAGCACATGAGTTACCGAGCTACCGCCAGCAGCAGGCCGGCGTTCATAGGCACCGAACATGCCGTGTCCACGGCACATTTCCTTTCTACTGCGGTCGGCAATCGCATGCTCGAGCTGGGCGGCAATGCCATCGACGCCGGCGTGGCGGCGGGCATAGCGATGAACACCGTGATGCCCTACCTCACAAGCTTCGGAGGCGTCGCCCCGATAATCGTGTACCTGGCGGACCGGGATGAAGTCGTCACCATAAGCGGCGTCGGCCGATGGCCCAGGGCCCACACCCTGAAAGAGCACCGCAAACGCTGGGGAGAGGCGATACCGAACGGGATAAGCCCGGTGGTGGTTCCGGCCGCACCGGACGCATGGATGACCGCCCTGGCCTCGTTCGGGACGATGACGCTCAAGGAGGTGTTGGACCCTTCCATCCGGTTGGCGGAGAAGGGGTTTCCGGCCACTGACAGCTACCGGTACATGGTCAGCAAGGCAGAGTCCCAGGACTTTCTTCGAGAGTGGCCGGACGCGGCCAGCATACTGATGCCCGAAGGCAGGGTGCTGCGGATCGGCCAGCGGCTCTCCAACCCCGATCTGGGCCGGCTCTACAGGGACCTTGTGGAGGTCGAACAGTCGGCGTCAGGTATTGGCAGAGCCGGCGCCATCAGGGCGGCAAGGGACCATTTCTACACCGGTGCGCCCGCGGAAATGATGACTCGTTTCGTCGAGGAACACGGCGGCATCCTGACCATGGAGGACATGAGGGACTTTAGCGTGACCGTCGAGCGCCCCATCGAGGCCGGCTACAAGGACCTGAGCCTGTTCGTCTGCGACTTCTGGTGCCAGGGACCGGCCGTGCCGCAGATTCTCAAGATACTGGAGGGATACGACCTGACCGGCATGGGTCATAACTCCACCCCCTACCTGCACACTTTGCTGGAGGCCATCAAGCTGGTCTTTTCCGACCGTCACCACTTCTACGGCGATCCCGATTTCGTGGAAGTGCCCAAGAGCGCGCTGCTTTCCGAAGAGTACGCAGCCGCGCGAAGGGAGATGGTCGGGCCGCGGGCATGGCCTGAGATGCCGCCTCCGGGAAACCCCGGCATGGCCCTATCAACCGCGTCCAAGACCCTGAATCCGCGAGTTTCGGCCCCGGGCGATGGTCCCCCGGAGGGCGACACGGGTCATGTCGCCGCGATCGACGGCCAAGGCAACGTGTTCGCCTCGACGACCAGCGACACGTACATGTGGTCGCCGGTGGTGCCGGGCCTCGGCATTCCCCCGAGCGGCCGGGGCATCCAGAGCTTCACCGACCCGGAGGTTCCCGCGCACATCGCACCATGGAAGAGGCCGCGCCTAACGCCCAATCCCGCCCTGGTCTTCAGGAACGGCCGCTTCGCGATGACCATAGGAACGCCGGGCGCCGACTCGCAGGTACAGGCCATGGTTCAGGTACTGCTCAACCGCTTCGAGTTCGGCATGGATGTCCAGCAGGCCGTCGAGGCACCGCGCGTCTCTAGCTTCAGTCATCCGGATACCATGGAACCCCACACGTACATGCCTGGAGCGGTAAGGGCAGAATCCGGCGTCGGTGCCAGGGTCTTCGCCGAGCTGACGGACAGGGGCCATACCGTTCAGGACTGGGGAGAAGTCGCATTCGCGGCGGGCTGCCCCACCGTGGTGGCGAAGGACCATGAATCGGGATTCCTCTGGGCGGGCGCCGATCCAAGGCGCGAGTCTCACGCCACCGGCCGGTAGGCGGATCCGAACCCGGCTTCCCGTCACTTTCGCGATTTGACCCTCAGCCCCCTTGCGACGATTGTGGACATGGGCAATTCCCAGCCTGCGCCAAGACTGCGGCCCCGCAGGATAGGTCGGCCCCACACCTTGCCGACATTGGGTCATCGGGGGTCTTCGTGAGCGACGCCAACAGACTGGAGCAGTATTTTCGGGACGGCCTCTTGCTCAGGCCGGCCGAAGACGCGCTGAACATCGTGGACCTCGCCAGCGCGATTGCCCATCTGGCCGGATGCCACCAGCGGATGACGAGCGCCGGAGCGGAGGCCATCGTCCGGATGGTAGGGCCGACAGACCACCTGGTCTTCGTGGCGGCGGACGGGTTCGGCGCGGGTTTGCTCGAGTCCCTTTGCGCGGAGGGCCTTGCGCGGCCGAAACGGGCAACGACGCTGCGCACCGTATTTCCCTCCACGACGGCCTCGGCATTTACCTCATTGGCGACTGGCGAATGGCCGGGCAGACATGGCGCGGTCGGCTGGTACACATACATGCCCCACATCGATGCGGTTGGGACCATCATCCCATTCGTGCGGTCGGCCGACGGAACCCCGCTGGCCGAACTCGGCCTACCCGTGGAGAAGGCCCTCCCGGTTCCGTCTGTGTTCGCGGGCGTCGATGGCGAGATACTTTCCCTGCTGCCGGAAACGATCGCAGACAGTACCTTTTCCATGTACGTGACCGGGGGTACGCCCCGGCGGGGCTACGGCTCGTTTGCCGAGGTGGTCGATGTCATGGCGTCAAGGATTCGGAACGCGGCAGGCCCCACCTACACCTACCTCTACCTGCCGCATATCGACGCTGCGGGGCATGAGGTCGGATTTTCAGATCATCGAACCCTGTGGGCAGCCCGTTCCGTCGTCGGTTTCCTCAATGAGCTGGCCCAAGAGGTGGAGGGCCGCGCCAGGATCGTCGTTACCGCGGACCACGGCGGCCTGGACGCCAGCGCCGATCAGATCCACTTGATGCGCGCCGAAGACTCGCTGATCAAGCTGCTGAGGCGGGAACCCTCGGGCGACAGCCGGGTGATCTATTTTCATGTTCGCAAGCGGTGGGAGTCCGAATTCGAGGCTGCCTTTCGCGACAGATTCGGGGAGCGGTTCCTCCTGCTGGAGGTCGAGGATGCCGAAGAGATGGAGCTCTTCGGCCCGGGACGCCTCTCACCCGAAACTCGCCCCAGGCTGGGCACATTCATTGCCCTCTCCTGCGGGGCGGATGTCCTGCTGTACGAGTGGCCCCGCCGCCAGGGCAAGGGCGCGCCGCATGTCGGCTACCACTCCGGCCTCAGCGAGGCGGAGATGCTGGTGCCTCTGGTGGTGATGTAGACGAGGCGACCGACGGGTTCCGCTGGTTCCCGGTGCTGTCAGCTCGCCTGGCAATCGATCGCGGGTAGCCTCACGCGAGCGTTACGGGACGCTCCGGATGCTCTTTCACCTGGTCTATATGGCCGTCATGCCGCCGTCGACTATCAATTCGCTGCCCGTCATGAATGACGAGTCGTCCGAGGCGAGGAAGACGACGGTGCGGGCTATCTCCTCGGGCCTGCCGAGCCGGCCCAGCGGGACGGCCTTGAGCACATTTGCCTTCATGTTCGGGTCGGAGTCCCAGAGGACGTCGACCATGGTGGTGTCGACCGTTGCGGGGTGGACCGAGTTTACTCGTATCCCGTCCCTTGCGAATCTGAGCGCTGCCGATTTGGTGAAGAGACGCACCGCTCCCTTCGAGGCCGTGTAGGCACCCTCGAAGGGGCTCCCCGTAATCCCCGACGCCGATGAGATGTTTATGATCGAGCCCCGTCCCTGCTCTCGCATCAGCGGTACGGCATGCTTGGTTCCGAGGAACACGCTCTTGGCGTTCACGGCCATGACCCGGTCCCACTCCCCCTCGGTTGTCTCGTCGATGTGCCTGAGCAGGAAGATTCCCGCGTTGTTCACAACCACATCCAGACGGCCATACCGGGCCCTCACCATCTCGTAGAGTTCTTGCCAGGACCCTTCGTCGGTTACGTCCAGCGCCTGGAACGTTCCCTGTCCTCCCCCCCTTTCGATGTCCGATGCGGTGGCCATGCCGGAGGCATCGTCAATGTCCGCTGCGACGACGTGGGCTCCGCCCTGAGCCAGCGCAAGGCAGATCGCCCGGCCTATGCCGCCGCCGCCGCCGCTGACGACCGCCACCCTGCCATCCAGCTTCCGTTCATCTGGCATTTGCTCGACCTCCCGAGTGAACTTAGCGACTGGTTACGCGGATCGTGTTACCGCTCCACAAGGGGGACAGCATGAGAAGAGGTCCCCTGTAGTCTTTCAAGCCAACAATGCCTCCGCCTGCACGCGTCCATAACAAGAGGGCTCAGGCACGTGCATCATATAACCGCCTGTAGGGGACGCGAATTCACCCGGCTGCCCGCGCCTATTGGCACCCAGATGGCTGCATCGTCGTCACCGAATGCCTCGGCACGCCCTTCAAGGTATCTGGCTCCCACCCATGCGCAGACCAGCGAATCCAGGGCATCCTCGTACCGCTTCAGGGAACTGAGCGTGCCCGAATACGGCAACTGCGGCACGAATGGTGGAATCCCGCAGATGACCTCGGACAGGCCTTCATGGATGCCACTGAACTCCCTGATGATCCGCTCGGCCCTCTCTTGCCGGCCAAGGTCGGGCCAGTATCTCAGCGTCCTTGCGACCTTGTACGGGACCCTGTAGCCGCAACCCAGCAGGCACAGGAGCGCAGGTGCCGGGTAAACCTCTATGAGGGAGTCTGCTCTAGGCCCGTTGACGGCGAGTCTGTAGCCGAGGCGGGAGAGCGATTGGTGAAAGTCTCTTGAGACCTTGCCGGGCCTGTGGCGACTAGGCGAATGCGTGCCGCATCCGCGCGCACCAAATGTTCTGGAGATGGCATTGTCTGCTTCCCTACGCCCTGTGATGTCTATTCTCGAAAGGGGCATATCCACCGACACAACGGTGACACGCGCCCCGCCCAGCAACCCTTCCGCAGACCTGAGGAGCGTTTGGGTGTCCGAGCCCAAGGTCGTCGTCGGCTCCTGCCATAGAACGGGATTCCCCGCGGCAAGCTTGACGAAGGAGTCGTAGCTGGGGGCGAGGGCAACACATTCCCAGAGGCCATCCAGGCCGGCCCTTATAAGTGCGACGCCACTCGGTCTGCGGTCGGTCCAGGCGGCATCGACTCCAAGCACCGAAGTCAACTACGCACCGCCATGGGAATTCCGTCCTTCGCCGCAGGCCTCAAATGGAAGCGAGGAGCAGCAGGCTGACATGATTTGCGCGGCGCGAGCCGGGAGGGTTGCGGCCAACCACACTCGCACGTGAGGGCCCGGGGAGAGCTTGGTCTGAAGAGGTGTCAGATGTGGTAGCGCGTACGGGATTCGAACCCGTGATCTCCGCCTTGAGAGGGCGGTGTCCTTGGCCACTAGACGAACGCGCCACGCTTTGCCATCAAGTTGGCTGGGGATCGAGGATTCGAACCTCGACTTACAGATCCAGAGTCTGTCGTCCTACCATTAGACGAATCCCCACCCTGAGACCGGATTCTACCAAACTGCTGACAGCCCATCAAAGGCCGCTGAGGGCTACCGATCGCGGTTCGTCAGTCGTCGATCAAGCTCGACGAAGGTGTCCGGGTCGCAAGTTGAGCGTGTGAGCGGATACGCCTCTAGGCGGACCGACCAGAGCTCTGGTCGCCCCCCGTCACGCGTCTGACAGCTTCAGAAAAGCCCAGTGCAACGGAATCAGCCGAAAGGGCCTGCGCGGCGGCGCTATAGGGGTCGACATCGCCACGTGCCACGCTATCGGCGAGATCTCCCAGGAGGCATTCCACGTCTAGGTCTGCCAAGGCGGTCTCTACGACCCCTTTCATGGCGTCCACCAGCTCGGCCCTGCGACAGGCAGACCGCCTCTCAGCCAATTCGGTACCTTGCAGCAGGTATTCCCTGTGACGCTCTATCTCCGCAAGCAACTCTGAAATCCCGTCCGCGCGCCGGGCCTCCGTCATGAGCACCGGAGGAGTCCACGTTCCCTTCCTTGCCTTGGCACGGACCTCCGACTTTACCGCGGTGGCCAGGCGGTGTGCGCCTTCTCGGTCCGCCTTGTTGACGACGTAGATGTCCCCGATCTCCATCAGGCCGGCCTTCATTACCTGCACGGAGTCGCCTGCCTCTGGCACGAGCACCACCAGGACGGAGTCTGAGGCGTTCACAACGTCCAGTTCGGTCTGCCCAACCCCTACGGACTCGAGGAAGACGTAGTTGAATCCGAACGCGTCGAGCAGTCTGACAGATGCCCTGGCGACCCTGGAGAGTCCACCATGAACTCCCCTAGTCGACAGGCTTCGGATGAACACGCCGCGGTCTGCGTGATGTTCGGCCATGCGTATGCGGTCCCCGAGGACCGCGCCCCCGGTGAAGCTGCTGGTCGGGTCTACGGCGACCACGCCAACCGTTTGTCCAGTCGCCCGAAGTGCGGTCGCGAGCCCGTCTACAACGGTGCTCTTGCCGGCGCCGGGAGGTCCGGTGACCCCAACCACGAAAGCCTGGCCGGTCCTGGCATGGACAGAGGTCATAATCGAGGCGATGGTCGAAGGCTCGCGCTCAAGCAGCGTTAACAGGCGGGACAGTGCACGTCTGTCACCCGCGAGCATCCTGTCGAGCAATTCAGTTACCATCGCGGCCATTTCGTGCCCTAGCCCGCGGGCACAGTCCTAGGCATCCGGTTGAAGGCTTCTGACGAGGCCCGCCATCTCGACGGCCGCCAGCGCGGCGCTGCGACCGGCATCGCCCCGCCTTCCCCCCGACCTTGAATTGGCCTGCATCAGGTTCTCGGTGGTCAATATGCCGTTCGTTACGGGAACACCGGTGTCGACGGCGACCCTGGCAATCCCGGTGGCCGCCCCGTTGGCCACAACCTCGTAGTGTGTCGTCTCTCCCCTGATCACGCAGCCCAGGGCGACCACGGCATCTACACCGCACGATTCGATCATATTCTTGGCGACTACGGGTATCTCCAGGGCGCCAGGCACAAAGACCACCTGGACGGCCTCTTCGGATACCCCGCACTCGGCGAGGGCGCTGCGGGCACCGGCAAGCAGCCGCGTGCTGATGGAACGGTTAAAGCGAGAGACGACGATGCCTATCCGGAGTCCAGCGCCGCTCGGGAGAGACGGTACATCCCCGAAGGGGTCGTCCGCGCTCAATCTTCGTCGATTGAGGCCGTATCCAGGGCCTTCAGAATGTGACCCAGGCGTTCGCGCTTGGCCGTCAGGTATCGGCGGTTCTCATCGGTCGCCTGGGCCTCGATGGGCACTCGCTCAACGAGCTCGAGCCCATGGCTTTCAAGCCCGACGACCTTCCTGGGGTTGTTGGTGAGCAGCCTGAGCTTGCGGACGCCGAGATCGACCAGGATCTGGGCGCCCACGCCGTAATGCCTGAGGTCCACGGGCAGGCCAAGGGAGATGTTGGCATCGACCGTATCCATTCCGTTGTCCTGCAGGGAGTACGCCTTTAGCTTGTTGTGTATACCGATGCCCCTACCCTCTTGCCTCATGTAGAGGAACACGCCGGAACCCTCGCGGTCTATGGCCTCCATGGCCAGTCGCGCCTGGTCGCCGCAGTCACACCTCAGGCTGCCGAACACGTCTCCGGTGAGGCACTCTGAGTGCACGCGGGCCAATACCGGCTCATGGGAATCTACCTTGCCGCGCACCAGGGCGACGTGCTCGTCCGGATCAACAGTGCTTCTGTATGAGACCGCGGTGAACTTTCCGTACCTGGTGGGAAGACGCGCCTCGGCGACCCGCTCGATCATCCTCTCGGTGGACCGCCGGTAGGCTATTACGTCGGCCACCGAGACAATGGTGAGGTCATGTGCGGCCGCGAAGGTCTCAAGCTGCGGCATGCGGGCCATGGTTCCGTCTTCGGCCATGATCTCGCAGATCACCCCGGATTCCCCCAGGCCGGCCATTCGGGAAAGGTCGACAATCGCCTCTGTCTGGCCTGCGCGGACCAGGACCCCGCCCTCCATGTACCTGAGAGGGAAAACATGCCCCGGCCTTCCAAGGTCTTCCGGACGCGTCGACCGGTCGACGAGCGCCCTGATCGTGGCGGCCCGATCCTGTGCCGATATCCCGGTTGTAGCTCCCTTCAGGACATCCACGGAGACGGTAAAGGCGGTGCCCAGCCGGGCGGTGTTGTCCTGGACCATGAGTGGCAGCCTGAGCTGCTCCAGCCGCTCGGCCACCAGGGGGACGCATATCAGGCCGCGACCGTGCATGGCCATGAAGTTGACGGTCTCTGGCGTTACCGCGGAGGCGGCCATGGCCAGGTCACCTTCGTTTTCCCGGTCCTCATCGTCGACGATGATGACCATCCTGCCGGCCTTTATGTCATCGACGGCCTGGCGGACCCTCTCTAGAGGCACTTTTGCACCTGCATGTTGTAACTCCTCAGGCAATCGTGATCGCGGACTTGGTGAGCTGAGAACGGGGGATCCTCGCTTGAGGAGGTGCGCTGGAGGTCAGGGTGTGTTCGCAGCCAAGCGCTCTACATACTTTGCCAGAATGTCGACCTCGATATTGACATCGTCGCCGACCTCCCTGTCGCCCAGGGTGGTCACCGTGCCCGTGATCGGTATGATCGATACCGAGAGCCAATTTTCGCCACAGTCTACAATCGTAAGGCTCACACCGTCCACGGCGACGAATCCCTTCTCCACCATGTAGCGGGCCAGCCTGTGGGGCAGCTTCATCTCGATGAGCCTGGAGTTACCCTCGCTGGTGATGCCTACGACCGTGGCCGTCCCGTCGACATGACCCTGCACGATGTGGCCGTCCAATCGGCCGGCTGCAAGCACCGGCCGCTCGAGGTTTACCCAGGAGCCTGGCGCGAGGCGGCCGAGATTGGTGCGGCGTAGGGTCTCCTGCACCACATCGACCGAAAAGCCGTCTTCGACGAGCCCGGTAACCGAAAGGCAGGCTCCATTGACGCTTACGCTGCCACCCAGGGCAAGATCGTCGAATTCCGGGACTGATATGCGCAGGCCGCCTTCGCCGGCAGTTATCACCCGTCCCTTCGTCTCAACTATTCCAGTGAACATGGACTATGCGGGGTAGCCGACCACGAGAAAGTCATCGCCGACTCTCTCCCAGCTGCAATCGGTGAGCCGCAGCGCGCCGGCAATGTCGGCCACTCCATTACCCCCCACCGGTCCAGGCGCACTTTGGCCGCCGACAATCACCGGAGCTATGAACGCCGTGACCCTGTCCACCAGACCCACGTCGAAGAACGAGCCCGCAACCTGACCTCCGCCCTCCACCAGAATCGAAGTGACGCCCCGAGAGCCGAGCAGCTTCAGCAAGGCAGCGAGGTCCACTCGACCGTCGTGGTCCGGCAGGACCTCCACCTCGACCCCGCGGGCGGCAAGCTTCGATCTCTTGGATTCCTCCATGACAGTGCAGGCTATCAAAGTGCGACCTTCGTCAGATGTCACAACCGAATCCAGCGGCACCATGCCCTTGCTGTCGACGACCACCCTAAGCGGCTGCCGTCTTCTCGGGCGTCCGGCCGGGTCGCGTGCGGTGAGGCGAGGATCATCGGCGACGATGGTGCCGATACCCACCAGGATCGCATCCGATTCTGCACGCAGTTCGTGGGCGCGTGCCCTGGCCGTTTCGCCGGTGATCCACTTTGAGCGTCCGGTGCGGTCTGCGATCTTGCCATCGAGGCTCATTGCGAACTTGGATGTGACGAACGGCGTGCCCGTCGTCGAGTGCTTGCGGTAGGCGCCGATCAGCCGGGAGGCGGCCAGGGACTCCGGAGAGTCAGCCGCCACTATCACCTCTACCCCGGCCTCCCGCAGACGGCTTAGCCCCCTGCCGTCCTCCGCGGGATTGGGATCGATGGCACCAACGTGAACCCGCGAAATTCCTGCTTCCCTTATCGCATCGGTACACGGCGGCGTACGCCCGTGCCGGCTGCACGGTTCCAGGCTGATGAACAGTTCGGCACCCAGAGCCAGGTCGCCTGCCTGCCGCAGGGCTATGACCTCTGCATGATCGCCCCCGGGCGGCTGGGTATGGCCCTCGCCGACGACCTCGCCCCTCCTGACCACGACCGCCCCTACCGCGGGATTCGGGCTGACCGATCCAAGGGAGCGTCGGGCCAGTTCGAGCGCCCGGTTCATGTGAGTCATCTTGGTCGATTCGGGCTAGGCAGACCCGGTCGTTCCGCCGCTGCCCGGGAAATTGCGAAACATCAGGCTTGGTGTCGGGGCAGTCTGTCCCTGGTACTTGCTACTTAACGCAGGGGAGCCGTAGACGTTCGATGCAGAGGTGGATAGGCGCAGGAACGAGAGCTGGCCGATGGACATGCCGTAGTACAGGGTAATCGGGAGTGTGGCGGCGTTGCTCAGCCCAAAGGTTAGCTGCCCCTTCCATCCCGGGTCGACATACCCGGAGCTGGAGTTAATGAAGAGTCCAAGCCGATTCAGGGAGCTCTTGCTTTCGAGGCGTGCAACGATGTCGTCGGGTAGCTCGATGTGCTCCAGCGTGCTCGCCAGGACGAACGCGCCCGGGTGGAGCAAGAACGGGTCATCGTCACCTATCTCCTCCTCCTGGGTCAGGTCGGTCATATCCTCCCGCACATCTATGTGCGAACGGAGGGTCTTGCTAAAGACCAGAAGACGCCGGTCGAGGCGGACATCTACGCTTGCCGGCTGAACGTTGCCCTCCAAGAGTGGGTCGACGACTATGCGCCCGCCCTCAATCTCCTCCCATATCGTCCGGTCGCTCAGTACCATCCGGCCTCCAGGCTGGCATTCTAGCAACGGCCAATTGGCCCCAGCAATTCAGCTCGTCGGGTGGAAGAAAGCCGCTCTCATGCTCGGGCCGCCCGCTCAATTGCCCTTTCGGGTTGCGGCTACGGCGCTAGCGCTGCAGCCAGGTGTTGACGTAGAACGGGATCGCCTTGACCTCGAACCCCTTGAGGTCATTGGTGTGGGGCACGATCGGGAAGAACTGCCCCAGCGATAGCGAAGTCACCTTCTGCCAGCGCAGGGTCTGGATCTCCTCGACGATCTCGAACCGCTTGCCTGCATCCGTCTCGCGCACGAACTCGAGCTGCAGGTTGATCAGGTCCTCGTCCCGGATGATGAAGTCCAGCGTTCCCGAGATCAGGTGGTCCTGGATCGGGTTACCGCAGCACCAGTGCGAGTACCAGTCCGTCGCAAGACTGTAAGAGTCGGTGTTGCCGAACATCGACGTCACCGTCGCCCAGTCAAGGGCCGGCATCTCTACCGCGTAGCCTATGTCCTGCATCACCGACTTGAGCACCGGACCCAGCGGCGTGATCGTACCGTAGTCCGTCGGGTTGAGGATCACCGCCGTCTCACCCGCGTAGTCAGACTCGTTCAAGAGCTGCTGGGCAAGCTCCATGTTGTTGACGTCGTACCCGATCGTCGCAGAGCTGCCGTCAGAAAGCTCGATGTCGAACCGGGCCCCTATGTCCGTCTCCAGCGGCGTCCCGCACCAGTACAGCGCGGGGCACGTGATCCAAAGGTCGTTCGGACCAAGCGCGAACATGAAGTCCTCCACGTCGATTCCCGTCATCAGGGCCTGCCGACCCTTCAGGTAGCTGAACGGCGGGATCTGAGGGTTCAGGTACACGTTGGACCTGTTACCGGGCTTGTACAGCGCCACCCCGATGTCAGGGTTGTCCGTAAGCCGCTGGAAAAAGTCGAACGCCGCTCCGTCCACAACGTCCCACTCACCGGTCTCGAGTCCGGCTATCTTCGTCTCCTCGTCGGGGATCTCGAGGAAAATCAGTCTGTCCAGGTACGCTATGTTCTCACCCGCATAAGCTCCCGGAGAGTTCGGTTCGCTACTGGATATGAACTCGTCGTGGCGCTCCAGCACCACCCTGTCTCCCTGCAGCCACTCGACGAACCGGTATGCACCGGTGCCCACGTTCTCCGCCGTAGGCTCCGTGAACGGCGTCGCCGCCAGGCTCTCCGGAATCATCGGCATCAAACCGTGCGGGATACCAAGGATGAAGATCACCGCTCCCAGCGGCTCATCGAACGTCCAGGTGAACGTCGTGTCATCCACCGCCTGCAGCGCGTCGTCATCGGTGAACCTGCGCACGATGCCCGCGGCGGGCGTGCCGGCGTCCCTCCACCGGTTGATCGACGCTATCGCGTCCGCCGACGTGAACGCCTGCCCGTTGTGAAACCCGATCCCGGACCGCAGCTTGAACGTGTACTCCGTTCCGTCAGCGTTCGTCGTGAACGACTCGGCCAAACGGGGCTGAGCCTCAAGGTTGCCGTCCCAGCCGTACAGACCCTCGTAGATCTGCGTGGCTACCGCGTTCACCACGTAGAACAGTGAGAACACCGGGTCCAGCGTGCTGATCGAGCCCTGCGAGACCACCCGAAGGTCCCCGCCAAACTGCGGTCCGGTCGTCCCGACGTCAGGCGTCGGCGTGGCGACCAGGATCTTCTCGGTCTCTACCTCGATGACCTTCTCAACCTCCACCTCGACGATCTTCACAGCCTCGACTTCCACCTCCACCACTCTTTCCACCTCGACCTCGACGATCTTCTCGGTCTCAACCTCCACCACCTTCTCAACCTCGACCTCGACGACCCTCTCCTCCACCACCGGCACCTCGACGATCTTCTCAACGATCTCGGCATCGCCCGGGCTGACGATACTTGTCAGATCGACCACGAGCACAACCACCAGGACCACGGCCGCAGACGCCAATGCCATTAGAACCGGCCGCTGGTATCTGAAGCCCTTCGTCCTCTCCGGAACTTCGGTCAAGCGGAACGAACGCGGCACATCCAGCTGTGGAAGGGACCGCAGCAGGTCCACGGTGGACTGCATGGAGTCAACTTCGGCTCGACACTCCTCGCAGGTATCGAGGTGCCCCCTGATCCTTTCCGCCTCGGCGGCGGTAACCTGCCCGTCAAGGTATGCCGACAGCTGGAGCTTGAGCCTGCGATGCCTTATTCCAAAGATGTCGAACAAATCTCTACCCTTCACCTACACGCGACGGAATTGTTCCGGCAAAAGTTCCGCCTCACGGGCCAGCAGATCCCGCACCTTCGACCTGGCTCGGCTCAGACGCGACTTGACCGTGCCTATCGACACCCCGAACGCCTCGGCAGTTTCCTCGTAGCTCAGACCCTGTATATCAATCGTCACGAGCGTGATTCGCTGATCCAGGGGCAGGGCGTGAATGGCTCTGCCGATGGCGCGTCCCAATTCCGCGGTAAGCGCCTGCGTCTCGGGAAGTGAATCGGTCGACGCAGGCTGCACAAAGCCCGTGTCCTCAAATGCCTCCTCTAGCGAACTCTCAGGTCGGCGCCGCATCGAGCGAAGGTGGTCAAAGCACTGGTTCCTGGCGATCCGCAGGAGCCAGGCTCTCAGGTTGCCACCTCGGAAGCCCCGGATCGCCTTGTACGCCGATATGAAGGTCTCCTGAGTGACGTCCTCAGCGGCGACGCGACTGCCCAGGATACGTGCGGCGACGTTGTAGACCTGGGACTGATAGCGGTCCACGATCTGGTTGAAGGCGGACAGGTCGCCCCTGACACTCCGTGTGACTAGCTCTGCATCGGCCGGCTCTATTGCGATGCAGTCATTCAACTGGAAGACCGGACAAACGAGGACCTATTTGGACGCCAGGCGTGGCTCTACGGCAACGTATAATTTTGGTGATCCGTCCCGCGTTCTTGCCCTTGCATTCGCGGGATTGTGAACGTCGAGCGCTATTTCAGCCACCCTGAGATCGATCAATGAGAGCGGTGATTAGAGAAGTCATAGAAACGGTGCTGCTGGCACTCGTAGTGTACCTAGCCCTGCAGGTCAGCGTTCAGCCCTACCGGGTAGAGGGATCAAGCATGGTCCCGACGCTGGCTCAGGGAGAGTACCTGCTGGTGAACAAGATGGTCTACTGGCAGGTACCGTTGCTCGGCGGAGACGATGGTTATCTTGTCCATCCACCCCATAAGGGTGAAGTCGTTATTTTTCGGTTTCCGGTCGAACCGACCCGAAATTTCGTCAAGCGGGTAATAGGCGTCCCGGGCGACACGGTGGAGATCACCAAGGGAATCGTCTACCTGAACGGAAAGGCCTTGGACGAGCCTTATATCAGCTTGTCCGACCGTGGCACGATGGATCCGTTCAAAGTACCACCCGACTCGTACTTCGTGCTCGGTGACAATCGCGGCGCCAGCGACGATTCCCGTTCCTGGGGGGTGGTGCCGGCAGAGAACATCATCGGCAGGGCTTGGGTCACCTACTGGCCGCCCGTGCATCTGGAAGGGCTGTTTTCTTTCCGATAGGTTGGGGCGCTGGTTCTCGCCCTGTACGGCCTTTGGAGGGCCACCTAAAATACTGCCATCGCTTGGCTCCGGGCCTGTAGCTCAGTTGGTCAGAGCTCCGGACTTTTAATCCGGGAGTCCTGGGTTCGAATCCCAGCGGGCCCACTTCCTCCATCTCCTTTGATCGAGGACAGCTTCACCGGCGTCTGGCATGGGTGTGCCCTTACGCTGTACATCGGGACCTTCCCGATCACGCTCACGGGGCTATTGACGTGTCCCCGGGCAAGCATTGCAAGGGTTGGCCAAAGGCTGGCGTGCTGGTCGACCGACGCGACATAGGAGTCCGCAGTCCTGACTTCGGTTAGGCTATAGCCGTCAGACGATCAAATCGGGGAGGCAATTCCAACGACGGCACCAGCTTCTCAGAACCCCCGCTACGAGCCACACGAAAGCCCGCCCCTACTGGCCTCTCTTGGCTTCGGTTTTCAGTTCAGCCTGATCGCATCCGCCACGTTGCTGGTGACGCCGGTGGTTGTGGCCAAGGCATCTGGCAGGGACGATGCGTATCTGACCTGGGTGGTCTTCGCCTCACTGCTGGTGGTCGGCCTTGCCACCCTGCTGCAGGTGAGGCGACTCGGTCCGGTTGGATCTGGCACCGTGCTTCCCTTGTTCACGGCCGCCTTTTCCATCCCGTTTTGCATCACCGCACTTGTCGATGGCGGGCCGGCAACCCTGACTACCCTCATCATCGTGGCCTCCGTGGCCCAGATCATCATCTCCAAGTGGCTGTTCATACTCAGGCGAATAGTCACGCCGACCGTTGGAGGCACGGTGATGATGATCCTGTCCATCACCTTGGCGTCTGTGGTGTTTGGCCTGCTGGACGAGTCTTCGCAGGTCGAGCCCGTGGCGGCACCGTTGACTGCACTGGCCACCCTGGTCGTCGTTGCCGCCCTGACACTCAGGGGCACGCCAACACTGCGCTTGTGGTCGCCGGTTGTGGGAATAGTGATCGGATGCGTGGTCGCCGCAGCCCTGGGAATCTATTCCTTTGACAGGGTTACGCAGGCGCCTTGGGTGGGACTTCCGACCGAGTGGCCGGGACTGGGAGTCGACTTCGGCCTTTCATTCTGGACGCTGCTCCCGGCCTTTCTGTTCCTCGGCGTGATCGTATCGATACAGGTGAATGGAGAGGCCATATCGCAACAGCGCGCTTCCTGGCGCGAGGACCGTGCCATCGACTTTAGACGTGTCCAGGGCGCGCTCGCGGGTACCGGTGTGGGCAATCTCGTTGCAGGTCTCGCTGGTGCGGTGCCGTTGATCATCAACCCGGGTATCGTCGCATTTACTCAGATAACCGGTGTAGCCGCCCGCAGGGTCGGCTACTGCATCGGGTTCATGTTCATCCTCGTGGCCTTCTTGCCAAAGGTGTCGGGGCTCCTTAGCACCATACCGGGGCCGGTGATGACGGGCTATCTCATACTGATTACCGGGATCCTCTTTGTCGACGGCGCCCGGACGGTCATCCAGACGGAACAGGACAGGCAGAAGGTCGTCGTCGCCGGAATTTCATTCTGGATTGGCGCCGCATTCCAATTCAGCTTGTTCAACCTGCCAAATCTTGGCTCCGTCATGGGAGCCCTGATCAAGAGCGGGATAACGACAGGAGGATTCGCGGCGATCGTCATGATCCTGTTCCTGGAACTCACGCGGCCGCGCCGCATGCGGTTTCAGTCGCGACTCGACATCGAGGTTCTTCCGGAGCTGAACGAGTTTATCGGCAAGTTCGCCTCCCGCAGGGGCTGGGACGCCGAGATGAAGGAGCGGCTGAGCGCCGTTGCCGAGGAGACGTTGCTAACGTTGGCTCCGCTCGATCTGGAGCTGGATCTGGACTCGGAGGACGAGGAAGAAGATGAGAAGGAAGTCAGGCGGCTGGTCGTTCTGGCCTCTAGTGATGGACCAGTTGCAGACCTCGAGTTCATAGGCGGCGGAAACGACGAAAACCTCGAGGACCGAATTCGGCAACTTCAGCTGCATGACACTGAGACGGTCTCGGAGCAGGAGCTCTCCCTACAGCTGCTCCGACGCTACGCCTCCTCCGTAAAGCATCAGCAGTATCACGATGGCGACATAATAACGGTACGCGTCGGCCCGCCCGGTACACGGTAGCCAGAATCCACGTCCCCTCACCGACATACGGCAGCCAGACTCGCTTGGTGCATCCTAAGGTGTCCGACCACCACGGACGGGCCCTTGGGAGCTCCAGTCCGCCGCCTGCCCTTCCGATTGTGAAACTGCATCGACCCAGCAGAGTGCCCGAAGCCGCACCCGGCATTGGCCCGACAATTGGTGTTAACCCACGGCCTGTGGCACATTACTCTGACAATGCCCACACCCGTTACCCAATTCACCTAGGGGCAATGCCTTTGTGCAGTTTAACGTTGGATGCGATCGCCACGTCCGGAGTTCGACGATGATAGTACCGGAAATAAACCTCAATATTGCCGACGCCTACTCCGCTCTCAGACCACTGGCATTGTTCGCCGCAGGCGTAGCAATCTACGGTATCTTGGTCTTCCATTTCTACAGGTTTCTGGCAAGAAAGGACATCCTCAAACTCGACCTCAGAAAACACAATCAGGCCAGGCGTCCTCTTCTCAGAAAGATCATTGCAGTCGTCTTCTACGTCCTCGAGAGCTTGATGCTGTTTCCGATCCTTATCTTCTTCTGGTTCTTGGTGATGGCTGGCCTGCTGTACGTAATGAACAGCGACCGGTCCATAGAGAGCGTAATGCTGGCCGCCATGGGAGTAGTTGCCGCGATCCGAGTGTCCTCGTATTACAATGCGACACTTGCAACTGACGTCGCGAAGATTTTGCCCCTGGCGCTGCTGGGGATCATGCTGATCGACAGTTCGCTGATCGGCCTGTCCGAGTCTACCGAGGGCATACGTGAAGCCGCGGTCCGGTGGGAGACCATGATCTACTACCTGATCGGCGTAGTTGTCCTTGAGTTTGCACTCAGGATCGCCTCGGGGGCATGGGGCTTGGTCAGGCGCACTGAGAACGGTGCAGAATCCCCCATCGAGCCTCCTGAACCACGCGTTAGCCCGGCCGAAGGCACCGCCAGCGAGGGTAGGGTCCACAGTGACAGCCCTCTCCGGAGCGAGCCGGACACGCTGGGCGGCGCCGGCGTCACGGCCAATGGCAATCCAACACCAAGTGCCGACGCAGAGGGTCCCAATCTTGGGCATTCCCCATCCAAATAGGACTGATTGTGGCCATGGTCATCCGCTCTACGCCGCGTATGTGTCTAGTCGCCGCTCCTACGAACTATCTCCGGAAGATGAAGGCTTGAGCGCGACAGAGGGGAGCCTGGGCATGGGAACCCTAGCGCGCCTTTCGTTGCCAACATTGACTAGGCGCGAGCCTTGATTCATCGAGACTGTATGCATATGACAGTTTCGGCTGGCCAAATTGGCCTCTTGTTCAGCGACCTTTTGAGGGTCTTATCGTGACGTCGGCAACTGGCTGGTGCATCGGGGAGTAGATCAGATCATGGGCGATGGTGAAAATCAGATAGAGGTGGACGGTGTATGGAAGGTATTTGGTAGTAGGCCGGAGAGGGCTCTGCAAACCGAGTATCTTTCCAAGAGCAATGCGGACATTAGAGATGAGCTGGGGTTAGTAATAGCGCTTCGAGACGTTTCATTTGCCGTAGACCCAGGCCAGATCTTCGTGGTGATGGGGCTTTCCGGCAGTGGAAAGTCGACGCTTGTTAGGTGCCTAATCAGGCTGATTATTGCCAGCAAGGGAAGGATCCGCTTCGACGGGGAGGACATTTTGGACTTTTCACCGGAACAGCTGATGCTGTTTCGGCGTACGAAGGTGGCCATGGTGTTTCAACACTATGCTCTCCTGCCGCACCGCCGGGTAATCGACAATGTCGCATACGGTCTGGAGATTCGGGGGGTGGACAGGCCCGCTAGGCTCAAGACGGCCGAGGAGGCGATAGAGACGGTGGGGCTGAAGGGTTGGGAGGATTACTACCCAAGGGAGATGAGCGGGGGCATGCAGCAAAGGGTTGGTCTTGCGAGGGCTCTGGCGGTGAACCCGGAGGTCCTCCTCATGGATGAGCCATTCAGCGGCCTTGACCCTCTGATAAGGAGGGAGATGCAGGATGAACTAATCTCGCTTCAGTCGGAGCTCCGCAAGACGATAGTCTTTATCACTCATGACCTGAACGAGGCGCTGAAGCTTGGAGACCGGATCGCGATCATGCGTGATGGAGGAATCGTCCAGGAAGGCTCGCCCGATGAGATCGTCGCCCTTCCGAAGGACGACTATGTTGCAGAGTTCGTGAGAGATGTCTCCAGGGCGAAGTTCATCCAGGTCGCATCCATTATGAAAAGGCCCAGCCTGGTTCTGCGGGACGAACAGAGCCCCGAAGTAGCCTTGCAGGCGATGCGGGCTCACGGCGTCGACAAGGCCTTCCTGATTGCCGGCGATTCCATGTTCAAGGGAATAGTTACCGCGAATGCGGTCAATATGCTGGTCGGCAGGAGCGAGGTCTCATTGAGCGAGGCGGAGATCGTAGCTGCGACAACGACAGACAAACAGACCCATATCGAAGATATCATCCCCCTGGCTGCTCGGACGGAACAGCCCATTGCAGTGGTCGGCGACGGCGGTCACCTGCTGGGCGAAATTGACAGGGGTACTCTGCTAGAAGGCATGACTGCCATTCGATAGGAGGATTTCGTGGCCCAGCTCTACAACATTCAAGACGATCTGCGAGTTGCATGGCAACGTACGCTATTGGGGCCCGTAGGGACAGCAGTCAGCGTCTATCGCTGGCCGATCGGCGCTGCCGTTGTCGGAGCCGTACTGCTCGCGAGCATCCTGATCTGGGGTGCTGAGATGGGCTTTCCCACCACGGTTTCCAGCAAGACTTCCAGCGACGGCTTCGTGACCCTTGACAGGACGGTAAGGGACGTGGCCGCCAACGGTATCGACGATGCCGTCGAATGGATGACCACAGAGGGAGCCTGGGTGTTCGACGGGCTCAGTACGGCGGTCACGTTCGCCCTGGTTCGCATCGAGGGAGCACTTAAGTGGATGCCTTGGCCGGTAATCGTGGTCGGCCTCGCGCTGCTGGCTTTTGCGGTGGGACGGTGGAGTCTTCTGGTATTCTCGGCGCTCGCGCTGTTGTTCATCGGCTTCATGGACCTTTGGGCAAACACCATGGATACGGTTGCGCTAATGGTTGTCGCAGTCGCCATTGCCGTGGCCGTGGGGCTTCCGCTCGGCGTAATCGGTGCACGGAACAATCTGGCCAACAATCTCATGCGGCCCATCCTGGACGGTATGCAGACTATGCCCAGCTTTGTCTACCTTCTGCCAGGCATACTCTTTTTCGGTCTGGGCAAACCCGCCGGAATCTTCGCCACCATAATCTATGCAGTTCCACCGGTAATCCGGCTGACCAACCTGGGCATAAGACAGGTGTCGGCCGATACGGTCCAGGCCGCCCGGTCCTTTGGAGCCTCTCCATGGCAGGTGCTCACAAAGGTTCAGGTTCCCATGGCACTGCCCACGATCATGGCGGGGATAAACCAGACCACGATGATGGCGTTGGCTATGGTCACGATTGCCAGTTTGGTCGCCGCCGGCGGTCTGGGAGACAACGTAAATCGTGCACTGCAGAAAAACGAGCCGGGCAACGGTCTTCTCGCAGGGCTGGCGATCGTGTTCCTGGCCATAGTAATGGATCGTATGACCCAAGCGATTGCGGGCAGTAGGAGAGAGACGATAAGTGCAGGTTAACTGCTTTTATTGTCTAGACTACTGAAGTTTCAAGTGGAGAATATGAAGCCCGTCCTCGTAGTTTGATTGCGCTAATAAAATGATCTTTATTTGCAAAGGATGAACATGCATTACTTCGACGATTGTTTATAGCATCAATGTGTGAAATACTACATCTTAACGTTTTTGAATTTGACAGCGAAGTCATGACACGCTAGGATGTGCATGAGAATGCCTGCGTATATCGCTGGCATGTTTTTTGGAGGATCTATGCGTTTTTACCGATCGGCCGCCGCAATCGCGACTTTAGTTGCACTCGTGGCGTTCGCTGGAGTGGCGGCCTGTTCAGAGAGTGAACCAGCCCCGGCCGCGCCGACCAGCGTGCCTACGTCACCGCCCAGCGAGCCAACCTCACCGCCCAGCGAGCCAACTGCTGCTCCCCAGATGGAGGAGGTCGATAAGGGCGAGCCAATCGTCTTCAGCGATTTGAACTGGACCAGCGCGCAGGTGCAGAACCGGGTCGCACAGTACCTTGTCGAAATGGGGTACGGCTTCGAGACAGATGTTGTCTTCGGCGCCACCCTGCCCTTGTTCCAGGGGCTGCGCAGGGGCGATACCGACGTGACCATGGAGATCTGGCTGCCGAACCAGGAGGAGGCCTGGGCGGAGGCTGAAGCTGCTGGTGAAGTCGTCGCCCTCGGTGAGAGCCTGGGCAAAGACTGGCAGTCAGCTTTCGTCATTCCGTCCTATCTTGCAGAGGAGTATCCGGACCTGGACAGCGTCGAGGACCTGAAGGACGAAAAGTTCAAGGAGCTGTTCGCGACCGCGGAGACTGGTGGTAAGGCGCGCCTGGTCTCCTGCGTCATAGGCTGGGCCTGCGAGGAGGTAAACGCAGCGCAGATCGAGGCATATGGCTTGGCTGACCACGTGCACGTCGTCAACCCGGGAGACGGTGCGGCGGCGAACGCAGATCTGTACGGTGCATACGAGAAGGAGGAGCCCTGGCTCGGCTACCAGTGGGGTACCAACGACCCGGCCCTGCTCCTCGATCTTGTTCGCCTTGAGGAGCCGGCCTACAGCGAAGAGTGCTGGATGACCACGAAGGCCTGCGGGTACCAGGACGCCACGATCCTGGTGGCCGTACGACCAGACCTGCTGGAAAGAGCTCCGGACGTAGTGGAATTCCTGAGAGCGTGGGATTTCAATATCGCCGTCTATAAGGAAGTCGCAGCCTGGCAGGACGATAACCCTGATGCCAGCGTTAACGATGCCGCCCTATGGTGGCTGAATAGCAAGCGCGACATCTGGGCGTCATGGGTTACGGCGGAAGCCGCGGCGGGAATCAACGCTGCACTGGAATCCAACGAGATCCCGGAGGGCTGGCCTACCGAGTAGCCCTGGACTCGTCACGCTAGCTGCAGGCCTGCCCATCGGCAGGCCTGCAGCAGCGCGCAGCCATCCAGACCCATTCCCTGCACGCGGATCTAGGGCCGCCCGCCACGTATGCCCCCGAAGGAACCGGGCAGGCGGCTCATCAACGGCCCCCAAAGCCGAATGCGTACCGCCATCCATGGTTCTCCATCATGAGGGGCGTCGCTCCACCTGCTCGGGATCAAAGTTGCCGGCAAAGGCACAGCCTCCGCCTGATGGAGGATGCAGGGCCGCGATGAGCTATATGGTGGCAGCCCATTGCGGCAACATTTCATCGTTGAATTTTGGCAGCCAAGTCGAATGGCCCCTTAACCGAAAACAGGCTCGTTTCAAAGCTTGACAGGGCCGAACCTGTCGCCTACGTTACCACGATCTTCCAAAGCGTCATCAGCTCTGGTGACTGTGGCTTTCCAGCCGATACCCGCGAGGAGTTACCACATGCCCGGCCCTCTTTTGGACAGGATCGATGCGCCAAGTGACCTCAAGACACTGACGCGTAAAGAGCTGGCTCAAGTTGCGCAGGACGCGCGGGACACTATCATCTCCGTGATAACCGAGCGCGGTGGCCATCTGGCCTCAAACCTTGGAGTAGTTGAACTAACCCTGGCCCTGCACCGGGTGTTTGACAGCCCCAAGGACCACATCGTTTGGGATACAACCAACCAGCTGTACACGCACAAGCTCATTACCGGGCGGCGAAACGAGTTCAAGGACATCCGGCTGGAAGGCGGGATATCTGGATTCGGTGAACCGAGTGAGAGCCCCCATGACACGCTTTGCGCCGGTCACGCTGGAACGGGGCTATCAATCGCCCTTGGCGTGGCGGAAGCGGCCGCGAAGCTACGGAAAGATTCATGGACAATTGCGGTAGTTGGCGATGGCGCAATGACCTCCGGATCAAGCTTCGAGGCGCTCAATAATATAGTGCACATAAATCCAGAGAAGTTTGTCGTGATTCTCAACGATAATGGCATGTCAATATCGGAGAATATCGGCTTTTTGACTAACTGGAGAAAGCGCGTAATTACTCATCGCGAGTATCTCGTTGCAATTAAACGTATGAAAAAACTCTCCAAGAAGGTGCCAACAGGAGAGGCAATCTACCGGCTGGTCAAGAGGTTCAATGACGGGGTGTCGGGTTTCATAGTACCGACGATGTTCTGGACCGAGTTGGGGTTCCAATACCTGGGCCCCGTGGACGGCCACGACTTTAAGCAGCTCGAGGAGACACTCGGTCAGGCGAGGATTCCGACCGGACGCGTGCCATTGGTCCACGTGGTGACCCACAAGGGCCATGGCTACGAACCCGCCGAACACGACCCCGTCAAGTTTCACCAGCCGAGTTCGCCGCTGGGAGCAGGCTCTGGAGCGCCCACCTACTCGAAGGTCTTTTCCCAGACGCTCAAGCGCCTGATGAGAGAGGATGAATCCATCGTCGGCATAAGTGCGGCGATGCTGGAAGGAACGGGGCTCGCCGAGGTCCGGAGTGAATTTCCAGACAGGATCTTCGACGTTGGCATCGCCGAGCAGCATGCCGTGAGCATGGCGGCGGGCATGGCCTCAGCCGGATTGAACCCCTTCGTATCGATCTACTCCACGTTCCTTCAGAGGGCGTTCGATCAGGTGGTACACGACGTGTGTCTACAGAATCTGCCAGTTACCCTGATCGCGGATCGTGCGGGCATAGTCGGCGAGGATGGAAAGACCCACCACGGCGCATTTGACATTTCGTACCTGCGCTGTCTCCCTAACGCCGTGGTCGCCGCGCCGATGGACGAGAACGAGCTGCAGCATCTCGTCTACACGGCATACAAGCACAAGGGGCCTTTCGCCATCCGAATCGCCAGGGGTGCCGCCGTCGGCACACCACTCGACCAGGATCTCAAGGAGCTACCAATTGGCAAGGGAACGGTGCTCAGGGAGGGTCGCGACGTGGCCATCTTTGGTCTGGGCAGGTCCGTATCCGCTGCCCTTGAGGCGGCGGAAATGCTGTCGCAGCGTGGCATCGAATGCGCAGTGGTCAACGCCCTCTTTGCCAAACCTCTCGATGTCGATCTCTTGCTCGATGCAGCACGCAAGGCTCGTAGGATCGTAACCGTGGAAGAGAACGTGCTGGCAGGGGGGTTTGGCTCGGGAGTGCTCGAGGCCCTGGCGGAGGCCGGGATGCAGGATGTTTCGGTTCACCGCATAGGCATGCCGGACTCGTTCATCGAACAGGGAACGGCCGCCGACCAGAGGCGCCACCTGCAGCTGGACGCCGAGGGGATAGTCGCGCATGTCATCGGCCTCGTTTCCCCGGGAGGGGAAGCGTCGGTTGATGGTGCTGAGTCCCACCGTGAAATTGCGGCGACGGTCTAGAAGGCCAAGGATTGCCAGGGGCGGATAGCCTGCCCCATCCACCCAATCCCTCTCGCCATATGGACGCGGACTCGCGATCGAGTAGCTCTTCAAAATGACTTAGGATCCCTTCGCGCTCAGGTGAGCTGGAAGGGACTGTCGAGCCTTGGCCCTCTATTCGCAACTCACCCGGAATACGGTGGTGCGCATCCTGCTCGTGGCCGCCGTGCCACTGATCGTCGGGCTGCTGACGCTCGCATGCGGCCGCGCAACCCAGCTAGAATCAACTACTCCCGAGCCGCCGAAGTCATCCCGGGAAGACGCGCTCGCAGAGCTGCAGGGCTATTGCGATGCACTGACCGGCGGCGACAATCCATACCTGGGAACCGAGCTCCGGTCCCGTCTCACCGAGGTCGCCGAGCGTCCGCATCCGACGGACCCGGCGCTGCTTGCAGAACTGGCGTTGCTACTGTCCGCAGAGCACCTTCAGGCCGGCGATCCTTCGTCCGGGATCCGTCTGCTCCGGGAAGCCCTGGCGGTTCAGCCCGACCCGGTTGGCGACGCAGCGTCCTCGCTTCTCTGGGCATTGTCGGTTGCCTATCTCAAGCTGGGGGAGCAGGCAAACTGTACCTCTGAGGAAGGCCGGTACACCTGCATTCTGCCGGTGGATGGCCGGACTTCGCACCTGGATAGAGCAGGCTCTGAAGCTGCGCTGGAAACGCTCCGTCTGCTCCTGGACATAAGACCCACCGACACGGCCGCAAAATGGCTGGTCAACGTGGCACACATGACGCTTGGCTCATACCCTGGTGGCGTTCCGGCGCCGCTGCTGGCTGATCTTTCTACGCAGCCTCCGGACGGCGCGGTGGGCGCGGTGGGACGGTTCGAAGAGGTGGCGCCGGCAGCGGGGATCTACGATCTGACGCTTGCCGGTGGCGCTGTGATTGAGGACTTTGACGGAGATGGACTGCTGGACGTGGTCGCTTCTTCGTGGCACCCCTGCGTCGGCGTCCGGCTCTATCTCAACGGTGGCGACGGACGATTCACCGACGCGACGGATTCTTCGGGCCTTTCAGGACAGCTCGGTGGGCTGAACCTAGTCCAGGCCGACTATGACAACGACGGTTGGGTCGACCTGCTCGTGCTCCGCGGAGGATGGTTGATCTCGGATGGAGAGATGAGGGTATCGCTGCTTCGCAACGAGGGCGGCCTCTTTATGGATGTGACGCACGCGGCCGGTCTGGCCGAGCCGGCTCGACCGGGACAGGTAGGAGTCTGGGGGGACTATGACAGAGATGGTCACCTCGATCTGTTCCTTTGCAAGGAGCCTTCGACCTATGACATCGATGCCGATGGCCAGGTCGTATGGGGCCCGTCGCACAGCCAGCTGTTCCGCAACCGTGGAGACGGCACATTTGAGGATGTGGCAAGGCAGGCCGGTGTCACTAACGGCCGCTACTGCAAGGGGGCAGCCTGGGGAGACTTTGACGGGGACGGCCTCGCCGACCTTTACGTCTCCAACTACGAGCAGCCGAATCGGCTGTACAGGGCGGCAGGCGATGGCACATTTGTGGATGTGGGGCCCGAGCTGGGGGTCGATGGACCACTGAACAGCTTTGCGGCCTGGTGGTGGGACTACGACAATGACGGCGACCTCGACATCTACGTAGCCGGGTTCGACGAGGACATACGAGTCTATGCCTCCCGCTTTTTTGGAGGCAGCTACGGTGAACGGGCCAGGCCACGGCTGTACAGCAACAATGGCATGGGCGGCTTTGATGACGTGACCGCCGAAACCGGTCTGGACGTCCCGGTCCTGGTCATGGGCGCCAACTTCGGAGACCTCGATGGCGACGGTTTCCCCGACATGCTGCTTGGAACCGGCTCGATCGATTTCGAGGCGATCACCACGAACGTAGCGCTCTTAAACGACGGCGGCGAAAGATTCAAAGACGTGAGCTTTGGCGCCGGGCTGGGACATCTCCAGAAGGGCCACGGCGTCGCCTTCGGCGATCTGGACCGAGATGGCGACCAGGACGTCTACGTGCAGACCGGAGGCTTCTACCCGGGCGACGCCTTCTCAGACTCCCTGTACCGCAATCCCGGTCACGGCAATAGATGGCTTACCGTGACGCTCCAGGGCACGCGATCGGCGAGATCGGCCATCGGCGCCCGTATCGCGGTCACGGTGGAGATGGAGGATGGTGGCGCGCGCGTGATCCACTCGCTCGTCGGGTCGGGGGGTAGCTTTGGCGGTTCAAGCCTCCAGCAGGAGATCGGTCTGGGGGGATCGATCGGGATAGCCCGGCTGAGCGTCAGGTGGCCCGCTACCGGGCAGGTTGAGGACTTTGTCGGGGTGCCGCTCGACTCGCATATCCGGATAGTCGAGGGGCAAAGGGAATTCGAGGTCCTTGATCGGCCGCCGGTGCCCCTTGGAGGGCGGAGGTCCTCCCCGTGACTGAGAGGACATCCACGTTTAGGGTAAGGTAGGCGGCTACCGGCGCTTGGATACGGCGGGAGGCCCCACAAATGGCGATATCGGAACTGGAAATCGGTCACTACCTCGGTGTTTCTCAGCAGATGGCGAGCCGTGCCGGGGAGGCCGCAGACGAGATAGACAGGGAACGCCGCCTGCCGGTTCAGCTCGCGGCGGATATGGCCCGAGAAGGCCTGTTCAGGCTCCTGGTGCCCCGATCGATCGGAGGAGCCGAGCTGGACTTTCCGAGCTACCTGAGGATAGTGGAGATATTCGCCAGGGCCGACGCGAGCACCGCATGGTGCGTGAACCAAAACAACGTCTTTGCGACCAACGCCGTGCGGATGGCTGAGGAGACGGCCCTTGGGATCTGGACCGACCCACTCGCGGTGGTGAGCAACGGCCCGCCCATTGCTTCTACTCGCGCAGTTGCCGTACAGGGCGGATACCGCGTAACCGGACGATGGAACTTCAGCAGCGGCATTCGACATGCAACGTGGGTTGCCGCCCTCGCCCCCCTGGGCGAATCGAGCGAGCCGGGTCGGCCGACAATCGACCATGAACGCGGCATCATCCTCCTGATACCAAAGGACCAGATCGAGGTCCTTGACGTGTGGCAAGTGAACGGGCTCAGGGGCACCGGGAGCTTTAGCTTCCAGGCGACGGACCTGTTCGTTTCGGCCGATAGGTCGTACCGGGTGGACGAGGCTCCCCTGCGCGGCGGCTCGCTGTACGTGATCCCGACTGTCCTGATGTTCGCGGCCGGGTTCGCCACGGTCGCCCTCGGAGCTGCGCGATCGGGTCTCGATGCCGCCATAGAGATCGCACGCGCCAAGACGCCGGTGATGCGTACCTCCGTCCTGATGCACACCTCTACGACGCAGCGACAGATCGGAGAGGCGGAGGCGCTCTGGCGATCTGCCAGGGCTTTCCTTGCGGAGGCGGTTACCGCGGTGTGGGACAGCGCTGCCACTCGCGACTGCCTGGACGCCGAGGAGCGGCTTCGACTGAGGCTGGCCGCGACCCACGCCATCCGCACCGGGGTGCAGGTTGTCGCGGTCGCCTACGACGTGGCGGGCTCGGACGGGATCTTCGAGAGCAACCCGATCCAGCGGCGTCTGCAGGATGCCCAGGTCATCACCCAGCAGGTTCAGGGGCGCTTGACCCATTACGATACCGCCGGTGCCTTCTACATGGGACTCGAACCGAAGACGTTGTTTTAGATCAGATGAGGCTGGCGTACTTCGTGATTCCGGGGGTGGTCCTCTTCGTGCACGCAGCGTGCGGGGGAGGAGATCTCCCCGGGGCTGTGCCCGAGCAGGATTCCGTGGAGTCACCCACCGCAGTCGAACAGTCGGGATCCGACGTCGACAGCGTTACCTCGGCCGCAACCGCCGAGGCCCTGCGAAAGACCGTGGCCGGCAACTGCGAGATCGGTCCCGGTGCCCAGTGCGAGGGAGCCGACCTTGAGGGAGCTGACCTCGATCCCGGGGACGCCGGTTGGCAGAACTTCGACCCGGTCGACCTCTCGAATGCGAACCTGCGGTACGCCGACCTGAGTGGCGTGAGCATGTTCCAGGGTTCCCTAGAGGGAGCCGATCTCACCGGCGCCAATCTGACAGGGGCGCAGCTCAGGAGCGCCAGCCTCAAGGATGCCTCGCTGCAAGAGGCCGACCTGACCGACGCCAACCTCACGTTCGCCGACGTAAGGGGCGCCAGCTTCGACGGCACCATCTTCTGCAACACCATCATGCCCAAAGGCGAGACAAACAATAGGGACTGCTAGCCGGTTGCCTGCCTGGAAGGGTTCTAAGTCACCGCCGTATGCCCGACGTTCCGACGGCGTCCTTGGGCAGCGAGAGCGCAGGGCCGTCCTGGTTAGGCGGCGGAGAGGGCGGGATTCGAACCCGCGAGCCAGCTCATCACCGGCTACTCCCTTAGCAGGGGAGCGCATTCGACCACTCTGCCACCTCTCCCAATCACCCATTCTACCCCTAAAATGACCGCCGAAAGGCCTTCTTTATTCTCTCCGTCATAAGACCACTTCTCGTGACCCGGCGACACCGCGAGGTGCTGGTGGCTGTCACCGCTGGTTACCTCTTGGTGCAGATCTCGAGCCTGCCCGTGGCGATCGCACTGCCGACCCTGTCCGAGCAGTTCGGCGCGAGCATCGAAGATGTCGCCCTCATGGTAGTCATATACCTGCTGATGCTGGGCAGCTTCGTGATGATTGCTGCGCGATTGGGCGACCGCATCGGTCACGAGCCGGTCTTTTTCTTTGGCGTCATAGTACTCGCGGCGGCTTCAGGGCTGGTCGCGATCTCCACCGACCTGTGGCAGGTTCTGGCATTCCGCGCAATCGCCGGACTGGGCTCTGCGATGATCATGGGCAATGCCAACGCCATCCTTGCGGGGGCGTTCCCGCCCGGGAAGAGAGGTCGGGCCTTCGCGGTACCCATCATCGGGGCACGTCTGGGCACCCTGACGGGTCTGGCGATCTTCGGCTTGATGCTCCAGTTCGTGGGATGGCGTCCGGTGTTCCTGACCTTCGTTCCGCTCGGGCTGGCGGCCCTTGTGCTGACTCTCCCCTTACTGTCCCGCGCCAGAAACGAATCCCCCGTCGGCCGATCAAAGGAGGCTGCCAAGGGCGGGATCGACTGGCTTGGCGGCGCTCTTCTCGCGGCGGGTGCGATCGTGCTGATCCTCTCGGGAAGTCACCTTCACGGGGGCGAGGAGTCGTTCATATCCGAAGACGGGCTTACCTACCACCTGCCCATGCACATCGCCGCACTCCTCATCCTTGTCACCTTCGTGTTCGTCGAGCGCTCGGTGCGCAACCCCGTTGTGGACATGCGTCACTTCAAGGTCGGCGCATTCTCACTGAGTCTGACGACGAACGTTACCTACCATGCTTCCATGCTGGCCACCTTCACCCTCGTGCCAATTCTGGTCGAGGAGGGATTCGGCAGGGAGCCCCTGTGGGTGACGGTGGTGCTCTTGCCGAGTCAGACTCTGGGTCTGTTCATGCCAATGGTCGCCGGGTGGGTATACGACAAGCATCGGCCCATGTGGCTTAGGCCGGCGACGATGGCCTCAATTGCCGGCGGCTTTCTGGCGCTGGGTATGGTAGCTCCCCACGTAGGCTTTTGGGCATTGCCGCTGTTAATGCTGCCGATCGCAATAGGCACGAACATGTTCAACCCCATCAACAACGCCACGATCATGAACTCGCTGCCGACCAAGCATCGTGGGGCAGCCTCCGGGATGCTTGAGACCACGAGGGAGCTGGGGCACGCGATCGGTGCGACCGCGGCCGCAGGTGTACTCGCGCTGGCCCTGCCCGCCGCCCTCGGCCTGCTGTCGGATGCCGAGGTGCGCAGCGCCTACCTGGGCGGCTTTCGGACGGCGACGCTCATGGTCGTCTTCGTGCTGCTGTTCGGTGCGGTCCTCGCGTCGATCAAGCGGCCGGGGGCAGATGATCCCAAAGCCCGCAAGGGCAAGCACGCTGTCGTAAAGCCCCGGGCCTGAATCGCCTGATATCATTCCCGCCACCGGCCTCCGCAGCTTATGGCAAGCGAATCAGACCCAGCCCGACAGGGCGAAGCCATGGACGCGACGGGTTTCACACTGCTAGTCGCGGTGCTCGACCGCATCATTCCGAGATCCGGCGTCATGCCTGGCGCGGGCGAGGCGGGCGTCGCCACGTTCGTCCAGAGGGAACTGGCAAGGAATACTGACCTTGCCGGATTGTTCGCCAGAGGCCTGGAGCGGATCGGTGCCAATTCCCAGTGCCGGGGGGCTCCGTTCACGGAACTTCCCGATATCGCAAAGGATGAGGTACTCGGCGACATCGAGGCCACCGCCCCTGAGTTTTTCTCGGCACTGATCAAACACACCTACGGCGGGTACTACACCGATCGCAAGATTCTGGGCTTGCTCGGCGAGGATGGGCGACCCCCGCAGCCCTCTGGACATATGATCGAGCGGGGCGATCTGTCGCTTCTCGAGGCGGTCAGAAAGAGGGGCGCAATCTATCGCAGCGCCTGACCGATCCGTGACGGTAATCGAGAGCCTTCCCGGGGCAAATGGGTGAGGCCGGTCAGGTCGTAGCGTCGGCCTCCGAACGCGATGACAACGAAACCGAGGTTGCTGGGTGGCGGTCGGGATCCGCGCCCAGAGAGGTGAGCACATGAGAGCGGCGATCTACACCGGCGGCAGGCGATTCGAGATCCGGGAAATCCCGGTCCCCGAACCCGGACCGGGTAACGTACTGGTCAAGGTCAAGTACTGCGGCATTTGCGGGACGGACGTACATACCTTCATGTACGACGTCACCCCGGCTGGTTCTCAAATGGGGCACGAGTACTGCGGGACGATCGCGGCCCTGGGAGAGGGGGTGGAGGAATGGAATGTGGGTGACAGCGTTATCGGCGGCGGGGGCGAGCCGCCCAGGGATTATGTGGATCCCTTCACCTCGGACCCGAGGTTCAACTACCGCACGATGGGGCCCGGACGTGAGCCCATATGGGCAAGGGGCTATGCGGAATACGTCGAGATGGAGGCCTGGAGGCCGATCCCGATACCCGAGGGGGTGTCCGACGAGGCGGCCGCAATGGCCGAGCCGCTGGCGACCGCGGTCCATGCGGTGCGCCGGTCGTCCCTTAAGGTCGGTGACTCGGTTGCGGTCCTGGGAGCGGGCCCCATCGGGCTGTTCACAATGCAGGTGGCCCGAGCGGCGGGAGCATCGAGAGTGCTGGTCGCAGAACCCGCCCCGGCGCGCTCTGCGGCGGCTCTCACTCTCGGAGCGGATTCAGTCATAGACCCCACCGAGACCGATGTCGAGGAGGCCTTTGCGGACCTCACGAGCGGGAAGGGTCCTGATGTGGCATTCGAGTGTGCAGCGGCTCGCGGAACCCTGGAAGATGCCCTCCGTACGGTGCGCAAGGGCGGCAACGTGACCCTGGTCTCACTGGCCTGGGAGGCGACTGCACTAAACCCGGTCGACTGGATCGCCAGGGAGATCAACTTCACGACCAGCTTCATCTACGAGCCCGACGACTGGAGGATAGGGCTCGAACTGGTGGCCAGGGGCCTTGTGAGGGTCGAGCCCCTGATGGCCGATGGGGCGATCATAGGCCTGGGTGACCTGCAGGCGACCTTCGAGCGGCTGATGAGCCCGTCCACGGACGTAAAGGTGCTGCTGGCGCCATGAGGTAATGGCCGGTGTCCGTTAGACGCACGTGCCCGAGGGGCTTCGCGCGCGAGCGCTAGTTCAGGACAAGCTCGATCGCCGTCGCCCTGGCCCAGCCCTGCACGTCGTCTCCGTAGTCACCCGGCGGGAGCCTCAGGCGAACCCAATCCCCACGTTCGTCCACTATGCTGACCTCAGCCCCGGCCGGCACGGAGAGCAGCTTTACATAGGCGGGGCCAGGACCGCTGTACAGCGCAGTCCCCCTGGGCAGGACCGCATCCCCGCTGTCCCGGCCCGCATGCGAGACGACCATGGTTGCCGAGAAGGCGGCGACCAGCAGGAGAACGACAGCCGTGTAGACGGCTCCCACTCGAAGACGCCGTCTGCGGGCCATCCTGAAGACGCCCCAGAGCACCGCCACCAGGACCGAGGACACCACGGCGGCGACGGCGATGAGTGGTGCCGGCACCGACCCCATCGCCGAGGCGGACACGCGGTCGAGGATTGGAGCCGTGGGTGGCCGGACATCATCAAGGGCTGACCGGGCCTCCTCAAGCCCCGATGCCGCATCCGGATCGGACGGGTCCAGCGCAAGCGATCTGCGAAAGTTCAGGACAGCCAGAGCCGGACGCCCCGTCCTCATATACGCAACGGCGAGATCGTAGTAGAGCACGGGGTCCCTCGCTCCCATGACGACCGCCTGCTCGAATACCTGCACGGCACCGTCGTAATCCTCTATCTCGTAGAGTTGGATGCCGGCCCGCGCCAGGTCGCTCAGGTCGGCATCCTGCGCCGACGTGCTGCCGGTGGCGATCAGGCTCGCCGCGGCGACGGTCACAACGATCGAGAGGAGGCGGCTGATCATTCGAGCGCCCGGCCCAGGCGACTGATGATGTCATCGACACTCGATTCGCCGCCCGCTCCCTCCGGGCGCATTGGCGGCGGGGCGAATCTGGCGGCGTTGCTGAGGTCCATCACCTCAAACACCTCTGACATCAGGGCCGAATCCACGCCCCGCGCCAGAAGCTCGCGGGCAAGTCGGTCGCTCCTCCACCCGGCGACGGGCTGACCCAGCTTCGCCGCCAGGAAGTCGGCCAGACGCCGATCCGGGGGCACAGCGTGCGGGCCGGACACGCCGGAAGGCGGCTCGCTTCTCCCCGTCACCGTGCGAAGCGCGGCGGACAGCGCGCCGCGACGACGGACCGTCTCGATGGCGAGAATCAACAGCGCCGGCAGAGCGAACAGGGCTAGGTACCATGCCGTGCCGGCAAACCCCCTGCCCTGTCTCGAAATGGGGCCATCGAGCGGCCTAAGGTTCCACCTCTCGGCGGCCGGCGCGACATCTGGAGCCTGCTCTCCCTCCGCGTTGACCAGCGCCCTGTCCACGGCCGCCCTGTCCACGGACCCGGGTTCTATCTCGACCCTGATGGGATCGGTTGACAGGGTCACGTATGTCTCGGTGTCGGGGTCGAAATAGACGTACTCGAAGGATGGAATCTGCAGCGCTCCGTCGTTGTTTGGCAGCAGGAGGAATTCGAAGGCCTTGCTGCCCCTGAGCACCCCGCGGAATACCTGCGAGCTGGAGTCCGAGCCCTGGCTGAAGATACGCCAGTCGCTTGAGGCCGGAACGTTCGGGCCCGGAAGGGCGTCGATGTTGCCTGCACCCCTGATCGTGATCGTCAGGGTCGCAGGCTCACCGCCCGACAGCCTGTCGGAGTCTACCGAGGCCTCCATGCTGTAGTCACCGACCGCCCCGTCGAACCCGGCGGGGGCTCCTTGAGGCAGCGGGCGAACGTTCACCGTGACAGGCTCGGTAACCAGCACCTGCTGAGACCTGCCCAGACCCTCTGAAACCCTCATGGCGGCCGGGTCTATGGTCAGCTCGCCGACAAGGGACGGAAACAGTACCGTGCGCTCCTCGAGGACCTCGTATCGCCTTCCGGCCGCGCTGGTCTCGTATCGCCCCTCGTCACTCAGATCGAGGTGCCAGAACCCGTTGAAAGTGGGCGGGTCGTAGGAGCGGCGAATCAGGCGAGGTACGCCCACGCCTTCGTGGGCCCGGTAGTACTTGCGAAAGTAGGTCACCTGCTGGCCCAGGTAGGGGGCCGGATCGTCCACACCCGCCTCAAGGAAGTGGTCCTGGCCGGTCAGGGAGGCAGAGCCGCCGCCGCTGCCGAAGTCAAAATCGGGAGCGGGGGTGGGTACGGCCAGGCTGCCGGTGCCCGGAGAGACGTCGATCTCAATGGGCCCGGTGAGATGCTCAACGCCGTCGACGCCGATGGAGATCGGCTCGATGGTTATCTTGCCGGTCCGGGTGGCCGCAAGTCGGTACTCGAACAGGAAGTTGGCAACCATCTTGCCGTTGGTGATGGATACCTGCGAGACGGAGCTGGTGCCCAGTACCACGAGCCCGTCCAGCAGCGGGAGCTGTGGCTGAGAGGCCTGATTGCCGCCCTCGACCATGATCGAGAGCGTGATTACGTCGTCGGTCGTAACGCTGCTCCTGTCGACCTCGGCCGTAACCGAGGGCGCCTGTGCGGCGAGCGGCGCGACGGCTGCGAGGGTCACAAGGAGTGCGGCCAACGCCGCGAGGGTTCTCACGCTACCAGTCCTGTGCGGGTTCCAGCGACCGGCCGGTGCCGAACTGCAGGCGCTGCTCCAGGGTCTCTGCGTCCTGGGACAGGGCCTCCAGCAACCGGTGTGCCTGCTCCTCGGTCAGCACTTCCTGCTGCTCGGTAAGCGACGACTCGGTCTCGTCACCTGCCTGGTCTTCCTCCCGCTGCTGCTGCGGGTCCGGCTGATCTTCATCCTCGCCGTCACTCTGATCCACTGGATCCGGGCTTTCCTCGGCCTCGACCTGATCCTGCTGCATCCTCTGCAGGGCGAGCTCAAGGTTATGCTTGGCATCCATCTCCTCGGGGGCGCGTCTGAGGCTGTCGGCATACGCCTCGATCGCCGCGGCGTAGTCTCCGGACTCAAAATAGGCGTTCCCAAGGTTGAACGCGGCATCGGCGCCGAGCTCATGGCCGGCGCTCCCAAGGGCCTGCTCAAGGTGCCTTGCGGCCTCCTCAGCCCTGTCCTGGCGCAGCAGCGAGTTCCCCGCGTTGTAGTACGGCTCCGACGTATCCGGCGCCTCAACCTCCGCCCACTGGTACCTCTGCGTTGCGGCATCAAAATCGCCCTGCTCAAAGGCCTCGTTGCCCTGGCCAACCAGCTCGCTCTGGGGCGACGCGCAGGCCGCCGCCGAGAGAATCGAAAGGACCGCCCCTACCCCGGTTGCAAACGCCAGCATTCCCCGCAAGGCCCTGGCAACCGGCAACTTCATCGGCAGCCCGATCGGCCCGGCGGACTTTTTCCCGAGGCCGCAACCGGTCAATTTGGAATTCAACGCCGGAGCCAATTTCTCACCGCGCGGGGCGTCCCGCCGAGTGTCGATTCCGGTATCAGCTCGGCGGCGATCAGGGCGAGAACCGCGATTGCAAGGAAGATCTGGAACCTCTCTATGTGCTGCGTCTCCACCCTGCTCTCGAGCCTGCCGGCCTGCAGGGCGTCGATCTCGGCTGCTATCGTCGGAGCCGCCCCACTCAGACCGAGATAGCCACCCCCGCCGGCCTCGGCGACGTCCCTGAGGGTCGCCTCGTCAAGGCGGGAAAGGACCTGATTTCCGCGACTGTCCGTCTTCAGGCCGACCACGTTGCCGTACCTGTCCAGTTCGGGCACCGGATGGCCGTCCGGTGAGCCGAAGCCCACGGCGAAGATCGTTATTCCCTGGCTTGCGGCCTCGCGGGCGGCCGCCACCGGATCGGTTTCCGAGTCCTCGCCGTCGGTCATCAGCAGGATCACCTTCGCGCCCTCGCGTTCCTGGTCGAATGCCGCCGAGGCCATCTGGATGGCCATCCCTATGACGGTGCCGGGGCGCGATATCGACTCGGTACTGGCGGCGTCCAGAAAGCGTCTGGCGGTCAGGTAGTCCGAGGTGAGGGGAAGCTGTACGAAGGCGGCGCCGGAGAACAGCACCAGTCCGACCTCGTCACCATCCAGCCGGTCCATCAGATCGATCAGCTCCAGCTTTGCCCGGGACAGGCGGTCCGGCCTAACGTCCTGGGCGAGCATGCTGGCCGACACGTCCAGAGCCACCATGACCTGCACGCCTTCCTGTTCGACCAGCACCTCGCGCTCACCCCACTGGGGCCTGGCCAAAGCGAGCACCAGGAAGGCGACCGCCACCGCCCAAAGGCCCAGGCGCCACCGCCTGCCGGCACCGCTTATGCCGGCGAGCAGGCCGCCGATCAGGTGCGGCTCGGCCAGCGTTCCAAGGGCGTGGCGGCGCCGTCCGGCCGCCCAGGCGACCAGGACCGCTGCGGCCGGAACCGCAAGCAGGGCGATCAGCAGCAGGGGATGGCCGAAAGACATGTCTAGGGCAGGGTCCTCAGCAGGGTGCGCCGCAGCCCGAGCTCCCCGACGAGGAGCGCCAGCGCCGGGATCATGATCCAGCCGGCCCATTCCCTCTTGTTGCTGAAGGACAGCGTCTCGATCTCCGACTTTTCCAGCTGGCTGATCTCGTCGTAGATCCTGGACAGCCCCTCCGGGTCCACAGCCCTGTAGTACCGTCCGCCGGTGAGCCCGGCGATCCCGCGCAGGGTCTCCTCGTCGAGGTCGGCACTGCTGCCCAGTCCCCCGAAGTCGGACGCGGTGGGCCGCCCGACGCCGATGGTGTACACCCTGATATCCAGCGCCTCGGCTGCGGCCGCGGCCGTGAGCGGGTCAATCGCGCCTGCGTTGTTCACCCCGTCGGTCAGCAGCACTATCACCTTGCTCTCCACGTCCGAGTCCTTGAGCATGGTCGCGGCCGTTGCCAGACCCATGCCTATCGCCGTACCGTCCCTTACGCCCACGGACTTGGCCAGCCCCACCCGCTCCGCAAGGCTCAGCAGCACCCCGTGGTCCAGGGTGGGCGGCGCCTGCAGGAAGGCCTCCTCCGCGAAGACCACCAGGCCGATGCGGTCGTGCTCGCGCTCGGCGACGAAGTCGGCGATGGCGGACTTGGCGGCCTCTATGCGGCCGCCCGGACCCAGGTCCCGCGCGCCCATGCTGCCGGAGATGTCCAGGGCGAGTGCGATGTCCACGCCCTCGCCCCTGACGATCTCCCGGGCGCTGCCGGTCTGCGGGCGCGCAAGGGCAACGATCAGCAGCGCCAGTGCCGCCAGCCGCAGGGCCAGCAGGATGTGGCCGGAGTAGACGCGCCAAGACCGACGCCTCGCCGAAGGCGCGAGGCTGAGGCTGGGGTATCGGACGGCCGGCTTGCGCAGCCGGTTTGCGTACACCCAGCTCGCGGCGGCGAGCAGGGGCAGCGCCAGCAGCGCTATCAGGACCTCGGGGGACGCGAAGGAAAACGTCACCTCGCGTCCACCTCGGCCGGGCCTCGCTCGGGCGGGGACTTGGCGGATTCCCGGTGCAGGTCATCTATGACCTCGATGGTGTCCGGCACGAGGGTCTGCACCTCGCCCGGGGTGGGCCGGTACCGGGCAAACTTGACCAGGTCTGCCACCAGAAGAAGGGAGAGCACCCTGTGACCGAGCTTCCACTCAAGCCCGCTCCTTTTTATCTGACGAGACACCTGCGCCGTCGTGCTCTCGATGGTTTCGAGACCGAATTCGGCATCGATGTAGCGGCGCAGTACCTCCGAGACCTGCGTGTAGTACCGCCTTAGGTCCTCCGCTTCCTCGAGGCCGAGATGACTCATCCCCGAAAGCTCCGAGATGGCCCACTCGTACGGCGACCGCGATCCTCCCGCGCGGCCGAACGGGAGCGGGCCGCGGCGTCGGCTCGCTCTCGAGTAGGCCAGGAACGTGATCGCCACGATCGCAAGGCCGCCGATCGCAAGGCCCGCAACCAGGCCGGTCCTGGGGCCGGGCAGATCCACCTGGGGCCTGATGTCGCGAAGCTCGCTGTCCCGAAGCACGGTGACGACCTCTACGGTGACCGGAGCCGCCACGGCAATGCTCTGGGCGCCCGTGGGCGACTGAACGGTGAGGCTGAGCTCAGGGGTGGTGAGCTGGCCGAGCGCAAAGACCTGCGCCTCGAAGGTGACGGAGGTCGTCTCTGAGCCGTCGTCGTTGGCGACGGTCACCGGAGCCCGCAGTGCCCTCACCTCGAAAGGACCCCAGTTGTCCTCGAGCTTGAGGGGGCCGACGGTGTGGCCGGCGGGGTGATCCACAGACGCCGTCACCACGAGGACATCGCCGATCACCAGCTCGTCCGGCGAGACGGAGAGATGCGCCTCCACTGGCCCCTGCGCCCCGGCCGCGCCGGTCCCGAACGCCAGGAGCGTGAGCGTCACGAGCAATCCGGCTCCCAGCGCCTTCGGCAAGAGCGCCCTGTTCAGGTGGCCCACCGATGAGGCGCTCACCGCTGCACCGCGGAAACGGACGCTGCCGTGCGGCGCGTCCGGCCGGCGCGGCGGGCTCTCCTGGCGAAGAAATCGATCAGGCCGGGAACGTAGTCGCGACCGGTTGTCGCGGCGATCCGGTCCACGCCCGCGGACCTGAACGCGCCGCGCCGGCGGTCGCCGGCGGCCTCGAGCCTTTCGCCCAGCTCTCGCCTCCACAGGGGGTCGGATGTGTCCACCAGGGCCGTCTCGCCGGTCTCTGCGTCCTCGAGCGTGACAAGACCGATCTCGGGCAGCGCGCTCTCGAGCGGGTCGTGAAGATCCACCGCAACCACGTCGTGCTTGCGCGATGCGATCTTGAGCTGCCTGGCGTAGCTGTCGGCCGGCACGAGAAAGTCAGAGACCAGGAAGATGACGCTCCGCCGCCTGCTGACGGCGGTTAGAAAGTCCAGCGCGCCTCCCACATCGGTCCCGGTACCGGCCGGAGAAAAGGACAGCAGGTCCGCGACCAGCCGCATGACGTGCTTTCTGCCCTTTCGGGGCGGCACGAACTGCTCTATCTCGTCGGTGAACAGCGCCAGGCCCACGCGGTCGTTGCTGGTGGTTGCCGCAAAGGAGATCACCGCCGCCAGCTCCACGGCAAGCTCGCGCTTGAGGCGATCGACCGTGCCTATATCGCCCGAGCCGCTGGCGTCGACGGCGATCATTACGGTCAGTTCCCGCTCCTCGACGAATCGCTTTACGTAGGGACTGCCCATCCGCGCCGTCACGTTCCAGTCGATGGTCCGAACGTCGTCTCCCGACTGGTAGGGACGCACCTCGCTGAACTCGATGCCCTGCCCGCGGAAGGTGGACTGGTAGTGGCCGGCGAAGGACTCATCGACGAGCCTCCGCGTTCGCACCTCGATCCGGCGGGCCGTCTTTAGCAGTTCTGCGGGCAGCATCCGGCCGGCTATGGCACCTCGACGGTATCGAGGATGCGCCCGACGATACTCGTTCCGTCCACGTCGGTGGCCTCCGCCTCGTAGGTGGTGATCACCCGGTGCCTGAGGACGTCGAGAGCGATCTGCTTTACGTCGTCGGGGATCACGTATCCCCTGCCCCTGAGGAAGGCGTACGCCCGGGCGGCGGTGACCAGATATATGCTGGCCCGGGGCGAGGCCCCGTAGGCGATCAGCCCGCGCAGGTCCTTCATCCCGTGGCCCTCCGGGTCGCGCGTCGCCAGGACCAGGTCGAGCACGTACTCGGTGATGCGCTCGTCGACGTATATTCGGCGGACCGCCTCCCGCGCCCGCAGTATCGCCTCCGCGTCCACGGCCGGGTGGATCTGCTCGGGCTCCCCGACCGCCATCAGGTCCACGATCCTCCTCTCCTCTGACCGGGAGGGATACTCGACTATTACCTTCAGCATGAAGCGGTCGACCTGGGCCTCCGGAAGCGGATAGGTGCCCTCGTGCTCGATCGGATTCTGGGTCGCCAGGACGAGGAAGGGGTCGTCCAGGGCAAAGGTCTGGTCGGCTATCGTTACCTGGCGCTCCTGCATGGCCTCAAGGAGCGCGCTCTGGACCTTCGCCGGCGCACGGTTGACCTCGTCGGCCAGCACGATGTTGGCGAAGATCGGGCCGCGGTGGATGCTGAACTCGCTCGTCTTGGGGCTGTAGATCTGTGTGCCGAGCAGGTCGGCCGGCAGGAGGTCCGGCGTGAACTGGATCCGGGAGAATCCCGCGGTTATGGCCTCGGCGAGCGTCTTTACCATGAGCGTCTTGGCAAGGCCCGGAACGCCCTCAAGGAGAATGTGACCGCCGGTAAGGAGCGCAACGAGCACCCTTTCGACCATCTCCGTCTGTCCCACCACCTGCTTACCCACCTCGGCCATCAGGTCCCTCAGGAAGAGCCCCTCCTGCTCGACCCTGAGGTTCATCTCCTGGATCTCCGTGCGGCTCATCGCGTTGCCAGTCGCGTCCCGACTGACGTGACGCCATTCGATCATTCCTTCCATCTATCGGATCCTTTTAGCGTGGCTTGTAGGTATAACGGCCGCATGTCCCGGTCCGTTATCCGTTTCGCCATCGATTACCAGCCGGATGACGGGTCCGGGCGGACCGGTGCCGGCCAGACAATTGTGCCAGCTAACGGCCGCTGACACTCGATTCGGCGCAGACCGCCTTCGGGGCGGGTGCCCTCTTCCCTGCCGAACCTGCCCGCGGTTCGCTTTCCCGCACACCTTGATCGCCATAAAATACTGGCGCCAGATCGGGTTTCGCCGATCCTGAGCGGGCGGCCAGCGAAGGAGGAAATATGCTGTCTCCAGACGAGATACGGGACCTCAACGAGGCGTATCGCCAGGACTTTAACCGCCACGACGCCGACGCCCTCAGGCGCTATTACGCCGATCGGATCAACTGGACCGGTCCGGGTTCCGCCGATCCGGTCACCGATGGCGACGAGATTCCGGACAGGTACAGGTCGCTGTTCCGGTCCTTTCCGGATGTCCACCTTGAGTTCGTGCACGATTTTTCCGAAGGCTACTGTAACGCGCACCACTGGGTCATGACGGCAACCAATACCGGGCCGATCGGCGAGGGAGATGACGAGATCGCGCCGACCGGAAGACGGTTCGAAATCAAGGGTCTTTCGATGCTGGTCCTCAACGACGATGGCAGGATCGTTGACGATCACACCTACTTCGACCTGTCCTCAATGAATAGCCAGCTCGGATTGTCCTAGCCATGGCCAAAGTCGCCCCGGGACGGTCGCCACTCGCGATGCGGGAGGACCGGCGCATCGACGAGCAGACGGATAAGGGCGTCGCCCCGGGATCTCGCGGAACCTAGTGGCCGACCGGGCCCCCGTCGACCGGACTCTCGCCGCCCTGGCAGGCGAGCGCACGCTCGAGCGCATCTGGAGGCGGGACCACACCGTCTGGAGCCGGGACCCAGGGGGCGTAGCCGATAGGCTCGGCTGGCTCTCGGCGGACCGCTGGATGGGGACCGGGCTGGCCGAGGTAAGGCGGTTCGCCGGCGATGTGATCGCCGAGGGTATCGAGCACATCGTGCTGCTGGGGATGGGCGGCTCCAGCCGGGCCGCAAGGGCGATCCACAGGACGCTTCCCGCCCGCCCTGGCCACCCGAGGATGATCGCCGTCGAATCCACGCTCCCCGCGGTGGTCCACTCTGCAATGGACCAGATTGACCCCGCCAGGTCCCTGGTGATCCTCTCGTCGAAGTCGGGCACGACGATCGAACCCCTCATGACCTACAAGGTGATCAGGAAGGAGATGGACACTGCCCTGGGACCCGGCCCGGCCGGCCGCAGGTTCGCGGCGATCACCGACCCCGGCACGCCGCTCGTCGACCTTGCCCTGGCCGAGGGATTCGGCAAGGTGTTTACCGGCGACCCGACGGTCGGCGGGAGGTTCTCGGCGCTCACGCATTTTGGACTCGTACCCGCGGCGCTGGTGGGCCAGGACGTGGGGTCGCTGGTCGAGGAGGGCTCGCGGATGCGCCGGCTCTGCGGACCCGGCGTGGCACCGGATGCCAATCCGGCTGCGAGCCTGGGCGCTGCGATCGGCGCGATGTCCCTTGCGGGCAGGGACAAGCTTACGCTGGTCACCTCGCCCGGGATGTTCGGGTTCAGCCTCTGGGTGGTGCAGCTGGTGGCCGAGAGCCTTGGCAAGGACGGCAAGGGTGTCATTCCCGTCGCGGGTGAACCACTGGTCGATCCCGATCTGTACGGCGACGACCGGCTCTTCATCTACCTTCGCCTGGACGGAGACGACAACGACTCGACCGACAGGGCCCTCGGCGGGGTGGGCGATAGGGGTCATCCCGTGATAACCCTTAGGATGCAGACCAGACAGGAGCTTGGCGCCGAGTTCTTCAGGTGGGAGCTTGCGGTTGCGATCGCCGCGGCGGTGATCGGCGTGAACCCGTTCGACCAGCCGGACGTGCAGATGTCCAAGGACCGCACTGGGGACATACTTAGCGGCCCGCGCGGCGGCCTGGACCTTTCGGCAGGCGCGCATCCGATAGATGAAGGCGCCTGGGAGTTGGCCCGCCTGCTCGGCTGTTCACGCGCCGGCGACTACCTGGGCATACTGGCCTTCCTTCCTCACGCCGGAGGCGTCGAGGGCGCCCTGCGAAAGCTGAGGGAGAAGGTGGTCCGCCGATATCGGCTCGCCACCACGATCGGACACGGCCCGGGATACCTGCATTCCACGGGCCAGGTGCACAAGGGTGGGCCGGGCAGCGGCATTTTCCTTCTCCTTACGGCGCCCCACCAGGAGGACACGGCGATCCCGGGTGAGCCATACACCCTTGGAGAGGTCACTGACGCCGATTCTCTGGGGGACCTAGGAGCCCTGGGGCAGCTGGGAAGGCGCCTGGTTCATGTCAGGCTCCCTGACGATTCGGCCGGCGCGGTAGAGTCCCTGACCGCCGAAATCGACGGGCAAGCGGTAAGATCCGGTTGGTGACGGCCGAACTGACCGGATCGGTCAAAAGCGAAGGAGGATTGCGATGAACGCCGAACAGAGATCACCTTACGCGGGCGCCCACAGGCCCGCGGGCGTAGGCGTGCTTTACGACGTGGCGGTGCCCATGGCGGACGGGGTAAGGCTGTCGGCCGACATCTACCTTCCGACGGATGTCGAGGGGCCCTACCCTGCCGTCCTTTACCGGACGCCGTACAACGGGCAGATGGAATACCCTGTCGAGCGCGCCAATTTCTTTGCCCAGCACGGCTATGCGGTCGTCTGCCAGGACGTGCGGGGGCGGTACGACTCTGAGGGCGAGTTCAGGCGCTGGGTCAACGAGTTCGACGACGGCCACGCCACGGTCGAGTGGGTCGGCTCCCAGCCCTGGTGCGACGGCAACGTCGGTATGGCGGGCCCGTCCTACCTGGGATACGTCCAGTGGCAGGCCGCATCCATGGGAAGCCGGTACCTGAAGTGCATCGTGCCCAAGGTCATGGGAGGCGATCTGCACGAGGCGCCCCACTATCAGGGGGGCGCGTTCCAGCTGGGCGTCAACGCGACCTGGTCGTTCCGCACCGACGCGCGCACGATGCAGGGGATCGATGACTTCGACTGGGAACGGCTGATGCATACCCTGCCGGTAAGGGACGTTCCCGCGGCGGCCGGCAAGGTCATACCGGATTTTACGGACTGGGTGGACAACCCCGATTTCGGGGAGTACTGGGTCGACCGGAACGTGCTGCACAGGCTGGGGGGCGTTAAGGTCCCGGCCCTGCAGGTGGGGGGCTGGTACGACCTCTACCCGGCAGGCACGATGAACCTCTTTAACGGCATGCGGGATCGGGGAGGTTCGGCCGAGGCACGGTCCAACCAGCGGGCCATCATGGGGCCGTGGATACACTCGGCCAGCAACATGACGGTGGCCGGAGACGTCGATTTCGGCACCGCCTCCCAGTTGGATCTTCGCGAGGTGGAGCTGGCGTGGTTCGACCGCTGGCTGAGGGGAATCGAGAACGGGGCGGACCGGCAGGCTCCCCTCAAGATCTTCGTGATGGGGATAAACCGGTGGCGGGATGAGCACGAGTGGCCCCTGGAGAGGACGGAGTTCACGCCCTTCTACCTGCACAGCGGCGGTGGTGCGAACTCGGCCTCCGGGGACGGGCTGCTCTCAAGGCTGGGCCCGGGGCGGGATGGGGGCGATCACGGCTCGCCGCCCGCGGCCCCGTCCGACTCGTTCACCTATGACCCCATGTTCCCCGTGCCGACCCGCGGGGGCGGGAACTGCTGCGATCCGCACCTCGTTCCGTGGGGCGCCTATGACCAGCGGGAAATCGAGGCAAGGTCGGATGTGCTCGTCTACACGTCCGAGCCCCTCGAGCACGATCTGGAGGTGACCGGGCCGGTGGTGCTAAAGCTGTTCGCCTCCACGGACTGCCGCGACACCGACTTTACGGCCAAGCTCGTTGACGTGTTCCCGGACGGGCGTGCGATCAACCTGACCGACGGCATCCTGCGGGGACGGTACCGCAATGGAACCGATCGGCAGGAGCTCCTGGTGCCGGGCGAGATCTACGAGTTCAACCTAGATCTGTGGGTGACCAGCAACGTGTTCAGGGCGGGTCACTGCATCCGGCTCGACGTGTCCAGCTCAAACTTCCCGCGCTTTGACCGCAACCCGAACACGGGAAATCCCTTCGGCCTCGACGCCGAGCTGAGGGCCGCGCACCAGACCGTCCACCACGACGGCGCGCGCCCGTCCCGGCTCATCCTGCCGGTGATCCCCGCGGGTCCCTAGGGTCCGTAGATCTCCGGCAGGTTGCTGAGCTCGCGGCGGTCGCCGTCCTGCGCCTGCCCGCCCACCATCATCACGCGGCCGTCGGCCATGGTGGTGGCGGTGTGCTGGTGGCGCCCCTGCATCATCGAGGGGCCGTCGGTCCACTGGCCGGTAGAAGGATCGTATATCTCCGACAGGGCTATTGAGCTGACCCCGCCCGCAATCAGAACGCGGCCGTCGGCCAGCAGGCTGGCGGTGTGATCGGTGCGACCCTCCGTCAGTCCGGCGGCGGCGGTCCAGGTATCGGCCTCCGGGTCGTATATCTCGGCTGTCGCCAGCCGGCCCCGGCCGCCCACCACGAGCACCGTGCCGTCGCCCAGGAGCGTGGCGGTGTGCGAGGCGCGTTCCGCGCTCATGGGGGCCGCCGCCGACCATTCCCCGGTCTCAGGGTCCCAAATCTCGACGCTGGCTATGTATGGGCCCTCGTCCTTGCCGCCTCCGGCCGCAAGCACGCGGCCGTCCGGAAGCTCGGTCAGCGTGAACCGCGCGCGCCCCTCGGCCATGTCGCCGGTGGCCTCGATCTCCCCGGTGGAAGGATCGAAGATGTCCACCTCCTCCTGGAAGCCTATGTCGCTTCCAGAGGCGATCATTACGCGGCCGTCACTGAGCAGCAGGCACGAGTGCTTCCACCTTTTCTTGTTCATTTTCGGTCCCAGCGTCCACTCGCCCGTCGCCGGGTCCAGGATCTCTGTGGTCTTGAGCGCCTCCCTGCGTTCGTCGGCGCCCCCGAATATCATCCCCCGGCCGTCGCTGAGGGCGACCCCGCAGAACACCTCACGCTTTGCGGACATCTCCCCCACCGAGGTCCACTCACCCGTTGCCGGATCGTAAACCTCGGCCCTCTCCAGCCTGGGAGGACGGATCGTCGCACCGCGCCCGCGTCCGCCAACGGTCAGGATGCGGCCGTTACCCAGGAGAACGGTGACGTGGTCCATGCGGGCGTCGGTCATGCGCCCGCCCTCGGTAAACGAGCCTATGGGAGCCGAACTCTCGGGCTCGGGCTCCGGGGCGGCCTCGGTGCCGGAGTCCTCTCCGGACGGTGCCGCTGCCGCTTCCTCCGCCGGGGAGGTTGGTGCGGCGGGCTCATCCCCGCCGCAGCCGGCCATTAGCGCGGCGAGCCCAAGGATTGCGGCCAGGATAAGTAGACGCCTCACGATAGCCTCCCTCTCGCCCCAAAGCGCTTCCCCCCTGAGCCTATCCGCGCCGCCACTCGCGGGCGAGCACCGCATAGATTACAAGATCGACGTAGGGTCCGTTAAGGATCATGTCCTGGCGCGCCGTACCCTCCAGCCTGAAGCCGAGCCGCTCGGCAATCGCCCGGCTGGAGACGTTGTCGACCCCGCACCTGATCTCCACCCGGTTGATCTCAAGGTCATCGATCGCAAAGTCGATGAGCGCCCGCGCGCAGGCGGTCATCACTCCCCTGCCCCGGCCGTGTTCGGTGAGCCAGTAGCCTATCGAGGTACGGCGGTTCGTCCAGTCGACGCTATGCAGGCCGACCATTCCCAGGAAGCTGGCGTTCGTCCAAACGCCGAGTTGCACCGCGATTCCGCGGTCCTGCTCGGCCATCGACCTGCGTATGAACTCCCTAACATCGGGCAGGCCCTTCACCCCCTCAACCCAGGGCAGCCACCGGGCCAGCGAGTCCCGATTGTCCATCACGGCGGCATAGATCTCCTCGCCGTGATAGAGACGGACCGGCCGCAGGACCACCCCGTCTCCTGTGTCCATGCGCCTGAGTTCGGCGATCTTTCGGGTTCCGCCGGACATAGTTTTGCTAGGATACGCGCCAGCGCTGGGAAGGTGCGCTCCGGGAAGGCCGAACGAGCCGGCTGCGCCCGCGCGGAGGACTTGTGAGCGAGCAACTTCATGTCGTTCTGGGGGGCAGCGGATCGGTCGGCCGGGCGCTCGCAGAAGAGCTGCTGAGGCGCGGCAACAGCGTGCGGTCGGTCACCAGAACACAGTTCCACGACCCTCCCGAGGGCATTGAGGTCGTCATTGCCGACGTGTCGGTCTCGGAGGGCGCGAGGACTGCCTGCAACGGGGCTTCGGTAGTCTACAACTGCGCATTTCCGCCGACCAACCACGCGGTGACGTCGGCCTGCGCGAGGGAGGGAGCAAAGCTGGTCCTGGCCGACAGCCTGGCCATGTACGAGTGCTCATCGGGGCCCATGTCCGAGAGGACCCGCTACGAGTTTGCCGACCGGGAGTCCGGCCGCACGAGAGCGGAGCTGGAGCAGCGGCTGATCGCCGCCCACCGAAGGGGCGAGGTCAGAGCGGCAATCGGCAGGTCGTCGGACCTGTTCGGCCCCGGAGTGATCGTTTCGGTGATGGGCTCTGCGGTCTTTCGGGCCGCCCTGGAAGGCCGGCCGGCCACCGTCCTGGGAGACCCCGACATGCAGCACACCTACACGTACAGCCGGGACTTCGCCCGCGCGCTTGCCACGCTCGGCGACAGCGATAAGGCGGACGGGAAAGCGTGGCACGTTCCCAGCGCGGAGACCATCTCGACCAGGGAGTTTTTGGCGATGGCCTTCGGGGAGGCGGGCCAGATGCCCAGGCTCCGGACGCTCGGGTCGACCTCCCTTCGGCTCATGGGGATATTGAGCGGGCAGGTTCGGCGGGCCCGACGGGAGAAGCTGTACCAGTTTCAGAGTCCGTTCGTGTCGGACCATTCCATGTACGAGGCCACGTTCGGTGCCACCACCACACCGCACGCGGAGGCGATCAGGGAGACCCTGGAGTGGTTCCGTAGCTACTAGGAAGCTAGAGTCACCCGGTCAGGGGGAAATGGAGAAATAATGCAGTACGCTTTCGGTGCACTGGCCCAGGGCATCTTCGCAGACCCGGAGAACCTGTCTGTTCTTGCAGCGACAGGAGAGAAGCTGGGCTTTGAGGTGATGTGGGTAAACGACCACGTCGTAATGCCCCTTTCCATAGATTCTCGCTACCCGTACACCGACACGGGCCAGTTCAACGAGTTCGGGGACACGGGCGACTACCTTGAGCAGCTGACCGTGCTCAGCTTCCTAGCTTCCCGAACGTCGACCGTAAAGCTGCTCACCTCGGTTATGGTCGTACCCTACCGCGACCCGGTGCTGACGGCGAAGATACTGGCAACCGCGGACGTATTGTCCGACGGCCGCGTGATAGTGGGCTGCGGAGCGGGATGGATGCGAGAGGAGTTCGAGGCGCTGGGCAGGCCGCCGTACGAGCAGAGGGGCTCGGTGACAGAGGAGTACATACGCATCTTTAAGAACCTGTGGACGGAACAAGAGCCGTCCTACGCCGGCAGATATGCCTCCTACTCGGATATCGCATTCGAACCCAAGCCGCTCCAGAGGCCTCATCCGCCCATCTGGGTGGGTGGCGAGAGCATGCCCGCGCTGCGCAGGACGGCAAGGGTCGGCGACGCCTGGTTCCCCATCATCGACAACCCCCGCAATCCACTCGATACCGCAGAACGCTTCGCAGGCGGAGTGGCCCAGATGAGGCAGGTCGCAGAGGGCGAGGGCCGCGACCCGGACACGATCGAGATTTCCTTCGCCATCAACATCTACGACGACTGCCGGGAGCACACGGGCAGGGACGGCGCAAGACGGGTGTTCACCGGGAGCGCCGAGCAGATTGCCTCCGACATCCGGGCCTACAAGGCGAGCGGGGCAAAATGCGTGATGTTCGGCTTCGAGGTCGACGCGGCCTCCCCAAACGCCACCCTTGAGCAGATGCAGCGGTTCGCCGAGAACGTCCGGCCGCTGGTGGGAGAATAGCGGCCGCGGGCAGGTCTCGGGAACCGCGGACTTCGGGCAAGCGACTAGCTGGCAGGATCGGGGGACAGCTTGAGGTACCGGAATTTTGGCAACTCGGACTTGCGAGTGTCTGCACTGGGGTTTGGCGGCTGGCCGATGGGAGGCACCCAGTACGGCACCACCGATGATTCGGAGACCGTACGCGCCGTTGAGCGGGCGGTCGATTTGGGGATCACGTGCTTTGACAACGCGGCGGGATACGGTCTAGGGCGCTCAGAGGAGCTGATGGGAAGGGCCCTGGCTCCGCACCGCCAGGATGTAGTCATCGTCACAAAGTGCGGCCTCTCCTGGGCCCCGGTCGAAAAGAGGCTGTATCGCGACGGCACCCGGGAGGCCGTCGCAGCTGGATGCGAGGAGAGCCTGCGCAGGCTGGGCACGGACTACATCGACCTGCTGCTGGTTCACTGGCCCGATCCCGAAACGCCTTTCGCAGAGACCATGGCGGTCCTTTCCGAGCTGCGGGACCAGGGCAAGATCCGCTACGCGGGCGTGTCCAACTTCATGCCGGCGATGATGGGCGAGTGCCTGAGCCACCTTGACATCGTTGCCGACCAGGCCGGCTACTCGATATTCGAGCGACGCGTAGAGCGCGGCGTGCTTGATTTCTGCAGGGACCGCGGCATCGGCCTGATGGCCTACGGTTCCCTGGCGCACGGCCTGCTTACCGGGTCGATGACCGAGGAGACCGCTTTCCAGGACTGGGATTGGCGCGCCACCCAGAACGCGTTCGGGATGCCGCTTTTCAGGGCCGGCTACTTCGAGGACAACGTGCGGACCGCACAGCGACTTGCCGAGATCGCGGCCGGGGCCGGCATGACGCTTCCGGATCTGGCGGTCGGCTGGGTGCTGAGCCGGCCCGAGGTGACGACGGCACTTGTGGGATTTCGCACCTCGTCGGAAGTGGAGGCGGCGGCGCGGTCGGCGAACGATGATCTTCCCGGCGACATCCTGGACGAGGTGAATGCGATCTCCGACGAGGCGTACCAGCGCAACGTCTCGGGCGAGGACATCGCTCCCAGGGTGGGGACATGGAACCCCTGGGATCCCGCCCCGAAGAAGTTCGGCACCACCAGCAGGTAGGGGCCGGGGCGGATAGCGCTCCCGGGCGCCCGGACATCATGAGGACGGAACGCAAATGAAATTCGGGTTCCCCTTGCCGACGCGCGGTCCACTGGCCAGACCGGAGTCCATGGGGCTGATCGCGCGCCGGGGGGAGGAGCTCGGCTTTGAGTTCGCCTCCGTGAGCGACCATGTGGTCATACCAAGGTCGATCAGCTCGGACTATCCGTACAACGAGAAGGGACGGTACCCGGGAACGCTGTTCGGCTCGTCCGACGTCGAGTACCTTGACCAGCTCACGGTGATGGCATTCGTCGCCGCCCGCACCCGGAGCATAAGACTGCTCACCTCGGTCATGGTGGTACCGTACCGCCCCGCGGTGCACACCGCAAAGGCCCTGGCCTCCATGGACGTCCTGTCCAGGGGCCGGCTGATACTGGGAGCCGGGGCGGGATGGATGAGGGAGGAGTTCGAGGCACTCGGCGCACCCGCGTTCGAGCGGCGTGGGGCGGTTACCGACGAGTACCTCCGCGCATTCGTCGAGCTCTGGACCGCGGACCATCCCGAGTTCGCGGGGAACTGGGTCAGCTTCTCGAACATCTCTTTTCTGCCCAAGCCTGTCCAGAGGCCACACCCACCCATCTGGATGGGAGGCGAGAGCGGCTCCGCCCTTCGCAGGGCCGCGAGGCTGGCCGACGGGTGGTATCCGTTCGCCCATCCCAGGCCCCCGGCGATCGGATCGGTCGACGGCCTGAGGGAGTCGCTCTCCCGCCTTCACGACCTCATGGAGGCGGAGGGACGCGACCCGGATGCCATGGACGTGATCCTGGACGCCGAGATGATGTTCGACCCCGGCCGGAAGGTGCTGGCGGCCGACGGCTCGCGCCAGATCTTCACCGGCGGCGCGGATGCCATGGCCTCGGACATCGGTCGGTTCGAAGAGGCCGGCGTGGGGCAGATCCAGGTGCTCTTTCGTGGAGAGTCCGCATCCGAGGTCACAGAGCGCATGGAGCGCTTCTCCGAGGAGCAGATGGTAGGGCGATCCCGGCCCGATCCGGGCAAGTCGTAGTAACCTTGGCCACAGCCCGGCGGCAACTGCGTCGGACGATCAGGGCTGTAACCCATAGCGAGGAGGGAGCCTAGACCCATGCTAGACCTGCTAATTGAGAATGGAATGATCGTCGACGGTACGGGCAGCCCGGGTTTTTCCGGCGCGGTGGGTGTCAAGGACAACACCGTCTCGGTGCTCCGGGGTGACGTATCGCAGGTGGCCGCGGGCAAGAGGATCGATGCGACCGGGCGAGTGGTCAGCCCCGGCTTCATCGACGTCCACGCTCACTCCGCCCTGATGATCCTGGCGGACCCTGACCACCTTCCCAAGGTGCACCAGGGGATCACCACCGAGCTGCTGGGAATTGACGGCAACTCCTATGCCCCGTTCGCCGACCTTGAGGACCTAAAGCGCATGATCCAGATAAATTCTGGCCTCGAGGGATCACCCGATCTGCCGGGCTACTGGTCGACCATACCCGAGTACCTGGATATGTACGACCGCAAGGTCTCGGTGAACGTGGCCTACATCGTGGGCAACTCGCCGCTGCGCGTCGGGGCGATGGGCTGGGGGAACCGCAGGCCGAGCGCCGGGGAGATGGACCGCCAAAAGGGCCTGCTCCGCGAGAGCATGGAGGAGGGCGCTTTCGGCATGTCGACCGGCCTTGACTACCCGCCGGGCAGCTACGCGGATACAGACGAACTGGTTGAGCTCTCAGAGGTCGTCGCCGAAATGGGCGGGTTCTATCACACGCATGAGCGTTTCCCGCTCGGCGATGGTTACCTGGATCCGAAACGGGAGGCTCTGGAGATCGGCCGGCGCAGCGGTTCGCCGGTTCACATCACGCATCTGCTGCCGGCCGGACAGGGAGACTTCAAGGGCGGTCGACCGATCCTCGAGCTGGTCGAGAGCGCCAGGTACAAGGAGGGGATGGATGTCACATTCGACTGCTTTCCCTATTCGCACGGGGGCACCCGGCTGATCTATTTCTTGCCCCAGTGGGCGGCCGACGGGGGGCCGGAGAAGATAATGGAGGCACTGCGCGATCCGGAGACGCGGACGCTGATGAAGCGGGAGATGCATTCCGGGTTTGCAAGGCACCGGGGCGGCTGGGATTCGCTGATGATCACCTACTTCAAAAAGCCTCACAACCAGCGCTTTGAGGGCAAGACCCTCACCCAGGCCGGCGAGATGATGGGAACCGATCCGATCGAGGCGCTGTTCGATCTGTGCCTGGACGAGGACCTGCAGGTTTCCTTCCACGCAGAGGCGATCGACGCAGAGACACTACCCATGTTCGTCGAGCACCCGATGCAGATGATCGGGAGCGACGCCCTGCTCTTGGGGGACTATCCTCCGGCCATGGCCTACGGGACGTTCCCCGTCATCATCGCCAAGTACGTCCGCGAGGAGGGCCGCATCTCCCTGCCCGAGGCGATCCGCAAGATGACCTCATATGCGGCCCAGAGGCTGGACATCCCCGACCGGGGCCTGCTGCGCGACGGCTTTAAGGGGGATATCGTGGTATTCGACTACGAGGGGATATCGGCCCCGGCGACCCGCTTCGATCCGAAGCAGTTCTCCCTCGGGGTCGACTACGTGATAGTCAACGGCGAGGTCGTAGTGGACCACGGGGAACACACCGGCGCCCACCCCGGGCGGGCGCTCAGGAGGGGCAAGGCGGGCCCGTAGCCGCAAGCGGCCCCGGCCCTGCCTAGGCCACCCCGGGGCCGAGTTCGCGGGTCACCCTCCCGAGATCCTCCAGACGGGGAAGCAGTAGAGGGTGGGTGACCCCGGCGCGCCTGTACTCACCGAGCCGCCCGAGACACTCGCCGGCGCTCCCCATGACGTACATGCGGCCGACCAGCTCGTCAGGGACCAGGGCGGCCGCCTCCGCCGACTCGCCTGCGGCATCCAGCGTGGTCACCGAATCGGCGATACCCGTATCAAGGCCGGCGCGGCCCAGCAGCAGCCGGCCCATCCCGGGTTCGGCCAGCAACCTTGCGATTCGCCGCCTGAGTCCGGGCATCAGCGGGCCCGGGTCGTCTGTGAGCCGCACGACGATCATGCAGGCGATCTCCACTTCGTCCGGATCGCGGCCCGCTCCCTCGGCGGCGAGGCGGATCTGGCCGACGGCCCACTCTACGTAGCCCACAGGGCTGTAGGCGTTGAGGATCACCCCGTCGGCGATTGCCCCGGCAAGTCGCAGCGCCCTGGGCCCTATGGCCGCAAGATATATCCTCGGAGGAGACTGGACCGGCGGCACCGCCAGGCGGATTGGGTCGGTGCCGTCGGCGATGCGGACCGATTGTCCCGACAGCAGGGCCCTTACCGTTCCCGCCGCCCGCTCAAGCTCGCTCAGCGATCTGTTGTAGGAGAGCCCGAGCCGGTCCCTGATCAACCACTCATCACTGCGCCCCAGGCCCAGTACCATGCGCCCTCCGCTGAGCCGGTCGACGGTCGCCGCGGCCATCGCAAGGAGCGCCGGATGGCGGGTAAAGGGGTTTACCACGCCCACGCCCAGCGCCATCCGATCGGTCGATGCGGCGAGATGTCCGAGAAGGGAGAACGTCTCCTCGTGAAAGTATCGCTCCGTGACCCAGATCGAATCGAAGCCCGCTTGCTCGGCCGCCCGCGCGTACCCGGCCAGCTCGGCACCCGAGTCGATTCCGTGGTAGAGGACCAGGCCGGTCAGCACGTCTCCTCCAGCTTTACGGGCGCAAGCGGCGCGTCGCGCTCGAGCAGGGAGAGCGTGGCCCAAAGGACGCGCATCTGCTGGGCCCGTTCGTTGGGGGCGCCGAGCATGCTTCCCGTCTTCAGCCGAGTGAAGGTCGCGCGGGGAGGCGCCGTGCGCCTTGTCATGCCCGGGACGGCGCTCGTTAAGGTGGTTGCGATGCCCTCCTGCTCAAGGAGCCTTGCGATCAGTCCGACGGACTGACAGCAGATCGGTCAGGCCGGCACCAGCAGGGCGGCATCCGCCTTTAAGTCCCTCGCGGCGGCCAGCACCCCGGGCGCGACCAAATCGGCCACGGCCCGTACGTCCGGCTGGTAGCCGCTGAAGCTGACCACGTTTTCGGCCAGCTCTCCAATCCGCCCATCGGCCGCCATTCCCTCGAGGTGGCGGAGCGGAAGCTGCACCTGAGGGTCTGCCGCAACCGCACCGTGGTCATAGTGGGTGTGGTCGAACCTGACGTCGGACAGGGGCGCACTCGTCGGGATGAGGCGCAGGGTGGGATCGCCCAGCACGTTCTCGGCATCGAACGGCTCGCCTCGCGACCTCAGGGAGGCGCCTGAGGACGAGACCAGGACCAGCCGGGACTCGGACAGGCGCACGGCGCGTCCGGCGGGAGCGGTCTGGTTCCTCGGGCCCTCGTAGAGGCTCCAGTCCGGTTCTGCGCCCGGGATGCCGAGCACGTTGCGTCTGACATGGTCAAGCCAGCGGCCCTCGAAACGCTCCGCCCACTCCTCCATGTCCTCGACCACCGGGAGCGTGGGCATCGAGGCGGTCAACCGAGCACCTCCACCCCTATCAGCGTGCCGATGCCGAATGTCACCGCGGCCGCGGCGCCCCCTATCAGCAGCATCCTGAGCCCGCCCCAGATCACGCCCCGGCTCGAGGCCACCGACACTGCGCCACCGACAACGAGCAGCCCTGCGGCGCTGACGATGGCGCTCAGTATGAACGCAAGGCCGCCCGCCCCGGCCAGGTACGGGAGGATGGGCAGCACCGCCCCGGCGGAGAACGAGACGAAGGAGCTGGCGGCCGCCCCCCAGGGCGAGCCCAGGTCGTCCGGGTTCAGGCCGAGCTGCTCGCGCGCGATGGTGTCGAGGGCCAGCCGGGTGTTGCCCATTATGTGGCCGGCCACGCTCGCGGCCTCCGCCCGCGGCAGGCCCTTGGCCTCGTATATGAGGGCTATCTCCTCGGCATTGTCGGCCGGCCGCTCGTTGAGCCTGCGCTCGGCAAGGCGGATCTGGTTCTCGTATATCTCGCGCTGAGAACGCATGGAGACGTACTCGCCGCCGGCCATCGAGAAGGCGCCGGCGAGCAGGCCGGCCACGCCCGCGATGACCACGAAGTCGGCGTTGTCGACCCCGCCGGCGACCCCCATGACCAGGCTGAAGTTGGAAACCAGGCCGTCGTTGACGCCCAGGACCGCGGCACGAATGACGCCGCCGTCCTGGGTGCCCCCCATCGGGGCGGCCGACGTGAGATCGGCGCCATCCGGGTTCATCGCGTGGTTTGGCCGCCCCTCCCGGGCGGCGACTCATTGGTCAAGGGCTCCGGCATCGGCCCGACGCCATGTCCCTTATGGACTTGAGGGCATCCACGTTGATCCTGTCGGGGCCGCCTCCCTCGATTCCGGGAACCTCGAGCAGAAAGGGGACGTTGGCAAAGGCCGGGTGGGACATGATGTTGGCAAAACCCCGCTCGCCTATGTGGCCGTGTCCGATGTTCTCGTGACGGTCCACCCCTGAGCCCATCTCGGTCTTGGAATCGTTGGCATGGACCGCCACCAGCCTGTCGAGACCCATCGCCCCGTCGAACTCGTCCAGCGCCGCGTAGAGGCCGTCGCGGTCCGTGATGCGGTATCCGGCCGCAAAGGCGTGCTGGGTGTCCAGGCAAACCTTTACGCGATCGCTGCCAATCGCCTCGATCATCCGGCCGATCTCGCTGAAGGTCGCACCGATGTGGTTGCCCGCGCCGGCGCTGTTCTCGATGATAAGCCAGGTCTCGGCCGCCGTGCCGTCCAGTACCCGGGCAAGGCACCTTACGGCCTGGTCCAGGACGTTGTCGAATCCCCTGCCCTTGTGGCTGCCGGAGTGAAAGATGACACCGCTGGCGCCCAGGTCGGCCGCGGCGTTCATGTGGCTGGTAAGGGATGCTACCGACTTTTCGGCCAGCTCGGGGTTGCCACCCAGGTTGACCAGGTAGCTTCCGTGCAGGAACGCGGGTCCCACACCGGTCTGCCGCGCCCTTTCCCTGAACGCATCGACCGCGCCCGGCTTCTGGGCCCTGAAGGACCAGGTCCGGGGCGATGACGCGAATATCTGGATGCTCTCCGCGCCGATCTCCAGCGCGTTATCTATGGCCTTGTCGGCCCCTCCCGCAGCGGAGACGTGCGCCCCTATCTTCATTGGCACGGCTTTGATTATACGGACATGCGCGCTAATCTAGGCCCCGACAGACCCCAGCGGAAAGGAGGCGCCCGGTGCCGCAGACCATAGCGATCCTCAGCCCGGGAGACATGGGCCACGCGGTGGGAAGGGAGCTTGGCGCGGCAGGACACCGGGTCATAACCTGCCTTGCCGGCCGCAGCGAGCGAACCCGCGGGCTGAGCGAGGAGGCGGGCATCACCGACGTCGGCCGCCTCCGGGACCTGGTGGAGCAGGCCGATCTGGTCCTGTCCATCCTGGTGCCGTCGGAGGCCGAACCGCTTGCCGGCAGGGTCGCCCATGCCGCAAGTGCCGCCGGTGCCACGGTGACGTTCGCCGACTGCAATGCGGTCGCCCCGGCCACCAGCGCCAGGATCGAGTCGGCGATCGCGGAGGCTGGGAGCCGGTACATCGACGCCTCGATAATCGGGCCGCCGCCCGGCAGGGGCTCTCCGCCGCGCTTTTACACCTGCGGCCCCTTCGCCCACCTGATGGACGGTCTCGACGGCCAGGGAATAGTCGTAAGGAACATGGGCGCGCGCACGGGAGCCGCCTCGGCGATCAAGATGTGCTATGCCGGATTCACCAAGGGAACGAGCGCGCTCTCGGTCGGCGTGCTGACGATGGCCATCCGGTTGGGGGTGGCCGCGGAGCTGGACCGAGAGCTTGCCGAGAGCCAGTCGGCCGGGCTCGAGCGCATGCGAGGCGAGGTCCCGGCCCTGCCGGTCAAGGCCCGGCGCTGGGTCGGGGAGATGGAGGAGATCGCAGCGACCTTCGAGTCGGCGGGCCTGCCGCCCGGCTTTCACGGCGCGGCGGCCGACGTCTACAGGCTCGTTGGACGGAGCGCCTTCGCGGACGAGACACCGGAAACGCTCGATGAGTCCAGGGACCTGTGGACCACGGTGGAGGGCATCGCCTCCCGGGTGGAGAACCCCTAGGCGCGACCCCTCAGGCGCCTGTACAGCCGTGGGATGTCCCTCTGCTCCCAGACGGCGAGGGTCTGGGTGGCGACGGCTATCGAGCTGTAGGTGCCGACCAGGACGCCGATCAGCAGCACCAGGAGAAAGGCCCTGAGGGTGGGCCCGCCGAAGAGCATCAGCGCCAGCAGCGTGAACAGCAGCGTCATGCTGGTGTTCACGGACCGGCCCAGGGTCTCGGAGATGGACAGATTGATGTTGGCCGTAAGGCTCCTGGTCGGGGCGGCGACTATGTTCTCCCTGAGCCTGTCGAACACGACGATGGTGTCGTTTACGCTGAAGCCGATCACCGTCAGGAGCGCGATCAGGAACATCGTGTTCACCTCGACATCGGCGACAACGCCGAGGATGGCGAATATGCCGAGGATCACGCCCGCGTCGTGTATGAGGGCCACTATCGCGGCGGCGCCGTACCTGAACGGGCTGGGGACGTTGCGAAAGGCCCACCACACGTAGAGGAATATGCCGATCGCGGCGGCAAATACCGCCCAGAAGGCCGCTAACACGGTCTCCTGGGCCACGACGGGGGACACCAGGTCGAACGCCAGGACGTTCGAGCCGCCGGGTGAGACGGCGGTCTCAAGGTCCCCGGTCAGATCTTCCTTGTCCTGCTCTGAGAGCTCCTTGGTGCGGATGAAGTAGACGTTGTCGCCGAAGTTCTGGACCGTGGCGTCGTCGACTTGGAGGTCGGCGAGGGCGTTGCGCAACTCCTGCTGCCCGACCGGATCGGCGAACTCTATGGTGATGGTGCTGCCGCCGGTAAAGTCGATGCCCGGCCGCAGGCCGGGGGCCATGATCAAAAACACAATCCCCGGGACGAGCAGAATCGCCGATATGAGAAAGAGCCAGCCCCTTTTGCCAACGATATCCAAGATGACCTCTCGTCCCTAGCGGCTTCCCTCGGGCAGGAACCTCTTGCCCACCGGTGTAAACCAGCTCGCCCGATCCGATATGCCGGTTGTTGCCAGCAGGCGCAGCAGCGTCCTGCTGACGACTATCGCCGAGAACATGCTGATCAGCACGCCTATGGCCAGCGTGGCCGCAAAGCCCTGCACCACCGAGGCACCCAGGGTGTCTGCGAACCAGAACAGGATTGCGCAGGTGATGAGGGTGGATACGTTGCCATCGCGGATCGCCGGCCAGGCGCGGTTAAAGCCTATGTTTATGGAGGTGAGCAGCGTCCTGCCGGCGCGAAGCTCATCCTTCATGCGTTCGAATATGAGTATGTTCGCGTCGACGGCCATGCCCACCGATAGGATCGCCGCGGCAACACCCGACAGGGTCAGGGTCACCGGGATCAGCTTGAAGACAGCGAGCACGATCGCGCCGTAGATGATCAGGGCCACCGCGGCTACCAGGCCGGGCACCCTGTAGTAGGCGGCCATGAAGACCAGCACCAGCGCCAGTCCCACAAGACCGGCCACGACGCTCTTTCTGAGCGAGTCGGCACCGAGTATCGCGTCGACGTCGCGCTCCTGCACGAGCTCGATGGGAATGGGCAGGCGTCCGGCCTCGAGAAGCTGGGCTATGTCCTGGGCCCTCTCGGGGGTGAAGTCGCCCCGGATGAAGGCCGCGCCACCGGTGATCACCTGGTCCACCGCGGGGGCGATCAGCTCCTCGTCGTCGAGGAATATGGCGATGCGGTCGTCGGTGTTGATGATCAGCTGTGTCAGCTCGCCAAAGCTGCGGGCGCCCTGTGCGTTGAACTCGATGTTGACGATGGGCTGGCCGGTGGTCTGATGCGTTCCCGCATACGCCCTGGCAAGGTCGTCTCCAGTCAGCCCGATGTCGTCGTCGAACGCCCCGTAGATCTCGACGAAGCTCACCCCGGGGCTTTCGCCGTAGATGGCCCTGGTCTCCTCGATCGTGGGAGCCAGCGGCTGACCGGTCGCATTCAGCAGCGCGAACGCAAACACGTTCGTATCCTCGACCCTGGTGACCGCACCGGCCTGAAGGGTGAGCGTTGTGAACTCGTCTCCGTCTAAATCTATCTGGATCCGGTTCGGCTGCGCCCCGCCGCCCGAAAAGAAGGTGATGGCCGACTGCAACAAACGCTCGAGGATCTGGTCGAAGACCTCCGCGGCCTCGTCGGTGAACTCGACCAGCAGGACCGCGGGCTCGAGGGCGACCTCCTCTTCCTCGGCCATCGCCTCGGCATCCTCGCCGCCGGCAGGGTCCTCGGTCTCCCCAGGCCCGGCCATCGCCTCGGCATCCTCGCTGCCGGCAGGGTCTTCGGCCTCCTCGGACCCGGCCATCGCCTCGGCATCTTCGCTGTCGGCGAGGTCCTCGGTCTCCCCAGGCCCGGCCATCACCTCGGCATCTTCGCTGCCGGCAGGGTCTTCGGTCTCCTCGGACCCGACCATCACCTCGGCATCCTCGCTGACGGCAAGGTCCCCGGCCTCCCCGGCTTCGCCCGTCTCCTCCGCCGCGGCGGGCTCGGGGAATGCGTCGATGGTCACCGACACGATGCTCTGGTCGCCGAGCCCTACCGGAACCGGTACGTCCAGCTGGCGGTGCTTGAACTCCAGCCGCGCCGTCTCTCCTATGATCGCCTTGGCCCTGGCGGGATCGTCCACGCCCGGCAGCTGGACGAGAAGGCGGTCCTCGCCGAGCGTCTGGATGATCGGCTCACCCAGGCCGGTCTGGTTGGCCCTCCGCTCTATGATCTGCCTGAGGGAACTCATCTGCTCGGCCGTCGGCTGGATTCGTTCGCCGCTGGCATCGGTGAGCGCCGCCTCGTAGACGAGATGGCTGCCTCCCTGCAGATCGAGTCCGAGCTTTAGGCCCAGCGGGTTATCGCCGGTGCGCAGAAAACCCCGTATCTGTATCGTCTGGAATCCCAGGGTAAGCCCGGAGATCAGCACAAGGGCCGCGATCACCAGGAGGGTCTTTGAATACCTGCGCAACTATCTCTCCGCCAATGCCTAACGACTCGATCCATTCCGGCAGCCGCGCCTCGACTGAAGGGCGCTCCGCACCAGGTCGAGAGCATCCGCGCGACTATCGATATCGCCGGTGGCCCTCGCCTCGTCAACCATCTCGAGCAGCTCGCCTACCAGGGGTCCGGGCTCGAGTGAAAGCTCGGCCATGATATCGTTCCCGTCCAATAGCGCCGCGCTGGACCGGCCCCCTGACTTCTGGCCATCGTCTCCGGCGAGCAGGGCCGTGACGACGCCGCAGTGACGCTCCCAGTCCGCAAGGTCGTAGCCCGGCTCGAGCATCGGGGGCCCCTTGGCGGCGATGTAGTCGGCCATGTTCAGGTAGAGCACGTCCACGGCGAGGTCCCCGAGGTCTCGGCGGTAGCGATATATCGCCTTGGCCGAGGGCAGATCCCCGGGCGGTGCGGCCTGGCCCGGTCGCAGATGGTGCTCGACCGCGGTGGTCACATACCTTATCGCCCTGCGGCTGAACCTCAGGCGCTCCATCAGGTCCCTGCACACCGCGGCTCCCTGCGGTCCATGCCCGAGGAAACGGATTCGGCCGCTCGGCTCGACCGTCCTGGTGGCCGCCTTGGCGATGTCGTGGAGCAGGCAGGTCAGCCGCAGGATGGTTGCCCTGTCCGCCCCGTCCACAAGTTGCCGGCCGAAATAGTCCTTGATGCCCTCGAACTTCGGGACACGGCCGGTAACCGGTCCGCCGCCCGGCCCATCGAGGATCAGCTCGAGGGCTCCCGGAGTCTCGATACAGTGATCGAGAACGTCGTAGTGGTGCTCCGGCGGCTGCGCGACTCCCCTTGACCGCTCCAGCTCGGGGACTACGGCGGTCAGCAGGCCCAGCTCGTCCAGGCCCCTCAGCGACCGGGTGACGCCGGGTGCGGCCAGCAGCTTCAGGAACTCATCGCGCACCCTCTCGGGCGCGACACGCGCCAGCAGGCCCGCCCGCTCGCGTATCCAGCCGGCCGTGCTGGGCTCCAGGTCGAGCCCCATGGTCGCCGCAAGGCGTGGTCCCCGCAGCAGCCTTATCGGGTCGTCCTGCAGCGACGAGGGAGACACCGCCCGCACGATCCCCGACCGAAGGTCGATCAGGCCGCCGACGGGGTCGAGCACGGCGCCCCTGCCGAGGGTCAGCTCTCTGAGGCAGACGGCCATGGCATCGATCGTGAAGTCCCTGGATCTCAGGTGCCGGTCGATCTCGCCGGCGGGCAGGCCGCCGGTCAGGTCGACGGTAAGTGCCCCGGGTCCGGCGACGGTCACCCGGCCGATCCCGCGGACCGAGTCCAGCTGGAAGTAGCTTCCCCCGAGCAGGTCGGCCAGCTCTCTTCCAAGACGATCGGCCGGGGCGGAAACCGACACGTCAAGGTCGCTGGTGGCCCGGCCAAGCAGGGCGTCGCGCACGGCTCCGCCGAACACGTGGGCCTCCAGGCCCAGGCGGCGCAGATGGGACGCGATCAGCTCAAGCCGGGGATCGAACCGGTCGAGCGTCAATGACGAGCCCTGCCCCGGTGTGGCCCCGCAACCGGCGGGGGCTATGCCGCCGCGAGGCCCTGCCTGAGCCGGATCGGAATCCGACGATGCGATGGATGCCATCAAGCCGCTAGTCAGCCGCCACCACCTCGTGAGCGGCCCCGGGCGAGACTCGAAGGGCGCCGGAGCCCGTGTGCACCAGCTCCCCGGCCTGCTCGGCATCTTCGGCCGCCTCCTCGATGGGCCTGAGGGTCTCGTGGGCCGCCAGGTGGTCCATATAGAGGACGCCGTTCAGGTGATCTACCTCGTGCTCGAGCACCTGGGCGAGAAGCGACTCGGCCCTGATCCGCACCAGCTTTGAGTCCAGGTCGAGCCCACGGAACCTGATCCAGATGGCCCTGGTCACGGTGCCGACCAGGCCCGGTAGGCTCAGGCAGCCCTCCTCCACCAGCCTCTCCCCCTCCCGGTGGACGATCTCCGGGTTTACGTAGACCCGGGCCACCTCGTCCTCGGGGAGCCTGACCACGATGACCCTCTTGAGCACACCGACCTGGTTTGCGGCCAGGCCGACTCCCTCGGCGGCGTCCATGGTCTCGATCATGTCGCTGGCGAGCCGAACTACTGAGCGGTCGATCGTCCTGACCTTGCGCGCGCGTTGACGGAGGGTCTTGTCCGGGAACTTGATGATGGGAAGGACAGCCACTGCGGGCCTTTGCACGTGTTCGAGTATGGAGGGGCGGCCAACCGGCCTCCCCAGCCTCGGCCGATCGCCGGCGGCTCCAGCCAAGGCCGGAAAATTATATCAGCGCCCGCGCCCGCCTGCGGCCGCCCGGCTCCCTGAAAGCCCCGCAAGGACTGTAGAATACTCTGCTTGATGATCACGGCCGCGGTAATCTTCGGGATCGCCTATCTGGCTATCGCGGTCGGTAGAATCCCCCACGCCGTCATCGCGGTGCTCGGCGCCGCGGTTATGGTCTTCGCCCGGGTCCTGACTCCCGATCAGGCCTTCCACCACATAGACCTTGAGGTGATCGTCCTCCTGGCCGGCATGATGGTCCTGGCCAGCATCATCTCGCGGACGGGCGCCTTCGACTGGGCCGCGAGGCGGGGCGCCCAGCTGGTCAACTGCAACGGGTTCGGCCTCATGGTGCTGCTGGTCATGATCACCGCCGTGGGGTCGGCGCTCCTGGACAACGTGACGACGGTCGTGATCATGGTGCCCATCACCATGAACCTGTGCCGCAGCCTGAGCCTCGATCCCGTGCCCTTTTTGCTAGGCGAGGTGTTCGCATCCAACATAGGGGGCACGGCCACGATAGTGGGCGATCCCCCGAACATCATCGTCGCCAGCGCGGCGGACATCGGCTTTCTGGAATTCACGCTGAACATGATCCCGGTCTCGGCCCTGTCGATGGTGGCGCTGATCGCCCTTCTCTACCTGTTCTTCAGAAAAGATCTGCGGGTCCCCGACGATAAGAGGATGGAGGTCATGGCCGCGTCGTCCAACGGGGCGATCACGGACCGCGGTCTGCTCGTAAAGAGCCTGGGTGTATTCGGGCTCACGGTGGTGGCCTTCTTTACCCATGAGCTGATCGGGGTGAGCCCGGCCTTCGTGGCACTCGCCGGAGCGGGACTGTTGCTGATGGTATCGGGGCTCGAGCCCGGCGAGATCCTCAGGGACGTGGAGTGGAACACCTTTGCCTTCTTCACCGGCCTTTTCATCCTGGTCGGCGGGATGGTGGAGGCCGGGGTGATAGATCTCTTCCAGGAGTGGATGGTAGATCTTGCCGGGGGCGAGGAGCGCACCCTGTCGCTTCTGATGCTGTACATCGGGGGCGGCGTGTCGGCGATCATCGACAATATCCCGTTCACCGCCACGATGATCCACGTGGTGGGTCAGATAGTGGGAGACACCTCGACCGGGGAGGTCAGCCCCCTGTGGTGGGCCCTGACCCTGGGCGCCGATCTGGGGGGCAACCTGACCATCGTGGGCGCGTCCGCAAACGTCGTCGTGGTCACGATGGCGCGCACGCTCGGTCACCCCATCAGCTTCTTCCGGTTCCTCAGGTACGGAATCGTGATCGGCATAGTGACCCTGATGATCTCCGGCCTCTACGTCTGGCTGCGGTACTACTAGCGGCCCCCCCCGCGCCGGGGGCGATCGTAAGCGCTTGATACCCGGCCGGTCCCCCGCCCGCGGGCCGGCGCCGGCGGATCCCTCAGGAGCGGCCGAATTCGCGCTCCAGCCGGGCCTCGCTGAGATGAATCGTGGTCGGGCGCCCGTGCGGGCAGGAGTGGGGCTGGGCGCACGCCTCCAGCAGGCGGATCAGCTCCTCCATCTCCTCCTTGGCCATCTTCATGCCCGCCCTCACGGCCCCGTGGCAGGCTACGCGACGCACGAGGCTCTCGCGCCGGTCGGCGGCGCGCGTCGACCGCCCCATGTCCCGCAGCGCCTCGATAAGCCCGCCTGCCGGATCAGCGGCCCCCATGGCCGCCGGGAGGGCCATCAGCCGGTAGGTCATGGGACCGAACGGCTCGATCTCGAATCCGGTGTCGGCGAGGATCTCCCCGGCCGATGCGAGAGCGTCCCCGACCTCGGGCTCCAGGTCCGACAGGTCGATCTCGACCGGCACCAGGAGCGCCTGGGAGGCCGCGGCGCCGGACTCGGCGCCCATCCTCTCGTAGAGCACTCGCTCATGGGCGGCGTGCTGGTCGAACAGGTACAGGCCGTCCGGCCCCTCGGCGACGATGTAGGTCAGCTGCGACTGTCCCAGCACGCGCATCGCCGGCAGGACCGAGGCCATCGGCGCACGGGGCGCGCGCCCCTGCGCCTCGGTCGCGGCGGCCCGGGCCGCGTGCTCGGACGGCCGATCGGTCCTTGCGAGGGTGGATGTCCACATCGCCCCCGAGCGCTCCCTGATGGCGCGCGCAGATCCTTCGCCCCTCATGGCAGGGACCGGTGCGTACTGGGTCAGGGCCTCCCTGACCGCCCGCTGCACCTCGGCGTAGACCTCGCGCCCGCGGCGAAACCTCACCTCGACCTTGGCGGGGTGGACATTTACGTCAAGGTCCGATGGGTCGACCCGGATGCCCAGCACCGCCACGGGGTGGCGCCGCTCGCCCATGAACCCGTGGTATGCCTGCTCGACCGCATGCCCGAGGCTGCCCGACTGTATCCAGCGACCGTTGACGAACAGGCTGATGTGCGCCCGGCTCGAGCGGCTCACGGTCGGCGCACCGGCCAGCCCCGTTAGGGAAATGAGCCCGGGACGGTCGCCCTGGACGGCGATCATCTCGGCCGCAAGGTCCGGCGTGTAGACCTGCGCCACCGCGTCCAGCAGGGCTCCCGACCCGGAGGTGGAAACGGCCTTCCTGCCGTCTACCTTGAGCTCGAACGCGACGCCGGGATAGGCCAGGGCGTAGCGCTGGACCAGCGTCCTTACCCGGGTCGCCTCGGCCGAAGCCGAGGAAAGGAACTTTCGCCTTGCCGGGAGGGAGGCGAACAGGTCCCTGACCGTAACGGAGGTCCCGTCGGCGGCCCCCGCCGGCGCGACCCTGAGGAGCTCTCCCTCAGAGACCTCGATCTCGGTTGCGGCATCCTCTGAGCTCATCTTCGTTACCAGCACGACGCGGGAGACGGCGGCTATGCTGGCCAGGGCCTCGCCCCTGAACCCCAGGGACCGTATCGCCTCAAGGTCCGCCAGAATCGTCACCTTGCTGGTTGCGAAGCGACGGAAGGCAAGCTCCACCTCGTCTCCGGGGATGCCGCGCCCGTCGTCGAGAACGCGAATGGTCTCCGCGCCGCCGCCGGCGATATCCACCGCGATCCTGCCCGCCCCGGCGTCCAGGGAGTTCTCGATCAGTTCCTTGACCACGGACGCCGGGCGCTCGATAACCTCGCCGGCCGCGATCTTGGCAGCGACGTCGGGCCTGAGGACACGAATGGGCATGGGCCTTGGATTATACTCAGTGGGCCCACTGGCATCCCCCGTGCAAGGCGGGGAGCCCTTGCGGTAGACCCACTTAGCCGGCGGCGTTAACTTGCTCAAGAGACCCACCCTCAAGGACATTCGCAGCGCGCACGAGCGCATCCTGCCCTACATCACGCGCACTCCACTGCACAGGTACCTGGCCCTGGACGATCTGGTCGGCGGGGCGGAGGTGTACGTTAAGCACGAGAACCACCAGCGCCTGGGCGCATTCAAGATGAGGGGCGGCGTCAACTACATGCTCAAGCTGCCCGCAGAGCAGCGCCTGCGCGGAGTGGTGACCGCCTCGACGGGCAATCACGGCCAGTCGATCGCCTATGCGGCCGCACTGTTCGGTGTCCACGCCGTCATCGTCGTGCCGGAGGATGCGAACCCGGGCAAGGTGGCCTCGATGAGGGCCCTGGGAGGTGATGTTCGCTTCCATGGACGTGACTTCGACGGGTCGCGCGAGGAGGTCGAGCGCCTGTCCAGGGAGGAGGGCTACCTGTACATCCACTCGGCCGACGAGCCGGACCTGGTCGAGGGCGTCGGCACCTACGGCCTTGAGATAATGGACGACCTGCCCGGCGTCGATGCGATATTGGTGCCCGTCGGGGCCGGCAGCGGGGTCTGCGGAACGGCCATCGCGGTAAAGTCCATAAACCCCGACGTAAAGGTCATAGGCGTTCAGTCCGCAGAGGCCCCCGCCGCCCACCAGTCATGGCGCACGGGTGAGATGGCGACGCTCGAGATGGGTACGATCGCAGAGGGCCTTGCGACCGGCGTCGGATTTGAGTACACGGTCGGGATCATGCGCGATCTGCTGGACGACTTCGTTTTGGTGAGCGACGATCAGATCGAGCGGGCCGTCGTGCTGTGGATCGAGCACACCCGCAACCTGGCCGAGCACGCCGGCGCCGCGGCCCTTGCCGGGGCGATCAGCATCAGGGAGAGCCTCGCCGGAAAGACGGTCGTGCTCGTCCAGAGCGGCGGCAACCTCTCGCTCAACCACCTTCGACGCGCCCTGTCCCGAAACTAGCGGACCCCTCCACTCCCGGATCGTTCCGGCGGTCCTACGGCCGTTCGGACAGGTCGGCCAGGTCCTCGGCCCCGGCCGCATCCATCGCCCGCAGCATCTCCCGCTTGATCAGGCCGACCGCGGCCGGGCCCCGGTACACAAGGGCCGTGTATATCTGAACGGTATCGGCGCCCGCCCTAAGAGCCTCGACGGCCTGGCCTCCGTCGAATATCCCGCCGCACGCGCTGATCGCCATGCCGGCTCCCAGCTCAGCCCGCACCTCCCTCACCATGCGCAGGGTCTCGCCGAGGAGGGGCCCGCCGCTCAGGCCCCCCGAGCCCACGGCGAGCCGATCGTCGCTTACGGGCCTTGAGTTTGCCAGGGTCAGCCCGTCGACCCCGCCGTCCGCGCAGGCGCGGACCAGGGCCATGGCGGTCCGGCGACCGTCCGCCGCATCCGGGTAGGGCGGCAGCTTTACGAACAGGGGCCTTCCCCTGCCCTGCCCGACCGCAGAGAGCAGGTCGGCCAGGGCGGCGGGATCGTGGAACACGCGCAGGCCGGCGGTGTTCGGCGAGCTGATGTTGATCTCGACCGCCGCCGCATGGGGCTCGACCCTTCGGTGGCAGGCCACGAGATCTGCCACCTCGGTGCCGGAAACGCTCGCGACCAGCGGGGGCGATCCGGCGTACCGCTTCATCTTGCGGACGGCCGTCTCCGAGCCGGGGTTCGGAAAGCCCATCGAGTTGACCAGTGCCCGCCTATCGCCGTCCCTGACCAGCCTGGGCCTGGGGTTGCCATGGCGCGGCTCAAGGGTAACCGTGCCCGCCGACAGGTAGCCGAACCCCAGGGATGCCAGCGCCGATGACGTCGAGAAACCCTTGTCAAAGCCCGCCGCAAGGCCTATGGGACATGACAGATCGAGGCCGCACAGGACGGTGCGAAGCCGCGGGGAATCCCTGCCGAACACGGGCGCGGCCATCCGCCACAGAGGCGTCGCCCCCAGAGCGGTTTCGACAACAGCGTGGGCCGTCTCGGCCGGCAGCGCGAACAGTAGCGGCCGTGCGAGCGCACGGTAAAGCATCCACCCGATTATAGGCCAGCGGCCGCTCGCGCCTTGCGAACCAGGGCCCGCCGTGGCCTACTTATAGGCGGAGCCTTACATGGACCTTATCTTCGAGAGGGGCGACGCCTCCAACCCCAAGGGACACGCCCTGGTTTACTTCACCTCCTCGGGCGCTCCCGAAGAGGTCTGGGCAACGTACCTGATCGTCCTTCCGATCAAGGTGGATGTGACCAAGTACGTCCCCCCCTTCCTGATGAACCAGATGGGCGAGCTCGGTCCCAAGGACCTGTCGGCCTTCGCTTTTCCCCCGTCTCCGGAGAAGGTCCCGGACCGGGGTTTCCTAGACGAGCTGGCCGGCCTGCGCGAAGACGACATCCTCTTCGGGGGGCCCGTTGCCGCCGACGATGTCTCGTCGGCGATGTTCACGGTCAACGACCTGCTCCAGAGCTACTCGCAGCGGTACTCGGAGTCGAGCTCTGCCAGGGTCACGGCCCCTGATGAGGACGGGGAACGAGCGGCGGACGTAGGAATCAACGAGGTCCTCTACGGCCTGATGAGCGAGAGCGACAGGCTCGGCGAGCTCACCAAGCTGATCGGGCGACTCAGGTACGCCGTCGACGGCAAGGAGGACAGCCTGGTCCGCGAGACCGAGGACGAGATCGACCTCATCTGCCGCCACCTGCCGGACGATCTACACGTGCCGAGGATGGTGGCGGCGGTCAAGGCGGCCGACGATCGGGGCGCGCAGCTGGCCGACCTGTACCTTCAGCGTTCGTTCCATCTCGTAAGGGAAGCGTTCGCCGAGATGGGCACGATCGACCGGCAGATCGAGTTGCTCGAGGCCGAGAGCAGCACCGAGGCCTAGCGAGGGCCCTCCGGGCGGCGACCGAGGGGACGGCCCTCAGCCGCCTAGGGCGGAGGCCAATCGCTCCACTTCCCGCCGTGAGGGCATGGCGGCCTGGGCCCCGGGCCGGGTCACCGCCAGGGCGCCCGCCGCGCAGCCGCGCTCAACGGACCGGCGCAGGGAGCGTCCCTCGGCGATGGATACCGCGAGCGCCCCACCGAACGCATCGCCCGCCGCAACCGAGTCGACCACCCCTACCTTTAGCGCAGGCACTAGGCCGGACTCCTCGGCCGTTGCGTAGTAGGCGCCCAACTCCGCCATCTTGATCACCACCGTTGGCACCCCGCGCTCGAGCAGGTCGCGGGCGGCCGCCCCGGCCGACTCCGGCCCGGTGACCTCTATCCCCGTAAGGAACTGTGCCTCGCTCTGGTTGGGCGTTATCACGTCCACCGAGCCGATCGCCCGCTCCATGTCCGGACTCGGCGGGGCGGGATCCCAGATGACCGGCACACCCGCCCTTCGCGCCGCCTCCGCGGTCCGGAGGGAGACTTCGAACGGCAGCTCCAGCTGCAGCATGAGGGCGTCGGCGGCCCCGAGGGCACTGGCGGCCCCTGCCGCCTCCGTCTCCCCGGCCATCAGATTTGCGCCCCTTACTTGGACGATGTAGTTCTGGCGCTCGCCGTCGAGCAGGATCACGGCGACGCCCGAGGCGGCACCTGCCTGCTCCGCCACGGCCGACACGTCGATGCCCTCGGTCCTAAGATCTTCGATGAGGCCGGGCCCGAAGGCGTCTGCGCCCACCCTGCCGACCATCTGGACCTTCGCCCCCATGCGCGCCGCGGCGACGGCCTGGTTGGCGCCCTTGCCGCCGGGCGTCGTGTAGAACAGGTCGCCGGTCACGGTTTCGCCGGGCAGCGGGATCCTGTCCGACGAGGCGATCAGGTCGATGTTGATGCCGCCGAGCACCAGTATGTTGGCGCGGGAGGTTTCGGCCATGGGCGCGTCGCCGTCAGGAGGCCCGGGCGGGCCTCACCCGATCAGGCCGTCCGAGACCAGGTCTTCCAGGACCTGGGCGGGCCCCTGCTGCTCGACCGGGGGGCAGATCATGTCGGCCGCCTCGACCGCGGGCGCGACGGCGCCCCTGACCGCGACCCCGAGACCCGCCCAGCTGAGCATGTGCACGTCGTTGTAGCCGTTGCCGAAGGTCAGCGTGTCCTCACGCGCCAGGCCCAGCCTGGCGCACAGCGCCTCGAGGGCGCGGTGCTTGCCTCCGGCCGGGTGCAGTATCTCGCAGAAATATGGCAGCGAGCGGGTTACGTGGAGCTCGTCCTGGAACCGACCGATCAGTTCCGATTCCAGGCGTTCGATGCGGTCCTCATCGCCGACGACCACAAGGCGCGTGGGACACATGTCGGCCACCCGCTCAAGGCTCCCCACCTCCCGGACACGGACGTCCTGCCTGTCGCCGTAGGCCGCGGACCAGTCGGTGAGATGACTCACGTACACCTCCTCGCCGATAAAGGCCATCACGCCCCCGTCCCACCCGTTCAGGCTGTCGAGCGCGCGCATGGTCAGGCCCTCCGTCAGCGGGCGGTGCCAGAGCACCCGTCCGGTCCGCGGGTCCGCCAGGTGTGCGCCCTGAAAGGACGCGATCGGATCCTGAAGGTCCAGCCCGCTCGTCGCCTCGACCGCCGAGCGGAACGACCGGCCGGTCGCGATCGTGACAACGGCGCCCAGCTCGCGCACGCGGCCCAGTACCCGGGTGGTCCGCTCGGCAATCGGGTGATCGGGTCCCCTGATTGTTCCGTCTATGTCGAGTGCGATCAGCTTGAATGTCATCGAATACGGACCTAGACCCTGAGCGGCGTTGGCCCGGCACCTTGCATATAATGATGGCTCCCGCTATGAAGCTCAATCCTAGGCGTATCCTCTGGATGATCGTAATACCGGCGGTCGCGATAATGATGGTGATCGCCTTTAGGTCCGCCTAGACCACGCACCGAGGCCAGTAACATGACGTCCAAGAGCAACATCGTGCTGTCGACAAGGGAATTCAAGGTCGTCGGCAAGCGGCCGGTCAGGCCGGACGGCACCGACAAGGTGACCGGGCGGGCCCGCTACGGGGCCGACGTCATGATGGGAGGGATGCTCCACGGAAAGACACTTCGCAGTCCCCACCCGCACGCCCGGATACTGTCGATCGACACGTCCCGGGCCGAGGCGCACCCGGAGGTTCGGGCCGTGGCAGTAGGCTCCGACCTGGCCCCGGCCGAGAACCGGATACGCGCGGACGTCGACGGCATCCAGAGCAACTTCGGATACCTGAGCAACAACGTGCTGGCGGGCGAGAAGGTCCTCTACGTGGGCCACCCGGTCGCTGCGCTGGCGGCCACCAGTGCCCACGCGGCGCAGGAGGCCCTCTCCCTGATAGAGGTCGAGTACGAGGTGCTCGAGGCGGTCATGGACATCGACGCGGCCCTGGCGGCGGGCGCACCCGTCCTCCACGAGCGGCCCGTGACCCCGGTCGAGCGGGGCGGCGAGTTCGCCGGAACCAACATCGTCTCCCACATCCACTTCGCCCACGGCGACATCGAGGGAGGATTTGCCGCAGCCGACGTCATCATCGAGCGCGAGTACCGCACCCAGACCGTGCACCAGGGCTACATCGAGCCCCAGAACGTTACCGCGATCTGGTCCGAGGACGGGCACCTTACGATCTGGTGCAGCAACCAGGGCCACTTCGGCGTTCGCCATGACGTCGCCGAGCTGACCGGACTGTCCGTCTCGGATGTGACTGTCATACCCATGGAGATAGGGGGCGGGTTCGGCGGAAAGATAACGGCCTACCTTGAGCCCATCGCGGCGGTGCTCTCGCGAAAGACCGACAGGCCGGTGAAGATGACGATGGACAGGACAGAGGTGCTGGAGGCGACCGGGCCCACCTGCGGGGGGATCGTGCGGGCCAGGGTCGGTGCCACCAGGGAGGGCAGGATCACCGCCGGCCACGTGTACCTTGCGTTCGAGGCGGGCGCGTACCCCGGCTCCTTCGTTGAGAACGCATGCAACACGGTCTTCGCCTCCTACGACATCGACAACTTCCTGATCGACGGCTACGACGTCGTCGACAACAAGCCCAAGACCGGTGCCTACCGCGCCCCGGGCACCCCCAACGCAGCTCTTGCGGCCGAGACGGCGATAGACGACCTGGCCAGGGAGCTACGGATCGACCCGGTCGAGTTCAGGCTGCTGAACGCCGCCCGCGAGGGCTCGAGGCGCCCCGACGGAACCGTCTACCCTGCGATCGGCATGGTCGAGGTCGCAGAGGCGCTCAGGGACCACGAGCACTACGGGTCCCCTCTTCCCTCGCCCTCGACCCCCCACCGCAGGGTTGGCCGGGGCTTTGCCATGGGATACAGCGGGAACATCTCCGGGGAGGCGACGGTGCTGGCGAGCCTGGCCGCGGACGGGACGGTAAAGCTGGTTACCGGATCGGTGGACATCGGCGGGACCCGGGCATCGATCGCCCAGCAGTTCGGGGAGGTCCTGGGCATAGGGCTGGACGTGATAGATCCGATCGTCGCGGACACCGACACGGCCGGCTACACCGGACCCAGCGCGGGCAGCAGCGCCTCTCACAAGAGCGGCTGGGCGGCGCACGAGGCGGGCCTGGACGTTAAGCGCCAGCTTATCGAAAGGGCCGCCCGGATATGGGGCGTTCCCGAGTCCGAGGTCGATTTCGACGACGGTGCCGCCTTTCACAAGACGGACACCGAGCTCAGGATGCCGCTGCCGGAGCTGGCGGCGATGCTCAACTCGACCGGCGGTCCGATCAGCGGCAGGGGCAACATACACCCCGGGGGCTGGGCGGGCTCGTTCACCGCGAACCTGGTGGACCTGGAGGTGGACGCCGAGACCGGCAAGACGGAGATCCTCAGGTACACCGTCGTCCAGGACGCCGGAAAGGCCATTCACCCCAGCTACGTGGAGGGTCAGATGCAGGGCGGGACGGTGCAGGGGGTCGGCTGGGCCCTGCACGAGGAGTACGTCTACGGTGACGACGGGAGGCTGCAGAACCCATCCCTGCTGGACTACCGCATGCCCACATCCTGGGATGTGCCGATGATAGACACGGTGATCGTGGAGGTCCCGAACCCCGGGCATCCCTACGGGGCAAGGGGGGTCGGGGAGGCATCGATAGTCCCTCCCCTGCCCGCCATCTCCAACGCCATCTTCGAGGCGGTAGGCGTACGGGTGCCGGTGCTACCCATGTCACCGGGAAATATCGTTAAAGCACTGGACGGAGCCTAGTGCCCGAAGATCGATCTGAGCAAAGATAGAATTGGCTAGTAGCAACATCTTGGAGGATTAGTGAATGTCGGCTAAGCAGTTTCAATTCCGGGAGGATGCCCGCGAACACCTAGTGAAGGGAATCGACACGCTTGCTAAGACGGTCGGGGTCACCCTGGGACCGGCGGGGCGAAACGTCGTCCTGGACCGGGGATTCGGCGCGCCCCGCGTCTACAGCGACGGAGTGTCGATCGCCAGGGAGATAGAGTTGCCCGACGCGTTCGAGAACATGGGGGCAAGGCTCCTTCAGGACGCGGCCCGCAAGACCAACGACGTGGCCGGGGACGGGACGACAACCGCGACCGTGCTGGCCCAGGCGATCGTCCACGAGGGCTTTAGGAACGTGGCCGCGGGCGCCGATCCCATGGCGATCAAGCGCGGGATAGACCGGGCGGTGACCGAGATCAAGAAGAGCCTCGACGAGGCGGCCACTCCCATCAGGGGGCGCGAGCAGATCGCGCAGATAGCCACACTGTCGGCGCACGAGGAGGAGATGGGGTCCCTGCTCGCGGATGTGGTCGAGCAGGTCGGCGAGGACGGGATCATAACCGTGGAGGAGGGAAAGGGCGTCGGCTACGACGTCGAGCACGTGGAGGGCATGCGGGTGGACCGCGGCTACGTCTCCCCGTACTTCGTCACGGACGCCGAGGGAATGCGGGCCGAGATCGCAAGTCCCTACATACTGCTGACCACCGAGAAGATCTCGACCGCGGCCGAGATGATCCCGCTGCTGGAAAAGCTCGCCCCGGTCAGCAAGAACCTGGTCGTAATCGCCGAGGACGTCGACAAGGAGGCCCTTGCGACCCTGGTGGTCAACAAGCTCAGGGGCAACCTTAACTGCCTTGCGGTCAAGGCCCCGGCCTTCGGCGACAGGCGCAAGGCCATACTCGAGGACCTGTCGATACTGTTCGGAGCCACCCTGATAAGCAAGGAGAGCGGCCGCGAGATCCAGTCGGCCACGGTCCAGGACCTGGGGCGCGCACGCAGGGTGGTCGCGGTCAAGGAGGACACCACCTTCGTCGAGGGCGCGGGCGACCCGGCAGCGATCAGGGGCCGGGTCGAGCAGATAAAGAGGCAGGCCGAGGAGACCACCTCTGACTACGACCGCGAAAAGCTGCAGGAGAGGGCGGCCAAGCTCAGCGGCGGGGTCGCCGTGATCAACGTGGGCGCATCGACCGAGGTGGAGCTCAAGGAGCGCAAGCAGCGCATGGAGGATGCGCTCGCCGCGACCAGGGCGGCCAGCGAGGAGGGGATCGTGGCCGGCGGAGGCGCGACGCTGATTCGCCTGGCGGACATGGTCCTTAGCTCGACGGACGCCACCGGGGATGAGCTGACCGGCGTGAAGGTGGTCGCCCGGGCGGTGGAGAGGCCGATCACGCTCATCGCGGACAATGCCGGGCTCTCCGGCGAGGTGATCCTCGCGGCCATCAAGAAAGGTGAGGGGAACTACGGATTCGATGCCGAGACGAACACCTTCGGAGACCTCATCGAGATGGGGATCGTCGACCCGGTAAAGGTCACCAAGACGGCCCTTGAGAATGGGGCCAGCGTCGCCTCGATGATACTTACGACCGAGTCCCTGATCGCGGACCTGCCCGAGCCCAAGCGGCCGCCCGCCCCGGGGATGCCCGGAGGGATGCCGGGGGGAATGCCCGGAGGGATGCCGCCGGGGGCCGACATGGGCGGGATGGGCTTCTGAGCGCCCTCGACTAAGGTCTTCGTAGATCCACTTGACCATCTGCCGAACACGGACCCGGGACGCCCCTCGGCGCCCTGAGCTGCCGGCCCTTGGGGCACGGATGACAGGACATGGCCACTAGACAGCGAACCGGCAAGGCCGGCGACAACCCGACGATCGAGGTCGACCACGCCACGAAGATATTCGGCACCCGAAAGGCAGTCGACGACGTGTCCTTCCAGATAGGGCGCGGCGAGGTGGTGGGATTTTTGGGGCCCAACGGCGCCGGAAAGACGACGACCATGCGGATGCTCACCTCCTACTACAGCCCGGACGCGGGGGCCGTGCGGATCACGGGCATAGATACGCAGGATTCCGACATCGAGACGCGCAAGCGAATCGGCTATCTCCCGGAGAACAATCCGCTCTACGGCGACCTTCTGGTGCACGAGTACCTTAACTTCGTCGCCGACCTGCGCGGCCTGTCGGCCGCAGAGCGCACCGGCAACATCGAGACGGCGGTCGAGGAGGTGGGCCTGAAGGAGGTCTACTACCTGCCGATCAGCTTCCTGTCCAAGGGCTACCGGCAGCGCACCGGCCTTGCCGCCGCCATCCTCCACCATCCGGAGATCCTGATCATGGACGAGCCCACCGAGGGCCTCGACCCCAACCAGCGCCTGTCCATGCGCGACCTGATACGCACGCTGGGGACCGAGCGCACGGTGCTGCTCAGCACGCACGTGCTCGGGGAGATCGAGGGCACGTGCGACAGGCTGCTGGTCATAGACCGCGGCAAGCTCATCGCCGACGACCCGGTCGCATCCATATCCCAGCGCGTGCGCGGCACGTGGGCGATCGTCGTCGAGGTCCAGGGCCGGGATGTCCAGAGGTACCTTGAGCGGCTGCCCGAGCTGGCGGACCTTGAGCGCGAGGAGGACATAGGCGAGCGCAAGAGGTTCAACCTGTCGTTCACCGGGGAGGACGACCCCAGGCCGGAGGTCTTCAAACTGGCCAAGCGCCGCGACTGGGTGCTGTGGGAGCTGAGGGAGTCGGAGGCCAAGCTGCAGGACGTTTTCCACGCCCTTACCAAGGGCCGCGAAGAGGACGGGGGCGAGGCTCGCCCCGGCGGTGAGCCGGACGGAGCATCCAAGGGCGCATGACGGCCGCCATCGCCTTTGTGCGCGACTATACCCGGACCTTCACGGCCCTGATCCGAAAGGATCTGAAGGGCTACTTCGACCAGCCCACCGGCTACGTGCTGCTGGTGATATTCGTCGCGGTCGTCTCCTGGTTCCACTTCCGCGCGGCGTTCTCCAGCGGCGAGGCGTCCCTGAGGGGCCTTTTCGACGTAATGCCCTTCGTTCTGGCGGTGTTCGTACCGGCCGCGACCATGAGGCTGTTGGCCGAGGAGCTGCGGGACGGGACGCTCGAGCTGCTTTTGACCCAGCCGCTTCGCACCTGGACGGTGCTGGGCGCAAAGTTCACGGCGGGACTGACGTTCGTTACGGTCGGCATCGTCCTTACCATCGGCATTCCCATCCTTGTCGAGACGGCCGGCGACCTTGACGGCGGGGCGGCGGCGGCGCAGTACATAGGCGCCATTTTCTTCTCGGCGGTGCTGGTCGCCATAGGCCTTTTCACGTCCAGCCTCACGCGCAACCAGATCGTCGCGTTCATAGTCGCCCTGTTCATAAACGTCGTGCTGATCGTCATCGGCCTGTCGTTCGTCACGCTCACCCTGCCCTCTGCGGCCGCGGTGCTCTTGCAGGACCTGAGCCCGATAACCCACTTCGGAAACATGGCCCGCGGCGTGATCGACCTGCGGGACATCATCTACTTCGTGGCCCTGACGGTGCTGTTCCTGTCCTGCAGCTACCTGATGCTCAGGGGCAGAACGCTCAGCCACCAGACCCAGCTCTACAAGAACCTTCGGCTGGGCGTCGCCGGGCTCATCCTGGGCTGCATACTCGCCGGCTGGTTCGGGTCGTCGATAGGCGGCCGCTGGGACCTTACCGACGACAAGCTGTTCACCCTCAGCCCTGCGACCAAGGAGCTCGTCGACGGGCTGGACGACCTACTGACCATCAACTTCTACGCCTCTAGCGATCCGCCGGTGCAGCTGGCCGGGGCAAGCCGCGACATCGAGGGCTTTCTGGGAGACCTGGACGGCCAGTCGGACCTGGTCAGGGTGGTAAGGCACACCCCCGACAGGGACGATGAGTCGGAGGAGAAGGCGCGCGTCGCGGGGGTGCCTCCGGTGCAGTTCAACATCCAGGGGCAGGACGAGCTGCAGGTCAAGGTCGGCTTTCTGGGCATGACCCTCAGCTACACGGACAGGCGCGAGGTCATCCGGTTCGTGGACTCGGTGGACGGCCTCGAGTACAGGGTGGCCACCCTGGCAAACAAGATGGTGCGCCGAGACAAGCAGACGGTCGGCTTTCTCACCGGGCACGGGGAGAAGGCGCGGGACGCCGAGCTGCGCTTTTTCAACGCCCAGCTCGTGGAGCAGTACGACGTCGTGGACGTCCGGGCCGACGCCGAGGGCGGGCTGGACCTGTCGGATGTCGACGTGCTCATAGTCGCCGGCCCCAACCAGCCGATCCCCGAGTCGGAACAGGTCCAGCTGGACCTGTTCTTCAGACGGGGCGGCAAGGCGCTGTTCCTGGTCGACACCACCGCGGCGGACCCCAACCGCTTCATCGCCCTGCCCAACCCCAACACGCTGAACGATTTCATCCTCAGGTACGGCGTGTTCGTACACGAGAACATCGTCATCGACCTTGAGTCCAACGAGACGCTCTCGTTTACGACCCAGGTGGGCAACGTGCTCTTGCAGTACCCGTTCTGGATAAAGGCCCCCACCGTGGAGTCGAAGATCTCGGGCAACACCGAGACCGTGCTCCTGCCCTGGGCGGCCTCGGTAGAGCTGGTCGACAGGCCGGAGGTAAGGGAGGTCGACCGCTTCATCCACCTGGTGGAGACGACCGAGTTCGGCGTCCTTCGCTGGCAGTACCAGGACATCAGTCCCCAGCCCGACATCTCGGCCTACGGGGTGGAGAGCGAAGAGTTCGGAAAGCATCTGCTCGCGGTCGGCCTGACGGGCACGGCGACGAACCCGGCGGAGGGCGAGAGCAATTTCCGCATGGTCGTGGTCGGCGATTCCGACTGGATCACCGACTCGATCGCCAGCAGGACCCCTGAGAACATCGTGCTCGCCCTGAACTGGGTCGACTGGCTGGCGCAGGAGGAGTCCCTGGCCAGCATCCGGTCCAAGGTGGTCACCTCGCGCGACCTGCTGTTTACCTCCGACGCACACAAGACCGCCGTCCAGTACGTCAACATCGCCGGCGTGCCGGTCCTTCTGGTGCTGGTGGGGGCGGTGCTCTTTGTGCGCAGGCGCCAGTTCACCCAGAGACTCTACGAGGAAGGGAGCAAACCGGAGTGAAGAGCGGGCAGGTCGGCTACGTTCTCCTGGCGCTGATCGCCCTGGCCATAGCGGGCGTCATAGTGCGCCTGGTCGCGGCGGGCGGCGGCGACGAGACCCTGTCCGGCCTGCTGCCGGTGCATCGGGACGTGATCGACCGCGTGACCATCCGGACCACCACATCAGAGGCGATCCTGGTGCGCAGGGGCGATGCGTGGACCATAGGAACGCAACCGGCCTTTGAGCCCAAGCTGGACCAGATGTGGGCCGTGGTGAACGAGTTCGAGGGCGCCCAGCTGGTCTCGAGCAATCCGGCCAACCACGAGCGCATGGGCGTGGACCCGCGGCAGGGCACCGAGATCATCTTCTTCCTCGGGCAGGCGGTGCAGGAGAAGTTCACGATCGGGCGCTGGTCGCCCGACGTGCGCCGGTGCTTCCTTCGGAGGGGCGACGGGGACCTCGTGTACGCGGTGAACTGCCAGTTCGACGACCTGTTCGACCCGGACCCGGACGGTTGGAGGAATCCGGTGATCATCAGCGTGGCGTTCGAGGCGCTCGACCGCGTGACCATACGCTTCCCGCGGCAGGGCGACGAATTCTTCGAGATCGACGCCACGGGCCAGTTCCCCATGGTGCTGCTGGCCGACGGACCCCAGCCGGCCAACCCGTTCACCGCAGAGGCCCTGGTAAGGGCCCTGCAGGTCCTGGTGGCCTCGGGCTTCGCATCCGAGGAGGAGGCCAAGGCGCTCAATTTCGACGTCCCGGACGCATCGCTGCTGGTAAAGGCCAGGGAGGGCTCGCAGATACCCACCCAGCGGATCCTGTTCATCCGCCGCGAGGACGGCAGCTACTACGCCAAGAACACCGCGCGGGCGGACGTGTTCATCGTCGAAGGCCCGGTCGTAGACAGTTTCATGCTGCCGCTGGACAGCTACCTGATCCCGGAAGAGGCCCTGCCCGCCAGCCCATAGCGCCCGGGGCAGGCCCTAGTGCGAGTCGGCGTAGTGCTCGGCCAGAAGGTCGCGGCCGAAGTCGTCCTCGATGTCTCGCCACACCGAGTGGATGTGGTTTGCGTTGTCCTGGGTGTTGTCGTACTCGACGAACAGCGCCGGCCCGTGCAGGCGGTAGTAGTGGGGCTGGAACCGAAACGCGCTTCCGGCCCACCCGAATACTATGTTCTCTATGCCCTCGGACTCGATCTTCCCCAGCGCCTGGGCGGCGATATCGGCGGGCTTTCGCTCGGTGTAGACGCGGACCAGGCGCATCAGCCGGTCCCGCTGGTCGGCGGTCATCAAAGAGGCGGGCACGCCCAGAGGCGCCGCTATCTCCACCCTGCGGCTGGACCGGGTAAAGAACTCCCTGGGCGTCACCGGGTATATGACCGCCCTGTGGCGCTGCCGCTCGTCGAGTGAGACCAGGAGCGCGCGGCCCAGCGCCTCCTCGTCCGGGAGGAGGCGCTGTCCCCTGTGCGGGCCGCTAAGAACCTCTGCGCGGTTGCAGCCCAGGAAGGAGGGGGTAACGGCGATCAGCTCGTCGCCGAAGACCGAGTAGTTAAGGGAGACGTGGTGTCCCTCCACCCGCCAGCCCCAGGGCCCGTCTCCGGCCGGGTCTCCGAACACCGTGAAAAAGTACAGGCCCGGGTCGCGATCGTGCCAGAGCTGCCCGACCGACGCCTCTATCTCGCCGAGGACCGCCTCGTTCTCCATTATCGCCAGCGCCTTTGCCGCTCCCGTCTCGCTGGCGCTCGCCCTTATCAGCGCCTCTGAGGCCTCCAGTTGCGCCCCGTCCATCTCGCGCCTGGGCAGGCCGTTTCGGGCCTTGGGGATGTAGTGCCAGTTCCCGCGCTCATCGGCGCTGAAGGGGTAGACGGCCCGCTCTCGCCTGCCGGGATCGAGCGTCGCCAGGAAGGCCATCGCAGCGTCCGCCATCTCCGAGATGGTCTCAGGGGCCCTTATCCGGGTCTTTTCGGCTGTGGTCATTTGATCAGCTCCTCCGGGTGGGCCGGGCTCGCCGGCCCCCCTCAGTCGGCCACCCTCACCAGCTTGCGCAGGCTGAGGATCTGCGCGTCCTCGTCTACCCAGCCCCTGCTCGCCGTTGCGGCCACCTCCCCCAGGTAGACGTCGCCGCGGCCGTCGACGGCCAGGGCGTGCGGTGCGGTCATCTGGCCGGGGTCCATGCCGAAGCCCAGGTGACCGACCTTTGCGACCCTCTCTCCGGACCTTGTCAGCACGCTCATGCGGGGGCCTATGTTCGGCACCTCGCGGTTGACGGTCATCCCGAAGCCCAGCTCGCCCACGTACATCAGGCCGTCGCCGCCTATCCTGATGGTGCAGGGGCGGTGGACGTTGTTGTACTGGGTCTGGAAGTTGCCCCGGCCGTCGAACACCTGTATCCGGTGGTTCTCGCGGTCGGCGACGTAGACGAACCCGTCGGCGTCGATGGCGATGTTGTGCGGAATCGAGAACTCGCCCGGGTCAACGCCCGGACCGCCCCAGCTGAGGATGTGCTCTCCGGCGGCCGAGAAGCGGTGTACGGCCGAGTTCTTGTACCCGTCGCTTATGAGCAGGTCGCCCGTGCTCGGGTCGACGGCGACGTCGGTGGGCATGTTGAACGGCGCCCCGGAGTGCGGGGCGGCCGCGACGCCGGGCTCGCCTATGGTCATCAGCACCTGTCCGTCGGCGGTCACCTGCCTGATGACGTGCCCGAAGTGGTCGGTCGTGTAGAAGGTGTTGTCGGGACCTGCGGTGATCGCATGGGGATTTGCGAACAATCCCTGGCCCCAGCTCGTAACGAAGGTCCCGTCGCTCTCGAATACGATCACCGGGTGGTCGCCCCTTGCAAAGACGTAGACGCGCCCGTCGGCGCCGATGGCCACGCCGGCGATCTCCCTCCATCCGACCCCGGCCGGGGGCCTCGCCCAGTCGGTGTCGTTAAGGTACGTATGTGCTCCCTGTCCAAGCCTTACCGCGTTAGTCATTGCACGCCCCCTGCGAGGATCGCGCTAATGATAAGCGGAGCCGGGCCGCTTTGGGAGAGCCGGCGCTTGTGGCTGCGCCGGCGGTGCCGTAATCTAGCGGCTCAGCCGTCTCAAATCGCCCGTGGAGGTGTTGGAATGGTCGATTCAAGCGGTACCGTGGCGCAGGTGCAGGTCTCACCGGTCAGGCGGCAGCCGATGACCGTGCTTACCCAGGCGGATTTTCGGGCCGGGCACGGCATCGATGGCGACCGGCACGCGGGCCGCACGCGCACCCGGCAGGTGCTGATCATGGACTCTGAGACACAGGCCGAGTTCAGGATAGGCCCCGCCGTAACGCGCGAGAACGTGACCACCTCCGGCCTGGACATATCGAGCCTTCGGCGCGGGATGCGCGTAAGGCTGGGGGAGTCGGCGGTGGTGGAGATCACAGGGGACTGCGACCCGTGCTCGCAGATGGACGAGGCAGAGCCCGGGCTGCGCGAGAGGATCGAGGGCAGGCGAGGCATGCTCGGCAGGATCGTCGCGGACGGGGCGGTGCGTCCAGGGGACGCGATAGTTATCGACGGATAGGAGCCTTGGCGGAAGACCCGATGGGCCCGGCCTACGAGATATGGCTGAACGGAGAGTACTACCCCCGTGACCGGGCGCAGATATCGATGCTCGACCGGGGGTTCAAGCTCGGCGACGTCGTCTACGACACCCTAAGGACGTTCGACGGCCGCATCTACAGGCTCAGCGAGCACCTTGAGCGCTTTGATCGGACGCTCAGGTACGTGCGCATCGACCCGGGCCTTTCGATGGCGAGCCTCGGGAGGCTCATACAAGAGGTCGTCGACCGCAACGAGCCGGTGAGGCGAGAGTTCGGTGACGACTACATGATCTCCCCGATCGTTACCCGGGGTACCGGGTACAGGATCAAGGATGCGGGACAGCCCAGCGTCTCGGTCTTCATCGACCCCATCGACTTTGCGTCCTACGGGCCCATGTACTCGCGCGGCGCGCGCGCCGTGATCACCCGGTCCCGCAGCCTCTCCCCCCAGCAGCTCGACCCGAAGGTAAAGCACTTTTCCCGCCTCAGCTACGTGATGGCCGACCTCGAGGCCGCCGACCTCGATCCGCAGGCCTTTCCCATCATGCTCGACATGGACGGCAACGTCACAGAGAGCGTCGGTTCCAACTTCGCCATCGTCAGCGGCGGGACGATCCGCACCCCGCGCGACACGGCGATCCTGCAGGGCGTGTCCAGGCTGGCGATCGGCGAGCTTGCCGCGACGCTCGACATCCCGGTCGCAGAGGAGAACCTTCAGCCCTACGACGTTTACACCGCCGACGAGGCCTTCCTGTGCTCGACGCCGTTTTGCCTGCTTCCCGTCTCCCGGGTGGACAGCCGCGATGTGGCCGACGGCAGGGCGCCCGGGCCGGTGACCTCGCGCCTCCTTGCGGCCTGGTCCGAGCAGGTCGGCTTGGACATCGTTGACCAGGCGGACCGGCTGGGCAGGGCCGTCGCCGCGTGGCGGGGCGATTCCCCGTAGCGCCAGCACCGCCGGCTCGGGCCGAGGCCCGGCCTCCATCGACATGTCCGCCGCCCGGGCGCAGCTTGACGCTCGGATTTGGCGATTGCTAGCCTTGGCCCGCCGGACCCGCCCCTGAGTGAGCGCGGCCGGGGAGTAGACGAGGAGGATATCCATTGGCCAAATCCGAGATTTCAGGCCTGGTCCAGACGGTGACCGGCGCCGTGGACCCGGCGACCCTCGGCCCGACGATGACCCATGAGCACCTGCTCATAGAGTTCACGACGATGTTCGTCGAGCCCGAGGAGGCGTCGCGAAAATTCCTTGCGCACCAGAAGATCTCAATGGAGAACCTCGGATGGGTGCGCTACAACTGGACCTCCAACTACGACAACCTGCTGCTGATCGACGAGAAGGCGGCTGTGGAGGAGGCGATGCACTACCGGCTCGAGGGCGGGGGCACGATCGTCGATGCCACGACCCTCGGGATAGGACGCGACCCGCTGGCACTGGCGCGGATCTCCCGGGCGACCGACCTTAACGTGGTGATGGGTGCCGGCTGGTACATCGACAAGGTCCACCCCAAGGAGATGGGCGAGCGGACCGAGTCGGAGCTGGCCGATCAGATGGTGACCGAGCTCACCGAGGGGGTGGGCGAGACCGGGGTTAGGGCCGGCATCATAGGGGAGATCGGCTGCTCGTTTCCCCTGACGGACAACGAGCGAAAGGTGCTGCGCGCGGCCGCGACCGCCCAGCAGGAAACCGGGGCCCCGGTCCTGATACATCCCGGCCGAGACCCCTCGGCGCCCCGGGAGATCCTCGACATCCTCGCAGAGGCGGGAGCCAGCATTGAGAGGGTCATCATGGGTCACCTCGACCGCACCGTGTTCGACGACGCCGAGACGCTCGAGCTCGCCGGGAGCGGCTGCTACATGGAGTACGACCTGTTCGGCAGCGAGTCCTCACACTATCCCCTGCCCGGCGCCTACATGCCCAACGACGTCCAGCGGATGGACAAGCTGCAGCTGCTGGTCGAGAACGACTTCGGCAAAAAGCTGCTGGTTGCCCAGGACATCTGCACCAAGCACAGGCTGGTAAGGTACGGCGGCCACGGCTACCAGCACATCCTCGAGAACATCGTCCCGCGCATGAAGCAGCGGGGCTTTTCGGCCGAGGAGGTCTCGGACATAACGACCGGCAACCCGGCGGCAATACTGGCCTTCGAGTGACCGGGCAGACGACACTAGCGCCATCCAGATAGCAACGCGACGACCGGAGGTCTCCACTTGGGAAAGATAGACGACCGCATAGCAGAACTCGGAATCACCCTGCCCGACCCTCAGTCGCCGGTGGCCAACTACGTTCCCAGCGTACGCACCGGCAACCTGATCTACCTGTCAGGACTGGGCCCCGCGGCGGCCGATGACGGTACCAGACCCAACGGCAAGCTGGGCCGGGACCTGGGTACTGAGGAGGGCTACGCGGCCGCCCGCCTCGTGGGCGTAAACATGCTCGCGCGCATGAAGCAGGCCGTTGACGGTGACCTCGACCGCGTAAAGCGGGTCGTCAAGCTCCTTTCGATGATCAACTCGACGGGCGATTTCACCGAGCATCCCCAGGTCGCCAACGGCTGCTCCGACCTTATGGTGGAGGTGTTCGGCGACAGGGGCCGGCACGCGCGCTCGGCGGTAGGCATGGCGAACCTGCCGGGCAACATACCCGTCGAGATAGAGGTGATCTTAGAGGTCGAAGACTGAGGGCAGGTCCGTCCCACCAGGCCGGCCCGTTTCCCGCAGCGCACCCGGCGGCCTTACGCCCCGGGTGCGGACGGTGGGACGAAGTCCAGCCGGGCGCGTCGGTTCCTTTGGGCGGCCCGGGTGATTACGGTCGGTTAAGGGCCACCCCGAGCGCCTGGTCCACGATGTCCACTCCGACCAGTTCGCTCCATGCGCCTAGCAGCCGGGCCGTAACGGGCCCCGGACGCCCCTCACCGACCGGCCTGCCGTTAAAGCGGGTCACCGGAAGCATGCTGTAGGGGGTGCTGGTAAGGAACGCCTCGTCTGCGACCAGCACATGGTAGGGCTGGAGCACCTCCTGGCTGTGGGGTATGTCCAGTTGTTCGCACAGCTCAAGCACCGTCGCCCTGCTCACACCCTCAAGGATGCTGCGGTCGGTCGGGGTCATGACGTGGCCGTCCCTGACTATGAAGACGTTTCCGCCCGTGTTCTCGGTCAGATTCCCGTCACGGTCCAAGAGGACCGACATCGCGTCGGGATCGGCGCGCGCCACCTCCAGGTCCGCCAGCTGTCCGGCCATGCGGCTGCGGTGCTTAATCTTCGGGTCGAGGGACTCAGGCGGTATCTGCCTGGCGGAGGGCGTGATCGCGTGCACACCCTCGGTGTAAAAGCGCGCGAACGACGGAAAGTCTATGGGAAAGCAGTGGATGACGACCGTGGCGGGACCCGGTCCAGACTCAGGCTCGCTGCGGTATCTGTACACGCCGCGCGAGATGTTGTGCACGATCCAGGCATCCTCCCCCGGGCCGAACATGGCGCGGTTGCGCTCAAGCATCTGGAGGGTCGCAGTCTCCATCTCCGCCTTGGTCATGCCGGCGTCGATCTCGGTGGCCTTCATCGAGTAGTAGAGGCGGTCCAGGTGCTCAGGCAGCTTGAACGGACGCATGTCGAACGTCCGCGTCGACTCGGTGACCAGGTCGGCGAACATGTAGCCGCGGTCGTATATGGACACCCCCGCCCGCGACTCCGGCACGTACTCCCCGCTTATGTACACCATCAATTCGGACATGATCCCTCCGGCCGACTCCCCTTAAGCCCTGGGGCCTAGGCTTCGTATGCGAGCGACCCGTCCACGTAGGTCTGCTCAACCGCTATGTCCCTTATGTGATCGGGATGCGAGCCCGTGGGGTCATGGCTGAGCACCACCATATCGGCGCGCTTGCCGACCTCCAGCGATCCCACCTCGTGGTCCCGGAAAATGGCGTATGAAGATCCGTTGGTGTAGTGCCTGATGCACTCCTCTGCGGATATCGCCTGGTCCGGGGCGATCTGCCGTCCGGTGACGTGCCTTCGGCTTACCGCCGCGGCCATCCCGTCCAGCGGCGCAATCGAGGCGCACGGAAAGTCCGATCCGGCGGCTATCGTCGCGCCCGCCTCGACCATGGCTGCGATGGGCTCAGCCTCGGCATCGATGTTGTACTCGCGCACCCCGTCCTCGAACATGTGGCCTATGTTGTAGAGGAAGGCCGGCTGCTGGGAGATGACGATGGGCATCTCGGCCGCCCTTTTGATCTGCGCCATCGTGGGGAACATGAAGTGGTCGATCCTCAGGCGAAGGTCCGCCGCGCCGGGCACCTCCCTTAGGGCCCGCTCGAACGAGTTGAGACCCTGCTCGATGGCCCGGTTTGCTATGCAGTGGATGGCGACCTGCAGGCCGTTGCGCACCGCCGACAGGACCAGCTCGTCGGCCTGCTCCTGCTCGTAGTAGACCTCGCCCTCGGGCGTGACCGCGCCGTCGGAGTGGCACCGGAAGAACCCGAAGTTCGGATAGACCGGATCCATGAACAGCTTCACCGCCCCACCCCGCAGGCGGTCCGAGACGTTGTCCGCGAGGAACTCGCCGGCGGCCGGCCTGCTCGGCGCGCCGAAGAAGGTGTCCCCTCCCCTGAGCTGGCGTACGCAGATGGGGAGCTTGCCCTGGGCGTCGGCGAGCTGGTACATCTGCGCGCTCTCGGGCATAGTCTGGGCGTCACCGAGGCTGGTGACCCCGTGGGACAGGTGGCGCCGGGCGTTGTGGCGGACCAGGTCGCCGACGGCGTCCTCACCGTACACCTCGATGAACGAGCGCATCGTGGTGCGGTGCACGGCATCCATCGCGCGCTCCTGCAGGAAACCCGTGGGCTCTCCCGAGTCGTCCCGCACGATCACACCCTTGGCGGGGTCCGACGTGTCGCGGTCGATGCCCGCCAGGGCCAGGGCGGCCGAGTTCGCGTACAGGGCGTGGTAGGAGTCGTCCATGACGCACACGGGATGATCCCCGCCCGCCTCGTCGAGCTCGTACCTCGTCAGGGGCCCGGTGCCCTCGAGGCTCCGGGCATTGTAGGCCTGTCCCCAGATCCACTGGCCGGTGGGCGTTATTGCGGCCGTGGCCGCGATGACCTCAAGGGCCTCGCGCTTTGAGCGCAGCGGCGGGGTGCGAAGATCGCAGGACACCGGCTCGAACGTCGTCATGGAGAAGTGGTTATGGGGGTCTATGAAGCCCGGCGTGACCGCCCGCCCGTTCAGCCGCACCACCCTGGTGCCATCCCCCACCATGCGGACTATCTCCTCGCTGGTGCCCACAGCGGCGATCTTCCCATCCTTGACGGCGAGGGCCTCAGCCCTGCTCCCCACTGGGTCCATCGTCAGGATTCGTCCGCCCAACATCACTAGATCTGCCATGGCGCTGCCCTTAACTCGCTTCCCAAAAGGTTCGTCCCGATCCCCCACTCCCCTGCCCCGGGGTGGAGATAGTCGTAACGGCGGACAGCATACCGCCGGGCACCTTCCGTGGCGAGTCCCGGAGGGGCTGGCCCAGCGGCTAGGCCAGCACCCTCAGCGGATAGCTGGAGCCGAGCAGGTCCCCTTCGGCGAAGCGACCGAGCCTGAGGCGGCTAACGTCTATGGTCTGGCCGCTGCCAACGATGATCTCGGCCATGGCGCGGCCGATCGCGGGCGCCATCTTAAAGCCATGCCCGGAAAAGCCCACCGCGCAGTACAGGCCATCGATTCCCTCCACCCGGTCGATGACCGGATGCCAGTCCTCGGTCACGGTGAACAGGCCCGACCAGCCCCGCACGTAGCCGGCATCCTCCATGCCGGAAACCCTATCCGAGATGGCTCTTAGGCCGGCCTCTATGTAGGACTGGTCGACGCCGCGGTTGTAGTCGTCCGGACCGGCCGTATCTCGCTCCTCACCCAGCGCGACCAGCGAGAGACCGGGGGCGTCCATCCGGCCCGAGAAATCCCCCACCACGTCACCGATGGCGGGGTGGGTAAGGTCCCGGTCCCGCGTGACCGCGAGCACCTGGTGCCGGACGGTCGACAGGCCGATCTCCACGCCCAGCCCGGCGAGAAGGGGCCCGGACCACGGACCTGCCGCAACGACCGCGGCCCCGGTCGGGACGACCTCGCCGTCAACCCGGACCCCAGTGACCCTGGAGTCTTCGACGACCACCCCATCCGCCCGCGCCCCCACCCGGACGGTCGCACCGAGATCCTCGGCGCGCCGGGCATAGCCGCTCGTGACCAGGTGGGCGTCCGCATAGCCGGAGAGAGGCTCGAATGCATAGGCCTCTCCGTCCCTGGTCCTTACCGAGGGCGCAAGGTCGGACAGACGGTCGGCATCGACCTCCGCGGTATCGATCCCGAGCGCCGTCTGCATCGCCAGGTTGCGGCGGAGGGCCGAACCGTACTCGGCCGGCACCGCAAGGATGTACCCGGTCTGAACGTAACCGGACGGGGAGCCGACCAGCTCGTTGAAGTCCCGGTATGCCGCCAGGCTCTCCCATGCCATCCGGGCGGTGACCTCGTTCGAGTAGTGCATGCGAAGCACGCCCTGGGTCCGCGAGGTCGACCCCGACGCAAGGGAGTCCTGCTCGAGAAGGAGCGTATCGGTGACGCCGAGCGAGGCCAGGTGATAGAGGGTCGAGCATCCCATCACGCCGCCACCCACGATGACGATGGATGGCGCTCTTGTCCCGAGGTTCTTCACGGCTGCCGTCACCTACCGCAGAAGGTACAGCGCACCGGCCGCCAGCACCACCGCGATCAGCACCGCGGCTCCTCCGTAGAACATGTGCGGGGAGAATCCGGCCCTGACGCTCTTCGGCCAGGACCTGATCTGCCGGACCCTGACGCGTCCCCTGGCGTCCACGTAAAGGTCCTCTTCCCCGTGGTCCCAGGAAGGGGCGGAGGCCTTGCGGAAGCGAAGGGTGATCAAGAAGTAGCCGTCCACCTCCGTCGCCTTCTTGAACTCCCAGACCATCGGCACCCTGCCCAGGCGCGAGACATACGGCGACGTGTCGTTCTCAACGACCGTAAGGGCGCTTATCTCTGCGTCCGCGGTCGTCACGTTCTTCGCTGTATCCGGGGGCGGATCATCAGCGAGCGCCGGCTCGGCTTCGGGCGGAACGGCCGGTGCGTATTCGGAGCGCACGGTAACGGACGGAAGGAGGCCGCTGGCCCGCTCGACCGATCTCTCCACACCGCCCGGGGCGGTCTCGCTGCCGGGAAGATGTCCCCCGAGGAAGGTCTTGCTGAAGGACTCGACCAGGTGGCGGTGCACCTGCCTAAGAAAACGGATCGCGACGTAGACCATCGCGGCCACGACCATGAAGGGCAGCGGAACCTCCAGGGGGCCCAGGGAGAGCAGGTGCGCGACGAACGGGATCACCCACAGGCTGGCAACGAAGATGACCAGGATCATCACAGCGTCGCGGACCAGGTTCTTTGCGACGGTCTGAACGCGCATCCTGGGAGCCCTGCCATGAAGGATCAGGTACGTCGCAGCCTGCTCGGTAAGCCGCTCCAGGCCGCGCCAGATCGCTACGGAGGACGGGAAGCTGAGCGCCAGGGCCGCGAATGCGACGGTCTTAGCCACCACTCCCTCGGAGATGCCCAGCGGGCGGGCGATGTCGGATGAGAGGCCGACGACCAGACTGCCCAGCGCCATGAGCACCACGACGATCAGGAAGTTGACCAGCACCGACAGGGCCGGTCCCCTGACGCGCTGCCGAAGGTCGGGGCTCAGGGTGCCGCCAAGCCCCACAGCACCGATCGTGTAGCCGGACAGCGATCTGCGAAGCCCCTCCGGGGACCGGCGCCGCAGCAGGTCCGCGACGCGGTCGGAGGACCTGACGATGTACGGATAGAACAGGGACGTTATCGCGGTGACGGCCGCCAGCACCTGGTACATGAAGGCGCCGATCGTCTGGCTCTCGACACCGACCTTGACCATGGCGAGGGAGAACTCACCGACCTGTGGGGTCCGCATTCCAAACTGGATCGGCACCCTGTCGGGCTGGCCCGCGATGAACGCACCGAAGGTGTTGACGGCGATCTTGCCGGCGATGAACACGGCGGCGATCACGATGGCGGGCACGATGTGATCGCCAATCACGTGAACGTTGATCAGCATGCCTATCGACACGAAGAACAGGGCTCCGAACATGTCCCTTATGGGTGAGATCGTCCTGGTCATCTGCTCTGCCTGCGGGGTGTCGCCTATCACCGCGCCGATCAGGAACGCACCGGCGGCTGCAGACAGGCCGAGCTCTTCCCCGATCAGCGCCAGGGCAAAGCACAGTGCCAGGGCCGCCAGTACCAGGGTCTCGGGGGACTCGAACTTGTTGATGTAAGAGAGCAGGCGTGGTACGAAGACCGCCCCAAGCGCCACCGAGGCCACGGTGAACAGGACCAGCTTTAGCACCAGCGGACCGACGTCACCGAAGCTCGTGGCGCCCGAGGTTGCAAGGCCCGAGAGCAGGGTCAGGAGGATGACGGCGACAAAGTCCTCAACGACCAGCAGCCCGACCACCAGCTTGCCTACCCTGGTCGTCAGCTTCCCGGAGTCGCGGAGCACCTTGATCAGTATGGCCGAGCTGGAGATGGCCATCGCCGAGCCCAGGTAGATCGCCTCGACGGGGGTCCAGCCCAGGAGCCGGCCGAGCTGGTAGCCGATCGAGACCATCACCAGCATCTCGATGCTGCCGATCAGCAGCACCCCCAGGCCGACCTGGCGGATCCGCCGCCACCCGAACTCCATGCCGACCGCAAACAGCAGCAGCACCAGGCCCAGATCGGCCAGGAGCCTGACGATCTCAATGTTGGTAACGGGAGCGTTGGGGAAGGTGAAGGGACCGACGAGGATCCCGGCAAGCAGGTAGCCGAGGATGGAGGGCTGGCGAAGACGCTTGAAGACGACGACGGCCCCACCGGCGACGGCCATTATGATCGCGAAGTCTCGTATGAGGGTGAGCTGCTCAGAGGCGCCTATGGCTTGGTTCCTTTCTACCCGGCGATCTGACCACCCAAAAATTCTCTATCTTGTCTAAGAAGGAGTTCAATGAATTTTGGGATATCATTGGTCCGTTTACCGGGCCGCGGCCGCGCGGACAGCCCGCTGGAGGCGAGCTTTCGGCGACCCGCAGATCGGCGCCCGTGGCGCCGGCCCGAGGGGAGATCTGCCTGATGGAAAAGAGGCTTAGCGGCAAGACGGCGATCATCACCGGCGGGGCCTCCGGCATCGGTCGCGCCACCGGGCTCCTGTTCGGCCGCCATGGCGCTAGCGTCCTGGTGACCGACCTCAGCGGGGACGCCTCGGCCCGGACGGCCGGCGAAATAAGGGACCAGGGAGGGAGGGCCGAGGGGATGTCCGTGGACGTTACCTCCTCCGGCGCGGTGACCGCCGCCGTTGAGGCCGCAGAAGAGCGCTTCGGCGGTCTCGATGTCCTGGTAAACAGCGCCGGGCTGAACCCGCGGATAGGCTCTTTGGCCGGAAAGTCTGAGGAGGAGATCTGGGACGCGGTCATCGAGGTGAATCTCAAGGGCACCTATCTCGCCTGCCGCCACGCGATCCCGGCCATGGAGCGGCGCGGCGGCGGGTCGATTATCAACCTGTCGTCGGTCATGGGCCTCGTGGGATACGCACGCGGGGTCGGTGCCGGGCTCTCGCCCTACAACCCGTCAAAGGGCGGGGTTCTTCAACTGACCAGGAATCTCGCGGTCGAGCTTGCGCCCAGGGGCATCCGGGTGAACTGCATCAACCCGGGCTTTGTCGACACCCCGTTCACCGAAAAGCTCACGTCAGACCCTGAGGCCCTCTCGGCGCTGATAGATCTTCACCCCATCGGCCGGCTCGCAAGGCCCGAGGAGATCGCGGCCTGCGCACTGTTTCTGGCCAGTGACGAGTCATCGTTCGTCACCGGCGCGCCCCTCATCGTCGACGGGGGCTACACCGCCCAGTAGCGGCCAGGGGGCGACCGTCCCGCAGGGCTATCCTCAGGAACTCTCCAGGGACAGCAGGGTGCTTAAGTAGACCTGCCTGCCGATCGTCTGCATCGCCTTGTGGCCGGGGCGGTGGACGTCGAGAAGCCGGGACAGCGCCCGGGCCCCGGCCAGGCGAGGAAGAACGCACCTTTCCCGCAGCCCCCGAACGGTGCCTCCCTCTCCGCCGTACATGACGAACTCTACGTCCCCAGCCGAATCTGTCTTGTCGAGGAGGTCGCCGGCGGTCGTGCACACGCGGTCGTAGAACTCTCGCACGAGCCTCTCCCTGCTTCGCTCAAAGCGGCGCTGTGACGATCCACCGGCCCGGTGCCGACTCTTTACGTACCGGGTCCCGGACTTTGAGGCGAGCACGCGGTCCCCTCTAAGCACGCCGACCGAGTAGTGGCCGAGCCGTATCAGGACCACGAGCACGGTGCGGTCGCGGCCCAGCAGGTCCAGGAGCGGTCCCGGCGAAAAGCCGTCATGCTCCTGGTCTCCTTCCACCGGGAAGGGGGGCAGGACCGAGAGCGCAGAGTCCGGCCCGGAGAAGATGCAAAGGCCTGTCTCGCCGGGCTTCGATGCGCGGAGGGCTTCGGCCAGGCCGTGCCGGCTCGCCAGCGGAGAGGCGGCGCTATCGTCGGCCAGGATAGCCCGGCACGTATCGGATGTCAGGTACACCGAGCCTGTGTACCGTCCGGCACCGCTCACCTCGTCGATGAGACGGCCAATGCGGTGCCGGTCCCTCTGGGAACGGCCGACGACCTTGAGCATGGACACATCATAGTGGCCGGGCGGCCCCGGGCTCACGGCCGGGAGCGGGGTTTGCCCGGACGGGGGGTCACCGATACACTCGGACGATGCGAGTGACGATCGGTGCCGACCACGGGGGCTTTCCCCTCAAGGCCGAGCTTAGCACCCACATAGAGGGGCTCGGCCATGAGCTCGTCGACGTGGGCGCCCACAGCCTGGACCCGCTGGACGACTACCCGGACTTTGCCGAGGCCGTCGCCCTGAGCGTTGCCGAGGGTAGAGCGGAGCGGGGCTTGATGATCTGCGGCAGCGGCGTGGGCGCGGCCATCACCGCCAACAAGATAAGGGGCGTGCGCGCGTCGGTGTGCCACGACACCTACTCTGCCCACCAGGGGGTGGAGCACGACGAGATGAACGTGCTCTGCCTGGGCGCGCGGATCGTCGGCGGCGAGGTCGCGCGCGAGATCGTCGCCGCGTTCCTTTCCGCCCGCTTCATCCCGGAGGAAAAGTACGTGCGGCGCCTCAACAAGATCAAGGCCCTGGACGCCCGCTGAGGCGCGCTCAGGCCCCTCAGCTAAATTCGGCCCTGTATCGCCCGGCGTCCTCGGTGGGCCGGTAGCCGATCTCGTTTTCCGCGCCGGAAAGGTCCCAGAAGCGCCAGGTGTTGTCCGACACGCCGTAGTAGATGCCGAAGGCCACCTCCCGGGGTGCCTCCATGCAGCGCTCCACCAGCTGGACCAGGTCGTTGTGGAACAGGAACGTGGCCAGGTTCCTGACCGTGAGGGGGCGGTCCTGGCGGTTGACCGTGCCGATCCGAAGGCAGAGTACGGAAAGGCCGTGCACGTCCGAGTAGTAGCGTCCCACCGCCTCGCCAAGCGCCTTGCCGATGCCGTATGGACCGTCCGGGCGGATCGGGACGTCGGTCCCCACCAGGGGGAACTGCCCGGGCGACAGACCCTCGTATCGGCCAGCCACTATCTGGCGGTAGGGCGTATCGAGTTCGAAGTTGCCGACGGCATGATTCGAGCTGGCGAAGATGAGCCGGCGCGCGCCGACCCTGTGAGCCGCCTCAATGGCATTCCTGGTGGCCGCGAAATTGTTGCGGTATGCGTCCTCCCAGCTGGCGAACTGGTCCGCGTTGGCCGCAAGGTCGATCACCACATCCGCCCCCGCGAACGCCGCGGTCACCGCCTCGAGGTCGACCATGTCCGCAAGCGTCGTCTCCACAGCTTCAGAGGGACGGGAGTCGATGCCCCGCACGCGGTAGCGGCCTGCCAGCGCGGGGGCGAGCACGGTTCCGATGGTGCCTGAGCTGCCGGTAATCACAACGGTTTCCATGATTGGGGTTTCCTCCGTCCGGGGGCATTGAGTCGGTCGCCGCTAATCTACAGGTTACGCTCCAGCCGCGCGCGGGGGCCGACGCCAGCGGGTGACTGCGAAGGGTCGGGGTCCCATGCATCGCACGGATGGGCGAGGCGATCTCGTCCAGGTGCCCTGCACCCTAGCGTTCCGACAGGGCCAAATTGTGGCGCAGATCATGCTTTTGTTCAGGGAAAGCGTCCGTGGCTAACTGTTAAGCGAGATTGTCATTCCATGCAAGGAGAGTGACTCTGAGCCAACACGAACTGACGGGCCTGAAGGTACCAAGCAGCGTGAGGGCCGGCCAGCTTGTAGCCGCGGCCACTTATCAAGCTGAACTGGCCAGGTCAAGAGCCCGGATTGGAGGGCTGGACCGGCCCATTTCGAGTGCCACGCGACCCGGCGGGTTGTCGGCGAAGTCTTGCAAGAGGAAAGTGTCATCCTGGATTGACCGCTCTCCGCCCAACATAGGTGCCGTCACTCAAACTCGGGGCGGCTTTCACAGAAGTTTCCGCGGCAAACGCTACATGTCGCGGGAACTGCCTTCCCACCGACCATGGTGCCGTTTGACCTGAGGTCGGGTACGCTTCGGTGCCGCGTAGCCACTCGCGACGGCCTGCGCACCTTGGAATGCACGCACTGTAACGGTCCCGATTGCAGGGGCGACCCAAGGGGAGCGCCGCCCCGACTCTGCATCACCCGGAGCCACCACGTTCCAAGTCCGAACTTATGTATTCGGCTCCAAGCCTGTCGACCATGGCGGACCGGACTGCATCACCGGCGGTCTCCCCTGCTTCGACCGCTGCATCAAGGCAGCCTCTGGCAACAGCCTTTTGTAGTCTCGCGGGATCCACCGATGACTTCACACGTGCTTCCCCCGCCGCTTCGGCCAGCGCCGTAGCCAGGGCACCCGGGTCTCTCATTCCTACTCTGGCGGCGTTGGAGACCAGCTCATAGGCGCTGTGCCGGGCCGCGGCAATTACGTCATCTCTGGAAGTTCCGGCACCGTCAATGACGCCCTTCATGGTCGCCTTACCGCCTTCGATGAGCTCCTCCTCGCTGTCCCTGAGGGCCTCCACGGTCGCCCTGGAGATCTGGGATACGGCCTGCTCGGCTGGAATGCCCACGGAGGCTGCGGCCTCCATTGTGCCCGCAGCAGCGCCCTGCAGCGTCGCACCCTGTGTGTCTCGGCCTCTTTCAGCCTGTATCGCTCCGGCAAACGCATCGTGAAGGACCCTCGTGGTCATCCCTGTAGCCTCTCCAACGCCAAGGACCACCCCTTTTGTCGCATCCCTTACCCGGTCTACTGAGTGCGGGCCGGCTTCGCTTACGGCCTGCACGGCGCCTATCATGGCATCGCGGGCGACGGACCCGGAGCGGTGCTGCGCATCACGCAAGGCCCTGGCCGAGGTCCTCCTGAGCTTTCCCACGGAGAGCCTGGTGGCGCTGGACGCGGCGGCAGAGACGCTCTTGCCAACCGCTGTCGTTATCGCCTTCGCAGGCAGATCCGTCTGCCGCATCTGGCTTTCGACCTCCGCCACGTCTATCTTCCTGGTCCTGATCGTCCTGGGCGATACGATGCCTCCTGAGAATATGAGCTGCATTGCATCGGGGACCGTAAGGTCCGTGTCCAGGACGTCCCTCGGGGGCATGAGCACGACGAACCCTGAGTTTGGGAGCGGAGCGGTGGGGACGTATGTCATGATCAGCCTGTCCACACCGTCCGCGTCCGTAATCCCCGTGAGAAATCCCAGGCTCCACGAGCCGGCCCTTGGGAATTGGACCAGCACCACTCTCTTAAAGCCGGTGACGCTGGTACCGGAAAAGGACTCGACCAGCTGGCGGTTGGCGGAATAGATCGTCCCGACAAACGGTATCCGCAGCAGGTACGCGCGGGCCCAGTCAACCGCTATCCTGCCCAACCTGAAAGAGACAAGGGCTCCGATCACGTAGACGACGATGACCGCTGCAACGATTCCGGGTCCCGGCAGTGTCAGGTCGACGCCGAACTGCCGGACGACCCACTCGATCCAGGGACGGAGGACCCCGTCCGTCAGGTCGAACACGAAGCGGATGATCAGATAGGTCAGGGCGACCGGGAGAAGCAGCAACAGCCCGCTTATGAGTGACCCGCGGATATGGCTCCCCAGAGATTGACGAATGCTACTCAGTGTCATGTCCAGCACCTCATGGCGGATTTACGGGGAGGGTGGGATCCGGGCCGCAGGGAGCTTCTCCCCGGCCCAGGAGATCACCGCCCCTACGCGCGAATCCGCTAATCGACAGTATGGCCCGCCGCCTCCCTCATCTAGCAATTGCTTTGATGCTCCCGTATTGGCGAAACTGCGCGGCGAGTCGTCGCGGCAGAGCTCTGGACTTCGCCGGCAACGCAGCGTTTCAGCCGCCAGGTGATCTTGCTCCTGGCCAGTCACTCTCAGGCGCGACGACACATCCAGGGTCTGGTGCGCGGATCGCGGCTAAGGCCTACCGGGACGATGCGGCATGGGACCGCATTGGCCTTTCGATCACCTCCGCCGCCGGGCCGATGCCGGCCGGTGTTGTCCGGGCAAGCGTCCGGCTCTCGCCCCGGACGGGGAGCCGAGAGCCGCTTTGCAATGGGATAGTGCGGGACTGCGCCGTGCGACAATCGGGATGGGAGCCGGCGCGGCGTGCCCCAGGCCGTGCCCGCATCCGGAGTCAGGACCGTGTGGTCGGCGCTGGCTACGTCTCTACTATCTGAATCAGGTTGCCGCAGGTGTCGTCTAAGACGGCGATGGTGACGGTCGCCACTTCTGTCGGCTCCATCGCAAATGCCACGCCCAGGGACCTCAGCCTCTCATGTTCGGCGCGGATGTCCGAAACGCCAAAGGACGCCGCAGGGATACTCTGCTCGTAGATCCCCTTCTGGTATGCCTGCGATACCGGATTGTCGTTTGGTTCAAGCAAGAGCTCGGTCCCATCTGGATCATCGGGCGAGACGACGGTAAGCCACCTGAAATTCACGACGGGAAAGTCCTGCTTTTTCACGAAGCCGAGCGTCTCCGTGTAGAACTTCATCGCCCTTTCCTGGTCGCTTACGAAAACGCTGGTGTGTGTAATGCGCATATCCGGCCTTCCGATCCTTCATGCTGTCGAACTGGGCCATCGTTCCATGACAGTCTTGATGGGTTCATCGCCAAAGACAAGCGCCCGATCCCTGCCGGCGCCGAACGCTGCATATCAGCCCGTCGGGAATCCCCCTGCCCTGCCCCCTCCACCCATGCGCCTCGAAGACAACACGGCGAATGCTGCGGCGCAGCGGTGCCAAAGTCGCTGTAAACTCTCTGACCATGATCGCAAGAAACCCGCTCTGCCACTCGATGGCCCTGTCGGTCCCGGCGAATCGTTCCAAGAGATGCTGCTGGACAAGACTCGGTAGGAAGGACCCGGGCCCCTAGCCGCCGAGCGCCGGTCGTCCGCTCGCGCAAGCGCCCCACCGAACATGCTTCCCGAATTCAGCCTTGCAGGAAAGACGGCCCTGATCACCGGGGGCGGAAGGGGAATCGGCCGCGCCATGGCGCTCGTTTTCGCCGAGGCCGGTGCCGAGGTCGTCGTCACCGCTCGATCCGCACATCAAGTTGACGCCGTCGCCGCCGAGATCGAGGCCGCCGGCGGCACGGCGCTGGCCCTGGTCTGCGACGTCTCCGATTCGGCTCAAGTTGACAGTACCGTAATGGAGGCTACCGAAAGGCTCGGGAAAATAGATGTACTTGTAAACAACGCCGGGGAAGTCACCGTGGGCCCGGTCGTACCCGTCCCCGATCCCCCGGAGAACGTCGACTGGCGCTGGCCCGCTGACCAGCGGATGAGCGATGCCGACTTTCGCCGCATCATCAGAACGAACCTTGAGGGCGCTTTCTACATGGCCCGGGCGGTGGCCCCTCAGATGATCGAGCGCAGATCGGGCAAGGTGATCAACGTCGCCAGCACCAGCGCCAATCTGGCCTTCCCCTACGAGGCAGCCTACGGGTCCAGCAAGGCGGCGGTGCAGATGCTGACCAAGGTGCTCGCCCTGGAGTGGGCAGCCTACAACATCAACGTCAACGCCATCAGCCCGGGCTGGTTCAGGACCGAGATGACCGAACCCGGGTTCAGGGACCCGGCGATCGCCGAGCTACGGATCGCAACGCTGCCGCTCGGGCGGCTTACCGACGTTCGAGATCTGGGTCTTCTGGCCGTCTACCTGGCGAGCCCCGCTTCCGACTGGATGACCGGTCAGGTCATTCTGCTCGACGGGGGTGAGTCCGCCATCGCCTACGCCAACTAGCCTTGACCTGACGGCGTGGCCGCAGGTCCGGCCGGAGGTCAGCCCTGCTGGTCACGCCAGGATAGGGCCCGGCTCTCCAGATCACTCACCCAGGGGTCCTTCGCGTCCATATACGCGATCCGGTCTCCCGGGAACGACGCCGCGGCTTCAGCCTTGATCGATCCGTACTGGCGCGCCTCCTGCGGATGGGCCACCAGGTAGTCGCGCACGGCCAGGTGGCGCCGCTCGTGAGCGCTACCGTCCTGGCACACATGCACGTGAAAGCGGCGGGGACGCTGGCGCGGCCTGCCAAAGAAATGAAGGTCGGGAAACTCCAGATGGTAGGTGAAGGCGTACCCGATCCGCTCGAGGGGCACCTGGTACGAGGCCAGGTCGGATATGTCCGAAACGGTGACGAGAATGTCCACGATGGGCTTGGACTGCAGCCCTGGCACCGACGTCGATCCTATGTGGTGAATGTCGACCGCGACGTCACCCAGCGTCCCCCGGATCTTCGCCGCCTCCGATGAGAATAGCCAGGGCCAGGTCGGATCGTAGGCGACGATGCGGATCGCGGGATCCGGCTCCTGGTGGAAGCCGGCCTCGGCATGGGCGACGTACTCTGGAATCCGGGGAATTGACCTGACGCGCTCTCGGAGAAGGACCGGTAGGAGATTTGCCTGCTCCACCTCGTCCAGGGGTATCCACTGAAACGTTTCTCCCGGTTCGTTCCCCGCAAATGGACCTTGGCGGCGCAGTACTTCCGCACCAGCTGCGAACTCGATCAGAAAGTACAGGCTGACCTCCTGGTATCGGCTGCCGTCCAGCTCGAACAGGTTGTCTGCGACAACGACCAGACGCCCGACCCTCGCCTCTTCGCCCAGCTCCTCCCGCATTTCCCTCACCAGGGTCTCGACGGCGTTGTCACCGTATTCCACGCGGCCGCCGGGGACAAAGCAGAATCCGAATTTGAGGTTCTTCTCCACGAGCAGGCGCTCTTGGTGCACCGCGATGGCGCCGGCGCGGTACATGAACGTGATGCCCCTGCCCGAGGACATGACCATGTCGCTAGACGTCATCGCTCTTGCCGTCGGGCCCCCGGCGAAGGACCGTTACTCATGACCGTGCGGCGACCCCCGGCACGCCACCGCCGAGTACCTGGACTCTCTTGAGGTCACCGGGAGCTTGGAGGATCTGATCTGGCGGAGTCATTGGGTCTGGAAAGCATATCCACATTTTGGATTGATCCTTCTTCCAGAACGGCTGCGGCCCGGCGCTGCTGAATCGGTCTTGCCATATGGCGCCTTCTCAGTCTGCCTCCAGACGCTTGCCCATGCTCACGACATCATCCACCGAATATCCAACGCGTTTGTAGAACTCAACCACATCGACGTTCGAGCTTCTGACCTGAAGGTTGATCTTCGGACAGCCCATATCTGTCAGAAGTTTTTCCGCTTCGTTAAGCAGACGGCGAGCGAAGCCCCTGTTCCGGTACTCGGCAGTGACCGCCAGGTAGTTGACCCGGCCACGATGGCCCTCGTAGCCGGCCATCACGGTCGCAACCAACCTGGAATGCAGCGATCCGACGAGAAACATCTGACGCTGGATGCCCAGCTTTCGGTTGATGTCCTTGGCCGGATCGTTCCAGGGCACCACCAGTCCACACTGTCGCCACAGAGCGACTACGTCATCCAGGTCAGATTCCCGATAGGCCCGGACCTCCAGGCCCGTCTCGTCCTTGTTCCCCATGTAATCATGCCCCCTGCCAACAAGGTGATGGCCTCTATTCCGCCACCGGCGAGTGTCGGAATGTCATTGGTCTAACGACGGCTACAGCATCAGGCCCGCGATCACTGATCTGCCCCCATCTGTTGTACCAACTATCAGGTTAGAGCCACCGGCGCCTGAAAGGACCCAGCTGGCAGGATCGATTCCGCCGCTGATGCTCTCCAGCCAATTGCGGCGAACCTCTATGTTACTCGCGGGTCTTGGACCTTGAGCTGCCCGGAGCCGGCAAAGGTCGGCGCGGCATCGGGCGATCCGCCTCCCCCGAAGCGCGCCATCGTCTCCGCTACACCGTCGACTCAGACACCTTCCTCCGCACCATAGCCGTACGCTTCCTACCCCATGTCGCCATCCACGAAGCGTCCGGCCAGTAGCTCTCTTTTGCCTCTGATGGAGAGGCCTTTGGCTGCCTTCATGGCAATAGAAGGTAGGGTACGGTACGCCCTCATCCTGCTATGCTGCGCGCCGGCGGCGTAGGGCCGAGCAGTCAATCTTTCATGGGGGGTCTTATGACCAACAGTGATTCCCGGACCGAAGGAGGTGGGGCCAACTACCCGGTGCAGTTTTCTGTCGATTATCAGGAATCGAGCAACCGGCTGTCGGTGTTGCCGCGCATACTTCTGGCCATACCCATTCTCGTGTTGTCCGCGTTCATAGGCGGCTTTTTCGACATGGGAGACCCCGATCTTAACGAGGCGCTCATGCCCATATATGCTGGCGGATTCCTGGTCTTCGGGCCCCTGCTGATGATCCTGTTCCGTAGAAAGTATCCGAGGTGGTGGTTCAACTGGAACCTGGAGCTCAGTCGGTTCGCCGCCAGGATCGGGGCATTTTTGTTGCTGCTACGGGACGAGTATCCGTCCACGGACGAAGAGCAGTCCGTGCACCTGCACATTGAGTATCCAGACGCCGAGAGTGACCTAAACCGGTTCCTGCCTATCGTCAAATGGCTGTTGGCCATTCCTCACTACATCGCTCTGGCCGTTCTTTGGGTCCTGGCAATTCTGGTCACCATAGCGGCCTGGGTGACGATCCTGGTGACAGGCCGATACCCGCGGGGAATGTTCGATTTCGTCGTTGGCGTGCTGCGGTGGACCAATCGCGTCGGTGCCTACGCCTTCCTCCTGACGACCGACCGGTATCCGCCCATCCGGTTGAGCGCATAGGGGTCGAAGGGCTCTTCGGTCGGTCCATCGGGGAAGGGCTGCGTGTCCCCGTCGCGGGGAGGGCAGCCGTCGTTGGGCGCCCGCGTTCCAAAAGGCATTTTCGGTCAAAGTGAACGGTAAGACTGGCGTCTCAGTCGAGATGTCCCTGCGCCTGCATTGGACGTTCGCCCGCGCGCCGGAGACCATCCTGCCTGCAGGATGTCCGCCTCCGCTTGTCCGCGTCCGTCCGGTTCAGAGCGCCTATGCAGGTCCGACGCTGGGCGCCCATTGGCCCGAATTTGGCATCAGACACTAGCCCTTGACGGCCTGTTCTCTAATGGAGAACATAGAGCGTGTGTATGAGGGAATACGAATCGAGTGGAGCACACGGGCGATTAAGGATATGCGTCGCCTCGCCGCACCCGCTAGGGAGCGGATCATCGCAAAGATCCAGCAGTACTCCGAAGACCCCGATTCGCTTGCCAGGCAGGTCACCTCGCTAACTGGCAGCGACTACCGGCGGTTGAGAGTAGGCAGCCACCGCGTAATCTTCTCTACCCAAACCGGCAGGCCCTCAATCCTGATCATCCTGAGAGTTCGCCACAGGAGGGAGGCTTATGACTAGCGAAGAGACGATCACCATGACCCGGAGGGAGTACGACGCTCTCATCGAGCGCAACAGCCAGCTTGAGGACATGCTGGCCGCCCAGGACGCGGACGACGGCGTGCGTGTTCCCCACGAGGTCGCTCTCGATATTATGCGGGGGAAAGGTCCCATCCTGGCGTTTCGGAACCACCAGGGAATCACCCTGAGGGAGCTGTCCGAGAAAACAGGTGTTGCCGCAGGGTACCTCTCCGAGATTGAGCGTGGGCGAAAACCGGGCTCGACCTCGGCCTTGTCCCGCATTGCCAGTGCGCTCGGCACCTCGATCGACGTCCTGGTGAGTGGTGAATAGGATGACTACGGCTTAAGCGAAGGCCTCGCCCGCCAGGGATATGTGGCAGCAGCCAGCCACCGATGCACGGAGGCGAGAAGGAGCTGGGACGGGAACTCGTAGCGAAGATCGAGAAAGACCTGGGGTTGGACTGATGCTTGCATTTCCGATAAAGCTCGAAGCCGATGACGGTACCCTGCTGGCGACCTCACCTGATTTCCCTGAGTTAACCACCTTCGGGGACGACCGTGAGGAGGCCATCGCCCGCGCCATCCACGCGCTGGAAGAGGCTATAGCGGCTCGAATTCACAACAGCATGGACATTCCCTCGCCGTCACGGGGCGAGGCCTACGCCATACTGCCGACGCTCACTTCCGTGAAGGTCATGCTTTACCAGGGGATGAGGGACCAGGGCGTGGGCAAGGCGGAACTGGCCCGCCGGCTGGGGTGGCACATGCCACAGGTTGATCGGGTGCTGGACGTTCAGCACCGTTCGCGGCTGGACATGATGGACGCTGCCCTGGGGGCCATCGGGCGGCGGTTGCACGTGATCACCGCGGCAGCCGCAGACGGGTCTGCGGCTGCCGTTGGAGAAGGGACGAGCGCACCTACTGCGTCTCCGGAATGATTGTCGATCCTGGCCGGAGAGAGGTTGCCGTGTGCGTAACTGTCCTCAAGGCACCGGTGGTCGCTAATGGACTCATTGCCGCCTCAATTGCGACCGCGGCGTGCGACCTGAACACTCCTCCACGCATGCCCGCCGTGACGCGCGGCGTCAGGGCTACGGCCTAGGCGAAAGCCGCGCCCGCCAGGGGGATGTGGCGGCAGCGAGCCACGTGGCCAGATCAGATCGGCAATCCGGGGTCTGCGCAAGCGCTCATCCTGAAGTCGCCCGTCCATCGAATGGGCGCCCGGCCCCCTGATTGCCTGCTAAAGCGTCACACGCTCTTCGGCCGAGGTGGACTACCTCAGAGAGCCGTCTTGGGACGCTCCTTGGACGGATCGACGAATGGGACACGGACCACCTCGCCCTCGACGATTCCGTCCGCTGGCAGCTGCACTTTGACCGGTGTGCCCCTATTCCAGTGCGAGCGGGGCATGACCGCCAGGGCGATATTCGAATCCAGGCTTGGCGACCAGAATGCGCTGGTTACGTAGCCGACGTCCTCGTCGGTCCGGCTGTCCCTGACCGGGTAAAAGCCCTCGTTGTACCAGAGTATCGGGTCTCCTCCCATCCTCAGGCCGACCAGGCGCTGGCCGACGCCCTCCGCCTTGATCCTGGCCAGCGCCTCTTTTCCTATGAAGCTGCCCTTGCCCAGGTCTACCTGCCAGCCGAGCCGGACCTCATAGGGGTTGTTCTCTATGTCCATGTCCTGGCCGTAGGAGAGGATCCCGGCTTCCAGGCGACGGATGTGGCTGGGGGCGATCACCCGCAGGCCGAATTCACCGCCCTGCTCGAGGATGTACGGCCAGATGTCGTCGGCGTAGAGCGTGGAGTCGTGCAGGTAGATCTCAAAACCCAGCTCGGCCGAGAAACCCGTGCGGGAGATCGTCACGGGGCGGCCGTTCAGGGTCTCGTGGATCAGGCCGTAGTAGGGAATGTTCCTGAGATGGGAGCCGAACATCTTCTCCATCAGCGCTGCTGACTTGGGCCCCTGAATCTGCAGCGGCGCGACATCGATCTCGTTGATCTCGACGTTGCGGCGGGCGAAGGCGTTGACCCCCTGCGCCCAGAGAAGGACATCGGAATCGGAGATGCTCAGCCAGAACTCGTCATCGGCCACACGCAGCAGCACCGGATCGTTGATGATGCCGCCGTGCTGGTTGCAGAGGATCACGTAGCGCGCCTGCATCGTCGGCACCAGGGTGTGGACGTTGCGGGTGATGAGCAGGTCGACGAAGTCGGCGGCATCCGGCCCCTTGATCTGTATCTGGCGCTCGACCGCAACGTCCCACATGCTGACGTGCCGGGTGAGGTACCTGTACTCGCCCAGCAGTCCTCCTTCCTCGGGGCTGAAGTAGGCGCGGGGGTGGTACGTGTGGTTGTAGGTCGTGTATGCCCGGCACCCCGCCTCCTTTGACAGGTGCCACCAAGGGGACTTCCTGATGCGTGTGGATATCAGCATCCGGGCATCGCTGTTCCCGCTCTGGCGGAGATTGATTGGAACCCTGCGTCGCTTGAGACCGTCGATTGCCAGGCTGGCCGCCATCTGAATACCTCCAGTCGAATGGGTTTGCATAACCGATTCCGCACCTTGCCGAAGGGTCGAAGGGTCAGGGGCTAGTTACGCCCTCATCCGTCTGCCCTTCGGGTCAAACAGGGGTTCATTCGCCACGGTCGCCCGGTGGCGATCGCCAAAGTAGAGGATCTCGACCTCCTTCCCCGCCTCCGCGTAGGCCGGCGGCAGATACCCATAGGCGATGCCGCGGCCTATCGAGTGTCCGTAGTTGGCGCTGGTCACGTACCCGAGCACCCGGTCGCCGTCCAGGATGGGCTCGCTGCCGACGATCACCGAGCGCGGATCGTCGAAGGTCATGCACCGCAGCCTGCGGGTCAGGCCCCGCTCTAGCGATTCGCCGAGGGCCTCCCTGCCGATGAAGTCTCCCTTGCCCATCTTCACCGCGAATCCCGTGCCCGCCTCGAACGGGTTGTACTCGGTGTGGATGTCGCTTCCCCACAGGCGGTATCCTTTCTCGAGGCGCAGCGAGTCGAATGCGCCGCCGCCGGCGGCGATGAGGCCAAGGGGCCTGCCCGCCTGCCAGAGCGCATCCCAGAGGCGCAGCCCCTGGTCTGAGGGTGCGTAGATCTCCCATCCCAGCTCGCCGACGTAGGAGATGCGCAGGGCCGTCGCCGTGACCTCTCCGATGGTTATGTCCCTTGCGGTCAGATAAGGGAAGGCCCCGTTGCTCACGTCATCCTCGCTGACGGCGCTGAGCAGGTCGCGGGCCCTGGGACCCCACAGGCCTACGCAGCACAGATCGGATGAGACGTCGGTGAGGCTGACCGAGCGGTCCCGCGGAAGGTGCGAGCGGATCCACTCGAGGTCGTGCAGCCCCATCGCCCCGCCAGTGACCACCAGGAATCGCTCCGGGGCCAGCCGCGTAACGGTCAGGTCGCACTTTATCCCGCCGCCTGGGGTGAGCATCGGCGTGTACGTGATTGACCCGACGGGCCTGTCGATCTGGTTTGAGGCCAGCCGCTGAAGGGCCCCAAACGCGCCGGGGCCGGTCAGCTCGAACTTGGCGAACGGGGTGAGGTCGAAAAGGGCCACGCGCTCCCGGGTGGCGGAGTGCTCTGCGGCGACGGTCGGCGACCACTCTCGCGCGGCCCATCCCGTGCGGGACTGTCCGGTGACGGTGACCGAATCGAGGAGGGACCGATTTGCCTCGTACCAGCGGGGACGCTCCCATCCCGCATCCTCGAAGAAGGCTGCGCCGAGCTGTTTCTGCCTGGCAAAAAAGGGCGTTAGTCGTATGTCTCGAGGCTCACCCGCCTGCTGGAGGGGATGGACGATGTCGTACACCTCGCGGTACTGGCGGGAGGCGCGGGCGCGGACATACGGTCGGCCGAGGGCGTGCGGGTGGAAGCGCGCGATGTCGCACTCGCGAAGATCGACGGTCGGCTCCCCGCCGACGATCCACTCGGCGACGGCCCTGCCGACGCCCGCTGCGTGCGTTATCCACACCGCCTGCGCCGACCAGAATCCCCTCACCCGGGGCGATTCGCCGAGCACCGGAAAGCCGTCGACGGTGAACGAGAACAGGCCGTTGAACCTGCGCGTCAGCCCCGCGCCCGAAAGGCCCGGGATCACCTCCCGCGCCGCCGTCATCGCGGCCTCGAAATGATCCGGCGTAAAGGGCATCTCGGCCGGGGCGGTGCAGTCCTTTCCGTAGCGAGGGATCTGTTCGGACTCAACGAGCAGGGGTTCGTGGCGGTATGAGCCTATGCCGATCGCCTCACTCTCCTGCCGAAAGTACATGGACCTGTCCTGGTGCCTGAGGAACGGCATGGATATCTCCCCGGCCGCACCGGACAGGTCGGGGAGGGGCGTGGTGACCGCGTAGATGTGCTGCATCGGCGCCAGCGGGATCGGGACGCCGGCAAGGGCGCACAGCCTTGGCCCCCAGATGCCGGCGGCGGATACCACCAGCTCCGTTTCTATGTCGCCGCCCGTCGTGTGGACCGCGGTGATGCGCCCGCTTGCGACTCCGAAGCCGGTGACCTCGACGTTGCCGTAGAACCTGGCGCCCCGGCTCTCGGCGCTGCGCGCCATCGCCTCTGCCGGCCTTATCGCCCTGGTGTGGATATCCGAAGGGACGTAGAGCGAACCCAGGATGCGCTCTGAGACCATGGGAAACAGGTCACGCGTCTCGGCGGCGCTGAGGACGCGGGCCTCAACGCCCCAGCTTAGGCCGAGCCCGGCCTTTCTCCTGAGGTCTGCGAGCCGCTCGGGCGTCCAGGCCACCTCCAGGCTGCCGACGGCCCCGGCGCACGGGGCACCGTCGAGCTCCAGCCGTGACCACAGGTCGACGGTGTAGGCCGCGAACCTGGTCATGGTCCTTGAGGGGTTGATCTGAAAGACGAGACCCGGCGCGTGGGAAGTCGAGCCGCCCGTCTCGAACAGGTCGCCCTGGTCGAGGACGACGATGTCACGCCAGCCGAGCTCGGCCAGGTGGTAGGCGACGCTGCACCCGGCGATCCCCGCGCCAATGACGACAGCTTGGGCGTGTCTCGGAAGCGTATCGACAGGCATCTCGTATGCCTCCCCCGCCGGCTTATATCACGAAGTGCCCCGCATGATACGGGGTATAGCGGGCTGTGCTCTAGGGGCTTTTCTTGGTCCTCAATGCAGGGTTTTCGATCATGGCCGGTCTGGTGGGGCCATTGGCTCAGGGGGTAATCGGCCCCGAGTGCTCTTGAGATCTTGCCGGGCGAGCACAGCGAGGCTCGGGCTGGATACCCCCTACCGCGATAGCGGCAAGTCAATTTCACGGCAACTTCCTGGGCCACCGCTCGTGGCGCCGTGTTTGGGGTTACGTCCGTGTTTGTTGCCGAAAGAGTCGAGCGGGGCAAGCTCGAGGCTTTCGGCGGACTTCCGGGATATAGACTTGGTCCCGACGATCACCTTATCCCCGCGACCGGGCCAGCCGTCTCGAGTTCCTCGCAGAACGCCCGCTCGCTGCGCACCGAGTACAGGGGGATCAGCAAGGAGGCCTTCAGCAGTCTCTCCGGAGGGACCGACGCCCTGCCGACCTTCGAATACATGCGGTCGAACTCCGGAGACAACCGCTCCGGTGCCCTGTCGGCAAGGGCCTTGTTGGTGCGGATGGGGTGATCATGCGGCACCCGCTCCTCAAGGTCCACGAATGCCAGCATCGTCGCTTGCGGGTCTTTCCTACGCCTCCGCGATCACCTCCCTCGGTCTATTGTCCCCTCTCCACAATTCCTCAAAGAACTGTTCTTCCGCAGCCCGCTATGGAGGTGACGGCAAAACGCGTTCGATTCTATCTAGAAGGTCTCTCATGTCGGGGCCTTCGCCGACACTCGCGCGCCGCTTGCCAACAGCAATCAACCTTCGCACCTCCCTTGAGGTTTCCTCTAGCTTCTTCACTCGACGTTCCAACCCCTCTATGTCGCCGACGCGCTCTTCTATGGTCTTCATGGCTATGCCATCTCCTCCAGATCTTGATTCAAAGAGACCCCGGCGTTTTGTGGCATTGGGGCCAAAGGAAAAATGTAAGGTGCGTGGTCTGCTTCGTGGCAGATCTTATCAGGGAGATCACCCTGCCAATAGAACTCGACTTTATGTGGGTTTCCTACTATGGACTATCGGGCGGTGGCGTGAGGGTGGCCAAGACCTGGACCTGACGCTAACGGGATGAAATGTCCTGTTGGTCGAAGATATCATCTCCGCCCGCTCGTACTTACCGATCGCCTGGGCTGAGACGATGCCATCCATGGCCGAGGACATATCCCGAAGCGACAGGCTACTACGTATTCTGGCGAGTTCGAGACGTTGGCTGAGCATGGGGCTCCCCCCTATCGGTTTACATTTAATGGCAAAGGGCTCCATGTATAAATCTTCCGCATATGCCGGTCGGCATGAATCTGACAGGCCACCAGGGAGCTCGACCTGCGTTTCCAGCCGGACGGAGCCTGCTGCCTGGGCCTTCAGACGCTGGCTGACCGTCGTACGCCCCTTGAGGAGTTCATGGATGAGCTGGTGTTCGTGCCATTCTTCCATCGGCTCCCATACACCGACGTCGATTGCCTAGGAGCAGCAAGACAATACCTCTGGACAGAACACCCCCACGGTGCCCAAGGTCTTCGGGAGTACTTGTCAGAGGTACCCAATATAGCCGGGCATGACCATGGTAGAAATGAGCCTTGTCCCTGCGGGAGCGGGCGAAAGTACAAGCGATGCCGTCTCGGCGAGGTGGTCAGGTTCACGAAGGTCCCGGGTGCCGCCGGCTACGTAGCGAGATACCAGGACGAAGGTGAGGGCTGGCTGGTCTACCCTATCTCCTCATCTCCTCTGTTTCTCCCTGCTGGCCACCCCGCTACCCGCAAGGCAGGCATCGCAGAAGGAAAGTCACCTCGGTCGTGGCCTGTCCCATAGCGAGTTGCGGCAGGAGGAAGCGGCAATAGCAGGGGAATGCACGGTGGCTGAGGCCTGCCGTAACTACTCACCCCGCCAGCAATGGGTTGCAACACCTCCCGGATTGCGGCGTGGGATACACTGCGGCAGTCTGCGAAGGCTGGCCGCAAACCTTCAGAACGCCCAAGTCCGGGAGGAAACCGAATGGCGGACGTCCCCTTGTTCCCCGTAACGGTCGTCGGAAGTTGGCCCCGCTCCACAGAGCTGGTTCGGGCCCTGCGGCGCAAGGAAGCGGGCGAAATGTCCGTGGATGATTTCAACTCCGTGGCCGACGGCGAAGTGTTGGCCTGCATCCGGGCGCAGGAAGAGGCCGGGGTGGACATCGTAAGCGACGGGGAGCAGCGCCGAGACAACTTCTACTCCTTCGCCGTGGACAAGCTGACCGGGATGCGGCTGATGAAGGTTTCCGAGTTGCTGGACTATTCCCGGGACCGAGCCCGGATGGAAGAGATGCTGCGGGCGCTCGACGTGCCATCCTTTGCCATCAAGAGCCCCATCGTCGTTGACCGCATCGGTAAACGTCAGGGCCTCGCTCTGGACGAATTGGCCTTCATGAGAGAGCACACGGATCGGCAGATCAAGATCCCCCTTCCCGGCCCCTACATGCTGACCCGCTCCAGCTGGTTCGAGGGTCTCTCCGACCGGGTGTACCCTGATCCCGAGGACCTGGCCGCCGACGTGGTTGCCATCCTCCGGGAGGAGATAATCGCCCTGCGGGACGGGGGCTGCGACTTCGTTCAGCTGGATGAGCCCATCCTCAGCCAGGTGGTATTTGGCGAGGAGAGCAGCGAGACCTTCATGTGCGCCGCTCTGCCCAATCGGCGGGATCCGACCGACGAACTGGAGTTTGCGGTTCGCCTGATGAACCAGACCACGGAGGGAATCAGCGGAATCAAGACCGGGGTCCACGTCTGCCGCGGCAACTGGAGCCGGCGGGAGGACGTGCTGCTCACCGGCAACTACGGGCCGATGCTGCCCTACCTTACCCAGATGAACATTGACCAACTGGTGCTGGAATGCGCCACGCCCCGGGCCGGGGAGATGGAGGTCTTCAAGGAATACGACAACGAGCAGGAAATCGGCCTCGGGGTGGTGAACCCTCGGACCGACGACATCGAGCCGCAGGAGCAGATCGTCGCCAGGGTAAAGGAGCTTCTTAAGTACTTTGGCCCGGACAAGATCTACCTCAACCCTGACTGCGGCTTCGGAACCTTCGCCGAGAGAAACGTCAACACCCACGAGATCGCCTCAAGGAAAATGCAGGCGATCGCCGGGGCCGCCGATCAACTCAGGGCGGAACATCGGTAACGGCACAGTTCGCGATTTCACCGAATAGGACCTATTGACATCAAGGAGTTGGAATTGGCAGAAGAAAGAGACCTTAACGGACTGCCTCGGGAGAAACTGGTCGAAGTCCTGGATTCGTTTCGGGACCCTGAGGTCTTCAGTGCGGTTACCGGGCCCTGGAAGTCGCGGGTGGTCTGGCAGGACGGGATGCGCGCGCGCGCCTACATGCGGAACCACCAGGTTGACATGGACGAGCCAGGCGACCTGACCGCCACCGACGTCGCCGCCAGCGCCCACGAGCAGTTGCTGTCGGCCATTGGCAGCTGCATGACCGTGGGATTCGTGGTCAACGCCACCAGGCAGGGAGTCCGCATCCATGACCTGGAGGTGGCCGTCGAGGGGTATTTCGACAACATCCGCAAGTGGGCCGGGGTTGAGGACGAGGGAAACCCGGGTTACGGCAGGATTTCGGCAAAGTGCTTCGTGCGAGCCGACGCCGACGAGGAAACCCTGCGGGGAATCTGGCGTCTGGCGGTTGAAGGCTCCCCGGTCACCCAGTCGGTAGCCAACGCAACCTCGGTCGAGACGGACTTTGAAATGGTCGGCTAGTGGCCACATTCGTCTCGGCGGATTGGGTCTGTGACCATGTCGGCCGGCCCGGGTACCTGGTAATCGACCCCCGGTCGGCCATGCACTATCTGATGGGCCACCTGAGGGGGGCGGTCAACGTTCCCCTAAAGAGGCTGCAAGGCCCGGACGGACGTCTCGGGCAGCCGGAGCAGCTTGCCGCCGCCTTCGGCCAGGCAGGGCTGGGCGACGGCGTAACCCCGGTGCTCTACGACCACCGGGATGGCCGCAGCGCCGCCATGGCGGCCTGGGTCCTCGAGTACCTGGGCCGCGGCGACGTTCACATCATGGACATACCCTACGACGCCTGGAAGGACCAGGGCCGGGAGGTCTTGTACCGGCCCGTCCCAACCGAGCCAAGGCCCTTCTCGGTGCGCCTCGACCCGTCGGTGCGGGCCACCATGAGCGACGTGGCCAATCCCGGCGCTGCGAGACTGCTGGATACCCGCTCCCCGCAGGAGTTTGGCGGCCAGACGGAAATGGACCATCGCCCCGGGCACATTCCCGGCGCCGTGAATGTTCCCCACTCGGAATTGACCGGCGCCGATGGAGTGCTGCCCATTGATCCAGATCTGCTCCGCCGGCGGCTGGCAGCCGCCGGGATCATGCCTCGCGACCCGGTGGTGGCCTACTGCCGCAGCGGAGTCCGGGCCTCACTGGCCTACCTGTCCATGCGGCAGGCCGGGTACAACGCCCGCCTCTACGACGGCTCCTACGCAGAATGGATGGACAGCGCGAATAGGGTGGAAATCTAGCTTCCCTTAACCGGACCTCTTCCTCCCCAGGAAAGCGGAGGAATTCGCGGCCCCTGCGCCGTCCCCGGCGGAGGGGCCGCCAGAGATCACGGATAAGGTTCCAGTCCGCGGTAAAGAGTTCAGTCGGCTGAACGGCACTTCGCACAGGCCCTCCCGCTAGGGCGGGTGCGCAGGATGGCAACCACATACGGTGCCGGGTCTGTGGGAAGTGGGAAGGCGCATACCGCTACCAGTAGCGGTCATCCTCCTTTCGCCAACAAGGTTGGCGAACCCGGACCTGCCTCCTCACCTAAGCCATCCACCCAGGACGATCGTAGAGGACTGATAGCACGCCCCTAAGCACGCGCCAGGGCGTTTGACAACGGGCCACATCGCTGCTTGTCTACTCCAGATGGCTGATGTGTTCGCATCATCTCTTTGAAGGGCCAGACCACCGGGCGGACCGACCAACCCGGCACCTGCCATGCGACACGGGTAAGCCAATTGACCCGCTGCAGATTCCAGCTATACATTGCGACCCGACAAGATACTGAGGCCGCCTGAACCGGAGGGGATGCTCAACAATGGGAAACCCGGTAGTGCAGTTTGAAATCGCCGGCCCGGATGGGCCCGCCCTGCAGCAGTTCTATCGCGACCTGTTCGGTTGGAAGATTGACGTGCAGAGCGAAGAGATGGGCAACTACGGTCTGGTCTCAGCAAACGAAGGCGGCATCGGCGGCGGCCTGCTACCGACAACCGAGGGTGCGCCGACGCCCAGCCATGTCAGCTTCTACGTGCAGGTTGACGAAATCGAAGCAGCGCTGGACAGGGTGGCCGCCATGGGTGGGAGGGCCATCATGCCGCCGGTGGAGATAGCACCCGGCATGGGCTCAATTGCCATGTTTATCGATCCCGCTGACAACTGCATAGGGCTGTACTCGCTGCCGGCTGAATGGGACGGACAGATGCCGCCCAAGGGGAGCGGCCCGCCGGTGGTGCACTTCGAGGTTGGAGGCAGCGACGGGGCGATGCTCGCCAACTTCTATGCCGAGATGTTCGACTGGCAGATCCACCTTCACGAGGAGACCAACTACCGCCTCATCCAGCAGGAACCCGGAGGGATTGGCGGAGGCATCTTCCAGCACGCGGAGGGCATGCCCCCCAACAACCCTTCCGTCGCCGTCATGGTCAGCGACCTTCAGGCGTATCTTGACAAGGCTGTGAGTCTGGGCGGCACCGCGCTGATGTCTCCCACCGAGATTCCCGGCGGTTTCGGCGCGATGGCCATATTCTTTGACATCGCCGGCAACCGGATCTCACTCTTCAGGTCTCCCGAATAGAATCGGCGACTCCCGGCCGTACCGGGGCCTCCGACAGGGCGCGACGGAGTCCCCACAGGGCGGACTGTCAGGCATGCAGCCGAAATCCTGTCGGCCTGCTCATGCTGCGCCCGCCCGGCGGGGCAGGAGCCACACGAGCACGCTTCCTGTCATGGCACCGTACACGGCCCCGAGAATGGACCAGCCCGCGACTCCCTCGGAGATTCCCGATACGAGGCCACCCACAATCCACCCCACGGAGCTGGCGAGCACCCACCAGTAGGACCGGGCAAATCGCCTCAAGAGCACCAGCCACTGAAGTGTTCCGACCACCATCCCGAATAGAATCGCCGCCGCGACACCCGCAGCATCCGCTCCTGCGTCCATGCCCGCGTCCACGCCCGCGCTCGCTCCCACGGCAACGCCTGCGACCACTCCGACCGCGAGACCTGCCGCCCCGACTGTGACGCCGCCGGCAATGATGATGGGGACCCACCATCCCGCCCCGGGAACGTGCCGCCGCAGAGCCGGCCACTGGAGCAGCCCGGCCACAGTCCCGCCCACGGTCATATACACGACCACCAAAAGGCCGCCGGAGGGCGCAATCTGCATTTCCGCCAGACCGCCAACGGCGAACCCTGCGGCCCCTGCCAGAACCCACCAGATCAGAAGGGACAACCTGGACAGGGACTCCGGGAGAAGGGTCTTCAAGTGCCGCCTACCGTGGATGCCACATGCAAGGAGGAAGCAGCGAGGAGTCGACCAACGCGGACGTCATCCTGGGGTTCTACCTATCAATCCGGTCCTCTCTGAACGTTGGTCTGGCGGGAAGTGGACTTGCCAAAGTTTCTGTGCGGGTCGCTGGCTCGGTCCGCAGAGCACGGGATCGATGGTAGGCCGGGGAGAGTTTACGAAAGCTCGCGACTCCCGGGAAGACGGCCTGGCCCTGGGCATCTTCCGCACCACCCCAGGAATTGCCCTCCACCAGTTCACCATCGCAGCCAGGGCATTGAGACCATATTGAGACGCTGTACTGACCGGTTCTTGTCTTCTGTCACCAACGGCCCATATCAGCTAACTTTAGACAATACCTGCTGGACGCTCCTTCTCGATTCGGGCGCGCGAGTTCTCAATCGCGGTGTGAGCCTGACCTGGTTGTCCCTGGACTTCCGGGACGACAATCAACTCCAGGGCGTGACCGGGGTCACGGACGGACGCTAGCTAAGGAGGAACCATGCCCACTCGCGGACAGACAAGAGCCTTCCTCACCATGTTCACCTTTCAAATGCTCCTCGGCTTCGGGGTAACTATGTGGAGAATCCCGCAGCTTAGCCTGGACAATGCTGCCGACGGCATTTCAGCCACATATGGCCTCATGGGCGCGTTTGTGTTTCCAGCCGTGGGACTCTCGCTCATCGCCGTAGTCATATGGACGTGGGTGAACAACACGTACTTTTCTGACAGCCGTTAGCATCTTTGCTGACGGTCTATTGATATAGGAGTGCACCAGGCAGGTAGTGGTGCCTCGCAGACACTGCCTCGCTTAGTGGATCAGGAAGGAATCCCTATGGAACCGCGCATAAGTATCATCACCCTTGGCGTTACCGATCTGCCTCGCTCGGTGGAGTTTTACCGGGACGGACTGGGGCTACCCCTTTTGGACGAAAACACCGAGTCCATAGCGTTCTTTAAGAACCGGGGCACCTGGTTGTCCCTGTACCCACGAGATGCCCTGGCCGCCGACGCCGGCATCCCCACGGAGGGCAGCGGGTTCTCCGGTGTCACCTTGGCCCACAACGTCCGCACTCGAGACGAGGTTGACGGTCTACTGGACGTTGCCGTGGACGCGGGCGCCACCCTGGTCAAGGCGGCCCAGGACACCTTCTGGGGAGGCTACTCCGGCTACTTTGCCGACCCGGAAGGCTACCTGTGGGAAATCGCCTGGAATCCTCACTTTCCGATTGAGTAGATGGCCCGCGGGCAAGGTCACGTTCCGTTCATGTGCCCGGGTCAACTCTCGGGGGACAGATCGGAGGCTTGCCCCGGGAACGCCGGCAAGATCTGGTACCACACTGACCCGAAAAGCAGACCGTCCCGCCTTCGAACATTCCGGGGGCATCCGTCAACTCAGGACGTCCAGCCGCGCCGTTGGCCGCTCGTTTCTGCGGGCCACCATTCGAGTAAGGCCCAGGGTTCGCCCTCTATCTGCGGCCAACATGTCGGTCTCCTCGCTGGTCTTGCCCAGCTGCTCCGACCAAAGCGAGTCCGAGACCATCCAGTGTCTCCACCCATCGGGGAGCAGGTCGGAAACCTCGACCGTCACCAGCCCGCTGCGTTCCCAGTGACGTTTCCACCAGGCCGGGCTGTGGAAGCTGAAAAATGCCGGTTCCCAGTACCGTCGGAGGTGCTCCGGTGCCTCGTGGGAGGTCAGTTCCTCGACCAGCCCGGGCACTATGATCCCCATCTGCCCGCCAGGCCTGATCAGCCGGGCCATGTGATTCTCGAGGTAGAGGTCATCCGTCCCGAAGTAGTGATAAGCGTCCACACTCACCATGGCATCGAAGAACCCGTCTGCGAATGGCAGGGCATGCGCCTCGGCTTGAACGGGAAACACTCTATCCTCAACCCCGGCGGCGCAGATACGGCGAGAGTTGTCGCTGGCGTCTATCCATAGGTCCGTTGCCCACACCTTGGGCCCGTACTCCCTCGCCAGGAATATGGAACTCATGGCCTTGCCGCAGCCCATATCGAGAACCCGCATCGTGGGCCCCAGATTCATGCACCCCGCCAAGGACTCCGTCAGCCACAAGGCATTCGGGCCCATCATGTTTTCCAGGATCCAGTCCGGATCGTATTTCGCCGAGCGGGGAAACTCGATCGGCTGTAGCAATTCCTGCCGTCCTTTGTCTCTGCCAGGCAAACCTCACATCCTTACCATCCGACTAGGGCCTGTTCACACTATAGGAGTTTGGTGATATCGTTGGTGCATGGAGCTGACACAAGACCAGTACGACCGCATCGCACCCCTTCTGCCCGTGCAGCGCGGGAATGTAAGTATCTCAAATCTGCAGGTGCTCAATGCCATCCTGTATGTCGCTGAGCATGGTTGCAAGTGGCGGGGATTACCTCCTCGGTTTGGCAGATGGCACACAGTCTATACCCGCATGAACCGCTGGGCCAAGAACGGTGTGCTTGACAGGATATTCGAACACCTGCAGCGCGAACAGATAGTGCGCGTCAAGCTTGAGGCGGTCTCGATGGACAGCACAATCGTCAAGGTGCATCCTGATGGCACGGGGGCGTTAAAAAAAACGGACCTCAGTCCATCGGCAAGTCCCGAGGTGGATGGACCACCAAGATTCATATGGTTGCCGCGAATGCTCGGACAGCCATGACCTTCTCGCTCTCCCCTGGACAGGCACACGACGCACCGCAAGGCCGTAAGCTCCTCCGCCGTCTGGGGTCGCAGCGCGGCGACCTATCCATAGTTATGGACCGAGCATACGAGGGCAACGAAACTCGCCAACTCGCATTGGAATTGGGGTTTGCGCCCGTTGTTCCTCCAGTCTCCACCCGTGTCGATCCATGGGAATACAACAAGGAGTTGTACAAGAGACGCAACGAGGTCGAGCGGCTGTTCCGGCGGTTGAAGGGCTTTCGGCGCATCTTCTCTCGCTTCGACAAGCTCGACGTGCTCTTCCTGGGATTCATCCTGGTGGCGCTCATTTTCGATGCGCTACGTAGTGTGAACATGCCCTAGTCGGCGACTGAACGGTCGGCTAATTCCGCGGTGAAACCTCAGGGGCGCCCGAGGGACGCCTCGGGCAAAGACTATCTGCCCCGACGTGTACAGGGACTTCCCTATCGGCCGCTCACCTGATCGCCAGCTGCCCGCAAACCCGGCATCCCGGTCGGACTGGAATTCGGGGAGCAGATCAGTTGACTTGTGTCCAGAATAGACCGCCAGGGACTAACGCTGGTTAAGGAGGAACCATGTCCACTCGTGCACGGACAAGAGCCGTCCTCGCAGCGGTTGAAGAGTCGCCTACCCCGCTCATTTGGTGGTGGAGGAGCCTGGAAACTAACTGACAATTGGTACTAGGTATTGGGGCAGGTCACACCAGCGCAGCGTGGTGCGCTGACGTGGACGCGGTCTGTGAGAAGGCTGCGGCCGCCGTTGCCGGCTAGATCGTGCGCCTCAGCTTGGGGTCCAGTATATCCCGCAGGCCGTCTCCGGCCAGGTTGATGCCAAGGACCGTCAGCGTGAGAAAGGCGCCCGGGAACAATATCACCCACGCCGCCCCTTTTATGTTCTTGCTCCCATCGGCCATGATGCCGCCCCAGCTGGGGGTGTCGGGCGGAGCGCCGGCCCCCAAAAAGCTCAGCACCGCCTCCACCAGCACCGCGTCGGCGGCCACGAGGCTGGCCAGGACGATGAGGGGCACCAGGGTGTTGGGAAGGATGTGGGCGAATATTATCCGCAGCGGCGAAGCCCCCAGCGCGAGGGCCGCATCGACGTAGACCTCGTTCCGCAGGCTGAGGACCGACGCCCTGACCACACGCGTGACCGCCGGGGTATACGCCACCGGCAGCACCATGATGACGATCTTCACGCTTCCGCCTATCAGGGCCACCAGAGCCAGGGCCAGGATGATGACGGGAATGGCCATGATCCCGTCCATCACCCGCATGACCACCGCGTCCACGCGCCGGTAGTAGCCGGCCAGCAGCCCTATGACCGCCCCCAGCACCGAGCTGATGATGGCCACCGAGAAACCCACCATGAGGGAGATCCTCGATCCGAATATCGTCCGGCTGTAAATATCACGCCCCACCAGGTCGGTGCCGAACCAGTATGCGGAGGAGGGGGACTGGAGACGGTCGACGACGGCGAGCTTATTGGGGTCCACGGTGAAGAGGAGATTTGCGAAGATCGCGATCAGCGCCATCAGGGCGACGACCGCGATTCCCGCGACCATCGTGGGCTTCCTTCGAGCGAGCTGCTTAAGGCCGCCGAGGAGGCCCCCCTTCTTAGGACCGATGCCGAGGACCACCGGTGCCGGACGCACGGGGACTTGATGCTGCATCAGTACCTGATCCTCGGATCGAATAAGGCGTAGGACAGGTCAACCAGAAGATTCACGAGCAGATATATTCCAGACACCAATATGATGGCGGCCTGGATCACCGGGTAGTCTCTTTGCAGCATGGCGGTCACGGTCAACCGGCCTATGCCCGGAATGGCGAAGACAACCTCGGTGACGACCACTCCCGCCAGCAGGCCCGCAAACCCCAGCCCGATGACGGTCAGGATGGGCAGAGCCGAGTTCCTCAGGGCGTGACGCAGCAGGACGTTCGTCTCGGGCAGCCCCTTGGCCCTGGCCGTCCGGACGTAGTCCTCCCCCAGGACCTCCAGCATGCTGGCCCGCGTCATCCTGGTGATCAGGGCCATGAGCACAAGGCCCGTGGCCAGCGACGGCAGGAAGATCGAGCGCAAGAAGTCGTCCACACCGTCACCGGGATGAACGAACCCGGCCACGGGGAAGAGGGGCAGCCTGACCGCCAGACCGAGAATGAGCAGGAATCCCAAGAAGAACAGGGGCATCGAGTATCCCAGCGTGGAGAACAGCATCGCCCCACGGTCGAGCCAGCTATTGGCCTTCCATGCGGCGATCACCCCCAGGGGGACCCCTAGCCCGACGGCGATCAACTCCGTGAGGATGGTCAGTGACACGGAGGGCAGGATCCTGGCACTGAGCAGCGTGGTCACAGGATGTTTAGATGCGATGGACTCGCCGAAATCGCCTCGGAAGATATCTTTCAGGAAGATCCCGAGCTGGACGATGATCGGTCTGTCCAGCCCCAGCGACTCGCGAATGGCTTGGATCTGCTCATCAGGGGCCAGCGGCCCCGCCATGATTCGCGCCGGGTCTCCAGGGGTGAGGCGCAGCAGGAGGAAGGAGAACAGCAGCACCACGAAGATGACCGGTATCGCCGCAAGAAGCCGCCGAAGGATGTATGCCTGCATCTGTGCGCCGCTCCCCGCAGGTGCGCTAGCGGTCCATCAAGCCTGGCGAGGTCGCCACTGCTCCCGTCGGCCAGTCCGACGGTGTCAATTTTGGTGGGCCCGCTTCTCGTTCAGCTAAAGGGTTGCCGGTCCACCGGCGCGTGCCTCCCCGAGGCGGTGGAGGACACTAGCGAGCCAGGCCACAAGGGAGGCGGCGCGTGCCTCCTTCGTGGCCTGGCCCGGGCTGCCGGGACCGGCAGCAGTTCGTCTGCGTGTATAGCCTAGGCGATTCGGACCTCTTCTAGTCCAGCCACACGTTGTAATACGTGGGGAAGGCCGTCGGCTTCAGGTTCGCGACCCGTATCTGGTGGGGCAGCATCGGGAAGAACTGCCCGAGGACGATGTTGTACGCATCCTCGTAGGCGGCGGCCTGCATCCTGTCTACGACGGCCTTTTTGGCATCCAGGTTCGGGGCCCTGATGAATTCGGCAACAAGGTCCGGGTACCCGGGCCAACCCCACAGCGTCTCGCTCAGGTTGTTAACGGGGCTGATGTCCGGCTGCGCGCAGGTCGAGGCCGGGCAGAAGTTGGTGAACAGGTTCCAGTCGTTGGCGCCCAGTCTCGAGATGACGGTGGCCAGGTCCATGCCCGGCATCTCGACGCTCATCCCCGCCGCCTCAAGCGATGGCTTGAGGACGATGCCCAGGGGGTTGAGCTGCGGATGGTCGGAGGAGTTCAGGATCACGATCGTCTCGCCGTTGTAGCCTGCCTGGTCCAACAGCTCGGCCGCCCTCTCGGGGTTGTTCTGGTTGTACAGCTCCGCGGACACGGTGCTCTCCCACGGGGTTCCGCAGAAGAAGACCGAGGAGCAGAGTATCCAGAGCGCCGGGTCGCCCAGCGATGCCATCATGGACTCGGCGTCGACGGCGGCCAGGATGGCCTGCCTGACGAGCTTGTTGTCCGTGGGAGCGAAGCTGCCCTTCGCCCATACCTCCGACTGGTTGCCGGGTTTGGTGACGACGAGGCCTATGTCGTCGTTGTTCCTTATGCGCGAGGCGAAGTCGAGGCTTATGCCGTCGACTATGTCCCACTGGCCGGTCTCAAGGCCGGCGTACTTGGTCTCGTCGTTGGGAATCTCAACCCATTCGATTCGATCCAGATACGCCCGCTTGCCCCCGGCCAGGAAGTTCTCCGGCTCGGGCCGCGATATGAAGCCATCGTAGCGCACGATGGAAAGCTTGTTTCCCGGCTCCCATGTTTCGAACTCGTACGGCCCCGTGCCAATCCAATCGGTTATCGGCTCCGAGAAGGGGGCGCTGTTGGCGATGTCCTCGGGCCAGATCTGAGGCGACAGGTGGGGCGAGGTGCCCAACCCGATTACCAGGCCGCCAAACGGTTCGTTCAGGTTAATCGCAAAGGTGAGGTCATCCAGCTTGACCGCCTCGCTGATAAAGCCCGCGGTGTTCTTGACCGGGGGCGCAGGCAGCCAGCGGTTGATGGACGCTATTACGTCATCTGAGGTCACGGGGTCACCGTTGTGGAAGGTGATCCCATCCCTCAGCGTGAACGTGTAGGTCATGTTGTCGTCGCTGATGCTCCACGTGTCCACCAGCTGGGGCTGAGGGTTCAGATTAAAGTCCCACGCGAACAGGTGCTCATAGACGTGTACGGAGGTGTGCACGCTGATGACCGCGGGCAGTGGGAGCGGATCCAGAGAGGAGAAGCTGCCCTGGGCCACCACACGCAGGGTGCCGCCGTACTTGGGCTCCGTCGTGATGATCTCCCTCTCCTTAATGATCTTCTCCTCCACCTTGACCTTCTCCACCTCCACGACGACCGTCTCACCCGGTACCTCTACCTCCACCACCTTCTCCACGACGACCGTCTCGCCAGGTACCTCTACCTCCACCACCTTCTCCACCACCACCGTCTCGCCAGGCACCTCCACCTCCACGACCTTCTCCTTCTCCACCACCACCGTCTCGCCAGGCACCTCCACCTCCACGACCTTCTCCTTCTCCACCACCACCGTCTCGCCAGGCACCTCCACCTCCACCACCTCACCATCACCGCACGCCACGGCCGCGACCAGGCTCAGCACGAGGACGGCAATTGTGGCGAACAAGAGTCTGGGGTCCTTCAACCGCCTAATCATGTCTATCTTCCCTCCGAACGCGAATCAGCTTCCTAAACATCAGCTTCTTAAACTTCGATGCGGCAGGCGCTCTTGGCCTGCTAACGGCGGCATTTTACTGGTTTTGCCGGTGCCAGCACAACAAATCGACCTGGGCGGCAGGGCCTTTCCAGAGTATGGGAACCTGGACAAAGGACCGGTTCTCATGCGCGCCAACCGAGGTAAGTCAGGCACCGGCCATCCGCTTGTATCCGGGTCCGAATCCAATAGGCAGAAGACTCGCCCCCGTGCTGATCCCACTGCACCATGGTCAACCCGGGCCGGAGTCGTCCCCGCCATGGTCGATCGCTCGTCGCTGTATCTAGCGGTCCGGCTGCAGCAGACTATTGACCTGGTCGGCGGCGTAGAGACGGAAGACACTGCCTGGGCGATCGACCGGCAGACCCCTACTCCACAGGGGACAACGGACTCGCGATGCGAAGCGACGATGCCTTCAAAATCTGGCCCATGACGGCCGACCGCGGGGAGCGACCAAGGCCAGAGCGGAGTTGCTTATGCCTGCGCCGGTCAAGGTAATTCTGGGGAGGAGGGGGCCCGAGGACGTTGCCGATCACTTGACCACACCTGGAGTCTAGGGCGCCAAGGTCGTATGGTCCCACGTCGATGCACTGAACGCGGGTCTACCACCTGGGGTTGATCCTGCTGCATCCAGAGGTGTTTTCCCAACCTCCTTCTTGTTCAACGCGGTTGCTGATCAACCCGCCTCACTGGAAACCGGATGGTCGCTGCCGAACGACCGAAGTTAACGTGGAAGCGGTCGACCCGGAGGCAAGTCACCTCAAGTTGTCCCGTACTTCGCCCTGAATTGGGCCCGAGAACCGTTGACGGCCTGTCCTCACTGGGCCGTTGTGTCGTACGCGTCTCTGACAGGTTCGGAGGTTGACATGAACTTGAACAGTTACGGAGCCGCCATTTTCGATCTCTGGGGTACATTGGTCGACGTCCGGTTCATCCGAAGACGAGCCGCCTCAGATTTTGGCAGAAGAGACAGGTAGGCTATGGCGGCATCGACAAGTATTTCTAGAGAACTTCTGCTGTCACGGCTGATCGCATGTTGGGAATTGACCTGCCCCCGGGTTCGATTCAAGCCGGAAAGATAGTGCGCTGGGGCCGGCACTTGCCCCATCGTCAACTGGCACGCGGAATGGGACACTAGCAGACCGGGCGCTTCGTAACCTCAGGGGCTACCCCCCGTGGGAGCAGCCGACCGTCGGACGGACTTCCAACGAGCCGCCCATCATCAACCATCACCTTTCCGCGCAGCATTGTGGTCACGGGCCACCCGCGTATCTCCCAGCCCTCCCAGATGCTGTAGTCCTCCAGGTGCAGATCTTCCAACGACAGCGGGCGGCTGATCGAAGGGTCCAGGACGACGATATCGGCATCGCTTCCGGCGGCCAGAGCCCCCTTTCTGGGGTACAGCCCGAACACTTTCGCCGCGCTGGCCGAGGTGATGTCAACGAATCGTTCGAGGGACATTCCTCGATTTACGACTCCCTCCGTATAGGCGATCCCGACACGCGTCTCGATGCCGTTGTGCCCGCCCGTGACATCAGCGACGGTCGTGTACCTCACCTTCTCCTCGAAGCTGGTCGACACCAGATCCGTGGCTATGGTCGAGAGACGACCGTCCAGCAGGCCGTCCCACAGGGCTTCAGCGTCTTCGGCCGACTTGAGCGAGGGATACGTGTGGTACTTCATCCCATTCGGCTCCCGGTAGTGACCGGTATTGAAGCAGGCGTAGTTATGCAGCGTCTCTCCGTAGACCGGCAAGCCTCGCCATCGAGCCTCGCCCAGGGCCCGCACGCCCTCCTTGGAACTGGTGTGGACGAAGTAGACCGCCGCCCGCATGCGCCCCGCCAGGTGGGTCACGCGCCTGAAGGAGACGTCTTCCGACAGGTTTGTGTGGATCAGGTGCATGTTCCACCAATCCCAGTGGCCACGGCTCGTTGCCATCTCGTAGTTGTAGCGCACCATCTCGTCGTCCTCTGCGTGCACCAGGAGCACGCCGCCGCTGGCGGAGACCCGCTCCATGATGGACGCCAATCTGCCGAAGTCGGTGTGGCGGTCGGGCATCTGCGGACTGGGTGGTCGGACGCTGGTCGTAAATACCTTGAAGCTGGGGAATCCCTCCCGGACCAGGTCGGGGATCTGATCGATGTGCTCCTGGGACGCTCTCTTTGCAAACATCGGGTGATAGGAGTAGTCGGTGTAGGCGTTACCGCTCCAGCGTTCTGCCGCCTCGTTGAGGGCATGCCTCAGGTCGTGACCCGGAACCTGGTTGGCGAAGTCCAGGACCGTGGTGGTCCCTCCGTGAATTGCAGCAAGCGACACGGAACGGGCGCCTGAGCGCTCCGGCTGCCGCGCGTCCCCGATGTGCGCGTGGGGCTCGATGCCTCCCGGCACGACTATCTTGCCGGTGGCGTCGATGACCCGGATGCCATCCAGCGACAGTGTGCCCGGCTCAGCGACGGCAACTATCTTCTGGCCTCCCACAGCCACATCCCAGTGACCCACGCCCGTGGGTGTAACGACCTTTCCGCCTCGGATGACGATCTCAATCATCTGACTCTCCTACCTACTCCTCATCTGACTGCCAGCCCCCGACCTGCGCGGGGCGCATCGCCACAGCCACTCCGACCGGCTCGGGGTCCGGCGCACGTCCACTAGGATCTGCCAAAGCTCACGATTCTTGGAAAATGGCGCGAGCCTCCGCATCGCTCACACACCGGGGAATCGCCCTCCACCGTCGGGATCGCGACCGCGATGCTGGTGCTGCTGCTGGCGTCACCTGTCGCTCCGTCGACAATGATTTGCAGCATCTCCCGGCTTGCCACGCGGCCTCTTCACACAGGTGCGCACCGAGATCCAGCCTCCGGCGTTGTGCTGGCCCCGGACTCCCTTTAGCAACTGCGCCTGTCAGGCCACCGTCCCCTGACCCGAGGACGGCCGCCGGCAGGTCCTAGACCCTGTCTATTGCCACAGGTCGGGATCGGGCCGGTTCATCAGCCCGAAGCCCAGGTATCCGTACCAGATGACCAGCAGCACGTAGAAGCCACGGGCCAAGGAGATAAAGGTGTCGCGGCCATCGTTGTCGAGAATGGCCACCATGAAAAAGACCATTACGGCCAGGCTGACAAGGGCAGCCAGCAGGGAGACTATCCGGCTATAGTCGTCTCTCGTGGACAGGCCCAACGCGAATATGAAGCCGCCAAGCCCGAGCGTGATCCCGCCGGCGTAGACGAGAGCGGAGCCGGCGTAGTAGACGGGAACGCTTCCCGCGATCTGGTCGCCGGTCTGGGCATCGGCCAGGATGAAGTCCATGCCGCCGGCCAGAATCCAGCCGGCCAGTCCGACGAAGATCATGAAAAAGCCCATCTGGACCAGCGCCTTGCCGTTGCCCTGCAGGGTTACGTTCCGCATGAGCGCATAGAGGCCCGAGAGGATCAGGGCCAGCCCAACGATTATCCCGATGTTGGTCACATTGGTCAGCGCGGCGTTGGCGCCCTTGGCCGTTATGGTGCCGACGGCATCTGACACGTCGGCGCTGTCGATTATTAGTCCACCCGGCTCAATGAGAAAGAAGACGAAGGCGATTATCGGGCCGCATATGAGGGACAGACCCGCCAGCCGGTTCACGGAAATTGTACCCATGTCCTAACCTCCCTTGTGTGATGTCATGAGAAGGATCCGCCGGGCTTAAGCCCCCCTAACATACACACTGAGGCCAGATTTGTGGCACTGCAAAAGGAAATGACCCGCTGTCGTTGTTCAGGGAAAATGTCCGGTCAACTGTTCAGCGAAATTGTCCATCGCCGTGGTTGTTGATGGTATCGGATAGGGCTGTGGCGGGCTTGACCCGTGTGTACATGGGCGGGCTCTCGGTCAGTGCGTGCCTGCGGGCGGTTTCCCTGTGGATCCCCAGCTCCCTGGCGATCGCACGCAGCGACAGGCCGCGTGCCCTGGCCTCCTGAACCGCCTCCCACAGAGCCTTCTGGCGCGGGGTTGGCTTCCTCGATCCTGGAGCTGCACGCTTGCGTTTTCTCCGCGGGCTGGCTGCCTGTTCACTGTCTACATCGGTCTTCTCCAGGCATGCCAGTTCCTGGTGACCATGGCTGGAGCCGTTGACACGGCCGTCGGGGGTGGTGCGATTCCCCAGGACACGTAGAAACTCCGGACGTGGAGGCGCCTCCTGTGCCTCGATCAGGTGCCCCTGGTATTCAACCAGCAGTCGACCATCGGGACGCTCAAGGACTTCCACCTGAACTCCGGCGTAGCTGGTCCGCTCCATGCCGGGCAGCAGCTGCAGGGTGCGCCATCGGTGCCTGACCGTGTTGTCCCTTGCCACCTTGCGGTGGAACCTGAAACACAGAGCCTGCTCGACAGCGGCCGCTGACGGAGGTTTGCGGTAGGCCACCTCCGACTGCGCCGCCGGGACACCGAACTGCTCGTCGAACCTCGGCAGGTATCGGTGCAGGACCTCGTTGGCATGTTCCATGGTCTCGACCTTCGCCAGTCGCAGCTCGGTGACCAGTCTGTCCTGGAATGTCCCGGCCACACGCTCGACACGCCCCTTGGCCTGTGGCGACCGGGCGAAGATCTGTCTTATGCCCAACCGCTGCATGGCCCGGGCGAACTGCGTCGGTCCGGGCAGCTTCTGCCGAGGCGGTGCAGGGTTTTTGAAGACAGCGTGACGATCGCTGTAGAGCGCAAGGGGTACCCCTCGGCGCTCGATCATCCCCTCGATCAACAGCAGGTATCCCATCGCGTCCTCTTCCGGCCTGAACAATGCATAGGGCACCGTGCCGGTCGCATCGTCAACGGCCAATAGCAGCGCAAAGCGGGGGCCACGATCCTCCAGCCACCGATGGTGGCTGCCGTCTACCTGCACCAGCATCCCTTCCTGGGGCATACGCTGACGCCTTACGCGGTGTTTGGGTGGACGGCGGCGGCGGGGGCTCTCAATTCCGGCGCTCAGGGCGATCCGCCTCACCGTCGAGCGGCTCAGGAATATACCCTCACGCTCCATGAGCAACTCGGAAAGGTGTGTGTGGTTCGTACCCGAATAGCGACTCGCCGCCAACTCCATCACCTCGGCAATCGCCGCCTCGGTTGTGGCGTTGGCAGGTCTACGGCCTCGATTCCCGTGGACCAGCGCGGCGGCTCCTTCCTCCCGGTAGGCCGCCAGGATGCGCCTGACGTGGCGTTCGCTGATCCCCAGTACCTCGGCCGCCTGGCCAACCGGCAATTGGCCGACCAGCACGCTGTTCAGTACCTTCAGTCTCGTCTGTGCCTGCTGGCTCAATGTCACTCCTTGCATGGAATGACAATTTCGCTGAACAGTTAGCTACGGACATTTTCCCTGAACAACAACAGACCCGCACCCCGGATTTCGGTCCAACCGGTGAGCCGGTCCGCCGGACCGCTTGAACCTGCAATCCAGGAAGATCTTTCAATACGTCTGCCCCTTAATACTCGCGAGATGTGCGCGGGTCCCGTTGACGACCTGCACGCACCGGACTTAGCTTAATCTCGCCACCTTTACATATCGCTGCGGCCCGGGCCGCTTGCCGCCGAAAGGACCTGACGCGCGACCGGGGTTCGCGGGTCCGGCACGGGTTGCGGTTGCCCGGCTCGACCGGTTGCCCGGGGACCTAGAGGCCACCGCGCGAGGCGCAAATCCATACATGGCCTCCGCAACCGCAAGGCGTCAACCGTAGAATGGTGACATCCGCGCCCATGGAATCGACAGTGAGCAGACCCACCAGCGAACAGATACGGGAGTCGTTTCTCTCCTACTTTGAAGACAACGGCCACCTGCGCGTTGCCAGCTCGTCCCTGATACCGGTCGGCGACCCGACTCTGCTGCTGACCACCGCCGGCATGGTCCAGTTCAAGCCCTACTTCGCCGGTGAGACCGAGCCCCCGAACAGGCGTCTGGCATCGTCTCAGAAGTCCTTTAGGGCCGTCGACGTAGACGAGGTGGGAGACTCCACCCATCTGACGCTGTTCGAGATGCTGGGAAATTTCAGCATCGGCGAGTACTTTAAGGAGGGCGCGATCGAGTTCGGGCTCGAGTGCCTGGACGCAAAGATGGGCCTTCCCAAGGAGAGGTTCGCCATCACCATCCACACCACCGACGACGAGGCGGAGGAGTTGTGGGTCGCCGCGGGCATACCCCGCGAGAAGATCTACCGCTTCGGCGACGAGGACAACTGGTGGGGACCGGCCGGCGACGAGGGACCGTGCGGACCGTGCAGCGAACTCCACTACGACTCCGGGGATCAGTTCGGCTGCCGCCGGCCGGATTGCGGGCCGAACTGCGCCAACCCCGTCGCCGATACGGGCGAGACATGCACCCGGTACGTGGAGCTGTGGAACCTGGTGTTCATGCAGTTCTACCACCACCTGGACGGAAGCCGCACTCTCCTGCCCGCCCCCAGCGTCGACACCGGCATGGGCCTTGAGCGGTTGACGGTCGTCCTGCAGGGGGCCAGGGACATCTACGATACCGACCTGTTTCGGCCGCTGATCGAGAAGGTCGAGTACCTGTCGGGCCTTAGCTACGGAGAGGGCGACGCCCCATCGCAGAACGATGTGGCGATGCGGATCGTCGCAGAGCACGCACGCAGCGCTACGTTCCTGATAGCCGACGGCGTCGTGCCCGGCAACGAGGGGCGCGGCTACGTGCTGCGCAGGATCGTCCGCAGGGCGATCAGGTTCGGTCGCCGGCTCGGACTGGACCAGAGCTTTCTGGGTGAGATTGCCGATGTAGTAGTAGGCAAGATGGGACCGGCCTACCCTGAGCTGCGGCTGCACGAGAACTTCATAGGGACCGTGCTCGGGCTGGAGGAAGAGCGCTTCCAGCAGGTCTTCCAGCAGGGCTATGCGATCCTGCATGACGGCCTCGAGGAAAACGCCGCGCTCCTTCCGGGAGAGCTCGCCTTCAAGCTGTGGGACACCTACGGATTTCCCCTAGAGATAACCTCCGAGATAGCGCGGGAGAGGGGGGCGGCGGTGGACCTGGCCGGGTTCGATGCGGAGATGGAGGCGCAGCGGGAGCGGGGCCGGGCCGCGGGCAAGTTTGGAGGCGACAGGTCCAGGATCAGGCTCTACGAGAGCCTTGCCGTCGGATCGACCGATTTCCTGGGCTACAGGCAGCTGGCCGCAGAGACCGTGGTGGTCGGGCTGATCGCAGAGGACGACGTCGTAGGCACCGTGACCAAGGGCCAGGAGATCGAGATCGTCCTCAGGGAAACCCCTTTCTACCCGGAGGGAGGCGGCCAGATAGGGGACGCCGGCGAGGTGTCGGGGCCGGACGGTGAGCTTCGGATAAACGACACCCAGACGGTGATGCCCGGGCTCATCGTCCACTTCGGGCAGGTCACCGAGGGTACCGTCTCGCTCGGGCAGACGGTCAGCGCCTACGTGCACCCGGTTCGCCGCGAGGACACCGCCCGCAACCACACCGCAACGCACCTGGTCCACGCCGCCCTGCGGCAGGTGCTGGGAACCCACGTGCGCCAGGCCGGCTCGCTGGTCGCCCCGGATCGGCTGCGCTTCGACTTTACCCACCCCAAGGCGGTCGATCGCGACGAGATGGAGCTGGTCCAGCGGCTGGTCAACGAGAAGGTCCGCTCCAACGCCCGCGTCCAGTCCAGCGAGGACGACTACACCCACGCGATCGAACGGGGCGCGCTGGCGTTCTTCGGGGACAAGTACGAGCAGAAGGTGCGCCTGGTCGAGATCGCGAACGGAGCGACGTTCAGCTTCGAGGTGTGCGGCGGCACTCACGTTACGGCGACCGGCGAGATAGGGACGGTCTACGTCCTGTCCGAGCAGAGCATCGGCTCCGGGATCCGCAGGCTCGAGGCCGTTAGCGGCAGGGCCGCGGAGCGCACCGTCTGGGACCGCTTCGGCCGCGAGGACAGGCTCGCCCATGCCCTGCAGATCGGGGCGGGCGAGCTCGAGGAGCGCGTGCGCCGGCTGATGGAGGAGAACGAGCGGCTGCGCCGCCAGGCCGAGGCGGCAGAGCGCCGCAGCGCCCTCCAGGCGGCCGAGGGCCTGCTCGACGCCCGCGTGGACGTCGATGGAGTCGCGGTCATAGCCGCGCGGGCAGACGCCGCGGACATGGACGGGCTGCGCGAGGCCGGTGACTGGCTGCGGAGCAAGCTCGGAAGCGGGGTCGTCGTCCTCGGGGCGGTGGTCAAGGACAGGCCCCAGCTGGTCGCCATGGTCACCGCCGACCTTGTGGACAGGGGCGTCGATGCCTCGGCCATCGCAAAGGGCGCGGCCAGGGTCATGCAGGGAGGAGGAGGCGGAAGGCCGGACGTGGCCCAGGCCGGAGGCAAGCTGGCGGACAGGCTCGACGACGCCCTGGCGGAGGTCGAGGGACTGGTCCGCACGGCGCTTTCGGGCTAGGGCCGGCGCTAGGCTCCCATGGCCACGGTCAGCCGCGTGTACGTCGGGGTCGATCTCGGGGAAAAGAGGATCGGGCTGGCAAAGAGCGATCCTCTCGGGCTGCTGGCATCGCCGGTAAAGACGCTCAGCCGCAGGGGCCATTCGGCGGACGTTGAGGCCATCCTCAGGTTCGCCACAGAGTCCGGGGCGCTTGAGATAGTGGTCGGCATGCCCACATCCATGTCCGGGGAAGCGGGTCCGCAGGCACAGCGCACCGCCGAGTTCGTGGGCTCGCTCTCGGTCCAGGCGCACGTTCCGGTGCGCACCCAGGACGAGCGCCTGTCCTCGGTCGAGGCCGAGGCGATGCTGCGAGCGGCCGGAAAGAAGCCCTCAAGGGACAAGGCGTCCGTCGATGCGGCCGCGGCGGCGGTCATCCTTCAGCGTTTCCTGGACAGGCTGAATTCGGCGCGGGGTGGCTTCCGGGAGCCGACGGGCACCGTGAACCTATAAACTCGGATCGTGACCCGCAGGCTCGGGGTGATCGGATACCCCCTCTCCCACTCGATATCCCCGCCGGTTCACCAGGCGGCGCTCGACCACCTGGGAATCGACGCGCGGTTCGAGGTCTGGGAGACCCTCCCGTCAGATCTGCCCGCGCTGATCGACCGCATGCGGACCCCCGGGTTCATGGGCGCATCGGTGACCATCCCCCACAAGGAGACCGTCGCCGCCCTCATGGACGAGCTCAGCCCGGTGGCCGCGGCGATCGGGGCGGTCAACTGCATCGCATATGCCGGCGGGCGCATGGTCGGTCACAACACCGACTGCGATGGCTTCATCACCGCCCTTGGCAGGTGCGCCGGCTTTGGCGCGAAAGGAAGCAGCGTCCTTCTGATAGGGGCCGGCGGGGCGGCCAAGGCGATAGGCCACGCACTGCTCGGTGAGGGCGCGGCCTCGCTCACCATCGCCAACCGCACCCGCACAAGGGCGGAGGCTCTGGCAGCCGATCTGTCCGGCGATGTCGTCGCCGTCTCGCTGGACCCATCGGACCTTGCGGGCCCGGCCGGCCGTGCCGACCTGATCGTTAACTCGACGTCTGTCGGGATGAGCAGCGGCGAGCGGGCTGGCGACTGCCCTATCGCGCCCGACCTGATCCCCGCCGGGTCACTGGTCAACGACATCGTCTACAGCCCGCCCGAGACCCCGCTCATGCGGGCAGGCCGGGCGCGTGGGGCCCGAGTCCTGGGTGGCCTTCCGATGCTCATCTACCAGGGAGCCGCGGCCTTTAAGCTTTGGACCGGCCGGGAGCCGCCGGTCGAGGTGATGCTGGCGGCCGGCGAGCGCGCGCTTGGGATGCACAGGTGAAGCGCAACCTCTACCTGGTCGGGTTTTCCGGCTCCGGAAAGAGCACGGTGGGCCGGCTCGCTGCGCGCGCGCTCGGGTGGACCTTCGTCGACACGGACGATGAGATCGTCCGGGCCGCCGGCACCGAGATCGACTCCATCTTCACCGAGTCCGGTGAGGAGGGTTTTCGGGAGGCCGAGCACGCGGCGCTTTCCCGGGTGGCCGGCGGCGAGCACCAGGTCGTCTCAACCGGCGGCGGCATCGTTACGGCCGAACGCAACCGCCGGCTCATGTCGGATTCGGGGCTCGTTATGTGCCTTGAGGCCTGGCCCGAGACCATAGGAAAGAGGGTCTCGGGCCAGGGCGCCGGCCCCGTCAGGCCCATGATCGATCCCGGGCACAAGGCCCGCGACGTTAGCGCGCTCAAGGCCGAGCGCCAGCCGATGTACGCCCTGTCGGACTGGACGGTGCACACCGACAGCCTCACCGCTCAGGCGGCCGCAGACGAGGTGGTAAGGGCGTACTGGATGCTGAGCTCGGCGGAAGATGCCCAGCTCGGGGACGAGAGTGACTCAGACCTTGCCGCGGTGGTGCGCACCTCCTCCGGAGACTACCCGGTGTGGGTGGGCTGGGACATGCTCGCCTCGATCGGGGAGATCGCGGGCCGGCTGGCCGGGTCCGACGTGGCCTACGTGATCGCCGACGAGGGCTCGAGCCGCCACGCTCGGCGGGTGCAGGCATCGCTCGAGTCGGCGGGGATAGCGGCGCACATATTCACCTTCCAGATGGGCGAGGCCCACAAGTCCCTTCAGACCGTCGAGCTCATCTACCGCTGGCTTGCCGGCAGGCGCGCCGAGCGAAGGCACCTGATAGTCGCCGTTGGGGGCGGGGTAGTCGGCGACCTCGCCGGGTACGTTGCGGCCACCTACCTTCGGGGCCTGCCGTTTGCGCAGGTGCCCACGACGCTACTTGCGATGGTGGACGCCTCCGTCGGCGGAAAGACCGGCGTCGATCTTCCCCAGGGAAAGAACCTGGTAGGAGCATTTCACCAGCCGCGGTTCGTCCTGTCGGACGTAGCCACCCTGAGAACCCTGCCGGAGCGAACGCGCACCGAGGGATGGGCGGAGGTCATCAAGCACGCCCTTGCGTTCGAGGGCGGCCTGCTCACCGGCCTTGAGACCCACTGTGCGGCCCTGGTCGAGCTTGAGCCTGAGCGGGCGACCGAGGCGATAAGGCAGAGCGTGGCGCTAAAGGCCAACGTCGTCTCCAGCGACGAGCACGAGACGCTCGGGCGGCGCATCCTCCTTAACTACGGTCACACCCTGGGCCACGCCCTGGAGTCGGTCACCGGCTACGACCGGTTCCTTCACGGAGAGGCGGTGAGCGTCGGCATGATGGCGGCCGGCCGGATCGCGGCGGACCTGGGCATGCTCACCGACGGCGAGCTTGAGCGCCAGCGCCGCCTGCTTAGGTCTTACGGACTGCCGACCGCCGCCCCCGGGGTGGATGCGGGCGCCATCAGGTCGGCGATGCTGTCCGATAAGAAGGTGAGCCGCGGCCGCGTGCGCTGGGTGCTGCTCGAAGGGATCGGCAGGGCCGTGGTCCGCACCGACGTGGCCGACACCCACATCGACGACGCCATAAGCGCCGTCGCCCCCCCGTAGGGTCCTTGCCGAAGGGGCCGGCAGGTTTCGACGTCGAGGCGACGGACGGCCCAGCCCGGGCCGGCCGCCTGAGCACCCCTCACGGGCAGGTGCTCACCCCGGCCTTCATGCCGGTTGGCACGCAGGGAACGGTAAAGGCGCTGGACCCGTCCGACCTGCGGGCGGCCGGGGCGGGCATCGTCCTGGGCAACACCTATCATCTCTATCTCAGACCCGGCCTTAGGGTCGTCGAGGATCACGGGGGCCTGCACGGCCTGATGGCCTGGGACGGGCCCATCCTCACCGACTCTGGTGGCTTTCAGGGCTTCAGCCTGGAGCGCCTGCGAAAAATCACCGAGGACGGCATCGTCTTCACCTCGCACATAGACGGCTCTGCCCACACCTTCACGCCGGAGGGCGTCGTAGGCCACCAGGAGAGGCTGGGCTCGGACATAGCGATGGTCCTTGACTGGTGCGCGGCCCTGCCGGCGGACCGGGATAGGCTCGCCGAGGCCGTCGAACGGACCACGCTCTGGGCCGCCCGCTCGGCCGCAGCCCGCACCAGGGCCGACCAGGCGCTGTTCGGCATCGTCCAGGGCGGGACGGACCCCGACCTTCGCCGCCAGAGCGCAGCGCAGATCACGGGGATCGGCTTTGACGGGTACGCCATCGGCGGCCTTAGCGTCGGTGAGCCCAAGGAGGACATGTACCGCGTGACGGAGGAGACCGCCGCGGACCTTCCGGCAGGCCGGCCACGCTACCTCATGGGCGTGGGATCACCGGAGGACCTGGTCGAGTGCGTCATCCGGGGCATCGACATGTTCGACTGCGTGCTGCCGACCCGGGTCGCGCGAAACGGCTCCCTGTACACGCCCGATGGAAGGGTGAACATCGAGGCGCGGCGCTACCGCTCCATGGCCGCGCCGCTCCAGGAGGACTGCGACTGCTACACCTGCGGCAATTTCACGGCCGCCTACCTTTGCCACCTGCTGCGCGCAAGGGAGCTGCTGGGCCTGCGCCTGGCCTCGATCCACAACCTTCGCTTCGTGCTGCGGCTGATGGAGCAGCTAAGGGAGGCGATCGTAAGGGGCGATGCGGCCTCGTTCCGGGGCGAGTTCATGGCGCGCTACGTGCCCACGAACGAGGACGTAAGGCGCGATCAAAAAGAGCGCTGGCGCGCATCGCAGGGTCTGGCCCGCTAGGGCGGGGCCGGAGCGCGGGCCCTGGCTCCGGGCGAACTGGCGGGGGCGGAAAGCCCCGGGGTCAGCCTCCCCCGGCCACCGCGGGCACTATGGAGACCTCGTCGCCGGCCTTTGTCGCCGTGTTCAGGCCGTCCTCAAAGCGCACGTCCTCGCCGTTTACGTAGACGTTCACGAAGTTTCGCAGCTGCCCGGTCTCGTCGCAGAGACGGCCCTTTATCCCCGGGAACTCGGCATCGAGCGCATCGATCACCGAGGCCACGCTGCTTCCCTCAACCGAGACCTTGTCGACACCGTTGGTGACCCGCCTAAGCGGTGCGGGTATCCTTACGTCCACGCTCATGTTGTAGCTTCCTCTCTCAGCCCTCGACCACGTCGCCTGCGATCGGGTCCACCCGGACGCCGCTCTCAACGACCCAGTCAAGGCCCTTCCTTATCTCTTCTTCCTCGCCCTCCAGCTCGAGCACCACCCATCCCATGTCCTCACGCACGTCGGCGCGCCGGATGTTGGTGACGATCTCGAACCTGCGGCCCAGATCAAAGATGATCGGGCGCTTGATCATCTCCTGCTCGTAGGTGAACTTGACCCGCGTCATCCCCATATCAGGACCTCGACTCCCTGGCGGCAAGCGCCGTCTGGAACGCCTCGTAGTCCGGCTCGGTGCAGACGGGATCAACGACCCACTCCACCGCCTCCTGTGTCTTAAGGCCGTTCCCGGTTATGAACGCCACCACCACCTCGTCGGGATCGATTATACCCGTGCGAACGATCTTCCTCAGACCGGAGATGACGACGCCGCCCGCGGTCTCGGTGAAGATGCCCTCGGTCTCCGCGAGTAGCTGAATCGCCTCAACGATCTCCCCCTCAGGGGCCATCACCGCAGACCCGTCGGAGTCGGCGACGGTCCTGAGCGAGTAGTAGCCGTCGGCAGGGTTGCCTATGGCCAGGGACTTTGCGACCGTGTCGGGCCGGACCGGCTTTACGTGGAAGCTGTCCTGCTCATAGGCGTCGACGATCGGGGCGCACCCCTCGGCCTGGGTCAGATGCATCCTGGTGCGGACGTCGCCTATCAGGCCGAGATCGGACAGCTCCTTAAGGCCCTTCCAGATCTTTGTGAACAGCGAGCCCGAGGCCGCGGGCACTATGCAGCGGTCGGGCGGGCGCCAGCCGAGCTGCTCAGCAACCTCGTATCCCAGGGTCTTGCTTCCCTCCGAGTAGTAGGGGCGCATGTTCACGTTGACGAACGCCCACCTGTGGTTGTCGGCGAGCTCGCTGCAGAGCCGGTTCACCTGGTCGTACGTCCCGTCGACCGCGACCAGGGTCGCACCGTAAATGGCCGCCCCGAGGATCTTGCCCTTCTCAAGGTCTGAGGGAAAGAACACCATCGTGTCCATGCCCGACTTTGCCCCGTGGGCAGAGACGGCCCCCGCCAGGTTTCCGGTCGATGCGCAGGCGAGCGTCTCGAACTCGAATTCCAGCGCCTTGTTGGTCGCGACCGAGACCACCCGGTCCTTGAAGGAGAAGGTGGGGTTGGTGCTGTCGTTTTTTATGTAGAGGTTATTGAGGCCGAGCGCGCGGCCAAGGTTGTCGGCCCGGGTCAGCGGGGTAAAGCCCGTGCCCATGTCTATCCCGGACTCTCGCGAGGTGGGAAGCAGGTCCTGGTAGCGCCAGATCGAAAGGGGCCCGGCCTCGATGCTCTCCCTTGAGACGGCCCCGGCGATCGCCTCGTAGTCGTAGCCGACCTCGAGCGGCCCGAAGCAGAACTCGCACACGTGCTCGGGCTCGACCGGGTAGTGGCGGCCGCACTCTCTACAGAACAGGGACTCTACGAATGGCAACGAACGCGTCTTTCAAGGGCCGCTAACATGATAAATCGCGGGCGTAGACTGGCCCGCGGCCCACACGATCCTAGCAACGGCCGATCCGGAGTGTCAATCGACCCGGGGGCCACTGATCGGGCCGGGTTAAACTTGTAAGGTAACCCGGCTCCCTGTCTATCGCCCGATGGCCACACACAGACAGCTCCCCCTCTTCCCCCTTAACACCGTGCTGTTCCCGGGGAACGACATGCCCCTTCAGATCTTCGAGCCGCGCTACCGGCAAATGCTCAAGGACTGCATGGACGGCGACAGTCGCTTCGGGGTGGTTTTGATCAAGGCCGGCGTCGAGGTCGGGGGCAGGGCCGTCACCCACGCGGTTGGGACGATCGCCAGGATCATTCAGGTAAACGAGATCGGAGAGGGGCGCTTTTTCGTGTCGGCCCAGGGAGAGCAGCGTTTCAGGCTCGTTGCGCGGCACGAGGACGACCCCTACCCGACCGGTGAGGTAGAGCCGATCGTCGATCCGCCGGGGGAAGGCGACCTGGGCCTGATCGCAGGGAAGGTGCGCGAAAGTGCCCGCGAGCTCCTCAACCTGGTCGTCGGTCTCGGGGGCGGCTGGGCGGGACGCCGGGCGCTGCCGGATGCGCCGGAGCCACTGTCGTACTACGTCCCCAAGCTGCTGCAGATAGACCTTGCGGACAGGCAGCGCCTGCTTGAGGCCGTGACCACCAGCGAGCGCCTCAGCACCGAGGCCGAGCTCCTGGAAACCCAGATCGATGCCCTTAAGTCCCGGGTCTCAAGCGAGCTAAGGGGCCGGTTCAGCGCCAACTAGACCCGGCGCGGCAGGGCCGCCGCAGAAGGCGGGCCGCTAGTCCGGGAGGCACCCGCCCTCGGCGAAGACCCTCGCCATGCGGGCTATGCCCTCGTGGATCTCCTCCGGGCTGTTGTATCCAAAGCAGAGCCGCGCGCAGTTCCTGCCGGACACCCCGTCGGGGGCGAACATGGGCCCTGCCTGGTAGCCGACGCCGGCCGCGAGCGCCTGCCCGCTGAGCGATGCGATGTCCGATCCCTCAGGCATCCTCAGCCAAAGGTACAGGCCTCCCTCGGGACTGCTCCACGCCGCGCGGTCCCCGAAGTTCTCGCCCAGGGCCGCGGCCATCGCGTCTCGGCGCTTTCTCTGGATGGAGTTGATCTCCTCGATGTGGCCGTCAAGGCCGCTTCGGGCGTAGCGCTCTATCGCCAGGGCGGCGAGCTGGTTAACGCCGCTGCCGCCCGTCTTCCTGAGCATCCTCATGCGTCCGACTATCTCCTCGGGACCGACGAAGTAGCCCATGCGGAGGCCGGGCGCAATCGTCTTTGAGAACGAGGCAACGTACATGACCTGCCCCGACGGATCGAGCGAGTGGATCGCCGGCACGTTGTCTCCGTCGTAGCGAAGGTCGACGTAGCAGTCGTCCTCAAAGACCGGAACCCCGTGCGCCCGCGAGATCTCCAGCAGCGCCCTTCGCCGATCGAGCGGCATCGTCCATCCCTGGGGATTCTGGAACGTGGGGATCGTGTAGATCAGCTTGGCCCCGCGGCCCTCGTCGCCTGCCCGCGTCAGCACCTCATCCAGCGCCCCCGGGAGCATCCCGCCGCCATCGCACTCAACGCCGCGCACGTCCGCCCCGTTCATCCTCATCGTCGTAAGCGTTCCGGTATAGAAAAAGTCCTCCGCTACGACGACGTCGCCGGGGCCGACCAGCATGCCGATGACCTGGCTGATGTGCTGGCTGGAGCCGTCACCGAGGACCACGCCCTCAGGGTCGACCGTCATGCCCCGATCGCGAAGAAGCTTGTCCGCTACGTACCGCCGGAGCGGCTCATAGCCCTGTACGTCCGGGTACAGCGCCAGTCCCGCCCCCTCCTCCTCAAGCGCATCCCGAAGGGAGTCGAGCAGGCCGGATAGCGGGAGCGATCCTGGGTCCGGGTATGCGATGGCGAAGTCGTACTTGCCCCTCGGCAGCTCGTCCCGGGCCCGGGGTGGGGGTGCGTCGGTCGAAAGCAGCCGCTCAAAGTCCAGATCGGTCAAGGTCCGCTCTCCTTGGGGTCTGCGCTATGGGTCAAGGGCGATCCGCAGGCGCTTGTTTCCCCTGCCCTTGCTCTCGTGTCCTACCACGGTTATGCGGCCCACCTCGCGGGTGTTGGCCACGTGGGTGCCGCCGTCTGCCTGAAGGTCGAGGCCGACGATCTCCACCGTCCGCACCGCCTTAATCTGCGGCGGCAAAAGGTTGATCTTGGTCCTGATGAGGTCCGGGACCCGCATCGCCTCCTCGCGGGAAAGCTCCCCGATCGCGATGTCGCGCTCGGCTGCGACCTCCTGGTTGATCGATTCTTCGACCCGGTCCGCAAAGTCAGATGACATCTGCGGGAGCTCAAAGTCCATGCGCGCCCTGAGCGGCTGCATGTTGCCGCCTGTCACCTGGACGCCGAAGTCCCGGAAGATCACCCCGCACAGGATGTGAAGGGCCGTGTGCGTGCGCATCAGCTCATATCGCCGCTCCCAGTCGACGGCCCCGCGCACGGTCTGCCCCTCGGCCGGGGCCTGCCCGCAGGTCAGGTGGACCAGCGCCCCGTCGATGCGCCGGATGCCATCCACCCGGTACTCCGCGTCGCCCGAGGTCAGAACGCCGGTATCCGGCGGCTGGCCTCCGCCGCCCGGGTAAAAGACCGTCCGGTCAAGGACCACCCCCTCGTCCCGCACGGCCTGGACCACGGAATCGAGCTCCCGAAGGTAGGCGTCGGCGTGCGCTACGATCTCGGTCAAGGGACCTGTCCGGCTGTCATCGACTCAGGGTTTTCCACCAGGGGGCAATCTTTCCTTAGGGCTTAACAGGCGCGAGGGTTCGCCAGGCGCGAGGGCATTGTAACCGCCGAACTCGCCTGTTCGCTGCCGCCCCCGCACCGGCCAGTGAGCAGAATCGACCGGGCGGAAGATGTATTTTGCCGGGGACTTTTGCTTAACATAGACTGATAGAGACGCACGCCCCAGACAGGAGAAGCCCTTAGATGGCGACCCAGCAGTACACGATCCCCTTCGGCAGAGACCGAGCCAACGCGATCTACACGGAGGCGATAACCCGCATGTTCGGGCTGGTCGCGCTCGGTGTCATAACCACCGCGGCGGCCATATGGATAGGCGACCTTGCCGGCATAGGCGAGGTCATCTTCGGTTACGGCTGGATCGGTATGATCGCCTCCATCGCGGTCGTATTCGGCACGCTGATAGGTGCGAACAGGGCCGTACAGAGCGGGAACCTGGCCCTTGGAACCGTCCTGTACCTGGCCTTCACGGCGTTTATGGGCCTGTTCCTGTCGCCGATCCTCATCTCGTTCACGACCAAGACGATCGGCGTTGCATTCCTGCTGACCGGCGGGCTGTTCGTTGCCATGAGCCTGATCGGCCTTACCACCAAGAGGGACCTGTCGCGCCTGGGGCCGATGCTGATGTTCGGCCTTGTCGGCATGATCGTGATCAGCCTGGTAAACGTCCTGCTCATCCAGTCGAGCGGGCTGTTCCTCATGATCAACCTGCTTCTGCTTCCGCTGTTCATGGCGCTCACGGTGTGGGAGACAAGGAAGATGAAGGTGCTGGCCCAGCAGGCGGCGATGAGCGGGGATGAGCGGGCCGCCTCCCAAGTGGCCGTGATGGGCAGCATCGGCCTCTACCTGAACGTAATCAACATGTTCCTGATCATCCTCAACCTGCTCGGTTTCGCCTCGGGCGATTAGCCGGGGCGGATCGCTCAGGCCGGGCCAGTAACTCCGAGGGCGCCCAGCACCGCTGCGGCCGCGTTGTGGCCGGGGGCGCCTGTCACCTCACCGCCCGGATGCGTGCCGGCCCCGCAAAGGTACAGGCCGTTGATCGGGGTCTCGTAACCGAGCCTGTCTGAGAACATCTGCCCGGCGACCATGTCAAGGTGGCGGATGTTCCCGTCCGTAAGGTACATGCGCTCCTCAAGGTCTGCGGGAGTGAACAGGCTCCAGTCGATCACCTGGTCCCGAAAGCCCGGGGCATAGCGGCCGATGGTGTCGATCATGCGCTCGCCCACCGGCTCGCGAAGCTCGTCCCAGGTGCCCCGGCGGGGCCTGACGGGCGCATAGAGGGCCCAGACCGACATCACGTGCCGCCCCTCGCCCGTAACGAGCGAGCCGTCGTACACCGAGGGTATCTGGATGTGCATCACCGGCTCGTCGGCGGGCACGCCCGAGCGGGCCTGCCGCCACGACAGCTCAAAGCTCTCGATCGACGGGCTGAGCCTCACCTGCGCGAGCGCCGTATCGCCAAGGTCCGGCCGGCCTCCGATGTAGCGGGAAAAGTCCGGCAGATCAGACAGCGCGCAGTGGAATTTGAGGTACGCCGCGCTGGTCGACATGGCGTCAACGGATCGCCCGTACTCCTCAAGGTCCCCGCGTTGATCGATCAGGGTCCCGAAGGTGCGCTTGGGGTCGGCGTTTGAGATGACCACCCCGGCCTCGATCACCGTCCCGTCCCCAAGGGCCACCCCGGCGGCCCGGCGGTCCCTTACGACGATCCTGTCCACCTCCGCGCCGGTCCGGATCTTCGCGCCTCGGGCCGCAGCGGACGCCGCCATGGCCTGCGTTATGCCGCCCATGCCACCGTGCGGTATGCCAAGCAGGTCGGGATCGGTGAGGAGATCGACCATGTTGTAGGCCAGGGCCAGGACGCTCCCCGGAGCCCGCGGGTTGCCGGCGTCCTCGGCATCGAGGAACGTCGCCCGCACAAGGTCCGAGCGAAAGTGCTCTGCGACCAGGTCGACCAGGTTGCCGGTGAGCATGCGGTTAAGGACCGCCTCGTCCCCGGTCCCCTCGCACTCTGCGATGAGCTCGTCCAGGGTCGGTGGGGACGATAGGAAGTGGCGGTGGATTATGCCCGCGGCCCGGCGCCAGAACTCATAGAAGGCCGGGTAGGCCCTCCCGTCCGCGCGGTCGATGCGGGCCACCTCCTCCCTCGTGCGCTCCGGGTCCTGCCAGGTGAGCATGTAGCGCCCGTCGGGAAACGGCTGGAAGCGGTAGGGGTCGACGGTGTGGATGCTGAGGCCGTGGCCTGAAAGGTCGAGGTCGTTAACGACCTTCCTCTGGAGCAGGTGGCAGATGTACGAGCACGACGAGACCCGAAACCCCGGGAACAGCTCCTCGGTAACGCAGGCTCCGCCGACCACGTCCCTACGCTCGAGCACGAGCACGCTGAGCCCGGCGCCGGCGAGGTACCCGGCCGTAACGAGGCCGTTGTGGCCCGCGCCCACTATGACCGCATCGTACCTGTCAGCCATGGCGGACGGAGGTTAGCATAATGACCTGTAACAAGGAGAAGGCCAGAGAATGGAGAGGGACAGCTACGACGTTGCGGTGATCGGGGCCGGGATAATCGGCCTTGCAACGGCGATGCGGCTGGCAACCGAGATGCCGAAGCTCCGGACGGTCGTGCTCGAGAAGGAGCCGGAAATCGCCCTTCACCAGACCGGCCACAACAGCGGCGTGATCCACGCCGGCATCTACTATGCGCCGGGCTCACAGAAGGCCAACTTCTGCGCATCGGGCGGGCGCGAGCTGCGGCGCTACTGCGATGAGCGGGGTATTCCCTACAGCATGTGTGGAAAGCTCGTCGTCGCAGTGGACGAGGCGGAGGTGCCGCGCCTTGCCGAGCTGCACCGCCGCGGGACCGCGAACGGCGCGGAGGGCCTGGAGCTGGTCGGACCGGAGAGGCTGAGGGAGATCGAGCCGCACGCGGCCGGGGTGAGCGCGATCTTCTCTCCCAACACCGGCATCATCGATTTCTCGCAGGTGTCTGCGGCCTACGCAAAGGACTACACCACCGCGGGGGGAGAGCTGGCGCTGGGAACGGCCGTTACCGGGGCGGCACCCGATAGCGGAGCGGTGAGGCTGCTGACGAGCCGGGGCGACATCGGCGCAAGGCACGTGATCAACTGCGCGGGCCTTCACGCAGACCGGGTCGCAGAGCTGATGTCGACGGACGCCGGGGTGCGCATAGTGCCCTTCCGGGGAGAGTACTTCTCGCTGCGAGCAGGCCGCGAGGACCTCGTCAGGGGGCTCATATACCCGGTGCCGGACCCTTCGATGCCGTTTCTCGGGGTCCACTTCACGCGCCGGATCGGGGGCGGGGTCGAGGCCGGCCCGAACGCGGTGCTCGCTCTGTCTCGGGAGGGCTACTCGAAGCTCTCCTTCAGCCTGCGGGATGCGCTGGGGACGCTGGGCTATGCGGGCTTTTGGCGCATGTCGGCGACACACTGGAAGACCGGCGTCTCCGAGCAGTACCGATCGCTCCTTAAGTCGGTGTTCCTGAGGTCTCTCCAGCGGCTCGTACCGGACATCGAAAAAAACGACCTGACAAAGCCTGGCTCGGGCGTAAGGGCCCAGGCTGTCGATCGCTCGGGCAGGCTGCTCCAGGACTTTTCGATAGTCAGGGGCACGCGCGCCATACACGTGCTGAGCGCGCCCTCGCCCGGGGCAACCTCCTCGCTCACGATCAGCCGCCACATCGTAGATCAGGCCCGGGAAAGCTTCGGGCTCTAGGCGATCGCGATCGTCCACGAGACCGACGGCCTTACAGGTCTTCAGCGGCGGGTGCGGGACAGCGAGGTCCCGGGATCGACCTACGTCGGGCGCGATTTCGTAACGAGGTAGTCTCAGATCAGGTACCCGGCGGCATTCCTGGACTTTGAGGCGGTCGTGCCCGCTATTCCCCTATCCACCGGGATCAGACCATACCAAGTGATCCCTTTCCAGTGGTCGTTGCATGTGCCAGAAGCCGATGGCTCAGGTACCCCGCCGATAGAAAGACAACATCTTCCGACGCTATAGTGTTAACGCCTGTACACCTGCAGCCAAGGATGATCATGTGTGTGGCGAATTGCCACGGTTCATCTTGAGGTACGCCCGGCCGATCATGCCATCCCGGTCAGTCGGTTTCGAAAGGAGAGCGAATTGGTTCAATCATTAGAGGGAATGGACCTTATAGACCGAGTACGAGAGGTCTCCCTACGTGCGCAAAAACGGCTGGACAAGATCGAAACGGAAGAGGCGACCAAAACGGCCCTCGTAATGCCCTTCATAAGCCATGTGCTCGGATACAACGTCTTCGATCCGGGCGAAGTGGTACCCGAATTCACGGCCGACGTGGGCACCAAGAAGGGCGAGAAGGTCGACTATGCCATCCTGCAAGATGACGCTCCCGTCATCATCTTCGAGTGTAAGAAGTACGGCACGGAGCTCGATAAGGACCATGCATCACAGTTGTACCGCTACTTCAGCGTTACCCAGGCGCGGTTCGGCGTACTCACGGACGGCATAGCCTATCGATTCTTCGCAGATCTGGAAGAGCCCAACAAGATGGACAGCAGGCCGTTCTTCGAACTCGATCTGTTGAACTTCAACGAGGCCGAGGTTGAGGAGCTTCGCCGTTTCACGAAGACTTCCTTCGATCTCGATCAGATCCTCAGCACGGCCAAAGACCTAAAGTACATACGCGAGACAAAGAAGCTGCTGGCCAGTGAGTGGTCCGACCCTTCCGAGGATTTCGCCCGTTACGTTGCCGGACGGGTATACGACGGAACTAGAACTAGGCCGGTGATCGAGCAATTCCTGCGGGTCACGAAGAAGGCGTGCCAGCAGTTTCTCGCCGACCGCGTCGACGACCGACTGAAGTCAGCGCTACAAAGCGGAGCAGATCAGGAAGAGGCGCCGGAGCGGAGCGAACAGCAAGCCGAGCCTGAGGGAAGAGATACTTCCGGTATCGTGACCACCGAGGATGAAATGCAGGGTTACTTCGTGGTGAAAGCGATTGTAAGCCAGGACATATCCGCCGCCCGCGTAGCTATCCGGGACACGAAGTCATACTGCGGTGTGCTGCTGGACGACACCAACCGAAAGGGACTTATATACGAAGTTAGCCAAGACCAGACAATGAGGGTTATTCTTTGTTCTGCCCGCCTAATTTAAGCAATAGTTGAAGTAGCTCAGGATTTTCGAAAATCTTGGGAATCAAAGTCCTCTGGAGCATCTCATCCTGAGTTTCTTCCCTAGGTTTCGCGATAGCAGTCACAGTGTCGACAAGTTTGCTCTGAGTCTCACTTACAGCCTGCTCTATCACCGCTGCTTTCGTGCCGATCTCTCTTAGCAGGTCTTTGGTCGCATTGTAATTTGCAGTGCTTTTTTTCTCAGCCTGTGTGCTAATCCATATAGCCACACCAGCCATCACCACAGATACAGCACCAACGACTATCGAAACAACAGTAGGGGCATCCATTACTCTGACTTCCTCTTCGGCAGCTTTGCATCACCCTTCAGATAATCCCACTCCTCTTTCGGCGGGCCCTGCATACACGCCTTGGCGATGTTCTCCGGCGTGTCAGGTATCAGATTTGGCATTAGAAGCTCTTTGGGGCGGCCGCGCTTCTTCTTCTTCGTCATCTCATCCTCTTTCGGGTGCTCAGGCACAGGTGCCTTGCGATTACCCACCTCACGACCTACACTGCCTAGCGTCACAGCAACGAGGCTCTCCCTCAGTGTACCTGCTGCGCCAGGTGCGGTACGGGCCATCGTGCCCCCTTGCGGTCACTGAGGATTGTCAGTTGCTGTGACAAGTTAGCTGCGTTCCGCACCGGAAGGGGGCTCTTGTTATCACCGCAAGAACAGAATTTACCGTTCGCCGGTCCGCCCATAAGACCGTCTTCAGCCCCAAAGATCCCCACGTCGTCAAGTCCGACGCAGAACGCAAGTCCATCCTCGATGATCTGGTAACCAGCCGAATGATGACTGGGCATCGGAGGCTGATTCATCGAAGTGACTTCCGCGCCGTGATGCTCAGGGGCAAGAAGGTAAACCACTTGACTCACCTGATTGCCGCTCCGTTCACCTTTGGCTTCGGACTGCTGATCTGGGTGTACCACATCTGGAAGAATGGCGAACGGCGCGAGATGATGAGGGTGGATGAGTGCGGAGTAGTGACCGCATGGACAGCCTTCGACCAGGACCAAGCCTCAGAACGGGCTTCACTTCTTCTAACCATCCTGCTCATTCCATGGTTACTCATAGCTCTTGTTGTTGTTCCCGTCACCGTCATCGCCACTATCTCTTTGTTCACTATCATGTTCAGGTTGCTCAACTTGGTAGGCTAGGGTCTAGGGAACTGTGCGATCCAAGGGGGCTCGACTCCCCCTTCCAACCCCATCCACAGCCTTCATTCATTGACCGGTAACCAGATCCTTGTATCGGAGCTGCCTACCCATGAGCCCACGAGCCATAGCCCGCATCTGGTCCACGGTGTCTTCCTCTCGCTGGTTGTGGCGACCCTCAAACTCGCCTACGTATCGGCCTAGGTGCTCAGGACTCATATGATGGAAAGTGCCCTGATAGCCGCGCTTTAGCATCGACCAGAAGGACTCGATTCCGTTGGTGTGGGCCTGTTCAAAGACATACTCGCCAACGGAATGCTTGACTGCCTCGTGCCGCCTGTCCATGCCCCTGTAGGCCCTAGCATCGTCTGTGTAGACGGTGGCAGTGGGTTCGGTGTAATCCTCGACGAACCCCTGTAGAGTGTCTGCGTCTGTGCGATCTACCACCTCAGCAACTACTTGGCCGCTATCACGATCCTTCATCCCAACAACGGCAGTCTTACCAGCCGATGGACCGGCATGGAGCCGCTTCGATTCATGCTTGTTGCGCTCCTTACCACCGATGTATGTCTCATCAACCTCCACCGGACCCTCAAACGGACGCTGCTGATCCCGCCAGGTCTCGCGTATGCGGTGCGCCAGATGCCAAGCAGTCTTTTGGGTTATGTCCAGATCGCGGTGAAGCTTCATGCTTGACGTTCCCTTGATTCCAGTCGCCATCAGGTAAAATGCCATCGCCCACACTCGAAAGCCCAAATTCGAACTCTGCATGAGCGTTCCAGTCCTGACAGAGAAGTGCTTGCGGCAATCCCGGCATCTGTACGGCTGCGGCTTTCTTGTTCTAACATGAGCCACATTAAGCGACCCGCAATGTACGCAAGCCACCCCATTAGGCCACCGCTGCTCGACAAACCAAGCCTCAGCAATTTCGTCATCTGGAAACATCTCCGTTACTTTGATGAGTGAGAGTCCCTTTCTGTAGTGTTTTCCCGGTGCTTTGTGTGCCATAACCTACCTCTATCTTCTGGTAGTATTTTAGCCCATTTACACCTATTTTGCAAAGGATGTTAGCCATGCCCAAACGCCTCTCATATCGGATTATGATCGATATACTTAACCGAATAATCATCCAGACGTGTTTGTGGACACAAAATGCATGGCATTCTAGCAAGCAGGATGTTTACCATACAAACCCCGACTGCCGCGCTGGTGACGACATGGCTTTAGGAAATATCAAGCCAGGGAAAGGCAAAGAGAGAGATCTTTGTGAGATTTGTAAAGACATGAAGTAACTGCGTTAATCCGGTAGCCTGAACAGTATCTCCCATCGAGGGCCTATCAGTTCACCATTCTGTAAATTCCAGTACCGCCTCAGGCGAGTCGGGTGCAGATCATGATGCAAGGCTACCGAGACAGCGTAGTAGCCTTCATCGCTGTCCCCACGGAAACGCACAGTCGGCTCGTGAAACCAGTGGCCCCGTCCTGCTTGACAGGATTCAAAGGTCTCTATGCCGCTGGCGTTGAAGAGCTTGACGATTGGCTCGATCTTCGGATCCAAGCGGGTATCACGAGTCTTGATGGGCTCGTGTCTCGGTCTCTCCTCTTCTTTTCTCCACCTCATCACTCACCACCCCGCTCACGACCGTAGATCACAGGACGGTCTACCTCATCCCGCCTTGCCTCGCCGATAATTGCGTTCAGTGAGTCAAGCATCGCCTGGTACTTGGCTATCTCATCTGGTTCGCCATCCCTTACCTTCTCTTGCGCCCACGACTGTACCTTCTCTAGCTCCTCCATTGGAGGCGGCGCTTCAAGCGTTGCCCTTTCACTCATTGTTCTTGTTTCCTCCTAAGTTTGGAGAGGGTGGGTACCCGGGCCTGCCCCCTAAGCGGTGCCTTCCGGGTTCGAGTCCCGGTCTCTCCATGTTCATTCAATTCACCTTCCTTACTATTCCTGATGACAACCATGCGAACTCGAGGTCGTGGTGTAACTTGTGAGCACGCTCCCCTGAAAAGCCTGAAGTGCGGGTTAAAGTCCCGTCGGCTCCTTACCCGCATGGCTGTCATTAAAAATAGTCGTCAATAAAAGTTGGCTAACTTCGTATATAAGTCCCAACCGAAAGCCCATCTGCAGGCTCTTTTTCAACAGCGAACAAAAGTACCTAGGCCTGATCAGTGAGGACAGATCGATAGAGCGCTTGCCCATCGAGTCAGTCGACGGCATCTATCAACACGCCGACCGGCTGCGCGAGACCGTCCGGCGATACGAAATGGCGTAGCCGCCTGCCTGAATTTGCTTATCGCTCGGTCCGGACTGTGATTGCGTCTCAGCAGCTGTCCACATTTCGCTAGCCCAGGAAACTAGCTTTCAACCTGTACCAGAATCTGGTGCCTGGCAGCTACACCCCGCCGACGAAAATCGGCCGTCTTCGGCGCTTCAGGACCAAAAAGAGGTGGTGGGCGGTTAGCCAACATTAGGACTGTCCGCCTCGCAGGCCGAAATTAAGGTCACGCCGTCAACGGCCGAGAAACTCTTCTTGGTCGTCGCACTTAGAGTGCGCTTGAATCCCGACATCAACCCTCTCGGATCTTGGCCCAGCGTAATAGCATTCCGGCTGCACTAGAATTCGGAAGCACGTCAGATAGGCCTACCGGCCGCACGGCTCCCGCCAACTGGCAGGCAAAGACTGGGAATGAACTAGAGGAAGACCACGCCGTATGACTACGAAAGATTCAGACGCAATAGCGGACAGAGTTCGTTTCTGGGAAGAACAGGACAAAATCAACCAGCAACTCATTCCGCGAGTCATCCGTCAAAACGAGCTGCTCGCAAAGCACATAGCCGAGCATGACAATCTTCCGGAGGTGGCGGCCAGGGCCATCAGTCGAGCCCTCGCCGAGGCTGGAGAAGAACGGCGAAGGCAGTACGAAGCAGCCCTGGGTGTAGCCAAGAGAGAGCTTGCGGGCCAGTCGGAAGCAAAACTAGAGAAGGCGATGGAAGAACTTCTGGCCGCGCTCTCTGACGCCAAAGCCGAACTCAGCGAGCGAACTGAGACCTTCCTCGGCGAAGCGTCCCTGCAACTAGGGGTGGCGGCTGAGGAGAAGAAGTCGGAAATGACCGCACAGGCTCAGGCCAGCCTGGATCAGGGACTAGCTGCACTAAGGGAGGACTCCCGCAAGGTGCGAAACGTCCTAGTCCTCATAACCTCTGGCGCTGGGGCTATCTGCATCGCCACGCTTCTCGTAGGACTTCTCACCTAGTGGTAGTGGTGGCGCGATGACCTTGCGTTCGATGGACCATCTCCCTTCTCTGCGGGAACTGCCAGCTAAGGATTCCGATAGGTGCATGTCGTTCCCGGAGTTGATTGCCGGGCTACAGAGCACAGACCGGGTCATGGACGCTTCCGAATTCGCATCTGCGGTGTCACTAGGTATGTGGGCAGTCTTTGACAGTGTCAACGTGGACGACAGACTGACCACGGCTTACGAGGCCCAGTTTCCCGGCTTGGCCTCTGACCACTCTCTACATGAACACTGGCAGGAGATGATAGACCGCGGCCCAGAATCCATGCAGGGATTCATCAGTGGCCTAAAGGGCAAGGTCGCCGAACTGCATGCCAAGGACGTACTCGAGGCCAGAGGGTACGGAAACGTCATGCTGGCGCCGTCCCCCAACCAGGAAGGCCTGGACATCACCGCTCTCGACCCCGGCGGCGAGCACGTCTCGATTCAGGTCAAGACCGGTACGTCACTCTCAGCCAGCGACTTGCAGCACCTCATGGAGGATGCCCCTCCGGACCGTCACTTTGCGTTTGGCACCGAGCTTTACGACAAGGTGGTGGCGTCTCGAATGGAGACTGGTGACGAGGCAATCGTCGACATCGGCCCCGACTATGCGCAGGTTGAAGGAATTGAAGACGGTCTGGATACGCTCAGCGACAACATGGGTGTAGACATTCCTGATGGGGTCGTGGACATCATTCCCTATGCCGCCGCCATAGCAGGGGGAATGCGCCTCATCTATAGCGCGATCAATACTGAGATGGAGTTCAAAACTGCTGACCGCACCACCAAGAACCGAATCCAGGTAGTGCAGACCCTGACCTTGATGTCCAGGATGGGCATCAGCACCGTTCTGGCCACGGTGGGTGGCATTGCCGGCGCCGCCGCTGGAAGCCCGATGCCAGGTCTAGGTAATGTCATCGGCGGTACCGGCGGCTCTGCAATTGGTGCGGGAGTTGGGTTGTACCTCAACAATCGCCTGCAACCCCATCTGTTGGACCTCGCGCTGAGTATTACCGGGCTGACCCAAGACGATCTCTTCTACTATAAGAACAAGCCGCACATCGACGAACTGGCCCTCAGATTCCAGGCAAACGCCAGAGAGTTGGCCGCCGTGCCTGGGCTCTAGGGCTCAAGCTGTCAGCGCGCGCAAGCCGCCGACGCCTGACCGAATTCAAGTTATAGGATCGCAGCGATTCACGACCAATTGTTGTGCCGCCGTGTCGTGGTCAAATGGTCTAAGGTCCTGGATAACATGTCCTCCGAAAAGGCCGAACCGTCGCCCTAGTCCTGACCAATAGGCAAATTGGACTGAATCTACCCTCTTCTGCCAACTCCGCGCTGAGGCCATGGGATTCCGACGAAAGCCAGATGCTGACGCTGGCCCGGCACCTCTGCGACGCCGGACTCTGCATCCGGAAGGTATCCCGGAAGAAAGTACTCCGTACCGGATACCCCGACAGCCCGGGCTGTCACCGGTGGTCTTGCGACCGCAGGCTACATGATAAGGACGCCGCGCAGGTTCTTTCCGGCCCGAAGGTCGCCGAAGGCGTCGTTTACACCTTCCAGGCGGTAGGTCGACGTAACCATGTCGTCAAGTTTCAGCCGGCCTGCCATGAAAAGGTCCAGGCTCCTTGGTATGTCAACGCTCATGCGCGCTCCGCCGTACCCTGTGCCCCTGATCACCTTCTCGGTGAACGGAAAGTCCAGAGCCGGTAACGAGACCTCGTCACCCATGCCGGCTCCGCCTATAACGACCTCGGTGCCTCCCTTGGCCGTCGCGTCCCAGGCCTGTCGCATGACGTCGACGTTCCCGTTCGCCTCGAAGGTGTAGTCGGCTCTGATGAGGGTGAGTTCCTTGATCGCATCTACCGGGTCGTCCTCGGCGGCATTCACCGTGTGGGTGGCGCCGAACTTAAGTGCCCCCTCGAGCCTCTCTGCGCGGTTGTCGACCGCGATTATTGGATATGCGCCCGAGAGCACCGCGCTCTGGATGACGCTTATGCCGGCGCCCCCGGCGCCGAATACCGCCACGCTCTCGCCCGGTGAGGGCTTGGCCGTGTTGATCACCGCGCCAACGCCAGTCATCACCTCACAGCCGACGAGCGCGGCCTTATCGACCTTTAGAAAGGCCCCTCCCCGTATCTGTGGAGTAGCGATTCCTCCGTGGGCTCCGGCCTTACCTCAATCAACTCACCCCGACCGTCGCGTTCCGACCTACTGGCGCCCACACGCACGAACGAAGTACCCGCAAAGGTGCAGCGAGTCAACAATCACCCTTTCCTACCCCATCTAACTGGGCGTGACTTTGTATTCTGCGTAGCAGTCGCGGCACAGAGGCTTGAGCAGGGTCACCGGGTGCTTGCGTCCGCAGGTATGGCAGTGTTCTTCCTCATAGGTCGTATTCTTGTACCTGTTCCAGTTTCTATAGCAGCGCTTGCAGTAGGGCTGCTCCGGATTGACAGGCAAAGCCGCCCTGCAGCGTATGCAAAAGCCACCCTCAAGGTTTCTCCGAAAGCCTCTCTTCCCAGGTCCTCTGGGTTTCTCATTGCTGAGCCCGTCTGGCCGTGTCTGGCGGTCTCGAGCTTCGCTACCGAAGGCCTTCCATTTCGTTGCCTGCCTAGATATCGCTTCGTAAAGTTCAACATCGTCCTGCTTGGACACCAGTATGCCCATTTCATCATTGTGCTCTTGGGAAAACTGGTAGAGGTTCATCGACGTCAATAGAGCCTCTTTTTCGTTCAGATAGCACTTCGCGTGAAGGTGCTTGAGAAAGGTGGTCCTTATGCCAAGTGAGTCGAAGAAGGACTTTTCGCTTGGCATCAATTCCTTTTTCCCGTAGATGACATGAATAGCGGTGGCGCGCGTCTTGTCTCTGAGCAGGCCTTTGGTCTCTTCGTCGGCCTTGATGTATGGGCTGATGAGGATGAGCTCTTCATCGGCCTCATCGATGATCCTGTCCAAGTGATGCACGATGCCTTTTCTCGTAAGGAATGTAGCCAATGGAATATCTATGCCTCCCAACCCAATGAAACGTCACACCGGCAAGCTGACGGTTCGGTTATTGATTTCCCTATTGTATTAGCATGATAGACCCACGATCCGCCGCCATCTTTCGTACCAGCCGATATGCTAACGCGGCCACCGGGAAGCCCTCTGCCATCGCCACCTCGGCCTGCCGTAACTTGTTTATCACCTGCTCCGGCCTGTGCTTGCGCCTTGCCATATATCCCCTTCTCTTTCAAAGGTCCAGCTCACCAACATTGAGGCTGGACCAGAATTGGGGGGCAGGCTCTGTTGTTGTTCAGGGAAAATGTCCGTAGCTAACTGTTCAGCGAAATTGTCATTCCATGCAAGGAGTGACATTGAGCCAGCAGGAACAGACGAGACTGAAGGTACTGAGCAGCGTGCTGGTCGGCCAGTTGCCGGTTGGCCAGGCAGCCGAGGTATTGGGGATCAGCGAACGCCACGTCAGGCGCATTCTGGCGACCTACCGGGAGGAGGGAGCCGCCGCGCTGGTCCACGGGAATCGAGGCTGTAGACCTGCCAACGCCACATCCGAGGCGACGATTGCCGAGGTGTTGGCGTTGGCAGCGACTCGCTATTCGGGTACGAACCGCACGCACCTCTCCGAGTTGCTCATGGAGCGTGAAGGCATATTCCTGAGCCGCTCGACGGTGAGGCGGATCGCCCTTGGCGCCGGAATTGCGAGCCCCCGCCGTCGCCGTCCACCCAAACACCGCGTAAGACGTCAGCGTATGCCCCAGGAGGGGATGCTGGTGCAGGTAGACGGTAGCCACCATCGGTGGTTGGAGGATCGTGGCCCCCGCTTTGCGCTGCTATTGGCCGTTGACGATGCGACCGGGACGGTGCCCTGTGCATTGTTTCGGCCGGAAGAGGACGCTATGGGATACCTGCTGTTGATCGAGGGGATGATCGAGCGCCTAGGGGTACCCCTTGCTCTCTACAGCGATCGTCACGCTGTCTTCAAAAGACCCTGCACCGCCTCGGCAGAAGCTTCCCGGACCGACCCAGTTCGCCCGGGCCATGCAGCGGTTGGGCATAAGACAGATCTTGGCCCGGTCGCCACAGGCCGAGAGGCGTGTCGAGCGTGTGGCCGGGACATTCCAGGACAGGCTGGTCACCGAGCTGCGACTGACGAAGGTCGAGACCATGGAACATGCCAACGAGGTCTCGCACAGGTACCTGCCGAGGTTCGACGAGCAGTTCGGGGTCCCGGCGGCGCAGTCGTATGTGGCCTATCGCAAGCCGCTGGCAGCGGCCGCTGTCGAGCAGGCTCTGTGTTTCAGGTTCCACCGCAAGGTGGCAAGGGACAACACGGTCAGGCACCGATGGCGCACCCTGCAACTGCTGCCTGGCATGGAGCGGACCAGCTACGCCGGAGCACATGTGGAAGTCCTTGAGCGCACCGATGGTCGACTGCTGGTCGAATACCAGGGGCACCTGATCGAGGCGCAGGAGGCGCCTCCACGTCCGGAGTTTCTACGTGTCATGGGGAATCGCCCCACCTCCCCCAGCCGTGTCAACGGCTCCAGCCATGGTCACCAAGAACTGGCATGCCTGCCCTGTACACACCGGTTAAGCCCGCCACAGCCCTATCCGATACCATCAATAACCGCGGCGACGGACAATTTCGCTGAACAACTGTCCGGACATTTTCCCTGAACAACGACACAGCAGCTGTCTTTAGAGTCAAGGGTCTAGGCCGATGAGTGCGGGAGTCCTGGCGCGCGGAGCGCGCCAGGGAGAGCGATGCTTGAGCATGGAGTTGAGGATGACCAGCAGCTTGCGCATGCAGGCTGTGAGGGCCAATTTCTTCGGTTTGCCAGCAGCCACCAGCCGCTGGTAGAAGTCCCGGATGACGGGATTGTAGCGACTGGCCGCCAGCGCCCCCATGTATAAGACTGCACGGATCCGGGCGCGCCCACCCCAAACGGTACGTCTGCCTCGCAGTGTGCCACTGTCCCGGTTGAAGGGAGCCACTCCCACCAGGGCGGCGACCTGCCGGCGGTCCAGAGTGCCCAGCTCCGGCAGGTAGGCCAGGAGGGTGAGAGAGAGCTGCTCTCCAACGCCGGGGACGGTGCGCAGGAGGTCGTCCTTCTCACGCCATACGGGGCTCTTACGGAGAGTCTCCCGCAGGCTCTTGTCCAGATCGTCCAATTCCCGCTGAAGCCATGCGATGTGTGCCTCGATGCGGGGACGGACAGCGACGGTAGTGGCGGCGCTGAGGCGGTTCTTCTCCGAGACCAGCATGGTCATCACCTGGTGCCTTCGGGCAGTCAGGGAGTTGAGGTCCTGTGTCTCGGCACCCCTCAGGGGGCGTACCGGGGGTCGGACCGCCTCGGCGAAGTGGGCGAGGACCGCCGCGTCCAGTGCGTCGGTCTTGGCCAGCTTGCCGGTGGCTTTGGCGAAGTCTCGCACCTGCCGGGGATTGACGACGACCACCGGCGACTCCTCGGCCGCCAGGGCCGCCACAATGGACAGTTCCAGGCCGCCTGTAGCTTCCAGCACCACCAGGGCCGGTTCAAGAGCCGTCAACTGGGACATCAGTTGACGGATTCCCGCATCGTCATTGGGGACCACCCACCTGTCGTCCGTGGGACGGACGGCAACATCCAGCTGCGCCTTGGCCACATCGATGCCTACGTAGATTGCTTCCTGTTCCATGACTACCTCCTGTGAATTGCTGGCCCGTCCTTGCAAGATGCGGGCTTGGTTAACCCAGGCAGCTGTTCGGGCTCCATTCGGGAAGGGTGCGGCGACCCTCGCTTTTCAACGGTCTTACATGACCAGGGGGGATTCGGTCTGCCGCACCCTTGTCGACATGGCGGACTGAGTGTCCTGAACAAGAATCAAGATACAAGGTCACTGGGGAAACGAGAGTTCCACAGTACAGCGTTTACTGCACTCTTCGAGAATTCGCTCGGGATAAGTAGTTAGGTGCTTATACTTCCCTTAGCAGGGAATCCACGCATGGTCGTAAGTGGGCCAGTCTCTTGGACTCCGAGATTAGCTTTAATGCGTCTTTGGATCCTCCGGCCCTAATAATGCGGCGCGCACCCCGCACGCGAAACCCGCGGGCCGCAGATTCATCCCATTCTTCGCTCTTTAACAATTGTCTGGTTACATAGTCGTCCGACAGTGAGAGGTTGGCGAACAGTCGGAAATATTTCACGAAACACGTCATGCCCACGGACTGCAATGTCTTTTTCAGTTGTTTGTCATTCATTCGTTCACACCCCAACGGCTGGCGTGCTGGGGAATATCAGCTGCCTCTCGTGCCGTCCCATGATCGTAGGCGTCTTGAATCGCTTGCCCTCGATGATCTCGCCCACAGTCAATCTCTGCATCTTCGGATTTTCGATCCCCGCGATGGTTAGCGCACCAGCCTCGCCCATGAACCGGATAAGGTTCCGCTGCTTGGTAGGGCCTAGAGGCTCCATGATGATTAGCCCGGCCATCAGCTGATGACGCCAACATTAGGATCAAGAAAAAGCTCTGAGGCCAGTCCACTCGAAAAATGCTTTGTATGAAGAAGGCACGCTAGAAAAGGATCCCTTTCCGTTTCGACCATTGCTCTACTAAGCTTCGGGTTTCGGCCACATAGGAGTCCAACGCATCAAGCCTTTGCACCAGAACGTCGTCCCCGGCCTTCACCTGCTCAACGATGCCGGACTTGACCTCCACTTCGAGACCATCCAGACGCTGCGTCAAGGCCGCACGTAGTTCCGACGCTGTCTTGGCCTCCTGCGAGCCAAGCGCATCAAGCCTTTGCACCAGAGCATTGTCCCCGGCCTTCACCTGCTCAACGATGCCGGACTTGACCTCCGCTTCGAGACCATCCAGACGCTGCGTCAAGGCCGCACGTAGTTCCGACGCTGTCTTGGCCTCCTGCGAGCCAAGCGCATCAAGCCTTTGCACCAGAGCGTCGTCCCCGGCCTTCACCTGCTCAACGATGCCGGACTTGACCTCCGCTTCGAGACCATCCAGGCGCTGCATCAGGTCTGCGCGTAATTCCGAAACCACACCCTTCATGTCCACTTGGTTCATGGCGGTCATGATCTGGCCGCTGCTCTCAACGAGAATTCCAATCTCCGCTACCAGCCTTCCCGTAGCATCTCGCAGCTGTTGCGAATGTTGACCGGCGTCCTCCAGCAGGTCGCTCGCCCTCTTCATTCGCGCCAACTCTTCTGAGATCTTCAGGATGCTCGCCTCAGCCGCCAGTATGGTCTCGTTCAGCCCATGATCCGCGTTCTCTGTCATCACTAACCTCCCGGCCGCCCAAGATCGTAGAAGCCGCGTGAGTTTGCTGTCGCCCTTACTGCATTGTCAGCCAAAGCCCGGAGAGCGGCCAGATGGACCACTCCGGCTAACTGCTCGCTGCTAGACAATAAACGGCGGGCCAGGGCGTCGCCGCCGTCAGCGGACATCATCACGGCCGCAACCCTCCCTACGAGGGAAGGGCGCCGTTGCTCCAGATCGTGCAGCATTTCCATCCGCACGGCGTCTGGGTCGGATGCGCCGTTGGGCAACCGGGCAAGCAAAGCCCTCGTCTCCTCCACAACACTGCCGTCTGATTCCCAATGGCTGCTTGCCCGAGCGCAAACCGAAAGATAGCGCAGCGCAATACTGCTGGGGTCTGCTTCGAGTACCCGGCGGGTGGTACCGATGAGCTTCCGTAGTGCGTCCGGCGCATCAAGGCGATCCAGCACTTCCCGCACGGCCGGCAACCCGATCTGCTCGAAGGAACGGCCCCGCCACCCGTTGAGCAATGCAGAAAACTCGGATTCCTGAAGGTAGGCCAGAATCTCACCGCGAAAGCTCTCGCTATCTCGATAGTCCCGGCACAGTTGCGCCATCGTGCGTATCGCCTCTTTGCGTTTGGCGACGACCTCATCGTAGATAAAGTCCACCAACACCCCGATCGCGTTTTCAACCACCTTGTCCACGCTGTCAGAGGCCAGTGGACCAAGCAAGCTCTCCACATGATCCGGGAACTTGTACTTGGTCAGGTAGTTTCTGAGTTTGGCCCGCACCCCCTCGGCGCCCGCGTGGCGCAATGTGACCCGGAACTGACGAAGTCGCCATTCAACTGTGTAGTCCTCCACCAGTCCCAGCATCGCCAACCGGTATATGCGCTTTTCCTTGTCTTGACGGTCCCGGTCTTGGCCGAAACGGACCTCTGCATAACCTAGCCCGCCGACAGAGGTACCGCACAACGCGCCAGCCAGACTCCCATTCCAAAGTTCCAGCGTGCCCCTCTTCTCCTCCTCCCGACCCCTGTAGGAATTCAAAAGGAACCACAAGTGGACGAACACGTCGCCCTGGTGGTCCCGCGGCACCTTCTTCAAATGCCGCAACGCTGCCCGGTGGTCCGGCTCGTTTAGGATGGCCTGCGCCCGCTCCCAGCTATCGTCGCAGTAAAGCACGGTGCATAGCGCGTAGCCCTGCTTGCCATTACGACCGGCGCGTCCCGCCTCCTGGTAGAACGTCTCGACCGATGCGGGCATTCCGTAATGCACCGTGTAGCGGACATTAGGCTTGTCGATACCCATCCCAAAGGATTTGGTTGTCACCAGCTCCTGTACTTGGTTCTGTGTGAAATAGCGTTGCATCTCCTCCTTATGGTGGTTCCAGTTGCCCTCGAAGGTCCCTGGCTTGTCGCCAGCGTAGTAGTTGCCGTGTGTAAGGCCAGCCGCAACGGCCACAACGCCCAGTGGCCCGTTTACGTGAGGGCAAAACACCAGGCCGCAGTCGGTTTCGCCTCCTCTGCCTGGTCGGTAGAAATCCTCGGCGTCAACGCCCAGACGCCGGGGCAGATCCTCCCGGACTTGCTTCAGTGCCGTAGGCCGTCCCTGCCGGGGGGCCCGCAGGACGTCGAAATTCAGCTCCCGCCGGTCGAACGATTCAGGGCGGATGGTCGCACCTTCGTCGTTAATCCCCAGTTCCGCTTGGATATCCTCCAACACTGCGAAGGACGCGGTGCCGGTTAGCGCCGCCAGAGTGGGCTTCACACCTCGCCTGTCCGAGCAGTGCCGCTGTAGATTAAGCGGCAGGTGCAGGTACGAGGGCCGAAAGTCGTGGCCCCATTCCGAAAGGCAGTGAGCCTCGTCCACTACCGCCAGTGAGACAGGCGTCTTGCCACACGCCGAACGGAGCTGCACACGGAACTCTTCGGATTGCAGCCGCTCGGGCGCGATGAAGATGTACGCAAGGTCGCCTGCGGCCATGTGGCCTAGCAGCTCCGCTCGGTCCCCCGCTGCCAGTTGGCCCGACACGGCGCCCACCCGGTCAATGCCCGAGCGCTGCAGGTTCATGACCTGATCGTTCATCAACGAGATGATCGGGTCGATGACCACCGTCATTCCGGGCAACAGCATCCCAGCGAACTGGTATATGAGTGACTTTCCGCCGCCTGTGGGCAATAGCGCAATGGCAGGCTCGCCAGCCAGCAGACGCCGAATCGCCTCCGCTTGGCCCTCGCGGAAGTCCCGCTTCCGAAATACCACCTGCAGGAGGCGTCTCATCGCATCGACCTGGACTGCGGAATCGCCATCCAGTTCGTAGTGAAAGCTCTCGGATCGCTGTAGGCGGCGCTCGCCATGGCGGAGGCCAACCGCCCGACGGATGCAGACCACGCCTCCCGCCCGCTGAGGCGCTACCCGACTCAGCAGATGGCCAACCCGCCCCTCCCCCAACAGCAGGCTGTGGGAGATGACGGCGTCATAATCGCCTTCAGGCTTTCTTACCTGGCGGACCGAGAGGCCATCGCCTGATGGCCCGCCCTTGCCGATAACATCCAGACACACCAACGGCGGAGGCACACCCCGCTGCGGCGACAGGCGATACACCACGCCCCACAGTTCCAAGAGCAAACGGAAGGCGTCCACCACAACGGGCGCATCTTCCTCGACAACCAGCACGCGCTGAGCGCCCGAACCCAGCGCGCCATGGGAGTAGAGCTTCAACAAGCCGCGCAGACAGCGCTGCACCGCGAGCGGCATCAGGACCAAGTGCCAGGCCGCCCGATGCACGATAGAGCGCGCTATCGCGGCATCCACAGAGCGCAAATTGTTCTCCGCACGCAGAGACCGCCGTTCCTCTGCGTCCGCCTTTTCTAGCATCTTCCTGAGCCACTTGTTTGGACCGGAGCGCACTGCAACCGCAGGAACACGGAAGACCTTCCAACCGCCACGCTGCAGGGTGCGGTCCCGCAACTTATCCCTTTTCCGTTCGCCAGGATTCAAATGCTGGGCCCCGTCAATCTCGAAGACCCAGCGCACGCGGCTCATCTGCAAGACGAAGTCCACCCGATTGCCGGTGAGGCCTGTAGGTAGTTCTCCGTCCACGAGGTCGAGTATCAGTGGTTGCCGCTGGATGAACCCCGCCGCCCATGGCCCCAGGGCCGAAATAAGGCCGTCGTAAAAGGCATCCTCTTCGTCGCTGCAGAGCTTCCGCAACTCGGGGGAGAGCGCTTGGTCCGGCAGCTGCGAGTCTTCGCGATAGGGCAAGTCCAGCAGGTCCTGGACCGCGTCCAAGAGTTCGCCTGAGCTTCCGCGAGGCAGCAGTGATTTCTGGAAGTGGAACCCTACTTCCGCTTCGTCTACGAACTCGCGGAACTCGAAAAACTCGGCGCCGGGTCCGGATAACAGCATTCTCTCGAAACCAGGATCCACCAAAACTGGGTTGCCCCGGGCGACGATCTTGTCGCAGACGGCCGTGATGGCCGCCAGCGCGGGGTCGTTGGTCTCGGACAGGGGATGCGCGTCAGCCTCGATGACCGCATGGGAGTGGGTCTCCAGCAGTTTGGCCATGGCGGAGCGTAAGGCATCGACCTTGGGCAGAGAGTCCCAGAACCCCAGTCGGCCTGACGCAGCGTACTTCAGCCTATTCATAGCGCGAACTGCTCTAGCATTCCTGGGTGAACCCCGGCGGCGCTACACTGCGTCTCGACGAACCTCCGGCTCCACTTCAAGCGCCTGCCACCCCTAGTTCCATCAACATCTCCCGCTCGGCCTGTAGGAAAGTCGAAATTGCTCAAAGGAAGTAGCCTAATGGTGGGAAGCGCGCAGCGAACGCCTCCCGGACTTTGACCCAGAGCCCAGCATCCAAGTCGTGCCTATTACCCACCCTGCTGAGTACATCGTACTGCTCGCGCACCAAGCCGGCGGCGAGCGCCCTCTCCAAAGGAGCAACGACATCCCGCCGCTCAACATGCCATGACCAGTCCTGCGCCTTTATTGACGGGGGGCAGTCACAACGGAGAGATTCGATACTCGGGGGCAATAGATCTTGCGCTCTAGGACATGCGACAGCACCTAAAGGCCTTCACGCGGTTCGAGTCCCCACTAGTGGGCCTGAGTGGACGGTAGATGGCACTGTCTTCGAGATGTGGCTGGGGAGACTGCGAACATTCTGAGTCCTTGAGGATCATTAATTTAGGCGATAGGGAGCGGAAGAACGCACGGGTGGTCACGGTTGTCATCCGCTTCTCTCAACGGGAATAGAGTTTCCACACCACAGCCTAGGGAGGCTCTTCATTATATTTCGGCGCAAGTCGTTTGAAGTATATGCATTACGAGTCACAAGATGGAGCAGTTGTGAGATTCGAGTCAGAATCAACGATGTCGCGAGGGTGTCTACTCGCCCACTCCCTACCGCAGTGTATTCCCCGCGTTGTGAAGGATCGATGTCTGGATGCACATCAAAGTCCGATTTGATGATGCAATATTGATCCAGCATATGCAAAATGTTGATTCGCCGAGCGACTGGCACATGATGGTTAATCGAGTAGAACGAATTGATCTGCTCCAATGCTGTCTTAGCGTCTACTCCGTCGAATGCGACTACGGCCTTGTAAGGGGTATCCGACCACCATTCCTGAACCCCCTCAATGCTCTTGAACGCCTCTCGATTGCCCAGGCCTCTAAACTGTCTAGTGGGTGGAATGAACGCGAACTTCTTTAGATCACCGTCGATTTTCCTTCTGTCGAGATATGATGTGACTTCGATGTTCGCGACGGTCCCCTCCAATGTGGCGCACGCTAGCCCGCTAGAGTCTCTGAACCTGTAAGCATTACCACTGTGAACAATGATATCCATTTGATGAGAGCGACACCCTTCAACGTCAAATACGTACCCACCTTGGAGAACGTCGCAAACGGCGGGGATGTGTTGCTTTAGAAAATCCAAGTATATGGTCTCAACGGTTTGGCCAATATCTGCTGGATTGTCGAGAAGACTCTTCTTCGCCTCACGTTCATTTCGCATGGCGCGGCATGCCGACTCGAAGTAATTGCTGATCTTGGTAAAGGTCTCCGACTGATCGTACGCCACTAGATTCTGCGAGATTCGACGGTCGTCACTTTTTCCGTCCGCTTGCATGCGCTACTCCTTTGAGGAGTCCTCGTTGCGCTTAGTGAGGCAAGATAGCGTTCGCAACGGCGATGGCTTATCGATGAAAGACGGGTAAGCAGGTATTGGTGGGTCTATTTTGACGATAGACAGAACCATCTTTGAACTGTGGCTGGGAAGTTTGTAAAGCTGTGTTGGATGATAGACAGTACTTCTCAGTCCGAGTCAAGGGCACTGCCGGTTGTACTTGAACAGAGTTCGCGTGTTGTCGGGTGCGTGGATTGTACGCCGGTCGAACGCCGCCTGGATGGCGTTGCGCAGAACTTGCTTCGAGCTTGGGTAAGTTCTATAGAGCGCATATGATCCATCCTTGTCCTCGCTGTCGTAGTTGTCTTCGAGTCTAGGCGGTGCCAACCACCGCTTACCTACACTCTGCATGTTTATGCCCAGCAGGCCGCTCCGGCCGTTGACAGGATCGTTTCGCAGCGTCGATGCGATCTCCCAGTCGACGTACTTCCGAGCCTTAGTGCACTCACCGATCAGCACTATCGTAACTGTCGCGTTCGCTAGGTACTTCTCGCGAATGCGCCTCATGACGTAATCTCTATCGTCGGAGTTAATGAAGTCGTCTTCGTCTGTTACTCCCACTGTTTTCGCGGTGAAGACGTCCGAGAAGTCTTCAACGAAGTTCTTCACGGCGGTGGAGTTTACTTTGTGGTACGAAACGAAGCACCTATGTTTGACAGCCATCCATTACCCCTTTATCCCAATTCTTACCGCGCTCAGACACTGCCCAATTCTAACAGGTTGCAGCGGAGTAGATTCGTGTGAGCTACGAGGAGTTGAGACAAGCTTCCATGTTGGCGAGCGGAGCCTTCAGGGGCGGCTACAAGAGACCCACTGCGATCCTGAGAGACCCGGTGCCAGCGCTTTCCGCGGATTTTGACCTACTCTCTCCACCCCGGGCCAGTCCGCAACCAATGCGACGGGCCGCTGAGCGTGGCAGACAAGGTCGTTACTGGTCTTGACCCCTGAAGCGATCCGTCGCCCCAAGGGCGGCGGCCTTGATGTTCCACGCCACTCTCAAGAGAATCTCGTCTTGCTCAGGACGCCCTAGGACGTACAGGGGTTGCGACACATCGTGAGCTGCTTGGAACGACTCGAGTTCCGTGGCGTCGTACGCGGCATAGGAGACATAGACCCATAAGAGCCGGAGCTTCCCATCTGCTGCGGCGCTGATGATTTCCGGCAATTCGTACTTCATGACATACTCGGATTCGAGGAACGGGGCGCTCACGAGCACAACCGCAACCCCTGCCGCTTTGAGGGCACTCTGAATCTCTCTGTGCCAATTTTCGCCAGGCTGAATCCCCCGGTCGTCAACCCAGAGTTCCAGTTCGATGTTTCCATCGCGTAGGAAGGGCGCCAGCATCTGGCAGAGTCTGTCCTTCCATTCCTTGTCTTTGTGGCTATAGCACACAAATATCCTGTTCGACTGGCGGGCGGTAGGGGTGAAGATGTCCTCAAGCCTGTCGGCCAGTTGTCTGTCCTTGAGTTTGCTGGCGATCTGCGCTGCCTGAAGGGCCATCGAAGCACGCTCCCATGGTTCAGTGTCGAACTCGAGGGTACGACGGTACAGGTCGACAGCTAGGTCCCGTTCACCCAAGTACAAGTTCGCCTCGGCCTGCGTGGCAACGCTCCAGGCGTTCTCTTTGTCCAGGGAGGCGTTCTCAAGAGCTAACTCCGCCATCTCCCGCGCTCGGTCGGCCCGATCGAATGCGACGAATTCGAGAAACGCAACGTTGATGGAGTGGTAGTAGATCTGACTCCGGTCGCCGATCTTGCGTGCCGCGTCTAGAGCTTCTTGGTAGAGGGCCAACGCATGCTGCGCGAAGCCTGGGTCCTCGTTTCCGATCCACAGGCGCTTGATGCGGCCTGCCAGAGTACCCTGGACATCCGTTCCAAGCGTCTGATAGCGCTGCAGCAGCGCCATGGCTTCGTCACGCTTGCCGTTTTGCTCCAGAGCAAGAGCGGCGCGGACGACTTCCTGCTGAGACATCTCGTCTCCGCGCGCTTCGATATGGGTTAACGCTGCAGCGTCGGGTACCTCGGCCGCGAGTGCCAGCGGAGCGGTTGTATCCTGTGCCACTGGTACGTCCGACAGGGCCGACATCAGTAGCCTCACACTCGGAGCATCGGAATCGGCCGCTCGCACCATAGAGAGGTGGTTTCCTGGGACTACGTGATGGACGTGACGTGGAAAGGGAGCAAGGCTGGATTCTGAGGGCACGAACTGATCACGCTCACCCGCGACGACCATAAGGTCGAATCCCGGCTCTGGTTCGAATCGCGCGTCCCAATCCCGTCTGAGTTCTGTGATGAACTCGCTGCCTTTTGCCATGTTCCTCAGTTGCCGCTTCCAGAAGAACGCCCAGGACGCCTTACGTAGCCCTGCACTTGGTGTGCCGAATAGGATTACCTTGTCGGTGCGCCGAGCCAGCTCGGCGTCATCGACCAATGCGCGCTGTACGACGAGTCCCCCCATGCTGTGAGCCACCAGGGCAATTGCGCTGTAGCGCCTGAGCGGCGCGATTCGGGCTTGGGTCTTCAGCATGGTCGCGAGAATGGGAAGGTCGGGGTCGGCGGACCATACACCTAGAAGATCCGGGCAGAACGTGGTTGCGTAGCCCAGCGTATAGATGTCCCAATCGGGAACAACGGTGCCAAGGAGTCCTGGTAGACGATCCCAAGTATCGTCCCGGTCGCCCGAAAAGCCGTGCAGAAATACCACCGCGCGCTCGCAGTCGGGCCGGCTACGGATCGCGTTGAGCGTCCCCTGCTGATAGTCGGGCATCGTCTCAGGCCTTGTTGTCTGTAGATACGATCTGGTAGCCGAGCGTGAGGATTACCTTAAGGGTCTCAACGACAGATGTCCGATCGTACTCCTTTTCGCCTTCGGGGAGGACTCCGTACGGCACCAAGTCAGGATGAGTCTTGCGGGCATCGTTCCTCTGTGGTCCGTAGGTCCACCCAGCCTCGATGCGCTGGTTCGCCCAGTGATCGTGAATGTTCTCCGCAAGTTGCTCGACGAGCTCGTCGAGTTCCTGTGGCAATGTGACAGCTTCTGTTGAGATGGGAGTGGGAGTGTATGTAGTCACGTCTGTCTATCCTCCTTCCGCTAGCGATATGATCGGCCTTGACTCAGTATGCCCGAGATCGGCACAACTCAAACCTTAAGTCGGCGAATCCGAACAGCCAGCTGAGGTTTGGGAACGGGACATCTCGGATCGTCCTGCATCGCTTCGAGCACCGCCACGACCTGGGGCGTCGATAGAATTCCGGCATCCAGCATGCTGTCGACGACCCACAGCGCATCCCGATGTACGATCCCTTTGGATTGAGCGACGCTGCGCATGGTTCTGTCCTCCGTTAGTAGGGGCCATCCTTGACGATCCGCAATTGCGAGAGCAAAGGAATCGACGAGGCTCAGAGCCGGCCGTTCGGACTGGTAGGCGATGGCCGTTCCCACGCCTTCGGCGTCCAGTGATTCCACCCTCAATCCAAAGCCGAGCAGGTCCTGTCGGCTGTACGCACCCAGGTCAATCAGTTCCTCATGAAAGAGCAGATCCGGCACTGCGAACTGAAACTCAAGCTGGAACATCCTATCCAGCAGTTCTCGCTTTGAGAACTCGATCAGGATGGAGCTGTCGCTGACGAGGACCTTCATCCATACCCCTATGCCGCCGAACCAGCCATGATGCCTTCGATCTCACTGACTCTCAGTCTGAGCAACTCCGCAGCCTTTGATTCCGAAATCTCATTCTCTGCCAGTGCTCTCAAGCACAGGCGGCGAAAACGCGTGGGGCTCTCCTCTCGTTTGAGAGGACATGGCTCATCGGTCCTCCAATTGCTTCCGATGCCGCTAAATATGTCCTGATACGTAGATTGTGCGATGATGCCTAGCTCACGCATTCGGACGACCAGAGACGCAGCGCTGATGCCGAACATCTGCTTAATCTCGACAAGTTCAGCGAAGCCGAAGTTCAAGCGTCGCCGTCCCACTTCGCGCACGAGTTCCTCCTCGGGTGCAAGGAAGGCGCCGGCAAAGCGATTGCAGGCCTTCTCTCCCGGGACATCTGAAGAGATACTCAGGACCAAGTGTCCTAATTCGTGGGCGATGGTGAACCGTTGACGTTCGAGAGACTTGGTCGTGGAGCAGACCACAACTGGCACGTCGGCTCCACCAGACCTGCGGACGCGAGAACTCAGGCCATCCACTGATCCGGGTAAGCTGAACTTGAACACCTTGATGCCGCGCTCCTCCAGCAGAGCGGTAATGTCCGGAATGGGCCCGCCACCAAGATTCCAAGCGAGCCGTATCGAAGCGGCTACCCACTCCGTATCCTCGACGGTGTTGATTCGGTAGGGTGCTCCCTCCGGTTCTTCCCCCTCTGTGGCGTCGATCCCCAGAATCTCTTCAACCTGCAGATAGCGGTCCACATGATCGAGGACCTCTCCCTCCACCGCCGCGCGGTCTCGGGCCCTGGCAGAAGCCAGCTTCCTGAACTCAACGGATTCCAGCGAGACCTTTGAAGGGCTCAAGAGGTGGCTCAAGGGCACCTCCAGGGCTTCTGCCAAGGCGATGGCCACAGCTGAGCTCGGCACCATCTCTCCTCGTTCGTACTTGCCGATTGCCTGAGCCGACACGATGCCTCCCATGTCTGCGGACAATGCCCGCAGCGACAGGCCACTGCGCTTTCTGGCGAGCTTGAGACGTTCGCTTAACATGGCCCCCTCCTTTACGGTTTACAATTCATGATATAATACACTCAATTGTAAACTATGGCGCGAGGGCCGCGGACACCATGTCCCTGCCTGGGCCAAGCGTGCCGACCCAGCAGAACACAGGACTAGCAAAAGGGAGGGGGCAACTATAGAGATGATCCGCGACTGGACAACCACCGCATGGTCGATGAGAGCGGGGATACCGCTATTATCGTCCTCGACGGATTCCCCGAAGGCCGCCCCCGAGGAGCCTCGGCATGCCTAAGCGGACCAGCGAGGGTCGTCTGATCGTCTTCGAGGGACCTGACGGCGTCGGAAAGTCCACACTTTCGCTTGCCCTAGCCGATAGGCTCCAGGAAATGGGTCTTCCGTGTCAGCACCTTTCCTTTCCCGGGAAGGATGTGGGAACCGTCGGCCAGCTAGTCTATGACGTCCACCACGACCCGGTTAGGTACGGCGTAAAAGAGATATCGGCAGTCAGCCTGCAAGCCCTACACATCGCTGCACATCTGGATGCCATTGAGCAACGCATCCTGCCTGACCTCAGCAAGGGTCGTTGGGTGATCCTTGACCGGTTCTGGTGGTCCACTTGGGTCTATGGATGTGTCGCTGGCGTCGAGAGGACGACTTTGGACGCCCTTATCCAGGTGGAGCGTCTCCATTGGAAGGGTGTTCAGCCCGATGCTGTCTTCTTGATAGACCGGTCCAACGATTCTTTCGACAGCGACAATCGGGTTCAACTCCGGGAAACCTATCAGGTCCTCTGCAGCAGCGAGATGAACCGGTACCCCGTCCATCAGATTCAGAATGACAAGCCAGTCGACGAGTCTGTGAATCGCGTGCTTGAAGTGCTTCGAGTCCTTCTTCCCGACGCTGTGGGCAGGAACGTGTCGGCTCAGGACAACTCCACCCCCGCACAGACCGGGCAATTGCCTCTACTGTCACATGACGGGAAAGCTCCGTCGGTCTCCACAGAGCTGGGAGGCGCCCGCTCGACAGTTGTCTACGGCAGCTACTGGAAGTTCGCGGCAGAACGGCAGGAGGTCTTCTTCCGCAAACTGGAAGGACACCCCGCTCCGTGGACGGAAGACCCCATCATCGCCAGGCACAAGTTCACCAATGCCTACAGGGCATCGGACCGCGTAAGCCAGTTCCTCATCAGGCATGTCATCTACGAAGGCGAACAGAGTCCAGAGGAGGTGTTCTTTCGCACAATCCTCTTCAAGCTCTTCAACAAGATCGAAACGTGGAAGATGCTCCAAGGCCGGCTATCGGAGATTTGCTACGCCGACTACTCCTTCGAGAGATACGACGAGGCGCTCACCGAGACCCAGGCTTCCGGCGCAAGAATCTACTCAGGGGCATACATGATGCCGTCGGGGAGAAGCTCGTTTGGCCATACCCAAAAGCATCGCAACCACCTCCTGTTGCTGGAACGGATGATGGGGGATGAGGTGCCACTAAGGATCGCTGGCGCACCACGCATGGAACAGGCCTTCAAGATTCTCAGGTCGTACCCGACAATCGGCGACTTCTTGGCCTACCAGTTCGTGACGGACCTCAACTACAGCAATCTCACCGACTTCTCCGAGATGGAGTTTGTAGTTCCGGGACCCGGAGCCCTTGATGGCATCCGCAAGTGCTTCAGTGACCTTGGCGTCCTGACGGAGGCAGACGCCATCAAGGCCGTCACGGAGATACAGGAGCAGGAGTTCGAGAGACTCGGCATAGGATTCCGATTCCTGGGAGGGCGGCAGCTACAGCTGATCGACTGTCAGAATCTCTTCTGCGAGGTGTCCAAGTATGCCCGGGTGAAGCATCCGGATATCAGAGGGGTCAGCGACCGCAAGCGAATCAAACAGATCTACCGTCCTTCAGGGACGCCTATTTCTTACTGGTACCCACCCAAGTGGGGCATCAATCATCTGATTCCTTCTCAAGGAGGGTCGGCATGATCCCGATCTTTCAGGGTGCAACGGCAGATGATGTGTGGCAGCAGGTGGCCCAGGCGGTTCGACAGTCGGACGGAGTCGCTGCTCAAAACGGTAGAGGCGGGTCGACCAGAGAAATCCTTCATGCTGCAATCTCCATTGAGGACCCGCGGCAGCGTTGGGTAGTGTCGAGATGGCCAGCCTTGAACCCCGCGTTGGCTCTTGCCGAGGTCGTGTGGATCATGACTGGCCGAAGCGACCTGGCATTCCTGGAATTCTGGAGCAAGGAGTACAGAAAATTCGCTGGGGACGGGCCAGAGCTACACGGGGCATACGGTTATCGCATACGCCGCCATCTCTCCATAGACCAGTTGGACCGGGCCTACCGAGTCCTACTAAGTAACCCCGACTCCAGGCAGGCCGTCCTTCAGATCTGGGACTCCGAAGTCGATATGCCGAACCCCGATGGGACGCCGGTCAATGATGATATCCCGTGCAACGTCGTGGCGTTGCCCAAGGTTCGCGACGGCAAGCTTGAGTGGCTGCAGGTGATCCGCAGCAATGACGTGTTTCGTGGCCTTCCGTACAACCTCGTTCAGTTCACCAGCCTACAGGAGATACTGGCCGGATGGTTGAACATCGAGTGTGGTACGTACAACCAGGTCAGCGACAGCCTGCATGTCTACGAGCGGAACGCGAAGAGCGTACTCGCCTCAGAACCGCAGCCAGATGTTGCCCTCAATGCCGACAGTCTAGCACTTCCCAAGGATGAGTCGGAACGGCTTTTCAAAGAACTCGAAGGCCGCATTGAGCCGCTGATGGACCCGGACCTAGGGCCAGCCGAACTCAAGAGGTTGGCGTCCTGGGAGTCAGCTCCCCAAGCCTATCAGAACATTATGACTGTCCTCGCAGCTGAAGCATTTCGGCGCAAGGGGGATGCAGATTCGGCTGTCGAGGCTATGTCCTCTTGTACCAACCCTGCATATCAGCAACTCTGGGCACGGTGGCTAGCTAGGACATCTGGGCGGAAGCATGCACCCGAGTCATCCTCCGGCGTCGGGGTTGGACTGGGGAGCCACTGAGGGGAGATTGTGGGATGAAACAACGGATCAACATCACCGCGCTGTTCGCCAAGTTCCGGCTGGAGAAGGTGAAGCTGGGCCCCAGCTGGGCCAACGCGGAGATCGCAATTGACGCTAGTGACAGCGACGCCGCCTGGGAGCTCTACGTCGAGATGCTGACCAGGGTGGTCACCCAGCCTCTCCCTGTTGAGACAGGGGACGAGGAGACTGCGCTAGACAGCGTCTACTCGTTGTTCCCCATCACCCGCGAGGTCTTGCGTCGACGCGGCAGACGGGCCATCAACTTCACGAAGATCGCCGTCCCCATCTTGAACCAGATCGTCCGGCCCTTTACAGCAAAGTGGCACGGCAAGCGCCTGGCCGGAGACTTGGCCGACGAGGACATACGCAGTGAGTTCAGAGATGAGCTGGCGACCTTGCAAGAGGACCTGCGCAACTACAATCGCATGCTGGCAAGCATCGCTGGCGTGGAGGATCTCACAGACCTGGAAGAAGACACGAGGGCAGAATGATGCCGAGAAGACGCCGACATAACGTATTCGTTAGCTACTACCACGACCAGGACCAGCTGGACAGAGAGATTTATTCGCATGATGGGAGACTACATCATCGACCGGTCGGTGAACATCGGAGACATACCCGGTGCGAACCTTCCCACTGAATCCACACTTCAGCAGATTCGGGACGAGTTCATTGCCCAGGTGTCGGTTACGGTTGTGTTGATTGGACGCTGCACCTGGCAACGAAAATACGTTGACTGGGAGATTGGGGCCTCTCTCAGGGACACTCGGTCGAACCCCAGATGCGGACTCCTGGGCATCCTCTTGCCCGGTCATCCGGACTATGGGAGTTCCTCCTATCGAAGCCAGCTGCTTCCGCCGAGATTGGCGAACAATTGCGACGGAGATGACCCATTCGCATCAATCCACGACTGGTCAGATTGTCCGGATGAAGTGAGTGGCTGGATTCACGACGCATTCCTAAGACGAAAGCGACAACCCGATCCTGACAATGGCCGTCTGCCATTCGGGAGAAACTGGAACGGCGACTGCATGGAGGGTTGGCAGCGATAGGGCACTCCTGCGCTGCGATACGAAACTACGCGAGAAATGGGGGTAGGTATCATGACCGACGAAATACGCAACGTCTTCATCAGTCACATTCACGAGGATAATGAGGGCATCGACAAGATCAAAGGGCTTGCCGAGAAGCACGGAATGATTGTCCGAAACGGTTCGGTCACATCGGACAGACCCAATTCAGCAACCAACGAGGACTACATCAAGTATCAGATTCTGGCGCCGCGCATCAGATGGTCGAGCGTGCTCGTCGTGTACATTTCGCCAGAAACCAAACACAGTTGGTGGGTGGATTGGGAAATCGAGTACGCCCACAGCCAAGGCAAGAGGGTTGTAGGTGTATGGGAATGGGGAGCGAAGGAGTGCGAGGTACCGGAAGCGCTCACGCGCCATGGTGATGCCGTTGTCGGATGGAACGGAGAGAGCATCGTCGATGCGATCAATGGCGCTTCCGACGAGTGGCGGCAGCCAGATGGGTCTGCCTGGGACTACCGCGATATCAAACGCTATGCCTGCCGATAATACTCCATGCCCGCCAGGCTTTACTCATACATTGTGGCGAGGGATTACGGATTCGCTCCGAATCCGTTCTATGGATTCTGTACCCTGGCAACATGTAAGCCACAGATACGCAAGAAAGCTGAGATAGGAGACTGGATCATAGGCACCGGCTCAAAGTCGAAAGGCAGGGACGGAAGCCTTGTCTACGCGATGAGGGTCACCGAAGCCATGTCGTTCGATGAGTACTGGGCTGATAGTCGCTTCCACCGCAAACGTCCCGACATGCATGCCAGTATGAAGAAGGCCTTCGGGGACAACATCTACCACCGCGAGAGCGACACAGCTCCGTGGCGCCAATTGGATTCGCACCACAGCCATGAAAACGGGACGCAGAACAATAGGAACGTCCAGAACGACACGCAGGTCAACCGCATGCTCGTCAGCGATGATTTCATCTACTGGGGAGGTAGCGGTCCACTACTACCTCGCTTTCGCGGGGAAACTATCTGCCATAGCACGCAGGGACATAGATGCAGTTTCCCCAGCGACGTCGTTGAGGACTTTGTTACCTGGCTCCGCAGTTTGAGCGAATCTGGCTACTGTGGTAACCCCTTAGAGTGGCATTGAGCCTTCTATTGAATCTCTTTTCCGCTCTTATGCTAATCCCTAGCTTGGCGACGTCCGGGCGCATTCCACCATCGCAGTTGAAAGCTAGGCGCTCGACTGCTGAGCAAGCTCTCCATATAGCAATGTCTTAGCAGTCGGGTCGTCCCTCACCCTCCGATCTCCACTCATCGGCTACCTCCCAAACTCCCCTAGAGGAGCTTGCTATAGGCAGTCACCCACGATTCGGCCTCTGCCGAATTCCGCAACTTCTTTAACTTCTCAAGGTATTCCGGCAATGCACGGCTGGCCCGCGGCTTGTACAGGGCTTTCGGTTTGCCAGAGGGAGTCGAGACACCAACCTCCCACGGCACCCACCATGATCCCTGGGTTTTGTCCGAGACGACGATTAGCATCGTGTTCGAGTTGTCTATGGCGGTTATCAGTGCGTTGTCCAGGTCCCCTTGGCCTGGCGCGAGCGTGTTGTCGTGGACATCTATGAAGACGCGTATGTCCCGCGCGTCGAGGTATTGGGCCAAGCTCCATGCGGTGGCTTCGTCGGTGTGCCGGTACGACAGAAATACGTCCGATGCCTCCGTGTGGGTTGTGTATGCCTTCATCAAGACGGTGCCGCTCCACTTTAGGGCACGCGATGACTTGGCTAGATTCTTGCCGTAGGTAATGGGCATATTGGTTCTCCTTCTAGGTTTGAAGTCGAATGTGGATCAGTGGTCTTGAAGATGTCAACTCTTCCAACTACCCCTCCGTCTTTGGCATCTGGGGGCCGACGACGGACTCGATTAAGTACCGCAATTCTATTTCGCCCAAGTACACCACGTGGCCCGCAACCTCATTAACGTGACCGCACCAATACAGATCGCCTGTCGATGACCCAGCATCCCGGTCGATCTTGATGTATTCGCCGGGCTGCAATCCGTGGCGAGCATCCCACAATCTGAGGAGAAATTCGCCCGTATTGGGTTCGGCCCAGTTGAAATCGTGCGGCGACATCCATTGGCGATCATGAGGCGTACGATGTGGCCGCTTGCTACGCGCTTGATAGCGATAGCGACCACGGTCGGTAATGATGGAGAGTTCCCCAAAGAACAGGTGAGCCAGATACAGCCGGGCGTCCCGCTCGGTGCGAAACCACGACGAGCTCCCCTTAGATGGGTCGTCGGTGGCCACCCAGAACCCGGTGGGCAATGGCCGCATGTACCCGAGTACATCCCCTGCCGGTGTAGCAACAAACCGGTTTCCCATCTCTTCTGGTTGATGTACGAGGGTTTCTATTTCACCCTGCTGGGTTGGTTCTGAGCGGACCAACCCGTTGGCTATGGTTTGCAGCGCCAGGTCCTCGTGGCCGGTCAGTTCGTAGCACACGCTCCTCGCAACTTGGTCCGCGTGCTGATCACCGATGGCGCTTCGACAAGCGGTGAGCTTCCGCATTGCTTCTACGAACGAGCTCTGCTCTTCGAACCACCGCACATACGCATCTTCGGACTCGTTACCGTGCGATCCTACAGACGACAAGCGTTCGCCTCTCAGGAATGCCGTGCGTGCGAGAGATTCCACTCGATTGCCAATGGTTCCACAGCGCGGCTGGATCGCCTCATCCAAGGCGCACAGAATTTCGTGATGAAACTCGATGTGGATGTATTGCAGGGCCGGGTCATAAACCGACGATTCCAATTCGAGATAGCGCATGAGCTCGAAGTGGCTGCGATCGCCCACTTTCTCAAGATAGGCGGATAGCGAGGCCAGGTGACGATGGTCCCGGTCCGATACGTCGGTGCCATAGAACGCGGTCACGGCCCCGAAGGCATCGTCCAGCCCGTCGGCGGTGCTTGGATCGCAAGCCCTCAGCTCGTTGAGGAGAGTCATCAAGTCATGGGTCTTCGAGTAGCCCGCTCCGCTCCTTCGGATTAGGAATTTGAAGCCGTCCTCCGCTGCCGAGTGGGCAACCAACAGTCTGTTCATCCTTTGGGGTGTCGTGGACTCGTGGAATCGGTGCCGGAAACCCTCCTTGCCTTCATCATCACCGAAGGAGTCTCCGGAACTCGCTACCATGGGAATAATGGTTCCCAAATAGCGGGCGGCGTCACGGATTCGCCACAAGATTGAATGGCCGACCGCATCCAACAGCGGCCCACCCGCGCCTTTGCTTATCTCGCTCATGCCTCGTCCTGTTCCCGCGTCTCCCCCTGCGGCATACGGAAGCCGACGCGGGGTTCGGTGAAGATGTAGGTGGGGTCGCGTGGATCGTCACCCAGCTTGCGGCGGAGCTTGCTGACCATGGTGTGCATGGGCCGTACGTTGGCGTCGCCCCGCTCCCTCCAGACCCGTTCCAGCAGGCGCTCGTAGGTCAGCACCCGTCCCGCGTGGGCAGATAGCTCCGCCAGCATCCCGTACTCCGTCGGGGTCAGCTGCACGCGGCGGCCGGTCAGGGTCACCCTACGCTGGCCGCCGTAGTCGCCACCGTCGCCCGCCCGATAGGGCTGCGGCTGTACCGGGCCGGGCCTTTGGACGCCGCTCTGACCCTCTCCGGCGGGAGAACCCTCGGAGTGGTCAGGCAGGGACCAGCCGCCGACCGCACGGCATTCTCCAAGCGGCTGTGGCGGCTCGGCGAGGGGCCGCTCCCCGGCGCCGTCCTCATCCTCGTCTCCGACGAGGTGCGGCTGAGACACGCCCGAATGACCCTCGCCCGCACCTCCGTCCCCGCCTTCCTCGCCCTGGAGAGGGACGCGGCTCTGGCTGGGGCCGATGCCCCGATATGGCGTCCGCCCAAGGTCTCCGCCGACCTGGACCTGCGATATGTGCTAAAAGGCCTGCATTCCGGCAACCCGCCGCCAACGGAGTCACCGCTCTCGGGGGCGGCCCTCCCCGGCGACCTGGCCGCGGACGCGGGACGCGCCCTGCCGGCCCTCCTCAAGCCCGCCGAGAAGCGCACCCTCGACCTGCTCGCTGACTGGCCCTGGATGTTGCAGAGGGACATGGCGAGCCTGATGAACGTCTCCGAGTCCCGCATCTCCCGCTACGCGACTGCGCTGGAGGGTTTCGGCCTCGTGACCCGCGTTCCCGCCGCCGCGGGACGGCCGGCCCTCACCGACAAGGGGCTGGCGGTCCTCGCCCGCAGGGACCGCGCCTCCGTGGGCGTGGCCCGCAAGCGGTGGAGCGTCGCTCCCATCGACCCCGAAGGCCCGGCGGAGTGGCGCAATATCTCCGGCGGCAGGACCCGGCAGCTGCTCAGGAACATCGAGCACACCGCCGCCGTCCACGCCTTCGTCGCGGCCCTGGCGACCCAGTGCCTCGCCCTGGGCTGGGAGCTGGCGCAGATCGACCCGCCCCACCGGGCGTCGAGGCGCTTCAGGCACGAGGACACGATGCGCTCGGTCAACCCTGACGCCTTCGGCGTGCTGCGCCGGGGTCCCGTGACCTGGCCCTTCTTCCTGGAGTGGGAGCGCAGGGCGGTCCGCCCCGCAACCATGTCCCAGCGCCTCGCCCCCTATCTTCGCTACTACTCGTCCCACAGACCCACCGACGACCACGGCGTGCGGCCCGCCGTCCTCATCGTCTTCGACGACGACATCGCCGCGACCAACTTCCTGCGCGTCGCCCGTGAGCAGACGGCGCGAGCTGGGGTGACGGTCCCGCTGTGGGTCTCCCACGGAGCAGCCATACACGCCCTGGGGCCGCTGGGACGCGCCTGGCGCACCCCCGGCGACTGGGAGCCCGCCCACCTGTTGCGAAGTCTGCCGCGCAGCGGGTACGAAAACTGGTGATGAACGACTGCCGGACGGGAGCGGCGTCCAGTTCGCCCTCTCTTCCGATAGGGAGAACGAAGAGCCATGCCTTCCCAAACCGAAGAATCGAGAGGCCCCCGGAGGCGTCGAGGACGGACCGCTGTCCGGCTCGACACGGCGGCGCTCTGGAAGCGGCTGGCGGTGCTCAACCGCTCCCAGAACTGGCTCGCCAGGGAGATCGGGGTCAGCCCCGGCTACGTCTCCATGCTGGTCAACGCGGGGCGCACGCCCTCGGGACGCATCCGCAAAAGGATGCTCAAGGCCCTCGGCCTGAACGACTTTCACCAGCTTTTCAGATTGGAGGTACGAGATGACGAACCGCAACGCTGAACCCCGTTTCGACGGATACACCGACCGGACCGACGCCCGGGGACGCTTGCTTCCCTACGGGAGCGGCGTCCTCTCCGAGGACTTCCTGGACCGTCTCCGCAGGCTCAAGGAGGCCAGTGGCCTCACCTGGGCTGGCCTTGCCGACGCCATCGGCGTGGACAAGAAGCAGCTGCGCAGGTGGCGCAGGAACGGCGTCGAGCCTTCAGGAGGACCCATGCTCTCCCTCGTCCGCTTCGCCGGCCGGATCCCCGGCGGCCTGGACATCCTCATGGGAGAGGGCTTCCAGATGACCCTCTTTGAGGAGGACGGGAAGGAGAGGGGATAGACCCCAACATCAAGGGCCGCCGGCAACCTCCCCGCGTCCGTCCCGCGTCCGGCGGCCCTTTCCCCAACCTGTAGACGAGAGGCCAGCGGTTCCAACAGAGGCCGCTGCGACTGTGACCCATGAGAGACGGCAAAGAAAAGAGGAAACGAAGGAGGCCCGGCGAGGACGGCTCGCTGGACGCCCTGCTTTCGTCCTACACCCCCAAGCAGCGGGAGAAGGTCCTGAACGGGCTGCGCATCCTGGCCCGCGTCGCCATCCGCTCCTACATGGAAGAGGAGCCGGAACGGTCGCAGGCCGAGGACGGAGGCGAGGAGGAGAGCCAATGAGCGCCCCTCCGACCCTGGCGGTCCTCAGCCGGGGCGGAGGCCGTGCGGTCCTGCGTCATGGCGCCCAGAGACTATGATGCGGCATCTTCATACCCGTAGACGTCTTCCGAAAGGACCAGCTTTGTCGGATGTTGGGCTCGGTATCTGTTGTTCGGGTCTCCTAGGCGCATTGCCACTTCATCCACCACGCCAGGAGGAGTTCTTTCGGTGTGATATACGCGAACTACTGCCTCGTTTGGAATGCGCAACAGATTGATTGGCTGCTCGTGTCGATCCGTATGTCCAGTTCCTACTGTCTCGTTGAGATTGACAATCAGCCTCCATTCCCGCTCATAACTCCAATGGCTACCCTTTTGCGAGAGGAAGATGTTGACATTGCCCTCATCTCCAACGGTTCCGTATCCCAGAACCATGCTCGGCTTATCCCTATACATTACCGGGCGCAAGCAGCCTTCCCGGCTGCTCAGTTTGAACAGCATAGACAGGTCGTAGCCTATGGCGAATCCAGACCCGTCGACGGTGTAATGAGACCACATCAGCGGATGCCGCGGATCAGTCGCGAGAGAAACGATTCCGAATCGCGTGGACAACTGCCTCGAAAACAGTTCGCGCATGAATAGGCTGCCATATCGGACCCTTGCTTCCGCAACGTCTTTTTCGCCAACTGCACTTGAAGGATTGATCTCGGTGAGAATTCTAGCGAGCTCTATGTTGCCTTCCTTCTGGCTTTGTTCCTCAAAGACCTTGAATATCGCGCATTCAAACGGATCGTTCAGGGCCGATGGCTGCGTGGCTCGCAAAGTTCCATCGCCCACGTTCGGCAGGCACGTAGTAATGCGTTCTGAAGAGACGTACTTGTAAATGACAGGAGTGGAATCTTCAGTATGTATGTTGTAAGTGCCCTGAGGAATCTTCGCATCGTCGAGAAAGGCCAAGAGCTCCGCAAGCTTGTCCATAATAATTTTGCTTCCACTCCGTTTGTCCAAGATCATGGACGCTGCGGGCACCCGAGGCGTCCCAGTAGGGGATTATGCTCCTGGGAACCACCTGTTGAGCATCAGGGTCCACCGCCAGGGCCAGACCCTCCAAGGCGTAGGCCCCCAGAAGCGGAGTGGGCCACTTGAGAGTCCCGATAAGGAAGCCCCAACAACGCACTTTCTGCTACCTAATTCTATCCCAATCAGGGCACCCCTTTACAGGGGATTACAGGGCTCCGCCGCTTGACACCGGCATCCCGGTTCCTTCGTAATAGGGGTAAGACCGGGTGTTACCACAAGGACAAATGGGATGCCGAGAAACAGAGAGACCATCACCCTATCCCTGCCGCCAGAGATGGATCAGCAGCTCCGGCAGGTCGTGGAAGAGGAAGGCAGAACCGTGAGCGAGCTTCTGCGCGAGGCGTTCCGCCTCTACCTGGAGGAGAGGGAATGGCGCAGGCAGGAGAGGATACAGATGCGGCGCTCACGCCAATCCGAACAGGAAGATACCAGGAGGAGCAACAGATGAGTGAACGACACTACTACACGCCGGTGGCCCTCTACGCCAGGGTGTCCAGCGACCGCCAGGACGTGGACCTGTCCGTGGCCGCCCAGCTGCGGGCGCTAAGGGACTATGCCGAGAAGAACGGCTAGGCCGTTGCCCGCGAGTACGTGGACGAGGCCGAGAGCGGGCGCGTCGCCAACCGCCCCGAGTTCCGCAAGATGATCGACGAGGCCGGCAGGACCAACGCTCCCTTCCGGGAGATTCTGGTCTGGAAGTTCTCCAGGTTCACCCGCAAGCGCGAGCACGCCGTCGCCTTCAAGTCCATGCTCAGGCGCAAGGGCATCCGCGTGGTGTCCATCACCGAGCAGGCCGAAGACACGGCAACCGGAAGGCTGCTTGAGGGCATCATCGAGAGCGTGGACGAGTTCTACAGCGAAAATCTGGCCCAGGAGGTCTTGCGGGGAATGCGAGAGGCGGCCTCTCGCGGCTTCTGGGTCGGCAGCAAGGCGCCCTACGGCTACAGCCGCATCATGGTGCAGGACGGCCCGAAGAAGCGACCCACACTGGAGCTGAACCCGGATACGTCCCCCGTCGTCAAGCGCATCTTCGACATGTCCGAGGCGGGTAGCGGGATGGTGGACATCACCCGCGCCCTCAACGATGACGGCATCGCCAGCCCCGGAGGAAAGCTCTGGGGCAAGACCGGCGTCCACAAGGTCCTAGTCAACGAGGCTTACACGGGGACTCTCCTGTGGGGCGTGAACGCCCAGGACGGGGCCGACCCGGTGCGGGTGGAGAAGGCGTTCCCCGCCATCGTCTCCAAGACCCAGTTCCAGCGCGTCGGCAGGCAGCTGCGCCGCCGCGCCCCCAAGGTCGTGTATCCCCGAAGGGCCGGAAGCTCCTACCTGCTCAGCGGACTGATCAAGTGCAAGACCTGCAAGAGGGCGCTCAGCGGCCAGTATTCCAAGAGCGGCCAGTTCCCCTACTACGTCTGCCAGTCTCTGATGAAGCGGGGCAAGGAAGCCTGCAAGACTCCCAGGCTCGCAGCCCGGCGCTTCGAGGAGATGGTCGTCGGCAAGATTCGCTCCAACATCCTCACCGACTCCAACATCCGCGCCCTGGTCAAGGTCGTGGACGAGCAGATGGACGGCGTGGTGGGCGAGCACCGCAAGCGGCTGGAGACCATCCAGTCGGAGCTTGCCGACGTGCGCCGCAGGCTCGACCGGCTCTACGACCTCGTGGAGACAACCGACATGGAGATCAACGACTTCAGGCCCCGCATACGTGACCACCGGGAGCGGCAGGAGCGTCTTGAGAAGGCGGAGGCGGAGGCGAGGGCGGCCCTGGGGCAGCGCAGAAAGGCCTTGGACCAGGTGGAGACTATCACCGCCTACGCCCAGGACATGCGCAGGTTCCTCAAGAAGAGCGAGTTGACGGAGCGCAGGACCTTCATCGAGTCCTTCGTCAAGGAGATCGTCGTCACCCCCGACAATGCCCTGATGCGCTACACGGTGCCCATGCCGGAGGATAGCCTCGTCCCCGGTATGAGCGCCGAAGATATGGCGCTGAACGGCTCGGTGCTATCTACCGTACCGGTTGGTGGACCAGAAGACAGTACCCAGTACCTCACAATCCGGAGGCCCGCCCAGGCGGTCACCGGTGGTTTTTCGACCACAGGCTACATAATGAGAACGCCGCGCAGGTTCTTTCCGGCCCTAAGGTCACCGAAGGCGTCGTTTACGCCCTCAAGGGTGTAGGTGGATGTAACCATGTCGTCAAGGTTCAGCCGGCCCGCCATGTAAAGATCCAGGAGCCTCGGGATGTCCACGCTCATGCGCGCCCCACCGTACCCGGTGCCCCTGATCACCTTCTCTGTGAACGGAAAGTCCAGGGCGGGAAGCGAGACCTCGTCGCCCATGCCGGCACCGCCGATAACGACCTCGGTGCCTCCCTTGGCCGTCGCGTCCCAGGCCTGTCGCATCACGTCGACGTTCCCGATCGCCTCAAACGTGTAGTCGGCTCCGTTCAGGGTGAGTTCCTTGATCGCATCAACGGGATCGTCCTCGGTGGCATTCACCGTGTGGGTGGCACCGAACTTAAGTGCCCCCTCGAGCTTTTCTTGGCGGTTATCGACCGCGATTATCGGATATGCGCCCGAGAGCACCGCGCCCTGGATGACGCTTATGCCCACGCCCCCGGCGCCGAATACCGCCACGCTCTCGCCCGGTGAGGGCTTTGCCGTGTTGATCACCGCGCCAACGCCGGTCATCACCGCACAGCCGACGAGCGCGGCCTTATCGAGCGGCACCTCTCCAGGCACCTTGACCACGCTCTTTTCGTCGCACACCGTGTACTCCGCCATGGTGGAGATGCCCAGGAAGTGATGGTATGGCGTGTCTCCCTTTCGCATGCGGGTGGTCCCGTCCGAGAGGTACCCCTGGCCGATTACGGGCCCGCGCCCGAAGTCGCAGATGTTGGGCCTTCCGACGACGCAGTATCGGCACGCGCCGCACGCGTATATCCACGACAGCACTACGTGATCCCCGGGCTCTACCACGGTGACCTTATCGCCGACCTTCTCGACGACGCCGGCGCCCTCGTGACCCAGGACGATGGGTCTTGGCGACTCGAAGAACGGCTTACCGGCAACGAAGACATAGTCGGAATGGCAGACGCCGGAGGCGGCGACCCTCACCAACACCTCGGTGTCCTTCGGATCGTCCAGCTCGACCTCCTCGACCGTCATGGGCTGTCCGTACTCGTGCAGTGCTGCTGCCTTCATCTGTTCCCTCCGCTAGAGTTTGATTGCCGTTTGCCTGGCTGCCTTTTCTCCGCCACCCGGCCGCCGCATGCCCCTAAACTCCGCGCGTATCCTATGAGTTGAACGCGCCCAAGCCAGCATGCTCCATTTGACGAGGCCACATGTTACCAACGTTTCGCCCGGACGCATCATGAGCCCGGAGGCGAGACCGTGATCGCCCCGCGGGCCCTGCCCTCCCCTGCCGCGGAGCTCGCTTTCTGCCTTCTCGCGCTCCTTGCCGCGGCGGCCTGCGCGGGTGAGGCGCCCGAATCACCTGTCGCCCCCTCGCCCTCCCCTGTGGCAACGGTCGAAACTTCGGGCGTACAGCCCCTTGAGCCGATGGAGGTGGAGCGCGTCTTCCCTTCCCTATCCTTTGGCCGGATGACGTACCTCACGCACGCAGGCGACGGCAGCGGCAGGCTCTTTGTGACCCTTCAGCCCGGGGTCGTGATGGTCTTTGCTGGCGGCCCCGACCCGGCCGGCGCGGACACCTTCCTTGACATACGGGACCGCGTCAGCGACCGGGGAAACGAGGAGGGGCTGCTCGGGCTCGCCTTCGACCCGGGGTATGCCGACAGCGGTCATTTCTACGTCTACTACTCGGCCGCCGAGCCCCGAAGGTCGGTGCTCTCGCGCTTTTCCGTCCCGCCCGGTTCAGTCGCTGCGGACCCTGCGAGCGAGCTGGTGCTGCTGGAGATACCCCAGCCATTCAGCAACCACAACGGCGGCCAGATCGCATTCGGGCCCGACGGGTACCTGTACGTGGGACTCGGCGACGGCGGAAGGGCCGGTGACCCCTTCGGAAACGGACAGGACAAATCGACCCTGCTCGGTTCCATCCTGCGCATAGAAGTCGGGACCGTCGGTGAGCGCGGGGGGTACGGGATCCCTCCGGACAACCCGTTCCGCTCGGCCGGGGACGGGTCGCGCCCGGAGATATGGGCGTACGGGCTTCGCAACCCGTGGCGCTTCTCGTTCGACCCTGAGACCGGTGACCTGTGGGCCGCGGACGTGGGCCAGAGCCTTTATGAAGAGGTCGACCTGATCGAACCTGGGGGCAACTACGGCTGGAACGTCATGGAGGGGAACTCTTGCTTTTCGCCCCGCACCGGGTGCAGCACGAAGGGGCTTACCCGGCCGGTGGTCCAGTACGGGCGCGAGGACGGCTGCTCAATCACGGGCGGATACGTCTACAGGGGCTCTCGCCTGCCCTCCCTCAGGGGCGCCTACGTGTACGGGGACTTTTGCAGCGGGAGGATCTGGGCCCTGCGATATGACGGGTCGGTCGTAACAGAGCACCTTGAGCTCATAGACTCCGATCTCAGGATTTCCTCGTTCGGGCTGGCCGAGTCGGGCGAGATCTACGTCCTGTCGTTCGACGAGAAGATCTACCGGCTGGTCGGCAGGTAGATGCTCACGCTGTCCATGCGCTCGGGGGCCTGGGGAACTTCGGGACGTGACGCACCATGGGCCGACGGGTCATCATAGAGTGAACAGAGGCTACGGAGGTCGCACAGTTGGAAACGCACAGGATCGCCGTCATCCCCGGTGACGGCATCGGGGTCGACGTCGTGGAGCAGGGAATAAAGGTGTTTGACGCCGCGTGCAAAGTTCACGGGGCCAGCCTCTCTTACACGGAGCTACCCTGGGGAAGCGAGTGGTACTTTCGAAACGGCGTCATGATGCCGGACGACGCCCTGACCACCCTTGCCGAATTCGATGCGATATACCTGGGCGCCGTCGGCCACCCTGACCTCCAGGACCACGTAACGCTAAACGGCCTGCTGCTTCCCATACGCAGGGCCTTCGACCAGTACGTGTGCCTGCGCCCGGCGACGCTTTATCCGGGCACCAGCTCACCGCTGGCCGGATACTCCCCCGGTGACATCGACATGGTCGTCATACGGGAAAACACCGAGGGCGAGTACGCCAACGTCGGGGGCTTTCAGTACCGGGGGTTTCCCGAGGAGGTCGGCATCCAGACCGCGGTGTTCACAAGACAGGGCTGTGAGCGGGTCATCCGCTACGCCTTCGAGCTGGCCGAACGCAGGAACGGAAAGAGGCGGGTCACCTCGATCACCAAGTCCAACGCTCAGGGCTACGGCATGGTCGTGTGGGACGATGCGTTCGAAGCCGTCGCCGCCGGCTACCCAGGCATCGAAACCGAGTCTTTGCTCATAGACGCTGCGTGCATGGAGTTCATACGCAGGCCGGGGAGCTTTGACGTGGTCGTCGGGTCCAACCTGTTCGGGGACATCCTCACGGACATAGGGGGCGCCATCACGGGCAGCATCGGCCTTTCGGCCAGCGGCAACATCGACCCTGAGCGCCGCTTCCCCTCAATGTTCGAACCAGTGCACGGCAGCGCACCCGACATCGCCGGAAAGGGCATCGCAAACCCGATCGCGGCGATCCTGTCCGGGGCGATGATGCTGCAGCATCTTGGCGAAGATGCGGCCGCAGGCGCGGTCGAGGCGGCCGCACTGAGCGTCCTTGCAGGCGGCACAGCGCTCACGCCCGATCTCGGCGGGCGCGCGACCACTGAGGAGGTAGGAGACGCCGTCGCCGCGGCCGTTGGGTGACCGGCCGCGGCTGAGGTGGTAGTTGCAGGGCCAAGCAGGTTCGCATCTAACGAGGCCCTGCGGCCCAATGGTGGTGGGATAAGATAGGTTCCAAGCGGGAGTAGCTCAGTGGTAGAGTCCCTGCCTTCCAAGCAGGCTGTCGCCGGTTCGATCCCGGTCTCCCGCTCCGTCTATAGACTAGTTTATCCTAGATGAGGATGCAAATCAAAAGTTCCGTGTCAACAATATGTCAACAAATTGACGGTATGGAAGGCTATTCAGAGGACACTAACGGCATTAGAAGTTGGACAAATGCAAGGGCGCCCAGAGCGAGTTAGTGACAGTATTCTGAGAGATTGCTGCAGGCTCATAGGGGGCGAGGACATCCGAACCGATGAAACGGGCCCATCGGTCGCTTAGAGTCTCGCTGCTAGTCACGAGCGCCCAGTCATTTGCATTGGACCTCTCAGTAAACTGTCGAGTCGGTCAATCAACTCGTGAGATCACCCACCGCGACATCACGCGTCAGGCCTACTGCCGACGACACTCCTGACGATGGAAACCACAGAAGTATTCACAGGAATACTGGGCTAAGCAGTATGGATGCTATGAATAGGTAAACGCCCAACATCTCCGGCCACTTTGCGATTCAGGCTGTGATTGACCTGCTCCCAGTTATATCCATCTCTGAATGCACCAGGTCTGGAGACGCTTACGTTTGTGATTATTAGGTCTCTCACCATCCGTCCGGTTTTCTGATAATTCCGATCTCGTCCCTCAGCGTGTCGGGAAGCAAGCTCCGTCTCAGGTGGCTCTTCCAGAGCCGCTTGACGTAGGTTGCGGCGTCGGCCAACTGCCTCGGACTCGCATTCCTGGGGTCCGGGTTGACCAGGGTGACCCTGAGCCCAAGGTCGTCCCTCACGTACCGCATCGCCCCGGCGAAGTCAGCGTCGTTGGACACGACGACCGCCTGCTCGTACTCTCCGTTGAATCCGTCCACCAGGAGACGGGTGGCGAGGTTCACGTCCGATCCCTTCTCCTCCGAGGCCCTGACCAGGACATGAGTGGGCATTCCGCGCACCGGATCTGCCAGCGGACGGCGCTTCACACCGGACCGGAAGACGCCGTAGTAGGCATCGAATCCCTCCAGTGTCGCCAGGGCTCTCAGGTAGATGAGTTGACGCTGGGCTTGCCCAGGGTTGCTTGGGCGCACGTCAAGCCGGGCCGTGAAGTAGCAGACCCTGTGGATATAATCCTGAGGGAAGAGGGTCTCGGCAAGCTCCCGCAGATCTAGCCATCTGAACGGCGTGTCCTTCAGAGCGCGGTAGTAGAGATTGAAGCCGTCTATGTACAGGTTGGTGTTCAATCTCTACTCCCACACAAAGACAGAGACCGCCTCGAAGGGCGGTCTCGACCCTACCGTCGAATCGATAGGGGTGGTAGCAAAAACGTACCACGATCTGTGACGGCCGTCAACGCTCGACGCCTATGACAGCGCGCGTATGGGAGTGATGCCAACACCGCTGCAGTTCATTTTCCTATCCTTATCACACCCCACAGTGTCCCTCGCACTCATTCCCGAACCCGTCCGCCTGCCCGCCTGCCGACAAATGCGCCTCGTCGAGAGCAACAGCCTCTGCCAGGGGCATCCGCAGAGAGTGAAGGTAAGGCTCCTTGGCGAACGCCAGCCCGTCCCGCAGCCTGGTGTCGATAGCCACGGCCTCGGCGAACAGCTGGGGCCACCTTCGCTTTGTCTCCACCCATCTGCGACGTGATTGGAAGGGGCAGGCGACACAGGCCGAGCGTTCCAGGGGCCTGTCGTAGCGGGCGGCCCACCAGGCGGCGCAGTCCCGTCGCGACATCCCGGCCTCGATGAGCGGGTAACGGTTGCTCATCCACCGGTCGCGGGAGTCCCTCATTCGCATGGCCTCGTCGGTGGAGATACCCAGCCACAACTCGACTCTGACGCCTGCGGGAATACGTTGCCGGGGCTTGAGTCCCAGCAGTTCTCGGATCTTGCTCTGGACCGGCCTGATCTTGTAGTGCTGAGTGCACTGCCGTCGGCCGATCCCATCGGGCTGGCCGTTGCGTCCCTTCAGGTAGACGGGGATGTCGACATAGTTGGGCGAGTCCGAGTGATTTGTGAGAGCCTTCGTGTCCTCGCGGAGGTTGCGCCCGTTGTCGACGACGTATAGGGAGAAACTTATCTGCTCTGCGAGCCAGCTGATATGGGTGTAGATGCTGGGCGGCTCCCACCCGGTGTCGGCGAAGATTGCGCAGTCAGGCAGAGGGTCGAATGCGCCATCGCTTGCCATCAGGGCCATGACGGAGGACTGAACTCCACCGCCCAGGCTGATGACGGTAAGAGAACTTGCTGGACCCATCACACCTCCTCCTCACCACGGCCGTCCATGGACGTATCTCCCCGAATCGGACGCACCTGATCCCCGGTCGCAAGCCCCACCACCAGGTCGAAGAACCGCCACAGCCGCTCCTCCGCGTCGGGGCCGGGGTTGAATGTGACCGTCCCGATCCGCGGATCAGGTGTCTTCCTGTATCGCTTTCCAATTCCGTTCCGCCTCTTCGCATCCTGCATGTCGCCGCTCCCTCCTCGGCACCTGCCACCCGGCGTCAGAGGCGACATGCCCCGGACGCACGGAAGGACTATCGTTCCGTATGGCAAGTGTGTCGCCCGGGAAAACCTCGCGATAAGGTCTCTTAGGCGCGTTCACCGATGAATGGTCCACTCGGAGAGAGGTCGACTGGTCGAAGGGATGCACCCAGACCGCGGCGACATCAGCTTTACTTGCGATGTGGAGCTCGGCTGGGGACTTCTACCGGGGACGTACCCTGCGTATGGGAAGCGTGTGCGCCAGCCCCATACCCTCCGCAAGGTTCAGCAGGGCAAGCAGGTGCGGCCAGTTGGGATGCACCCCGTTCCGCCACCGCCAGAGCGCCAACTCGTTGGTCCCGATGAGACGCGCAATCTCTCCCCACGGCAGGCCCGAGGCCTCCTTGAAGCGCACGAGGCTCTCCCCGAACTCCTCAGGGAAGACGTAAGTCAGCTTCCTGTATGTCCTGCGCTGGCGGGGCATGCTGTCAGACCGCCGCGAATCCCTCGCCCATGATCACGTCCAGGCCGCCCGAAACCTGGGACGCAACCCATATGATCGCCAGCATCGCGCCGCCGCACGGCTCTATCCCCTTGCGCCACCGGCGCATCTGCTTGCTGCTCACTCCCAGGACGTCGCAGAACTGGTTCCAGCTCAGCCCGGTCATCTCCTTGAGCCTGCACAGGCGCTGGGGGAAGTCCGCCGGCAACTGGGCCGTGGCATAGACCAGGAGACGGTCATCGATCCTGATGCCGCCGCTACAAGAAGCGGGTGGAAGAAAACGCCAGAGCCGCTTCAACCCGGGCGCTCCAGTTCGAACAGGTCGTCGAAGCCGTCGAATTCCAGGACGCGCTGCAGCCGGCGCCGGATTCGGCCGGACGGCGCACGGCCCTCCCGCAGCAGCCTCGACAGGTAGCTCGGGCTCACTCCGACCTCGCGGGCAAGCCAGCCCTGAGACCTGTTCAGCAGATCCAGACGGTCCCAGAGGACCCGTCTCTTCAGTAGGACGACCGCCCGTCCCGTGCGCGACATGCGACAATCTCACCCCTCGTGGCACTATAAGTGCACTTAGTGCCTCATTCTATGATAGGATTGCCGACGATACAAGAACTACCGTGCTAATACTTTTCCCGTGACCACATTCCCCCCCGCGGCCGACCGCCTGCCTTGACCACGCACACGCCGCAGGACGACGGTTACAAGTGGAAGGACATCGGCACCCGCATCAGGGAGGCCAGAACAAGAGCCGGACTGACCCAGAAGCAGGTCGCCAGGCTGATCGGCGTCAGCAATCACTCCGTGTGGTGCTGGGAGGCCGGGAAGATGAAGCCCAACGCCGACCACCTGCTCGAACTCGCCTATCTCTTCGAGGTCAGCACCGAGTCGCTCTTTGGCATGAACGTCGTCGAGGCCGAGCTTCTCAAGGAGGTCGATGTCTCCTTCAGGGATTCCGTCTCGGGTCTTCCGACCGAGGACCTTGAGGAGATACGGGAATTCATACGCTTCGTGCGGGAGCGCCGCAGGAGGAAGAAGCGGGGTGGCTGATGAACCGTGCGCAGCGCAGGGCCGTGGAGCTGCGCCGCAAGCTCAGGCTCCACGGCCGGGTCGATGCTAAGGGAGTGGCCGATATCCTTGAGCTGGAAATATGGCCTCGCCCATTCCGCAAGTTCCAGGAGATGAAGATCGGCGAGTTCATATGCATCGCCCACAGGTTTGAGCCCGAGTGGAGACGATGGTGCATGGCTCACGCAATCGGGCACCTGCTCATGCATCCCGGCAACCATGTCTGGATACGCAGGCACACCGGTCTCGCCCACAAGTTCGAGCGGGAGGCCGAAGACTTCGCCCAGGCACTGCTGCTGGATGTGCACGAGGTGGTTGACCGGGGATTCACCCACTCGTGGCAGGTCGCCGAGTACTTCGGGGTCCCAGGGGAGGTCGTGAGGCTCCAGGTGCCGATGAACCTGGACTGACGCGTCTGTCAGGCCCGAGTACCCGTGGAAACGCCGCGTGCACTGGCCAGACGGCAAAGACGGCCGATTGCCGGCCAAGCTACCTACCTGTCCTCGGCCTACCCAGGAGATCTCCCAACCTGAACCGGCTGGCTGGCGGCTCTATTCGCTGCGGGACCTCGGGCGACTTCGGCGACGCCCCTCCCTGATCCAGAAATGGACCGCGTCCTCAGTTCGCCTAATCTCGATGTCCCTGCCCGACCTGCGGACTGCATCCCCCAGCCTGCGCCTGACCGTCGAGAGCGTCTCGCCCTCCGACGGGACCACCTTGCCCGCGGTTCCAGCGGACAGGCCGTTGACGCTCTGAAGGTATGCGGCCAGTTCCTTCTCCCTCTTACCGCCGCCCGTGAGCCTCTGAGCTTCTTCCAGGGTTGTCGTGGTGAACTGTGGCATCGCTAAACGCAACCTCCAATCTTGATGTTCAATCCATCGTGCGGCCTGCCGACAAAGGGCCAGCATTTAGCCGAAACCATACACGCTTCAGCCACCAATCCCTCGATGCCGACGTTGTGGTACGTCACGCCCAATGGGCGTGACGTGACTCATTCTCTGAACTTCGAGTGCACGTAGATCACAGCACGTGCCACCAGGGAACAGCCAGAACGTCGGAGGCGATCCAATCCAGCGCCTCCCCGGCGTGCAGCAGGAGGCCCGACCTCGCCCTGTCTCCATACTCGGCGCGGAAGGTGCGAAGGTGGGCTGCATCCCGGAGACGCGGCCGGGTGGTCGCCTTGACTTCGATGGGTAGCAGGTGGTCCCCAGCCTCAAGGACGAAATCCACCTCCTCGCCGACGGTGGTGCGCCAGTAGAAGATCTCTGCGCGGCCGAGCCGGGTGTCCCGCCAGGCCAACAGATCGTGGAGCACGAGGTTTTCAAGGTGTGCTCCTCCGGGTTCCATCTGGGCGAGGTGCAGCGCGACCCCGGTGTCACCCCAGTAGATCTTGGGTGACTTGATCAACCTCTTTGTGCGGTTCACCGCGTAGGCAGGCAGCCGCACCAGCAGGTACGACGTTTCCAGCAAGTTGAGGTAACGGTGCACCGTGGGTTGCGGCAGGCTCACGTCGCGACCCAGCTCCGACTGGTTGACCAGCTGACCCGTGCGGAGCGAGGCGGCCCGCATGAGCCGGCGGAAGTCGGGCAGCGCGGAGATTGAAGACTGCACCTGCAGGTCCCGCTCCAGGTAGGTGCGGATATAGCCGTCGAACCAGACCTCCCTCTCCCTGTCCGACTCCAGGTGCAGAGCGGGCGAAGGGAAGCCTCCCCGGCGCGCCAGGGACCGCCAGTCCTCCGGCCTTTCCTGTCGGGCGGCCAACAGGTCAGGCCAGTCCTCATCACAGGCTTCCAGTAGCTCCTCCCACAGTCCGCCCCGACCCAGCCCCATCTGCTCCCGACGGGTCATGGGCCAAAGGGTCAGGTAGCTGGCCCGGCCCGCCAGAGACTCGGACACCCGGCGCATCAGTAACAGATTGGCCGAGCCGGTCAGCAGGAACCTTCCCGATTGACGCCGCCTGTCAATGGCCCTTTTCACCGCGTGCAGGAGGTCCGGCTCCCGCTGCACTTCGTCTATGGTGACCGGCTGGCCGCCGCCCAACAGCGCCTCGGGATCGCGTCGGGCCGCATCCAATACGTCCAGGTCGTCCAGTGTGAAGAACCGCCGGCTTCCCGGAGTAAGCTCCTGGGCGAGAGTGCTCTTTCCAGCCTGCCGCGCGCCGGTGACAACCACGGCGGGCATGATCCTGAGCCGGTCCTCGAGACTGGGTGCCACGAGGCGCGGGAGCGTCGCTTCTCTCATGTCATTAATGATAGTTATTCGCGGCTTGCATTAAAAGTGCACGAGAGTTCGTCGAAGGCTACTGGAAGATCTGGCGATGGGCGCCGTTCAATCCTAGTCTTGTTGTAATCGAGGGCCGGGAGACCTACTGCATGCTACTCAACGAGATCGAGCCGAAGGAGAATGGCACGATTCGCGGGCTCGCGATTCCATTTGAAACATTGATTCACCAATTCACAGATGTTCGGCAGAAAATTGGCCAACCCACGAAAACTGGTCAGCAGTGAATGTTCCCGTCGAGGAGAGCGACGAACATAACGTGACCAACCAAGTTAATCGCTAGGTGAACGGAAGCGATAGCGCCGTACGCCAGAGGGTTACTTGTTCCGCTGGCTCTTCGCCTTCGCGATGTACGCTTGCGTCTCAGGTAGCAAGCTTCCCATCACGTCTGCCCACTTCAGTGGCGCGTCGCGGTTGAGCAAGCTCGAGAAGGTGAGGCAGGCTATATCGCGTCCTGCCTCAAGCTCCTTGTCGAGAATGTCTGGTGAAGGCGGTGCCTTCTTCCAGTGTACGATCCTCGACCGCGCGTCATAGAAGCCCTTCGCCTGGTCGTATGCCCGCTTCTGCTCCGCAGCAGTTGCTCCAAGCAGTGCTGCCGCGCGTTGCGAGAGGTTGTGGCCGGTCGTGCCTCCGTAAAGCACCTCCAGTGCGATAGCAGCGTCGAGAATACGGTCTTCCTGTCCGAATCGCCCGCCGGGACGAGAAAACGAAGCAGCCAGCCGGCGAATCGCGAGGTTCATCGCATCCGGTTTGTCCGGATACGTGTACCAGCCGCGGGCCAGATCCAAAAAGGCGTCTACGTCACCCTCGGAGAGTTCACGGCCTCGCCGAGGCCACACATCGGAGACGAAGCCGCCGGACTCCTCAGTGCCGAAGGCGAAATTGGGATCCATCTCCTCGATCCATCTGGCCAGGCGGACGTAACGCGTGCGGGAAAGCAGCGGGACCCGCTTGGCGATTGAGAGCAGGTCGACAAGTAGCTTGCTGTCGCCGAACCAGCTCTCAAGGTCAACCCGATATTCGACAGGGAAGCGGTAGGAGACCTGCACATCATCCAGGGCGGCATCATCGTTAGTCGGCGCAACGCCGGGTCCGTACTCAAGGCTGCGTACGAGCACAGCCGCGTCGGGGTAGCTCGTCTTCGACATCGGCTCAGGTTCTTCGGGCAGGCCGAACTCCGCTCTGGCGTCTGCGTATGGGGCTAGATACGCGCCCGCGTCTAGTAGGTTGAGGCGCGTCTTCACGACCAATCCGTGAATGACCGTAATCTCGTGGGCCGGGATGGTCCCATTCGCCCCAGCAGTCAAGTAGCGGTGCAGGCGCTGAACAGCCTCTTCGCCTCCTTCCTTGACGGAGAGTTTTGCGAGACACGAGACGAGCCACTTCAAGTCTGAGCGATGCATTCTGTTGAGAATCCAAAGTCGGACTCCTTCGTTCATGCCCGAGCCTTCCAGCCCCGGCTTCATGAGGGGATGCTCCCGCAAGATGGTCATCGCTTCAACGGGATCTGTCTTGACCCACAGATGCGACTCCTTGAACTGCATGGAGGCCACCGAATCGTATTTCGCCCGAGCGGCGAGAGCGCGGTACCCACGATGCAGGGCTGACCAAAACTCGTCGATTCGACCAGATCTGGGTATGTCAGGTGGAAGCGGGGAGTAAGACGGTTCCGCCTCCGCGGCCACGTGCTCCAAGGCGGCGGCCAAGAGCGCGATCCATGCCTCTTCGCTGAAGTCTAGATGTGTCACCGATGCCCTCTCCGCATTGAGCGGTTCGTGTCGTTAATCATCCAGGAGTCCATTCCGCCCAGCCCCCTCTCAGATCCCGGCCTCCTCCCCCTTCTCCATCCGGTAGCCGACGCGGGGCACGGCGAAGATGAAGGCCGGGTTGGACGCGTCTTCGTCCAGCTTGCGGCGCAGCCTCTTGACGATGTTTCTCACCGGCCCGGTGTCCTCGCCCTTGTCCGGCCCCCAGACCCGTTGCAGCAGGTGCACGTGGGTCAGCGCCCGGCCCGCGTTCACCGAAAGCTCGACCAGCATCCGGTACTCGGTGTAGGTGAGCTCCACGGGGTTTCCGGCCACCGTAACCCTGCGCTGGGCATAGTCTATGGTCAGGGCTCCCCGCACGTAGGGCTCGGAGGGCTGGGCCAGCTCCGGCGCCGCGCGCTTGCGCAGCTTGCGCAGGGCCGCCCTGATCCTGGCCGCAAGCTCTGTCGGCGAGAAGGGCTTGACCACGTAGTCGGCCGCTCCCATGTCGAAGGCCCGGGCGACGACCTCTTCCTGGCCGTTGACGGACAGGAAGATGACCGGCACGTCGGAGACTTCCCGGATGTCCTTCATCAGCTCCATGCCGTCTCTGCCCGGCAGCATCATGTCCAGCAGCACCAGGCGGGGCGCTTCCTCCGCCATCAGCCGGGAGACCTCCTCCGGGTCTCCGGTCACGACGGGCGTGTAGTCTGCCTGGACGAGCGCATCCCGGACGCACCGGAGCGTCTGCGGGTCGTCGTCCACGCAGAGAATGCGGGGCCGCTCCGCGGTCTTGGTCCTGCGCCGGCGTGACCGTGGAGGCGGGAGGGTGACGGCCTCCTCCACCGCCGGAACGGTGAAGGTGAACCGGCTTCCCAGGCCGAGCCCGTCGCTCTCGGCCCGGATACGCCCCCCGTGGGCCTCCACGATCCCCTTGCAGATGGCCAGACCCAGGCCGGACCCGGCAATCTCACGTCCCCGCTCCTCGCCGTCGAGCCGGGAGAACCTGCGGAACAGGTGCGGCAGCCGCTCGGCGGGCACGCCCACGCCGTCGTCCGCCACCGAGAAGGCGACGTGGACGCCATCCCGCACTGCGGCCACCCGGATGGGGGACAGCTCGTTCGAGTGGTGGGCCGCGTTGGAGAGCAGGTTGCCCAGCGCCTGGACGATGCGCCGCCGGTCCGCCATAATCCGGGGCAGGTCCGGCGGCAGGTCGATGACCAGGTTGCTCCTTCCGCCCCCGCTCTGGAACCTGCTCCTGGCCTCGTCCACCAGGACGCCCGCCTCCACGGGTTCGGGGGAGACCGGCAGGGCGCCCGTCTTGATGCGGGCCACGTCCAGCAGGTCGCCTATCAGGTAGCGCATGTTCTCGGACTGGTCGCGGATGATCCTGAAGAACTGCGTCATCTCGGCAGAGTCCAGGTCGGAGGCGGATTCCAGAAGGGTATCCACCGACCCCTTGACGGCGGCCAGGGGCGTCCTCAGCTCGTGGCTCACCATGCCCAGGAACTCGGCCCGCAGCCGCTCCAGCTCCTCCAGCGGCGTCATGTCCTGTAGGGTCACGACGACCGACTCGACCTCGCCCTCCTCGGAGAAGATGGGCGTGGCGTTGATCAGGGTGGTGACGCTGCGACCCTCGGGACCCTGCAGGACGATCTCCTCGGCCCGCACCGTCTCCCCCGTGCTCAGGGTCTGGGCCAAGGGCAACTCCCGCAGGGAAACCTCCCGCCCGTCGGCCCGCAAGTAGGTCAGCGCCTCCAGCAGCTGCTCCGCCGTCCCGTCCGGCGCGCACAGGCCGCTGACGATCCGCCTCGCCTCCCGGTTGATGGAGCGGACTTCGCCAGTGCCGGCGTCGAGGACCAACACCCCCACGGGGGTGGTGTTCACCAGGGTCTCCAGGTCTGCCCTGGCCCGCTGCTCCTCCCGGTGCCTGCGGGCGTTGGCGATGACCAGCGCCGCCTGGGAGGCGAACATCACCAGGGTCTCCTCGTCCTCGGGAGTGAACTCCATCTCCTTCTCGCCGACGTAGAAGGCCCCGACGCTCTCCCCAAGGTGGCGGAGCGGCGCGGCCAGGAAGGGAAGGGGCGAGCTCACCGCCATCGGCGGGCGGAACTCGGGCAGGCCCAACTCCCTGGCGTAGCTGTGGAAGTCCCGCAGTCTCAGCGGCTCGCCGATGCTGCTCAGGTACTCGAAGAACAGCATCCCGTTGGGAAATTCGGCGAACCGCCGGCTCTCCTCGGGAGTCAGCCCGGAATAGAGGAAGTCCTGTATCTGCCCCGATTCGCTGAGGAGGGTGATGACGCCGTAGCGCGCCCCGGTCAGCGAGCAGGCTGAGTCCAGCACCCTCTGGAGCACCGTGTCGAAGTCCAGGCTCTCGTTGATGCGTAGGCTGGCCTGGCTCAGCCTGGAGAGGCGGTCGCGAAGGGCCGCGTTCTCCCGCTCAAGCTCCCCGGCGTCCTTCATCCTCTCGACCTCCATTCAGGCATGGCCGGCCCGCGTTCCCCTGGTCCCGCACGGCCCGGCGCGCCCAATATAAGGGTGGTGCGGCACATTACACAAGAAAGATTGGTCCTAAATTGGTGGCCAAAATGCAGATATTACACTGACTTTCCACAATCTTCTCTGTCAACCTATCCAGAACTTTGCCCCAACGTACGGCGGGGAGGTGTTCACTTGGGATTCGACAGGCCCATAGATAGAGTAGAGACAGCCGTCGCAGCGGCCCGTGTTGACGTGGTCGCAGCGGCCCGGTCCGCCTTCCGCCGCGGACTAGCACAGACGTTCTCACCCCCCCCCCCCCGATTTTCCCTCCGCTCTGGCCCCCTCGCCCCCTCCGGCTCATACCGGAAAAGGCCCGACCCTCTACCATCGCCGCTCCCTCTGAGGGCGCTGGGCGCGCGCTCAGAGGGCGTGAGGAACGGCGCACGAGGCTAACTTCACAGGCCGAACGCTGGTGCGCTCTGCGACTCTCGAGGCGGCGATGGCTTACCCCAGCGGTCCCCATAGACCGAGCCTCGGCGACCGAAGCGTGTGGTGGGCCGGTTATCACTCGCACTCGATTGAGGAAGCGTGATGGCTCTTACCAATAGACGACGATTCCCCGTCCTGCTCATCCTTATCGCCGTGCTCGCCCTGTTCCTCGCAAGCGCTCCGGCCCGGGCTCAGGAGGGCTCCGCCCCCGACGCGCCCACGGGCCTGACCGTCGCCAGTGTCAGCCACGACTCCGTTGAGCTGGACTGGGACGACTCCGGCGACTCCTCCATCACCCACTACCAGGTATTCCGGCGGGACCGCGCCGTCCATGACGCTGGCGAGTTCGTCATCATCGAGGAGGACACGGGATCGACGGCCACGGAGTACACCGATGCGACCGTGGAGGCCGACGAGGAGTACGTCTACCGGGTCAAGGCGGTGAACGCGTACGGGGCCAGCCCGTGGTCCGACCACGTCAGAGCCGACACGCCGACAGGTCCAGGACAGGGAGCGGTCTACACCTATGAGGACGGCGACCGGACTATCCGGGTCATCTTGCAGGGAGACCTCGTCGTCCAGGAGACCGGCGCCGACACGCCCTCGGACGGTGCAGTGCGCAGAACGGCCGGAGGCAACATTGTCCGAAAACAATCGGGACAAGGGGGTGCCGACCTGCCGGTGTTTCGCTCTGCATCGGGAGGGGCGTTGATGACCCTGCCCGGCGGCGTGCTGCTCGCGCTGGACCCGGAGTGGGACAGGGCCGCGGTCAATGGCTTCTTCGCGCGCAACAACATCTCGAAAGGACGAATATCAGATCTGGACTACATACCGAACGGGTTCTTTGTGCGGACCGAGCCGGGCTTTCCGTCACTGGAGCTGGCCAATGCGTTGGCGGCGCAGAAGGGCGTCCTGCTCTCCAGCCCGAACTGGTGGCGTGAGGTGAGACAGGACCCGGAAGAGACGAAAGGCGACGACCGCGAGGGCACTCAGGAGGCCCAGGGTATCCAACCTCGCAATGAGGGCATTGGAGAAGCGTATGACCTGCCGCTCGATGGTTCATACACAGAACCAACATATATCTACCCTGCCGACGACATTGACTACTTCAAGCTGGACCTGTTGGGCCAAGCCGGGGACACCGACGTGCGCATATACACGACCGGCGAATTCGACACCATTGGGGAACTGTATGACAGCGAGCTAAACTTTCTCACGATCGACGGCGACAGCTTTGGGACAGACAATTTCTCGCTACTGGCGAGCCTCTCGCCAGACATTTACTACGTGCTGGTTCGCGGCTCTGGGTTTGACACCGGGAGCTACACCCTGCACTCCGAGACCGTCACTGCGACAAGCAGCGTGTCCCTGGGCTCCTCGGTGGCCGCGAGCATCGGCGCCGCCGGCGAGGTTGACTACTTCAAGCTGGATCTGTCAGGCCAAATCGGGAACACCGACGTATCGCTATTCACGCTCAGCGACAACTTGGCACTTGAGATGGAAGCCACACCCTTTGAGTCCTGGCTTAGGCGGTGGAACCAAGATGCTTTGGGTGATGTACGGTGGATCACCTATCTGGGCTATGGAAGCCTTTCGCCGGGCAGCTACCTTTTTGCCGTTTGGAGCCCCAGCGGCGATACCGGGGACTATAGCCTGCGCGCCGCGACCGTGCCGGACCACGGCAGCACGACGGCCGCGGCCACAGACCTGAGTCTCGATGCCCCAACGTCCGGCAAGCTCACCTCAGCAAGCGACGCTGACTATTTCAAGCTCGTGCTCACAGAGGCCAAAGACCTTGCCATCATGGCCCTTGCCTATGATGGTGTCGATGTAGTCATGCTCAACTCCGGCGGCACAGAGATACCAGTAAATGAAGAGATAGCTCCTCGAGATCATAAGATCATTGACGGCTTCGCACCCGGCACGTACTACGTCAAGATCACCGCCCCTGACGCGAGCAGTTCCAGCCCCGTTCACTATGCGCTCTATGCCTACGAGGACACCGGTTACGGGGAATGGTCCGGCGACTGTGCAGACGATACGAATGACCTGGGCAGCTCAACGATCAACGACCCCCTCTATGCCTGCCAGTGGCACCTGAACAGTGGCGACAGCGCCGGCATGGACATCAACGTCGAGTCGGTCTGGGCTGACAGGATAACGGGCGCGGGTGTGAACGTCGCCGTGGTGGACTACACGATCGACCATAGCCACGACGACCTCAGCGCCAACATCAACAGCGCGCTCAATCATGATTACGGAGCCCGCAGCAACGCCTACCGTCCCGCCGACCACCACGGCACGAACGTCGCGGGCGTGATTGCGGCCCGGGACAACACCATCGGCGTGCGCGGCGTGGCCCCCAGGGCGACCATTTACGGGCATAACCTATTGGCTGATGGGGAAATTTACGTCACTGATGTGAACAAGGCGGACGCCATGGCCCGCAACCGGGTGGCAACTGCCGTGTCCAACAACAGTTGGGGGCCTGTCGACGGTTTTGGTTTTGACCATGCTCCCGCAGTGTGGGAAATAGCGATCGACACCGGTGTCACGCTAGGCGACGACGGCAAAGGGGTCTTCTATGCCTGGGCCGGCGGCAATGGAGGCAGGCCTGGGGTCGGGTTTATGAGGGGAGACAATTCGAACTTCGACGAGTACGCCAATTACTACGGCGTCACGGCCGTGTGCGCGGTGGGTGACGACGGCATCAGAAGCTCTTACTCGGAACAGGGCGCCAACCTGTGGGTCTGCGCCCCGTCGAGCGGTGGCGACCGGGGCATCGTCACCACGGAGAATTCCGACCGCTACATCAATGACTTCAGTGGCACCTCCTCTGCGACCCCCAAGGTCGCCGGCGTGGCCGCGCTGCTGCGCCAGGCCAACCCGGACCTGACGTGGCGTGACCTGAAGCTGATCCTGGCCGCCTCCGCGGGGCAGAACGACGCCGGCAACCCCGGCTGGGAGCAGGGCGCCCGCAAGTACGGCTCTACCGACGACTCGGACCGCTATTACTTCAACCACGAATACGGGTTCGGGGTGGTTGACGCGGCCGCCGCTGTCGCTCTGGCACGGGACTGGAACACTCTCCCTGAGTTTCAGGACGCATCGTCGGCATCGGGCACGCTCAACAGCATCATCCCCGATTACTCAGCCAGTGGTGTCAGGCACGCGGTCTCCGTGAGTAGCGACATAGAGTTCACCGAGTTCGTCGAGGTAAACGTCACAATCGACCACACCTTCTGGCGCGATCTTCGGATAGAGTTGGTGTCGCCAGCTGGGACCGTTTCCACATTGGCCGTTCCAGTGGTCTTTATAGGCACACCTGTGCGGCCCCCAGATAGCACAGTCTCGCCGGCCACGTTCCGCTTCGGCTCGGCAAAGCACCTGGGTGAGGACCCTAACGGTAGGTGGACGCTACGGGTCGCCGATGGGCTGGCTGCTGACCAAGGCACGCTCCTGAGCTGGAGCATCACGGTCTATGGGCACGGGGGCAACTCCGTAAGCGCGGTCAGCACCGGGCGGACGACGGCCACGGCAACTGTGGTGTTGAACAACCCGGACTCGGAAAGCCTGACGGTCCATCTGCGCTACAGCGGCGGCGCCGGGACAACCTGGTCGGCTCCGAGGACGCAGACTACCACGGGAACGTCGGCGGATTTCTCCCTGACCGGGCTTGCGCCCAACAGAGAGTACGTCCTGGAGGCGTCCCTTGACAGCACCTTCAGCGACGGCAACGAGGTAACGGCCAACTTCGTCAACCGGCCAGCGAACCAGGACATCGACACCCTGGCCGCGGCCGGTAACACTTTCCCCGTGAGCCTCTGGTCGAACGGCACGACCATCTGGGTGGTCAACGAAGGGACTGGCCATGGCAACAAGATCTACGCCTACACGCTAGCCACAGGGGCGCGGGACTCAGACAAGGACATCGACACCCTGTATGCGGCCGGTAACACTTCCCCCGTGGGCCTTTGGTCGGACGGCACGAACATCTGGGTGGCCAACAACGGATACGGCGCTGACGACAAGCTCTACGCCTACACACTGGCCTCCGGGGCGCGGGACGAAGACAAAGACTTCGACACCCTGGCCGCGGCCGGGAACATCAACCCCTACGATCTCTGGTCGGACGGCGCCACCATGTGGGTGGCGGACAATGGAGACGCCCCTTCAGGGCCCAAGCTCTACGCCTACACGCTGGCCACCGGGGCGCGGGACGAAGACAAAGACTTCGACACCCTGGCCGCGGCCGGAAACTACAGGCCTCGGGGCCTCTGGTCGGGCGGCACAACCATGTGGGTGGCGGACTCTGAAGACGACAAGATCTACGCCTACACGCTGGTCACCGGGGCGCGGGACGAAGACAAGGACTTCGACACCCTGGCCGCGGCCGGTAACACTGTCCCCTTGGGCCTCTGGTCGGACGACACAACCATCTGGGTAGCGGACATTGCGGCCGAGAAGCTCTACGCCTACTACATAGAAGTCAGCACCAGGACGCCGGTGACCGGCCCCCCCGACCTGGTGGTGGAATCCACCTCGGTCATCAACAGCAATCCGGCGGCGGGCGCGTCCTTCACCCTCAGCGCCACGGTGCGCAACCAGGGAAACGGGGCGATGAGGCCAGGCGTGTTCCTGCGCTACTACAGCTCCACCGACGACACCATTACCACCGGGGACAACCAGGTCGGCAGGTCCCCGGTGCGCGCACTGAACGCGGGGGATACCAGCGAAGAGGCGATCAGGCTGTTCGCACCGGCGTCCGCCGGGACCTACTACTACGGGGCCTGCGTGGACGCGGTGACGAATGAGTCCGATACGACGAACAACTGCTCGGCGGCGGTGGAGGTGACCGTGACGGCAGCGCCGCCCCAGCCCAACACATCGTTGAGTCCATCGGCGAGCGATCCGTACGCGCCGGCGGCGACGGTCGTCTACACCGTGACTTTCGAGGGTCAATGGGACGCTGCCGCCACCCCGGGTGGTGTTCCCGGGGGGGCGCATTTCTCGCGCCTGATTGGCGCCTTGCACAACTCCGGGGTAACTTTCTTGCGGAGCGGCGAGACGGCCAGTGACGGGGTGGAGTCAATGGCGGAAGAGGGTGGATGGATGAGTTTGCGGGATGAGGTTGAGAACGCCGGGACGAATGCGCTCGATGTCCTGAGGGGCGACACCGACAATATCGGCCCGACCACATCTAAAACCCATACGCTCACGGTGACCGCCGAACATCCCCGTGTCACCCTCCTCACGATGATCGCCCCAAGCCCGGACTGGTTCGTCGGCGTCTCCGGGCTGACGCTGCTGGACGACCAGGGAGACTGGGTGGAGTCGCTCCAGGTGGATCTCTACCCGTGGGACGCCGGGACCGAGGATGGTGGAGAGTTCTCACTGTCCAACAGCGCCACCTCGCCGCAGGGAGTCATCACGAATCTCCGGGGCACGGGGAAGTTCTCGAACGCGCGGATCGCTACCCTGACCTTCACTCGCCAATCCGTCAATCCCGGGCCGACGGGCACTCCTACATTCATAGGGGAGCAGCGGGTGGGTGAGGTCCTACGCGTGGATACCTCCTCAATCGACGATCCCAACGGCTTCACGAACCGCGACTTCAGCTTCACCTGGCTTGCCGACGACGACCTCATGGAGCTGGGATTTTACCTTCGGGCGCTGAGTTGTTGCGACGGGTACGAAATTGCACCATACGATGCTGGGATGACGATCAAGGTGCAGATCCACTTTGATGACGATCTGGGCAACCACGAGGTCATAGTTTTGCCAGCGCCAAGCACCGTTGCGGCCGCGGCGCCGGACCAGCCGAGGAACCTGAGCGCCTCTCTAGGTGGTCCCGGTGAGCTTAACCTGAGCTGGTCAACCCCCGCGGTATGCGACTTCACCCTAGACTTCAGCTGCTGGCGCATCCTAGATCGAATGTACAATGTTGGAGACGGCGGTTCGGACATCACGGGCTACACGGTCCAATGGAAGTTATCGTCGGGGGACTGGGGCAGGGCATCCGATGTTTCGGAAGCAGAGATTACGGAGACCTCCTATACCATCACCGGACTGGTTTCCAGCAACACGTACGCTGTGCGCGTGCGCGCCAGAAATGTAGCGGGCCTCGGCACTCCTTCCACCGAGGTTACAGTCAGCGGCGCCAGTCTCAACGTCGGACCGGTTGTATCGGGCCGGGCGAACCCGTACTTTTTTGAGGGTAATCCCAGAGACGTGACGACCTACATCGCTACCGATCCCGAAAGTGACGGCATCACCTGGTCGCTCTCGGGGGACGACGCCAGCTTCTTCAGCATTGCGGACGGGGCGCTGAATTTCGATTCCGCCGGCGACTTTGAGGATCCTCAGGATGTCGGCGGGAACAACGCGTATGACCTGAACATTCTTGCCTCCGATGGGCAGAACACCGCTACCTTTCCCGTAACCGTGATCATCCGTGACGTCGAGGACGAGCGTCCGGTGATAACAGGAGACAATGCCCTCACATTCGCCGAAGGCACGGATACCACCACTGTTCTGCAAACATACAGCGCCACCGACCCTGAGGGTGTCAACACCTCGTTCGCCTGGTCTCTGCACGGGACGGACAGCGGCGACTTCGACATCAGCGACGCGGGCGCGCTCACCTTCAAGAACGTTCCCGACTTCGACAGCCCTGCGGACGGCGACGGCGACAACGTCTACAACGTCCAGGTGCGCGCCGAGGACGCCACGAAGACCGCCGGCCTGGACGTGACCGTCACCGTCACCAACGTGAACGAACCGCCGACAGTCAACGGCAACCCCCAACTGGATGTCTTTGAGAATGATGAAGGCTTCAGCGAGTCATATTCGGCCATCGACCCGGAGGGCCTGAACATCACCCGCTGGAGCACATCGGGCCGGGACGGCGGCGACTTCGTCATCAACGAACAGGGGGATCTGCGGTTCCGCAACATCCCTGACTTTGAGCGGCCCGCCGACTCCAACCGGGACAACGTCTACGAGGTCACCGTCCGGGCCTACGACGGGCGGTACTATGGCTCCTTCGACGTGACCGTCACGGTCAACGACGTCAACGAGCCGCCCACCATCACGACGACAAGCAGCTCGGCGACGGCGCTGCGGCAGAACGAGAACGTGACCTCGCGGCTGTACACCTACCGGGCCACCGACCCGGAGGGCGCCGACACGGTTACCTGGTCGGTAGAGGGAGTGGACAAGGAGTTCTTCGACATAGACGAGCGGGGCCAGTTCTCCTTCAAGGAAGAGAATCCACCCGACTTCGAGCAGCCGGCGGACTCGGGCAGGGACAACGTCTACAACGTGGTGGTGCAGGCCGCGGACGACGGCAGAAACGTCGACACGCTGGACGTGACGGTGACGGTGCGGGAGGTGAACGAGGGGCCGGAGGTAACCAGTGGTTCGCCCAGCTTCACCATCGACGAGAACCAGGACCTGCCCAGCGCTGTCTACACGGGGTTCGACCCCGAGGGGGGCACGGTGACCCGGTGGACCGTGGGAGGTACTGACCGGGGCGACTTCACCATCACCCAGGAGGGCGTGCTCACATTCCGCAACATCCCTGACTTTGAGCGTCCCGCCGACTCCGACCGGAACAACGTGTACGTATTCACGGTCCGGCCCTACGACGGTCGGTACTATGGCTCCTTCGACGTGACCGTCACCGTCAACGACGTCAACGAGCCGCCCACCATCACGACGACAAGCAGCTCGGCGACGGCGCTGCGGCAGAACGAGAACGTGACCTCCCGCCTGTACACCTACCGGGCCACCGACCCGGAGGGCGCCGACACGGTTACCTGGTCGGTGGGAGGAGTGGACGCGGGGTTCTTCACCATCACTGAACGGGGTGAGTTCTCCTTCAAAGCAGAGAATCCACCCGACTACGAGGATCCGGCGGACTCGGACCGGAACAACGTGTACAACGTGGTGGTGCAGGCCAGCGACGACAGTATCACGCCCAACACCGCCATGCTGCCCGTGACGATCACGGTGCGGGACGTGAACGAAGGGCCTGAAGTAACCAGTGGTTCGCCCAGCTTCACCATAAGCGAGAACCAGGACCTGCCCAACGCCGTCTATGAGGGGTTCGACCCCGAGGGGGGCACGGTGACCCGGTGGACCGTGGGAGGTACTGACGGGGGCGACTTCACCATCAGCCAGGAGGGCGTGCTCACGTTCCGTAACATCCCTGACTTTGAGCGTCCTGTTGACTCGAACCGGGACAACATCTACGAGTTGCAGGTGAGGCCCTACGACGGTCGGTATTATGGCTCCTTCGACGTGACCGTCACCGTCAACGACGTCAACGAGCCGCCCACCATCACGACGACAAGCGGCTCGGGGACGGCGCTGCGGCAGAACGAGAACGTGACCTCCCGCCTGTACACCTACCGGGCCACCGACCCGGAGGGCGCCGACACGGTTATCTGGTCGGTGGGGGGAGTGGACGCGAGGTTCTTCACCATCGATGAGAGCGGCGGCCAGTTCTCCTCCAAGGAGGAGAATGCACCCGACTATGAGCGGCCGGCGGACTCGGGCGGGGACAACGTCTACAACGTGGTGGTGCAGGCCACGGACGACGGCGGCAACGTCGACACGCTGGACGTGACGGTCACGGTCGCAAACGACGCGGAGGGCGTGGAGCCCACCATCACTACCCGCCGTCCGCCCACCACCTACCGGGAGAACGACACCCGCACGGTCTACACGTTCCGGGCCTCCGACCCCCAGCGCGGTCCCATTAGATGGTCGCTGGAGGGCACGGATCGGGAAGACTTCAACATCGCCGCCGACGGCAGCGGACGGGGAATGCTGGCGTTCATCAGCCCGCCGGACTACGAGAAGCCTGCGGACTCGGATCAGCAGAACGACTACGAGCTGACAGTCATCGCCACTGACGAGGACGACAACGTCGACAGGCTCTCGTACACCATCACCGTCACCGAGGTGGACGAGGGGCCGGAAGTCTCGGGGCCTTCCAGCTTCAGCATCGCCGAGAATAGAAGCTTATCCAATGCAGTCTATACCGCCACTGACCCCGAGGGCTCCAACGTGGCCCGCTGGAGCGTGGGCGGCCGGGACGGGGGCGACTTCTTCATCACCCAGGGGGGCACCCTGTACTTCCGCTCCCCGCCGGACTACGAACGTCCCGCCGACTCCGACCGGGACAACGTGTACGAGGTGACCATCCAGCCCTCCGACGGCAGGAACAACGGCTCCTACCCGGTGACCGTCACCGTCGGCAACGTCAACGAGCCGCCTGAGATCAGGAGCGGCAGCAAGACATCGTTCATGCAGCCGGAGAACCGCACATCACGGCTTCACACTTACAGTGCCGCGGACCCGGAGGGCGGCACGGTGACGTGGGCGGTGGTAGGCCCAGACGCCGGACTGTTCACCATCGACGAGAGGGGCCAGTTCTCCTTTAGGGAAGAAGACCCGCCGGACTTTGACAACCCTGGCGATGTTGGAGAGGACAACGTCTACGACGTGACCATCCAGGCGCGTGACCCCGAGTCCAAAACCGCGAGCCTGCCGGTCACGGTGACGGTTACCGAGGTCAACGAGAGGCCGGTGATCACCCGGGACGGCAACCTCTTCGGGAGTCCCCCGGGCAGGGTACCGGAGAACCAATCCGTCACCCAGGTGCTGGCCACCTACACGGCCTCGGACCCTGAGCGGCCGGGAGTAAAGATCACCCGGTGGAGCACCACGGGCCGGGACGGCGGCGACTTCGTCATCAACGCCCTGGGCCAGCTCATGTTCCGGAACGCGCCGGACTACGAACGTCCTGCCGACTCGGACCGGGACAACGTGTATGAGGTGACGATCCGGGCGTCGGACGGGCGGAACACGGGCACCCTGGATGTGACCGTCACGGTCACCGACGTCAACGAGGCGCCCACCATCACCACCACCAGCCGGACCGCCTTCACCCAGCCGGAGGACCGGACCTCCACCCTTTACACCTTCCGGGCCACCGACCCGGAGGGCGGCGACGTCTCCTGGGGCCTATCGGGGACCGACAGCAGCGCCTTCACGATGAGCGAAACGGGCGCCCTCTCCTTCACCAACCCGCCGGACTACGAGCAGCCGGCGGACTCGGGCCGGGACAACATGTATGAGGTGACGATTCGGGCGTCGGACGGGCGGAACACGGGCACCCTGGATGTGACCGTCACGGTCACCGACCACAACGAAGGCCAGGAGCCGACCATCAGCACCCGGCGTCCGCCCTCCACCTACCGGGAGAACGGCACGTCCGCCGTCTACACCTTCCGGGCATCCGACCCGCAGCGGGGCGCCACCATCACCTGGAAGCTCGAGGGCACGGACAGGGAAGACTTCACCCTGGCCCCGGACAGCAGCGGCCGGGCAGTGCTGGCCTTCCGGAACTCGCCTGACTTCGAGAGCCCCGCCGATGCGGACCGGGACAACGTCTACGAGCTGGCGGTGGTGGCCACCGATGACGAGGGCAACTCCGACCGGGTGGACTTCGCCATCGCCGTCACCGACCACAACGAAGGGGTGGAGCCTACCATCAGCACCCGGCGTCCGCCCACCACCTACCGGGAGAACGACACCCGCACGGTCTACACGTTCCGGGCCTCCGATCCCCAGCGCGGCACCACCATCACCTGGACGCTGGAGGGGACGGATGCCGCGGACTTCACCATCACCCCCGATAGCAGCGGACGGGGAGTGCTGGCGTTCATCAGCCCGCCGGACTTTGAGAGCCCCGCCGATGCCGATCGCGACAACACCTACGAGCTGGCGGTGGTGGCCACCGATGATGACGGGAACTCCGACCTGGTGGACTTCACCATCGCCGTCACCGACGTAAACGAAGGCCCGGTGATAAGGCTGGAGGGCGCTGCAACGACGAGCGTTCCGGAGAACACTCCCGACACCAAGGTGCTGGCCGATTTCACGGCCACGGACCCCGAGGACCCCACGGCAAACATCTTCCGCTGGAGCACCGCGGGACGGGACGGCGGGGACTTCGTCATCAGCGACCTGGGAGAGCTGCGGTTCCGCTCCTCGCCGGACTACGAGCGGCCCGCCGACTCCAACAGGGACAACGTGTACGAGGTCACCGTCCGGGCCTACGACGGCCGGGTCTATGGCACCCATGACGTGACGGTGACCGTGGCCCAGGTGAACGAGGCCCCGGTCATCACCACGAAGAGCAGGACCGAGTTCACCCTGAGGGAAAACTTCACCGCTGTCCTGTACACCTACCGGGCGACGGACCAGGACGAAGACGACGCAGTCACGTGGTCGGTGGAGGGAGACGACGGCGGGGACTTCGCCATCTACGACGGCATCCTCAACTTCCGCCTGCTGCCGGACCTTGAGAACCCGGCGGACGAGGACGAGGACAACGTGTACGAGATCATCGTGGTGGCGGCGGACCGCGCGGGGCTGCGGGACACCGTCGATGCCGTCATCACCATCACCGACCAGTCCGAGGGGCCGGTGATCGCGGGCACGAGGGCCTACACCGTGGCGGAGAACTACGACATCGCCCGGGTCCTGGGGTCCTACACGGCCACCGACGCCAAGGACAACCGCCCCGTCTTCCCCCGCTGGTCCCTGTCGGGACGGGACGGCGGCGACTTCACCATCAACGAGGATGGAGAGCTCGCCTTCAGGAACATCCCCGACTACGACCGGCCCGCCGACTCCAACCGGGACAACGTGTACGAGGTGACGGTGCGGGGTCACGACAGCCAGGCCTACGGCAACCTGGAGGTGACGGTGACCGTCACACCGGTCAATGAGCACGACCCGGTGGTCACGGGCCGGGAGACCCTGAGCTTCCGGGAGAACACTGCCGTCGAAACCCGGCTGCACACCTACCGGGCCACGGACGGGGACCGGGATACCAGCTTCACCTGGTCGCTGGAAGGGGACGACGCGGACGACTTCTTGATAGACGAGGGGGTCCTGACCTTCAGCGCGCCGCCCGATTACGAGCAGCCTGCCGACCGGGACGCGGACAACGTTTACCGGGTGACGGTGATGGCGTCGGATGGGGCGAACCGAGGAACCCTGGACGTGACCGTCACCGTGACCGAGCAGAACGAAGGGCCGGTGGTGTCGGGCGCTCCTGAGTTCACCATCAACGAGAACCGGCATCTGCCGAGCAGCGCCGTCTACACCGCCCGGGACCCGGAGGCGGTTGGCGGGGTCACCACCACCATCCGCTGGAGCGTTTCGGGCCGGGACGGCGGGGACTTCACCATCGACCGGGATACGGGAGTGCTGGCCTTCCGCACCCCGCCGGACCACGAGCGTCCCGCCGACGCCAACAGGGACAACGTGTACGAGGTCACCGTGAGGGCCCACGATGGCCGGAACTACGGCGACTTCCAGGTGACGGTGACGGTGGAGGACGTGGCCGAGATCACCGGTCCCGCCGCCATCAGCCGGACAGAGAACTTCGAGGGCGGACTGGCGACCTATTCTCCCGCCGGGCAGGGAGACCTGAACGTGGATCCCTCCTGGCGGCTTACCGGCGCCGACAGCGGAGACTTCACCATCGACCGCGAGACCGGGGAGCTGACCTTCCGGTCCATCCCCGACCACGAGCGGCCCGCCGACTCCAACAGGGACAACGTGTACAGCTTCACCGTGTCGGTCTCCGACGGCAGCTACCACGGGACGCTGGACGTGACCGTGACGGTGGATGCGGTGAACGAACCTCCGGCCGTCACCGGAAGGGACAGCCTGAGCTTCCGGGAGAACACCCCGGTCACCACCCGCCTCCACACCTACCGGGCCACCGACCCGGAGGGAGACGGCTTCACCTGGCATCTCGGCGGCCTGGACGCCGAAGACTTTACCATCACCACTGACAGCAGCGGGAGGGGCGTGCTGACCTTTGCCTCTCCGCCCAACTTTGACATCCCCAGCGGGTCCGGCGCCCACGTCAACGAGTACCTGGTGACGGTGGTTGCCTCGGACGGCACAAACCGGGGCACCCTGGACGTCACCGTCACCGTCACCGACCAGAACGAGGGAGCGGTGGTCACCGGCGACCAGACCATCGCCGTCCGGGAGAACCAGGACCCGGCCGTTACCTTGGCAACCTACTCCGCCACGGACCCGGAGGGCCAGCGCATCACCCGCTGGAGTCTGTCCGGCAGCGACGGCGGCGACTTCCTGATCAGCGCGAACGGCGACCTGGCGTTCCGCAACACCCCCGACTACGACCGTCCCGCCGACTCCAACCGGGACAACGAGTACCGGGTCACGGTGCGGGCCTACGACGGGCGCACCTACGGCAACCTGGACGTCACCGTCACGGTGAGCAACGTGAACGAGCACCCCCCCGTCATCCGCAGCGGCAGCCGGACCTCCTTCGCCTACCGGGAGGAGGGCACCTCGGTCCTCTACACCTACAGAGCCACCGACGGCGACAAGGACGACACCATCACCTGGACCACGGAAGGGACCGACGGAGGCGACTTCACCATCGACGGTGACACCGGGGAGCTGACCTTCCGGGAACCCCCTGACTACGAGGCCCCCGGAGATTCCGGCCGGGACAACCAGTACAACTTGACCGTCCTGGCCACCGACAGCGGCAGACAAAGGGCCAGCCTGGACATCACCGTCACCGTGACGGCGGTGGACGAGGGGCCGGAGGTATCCGGCACGACGGCCTACACCGTGTCCGAAGGCCAGGACCTCGCCGAAGCCACCTTCACCGCCCAGGACCCGGAGGATGCCGGCGCCGCCGTAACCAGTTGGAGGCTGGCGGGGTCCGACGCCGGGGACTTCACCATCACCGACACCGGGCACAACTCCGCCCAACTGACCTTCCGCAACACCCCGGACTACGACCGGCCGGCGGACTCCAACCGGGACAATGAGTACCTGGTGACCATCCGCGCCTACAACGGAAGCACCTACGGGTCCCTGGATGTGACGGTGACGGTCACCGACCGGAACGAGGCGGCGCCGGTGGTGACGGGACGGGACACGCTGAGCTTCCGGGAGAACACCGCCACCACCACCCGCCTCCACACCTACCGGGCCACGGACACGGACCGGGATACGGAGATCACCTGGTCGGTGGAGGGAGACGACGGGAACGACTTCACCATCAGCACGGGAGGAGAGCTGTTCTTCAGCAACATCCCCGACCACGAGCAGGCCGCCGACTCCGGCTCCGACAACGTGTACGAGATCACGGTGGTTGCCTCGGACGGCAGCAAGGAGGGGACCCTGGCCGTGACCGTGACGGTAACCGACGTCAACGAGGGGCCGGAGATAACCGGTACCCAATCCCTGAGCTTTGATGAGAACACGGCCACGGACCGGGTCCTGGCCACCTACACCGCCACCGATCCGGAGGACCCGGACCTGGAAATAACCCGCTGGAGCGTCACCGGCCGGGACGGCGGGGACTTCTTCATCAGTGAGGATGGGGAGCTGACCTTCCGCAACCCGCCGGACCACGAGCGGCCCGCCGACTCCGGCCGGGACAACGTGTACGAGGTAACGGTGCGAGCCTCCGACGGGCGGGTGTACGGCACCCATGACGTGACGGTGACGGTGACGCCGGTGGACGAGGCCCCCGAGTTCCGTAGTGGTAGCCGGGACTCCTTCTCCTACCGGGAGAACGGCACCGCCGCCCTCTACACCTACCGGGCCACCGACCCGGAGGGGGCCGAGGTCGCATGGTCGGTCAGCGGCGCCGACGGCGGGGACTTCACCATCGACCGGGATACGGGAGTGCTGACCTTCCTCAACCTGCCGGACTATGACGACCCGGCGGACGATGGTCGGGACAACGAGTACCTTGTGACGGTGGTGGCCACCGACCAGACGGGCCACCCCGCCAGCCTACCGGTGACGGTGACGGTAACCGACGTGAACGAAGGACCGGTCATAGCGGACACCGGAACCAATACCGCCATCACGGTGGAGGAGAACTACGATGGAGTCCTGGCCACCTACACCGCCACCGATCCGGAGGACCCGACCGCCGAAATAACCCGCTGGAGCGTCACCGGCCGGGACGGTGGAGACTTCACCATCAGCGACGGTGGGGAGCTGACCTTCCGCAACCCGCCGGACCACGAGCGTCCCGCCGACTCCAACCGGGATAGCGTCTACGAGGCCACCGTCCGGGCCTCCGATGGGCGGTACTATGGGACGCTGAACGTGACCGTAACCGTCCTGGCCGTGGACGAGGCGCCCGAGTTCCAGCGCAATACCCAGGACTCCTTCGTCTACCCGGAGAACGGCACCTCTGCAATCTATACCTACCGGGCGACCGACCCGGAGGGCAGTGCCGTCGCCTGGGACCTGTCGGGGACAGACAGCAGCGCCTTCTCCATAGACAAGACGGGCGTCCTCACCTTCAACAGCCCGCCGGACTACGAAGACCCGGCGGACACGGACGACGACAATGTGTACGAAGTGGTGGTGCAGGCCACGGACGGGACCGGGAAGACGGCCAGACTGGTGGTAACGGTTACGGTCACCAATCTGACCGATGCGAGAGCCGTCATCCGGGGTACGGCGCAGGTGGGCCGGACTCTGACGGCAGAGACGTCTGGCATCCCCGACGAGGACAGGAGGAACAAGGTCGATTTCAGCTACCAGTGGCTGGCCGACGAGACGGACGTCGAGGGTGGGACTGACTCAACCTACGAGCTAACCGAAAAGGACGAGGGCAAGACCATCAAGGTGAGGGTCACGTTTACAGACAACGCGGGCAAAGAGGAGACGCTGACCAGCGCGACCACGGCGCCGGTGAAGCCGGCCCAGTCCAACGAACCCGCCGCGGGCCTGCCAACCATCAACGGCACGGCGCAGGTGGGAGAAACGCTGACAGCGGATACGTCGGGCATATCCGATGCCGACGGTATGACCAACGCCGTGTTCAGATACCAGTGGACACGGCGGGACGGCGACACCGATGAGGACATTGAGGGCGCTACCGACTCGACTTATGAAGTGTCCGACGGGGACGAGGGCAAGACCATCAGGGTGAGGGTCGGCTTCAGCGACGACCGGGGCAGCGACGAGGCGCTGACCAGCGCGGCCACCGGCGCCGTGGCGGCGAGGCCCGCGCAGTTGACGGCGACATTCCCGGCCAGCCCGTTCCAGTCGTCTCGTCACAAGGGGGACGACGATCGGCCCCAGGTGATTGTCGCCTTCAACCTGCCGGTGCAGTCCTTCGACAAGACCACACCCTCAGTGTCGTTGACCGGGGCCACGGTGTCCAGCTTGGTCCGGCACGAGGAGGACGGACTGGAGAACGCCTGGGTGTTCTTCCTGGACCCTGAAGGCAACGACGATGTCGTGTTCACCCTGTTTGCGGGTCAGTCGTGCGACGTGGGCGGAATCTGCACCGGGGAGGGGAAGATGCTGTCCGAAGGTGGGACGACCACCCTCCCCGGACCGGACGAGGAAGACAAGCCGGACAATACGGACTCGAATGAACCCGACAGCCCCGCCACGGGCGCGCCCACCATCGGCGGCACGGCCCAGGTGGGGGAGACGCTGACGGCGAACACGTCTGGGATCGCCGACGCTGACGGTCTTGCAAATGCCACCTTCGGCTATCAGTGGCTTGCCGACGATACCGACATCGCAGGCGCTACCGGCTTGACCTACACCCTGACCGATAGCGAAGAGAGCAAGGCCATTACGGTGCAGGTGAGCTTCACCGACGACGCGGGCAACGAAGAGACGCAGACCAGCGGGGCGACGGCTGCTGTGGCCGGTGCGCAACCCACGGAGCCGCCGGACAAGCCCAGGGGCCTCGAAGCCACCACGGCGACCCACGACTCGGTGACCCTCACCTGGGACGACCCCGGCGACGACACCATCACCGGCTATGTGATCCTGCGGCGCATTCCCGGGGACGACCCCGAGGGCCACTTCGATGTGCTGGTGGCGGACACGGGCACGGCCGCCACCACCTACACCGACAACACGGTGTCGGCTGAGACTCGCTATACCTACCGGATCAAGGCGATCAACGGGGCCGGAACGAGTGAGCGCTCCCGCTGGTCCCACATCGACGTCCCGGCAGCGCCCGTACCCGACAAGCCCACGGGCCTCGAAGCCACGGTGTCGCACGGCCAGGTGGTCCTCACCTGGGACGACCCCGGCGACGACACCATCACCGGCTACGTGATACTGCGGCGCGTCCGCGAGAACAATACCGGGGGCGACTTCAGCGTATTGGTCGCGGACACGGGCACGGCCGCCACCACCTACACCGACGACACGGTGGCGGCCGGCACCACGTACACCTACCGCATCAAGGCCATCAACGAGCACGGAACAAGCGAGCGTTCGCGCTGGTTCCACATCTACATCCCGGCGGCCCCGTAGCAGGTAGCGAGGACTGCGAGGGCTAGGGAGCCGTCTGCAGGAGAGACGGCAGAAAGCTGTCCAACGTGTCGGCGCTGACCGTCAGCGGTCCGGGCCGGTAGGGGGCAACGAAAAAAGCCCGCACACATTGGCGAGCAGGGGGAGGGCACCACGATGCGGTGGTGCCCTCCCCCTGTGTCCTGCGGCCAAGCGTCCCGCGCCTACCAGCTCCTTCTCCTGCTCCAGGCTGAGCGCCCACTCGAACCTCGAGAGGGATGCGGGCTGAGACTTGCGGCCCCGGCCCTTCGGCTTCACGGAGTCCTCGGCCATGAACTCAGCCCAGGGAAACAGCGTCTGCTGCGGCTCCCCGGCCTCCTCGGAGTGGCCGCTCCATACCCGGCTGACAGCCTAGGCAGCAGGGAGTGCGTGGCAGGACGACCAATCCCCAACCTTGCGCCACGCCGGACCCAGCGGCCCCAACCTGTCCACGGTGCTCCTGTCGGAAACAAGGATGGGCACCGAAACCCCGGCCCGCTCGATCTCCCGGCGGGCCACCCTGAGGAAGCCCGCAGCGGCCAGGTCGTCGTCGAACACGACCATGACCGCGGGACGCACGCCGTGGTCGTCGATGGGCCGGCGGGTCGAGTAGTAACGCACGTAGGGCGCGAGCCGTGCCGCCATCGTGACCGGCCTCACCGCACGCCGCTCCCACTCCAGGAAGAACGGCCACGTCTCGGCTCCTCTGCGTAGGATGCCGAACGCGTCGGGATGCACGGACCGCAGGGTTCCCCCGTGCCGAAAGTACCTCGACGCCCGGGTGGGCGGGTCGACCTGCACCACCTCCCAGCCGGTCGACCGGGCCTGTCCGGCCAGCGCGGCCATGAAGCCGTGTACCGCCGCCGTGTGCGCAAGGTTCCTGAGCAGCTGCCGGCTCCTGGCCCCGGACACGTTGCGCCAGGAGAACGGCTCGCCCGGGTCGACGGGCGAGATGCTCCAGCGTCCCCTGGCAACGCCCCAGGACGCGCGGTCCCTGCGGACCAGCAGCGCGAGCCCGCGGTCGGTGAGCGCCAGGCGGCGACCCGCGTCGGGAGCGCGGGAGACCAGGCCGAATCTCTCCAGGGACGCCGTGAGCTGGGACGCGCGCGCGGCCGAGACCCCCAGCAGGCCCGCCATGTCCTTCTGCGCCATCCAGGGCCAGTCGGACAGGATGTCGAGCGTGCGCTTCTCGGCGGATCCAAGGAGCGCGGGCAGGACGCAGGCGGGAAAGTCATCCCCGGGTCCGCCTGCCGCGATGTCCCCGGGCATGGAGGCCCGTGAGAGTCTCCTCTCCTCCGGAAGCGAACCTGCCCTCTCGATGTGCGAGAGCATGCGCCGAAGGTCCATGGCGGCCGCGGTCGAGGGCAGCTTCCAGACCTGGTCGCCCGGTCCGGCCCCTGCGGCGTCCCTCTCCAGGGCGACCAGGGAGACCAGGGGCGCGCCGGCGAGCAGCCTGATCGAGTGGCGCAGGCGCATCTCGTCGGAGGCGAGCACCAATACCCCACTCATGCGCGGCAATTCGCGCAGCCTCCACAGCCGCCTGGCAAACCCCGTCCGATCGGCGGTCGGTCCCTGCCTGACCACCCCGACCGTCCGGCCTCCGTGGAGCGCGATCGCGGCGTCCAGCGGGAGCGCCCTGTACCAGCGCAGCCCGACCGGCCCCTGCTCCCCGGCGATCGCGGCCGCCAGCCTGTAGATGACGGCCACGGCATCGAGTCTCTCGAGCAGGATGCGCCGCCACGCGCGGGAGACCGGATATGCTCCGAGCACCTCGTCAAGCGCAATATCCCGCTCCAGCGCCAGCAGCCTCAGCCCCGAGCCGGTGAGATGGAACCGCCGCGTCGGGTTGAGGAGGCTCGTGGCGTGCGGGACGTGCGCGGCGAGTCCGATCCGCTCGAGACCGGCGACGGCCTCGTAGGCCGAGCGCTCGGCCATGCCGCACACTGCGGCCAGCGACGGGCAATCGATCAGGGGCATCTCGGCCAGCGCCAGCATCGCCCGGGAACGGCTCCCGGTGCTCATGTTGCCCCTCCGCCGTGGCCCGGAGATGCCTGGCCCGCCTGCCCGGATCCCGCCCCTGCGGCGCTCCCCTTCCCTGCCCTGCCGCGCCTGCCCCGGCGTTTCTTCCTCGGAGTGGCTCCGGCCCCCCTCTTCCTGATCTCGGCCAGCTTCTCCCGGTACTCGATCACCATCTTCTCGGTCTCCTCGCTGAGGGCGGCAAGGTCCCCGGCCGAGGTCGTGTAGCCCTCGGTCTCCCCCCCGATGCGTGCGGCCACGCCCGGATCACCCGGTTCCGGCTTCCTGACCATCATCGAGAACGCCGGCATGCGCTCCGTTCCAACCGTCGCACGGACGTAGCAGTGGTGCACCGGCAGCGAAGTGATGTCGTCCTCGGTCACGCGCTCGCGACCCAGCTCCCACACAAGGTCCCTCGCGTCCGCGCCCGCCACCTGGAACACCGCCAGGCACCCGACGTTCGCCAGCACCGTATCGCGCATCGTGAGCGAGAGGTCCCCTAGCTTTGCCAGGCTCTGGGTCGCCAGGATGAAGTTCGCACCGAACTTGCCGAGCTCGCTCAGCATCGACTCGTAGGCCACACCGGGCATCGACTGCATCTCGTCGACGACCACGAGCACGCCCCGCCTCCTCCCGGCAGGCAGGGCCCCCTGCTCGCGTATCACCGCGTCCACCAGGTTGAGCAGCGATGCACCGACCAGCGCCGCGACATCCCTTCCCGCACTTCCCTGCGCCGTGGAGACCAGCAGCACGCCCCCGTCAAGGATCGTCCGGCGCACGTCGATCGTCGAGCGCGGCTGGCCCAGGATGGCGCGGGCCCGCCTGGAGGACGCGTAGTACGAAAGGCGCGTCTGCACCGGGGCGATCGCCTCGGCATGCTGGTTCTCATGCCAGTTGCCGAATACCCTGGCCCACCAGCGAATCAGGTACGGGTCATCCACCTTGCCGAGCACCTCGGCCCGGAACACCTCGTCGGTGAGCAGCGGCAGACCGTCAAGGATCGTGTACTGGTCGCGCTCGTCAAGCTCCTCATTCGCCTCGTGAAGGCTCTTTACCGTGTGCTCAAGGATCGACTGCATCCTGGGGCCCCACTGCTCCCACAGCCCCTTTGCCACCCGCACCACCGAATCGGCGGTCCGGTCACGGTCGGCGAATATCCTCGTGTCGAGCAGGTTGATGCCCGGTGACCGGTCGTCGTCGGCAAGATCGATCAGGCGCACCTGGCCTGCGAGGGATTCGGGCACGTGCTCCAGCAGCCCCTCCACCAGGTCCGCGTGGGGATCGATCACCACTATGGCGTCGGTGTCCCTTCCCGCCGCCTTCTCGCGCATCTTGTGGGCGACGATGTGGTGCATGAGCGTGGACTTGCCCATGCGCGTGCGGGCAACGTACAGATGGTGGCGCCGCAGCAGGTCCGCCGGGAAGCGGATCTCGCTGGGAGTCCCCGTCGTCGTGTCCCCGACGTGGGCCCCGCCCCTGACGCTGGCGGCGGAGGGGAGCAGCACCTTCGCACCCGACCTCGCCACCAGCGGCGTCTCGTCGGCCGCCCCGGGCGGGTGCCACAGCGCCGCAGCCTCGCGAACGCCCAGGATGCTGCGCCGCCCGAACAGCCCCGGGCCCACGGGGTGCAGCGTCGCGGCCGGCTGGACCGGTCGTACCCTGCTCGCCCGCAGCCTGGCCCCGGCGGGATTGTCGTAGTGGCGGTACGCAGCCTCGATCTTCCCGAGAAGGTCCCCGGCGCGCCGGCGCTGGTCTCCCGCCGGAAGGATCGCGGTGACCTGGACCTCGGCGTCAAAGGCGATGCGCGAGGTCTTCTCCCTGATCTGCAGCGGGTCGCACACCCGGTCGCGCGACCCCTTCCACCGCGCCCACGCCCAGCCTCCGATGGCCAGGACGGCCGTCAACCCGAGTCCGAGCAGCACGGCCTTCCAGACCTCCCCGTCCCGTACCCAGAAATAGCCCTTCAGGGCCGCCAGCCCGCCCAGGGCCAGCACCGCCATCTTCAGGCCCTCGGCCCCGTGGCTGGCCGGCTGTTCGGCCGGAGCCCCGGTGTCCGGCTGCTGCGTGCCACCCTTCTGGGGCGGCTCCCGGTGGCCCTCGGCCCAGTCCGGCCCAAGCGACCGCAGGAGCAGCCGGGCCACCACGCGCTCTCCCGGGTGCAGGTTGGACAGCGACCCGATGATCGCCATCAGGGGGTCGGAGCCGGGATCGAGCAGGTCGTCGTCGCGGAAGGTGCGCAGCGGGGCCTGGTCGGGCCCCCCAGACCGGAGCGTCATGCCCCAGGCCTGCTCGCCCTCGCGCAAGAGCAGCGGGTCGTCTCCCGCCTGAACCTCGACGATGCGGGCCTGCGGGTAGCGCACGGCTATCTGCCCCCGCACCACCTCCCTGTCGATGCACCGGGCCATCAGCGTCACCCCGTCGGCGTCCCCCGCCATCTCCAGCGAGAAGGGCTCGGGGATGGCGATCGAACCCAGCAGGTTCTCTACGCCGAGCAGCGTTCGCTCGCCCTTGCGCGGCGGCGTAACCGTGAGCAGGACCGGGACCCGCCTGCGCCGCTGGCCGCCGGAGAGTATCTTCCTCGGATCAAGTTTCATCGTTCGCACCTCCTCTCCGGACGGTCCTTGGGCCGACCGGCATCCGTTCACTTCCCGTGGCCCACAGGCCGCCAATCGACCACGTCCTTCTCCTCTGCCGTCGCCTCGATGCGTATCGGGATCCGGTTGCCGCGCGCCAGCAGCAGACCGTCGCCCCGCGGGCAGGACAGCAGCCAGCGCCCGAGCTCGTCCGGCAGGTCGAACGCGTCGCACACCGTGGATATGGCCGCCGCGTCCTGCTGAAGCAGCAGCTTGAATGTCGCGTTCTGCAGCAGCGCCCTTCCCGAGTGGCCGGTGATGGCACGCGAGGTGTCCTCGCTCAAGAGGTCCTGGACGTCCTGCGTTATGAACTGAAGACCCAGCCGGTGCTTGCGGGCGCGCTTGGCCATGCTGACCATGAACGCCGCTCCCTCCGGGTGCTGCATGATGCTCCACACCTCGTCGACCACCAGCAGGCGGGGCCGTGGATCGCGCGCCGCGGCCGCCCACACCGTCTCGGTGCACACCATCGCCGCGGCCGGACGAAGCTCGGGCTCGAGCAGCCGCAGGTCGAAGACCGTCACCGGCGCCTCTTTGCCCAGCAGGTCGTCGCCCTCGTCGGTCAGCAGGTGTCTCAGGCTTCCCGTAGCGAATGGCCGCAGCAGCATTGCGAGGTCACTGTCCCCCTCCTCTGTAAGGAATGCGTAGAAGTCGCGAAAACCCGTCCGCTCGCGGGGCCGGGCGTAATAGGTGGCCAGGAAGTGGTCGAGCAAGGCCCTGCGCTCGGCGCTGAGCCGCTCGCCCACCATCACCTCGATCAGCCTCCGCAGGCTGCCTATGCGCTGGAGAAGTTCCTCAGAGTCGCCCCTGTCGATTACGAACGGGTTCATGCCCTGCCCCGGAACACCCGGAGAGAGCACCCGCCCGCCGGCCGCGCGCGCCATGTCCGCGTACTCTCCCTCCGGGTCGATCACGTACGCGGTCACCCCCCGGCACAGTCCCCGCAGCACCCCGAGTTTGGTCGCGAAGGACTTGCCGCTCCCGGACCGGGCCAGCACCGCCGTGTTCGCGTTGAGGTGCGTGCCGTCGAAAGGGTCGTAGACCACGGGCGAGCATGCCCGAAGGTCGATGCCGTACAACGTACCGCTGCGGGTATCCATGTCCGGCGGCGAATACGGGAACAGCCTGGCCACCGACGAGGTGTCCAGCGTTCTCCAGACACCAACCGCGTTCAGGCCAAGCGGCAGCGTCGAGACCAGTCCCTCGCGCTGTCGAAACGAGAGCGCGTCGAGCTTGCCGAGCGTCGCCCCGAAGTGCGCCCGGGCCCGCTGCGTCATCTCCCTAAGGGACCCCTCGTCCCCGGCGTGCAGCCTCACCGACAGCGAGGCGTGGAACAGCCTCTCGCGCCCGCGCTGCACCTCATCTCTCAGGCGCGTAACGTCCTCGAGCGCTATCTCCGCCTCCGGCGACATGGTCTTGCCGCGCCGCAGCGACAGGCTCTGCGCAGACTCGAAGCGCACCTTCTGCCACTCCAGCGTCCGCGCAGCCTGGTCGGCGGGTATCGCACCGAGATGTATCGAAAGGTCCATCGGAGCTCCCGCGGCCATCAGCCCCTGCAGGAAGCCCGGCGCAAGGGAGCGCGGCCAGTTGCCAAGGTGCAGCGAGCGGGTGAGGCGATCGCCGATGCGTATGTCGCGGCGGCCGACCTCGATCTCCACCGGCTCCTCCTCGTCCATCTCTCTCGGCGACCCGCCCAGGGCCGAGGCAAGCAGCAGCATCCGGAGTTGGCGTCCCCCCAGGGTATGCACCGACAGGCCCGCACGCGCCAGCAGCCCGCACAGGTCGTCGAGCCGGTCCGCCGCGCAGATCGCGTAGAAGCGCCTGTCCAGGATTCCGTCGCGTTTCTCGAGGTCCGCGAGCAGCCGCTGGAGCGACTCTGCTGCCTGCCGTGTCCTTTCCGGCAGACCCTCGGGCTGCTCCTCGCGCAGCTTTGCCCGCATCCCTTCCAGGCCAGGTGGGTGCTGGCGCACCAGCAGCTGTAGCGGGAAGTCCAGTGCGTTCAGCGCACCCGTGAACGCCCCGAGCTTCGGCTCGTCTATCTCGAGACCCATTACCTCGCACACCCCGACCTTCACCCCGTCGATTCGCACAGGGCCGTCGTCCTCCAGGTGAGACAGCATGAAGAAGACCGGCAGCGAGGCCGGAGGCTTGGGCTCTGCCTGCTGTGCCGAGCCAATCGGAGTTCGGGCATCCGCTGCAGACCCGAATTCATCGCGTGCGCCCGCGGTCTCCCCTATCGGGATCTCGCCGCGGCGCCCTGGCGTTGGAAATGGCATCTTCAAAGTGGCGTTCTCCTTCACCTATGGGACGGTGCCGACGGCCTTCGTCAACGCGAACGTGATGCCCTTTGCGGACAGCACCAGCACAAGACCCATCACCGATCCCATGACTGCAGCCCGCGCGCGGCCCGAGCCGCGCTCCTCACTGCCCTCGGCCATCAGGACGAATCCGGCCCATACGATCGAAAAGAGCGCAAGACCGCTGGCCGCGTACGCCATACCCGTCAGCACCCGGTCGAACTGCGCGATCATCTCAGCGTCCCCCGGGGGCTCTGCCGCCATCGACGCAAATGCCCCGGCGACGAGCAGCAGGATGGCTCCAAGTCTTCTCAGTGCCATCCGAACAGCTCACTCATCTGCCCCGCGGTCACGGGCCGCTGCTCGACCGGCGGCGCCTCCAGCTCAGGCTCCGGATACACCAGCACACGAAACGCCGAGTCCGCGCCCACGCTCGCGGTGAGAGCCAGGGTTTCCTCCCTGCTGCGCTCGATGGACGGCTGCGACTCCACCACCGCCCGCACGTGTTCTTCGTGGTCGATCGTCAGCGTGACGCTCCTGGTGACCGTCGCGCCGGGGACCGAGAGGTATGCCGAAATCGTGTGCGAGGTGGTCGTACCGTCCCCGTGAGTCACGGTCACCGTCCTGCTGACCGTCCTTCCCGTCCCGGGGCGCCACAGCCTCACACTCTCGGTGCGTTGCTCGGTCCATTCCGGGTGATGCGTGAGCCGTACAAGGTCCGGCATCGGAACCTGGAGCGTGGCCTCGATGTCCACGCCGATCTCGACAGAGCGGATCACCTCGCTCCGGGCCACAGGGAGGCTGAAGCTCGTCTCGCCCTCGGCAAACGGCAGGGTGAGGCCGAAGCCGCCGTCGGTAACCGTGACGGTTCCGGTGATGCCGGTCACGGCCGACTCGATCACCGCATCCACCCCGATCAGGTCGTGGCCGACCGCCGTCCAGACCTTCACCACTTCATCCACCCGCCTTGCGCAGTCGGCTGAGAGGATTCCCTCAACGAGACCGGGCGTCCAGCCCAGCGACGTGACCGCCAGATCGCACAGCTCCCCATCAACCGACGGCAGCGGATGGGGAATCTGTTCCTTCCTTATCGTCACCGCACCGCCCTGCCCTATTCCGTCCTCCCAGGAGAACGTCAGCGACGGCTCGTCTCCCACGAGCGGCAGCGAGTAGGTGATCGTCTCTCGCTCATCCAGCGCCGCCGCGCTCCAGAAGCGAAGCTCCCTCCCTCGCAGTCCCCCAAAGGCCCGCACCCGGATCTCCAGGTCGGTCGCCGCCCGCAGCGTGACGTGCGCACGGTCGCCGATCACCCTCAGCCCCTCGAAGTAGAGCCTGCGTCCGGGAACGGGCTCGCGGGGCTCGAAGTCGATCTCGTCCTCCAGGTCCCACAGCCCGAACTCCTGCTCATCCGGCTCCTGTCCCGATGCCGGAGGGGGAGCCGTCAGCGACATGGCCGCAAGGGCCGCCGCCGAAAGGGCGGCGACCCCCGCTACCATTAGCCACTTCCACCTACGCCTGGGCCTGTCCCCCCCGTCCTTGCGGGCCCGGCAGCGGTCCCGCCTCCTGCGCCTTCGCCGCTTGCCGAACCATCCGTGCGGCCGAAAGGTCCGCCTCCCCCGGCTCCTGCTCCGCCTGCGGCGCCATCGCCCGGACCGCTCGACCTTCTCGGATACCTGCGGAGGCGCGGGCGGCTCGCTGCGTACGAGGTCGGCAGCGGGCCCGGCATACCGCCTGGGACCCAGACCGAACCTCAGCAGGTCCGCCGCCACCGCCGGCAGCTGCCTGCCCCCCACCTTCCCCACGACCATTGCGATTCCGAACAGCGCCAACATCACCGCGAGCGCCATCCGGACCTCGGACGGCCCCACCGGGGAGTAGCGGTACGCGCCATAGGACAGGGCGCACACCGCCGTGATGGCGACTATCTGGGGAAACGTGAACCACAGGATCACCCTGTCCTCAGCCTGCACGTGCGTTGGTACCTCGTGTTCCGTCATTCCACCACCTCCCATCAACCGCTCGGAGTGGCCGTGGGAGTCGCCGGCGCCGGTACCGAGTCGATCTCCACCGCCGGGTTGACCACGGCATTCATCACCAGCTCCACCACGCCGTAACCGACCATCGCGAGAACGATTCCGGCCAGCGCCGTCATCATCGCGCTCTTCCCGCGCTCCATCTGGTGCGGAGCGCCGGAGGCGGTTAAGTACAAGTAGGCTCCGTAGATGAAAAAGCCCACTCCGACCGCCCCAACCAGGCCCAGAAGGATCCCGACTATGTTCGAGATCGTCTGCGTAAGATCACCCATCTGCTCTTCTCCTCTCCCCGGACGGTCTCCCCGCCCGGCGTTTCATCGCTTCTCTGCTTCTTCCCTTCGCTCACGACCCGCCTCTACCTGCACATGGCTCCCCCTTCTTTGCCCCCGTGGGCCCGAATCGCGTGGACACACGTGGTCGTCTTCATTCGCTCGAGCTCCTTGGGGCCGCCCCCTCACCAGCCGCGTAGGACGGTGTAGACACGTCCGCCATCGAACGGATCGCGGCCGTCGCCCCCGCGGCGATGCCCGTGCCTGCAACGACCGCTCCCAGACCCGCACCCGCAGGACCGCCTCCCATCCCACCTCCAACCACCGTCCCTATCGACTTCGCCGACCGCACGATCGAACCGGGGAGCGACATCCCGAAGTACATCGTGTGAAGCCACGCATCGAACGTGCCCGGGTTGCCCATCAGCGACGGCACACGCGTCGTCAGGTACACGAACGCAAGGGACATCAGCAGCTTCCACACCAGGTCCCGCACCGGCTCGAACTCGCCTATGTCCGCAAAGTCCGCTAGGAACCCGAATGCAAGCGCCAGCGCTATCAGCTGGACCGCCTGCTGGAACACCGTCGTCATGAAGAGCTTCAGCCAATGCCTGCCCCAACCCGCCGTGTGAGGAAGGATCCATAGCCCGAGGGCGATGGGAGCCAGCGCCAGGAGCAAGTCGATGGAGCCAGTTCGGGTGGGCCCCGTTTCGCCACCTCCACAGAGCCAGCTCCGTCGTACCTATGAGCCTGGCTATCTCACCCCACGGTAGCCCCGAGGTCTCTGAAGCGCCTGAGGCTGTCGGCAAACTCCTCGGGAAAGACGTGGGAGGCCCTCCTGTAGTTCCTGCGCTGGCGTGGCATGACTTCAGGCCTCGGGGAGGGAGGCCACAAACCCTTCCCCCATAACCAGGTCCAGCCCGCCGGGCACCTGGGACGCCACCCAGAAGATCGCCATCATCGCGCCGCCGCAGGGCTCGATGCCCTTTCGCCACCTGCGCATCTGCTTGCTGCCCACCCCAAGGACCTCGCAGAGCTGGTTCCAGCTGAGCCCGGTGACCTCCTTTAGGCAGCACAGGCGCAGTGGGAAGTCCTCCGGAAGCTCGGCAGTGCTGTAGACCATCAGACGGCCGTTGACCCTGAGTCCTCCGGTGCGGGAGGCAGGCGGCAGGAAACGCCTACCCTTGTTCATCCCCGTGCTCCAGCGCGAACAGGTCGTGGAAACTGCCGAAGCCCAGTACCTGCTGCATACGCTGCCTGACCCGGCCCGAGGGGGCCGTTCCAGCCCTCATGAGCCTCGACAGGTAGCTGGGGCTGATTCCCACCTCGCGTGCCAGCCAGCTCTGCGATCTGTTCAGCTCCCCTAACCGGTTCCAAAGCGCTCGTCGCCTGATAAGGACGACGGGCTTACCAGTGCGCGACATCTCGTGAATTGCGCCTCACCTTCTTCCAAACATCGTTTAGTGCCGTGTTTATGCTAGTAACTATGTATTAGCAAGAACGTTAATGCTAACTACAATACGGCGAATCTCGGAACTCGCCGGAACCGCAGGACAGCGGCCACAGGTGGAAGAACATAGGCGCCCGCAACGGGGACCAGTGCCAGGGCGGGGCTGACCCAGAGGGATATCAGCAGGCTCGTAGGCGTCGGCACTCACGCGGACTGGTGCCGGGAGGCGGGAAGGATGAAGCCCAATCCCGAGCACCTGGTCGATCTCGCCTACCGGTGCTCGGTTAGCACGGACTGGCTACTGGGCAGGGACGTGGTTGCGGCGGAACTTCTAGAGGAGGCGGACCGCTCTTGCAGGAACGCCGTCGCGGGCCTACCTATCGAGGATCTGGACGAGATCCATGAGTTCATCCGTTAGGTGGCAGAGGGATGGACCTGGCCCACGAATAGTGGCAGGCCCGGAGCTTGCTCATAGCCGCCGAGGAGCGAGCGAACATTGAGTTGGGTTGAAACACGTTCAAAGAGCCCGCCATCCTTGAAGGCATTGCTGGCTCTCCCGTCAAGACTCGCACCCCCAAGCGGGCTCAGCTGTCGGAGCGGAGACCTGGCTGGTCGGGGACGGCGGAGCGCGCTCCACCTAACTGAGGCTAGTGCCAATGGCCCGACCAGCCTGCACCATCAGCTCAGGACGGGGTATCGAGGCCCGGTTTCGCCCCGGCGGCTCTGTACGAATACCTCCGCAGGGGCTTGCGTGGGAGCCTGCAGACTCCGGCGTACAGAGCCTCCCCCAACGAAAGTTGTTTAACTTAACAGGCACATCCCGGTTGGAACGCTAAAGCGGAAGCGTGCGCCCCGCCTCACGAAGGTGGCGGCGTCGCTGCTGAGCATCCGGCAATGCATTGGACACCAAACTCCAAAAGTCCGCAGAGTGGTTCCGATGGGTTAGGTGGGCCAACTCGTGGACGACGATGTACTCAATAAGGGCGGGAGGGAGCATCATGGCACGCCAGTTGAAGCGAAGCGTCCCGTCTGGGGAGCAACTTCCCCAGCGCTGGTGCTGGTCGCGAATGAGGACCCGCGACTTCTCTCCCCGACCGAGTTTGGGCCACCAGTTCTCAATAACGTTCGGCAGCCGCTCGTCAGCTCTATATCGATACCATCCGACGATTGCGTGGCGGATAGATTCCCAGCGTTCGTAGCCGCTCAGGTTCCTCGGCGCTGTCACCAGGAGGCGCCAGTGATTGAAGCTGACCCTGGCCGAAGGCCTATCCGTAGTCTCGACGATCATCCGGACATTTCGGCCGAGGTAGGGCAGCGTCTCGCCGCTGACGAACTGCCTTGGCGCCGCTTCCAGAATCGCCCTCGTGGCTTGGGCGAGAATCCACGGGGCACGCTTACGTACTATGGCCCGCAGGTCACTGACCGGCGTAGCTTTCGGCGCAGCCACTTTGACCCCGCTGCCATCCACCGTGATCTGCACGGTCTTCTTGCGCCGCGGGCTACGTCGAATCTCGTATTCGATGGTGCTATCCCCGAAGCGAATCTGGTCCCGGCTGGTCACCGGCCCTCTCTCTGGCGTGCCAACTCAACGATTCCGCCAGCCAGTTCATCAACCGGCCGGCTGCGGGCGGCTGGTGGGAGCGGTGCTAGCAGAGCAGCATGACGAGTGGAGTATCGGTCGTCGCTACCTGACGCATGCATCTCCGGGGATTGACCAGGAACTGGAAGCATCGCCTTCGGCGATGCTTCCACAAGCAACTGCGGCATAAACATCATCAACAGGATGACGCCTTATTACACCACTTGTATGTTGCCACAGCCCCGTAATTAGGCCAATTTGTGGGGTGGGCGAGAGGGGCGCGTCGTTCACCACTGGGTGAGTCAGGGGATGATCCCTGACTGCACCGGCGTCAAGTTTGACACCCCTCCCGCCGTGCTTGTCGCTCCGAACGGATACATGGGCTTCGGGCCCGCATCTACAAGTGTGGAGGACGAGACAACATTACATGCGGGAGGTTGCTAATGGCAGTGGTAGCTGGCGTCGACGTCGGTAAGGTCAACCTGGACGTCTCGGTGGCGGAGGGTCCCGTGGTCCGGTTCAGCAACACGGCAGCGGGCCTGACCAGGCTGCTGAAACACCTCAGGGCACTGGATGTCACCATGGCCGTGTGTGAATCGACCGGCGGGTACGAACGTCCGCTGGTTGACCGTCTGCGAAAGACAGAGATCGCAATGTACGTGGCCCATCCGAATCGCGTGCGAGCTTTCGCTCGGGCCTGCGGATACGAAGCCAAGACCGATCCACGGGATGCCCAGGTCCTCTCCCGGTACGGCCAAGTGTTCCCGGATGCGGAGACACCTGCCCGGGAGCTGGAGCCGGAACGCGAGGAACTGCAGGATCTATTGCGCCGCCGGCGGCAGCTGGTGGAACAGAGAGTCCAAGAATTGGGACGCGCCGATAAGGGTGTCTCACCCTACGTGGCAAGGTCCACCAGACGCCACATCTCATGGCTTGAGAAGGAGATCTCTCGTCTGGACAAGGAATATCAGGCCGCTTTGCAAAGGAGCGCTCCAATGGCGCAGCGGGCCGCGCTGTATCGCACCGTACCCGGGGTTGGCCCGCTGACCGCGGCGATCCTGGTCGCGCATCTGCCCGAACTGGGACAGCGGGACGGCAAGTCCCTGACCTCACTTGTGGGCCTGGCACCCTGGTCGAGGGATAGCGGACGTAAGCGGGGCAGGCGCGCCATCAGGGGCGGGCGTGGCTTCGTGAGGCGGTCACTTTACATATGCGCGTGGGCGGTGATCCGCCACGACAGCGAGATGCGGCGCTTCTACCAGCGTCTGCGTGATCGCGGCAAGCCTGGCAACGTCTCAGTGGTGGCTGTTATGCGCAAGCTGCTGTTGCAACTCAACGCAGTTGCGCGCAGAGGTAGGCCATGGGTTCCAATGACCGCCTAGAATCGGTGACCTAGCCCATGGGCTAGGTCACCGGTCTTGACATTCAACACGGATACTTGCAGGGTCGTGACCGAGATCTCCCTGTCCCTCGGCTTCCCGTTGAAACTCTCCAGTTAGCCGTTCTCCTACGGGGACCCGGGCTCTATGCAAGGGGTCTTTATTCCCGAATTGGCCAGCCGCCGCTTAGCTATCACCTGCTCCAGTCTGTGCTTGCGTCTCGCCTGCCGTATCTTTGCACCCCTGTATACAGGGGTGTATGGTTTCTCCCTCGTGTTTTCCCCACGATCTTTCCCGCAGGCTGCCGGTGGTGGGTGCACCTGGGAAAATGTGGCACGAAGTGGGACCGGTTTGCTACCTTTCCACCACCACCCAGGAGGACGAGGAGCACATGGCCGACGACACAATCATGGTCAACGTCGAGGTTCACGCGGACAGCTGGGCCGAGTTTAATGAGGCCGTAAGCATCACAGGAGCGCGCCAAACGCTGTGCCTGGATAGAGCCCTGTCGCTGTTCGCCGAGGAGGTCCATGCCTACTTGCGCGAGCATGATCCCGATGCCATGAGCGCCGTCGACAAGATCGTTGAGCTACGGGACAGATACCAACGCCGGGAGCCTACGCCGTGACCCTTCGCCCGAATTGGTGGAGCCTCCACCCGGAAACCTGTACGTTCCGGTAGCTGCGTAAAGGAACGCCTAAAGTCTACGACGTGGGCGCGACTGAGAGACGGCCTCCGGCGTGCGCTCAGGCCCTAGCGGCGGCCTCTTGGCACCCCCGATGGATAAATTCGAAGTCTACTACCGAACCGCACAGGAAAGGCTACAGAGCCTGGAGGTCGCGATGCTCGGCGAGCACGGCCTGACCCTGCCGCCCGAGACCGAGCCGCTGCACCAATCCAGGCGGGCCGTCCAACTCGACTGGAGGATGCGCGAGCTTGCGGACCCTCGGGTCGAGCGGGTCAGGGCAGAGCCGCTCAGCCGGCGGCGGCGGGCGCTCACCCTAGGATTGTGGACGGTTAGCCCCGACGGGCGCCGGCCCGGGAGCGGTAGATCCACTGGCGGGCCACCTAACTCACCGCGCAGTCGGCAGAAGGGCCGGAATTATCTTACGGCGTAGCTTCAGACGGGAGCGTACTATCCAAGGCCGGGTGGTCGTTGCTGATAATGACAACTCCCGAACGACCGTCACAGATCATGCTGAATTGCTGGAGAAAACTTCGCCCGATCAGGGCGAGGTAAGGTTGCTCTCCAGCCGACAGGTCAACTGCCGCAAATCACCCAAAGATAGTTATTTCTAGCGCCGGCACGTGTATCTGCCCGAGATGCACGTTCGTTTCACTTGCACCTTGGGCTCCAGCAATCTGCATGCGATCCACTACGGGGAGGTGCAGCGCCTTGGCAAGGTCCGAATCAATGCAACTCTCAAGGGCTCCAGTGTCCACTAAGGCGTTGTAGAGCCGGGGAGGCAAATTTGACGGCCCTGGTGAAAATGTTGGGTCGAACCCAACTTGGACATCCAGCATAGGGCCGACCCAGGTTAGGACGTTTGGGTGTAAATCAATCCTAACCGTCGGCACGCAAGGGCCTGTAGAGCACAGATGCTGGTAGCTTAGCCGGCGGTGCGCCCACCTGTCGGAGCAGGTAAGGATCTTCGCCGAACTTGCTAGATGCAACTCGAGCAGCATCTTCTATTCTGTAGAATGCGCCAATGAACTGCTCGCCGTGAATGACTACCCACTTGGCATAGTGCTTGGCCTGCAGAGATTCAAGCATTCCTTCGTAGACTTCTATCTGCCGGTCAAGTGATGTGTTCATGACAACTCCTCCCGCAGATACAGACTCGCCGCGATTCCTTCGTTAGGTACGGTCGTCCGTGGTGACCGTTCGCCAGTAATTTTGGCAGCTGACCATCTGTCGGCATCATCGAAAATCGCCAGCGCCAATTCCACGGCTGAGGTGGACAGCGGCAGGTCATCGGGCAACTTGACGGCGCGTACGGTGCTCTTGCCGGTAGGGGTACCAGACCGTTTCTCTAGACGGTAGTGCTCACCATAGAGAGAAACCATGACCATAGTGAAACCTCGTTACTTGATGCCACTATCGTAGCACGCTTAGTAAACGTACGTCAGGTCTCCACGCCTGTGCACTGGGCCGCATGGCACGCAGCCTGTCGCTGCGTGCGATCGCCAGGGAGCTGGGGATCCACAGGAATACCGCCCGCAGGTACACACTTGCCGAGAGCCCGCCGCAGTCCTATCCGATACCATCAATAACCACGGCGACGGACAATCTCGCTGAACAGTTGACCGGACATTTTCTCTGAACATCGACTCAGGTCTCCCAATCCAACTGACCGAAGGGTGGTTATGAAAAGGGTCCGCTACAATTGCGCCACGAGCCTCGACGGGTACATCGCGGGTCCGGGCGACGAGTTCGACTGGATCGTGATTGATCCCTATATCGACTTCGATGAACTATTTGAGCAATTCGACACCTACTTGCTCGGCCGTCGAACGTTCGAGGTGACCGCCCGGGAGGATTCGCCAGTACCATCGGGCAGCCGGACGTTCGTGTTCTCGAATACACTGTGCCAGAGCGACTTCAGCGACATCACGATCATCGGCGATAACTGGAAAGAAGCGGTCCAGTCGCTTCGCGAGGAACCCGGTAAAGACATCTATCTGTTTGGCGGAGGCGTCCTGTTTCGCAGTCTATGCGAGGAGGGGCTTGTAGACACGGTCGAAGTCTCGATTCTGCCGATCTTGCTCGGCGGTGGCATTCCTCTCGTCCCAGAACTGTCCACACGAATAGAACTGGAACTGGTGGAACAGAAGACATACGAGAAGACGGGCACAGTGAGTCTTGTGTACGAGGTGAAAAAGCTCCGCGACGACTAGCGGCGTTGATTCCACGGCCCGTAGGCGATGAGCTTCGCGGAGACAGGTGGGGAATCGATGGACCGTCTGAAAAAGCGTACTCCCGCGTGACCAACTCGGAACGCTTCCAGCACCTGCGCGCCGCAGCGATGACGCTGCCGCCCGAGATCGAGCCGCTGCACCCATCGAGGCGGGCCGCCCAGATCGACTGGCGGATGTGCGAGCTTGCGGACACTCGAGTCGAGCGGGCCAGGGCAGAGCTGCTCAGCCGGCTGCGGCGGGTGCTCACGCTGGGACTGTGGAAGGGTTAGCCCTTGCGAGTCCTTGGACCATCCCGGATCTGGGCGGGCGGTTCTCGATTTTGCCCACAAGCAGGACCGCCCCGGTGAGTCGCAACAACCGGTCATTTGGGTCGCTCGTGGCAATCATGCCGCTCATGCGGTTGACCTGGCCCCTGACCGGTACGTACCCATCGTCGGCGATAACACGTACCGCCCCTCGCGCGAACGACCTACCATGCTGGCGAGACTCACGTGGTCGGGTCTACGTGAGTCCTTCATGACGACTTGCCTCCGCGATTCTCCACCAGGATGGCTCCCCGCATCTTGGCAAGTCTGCGATCAAAGGTATAAAGGGGCGTCGCTCCCGCCCGATCAGCCGCCGTAAGAATCATATGGTCCGAGAACCCGGCTCCTCCTTGCCGAAAGCGATGTGCAGCCGCGGCTACGTCATCAGAATTCTCGACGACCAGACTGTCCGAAGCCGTCAAGTCCATCAAGGCCTCCGCGACCCGGGCTGGAGTGAAGCGGTAGCTCCGTTCCAGCACCCAGGCGACCTCTACGACGACCTCGCGGCAGATGAATCCCGGAGCCCCGGGCGTCAGCCCATCGATCAACCCGCGGGCCGCCTCTGCCTGTTCAGGGTTGCCGCCCACCAGGTAGCGAACGATCACGTTGGTATCGAGCGCGGTCACCGCTCGATCGCCCCCTCTGCTATGGCACGGTCCATGTCATCCAGGCTCACCGGCGGACCGTCATACCTCAGGCTGCCGAACAGTCGACCGGTGGGCCGCACGGGCATCATCAACACCCCCTCGTCCACAATGACATAGCGGACCCTATCCCCTGCCTTAACACCCAGCGAATCCCTGATGGCCTTGGGCAATGTGGTCTGGCCCTTGATGGTTATGCTGGACTCGAACATCAAACAAGCTCCCTTACCCAAAAGGTTAGCATTGGCCTTACATTATGGCGTCTGGTAAGGCTCTGAGCCACTTTACTAGCCCAAATGGCCTGTAACAGTCATTCTGAGCAATGGCCTTACTTTAGCCCATTACCCCCAAATGCATTCCCGATTCCGCGCGGCCTCCGCTGGCAGCAGTGCTGCGAAGCCAGGCCCGCCAAAGCCTTCCTGTCGGGCACGGGCCTCGCGATTGATTTAGGGAGACGGCATGTGTAACGGTGTTACACACTCACCTTAGCTCGGCTGGAGGTCGGTATGGCGAGAGTGCAGCTAGTAATGGCGGACGATGACCGGGACCGCTTCGTTCACCAGGCGCGGCTGGAGGGGATGTCCCTGAGCGCCTGGCTGCGCGCAGCTGCGCGTGAGCGCCTCGAAAAGCGGAGGAGCGTGAAGCTATTCCGGTCCCCTGAGGACGTTGAAGATTTCTTCAGATCATGCGCTTTGCTTAAGGGCCCGGAGACGGAGCCGGAGTGGGATGAACACCTGCGCGTCATGGGAGAGTCGCGTGGCCGGGGAGTTGCCGGGACGTGATCTTCGTTGACACCAGTGCCTTCATGTACGCGGTAGGACGCCCCCACGCTCTCAGGGTAAACGCCCAGGAATTCTTCGTCGAAGCCAACCGAAGCGGCGCACCGCTGTGCACCTCGGCAGGGGTCCTGCAGGAAATGGCCCATGCGTACCTGCCCACCGGAAGGCTGCAGGCCTTCGATGCAACGCTGCGTCTGATAGCCAGCGCCGGGGTCAAGGTCTGGCCGCTGGAGGAGGCGGACGTTGCCCTGGCCCGTCAACTCCATGACCTGTATCCGGCGCTACAGGCACGGGACCTCTGCCACCTGGCCAGCTGCCGGAGACGCCGAGTGCGGGAGATCAAGACCTTCGACCAGACATTCGCAGCCGTATCCGCTAGTCCGACAGCGGAGAGCAGCTAGCGCGAAGGGCACGGACCCCGGGGCCGCCATCTCCCTCGGCACGATCACGCCCAGGGCGGAGACCGTCGGCGACGGTCCCTATATCGTGAAACCGGCTATGGCCCGGTTCACCTCCGATGGGGCTTCCATCATGACCATGTGGCCGGCGCCGTCGATCCTGTGCACCGCCACGTGCCCGGGCAGGTCGTCGGCGTGGGATGGGGGGATGATCCGGTCCTCGGCGCCCCAGATCACCTGGACAGGGGCGTCGATACGGGCCAGGGCGTCCCTGTATGTGAGCGCCTGCTCACCGCCGGAGGTAAAGCCGGCCGCGATCGCACGCAGCGCCCCGTCGACCCCGTCCAGCCGCTTGTACTTGAGGACGTCGTCCACGAGCTGACGGGTGACCAGGGAGGGGTCGCCGAACAGCTCCTCCAGGAAGGGCTTTAGCTGCCGCCTGCGCGCCGACCCGATGAAGCCGTTTACGTAGCCGATATTGATCTCGCCCCCCAGGCCGGCGCTGGCGACCAGGGTGATCGAGCCCGCCAGGCCGGGGTGGGAAAGCGCCGTCTCCAGCGCCACCGCACCGCCCAGCGAGTGACCGACCATGTGGACCCGTGACATGCCGAGCGTCCGGGCGAGCCCGGCCACGCTACCTGCCAGGACGTTTACAGCGCCGCCGGAAACGTCCTTGGACGAGCCTCCGTGCCCGGGCAGGTCGATTGCGTAGACGGCCCGGTCGGCGGCCAGGGCCTCGTGATTGAACAGCCAGTTGCCCAGGTCACCCCCGAACCCGTGTATCAGGACGATCGGCTCGCCGCCGTCGCCATGCCTAAGGTATCGAAGCGAGCGGCCGTCGACATCTGCGATCTGCGGAGCCGGGCCCTCTTCTGCGACCTGGTCCGGCACGAACGAGCCGAGGAAGGACGCGACGAATTCGTCTATCTCCTCGTCGGCGACCTCGGGGCCGGCGATCACCCCGAGCAGACCGGCCACGGGAACCTGGTCGCCCTCCCTGGCCACCTGGCGTCGCATGACGCCGGCCGCCGGTGCCTCGGCGGCGCTGGCGATCTTCTCGGTCTCGATCTCGACGACCTCGTCGCCGATGGCCACCTCATCGCCCTCGGCCACCAGCCAGCGGGTGACCAGGCCCTGCGTCATTGTCAGGCCCCACTTGGGCATCGTCAGCCTTGAGAGTCCGTCCCGGGTCATGCGTCGTATCCGGCCACGTCTCGTACGGCCGACTCGATCCCCGCCGCGTCCGGCTTGTACAGGTCCTCAAGGGAATCGCTGAATGGCACCGGGGTGTGCGGGGCGGTCACCAGCCTGATCGGGGCCCTGAGGTCGCCGAACGCCTCCTGGGCGATCAGGGCGGAGATGTCGGTGGCCACGCTGCACCTCGGGGACGCCTCGTCCACCACCACGACCCGGCCGGTCTTCTCCACGCTCTCGAGGATGGTCTCGTCATCGAGCGGCGAGGTGGTGCGCGGATCGACCACCTCGCACTGTATGCCGTCGGCCGCCAGTCGGCCCGCGGCCTCAACGGACGCATGCACCATCTGCCCGAGCGCGATTATGGAGACGTCGCCGCCGTCACGGACGACGTTCGCCTCTCCCAGGGGAATGGCGTACGACTCTGCGGGCACCTCTCCCTCCATCTGGTAGAGGGCCTTGTGCTCGAAGAACATGATCGGGTCGTCGTCCCTGATGGAGGCTATGAGCAGGCCCTTGGCGTCGTACGGGGAGGTCGGGACGACGCACTTTAGGCCCGGGATGTGGGTGAAGATGCTGTACAGGGTCTGGGAGTGCTGGGCGGCGGCGCGGATGCCGGCACCGTACATGGTGCGTATAACCACCGGGGTCTCGGCCTTGCCGCCAAACATGTACCTGAACTTGGCGGCCTGATTGAAGATCTGGTCGAAGCACACTCCCATGAAGTCGTTGAACATCAGCTCTGCCACCGGCCGAAGACCGGAGGCCGCCGCTCCGACCGCTGCGCCGATGAACGCGGACTCGGTGATGGGGGTGTCCATGACCCGGTCGCCGTGCCGCGAGTACAGGCCCTTGGTGACCCCGAGCGGCCCTCCCCAGGCGTCCATCTCGCCTTCGGCCCCGGAGCCGCCTGCGACATCCTCGCCCATCACGATGACGGAGGGATCGCGGGCCATCTCCTGGTCTAGGGCCTCGTTGATGGCCTCCTGGTAGGTGATCGTCCTGGCCATTGGCTGCCTCCTGTCTGGATCCGGCGGGCCTAGTAGCTGACGTACACGTCGGTCAGTAGGTCCTCGGCCGTAGGCTTGGGGTCGGACTTTGCCGTCCTGACCGCGCCGTCTATGAGGTCGGCGACCTCCACATCGATGGCGGCCAGTTCGCCCGCATCGACCTGCCCGCCGTCGACGACGGTGCCGACAAAGCCGGTGATGCAGTCCCTGCTCTCGCGTATCTTCTGCGCCTCGTCGGGTCCGCGATAGGTCTGGGCATCGCCCTCGAAGTGGCCGAAGTAGCGGTTGACCTCGCACTCTATGAACGCGGGGCCCTCGCCCCGCCGGGCCCTGGCCACCGCCTCTCCGACCGCCTCGTACACGGCGAAAAAGTCGTGACCGTCCACCGTGAGGGCGGGCATGCCGAACGCGGCGGCCCTGCCGGCGATGCTGTCGGTGCCGACGGCGTAGTCCCGTGACGTGGCCTCGGCGTAGCCGTTGTTCTCGGCGACGAATATGGCCGGCAGCTTCCAGACCTGGGCCAGGTTAAGGCTCTCGAGCGTGGTGCCCTGGTTCGACCCCCCGTCCCCGACGAAGGCCACCGCGACGTTGTCGGTGCCGCGCACCTTGGCCGCAAGGGCCGCGCCGCAGACCAGGGGAGGTCCACCGCCGACGATGCCGTTGGCCCCCATCATGCCCTTGTCCAGGTCTGCGATGTGCATCGAGCCGCCCTTGCCATGGCAGATTCCGGTCCTCTTGCCGTAGATCTCGGCCATCATGGCGCGGACATCGACGCCCTTGGCGATGCAGTGGCCGTGGCCGCGGTGCGTGGAGGCGATCTTGTCGCCCTCCCGAAGGTTGATGCACACGCCGGCGGCGCAGGCTTCCTCGCCGGCGTACAGGTGCACAAAGCCCGGGATCTCGCCGGTGGCGAACTCCTCGTGCAGCCTCTCCTCGAACACCCGGATGGTCTTCATCGTCCGGTAGACGGTCAGCAGATCGTCTCTGGTGAGTGGCATCGCGGCCCCTCCTCCATAGGCACCAAGCCGAGATTGGCCGGTAGCGTAGCACGGGGCGCCCCGGAACCGCCATGAGGCGGGCAGGCCGTCGCCCGCCGAGGCGATGGGGACGCAGCGCTCGGCCCGGGCGCCCGGGCGCAGCAGGGCTGGTGATTCTCATGCAGCTGCCGGGAAGTCCCCCGGGGCGGCAATTGAGGCAATGCGCCCGCTCCCGGGGAGTCCGACGGGAAATCGCCCTTCGAGCCTGTAGCAGCTCCGCCGCGGCCTGATCCTCCCTGGTGGAAGGCCCCGGGCTACTCCGGCGAGTGGGCCACCACCTCTTCCAGACGATGGGACAGGCGATCCCCTGCGGTCTCAAGGTCGTACTGGCTCTGCAGGTCCATCCAGAACGCGGCGGAATTGCCGAAGAACCGCGAAAGCAGCAGGGCCGTCTCCGCCGTGATGGACCGCTTACCGCGGGCGATGGAATGAATCCGTCGCGCATCCACACCGATGGCCTTGGGCAGCCGGTACCGGATGATCCTCATCGGGACGGGAAACTCCTGGTTCAGGGTCTCTCCCGGGTGAATGGGAGGCGGCCTTTCAGAATTGCGTGCTGTCTCGCCGGTCACGGCATCGTCTTTCATGAGAGGCCCCTATGACCGGCCCGCATTTCCCTGCGTTAGAGCCATCGGCGCCTCTCCAGCGTCATTTGAAGACCGTGGCGCGGGCGAAGGGTGATCCTGCCGAGCGCTTCGACCCGGTGTCCCGACGCCACGCGCAGGCGGCAGGTGCGGGCGATGGTGGCGAGCACCAGGCACGCCTCCGCCATGGCAAAGCCCCTCCCGATGCAGATGCGCGGGCCGCCGCCGAAGGGCAGGTACGCGTAGCGATGACGCGCCTTGATCCGGTCGGACGTGAATCGTTCGGGATCGAAGCGAAGCGGATCCTTCCACAGCCGCGGATTGCGGTGGGTCAGGTAGGGGCTGATCGTGACCAGGCTGCCGCCGCGAATCGTGTGCCCACCGACCTGATCGTCGGCGAGCGCCCTGCGACTGAGAGAGAACGCCGGCGGAAACAGACGCATCGCCTCCTGGACGACCATGCGTGTGTAGGGCAGCGCCTCCAGGTCGTCATACGTCGCCTCCCGGTCCGCCAGCACGCGGTCCACCTCTCCATGCAGTGTGCGTTCGATCCCGGGATGTCGCGACAAAAGGTACAGCGTCCACGTCAGCGCCAGCGCCGTCGTCTCATGCCCGGCGGCGAAGAACGTGATCACCTCGTCGCGGAGCTGGGTATCGGTCATCCCTTCGCCGGTGTCGTCGCGTGCCGAGAGCAGCAGAGCCAACAGGTCGCCCGGCACTTCCCCGGTTGCGCGTCGTGCGGCGATGATGTCGTAGATCGTCCTGTCGAGCCGGGCGAGCGCCGAACGGGCCCGACGCGAGCGCCACCTGGGGAACCATTCGGGAAAGCCGAGGATATCGAGTGGATTCGGCGTGCCCAGGGACGCGACGACTGTCCTTACCGCCCGTTCCAGTTCGTCGATCGAGTCGGCGATCTCGCTGGAGAATAGCGCCTCGGCGACGATCTCCATCGTGAGCAACTTCATCTCGCGGCTGATGTCCAGGCATTGTCCGGACCCGTACGCCGTCCGCCACCGCCCGACGCGCTGGCTTGCGCGACGGACTATCACGCCAGCCGCCTGGGCGACGTGTTGGCGATGGAAGGCGGGGGCCATGATCCGGCGCTGGCGGCGCCAGAACTCACCCTCGCTGATCAGCAGGCCGTTGCCCAGAGCCGGTTTGAGGACCTGGCGGGTAAGCCGACTCTTGACATAGTTGTGGTGGTTGGTGACGAGGATGTGCTCGATGAAAGCGGGTTCATTGACGATGACAAAGTTCTGGAAAAGGATCCGCTTCTGAAGAAGGTCGGCGACGAATGATTCACGGCTGTACAGGGACAGCTGGTTGCCGCGCAGCAGATGGAGAAACCGGATCGGATTGGGTACCCCGTCCGGCGGTTCGGGTACAACGCCGGGTTCGTAGGCGATTGCGGGGTGAATTTCCGTCATCGACGCGACCAATGAGCAGCCTCCATTACCTGCATCGGTAACCATATTAGTGCCACCGGCGCCTGAAACCATCCTGCAAGCAGGACCCGCAGAGGCGCCGGTGGCCGATGGCCGGGGGAACTGCTGTGGTGGGAGAGACGGCGAGAGGTGTATCGTCGTTAAGGATTTCCTAGAGCCCGATCACACAAGCTCCGCCCGCGTGGCCAGTCTCCTGCGCGACGGCAGGTAGGTGACTCCTGCCTTTCTGCGTGAGTCTAGCACGGCAGGTCGGGGGCTGGGCAGGCCCGAGGTTCCAGTGCCAATGGGCGGGGATGGGCAGGCAAATGCAAGAATCCCAATAATCGGGACGGCAAGCCGGGGGCAAATGCTGGTTGAGGCGATCGGATGACTACTACAACAGAGGTAACGATACGGCCGGGAACATCGGATGATGCAGCCGCCTGCGGCCAGCTCCTCCACGAGACGTTCGGCCATCTGGCCGACAGCCATGGCTTTGAACGCGAATTCGGATCGGTGCAGGTGGCCGCCTCGTGGGTCGCCGAAATCCTTGATCACCCTTCCTTCCGTTCGTGGATGGCCGAGAGTGGAGGGGGGCTGGTCGGGTGCAATTTCCTGGACGAGCGCACCGAGTTCTCCGGCCTTGGGCCGGTGGCGATCAGTCCGGCCAGCCAGAATCGTGGGCTGGGCGCGAAACTCATGCAAGCGGCGCACAGGCGGGCGGAAGAGCGAGGCGCCTCGGGCATTCGGCTGGTCCAGGACGGATACAACGTCGTCTCGCTCGCCCTCTACGCGAAGATGGGCTTTGTCGTCAGGGAGCCCCTGGTTGTAATGAGCGGATCGCCCCTCGGAGGGGCGACGGCGAGACCGGCCGCCGATGTTGACATCGGCGCGTGCGCCGACCTGTGCAAAGACGTGCTCGGCTACGATCGAAGTGTCGAGATCCGCGAGGCCGCCTCAAGTGGCATAGCCAGGGTGGTCGAAAGGCAGGGGCGGCTCGCCGGGTACACCACGGGCCTGGGGTACGAGGGTCACACGGTGGCAAGGAGCTGGACCGATGTTAAGGACCTGATAGCCGGCTCCGACACCGTCGGCTCGCCCGGCTTCCTGGTTCCGACCAGGAACTCCGAGATGCTGGCCTGGTGCCTGTCCAATGGCTTTCGAATCAGGCACCCGGTAAACCTGATGACCTTCGGTGCGTATGCCGAACCTAACGGAGTGTTCCTGCCAACGGTGCTCGGCTAGCCGCCCGCGTCCTGACCGGCCAGCCGGCGTCGGTGGTGCCGGCCGGTATTCGGCCCTCCCGGCCGCCTGGATCGAGCATGCGGCGGCTCTCTGCGTATCCGGCCCTGGCTAACAAGTCAGTACTGCCACGCTAATGGTAGCTGTAGAAGCCGTCCTGACAACTATGTATTATCTGTAGCTGTCGTCGCCATTGGTGGAAGGTGGATCCGGCATGTGCGCATTCTCCGCCTTTTCCCATCCTCCGCCCATGCAGGTCTTGATGCGTTAGGACGGGCAGCACAGGAGAATGACGCGGGTCCATGGTTCCTCGGGGGAGGGGCATGAGGGGAGAGGACCGGCAGCGGATCGGCCGCGCGAAAGAGTGGCGGCGTGATCGGGCCGCTGATGCGCGTGATGTGGCGCGCGATTGCATTTATTGTGGCTGCGGCATGGAAGTGCCTCGCGGCGATCACGTTGCTGGCGGCCGACTGGCTCATCTGGCAAATGCTCTTCACGCGGTACGATGAGCGCTGGATTCGGCCCACGGAAAGACCGTCCTCCTGGCCGGAGGGATTGAAGAGGGAACTGCTGCTGCGCCAGAACTACCTGTGCGTGTACTGCGGTCAACGCAGGAAGTCCCAGAATTTTGAAATAGACCATATGACCCCGGTCAGGCGTGGCGGCTCCAACGACATGGACAACCTTCAGGGCCTCTGCAAACCGTGCAACAAGCGCAAGTGGGCCATTACCGACCGGGAATTCAGGGTACGGTACGCTCGCCTCGTCCCGGCTACGCCCCTTACCCCTCCGCCCGACCCCGTATCGCAGCCCGCGTTCACCCGCGAGACCCTGCGCACAGACGAGCCCGCCGCCGTAAGACGACTCAGAAGGCGGGGCTTGGTGTCGCCTCTCAGGAGGGTGGTCACCGGCAGCCTGGCATGCGGGGTGGCGACTTTCCTCGGGGCGCTGTACGGCCTCGCCCAGGCGGGCGCCGGCGGCTACCTGCTCCTGGTCCCGGCCCTGGTCGCGGGGGGATGCGTGGCACTCGGCCTGCTGCTGAGGGCGCGCGCTACCGGGGTGTTGGTGGAGGATTAGCGAGGCAACCGATCTCAATAGCCATGGCGGATCGAACCGCTGCCATCCCTTCCCATCCCGTAAGTCAGACCCCCAAGGACGATGGGTGCCCTCCATCGAATCACATGCTGATCGCCGCGGGAGACTTGCCGCAAGGCGTGCTGGCCCCGTGGGATCTCGATGGGTAAGGCTAACAGCGCCGGGTATCGTACGTGAGCATCAAGATGTTGGCTCACAGTTCTCCCAGCCATAACTCGAAGATGGTTCCGTCTACCGCATACGTTGGTGGGCAGGAGCGTACCGGGCCGCTAACTTATCGCTGGGAGGTCTCGATAAAGGGCTGGGAAAGCCCGTTGGAGACCGGCCAATGACCCTCAGATCTTCCACTACGCTCACTTTCGTCAGTGGTCAGAAAAGATATAATAGTTCTGACATATCTGCGCGACGGGAGTTCTGTGCCAAGCCTTTCGCATCACATATTGAATCAAGCCACCGAGGCGCCTGAAGGCGCTTTGTTGTGCCCAGGCGCTCTGTTGCACCTGGGCAGCAGAGCCGCTGTTGACCAGGCGCTGTCGCGTCTTGCCCGCAAGAGGGAACTCTTGCGAGTCTGCCAGGGTGTCTACGTAAAGCCCATCCAGACTCGCTTCGGTTCACGCCCCCCTGCTGTCGATAAAGTAATCGCATCGCTGTCCGAACTCTGGGGAGAGACGATTGTCCCCTGTGGCGGTGCAGCGGCGAGCGCGCTTGGCCTAACGACGCAGGTGCCAGTACGGTCGGTCTACCTAACCTCTGGACCCAATCGTAAGTTGACGCTGGGTGAACTGATGGTGGAGTTACGCCATGCCGCCCGCTGGCAGCTGGCGGCGCCACACCGGCCGGCAGGTCAGGTAGTTCGCGCTCTGTCCTGGCTGGGTCCCGGAGAAGTGGAGGCTGGCCTGAAAGTGATCGGGCGGAAGCTCTCCCCTGGAGATTTTCAGGACATGGCTGCTTTGCGTGCCGTAATGCCCGCGTGGATGGCGGAACCTGTGAGTGGGATGATGGCCGATGGCTGACATACCGTTTCAGTCACTTTCCCCTGACGACCGACGGGATGCCCTGGAGGTGGCCGCCAGCCGCAGTGGGCGTCGTGCTCACCTCCTGGAGAAGGATGTTTGGGTCGTGCATACGCTACGGTCTCTCGCAGCGAGTCCCTTCGGGAGGGACCTGACCTTCAAGGGAGGTACCTCCCTGGCCAAGGCATATCGTGCCATCCGTCGATTCTCGGAAGATCTGGACATCACATATGACATCCGGGCCATCGCTTCTGACCTGGTCGAGACGTATGGCGAGGACGCACTTCCATCCACTCGCAAACAGGAGCGGAAATGGACGCGGGAGATAAAGAAACGGCTGGCCGAGTGGGTCGAAAGCCGCGCGCAGTCCACAGTTGAAGCCAACTTAGCTGAGTCCGGCCTTTCAGCGCGGGTACAGATCAACGGGGACCGGCTATTCGTCGGCTATGAGCCCCTGACTTCCGACTACGGCTTCGTAAGACCCGAAGTGACGGTGGAATTTGGAGCTCGTTCTACTGGAGAGCCTCGCCAAGAACGCTTAATAGAGTGCGATGCGGCACCTTACGTCCCCGAGATAGCGTTTCCCTCCGTCCGCACTCTTGTCATGTTGGCAGAGCGCACCTTTTGGGAGAAGGCGACTGCTGTCCATGTATTCTGCCGCCAACAGCGCTGCCGAGGAGAGCGACTTTCCCGGCACTGGCACGATCTCGTTCGCCTTGACGACGCAGGCATCGCAGAACGGGCGCTCGCCAACCGAAACCTGGCGCTGTCTGTAGCACGACACAAGGCGATGTTCTTTCGGGAGAAGGACGCCGCACGGGAATGGATCGACTACAGGGCCGCTGTATCTGGCGCGTTGCAACTGGTGCCCCATGGTCCTGGCTGTGAATCGCTGGCCGACGACTACGACAGGATGCTCAGGGACGGCATGCTGCCTGACGGCGAGGAGCGGTTCGAGACCTTGATGCAAAGGTGCGCCCAAATTCAGGAAAGGGCCAATCGTATAACCCGATAGAGATCAGCTAACGCGAGGCAAGACATGAATGAAGCTACGGCGCGACTGAAGATCGACCGGCTCCTGGAGAATGCGGACTGGCTCTTGTTTCCAGAAGGGAGCTAGTCCGCCGATGTTCAACTCGAGGCTGGGGTTGCGCTCAAGCTCTCGGATCGGGATGGATCTGGGGATGACTTCGATAAGACCGGCAAGGGGTTCATTGATTGTCTACTCCTTTGTGACCGGTGGTCCCATTCATCGTTCTGGAGGGCAGGAGGGTATTACGTGCCTGGGGTACCTCCACGAGGAAAGCCGCAATCCTCCATCCTGCGCGGTATCAAATGGAGATGGCAATGAAGAACGGTCTGGCCGGCATCCCTGCCAGAGTCGAACCCAACGTTGAGTAAGGTACTCCAGGGAACGGGGTTCGTTGAATTATTGTCCCGCTGCCCTATCTGAAAGCTGAAGACTGTCCACATAGTCAATAACTATCGCGAGGCTCCGCGCTCTGTCACGTTAGGCCCTGCTCAATATCGCCGGGCGCTCCCGGCACGGTAGCGGCCTGAAGCCGCATGCCAAGAGCGCGCACCACCTTCAGCACGGTGGAGAACTCCGGGTTGCCGTCGGCGGACAGCGACTTGTACAGGCTCTCCCTGCCCAGCCCCGTCTCCTGCGCCACCACCACCATTCTCCGGGCGCGGGCGATGTCCCCCAGCGTCGCCATTATCAGCCTCAGGTCTCCCTCCTCAAGGGCGACGTTCAGGTAGGCGGTCATGTCCTCCTCGGTCTCAAGGTGCTCCGCAGGGTCCCACGGCCTCGTGTGCGTCTTTCCCACGTCTGCTTCCTCCTACAGTCCCCGGGCCAGTTCCAGCGCCCTGAGTATGTCGCTCCGCTGGCTGTCCTTGTCGCCTCCGGCCGGGAGGACGACCAGAGCCTCGCCTCTCTGCGCGAAGTACACCCGGTAGCCGGGGCCGTAATCGATGCGAATCTCCGATACTCCCTCTCCCACCGGCCTCACGTCTCCCGGGTTGCCCAGGCTCAGGCGCCTGATGCGGCTGTCGATTCTCACCCTGGCCTGCCTGTCCCGAAGCCTCCCGAACCATCGGGTGTAGACCTCGGTCTGGCGAATCTCGACCATATAATTATTGTAGGCCACAGGATACTCCGGGCGCACCTGCCGCCCCCGCGTTGGCCGCAGGACCTGAAATACCGCTGGGATAGAATACTGCGGAGCAAGTGAGGTAAATCCCATAGTGCGGTCACTCGGAAGTCCCTGCCTGATCATTGTCGCAATCGAAGTCCGCGTCGGCCCATCGTTGGGGAGGACCTAGCCACGCGATCCAGTCGCATCTTTCGAAAGAGCCTCCCTGAAACGGGAGGCTCTTTCACTTTGGGACGGAACGATGGGTGATCTTCCGGCCAGCGACATGATGGAGGGCCGATTGCGGACCGGGGCGGACGACTGAGGGACACATGATCGCAGAACGGCGACAGGAGGATTCCAATGTCCGAGTGGTATGAGGATGATGGCCTCTGGGACGGACTCTATCCATTCATGTTCTCAGACCGCAGTTTCGACCTCGCAGAGGAAGAGGTGAATAGTGTTCTCGATCTCGCGGGCCTCGAGCAGGGCGATGTCCTGGATCTGGCCTGTGGACCGGGCCGACATGCGACGGTGCTTGCCAGGAAGGGCTTTCGGGTAACCGGAGTGGACTTGTCCTCCTTCCTGCTGGAGAAAGCCATGGCTCGCGCCCGTGCCGAGAGCGTCCAGGTCGACTGGATAAGAGAGGACATGCGCCGATTCGTGCGTCCGGAGGCCTTCGACCTCGTCATGAGCATGTTCACGTCGTTCGGGTACTTCGACGACAGGCGAGACGACGTTACTGTTCTGCGGAACGTCCATAACAGCCTTCGCGTCGGAGGCGCACTTGTCATGGACACGATGAGCAAGGAGTGGCTGGCCAGGAATTTTCAGCCGACGACCTCCGAAGAGCTGGACGGCGGCAGGCTGCTTCTTCGCAGGCACGAGATATTCGACGATTGGTCTCGTGTCAGGAATCGATGGACGATCATCGAGGGTGGCAAGGCCAGGACGTTCAGCTTCCAGCATGCGGTCTATTCCGGCCTGGAGTTGAAGGACAGACTTCTTGGAGTCGGGTTCAGCGCGGTTCAGTTGTTCGGCGGTCTGGACCACAGGACCTACGACCTGAATGCGGCTCGCCTTATAGCAGTCGCCCGAAAGTGAATTTGTTTTCCTGTACGGACCAAGAGACCCTATCGAGATCGACGAAACGTCTGCCGTACGAAGGGGATGCCATCGAAACGATACCCACCCAAGCATGCACCCAATGCACGGGCCGCAGGAACCTTTCGACTTTGGCGGAGATATTGGGGGGTTAGCACCAATTGCCGCCCCCGAGCCGTGAGAACGACGTCCTGAAACTGGCTGCCTTCGACCTTGACGGAACGCTGCTCAGGGGTCAGACGTCCTGCGAGGCCATCGCTCGTGGGATAGGCCGCCTCGATCGCATGCGGGAATTTGAGCGATTGAGAAACAGCCAGGTGGAGGAGGTGACGGCAGCAAGGCAAGAGATGGCCGAGTGGTACTCCGCCTTCAGCCTCGATGAGCTGCGCGGCCACCTTGCCACGATCCGACTTGCACCCGGAGCCCGCGAGGGGTTAGCCATGCTCCGCGGCCACGGCTTCAAGATATGCATCGTGTCGCTCACGTGGTCGTTCGCCGTGGAGTGGTTCGCCAGCATGCTGGGATCCGATTACTCGGTCGGCACCGGGCTCTCCCCCGACGGACGGATAGACCACTTCTGGCCCCAGGACAAGGCAGCCTGGCTCACGGGACTGGCACGAAGACTGGGCATCGACTCACGCGACGTGGTCGCCGTGGGAGATTCGAGCGGGGACATACCCATGCTCTTATCGGCGGGACACCGATACTGGGTCGGTCAGACCGTCCCACGCGAACTGGACGGGAAGGTCATCAACGAGTTTGGCGGGGACATAAGGCTGCTCGCCGAACATGCGGTGCACGTGACATCCAGGATCTGAAGGAGAAGCTCATCCGTGCGGTATGGGAACCTAACATACGAAGAGATTCGCGAGCGGGCCGACCAGGGCTTCCTGGCAATCGTTCCCACAGGCTGCACGGAACAGCAGGGACCTCACCTGCCTGTAGATTTCGATACCTGGTTCGTGGAACAGCTGTGCGGCGCTGCGTCCGAACGGGCAGCCCGCGACCATGGAGTTCGATCCCTGGTCCTACCGGCCATCCCCTTCGGGCCCACGCCGGAACACAAAAGCTACGGTGCCGGGTACATCGACATACCCGTCGATCTGCACGACTCCCTCGTTCTGTCGATCCTGGAGTCCCTCTCAGGACAGGACTTTCGCAGGATCGTGGTATGGCGCGGCTGCGGAGGCCACGACCTGCGGGAGACTGTAAAGAGGTTCAATGAGACCCGCGGCGGACAGTCGATCGCTTACCTTCCAGGACATCCATACCATGACGTCTGGTGTCGCAACGCCGATCCATCAATACCGGGCGGTCACGCGGACAGCTTCACCACCTCAATCATGCTCCACCTGCGTCCTGATGCGGTTCGCCGGGACAGGATAGTCAATCCCCAGCACGGGCAAGTGGACTGGAAGGACCCGCACCTCAACTTCGCAGACTACTCGTCCACCGGGGTCATTGGTGATCCAACACATGCCAGTGCCGAACTCGGCTCCAGACTATGGGAGGCCGTCGTTTCTGAGGTCGCCGCAATACTTGGCTCAATCGCCGAGGACTCGGAATTTGGAAACCCGGTCGCCGCGAACCGGCTCCACTTCCTTAACCGCCCTGAGGACCAGTGAACTTCTCTAGAACACGCCGCTTGATTCTAGTCCTATGCGGGGATGGCCCGTTAGATCGAAACGTAGATTGCGCAACTGCGCAAGGTATCGCGTTCATGCAAGTTTAGGGCCGCAGTAGACATCTGTCCCGGAAAGTGCGGAGCTGTGTGGCGTGGCATTACAGCGGGAAGCACTACCCAACTGGCTGCTGCACATGTGAGAGGGCCACAGGCCAAGCCACATCTCGAAGACGGTTCTGTCTGTCGCCAAGTCTGGTGGGTCTAGATCCCGAGTCGGCGGAAGCGCTATCGGCTAGAGGTCAAGGACAATCCCCAGCGTGAAGGTGTTAACGGCTCAATTCAGGCCGCACAGCTCCCGCCTGGCCCTGCTGGACCTGATGCTGCCGGAGCACGACGGGGAGGAGCTGATGGGGGACATTCTGGCCGCCGGCAAGGGTCCCCCGGCTAATCCCCTCTATGGGCAATCCCAACTCCCTGACCAACGCCGGGGGCACGGTCAGGAATCCGGTGAAACCGGTGTCTATCACTGCTTGTACGTCCTGCCTCTGTCCCAACGGGCCTTGCACTGTCAGGGGAATTACGGCTTCGTAGGCGTCGTTCACTTCACCCTGAATCACTCGGCGCTCCGCCAGGGACGGCCCCCAAAGTGATGCAACGCCCGATACCCGACCCGGAGCAGCCAGACGTCAATGGCGTCTGGCGAAAGTCGTCGTCCCCTAGGTCCGACTCCTGGACGGCCCGGTCGGCTGCCGGCTGGTCGGGAGCCGTCTCCGTCTCGACCTCGACCACCCTCTCCATTCCCGCCTCGACTAACCTCTCCACCTCGACCGGGACGGCCCTCTCCTCCGACACCGCCACCTCGACGATGCGCGAGGCGACCTCGGGATCATTGGCACACGCTGCCGCCACGGCGGCCGACAGCAGGAGCGCGCACGCAAAGAGCGCCCGAACGGCCGAGATCATCATCTTTGCCTCATACGGCGCATTGTATGCTCGAACTCAGTCTCCTCAATCCGTGGGGCTCGGTTGGCAGGGTGCGCACCAGGCGGAACCATCCTTACTAAGGCGGATGCGACGGCGAGCGGGGCACGGCGCCATGCTCGCGCCGTTATGTGCCGGAGCGCAGGGTAACTCAACAATTCCCCGGGCGGCCCGGAGCGTCCCCGTGGCATGCACCCATCCGCCTGCATGGGCCGCCACGGCAATGCTGTTCAGGCCCAAAGCCGGCCCGATCCTTGTCTCTCCTGTTATGTTGGCGCGAGAAAGGCTGGAGAAGGCCCGGGCCGGTAGCTCCCGTGAGCAGGGAATAGCGTGCGGGCTAAGAAAAGATGCGAGAGATCGAACCGCTCGAGACCATAGGCCTGTTCCCGGGCCTCCTGGCAGAACTGCTCAAGGTCCTTGAGTCACTCTCCGCAGAGGAGTGGGATCTTCCGACCCCCTGCCCGTGCTGGAGCGTCCATGACCTGGCCTCTCATGTTCTGGGAGTCGAGGTCGGCCAGCTCTCGATGGGCCGCGACGGCTACGGGGAGGCGCTCATAGACGGCGGCGATTGGGACGATCTGGTGGCCGGGCTCAATGACCACAACGAGCGCTGGGTAAGGTCGATGAGGGGCGTCAGTCCCCGTCTGCTCATTGACCTGATCAGTTCGACCGGCGAGCAGACCAACCGCTACCTGGCCTCGATCGACCCGCTCCTCCCCGGGCCCGTAGTCAGCTGGGCGGGCGCGACGCCGGCTCCCATGTGGCTTCACATCGCCCGCGAATACACAGAGCGATGGCACCACCAGCAGCAGATCCGAATGGCCGCGGGCAGGCCGCTGCTTACAGACCCTTACTGGTTCGCCCCGGTCATCGCGACGTTCATGCACGGCCTGCCGAGGTCGTATTCGGGCATAGAAGCTCCTCCTGGTTCCGCCGTTCGTGTTTCCATCTCGGGACCCTCGGGTGGAAATTGGCTGATCGTGCGCACAGAATCGAGTTGGGTGCTGAATTCGGATGACTCCTCAGCACCCGATGCTCACATTACGATCGGGGAGATCGATGCATGGAGGCTGTTCACCAGGAGCGTGGACAGGGACACTATCGAATCCCGGATTCTGACCAAAGGGGACCGAGAGCTTGGATTGACGGCACTGTCAGCCGTCTCGATCATCGCCTAGGGCAACCGTGGATTTATCCGACCTGGCTGAACCGGGAGGCCACCCTGAAGGGCTCTTCCATGGAACTGCCTGGTACTACGCCCGGTTTCGTCCCCCGTATCCGGATGCCCTGTTCGACTATCTGATCAGTAAGTTCGAGCCAGGCGGCAGGTCCAATCTGCTGGACCTGGGCTGTGGCACTGGCCAGGTGGCGATTCCGCTCGCCCGTCACTTCAGGCAGGTCTTCGCGATGGATCCCGACTCTGACATGCTGACCGAGGGTCGGCGCTCAGCCACCGACAAAGACATCGAAAACATTCAGTGGATACAGGCATCGTCCGATCATCTGGAGAGCATCGGGACCGACCTCACCGACCTTCAGCTCGTGGTTATGGCGAGCTCCTTTCACTGGATGGACCGGAAGGATGTTCTTGGGCGTCTGCATTCAATGATTGATAGTGGCGGAGGCATTGCCATCACCGGATATCGGAGTCTTTGGAACGCGGAGGGTGACTGGCAGGCCGCCGTAAGATCGGTCATACAACGGCACGTCGGAATGGAGCGACGCGCCGGGAGCGGCCATTTCAAAGAGCCAGATGCCCGCCACGAGGCCATCGCCTCCCAGTCGGCGTTCAGGCGACAGGAGCGGGTCGTATTCCAGGTCGAGAGGACGTGGTCCATTGAGCAGATCCTGGGGCATCTGTTCTCAACGTCATTCTGCTCGCCCCGGGTGTTGGGTGGAAGAAGAACCGAGTTCGAACAGGACCTTCGACGAACGCTTCGAGGACTGAGAGACGATGGACCGTTCGAGGAGAGTACCGCTCTGGAGGTGATAACGGCCTTCAAATAGCGCAGTTCGCCCGGCTTTGCTCCCTGTCGCATAGGGCACCTGCGGTGCAAGACTGTGGCATCCAACCGGTGCTGAGTAGAGTCTCAACACGTGGTGTATTAGGGGTGGACGAGCCGCGCGGGACGCGACCCAGTCGTCGGTGCACCGGCCTGGGCGCCGCTGGCTCCAGCCTTATGCCTCCATCGGGCTAGATCTACGCATACGCACACCCAGATTCTCACTTCAAGCGCCGACTACAATCAGCCTGCTATCCATATGTTCCAGACAAGGTGTGACTATGAGAATCGAGACTCTTGCCGTTCACAGCGGCCGGCATGCCGACCCGGCCACCGGCGCGGTTACGCCGCCGATACATATGTCAACTACGTTTCAACGAGGGACCGACGGCTCATATCCCCAAGGGTACGTCTACGGGCGGTCCGACAACCCCACCCGCTCCCTTTTGGAGGAGTGCATCCGGGACTTGGAAGGTGGAATGGCTGCCGCGGCGTTCTCTTCAGGCGTGGCGGCAATCGCGGCTGTCTTCCAGTCCCTAGCCCCCGGCGACCACATAGTCGCGCCCCAAGATATCTATCACGGGACGGCCCTGCTGCTGCGGGAGCGGCTGGTCCGGTGGGGCCTCCAGACTTCCTTTGTAGATATGATGGTCATTGACAGAGTCCGCGAGGCTATCACACCTGCTACCAAGCTCATCTTCGTAGAGACTCCTTCCAATCCTTTGCTCAAGATCACCGACATCGCAGCGGTGGCGCAGGTGGCCCGCCAGCGAGGAATCGTGTGTGTCTGCGACAACACCTGGGCCACCCCTGTGCTGCAGCGGTGCCTGGAACTGGGAGCGGACATGGCAGTCCACTCGACCACGAAGTACCTCGGCGGCCACGGCGACGTTACAGGCGGAGTAGTGGTCAGCGGCGGGAACAACGCCATGTTCGAAGAGATACGGGCGATACAGCAAGGCGGCGGGGCCGTCCCGTCTCCCTTCGACTGCTGGCTGATACTCAGGGGAATACGGACCCTGCCCTACCGTATGCGGGCCCACTCCCAAAACGCCGCCAAAGTCGCCGCCTTCCTAAATGGCCACCCCCAAGTCTTACAGGTGTTCTATCCGGGGCTTATAGGTCATGCCGGACACGACGTCGCCCGTGGCCAGATGAGCATGTTCGGGGGGATGCTGTCTTTCCGGGTCCGTGACGGTGAGGAGGCAGCTTTCAGGGTTGCCGCTCGGACATCCCTATTCACTCGAGCTACAAGCTTAGGCAGCTACGAAAGCCTGATCGAGCACCGGGCCTCCATCGAGGATCCTGGCAGTTCCACCCCCGCTGACCTGCTGCGAGTGTCGGTGGGGCTGGAAAACGCCGAAGATCTGGTCTTGGACCTCGAACAAGCCCTAGGCGGGTAAAGGGGTGCAACGATTCTTCGATGCGCTTCGTCCGCTTACCTTGATCCATCTCGGCCAAGCGTGAAATTGCCGCCCAAGGAAATCTGCCGAAACACACGACTCTGGGTAGAAGGACAAGGGACTCTGGATCAATTGTGTACCAACGAATTGCTCTCCATCAGTTCAACATCACGTCCATTCCGTCCATATCTAAAGTGATACCAGGTACTGAAAGGTTCTACCTTCAGTCCCCAATGGCCCACTAAAGGGGATTCGAACCTTAAGACGGATCGATAGCGGCTAGTTAGTGTCTTCTTGGCTTGGGTCCAGCAAAATGGGGTCGTGATGCGGCGCGGCGGCCGCGGTCACCCTGAACTCGAGCCGTATGGGCGCGAGTGGAAAGCGTAGTTCCGACCCTCCCCCGTCTCCACCAAGTCGACTCTATCCCATGGGCAAGGCGTTCCTGCGACGTGGTGGCTCTGACGTCTTTACATCGGTGAAGGAGTCAATTTGACCGATGGCAGGTCGTCTAGCGCTGTAAGAAGGCGTTCGCGGGATGGAGTCATTTTCGACGGGGAGCCTGACCCTTTACGATCCCCATCTTCCCGTCCAATGGGCTTCGAGTCGAGGCTACCTTCCGCTGAATCAAGAACCTCCACTGAGCGATTAAACCAGCGCCTCGACGAAGCCACTGAACCGCACTTTAGGCTCGAGCTGTCGTCTCCGGGTTGTGGCGACCAAAGACAGTGCGCTCTTCAATGTGACAATGGGGAATGACGTTCCGCATGCAATCATGGGTTCGTGCGCTGGTGTCGCACTGGGTATTCCCAGGGAAAGGTGCCGGCTCGGCCAAAATGGTGATGTACCCCCCAGGCGGGCGCATCCCCATCCGGCAGACGAAGCTTGCTCCCGATGGTGTGGAGTTCTCCGAGGACGTTTCGGAGGCCAGGTGGGTGGAGGAGAGTCTGTCGAACTTCGGAACGCTGCGGTCCCTGCTTCCAGATGGGTTCCCCGCTTATGCCCGGGTATTTCATCCCGCCTATCTGGACGGTGACGAGGCGCGACCGGTCCGATGGTCTACGGTGGTTTCGTGGACGGGAAGAACCGTCCATCCCCTGATGCAGTTTGACCGCATCGTGGGTCTGAGTGAGGACTCCGGCGTCATGTACGAAGACCCGCCGTGGGGTTCCCATCCGCGGGTTGGATCAGTCCCCGAAGCGGAATGCAGTGCCCTTGTCCAGGCGCTCAGGGGATTCACCGCAACTCCCGACAATTGCTACTTCTGCCTCTGGGAAGGCTATGGGAACATCGACAAGGGTCTCTACAAGGCGAATGCCCGGGTGAGGGCACCAGGGCGAGACTACCTGTTGTTCCGTGGTCCCGTCGACTCCATCATGGCATTTATTACCGGTGATTGGCCTTTCCGGCGGCACTCCCCAAACATATGGTGGCCGGAGGATCGGGCCTGGTGCGTGGCGACTGACATTGACCTGTACGACACCTACGTTGGCGGGAGCCGGGAGTGTATCGGGACGGTCCTGAGCAACCCGCACCTGGAGGCGCTCCCCACAACCCTTGACGCCAGGGTGAGCCAAGGTCGGGACATCATCAATGCTAGCGACGTGCCCGAAGGTTGTGGGGAGCGACCAGACTTTAAGGGCCGTGAGGTGTACTGATAATTACCGTTATCGCGGCGTGGGCGGCACATCTATTGTCCTGGGCAGCCAGTTTCTGGCTGGTGCTCGGGCCGGCGTACCAGGGTGTGTCGATAACGACTGAAGGGACGACACGGGTCAGCGCCACCTTCATCGAGACAAACGGTCTACACGTGATCTGGGTGCCGATCGTGCCCGTCCTGCTGAGCGGTATCGCGTTGATGGCCGTCAGGCGAACCAGCCCCGGACAGACCGGACGCAGGCTGCTACTTTGGACGATCTCTGTCGTGTTCCTGGGGTTCTGCGCGCTTGGGTTCCTTTCTTTCGGCCTCCTCTATCTTCCGGTGGCGCTCATGCTGATCATTGCGGCGGTGGCCGACTTGGGCCGTTCACGCGGGGCTCGGGCCCGCCGGTGGCCGGGACTGAAGAGAAAGATGTCTGTGACTAACACGGCTCATCCGATCCACCCAAGGGAGCATCTGTCTGACATCGTGGAGGAGCTGGGCATCACCTAATACCGTTTGGCCCAGCAAGCAGGACTATTGCCTCCGTGGTCGGTAGTCCCTAGGGTCGTGGCAACTGTCGTAGGTCGGTTGGTCTATCGGAATCCAGGTCATCCCGGGCACCCCTCTCCGAGAATGGCTCCCGGGGCCGAGCGGAAAGCAGGACTCGAACACGAGCCGCCTGCCCTGAGCTTTGGCGATCTCTTTCGCCAAGCGCACCGCAGGGCCGAAATCCCAGTCCTGGCTCACGATGATGGCGGCTTCATACTGTCGCTCGTATGTCGCCCTTACTAAATCTAGGGCTAGGCTGACATCCACCCCCTTTTCTTGCCCCCCTGCGTTCACCCTACCTCGGTAGACGTACACACCCTGGCTCCTCAAATACCTGATCTTGTTGGACCAGAAGCCGTGCCAGAACCTTTGCGAAGGTCCGACCGCCGGATCTGGGCTCCCCGTGTAGAACCGAATCTCCGCAAGGGTTCGACCGGGAGTCGCAGAGACCAGCGCCTGTGACAGTTTCTCAACGTCGTAGCTCCGCCAAGCATATCTGGGGAGGGCCAAGCTCTCCGTGCAAGGTGATAGAGATTCTGGCCGTCGATTAGTACGAGAGAGCGCACACAAAAAACACCCGCCCAGGGACTATGGGCAAAGCCACGATCCAGCGGGCGGGGGAGAAGTGAGCTTGAACGTAGCATCAGAACCCGGCTTCGTCAATGCCTTCGGGCGCCCGCAAATCGTCTGAGCGTAGGAACGCCTGACGCTGGAATTGCTGCGGGTATGCCCAGCGACAACCGCGCACAAGCCGTCATCTATTCAACTTGGGTCGCAGCACCGCAATTGCGAAGTGCTCAGCCCATTGGACGCAGTCGCCAAGATGGTCTCCGGCAATCCACCGGACGGAGGCGTTGTTCTCGATCCATCCCCGACATTAGACGTGGTTCCTACGGGCGGAGCTCCTGCCGCTACTCTGACACGTGCCTTACCCCGAGATTCCGAGACTGTCTGAGTTCTGTTTGAGTCAGTCGCTCAGATTGATCGTGCCGTGCGGCAATTTGGCCTGACGAACGCTTGTGTGACCGTCAACGGGAATCCGTAAGATGGATCGATAGCGGCTAGTTAGCGTCTTTTTTGGCTTGGGTCCAGCAAAATGGGGTCGTGATGCGGCGCGGCGGCCGCGGTCATCCTGAACTCAAGCCGTATGGGCGCGGGTGGAAAGCGTGGGTCCGACCCTCCCCCGTCTCCACCAAGTCTACTCTATCCCATGGGCAAGGCGTTCCTGCGACGTGGTGGCCCTGACGTCTGTACATCGGTGAGGAAGTCAGTTCGACCGCCGGCAGGTCGTTTGGCGCTGTAAGAAGGCGTTCGCGGGATGGAGTCAATTTGGACGGAATGTTTGACCCTTTACGATCCCCATCTTCCCGTCCAATGGCTTCGAGTTGAGGTTACCTCCCGCAGAATCAAGAACCTCCACTGAGCGATTAAACCAGCACCTCGACTACCAGATCACAGAACCGCAGCAGACGCTGTTCTCTTAGGCCGAGTTCATCACCGAAGAGCCGGTCAGGCCCAAGAACCGTCAGCGCAAGGCGCAGCCCGCAATGGTGTGACTGTTTGATTGGGCGCTGACCTTGGAGCAGGAAAGGGAAACGGAGTTAGTCCGCGCGGGACGCTAGAGTAACGTCCCAGCACGTGGTGTAATGGACTTCGTGATCCTTTGCTCACTCGTCCGGCCAGTCCTGCCTCCCATCCGGTTACTGTTCGTCGAGTCGCGACTTTGCTACGCGCTTCCTTCAGACCCCGCCTCGCGGCGACGCCCTTGCGCTTCGCTAACCCTTCTCCTCCGTCAGGATGGGTAGAGGACTCTCACCTCCAAGCTAACGTTCATGCCCGGCACACAAAGAAGAGCGCCCCGGTTCCAGCCGGGGCGCCGTCTCCTAAGTAAAGGGGTTGTGGACTACTTGTCGCCCCCGATACTCGATCCGATCTTCGATAGGAAGACAAAGACGCCCACCGAGATCAGGAGTGCGCCGACCGCGACCGTAAGACCCGCGAAAGCTGTGACTATCGTTGCTGTTTCCGACACTGGTCACCCCTCCTTAGATGTGTTGCGCGCGATTGTAGCACTTCTGTAAAGAGTCTTTCGTCACTTGCGGCCGGTCTCGCGGAGTCCCACGGTGGAGGCCACGACAGCCTTGCGTAAGATCAGATCATCCGGTGGCGCGACCGGCGAGCAGACCAACTGGTACCTGGGCTCGCTCGATCCGCTCCTCGCCGGGCCCATAGTCAGCTGGGCAGCTGCAACGCTGGCGCCCATGTGGCTTCACATCGCCCGCGAATACACCGAGCGATGGCATCACCGGCAGCAGATCCGCATGGCCGCAGGCAGGCCGCTGCCTACAGACCCCTACTGGCTCTCCCCCGTTATCGCGACGTTCGTGCACGGCCTGCCGAGGTCGTATTCGGATGTCGATGCCCCCGTCGGGTCCACCGTCCGGATCACCATCTACGGCCCCCCGGGCGGGACCTGGCTGATCGTGCGCACCGGACCCGCGTGGGTTTCTCGGCAGGGACGACTCCTCGGCAGCCGACGCCCACGTAACGATCGGCGAGATCGACGCATGGAAGCTGTTTACCAGGAGCGTCGACAGCCGCGACATCGAATCACGGGCTGAGGTCGAAGGCCACCGCGCGCCTGGCCTGCCGGCCCTTTCGGCGGTCTCGATCATCGCCTGAGATGAGCATCCGGCCTGCCGGCCGGGCCGGCATCAGACCAGACGCAGGTCGGCACCTTGGCAGAAGAACGCGTGTTCTGTATAGTCGCCCATCACCACCATTAGTACGCCTGTTCGCCCGCAGGCAGGTCCACCGGGCCCGCCGGCCTCGCTCAGACTGTGGCCGGATGGTGAGTTCAATACCGGGAGGGCCGGGTTGTCAGAGGAAAGTCGGGAAGAGCAACTTCGGGAAATTGCGGAGCGGCGAGGCTATCGCCTGAAAAAGAGCTGGCAACAGGACCCCTATGTGTACGACTACGGCCTGTACGGCCTGTTTGATGCCGAGGCCGGGATTACGGCCCTTCCGCTGAACAAGATCAGGACGCCCTTCGTCTTTACGCTCGACGAGGTCGCCGAGTGGCTCGGCGTATAGCCGCGCCTTCGCGGAGTTGCCGTGTCCCGGCTGCTGTCGGCGGACTACCCGGACGCTGCGGCGATCGGGTCTTTAGTCCTCAGCTCCGGGAACAGCGAGAGGTCGTGATCCCGGGTCAGGAGCGCCCCGGCTCCATGGGCCACGCAGATCGCCGCTATCCCGGCGTCGTGGACGACTCCTCCTAAGACCCGGGGGCGCCTAACGAAGCTCTCCTGTATCTCCGGGAAGTCCTCGGTCTCCCCTATCAGCCGCAGCGAAGGGGAGGCGATCCAGGCCGAGAGCTGGCGCCACGATTGCTCCGGACTGGTGGCGTCATCCCCCCAGATACGAGGGTTGGTCACGACGCTGATGAACTCGTAGCAACATGGCCAGGGAATCGCCCAGACGCTGCTCCCTTCCGCCAGTCCCCGCACGATAGACGCGGCCTCCTGGTGATGCCTCATGATGCCTCGATTCGCGGCGGTGAGCATTCACGAGCAGGTTCGTCTCGATGGCGATCATCGGGAACCGGGCTCTCGGTAGATCACCTCTCGAAGGTCCTGCCAGGAGTAGGACTCAAGCGGGTCTCTACCTCCCGCTTTACCAACGCTATGGTCGGGCAGCGCGTACGGCTGGCGAGGGGCGGCACCGGATAGCACCAGCCTGAGCCCCTCCTCGAATACGGCGCGCAACGGGCGACCGGTACGCTTTGCGTACCGCCTGGCGCGTGCCAGCAATTCGTCCTGGATTTCAAGCGTCGTCTTCATGAACCCATATCAGCCATATCGTCTTCACCAAACTTCCCATATCCGGAGGGGCAGTCCGGAGCCTACCTCGCGCCCTGCACCACTGGTGGCCGAGCAAGGGCCGCGCCGGGGTCGGCGGTCACGACCGGAGCATGGCCCGCCCTAGACGGCGCGTCCCTCCCGGTTCGCCGAGACGGACCAGGACTTAGATATCCCACATCGCGACGACTGACCTGAGGATGCGGACAGTCGCTCCCTCCGACGATTGCTCGCAGTGGGATCATGGAGAATGCCTGTTAGCTCAGGTGACCGTGCTCTCAGGGAGCGTTAAGCCCCCTACCCTGTTCCCGTCGTCGATGAGTCGCCGGGCCGACACTGCAGCTAGCAGGGACATCGGGGAGCGGACCAGCGGAGGCTCCCATGGAAATCGGAGAAACGCTCTACGTCTCCCACCGCAAGCCATGGCGTCAGTGGCTTGAGGCCAACTTCGAGGCCGCCACAGAGATATGGCTGGTCTATCCCAACAAGGCCTCCGGTGAACCTCGCATCCTCTACAACGACGCCGTGGAAGAGGCACTGTGCTTCGGCTGGATAGACAGCATCATCAAAAGCCTCGATAGCATGCACGCCGTTCAGCGCTTTACTCCAAGAAACCCGAAGAGCGGCTACTCCCAGCAGAACAAGGAGAGGCTTCGCTGGCTGGCCGACAAGGGCCTGCTGCACCCGTCGGTGCGGGAGTCGGTGAGCGACATGCTAAACGAGGAGTTCGTGTTTCCCGAAGACATTCTCAGGGCCATAGAGGCGAACGAACAGGCGTGGGCCAACTTCCAGGGCTTCTCACCCGCCTACCGGCGGATCCGGGTGGCATACATCGACGCCGCCAGGAAGCGCCCGGACATCTACGAAAGCCGGCTGAATAGCTTCCTAAGGGCCACCGAGAAGGGCAGGCAGATGGGCTACGGGGGCATCGACAAGTACTTCTAGAGAGCGTCTGCCCTTCGCCCCTCGCTTCATTCACAGCCCCGCAGGTCGCTGAGAACTCCTCCCTCAGGTGGAACTTGGATGAGGGCGTCGCCAGCGGTATACCCTCCGGATCAGCCGATAGCCCTCCGTCTCCGTAGGTCCATGCCGGTCTGCCATCACTTAACGAGGGTTCCGCCGCAGCTCGGACACGTAGGTCCTCCCCAGACCGTCCACATTGCCGGGGAGCCAGTCTCCCAGCCGGGTTGCGCCGGTCAGGGCGACCTCGGACGTAAGCAGTCCGGCCATCAGCCCTGCCACCTCGTCGCCGGTAAGGGCGACGTCGCGCATCAACAGGCCGACCAGCCCCGTAAGCGCCAGACCCACCGAAGGGGACGTGTGCATCAGCCGCGCCCGGACGCCCATCGCCGAGGCCAGCAGGCGAATCAGCTCCTCAAAGGAGAAGGTCTGCGGCCCCGCCGCGTCGGCGACGGAGCTTCCGGTCCGGGAGCCGGCCTCTACCGCTCCCCTCGATTTTCGAATTCACGTCCCTGCATGTGCGGACGCGGGCCCTGACTGATTTTGACTAATCTCGTATGAGTCACTTAGACTGCTGTCATGTCTAAGCGCCTACAAGTCCTCCTAGATGAGGAAGAATACAAGGAAATTCAGGGCGTTGCCCGCAGGCAGCGGATGTCCCTCGCGGAGTGGGTCCGGCAGGCCCTGCGCCAGGCGAGAAGCGACCATCCTGGGACTGTGGATGCCAAGCTGCGCATTATCGCTGACGCCTCTCGGCATGACTTCCCTACTGCTGACATAGAGGTCATGCTCAAAGAGATTGAAGAGGGACAGCGGCTTCCGTGATCTTCATCGACTCCAACGTGCCTATGTACCTGGTGGGGATGGCACACCCGAACAAGGACCGGGCAGTGGCTGTATTGACGCAGTTGGTGCACAGCGGAGAGCGGTTCATCACCGATGTGGAGGTCTATCAGGAGATCCTCCACCGTTACACCGCCATTCAGCGCCCCGACGCCATCGACGCCGCCTTCGATACCCTGGACGGGATAGCCGACGACGTTCTGACCTTCGGAATGGCAGAGATACGCTCCGCCAGAGCACTGCTGGGCTCTGTGGGCCGCCTCTCTGCTCGGGATGCGCTGCACGTGGCGGTGATGCAGAAGGCCGGGGTGAGCCGCATACTGAGCTTCAACGATGGCTTCGACTCCCTCCTTGGAATCGAGCGCCTGAAGTAGAGCCTCGCGTCCAACCGGGCAACCCGACGCTCGACGGTGACGAACCGCCCGAACCGGGTCGCCAGCTCCACGATGTCGTCGGTCAGGTCTTGCTCGTGGTCGTAGGGCGCCGGCTCATAGCGCTGGGTGGACCTGGGATGATCGAGGACCCTGCAGGCTCGTCTCTCATAGACACCTAGGGTCTTCCTGAAATGGTCGGCGCACTGGCGGGTACGGAAAGGGCTTAGTAGTTTCCCTCAGCAGCCTCTTTGAGGATCTGGTTATCCACGGTCAGATCTGCGACCGCTCTCTTCAGACGCGTGTTCTCGGCTTCGAGCTGCTTTAGCCGCCGGGCCTGGTCGATCCTCAGACCCCCGTACTCAGCTCGCCACCGGTAGAAGGTCTGCTGCGTAACGCCTATCTGGCGCGAGGCTTCGGCGACCGTGCATCCCTCCGCTATCGCCACCTCAGCCCGCCGTAAATTGTTTATCACCTGTTCCGGAGTGTGCTTGCGTCTTGCCATCTATGCCCCCTTCGCTAACCCAGCTTAGTTACATTCCATCTGGATCAGATTTTGGGGGGCAGGTCACTCTCGCTTAGCGCCGGGCGCGCGATGACCCACGGCGACCTGCTGAGACGAGTCTGGAACCTGAGCAAGGAGCCGTGCGACTCGGGGCCGGTGCGCACGGTCGTAAAGAGGCTGCGCCGAAAGCTCGGCGACGATGCGTCGGACCCGACGCTCATCTTCACCGTGCCCGGGGTCGGTTACCGGATGGCCAGGCCGGGTGCCGGGGCGCGGGTCTAGCGGACGGGGCCGGGTGGAGCGGGCGTCAGCCCAGGTTCAGCACGCCCAGCCGCACGCCCTTTACCACGGCCTCGAGCTTGGTGGCAGCGTCGAGCTTTTGCCGAAGGTTGCGGATGTGGTTGCGCACCGTGTGGCGGCTGATTCCGAGGTCATCAGCGATGCGCTGGGTATCCCACCCGAGCGCGACGAGCCGCAGTATCTCGAGCTCGCGACCGGTCAGGGGAGACTCCTTCGCTCCCGTCTCGGGCGCCTGCGATCGCCCGGGCCCGGCCTGCCCGGCCCCTGCGGTCCCGCCCCCGTCCTGCGGGCCCTCAAGCCCGGCATGCGCCCCGGGACCTTCGGAATCTTCGAGCAGATGCACCAGAAGGGGAGTTCCGTCGTCTGCGCCGGCCACCACCACGGGGGTCGCGATCACCCACCTGCGCTCCCCCGAAGAGCAGGGCATCTCGAGCCTGGTTCTGTGAGGAACCAGCCCGGCCTCAAGATAGCGCAGCGAGGGGCAGGCCATCCGGCATTCCCGCCCGGGTCCCGCATGGTCGGGCCCGGCGGCGACGTCGCAGCACCTGCGGCCCAGCACCTCCCCGGACCCATAGCCAAGCATCCGCTCCGCCGCCCGGTTCCAGAACACGACCGTACGGTCCATGGACACCGCGTAAGCCCCGCACGAGGCGGCGGCCAGCGCCTCCAGGAAAACGTCTGCTATCAATCCGAAACGCACCGCTCAGGGGCCTGCGGCCGATTGAGCACGGGGGCCGATTCGAAGACGGCCAGCCGGCCCGCTGTGTACAAATGACACGACCGGGTCAATGGTAGTTTTCGGAGGGTGGCGAGTCTATGATACGTCGGTGTCACTGGCGCATAGTCGCCGGCCGGGATCGCGGTGGCTGCGCCGGGCGAGCGGGATACGAACCGGTCACATGATGTCGATCTCTCACGTGGAACCGGCCCGGGCGCAAGGCGGAGAAATGCCCCTGGTCCTGCCATGAAGAGGCCGTATGCAAGGAGCCCACCGGCATGACGACTGTGGAACTGCTGAGAGCCAGCCCGGACTTCGCCGAGCTTGCGCCGCAGTCCTCTGGCAGCGTGTGCTTCCAGGTGCTGAAGGCAGGAGCCCGGCTCTACGGCGCCTCCATCTATGTCACAAGGGACTGTTCGGAGTTTCACATCAGGGCCCAGGCCCTTGAGAACGGGCGCTTCCCGAACAACGGGCGACTCTACGATTTCGTCCTTGCAAACTCGCACGGAACGGTCTGCGGGGTGGGAAACCCTTCCTATGCCTACAGGCTCGACGGTAAACTCCTCGCCGACGTCATCGAGATAATCCGCGGAGGCTGACGCCCCCGGTGGGCGGGACCCCGGGCGGGACGGGCCCTTTGGCATGGGTAGCCTCCCCTGCCCGCCATTCCCATGACTCGACAGTCGGTCCGGACCCGACCCCTGGGGCCGCAAGGGCCGCCAGCAGAGCTGGCTGCGGATCGAGACCGGCGAATCAGGGATGTGCGGTGAACTATGGCTACGGTGAAGCGAAGAGCTAGAAGGGCGGCCGAACGGCGGCCAGCCCGGATCATTCTTGCCGGCCTGTGTGCTGGCCTGCTCGCTGCCGCCGCGGCATCGTGCGGCGACCAATCCCAGCCAGCGGTACCTGCGCCCAATACCCCCACCCCGACGCCTGCTCCCGCGGCCGTCATTTCCCCGCAGGTCGAGAGCGAGCGGGCCGACACCCAAGCTCCCACCGCCACGCCGGCGCGCACCGTGCCCACTCCGACCGTGTCTCCAACCCCTGTCCCCATTGCCTTGCCGACCCAGACTCCAACCCCGTCGCCGACCCGAACACCAACCCCTACACCCACCGCGACGCCAGGGCCCTCTTCATATCTCAGGCATATCGAGAACTGGCTCTGGCTACAGCAGCAGGACCCGATACTGGCCTCGTCGATCGTTGACCTTGACTGGGTTCGCGACGGCGTCGACGCCGGGGAATCCTCGGTGATCGAGAACCTTCTCTACATCGCAGTGGTGAGCCGGCAGGCTGCGGCCTCAATCGTCGACCTGCCCTGGATGAGGGATGGCCCGGACGAGCCCGAAGCCCGCGCCATCGGTTGGCTGAGCAATATCGATGACGCCGATCTGGCCCACCTGTTCATTGCCCTGGACTGGGTGCAGGACGGGGTCGACGGAGCGGAGGCCGGGGCCATCGGGAACCTTTCCGCAATCGCCGATGAGGATGCCAAGGACGGAATGTCGTTTATCGCCCTCGGCTGGATTCGAGACGGGCTCGACGTCACCGAGAGCAGCATGGTCAATCTCATCGCCAGTTCACTTGGCCGGGATTTCGCCCTGGGGCTCATCGACTTCGATTGGGTGCGCGACGGTATTGGGCAAGGGGAGGTTGAGGCCGTCCGGTATCTGTCCCGCATCGCCGGCCAGGACGCCGCACTGGGTCTATCGATAGCTTCAATGGGCTGGTTTTCCGACGGGCTAAACGACCTTGAAGAGGATGCGCTCGACTGGGTTGGCAACTACACCAGCCCGCAGGTCGCCTCTTCCGTAGTCGCACTTGGCTGGGTGCGCGACGGGATAGAGGTGCCGGAGCCGGCGGCCATCGAGCACCTGTCCTACATCTCAAATCTGGATGCCTCCCTTGCCCAGTCCCTTGCCTCCCTCCCATGGATGAGCGACGGCATAAGCGATATGGAGGCAGTGGCGATCGAGAATCTCTACTACATCGCCTACGATGACCCTCAGGCCCTGGCGGCCCTGATCGCCCTCGGCTGGGTGCGCGACGGCATCGGAACCCTGGAAAATGACGCGCTCGAGTGGATCGTCAACTACGCCAGCCCCCAGGTCGCCTCGTCCATAGTCGCAATCGGCTGGGTGCGCGACGGGATAGAGGCGCCGGAGCCGGCGGCCATCGAGCACCTGTCCTACATTTCAAATCTGGATGCCTCACTTGCGCAGTCCCTTGCCTCCCTCCCATGGATAAGCGACGGCATTAGCGATACGGAGGCAATGGCGATCGAGAATCTCTACTACATCGCCTACGATGACCCTCAGGCCCTGGCGGCCCTGATCGCCCTCGGCTGGGTGCGCGACGGCATCGGAACCCTGGAAAATGACGCGCTCGAGTGGATCGTCAATATCCAGGGTGCCGAGATCGCATCGGCACTCGTGGCCCTGGACTGGATTGTGGACGGCATCGCCGATCCCGAGCATCGGGGGATCGAGGAGATCTCCTACCTGTCATACGACCATCCAGAGCAGACCCTGAGTCTGCTCGGCATGCAGTTTCTCAGGTCCGTAGAGGCTCCCGACCTGTCGGCCCTCACGGCCCTGTCCGACCTCGCCGGCCTTAAGCCCGGGGCGTTCGGCACGGTCATGGCCCACCCCGCGATTCGATCCGGCATAACCGACGACATGTCGCCGATCGTCGCGACGCTGCACGGCGTTGCCGACACGAACCCCGGGCTCATCCCCGTCCTGCTGGCTCCCGGAGGAGCCTCCATGGAGCGGCGCACGGTATCTCTGCCCCTGCCGACGGGGTACGCAGGCCTTCTGTACGAAGACGCTGTCTTGGGCGGTTTTGCGGGTACGAATTTTGGAACCCACATGGCGATCCTGCCCGAGTACGACGTCGACGAAGGCGGCCATGAGGCGGAGTTCGCCGTCCAGATAATCGCCCACGAGGTGGCGCACTACTACTGGAACCGCAGCTCGGAATGGATCGACGAAGGGCTCGCCGAATTCATGGCCTCGGTGGCCGACGGCACGAGGGCCGCCCGACCGCTCGACGTCCTGAACCCGCCGTGCGCGCATGCATCCAGCATCGCCGAACTGGAGGACCTCGCGCCTCCCGCTGACGCCGACACATTCGTATGCAACTACTCGCTGGGCGAGCGACTATTCGCCGACCTCAGCCGCGCACTTGGCGGGCCAGTGTTCCAGGAAGGGCTGCGCCGGCTATACCTCCTGTCGGAGGTCGAGGACGGGGCGGATGAATTCCCGGGCACGTCTCTTGGCATCGAGCACGTACGGCAGGCGTTCGGGTCGGAGGCCGGGGCGACCGGGATCGTGATCGCACGCTGGTACGAGGGGACCGAACCCCATGACGCCTCCGGTCTCGACGATGGCCCGGTCACAGGAGACCTGCCGGGGATCGACGGGAGAATAGACGGGGCCTACGTCTCGCTTGCATCCGAAGAGCGCGCGCGCGCGAGCTTTTCCCTGTCCGAGCCTGCGGATTGGATCAATCTCTCGCTCGAATACTCGTACCGCCTATCGGGGGCTCCCCGAGAGATGCCGCTTCAGATAGTGGAGTTCTACGAGGACGGATTCGCGTTTCGGCGCACGATGACGGAGCTGGTGGCGATGGAACAGTACATCGGAGGAACCGACCGGTTCACCGTTGGTCTTCCGCCAGGGGAGTGGTCGACCGGCAGGTACACCATCTACGTGTATGCGGGCGACCGCAAGATCGCCGAGGTTAAGTACGACGTTACACGGTGACGCCCATTCGGCGGCGAACCTTCCGGCGTCGCCGGGCCGCGGGCACCGACGCTCTCAATGCCCGCAGGCTGGTGGCGTCGAACCTGCCCGCAGCTGCCGGCCACCGGACCCGGCGGCCTCCCCGCATCGCGTCGTGACCCTCGATGACCGCCGCCGTGTTCCAGCACCGGCATGCGGGCTGCGCCCGGAGGGCAATGGAACCCGGGGCGGGCGGCCCGAGCAGGGAAAGGCCCCATATGCGTCTGCGGCCTCTGCACCCCGGTTATCCTGATGCGAGGAGACTTATGGCCCAGAATGTTCTGGTCGGGCGGACACGAGCGTGCCGCGTTTGAACTGAGCGGGTACGTCCTACGGGTCGGGAAATGTTTGACGACAGACAGTTGCCGGAGCATGACGCCCGGGGTGTCGGCGGCGGCTGGATGAGGAACGGGGTCGCCGCAGTCGCGATGGCGGGGATCGTCACGCTCCTTGCTGCGTGCGGCCCCGAGGCGAACCCTGGTCCGACGCCCACGCCAGTTCCCCCGACAGCTACTCCCGTACCGGCATCTCCGACAGCCACTCCCACGCCAGTGCCTCCGACAGCCACTCCCGTACCGGCATCCCCGACCGCCACGCCCGCACAGGTGCCTCCGACAGCCACTCCCGTACCGGCATCCCCGACCGCCACGCCCGCACAGGTGCCTCCAACCGCCACTCCCACGCCGGCATCTCCGACAGCCACTCCCACGCCGCTGCCCCCGACCCCCACTTCCACGCCAGCGCCTCCGGCCGCTGCTCCCACGCCCACCGCCGGCGTTGAACGCACCGATGTAGCCGGGCCGATGGATCCGTGCCCGGCCGGGGAAGGGGCCCGTCCACCAACCCCGGACGGGGACCTGGCCTGCCTGGTCCACGGCAACAGCGCCTTCGCCTTCGACCTGTACAGGGCCCTCGGCTCAGGCGGCGGGAACCTGCTGTTCTCTCCGCACAGCGTATCGGCGGCCCTGGCGATGGCCTACGCGGGCGGGCGCGGCGACACCGAGCGGCAGATGGCAGCGACCCTGCACTTCTACCTGCCCCAGGAGAGGCTTCACCCCGCCTTCGGCGCCCTGGGCCTCGCGCTGGCCGACAGGACGCAGAAGGAGGAAGAGGATGCCGAGTTCCTGCTCAACGTTGCCGGGTCGGTCTGGGCGCAGGAGGGCCACGGCCTTCTGTCCGGCTACATCGACACGCTGGCCCAGAGCCACGGCGAGGGGGTAAGGCCGGCGGACTTTGCCCGAGACCCGGAGGCCGCCCGCGCCCGGATAAACGACTGGGTGGCGGGCGAGACGGGCGAGGGGATCACGGACCTGATTCCGCCGGGCGCAGTCACCGCCCTGACCCGGCTCGTGCTGGCAGACGCCATCCATCTCAGGGCGGCATGGGAGAGCGCCTTCGACGAGCGCGCCACCAGGGACCGGCCCTTCCATCTCCTCGACGAAAGCATCCGGGACGTCCCTATGATGCGCCAGCAGGCCGACCTTCGGTACGGTCGCGGCGACGGCTACCAGGCCGCAGAGCTTCCCTACCAGGGGGGCGATCTGGCCATGACCATCCTTGTTCCCGAAAGCGGCAGGTTCGGCGAGTTCGAGGCGTCCCTTACGGGCGAGACCGCCAGGTCCATCCTGGACGGCCTTAAGCATGAGCTGGTCCGCCTCACCATGCCCGGCTTCGAGATCGAGTCGGCCTTCAGCCTTCCCGATACGCTGTCCGCCATGGGCATGCCCGACGCCTTCGACGACGGGGCCGCCGACTTTTCCGGCATGGACGGGCGGCACTGTGAGGCAAGGGGGGACATCTGCCTGCTCATCTCAGATGCCCTTCACAAGGCGTTCATCTCCGTCGATGAGGCCGGAACGGAGGCGGCGGCGGCAACGGCGGTGATCATCGGCGTTACGCGAGCGGAGCAGGTCGCGCCCGAGCCCATAGAGATGGTCGTCGACCGGCCCTTCGTCTTCATCATTCGCCACGGGCCGACCGGGGCGATCCTGTTCGTCGGAAGGGTGCTGGACCCGTGAACCCGACGCGAGATTCCGGGGCAATTGGCCCCACCCCCATGCAATCCGGCCGGGCCGCCATGTGCGTCCCTAGCATGATGTCCTGATGGTCCAGGCGATCCTCACCGAACCGGCTGTCCGGCGATGAGAGCGGCGGCGCTCATATCGCTGGCGCTCTCCGCCCTTCTCGCTCTCTCCGGTGAGCCCGCGTTTGCCCAGGACCCCGGGGGGCAGGCGGGCAAGGATGACCCGGTCGTAAGCCCCCTCATCGACGAGTTCATAGCCGAGCGCGAGGCCGCCGCACCGCAGCCGAGCGCCAGGGGCGCAGGCTACCTGCTGCTTCGCGGCCAATCCGGGGACGGCGCCGCCGCGACCAGGAGCGTAACGGAAGGCTCCGGTAAGGATTCCCCTTCGCCGGAGCCGGGGGACGACCCGGTGCGCTTCGATTCCTCGGGGAACGTGCAGGTCTACATCCACCTTGAGAACGCGGACGATGCCGCCTTGCAGCAGCTCCGGGACCTGGGCGCGACCATCGAGATCACCAATGCGGACCGGAACGTGGTCCAGGCATGGCTGCCGACAGCGGCGCTCGAGCGGATCGCGGCGCTCTCGGCGGTAACGGAGATCACGCCGCCCGACTACGCGGAGACAAGGGCCGGGCGGGTCAGTACCGAAGGCGACCGCATACACCGCGCCGACCTCGTGCGCAGCTTCAGCGGCCTGTCGGGCTCGGGCGTGAGGGTCGGCGTCATCTCCGACGGCGTCGATGCGTGGCGCACCTCCCAGGGCGGCGGCGACCTGCCGGGCAGCATAGAGATCAACCCGGACCAGGGGGGCAGCGGCGACGAGGGAACGGCGCTGCTGGAGATCGTGCACGATCTTGCGCCCGGCGCGGAGCTGGCGTTTTCCGGCGCGGGCACCTCCCTGGGCATGGTCGAGGCCATCCTCTGGCTGGCAAACGACGCCTTCGAGGGCGAGGGCGCCGACATCATCGTCGACGACCTCGGCTTCTACACCGAGCCCTTCTACGAGGACGGCGCCGTGGCGCTGGCGGCCGCCGATGCCGTCGCCGGGGGCGCCGTGTACGTGTCCGCCAGCGGCAATAACGCCAGCAAGCACTACGAGGGCCAGTTCTCCGATGGCGGCGACGGCTACCACGACTTCGACGCCTCCGGGGCGACGGATATCGCCCTGAGGATAAGTCCCGGCGTCAGGGTCGTGCTCCAGTGGAACGACCGGTTCGGGGCCTCGGGCAACGACTATGACCTGTTCGTCTGCCCTCCCGGGATCAAACCCGTAAAGTTCAACCTGCAGAACGATATCTGCGAGGGCAGCAACAGGGGTCAGAGCGGCGATGACGATCCCTACGAGAGCATCTTTACCGTACTGCTGGACTACTCGGCGGCAGACGTGTACATCCGCAGGTACTCCGGCGATGCAAAGAGACTCAAGCTGTTCGTCACCCGCGGCGCCGTCGCCGAGCACGGCGTCCAGGAGGGCGGCATCTTCGGCCATCCGGCCGTGACGGGCGTGCTGGCCGTCGGCGCCATCGACGCGGCGGACCCGGGGAGCGACGACCCGCAGTTCACCAGCGACCGGGGATCCACGCGAATCTTCTTCCCGAGCCAGGAGACAAGGAGCAAGCCTGACGTAATGGGCATCGACGGGGTGCTGATCACCGGGGCGGGCGGGTTCGGCGCGCCGACCTCCGGCTCCTCCTTCAGGCGTTTCTTCGGCACCTCGGCCGCCGCCCCGCACGTGGCCGGCATCGCCGCGCTGGCGCTGCAGGCCCAGCGCAGGGCCGACCCGTCCATGACCAGGAAGGCGGTCGCCGACGCCGTCACAAAGACGCTGCGGGACACCGCGATCGACCTGGGCGAGCCCGGCCGCGACGAGACCTTCGGCCACGGCCGCGCAGACGCCCGCGCCGCCATCGAGTCCATCGCGGGCTCGTCCGCGTCCCTTGACCTGTATCCCACGTCCCGGTATGCAGAGACCTTCACCGTCGACTCGACCGGCGACGGGGCCGACGATGACACGACCGACGGCGCGTGCGACGACGGCACCGGCAGCTGCACCCTGCGGGCCGCCATCCAGCAGACCAACGCCGGATCGGGCGCCATCATCGAGTTCGACATCCCCGGTGCCGGCACCCGGACCATCGGTCCGGCCTCGGCCCTGCCCACCGTCACAGAGCCCGTGTTCATCGACGGCTACAGCCAGCCGGGCGCCGGGGCGGAAGCGGTACTCATCGCGATCGACGGAACCGGCGCGGGAGGCACCGCAACCGGCCTCACCCTGCGGGGCAACGGCAGCTTCGTCCGCGGGCTCGCCGTAGGCGGCTTCGGTCGCCACGGCATCCGCCTCGAGAGCTCCAGCCGCCACGTGCTTACCGGCAACATGATCGGCACCGACGCCTCCGGGGCGGCCGACGAGGGCAACGGGTGGTCGGGCGTGTACGTAACCGCCAGCTCCGACGTGCTGCTGGACGGCAACGTCATCTCGGGCAACGGCCGCAGCGGTGTCGAGACCTCCGCAGGCAGCGGGATCCGCCTCCGCGCCAACAAGATCGGAACAAACGCGGCCGGGACGGCCGACCTCGGAAACTCCGGTGCGGGCGTCACCGTCTCGTCGCGCTCGGTCGTGATAAGCGACAACGTCATCTCCGGCAACGACGGAGGCGGCGTCCACCTCGACGGCAGCGCCGCGGCGGACGCGATCGTTTCCGGCAACCGGATCGGGACCAACGACGCCGGCGACGCCGCCGTGGGCAACACCGGCTCCGGCATCTTCATCGACGGCCACCCGAGGGACAACGTCATCTCCGGGAACATCATCGGCGGCAACGGCTCCCACGGCGTGCGCCTGTACGGCGCCGCGGTCCGCGACAACCTGATCGCCGAGAACCACATCGGTGCCAACGACGCCGGGACGGACCTGGGCAACGGCGGCTCGGGCGTCCACATCGGCGCGACCGCCCTGGGAGGGCCCGACGGCAACACGATCGAGCGGAACGTGATCGCCCACAACGGAGGGGACGGCGTGACGATCGTGGGAAGCGGCTCGACCGGCAACACCGTGTGGGAGAACTCCATTCACTCCAACACCGGCCACGGCATCGACCTTGGCGACGACGGCCCGACCGCCAACGACGGCGGCGACGGCGACAGCGGCCCCAACCACCTTCAGAACCACCCGTCGGCCATCACCCTGGCCACCAGGGACGATGTCGCCTCGGCGCGGTTCACCCTGGATGTGATCAAGGACCGCATCTACGTCGTCGACTACTACTCGTGCGACAGCTCCGCAGGCGGCGAGGGCAAGGAGTGGCTGGGGTTCTCCCTGGTCCGAGGATCCAGGACGGGCAGCCTCACCTTCTCACCCAGCACCCTTGAGCGCACCATGGCCGATTTCACCGCTCCGGCCGCAACGCACGTAACGGCCGCCGCAACGGACCAGCAGACGGGATCCACCTCCGAGTTCGCCCCCTGCGTCGCCCGCGTCGCCCTGCCCGGGCTGGTCATCTCAGAGAGCATCGTCGAGGCGACCGAGGACGCCGCCGCCACCTACACGATCGCACTCAGCGCCCTGCCGGCGGCGGACGTCACGGTCACACTGACCCCGGACGATACCGGCGTTGCCACGGTCTCGGACACGGCCCTGACCTTCACCACCACAGGCGGCACGAGCGCGCAGACCGTGATCGTGACCCCCGTCTCGGACGACGACGCCGAGGATGCGGCCACCCAGATCCTCCACGAGGTCTCCATCGGCGCAGACAGCCACCCCACCGCCCTGGTGGCGGTCGAGGTGACCGACGACGAGGCCCCCGCCCTGACGCTGGCCAGCACCCACGCGGGCGCGAACTTCCCGGCCGACACGTCCGTCGGTCATTTCTACGACGGGTCGATTGGAAGCCGGGACAACCCGTTCGACGAGGACACCACCGCGGCCTACACCGCCGCGCTCAGCTCGGAGCCGGACGGGGATGTGACCGTCTACCTGAGCAGCTCGGACACGGGAGCCCTGACCGTCTCGCCGAGCTCGATCACCTTCACCAAGACCGGCGATGCCTCAGACGCCGAGGAGCACGAGTGGGACGACCCGCAGACCGTAACGCTCACGGCGGTCTCGGACTCCGATGCCGCAGACGAGATCGTGAGGGTCTTCCACAGCATGATCATCGGCAGCAGGATCTACCAGCTGGGCCGGGTGCTGGCCATCGTGCGGGACCCGGACCTGCCGGGGCTGATATACAGCCCCGCAGGCCGCCAGGTCGCCATCGGCAGCGAGAGCGGCACGGCGACGTACACGCTTCAGCTGGAGAGCGAGCCGATCTCCGACGTCACCGTGGACCTATCCAGCAGCAACGCCGGCTCGGTGACGGTCTCCCCGGCCTCGATAACGTTCACCAGGACCGGGGAGGCCCAGGACGCCGGCAAATACGAGTGGGACGACGCCCAGACGGTGACCGCAGCGGCGGTGGCCGACGACGACGAGTTCGACGACCTCGCGTTCATCCGCCACCAAACGACCATCGACTCGGTCATATATTCCTGGGCATCGGTGCTGGTCGCGGTGGCCGACGGCAACCGGGCGCCGTTTTTTGAGGAGGGCCTCAAGGCCACCCGGTACATCGACGAGAACTCGGCCGAGGGTGCGGCGGTGGGGGCCCCGGTTGCGGCCACAGACCTTAACGGCGACACCCTGACGTACGAGATCGACGTCACCGAGGGCGGCCCGTACACCGTCGACACGGCGACCGGGCAGATCCGGCTGGGGGCGGGCGTCAGCCTGGACCATGAACAGGGGACGGCGCAGGAGGTAAAGATCACCGCCAGCGACCCGGACGGCCTCTCGGACACGATCGAGGTGGCCATCGAGATCGCCGACGTAAACGAGCCGCCGACGGTGACCGGCGATGCCGCACTGTCCTTCCCGGAGAACACCGCGATAACGAGGGTGCTCGATCGCTACACCGCAACCGACCCGGAGCGCGGGGCGATCACGTGGTCGGTGGGGGGCCTCGACTCAGCCGCCTTCACCATCGACGCCGGCGGCAGCCTCAGATTCGCAGGCCCGCCGGACTACGAGACCCAGGACGAGCTCAGCATCACCGTCGTTGCCACCGACGACGGCGACCCCGCGCAGGAGGGCACGTTCGCGGTCACCGTGGAACTGACCGACGTCGACGAACCGCCCCAGGTATCCGGAGACGACGCGCTGACCTTCCCCGAGAACACGGCCGCCGCCACCGTGCTGGAGACCTACAGGGCCACCGACCCCGAGGGCGTCCACACCACGTTCACCTGGTCCCTGGCCGGGACCGACCGCGGCGACCTGGAGATCAGCGCCGCAGGTGAACTCACCTTCGCGAGCGCCCCCGACTACGACCGCCCGGCGGACTCCGGGGGAGACAACGTCTACAGCGTCCAGGTAAGGGCGAGCGACGGGGCCAGGACCGGGACGCTCAGCGTAACGGTCACCGTCACCAACCTGAACGAACCGCCGTCCACGCCGGCGGGCGACACCGCGATCACGGTTGCCGAGAACAGCTCCGGCAACCTCGCCCGCTACAGCGCCACCGACCCCGATCGCGGCGACACGGTGACGTGGGACATCTCGGGGACGGATGCCGACGACTTCACCATCGACCCCGCCGGCAACCTTACCTTCAGGGACGTCCCCGACTACGAGGCGCCCGGCGATGCGGGGGGCAACAACGTCTACGAGGTCAGCGTCGAGGCAAAGGACGCCGAGCTCACCTCGTCCCTCGCCGTCACCGTCACCGTAAGCCCCGTCGACGAGCGGCCGGTCGTAACCGGCGCCACCGCCATCGACGACTACGACGAGAACGGCACCGGGGAGGTCGCCACATACGCCGCCCGGGACCCGGAGGGCGCCACGACGACGTTCACCTGGTCCCTGAGCGGTCCGGACCGGGGCGACTTTCAGGTCAGCTCTGCGGGGGTGCTCACCTTCAGAGCCCCGCCCGACTACGAGAGGCCGGCGGACTCAGGCGCTAACAACGAGTACCTGGTCACGGTGGCGGCGACCGACGCCGGCCGTCTGCAGGGCACGCTGGACGTAGCGGTCACCGTGAGCGACGTGAACGAGCCTCCGACGATAACGGGCGACGATACCGCGTCCTTCCCGGAAAACAGCGTCCGGGCGGTGGCCACCTACCGCGCCGCGGACCCCGAGCGGCGCGCCATCACCTGGTCGGTTTCCGGCACGGACGGCGGCGACTTTGAGATCGGCCAGGGCGGCGTGCTGACCTTCGCGGCCACACCCGACTTTGAGAACCCGGCGGACGCGGACCAGGACAACGTCTATCTGGTGAGGGTCCAGGCCCGCGATGACGGCGCCAACACCGCCGCCCTTAGCGTAACGGTCACCGTAACCAACTCCACGGGCACCGAGGAGCCCACCATCACCACCACGAGGGATCCATCCCCCTACCGCGAGAGCGGTACGGGCCCGGTGCACACCTTCCGGGCCAGGGACCCCCAGGGCCGGCCGGTCGGCTGGTCGGTGACCGGGACCGACGGCCTTGCCTTCGAGGTCAGCCCGGGCGGCGTGCTGACCTTCCGCAGCCCGCCGGACTTTGAGAGCCCCGCCGACGCCGACGCCGACAACAGGTACGAGATAAAGGTGGTGGCAACCGACGAGCAGGGCCTTACCGACGCCGTGGACGTCACCGTCACGGTCACCAACGACGCCGAGGGCGTCGAGCCGACCATCACCACCAGGAACCCACCCGCGACCTACCGTGAGAACGGCACATCGGCCGTCTACACCCTCAGCGCATCCGACCCGCAGCGAGGTCCCATCACCTGGACGCTGGCGGGAGCGGACGCCGGCGACTTGACCATCACCGCCGACGGCAGCGGCCGCGGGGTGCTGGCCTTCTCCACTTCTCCGGACTACGAGAGCCCCACCGACTCGGACCGCGACAACCTGTACGCGATCAGCGTCGTGGCCACCGATGAAGACGGCCACGCAGACAGGCTCTCATTCACCGTCTCCGTCACCGACGTCAACGAGAGGCCGGAGGTCTCCGGGCGACAGAGCCTCTCATTTGCCGAGAACCAGCCCACGGACAGGGTGCTGGCCACCTACACCGCCACAGACCCCGAGGACCCGGGATCTCCCCTCACCCGCTGGTCTGTGTCCGGCACCGACGCGGGCGACTTCACCATAAGCGAGAGCGGCGAGCTGTTCTTCCGCAACGTCCCCGACTACGAGCGTCCCGCCGACTCCGGCGGCGACAACGTCTACAGCCTGTCCGTCCGCGCATACGACGGGCAGAGCTACGGATACCTGCCGGTGACGGTGACGGTGCAGGGAGTAGACGAGCCGCCGACCATCACCACCACATCCAGGACCCTCTTCAGCCATCTGGAGAACAGCGCAACGACCATCCATACCTTCAGGGCCACCGACCCCGAGGGGGCGGACATCTCCTGGTCACTCGGGGGAACAGACGGCGAGGACTTTGACATATACGCGGGAATCGTGACCTTCAGGGGCATCCCGGACTACGAGACCCCCGCAGATGCCGATGCCAACAACCACTACTTCCTCACGGTCCAGGCGCTGGACGAGAGCTCAAACACCGCCTCACTCCCCATCACGGTCACGGTCACAGACGTAAACGAGGGGCCCGAGGTCAGCGGGAACCAGGTCCTTTCCTTCACCGAGAACCAGCCCACCGACCGGGTCCTTTTCACATACGCCGCCCGGGACCCGGAGGGCGCCACCATCACCCGCTGGAGCCTTGCGGGCACCGACGCCGGAGACTTCACCATCGACGAGAGCGGCGGGCTTACCTTCCGCAGTGTCCCGGACCACGAGCGGCCCGCGGACTCCGGCCGCGACAACGTCTACACCTTCTCCGTCCGTGCCTCGGACGGAAGTCTCCATGGCTACCTGCCGGTGACGGTTACGGTGACGAACGTCAACGAGCCGCCCACCATCACCACCACGTCCAGGACCTCGTTCACCTTCCGCGAGAACGGCACCGCCACCATCTACACCTTCAGGGCCACGGACCCGGAGGGGGCGGAGAGCATCGAGTGGCTCACGGCGGGAGCGGATGGATCCGACTTCACCATCGAGGACGGCGTGCTCAGGTTCGCCGGTCCCCCGGACTTCGAAGCGCCGCAGGGATCGGGCTTTGGCGGGGCCGAATACCTGGTCACCGTCCAGGCGCGCGACGACGATCGAAACGCCGCATCACTCCCCGTTTCGGTCACCGTCACAAACGTTAACGAGGGGCCGGAGGTCTCGGGGCGGCAGAGCCTCTCGTTCGCCGAGAACCAGGCCACCGACCGGGTGCTGGCGACCTACGACGGCACCGACCCGGAGAACCCGGGAGCCTCCATCACACGCTGGTCCCTGACGGGCACCGACGCCGGCGACTTCACCATAAGCGAGGACGGCGAACTCTTCTTCCGGAACATACCGGACCACGAGAAGCCCGCGGACTCGGGCCGCGACAACGTCTACAGCCTCTCGGTTCGCGCATCCGACGGGCGCATCTACGGATACCTGCCGGTCACGGTAACCGTCACGGGCGTAAACGAACCTCCCACCATCACCACCACGTCCGGGACCGCGTTCAGCCATCAGGAGAACAGCGCGAGGATCATCTCCACCTTCAGGGCCACCGACCCCGAGGGGGCGGACATCGCCTGGTCACTGGCGGGAGCGAACGGTGACCTCTTTGCCATATACGCGGGAATCGTGACCTTCAGGAACTTCCCGGACTACGAGACCCCGCGAGGGTCGGGACCCGACGGCGAGTACGAGGTCACCGTCCAGGCACGCGACGACGCGTCCAGCACCTCCTCGCTGCCCATCACGGTCACCGTCACAGACCGGGACGAGGGGCCCGAGGTCACCGGTACCCAGGCACTGACCTTCACCGAGAACCAGGCCACCGACCGCGCACTGGCAACCTACAACGCCTCCGACCCCGAGGACCCGGGAGCCTCCATCACGCGCTGGTCGCTCTCAGGCGCTGACGCGGGCGACTTCACGATAAGCGAGAGCGGCGTGCTGTTCTTCAGGAACAGTCCGGACCACGAGCGTCCCGCCGACTCGAACAGCGACAATGTCTACAGCCTCTCGGTGCGGGCCTCCGACGGGCGCAACTACGGCTATCTGCCCGTCACCGTCACCGTCACCGGCGTGAACGAAGCGCCCACCATCACAACCACGTCCAGGACCTCCTTCACATACCGAGAGAACGGCACCGGGGCCCTCTACACCTTCAGGGCCACCGACCCCGAGGGCGACGACATCGAGTGGCTGACCGCAGGCGTGGACAGCAGCGACTTCGCCATCGCAGGTGGCGCGCTCACCTTCACCAATCCCCCGGACTTCGAATCGCCCCGGGGCTCGGGACAGGACGGCAACGAGTACCTCGTCACCGTCCAGGCGCGCGACATTAGCTTCGAAACCGCCTCGCTCCCCATAACAGTCACCGTCACCGGCCAGGACGAGGGACCGGAGGTCACCGGGACCCAGTCCCTGTCCTTTGACGAGAACCAGGCCACCGACCGCGTGCTGGCCACCTACTCCGGCAGGGACCCCGAGCACCCGTTCACTCCTGTCACACGCTGGAGCCTGACGGGCACCGACGCCGGCGACTTTCGCATAAGTGAGAGCGGAGAGCTGTTCTTCCGGAGCGTCCCCGACTACGAACGGCCGGCCGACTCAGGCCGCGACAACGTCTACAGCCTCTCGGTGCGGGCCTCCGACGGCAGCGTCTACGGATACCTGGCGGTGACGGTGACCGTCACGGGCGTAAACGAACCTCCCACCATCACGACCACGTCGCGGACCGCCTTCACCTACCGCGAGAACGGCACCGCGACCATCTACACCTTCAGGGCCACCGACCCCGAGGGCGACGACATCTTCTGGTCGGTGGCAGGAGCCGATGACGACGACTTCACCATAAGTGAGGCCGGTGTCCTGGTGTTCAGCACTCCGCCCGACTACGAAAACCAGGCCGACTCCGGGAGAGACAACCTCTACGAGGTCACCGTCCAGGCGAGGGACAACAGCTTCAGCACCGCCTCGCTGGAGGTAACAGTCACCGTCACCGACCTGAACGAGGGGCCTGAGATCACCGGGACCCAGTCCCTGTCCTTCACCGAGAACCAGGCAGCCGACAGGGTGCTGGCCACCTACAACGCCACCGACCCCGAGGACCCCTTCACTCCCATCACCCGCTGGAGCCTGACGGGCACCGACGCCGGCGACTTTCGCATAAGCGAAAACGGCGAACTGTTCTTCCGGAGCGTCCCCGACTACGAACGGCCGGCCGACTCAGGCCGCGACAACGTCTACAACCTCTCCGTCCGTGCGTCGGACGGCAGCGTCTACGGATACCTGCCCGTCACCGTCACCGTCACAGGCGTAAACGAACCTCCCACCATCACAACCACCTCGAGGACCGCCTTCACCTTCAGGGAGAACGGCACCGCGACCATCTACACCTTCAGGGCCACCGACCCCGAGGGCGACGACATCTTCTGGTCGGTGGCAGGAGCCGATGACGACGACTTCACCATCACAGACGGTGCGCTCACGTTCACAAATCCACCCGACTTCGAATCGCCTCAGGGATCGGGCACGGATAGCAACCAGTACCTCGTCACCGTCCAGGCGCGGGACAACAGCTTCAGCACCGCCTCGCTGGAGGTAACAATCACCGTCACCGGCCTGAACGAGGGGCCGGAGGTCTCGGGGACCCAGTCCCTGACCTTCGACGAGAACCAGGCAATCGACCGGGTGCTGGCCACCTACTCCGGACGGGATCCCGAAGATCCGGGAGCCTCTATCACCCGCTGGAGCCTGACGGGTACCGACGCCGGTGACTTCACCATAAGCGAAAACGGCGAGCTCTCCTTTAGGAACATCCCCGACTACGAACGGCCAGTCGACTCGGGCCGGGACAACGTCTACAACCTCTCCGTCCGTGCGTCGGATGGCAGCGTCTACGGATACCTGGCGGTGACGGTGACGGTGGAGGATGTCAACGAAGCGCCCACCATCACCACCACATCGCGGACCGCCTTCACATACCGCGAGAACGGCACCGCGACCATCTACACCTTCAGGGCCACCGACCCCGAGGGCGACGACATCTTCTGGTCGGTGGCAGGAGCCGACAGCAGCGACTTCACCATCGAGGAAGGTGTGCTCGCGTTCGCCAATACCCCGGACTTCGAATCGCCTCAGGGATCGGGCACCGACAATAACGAGTACCTCGTCACCGTCCAGGCGAGGGACATCAACTCGAGCACCGCCTCTCTACCCGTGACAGTCACCGTCACCGACCTGAACGAAGGACCAGAGATATCGGGTCAGCAGAGCCTCTCGTTTACAGAAAACCAGGCCACCGACCGGGTGTTGGCGACATACACGGCAATCGACCCCGAGGATCCGTTCGCTCCCGTCACACGCTGGAGCCTGTCGGGCACCGACGCCGGGGACTTCACCATAAGCGAGAACGGCGAGCTCTCCTTTAGGAACGTCCCCGACTACGAACGGCCAGCCGACTCCGGCCGCGACAACATCTACAGCTTCTCCGTCCGTGCATCGGACGGCAGCGTCTACGGCTACCTGGCTGTCACCGTCACCGTCACAGGCGTGAACGAACCTCCCACGATCACCACCAGCAGCAGGACTTCCTTCACCTACCGCGAGAACGGCACCGCGACCATCTACACCTTCAGGGCCACAGACCCCGAGGGCGACGACATCCAGTGGCTGACCGCAGGAGCCGATGACGACGACTTCACCATCGAGGAAGGCGTGCTCACCTTCAGCAGTCCCCCGGACTTCGAATCGGGCCAGGGCTCGGGCACCGACAGCAACGAGTACCTCGTCACCGTACGGGCGCGCGACAATAGCTTCGAAACCGCCTCTCTACCCGTGACAGTCACCGTCACCGACCTGAACGAGGGGCCGGAGGTCTCGGGGACCCAGTCCCTGTCCTTCGACGAGAACCAGGCAATCGACAGGGTACTGGCCACCTACTCCGGCAGGGACCCCGAGGACCCATTCGCTCCCATCACACGCTGGAGCCTGTCGGGCACCGACGCCGGCGACTTTCGCATAAGCGAAAACGGAGAACTGTTCTTCAGGAGCGTCCCCGACCACGAACGGCCAGCCGACTCCGGCCGCGACAACGTCTACAGCTTCTCCGTCCGTGCATCGGACGGCAGCGTCTACGGCTACCTGGCTGTCACCGTCACCGTCACAGGCGTGAACGAACCGCCCACCATCACCACCACATCCAAGATCGCATTCACCTACCGCGAGAACGGCACCGCGACCATCTACACCTTCAGGGCCACCGACCCCGAGGGCGACGACATCCAGTGGCTGACCGCAGGAGCCGATGACGACGACTTCACCATCGAGGAAGGCGTGCTCACCTTCAGCAGTCCCCCGGACTTCGAATCCGGCCAGGGATCGGGACAGGACGGCAACGAGTACCTCGTCACCGTCCAGGCGAGGGACAACAGCTTCAGCACCGCCTCGCTGGAGGTAACAGTCACCGTCACAGACCTGAACGAGGGGCCGGAGGTCTCGGGGATCCAGTCCCTTACCTTCGACGAGAACCAGGCAATCGACAGGGTACTGGCCATCTATTCGGGCAGGGACCCCGAGAACCCCTTCGATCCCATCACCCGCTGGAGCCTGACGGGAACCGACGCGGGTGACTTCACCATGAGCGAGAACGGAGAACTGTTCTTCAGGAGCGTCCCCGACCACGAACGGCCTGCGGACTCCGGCCGCGACAACGTCTACAACCTCTCCGTCCGTGCATCGGATGGCAGCGTCTACGGATACCTGGCTGTCACCGTCACCGTCACCGGCGTCAACGAAGCGCCCACCATCACCACCACATCGCGGACCGCATTCACCTACCGCGAGAACGGCACCGCGACCATCTACACCTTCAGGGCCACAGACCCCGAGGGCGACGACATCCAGTGGCTGACCGCAGGAGCCGACAGCAGCGACTTCGCCATCGAGGAAGGTGTGCTCACCTTCAGCAGTCCCCCGGACTTCGAATCCGGCCAGGGATCGGGAACCGGCAGCAACGAGTACCTCGTCACAGTCCAGGCGCGGGACGTCAACCTCGAAACCGCCTCGCTCCCCATAACAGTCACCGTCACCGACCTGAACGAGGGACCCGAGATATCCGGTCAGCAGAGCCTCTCGTTCACCGAGAACCAGGCCACCGACCGGGTACTGGCATCCTACAACGCCACAGATCCCGAGGACCCATCCGCCGAAATCACACGCTGGAGCCTGTCGGGCACCGACGCGGGTGACTTCACCATGAGCGAAGACGGCGAGCTGTTCTTCAGGAACATACCGGACCACGAGCGTCCCGACGACTCGGGCCGCGACAACGTCTACAGCTTCTCGGTGCGGGCCTCCGACGGCAGGGTATACGGATACCTGGCGGTGACGGTCACCGTCACAGGCGTAAACGAACCGCCCACCATCACAACCACATCGCGGACCGCCTTCACCTACAGGGAGAACGGCACCGCGACCATCTACACCTTCAGGGCCACAGACCCCGAGGGCGACGACATCCAGTGGCTGACCTCGGGAGCCGACGGAAGCGACTTCACGATCGCAGGCGGCGCGCTCACGTTCACCAACCCACCCGACTTCGAACCCGGCCAGGGATCGGGAACCGACGGCAACGAGTATCTCGTCACCATCCAGGCGCGCGACAACAGCTTCAGCACAGCCTCACTCCCCATCACCGTCACAGTCACCGACCTGAACGAGGGACCCGAGGTCTCGGGCACGACCAGCCTCACCTTCACCGAGAACCAGACCACCGACCGCGTGCTGGCCACCTATTCGGGCAGGGACCCCGAGAACCCCTTCGATCCCATCACCCGCTGGAGCCTGACGGGCACCGACGCCGGGGACTTCACCATGAGCGAAGACGGCGAGCTCAGCTTCCGGAACATCCCCGACTACGAACGGCCGGCCGACTCGGGCCGCGACAACGTCTACAACCTCTCCGTGCGGGCCTCCGACGGCGGGGTATACGGATACCTGGCGGTGACGATCACCGTCACAGGCGTGAACGAACCGCCCACGATCACCACTACCAGCAAGACTTCCTTCACGTACAGGGAGAACGGGACCGCCACCATCTACACCTTCAGGGCCACAGACCCCGAGGGCGACGACATCCAGTGGCTGACCGCAGGAGCCGACAGCAGCGACTTCACCATCGAGGAGGGCGTGCTCGCGTTCGCCAATACCCCGGACTTCGAATCGCCCCAGGGATCGGGCGCCGACGGCAACGAGTACCAGGTCACCGTCCAGGCGCGCGACAATGGCTTCAGCACAGCCTCATTCCCCATCACCGTCACAGTCACCGACCTGAACGAAGGACCGGAGATATCGGGTCAGCAGAGCCTCACCTTCACCGAGAACCAGGCCATCGACCGCGTGCTGGCCACCTATTCGGGCAGGGACCCCGAGAACCCCTTCGCTCCCATCACCCGATGGAGCCTGACGGGCACAGATGCCGGCGACTTCACCATAAGCGAGAACGGAGAGCTGTTCTTCAGGAACGTCCCCGACTACGAACGGCCCGCAGACTCGGGCCGCGACAACGTCTACAACCTCTCCGTACGGGCCTCCGACGGCGGGGTATACGGATACCTGGCGGTGACGATCACCGTCACCGGCGTGAACGAACCGCCCACCATCACCACTACCAGCAGGACTTCCTTCACGTACAGGGAGAACGGCACCGCCACCATCTACACCTTCAGGGCCACAGACCCCGAGGGCGACGACATCCGGTGGCTGACCGCAGGTGCCGACAGCAGCGACTTCACCATCACAGACGGTGTGCTCACCTTCAGCAGTCCCCCGGACTTCGAATCCGGCCAGGGATCGGGAACCGACACCAACGAGTACCTCGTCACCGTCCAGGCGCGCGACAATAGCTTCGAAACCGCCTCCCTGCCCGTGACAGTCACCGTCACCGACCTGAACGAAGGACCGGAGATATCGGGTCAGCAGAGCCTCACCTTCACCGAGAACCAGGCCATCGACCGCGTGCTGGCCACCTATTCGGGCAGGGACCCCGAGAACCCCTTCGCTCCCATCACCCGATGGAGCCTGACGGGCACAGATGCCGGCGACTTCACCATAAGCGAGAACGGAGAGCTGTTCTTCCGCAACGTCCCCGACTACGAACGGCCCGCCGACTCGGGCCGCGACAACGTCTACAACCTCTCCGTACGGGCCTCCGACGGCAGCGTCTACGGCTACCTGGCTGTCACCGTCACCGTCACCGGCGTCAACGAGCCTCCAACAATCACCACCACGTCGCGGACCGCATTCACCTACCGCGAAAACGGCACCGCCACCATCTACACCTTCAGGGCCACCGACCCCGAGGGTGACGACATCCGGTGGCTGACCTCGGGCTCCGACGGCAGCGACTTCACCATCGAGGGAGGCGCGCTCACCTTCACCAGTTCCCCGGACTTCGAATCCGGCCAGGGCTCGGGAGCCGACGGCAACGAGTACCTCGTCACCGTCCAGGCGCGCGACAATAGGTTCGAAACCGCCTCTCTACCCGTGACAGTCACCGTCACCGACCTTAACGAGGGGCCAGAGATATCGGGTCAGCAGAGCCTCTCGTTTACAGAAAACCAGGCCACCGACCGGGTGCTGGCGACATACACGGCAATCGACCCAGAGGATCCCAGTGCCGCGATCACCCGCTGGTCACTGTCCGGCACAGATGCCGGCGACTTCACCATAAGCGAGAACGGAGAGCTCAGCTTCCGGAACGTCCCCGACCACGAACGGCCAGCCGACTCGGGCCGCGACAACGTCTACAACCTCTCGGTCCGTGCATCGGATGGCAGCGTCTACGGATACCTGGCGGTGACGGTGACGGTTGAGGATGTCAACGAGGCGCCCGCGATCACCACCACCAGCAAGACCTCCTTCACCTACCGCGAAAACGGCACCGCCACCATCTACACCTTCAGGGCCGCAGACCCCGAACGGAGCCCCGACATCGAGTGGCTTACCGCAGGAGCGGACGCCGGCGACTTCACCATCGCAGGCGGCGCGCTCACATTCGCCAGTCCGCCGGACTTCGAATCCGGCCAGGGTTCGGGCACCGACCGAAACGAGTACGTGGTCACCGTCCAGGTGCGGGACGATAACTTCAACACCGCCTCGCTCGAAGTCACCGTCACGGTCACCGACCTTAACGAGGGACCCGAGATATCGGGAGCGGGCAGCATCGCCAGGGTGGAGAATTTCGAGGGCGTGCTGGCGACCTACAACGCCACCGACCCGGAGGATCCGGGAGCCTCCATCACACGCTGGAGCCTGACGGGGACCGACGCCGGCGACTTTCGCATAAGCGAAAGCGGAGAACTCTCCTTCCGCAGTGTCCCGGACTACGAACGGCCGGCGGACTCGGGCCGCGACAACGTCTACAACCTGTCCGTCCGCGCGTCCGATGGCCGCAACTACGGATACCTGCCGGTCACCGTCACGGTCGAAGCCGCAGACGAGCCTCCCGATATTACCGGGCGTGACAGCATCGTGTACCGGGAGAACGGCACAGCCTCCCTGGCCACCTACAGGGCGACGGATCCGGAGGGGGAAACTATCTCCTGGAACCTGTCAGGACCCGACGGCGGGGACTTGACCATCAGCGACACGGGCGTGCTTACCTTCAGAGGTCCTCCGGACTACGAGCAGCCGTTGGATTCGGGCGGCGACAACGTCTATGAGGTAACGGTCGAGGCTACGGATTCCGGGTCCAACACCGCGACTCTGGCAGTGACGATCACGGTAACCAACGTAACTGACTAGGGCGATCAACCAGCGCAGACATCCGCCTCCGGCAATTGGACTGCTATGTCCATCCGCCGCCAATGAGCCCAGCCTGAGTTCCGTGTCATGCATCCACCACCAGAACATCGCTTCGGTGTTGTTCCGGATCTTCACAGTCAGAACAGGGCGATCCGGTAGGACGTCAGAATCCCCTCAACATAGAGTCGGCAGCGCCAGCACAGAGGGTTCGATCCCCGTGTGGCAGGGGCAGACCTTCCGTCACTTCCTGGAAGCAACTATCCGGGGAGCGGGTCGCCCCTAACCTTCGCTCCCTCTCCTAACACTTAACAGCCGCAGTGATATCGGCACGGGAATGCGCCGGAACCGCCCGATCAGCACGGGCCGGACCCCGGCGGGACAGCCCTGGCCCGCAGATCTCGCGGGGTCACTTCTTCGAACGGATTTTCTCCCGCCTCAAGGGCTTCGACCCAGAAGGCCCTGCTGGGCCGATAGTGAGTTCGGCAGCCTTCCTCGGGGGAGGCATCCACCCAGGCAAGGAAGGCCTGGAAGTCGGCGATCGCCTGCCGGGTTCGGCCCAGCAGCGCATTCGCCATACCCCTGCTGTCTCTCGCGAGGCCCTCCGGGTCGGATACCACCGCGGCATCGCAATAGGAGAGGGCCTCCTGAGATCTCTGTGCGGCCAAATGCCAGCAGAGAGTCGCGTTGTACGCCGGTTCGTGCGGGCGGAGGTCGTGTGCCCGTCTGAGGTCGGCCAGGGCCTCGGTCCAGTTGCCGAGTTCCGAATGGACCAGCCCGCGGTTGAAGTAGGCGATGGAGGAGGCGGGGTTCGCACTTATCGACCGGCTGAATTCCTCGATGGCCAGCTGGAGGTCGCCGCCCGATCTGCGGGCCAGATAGGCGATGCCCCTGCCCAGGTGCGCGGCAGCCATCCCGGGTTCGATCTCCAGCGCCCTGGCAAGGTCGCCGAGGGCCAGCCCCAGGTCGCCCGGTCCAGCCCGCGCGACATATGCCGCGGCCCGCTTTACGTATGCAGTTGCGTAGCCGGGCTCGTGGGACAGCGCCTCGTTAAGGCTGTCGAGGACGCGGTCGACATCGCCCCCCGATCCGCGTTCCACGTAGGCGGCGGCGAGGTTAAGGTGCGTGGCCGCCCGGTCGGGCCTGATGGTCACCGCCCGGCGCAGATCGGACATCGCAAGTTCCACGTCCCCGCTCCTGCCGCGGTCCAGATAGGCGAGAGCGCGGCTGTTCAGGGCCTCGACGGACCCCGGCTGGACGGTAAGGACCTGCGTGAGCAGCGAGATCGCCTCATCCGGGTCCGCCGATGCCCCTCCCATGTAGGCGCTGGCGAGCATGAACCGAAGATTTGCGAGGGCATCGGCCTCCGAGGGCGGCGGGTCCAGTGCCCGGATCAACATGGCCCTGGCCAGGTCGAACTCGCTACGCTCAAGGTAGAGCTGTCCAAGCGTCACCAGGGCGACAAATCGGACCTCGTGAGGGAGTCCGATGTTGATGGTCGCCGGCAGATCCGCAGGCGTGGAGGCGATGTCCACCACCTGCTGGGCCAGCTCTAGCCGCCGTCCGCCGGGGGCCGTGAACCGGGCTACAACGCGGCCACTGTCGTACTCGCCCCAGATCACCAGGGTGGCACCGGACCTCCTGCTTGCGCTCTCGGCATCCTCCCGGCCATCCAGGGCCCTGGGCCATTCTGCCGTCCGAACCGCCCCGAGGCCGGCCGCAAGTATCTCGCCGTCAAGGGCTGCCCTTATGCGGTCCAGGACATTAAAGCCCTGTCCACCGCCCGTGTAGTTTGCGAAGGGTGCCAGTACGATCAGCGATTCTCCGGCCTCGGAGCTGGGGTATGTGGCGCGGTCGCCGGAGCCGAAGGTCACCGCGACGGCGATGGCCGCGGCGATGAGCACAAGTGCCAGCCCCCCCAGGGCCAGCGAACGCCGATCCCCCAGACGGAGCCCCCTGGCCCGGCGGGTGTGCGGGAGATCCACCCCGCCCTCGGGGATAGCGTCGGCAGACGCCTCAATCGCGGGAGGTACCGTCTCCGGGGAGAAGCCGGCCGCCAGGAGGAACTCATCCTTTTCCCTCTCCGCCAGGCGCAGCAGCTCGGCACATCTGAGGACATCATCTCGATACCTGGGCCGGGTCGTAGCACCTTCCTTCCATCTGAGAAGGGTGTGGCGACTCACCTGCATGCGGCGGGCAAGCTCGGCATCACCGATTCCCGTCCTGTCCATGTAGGCGGTCAGGATCTCGCCAAAAGTCTGCAATTGCTACAACTTTAGAGCGCCTATGTGGCGAAATGAGACACAGATGTAGCGCGGATTGTACATGATCCCCCGTGATACTGAACGCGGCCGCAGACTGGCGCCCGGCCTTACCAAGGGTGCGAGCGGACCGGCGGTCACACTCAGTTATGGGAGGGATTGGAGATGGTTAAGAGACTAGCTCTTGTGGCATGCGTCGCGGCACTGGCTGTGGTGATGGCTGCCTGCGCTGAAGAACCCCGGACAAGCGGGGACGGTGAGGATGTAAGGGTGGTGGAGGTGGTAAAGGAGGTAGAGGTCCCGGTCGAAGTGGAGGTGATCAGGGAGGTAGAGGTGGAGGTGGAACGGATCGTCGAGGTTGAGGTTGAGTCGGCCCGTATCGTCGAGGTGTTCACGGAGGCTGAGGTGGCGCCGGAGGGCTTTAACACGATAGGTGGCACCTCAACCGTCAACGACGCGGCCTACGACCTGACCTTCTTTAAGCACTACGGGGTCAACCCGTTCATCGACACGGAGGACGACCACCTCTCGACCTTCGCAACGGACGTGGACACGGCATCTTACTCGGTGGCTCGAAGGTTCCTGCGAGATGGGAACATGCCGGTTCCGGACTCGGTGCGGGTCGAAGAGTTCGTCAACTACTTCGACTACGGTTATGAGTCGCCCGCAGAGGGCGCCTTCGCCATACACATCGACGGCTCGCCCTCGCGCTTCGGGACCGAGAGGCACTGGATGATGAGAGTGGGGCTGCAGGGCAGGAACGTCTCGGAGGAAGAGAGGAAGGACGCAACGCTGATCTTCGCCATCGACGTGTCCGGCTCCATGGACCGCGGGGACAGGCTTGGCCTGGTCAAGAGTACCCTCAGGCTGCTGGTGGACGAGCTGCGACCCACCGACGAGGTCGGAATAGTGATTTACGGCAATCGCGGCTCGGTCCTCCTAGAGCCCACCGACGGCGGTGAGAAGAGTTCCATCATCGGGGCCATCAACGCCCTCAGTCCCGGGGGCTCCACCTTCGTTGAGGACGGGCTGAGACTGGCCTATGGCATGGCGGCCGAGCGAGTTCAGCCGGGACGGATCACCCGTGTCGTGCTCTTGTCGGACGGGGTGGGCAACGTCGGCCGAACGGGAGCGGATTCGATCCTGAGGCAGATCAGGTCGCACGTCGACGCGGGAGTCACGCTCACCACCGTCGGATTCGGAATGGGGAACTTTAACGACATCCTCATGGAACGGCTCGCCAACGACGGCGACGGCATCTACCACTACGTCGACACCATGGACGAAGCCAGACGCGTGTTCGTAGACAACCTTGTCGGTATCCTTCAGAACATCGCCAAGGATGCCAAGGTGCAGGTGGAATTCAATCCGGAGGTCGTGCGCAGCTACCGCCTTCTGGGCTACGAGAACCGGGCTGTCGACGACGAGGACTTCCGCAACGACGCGGTAGACGCAGGCGAGGTGGGCGCAGGTCACAGCGTGACCGCCCTGTACGAAATCAAGCTGCACGAAGGCGCGGAGGGAAATCTGGCGACCGTCTATCTGCGCTACGAGGACGCGGACGACGGGGAGGTCAGGGAGGTAAGCGGCTCGCTGGATCGGGGTGATCTGGCGACCAGCTTTGAGGACGCTTCTCCCGGTTTTCAGCTGTCTGCGGTGGTGGCGGAATACGCGGAAATACTCAGGCAGAGCCATTGGGCCCAGGATGGCAGCTGGGCGGAGGTGGCCGGCGAAACAGCACGCCTCCTAGAGCTACTGCCGGAGCACCAGGACATCGCCGAGTTTGCTGGACTGGTCACCCAAGCCGAGAGCATCGCACGGCAGATGGCCGTCAGATAGTTCACCGGTTCCGCCGAGCGAGGGGTCTGTAGACAGACCCCTCGCTCAGCTCTGCCCGTGTGGGCCCGACTCATCCACCACCGCCGTTAACGAGCCGCCTACCATCACCACCACGTCCGGGACCGCATTCACCTACCGGGAGAACGGCACAGGCGCGCTGACCACCTACAGGGCGACGGATCCAGAAAGGGAATACTATCTCTTGGAACCTGTCAGGACTCGACAGCGGAGACTTCACAATCAGCGAGGCGGGCGTGCTTACCTTCAGCAGTCCTCCGGTGCCGCAACGTCCCGGGGCTCTTGGCCAAGCTGTCGCGCGGCGTAGGCGTGGAGCAATCGCCGTCCCCCGACCTCCAGCCCCTCGACACGTGACGAAGCCACGCACTCGGCGCGAAGAAGGAGCCGGGCCAGGGCCTCGGTTTCAGCGAGCGCGGATGCGGCCGTGTCGAGGCGCACGATTGCGGCCTCGGCACCGGCAACGTCGGCGGCGACGTCGCCGTCAAGGACGAAGTTCCGGCCGGCGAGCGCATCGGACCAGTAGACGGCATAGTCGCAGGGGCGGCGGTCGCGCCGGGTCGGCCCGGCGGCATATGCGTCCCATCGCCTCTTTTCCAGATGTGCCAAGAGAACCGCCCTCTTATTCAAACATGGCAAATATCTTTGAATAAGAAGGTGGCCTGTTCAAGGTTTCCAGGATGGTGAACCGTTGTGACAACGACCGCCGAACTTCCCCCATTTTCTGTACCTGGATCCGCCGGTTGTGGCAGCGCTGGCGACCGGGGAGTTGCCGGTGCTCGTCGTGAACCCCCGGCAGTTGCGGGACCTTGCCGGGGCTACCGGTAATCTGGCCAGGGCAGACGCCCTGGCCGGTGTGGCTTCCTTCAACCGGGACAGAGGAAACCTGCGGCGCAAACGCACCGTCCGGGGCGGACGCGCCCGGGTTCGTACCGCTCTGTACATGGGGGCGCTGGCTGCCAGCCGCTTCAATCCGGTCATGGGGGACCTATATGAACTGCTGCTTGCTGCCGGCAAGACGAAGATGCTGACCCTGACGGCCTGCATGCGCAAGCTGCTGACCATCCTCAGCTCAATGCTGAAGCATGGCTCGTCGTGGCGCGCGGCGCGCCACGACTCCGGCATTCCTCGCCCAAGACCCTTGACGCGCAGGACAGTTGCTGTGTCCGCAGGTGGCGCAACGGCCCAGGATGTTTGCCCCATCGCCGGGCCAGCGATCCGCCCCCTGTTGTTGCCGCGCTGGGCAGGGCGAAGCCAGAGGCTGGTTGCCGCGCCCGATCAGATCACGCTTCCAGCCAGTTCTCCACCGATAGCTCTGGAATGCGCCTAAAGTGCCGAACGTTGCCGGTGACCATCGTGAGACCGCGGGAGAGCGCGATGGCCCCGATTCTGAGGTCCGCCTCCGCGAGCGGGGTTCCCAGCCTCTCCAGCTCCGCTCTCACCTCCCCGTAGCGACGTGCTGCCGCAACGTCGAAAGGGAGGACAGGCAGGTTCGGCAAGAGAGCCCTGTCCAGCCGTTCCAACAGGAGGCGTGTGTGTGCTCGCAGCCGGTGGGCACCGTAGACCATCTCCCCCAGTGTGATGGTGGAAGTGAACTGGGAATCCTGAGGCACTGAAGCCAACCTGGCGATCAATGCTGTCGAGGGTGTGCGCCTGGCGAGATTGCTCAGGATGTCGGTGTCCAGGAGGTACATCAGATGCCCATTTCCACGGGGCGTCCCAAGTCGTTGTCCCGCTCAGCATAGATCTCCTCCACCAGGGACTCCATGTCTTCATCGTCAACTTCCCGCCAGGCCCCCGCCAGGGCGAGAGCTCCCTGGGGTCGATCCGATGTCGGCTGGGCCTGCTCCAGGTATTCCAGATCGGAGACCCTCACCAATGCGACCCAGGGCTTATTTCGGCGTTCGATGATGACGTGTGTCCCCTCGTAGGCCACCTCTGACGCTATGGCCGAAAGCTGAGCCTTCGCCTGTGCCGCGCTCACTCTCTTTATCACCAGCCACACCCCCAAGCAAATGATTGACCATAATGACCTATCATATGCCAATTTAACCATATTGACCACTTAGGTGGACGGTCGCGTGACAGGTTGCGCCCCCCCCCCGGTTGAGCACGGGGCACGCTCCAGCATCCTTCGCGCTTGGCGCGGGAGTACGGCGGAGATCCTCGCCCCCGGTGGAATGCCGCCACATCAGGCTGGTCTGGTAGGCTCCAGACATCCAGACAAAACTGGCGCGACGATGACGGACATTCACCCAACAATCGCCTACGAACCCGGCGTTGTACCCGAACCGCTGGACCGGGCGGCCAACCCGATCCGGTTTCTCCGTCTGCTGCGAGGCAACCAGCTGTCCGTGTACACCCGTGAATCATTCGTCGCCGGCTTCCTCAAGGCGCGGATCCTTTTCCAGAACTTTGTTCTCGTCAATGAACCCGCCTTCATCGAGCACATCCTCGTCACCAACCACCACAACTATGTCAAGAGTCGGCTTGCCCGCCAGATCCTCAAACCGGCTCTGGGCAACGGCCTGCTGATCAGCGAGGGTGAGTTCTGGCGCCGCCAGCGCCGGATCACGGCCCCCGCCTTCCATCGCAAGCGGGTCGCGCAGGCGGCCGGCGTGATGGTGCGTCGCGCGCGGCAGCGCGTCGGGAATTGGCGGGCGGCGTCTGAGTCGGGACAGTGCCTGGACATCAGCCAGGAGATGATGTCGCTCACGATGGAGATCGTCGCCGAGGCGCTATTCTCCAGCGAGATCGCCGACTCGATCGACGAACTGGAACGGGCGGTAAAGACACTCATCGCGTCCCTGGGCACGCCGAATCCGCTCGACGTCCTCGGCTTTCCCGAATGGTTCCCCAGGTGGCGCTCGCGTCGCGCCCGCTCGGCGCTCGCCCTGCTCGACAGGACGATCTACGACATCATCGCCGCACGACGCGGCGCGCAGGAAGTGTCGGGTGACCTGTTGGCTCTGCTGCTTTCCGCACGTGACGAGGAGACCGGCGAAGGGATGACCGATACCCAGCTCCGAGACGAGGTGATCACGTTCTTCGCCGCCGGGCATGAGACGACGGCGCAGGCGCTGACGTGGACGCTGTACCTGCTGTCGCGACATCCGGGGATCGAACGCACGCTACATGGAGAGGTGGACCGTGTGCTGGCGGACCGGGAGGCGACGTTTGACGACCTGGAAGCGCTGCCCTACACCCGCATGGTCGTCCAGGAGGCGATGCGTCTGTTTCCGCCGGTGTTCTCTCTCAGTCGCAGGGCGCTCGCCGACGATCAGGTCGGTGGGCACACGATTCGCAGCGGCAGCCTGGTCTCGATCAGCCCCTACCTGACCCACCGCAATCCGCGGCTGTGGCAGGATCCGCTTCGCTTCGACCCCGAACGATTCAGCCCCGATCGCATCAAGACGCGTCATCGCTACGCGTACCTGCCCTTCGGCGGCGGCCCGCGCATCTGCATCGGCAGAGGCTTTGCCATGGCGGAGGCGTGTCTGGTACTCGCAACGATCGCGCGCGCCTACCGCCTGCGCATGGCGTCGGGACACCGGGTCGAAGCGCACGGCAGGGTCACCCTTCGCCCGCGCCACGGTCTTCACATGACGCTGGAGCGGCGCTGATGGAGTTCCGTGCCGCCGGAAGATCAATGGTGACTGAGTCGCAGACACCGCTCTCGGTTTTGTCAACTCATTCGCGGGCGACGGGATAGACGCTGGCCCTGGCGTAGTTATCTAGCGCCCTCAGATGGGCGGACACGGCCAAGTCCTGCCGGTCGCTGGATACTCTGGAATAGAGCGCCGTGGGGGCAAGCGGCTGTTGTTTCTTCTTCAGGCTGTCTTCCTATCCTTGATGTAGCTGTGCACTACGCGGGCCATGCGATCTAGTCGTTGCTAGGCCAGTAGCGTGCAGAAAGTCGCTTATGGATATGCGGCAAGCTCCACTTCATGTCTTGTCGGCTGGAGTTCCTGTCACGTCCTGACATCATGACAAGGCGCCATCAACAGGATGACGCCTTAATACACACTTGTATGTTGCCACAGCCCCGTAATTAGGCCAATTTGTGGGGTGGCGAGAGGGGCGCGTCGTTCACCACTGGGTGAGTCAGGGGATGATCCCTGACTGCACCGGCGTCAAGTTTGACACCCCTCCCGCCGTGCTTGTCGCTCCGAACGGATACATGGGCTTCGGGCCCGCATCTACAAGTGTGGAGGACGAGACAACATTACATGCGGGAGGTTGCTAATGGCAGTGGTAGCTGGCGTCGACGTCGGTAAGGTCAACCTGGACGTCTCGGTGGCGGAGGGTCCCGTGGTCCGGTTCAGCAACACGGCAGCGGGCCTGACCAGGCTGCTGAAACACCTCAGGGCACTGGATGTCACCATGGCCGTGTGTGAATCGACCGGCGGGTACGAACGTCCGCTGGTTGACCGTCTGCGAAAGACAGAGATCGCAATGTACGTGGCCCATCCGAATCGCGTGCGAGCTTTCGCTCGGGCCTGCGGATACGAAGCCAAGACCGATCCACGGGATGCCCAGGTCCTCTCCCGGTACGGCCAAGTGTTCCCGGATGCGGAGACACCTGCCCGGGAGCTGGAGCCGGAACGCGAGGAACTGCAGGATCTGTTGCGCCGCCGGCGGCAGCTGGTGGAACAGAGAGTCCAAGAATTGGGACGCGCCGATAAGGGTGTCTCACCCTACGTGGCAAGGTCCACCAGACGCCACATCTCATGGCTTGAGAAGGAGATCTCTCGTCTGGACAAGGAATATCAGGCCGCTTTGCAAAGGAGCGCTCCAATGGCGCAGCGGGCCGCGCTGTATCGCACCGTACCCGGGGTTGGCCCGCTGACCGCGACGATCCTGGTCGCGCATCTGCCCGAACTGGGACAGCGGGACGGCAAGTCCCTGACCTCACTTGTGGGCCTGGCACCCTGGTCGAGGGATAGCGGACGTAAGCGGGGCAGGCGCGCCATCAGGGGCGGGCGTGGCTTCGTGAGGCGGTCACTTTACATATGCGCGTGGGCGGTGATCCGCCACGACAGCGAGATGCGGCGCTTCTACCAGCGTCTGCGTGATCGCGGCAAGCCTGGCAACGTCTCAGTGGTGGCTGTTATGCGCAAGCTGCTGTTGCAACTCAACGCAGTTGCGCGCAGAGGTAGGCCATGGGTTCCAATGACCGCCTAGAATCGGTGACCTAGCCCACGGGCTAGGTCACCGGTCTTGACATTCAACACGGATACTTGCAGGGACGTGACCCAATCCCCGGGGGCTCTTAAGGCTCCTAGGAGCTTTGAAATGCCGTAACCTAGACACAAGGATAACTGTCCGGAGACGGTTGAAACTGGAGATATATGCCTAGTCGTAGACCCATTCCGCAAGCCGACCCCAATCCCTGCACGGCCGTCGAGGGACACTTTTGGCTCCTACCTACGCCGTCCGGCCGCGAGTCTGTTGGGAGGTGTCGCCGGTGCCGCCAGAGGCGGGAGTTTAGGAATTCCTACGATGCCACCTCGTGGCGCACGACTAGTCAGGCGCCCTAGACGCCGCCAGCCCCTAGGTTCAGACGTTTGGACCGGCTCGAACGCGATCAGGGTCAGCACATACACGTGCGCGATAGGCGTCACTATGTGTCCAGTCTAGTCGAGATAGGTGAGGATGGGAGGCTTGAGGCGTCGCTGATCAAGGCCCCGGCGAGCACCCCGAAAGGGGTGGCGACTTGAACCAAAATCGCGTGGCCGCCGCCGCCGTTTAGGCGGGTGCCCCACCCAAAGTAGCGGCAGCCCTCTCAAAAAACGCGTCTCCGGCAATCCTGAACAGCCGGTCTTGGTGGCAAGGGCCCGCATTGCCTATGGATAGGCGTTCCGGACGCTATGCGAGGGCGGCCGACACTGTCTTGACGAGTCCAAGCTATTCGGCGGCGAACTTGAGGATGCCTTTGTATTTCTTGTGGAATTTATATACGTGACTGCCCAAGCGGGCGTCCGACCGTCTAATGGCCAAGGTCTTCACAGACCCGTAGGTAGTTCTCAAAACTGCTGAGCATCGACTCATATCTAAGCGGTGAGGGTCGTTCACCGAAGGCGATCATATCTTCGCCAATCATCATTCCGAGCGTGTCGAGACGGCGATCTCTGGTCCTCGCGAGGTCCGCGGCGAAGTCCACCCCTTCGTACCCCAGCCGGTCAGCATCTAGATCGCCCACCATCTCGTACAGCTCGGCTGCTGACTCACAGATGCTCCTATGTCCGTCAAGCTGCCCTGCGGACTCCGTCCGCAGGGTGCTGGATGGCCGAGAAGATTTCGCGTGCAACGTAGCGTTTGAGGCAACGTATGATCTCGCTCTTGCTCAGTCCCTCCGTGGTGCGGCGACGCATGCATTCCATGGTGCGGGGATCGTGACCAAGCCGGACGATTACTATGCGGTCGCATACCTTGAACGTGGCTCGGGAGGTGATGTAGACCGTGCCCTCGACAGCCTCGATGAGGCGCTTTCCTACGACCCGGACTTCGCCGGCGCATACGTCAACCGGGCCGCTGCATATATCGAGCGTGGCGTGCCGGGTGATCTTGACCTGGCCCTCGGCGACCTGGCCACAGCCCTTGAGATCGAGCCAGGAATGGCTACCGCATACCTGAACCGCGGAAACCTTTACCTTGCTCGCGGCTCCGGTGGCGACCTCCAGCTCGGCGTCGAGGAGTTCGGCCGCGCGATCGACGCGGATCCCCACTCCCCGGCGGCCCACTGCAACCGGGGCCTCGTCCACTCGGAACTCGGCGATTTAAACAGATCTCTATCGGACCTGCGTGGCGCCCAGGAGCTGCGTCCCTACAAGCCGGCGTACAACTCGACCCTCTGCTTGCAGCTCGCCGTGGCCGGCGAACCTGGCGAGGCTCTTGCCTACTGCGATGCCGCGGTGGCATCCGACCCGGAGGGCCTTCCCAGGAACAGCAGGGGCCTTGCAAACGCGCTGCTGGGACGAACTCAGCAGGCCATTGCGGACTTCAAAGCCTTCCTGGTCTGGGTTGACGCCTCCCCAATGGAAAGCTGCCGAGCGCACTATCGCCCCAGCAGGGCCTCATGGATCGAGGATCTAAGGGAAGGCCTCAATCCCTTTAGTGCGGCGACACTGCAGGAGTTGCGGGCCCGACCCATCCCGCCGGGCTCCGGACCCTGCTGAGCAACAACAAACCGACAGGTGCGACACCGTCTGTGAGGGGACGGATGAGGCTACGGATTCCGGGTTCAACACAGCGACTCCGGTAGTGGCGATCACCGCGACCAACGTAACTGACTAACGCGGTCGATCTCTGGCCGATGCAATTGTTGCCCCACTTTGTGCTTTGCATCACCCGTGCATGCTTCTAGATGTCCATCGGCGCTGATCTCCCTACAGGTCCAAAACGAATCCCGACTAACCTGTGAGGCGCAGGGGTTCCTCCAGCACATCAAGGATGGCTCCGGCGCAATACACGCGATTGCGCCGCGCCTCTCCAACCTTGGCGATCACACCCCCCCTCTCCAGCCGATCGACTGCTCGCTGAGCCGTGGTGAACGCCACTTCCAGCCTGCCAGCCAGTCCTCCAACCGTCCAAAAGGGATTCTCGGCGAAGAGGTCGAGCGCCCTTTCTGGAATCCGGGACTGCCCCCGCTCCAGCCCTTGCCTCCACCGGGAGAGCAGGTCGTCGATGCGTTGAATCCGGTCCACCGCGTCTTCAGACTGGAGGGCAACCCCTCTGAGGAAGTAAGTCAGCCACTCCTCCCATTCCCCCCGCTCCGTCACCCCAAGGAGGCGCGCGTAGTATTCCTGTCTCGTGGCTTCGAAGTAGGCGCTCAGATAGAGCAATGGAGAGGGAATCACACCCCGCTCGACCAGTAGCAGCGTGGTGAGGAGGCGTCCAACACGGCCGTTCCCGTCGAGAAAGGGGTGGATCGCCTCGAACTGAGAATGGGCGAGCGCGGCGTGCACCAGCGGCGGCAAGGCGTCGTCATGCAGGAACCGCTCCCAGGCATCCAGGCAGGCAGTGAGTTCAGAAGGCGGTGGTGGGACGAAGGTGGCGTCGTCCAGCGTGCACCCGGGCGGCCCGATCCAGTTCTGGCTCCGCCGGAACTCCCCCGGCGTAGCCACGTCGCCCCGAACGCCCCGCATGAGGAAATCGTGCATCTCACGCACCAGGCGCAGCGACACGGGCAACGTGTCCAGGCGTTCCAGGCCGTGCTCAAGGGCGGTTACGTAGTTGCCCACCTCCCGGAGGTCGACAAGGCTTCGCTCCACTGCCGCTCCGGCTTCAGCGGCCAGCAGCTCGCCCAGGGTCACCCGGGTCCCCTCAATGCGGCTGGACAGCACGGCCTCCTTACGGACGAAGGGCCGGATCAAGAGGTAGGGATTGGGCAAGCGCCGCCCTTCGCCCGCAAGTCTGCCTATAGCCCGATCGGCGTGAGAAAGATTGACCGTCAGCCCTTCGTCCCACGCCAGGCGCGGCGGAAGCGGGGCCGGCACATAGGCCCGATGGCCACCGGGACAGCTCGCTAGACGGCCATGAGGCCGGCGTGCCGGCTCAGACGCTGATGTCACGTTGTTCCCCATTAGCGGAAGCGAGAATAGCCGAGACTCTTATTATCAGTTTAGCCCCTTCTCGCAAACAAGCGCGGGCCGCATTCTTCACAAACCTCGCAGCTGACCCCGAGGCTTGCCCTTCTCCTCACTGTTCACGTAGCCGGGCTTGGGGGTTGGGAGGAGCAGTGGCGGATTCTAGCGGAACGGTGTCGGAGACGACATGGAGTGGGGCAATCAATTCGTGGTCCCGGGGAACCGGCGTTTGACCCATGGCCCGGGGGATGGGCCGACTCGATCGCACGCGGGTTCTCTGTCTTCCAATTGACAGAAAAAAGAGCGGTTATAGTGGGCGGTCGGATTAGACCAAGCGTCTGGGGATTGAGAGATTGGAAGGGAGCTTGTGACCCGATGGAGCGCACGATGGCGCTCATGTCACACGCAGATGGCCACCGAAATTGACGGCCATGCAGCTAGCCGATCTGGCTTCAAGATCAGATCCTCGAGTTTGAGCTCCTGGCTGACTTCCCTCTTGGGAACTAGTGGGAACTGTTGACCGGAAATGAGGGGGCCGAATTATCGTTCGCCGAAATGGCATCCATTTTCCTTTCGTCCGACTGCATGCAGCCGTCCATTGGAAGAGTACAAGAGGGAATCAAGCCTCGAAGCCTTGCACAGCCCCCTGACATGGAATCGGCGCCTGCTGGAGATCGAACGGCAGGGGAAAGATCGCCGGGAGTCCCCAGGACCTTCTCAACGGGCCCGCACATCGGGGTTCCCAATACTTGATTATCGTCGGTAGAGTTAGCTGGTACAGTCGCAGCCTTGGGACCCTTCGGATATCGACGCGTAGCCCCGGTGGGCCCCTTCGTGGACCCGCTAGGCATAACTGGGTGAGGCGCTGTACCCCAGGCTCCGCCATGTGCCCGCCATGCATGTTCCCATACATGTCCTACCGGGCCGATACATCTCAGACACCATCAAGCGATTGAGACACAACGCGGCTGCGTTCATCGGCTTGATCATGGGCCCTTTCATCCCGACGGTTGGAGGGAGCAATGGACTGTATCTGGTGAACGTTGACCTACCTGCCGCAACAGCGAGGATTCACCGGGAGGAACGCACCGACTTCAGGTGCCTGCGACGGAAAAAGTCGTCCGGCCATGGCGATGGTATTCGATCCGGGCCGAGGATCACTGGCGCGGCGTACCGGCCGCGAGTGGATGCGAACACAAGGAGTGCCTAGCGCATCGCAGACGCAACAGCAGGTGCATATGCTAGGCCATCACGATAATCGAGACCGTGTTGACTACCTCCCGCCGCGAGTACTTCAGCGGTCGGCCTCTAGGCCTGGGAGGTGGAAGCAGCGCCTCCACTACCTGCCATTCCCGGTCGCTCAGGTCGCTGGAACATGCTTGGCGTGTCATGATTCATGACTCTATGCCCCTGTCGACCTTCCACCCTATGGGAATCCCACACCCCTCTTAGACACCCTCTTAACCCAAACCTTGAGTTGGTGCTGTCGCTGTAAGTCCAGTGGGGAGGCCGTGGAGGTTCCCTATCGACGGGATTCCCACCGGAAGAACCGCAACGCGACCAGCAGCCCACCAACCAACCAGCCAGCCAGCCATGGCTAGTAGGTGAAGCCACTCGAAGCCTGCTCCAGTTTGCAGTGGATCGAACGACGTGTGCAGCGCCAGCGCAAAGTGTCTTACTGGGAAAATGTCGGCGAGAGTCGTGAGCCAGGCCGGGGCCCCGTCCAAGGGAATGAACACGTCCGATACGAACAGCAGCGGTAGTATCGACGCATTGACTATCGCTGGCGATGCATCCGCATTGGGGATAGCCGAAGTGATCGCCAATCCAAGAGTACAGAAGGTGGCCGCTCCGACCACGAGCGCCACGACGAACGCAGGCAGAGTGTTCGTCGGAACGTCCACGTTATAGAACAGCACGCCGGCACTCGTCACAATCACAACCAAGAGAATCGCGATGAGCACGGAGTGTGCTATCCGCCCAAACAGGTATGACCAACTGGGCAGCGGCGTGCCCCGGACCCGTTTGAGCAATCCCCCGTCCCTGGAGAAGGAGATGCCCATCGCTATGTTGGTGTAACAGGCCCCCACTACTGCAAAGGCGACTATCCCCGGCACAAAGAAGTTCGCCGTATTCACGGGTTCGCCCTGATCGTCAGTCCCAACGTCGCCGAACACCAGGTTGAAGATCACCAAGAACATTAAAGGAAACACGATCGTGAAAAACGCCGCGGCGGGGTTGCGCCAAAAGGCGGTGTTCTCGTAGCGAACTTGCCTCAGGGCGAGCGCAAAGGCGTTCATGCTTCTCTGCCGTCCTGCTCCGGAGATTTGACGATTTCGATGAACAGGTCCTCTAGAGATGGGCGTGAGACCGAGAGTTCCTCCAGCTCGTTTTCGTGGTCTACGGCCCAGCCCGTAAGGCGGTGTAGGCTATGGGTCGGCGTGTCCGTCGTGATGGCGTACCGCCCATCGTCGTCAGTGGGTACCGCGGTCAAATCTTCGGGCGGGCGGGCCGAGCCAGGTCCCACCCTAAACCGAATAGTCGTAGACCTATCCTTATACAACAGCTCTCCCACAGCGCCCTCGGCGACAATCTTTCCCTCTGCGATGATTGCTACGTGGTCAGCGAGGTTCTCAGCCTCCTCCATGTAGTGGGTTGTGAGCACCACTGTCTTGTCCAGGGACTTGAGATTCCGGATCATCTCCCACGCGTCCCGCCGCGCTGATGGGTCGAACCCCGACGTCGGCTCGTCCAAGAACAATAACTCCGGGTCCCCGGACAGGCCGATGGCGACGTCCAGCCGTCGCTGCTGGCCTCCGGACAGACGTCTCACGCGGACGTGCCGTTGCTCCCTGAGTCCGACAATATCCAGAATCTCCTCCAGCGGCAGCGGGTGAAGGTAGTATCCTCGGAAGAGGTTTATCGTCTCGTCGACTGAGAGGTATGGCTCAACGCCCGTTGACTGCAGTACGATGCCGATACGCCGCTTGAGCGCGCGTTCGCTCCGACCAGGATCGTAGCCTAGGACCGACACATCGCCGCTGGTCCTGTCTCGATGCCCCTCCAATATCTCCACCGTCGTCGTCTTTCCGGCGCCGTTGGGGCCGAGGAGAGCGAACACTTCGCCCTTGGACACGCGCAGGTCTATACCTCGAACAGCCTCCGTCTTGCCGTAAGACTTGTGAAGGCCGCGTACCTCGATAGCCAGCGTGGACGATTCCCGGGTACTTGAAATTGACATTCTCCTAGGATGGCGAATCCCTGTAGATCCTCCGCCGAGTTGCGCCCGGTAGCACAGGGCCAAGTGAGTCCCAAAGCTCTCGACGTAGGCTGATCGACGTCAATCGGCGCGCGGGATCCGTCCAAGAGAACCTGCCAAAGTACACGACTCTGGGGAAAGAGCGAGGCCCTCTACACCACTCACGCGCCTACGAATTGCTCTCCACCAGTTCATCACTTGGTCCATGGCGCTATGATCTAGAATGTTACGACGTATTGAAAAGTCCTGTCTTTAGTCAGAATAGGCCCACCAAAGGGGATTCGAACCTCGAAGCGGATTGAAGGTAGTTCAGGTAACGACCCCTTCGTCCACATCGAGATGCGTGGCGTCGTAATGCGTCCAGTTGGTTGCGGGCATCTTGAACTCGAGCCGAAAGGGCGGGGACGGAAAACTTGGGTTTGACCCTTGGGCGTCTCCATCTTCCCACGCGAAAGGCCTTGTTGCAGATCGCAATTCCTAATGGACGGCGTGGCTGCCGAACCGATTGGTTCGTGTGAGCAGGCCCCTAGGCCGCAGGAGCGGGCGACCCAGACTCAACCGGGGCGCCAATGTCGACCAACTTGGGTCACCTAGATAGACGAAGACTCAGAAATCCCTCGTCACGAGGACTAACCTGAGGATGCAGATAGTCGCTCCCTCCGACGATTGCTCGCAGTGGGATCATGGCGAATGCCTGTTAGCTCAGGTGACCGTACCCCTAAGGAGCGTTAAGCCCCCTACCCTGTTCCCGTCGTTGATAAGTCGCGGGGCCGACATTGCAGCTACTAGGGAGATTGGGGAGCGGATCAACGGAGGTTCCCATGGAAATCGGAGAACCGCTCTACGTGTTCCACAGGAAGCCATGGCGTGAGTGGCTGGAGGCCAACTTCGATGCCGCCACAGAGATATGGCTGATCTATCCCAACAAGGCCTCCAGTGAACCTCGCATCCTCTACAACGACGCCGTGGAAGAGGCACTGTGCTTCGGCTGGATAGACAGCATCATCAAAAAGCTCGATAGCATGCACGCCGTCCAGCGCTTTACTCCAAGAAACCCGAAGAGCGGCTACTCCCAGCAGAACAAGGAGAGACTTCGCTGGCTGGCCGGCAAGGGCCTGCTGCACCCGCCGGTGCGGGAGTCGGTGAGCGACATACTGGACGCTGAAGAGCTTCTTGAGGGCCACCGAGAAAGGCAAGCAGATAGGCTACGGCGGCATCGACAAGTACTTCTAGAGAACGTCTACCTTTCGCCTCTCGCCTCATTCACAGCCTACAGGTCGTTGAGAATTCCTTCGTGAAGTGGAACGTGAATGAGTTCTAGGTCTGGAGGCTTCACTATGCCCTATCAAAGGGGTCTTGCAGCTCAACCCCAAGTTGTTCGAAGTCACTGACATTTCGTGTAACCACGGTCAGTCGGTGTACCGTGGCCGTCGCCGCGATCATGGCGTCTTCGGCCATCGTGTCCGACCTCCTGTGCATGAGGCGCGCCCACTCGCGGAAGGCAGGGGCGTCCATCGGCAAAACGCCATAGGAAGCTAAGACCTTTTCCAGCCAGGCTTCTAGCTCCTCTGCTTTGGTCTCATCCTGCTCGCGGGTGATTTCTATCCCTGACTGAATCTCTCCAACCGTGACGGCAGACACGAAGAGCTGATCCGCTGGTACATCGGCGATCCAATTCAGCACAGCGGCATGCGGGCGGGGACGACGTAGCTCAGAGACGACGTTTGTATCAAGAAGGTACACAGGCCTACTCCACGGCCAGAGGTGTTCGGTGGCGATGCTGTCGCCGAGGCGGCGTAAGGTCCTCGATCCGCGCCTCCGATGCCAATAGGAGCTCCTTCAAGTCCGGCCTAGTCATCCGCTCAAGCCTTCGCCACTGCTCAATGGGAAGGAGAACCGCAGTTTCCACCCCTCGCTTGGTCACGATCTGCGGCCCTTCGGCGAGGGTGGTGTCGAGGAGTTCGCTAAACCTAGACTTAGCATCCTGAACAGGCCATCTCTTGCTCATGCCGTACCCCCATAACAGTCATTCTGACTAGCTTTCAGACTAGGCACAGTGACCAACAGTGTCAAGGACTCGTAGTGGAGTCGAATTGACCCTATGAGGAAGCTCACTCATGAACGCCCCTATAGGTTCCACCATCGGTGACTGCAGGTAGTACCGGGCTCCTCCGGGGCATCTCCTTAGCGTCCCTGTCACCTATCGGACGATCCTGCGGCATCGGAATCGCGTCGTGGATCGCCGCATTACCCGGCTCGACCGCGATCTCCGTTACAGGCGATCCTGTGAATGGCCAATTCCCGGAGACCGCACGCTCCAATCAAGACACAGCCGGGCCGTCCCGGCCCTGCTCGCCTCACTCGAACGTAGACGCGTCCTCCCCCACCCATCTGACGATGATGCCATTCAAGGTGCCGTCATCCTTCATCGACGCCAGGGCCTCATCGAGCCTTCCCCTCAGTTCAGAGCCCCTGCGGACGCCAATGCCAAGGCCACGGTCCAGCAGCACCGATGGCCCCACGATCGCCAGTTCCCCCTCGTGCTCGGCGATTTTCTGCACACCATACCCGTGGTCCACAAGGACAACGTCCACCTTGCCGCTAAGCACCGCTTCGACCGCATCCGTAGAGTCGTCTAGGGGCACAAACGCCCTGCCCTGTTCCGTTAGGTAGTCGGAGTAAATGTTGTTCTCTCCGGAGCCGATCGTGCCGTGGACGGCCTCGTCGCCAGCCCCAGCCCTTGCCACGTACACCGAGGGGGTTGGCGGGTAGTAAGCCTCCGTGAATTCGATCAACCTCTCCCGCTTGGCGGTGATGCTCATGCCGGCGAGAATCGCGTCGAACTCTCCCGCCACCAGGTCGGGAATCATGGTCTCCCAATCGTTCAGGGCCCACTCGCACTCAAGTTCGGCGCGCCGGCACAGCTCGTCCCCCAGTTCGCGCTCGAGGCCATCTATCTCGCCCTCATCGTTGATGAATGCGAATGGATGGTAGTTGTCCACGGTGGCTATCACCACCGTGTCCGGTCCTCGACACGCGGCCAATAGCGGCAGGAGTGCCGCCGCCAGTATTACTGCAACAATCGCCCGCATGAGCCTGCATTCCAACGTCATCGCCGTCGTTACGTAGGGTATTCCACCAGGGGCTCCGCCCGGCCCTCCGGCGGGGGAATGTGGCGGCAGCACAGATTCAAGAACCACTCCTGGCGCCGATCGCTCCGACATGACAGCACCTGCGAAGAGCTGGGAAAGTTTCAGCATTCATTCCGAAAGCCCGGGGCATGCACCTGTGCCCTGGGGCAGGCAGCGACTCTACCTCGGGCCGGTCACCGCTCGCCATTGGAATCAGCCGGGCCACGGTCAGCGCATCGGTGGAGCGTAGATCAACCCACCGTCCAGGTGAGAGGCGTTGAGGGAGCCTTCCCGCTCAAGGCCCACGCGCGCAAGCGTCCGTTCGTAGACCTCTCCATAGTTGCCCACTTGGCCGATCACGTGCTGCATGAACGTGCCGGGTATCTTGCCGTGCCCGATCCCGAGGTTACTCGGGGCGCCGCCACCGAAACCGACCCCCAGCAGGCGCGCAACCGTGTTGCTCGGCGGTTCCGCCGCCATGCGCCCGACGTTCTCCCGCGTAACGCCCTGCTCTTCGGCGATGATCATGCCGTTAACGACCCAGCGCACCACGTCCTCCCATTCCGAGTCATTATCACGCACGCTCGGCCCGATCGGCTCCTTGGACAGGATCTCGGGCAATACGATGGCGGCGATGGCCTCGTCCGTCTTCAGGGCGAACTGGTGACTGCCCAGCTGGGATTTGTCCGAGGACCACGCGTCGCACTGATCGCTGATGAAGGCTGAGCGAAGCTCGGGATTGGCCTGGAAGGTCAATTCCTCGTAGGTGATGCCCTCCTCGGAGAAGAAATCGGAAACGGCTCCCTGCGTGCTGGTGCCGTCCACGATGCAGATGGTGGCGCCACCGAGCTGGCTGGCGCTGGTTATGCCGGAGTCCGCCCTGACCATGATGGCGGCACCGTCGTAGAAGGTCGTGGTGACGAAGGCCATGTTCAGGTCCGCGTCGCGGCTGGCCGTCCAGCTGGTCGTGCGTATGAGCACGTTGATCTCGCTTGCGGCGAGCAGCTCGAAGCGATTGGCGGACGTGGCCGCCTTGAACTCGACCTTGCCAGGGTCCCCGAAGACGGCGGCCGCCAGCGCGTGGCAGTACTCGACGTCGTTGCCCTCGGCGGTCCCGTCCGGTTTCAGCACACCGAACCCGGGTGTATCGGCCTTGATGCCGCAGACCAGGTAACCTCGTCCCAGAACCTGATCCAGGGTGCCCGCCCGGCGAGCGTCCTCGTCATCTCCGCAGCCGGCCATCGCCAGCAGCGCCGCGCAGGACAGGGCCGCGGCAACCAGGACCGGAGTCCGCCAGTCGGTGAACACACCTGTGCTCCGTGTGCGACCAGAAACGACGTAAGAATGTTGGTCGATAGACTCTGCGGAAAGCCGGTGCATGATGACAGAGCAGACCCGCACCAAATCGACTCCCCCGGGCATGTCCTTCGTCACCTTTCTCGTCACCGAGATGATAAGAGTCCTTAACTCAATTGGCGCGGCCTTAGTTCCCGACCAAGCACATTCCGATTCCCCGGGCAATTGACCTGCCTCCGGCTGCGAATCGTCTCTGCGGCCCAAGTGGCAATCGGCGCGATCGAGGCGATTCACATGTCAGAATTCCCCACGGCACTGGTCGCCTTCCCATCGCCGCGGCTGCCGTCCCTGCCGCGCGCGTCATTGCCGCGGACGCGTCTCCATCCCCCGGACGGGAAGGCGGATGGTCACCGTGGCGCCCTTTTCCGGCCCGTCGCTGCCCACGGCAATCGTGCCCCCGTGCGATCGGACTATGGCCCGGGCGATGGCCAGTCCCAGGCCGGTGCCACCTATCCCTCGAAGGCGGGACGAATCCGTGCGGTAGAAGCGGTCAAAGAGGTGGGGAAGGTCCGCTTCGCTGATCCCGATCCCGTCATCGACGATCGAGATGGTCAGCTTCCCGCCACCATCCAGGTCCGCCCGGACCACAACCTTCCCGCCGGCCTCGGTGCACCGGATGGCATTACCGATGACGTTCCCCAGCGCCTGACTTATGCGCATCCGGTCAAGGTCCATGTCCGGCAGGTCATCGGATGCCCGCAGAGACAGTTCAACCCGCCGGGCCCAGGACTGCGGCTGCCACCGGCCCACCTCCCTTTCAAGCAGTTCGTGGACCGAGCTCGTCTCGAGCGTGAGTCTCGACTCGCCCTGGTCCGTCTCCGCAAGCCAGTCAAGGTCGGTTACGATGCCGCTGAGCCTGTCCACCTCCCCGATGATGTGGTCGGAGGCGCTCTCGGGCGCCCCGAGCCCGTCGCGCAGCCCCTTCGCCTCCAGGCGAATGACGCTCAGAGGAGTGTTGAGCTCGTGGGAGACGTCGTTTATCAGCCTCCTGCGAAGCTCGCGCTGGGTCTCCAGGGCGGAGCTCATCGCGTTGAACGCCGCGCTCATCAGTCCCAGCTCATCCGTCGACGTGACCGGCAGGTGGGTCGCATCGCCCTGTGCGACGGCCTGGGTCGCCTCCGTCAATGCCGACACCGGCGCCGTGATGCGCCTTGCCAGCCAGGCGGCCAGCAGTACGGCAACGCCGGCCGTCAGCGTGCCGGCTATCAGGGTGATGTAAAGGAGCGCGCTCAGGAACCCGTGCGACTCGGTCGACAGGAGCTCGCGGTCTACATCCACGTAGACGTTGCCCACGGGCCGGCTGGTTGTCAGGTCGATCACGGGCGCGCTGTGCCCGTCCAGCTCCGGTGCGATGGCGCCCGACGCCAGCTCGGAGGAATTGTCCTTGACCACACGTCCGTCGGATCCGGTGATGACCACTCTCACCGGATCCCGATGGGACGATTCGGAGTGTTCTCCCCCGCCTCTCTCTGATCGCTCCCCCTGCGAAGATCCGGCGTAGACGTATCCCGACCCGGAGAGCGCCGTGTCCAGCGTTCCCCAGCCGCCGGAATCGGTGTATTCCAGGCTCAGAACCTGGGCCAGCTGGCTCGCCTCATCATCGCCGATCTCGTCTACGAACACGCCCAGACGTGCCTGCGCCGCGTAGTACCCGACGCCAACGCTGACCAGCACGGTCAGGACGACCACGAGGACGATCGCCCCCATGATCTTCCAGCGAAACGACATCACTCGCCCTCCACCACGAACCTGTATCCGGCACCGTAGACGGTCTGAATCGGCTGGTGGCCGCCCCGGCTGATCTGCCTTCGCAGGCGGGCGACCTGGTTGTCGATCGCACGATCGTAGCCATAAGACTCGTCGTTGAAGGTCAGCGTGATCAGCTGCTCGCGGGAAAGCACCTGGTTGGGATGGCGCATGAACGTCGACAGGAGGGCGATCTGCGCCTGGCTCAGCGTCACGGGCTCCTCACCGACGGTCACGCTCCGTGTGGACTCGTTCAGGGTGATGTTGCCCTGCGTGAGAACGTGCTGGACCCTATCCCTGACACGCCGAAGCACGGCCTGCGCGCGCGCAACGAGCTCCTCGGGATCGAAAGGCTTGACGACGTAATCGTCGGCTCCGCTGTCCAGTCCCAGGATTCGCTCGGCGGGGGCTTCCCTCGCCGTGAGCATGATTATCGGAACCTCCGATTCCCGGCGAAGGATCCTGCACAATTCCACGCCATCGAGGCGGGGCAGCATGAGGTCCAGGATTATCAGGTCCGGAACCAGGTCCCGGGCCATGGCCAGACCGGTTTGACCGTCATGGGCGACCTCGGCGGAGAACCCGGCGCGCTCGAAGTAGACCCTGACCCAGTTTGTGATCCTCGCATCGTCTTCGATTATCAGTACCCTACCGCTCATGAGCATTCCTCTGAGAACCGCCCTGGACGCGGTTCCCGATCGGGCACCACGTCCTTCTGCGTGACAGTCCCCCAGTCAGATTACATCCGCCGGGAATCCGGTCACTCCTTCGGCCGGATTCGATAGACCCTAGCCGCCTCCGCTCCCCTCGCCGCCGCCGCCATGCTCGCCACCGCCACCACCGCCGTGTTCTCTGCCGGACTCTCCGCCGCCGCCATGCTCGCCACCGGACCGGCCTCCCTCGCCTCCTCCAACCTCGGCATGGGCTATCCATCCGGTGAACGAGGCCTGCGTCGACGGCAGGTCGATCTCGACCACCTGTCCCGGTGCCAGGTCCACCGGGGTCGTCGGACCGAGCTCCGTACCGTTCGACAGGTGCACCTCTATCCTGACGCGGGTAAGGACACTGGTGGTGGTGTTCTCCACCGTGCCCCGAAACGAGTTGCTCCCGGGATCGTAGCCCAGGATCAGCCGTGCGCCCCCGCGAACCATGTCGAAGGTCTCGTCCGGGGCCAGGTTGGCGCCGCTGCCCTCCTCGCCGCCGGCGGGGCCTTCGCCGCCGCCCTCACCGCCTGTGCCTTCGCCGCCAGAACCGTGACCCTCGCCGCTGGCTCCCTCGCCCGCGCCGTCTTCACCGCCTTCGCCTCCCGCATGCGGGACGGGGCCGGGCCCGCCGCAGTCGAACACCTCCAGGTGGACGACGTACCCATCGTAGGAGACTCCCGCGAGCGTCGGTTCACCGGCGACCGCCAGGCTGGACGTCGCCACCTGCCCCGGGCTGAGGTCCCCCAGCACGTCGGGACCGAGCTCGCCCACCGTCCTTGTGCCCAGCTTCAGATGAGGCTCGGCCTGCACGTAGCAGAGCGTCTGAGAGAGCGTATTGCGTACCGTGGCCTGTACGGTCCGGGGCGCGGCGTCGTACCGGGCTGATACGGCCAGTCCTCCGAGGACGCCGTCCCACGTCTGGTCCAGCGGGATCACAGGGCTCGACATGGCGGCCTCGCCGGCCTCGGTACCTGTACCGCCTTCTCCACCGGCCTCACCGCCCTCACCGGCGCTTCCCTCGCCAGCGCCGCCGTGCTCACCGCCACCTTCACCACCCTCGCCCACGACACCGTGTTCCCCGGCGGCTTCCCGCACCGGGGTGCCCTGGCCGGCCGTCGCACCCTCGGAATCGCGACCAGCCCCAGGTCCATTGCCGCCGGTGCAGCCGACCACTATCGTCGCGCACAGTATGGCCGCCAGCAAAGCCCCGACCACAACAAGGGCCTTTATCCTCAGCTTCCTTATAACCACCATCATCGTCCTTCCACCCCCTTCGTGAAGATCCAGTGGCACACACGATGGGGGCGAAACGTCGCAGAAATATGTCAAACACCCAGACCGACTGGGATCAGAATGCCGAGGAAAGACGATGCCGATGGGAGGGTAATGGCAGCGGCAACGGGGCGACTCGTGCCCCAAAGTCACCAGGCCGTACCGCGCTTCTGTTCCCTTAGCTGCGAACTGGTGGTCCCAAAGCCTGTCGCCACCCGCACAACGTCAGGTGCCTGCGAACGGACGACCTGCCCACAGGGTCATTTCCGGTGCTGGTGGGACTAACTGCAATTATGTTCCCGGGGCAGGTCAGCTTGGTGGCGATAGTTACTACTAGTGTCTACATCAACAATGTACTCAATCCCTAGTTAGCTTTAGCTCCTACTCTCCCCACCTTGCACCCTAGAACTCATTGGGAGCGGCGGAATACAGATGAACCAGATTCTTCAACAGGTTTTCGAGAGAGCTTCCGAACTCCCCGAGGAAGAGCAGGACAGATTCGCCCGATTCCTGCTATCCGAATTGGATTCGGAGCGGCTATGGGCGGAACTCTTCAGCCGTCCCGAATCCGAAGAAATGCTGGAAAGGTTGGCGGACGAAGCTTTGGCGGCTCACCGCGCAGGGCTTACTGAACCTCTTGATGCTCAAGAATTGTAGGCGTGCGATCATACACGCAGGGCAGTTTCTGGACTGCTTGTCCACGTCTCCCCGAACAGGTGAAGCGGCAGGCCCGCGACTCTTTCCGATTCTTTGCGTCGGATCCTAATCACCCTAGCTTGGACTTCAAGCGCGTAAGCCGACGTCGTCGTCCTCGCGGGCGCGCTCGCGTTCGCACAGGATCCGCAGGCGCAGGCCGGCAGGACCCGGTGGTAAGTCCCCTCCAATCCGCCTGCATCAGATTTCCTACTCCTTAGGCTGCGGCTGGTAGCGCTCGACCGGCATTCAGTCTTCAGCCTCGCGCGCTTGCGCCAGGTCATAGGAGGTCTGTCGGCTCAACCAGAATTCCGCGCTGGACCATCCAGCTTTCTCAAGGCGGATGGCCATGTCCGGCGAAATTGCGGCGCGGCCGTTCAATACCCGCGATAGGGTGTGACGGGCAACACCCAAAACCTTTGCCGCCTCGGTGACATTCAGACCAAGAGGCTCCAGGCAGTTGTCCCTTACGCTGCGGCCAGGGTGAGGTGGATTCTTCATTGCCATGGCCTCTTCCCTCTCACTGGTGATAGACGACCAGATCGACATCGAATGCGTCGCCATCTTCGAATCGGAAAGTCATCTGCCAATTGCCCGAATTCGAAATGCTCCACAATCCCTTCCGGTCACCCCTGAGAGCATGCAGCCTCTATTCCGGCAAATCGACATCGCCTAGCCTACCAGCGGCATCAAGATCTGCCAGGGCGAGAGTGATCCGCTCCAATTGGTCGGCACCTATCCTGCTGGTGTCGCCTCGCTCATAGAGCCGCCTTAGACCTCGATAGCGAAACGACCGGATCACGCGTGTACTATACCGTGTGCCGGTACGCTTATCAAAGGCCACGCCGCCGTTCCCACCTCATGGCGTTGCGCCTGAGCCTGTTCCGGCGTTTCCTCTTTAGCTTCTGTGCCCGGTCCCGGGTCTACACGTCCACAAGAGGCGGAACGGGCACCGCAATCCAACTCTCACGTGGTCGGTCAAATGTGATCCTTTCTCAGCGGGCATCCTTCGGGCCCGGCCATAGTGACTCACACCCTTTTCAACTGTCTGGAGTGCAACACCTTGAGGCTGTAACCGTGTACTTCCCACACCTCCGCCCGGTCCGCTGCCCGCCCCACATCGCCTAGCTCGAAAAGGAGTTCTCTGTCTTCCAATCGACACAAAAAAGTACGGTTCTCATGGGCAGTCGATTTGGATGCATCTGAGGTTGAGTAGGTTGCAGCGTGCTGCGGAAACTACGGACCTCCCATTTCTGGTGGATCGAAGAACAGGTCTGCCGACAATCCTATGGGTTTAAGCCTTCTCTCGTAGAGGGGGTCGGGACTTTTGGGGCAAGGACCCAACCCGTCCCAGAATCATCAAGTATCCACAATCCCTTGCATTCGATTAGCCATATAGGTTTTGGGGTCGTGGATAGATGGGTCGAAGGTTATGGCGTCGAAATTCAGGACCAGTGCCTTCGTAGCTATACGTAGGTCAAGTAGACTTATGCTTGCTCCATCATCCAACTCGTAAACATACCGCCACTCTTCAAAGTCGCGCCTGTGCTTCCTCAGTACATCCTCAATGGAACTCTTAACGTTAATGGTAGTCGGATTTTCCGTGTTGAAGGCTTGAACGAGCGTCTGATGCGTGATGCTTATACCATCCCTCATATCAGGTTGCAGTTGTTTGAACAGCTTGAGAAGGTCGTGGCTCTTGACAAAGTATCCGAGTTTGAGCATCTGTAACGCCTTCAGAGCCGTCTCTGCGGCCAGGGCCTGGAGGACAACCGACGACAGAAGATACCCTAATGGGGCGACGTAGCCTTGAGACGGGTCTATATCACGACCGTTGAGTGCATTGGATAGTTGCTGAGCAATCCAATCCAACGACCGAGCTTCAGCCATCATCTTCTCTCTGTCTGCGCGGCACTTCTTCAATGGAGAGCCTCCAATGCTATTCATCGCACGAACTCTACCCCCAGACCGCGGTACCCGTGTAGGCCTCGTTGGTGAGAATGTGGCGGAGCCCGCCCTTGTACCAACGTTTGTGACAAGGGCGGCGAGAAATCAGGACATGTGGCGGCGTAAAAATGTACCACCCGAGCATAACTGTCCAGCATGAATGTCACCCGGTGACGAGCGAGGCAGCGGGGCCACGACGTGAGCGGTGGGACGGCCTGCATGACCGCGTCCAGGACTGGCGCAGGGCGCTGGCGGGCGACTACAGTGTCCCGACCAGCCGGGAGCTGCACGCCTGTGACCTGCTGGCCGGACGGGGCAAGCTGGCCCGCATCGACAACACCGGACGCAGGCTCACCCCGGAGCAGGGGGCCGAAATCTTCATGGACGGCCTGTGCATCATAGAGAACGCCGCCCATTCCCTGGGCGGCATTGATGTGGTCAACGTCTGCCTGCGCAAAGCCGACGTGAAGGGCTACGAACGGGTCAGTCTGATCCGGCTGCTCAACCGCATCAACCCGTCGGTCGCGGCGGACGGACGCTGCGACCATCTCATCTTCGACGAGGGAGGGGAGCGGATGATCAGGCGGCTCAACGGCAGGTTCAGGATCCGCAACCCCGTTCCCAGCAAGTACGTGGTCTGGGAAGACGGCCAGACGACGAAGGACATCCCCATAGAGCGGATCATCGGCGGCCCGTCCTTCCAAAGCTTCCAGGACGACGACCTGCTCCAGATGCCGACCTCATAGCCCACGCCCTCCTCAAGCAGGAGGAGGAGCCCTCCAAAAGGGTGACAGACCTGGGCATCCACCTGGCCTTCGGGATCCTTCCTCGATCGCGCCCTCAGCCGCGGGGCGTCGAGGCGAGACCCACAGGCCGTCGTCAGGCTATGAGGGACTGCTGCTGTCATACTGGCCTAGGGCGCGAGAAAGTCCCCCGGAAGATTCTCACGGAAGTTCTGTCGTTGTTCAGGGAAAATGTCCGGTCAACTGTTCAGCGAAATTGTCCATCGCCGTGGTTGTTGATGGTATCGGATAGGGCTGTGGCGGGCTTGACCCGTGTGTACATGGGCGGGCTCTCGGTCAGTGCGTACCTGCGGGCGGTTTCCCTGTGGATCCCCAGCTCCCTGGCGATCGCACGCAGCGACAGGCCGCGTGCCCTGGCCTCCTGAACCGCCTCCCACAGAGCCTTCTGGCGCGGGGTTGGCTTCCTCGATCCTGGAGCTGCACGCTTGCGTTTTCTCCGCGGGCTGGCTGCCTGTTCACTGTCTACATCGGTCTTCTCCAGGCATGCCAGTTCCTGGTGACCATGGCTGGAGCCGTTGACACGGCCGTCGGGGGTGGTGCGATTCCCCAGGACACGTAGAAACTCCGGACGTGGAGGCGCCTCCTGTGCCTCGATCAGGTGCCCCTGGTATTCAACCAGCAGTCGACCATCGGGACGCTCAAGGACTTCCACCTGAACTCCGGCGTAGCTGGTCCGTTCCATGCCGGGCAGCAGCTGCAGGGTGCGCCATCGGTGCCTGACCGTGTTGTCCCTTGCCACCTTGCGGTGGAACCTGAAACACAGAGCCTGCTCGACAGCGGCCGCTGACGGAGGTTTGCGGTAGGCCACCTCCGACTGCGCCGCCGGGACACCGAACTGCTCGTCGAACCTCGGCAGGTATCGGTGCAGGACCTCGTTGGCATGTTCCATGGTCTCGACCTTCGCCAGTCGCAGCTCGGTGACCAGTCTGTCCTGGAATGTCCCGGCCACACGCTCGACACGCCCCTTGGCCTGTGGCGACCGGGCGAAGATCTGTCTTATGCCCAACCGCTGCATGGCCCGGGCGAACTGCGTCGGTCCGGGCAGCTTCTGCCGAGGCGGTGCAGGGTTTTTGAAGACAGCGTGACGATCGCTGTAGAGCGCAAGGGGTACCCCGCGGCGCTCGATCATCCCCTCGATCAACAGCAGGTATCCCATCGCGTCCTCTTCCGGCCTGAACAATGCATAGGGCACCGTGCCGGTCGCATCGTCAACGGCCAATAGCAGCGCAAAGCGGGGGCCACGATCCTCCAACCACCGATGGTGGCTGCCGTCTACCTGCACCAGCATCCCCTCTTGGGGCATACGCTGACGCCTTACGCGGTGTTTGGGTGGACGGCGGCGGCGGGGGCTCTCAATTCCGGCGCTCAGGGCGATCCGCCTCACCGTCGAGCGGCTCAGGAATATACCCTCACGCTCCATGAGCAACTCGGAAAGGTGCGTGTGGTTCGTACCCGAATAGCGACTCGCCGCCAACTCCATCACCTCGGCAATCGCCGCCTCGGATGTGGCGTTGGCAGGTCTACGGCCTCGATTCCCGTGGACCAGTGCGGCGGCTCCTTCCTCCCGGTAGGCCGCCAGGATGCGCCTGACGTGGCGTTCGCTGATCCCCAGTACCTCGGCCGCCTGGCCAACCGGCAATTGGCCGACCAGCACGCTGTTCAGTACCTTCAGTCTCGTCTGTGCCTGCTGGCTCAATGTCACTCCTTGCATGGAATGACAATTTCGCTGAACAGTTAGCTACGGACATTTTCCCTGAACAACAACAGAAGTTCCCCCACCACCCGCGGTCCACCCCGTAATGCACAGCGTATCCCCACTCCTCGTGTTCCCTGATCCGTCCGGCCACATGGACCCGGCCGCCCGCGGGAACCTGCTCCAGGACCTCCGCCGGTCCGATGACCCCCACCCACTGCGCGTACTCCCCCCGGTCCACCTTCACCACGAGCTCGCCGACGTCTCGCGACACCACCTCCCCAATGACGCTCGTACACTGGTCCTCGAACCCGACAACCGCCACGCTGAGCAGGCCGGGTGGCGGGATCATCGGAGAGTTCGCCGGACAGGGTTCCACCGCCGGTGAGGCAAGGTTGACGAAGACTAGCACCGCCACGACCAGGGCCCCTATGCCCAGCAGGCCGCCCGCCCACATCAGGCACCCACGGCAACCCCTCCGTCTCTTCGGCTCCTCCACCTGTCCCAGAGGCCGGTACTCTTGATAGTCAAACGGCGAATCCGGGGCATCTGCCGCTCTTTCCTCTCGGGCCTGAGTCTCGGGTGTGACGCCCTCGGTCTGTCGTCTCTCATATGCCGTTTCGACACCGCCCTCGCTCTTCGCCGTTCCTTCAGCCTGCTCGGTGTTCCACAGCCCCAATTCGATCTGTTCCGACTCTTTCAGCCAGGAAGCCGCGTCCGTCGCCTTATCAGACCGGCCGCTCAGGTACCACTCTACCGAGTGCATAAAGCCGTGATAGGCTGCGTCCAGGTCGGGACCCCGAAGGGAGGATGCCTGGCCGGAGCCGAACCACAGCGGAGCCGAGAGCGAGACGTCCAACCATGGCTGGGCCACATTCAGCCCTACGGCATAGGCCAACATGGAATCGGGTTGGTCCCGGGGGGAAGGCGAGTCGGATCCGGCAAGGGACTTTTTCCAGCCAAGCCACTGACCTTGTTCGTGTGCACCCCTCTGCGTCGGCGGCACCATACCCGTCTGCACCAACGGCGCAAACAGCATGTACATGAAGCCTATGAACGCGCCGACCAGAGCGTTCGCCCACCATTGGGACAGCCATAGAGCCAGCCAGAGCCCGCTGCCGACGCCCATTAGAGCCCCGGCCAACATTCCCCATTCGACTGCACCCCCGAGGTTTTCCCTCCTTACACGCACCGGGTTGTCATCGAAAAGGCCCTGGTGTTGCAGGAACTCTCCCAACTTGTCGCCGATGGCGTCCTCGCGCTTCTTCAACCGGTCATGCAGCGCCTCGACCGTTGTGGGGCCCGGCGGCAGGCTGTTGCAGATGAGCCGCTCCCAGTCATATACGACGGGACCCTTCTGAGACAGCCGGTATAGGAAGCCGGTTCCTGTTCTGACGCACTCCAACTGGAGCGTGCCACGCTGGCACATCTCGATGACGGAGGCCAACAGCGTCGGGCTCCATATCATGTGGCCTTCCAGCGCCGATACCGCTGCCGCCGGCAGTGAACCGGACTGCGGGGTTGCCGGGTACGATGAGCGCCAATGCGCCTCGGTCCCCTGCGGGGGCCGGTACTTGGGCCACAGCCACAGCACAAGAAAGAGCAGCAGCCCGACGCCGACGCCTATTGTCCGGAAGCCCCAGGCCGTGAGCTGCGTCCAATCCATTTCCCGGTAATCGGGGAAGCCACTCTCGGCGATGGCCCCGCCAGGGTCCAGCGCGAACAACAGACCAATGACGACAAGGGCCGCCAGCGTTGCCAAGACACTATCCATAGGTCCGCTTTCTTCCTGCCCCTCGCAGGTTCTCTCTTGCCGCCTACTCTCGATGGCGCAGTGAATCTCGCACGGCCAGTCTACGCCGCCGACAGGACAATTCACGGCTGCCAGCGCCGGGGTATACCACAACTGCGGCGTGAGGGCCGACAGTTCGGTGGCCTGTTGGGGCAAGAACGATGAGGGCCAGTCCGTCCCGCCGTCCGGGAATTTCACCTTCGTCAGCGCTGGGGCAAATTACACGTGCGGTGTGAAGACTGACGAGTTTGTCGCTTGCTGGGGCAACAACGAGGATGGCCGGGCCAAGCCTCCGTCAGGGGCATTCACATTTGTTAGCGCCGTGGGAAGTCACACTTGCGGGGTAAAGGCCGACGGCTGGGTAGTCTGTTGGGGTAGTGATCTCTCACGCTAGACCACGTCGCCCTGACCTGCTCCGGGCACATAATCGCAATGCTCCTATAGTCGCAACACGGCGACACGGAAGCACAGTACCATCGCAATCTGCCGGAAGCGTCACATGGACATCCTCGCCTCACGAAACGGGCCGCTATCTCGGGAGCAGGCGTTGCAGACCCCAAACCGGCGGTGGTGTCTCACTTTGACCGGGCCGAGCGCCTGACAGGTCGGCCCGCCGAGAGTGTCTCAGTTTGGAGGAGGAGGATGCCCAAAGAAAGCTAGACTGAAAGTCATCCCCGGATAGGAGAGAGCATGGAACTCGCATACCTCGGAAGACTCTGTGCCGGCATCGTAATTCTCAGCACCTTAGCGACGACCACGCACTTCGCGGTCAAGGTTGGTGGCGAGTTCTGGGCCGTCCTCTACACCATGACGACGCCCCTTGGCATCGGATTGCTAATACTGCTCGTCGGCGAGTTGGCTGGCGAGGTCCAAAAGCGCAATGCCGGAAGCGAGTAGTGGGCGGCAGGCCTGAGGGAACATCCCCAGCCGGCCTGCTATGCTGGTACTCAGTCTGGGTCGAGTTGGGTACTCATGGCCTCCAACCTCGGTTCCATGGTCATCCGCGTGGCTCTGATCGTTTCACTGATCGGAGTCTGGCTCCTTGTGCACCCAGAGCCGAGTTACGCATGCTCGTGCGTCGTACCCGGCCCACCCTCCGAAGAATTGGCGAATTCGGCCGTGGTGTTCAAGGGGCGAGTCCTATCGGTACGCGAATTCGACCCAGGTGGCGACACCTGGAGTTCCGTGGACCCCACGACCATCGAGTTCGATGTCCAGGCCGTCTGGAAAGGGCCCGTTTACCAGACGATGTACCTGACAACCCCTCGAAGCGACGCCAGTTGCGGGTTCACCTTCCTTGAGGGCGTCACGTACGTCGTCTACTCCCAAGACGGTTCAACCGTCAGCCTGTGCAGCCGGACGGCACGACTGTCGGAGGCCACCGATGACCTGGCTGTCCTAGGCGAGGGACACATTCCCGTTCAGGGTCTTGCCGCTCCCACGACGGACCTGTCCGAGCACCGGTCTGGCGGGTGTGGGCTGTCGCCCCACGCGACTGATCTCTCGTTTGTCGGGCTGATGATCGGCATCGCCTGGATCGGCCTGAGAAGGCAACGCTCCGACCCTCCGTAGCCGGCAACCGTACAAGACCGGCATCCTCCAGATCACCAGCCATTCAGAGCCTCCCGGCCGGGGCGTGCTGGATCGACACTCTCCACCTCGACATGCTCGCCCGAGATGCCAACAGTGAAGCAGTCGTGGCCATCGAAAACCAGGTCGCCAACACGGACCATACACTGCGATTATGTTCCCGGGCCATGTCAGGCCGAGTCTGAGGCGAACTCGATCAGGAAGTACAGGGTAATCTCCTGGAACCGGCCACCATCCAACTCAAACAGGTTGTCTGCGGCGAGAACAAGACGCCCAACCTTCTCTTCGCAGACCTCCCTCGCCGGTGACTCGATAGCGTTCTCACCGTAATCCACGCGGCCATCGGGGACGAAACAGAAGTCGTGCCCGACGAGCAGGTGTTCAATTTGGCAATCGATATATAGATGCTGTCGAGTAACATCAATTCGGCGTGTGTACTCTTCAGGCGACCCTACATAGTGACTGGTGATCCACGTCCGACGAAGAGCGAAGAAGTTTTGTCCAACGCTCCGCACGATGCGGGCATGTACAACCTCGGATAACCGGCCACACCAGGGCTGATAGATGCCGATAGTTAGGAGGATACAGTGACCAACACCCCTAGACTGGGGAGAGTCGAAAGAGTGGACGTACGGTCCATCTGGCAGCATGAAGCGCACGCCTTCACCCCATGGCTCGCCGACAGCCTGCATATCCTGGGCGAAGCGCTGGGAATGGACCTCGAGGTGCTCCAGCAAGAGGCATCGGTAGGACGGTTCTCACTCGACATTCTCGCCAGGGAGGTGTGTCGGGACATCAAGGTCGCAATCGAGAACCAGTTGGAGGAGACCGACCATGGCCACCTCGGCCAACTGCTCACCTACGCGGCAGGATACGACGCTCGCGTCGTGATATGGGTCACGCCTACGTTCCACGACGAACACCGGGCCGCCATTGACTGGCTCAACCGCTGGACTCCCGAGGAGATCGAATTCTATGCCGTCGAGCTTCGCGCCATCAGGATCGCCGACTCGCTGCCTGCCCCGGAGTTTCGTCCCGTAGCCTTCCCCAACGGCTGGTCCAAGCAAAGACAGCTGCCTTCAAGGGGCCTGTCGTCGCGTGGACGGCAGTTCCGGGAGTTCTTCCAGCCGTTGGTCGACGAGCTCAGGCGCAGGGGCCTGACCAACCAGGCAAGAGCGTACGCCAGGAACTACCAGGGGGCGCCGTCTCCGGTCAACGGCGTCGAGTACGGGGTTGGCCTATTCACGCCGAACGACGCCCTTGCCTATGTCCTGATCTCCACGGGAGACAGGGAACTCGACGGGCGGGTGCTGGATGCACTCAAGGCGAATTCAGACGATTTCGAGGCGGGCATAGACGCCGACTGGCAGTGGAACAGGCTCGCCGGACTGTCCACCATCGCTGTGAGAAGCGAAGGCTCGATAGATGATCCTCTCGACAGGCAGCAGGAGACAAGGGAGTGGATGCTCAGCCACCTGTTGAAACTGAGGGATGTGCTCGACCAACGTCTCGAGTCGGTCCTGAGCGAACTGCGACATGAGATTCCGTCTACACAGGATGATTAGTCCGCAGCCCTCGTGACTGATATCCAATCCAGGGGTTCCTTGATGGGCGCCGACTACTCTTGCCGGTCTGCGGCAATCGTTCATCGGTGTACGCCACCATAGGGCTTCTTCTCCGACTCTTTGATAAAAGACAGGCCGGCCGGCCGGGAAACGTTGCCTTCAGGTAGCCTGACCAACTGATGATTCGATGGCGTCGGACAGCCATGCGTTTAAGCTCTTGCCCTCAGCCTGTGCAGCCGTTGCTGCCGCCCGGTGAATCTCAGGGCTCATTCTGAGAGCCACTTTCCCGGAGAAGGGCTTATCGGGCTCTTCGCCTCTCTCTGCGCACATAGCCAGGTAATCGTCTATCGAGAACCGGAACTCCTCGTTCAGTTCCTCTACGGAAGTCCCCTCGAAGAAGATCACGTCGCGGGTATTTATCACCTCTCCGTGTAATACCTGGCCCTCGTAGTCAAACTCCACCTTCGCGCGATATCCCTTGTACATCAGCATCGTATATTCCAGCCTCTCTCAAGAATCGCCTTATCGACTCAACCGTGGCCTTATTGGCTTCCTTCATGGGATGTGGTCGATGAAAGTGGGCACGAACTCCGTTCAGCCAAATGCCCTTCCTGGAACCGGCTCGCTCCTCGATATCGCCACCACAGGCCGTGATAAGCGACTCGATATCTGTCCACCGAATCCCCGACTGGGTAGGCCTCTGGAAGATCAACTCCAGAGTCCTGCGGTGCTTTTCCCTCAGTCCCCCATGAAATCACGGCCTGCTATCGCGGCAGCCTTTGCGAGCTTGGAAGGCGCGACTCCGCGCGGCCTGGAACCCGGTCGCGGGCGAGCGGGAGACAGTGGGTACACTCTCCAACACGCGTCAAGGCAACAGCCCCACGCAGCAGTTCGAGAGCGCGTGATGGCCATTGTCAGCCACGACGTTGTGTACATGCCGACCTGGGCCCGCAAGGTCGCCAGCTGGGATCAGCATTTGGCCGAATCTGTGGAGTACGGCGAGAGCATGATCGGGGACGTCGAGGTGGGCCGAGATCTGACAATCGAGTTCGTGGGGCCTTGCGCCGTGGGTGTGGAACTCGACCCGGGTCAGGGCTGCTTCCACGGCGATTCGACCTTCATGGTGAAGGGGAAAGGGGACGCGGTGGCGGACGGGAATCTTGACCCCAGCCACGACGATTCGACCTGGACCATCGAAAGCCTGCCATGACTTGACCGGGCCCGCGCTCTACCCTACTCGCCGTCCGGCTCCCGTCCTTCAATTTCGCGAAGAATGTCCAACTCCTCGTAGAAACGGCACGAAGGGCGGGAGTCGCTACGCTAGGGACAGTTCAGGATAAAGCCTTCATCCTCGAGCCCGTAAGCGCCGCGGCCAGGAGTGCGATCACCGTGGGGAGGTAGAGCAGGCCGATGGATAGGAACGTCACCGCGCAGAGTCCGAGGAGCGCGACGGGGACCATCCAGAGGACCGCCTGGCGCAGGATCTTCCCGGCATCTCGGGCATAGACGGCCCAGACGGCGAGACCGCTCAGCACGACGGGAACCAGCAACAACGGGACCGAGCGCAAGCCGTTCACCTCGATATAGGTCGCCGTGAACCTGGCGACCTCGACGGTGGACTCACCAGCCGCCACCGCCTCCACGCCCTGATAGGTCGGACCGACAGCGAGGTAAGTCCCGGTGGCCACAGCCAGGCCGAGAGCCACCCACGCCGAGACGTACGCCGCTCTGGAAAATCTCACGGTTTTCTGTTCCTGAGCTTCCTCAGCAGTCTGGCCACATGGTGACGATTCTTCCTCAAACCCCATCAACTTCGCGGGTCACAGCCGATAGCGTTCGCGCATCCAAGCCGCCCAGTCTCCGAATCCATCGGCCTCCCCCGCCCGCACGACCTCCGACGCAGGAAGCCTCGGGGCCATAGCCTGATCTGCAAGCAAGCGCTTCCAGTCCTCCCAATGGCTGGCCGCATCCGGGTTGTCGTCATGCGCGCAGAGAGCGAACCAAGCCCTGTCCACACCGCTTTCCCCGTCCAGTTCTAGTCCCCGTGCCACGGCTAGGTTCCGCATCGGCTGCTGCATGCTGAAGGCGAACGGGCATGGTCCTTCCAGGTCGGCTCCGGGGAATGTCGCACGAACGCTGCCGTGGCTCCCGGCGAATATCTCCCAGTAACGCCTGTCACGCCGGCTCCACACGGGCCTGCGCAGGTAGCAGGCCATCGGGTCTTCAAAGAACAAATCCGCGGACTCGCACACGTCCTTGCGGCGGTTTCCACGGCTTGTGCGGCCCTTGCAATGTGTGAAATCAGCCTCGCTCAGCTTGACCTCCAGTAGGACCGCCGCTCTGCCACCGTCGGACTTCCGGCCCCAGAGGACTATGTCGACCGCCGTTGCGGGCTCGTCTCCAAGTGGCCGGTCACCTTTGATCTCACCGAGCAGCGCGCCGGGAGGAACCCACTCAAAGCGCACCTCCTCAATCGAAAGCCGGGTGCCGATCATATTGCTCAACTGGTCCGATAGGTTCGATTTCTCCCCTTCCCGGAAGGGAAGGAACAGGTTGAATGCGAAGACCTGCGAACTCCTAAGGTGGTCAACGTAGGCCGCAATGTTCGAGGACGAGGGCGACAGTTTCACCCTTAACCGGCAAATCATCAAACGGAGGCTGTTCATCGCGCGTGCTGCCTCAACGTGTTGCGTTCCGAGTGTAGTCGTGGCGAATAGGCCATTTGATGCCAAGATCACGTCTGGCGTCCTCTTACTGTTTCCCAACCGACCTGCCCGCAGCAGGCCTAGGCACGCCATTCCCCGTGAGCCCGTGCACCTCGGAGAGAGTAGACGTCTCGATTTCCTCGACCCCAATCACTGTCGCTTCCCTGACTTTGCGAGCGTCCTCCGGCGAGCCTTGAGCTGCTTCCGGTCTCTTGCCGAGTCCGATATTGACTTGTCAGTCGAAACATCGGTATTCGATGCTGCCGAGATCACTCTACGGAGTCTAACGGACCCGGCTGTGACGGTACGGTGACGCTCCGATTCGTGAAAGTGACGTGTCGGCACCATGCGACCGACAACATGTTGCAGTCTCCCGCATCTTCACCGGGTCTTGGGCCCGTCCTGACCGGGCTCAGCGACGCCAGCCCCCGGACGGATTACCCGCGGCTGATGCAGACGGGCCTCGACCTGGTGGAGGTTCCAACAATTGCGTGGTTCGAAACTGACTACTCGGTCTACACGATGAGGCAGGCGTCGCGTCGATCGTGGCGCATCGGCCAGACCCAACCGGTGAGGCTTGTATTCATGTTCTACCGGAACACCCTCCAAGCAGACGCTCTGAAGCTGGTGGCGAAGAAACTACAGAGTTCTCTGGCCGTCGAAGGAGAGCTGCCGGAGGACGGGCTGGCCGCCTACGGCGACGATGGCGACGATCTGATGCCGACCCTGGCCAGGAAGATCGCCAGCGGCGAGGAAGAGGACACGGTATCGGTGGAGTACGTGTTCGCGGCCGCGAGGGACGACGGATGGAGGGAGCCCACGGCTGCGACCGGGGCGGTCGTCGAGGTCCATCGAAATGGGACCACCGGGAACGTGGCGACCATCGAGGCGGCGGAGGCCCCTGCCTGCTTCGGCATCGCTGTTCGAGTGGGCGCTCGACCTAGAGCAGGAGCGGGAGATGGTCGGCGCCGGTCGTTGCCCAGCCGATAACCGATACAGGGGGACCATCGCAATTGTGCGATGGTCCCCCCGTCCATCCATGTATGCGCGTTTTCCTGTCACCCAAAATTCCTGTGGACAGCAAAGGGTGTTGATCGGCCGTTAGCCACCCCAACTGACAGGCTCGGTCGAGGCTTTCCCATCAATGACGGGCGCCCGGTGATCACAGCACTTCCTGCCTCAGGCTGTCTGGACACCGATTGGCTTGGTCCTTCACAACTTGCAGTCGATGACTGCAGCGATAGGAAACAGGGCTACCCCACCGTCTCGACCTGCCCTTGTACTTCCATGCAGACCACTCGTTGAAGCTACGCTCCGTGGACTTGTTCTCCACAAAGACCAAGCCCCTTTCCCCTCGATCTTCGAATTCACGCTTTCGCTTTGAAGCTCACTGAATCGGCGAGTCAATGCTAGTCGATTAGGACAAGCGTCCAGACGACCGGAACGGTGGCCAGGGATATGAATACGGCTGCGGAGCCGATGTCCTTTGCCCTCCCGGATAGGTCGTGAACCTCGGTGCCAACGCGGTCTACTACCGTCTCTACGGCGGAGTTGAGCAACTCGACAATGAGCACGAGAAGGAGCGCGGCGATCATCAGAGCGCGCTCGACACCGTTGTCGCCCAGCCAGACGGCTACCGGGATCAGGATGGCAGAGAGGATCAACTCCTGCCTGAAGGCCGCCTCCCGAAGAAAGACATCGCGCAACCCGGTGTACGAGTACTTAGTAGCCCGTACGATCCGGCCGAGGTCGAATGTGCGTCCCGCCATTAACTGTACCCTCCCAGCAGGATCGGGATAGTGGGGAATCCCGTCCACGAGATTCTCGTAGGACAGCGCGGCGGGGTCGACGGCGATGTGGTCGCGCCAGTCCATCGTCAGCCCATGATCATCCTGGGGCGCTGCGGCTGTCAAAGAGCGCTGTCAAGTATTGTCAATAAGTCCCCAGATCTGCGTAGGATGAACCAATCTAGTCGCCCTTCACCCCCACTGCATGCGCCCTCGCGGTTGACAGGTAGGCGTCAGGGTGCTTTGCCCACCCGCGGATGCCGTTGACCATCGACTTCAACTCAGAGTCGGTGGTCAGGCCCAGTTCAATGGACTCCTGGAACAGCGGGATGTTCTCAATCCACGCGATGTAGGTCTCAGCCGACGCGCTCGCGGCGTCCTGCCCCAACGGGTGGGACATATTGGCCTGGAACTCGATGACGTCGAAACCAGCCTCGCGCATGTGGGACCTCAGGAAGCGCCCTCGGTTCAGCGATCCGCCGATGCGGCTGAAGCCGCCCTCGAACAGCTCGAAGAACCTGCTCAGCTCAGGACACTCCGGCACGATGAACGGGAACGACCAGTCGGTGCGAATGACCGCTCCGACGCCGCCGGGTTTCGTGACCCTGAGTATCTCCCTCAGCGCACGGACGGGATCGGACAGGTGCTCGGTGACCGCGCTGGAAAAGACGACGTCGAACTCGCCGTCCTCGAATGGCAGGTCGTAGATGTCTGCTACCTGGAACTCGAGGTTCTCCAGTCCGCTGTCGGCGGCCAGCTGGTTGGCCTGGTCGATCATTGTTGGCTCGATGTCGATGCCCACGACCCGACCGGGCGCCACGATCTCCGCGAAACTGACCGTGATCGGCCCCGGCCCGCAGCCGCAGTCGAGTACGCTCTTACCCTCAGACAGGTGCGGCACCAGGAAGTCGGCGAGCTGGACTGCGTCGCGGTTAGTGTAGCTCCGCTGAACGCTGGCCGAGTCGTATCCATAGAATGGCCTTCCTCCGAACTGCGGTGTCTGTGGTACGTCTGCCGTCATAATCGTGCTCCTGTTGCTGTCTCACAGCTTCTCGTACATTTGAATGCGGTGCCTGCTGGACTCGGTCACGTACAGCCGTCCCTGACGGTCGAGTTTAGGCGAGTCGGGCTCCAGAAGTACGGCTCGACCGTCGCGGACTCCCCGTGGGGAGTCTCCACGTCGGGAGCCGGGGTCACCATGATGTTGGCCCTCTGGCGCGCCTCCCACTCGTCCGAGTTGGCCGCGTAGAAGTCCATGGCCCACCTGGACAGCGTCGCCTGTCCCCCGAGCTTCTTCAGGAACTCGCCGTCAGGCCCCAACACCTGCACACGCTCGTTTCCCCAGTCGGCGACGTAGATGTTGCCGTCACTGTCGAGCGTGACGCCCCACGGCATGTTGAACTCGCCTGGACCATCTCCCGGAGACCCAAAGCTCGACACGAACTCGCCGTCCCTGGCGTACCTCTGGATCCGGCAGTTGCAGGCGTCGCTGACCAGTACAGCGCCGGCGGCATCGAGCGCGATACCGGATATCCGGCCGATCTGCTGGGCACCGAATGGCGCCTCCTACCCGAGGGCGATGGAGAAGAATTGGGGAACGCCACCCTGGCATTCCTAAACGACGATCTGGTCGCCGGCTCGACCGCTTGCCGCGACTACATTGCAGAATACTCGAGATTCGAAGGGCATCTGAGCTTTGCCTCAAGGCCCACGATCGGGTCCAATCAGTCGTGCTCTGAGGACTCACGACGGCCGGAGGACGCATTCCTGACCCTTCTGAGGGCGGCCGGAGAATACTCCGTTGTCGAAGAGGAAGAGAGAAAGCGCTTATACGTTCGCACCTTTCGGTGGAAAGAGGCGGTCTTCGAGGCTCTGCTGGTAGCGGCCAGCGAGATCGTAGATTCGGAGTGGTCCCTGACGGCCTTCGTGCCGCCGCGCTTCAAGCATCGGCGCTTGGACGGCACCGGGGAGTGGGACCTCCGAGATGTCATGGACATACTTCCAGGTACGGAAGTGACGGCCTCGTTCGACAGGGGGGGCATGTCGGGGTCGGCGGGGTGCAACTCCTAAAGGGCTCTGGCGACGGTCGAAGACGGATCGATCATGGTCGATGTCCAGTCCCTTTCGCATGCTGAACACGAATGCGATGGCCCGCACGGCCTGATGGAACAGGAGGAACGATATCTCGAACTGCTGCCGCGTGTGGAGCGTTACGGCACGTATGCGAGTGACCTATTCCTGCAGACGGACAACCAGGGCTTCCTGCTGTTCGAGGCCAAGTGAGCCGCACTCACGCGACCCGTTTCCATACCTTCTGCCAATTGCCTCTTGCCCCTAGCGAGCACCTGAGGAGGCCGTCACGCAAAATCTGCCAAAGGGCACGAGCCAGGTCGCTCAAGCGGCCTGTTCAATGCCATCCACGTGCCTACGAATTGCTCTCCACCAGTTCACCACCGTGTCCGTGGCACTATGGGCTAAAGTGCTGCGACGTATTGAAAGGCTCTATCTTAAGTCACCAATTGCCCGCCAGGGCAGACAAGCGCAACATCTGAGAGCGTCCCTCCAATATCGGCGCTGAAACGATAGTTTCGTTTTTCATCCGGTTCCATGGGGTGGTTCTTAGCCTCGGTCAACTACAGGCAATTTGAGATGTGATGGCCGTGCAGAATCGTGATGGATGGTCTGGCTGGCGACCCGGACCTCGGCGTCCGAGTTTGGATGGTGCCCTGTGTTAAGGTTCCGCGCGAACCGGGGGAAGTTGCTGCTCGAGATCTCAAGGCGGATACGGTGGCCGCTCAGAAATAGGTTGCTCGTCGCCCACATGTCCATGCACAGCTCGAGGACCCCGTTTGGCGTCGCCAGGATAGGGTGCTCCAGCGACTCCCGGTAGCGTAGTCGCAAGATACCCTCGCACAGGATGATCGCCTTTCCGTCCGGGTGTACGTCGACAAGAGTGCCGGTGAAGTCGGTGTCCGGCGCTGTCGAGGCGGCGTGGAACGTGAACACGACCGGCCCGATGACCTCGACATCGGTTTCAAGGGCGTGACTCGTGTAGACCAGAACGTCGTCCCGCCGTTCGAGTCCGGAGCGGTCCCACGGCCCGGCGGGGGCGGTGTCGACCGCCATCACCTGGCCGCCAAGGGTCGGAACTGGACGACCCGGGTCGTACTCATAGTGATCCGGCGGCTCTCCCTCCGGCCTTTCCATGGACAGGTGGCCATCGCCGTCCAGGGAGTTCGCAGAGCCGCCACTGTGCAGGTAGTAATTGACGTAGCGGGTCCGGGCCAAGGGCCACTCGTATTCACCGCGCCACACGTTCTCACCCATCACGAATAAGCGGATCGGAGCCTCTTCGTCCAGGCCGTTGTCGGCGCCCTTTAGCCGCCGGTCGTACCAGCGAATCTGCTCGGCGGCCAGGTCTAGCTGCGAGTCTGGTCCAAACCCTATGGAACCGATCTTTTCGCCGGTCTCCATGTTCCAGTGATCCCATGGGCCGATGATGAGTTTCGTGGCCTCCCTCGCCAGACTGGTGCGACCCTCCTTGGTCCATCCGTTGAAGATCCGGAGCGTCTCTCGGAGTAAATTGTCGTACCAGCCGGTGACAAAAAGTGCAGGCGCCTCCACCTCCTCGTACTTGCCCTGCAGGGAAGAGGGCTTCCAGAACTCGTCATACGTATGGTGCTGGAACACCTCTCGCTGGAATGGAATTCTGACAATCTCCGATACGGCCGCGGACACCGGCAACCGGAGAAACAACTCCTCCCAGTCCAAGAGGCCGGTCGTTCCCGTCTGCATCGTCCGACCGGCCATATTGATGAAATAAAGGGCTACGTGAAGCTGCAGAACTCCGTCAACATAGAAATGACCGAAGTTGTCTTCTTGAGAACCGAATGGCGCCAAGGCTCTTAAGAATCGGCTACGGAGCGGCGCTGTCTGGATCTGGGTAAACCCAATGTAGGAGATTCCGAAGGTGCCGATACTCCCATCGCACAAGGACTGTCCGCCCACCCACTCTTGTGTGTCGAACCCGTCGGTGGCTTCCCGCACGTACGGGTCCCACTCACCCTCAGAGTCGTGTCTACCCCGGCAGTCCTGCATCACCACGGCGTAACCCGCAGAGACGAACGCTGGAATCCAGCGGAACCCGATATCTCGCTGCTTGTCGTAGATGGTCCGACACAGGAGAGCCGGAAACGGGCCCTTCTGCCTGGGCAGGTAGACATCCGTTGAGAGCCGAACCCCATCGCGCATGGGCACCTTGACGTTCAGTTGGACCTGGGACGTTAGCAAGTGGAACAGGACTCTAGGGGTTGACGAATGTGAAATGTCATCACCATCGGAGTTTAGGGTGAAAAGATCTCCGCTTCGCCGAGGATGCCCTCTCTGTCGACGCCGCCCGATATGAGTATCCGTCCGTCGTCCATCAATGTGGCGGCGTGCTTGTAACGCGCCACCTCCACGTTCTTCCCGGCCGTCCATTCGCCGGTTTTGGGGTCGTAGAACTCAGCCATTTCCAAAAAGCCGACGCCGCCCACCACCAATATTCTGCCGTCCTGCAGCATCGTCGCAGTGTGCTGTGCCCGTGGGAGCGATGTGTCTCCGGCGGACACCCACTCGTCGAGTTCCGGGTCGTATATCTCGGCCAACGTGAGCTTTCCACGTCCGCCAATTATCAAGACCCGCCCATCGTCGAGCAGGGTTGCGCTGTGGAGCGCTCGCCCGCGAGAAATCTCTGCCGCGGCGGACCAGGTGTCGGTCTCCGGATCGTATATCTCGACAGACTTGAAGAAGGGAGGGTCCGCCTTTCCGCCTCCCACAATCAGCACTCGCCCATCCTGTAGCACGGTCGCGGTGTGGAAGGCCCGCACAATGCTCATTGGGGCGGTTTCCGTCCACGTCGCGGTAGCGGGATCGTAGACCTCGGTGGTCCCGATTGTGGACAGGTCTTCATTCAGCCCACCGGTTACGAACGGTCGGCCATCGTGCAGTACGACCATCACCACTTCTTCTCGGAAGAAGGTCATGTCACCGGACTGCGTCCACGTGCCGGTGGCAGGATCCCAAATCTCGGTGGTATTTAGAGCCACTCGCTTGTTACCGGACCCGCCGGCCACCAGGACGCGACCGTCCTTGAGCACGGCCGTTCCCATGGCCACCCTCGCGTCCGTCATCTCGGAGGTGCCGGACCAATCGCCTGTGATTGGATCAAACACTTCCGCTGAGGCGTTCCAAAATCCTTGCTGGAGCGCCCCATGGACTCCCCGACCCCGGCCGCCAACGACCAGCACGCGTCCGTCATTGAGGATCACCGAGCCGTGCCGCTCGCGCTTGTCGGCCATTAGCCGGGTTTTGGAAAAGCTACCGATGGAGACCGAGACCTCAGGCTCGACTTCAGGGACAGACACGGTCTCCGACGTACCCGGGGCGGCGGCGTCGCCAGCGCATGCCGCCAGCAGGACGAACGCCAGGGTGGCGAGCATGGCAACGATCATTCGCTTGCCGCCAAAACGAAGGCCGAGAACCGTGGCGCGGCCGGCCCATCCGGCACGATACTCCTGTAAATCCGGTGCGCGTGTTACCGAGTTGGCGTCCGACGATCTCGAATATGTGTCCATTGGCTGCTCCCTTGACCTAACGAAAAACCTCCCGAAAGTGGGAGGTTCCTGCTGGCCAACAATCGGTCGGAAGTGGTGGAATCTACCCCGTATCCCCACCTCGCGATTTAGATGCCGCGTGGGAATAAGTGGGGTGCCACCTATGCTGTCCTCAATCATAGGGCGGGAGGCTTACAGTACCAACCACATCTCGAAGGTGGTACTGTCTACCGTCCAATCAGGCCCACCTAGCGGGACTCGAACCGAATTTCAAAGCCGGTATCAGCGATCGCGGGCACCAGGACAAGCTTGCTCGGCCGACACATGCGAAGTCAGGTCGTTTGACCGCCGGCATCGGCCTTAAGAGCTATACCTCGTCGCCCAGAACCGCCTGCCACGAGTAACGCAACTTGTTATGTCGATTAGTTCCCTTCCATCTCCACGATCGGATGCACGTCCAGATCGGTGGGTACCGAGTCCTCGATGGTATCGAGGAACTTGCGGAACTCGACCGAGCGGTGCCGCCGGTGGCACTGACCGATGACCCTGCCTGTCTCGGCCTGCTAGAGCGGCGAACAGGGACGGGTGCCATGCCGAATATAGTCATGGGTGCGCCTCTCAGCCTGGCCGGGCCTCATTGGCAACAGTGGCCGGGTGCGGTCCAGTGCCTGGATCTGGGTCTTCTCGTCCACACACAGGACCAACGCCCTATCCGGCGGGTTGATGTACAGGCCCATGAATGCCATACACGCTTTCTGACATCCTCCGCTTTACCGACATGCTGTTTTCCTCTTCGGCTTTCGCTTCAAAGTAGGTCGGCTGGTCCAGAACTCTCCTCCGAATTTCTCCCGATTGAGTCGAGTATTCCATGCCGCATGACGCGGCGCACAATCGTTGGTCAGGGACCGCATCAGGGACAGGGAGGTAACACAACTCACGTGTTTGTCACTGGCGTCATGGGGCACGGCGGGGAGCGGCAGCAGGGCCGTCGGCGGTCGCGGTAAATCCGTTGGGCACTCCCGGTGCATTAGCCGAAGGCGTGGTTTCGACGAGTGGCGCTGGGTTCTCGCCGTCGATGTCCGAACAGCCCGCGCTGTTGCAGGCCGTGACCCAGTAGTAGTTGCGTCTGGTGTCAGGACTGGCATGAGTGTAACTCGTCCCCACCACATTGGAGGCCAATTCCTCACAGAAGCCGGGGCAACTGGAACTGAAGAAGTCGTGGTAGTAAATGTTGTAGTAATCCGCCCCTGCCGAGGCACTCCAACTTACGACCGTCGTTGAGCCCACATGCACATACTGAGCGTTGGTCGGCGCAGCCGGACGGTTGTCGACGTACCGGGCTGGGTTGCCGTTGTCGATTCCCGAGCATCCGGCGTCGTTGCAGGCGACAATCCAGTAGTGATTGGTGTCGTCGTCCGGGCTGGTGTGGGTGTATGACGTCCCGATGAGATTGGCTGCCAACTCCTCACAGCCGAACGAACACCTGGAACTCCTAGAGTCGTCATAGTAAACCTTGTAGTGGGTAGCCCCTGCAGACGGGTCCCAAGTGACGATTGTTGTCGCGTCCTTCCGTGAATAGCGCTGGTTGGGCGGATTGCCGGGTAACACGCCAACGGTTATTTTCACGGAAGATGAGCAGTTGTTGGTTGTGATGGTCTCATCGGATTCTGCATCCACGCACGCCCCGTAATAGTAGTACGTGCCGGGGATATCAGGAGCGGTCACGGTCACTCCGATCGACTGGGCGCTGGCGCCGAACGCGGCCAGGTCGCTCACGGAGTCCGTGCCCACCTGTGTGTCGGACGTCGTGATTTTCGAATCGGTGGAGCGGTAGTAGCGCAGGGTGGTGGTGCCGGACGCCACGGCGCCCAGGTTGCGCACCCTGGCGCTCAGGGTGAAGGACACTCCCGCAGGCGGGCCGCTTAACGTGAGCGTGTCTACCACCAAGTCCGGGTCGGGCGCGGTGCCTCTCCCCTTGAGCGTGGGATATTGGGTCGGTGTCCCGAACCTCCACGGGTCGTCCGTTGTTCCGTCTCCGTCCAGGTCGACGTTCCAGGCAGCGTAAATGCCAGCGTACCCAGCAGGCGATTGCAGCTCTTGTGTGGTCTTGCCTATACCTCCGTCACTATTGGATTGGCCGGAGATCTCCGTATCCCAGTAGCAGTTGGCTACGGTACCACTGTTGCCGTTCCTTTCAATCAGCCCTCCCCCACTTTGGGGCACTTCGCCTGTGGAGAAGCAAACTGTTACGACGCCTTGGTTCGATCCGACCAATCCACCAAAGTAGTCGGCCATTCCCGACACCGATCCAGTGGCATAGCTGGCGGCGATGTTGCCATCGTTACCGCCAACCAACCCTCCCACAGCAGCGTAGCCGTTGCCGGACACTGTACCGGTGGCGTAGCTGGCACTGATGGAGCCGGAGTTACCTCCGACCAGTCCACCAAAGTTGTCGCCTTGCCCCGATACGCCGCCGGTAGCGTAGCTATAAATGATCTTGCCTTTGATCTCGTTTACACCCACCAGACCACCAAGGTCGGCGAAGCCCTTGCCGGACACGTTGCCCGTAGCGTAAGAGTCGGTGATAGTGCCGGAGTTCTCGCCGGCCAGACCACCGAAGTTGTCCGTGAGTCCGGACACGACGCTGGTGGAGTGACTGCTAGCAATCGTTCCTTCGTTGTCTCCAACCAGGCCACCAAGACTGCCATAGCAGGCAAGACGGCTGGAGATGAACAAGGGAATGTCAATCAGATCGTTGATCAAATCGGTGATCACTACGAATGCAGCCTCGTGGGATCTACCGGCGTTAATTACTTCGACGGCGGAGTGACTGTTCGCGATGCTACCGTCATTGACGCCAACCAGTCCGCCGAGATTGTCGACACAACCACCTACGAGACCATCAGCAAAACTGTCTTCAATGACGCCGTGGCCAATTCCAGCAAGCGCACCGGCAGATCCGTATCCGGAAGCTCCAACGCTTGCAGCCACCAATCCAATACCTGAGACTGCGCTCCCAGAACCGAGAATTCCGAACAGACCGACGTCGGGCGTCCTACGAATATACAGATTGGAAATTGTGTGGTCGCCGCCGTCAAAGGTGGTAACAAAGGGCGAGCCTTCACCTATCGGAATCCACCCGCGGCCGCCGTTCCAATAGACATCGCCCTCGTCCGCCTTACCGTTTCCATTGGTGTCAAAGTCCAGATTGGCTGTTAACTCATACCCGGCACAATTTTCGACAGAGCACAGCGTGCCGGCGTCGGAATCGAAAAAAGCGGCCGCATAGTCGGCATGTTCAGAAATGCCGTTCCCGTCCAGGTCCCACCGAATCGCATCGAGCTGCGTCAGGTTGTCTACTTCGATGAGACCGTCACCATCTCGGTCACGCGCTGACGATGAAGTTGCGGTCGAGATTGGCGTAGGCGTCGCCGTTGCAGTCGGCTCCGGCGTTGGAGCGGAGGTCGGAGTAGCCTTGGAGGTCAGCGTTGGCTCTGGCGTTGGGGTGTTCTCCGGGATCGTGGTCGGAGTTGCCACTGGCTCCTGCGTAGGGCCGCTTGCGGGCGTTGCAGTCGGCTCCGGTGTAGGCGTCGGTGTCTCCGTTGCAGTCGGCTCCGGTGTAGGCGTCGGTGTCTCCGTTGCAGTCGGCTCCGGCGCAGGAGCGGGACTGTCGCTACAGGCGCTTAGGACGACGGCGATGGCCAGAACTGCCAGGACTGCGAGCCAGCGGATACGAAGAGAAGATACGGTCATTTCGGTTGTCTCCCGTCATGATGTCGTGATGTCGTGTTGGAATTACCGGGACCGAATCCGGCAGCGGCGTGCTCAAGTCTTTCAGCTCTGGCCGCGTGTCCATCAGTGAGGGCGCTGTCTCCGGTCAATGTGGTCGTCTACCGAGAGCCACATGGGCGCCTTCCACAAAATGGGCCGTTCCGGCTCTCTCTTTTACCATGTTGGGGCCGCTCGCGGCGATCCTTCGCCCAGGGCAAACAAACGAAACAACGGAGTGTGAGTAGGCTCGGTACCAATGTGGAGCGTGCAATCGCCCAGCTCGAAGACTGCGGTTCCAGCAGTGACTCAGCGAGGAGTCCGGCAGTTGCATCAAGAATTTCGCCGTCGAGCATTCGCACTTTACGGAACTGGTCAGGGTCGGCACATTCGACCCATCAATGATGAGCGAGGGCGGGTTTGTTGAGATCGTCGAAGATGGGCTGAGACTATACGGCTGCATGACCGACGATGAGTTGCGGGCGACAAAGAAGGCGTCGGCGCACGCACTGGCGTCGTTCGACGAGTCGGCCGCCAGTCACGCACAGTAGGCAGACAGCTTGTCCGGTGCGCTGATCAGCGTAGCCTTGCACTCGCCGTCCCGCCGCTAACCAATCTGGGTGCAGTATGCCTATATGGAGAATATCCCGGGGACCTGGATCCCGTCCGTGCTGAGAGCAAGATCAAGGGTTTGCTTGACGGTGGCATCGACCACTTCATCGACCTCACCGAGGAGCTTGAATTAGACGCATATTAGCCGCCAAGGACGCGAGACCATCGGTGAGCACAGAAGAACTCGAGGCGGAAATAGATCGGCTGGTGCAGGGTCTGTACGGCCTGACGACGGAAGAGATCCAAGCCACGACGGAGGATAGATCCTAGGTGTGCCATGGGAGAGTGTAAGGGTTTCCAGGGTGCTTAGATCACATCCGAGGACCTGATGCTCCGCTCAGCCCTGATCGCAAGGCATTCCCTGGTGTACTCGTCCATGATGGTCAGCAGCCTGACTCCTCTGCTATCGTGGGTCCTTGTGGCAACGAAATCGTAGGCCCACACGTGGTTGGGTTTGAGCGGCCGCAGACGTACGCATGACCCGTCGTTGAGCCACAGCCTCCCTCTCTTCTGCTGTCTCCGGGGCACCTTCAGCCCCTCCCGTCTCCAGATCCTCTCGACCCGCTTGTGGTTCACCGACCATCCACGCTCGTTGAGCAGCGCCGTGATCCTGCGGTAGCCGTACCGCCCGAACCGGGTCGCCAGCTCCACGATGTCCGCGGTCAGGTCCTGCTCGAAGTCCGAAGGTGCAGGCTCATAGCGCTGGGTGGACCTGGGGGGGATGACCGATGACCCTGCAGGCTCGTCTCTCTGAGACACCCAGGGTCTTCCTGACGTGATCGGCACACTGGTGTCGACGGGAGGGGCTTAGTAGTTTCCCGCCGAAGCCTCTTTGAGGATCTGGTTGTCCAGGGTCAGATCCGCGACTGCCCTCTTCAGACGCGTGTTCTCGGCTTCGAGCTGCTGTAGCCGCCGGGCCTGGTCGATCCTCAGACCCCCGTACTCAGCTCGCCACCGATAGAAGGTCTGCTGCGTAACGCCTATCTGGCGGGAGGCCTCAGCAACCGTGCATCCCTCCGCTATCGCCACCTCGGCCTGCCGTAACTTGTTTATCACTTGCTCCGGACTGTGCTTGCGCCTTGCCATCTGGCCCCCCTTTGCTGGCCCAGCCTACTAACTGCGATTATGTTCCCGGGCCATGTCAGGCCGCCCTATGTCGTTGTTCAGGGAAAATGTCCGGTCAACTGTTCAGCGAAATTGTCCATCGCCGTGGTTGTTGATGGTATCGGATAGGGCTGTGGCGGGCTTGACCCGTGTGTACATGGGCGGGCTCTCGGTCAGTGCGTACCTGCGGGCGGTTTCCCTGTGGATCCCCAGCTCCCTGGCGATCGCACGCAGCGACAGGCCGCGTGCCCTGGCCTCCTGAACCGCCTCCCACAGAGCCTTCTGGCGCGGGGTTGGCTTCCTCGATCCTGGAGCTGCACGCTTGCGTTTTCTCCGCGGGCTGGCTGCCTGTTCACTGTCTACATCGGTCTTCTCCAGGCATGCCAGTTCCTGGTGACCATGGCTGGAGCCGTTGACACGGCCGTCGGGGGTGGTGCGATTCCCCAGGACACGTAGAAACTCCGGACGTGGAGGCGCCTCCTGTGCCTCGATCAGGTGCCCCTGGTATTCAACCAGCAGTCGACCATCGGGACGCTCAAGGACTTCCACCTGAACTCCGGCGTAGCTGGTCCGCTCCATGCCGGGCAGCAGCTGCAGGGTGCGCCATCGGTGCCTGACCGTGTTGTCCCTTGCCACCTTGCGGTGGAACCTGAAACACAGAGCCTGCTCGACAGCGGCCGCTGACGGAGGTTTGCGGTAGGCCACCTCCGACTGCGCCGCCGGGACACCGAACTGCTCGTCGAACCTCGGCAGGTATCGGTGCAGGACCTCGTTGGCATGTTCCATGGTCTCGACCTTCGCCAGTCGCAGCTCGGTGACCAGTCTGTCCTGGAATGTCCCGGCCACACGCTCGACACGCCCCTTGGCCTGTGGCGACCGGGCGAAGATCTGTCTTATGCCCAACCGCTGCATGGCCCGGGCGAACTGCGTCGGTCCGGGCAGCTTCTGCCGAGGCGGTGCAGGGTTTTTGAAGACAGCGTGACGATCGCTGTAGAGCGCAAGGGGTACCCCGCGGCGCTCGATCATCCCCTCGATCAACAGCAGGTATCCCATCGCGTCCTCTTCCGGCCTGAACAATGCATAGGGCACCGTGCCGGTCGCATCGTCAACGGCCAATAGCAGCGCAAAGCGGGGGCCACGATCCTCCAACCACCGATGGTGGCTGCCGTCTACCTGCACCAGCATCCCCTCCTGGGGCATACGCTGACGCCTTACGCGGTGTTTGGGTGGACGGCGGCGGCGGGGGCTCTCAATTCCGGCGCTCAGGGCGATCCGCCTCACCGTCGAGCGGCTCAGGAATATACCCTCACGCTCCATGAGCAACTCGGAAAGGTGTGTGTGGTTCGTACCCGAATAGCGACTCGCCGCCAACTCCATCACCTCGGCAATCGCCGCCTCGGTTGTGGCGTTGGCAGGTCTACGGCCTCGATTCCCGTGGACCAGCGCGGCGGCTCCTTCCTCCCGGTAGGCCGCCAGGATGCGCCTGACGTGGCGTTCGCTGATCCCCAGTACCTCTGCCGCCTGGCCAACCGGCAATTGGCCGACCAGCACGCTGTTCAGTACCTTCAGTCTCGTCTGTGCCTGCTGGCTCAATGTCACTCCTTGCATGGAATGACAATTTCGCTGAACAGTTAGCTACGGACATTTTCCCTGAACAACAACACGCCCTACCCCCAATTCCTTGTACCACGTGGAGTGTTAGCTTAGTGACCTATCCATCAACCCCCGGGGTTTCCCGGCAAAGGGGTGCGGGGCTCGGTCTGGGAGGTGAAGCGAATGGGACTTGAGATGCTGGGGCGTTGCCAGAACTGCGAGGCTCCAGTCACGCCTGAGGGCGCGGCGTTCATATGTTCCTACGAATGCACCTTCTGCCCCGCATGCACCGCGGCGATGAACCGCATCTGTCCGAACTGTGGTGGTGAGCTCGTACCGCGCCCACGACGACGAGCGATCGCTCACGGGTCGTAGCGCACTGCTCCCTCGAAGAGAGCCTAGCCACTAGTCCGTCTCCATACTGTCTCAGTTCACACCCGACGCGAGTGCGCCTTACCGAACCGGTCGATACCGCTTCCAGCCTCGGCGTCGCGGGCTGAAATGTCCAAGGGTCTACACCGTCAAGTGGGCCTAACGACCCGCACGAGGATAGTGCGCTCCGCCACATGGCCTGATTTCCAGCCGCCCCTGACAGGTACGCGCTGTACCCCTTCCACGCCTGGGCCCTTCGGGTACTGACAGGACCCGGCACTAGGCGCTAGAGCGGACCGAGGTCGGCGAACCGGGGACTTGAGCGGAGCCCCGGCGATGCTGGAACGAAGGGCCAGCAGACCAGCGCAAGAACATGAAGACAGGACAGCAGTCTCTTGGGACAGTCATTCTTCACGTGGATGACTGTCATTGGTCACGTGAGAGAAACGACGCCAGAGCCATTGCGATTGACCTTCGAACCCCCTGTGACGGAAAATATATTCCGTACAGATAGCACCGCACAAATGAGCAGTATGACGAATCGTTTGGACGTACGGCTGGAGGTTGAGCACCGACGGCGGCTTGAGGAGCTGGCCCAGGAGAAGGGAGAGGCCATTTCGGAGGTTGTCCGCGGCCTCATCGACGCCGCCTATGAGGACATCCTGCGCACGCGCCGCAAGGAGGCCATTGAACGGCTGATCGCACTGAACGTGGAAGACCCGCCGGACCCGGACACCCTCTCCCGCGAGTTGGAGGCCGCCCATGAGCCCGGCGGTCTTCATTGACGCCAATGTTCCCATCTACGCCGCCGGTGGAGAACATCCCTACAAAGAGCCGTGCGCCCGGATTCTCCGCATGGCGGCAGAGCACCCGCAGCAGTTCGTAACCGACTCCGAGGTCCTTCAAGAACTGATGCACCGCTACCTGGTTTCGGGTCGCTGGTCGCTCGGCTCTGAGGTTCTCAGGGCCTTCGCAGAGGCCCTGCATGGCAGGATCGAACCCGTAGTTGCGGCAGACGTACTTGCGGCGGCGGAGCTGGGGGATCGCCATCCCGATGTCAGCGCCCGTGACCTGGTCCACACCGCGGTGATGCGGCGGCTGGGAGCCAGTCGCATCATATCAGCGGACACCGACTTTGACCGTCTAGAGGGGATTGTCAGGCTCGACCCTTCACGCGTAATGGAATGGGAACGTTCCATCCCCGCCGGGGAGCGGTAACTCGAATCTGCGCCAGCCGAGAACCGAAGCGCGCTGGGGACGACGCGAAGGTCTTGGAAGCTTCCCTATGCAGCCTCTTTCAGGTTCTGGCCGTCGAGGGTCAGATCTGCCGCTGACCTCCTGAGACTGGCGTTCTCGGCTTCAAGCTGCCTTGGTCGCCAGGCCTGGTCGATTCTCATTCCCCCGTGCTTAGCACGCCACATGCAGCGTGCAGCAGCACGTAGACATGCCGGTGTTCCGTTACTTGCCCGATGCGGTCTTCGATTCTGACCAAGCCGGATGCTTCGGTCGTGCCATTCGATTGCGCTGAGAGCTATTCCGCCCCGGGGAGCGGATATACGAACAGTTTGCATTCACGGCCGTCCGGCACCCACATGGTCGTCCCGTCCGAAGCGATGCTCAAGGGCCGGGAGTTCTCCCCGCTCATCACGATGTCGAGCGACGGCGCGCGCTCGCCCCCCGATGTCGTAGGCATAGACCCTCTTGTCATCGACATCCAGGACCCACATGCATCGCACAATGCGATCCGGACTCGGCACTACATCTACTCGAGATGCCCTTCATGCAAAGCCTTGAGGCCCCTGAAGTTGCGGCTCTGCACTCTCTCACCACCATAGTGTGGTTACACAAGTCCCACCTTCAGTGGGTACTTTCCCACCCCACTCTCAGGGATGGAATCAACGACTCCTGGACAAACGTCGCGGCCATAAGCGCAGGCGGCTACCGCACTTGCGGGCTGCGCGTGGACGGCGTGGCGGTCGGCTGGGGCTGGAATGACTACGGCCAGTCAGGCCCGTGGCCGGAGGACGAGCGATTCGAGTCCATGAGCGCGGGCTCAGGTTACCCCTGTGGCCTGAGTGAGGGCGGCGCGGCGGTGTGCTGGACCAGCGACGAGGGAGACTAGATCAAGCAAGCCGGCGCCTGAGGATTCGCCTCCGTCAGCGCTGGCACTAGCTTGGCATGTGGGGTTAAGGTCGGCAGTTCGGTGGCCTGCCGGGCTTATCGCGGATACTGTCAGACCCCGCGGCCACGGGGTGGGCATTTCCGGGCCGTTTCGGGCCAGGGGTTGAGGACTCGGTCATCCCGGTCCACCGCAGACAGACCGTTCTCTCCGGCCAATATCTTGTTGTCGACACTTCCAAACGAGACATCCGCCACATCCCCAAAGGCACCAGCCTCCAGCCATTGGACGCCCGCGGGCTTTGCCGCTTCAACCTCCCCACGCCGCTACTCCCTGGCGTCCAGCCGGGACAGGTTGCCGCCCCAGGACAGGATTCTCTCATCGCCAGTTACCAGCTGGTGTCCGGCCTGGGCGGTGGCAACGATAATTCGGTCGGCAGGGTCGGCGTGAAAACCGGGCAAGGCGTTGGCGCGGACTCCTACTTCTCCATCGACGGGGAACTCCGCGAGCCCCTGCCGGAGCAGTTCTCGACGCCACAGCCCGACATCCCCCGGAAAGTCCAAACGGCCCTTGCTCCTGAGCATCGCCACTTCCCAAAACGTCATGGCGGATACGGCGAGCTCCTCGCCATAGAGCGCATCATCGAGCGCCCGTCTTGAGGCTATTCCCAGGCGGGCGTCACCGGTCCGCAACCAGATGAGCGCATGGGTGTCCACCAGAATCATGGGTTCAGCACTTTGTCCGGATTGGTCTCCGCTTCCCATTCGACGTCAATGGGACTGATGATGTCTCCGACGATCTTCATTCGGTCTCGGTCCGCGCCAAAGAACGATTTGGGGCGCTCCCGGTAGGGCACGAGACGGGAGAGGGGCTTCCCGTTCTTGGTGATGATGATCTCGCCTCCGCTGCCGGCTACCTCGTCCATGAGCTGAAGGCACTTGGCCTTGAACTCCGACGCTTTCATGGTCCGGGTGCCGCCTGATGTGTCTCTGTTTGTATCCATGACGCCATTTCTCCAGACCGGACTTGTGCCAATCGAACCATAGTCATGACCATGGTCTTATTTTTTATTCGCTACCGCACGTATTCCAACTCCGCCAGCAGCTCCGACCTGTCCCCCACTCGCCGGTCCAACTCACTAACATTAAGGCTGCGCCAGAACCTGGGGTGCAGGTAGGTGCACAAACCCCTTACCCGCCCTCCTAGAAAACGTTGAACAGGCCACCTTCTTATTCAATGGACATTTGCCATCCTTGAATAAGAAGGCACTTCTCATGGCACATCTGGAAAAGGGGCGATGGGACGCATATGCCGCCGGGCCGACCCGGCGCGACCGCCGCCCCTGCGACTATGCCGTCTACTGGCCTGATGCACTGGCTGGCCGGAACTTCGTTCTTGACGGCGACGTAGCCGCCGAGGTTGCCGATGCCGAGGCCGCAGTCGTGCGCCTCGACACAGCCGCATCCGCGCTCGCCGACACCGAGGCCCTGGCCCGGCTTCTTCTTCGCGCCGAGTGCGTGGCTTCGTCACGCATCGAAGGGCTGGAAGTCGGGGGACGGCGGTTGCTCCACGCCGACGCCGCGCGACAGCTTGGCGAAGAGCCCCGGGACGTCACGGCAGCGGAGGTGCTGAACAACATCGACGCGATGGTCTGGGGTGTGAGCGCCGTGGGCATCGGCGGACCGATAACCGTGGATATCCTGCTGGAATTGCACCGTCGCCTGCTGTCCGGGACGCGTCTTGAGGAACATGGAGGCCGCATCCGCACAGTGCAGAACTGGATGGGCGGCAGCGATTACAATCCCTGCTCGGCCGAGCTCGTGCCACCGCCTCCTGAGGCCGTGGCCAGTCTGCTTAAGGACCTGTTCGCCTTCTGCAACGATGACTCGCTTCCACCGTTGGCGCAGGCGGCGGTCGCCCACGCACAGTTCGAGACGATCCACCCCTTCGCGGACGGCAACGGGCGCACCGGACGGGCGCTCTTCCACCTGGTCCTGCGCCGAAGGGGCCTTGGACTCCGCGTCCTGCCTCCGGTTTCCCTCATCCTCGCCGCATGGTCGCGGGACTACATCGGTGGTCTCACCGGGACCCGCTACGTCGGCGCCCCCGACTCCGCAGAGGCTCACGCGGGGATCGGTCGCTGGATCGCCCTCCTTGCGGCAGCGTGCCGCCGGGCGGCGGCGGACGCCGGACGATTCGAGGAGCGAGTGCGCTCCCTTCAAGACTCCTGGCACGAGCGGCTGGGGTCCATGCGTCGAGACTCGGCGGCGCGTCTGCTCATCGAGTCTCTTCCGGCTTCGCCGGTGCTCACGGTCTCTACCGCGACGGAGTTGCTTGGACGGTCCTTTCAGGCGGCAAACCAGGCTGTAGGTCGGCTCATGGAGGCCGATGTGCTTGTCCAGGTCACCGTTGGCCGACGCAACCGTGCGTTCGAGGCTCCGGAGCTGATCGAGGCCTTCACGGCCCTGGAGCGGCAGCTTGCCAGTCCCGAGGGCGACACCCCTGTCTCCGGGCACGCCCGCTATGTGCCCAGGCGACAGGGCTGGGCGGTCCCGGTCCCCGTTGCGTTCGTGTGGTACCCGCCCTCCAAGGACGATGCTGTCGAGCACAAACTGGTGCTCTCTTGCCGCTAATGGTCACGTCCCGGCCCTGGTCCCATCAGCCATGGGCATCTGAGTCTTACGTGTCTATCGTGAACTGCGATTGTTCCCCATCGAAACCCGGCGCTGCTCAAGTCCGATCTTCTCCCAGAATTGCCCTGCGCCCGGACCAGTCGCCAGTACCCTTCCCGGCCCCTCAGGTAGCTCTGCGGCCGGCATCCTGCCAGCAGCGCTGCCCGGACGGCGAGGCCCGGTGGCTCGGTCGATGAATTGCTGTCTGCGTTCCATCACCTCCCCCTCCTCAAGGTGACCTCACCCCAGGTTCTGGTCCGGCTGGAATGGGGAGTGAGAAGGAGAGCACCGGGCCTCGCGCACTGCCTTGCTGCCTGCGCCTGTGCCCGATTCTTCCTCTTCCCAAGGGGTCACGCAGGTCGATCATCGGGCCTTTGGCGGCATAGGAACTGCGCCGGAGTTTAGCGCAAGGCTTCCATTGGTTCGCTCCGGCCGTAGCCGCCGGCGCCGTGTGGGCCATTTCTGGTTCGAGCGTGCCTGACGAGGCCCGGCCACATGGCCGCAGCAGGTACGATCGGCGCCGACCTGCTAGTATTAGGGGCACCTTCAGTTTCGCGGGTCATCTGCTGACCTCATCAGTCTTTGCTTGACAGGCCTTTTGCCGACCCCCGCTTTGCTTGTAGGAAAATTACGCCGAGGGAGTTCGGTATGAGAATCTACGTTGGAAATTTGGTAAATGAAGTCACAGGGGATGACCTGAGGAGCGCGTTCTCCGCTTACGGAGAGGTTGCTTCGGCGGACGTGATAACGGACCGTTACACCGGCCAGTCCAGGGGCTTCGGCTTTGTGGAGATGCGCGACAGCGACAGCGCGCAGAAGGCCATCCGGGAACTGGACGGCAGGGATATCAAGGGCCGTCAGATCAAGGTCAACGAGGCCCGGCCGCGAACCGAGAGCAGGGGCTTCGGTGGAGGCGGTGGCGGCGGCGGTCGCGGCGCCAGGTGGTAAAGACGGACGCGCCCCGTCTAGCGTAAACCCCGTTTGAGCGTGGAGCCCACAGTCGGCTCCGGGCTGAGCGGCGGTTCACAAATCCAGTAGAACAGTTCCGGCCTGCAAGATGAGACCGCACCTCCCAACGGGCGGGGGTGCAGTCTAGGCCGAAACGCAAGACAGGCCCGCATACACTGACAGACCGGGGCGGCCAGCGCTCAAACGCGATGGCTGCCCCGGCTGCTTTGCGGCCCCGCGGCCCGCGCCAACCGGCTCCCCTCCCGCCTCCTGCTCCGGCGTAAGCGAACGCTCGAGCGCGCTTACAGGATGGGAGCAGGAACTTCCGCGTGCGGTCCCCCGGGCCTGACCTGCCCAAGGCCCAGCGGCTTGATGGCGGTCTGCCAGCGGTCGCACCGGCATCGGGAAGAGCTCCGGGCTCCATGGGACCGTTTGGTACACTCCGCTGGCCGCGCTTGCGGCGCATTTTCTGGCGCGTAGGAAAGGACGATGGTGCTTATGGGCCGACGGCGAGCGTACGAGTGGTTCCTCCGGCTTTTGTTGCCGGCCCTGATACTTGGAGTGCTGGCGTCGTGCGGGGAGCCGGCGCAGGAAGACCAGTCCAGCCCGCAGGACCGACTGGATGAGGCCGCGGCACGCATCGGGCAGGTCACGTCACTGGACTTTACGCTCAGCCACGAACAGGGAGTCACGCCGCTGGTCTCCGGGATAGTCCTTCAGCAGGCCGAGGGCACGGTGGAGGGCCCGGACCGTGCCACGGTGGACGTGGAGGCCCTGGTCTCTCTCATAAACTCGTACATCGAAATGAGCATCGTGATCGAGGGCGAAAGCGCCACCATGTCAGACCCGCTCTCCGGCAACCCGGTCCCCATCGCCACCGACGAACTGCCATTCAACCTGCACAGCCTCGGAAGCACTCTCTCCGGCATCCTGAGGGCCATCAAGGGACCGATGCATGCCGGCGACGAAACCGTGGACGGTGTCGCCAGCAAGGTGATCGCAGGGTCGATTTCCGGGGCCGCCATCCAGCCGCTCATCCCGGGGGCGGACGCCGGTCTCTCCCAGGACATCGAGGTATGGGTGGGCGACGATGACCTGACGCGTAAGGTGCGCATCACCGGCAAGATCCTCGAAAGCGACGAGGAGCCGGTGATACGCGTGCTCTCATTCCGCAATTTCGACTCCGCGCGGGTTCCGTAAGCTAACCGGCTATGGGAGGCAACTCGGCCTCCGAACTGCGGGCCTGGCTGCCGATAGTCATCGTCAGCGGGGCGGTGCTGACGGCGGCGCTGGACCACACGGTGGTGGTCACCGTGCTCCCGGAGGTCATGCCGGACCTGAAGGTCCCGCCGACGGAGCTGGACCAGGCGGCGTGGATCATCACCGCGTACCTTCTGGGGTTCACCGCAGCCATCCCCGTGACCGCGCGCCTCGCCGACGTCCACGGACACGGCCGCCTCTACCAGATCTCGCTGGTCATCTTCGGCGTCGGATCGCTGGCGGCGGCGCTCGCGCCGAACCTTGAGTGGCTCATCGCTGCGCGGACCGTTCAGGCGATCGGGGGCGGGGCGACGATTCCGGTCGGCATGGCTATGGCGGTGCAGGCGTTCCCCGGCAAACGGCGGGTGATCGCCGTCGGCATCATCGGGGCGTGCGCCGAGGCAGGAATGGTGCTGGGCCCGCTCTACGGCGGGGTCATCACGAACCTGCTGGGCTGGCGCTGGGTGTTCTGGCTGGACATCCCGCAGGCCATCATCCTGATCTGGCTGCTTCGTGGCTTCCCCGCCGTCCGCGTGCCCAACATCCGCATGGACTACATGGGCGGCGCGCTGCTCGTGGCGGGCCTGTCGCTTCTGGTGTTCGCGACGGCGCAGGAGGAGACCTTCGACGCATCCTCACCGCTTCCGTACGCGCTGGGGGGCGCGGGCGCCGTCATAGTCGGCCTGCTGGTCTGGGTGCAGGGAAAAACGCCGAGCCCGCTGCTGCCACCGGAGTTCTTCCGCTCCCGGCAGGCCATGGCCGCTTTCGTGGTCAAGCTGCTCGTAGGGGCGTCGCTCATCATGGCGATGGTCACCGTGCCGCTGATGGCCAACACGGTGCTGGGCCAGAGCCCGCTCGAGGGAGGACTGCGCCTGATGCGCATGACGGGCGCCATGCCCATCGGAGCGCTGGTGGGCGGCTTCCTGACCTACAGGCTCGGCGAACGGGGGGTCACCGTGCTGGGGCTCGGCATCGGCGGCCTGGGCCTGTTCCTGATGAGCGGGTGGACCATCGATATAGCGGACCCGGGCATGACCTTGCACCTGGCGCTGGCCGGGTTCGGATTTGGTCTGGTCATCGCGCCGGTCTTCGTCACGGCGATGGACGCGGCGTCGGCCGAATACCAGGCAACGTCCGCCTCGCTGGTGACGACCGCGCGTATGCTGGGCATGACCTTCGGCATGGCGGCGCTGGCCGCCTGGGGCGTGGGCGAGTTCCAGACCGCGACGATGGGCCTGGCGCTGCCGCTGCCCTCGCCGGAGCTGTCCGGCGCCGAGTACGAGGCGCAGCTAGACATTTACCAGAGCAGTGTCTCGGACGCGAGCGTGGCGCTGTTCCAGGACTTTTTCCGCATCTCGGCCGTGCTGCTTCTGGCCGGACTGGTCCCGGCGCTCGGGCTGAGTGGACCGCGTGCTGCGGAGGACCGCGCCCCGCCCGGATAGTCGTCTGCGAGTCGGCCGGCGAGCGTGGCGGGCGCGGTCAATCCCCCATTCCCGATCCTTCCGCCGCAGGCACAATGCCTGCCGTCGTGGCTCCGACCTAGCAGCGGAGCAGGAGATCCCGCCAAAGGGTCATGCCAGGGCGAGTATGGTGGCCGGGTTTTCCACCGTAATCGCTCGAATCTCATCTTCCGTGAATCCCTTGCGCCGCATCTTGGGCACGATGTTCTCAAGGATGTGTCCGTAGCCGTGCCCGCCATATTCCTTGAGCCGGTGCTTTGTGCAGATGTCCTGGCCGATGACGACCCTGTCGCAGTAACCCGCGTCGGCGATGCCCCTTATCAGGTCCAGCCTCTGAGCGTCGCTGGGCATGTCGATTTCGGCGAGAGGGTAGTAGGACCCCTCGTTGCCGAACAGGTCCCACTCCAGGTAGCAGCCGGACCCGGCGATGGCCCGTAGGTCGTCGAACTCGAACACGGTGCGGTCCAGATGTCCCATTATCACCCGGGATATGTCCGCACCGTCATTTCCCAGCAGATCGATTATTTCGGCGGGGGCCTTCGGATGGCGCCCCGGATGAATCAAGATCGCCGCACCCGTTTCCCGCTGCGCAATTGCCGCCGCCGCAAGGGACTTACGCTCGTTTTCGGTCAGGGGCCAGGTGCAGCCCACCTCCCCGATTATGCCCGCCCTGATGCCGGTCCCGTCGACGCCTTCGGTAATGTCGGAGGAGATCTCCCGTGCCAGGTCCCCCACGCTCCGCTCGTCCATATCGGCCGGATGAACCGCGCCCACGTAGAAGCCGGCGCCCATGACGATGTGCACTCCGGTTTCGCTGGAGATTCGGGCCAGTGCATCGGGTCTGCGCCCGATGCCACCAGTCGTCGCATCCACGATCGCCCCGCCGTGGACCTTCCCGTACGCCCTGACCTCCCTGATGATGGCATCCAGGTCCATCAACTCGAGATTGGAGCGGTTGCTGTAGTAGTTGCGCCGTATCCACCCCAGGTTCCCCAGCGCGATGGGAGCATCCGCCAGCTCCTGGGACGGTGAGTCCTGGGCCGGGCGAAGCATGAATGAAAAGTCGGAATAGATGTGCTCATGGGTCGTGGTGGGCCCGAGCTCCGATTTGGGGACGGGTCCCAGCACGGTCTGGATGTGGCCCCGGTTCTGTCTTGATGTCATGGAGTTCGTTCCAATGCCAAGGGAGTAGCCTCAAAGGGCGCGGCGAGGGTCGGGCGTTGTAATCTCTTTGTGAATCAGCGGTGAGGTTACAGAGCCAGTCTCCTTTCCCGCCGTCACGCGGGCTGGCGGCCGGTCAGATGGCTCGAGGTCGCTTCCCTGTTGTCTGAGGTGGAGGTTATAGGAAATGAGATTTGACGTCTTTACGACCGTTGCGGCATCTGCGGGAGAGGCCACCAGTGCCGTCGGCCTGATGGACAACCTCAGGCAGCAGACGATCCTGGCCGAGGAGCTCGGCTTTGAGACCATGTGGCTCGGGGAACACCACTTCGGGCCCTACGGAGTGGGCGACCTTCCGAACCCGATCCTGCTCGGCGCGGACCTGGCGGCGCGTACGACCAGGATCCGCATCGGTCAGATGGCCAACATAGCCCCGTGGTGGCATCCGATACGGCTGGCCGAGGACCTTGCGATGCTGGACAACATGACCCTGGGACGCGTGGAGGCCGGGTTCGGCAGGGGAATTTGGCCGTACGAAGGTCCCCAGTTCCATCCCAACGCGGACCCGCGCAGGGACAAGGAGAACAGGGAGCTGTTCAGTGAAACGGTCGAGATCGTAAGGGGGATCTGGACCAGCGAGTTCTTCTCACATCAGGGGATCAACTATAGCTTTCCCGTCGAGGACACCGTGTTCTCCCATCCCCTGTATCCGTCGAATCCCGCGTGGCAGGACGGAGATAAGGTGACCAGGCTGCGGGTGACGCCGAGACCCTACCAGGAGCCGCATCCGCCGCTCTGGATGACCGTATCCACCGACCGCTCGGTAACGACCGCGGCGGAGCTGGGACTGAAGGCGTGCTACTGGCAGCCTCCCGCCCTGAGGATCAGGCAGCGAATGGAGCTATACGCCCGGGTCAGGTCCGAGCTGGAGGGGAGACCGTTCGCCGTGGGGGAGGACCAGGCGGTGATGCGCTCAACGTACGTGGCCTCCTCGATGGAGGAGGCCCGCCGGGATGCGGAAGAGGGGATCATGTCCTCGTTCGTATTCAACGATCCGTTTCGCGGCAGGCAGGTATTCACCAACCCCGACGAGGTCCTGGCACCCGAGGTAATACTTGACTGGGATTTCCTGGAGCCGCGCACCCTGCTCGTGGGCTCCGCGGAGAACATCGTGGAGAAGATCCAGGAACTGCGCGAGGTGTGCCACCTGGACCATCTTCTCGTCGAGTTCTCCCACATGGGCATCCCGCTGCGCAAATCCCTTAGGAACCTTGAGAACTTCGCAACGAAGGTGATGCCGCGATTCACCGACGTCGACTGAGGGAGGGTTTGTTGCGTCGGCGGAGTCACCTGCAACGATCACCCCGTAGACCGTCCTGACCAGCACGGCGCCAAGGGATCGACGGACTGGTCATATGCTTGTGATAGGGTCTTTTGCGAGTCAGCCCGAGACGTGGGAGATTGGCCAACCAATTGACTGCCGGGAGCGTCGACCAGTCCATCCGATTCGAGCCCGAGGAGAAGTGTTCTCCGTCGATCGCGCTGGTGGTCGGCTTCCAGGGCGCTGCGCACATGCTCGCGCCGACGGCGCTGAACGTTGCGGTCGCGATCCGCTCTTCCGGGGCTCGATGACACCTTCCTGACCTGGAGCGTCTTTGCCCCGCTGCTGATCAGCGCGGCGATAACGGCCCTTCAGGCGTTCCAATTCTGGCGGTTCGGCGCTGGCCATATCGTGCTGTCCTGTCCCGCGGCGCTGTTCATCGCGATCATGGTAGCGACGATCTCGGCGGTCGGCCCGGCCACGTTCGTGAGCCTGCTGGTCGTGTGCTGTGTGATCCAGGTCGCACTCGCCTGGTGGCTGCCAACGCTTCGCCGAATCTTCACACCGGTCGTCACGGGTACGGTGACCATGCTGATCGCCGTCAGCGTGCTGCCGATCACTTTCGACCGCGTCCAGGACCTGCCCGCCGGCGCGCCTACGGTTTCCGGCCCGGTGATCGCGGCGGTCACGCTCTTGGTCTCGGTGATCGTGACCCTGCACGCCAGCGGACGATGGCGGCTCGTCGGCCCCCCGGCGCCCGGCTGCCGGAACTTCTCTTCGGAGGAGGGTCAAGGCTTCGAGCCGATGGTCCCAACGCCCGATGACGCAGCCGTTGATTCAGGCACGAACACCGACTGCTCAGGATCGAACGGCCGTATGGCGATAGACGAATGGCTGTTAAAGCATGCTCCCAAGCCTGCCCTAAGGGGCTGGCGATGCACAGGCAAATGTCTGGTAGTGACCTCGGACCCCTGCCATCCATCGCCTCTCGGAACTCGTTCATGCCGCAGGCGCTCTCTCACTGCGCCACGGCTGTTGCGCTCAGCTACTTTCGTTCGACCAGTCGGCCGGACAGGTACTTGTGAATGACGCTGGACAGCAAGGTCTGGTAGGGAATTCCTTCTTCCCTGGCCCGTGAACGTGGAAGGCTAAGGTCGCGCTCGGTGGCCCTGAGATTCACTCGCCTGGTCTTTAGGAATGTCTTGCGCGCTGCCAGTCGGGCCGCCTGGATTTCACGCTCAGCGTCCGGAGCGGAGCGCAATTCGTCCCTCTCAAAACGCTCGATGATGTCCCGTTCTTCAGAGTTCCAGTTGTCCTTCAAGATGGACTCCTTTTTCCATAGTCGCACGTCGCCTCCCGGCTCGGGATAGTGGCGTTCTATGGCCGACAAAAGAGGTAAAGCGAGTACGATCTCCCGGATTCGCCCGTTCGCCCCTATATTGATCAGTGTGCTCGCCTCGAATACCAGAGAGGGACGAGCGATGCCGACCATGGTTAGGAGGAATCCCTACTGACCGGACATGGCCACTTGCGACGAAAGATCCAGGATGATGGACTGAGTGCCACCCTGGTCGTCCAGGTACCAGTAGCTCTTGAGTTCTGTGACTGCGTTGCGGGCGGATACCCTGTCGGTCCTCAAGTATCGGGCGAGTTGCCCTTCGGAGATCTTCTCGTCCTCAAAGGCTCGAACGGCAAGGAGTCTGTAGCGAAGAGGGAGCTCATCGCCCTGCTGATCGGGCAGCACCAGGCCAAGCTCAGCCTGAGCCTCTCTGACCTTGAATCTCTGGTCCCTGAGTCGCTGCCACGTACTACCAGGAATCAGCCTTAGCTCCTCCAGCCGCAACGTCATGGCTTCGACCGACACAACATAGTGATGGGCCAGCCGCACTAGCTCCCCAACGGTCATCTTTCCGTCGCTTGAGCGCAGAACCTGGTTGAATCGCCGGCGTAGGCCGGCCGAAGGCATCAACAAGTATCGCGCAAAGGCATCCGCGAACCTTTCCATCGACGGCTTGCGAGCGGCCTGAACGGTCCTGTTCACCTCCGCCTTGTACCGCCCCGACAGGAAGTGGCCATATTCATGAGCCATCGACCAACGACAGCGTTCCTCAGGATGTCGATTGTTCACGGCGATGCAGCCCCCCAGGTCGTCAGAGAATGCGAACATGCCCGCGATCTGGGACGGCATTCGCATGTAGAAGATTCGTAAACCTACATCGTTCTCGAGAATCTCCCTCAGGTGCACGATTGGCCCGTCGCCGAGACCAAGCCGGTTGCGCTCATATTCGGCCTCCTCCTGTGCTGCAGGTGCCGGTCGCGACCTGCCCACCCTGAATTCAGCCGGGTACTGCCCGGGCGACTCGATCACGTTCAGGACCTCGAGGGCTGCGTAGTCTTCGCTAAGTTCCTGAAAGTCGTTGAATTCTTGCTGAAGCTCCCGTTCGACCGCAGGCCGTCTTCCATCCCTCAGGAAGGCTCGGAACTGTACGCTAAAGGATTGGGCGGGCTCTCGCTCTCTCACCAGATATCCCACACTCCGTCCGTAAAGCTCCGACAGGCGGATCAACTCTGCCGGCTGAACCCGCCGATCCCCCTTGTATCTTGATTCTTGTTCAGAACACTCAGTCCATCATGTCGACAAGGATGCGGCAGACCGAATCCCCCCTGGTCATGTAAGACCGTTGAAAAGCGAGGGTCGCCGCACCCTTCCCGAATGGAGCCCGAACAGCTGCCTGGGTTAACCAAGCCCGCATCTTGCAAGGACGGGCCAGCAATTCACAGGAGGTAGTCATGGAACAGGAAGCAATCTACGTAGGCATCGATGTGGCCAAGGCGCAGCTAGATGTTGCCGTCCGTCCCACGGACGACAGGTGGGTGGTCCCCAATGACGATGCGGGAATCCGTCAACTGATGTCCCAGTTGACGGCTCTTGAACCGGCCCTGGTGGTGCTGGAAGCTACAGGCGGCCTGGAACTGTCCATTGTGGCGGCCCTGGCGGCCGAGGAGTCGCCGGTGGTCGTCGTCAATCCCCGGCAGGTGCGAGACTTCGCCAAAGCCACCGGCAAGCTGGCCAAGACCGACGCACTGGACGCGGCGGTCCTCGCCCACTTCGCCGAGGCGGTCCGACCCCCGGTACGCCCCCTGAGGGGTGCCGAGACACAGGACCTCAACTCCCTGACTGCCCGAAGGCACCAGGTGATGACCATGCTGGTCTCGGAGAAGAACCGCCTCAGCGCCGCCACTACCGTCGCAGTCCGTCCCCGCATCGAGGCACACATCGCATGGCTTCAGCGGGAATTGGACGATCTGGACAAGAGCCTGCGGGAGACTCTCCGTCAGAGCCCCGTATGGCGTGAGAAGGACGACCTCCTGCGCACCGTCCCCGGCGTTGGAGAGCAGCTCTCCCTCACCCTCCTGGCCTACCTGCCGGAACTGGGCACTCTGGACCGCCGGCAGGTCGCCGCCCTGGTGGGAGTGGCTCCCTTCAACCGGGACAGTGGCACACTGCGAGGCAGACGAACCGTTTGGGGCGGACGCGCCCGGATCCGTGCAGTCTTGTACATGGGGGCGCTGGCGGCCAGTCGCTACAATCCCATCATCCGGGACTTCTACCAGCGGCTGGTGGCAGCTGGCAAACCGAAGAAATTGGCCCTCACAGCCTGCATGCGCAAGCTGCTGGTCATCCTCAACTCCATGCTCAAGCATCGCTCTCCCTGGCGCGCGGAGCGCGCCAGGACTCCCGCACTCATCGGCCTAGACCCTTGACTCTAAAGACAGCTGCTTTTCGATTGCCGTGATCGTCGTACGGGCAGCACCCAGTTCTCCGGCGACATCCTCCTGCGTCAGTCCACGGGCTCTTCTTGCCTCCTGAAGTCGACGACCAAGGGCGCGCGGATCGATGCCCTCAAGCACACTTCGTTGCATGGTCCTTCCCTTCCAGCCGGCCGTCAGAGCCTCCCCGGCACCCAAAAGCCTTTCTGACATTGTCAGCCTTATATCGACTATATGAGGATTGTCAGTCAGGCGATACCCATGTGTTGGCGCGTGTGCTATTGGACTCCTGCTCAGTCCTCTGCTTGCCTGACCTTCTCGGGACTCTTAGTCATGCAGCGGCTTGGTGTGGCAATCTGCCACTGGGGCGGATCGTGTCAGAATGAGTTCGTTGCAATTCCTTCGGAGTTCACGGCAGCAGCAGTAATGACCGCTAGACATCCTCCAAAGCTCTCCAAGTCCAGGTTCATGGCCGGGCTTCAGTGCCTTAAGCGCCTGTACCTGGATGTGCATAACCGTCACCTTGCCGATCCGGTCGACCCGAGCCAGCAGGCTGTCTTTGACGCCGGGAACGCAGTGGGCGAACTCGCACGGCGGGGCTTTCCCGGTGGCACTCTCGTCGAGGAGAAGTACTACGAGCAGGTCAGGGCGGAGAGTTCCACCCGGGTACTGCTCTCCGACGCATCCGTTCCGTCCCTGTATGAGGCGGCATTCTCGTTTGAGGGCATCAGAACCAGGGTGGACATCCTGACCAGGACCGAAGGCGGCGCCGCGTTCGATCTCATCGAGGTCAAGTCCTCCACCCGCTTTAAGGAACGAGAGCACCTCCCCGACGTCTCCATCCAGCTGCACGTCGTCGAGGGAGCCGGCGTGCCCATACGGGGCGTCTACCTCATGCATATCGACACTTCCTACGTGTATCAGGGGGGAGACCACGACCTCGCGGGCCTGTTTCACCTCGAGGACGTTACGGACATGGCGAGGGATTACCTGGCGGATGTCGCGCCCGGAGCGCTCGCCGACATGTGGAATGTCCTCCGCGGCGCCGACACGCCGGGCATCGAGACGGGCCGTCACTGTGAGTCTCCCTACCGGTGCCCGTTCTTTGGACACTGCCACGCCGGTGGTCCCGAGCACCCGATTGCGGAACTGCCCCGGCTGTCGCTGCGAGACGAAGAACGGCTGAAGGGTCTCGGTATTCCGGACATTGGCGGTATCCCGCCCGATACCGGCGGCCTGACGGGTCTACAGCGCCGGGTGATAGACAGCGTGGCCTCGGGGACGGCCTACATCGGCTCTGATCTAGCGGCGGGACTGTCTGGGATCGGGTTCCCGGCGTCATTCCTGGACTTCGAGACCATTGCTCCCGCCATCCCGCTCTTCGCCGGGACCAGGCCCTACCAGGTGATCCCGTTCCAGTGGTCGATGCATGTGCGAGATGCCGATGGATCGCTGTCCCACAGGCAATACCTGCACGGCGATCCCGGAGACCCCCGAAAGGGACTCATCTGCAGCCTCCTTGAGGCCGTCCCGGCAAGCGGCTCAATCGTCGCCTATTCGGGCTATGAGGCCAGAGTTCTGCGGCAGCTCGCGAGTGAGTTCCCCGGGTATCAGGCTCCGCTGCTGGACCTGATTGAAAGGTTGGTCGATCTCTTGCCGATCGTCAGGAAAACCTACTACCACCCGGAGTTTCACGGGAGCTTTTCCATCAAGTCGGTAGCGCCCGTGCTGGTCCCGGACCTCCGCTACGACGATCTCGACATACTGGACGGGCTTGCCGCGTCGGCCGCCTATCAGCACTTGCTCACCGGCAAAGCGTCAGAACCGGACGCGGCTAGTATCAGAAAATCGCTGCTTACCTATTGCGCGCTGGACACGGAGGCTATGGTGAGAGTGTACGAGTCGCTTGTCCGTGAGTCCGGCGGCGGCGTTCAATTGTGAATAGAAGGCTCAAGGAATCTTCGTCCCAACAGCCGTAACCGATGCCATCAATAGCTGCGGCTATGGACGATTCCTACGAGCCGTTGGCCGGACATTTCCCCCAACAACGACGCAGGTCACTCCCGCGCGGTTGTAACGGCTCAGGCCAGTAATTTCACGGCCCCGCCATGGGCTTAGCGTGCGCTTGCAGCCAAGAACGAAGCTCGGCAAACCGGAATGTGTTCGTCTCGAACAACCCCATGAAATGTTTGTACGCCTCTTCACCATCGCAGTCGATATAGCTTCCATTCATCCTCAGGAAGGCGTCCGTGACGAAGAACGCCACTCGCTTGTTGCCGTCAACGAAGGGGTGGTTCATGGCAAGGCTCTCCATCAAGGCCGCCGCGTCCTCTAACAGGCCGTCGTAATATCCCAATTGGGGACGCAGCAGGGCCGATTCCAGGGCTCCCGGATCGCGCAGGTTGGAGGAGCCTCCAAACTGTGCGATGAGGTCCGCATGGATCGCGAGGACCTCTTCTGTCGTCAGGAAGACCCGCGTCACCTGGCAAGCAGTTCAGCCAGTCGCCTGTTTTTCGCCACGCTCGCCCGGTAGTGGGCCATTACGTCGGGCCGGAGCCTCTGCTGTTCCCTGACCTCGATATACCCGCTCATAGCCTCTTCCAAAACGGCCTGAAATTGACGCCCGTCGCTTCGGGCGATTTCGCGCATCTTAGCCAACAGCTCCGGCGCCGCCTGGCTGGAAAACTTCGCGCGCGCGGTCATGGCTCTCTCCTATCGTGCTGGGCCGGGCTTCGCCCTCGCCGGACCAGCCAAGTGCGGATCAAAGCAGAATACACGTCAGTTTAGGAGAGTGTAGGAGGAATATCAAGAAACGTCTTGATGAAGATGGATATTCTGATTGTTAGCTAAGTGTTGGCCAAGACTTCCCATGCTGACAACGACCTGGTTGGACAACACCACCACAGCGAGCACCTCGTAAGCGATGCGGCCGTAGCCGCAGGGAACGCCGCTGGACAGGGCATTGGCCTGTCCAGCGGACTAGGCGGCTTCGCCGTCGTTTTCGTCGACTAGTCGGTCGGCCATATTCCTCATACCTAGTCACGCAGGGATTTCGACTAGCGGCTGGATTGAGTTGACGTCGGTCTTGGCCCGGGCCACGTCGAGATCGTACATGCGCTGAAGGTTCAGCCAGAAATCGGGAGTCACTCCCAGGGCCCGTCCGATTCGCAGCGCCGAGTCCGCCGTGATGGACCTGCGGCAGTGGACGATATCGTGGATGCGTATCTGTGGCACCCCTATCGCCTTTGCCAGTCGGTACTGGGTGATCCCCAGCTCCTCCATGATCTCGGCCAGATGTTCTCCCGGGTGGATCGGTTCGGCGGCCTTCACAGGATTCCTCCTCAGTGGTAGTCGGTGACTTCTATCTCCACCGCGCCCCGCTCGGTCCAGATGAAGCGCACGCGCCGCTGATCGCCTGCTCGGATGCTGTATCGACCCTCACGACCTCCCCTCAGGGCCTCGAGCCTGTGTGAGGGAGGCGCCCTGAGGTCACCCAGCTCGGCGGCAGCGACCACACGCTGCAGCCTGATTCGAACCCGGCGCTGGATATCGGGTGGCAAATGCCGGACCGACCGTCCTGCGAACAGTCTCTGAGCGCCGTCATCCCTGAACCGATCCACTGTTCACTATAATAACGCAGAGCGTTACTAACGTTAAAGATAAGTATTCGCTTCCGGAGAGCGCGTGGCCTACCGGACCCTCTGCGATCCGAAATGCACCTCCTCTTAGACGTAAGTCCGGCAGCGCCACGACCCAATCCTGGGCAGGGGTGCCAGGGGAGCCACAGCCCGGCAGCCTTCGCCATGGTGGCCCCCGTGTTTCCTGGTTGGGTCGCGAAGCCAGCATGGTGACCTCTAGGGACGATCAAAGTATGATCGCCGCTATGGAGCAAAGTCATGACCTCGAACGGGCAAGGGACACAAATGTCGCCAGATCAAACCCCTGAGGCGCTCCTTCCCGATAGCGACCTGGAACGTCTAAGGCATATGCTGGCGGAATTGAGCCTGCTTGGCGCGCTCTGCACAACGCCCCGTGAGCATCAGCATTCGATGCCTCAGGGCCATCCGGAGCAAGTCCGCGAAAACTGCCTTTGAATACTGACGAGCAAGAAAGCCCTTCACGCCCCTTCGCCAACAGCTACTGGGTTATCGAGGGCCGCCTCGCCGCCGGTGAGTACCCCGGCGACAGGGAGTCCGCCAGGGCGGCAAGGGTTCTGGGGAGTCTGTTCAGCCAGGGCATAGACCACTTCATCGATCTGACCGAGCCACGGGATGGACTGGAGCCCTACGCACAAATGGCCGAAGGCCTGGCCGGCGCCTTTGGGCTTAGCACGGGCTGGACGCGACACCCGATCCGCGACCGGGGTATCCCACGGACCAGGGCACAGATGACCGCCATACTCGATGAGATCGACGCGGCTCTGGGAGAGGGCAAGAGAGTCTACGTCCACTGCTGGGGCGGGGTCGGAAGGACGGGGACCGTCGTCGGATGCTGGCTGGTCCGCCACGGCAGTTCGGGAGACGACGCCCTAAGGCGGGTGGACAGATGGTGGCGAAGTATGGAAAAGGCCGTCCTCTACTGGGATTGGGATTCCCCTGAGACGGCCGCCCAGAAGGAATTCGTTCGCAGCTGGAGTGAGGTTGCAGACCAGTAAGATCTCGCCGCGGGACCGATCCCGGGGCCGCCCGGTGGGACCGGCCACAGGCGACGCGCTCCGAACCACGCCCTGGGTCCGGTCTGGCCGGTGACCGGCCGGACCCGCACGCACGCACCCGGCTACGGAAACCATGCTGCCTGTAGAATCAACCGCAGCCCGGATCACTTCGGCATATCCATTGATATCAAGAATCAAACAAGTCGGCGATCGATCGAGGTGAATGCGAATATGGTCAGACTGGCACTCCTAGCCGCCTTTCTAGTCCTCGCCAGCCTTGCGTGCGGAGGGAGCCCCGACGCCGTGAAGATGGGTACGGAGGGCGCCTATCCACCCTACAACTTCATGGGCGACGACGGGGAGGTGGCCGGTTTCGAGCGTGAGCTCGGCGATGAGCTGTGCCGCAGGGCGGAACTTGATTGCAGCTGGGTTACCAACGACTGGGACTCGATCATACCCAACCTGATCGAGGGCAACTACGACACCATCATGGCCGGGATGAGCATCACAGCGGAGCGGGACGAGGTCATCGACTTCACCCAGCCGTACATTCCGCCCACGCCGTCGGTCTACATCGCCCTTGCCGGCTCCGGTGCGGAGGCTACCGAAGGCAGGGTGGCCGCCCAGGTGGCCACCACCCACGCCGACTACCTGGCCGGGACCGGCGTGACGCTAATCGAGTACGAGCTCGCCGAAGAGCTCGCTAACGCCGTCCTCGGCGGCGAGGTGGACGCCGCCCTCGTCGACCGCGAGTTCGCCCAAGACACCATTGCCGAAAACGGGGACCAGCTGATCGTCGTCGGCCCCGACGTGCCGCTCGACTCGGGCATCGGGGTGGGCATCCGCGAGGGCGACAGGTGGCTGAAGGACCGGCTGGATGAGGCCATAGACGCCATGAAGAAGGACGGCTCCCTTAACGCCCTGATCAAGAAGTGGTTCGACGAGGACGCAGAGACCTTCTGACGGGCCCCTGGGCCCCGCCTTCTGCCGGGCCGGGGATCAGCTAGCTCGCCATCCAGCCGCCGTCCACCGGCAGGGAGTGGCCGGTTACATACGAGGCCCCCGGCGAGCAGAGCCACACCACCGCGGTGGCCACCTCCTCCGGTGGCGCGAAGCGCCCGATGGGCTCCCTGTCCATCCACCGGCGCTCAAGCTCCGGACGGACGTCGAACACCCCCTCGATCATCGGCGTAAGGATGATGCTCGGGCAGACCGCGTTCACCCTGACGCCCCGCGCCGAATACTCGATGGCGGCCTGCTTGGTCATGCCTATGACGCCGTGCTTTGAGGCGTTGTAGGCGGCCGAGGCTCCCCCCACGAGCCCGGCTATGGAGGCGGTGTTGACGATCGAGCCCCCTCCCCGCTTGAGCATGCGGGGGATCTCGCGCTTCATGCACAGCCACACCCCCTTGAGGTTCACCGCGATGACCCGGTCCCAGTCCTCCTCCTCGTAGCCGACGGTGGTCGCCATGGGTCCGGCGATGCCCGCGTTGTTAAACGCGTAGTCCAGGCCGCCGAACTCCCGGACCGCGAAGTCGACCATCGCCTCCACCTCGGCGTCAACCGATACGTCGGCGCGCACCGATGCCGCTTCGCCGCCGCGGGCGCGGATCTGCTCTGCCGTCCCCTCGGCGGCATCGCCGCTCACGTCCGAGACCACGACGCTGGCGCCCCGGGAGGCGAACTCCAGGGCCGTCGCCCTGCCGATGCCCGAGCCCGCGCCGGTGACCAGCGCCGTCTTTCCCAACATTTCTTCGGTCATCGGTAGTCCTCCTTGAGGCGAGCTTTCGCGATCTTAGCAGCCGCCCGCCCGATCGGTATGTCGTCCGGCGCGCCATGAGCCGGCCCTGGTGGGGTCAAATCGTCGGCCAGCCGCTATAATTTGGGCCCTATGGGCAACCTGATTGTCGTATCCGCCGAGCCCGGCGAGGGTAAGACCTCCGTCGCCGCAACGCTGGCCCACAGGGCCGCCGCCGCCGGCCGGAGCGCCGCGGCGATCAAGCCTTTCGGAGCCGGCGACGAGGTGGGTTCCGGGTCCGACGGCCTCATCTTCGAGCGGCTCGTGGGCACCGCGGCCGGCAGGTGGCCGGCGGCCCTGCCGGACGGCGACCTTACCGGGAGCGAGCTCGATGCCGCGGCGGAGGCCGTCGCCGCCCTCGAGTCGGACTCGGTGGTGGTGGAGGCCTCCTCGGAGCTGGACCCACGCGACCGCCTAAGGCTCGCCGAGGCGCTCAGCGCGCCGGTCCTTGTGGTGGCCCGCCACCGGCACGGCATGAGCGCGGCCGACGTCCTTGAGCGGACCGAACTTTACGGCGGCCGGCTTGCCGGCGTACTCCTTAACTGCCGGGGCACCTACATGGGGACCGAGGCCGCCGCCCTCGCCGAGGAGGTCGAGGCGGCCGGTACCCGCGTGCTCGGCGCGATCCCCGAGGACCGCAGGCTGCTCGGCGTGGCCGTCGGGGAGATCGCAGAGCACCTGGGGGGTCGCTTCCTGCTGGGGCAGGAGGAGGGGGCGGACCAGCTGGTCGAGCACTTCCTCGTGGGCGGCTGGTTGATGGACGAGGGCACCCGCTACTTTGAGACCCGCACAGACAAGGCGGTCGTCATACGTGGAGACAGGCCCGATCTGCAGATGGCCGCGCTCGCCACGCCGACAAAGGCCCTCGTGCTCACGGCCGGCATCGAGCCGATCGAGTACGTGCTCTACGAGGCACAGGAGGAGGAGACATGCCTTGTGGTGGTCGATCAGGACACCATTTCGGCAATGGAGGCCCTGGGGACGATAGTTGAGTCGGTCCGGTTCGATCACCCCGATAAGCTCGCCCGCATGTCCGAGCTCCTGGACTCGCACGCAGACGCGGCCGCCCTTGGCGCGCTGACCTAGCCTAGGCGTACAGCAGCGCTCCGGCGATCGACACGAGCGAGCCCCCGTCCTCGTCGGCCGGGCACTGGTCGTAGCCCATGGTCAGCCCGGATGCCGGGGCGCCGTGGGCCCGCCTGAGAATCTCCAGCATCAGGTAGATCGGCGACAGGCCGCATATCCGGCGCCTGTCCCCCTCTTTGACCGAAAGGTCCAGAAAGCCGTCGGCGTCGCCCTCGCAGACCGCCGCCAGCGACTCCTGGTCATGAAGCTCCAGGCCGTGCCGCGCAGCGCCGCGCACCGGTTCGGCGTCCCCGAACACGGGTCCGACGTGGGCGAGATCGGCCGCCGCGATCACGATCGTGGGGCGCTCGGCCGCAGCGGCGGCAAGGACATCGATCGCCCGGGCCAGGCCGGCCTGGCCCCTCGGGCGGCCTTCCCCCTCGACAAAGCCCGCAAACGATCCGCAAAGGACGGGCACGAGCCCGGGCTCGCGCGACTCAAGGAAGCTGTGCATCCACACGCACGCAAGCTCAACTGAGTGCTCGCTCCGGTGGTGCAGCTCGTCCCGGTACGCCTCATCGGCCCCCAGCGCGCCGGCGAGCCCGTCGACCACCTCGGCGTCGGTGACGAGCGTTCCCAGGGGGGTCGAGTAGCTCTGGCCCGTGAGGGTAAGGTTCGCCGGCCCGCCCATGTGGTCGGTGCCCAGCACGATCGCCCGTTCGATGCCTTCGAGGTCGGCCGACGCGGCCTGCCACGTCTGTGCGTAGGTGCGACCTCCCCTGACGAAGTCGATGTGGGGGCTGAGCATGCCCACGAGCCGCCCGCCCGCGCCCCCGACCGAGGCCGCCGGGGCGGCCTCGCAGAAACCGGCGATCATCTCCCTGAGCTCGGCGGGGCCCTCGGGGTAGACCGCGCCGGCGTGAAAGGGCCTTCGGCTGGGGGCCGCCCGGTACTCGCTGAGCGCCTGCGCAGCGGCCGCATCGAACCTGGGACCCTCCAGCAGCAGCGCCGAGTCGAGACGCTCGATCAGGCCGGTAAGGCGTTCGTCCCCCATCTCGATGCCCGTGCGGAGCGCGAACGCGGACCGGAGGCCCGCAAGGTCGCGCGTCCCGTCGCAGAGGGCCAGAAGCGGGACGAGCGGGGATGGAACGAGGACGTTGTCGCCGGACAGCGAGAGCGGATCGCGAAGGTATAGAAAGTCCCTGCCCTCGTGCTCGATGAGCTTCGGGTCAAGGGCGCGCAGCCTGGGCCTTGCCCCGCCGGGGACCGATTCCCCCCGCTCAGTCCGATGCTCTTCCTGTTTCATCCTCTTCCATTTGCCGATCAGGCTCCGGCGGAACGATATGGCCAGCGGCGCGGCGCGGTCAAACCGCAGGCGGCCCGCCGGGACCGGACGGCCGACATCGCGAGGCTGACTCCCCGGGCGGCAGGGTCAGGCCGGGGCCGCTGGTAGTCTAGAATTATCGGGTATGGGAAAGATTTCACAGTGGAGGGCCCCGGCGCCCCGGATCCCGGCGGGCGCGGCCTCCCTGCTGGCGGCCCTTGGGGTCTGCGTCACCCTGGCCACGGCGGCCTGCTCGCAGGAGGGGAACCCTGACAGCCTTGAGAGCAGGGCCCACCGTATCAACCAGACGGTCATGTGCCCGGTCTGCCCGGGCGAGTCGATCGACCAGTCGCAGAACCCGCTCGCGGCAAGGATGCGGGGCATCGTCCTGGACCGGCTCGGCCAGGGCTGGACCGAGCAGCAGATCAAGGATCACTTCGTAGAGTCCTACGGCGACAGCGTGCTTCTCTCGCCGCCTGCGCGGGGCTTTTCGCTGCTCATATGGATCCTGCCCCCCGTGGGCGTGGCCGCAGCAGCAGCGGCCGCAGCATTTGCAATCCGGTCGATGAGGCGCGGGCGCGAGCCGGCCGAGGTCCTGACGGGCACCGAGCTTACCGATGATGAATACCGCCGCTACGCCGAGAGGATCGATCACCTCCTGGGCGACCCGGATTCCAGGCAGTGACCCGCGCATGCCAGCTGGGCAGGGCACAGGGCGGGGGGCCTAGATGGTAGTTGACGCCGGCAACATCGCCCTCTCGGTCGGGCTGGTCGTGGCCGCCTACGTGGCCGTCGCATCGCTCGCGGCCGGGCTTAGGCGGGTGCCGGAGCTTGCGGTGAGCGCAAGGCGCGGCCTCTACTCGATCCCCGTGATCCTCGCGCTTTCGACCGCGGCGCTGATGTACGCCTTCATCACCAACGACTTTTCCGTCCGGTACGTTGCCGAGAACTCCAGCCTTGCGATGCCCCAGGTCTACACGTGGGTGGCGCTCTATGCGGGCAATGCCGGATCGCTCCTGTTCATCGCCCTGGTCTTTTCGATACTGGCGGCGATCGCCGCGCTCACGATCCGGCGGAGCCTGCCGCACACGACTCCCATGGCCATCGGCATCATGGCGCTGGTCCTTACGTTCTTCCTCGGGATAATCGTGTTCCTGGCCAACCCCCTTGAGCGCCTGCCGGTCGCCCCGCCCGACGGGGCGGGCATAAACCCGCTGCTGATCCACTTCGGCATGTTCATTCATCCGCCCGTCCAGATGACGGGCCTGGTGGCGGTGGCGATCCCGTTCAGCATCGCCATGGGCGCGATGCTCGCAGGGCGCGGCGGGCGCGACGAGTGGGTCGACCTGGGCCGCATCTGGGGGATGATCTCCTGGCTGATACTCACCCTCGGCCTGCTGCTCGGGGCCTGGTGGGCCTACACGATCCTGGGGTGGGGCGGCTACTGGGCATGGGACCCGGTCGAGAACTCCGCCCTGATGCCCTGGCTCGCGATGACCGCGTTCATCCACTCGATCATGGTCCAGAGGCGCCAGGGGATGTTCCGGATGTGGAACGTTGTCATCGTCATCCTCGCCTTCACGCTCGCCCAGATGGGCATGTTCATCAATCGCGGGGGGCCCGTGCCCTCGGTCCACTCCTTCGCACAGTCGACGATGGGATGGCTGTTCCTGATGTTCATGGGCGTCACCCTGCTCGGCTCCCTGGCCGCCTTCTTCTGGCGCATGGACACGCTCAGGAGCCGCGGGCGACTTCAGTCGATGCTGTCCCGGGAGGCCATGTTCCTGCTTCAGAACGTGCTGTTTTTGGTGGTGGCGGCGATAACGCTGTGGGGCACGATCTTCCCGGTGCTCTCAGAGGCGGTCGACAGCAACACCGTGACCGTGGGCGAGCCGTTCTACAACCGCACCGCCGGCCCGGTGCTGCTCGGCATCATCGTGCTGATGGGGGTCGGGCCGCTGTTTCCGTGGAGGCGGGCCACGGTCCGCAACCTGGCCCGCGCGCTCGCCGTGCCGCTTGCGGCGGGCGCCGTGACGGGAGCGGTCGTTGCCGCGCTGGGGGTCCGACAGCCCGTCGCGGCCCTGGCGATCGCCCTGTGCGCGGTCGCGGCCGCCGCGATCCTCCACGAGTGGTTCCGGGGCACGCGCTCTCGGGCCCGGAGGGGAGAGCCGGTCTGGGCGGCCTTCGGGCGGCTCCTTGCGAGCAACAGGCCCAGGTACGGCGGGTACATAGTCCACCTCGGCATACTCATGCTGGCGATCGGGGCGGTCGCATCGTCCTTCTACGGCATCCAGCGCGACGTGGCCCTCAGCCCCGGGCAATCGCTCACCATCGAGCAGTACACCATCACCTACATCGACTCGGACCGGCTGCTGTTCCCCGACAGGGAGGAGCAGATCGCCCGGTTCGAGCTGCACGTGGGCGATGACTACGCCGGGATCATGGAACCGACCCGCACCTTCTACCCGGACCTTCGCATCGCCGCCACGCGTGCGTCCATCAGGTCCACGCCCCTTGAGGACTTCTACGTGATCCCATCCGAGCTCGCCGACGACGGGGGCGCGGTCTTTCGCATCCACGTAAACCCGCTGGTCTGGTGGATGTGGATGTCCGGCCCAATCATGGCCCTGGGGGCGATCTTCGCCCTCTCGCCGCAGCGCCACCCCTCCGCGGCATCGGCACGCATACCGAGGGGCAGCCAGCCGGCGGGCGCCTGAGCGGTCGCGGGCCGGCGGGTCGCAATTCGCCCATGCGCGCGCACCTGAGGCCGGGCGCCGGCGCGGGAGCCGGGATGTCTGATCCTTGCTAGTCCTGATCGCCGTGCTGATCGCACTGGTGCCGGCGGTAATCGTCCTGTATCCCCTCGCAAGGAGGCTCGGCTCGGACGAGTTCGACGACGACGAATCCAGCGTAACCGCGGAGCTCACGCGGCGCTGGGAGAGCGCCCTTGCCGGCCTCAAGACCGCAGAGCTCGAGCTGTCCATAGGCAACCTGAGCGACGAGGACTACCGCTGGCTCAGGGAGCAGTACACGACCGAGGCCGCGCTCGTAATGAAGGCGATGGACCTTGAGGACCAGCAGCAGGAAGAGCTCCTCGCCCGCATGAAGGCAGAGGTCGACCGGGCCAGGGAGAGGGCGCTCGGGACCCGGACCGGCGGCGAAGGCCAATGACTGTAAGGGCGATCAAGAGCCCACCCACGGGGAGGGGTCCCGGACCCCGGCTGCGTCCGAGCACCGCGATCGTCCTCGCGCTGATCGCCGCCGCCGCGCTGGCCATCGGAGTCGCCGGGGCGCAGCCGGCCTCTGCCCAGGCGCAGGAAGGCTCCCTTACGATCCAGGGACGGGTGATCAACGGCACCGTGGGCGGCGATCCGGTGGATGGGCTGTCGGTGGTGTTTCACCAGAACTCCGTCGAGATGCTGAACGAGAGCCGCACCCAGGCGGGTCCGGACGGTGAGTTCGTCTTTTCCGGCATCGTCTACGACCCGGACATCGCCTACGGCGTCTCGGTCATCTACAAGGGCGCCCTCTACGGGGCGAATCTCGACCTGTCGGAGGGCGAGCCCGAGCCGGTGGAGCTGGCGATATACGAGCCCATACGCAGCGACGAGGTGCTCAGCGCCACGCTGGTATCGCTGCTGATCGAGTCCGCGGATCCAGTATCGCAGACCCTGACCGTGCTCGAGATCGTGCGCCTGGTCAACGCCTCGGACCTTACCTATGTGCCCGGCCCAGAGCCCATGCAGATTATCCGCTTCGGGCTGCCCGACCGGACCCGCGACCTGAGGGTGGACACCAGCCTGCTGGTGGCGGACGTTTTCCAGGTCGACCGGGGGTTCGGCGTCTCGGCGAGCGTTCCTCCGGGAACGCACGAGGTGCTGTACTCGTACCAGTTCCCATACTCCGGCGCCAACCTCGATTTCCGGCGAAACCTCCGGTACGGTGCCGATCTGCTGCGGGTCGTGATCCCGAACCAGGTCGCCGGCCTGGCCGACGTCTCCATCGGGGAGGCCGGCGAAATCGACATCGGGGGCCAGCCCTACAACGTCCTGGAGGTGGCGGGCGTACCCAAGGGCCACGACCTCGGCTTCACGCTCACCGACCTTCCCGTTCCGGGCTTCGGCGACCGGGCCGTCAAGACCTTCCGGTCCATCCGCTGGGAGCTGGCGGCGCCGGTGGCGCTCGGCGTGCTCGCCGCCGCCGCCGCCGGCTACGTTCTGTGGCGCAACCGCCGCTCGGGCCGGCTTCCGGCCCCCGGCAGGAGGGCGCCGCCCGATGAGCGCGAGCTGGTGATCGCCATGGTGGCGGACCTCGATCGACGCCGCCGCGAGGACGGCATGGACGAGGAGGAGTACCGCCGCCGCCGGGCGGTGCTCACAAGGCGTCTGGCCGGGCTGGCCGGCGGGGGCCCCGGACGGGACCGGGAAGAGTAGAGATCCGCGGCGCCTAGACTACGTGCACGCCCACGGGGTGCTCGTGGGCGGCGTACTCTGCGGCAAGGATTCCCATGACCACCGAGTCGAAGCGCGCACCCTCGTGCGGCCTGCTCTTTCGCAGGGTGCCCTCGTGCACGAAGCCAAGGTGCTCGAACATATTGCGGGCCGCCTCGTTGTACTCGGGCACATCGACCCAGACCCGGTAAAGGCCCCATTCGTTAAAGCAGGCGTCGAGGGCGGCCGAGGCGGCCGCGGTGCCGTAGCCCTTGTACCAGAGGTCCTTGCGTCCTATGAGGATGGACAGCTGTCCGTCGCCAAGGGTCTCCTCGATCGCGACGTGCACCTCGCCTATGTGATCGCCCGACTCGGTCCTGACGGACAGGATGCGGTGATCGGGGTTGTCGAACATCTCCTGCCAGTCATCCTCCGCCGCGGAGGTAACCTCCGAAGGGTTGTAGCCGAGGTGTGCGGGGTCGCCGTAAGAGTAGCGGCCAAACCAACTCTCGGCGACCTCGTCGTCGTCAAGCCACCGTCCAATCCTGTCGACGTCGTCGCGAGTAACCGGCTCCAGCCGAATGGTCTGCTTTGCCATCGCCACCTCTCCCACTTGCGCGGACTAGCTTCGGTAGCTACGGGCCCGTGAACGGGTGGCCGGATTATACCAGCCGGGCCCGAAACTATTCCCCCCGCCCCGGCCAGATCCGCACGCTTCCGTACACGCCGTCGTAGCCGGGCTCGATGGACAGATCCCGGCCCGATCGCACCCTGCCCACGCCCTCGGCTATTCGCTCGGTGCCGACCGCCGCGATCTCAGCGAGCGGAACGTCCAAGAGCACCGCCAGCTCGCCGCCAAGCTCCTGCGCCAGCCGAAGGCACTGCGCCCTCACCCGCGCAGAGTTCGGCCCCACGCCGAGCGCCTCGGAAACCACCCTGGCCAGCCCCACCAGGTGGCGGAAAGGGGGCCTGCCGGTGTCGCCATGGGTGAGGCCGCTCTCATCGGTCCACGTTCGCACCGACCGGCCGGCCAGCTCGCTGACCCTCTGAAGGACCCCGACCGTGAGCTTGCGACCACAGACCGGGCACAGGGCCCCGGGATCGTCCGCAAAGGCGGTCCGGTAGCCGCACCTTCGGTGACCGGTGTGGTGATACTTGCCCTCCGCCGGGTGGTACTCGATCGTCAGGGCGATGCCCTGGCCCCGGAGCGAGTCGAGCAGTCCCTGATAGCTCGGCTCTCCCGGTAGAACGGTCAGCTCCCTGCCCAGGTTGGGCGCCGAGTGGGCGTCCGAGAACGAGACGAGCGAGACATCGTCGAGGGACGGCACGGCCCAGGCCATGGCCGGATCGGCGGAAAGGCCCGTCTCGACGGCGTGGACCAGGGGCGCCGCATCCCCAAAGCACTCCTCGATGGAGTCAAAGCCCGACCTCTCCCCGTAGGCTCCGAACCAGGGGGTCCACAGGTGGGCGGCAATCACAAAGCAGAGGGGGTCGATGTCGTGGAGTCGATGGCACAGGTCACGCGGCGATATGCATAGCGTCGGGCGCCCGTCGGCATCCAACCGGCCGTAGGCGGCCAGCGCGGCGCTCACGCTGGCGGCGGCCTGAAGCGACGGCGCAAAGATGAGCAGGTGTATCCGCCTGCTTCGTCCGCCGAGCCTGCTCACCGAGCTCACCTCGGTGCCCAGCACGAACCTGACGCCCCCGAACTCGTACAGCCCGTTGCCGAGGGCGGTCAGCTGCCCGGAGATCTCCCCCAGCCAGGCCGGATGCGTGAAATCCCCGGTCGACAGCAGGTCGATCCCCTTAAGGCCCGCCCAGCGGCTCAGCTCGCCGAGGTCGAGACTCTTACTGGTATTGAATGCGAATCTGGAATGGACGTGAAGGTCGGCTGCGTACATGTCCGCAGGGGCAGGTCCGGCCCGATCAGCAGGGACCGCGGGCCTGTTGCGGGGAGACCGGAGGGATTCCTACCGAGTCGACCCACCCAAAAGGCATGGCGTTTTCAAACGTCCGACTATGTTGTCGTTGGTCGGCTGGCAATCTATCGGAGATCACCGAGTTGCTGCGACTTGCAGCTCGCCTGCGGGAGAACATGCTCTACGGCTACCTCTGGGGCCGGAAATCGATCAGAAAAAGTATCAGCATGGAAGCGCGCTGCCGACTCTGCGGACACCCCAAGGCTCTGTTGGGCGGGCCGGAGGCGATACAGGCACCGGCTTGCGATAATGAGGTGAGAGGGGGTGCAGCATGAGATTCACTCCGCGCTTCTCCATTACCAACGCGATTACGGCGGCCCTCACCGAGATCGAGCGCGCCCGCGGATTTCTTGAGGCCGCGAGCCTCTCGGATGAATGGATCGACTCCATGCGCTCGCGGGCCTTTCTACTAGAAGCACACCATACGACGCACATCGAGGGAACCCGTCTCACGATTGAGGAGGCTGCAGGCCTTCTCGCGGGCGATGATGTTCCCGGGGCGGATCCGGACGACACGCGCGAACTCCTCAACTACCGCGATGCCTTCGAGTTTGTCATCGCGTGCCTGAACCACGGAGGGCCAATCACCGAGGGACTTATCCTTGAGATCCACAGGCACCTGGTTTCAGGCGTCCGTGGCGGATCCGCCGCACCGGGGCAATACCGCCGGGTCCAGAACTTTGTTGTCAACTCGGCGACCGGCGAAACGATCTACACGCCGCCCCCACCCGGCGACGTTCCCATTCTCATACGCGATCTAATTGACTGGTTGAACCGACCAGGCGACATACATCCTGTCATCGTAAGTGGGATTGCCCAGTTCCAGTTGGCTCACATCCATTCGTTCATAGACGGCAACGGTCGCACGTCCAGGCTGCTCTCGACCTTATGTCTCTACCGAGCGGGCTATGACCTAAAGCGGCTGTTCACCATCAGTGAGTTCTATGACCGGGACCGCATGGCCTTCTACCAAGCTCTTCAAAGCGTACGACGCAAGAATATGGACATGACGGGCTGGGTCGAATTCTTCACCGACGGCCTTGCCACCCAGCTCGCCGAGGTCAAGCAGCGAGGCGAGTTGGCGATTCGACAGGACATCCTAGCCCGCCGACACGGCTTAACGGATCGGCAGGTACTCGCCGTCCGTCACGCACTGGAGTACGGCAAAGTCACAATCAGGGAGTTTGAGCATATCTGTCCGGGAGTCCAGCGCCGTACACTCCAACGCGACCTCAGGGATCTGACGGAGAACGGATTACTCCTCCGTCGAGGCAGCACGAACCGGCTCGAATACGTGCTCTCTACTGAGATCCCCTGATCTTGCGATAACCTGTGCCAAGACTTGCGACATACTCATGACATGACTTGCGACACAGGAAGCTGAATCTCGAAAAGCCTTCCCGCTAACGGAGCCTCCATCGCCCGGAAGAAGTCGCCTCCTTCTAGGCCGAAACCGAAAGGGCCCCCACCGCGTCGGCCAGTATGTCCACCTCCTCCTCGGTGTTGAAAAAGGACGTCGACGCGCGCACGGCGGACGGGAAGCTGATCGGGCGCACCAGGATCTTCTCCTCGGCATCCCAGAGCCGCGCGGCAACCTCCGCGGCGGGCCTGCCCTCAACCACGAAGGTGGTAAGGCCAGAGCATTCCGGCCCCTCCAGGGGGGACAGGATACGCACCCCGGGGGCCTCGGAGAGGCGCTCCTTCAGCCGCGCCGCAAGGGCCAGCTGCCGGGCTTCTATGGCCTCCATGCCCAGATCGAGCACTCTTTCGGCCGCTGCGAGGTAGCCGGACCGCAGCGGAGCGCTCGTCGTCGAGACCATGAACTTCTCTATATCGTCGCCCCTCTCCTGAAAGTCACCGGTCTGGTCGAACGATTCGGCGAACCCGAAGCCCACCCGCGCAGGCCGCAGCTCGGCGATGAGCTCGCGCCGGACGAAGAGCGCGCCGGTCTGGTCCGGTCCCAGCAGCCACTTCTGCCCTGGGGACGAGTAGAAGTCGGCTCCCAGCTCTCCCATGTCGAGCGCGACGTGGCCCGGGCCCTGAGCGCCATCGACAAGCACCCTGGCACCAGCCTCGTGCGCCATGGCCGCGATCTCGGCGATCGGCATCCGGAGCCCGGAGGAGTACTGAACGTGGCTGAGCATCACCAGCCGGGTCCTCGGCCCGATCGCCTCGCCGTACAGGCCGGCCACCTCGGCGCTTGAGGCGTTCGGGGCCGGGCTCACGATCTTTACCTCCACGCCCCGGGTGGCCTTAAGGCTGTAGGCCGGCAGCAGCACCGATGGGTGCTCAAGGTCGCAGACGACGACCTCGTCGCCCGGGCTGAACGAAAGGCCGTTGACGACGACGTTGACGCCCTCGGTGGTGTTCTCCGTGAGGAGAACCTCCTCGGGGGCGGCGCCGAACAGCCTCGCGACCGCCCGCTTTGACCTGTCGCGGATCTGGCGTCCCGACTCCTGCACGTCGGGGGAGGTGGGACCGCTGTAGCTCTCGTACCTTAAGCGCTCCTCGATGGCCTCGACCACGTAGGTAGGAGACGGGCCGGACCAACCGGTGTTCAGGTACACCATCTTTGCCACCGCGGGTATCTCCGCGCGTATGGTCGCTTCGTCCAGAGTCAAATATGACCTCCTAAAGGGCGGCGGCGGTCCCCGTTCCGACCCACCCGGCGGCGGGAGCCATCGGCCTGGCCGGGGGGCCTAGAGGGGTAGATTGATCGTCGTGCGCTCCCTCGAGGAGAGGTGGACGGCCTCGGTGAACTCCATGTACTTTACGCCGTCCTCGAAGGTGGTCAGCCTGACCGGCTCCTGGCCCCGGATGGCTCCGATGAACTCTTCCTCAACTCGCCAGTCGCCGCACTCGTCCTCGGGAATCTCTATCGGCGAAAGGCCGGGCTCGCCAGCGCGTCCGCCCGAAAGGGTCACCCGCTCCATGTGAAGTCCATCCGCATCGAGCGCGCCCGCGGTCTCCACCCTGATGGTGCCCTCCGACCCGTACAGCCATATCCGGTCACCCGGGGCGTGGCCGGTGACGGACGAGAACCGGAGCCGTCCGACCGGCCCCGAGGCGAACTCGGCCAGTATCTCGACGTGGTCCGGAATGGAGATGGCATGCGCGGCGCCCCCCGGTACCCTACGGGTCCCGACGTAGGTTCTTCCGATCGCCGTAACGGAGGTGGCCGGACCGATCCACCGCATGATGGCCTCGTACCAGATGCCCATGAGCATCACGTTGAGGCCGGATAGGTCCCGGTCGTAGCGCCAGTGCATTGGCGACTCACGTTCGACGAATCCCCCCGAGTGGCTCGTAAGGTCTACGGCCAGAAGGTCGCCGAGAAATCCATCGGAGACCAGCCTGATCAGCGTGCGGTCCACGGCGAAGGTGAACGGCGAGGGCACCACCTGGGTCACCAGGTCCGGCCTCTGACGCGAGGCCTCCAGCATGGTCCTTGCCTCCTCGGCATCCATCGACATCCTCGCCTCGGTCAGCACGTGCTTACCGGCCTCAAGGCATGCGAGGGTGACGGTCATGTGCATGTAGGGCCATGTCCCTATGCACACGGCGTCTACGGCGGGGTCTTCCACGAGGTCGGTCCAGTGCTCGTGGATTCCGGGGATGCCGAATTCCTCAGCGGCCCGGCGGCTCGAGGCCTCAGAGCGGTTGCACACCGAGACCACCTCGACCCCCTCGATCGCCTGGAAGCCCGGGATGTGCCTTAGGCGCGTGTTGGCGCCGGCCCCGACGATGCCCACCCGGATCGCATCAGCCATGCCCCGACGGCCCCCGGCCGCTATTCTCAGGTAGCCTGAGGGTTCTGCTCACGGCGCCCTGCCCTACCCGGCCGCCGCCGGAAACCAGAGCCGCCCCTGCGCCTCGGTCCTGCCCCACAGAAGGTATCCCTCGGCCGAGGTCACATAGAGTTCGCTCAGATCGGGACCGGCGAACGTGCAGTTCGTCGGATTGTCCACCGGGACGTGGTGCCTTTCGATCACGGAACCGCCCGGGGAGAACTGGTACACGCTCGGGCCGGGGCCGCCGGCCGCGGTGCCGGCCGTCGCCCAAATGTTGCCCCCGGTGTCGAGCACCATCCCGTCGATGCCGCGCCACTGCCCGAAGTCGTGCAGCACCTCCCCCTCCCCGAGGGTGCCGTCGGAGCCCACGGGGTAGGCCCGAAGCTCGCGCTTCTCATCGGGCCTGTGCCCGCTCTGCGCCACGTACAGGATCGAGTGATCGAGATTGAAGAGCAGTCCGTTCGGGCGGGTCGTGTCGAAGGTCACCCGGGTGGACGAGTAGCCGCCGTCGGGGCCGGGGTCGAGCCGGTAGACGGACTCGTGATCGAGGTCCATCTCCGAGCGGTCGTCCGACCACTCCCCTCCTGCGCCCTCGTAGAACGGATCGGTGAACCAGATGCGGCCCTCATCGTCGATGGCCAGGTCGTTGGGGATGTTGTACCTGTTGCCCTCGAACGCGTCCGAGAGCACCGTCGCCTGGTCTCCTTCATAGCGGACGACCCGGCGCGCGCCTCCCTCGCAGCCGAAGTAAGACCCTTCCCCATCGAACATCGTCCCGTTGCACCAGTTCGTACCGGCGCGGTGGATCGAGGTCAGGCGGGTTGCCGGGTCGTAGGAGAGAATGCGACTGGTCGGGATGTGCGTAAACAGCAGCAGCTGCCCATCCCAGGCCGGGCCCTCGGTCACTCCACCGAACGGTCCGGCGACGATTGTCAGGTCCATGTGGCTAAACCACCTTCCTGGGGACGAGGGCCGATTCGGTGGTCATCAGACGACCTCCCGAGACTCGCCAATTTCCTCGGCGGCCTCACCGCTGATCTCCGAGCCCGCCGCCTTTATCTTAGAAAAGTTGGAGCGATAGCTGGCATGCATCTGCCGAGAGTCGCTGGAGTGCAGCACGAAGCGCGCGCCCTCACCGAGCCACTTTGTCGTCAGATCGACCGTCTGGTGGTGGATCATCACGGGCACGCCCCTCTCGGTGCTGACCTTGATGATCCTCCTCAGGGCGGCCTCGTAGTCCGGGTGATCGTACTGGTCGGGAACGCCCAGGGTCACCGTGAGGTCATTGGGGCCGACGAAGACAGCGTCCACCCCCTTTACCTCGAGCAGACTGGGAAGGGCCTCGACGGCCGGAACGCTCTCGATGCCGATTATGCACACCGAGTTGCGGTTAAGGCCCTCAAGGTACCTGCGCGTCTCATCGCTCGGAAAGATGCCCTCCTCGACGACCCTGCGCAGCAGCGCGCCCTTGAGCGGCCTCCACTTTGTCGCCCCCACGACCTCCCGGACCTCGTCGACCGTCTCGCAGTAGGGGGCGAGGACGCCGTGGGAGCCGGCGTCGATGGCCATGGTGATGTAGTGGGAGGCGGGAACGGGCACCCTTATGATCGGCGCCGGACCATCGGCCGGCAGCGCGGCGATGTAGTCGGCGACGTCCGTGCGCCCGCGCGGGGTGTGCTCGGTATCGATGATCACGTAGTCCAGACCCAGGTCTGCCACGGGAGATGCCCACTGGGGGCTCCTGCCCGCGGTGACCATCGAGCCGTAGACGACGCCACCGGCCCTGGTCTTGTCTATGAGCTGTTGCCCGTTCACCTAATCAACCCGAAGAAAACCCCTTCTGCCCACCGGCCCCGACCGCGCATCTCATCGCCGGATATCAGGGCGCATCGGCGCCAGTAGACACGGGCGGCGCACCGGGGCGCGCCTGATTGTATCGGGCCCCAACAGACTGTCAAGGAAGGCCGCATGCCCGCCCGGCAGCCCGGAGCCTGAGCCACAGCCGGATATGCTCTCGGGCGCGTGGTTTGACCGCCTCACAGAGCGCTGCTAGGCTGCCCCCGGCCCCTCCCGCAGCCCGCGGTGCGGCGAGACCAGGGGGCGCCCGAGCCGAGGCATAAAGTCGCCCGTCGTTTCGCGCTAAGAAGAGTTCCTCCCAACTGGGCAATCCTGGGAACGGGCTTTACCGTCCTGTTCTTCGGCGGCGGGGCCGTGTTCGCCTTCGGGCTTTTGCTCGTGCCCATGTCAGAGGACCTGGGATGGAGCAGGTCGTCCCTGACCCTCGCTCTGACCACCTTCATGGTGGTTTCCGCGCTGGCGATGCCCTTCGTCGGTCGCATCGTGGACGGGGGGAACCTTCGACTCATACTCGCGGGCTCGGTCATGCTGGTGGCCATCGGTACCGGCCTGATGTGGGGCGTAACGGCGTACTGGCAGGTGTTCGTCCTGTACGGGATCGTCTTCGCCCTGGGCAACGCCGGCTCATCGATTCCGACCGTCAGCGTCATGGTGACGCGGTGGTGGAGCGGTTCTCGGGGGATAGCCAACTCGGCCGCCATCGCCGGCATGGCCGTCGGCCAGCTGGTCATAATCGCGGTCCTCGCCTCCCTGCTCTCCTCCATCGGATGGCGCACCTCTTACGCCGTGCTGGGAGCGGCCAACCTGCTGATTGTCGTTCCCCTGGTGCTGATGTTTGCCCGTTCCCGGCCCGCCGCGTCCTGCGATCCATGCGTCGGGCCTGCGGACACATCGGGGGATGGCGATGAGCCGCGCGGGCCGGCCAACGCAGACTCTGTCGATGCCGAGAGGCCCATCGCTCCCGTGGGAAGCCTGCCCGGCCTGGCCAGGTCACGCCACATGTGGCTGCTCATCGGCATGTTTGCCATTTGCGGCTTCCAGGACTTTTTCGTCTCCACTCACGTGGTGGCATTCGCCATCGATCATAACTTGGGCGACCTTCTGGCCGGCAACATCCTTGCGCTGATGGGCCTGATGGCCCTTGGCGGGGTGATGCTCTCGGGCTACCTGTCCGATCGGTACGGGCCGGCCGTTCCGTCGGTGCTGTGCTTTGTCGTGCGGACCGCCATCTTCGCCTTCATCATGACCAGCCAGACGACGCCCAGCATCGTCGCGTTCGCCCTGCTTTACGGCTCCACATTCCTGATCACCGCGCCGCTGGCCGTAATCTTCGCCGGACAGATATTCGGCCGGCGTTACCTCGGCACGGTGACCGGAATCGTCTCGATGATCCACCAGGTCGCAGGGGGCGTGGGCGCATACGTCGGCGCCAGGTTCTTCGACCACTTCGGCAGCTACGACCGGGCCTTCGCCGTGGCGCTCGGCATGGCCCTGGCGGCCACCGTGCTCTCGGCCCTGCTGCACCAGCGCCGTCGCCCATCAGGCGGCGTGGGGGCGGAGCGGACGATCCGCCTGGCCGGCCGCCACCCCTAGGCAGGGGCGTAGGCGACCTACTGCCGGTCGATCACCCCCAGTCGGTCCAGGAGCCGGACGGTCTCTTCAAAGGCCAGGCGGTCCGGCCTCTCTGTCGGCATCCGCACGCCCGTCGACCGGATCACCCCGCGCATCCTAAGGATCTCCTTTGTCAGGTGATAGGAGCCATCGATCGACCGCATCAGGAGGGCGAGCAGAGGGGCCACGCGCTCCATCTCCGCCTCCGCACCAGACTCGTCGCCCGCCTGCCACAGCTTCCATGCGCTCACGAAGGCCTCCGGCACCGCCGGACCGGGCATCGTGCCCACCGCGCCCCTGCGGAGCTCAGGGACGTAGCTGACGCCCCCCAGTCCCCCGAACACCGTCACATCCTCTCCCCCGAGCGCCTTGAGCTCGGCCGTCCTGTCCGGTGTCGGAGGGGTCTCCGCCTTCGCGTAGCGGGCCTGAGGCACCTCCCTGGCGATGCGAACAGCGACCGCCGGGGGTATGGGCATCGTCCAGATGTCCTGGATGAAGATGGGCAAGTTGGCCGACTCGGCAACCCGCCGGTAGTGCTCGACGATCACGTCGGCCGACACGGGCAGGAAGGACGGAGGCGTCACCATGAGCGCGTCGGCCCCGAGCTCGGCGGCTCGCCTTGCGTACCCCATGGCCACGTCGGTACCGGGGGCGCCGGCGTGCATGACCACATCGGCGCGGCCGCCCACCTGCTCGACGACCACCTTGAGCGCCCGATCCCTCTCGGAGTCGGATAGCTTAAATACCTCGCTGCCAATCGCAAGGCCGAGACCATCTGCACCAGCAGCGACGAGCCACTCGGCCTCGGCCGCAAGATCATCCCAGTCGACCCGTCCGTCATCGTCAAACGGGGTGTAGAGGATCGGAAAGACGCCTTTCATGGCACGTTGCTCCTCCGGACTGCTGTCATTCTTAAGTTAGGTTTCTCCGCATCCGACCACAAGGGCGTCCGCACCGTTCGCTAGAGGCTGCGCGAGCAGCCCTATCGCCAGCGATCGCGCATTTGAACTGGCCTGCGGGCGCCGATACAGCCTTTACGCCCCTAGATTAACCGGGGTTGTCGCAGTCTGTCGTAATTCTGCCGGGGCTGCTGTTGTCTTCCAAACGTGATGAGCCAGCCACGAGGATATGATCCTCTTATTCGCCGTCTTCCGTCGCCATTTCGGACACCGGTGATCCTCTGTTCATCGCCGCATTCTAGGTGAAGAAGTCCGTTCCCTCTCGTAGATCGCTTTCCAGCGGCCACCGGTGCCCATTGATCTCATCCGCTACCAGACGGTCACGAGCGACCTGCTGTCCCTCTTATTGCTACGTCAGGGCAGCAGAATTGAATTTCTCAACCTGTATATGCTCTGCCCTTTCTCGAACTTGCCACAGGTCATAGGCCGTCTGCATCCCAAGCCAGCTCTCAGGTGTGGAGCCGAACGCTAGGGATAGTCGAATGGACATCTCTACCGATACCCCAGCCTTCTCGTTCACCAAATCCGAGAGCGCCTGACGAGTTACTCCCAATCCTTGAGCTGCCCGCGTTACTGTCAAACCCAACGGTTCCAGGCATTCGTGCCTTATGATCTCGCCCGGATGGGGAGGGTTGTGCATTTCCATTGCTGTCACCTCGTCAGTGATAGTCCGCGTAATCAACGTCGACCGCATGTCCGTCCTCGAGCCTAAGGGTCACGCGCCAGTCCCCTGACACCGAGACCGCCTGGTGGCCACTGAGCCGACCTGGAAGAGGATGTAGCCGAAACCCCGCGCCGCCAGTCCCCCGCCCTGCTGAGTACGCCCGTTGATCGCTAGAGCCCGAGGCCCATGAGCGGCGCTGGTGGCAATAACATATCGACTGGTACGAAGAATGGGGGCAGTTCAGAGTGGCCGGCCGATATAGTCTATAATGAACCATATCAAGTTCTGCAGGTGAGGCCGAACTGTGAATGAGACTCAAATCCACCGCGTGTGGACAGTGGCCCAGGCCAAGGCCAAGCTGTCCGAGATACTGAGGCTTGCGGAATCGGAGGGGCCGCAACGGATAGGCACCAGGAGGCCATTCGTCGTAGTCCCGGCGGCGGTTTGGGAGGAGAAGAGCCCTCCGGCCAAGCCACTGGGCCAGTGGCTCATAGAGAACGTGCCCAGGGGCACGGATTTCGAAGTGCCGGAACGGAACTCCAGCCGCCCGATCCCCTTCGCTGACTGAGGAGGAGCGGTGACCGGCTACCTCCTGGATACCAACGTCATTTCGGAACTGACGCGGGACGTTCCGGAACCGAAAGTGCTGGCCTTCCTGACCGGGCGTGACGATGTGTGGCTGTCGTCCATCCTGATACATGAAGTCGAGTACGGGGTGCGGCTGCTCCCGCGTGGAGAACGACGAGGCCGACTGTCCAGGATGCAGGCGAGCTTCATCGCCACCTACGGCCACCGTATATTGACCCTGGACAGGGCCGGGGCGGAGTGGGCCGCCGAGTTCCGGGCAAGCGCCTGGCGGTCCGGTCACCCCGTCGATCTGGTCGACGTGCTGATCGCGGGCATAGCCAAGGCGAACGCTCTGGCCGTGGCCACAAGAAACGTCGCTGACTTCCGACCTCTGGACATAGAGGTAGTCAATCCCTGGGATGCTCCCCGACCCGAATGAACGGGCCGAAGCCTCGCGCGCAGAGCGCCAGAGGGTGGACTCCCCAAAAGCGTCCGGTGCGGAGCGCGCACTGCCAGTGTGCATCGACGACGGGTCGGCGTTGGCGGAGAGACCGTGGGCTGCGGGCCCACGGATCGGGCCAGCTTCCACCGCACACGCCGATCCGCCCGGGTGAAGCGATTGTTGCTCACCGCAGCCGGGAATAGAGGCGGCGGTCATGGCGAAATCATCCCGTCGACGCCAGCGCGCTGACCACGCCGCCATAGGGCAAATGCCCTAGGCCCAATAGGCTGGTTCGAACCTTGCGGATCAGGTCGAGACGTCCGACCTAATCCTCGCCGCAGGCGTGAGTCCAGAAGCTGGAAACCTGGACCTGTGGACCAAACGACCGAGGCGCCAACCGAGTCACGGTGGCGTCCGATTGCAACCTTAAGCATCGTCTGATCGCAAGGTTGAGGCGATGTCCGGGCCGTGCGGCGGACATCGATCGAGCGACATTGATGCGGCTGGAAAGGGAGATCAGACCCCCAGATTCAAAACCCTTGAGGCAATTGCCAGGCCCCCGGGGGAACGCGTCCCGGAACCTATCTTCGGCGGGATTGCCCAATCCAACGGCTGCCGACGACTGGGAGTGAGTGGGACAGCTAGAGTGCTATGCCGGGAGCCTCAGCCAACCTAACGGCGGCGGCCTACGCCCACCCTGCCTGCCTGCGTCGGATCGGGGCGTCCGGTGGCGAAGACAGGCGATGTCTGCACCCTCGCTTCTCCGGCGTTCGGCCGTGCTGACCCGGCCAATTCTTGATGAGAAAGCCCTAGGGCCGGCGCAGCTAACATCGCTAATATAGAAAGTCCCGCACAGCGCCTGGCGGCGGGAAACTGGCTAGGGAGCGATCAACCAGAAGCAGGAGGTGACCATGCAGTTCGACCTGACTAACTATTCGGAGCTGATGATCAAGCAGAAAGTCGAACGACTCGAGGCGATCACAGGCTTCGAAACGGCCAACAGGTACACGGTAATGACGGCCCAGGGGGATCCGCTACTGCACGCCCAGGAGGAATCGAGCACGATCAGCCGCATATTCCTCAAGGGCCACAGGCCCCTTATCCTGCACGTCACCGATCTGGACGGAAACGAACTCATAACGGCCAGCCGCAGCTTCTACTGGTTCTTTTCCCACCTGCACGTCAGCGACGGGTCCGGCCGGAGAGTAGGGTCCCTGCAGCGCCGCTTCTCATTCCCGTCCCGGAAACTGACGATCGAGGGGTCGGGCGGCAGGCCGGTCGCCGAGATCCGCGGGCCGCTGCTCAGGCCCAAGACCTTCATGATCTACAGGCAGGAAAGAGAGGTCGCCCGGGTCACCAAGCAGTGGAGCGGACTGGCCAAGGAGATGTTCACGGACGCCGATACCTTCAGGCTCGAGATCAGCAACCGTGAGATGGACGAGGACTCCGCCCTGCTGGTGCTGGCCTCCGCCTTCGCGATCGACCTGGACTTCTTTGAGGATGGCGGGTAGACGCCCCAGCGACCAGACAGTCTAGGCCGGTCGCCTCATCCGAGCCCGAGGGCTGACCCGCACTCCCGGTTGTCCGGCCTGCCGACTAGAGCTCGACCAGAAAAGACAGGCCCCCCGCCGCCCCGGGTGTTAGCCGGGACGGCAGGGGGCCATGAGAGTCTATCCGGGAGGGTCGCCCCGGCTCGCTATGGACCCTTAGCCCACTAGATGAGGCCGTCGGTCCGCAGGTCCTTCAGTGCCTGGTCGAACCCGGCCACGGTGCGGTCTACCACCTCGTCGCTATGCGCGGAAGAGACCACAAAGCACATGCCGTTCCAGTCCATGCCGTCGGCTCCGTTTACCAGGACCGCCCGCCTGAGCGCACGGGTCCTTTCAGGTGGCATGGACCTGTAGATCTCCTCGTAGGGCATCGTGCACAGGTCGCGGTCGCAGTTGCAGTCATAGCCCATGTTGACCTGAACGAGGGATGAGATGCCGTGGGCGTGGCCCGTCACCTCGTTGCGCGTGAACGCCTCGTTGATGCCGTCCTTCAGCCTCCTGGCCGCTGCGTCGGCCATGGCGACGGCGTCCGTATTCCAGATCTCGTCGAGCTGTGCGATCCCCGCCGCCGAGGTTATCGGCTGAGCGTTGTAGGTGCCTCCCTGGGCAACGCGCTTGGTCGAGTCGTGGACCGGGTCGCCGGTCAGGGCCATCACGTCCATTACGTGCCTCTTGCCGCCGACCGCCGCGCCCGGCTGCCCGCCCGCCATGATCTTGGCCATCGTGGTGATGTCCGGGTCCAGGTCCCAGCGCTCCTGGGCCCCTCCCTTGGAGAGACGGAAACCGGTGATCACCTCGTCCATGATGAACAGGACGTCGTGCTTGCGGCAGACATCCTGAAGGTCATGCAGGAACTGCGGGTTCTGCAGCGGGAAGGTGCCGAAGTGGGCGCCGTTGCACTCGACTATGACGCCCGCAACGTCGTTGCGCGCGGACAGCACCCTGTCCACCTCCCTAACGTCCGCCTGGGCGACGATCACGCTATCCAGAACGGCCTGAGGCACCCCGCCAATCGACTGGCCAGAGTCGATCGTAGCGTAGTCCTGCCAGCCGTGGAAGTGCTCGTAGAACTTGATTATCTTCTCCTTGCCCGAATAGGCCCGTGCGATCCTCATCGCCAGCAGGGTTGATTCGGTGCCCGCCGACGTGAAGCGTACGGTCTCAAGCTTGGGCATGTTGCGCTTGACCGCCTCGGCGTAGAGCGTCTCGTGGGTGGTCGCGCCGCCGAGATGCGTTCCCCTGTCGATCTGCTTCCTCACAGCGTCGACGACGCCCTCGGGGCTGTGTCCGAGCAGGAGGCTGCCGTTGCCCATCACATAGTCGATGATCTCGTTTCCATCGACGTCATACTTGAATGGGCCGGAGGCCGACTCGTAGTAGGTTGGGTAAGGCGCAGTGAACCTGGACTGGTGGGTTACCCCGCCGGCGAAGGCATTCTGGCCCCTCTCGTACCACTGTCGGGACCTGGCAAACTTGGCTTCATACTTATCGTCGATTACGCCCATGACTCCTCCTCGCTATCGGTGTGCTGGGACCAATCGGAAATTGGGCCGTACTGTACGGGCGCGCCCGTAACAGCGTCAAATCAGTAGGTCGCGCGGCCTCCCGAAATATCGAAGACAGCCCCGGTGGTGAATGTGCACTCCTCGGAGGCAACCCATGTCACAAGAGCCGCGATCTCGGCGATCTCGCCGGTCCGCCCCATCGGGATCCTGGAGACCATATACTCCACCATCTCCGGGGATGTCTGATCCAGGATGCGGGTCTGAACCACCGCCGGTGTTATGCAGTTCACCCTAACGCCCGTGCCCGCAAGCTCCTTGCCGACCGACTTGGTCAGGCCTATCACCGCGGCCTTGGTCGCCGAGTACGGGACCATGTTCGGGTTGCCCTCCTTGCCCGCTATCGAGGCGATGTTCACTATTCGCCCGTAGTCGCGCCTCAGCATGGCGGGCACGGCCTTCTGGGTGAACAGGTACGTGGCCCTCAGGTTGGTCCGGTACACCCGGTCCATCTCGCCCACCGGCAGTTCCCAGATGACACCCGGGTCGCCGGTGATGCCGGCGTTGTTCACCAGCACGTCCAGCCGGCCCCACGCCTCCAGGGCCGTCTCGACCGCCTGCTCGGCGACGCTCTCATCCCCCACGTCACCCGCGACGAGCCTTGCGTCGATGCCGTGGGCGGCCAGCTCGGAGACCGACTGATGTCCCAGCTCGCCGTCGACGTCGACGATGACCACCCCGGCCCCCTCGACGCCCAGCCGGCGGGCCACGCCGTAGCCTATCCCGGTTGCCGCCCCGGTCACTATGGCCGCCTGGTCACGGAAGCGGCCGGCCGTATGTGAATCCCGGATGACCATGTCAGTGGAGCGGGCAGATGAAGATGGCGGTGTCCTCGTACCAGGCGAAATCGCCTGCCGAAAGGTCACCGGCCCAGTCTCCATCACCCTCCGCGAGACCGAAGGTCGCCTCGGTGGCCGCCGCTCTATTCAGGGCGCTATCGGACAGTGCGTACATTCCGACGAACACCAGGAACACCAAAAGGACCAGAAAGCCCAGCGTGTAGACCTTGGGGATATCCTTCAAGCGCCTGCCCTGCCCCTGATTTGCGGTACCTGATCACCCCTGCCTAGTCCCGACCTTCCCAGCCGCCCCGGGGTGGATATATCGAGTCGCCTAACGACTCGGTGTTGGGGACCACGCTATCGAGCATGCGGACAAGGTGCGGGTGCCACTGCAGGAAATGGGGCGTCTGCTGGTGGATGCGAAAATCCTCCTCGCTGTGGTAGTACTCGACGAACCACACCAGGTGGTCATCGGATCGATCCTGTATCAGATCGAATCGTATGCAGCCCGGCTCAGAGGCCGCACCCCGGGCATTCGGCTCTATCAGCCGGACGAACTCGTCCCGCATCCCGGGCTTGATCCTGACCGCCGCGATAGCAGTGAACATCCTGCCTCACCTTTCTATGCGCCGAAGGGGCCCACCGCCGCCTTCCCACACCGGTCAAATGGTACCGCAGGCGGGCAGCCCGCGGGCGCGCTCACCTTCGCAGGAGCGGGTAGAGCGCCCCGGCCGCCGCGGGCGGACCCGGTCCGGCGACATTACCGCGTGCGGCAGGGGATCACTCCGAGGGGTCTCCAATCTCAAAAAAGGCGTCCCTGTTCTCCCCGAACCTCTCGTCCGCAGGCCGCCCGGCGACCAGGTCGTCCAGCCACAGGGCGAGCTGGGCACCGTGTATCTCACCCACCCAGCGCCGCTCGATCACCCCTTCCCTGTTTACGAAGAATGTCACCGGGAGTCCTATGACCCCGAAATCGACCGTGATCTCCCCGTCAGGATCGAGTCCGTTGGGATAGCTGACCCCGAACTCCTCAACGAACGCCCTAGCGTCGGCCTCGGTATCGTCGATGTCCACTCCGACAAAGAGAACGTCCGTACCCTGCGATGCCTGCCACGCCCCCTCCAGGGTCACGGCCTCCCTCCGGCACGGCACACACCACGAGGCCCAGAAGTTGATGACGATGGGACGGCCTATCTGCTCTTCAAGATCGAGGCGGTCCCCGTCGAATGTCTCGAGCAAGAAGGTGGGAACGTCCTTGGACACGCGGGTGATTCCGCTGCGCCCGGTGACCGGGGAGCGATTGGCAAGGCCCCAGGCCAGCGTCCCGAAAAGGGCGGCCAGGAGCAAGACCAGGACCCCCGCGACAAGGGCTCTTCGGCTCCAGCGACCGCCTCCTAACGTATCGCCGTCACGGTCGTTTACCACGGTCAGGATGCTAAAATTTCCATGTCTATGCCCACGGTAGCAAAAGCTGCAGCAGCCCTCTTAAGCATCATCCTGATATCCGCCGTGGCCTGCGGCTCCGATCAGTCCCCCGGCGACATTGTCGCAGAGCCTGAGCCTACCGCGACGCCCACGACCAGGGCCACCGAACCGCAGGTCGCCGACGAGCGCTCCGATCAGTCCATGGAGATGGACAAGGACGCAGAGGCCGACCACTCCGACCAAACAATGGAGATGGACAAGGACACAGTGGCCGACCACTCCGATCAAACAATGGAGATGGACAAGGACACAGTGGCCGACCACTCCGATCAAACAATGGAGATGGACAAGGACACAGTGGCCGACACCTCCGACCAGGCCATGGAGACGGCCGAGGACACCGGGACCGACACCTCCGACCAGGCCATGGAGACGGCCGAGGACACCGGGACCGACACCTCCGACCAGGCCATGGAGACGGCCGAGGAAGCCGACGATGACAGCTCCGACCAGGCCATGGAGACGGCCGGGGACACCGACGGCTCCGACCAGGCCGTGGTGACGGTCGAGGAAGCCGACGACGACGGCTCCGACCAGGCCGTGGTGACGGTCGAGGAAGCCGACGATGACAGCTCCGACCAGGCCGCGGTGACGGTCGAGGACACCGGCGACGACAGCTCCGATCAGACCATGGAGACGGTCGATGAGGAGCCGGAGCCCAGCGAGAGCGAGACCGTGAAGGTGGGAAGGGACGTCGGCGAAAGGGTGCTCGAATTCTCCATCACACTGGAGGACGGGACGGTCCGTACGACCCAGGATCTCGTGTCGGCCGGCCGGCCGGTGTTCATATACTTTTTCACCACCTGGTGCCCGGTCTGCCGCAAGGATCTGACGGAGCTCCAGGCCATATATCCCGAATACGCCGATGCGGTGGACTTCATAGTCGTCGGGCAGGATCCGACTGAGCCCCTCGGGGAGCTGGTGGCCTACAGGGACGGTCGGGGCCAGTTCTGGCCCGTGGCGCTGGCGGGGCCGCGCATGCTGGCGGACCTTCGGATCACCTCCCAGGCCTTTAAGCTGGCCTTCGACTCCGGCGGGATAATCACCTACCGGGCCGGATTCGGGAATGGAAACCCCGACATCTGGCGAGGCGTCATTTCGGATCTCGCCAGCGGCTGAAGGCCCCTGGGCGGTAGGCGACCGGCCGGGCAGACCGGCCCCCTCCGGCCAGGTGAGCAAGAAGCTCGGGCCGGCGCAACACAGACTCTCTTGACCACGGGAGCCTAGAAGTGACAGCCAGGGCGCTTTCAGCCATATTCGCCGTGATCCTGCTCGCCGCGGCGGCCTGCGGCACGGACGGATCGGTAGCCCCGCCCGATCCGACGGCGCCTGCAGCCAGGGCCGATCACGCCGGCCAGATCGAGGCCCTCAAGGTCGGAAGGGACGTGGGCGAAAGGGTGCTCGATTTCTCCATCACCCTCGAAGACGGCACGGTCCGAACGTCCGAGGACCTTCTGTCGGAGGGCCGGCCGCTGTTCATCTACTTCATGGCCACCTGGTGCCCGGTGTGCCGCAAGGACCTTGCTGAGCTCAAGTCCATCTACCCCGAATATGCCGATGCGGTCGACTTCATGGTCGTCGGGCAGGACCCCAGCGAGCCCATCGGCGATCTGGTCGCATACAGGGACGGGCCGGGGATGCTGGCGGACCTTCGGATAACCACCCAGGCGTTCAAGCTGGCGGTCGGCCCGGACGGGGTAATCACCTATCGGGCCGGATTTGGCAGCGGGAACCCGGAGGTCTGGCGGGCCGTGATTGCCGACCTTGCAAGCGGCTGAGGTGGCTGGAGCGGAAGACGGGATTCGAACCCGCGACCCTCACCTTGGCAAGGTGATGCTCTACCACTGAGCCACTTCCGCTCGACCGTCGGCTTGCGACGTGCCGAGGGCCAGAATCGAACTGGCGACACCAGCATTTTCAGTGCTGTGCTCTACCAACTGAGCTACCTCGGCTCGGGCTTCATCGTAGCTTCGAATCGCCACGCATGTCAAGGAGCCAGCAGCCTGCGGACGCCGATGGCACGCGCCGCCGGAGCAGTCCGCCCCATCCGGGATGAAGCCCATGGGCCACCCCGACACATCGACAGTTGGAGCGGGCCGGCAGGCTGACCAACCACCCCGCTCCGAGACCGCCGGGACTCGGAGATCGAGCGCGGCACCATCCCCGGGGCACGGACGGTTACGCCCGGTCCGGTTCCTGTGTCCGCAGCCCCCGGCCAACACCATATGCTGCGGATATGGCATACTCCGCCGGAAGATATTGGGGCAGCGCGTGCCCCTACCGCCTATTCTGGCGTGCTGAGGCCCGAGCACGTGGCGGGCCGCAGGCGAACCGCGAAAGGAGATGCTATGAACGCTGCAATGAGACTCATCGGGGCGCTGATGGCCGGGATCGGCGCCGTGGTAGCCGTGTACTTCATCATCAACCCGCTCCTGGACGAGTCGTTCGACGTGAACCAGGTCTGGTACGTGCTGGACATCCTGATGGTGATCGGCCTTGCGATCGCGCTCATCTTCAACTACATGCAAAAGCGCGAGGTGGACGGGGGCGATTCAGGCGGGGCCGTCACGCGCAGGTACCTTGAGGTCAATGCGGCGTTCTTTTTGACCGCCGCGGTGACGATACTGTTCCTTCACAGCTGGTTCTCACTCCTGGCGGACGGGCCGGACAGCCTGGACGGCAACCATCAGGCCTGGGTCATCTGGGCGGCCGTCGACGTGATCGTTCCCCTGGTCCTGGGCATCACCGGATGCAGGATCATCGCCTGCGAAAAATCGGAATCCTGACGCGGGCCGGCGCCTAGCCGTCATCGGTCCTCGTCCCATCGTCCCGCCGGGGGCGCGCGGCGAGGGCCGGTGCGCTCCCGCGTTCACCCCTCGGCGCTAGACGAGCGTCAGCAGCGTCCGGGGGTTGGCCACCATCAGCGCCTCGATCTGGGGGTGCTCCCAGCCGCGCGCGCGGAGCCTCGGCAGGATGTTGGTGACGATGTGTTCGTAGCCCTTGGAGCCATAGGCGACGGTCATGCACTTTAGGAACACGTCCTGGGATATGAGCACCCGGTCCAGGTATCCCAGGCCCGCGACGTACTCGAGCGCGTCGAGGCGCTGATCGTCGCTTGGCATATCCAGGGGGGACCCGCCACCGCTGCCCACCTCCCCGAACAGCGTCTCCTCGTTGCCGTAGGTATCCCACTGAAGGTAGCAGCCCGAGGCCGCCAGGTCGGCCAGCAGTCCCCGGTCGTGGAACGTATCGAGGTGTCCGATGACGACCCGGCTCAGATCGGCTCCGGCGCGGCTGAGCTCATCGAGGATCGACGGGGGCGACTGAGGGTCGAATCCCGGGTGAACGGTGATCGCGGCGCCGGTCTCGACCTGGGCCCTTGCGGCCGCCCGCAGTGCGCGCACCTCATCGTCCTGAGGCGGCCACATGTTGCCCACCTCGCCGATGATCCCTGCCCTGACCCCGGTCTCCCCGACGCCGACGGTTATGTCGCGGACGATCTCGCCCGTGATCCGGTCTTCGTCCCTTTCAGCCATGTCGGCCGGATGGAAGAGCCGGACGTAGTAGCCGGATCCCATGACTATGTTCAGCCCCGTACGGCGAGAGATGCGCGCAAGGGCCAGCGGATCGCGGCCAAGTCCAACGTTGGTTGTATCGACCACAGTGCGCCCGCCGGCGAGCATGAATCTTTCGACCTGGTCGGCCGCAAAGCGCTCGCCCAGGATTACCGTGTTGTCGCGGTTGACGTGCCAGTAGAGAGCGATGTAGCCGAGCCTGTCGACCGTGAGAGGGGCGTTTGCCCAGGCCCGGATGCCAGCTTCGCCGGGCTCATCGAAGTAGGCCCTAACGTCGAGCAGCAGATGCTCGTGCATCAGCGTTATTCCCAGGTCAACCGGATCGATGAGGCCGGTGACCGTCTGTACCCTGCCCGCCTGCTGTGTGCTCATGGAATCATCGGCTCCGGCCATCTCACCCCGGGGGGCGGGAGTGTAGCATGACGATCGATCGGAGGCTCGATGAAGGCAAGTGAGATTCGCAAGGTGGCCGTGGTCGGCGCCGGACTGATGGGCCACGGCATCGCCCTTGAGCTCGCGGCTGCGGGCTATGACGTGCGCCTGCACGACCTGACTGAAGACGTCCTCGAGGGGGCCATGGACAACGTGCGGGCCGGGCTGGCCAGGCTCGCCGGATACGGGCTGCTCAGCGAGGAGGACGCCGGCGCGGCGCCCGGCCGCATAAGGACGGGAACGGTCCTCGCAGAGCTCGTTTCCGACGCCGATCTCGTCATCGAGGCCGCCGCCGAGGACCTGGCTGTGAAGCGGCAGGTATTCGGGGACCTTGGCCGTCACGCGCCGGACCACGCGATCCTGGCCAGCAACACCTCCAGCCTGAGGCCGAGCCTCTATGCCCCGGATTCCGGACGGCCGGACAGGGTCATCGTGACCCACTACGCAAACCCTCCGCACTTCGTTCCGCTCGTCGAGATCGTCGGCGGCCCCGACACCTCGCCCGAGACCCTCAAGGTGACGCGCGCCTTCATGGAGGCGCTGGGCAAGAAGGTGATCGTCGCCAGCAGGGAGGTCCCCGGATTCATACTCAACAGGCTCCAGCTGGCCCTTCTGAGAGAGGCGCTCTGGCTGGTCGAAAACGGCGTTGCCGAGCCCGGGGACGTGGACACCGCGCTCAAGTACGGCACGGGACGAAGGTGGGCGTTCGCCGGCGTCTTCGAGGTCTTCGAGCTGGCGGCCTGGGACGTGATCGGCCGCATATACGAGGAGGTTGCCCCCACCCTATCGGACTCCCGCGAGATTCCCGCACCGCTCAGGGAGCGGATCGAGCGGGGGGACCTTGGCTCAAAGACCGGGCGCGGCTTTTACGAGTCGGGGCCTGGATGGGCCGAGGAGACCAGGGCGCGCATCGCGTACGGCATGGCTGGCCTTGAGCGCCTTTGGGCCGAGTACGAGGGGCGCCCGCCGGCCGGTGAGGCCGGTGTCTGCGGTTCCGGCGCCTAGGCCCGTATGGACCCGATCAGCCTCAATGCGGGGCGAGACCGCGCGACGGCGTGCCGCCCCGGGTCTTTGACACCCCGGAGCGCCGGATTTACACTCCGACCGCGCCCGCCGGGGCGTCCAGCCCTACCACGATGACCGACGCCAGCTTGCCTCTATTGCCGACCACAGTCGTCGGCTCACATGCGCTCCCCAGCTGGCTGTACACGGTGATCGAGAAGATCGAGGCCGGCGACTACGGGCTGACCGATACCCGCGAGGCCTACAACGACGCCGTAGACCTGGCCATGGCGGATCAGACGCGGGCCGGCATCGACATCATCTCGGACGGCGAGATGAGGCGTTGGATGTTCGTTCAGAACTTCTACGACCACATAACCGGCATCGTGGAAGAGCCGCTCCTGCGCACCGTGGGCCCCTACGGCTACGACAGTCCCCGGCGCTACAGGGCGGTCGAGAAGGTCCAAGTGCCGGCCGGCCTCGGGATCGTCGAGGAGTTCAGGTACGCCCGATCCCGCACCGACGCCCCGCTCAAGGCGACCTGTCCCGGCCCGATTACCCTCTCGATGCACATCAGGCCCGGCAGCGTGTACCCGGACCGGGTGTCGATGGCCGCCGAGTTCGCATCGATAATCAACTCCGAGCTGCGCAGGCTGGTCGAGGCGGGGGCCCGCCTGATCCAGCTGGACGAGCCCTCCTTTGCGATCGTCCCGGGGGCGCTCTCGGACTGGGTGGAGCTGTTCAACGCCTGCATAGAGGGCGTAGAGGCGAAGACCGCGCTTCACATCTGCTTTGGCAACCTTGCCTCAAGGCCCAGGGGCAAGCGCGAGTACGGATGGATGTGGCCCGCCCTTTTCGATGCCAAGGCCGATCAGCTGGTGCTGGAATTCGCCAACCGGGAGCTGGTCGACGTGGGGCTGTGGAGGGAGGTCGCAGAGGAGCGCGAGCTTGGAGCGGGCATCATCGACGTTAAGTCCTTCTACGTGGAGACGGCGGACGATGTCGCAGAGCGTATCCGGCGCTTCCTTGAGTTCGTGCCCGCCGAAAAGCTGTGGATCAATCCGGACTGCGGCTTCTTCACGGTGCCCAGGTGGCTGGCCGTGCAAAAGCTCAACTCCATGGTGGCCGGCACGAAAGTCGTCCGACGGGAGCTGACCGGCTAGGGGTTCGGCTTGGACGCCGCCAGCGCCGCAAGGACCATCGTCGGCCGTCGCACGGTCGCCAGCACCCTGGAACACCGGGCCAGGGTCGATGCCGAAAAGACGTTCCTGATATTCGAGGACGATCTCGGCGAGCTCAGTTCCTGGACCTACGCCAGCTTCAACCAGACCGTAAACCGGGTCGCAGGCGGCCTCTCACGCCTGGGTATACGCAGGGGCGAGCGGATCAACCTGCACATGACCAACCGGCCCGAGTTCCTCTTCTTTTGGTTCGCCGCGGCCAAGCTGGGGGCCGTCATGGTGCCCACCAACCCCCTGTCTCCCCCGGATGAGCTGGCCTACCCGCTTGGCCACTCGGAGGCGGTGGCGACTGTGACCCTCCCCCACCTGCTGGACAACGTGCTGGCCGCCCGCCGGAGCTGTCCGGCGGTGCGCCACGTCATCGTCTGCGGCCGGGGAACTGACGACACCGGAGACGGCCCGGGGCACGGGGAGCCGGACGTAATCGAGTTCGGCGAGCTCTGCAGCGGTCAGACGGACCAGCCCCCCGAGATCGATCACGACCCCCTGTCCGACGTTGGGATCCTTTACACGTCGGGCACGACGAGCCGCCCGAAGGGGGTCATGGTCACCAACGCCAACTACGTGTTCCTCGGCGAGCAGATCTCAAAGAACGTGGGTCTATCGCCTGACGACCGATGGCTGGTCACCCTGCCGCTCTTCCACGGTAACGCCCAGTACTACTCGGTGATGACCGCGCTCACGGTCGGCGCGAGCCTGGCCGTCATGTCGCGCTTTTCCGCCTCCCGGCTCATGCGCCAGGCGGCGAAGCACCGCTGCACGGTTCACAGCTCCCTGGCGACGCCGCTTCGAATGGTGCTCGCCCAGCAGCCCCACGAGACGGACTGCCTGAGCGGGCTCAGACTGGTCATCTTCGCCCAGAGCCTGACGCCGGAGCAGTACGAGGAGTGGGACCGGCGCTACGGGGTTCCACTGCTGCAGATCTTCGGCATGACCGAGACTATGGGACAGCCGCTGGTAAACCCGCTCAACTATCGGCGCGACCACTCCACGATAGGCCTTCCGGCCATGGGCTACGAGTGCCGCGTCGTGGCCGAGAATGGGAGCGACGTGCCCGCCGGAGAGGCGGGCCAGCTCATCGTCAGGGGCATACCGGGCGTAACGATCATGAGGGGCTACCTTCGCGACCCGGAGAACACCGAAAGGACGCTGAGGGACGGGTGGCTGTGGACAGGGGACGTCGTAAAGGTGGGCGAGGACGGGTATTTCCACTTTCTGGACCGGGCCAAGGAACTCATCCGACGGTCGGGGGAGAACATCTCGGCCGGCGAGGTCGAGGCGGTGCTCAAGTCGCACCCGGCGGTGGAGGACGCGGCGGTCATCGGCCTGCCGGACGATATGTACGACGAGTCTGTCAACGCGTTCGTGGTGCTCACCGAGGGAGCGATTGCGACCGGGGACGAGATAATGGATTTCTGCCGGGCGAGGCTGTCCAAGTTCAAGGTGCCCGGTTCGATAGACTTCAGGGATGATTTCCCGAGAACCTCTACCGGCAAGGTACGCAAGGTCGAGCTTAAGGAGGCGGCACTGGCCGCACTGAGGAGAGATACGGATGGCGCTTGAAGATGTCCAGGCTGGCGATGAGACCAGCGTCGACTACGAGGTCACACAGGAGATGACGGTCAATCGCACCGGCAAGGCCGGGGCCGACGTACTGTCCACGCCGTCGCTGCTCAACCTGATGGAACTGGCCTGCATCGCGGCCACCGACCACAAGATCGCCCCTGACATGGCGACCGTGGGTTTCGCGGTGGACGGGCTCAGGCACCTGGCGCCAACGGCCCTGGGTGAGACGGTTACCGTGAGCGTCCGCCTGACCGGGGTCGACGGCAGGAAGTTCTCCTACGACATCGAGGCATTCGAGGCGGGAAAGAAGATCGGGGTCGCACATCACAGGCGTGCCGCCATACCGGCGGGTTGACGGCATGGCATTTGTCAGAGGCTTGTGATTATCGGACCGTACACCGCAGTATAGACTGCTGAACGGGTCTATCACCTAGCCTTTTTCGGCAAGGTGTAAAGCGACCACCTTCGGCGGCTCGAGTTTCCCGGGACGGCGAACCTAGGATCTGGTGCAGGTGCTGGCAAAATAGGAACCCTCCCCGGGTTGCTACTTAAAGAGGCTCGCCACCCCACCCGTGCCTATGCGTGCCGGCCGCCGTCAGGTCCTCGGCTCATTCGCCCAGTCGACGCCTCCTTACTGGACCACCGTTCCAAAACGCTTCCCGCACCAGGTCTCAGACAGCGATTCAAGATGAAATTAGACCCTCCTGAGGCTGTGTCCAAGGGAGGTTGTAGAAGGGAGCGATCTGCGGCGCACGAGGTATCGGCATCTCTCCGAAGGGCACGTCGATAATTACTGGGGCCTGCCGCTCCAACGCCTGCGGAATCAGCGTCTCCAGGTCCGTCGGGTCGTCAGCCCTCATGCCGACCGCGCCGAACGACTCGGCAAACTCGACGAAGTCCGGGTTGTGCAGGTCGGTTCCGTACGCGCCCCCAAACGCATCATCCAGATCGCGGGCTACGTTGCCGTAAGAATCGTTTCTGAAGATGACGGTCACGGCATTTATGCCGTACTGGACAGCCGTGGAGAGCTCGGACGAGTTGAACATGAACCCGCCGTCTCCCGTCATGCAGATAACTGGTCGGTCGGGCTTGGCCACCTTTACGCCCAGGGAGGTAGGGAAGGCGTAGCCGAGATTGAACGAGTAGCCGGAGTCGATATACGTCTTCGCGTGATTTACCCGCCAGTGGGTGCGGGCGTAGTAGCCGAACTGCGTAACGTCCCAGACTGTGAAGGCGTCATCGGGGATGCCACTGCGGATCGCCTCGAGGACCGGGTACTGAGGCTCCTTGAGCCCGATGTCGTAGTAGGCTACCAGGCTGCGGGCAGCGCTTACCGCCTCGGCTGGCGACGGCCGCTCCCCAGTTCCCGCCTCCATGACAATAGGCAGGAGGGCCTCGATGGTCGCCCTGGCGTCGCCGTGCAGGGGAATCGTGTTGGCCTGAAGCCTTGAGAGTTCCGTGTCGTCTATGTTGATGTTCACCAGCGGGGACGCTGTAAGCCCCCAGAACACGACACGTCCCCATTTCCCATCAGGGCTGATCACAGAAGCACACTGTTGTCCTGACCTGCCCCGCAAAGGTCTCATGGTTGCTGGGCCGCCCACGGCAAGGCAAAGGATGTCAGTTCCTCCTGCGAGGCGGGACTACAAACCCTCAACCACCACCATGTTGATGTTGGAGGACCTTGAGCGAATGTCGTCGAGCGCGGTGTATTCCGGCGAGTCCGGCCAGGTGCGTATCTGCTGGAGGTTGTCGAATTCGAGAATGGCGAGGCGCTTAGGCCTCCAGTCACCGACTATGACCTTCAGCTCACCACCGCGCGCCACGAACTTGCCGCCGTGATCCTCGACAGTTCTCGTCACTCGCTCAAGAAACTGCCCGTAGAGGCTCGCGTCCGTTATCTCTACATCGGTTATTACAAATGCCGACATGCCAATGTGTTCCTTCAGAGTCCAGCCAACCCCATCTAACCGGCACAAGGGCCCCCGTTCTGCAGCCGGGGCCGGCCAGGGAACGACTATGCCACCCGACTGTTACGCATCAATGAGCATAGGGGCCTTCGGGCAAAGCCCAGTGAACATTACGGGAAAGGCCAATCACGGGACAGCGGCCTGGAGGCACCTGAAGGGCAGGCGGGCAGATTCTCGCTGTCACGTTCGTTTTACCGGCCCATCTCGACACCTTCTCGGTGACCCTAGCCACCTGGCTTCGTGCTCCCTGTGGTGCCCTGCGTAAAGGTCGCGCCCTATGACGACCTGCAGGTCGCCCGTATCGCCCTCACTCCCCTGCTTAGACCCATCCACCGCGGCGGGGGGCATGTTGAGACCAGTCTCAGGGATTGAGAACTCCCCGAGGCGGTCTTTGGGAGAACGATGCGGGTTCCACTTGCTCCTTGAGATTGGCAACGCGGCAGCGTCTAAGGCTACCGCGAACAGGGTGTTGACGGCTCAGTACAGGCAAACCTACAAACGTGACACTGTGATGCGCAGCAACAACTCGTCGCCCGAGCCCCGGGTCTGATCCCCTCCTATCTTGTACGGCAAGGACCGTTTACTGCGGGGAGGTCCCTCCGTAACCGATTGTTATACTGCCCGGCATGTTCGCCGCGATGCTGAGGTCGCTGCAGAAGTCGCTGAGGATCATCCAGATGGCCCCTGGCCCATGGCACGTTCGATTGTGGCAGTTTTGCCGGAACATGCTGATCAAGGTTTGGCGCAGGAGCCGCTGCTGTGGGCACCCCGGGGAGCCAGGGTGCTGAGTGGAAGCCATGGAGGCTCCCGGCGGGAGTCATCATCACCACCGGCACTAGCGCAGGCACGTTCTCTGCTCGGAGCCAGAGGCACGAGGTCCACCTAACCGGGCCCGGACTTGATTCAATGGTCCTGCCATCTGCAGCCATCCAAAGGCCAGTGGGAGAAATGCACGGCTGGAGGGAGCTATGTACCGCCTCAAGCGAATCGCAGGTGCGAACCTGTTTGGCTACGCCGTCATCTACACGGCCCAGGTTCTCTTCAGTCGCTTTTATGCCAACCTGCTCCATCCACAGGAGGTCTGGGACGTCTTTAACTACATCACCGGGGTCGGCCTCCTCATCGCCATCACCGTCGCCCTGGTCCATAGGCGGGAATCGGCCGACGCTGCCGATCCCGCCCGCCGCATCACCGTCCAGGTGGGCGTATACGGGGCCATAGCCCTCGCGATACTCTTCTTCCCGCTCTGGTTCTCGCTGCTCATGGGCGATGCGCAGTCCGACGCCCAAAACGTAGGCTGGATCCTGATCTCGGTGCTCAACCCGCTCGTACTGGGTAACGCGGGCTCCCGTCTCTGTCGCTCAGGTGGTGACAGGTTGGAGCCGAGCCTATTCGGCAATAGACAGGGAAACGGCGGGTAAGGCGCCAGGGCCTTGTCCACCCTTGTTGGAGTTTGTCCAACCTCGCAAACGGGCGTTTCAGCGCCTGTGCTACCATGCCGCACCCCAAACCGAAGCTGGAGACAAACTTAGATGGATAACGAACTCGAACTAGGTGTGCTGGTACGTGACGATCTAACCTTGGGTGCGCAATTCAGATGCGCTCACCACGTCAACACCGACGATGCCACCATCGCCTTTAGCGCAGATATGGGCAACGAACTAATCAGGGGTCGATGTGGCCTGTGTAACGATCCCGTCCATTTCTACGCGCCAGAAATGTCAAATGCAGAGCAGGGCCACCAAGAACTAATGACCCGAGACATCAAAGAAGCCCTAGCCTACAGTTGATAAAGTGCGGGAATTCGAACGCTTGGATCTATCACTCAGGCGGTGAGAGGCTTGAGCCGTACCCATGCGGCAATAGACAGCGAAACGGAGGGTAGAGTGTTAGGGCCCTGTCCACCCTGTTGAAGCGCATTATCCAGCGGCTGGACGGATGAAACTAGTTAAGCGCGCCGCATGGTTTCTGGGACAGGTAGCGATCTGGGTCGCTTTTGTCGCGTTCTATGAATGGCAGGACTAGAGCCTGTGGCTGTTGATCCCTATGGCCCTGCTGCTAGACGACCAAATCAAGCGTTTGGAGCACGATTGAGAGGGTAAGAGATGATCGACCGGTCCACTCAACAGGGCCGTGCACTTGCGCCGCTTGTTCACCGTTCCCTCTGGCATCCTGCGCCCCCGAAAGAGTCCCACATGACTGAACGCTGAGAGAGACCCCGTGAGACACCCCGAAGGGAACGGACGGCAGAGCCGTCAACAGAACCGCAGCCTAGGCGGGAAAGAACGGACTACGGTCCACGAACCGGCCCCGACGAAAACCCCCGCAGGGGAACAAGAAGTCTAGATCAGATAATAGATCGCAAGGGCGGCTAACGCGCCGACCTGAGCGCTAAGGCTCACAATCGCGACGTTAAGGAAGTCGCCTTTTTCCTCAATGATCGCGATGTTGTGGCATACCGAGTTTCGGTACACCCTTCCCAACCAACGAGCAAGGTCTTTGCCCCTGTACACCATAGCCTCGTCAAAGGCCTCAGCTTTGGGCCCTTCTGACCATCGCCCCTTTCGAGGGCGAAAAGTGAGAATGCTGTAGACAGCTGTCACTGCAAAGAAGAGGACCAACACCCCAAACATGCTGAGGGCTAAGGTGTTTATAGGCGCATCGGCCATCTCCGGCCTAGCGAACCGCAAAACCAAGGCACCGGCAGCGACAATAGCTGCACCAAGGCTCAGTATGCCTATAGCCCTAGTGTCGAAATCTCGGTTAAGGGCCTCTTGGCTCTGTAGGCGTTCGGCCCAAGCTTGGCAATAGATTTCCGACCTATCCATGGCCTGGAGTCTCCCGTTTCGATGATATCACCGGGCATCAATCCGGCCCGGTTATCTCGGCGGCTTCCGCGGCTTCCATGCCAGCGTTGATAAGCAGCCCGTAAGCCCTCGCACAGCCCGCGAGTGAGCTGTGTCACCTATGCGAACGCTAGACATCGTCTATAGCCTTAGCAACGCCGCAGCCTCAGCGCGGGAGTAACCCGCTTCGATGTACTTGGTGAGCGCATTCGCTATGGTCCTGTGGTCTCGGTACTGGCCGCGCTCGAAGCCGAGAGATACCGGGACACCCATGAACGCCCCTAGCGAACGCTCCAAAATGTCGGCCAGCGGGCGGATGACGTCCAGATAGAGAATCCGCCGAGCCCCACGCTGGTCCTGGCCCGTGCCGCCGAATAGCTGTGGTGACACGCCGTAGGCTTCAAAGACACCCAACGACGTAGTGTCCCGTAGGTCGACGCTCGCGCCCGGAACATCCGCGCCGAATCGCACCTGTTCCCAATCACGCTTGGGAGCCGCCGACGTGCCACGGCCGAGGCCATCGGCCAAGGTTTCGACTAGGGTTATCTTGCCGCGCCCAGTCTGTAGGGCAGTTTTGCCTTGCGTCATGATCGCCTGCGATGCGCCGCTCGGCATGGCCAACTGATAGCCGACTAGCGGCCTCGCGTCGTCTTGTAGTGACCGCTCGATGTTCGCCAAGGTCTGCGCCGAGAGGCCCGCAAGCTGTAGCGGTGAGCGCCCCGACCACGGAGCGCCCGGTGCCGGGTTGACCTTCACATGGACTATTCCCCGAGCCAGACGCCGTAGGAGTACCGACGGGCCACTAGACACCACCATTTCGATCCTGCAGCACCACCGCTGAGAGTCGAGGCTACGCCCGTCGACCTCGATCTCCCGCAACTTCCCCTTTGACACACTCGCGACATGCCACGGGAAGCGCGGCAGATTGAACGCATACTTGGCATATATATCCGCATGTGATATATCCATGGGCGACCGAATCTCCGCTACAGCCGTCGAATCGTAGGAGCGCCTTCCCCCATGGCGAATCAAGATCCATCCGACCTGCTCCCCCTCCCGGTCGCCCAGATGCACATCCTGTTGGCCCTTTCCGAGGGAGACAAGCACGGGTACGCGATCATGAAGGAGGTCGATGCACTTACACGGGGATCCATGACGATGGGTCCCGGCACCCTTTACGGCACGGTCAAGCGACTGCTGAAGGCGGGCTTGATCGAAGAGACGGAGGAGAGGCCCGACCCAAAGCTCGATGACGAGCGCCGCCGCTACTACCGTCTCACCGGCTTCGGTGCCCGGGTCCTCGACCTTGAGATTGCCCGCATGGAGCAACTGGCCGACGTCGCCCGCGAGAGGCGGGCCCTGGCGCGGCGGCAGGCGGGGCTGGAACGCACCTGAGATGCTTTCCGAGAAGATCTATCGACTGCTGCTCGCAGCGTATCCGGCCGAGCACCGGCGCGAATACGGGGAACCCATGGCCCAGCTGTTTCGCGACCGGATGATTCGCGACGGCGGCGGGGTCCGCTCGCTGTCCGTCTGGGCACACACGATCGTCGACCTGGTGAGCTCGGCGCCCCGCGAGCGCAGGGAGGCCGGCCTGATTGCACACCCGACGGCCGGGAGGATGGCGCCCCACCTTGCCAGCTTCCTGATATGGCCCGCCATTGGAGTCGCGGGCCTGTTCTTGCTTTTCGCCCCGGCTCCGCCGCCGGTGGCTTCCGTCTCGCTTTTTCCGGCTGCGTACGTGCTCGTGGACGGAGTCGGTCCCGACGATGTGATCACCTACACGATAGCCGTCGACTACGGAAGCGTGTATTCGATACAGGTCGGACCCGGGCTGGTGGGCTTTCTCTTCCTGCCGCTGGCGGCGGGTCTGTTGGTCGGGTTCGGGCTGGCGGCGCGATCGCTCGTGACCTTCGTGAGGTCGAGGGCAAGGGCCCACTAGCCGGTCGGCCAGGCCGCCTTCTGACCCTGACAGCTCCCCTGCGCATGCGGAGTAAGGCAACACCCGTCATCCGGACGGACCGGCTCACCAAGCGATACGGGGACATCCTGGCCGTGGACGGGCTCTCGCTAGAGGTGCCGCGAGGCCAGATCTTCGGGCTCCTCGGCCCCAACGGGTCCGGCAAGACCACCACCATGGGCATGCTGCTCGGGCTCGTCAGGCCCACCTCGGGCAGCTTTACCCTGTTCGACCCGGACACCGAGCACAGGCGGGCGCTGAGCAGGGTCGGCGCAATAGTTGAAACGCCCTCGTTCTATCCCTATCTGTCGGGCTACGACAACCTCGCGTACTTCCAGGGGATCTCCGGAAGGGGCGAGGCCGGGCAGGTCGACGATGTGCTCGTCCAGGTGGGGCTCGCCGATCGCGCCCACAGCCGCTTCCGCACCTACTCGCTGGGAATGAAGCAGAGGCTGGGTCTGGCCTACGCCCTGCTCGGAGATCCGGACCTTCTCTTCCTGGACGAGCCGACAAATGGCATGGACCCGGCGGGCATGGCCGAGATCCGGGAACTGATCCGGAGCCTGGGCTCCTGCGATCGAACCGTGCTCCTGTCCAGCCACCTCCTCTACGAGGTCGAGCAGGTGTGCGACAGCGTAGCCATCCTCTCCAAGGGCAGGCTGATCGCCCAGGGCCCGGTTGCCGACCTGGTGAGCTCGAGGGCGCAGGCAGGGTGCGCATGAGAACGACCGACAACAATAGGGCCGCAGAGATCCTGTCGGCACTGGAGTGGGTGGAAAAAGTGGCCCTGGACGGCCCGTCGCTGGTGGTAACGGCCCCGGGGGAGCGCAGTTCGGAGTTGAGCGCCGCGCTCGGCAGGGCTGAGATCTACGTCACTGAGATGTCGGCCCATGAAATGTCCCTCGAACACTATTTCCTCGACGTAACCGGAGACGACCGCGAGGAGGAGGGTCGATGATCGGTCACGTCCTGGGTCTCGCGGGCTGGGAGTGGTTCAAGCTGCGAGGGCGGTGGATGCCCTGGATTCTCCTCGGCATCGTCGTGGTGATCACTCAGCTGTTCCTCTGGATCAACTACGTGGCCTACCACAACGAGAGCCTGCAGGAGGTCTTCAGCGGCGGAACGGCCACCATGTCGCTTACATCCGAGGTTGAGGGCCGACCCGCCGTGACCGTCGAGGTCAGCTGCTCGGACATCGAATACGGCCGGCTGCCCGAAGATCTCGAACTGCTCACCGCAAGCGAAAGGGAGGACTTCCTTAACGGCATGGAGGCCTTTGCCTCCGAGAGTTGCGGCGGCTATCAGGGACCGGGGGAATTTCGCGAGGCCTTTGTCCTTCCCGGCAGCATCGGCCGGGCCATAGGCGCAACCTCCGCCTTCGGCCCGGTACTGATGATCGTTCTCGCCGCCTCCCTCGCGGGGGCAGAGTACGGTTGGGGCACCCTGAGGCACGTGCTCACCATGGGGGTCGGGCGATGGCAGCTGCTGGCGTCCAAACTGCTGCTGCTCGTACTGATCAGCGCTGTCGGGCTTTTGATCATGTCGGCCACGATCGCCATCACCAGCCTGATCGCCTCTGCGATTCCCCCGGAGGAGGCCGGAGGGCTGGCCGATTCCGGCAGGTGGTCTGAGACCGCGGCCATGTTCGGCAAGGGAATCTACGGCCTCGCCCCATACATAGCGCTGGGGACGTTCCTGGCCGTGCTGACTTCATCCTTCGCCCTGGGTGTATCGATATCTCTTGGTTACCACTTGATCGAGCTAATAGTCACGCCGTTTCTGAAGCTGACATCATCCCTCAACTGGATCCCTGACTTTCTGCTGGGCCCCAGCGTCAACATATGGACCCAGACAAGCACCATCGCCGAGGTTGAGGTTACGAGAGACGGAGTCTTGCTCGAGCCACCCGGCACGCTGCATGCTTTCCTGGTCATCCTCGTCTACCTGGTCGTCATGGGCGCTGCCACCTTCTGGCTTTTTCAGCGCAGGGATGTCTCCGGGGCCAAGGGTAGCTGAGCAAGCCCTGATTTGGATCGGGTCCGAGCCGAGATGGCGTGGATCCAGCATCAGATCCACCCCGGTTTCACCCGTTCGTAGTTCAGGTCACGTGTTCGTTCGAATTCGTAGGATTCCTGTACACTCACTTCCCTGGGCGGGCGACCCGACCGCCACCGCCCCGCCCGCTTTGCGTCTTGCTAGGTGTGACGGAGACCGAAAGGATAGGTACCAGCGTTGACAACACAATCGGCATACTCTGCCGCCCCCGAACTGGCCACCACTCTCTGGTTCAATACTGACAGCAACGTGACCCTGGCCGGCCTTCGGGGCGAGGTGGTGTTAATCGAGGCCTTCCAGATGCTCTGTCCTGGTTGCGTCTCACATGGGCTGCCGCAGGCCAAGCGCATCCAACAAGCCTTCGGCGACGACATCACCGTGGTCGGGCTCCACAGCGTGTTCGAACACCACAGCGCCATGACACCTGTATCACTCGAAGCGTTCCTGCAGGAGTACCGCATCACGTTCCCCGTGGGCGTCGACGCCCACGACCCGGGCGTTGCCATGCCCATCACGATGGGGCGGTACCGGCTGCGGGGCACCCCCAGCATGGTTATCGTCGACAGAGCCGGACGCATCCGCCTAAACGCGTTTGGCCAGGTCGACGACCTTGCCGTCGGCGCCACCCTAGCTCGCCTCATTGACGATCCCCGGCCGGAACCCGAGGCCGACTGTGACCCCGACATCGGATGTCCCGCCCCTACCCAGGAATCTGATTCCTAGCCGGCAGCGACCTCGGCCGCAGCCCATCGCCCGTGGCCGCGTAGAGTGGGGTAAGCCGGCGGCGAGTCACCCCAGATTGCCGGAACAACCGTTACCGTCGCCGTACTTGCCAGCCTCGGGCATGTGCTCTATTTTCGATGCACTCAGCACCATGTCGACCCTCTCGCTCCCACCCCTCTCCCCCTTTCCCAGAGTGGAAGCGGAGGTCCTGAGATAGACCGCACGGGCCTGGTTCACGGAAGGTGCTGACACAAGGCAACCTGGCATATGGGCCGGGCTACCAAATGTTTGTGAAGATACCTGGGTGTAAGCAGTGAGCGCAATTGTCATAGGCATGCACACCGGCCCGCAGAACACCTCGTACGAGGAGCTCAGCAGGCTGTGGAAGACGGCTGACTCCAAGGGGTTCGGCTGGGTGTCGATCTGGGATCACTTCTACGACGATCCCTCACCGCACCGGATGGGCACCGTTTTCGAGGCGGTCGCGGCACTGGGCGCGCTGGCGTCGGAAACGAGCAACGTGCGCATAGGCGCGCTTGCGATGTGCGTCGGCTATCGCCACCCGGCCGTGCTCGCCAACGCCGCCGCGACGATCGACCACATTTCCGGGGGGCGGTTCGAGCTCGGCCTCGGGGCCGGCTGGCTGGAGGACGAGTACCGGGACTATGGGATCCCCTTCCCTCCCATCGGCATCCGGATGGACATGCTGGATGAGGCGCTGCACATAGTCCGCGGCATGCTCTCGACCAGCAAGACCACCTACAAGGGTTGGCACTTTTCGGTCACCGACGCGATCTGCGAGCCGAAGCCCGTCAGAGGCCACCTGCCGATCTGGGTCTGCGGGGGCGGAGAGAGGCGGACCCTGCACATGGCGGCAAGGCACGGAGACGGGTGGAATGTGCCCTACATATCCCCGCAGGAATACGAGCGCAAGATCGACGTTCTGGAGCGATGGTGCGATGCGGAGGATCGTGACCCGGCACTGATAACCCGCACCGTGAACGTGGGTTTCTACATGGGCACCACGGCCGCGGACGCAGAGAGAAAGAGGGCGAACTTTGACCTGGCCTACGCCGACAGGGCGACAACCCAGGGACCCGGCATGCTGTTCGGGACGTCGGGGCAGGTGGTCGAACGGATCGGCGAATACGTTGACGCCGGGGCACAGGGCCTTAACATTGCGCTGCGGGCACCGTTCGACTGGGAGGCCATACAGGCCTTCTACGAAGAGGTGATTCCGCAGTTCGCGGCCTCGCCCTGACATTCGGCGGGGCGGGCGAAGATAGGAGGCGATACGTTGGCTGTAGAGAGCGTACGGGTGGGAGATCTTCAGATCATCGCCCTGTCGGACGCCACCAACCCCGTGGATCTTCCGGCCTTCTTCCCCGACCACGGGCCGGAGGACTGGCAGGACTACCCCGAATACGTCGACGAGAGCGGCGTTCACCGCGAGGAGGTCAACATGGGCTCCTACCTGGTCGTGTCCGACAAGTGCACGCTACTTGTCGACACGGGCATAGGGCCGGTGCCGCTGGAGCCCTTCCCGGACCTTTCGGGAAACCTCGTTCCCACCATGCGCGAACAGTCCGGTTACGGCCCCGAGGATGTTGACCTGGTGTTCGCCACCCACCTTCACTTCGACCACATCGGCTGGCACGTCTCAAGGGACGAGAGCGGGCTCAGTGCGACCTTCCCGAACGCCAGATATCTGGTGCCCAAGGTGGATTGGGACTCGATATTCGACCCCGAGCTCCCGAGATCGGGTGCCCACGCAGACGATTACTCCCAGGAGGCCGCCGACGTATTTCACCTGTCCAGGCCCATCGCCGAGGACATTAGGGCGGTGGCCGATGCCGAGGCCGTGCCGGGCGGCCACTCGGTAACCGATGAGGTCACGACCGTCGACACGCCCGGGCACACGCCCGGCCACCAGAGCCTGCTGATAAGTTCCGGGGGCGAGCGCGCCTTCATCGTGGGCGACGCCATCCATCTACCGGTCCAGCTGGATGTTCCGGAGCGGGTGATGGGTGCCGACGTGCATCCCAAACTTGGTGCGAAGACGCGGAGGGAGACGGCTGAATGGCTCGAAGCGCAGGGCCTGATGACGGTTGTTGGACATTTTCCTCATCCCGGTTTCGGCCATGTCGTGCGGGGGGAGGGAAGGAGATACTGGAGCGTCCTTAGGTGATTGGCAACCTCAGCGGCCTGCCCGCATACCGCCGTCCGTCCATGGCACTCGCGGTCTCTGCGGCGGCGCTCCTAGCCCTGGCCGCTGCCTGCGGAACCGAACCTGAGGCCCTGCCAACCCCGGAGGTGCCGGCCGAGGCCACCACAGAGGCCGCCGCAGAGACAACCGCCGTACCGACGCCGACCAGGGTCATCGACAGGCCGTCGGTAAACGCGACCGTCGTCGCCGAGGAAAAGCTCACCGCCGGCAACTGCAACATCGCCCCGGGAACGGACTGCGAGGGCGCTGATTTTGAGGGCGCGGACCTGTCGCCTCTAACCCCGGACCGGGGCACCGCAGGCCTCTACGAGGGCGCGGAGCTTGAAGGAGCCAACCTGAGGGGCGCCGACATGAGCGGGGTCAACCTGTGGATGGCCGACCTCGAGGATGCGGACCTGACCGGCGCGGACCTGACGGACGCCTACCTCAACAATGTCAACTTCAAGAACGCGATACTGAGGGACGTAAACCTGACCAACGCCAACCTGTCTTGGGCCCTGGTCAGGGACGCAGATCTCGATGGCGCGATCTTCTGCAACACCCTGATGCCCGACGGAGGAACCAGGAACGACGACTGCTAGGTGGCGTTCCGGCTAGCGGGTAGTAGCCCCTATCCGGTTGCCTCGTGCGGTCCTATGGGCGGACCCAGGACGGTGCGCCTGTACTTGGCATCGAGGGCCCGCCACTCATCCTCTGAGAGGGGTCGCACCCTGCCCGGTGGCAGCCCGGGCCCCTCGGCCGGCACCCCGGCCTCAAAGAACGCCTCCTCGAACCCCGGCGGCGATATGATGATCAGCAGCCTGGCGGGCCGGTCACCGACGACCCGGTAGGTATGGGGAACGTCTCGGGGTACGAAGACGAAGGCCCCTTCGGTCGCCAGCAGGGTCTGGTCCCCGACGCGAAGGACCACCTCGCCCTCAAGGACGTAGAATCCCTCCTCCTCATCGGCGTGGCTATGAAGCGGAGGACCCTCACCCGGCGGTTCGGTGAGCTCGGAGAGGGAATAGGCGCCCAGCGTGGGCCCCGGCCCGGCCTTTACGGTGAACACTCCCTCACCCAGCCAAGTCGACCGTCCCTGTCCTGGAAGCAGTACTACCTCGTTTGCACTTCGGGTCATTGAGACCTCCTATGGGGACCGATCGATCAGGGCGCGTCCGGCGGGACGGATGAGCGGAATGACACCAGCAGATGCCCGGGGAGTTGGCCCGTGAAGGGAGCGAAATGGGGACAGTCCTTGGCGGCCTGCTGGAAGGAGGCCTCCAAGACTGCGATGCGGCGATGGTAGTCGATCACCCATTCGTCCGGCCGGTTCCCTTTGCCTCGAAGGAAGATCGGGTGCATGCTCCCTATACTGTACCTAGAAGAAACGTCCTGGTCCGTTGCCATCACCTCCTCGAGGGCGGCCTGGCAGATCGCCCCCTGGGAGTCCGGGGTCGTCGATGCTTCGCCTGCGCCCGCCAACGCGAGCGCGCCGATGATGGCCAGAGCAGAAGCATATGTCCTTATTCTCATCGAGTGTCCAGGTGGCGACGTGCCGGAGGTGGGATTCGAACCCACACGGGCATCTCTGCCCAACGGTTTTTGAGACCGCCGCGTCTACCGTTCCGCCACCCCGGCACGTCGTCCGATTATTGCATGTCCGGACACCTGACGCCCGAAGGGCGGGCCGCCGGTTCCCTAGGAGGAATGATCGCTATCGGCCCTCGGAAACTGCACCGGGGCTGTGGGCGCTAGCCGAGCTTCTCCAGGGGCGCAAGGCTCATCAGCAGGCGCTTTACGCCGTGCCCGTCCTTGAACGCGACGGTTATCTGAACGTCTGACGGGATGGCCTTGACCGCCACCACCACACCCTCCCCGAACTTGGCGTGCTTTACCTTATCGCCGGTCCTGAGCTGGTCGGCCGTAGAGCCGGCATTGCCGCCAGACTGTGCGGCGGGGGCGCGGCGAACCCGGGACCGCTGAATGCGCTCGCCCGTCCCGGCCATGACGGCCTGTCGGCGCTCGGGCATGCCGCCCGCCGGGGGTCTGCCGGGGCGGTCCCTTACCTTCGGGCCCGACACCCCTGCGGGGACCAGGAGATTGGCCGGGATGTCGGCGAGGAAACGCGACGGGACGTTGGGACCAAAGCTACCCCTGAACCCCCGCCTGAAGGCGCGCATCAGGTACAGACGCCGCTGGGCGCGGGTCAGGCCGACGTAGCACAGCCGGCGCTCCTCTTCCATCTGGTCTTCGTCCTCCATGGATCGGGAGTGCGGCAGCAGGCCCTCCTCCATTCCGACCATGAATACCACCGGAAACTCCAGACCCTTTGCCTGGTGCAGGGTTATGAGGGTGATCGCATCGCCGCGGTCCTCCAGATCGTCGGTGTCAGACACCAGCGATACGCTCTCCAGGAACACCGTAAGCGGACTGAGGCCGCCCTCGATCTCCTCGTCCTCCACGTAGAGAAAGTCCCTTGCCGTCGATCTGAGTTCATCGAGGTTCTCGACGCGCTCTTCACCACGCTCAAGGCCCTCGACGTACCGGCGATAGCCGGTCCTTTGCATCAGCAGGTCGATCTTTGCAACGAGGTCCAGCTCGCCCGCCTCATCCGCGATGGAGATCATCATGTCGCGGAACGAGATCAGCGCCTTGGCCGGCCGGGACGCTATCGATGCGGCGGCCACCACTCCCTGTGCCGTTTCCCGGTCGAGGCTCTGTATCTGGCTCCACATGGAGGTCCCGGCGTCGCGTGACATGCGGGTCAGCTCATCCAGCGTGCGCTGGCCGATGCCGCGGTGGGGGACGTTGACTACCCTGGCGAGGCTCACATCATCGTCGGGGTTGGCCAGCAGCCGCAGATAGGCGATTACATCCTTTACCTCCTGGCGCTGGTAGAAGCGAAGGCCGCCAATCAGCTGGTATGGGACGCCGTACCTAACGCACGCCTCTTCGAGGGCGCGCGATTGGGCGTTGACCCTGAACATGACTGCGATGTCGCCCCGTCTGTACTCGCCGCTGCGGGTCAGCACCTGTACTTCCGTTAGGACCTTCTGCGCCTCCTCCTCTTCGTCGTACCCCTCAGCGACCACTATGGGCATGCCCTGCTCATTCTCTGTTCGGAGCTCCATTTCCATCCGCTGCGAGTTGGATCTTATGACTGCCTGGGCGGCACTCAGGATCGTCTTCGTGGACCTGTAGCTCTGATCGAGGGTGATCTCGGTTGCGTCCGGGAAGTCGCGCCTGAAGTTGAGGATGTTGCGGATGTCGGCGTTGCGCCAGGAATAGATCGACTGGTCCGGATCTCCGACGACGCAAAGGTTCTTGTGGGCGGATGACATCTCGCGTGCGATTTCGTACTGGGCGACGTTCGTGTCCTGGAACTCATCGACCAGGAAGTGCAAATAGCGCTGCTGGTATCTTTCTGCAACGTCCGGGCACTTCTTCAGCAGGTGGTGGGTTCGAAGGAGAATGTCGTCGAAGTCGACGGCCATAGCCTTGACGAGCAGGGCATCGTAGCGCTCGAACACACGGTGAACGATTTCGTCAAAATATGAGTCGCGTGTTTCGGCAAAACTTAGCGAATCGATCAACTGACTCTTTGCGCTCGATATGGCCGATTGAATGGCCCGCACTCCAAAGTTTTTGGGGTCCACCCCGGTTTCGTTCATGGCTCGCTTAAGCAGCGCCAACTGATCTGAGTCGTCGTATATTGCAAAATCCCTGTCCAGACCGATTCGATGCCCGTCGCGCCGCAGGACCCTCGCGCAGAAGGAGTGGAACGTGGCGGCTGTGAGACCCTCACCATGAATATCCCGGCTGAGAAGCGGCGCCGAAGTATCCTTGTAACTGGTGTCAAACAGCCGCTCCCGCATCTCGCGGGCCGCCTTGTTTGTGAAGGTCACGGCGGCGATGCTCCGGGGATTGATCGCGCAATCTCTGATCAAGTGGGCTATTCGGTGCGTGATCACCCGGGTCTTGCCGCTCCCGGGCCCTGCGATGATCAGAAGAGGGCCTTCGATGTGACCGGCGGCTTTCCGCTGGCCCTTATTCAAGTTGGCAAGCGAATTTCTTAGAACGTCAGTTTGCATACGTCACCGCAATTATAGTAGCCGCTCGGCCGCACGGGGTTCCAATACCTGGGCAAAAGGGGCGATAGGAGTCGGACGGAGACCTAGGGCACGTAGAGGGGGGCGTCTCGAGAAATTACCCTGACCTCCCTTTGCATCGCGACGCGCAGGTACTTGGGCAGGGCGAAAATGCCGACATGTGTCGTTCCGTCGTAAAAGCGCAGGTCGGAGACGACGCGGCGGGCGATACGTTTGTCTATCTCATCTGCTGACAGCGACGTGGGATCGGGGCCGAGGGAGGAGACCACAAACCCCCACGTCGTACCGAAGGCAGGCACGAACGCCTCGCTGCCGTAGACGGATGGGAAGACCGTTTTCATGGTGTTGGCGACGGCCGAATAGCACTGCTCGTAGAATGCCGGGCCGGTGGGGCCGGACTGTGCGACCACCATTCCCCCGGGGTTGAGCCGGCCGGCCAGCAGCTCATAGAACTCTCGGGTGAAGATCAGGTAGGCGGGCCCGGCCTCCAGGGGGTCCGGAACATCGATCACCGCGATGTCGAAACTCTCCTCGGCCGTCTCAAGGTACCTTTGAGCATCCTCGTGGATCAGCTCGAGGCGAGGATCTTCGAACGATCCCCGGTGGTGACCCGGCAGGTGTCTTTTGCACAGCTCGACCACCTCCCGGTCGATATCTACCATGACCACGCGCCCAACCGATCGATGCGCGAGCACCTCGCGGGCGGTCGCGCCCTCACCCCCTCCCGCAATGAACACCGTCCTCGGCCCCGGGTGGCTGATCATGGCCGGATGCACCAGAGCCTCGTGGTAGACGAACTCATCGAGGGCGGTGGACTGGGTCTTGTCGTCCAGTACCAGGCTGCGGCCGAACAGCGAGGTGTCCTGAATGAGGTAGTGCTGGTAGGTTGAGTCTCCCTCCGCTATGACGCGTTCGACGCGCTCACCCTGTACGAGTACGGGCGTGATGTACTCGAAGTGCCACCGCTCCCCTGGCCCGATCGGCGGTCCGTCCATCTGCGACTATACCGGGGTCGGACTGGTAACCGGACCGCGGCTGATCTCGCGGATCGTCGGGCGCTTGCACGCGAGCTTGGCCTTGATCAGCTCGGCGGCCCTGCGGGGATCGAAGTCGGACCCGCAGGTGAAGATGTCGGCGGCGGCATAGCCCCGCTCGGGCCAGGTGTGTATGCACAGGTGCGACTCGGCGATGGCGACGACCCCGGTAACGCCTGTGGGCGAGAACTTGTGAAAAGTCTGCCCGACGATGGTCGCGCCGGTCTCTTCGGCGGCACTGACCATCGACCTCTTTATGTGTTCGAGGTCGTCAAGGAGATCAGACCTGCAGCCCTCGAGCTCCAGCAGAAGGTGTGTCCCGAGCTTCTCCAACCATCCCTCCTCCAGTCTGCCGCGGCGACGGCGAGGTCGCCTGCGGTCGGCTATTATACAGCCGCCGGACCGCAGGGCTAATGGAGAGAAACGCAGGCCAGAATCGAAACTTGGACGACGGCTTTCACATCAGGTTGGGCGCAGAGGCAGACGTGCCGTGCATCTCGGCCATGGCCGACGCGTTTCGGCGTGAACTTGGGCGCCGGCAGCCCTCCCGGGCCGAGTTCGCCGAGAGGATCGCCGGCCTGATCGACGACCCGGACACCGACTACCTGGTGGCCTTCGACGAGGGCGGGGCGTGCGCCGGGTTCCTGCAGCAGCGATACCGCCGCGACATCTGGACCACGGGTGGCGAGGCGTATATTGAGGATCTGTTCGTGGCAAGCGGGAGTCGGCGCCGCGGTCTTGGCGGACGGCTGGTAGAGGCGGCTGTGGAGAGGGCCCGGGCCCGAGGATGCTCGCTCGTAACGCTCGACACCAACGAGCGAAACGGCCCAGCGATTGCCCTTTACGAGAGTCTAGGATTCTCCTGCGGCGGCGGCCCGGCTGCCGAACTGAGCGGCGGTCGCCAACTGTGGCTGACCAGACCGCTCGGCACCTAGCCTGTCCAGTTACAGAGTAGTGGAGACCGGTGAGGGTCGAACTACTCCCGAAACACCAACTCGGCTTCGGCGAACCAGGAGCCGACTTCCGGGTTGACGTTCACGCGTAGCCTCCTTCGAGATCGTTGATGCGGACGGCGTAGAGGCCGCGCTCCTCGATCTCGGCGGCCCTAGGCAGCAGCAACTCGGGCGGGTCGTTGACCCCGATCTGGCGGCCCGGGAGGGCGTCATAGACTCCGGCCGCAACCTGCAAAAGCCGCTCCACCGCGTCCTCCATCGAGTCGTCCGTGCCGGCGGCGAACGCGTCGCGTATGTAGTCGACGATGGGGTTGCCGACTTTCGTATCCGGCCGGGCCGCCGAGTACTCGGTCATGTCAGTCCTCACAGTGCCGGGGTGGTAGGCCATGACCGTAACACCGTAGTGGGCAGCCGAGCCCGCCAAACACTCGGTCCAAAAGGTGAGTGCGGCCTTGGCGGCGCAGTAGGCGGAGTAACCCGGGCTGGGGAATCCGGCCGCGGCGCTGGAGACGTTGACCACGCGGCCGCGGCCGCGAGCCACCATGCCGGGCATGGCCGCCTGGGCGAAGTAGAACTGACCCAGCACGTTGACCTCGAATACCCGCCACCACTCGGCCGGGTCGAGCTCCCAGTCATGGCCCGTCGGTCCCGCAACGCCCGCGTTGTTGACCAGCACGTTAAGCGGGCCCAGCCGTTGCTCGGCCTCTTGCGCGGTCGCCCGCACCGAGTCTTGGTCGGCCACGTCGCAGGCCAGGGCAATGGTCCGGCCACCGACGGCCTCTATCGCCGCCGCCGTCTCTTTTAGACCCGACTCCGAACGGGCCACCAGCGCCACCGTGGCTCCGGCTCCAGCTATCGCCTGGGCGAACTCGCGGCCCAGCCCACGGCTGGCGCCGGTCACCAGGGCCACTTGCCCGGTCATGTCGATCGATTCGGTCACTTCAATCCCCCTGTTCCCGGCCACTATAACAGTCGATATACTGCCATTCATGCACGCAAAGTGAAGTGACCGAATCGATCGAGCGGCGAATGTCGAAGTTAGAGAAGCGGCGTATCGGCAACACTGGCCTGGACGTAACCGCCATGGGCCAGGGCGGCTCCGGCCTGGCCGGCATGTACACGACTTTCGACCCTGACGCGGCGGCGGGGGCCATACGTGCCGCCCTCGGCGTCGGGGTCAACTTTTTTGACACCGCACCCGGGTATGGCTTCGGCCGCAGCGAGGCCGTCGTGGGCTCGGTGCTGAGCACGGTCGACCGCGACTCGTTCGTGCTGTCCACCAAGGTGGGGCGGCTACTGGTCGATGCGCCGGAGCGAGAGGGGACCGACTACCCCCCCCCCTTCTCCGACCTACCTCCGGCGTTCGAGCACCTCGACTACTCGCGTGACGGTGTTCTCCGGTCGATCGAAGAGAGTTTGGGCCGCCTGGGCCTCGACCGTATCGATGTCGTCCTGGTCCACGACCCCGCTCCGGCGAAAGAATGGAAAGAGGTCAAAGACACGATCACGACCGAGGCCTACGCTGCGCTCGAGGAGCTTCGCGCCGACGGCACGGTGCGGGCCATTGGCGCGGGCGTAGACAACAGTTACAAGTTCATCGAGATGGCGGAGCATGGCAAATACGACTGCGTCCTCATAGCCATGCGGTACAACCTGCTCGATCACAGCGCGCTCAATGATCTGCTGCCGTTCTGCACCGAGCGGAACATCGGTGTATTCCTCGGCGCTCCCTATGCCAGCGGGCTGCTGGCCTCCGACCCAGACGTCGAGACGGACGTCGGCGCACGACACAACTACCAGAGGGCATCCGGTGAAGTGGTCGGCCGGGCGCGTGCCCTTAAGGCCGTTTGTGACCGGCACGGCGTCCCGCTGAAGGCGGCAGCGCTCCAGTTCGGCATCGCCCACCCGGCGGTCGTGTCCACCGTGCCGGGCGCTCGCAGTGCGGCGGAGGCGGAGGAGAACGCGGTGATGGCGACCCTTCCCATCCCGGCGGACGTGTGGACGGAGATGAAGGTCGAAGGTCTGATCTCCGCACAGGCGCCCGTCCCCGGCGGTACGCCGTCGCGGGGGCAGGTTGACTAGTATCCCACCACCGGCGCCGGGCCCACAGATCGCCGCTTTGCTGCTTGACGATGCGGTACCACACGCCGAGGCCGGTCCCCTTTTGGGTCGTGCACGCGAGGCGATGCCGTCGTCGACACGCCTGGCACTCGGTCGGTATTGAGCAGGTCTAGGTAAGTCATCTTGCGGTATCGCCGCCGTCCAGGTAGACCACCTGACCGGTCATGTAGTCGGACGCGGGGCTGGCCAGGTAGACCGCCAAGAGGCCGAGGTCCCGCAGGCTCCCCGCCACGCCCAAGGGGACGCGGGCCATCATGCGGTCACGCTCACGGGGGTCGTCCAGGGGGTTCATTTGGGTCTTGAAATCGCCCGGGCCGATGGCGTTTACCCGGATGCCGTAGGATGCCCACTCCAGCGCGAGTACCCGGGTAAGCATGTTGACCGCGGCCTTGGAAGCGTTGTACGGGGCCGCGTACTCGACGGCCTGCTGTGCGGTTCTGGACGAGATATTGATGATCTTGCCGTAGCGCCTGTCCAGCATGCCTGGCGCGACGGCGCGGCAGCCGAACATTACGGAGTTGACGTTGGTGGTGTAGATCAAATCCCACTCCCCGTTCGTTAACGGGTGATCGGCGACGCGGCTTACTTGCGGCGGCCCCAGCGGACGGCCGGGTATCGGTACTAGGGGCACCGTGATGTGGGCTCCGGCGTTGTTGACGAGGATGTCCAACGGCCCTAGCTCACGCTCCGCCATCGCCACCATCGCGTCCACCTCGGAGGAGACACAGACGTCGGTGGGAATGGCAACGGACCGGCGGCCGAGCGCCCGTATCTCGTCCGCCACCGAATCTATCTCAGAGCGGGTTCGGGCGGCCACGGCGACGTCAGCGCCAGCCTCCGCCAGCGTCGAGGCGATGGCACGTCCGATGCCCCGGCCCCCGCCGGTAACCAGGGCGACGCGGCCGTCGAGTGAAAACTCTGGTAGCCGCTCACCGCTCACTTCCTTCACTCCTGGGTGTCTTCGCGCAAGCGCCCATCGGCTTGGCAATCTGGCCCGAGCCCAGGCCGCCTGGGGCTGGAGGTCCGCCTGCCCTTGGAGAACGGAGCCGCCTGACGCTTTCCGGCTCGCTGCAGCTCTGCGAGTTGCTTGCTCAACCGTTCGTTGGCCGCCGCCAACTGGGCAACCTGCCGTTGCAACTGGGCGTTCTGTCCCTGCAGCCTCTTGACCAACGCCATCAGCTCGTCGCGTTCACAGGGAGGGAAGGCTTTGGCCTCACACATACCCAAAGCCTAAGATATCTCCCATCCACCACCACAACCCCTACACGGGCATCGAATCGCTCAGATCCACACGTATCCCTGCCATTGGCATCGCGCCCACAGCGCGCCCACAGCAGGCCAACTATACGGGTGTCCTCCGACCCGTTCGCACCCTCACCATCGAGTCTGACACCGCCACCCCGTCTAATACTATTTTGTTAGATAGAGACCTCAGAAGAGCTGGTGATAGTGAGAGTCGTGGTGGCAGGTTGTTATCGCACCATTTGACGGAGAGGCGCGATGACGATCTTGAAGGCTGCGGCCTCACCCCTGGATGACCTTGACGAGTTTCTGAGGCCGTTCGGCTCGCTGGTGCGCAGGGCGGAGAGTCGGCACGCGATGGAGCGCTACACGACGGGGCTCCTGTCAGACCTTCGGCGCAAGACCGCATCGGAGATTGGCAGGGCGGTTGCGGGAACCAACTCGCAGCGTCTGCAGGAGTTTCTGACCCGGACGAGATGGGACCCGCAGGAGATGGACCGGCTCAGGATCGGGCACATGATGGTTCATGCCAGCGTGGGTGGGGGCGTTCAGATCGTGGACGACACCGGCATCGCCAAGAAGGGGAGCCAGTCGGTTGGAGTAGCGCGTCAGTACTCGGGAACCCTGGGTCGTGTGGACAACTGCGAGGTGCTGGTGTCGACCCACTATGTGGACCGGGTGTATGACTGGCCGCTCACGTCCCGGGTGTATCTTCCACAGTCCTGGGTCGAGGATGGCGAGCGCAGGTCTGTGGCCGGGGTGCCTGCGGGGTTGGCCTTTGAGACCAAGGGTGAGATCGCCCTGGGACTGATAGATGCCGGGATGGATGCCGGCGTACGGACGAGGGCGGTGGTGGCGGATGCGGGCTATGGCGATCAGCCACCCTTTTTGGACGGCCTTGAAGATCGACGGCTGCCGTATGTCGTAGGTGTGCCATCCATCGCCCGGTTCCGTATCGCAGATCAAGTTGAGCGGTATCCGGGGGATGAACCTCCTCCGCCGTATCGTGGCATCGGTCGCCCGAGAAAAGCGAAGCGGCTCGAGGACAGGGTACCCGTCAAAGACGCCAGTTCCTTACTGGAAGGACTTGAGCAGGACAGTTGGCGCATCGTCGCCTGGAGGAAGGGAACCAGGGGCGTTCTGCGCAAGCTGTGCACCAGGACAAGAGTGTATCGAGCAGGGTATCGCGGGACACACCTGTCGTCCGTGGGGTGGCTGATCGGCGAACGTCCCGTGGATGGAGATCGTGGAGAAGTCAAGTACCACTTCGCCTGGGGAATGGACCGGGTGGGCCTGGAGGATATTGTCGAGCTGGCTCACAGCCGCTGGATAATCGAGCGCTTCTACCAGGACGCGAAGGGTGAGGTGGGACTCGACGACTACGAGGGCAGGCTATGGTCCGGGTTCCACCGCCATGTGGCGCTGTGCATGCTGGCCCACTGTTACCTGGCACTCCTCCAGGACTACGGATCGGACATCGAAGAGCACGAACCCTCCGGCCTCGGCGAGGACCACAGATCGACGGAAGTGCCGGGGCCGACCCGGGGGTTCCCCCCCCACAGCAGCGTCAGAGCCTGGCATCGATCAGACGACTGGTACTTGAGCGGATGTTCTCCCAGGTCATCGAAGATCTCATGCGTCCTCGAAACCGCCCACCATGATCTAACAAAGTAGTACTAACACCCCGCTAATCAATTACTCTCACCCTTTACTAGGTGCTACTAGGGCGACCCAGGTTCGTCGCCACCGGTTCCTCCAACGCAACGGGGCTGACTCCAGCGCATCTTGAATCCTTAGTCCTGACACACACTAGCTCTTGGAAAGCAAGAATCGGCACAACTACCTAAGTAGATCCACCAAGTTTCGAACGCCACGAGTATCGCCACTTTGCTTGCCGATTGGTTACCCATCGTCGAGTAGACGCGACAGTCGGGAGGTCTTGCGAAGCAGGCGCTAGGCGGTCGGGCGAACTGGGTTCTCCGCTCGCCTGTGGGAGACCGACAGCAGGGGCCGGTATCTCTAGCTGAAGGCCAATGCAGCGGCGGGGTTCCTTACCAGAAAGCCGTCGATCTGGTCCTGGGTATAGCCGCGCTTTCGCAGGCGCGGCACGATCGACTCGACTATGTGCGCAAAGCCCTTGCCGCCGCTGGCCACGTGCATCTTCTTAAAGCACACGTCCTGGGCGAGCAGTATTCGGTCCCCGTATCCCTCCTCCATCAGGAAGTCCAGTGCCGAGAGCCGCTCGCCGTCGGTGGGCATCCGGAGCTCGGCCCCCATGTAGCTCATTCCGCTGTCCTCCGCGCCGACGGTGTCGTACTCCAGAAAGCACCCGGTCTCTGCGACCGACTTTAGGACCGCGTTATCGCGGACCGCGAAATCGAGGTGGCCCATGATCACCCGTGTAAGGTCGACGCCCGCCTCAGCCAGGACCTCCAAGATGGCCATGGGAGATTCGTCCACGCCGCCGGGGTGTATCGAGATCGGGGCGCCGGTATCCAGATGGGCCTGGGCGGAGGCACGCAGGACCTTGCGCTGATTGTCGTCCAGCGGGTGCACGTTGCCGACCTCGCCGATCACCCCCGACTTTATGCCCGTATCACCCACTCCGACGGTGATGTCGGCCACGATGCGATCGCATATGGATTCCTCCGTGCGCTCGTCCATGTCGGGCGGGCGCAGCAGGGGAACGTAGTGGCTGCAGCCCATGACGATGTTCAGCCCGGTCGCGCGGGAGATGCGGGCCAGGGTCCCCGGGCTGCGCCCGAGGTCCCAGTTGGTCGTGTCGACCACGGTTCCACCCCCGGCGAGCATGAAGCGTCTCACCTCGCCTAGGGCCTCCTGCTCGCTGTAGAGCTGCATGAGATCGCGGTTGAACCAGACGATGCGCTGGTAGGTTCCAACCATGTCCATCGTGTAGGGCCGGTCCCACAGGCCCCTTAGGGTGGCCTCGTCGGGCGTGAACGAATAGCCGGACATGTCGATGACTGAGAATCAATCGACAACGCCTCCCCGGTCGGCACGGCCAGGGCGATATCCACCCTGTTGTGCCGGTCCACGGTGATCCCCTCAACGATCGTCATCAGGATCTCTCTGCGCTCCTCGGGAGCAAGCTCGTCCAGGTCATTCCCGATCTTATCCATCCAGGCGATGATGTTCTCCGCCGCCAGCCGCCTGTCGGCGGCGGTTGCCTCCTGGACGCGGATATGCTCCAGCTTCGTCCGCAGGACATCAAGCCTTTCGGTGATCCGCCCACGCTGCCGCTCGAACTGCCGCTCGTCTATCCTGCCCGCCACATACAGGTCGATCGCCCGGTCCTCCTGTCTCTGGACCGTCCGCAGCTCACGCTCTACGCTGACCGCCTTCTCAGCCACCCCGTTGCCCGCCACCGAATCAACCACATCGATGCCGGACAGGATCAGTTCGGGGTTTCTCAGCACCTCGCTCACCTCGCGCCACACCAATCCCTCCAACTGCTCCGCCCTGATGTGTGATCGCTCACGACAGGTCACACGTCGAGCCGAGCCGTAGCAGCAGTAGTACCGGCGGGGACTGGGCATCCTGTAGCGCTGCCTTTTGCCGTTGCGCGTTCTGGTCGTGGTCCAGGTGGACCTGGCCCCAAGCAGCGTCCCGCACTCGGCGCACCTCATCATGTGCTGTAGAAGATAGAAGACCTTCGTGTTCCGCCTTGAGCCCCTCAGGCGTTCCTTCTTGAGCCTCTGGGCGCGGTCCCATGTCTCCTCGTCCACCAGTGGCGGCACCGCCACCGATATCCAGGTCTCGCGCGGCCGATTACGAACCTTCTTGCCCTGATCTGTCCTCGTCGTACGCGTCTGGCCGTAGTTCCACACTCCCCTGTAGGTCTCGTTCCCCAGGATGCGATAGACATGGGACTGGTGCCACCGCCTCCCGCCCTGGTGAGGACGTACTCCGTCATCCTCCAGCATCCGGGCGATCGTTCGCGTACCCACGCCCTCATGCACGTACTGGCGAAAGATGCGCCCGACGACGGCCGCCTCCGTCTCCTCCACCTCGGCCTTCCCGTCCTCCCCGTTGCGATATCCGTAGGGCAACCCCCCGATCGGTATGCGCCCCCGCTTGGCCGCTCCCCGCTTGCCCATCGACGCACGCTCGCGAAAGTTGTCGATCTCGATCTTGCCGATCGCTGCCATCAGCCCGAAGTACTTCATGTCCATGGAGTCCATCACCGACTCGATGGTGATACCGTAGGCCTCGACCACCTCCATGAGCACCGCGGCCGGGTATACTCCCCGACTTAGACGGTCCGACTTCCAGCAAACGATCGTGTCGAATCGCCCCTGGCGGGCTTCCTCGAGCATCCTCTGGAACTCAGGACGCTTCTTCGACCAGCCCCTGCCCACCTCCTGGTAGCGCGCGACGATGGTCAGCCCCCTGCGCTCGCAGTACGCCTCCATGTCCGCGACCTGCTCCGAGATGGAGGTCCTGTCCTCGGCAGCCTGGCTCTTGTCCGACACCCGGGCGTAGACCGCCGCGCGATTCGGCTCCGCGTTCGCTTTTCCCTTTTCCGTCAAGGTTCGCCTCCTGCCGATTCACATTCGCACGAAACAAAAAGACCCGCCACCTGTCGGAAGCGGGTCTTTGCGCATTACAATCCCGTTCGCATCACCTGCCTCTTTCAGGTGGTGTCACGGCCCGGGATGTTTGCCGCATCGCCGGGCCACCTGCTCCCAGCATCTTAGCGGGGGTCGTGAACGAAGGTCAAAACCCTGTCGGACCTTTCAGACTCCGCAGTGCCCCTCGCACTCGTTGCCAAAGCCGTCGGCCTGCCCGCCTGCGCCGACTTCCGCCTCGTCAAGCTTCACCGCCTCGGCCAGCGGTATACGGCGGGGATGAAGGTACGGCTCCTTCGCAAACGCCAGCCTGCCACGCATCCTGGCGTCAATCTCCACAGCCTCGGCGAACAGCTCGGGCCATCTGTGCATCGTCTCCACCCACCGCTTGCGTGACTGGTAGGGACAGGCCACGCATGCCGATCTCTCCAGCGGCCTGTCGTAACGCGCCTCCCACCAGTCCGTGCAGTCCCGCCGCGACATCCGCGCCTCGATCAGCGGATAGCGGTTGTGCATCCACCGCTCGCGAGATGGGCGTGTGCGGCTGAACTCGTCGGTCGAAATGCCGAGCCACAACTCGACAGTGGTGCCGGCCGGAACCCGCTCTCCCTTCCCCACCCCCAACAGCTCGCGGATCATGGTCCGGACCGGCCTGATCTTGTAGTTCTGGGTGCACTGGCGCCTGCCTATGCCGTCGGCCTGACCGTCGCGTCCCCTGAGATACACGGGGATGTCTACGTAGTTGAGAGAGTCCGAGTGGTTGGTGAGGGCCCTGGTGTCGTCACGCAGACTCCGGCCATTGTCCACGATGTGGAGCGGAAACCGGAGCCGGCCTGAGAGCCAGTCGAGGTGTTCATAGATGCTGGGAGGCTCCCACCCGGTGTCGGCGAAGATGGCGCAGTCGGGAATCCTGTCGAATGCGCCTTCGCTTGCCATCAGGGCCATGACAGAGGACTGCACGCCTCCGCCCAGGCTGATGACCGTGAGGGAAGGATCCGGCGCCGTCATTCCCCTCCCCCGGCATCGCTACAGGCACCCCCGTCCCTACCCTCCCCAGGTGTCCGGGCCTCGTTCGCCAAGCCCAGCAGCAGGATGAACAGCCTGCGCAACCGGTCCTCGGCGTCGGGACCGGGATTGAAGGTGACCGTACCTATATGCGGCTCCGGCGACTGCCCGCGTTTAGCTCTAGTTTCGTTCGGCCTCTTCCCGCCTTGCATGACAACCTCCTCGTCACCGGCCACCCGGCGTCCGAGGCGAATTGCTCCGGACGCACGAAAGAACTACCGTTCTGTATGGCAAGTGTGTCGCCCGGTAGAACCCCGCGATAAGGTCCCTTAGGCGCGTTCACCGATGAACGGTCCACCTGGAGAGAGGTCGGTTGATCGAAGGGACACACCCGGACCACGGGCGAAGGCGCCTGACGATGTGGGAAAGGACGTCAGCTCATAAGCCGCCGGCCGTTCGGCGACGGCAGCCATCCATGCGAGGTGGGGTTCGGTTGCGGAGCCCTACCGGGGACGTACCCTGCGTATGGGAAGCGTGTGCGCCAGCCCCAGGCCCTCCGCAAGGTCCAGCAGGGCAAGCAGGTGCGGCCAGTTGGGATGCACCCCGTTCCGCCACCGCCACAGCGCCAACTCGGTGCTCCCGATGAGCCGCGCGATCTCTCCCCACGGCAGGCCCGAGGCCTCCTTGAAGCGAACAAGGCTCTCCCCGAACTCCTCGGGAACGACGTGTCTCAGCTTCCTGTATGTCCTCCGCTGACGGGGCATGCTGTCAGACCGTCGCGAAGGACGCCGCGAATCCCTCGCCCATGATCACGTCCAGGCCGCCCGAAACCTGGGATGCAACCCAGATGATCGCCAGCATCGCACCGCCGCACGGCTCGATCCCCTTCCGCCACCGGCGCATCTGCTTGCTGCTCACCCCCAGGACGTCGCAGAGCTGGTTCCAGCTCAGCCCGGTCATCTCCTTGAACCGGCACAGACGCTGGGGGAAGTCCTCCGGCAACTGGGCCGTGGCATAGACGAGCAGACGGTCATCGATCCTGAGCCCGCCGCAGCAGGAAGCGGGGGGAAGAAAGCGCCAGCGCCGCTTCAACCCGGGCGCTCCAGCTCGAACAGGTCGTCGAAGCCGTCGAAGCCCAGAACGTGTTGCAACCGGCGCCGGATGCGCCCGGACGGAGCACGTCCGTCCCGCAGCAGCCTCGACAGGTAGCTGGGGCTGATCCCAACCTCGCGGGCCAGCCAGCTCTGCGACCTGTTCAGCAGATCCAGCCGGTCCCAGAGGACCCGTCTCTTCAGTAGGACGACCGTCCGTCCCGTGCGCGCCATGCGGTGAATTCGCTCCTCGTGGTGATACCATAAGTGCACTTAGAGCTTCATTCTATGATAGGATTGACAGCAACACAAGAACGTTCGTGCTGACCCTTTCCCCGTGACCACATCCCTTCCCCGAGCCGATCGTCAGCCTTGACCGCGAACACGCCGCAGGACGACGGCTACAAGTGGAAGGACATCGGCGCCCGCATCAGGGAGGCCAGGAACAGGGCCGGCCTGACCCAGAAGCAGGTCGCCAGGCTGGTCGGCGTCAGCAATCACTCCGTCTGGTGCTGGGAGGCCGGGAAGATGAAGCCCAACGCCGACCACCTGCTCGAGCTCGCCTATCTGTTCGAGGTCAGCACCGAGTCGCTGTTTGGCATGGACGTCGTCGAGGCCGAGCTTCTCAAGGAGGCCGACGTCTCCTTCAGGGACTCCGTCACAGGCCTTCCGATCGAGGACCTCGAGGAGATACGGGAATTCATACGATTCGTGCGGGAGCGCCGGAGGAGGAAGAAGCAGGGTGGCTGATGAACCGTGCGCAGCGAAGGGCCGTGGAGCTTCGCCGCATGCTCAGGCTCCACGGCCGGGTCGACGCTAAGGGAGTGGCCGACATCCTGGAACTGGAGATATGGCAGCGGCCCCTGCGCAAACATAAGGAGCTTAAGCTCGGCGAATTCGTATGCATCGCGCACAGGCTTGAGCCGGAGTGGAAGCGATGGTGCATGGCTCACGCCATCGGGCACCTGCTCATGCACCCGGGCAACCACCTCTGGATTCGCAAACACACCGGTCTCGCCCACAAGTTCGAGCGGGAGGCCGAGGACTTTGCCCACACACTTCTGCTGGACGTGCGCGAGGTTGTCGAGCGGGGATTCACCCACTCTTGGCAAGTCGCCGAGCACTTCGGGGTGCCCGAAGAGGTCTTAAGGCTCCAGGTGCCACTGAAGTTGGATTGACGCGAACGGCTGGCCGCAATGCCCATCGGCGGGACGGGTGAACCGGCCAGCGGCAAGAGAACTATAGTCGTCCAGCCCCTACCCTCGCCCGGGCTACCCGCCCGGAATGCCACCCACGTTAGGACGAGAAGCCGGTGGTTCTATTCGCGGCGGGATCTCGGGCGACCCCTGCGACGGCCATCCTTGACCCAAAAAAAGACGGCGGCGTCCGTTCGCCTTATCTCGATGTCCCGGCCCGACCTGCGGACGGCGTCCCCCAGCCTGCGCCTGACCGTCGATAGGGTCTCTCCCTCCGCCGGGACCACCTTGCCGGCGGTCCCGGCGGACAGGCCGTTGACGCTCTCAAGGTACGCGGCCAGGTCCTTCTCCCTCTTGCCGCCGCCCGTGAGCCTTAGCGCTTCCTCCAGGGTCGTCGTCGTGAACTGTGGCATCGTTAGTGGTTCCTCCAATCAGATTATGAGGTATCGGAGCGTACGTTGTACAAGACCTCGAGACTACCGGGAAGAGATTCCAGATGGCCACCTGCCATGCTACCCGAGAAACAGAGAGATGATTAAAGACTGCCTTACACTTAGGTGAGTGAAGTGAAGCCTTCAAGAAACGGCTGAATTCGGATTTAACTTGAGATCTTCGACAGTTGGAGCCTGAGATGGAATCACCTGACAACCTTGTGGACGCCGTTAGCCGTTTGAACCCGCGCGGGATATTGCTCTTGGACACCAACACGATAATGGACGCCCCAAGGTTGGACTTGTATGAGATAAACACAGAAGGCAAATTCCTGATGGTTGTTCCTGTCCTGGTGGTCAGTGAACTAATGAAACTGAAGCGAGGCGGCAAAGACAAAGAGACTCAGGAGAAAGCCTATAGGGCCTGCAGCTTGACTGACAGGATTTACAAGCGAGGGAATGCAGCTACCGGGATCGAGCTTAACAACGGACATTTCTTGATCACGGTTGACTCCGCAAAGCCCTCCAATGGCAGCAAGCTGGAGGATGAACGGTTCCGCATGATCTTAGGGAAGGTCGACACTTCGCTGCTCAAGCTGGCAGACGACTGTTCACGAGCGTTTCCTGAAACCTCGACCCTGCTCATTACCAGAGATTGGGACCTCTCACATACCGCTAGGAGTAGGGGCATTCCTGTCTGTCGGCTTTCAGAATTGAGGTCACGTGAGAGGTTGGAAAAGGTACTTCGTCAATCTGGCACAAGTGCGGAGCCCGCCACGGATATCTTTGAACACATTCGCGCGCAAATCGGTACCGACGTGGAACGGCCTGTAAAGATAGCGATGAAGCTAGAAGCGCTCAGCAGCGAAGGACAGGACTTCGTTGCACGTGGGTCGGGACACCTCAGGTACGACGCGACGCGATTCCCGTTCCGATGGACGTTCCCGTACAGGAACTTGGCGGCATATAAGAATCTGTGGACCGAAGTCATAGACGAAGATGCTGAATACGCTGTCATGCCTTTGGAGAACGTAGATTTCATGGGCGCGGAAGAGAAAATCCCGGACGCAGTTAAACGCCTCGTTTGCCGCATGCTGGAGGGAGCCTATGAGGAAAAGCATCTGCAGACACCCCGAACAGCCCTGCGCTTCGAGTTTCACTGGGCTACAGTCATGTACTGGTTCAAGAGTGAACCCTTTGGTCCCCGAGCGGAAGTTCACAAACGCAAACTGAGCCTAGAGGAGGCAGAGAGATACGACGAACTCAGCACCGCTTACGATCGACACATTTACTCTTTGGTGGACGGATCTGCGGAGAGTGTCGGGAATGTATACCGGTCAGCACTGCACCTGAGTGAGAAGCTGGAGGAACTGCTTGGCTGGGACGAGAAGTATGACCCGGAATCCGGACCTCTCGATCTGGAATCTGCGCTGATTTGGCTACTCGACGTAGTATTCGACACTTGGTCGGTTGGCGAAACGCGGGAAGAAGACTACACGTACTCTCCATTTGTTTGGCCCGAACAGGAGGTCGCATTGGATGAGAGTTACGATGACCCGGGAGAATCCTAATGCTCAGGCCGCGGGTAGAGCATGGCAGGACGACCACTCCCCAGCCTTGCGCCACGCCGGTCCCAGCGGCCCCAGCCTGTGCACCGTTCCCCTGTCCGAGACAAGGAGGGGTACCACAGCCCGGGCCCTCTCCATCTCCCGGCGGGCCACCCGAAGAAAGCCCGCGGCGGCCAGGTCGTCGTCGAACACGATCATAACCGTGGGCCGCACGCCGTGGTCGTCGATGGGACGGCGGGTCGAGTAGTAACGCACGTAGGGCGCGAGCCGCGCCGCCATGGTGACCGGCCGTACCGCTCGCCGCTCCCACTCCAGGAAGAACGGCCACGTCACGGCTCCCCTGCGCAGGATGCAGAACGCGTCCGGGTGCACGGACCGCAGGATCCCCCCGTGCCGAAAGTACCTGGACGCACGGGTGGGAGGGTCGACTTGCACCACATCCCAGCCGGTCGATCGGGCCTGCACGGCCAGCGCCGCGACGAAACCGTCTACCGCCGTCGTGTGCGCAAGGTTCCTTGGCAGTTGGCGGCTCTATTCGCGACGGGACCTCGGGCGACCCCGGCGACGCCCCTCCTTGATCCAGAAATGGACGGCGTCATCCGTTCGTCTTATCTCGATGTCCCGACCCGACCTGCGCACAGCGTCGCCCAGCCTGCGCCTCACCGTCGATAGGCTCTCGCCCTCCGACGGGACCACTTTGCCCGCAGTTCCAGCGGACAGGCCGTTGACGCTCTCAAGGTATGCGGCCAGTTCCTTCTCCCTCTTTCCGCCGCCCGTGAGCCTCTGCGCTTCTTCCAGAGTTGTCGTAGTGAACTGTGGCATGGGTAGTGATTCCTCCGATCTCGATATTCATCTCGGCCTAAGATAGTTCAACCCGGCGGGAGCATCTCATGACGACGCTCAACACGAGTCAAATGAGTTAGCTACTGGGCCAAAAGGGATTTGGTGGCAAACCGACTGCGGTCTTTGAGCTTGTTGCCTATCAGCTTGCAGAGTTTCCCCAATACGGGCGTCTCATCGCCGTTGGCACTTTGCGGTCGTAGACCATTTGGCAAGTTAGGGAGGATCCTTGGTCGTTGTGGGGTAGCTCGCCGTGGATGAAATGCGGTTCGAGTCCCCATAGGTGGGCCTAAGTGGACGGTAGATGGCACTATCTTCGAGATGTGGCTCGGGGCACCTACCAAAGCCCGGAGCCTAACCGGGGCTTGACTATTATGGCGTGACAGGGCTGAGGGCCGCAAAGAGGGAACACAGTGGCTCCGTTTCCTCTTTCGGCTCTGTCACGCATCCTCCTGCCCCTCCCCCTTCTCCATCCGATAGCCGACCCTGGGCACGGCGAAGATGAAGGCCGGGTTGGACGCGTCCTCGCCCAGCTTGCGGCGCAGCCTCTTGACGATGTTCCTCACCGGCCCGGTGTCTTCGCCCTTGTCCGGTCCCCAGACCCGTTGCAGCAGGTGCACGTGGGTCAGCGCCCGCCCCGCGTTCACCGAAAGCTCGACCAGCATCCGGTACTCGGTGTAGGTGAGCTCGACCGGGCGGCCGGCCACCGTAACCCTGCGCTGGGCATAGTCGATGGTCAGGTCTCCACGCACGTAGGGCTCGGAGGGCTGGGCCAGCTCCGGCGCCGCGCGCTTGCGCAGCTTGCGCAGGGCCGCCCTGATCCTGGCCGCAAGCTCCGTCGGCGAGAAGGGCTTGACCACGTAGTCGGCCGCTCCCATGTCGAAGGCCCGGGCGACGACCTCCTCCTGGCCGTTGACGGACAGGAAGATGACCGGCACGTCGGAGACTTCCCGGATGTCCTTCATCAGCTCCATGCCGTCGCTGCCCGGCAGCATCATGTCCAGCAGGACCAGGCGGGGCGCTTCCTCCGCCATGAGCCGGGAGACCTCCTCCGGGTCTCCGGTCACGACGGGCGTGTAGCCCGCCTTGGTGAGGGCGTCCCGCACGTACCGGAGCGTCTGCGGGTCGTCGTCCACGCACAGGACGCGGGGCCGCTCCGCGGTCTTGCTCCTGCGCCGGCGTGACCGTGGAGGGGGAAGGGCGACGGCCTCCTCCACCGCCGGAACGGTGAAGGTGAACCGGCTTCCCAGACCAAGCCCGTCGCTCTCGGCCCGAATGCGGCCGCCGTGGGCCTCCACGATCCCCTTGCAGATGGCGAGTCCCAGGCCCGACCCGGCTATCTCACGTCCCCGCTCCTCGCCGTCGAGCCGGGAGAACTTGCGGAACAGGTGCGGCAGCCGCTCGGCGGGCACGCCCACGCCGTCGTCCGCCACCGAGAAGGCGACGTGGACGCCATCCCGCACTGCGGCCACCCGGATGGGGGACAGTTCGTTCGAGTGGTGGGCCGCGTTGGAGAGCAGGTTGCCCAGTGCCTGGACGATGCGCCGCCGGTCCGCCATGACCCGGGGCAGATCCGGCGGCAGGTCGATAACGAGGTTGCTCCTTCCGCCCCCGCTCTGGAACCTGCTCCTGGCCTCGTCCACCAGGACGCCCGCCTCTACGGGTTCGGGGGAAACCGGCAGGGTGCCCGTCTCGATGCGGGCCACGTCCAGCAGGTCGCCTATCAGGTAACGCATGTTCTCCGACTGGTCGCGGATGATCCTGAAGAACTGCGTCATCTCGGCAGAGTCCAGGTCGGAGGCGGATTCCAGAAGGGTATCCACCGATCCCTTGACGGCGGCCAGGGGCGTCCGCAACTCGTGGCTCACCATGCCCAGGAACTCGGCCCGCAGCCGCTCAAGCTCCTCCATCGGCGTCATGTCCTGTAGGGTCACGACCACCGACTCGACCTCGCCCTCCTCGGAGAAGATGGGCGTGGCGTTGATCAGGGTGGTGACGCTGCGACCCTCGGGACCCTGCAGGACGATCTCCTCCGCTCGCACCGTCTCCCCCGTGCTCAGCGCCAGGGCCAGGGGGAACTCCTCCAGAGAGACATCCCTCCCGTCGAACCGCCGGAAGGTCAGCACCTCCAGCAGCTGCTCCGCCGAGCCGCCGGGCGCACACAGGTCGCTGACGATCCTCCTGGCCTCCCGGTTGACCGACGTCACGCCGCCCGTCTTGGCGTCGAACACCAAGACGCCCACAGGTGTGGTGTTCACCAGGGTCTCCAGGTCGGTCCTGGCCCGCTGCTCCTCCCGGTGCCTGCGGGCGTTGGCGATGACCAGCGCCGCCTGGGAGGCGAACATCACCAGGGTCGCCTCGTCCTCGGGGGTGAACCCGCCCCCACCCTCTTTGTTGGCGACACAGCACAGGCCAACGGGCACGCCGCGATGCAGGATCGGCGTCCCCAGAAAGCTCTTCAGATACGCCGAGTTGCCGGGGTAGCCGAGTGACTTGACGTAGGCGGTGAGGTCGTCGACTCGCAGCGGCTCTTTCATATTCAGGAAGAGGTCGTAGATGGCCGGACCCTCCGGGGTGTACAGCGCCTCGTGTTGCTCGGGCGTCAGGCCGGAGCTCAGGAAACTCTCCAGCTGCCCCGAGCCGTCCACGGTGGTGAGCCCTCCGAAGCGGGCGTCCGTGATGGCGCGGGCGCTGTCCACCACCTCCTGAAGGACGCCATCGAAGTCCAGGCTCTCGTTGATGCGCAGGCTGGCCTGGCTCAGCCTGGAGAGGCGGTCGCGAAGGGCCTCGTTCTCCCGCTCAAGCTCCCCGGCGTTCTTCATCCTCTCGACCTCCGTTCAGGCATGGACGGCCCGCGGCCCCCCTAGTCCCACACGGCCCGGCGCGCCCATTATAGAGGCCATACGGCACATTACACAAGCAGGATTGGTCCTCGATTGGTCGCTAAAATGCAGATATTACACTGACTTTCCACAACTTTGTCCGTCATACTGATGGGCACTTTGCCCCAACGTACGGCGGGGAGGGTTTAACGTGGGATTCGACAGGCCGATAGACGGAGTGGAGAAACTGGTCGCAGCGGCCCGTGTTGACGTGGTCTCCGCGACCCGGTCCGTCCTCCGTCGCGGTCTAGCACAGACGTTCACCCCCCCCCCCCCGATTTCCCTCCGCTCTGGCCCCCTCGCCGCCTCCGGCTCATACCGGCAGGCCCGATCCTCTCCCATCGCCGCTCTCTCTGCGTGCGCCCGAAGTTCTCAGTGTCCTTGAAGGACGCCTTGCGGCGGGCTTCGCACGTCCCGCACTCACCCGAAACAGCCTTCGACCATGCAACGCCCGACGCCCGCGTCCTCCGCGTCCGCTGACGCCTGGGGACGGGACGGGCTGCGTCCCGTATCCCCGCACAAGCACAAGGAGGAACCATGATGACTCGCACCGATAGACGACGATTCCCCATCCTGATTGCCGCCATAGCGGCGCTGGCCCTGGCGATGACCCTGCTGTTCTCTCCGGTCCAGGCCCAGGAGGGCTCGGTGCCCGACAAGCCCACGGGCCTCTCCGCCACGGCGACCCACGACCAGGTGGTCCTCACCTGGGACGACCCGGGCGACGCCAGCATCACCGGCTACGTCATCCTGCGGCGCGTGCGCGTGAACAATACCGGGGGCGAGTTCAGTGAGCTCGTGGCGGACACGGGCACAGCGGCGACCACCTACACCGACGCTACCGTAAAGGCCAACACTACCTACACCTACCGCATCAAGGCGATCAACGAGCACGGGGTGAGCGAACGCTCGCGCTGGTCCCACATCGACATTCCGGCGGCCCCCGAGCGGCCCGACAAGCCCACGGGCCTGGACGCCACGGCGACCCACGACCAGGTGGTCCTCACCTGGGACGACCCTGACGACGACACCATCACCGGCTACGTCATCCTGCGGCGCGTCCGCGTGAACGATACCGGGGGCGAGTTCAGTGTGCTGGTGGCGGACACGGGGGCGGCGGCGACCACCTACACCGACGACAGCGTACAGGCCAATACTACCTACACCTACCGCATCAAGGCGATCAACGAGCACGGTGTGAGCGAGCGCTCCCGCTGGTTCCACATCGACACGCCGGCCGCGCCGGAGGCCGTCGAAGGCGACGACCAGGACGGGGAGGACGACGACGGCGCGCCCGGCGGTCCCGGCAAGCGGGCCAACGTCTCCGAGCCCGACGGCGAAGACCTGCCGACCGACGACACCACCACCGGCGAGGTGGACGTCGGCGGCTCGGTCACGGGCAACATCGGAACCGGGACGGACGGGGACTGGTTCAAGGTCGTGCTGGAGGCGGGCACGAGATACCAGATCGATCTTGAAGGTGCGGATACCAGCCGCGGTACCCTACCGGACCCGAGGATGGCTCTCTACTATAGCAACGCAGTTGTCGGTTCTTTGAGCAACGACGAGGGCGTGGGCAAAAACGCCCGGCGGATTTACACGCCGACCGCGGCCGGCGCCTACTACGTGCGGGCACAGAATGCCAATGGGTCAGATACCGGCACCTACACGCTGTCGGTGATCCTGCTGGGCGCGAACGGCGCCTCGGAGGCCGACACGGACTTTCCCGCCACCACCGCCACCATCGGCGAGGTGGACGTGGGCGGCTCGGTCACGGGCAACATCGACCCCGATACCGACGCGGACTGGTTCAAGGTCGATCTGGAGGCGGGCAAGACCTACCAGATCGACCAGAAGGGCGAAGATAGCGGCGGCGGCACCTTGGAAGACCCTTATCTGCTCAATATCCGCAACTCATCCGGCAACGCGATTAGCGGCACCGAGAATGACGACGTCGATCCGGACAACGACATCTACGAAAGCCAGATAACCTTCACGCCGACCGCGGCCGGCGTCTACTACCTGGTGGCAGCCTCGAATAGCGCGGCCGGCACCTACACGCTGTCGGTGCGTGACATCACGCCGCCGCCGTGTACGCTGAACACGGGCGACGTCTGGTGCGGCGTGGTGACGGTGGCAGAGGTCAAGACTAACGCCGACGTGCTTGTCGCACACGGTTTTGCTGATGGAGCTGGCCTCAGCGCGGGCAGCCTTGCCGGCTACCCTGACGACACGATGTTCTCGGTCGGGGACAACGACTACACGATCAGTGCCGCTTATATCCAAGTCCCAACTGGGTCCACCGTCACGGGCACCCTGTACGTCTTGCTCAGCGCCGATCTCAGCGAGGATGACAAGGCGGGCCTGGTGCTCACGGTCGACGACACCACCCTCACGTTCGCGTTCAGCGGCGCCACGAAAGGCACCACCGGCCTCTACTCTTGGGGTCTGTCGGGCCTGGACTGGTCTGCGACGACCACGGTTACGGTTCGTCTGTCGCCGCCCGACGACTTTCCCGCCGGCACCACCACCACCGGCAAGGTCGACATCGGCGGCTCGGTCACGGGCAACATCGAGTCCGTCGGCGACGCGGACTGGTTCCTCGTCGAGCTGGAGGAGACCACGCGATACCAGATCGACCTGGAGGGTGCGCCTACCGGCCGCGGCACAGTGTCGGACCCGACTATCAACGCAGTGCGTGATGCGGGGGGCAATACGATCACGGGCACGCAGAACGATGACAGCGGCGTGGGGAACAACGCCCGGACGATCTTCACGGCGACCGCGGACGGCACTCACTACGTAGTCGCCGCCTCGAACGGCGTGACGGGCACCTACACGCTGTCGGTGATCGTGCTGGGCGCGAACGGCGCCTCGGAGGCCGACACGGACTTTTCCAACACCAACGTTAGCACTGTCGACGTCGGGGCCTCGGTCACGGGGACGATCGGGTTCAACGGCGATACGGACTTGTTCAATGTCGCTCTGGAGGCGGGCAAGACCTACCAGTTCGACCTGGAAGGATCGCATAACGGCCGCGGCACCCTGGAGAATCCGTACCTAAAACTCTACCGATTCGTAACGGTCGTGGGGTTCAACGAGAACATCAGCAGCACGAACAAAAACAGTCAGATAGTCTACACGCCGACCACGACCGGCACCTACACCTTGGAACCGAGTACGACAGAGACCGGGGGGACGGGCACCTACACGCTGTCGGTGCGTGAGATCCCGCCACCGTGCACGCTGAACATCGGCGACCTCTGGTGCGGCGTGGTGACGGTGGGAGAGCTCAAGACTAGCGCCGACGTGCTTGTCTCACACGGGTTTGCGGATACCAGTAGTCTCAGCGCGGGCGGTCTTGTCGGCAACCCCGGCGACACGATGTTCTCGGTCGGGGACAACGACTACACGATCAGGGGCCTTTATGTCGGAGCCCCAGGGGGCAACAACGATGGCTCCCTGTTCTTATTGCTCACCGCCGATCTCTCCGACGATGACAAGGAGAACCTGGTTTTCAAGATCGACGGCGTCACTACCGACCGCGCGCTCAGCGATGCCAGTAGATTGAGCACCGGCCTCTACTCTTGGGCGAATACGGGCCTGGACTGGTCGTCGACGACCACGGTCACGGTCCGTCTGTCGGGGTCGACGACGCCCGACGACTTTCCCTCCGACAACACCACCACCGGCCAGGTCGACGTCGGCGGCTCGGTCACGGGCAACATGGACAGCGTCTTCGACATTGACTGGTTCCGCGTCGATCTGAAGAAGGACAAGCGATACCAGATCGACCTGGAGGGCGCGGACACCAACCGGGGCACCCTGACAGACCCGGTTCTTAGCAGGATGCGCGATGCGTTGGGCAATGTAGTCACCGACGCGCTTGACAGCGGCATAGGGAACAACGCCCGGAGGATCTTCACGGCGCCCGCGGACGGCTCTCACTACGTAGTCGCCTCCTCGAACGGCGTGACAGGCACCTACACGCTGTCGGTGATCGTGCTGGGCGCGAACGGCGTCTCGGAGGCCGACACGGACCTGCCCGCCACCACCGCCACCACCGGCCGGGTCGACGTCGGGGCCTCGGTCACGGGCAACATCGGCTCCTTCGCCGACCGAGACTATTTCCGCGTCGTCCTGGAGGCGGGCACGCGCTACCAGATCGACCTGGAGGGGGCGCCGACCGGCCGCGGTACCCTGGCGGACCCGGCGCTAACACTCTACGACGAGTCCGAGGACAACCTTCTGGATGATGTCAACAGCGGTATTGGTGCGAACAGCCGGGGGATATTCACTCCGACCACGGCTGGCACGTACTACCTACGTGTGGCAGATTTTGATGAAACCGACACCGGCACCTACACGCTGTCGGTGCGCGACATCACGCCGCCGCCCGACGATTCCGCCGACCCGCCAGCCGATTCCACCAACGTCTCGGAGCCCGACGGCGAAGACCTGCCCGAAGGCATCACCACCACCGGTAGAGTTGAGGTCGGCGGTTCGGTCACGGGCGAAATCGCCCCAGCTCTCGACGTCGACTGGTTCGCGGTCGAGCTGAAGAAGGGCAAGCGATACCAGTTCGACGTGGAGGGGGCGGATACCGGCCGAGGCAACTTGGCGGATCCGCATCTTTGGGGGTTGCAGGATGCGGGAGGACAGGCGGTCTCCGGTGCGAGGAGTAACGACGGCGGTGTGGGGAAGAACGGCCGGGTCATCAACACGCCCGACGCGGAAGGCACCTACTACATAGCTGTGGCCGGCGCAGACAGCACGACGGGCACCTACACGCTGTCGGTGATCGTGCTGGGCGCGAACGGCGCCTCGGAGGCCGACACGGACTTTCCCAGAGACACCACCACCACCGGCCGGGTCGAGGTCGGGGCCTCGGCCACGGGCAACATCGACCCTGGCGAGGATTTGGACGGGTTCCGTGTCGATCTGGAGGCGGGCAAGCGATACCGGTTCGACCTGGAGGGCGCGGACACCGGCCGCGGCTCCCAGGCGGACCCGATCCTGGCGCTCTACGGCGACTCCTTCAACGTCTCCGACTACATCAGTGAGGACGACGACGGCGGCGAGGGACTTAACAGCCGACTGACCTACACAGCGACCGCGACCGGCATCTACCACCTGGAAGTAGCGGGCTTGGACCCAGGCACCTACACGCTGTCGGTGCGTGAAATTTTGCTGGCAGTTGCCGTTCCGCCCGGTGGTCTGGGCCCCTCGGAGATCCCGGGCGCGGTCCGCAATGTGTCTGTGTCCTACTCGCCCGTCAGCGGCATTGGTGGGCAAATCGTGTCGTGGGACGCGCCGGACGAGACCGGAACCGGCGCGCAATGGATCACGGAGTTCCGCATCTACGGCTCAGCCAGCGAGGGCTGCGGCGGCTACCTGCTGGACGAATACGAGGTGGAGCACCCTGGATCCACCACGCCACCAGAGCACCCCGACGGCACCCCGACGGGTTTCAAATACTTCAAGATCGTCTATGTGGGACCCGTCAAATTCGGTGTGGCGGCGGTCAACGAACTCGGTGAGGGGCCATGCGTGGAAGGGCCCGATCCGCCGGATAATTCCTGATGGCATGTGGCGTCGGGAGGAGAGGAAGGTCCGCGCGGGTGTACGCGTACCCGCGCGGACCCCGCCCGCAGGAAGGGCAACAAGAAAGCCCGCACACATGGATAAAGCTGGGGGAGGCCGCCCCAGCCCTCCGACAAGCAGAGCGGCGGCCTCCCACAGGACTCCGGGACGGGCTGACCGCGTGAGCTTGCGTTCCGCATACCGTCCTGCCTGGGGATATCGGACGGCCCCGGACATCCCCGTAGGAGGGAGCTTGCAGCCGTCTTCCGGAAGGACCGATGCCGCGACAGCGCATTTATCACAGCAGAAGACCCCCTGGCTTCCCAGCCGACTTTCCTGAGCGGCTGGTGCGGTTCAAGGAGGAACCATGATGACTCGCACCGATAGACGACGATTCCCCATCCTGTTCGCCGCCATAGCGGCCCTGGCCCTGGCGATGGCCCTGCTGTTCTCCACGGTGCAGGCCCAGGAGGGCTCGGCGCCCGACAAGCCCACGGGCCTTTCCGCCACGGCGACCCACGACTCGGTGGTGCTGACCTGGGACGACCCGGGCGACGACACCATCACCGGCTACGTGATCCTGCGGCGCGTCCGCGTGAACGATACCGGGGGCGAGTTCAGTGAGCTCGTGGCGGACACTGGGACGGCGGCGACCACCTATACCGACGACAGCGTAAAGGCCAATACTACCTACACCTACCGCATCAAGGCGACCAACGAGCACGGGGTGAGCGAGCGCTCCCGCTGGTTCCACATCGACATACCGGCGGCCCCCGAGCGGCCCGACAAGCCCAGGGGCCTGGACGCCACGGCGACCCACGACCAGGTGGTCCTCACCTGGGACGAGCCGGGCGACGACACCATCACCGGCTACGTGATCCTGCGCCGTAACCGGGATACCGACAGAAAGGGCGAGTTCAGAGAATTGGTCGCGGACACGGGCACCGCCGCCACCACCTATACCGACGACACAGTGGTTGCTGAGACCACCTACACCTACCGCATCAAGGCCATCAACGAGCACGGGGTGAGCCCGCGCTCCCGCTGGTTCCACATCGACACGCCGACCGCGCCGGAGGCCGTCGAAGGCGACGACCAGGACGGGGAGGACGGCGGCGGAGCGCCCGGCCATGCCACGCCGCCCGGTCCCGGCGGGCGGGCGAACGTCTCGGAGGGCGACGGCGAAGACCTGCCCGAAGGCACCGCCACCACCGGCGAGGTGGACGTCGGTGGCTCGGTCACGGGGAACGTCGATAGGGACGCCGACGTCGACTGGTTCCGCGTCGAGTTGGAGGCGGACACGAGATACCAGTTCGACGTGGAGGGGGCGGATACCGGCCGCGGCAACTTGGCGGATCCGTTTCTTTGGGGGTTGTATGATGCGGGAGGACAGGCGATATCCGGTGCGAGGAGCAACGATGGCGGTGTGGGCAAAAACGGCCGCGTTATCTACACGCCCACGGCGGACGGCACCTACTACATAGCTGCGTCCGGCACAGCCACCACGACCGGCACCTACACGCTGTCGGTGATCGTGCTGGGCGCAAACGGCGTCTCGGAGGCCGACACGGACTTCCCCGCCACCGCCACCACCACCGGCCGCGTCGACGTCGGGGCCTCGGCCACGGGCAACATCGCCAGCACATCGGATAAAGACTATTTCCGCGTCGATCTGGAGGCGGGCAAGACCTACCAGTTCGACCTGGAAGGGGCGGATTCCGGCCGCGGCACCTTGGTAGACCCGTTCCTGTCGCTCTATGACGGGTCCGCAACCTTCCTTCTCGTAGACGACGACAGCGGCACGGACCTCAACAGCCAGATGGTCTACACTGCGGCCTCGGCCGGCGCCCACTACCTCAGGGCCACCACTGGTGCTGCCAACCTCACGGGCACCTACACGCTGTCGGTGCGTGACATCACGCCCATGCTCTCGACGGACGCGACGCTGAGCGCGCTGTCGCTGGGCCCGGGGGTGACGCTGAGCCCGGCCTTCGCCTCGGGCACGGTCACCTACACGGCGTCGGTCGCCAACAGCGTCGACGAGGTGACAGTGACGGTGACGGAGAACCACGCCAGCGCCGATTCCGAAATTCAGGACGCGGACGGCAATGCGCTCGCGGACGCGGACGACAATGCGGCCGACTTCCAGGTGGCGCTGTCGGTGGGCGACACCGTCATCAAGGTGAAGGTGACGGCCGCGGACGGCACCTCGACGCAGACCTACACGGTGACCGTGACGCGCGACGACTTTCCCAACGACAACACCACCACCGGCGAGGTCGAGGTGGGCGGCACAGTAACGGGCAACATCGGGACGGTCGGCGACTACGACCGGTTCAAAGTGGAACTGGAGGCGGGCACGCGATACCAGTTGGATCTGGAGGGCGCGGACACCGGCCGGGGCACCCTGGCGGACCCGCACCTGGGCCTCTACGACAATATCGGGAGCCAGCTTCAGGGTGACAACGGCCAACAGGGCGACGACAACAGCGGCGTGGGCGCCAACGCCCGGATGATCTACACCCCGGCCGCGTCCGGCGACTTCTACCCAGTGGTGACCGAAATCAATGACAATCTTACAGGCACCTACACGCTGTCGGTGATCCTCCTGGGCGCGAACGGCGCCTCGGAGGCCGACACGGACTTTCCCGCCGACAACACGACCTCTGGCCGCGTCGAGGTCGGCGCATCGGCCACGGGCAACATCGGCATCGCCAATGACTATGACTGGTTCCGCGTCGATCTGGAGGCGGGCAAGACCTACCAGATCGACCTGAAGGGCATTGGTGGCGGCGGCGGCACCTTGGAAAACCCTTATCTGCTCAATATCCGCGACTCATCCGGCACCGAGATTGACGGCACCGAGAATGACGATGTCGACCCCTCTAACGACATCTACGACAGCCAGACCGTCTACACGCCGACCGCGGCCGGCACCTACTACCTGGTAGCGGTTAGCGGGGTCACCGGGGGGACGGGCACCTACACGCTGTCGGTGCGTGACATCACGACGCCGCCATGCACGCTGAACACCGGAGACATCTGGTGCGGCGTGGTGACGGTGGGAGAGCTCAAGTCTAGCGCCGACATGCTTGTCGGACACGGTTTTGCTGATGGAGCTGGCCTCAGCGCGGGCGGCCTTGCCGGCTACCCTGACGCCACGATGTTCTCGGTCGGGGACAACGACTACACGATCAGTGCCGCTTATATCCAAGTCCCAACTGGGACCACCCTCACGGGCACCCTGTACGTCTTGCTCAGCGCCGACCTCACCGACGATGACAAGGCGGGCCTGGTGCTCACGGTCGACGGCGCCGCCACCACGTTCGCATTCAGCGGTGCCACGAAAGGCACCACCGGCCTCTACTCTTGGGGTCTGTCGGGCCTGAGCTGGTCTGCGGGGGACACCGTCACGATTCGTGTGCGGCGCCCGCGGACGCTGAGCGTCGCGGATGCCTCGGACGCCGAGAACGATGGGGAAGTGGAATTCACGGTGACGCTGTCGGAAGCGGCCACAGAGGAGGTGACGGCGACCTGGACGGCCTCGATCAAGACCGGCGACACGGCGGCCGCGGCGGACCTCGGGTCGATGAAGACGGGGACGGTGACCGTCGCGATCGGCGACACGACGGAAACGTTTACGGTGCCGGTGGTGAACGACGCCACCGACGAGGGCGACGAGACCTTCACGGTGACGCTGTCGAGCCCGTCGTCGAACGCCAAGCTGGAGACGGACCCGACGGCGAAGGGAACCATCGAGGACGACGACCCGACGCCGACCGTGACGGTGGCCAACGCGGCGGCGACCGAGGGTGACGCGGTGGAGTTCGTGGTGACGCTGTCGGCGGTGAGCGGCCGCGACGTGATGGTGGACTACGCGACGTCGGTGGCGACCGGAGACGACGCCACCTCGGGCGTGGACTTCACGACGAAGAGCGGCACGCTGACCATCGCGGCGGCCGACAATACCGCCACCGGGACGATCGAGGTCCAGACGACGGAGGACGACGCGAGCGAGAGCGCCGAGACCTTCACGCTGACGATTTCAAACCCGAATAACGCGACGCTGACCACGGACACCACCGCGACGGGCACGATCAACAACCGGGCGACGGCGGCGGCGGCAATGGTGGGCAACACTACGCAAACCACTACCTTCGAGCAGACCACCGTTGGATCAATCAGCTTCGCTGTCGGTTTTCAGATTGGCGATGACACTGGCGGCTACGCGCTCACCGCGCTCGATTTGATGTTTAGCGCCAAGCCGGTCGTTCCCGTTACGGTGTCTCTTTGGGACGGGTATAGACCAGGTGGTAATGATGATGGAGATGATGATTGGCGACCGAATAATAAATATTTCGAGTTCGATAATCCATCGGCATTCAAAGACGGTAACAACCAAATCAACACCTTCACTCCGCCCGAGCCCTTTTACCTGCACGACGATAGGGTCTACTTCGTGGTCATCGAATCAGATGGCTCGGGCAGCACGGAATATTACATAACGAACACTGACGCGGACGGTCAAAGCCGCGTTGACAGCAACTGGTGGATCCTTAACTCAGCCGTGCGATACCAGGATCTAAGCAACCCCGACGACCCGTGGCCGGACTCCGTCACGCAAACCCCGACGCGGATTCCTGTCTTCACGATCCACGGCTACGATCTCGACCGGCTTACCTACACCACCAGTGAGAGTGATCAGGACAACTTTAAGGTGGGTGAAGACAACTATAACTGGTGGGCTCAGAGTTTTAATGTCATCCAGGGGGCTGACAGCTTCATCGGCTTCAAACTGCACAGCGTTGCATTGGCCCTTGAATACATTGCATCCGCCGACTCAGGTATACCGGACAGCCCGGACGAAATCATCGTGTCGCTTTACACCGGAAAACAAGAAGGAGGCGGCGATCCGGTTCCCGACGAAAAACTGTTCGACTTTCGCGATCCACCGGCGTTCAGGGAAGGCCATGACAACGCATTCACGGCGCCGGAAGGAACGACGCTCAGACCACAGGGGAGATATGCGATCGTAATCCAACGTCTCAGTGGCGGTTGGATACGACTCCGGAACACAGCAAGCAACGACCAGGATGGGAACAGTAACATCTTTGTGGCCAATGAGTCACAGAAGTCCAGGGACGGAACAAACTGGAGTGGCGAGAATTGGGTGGTGAAGATGCTCGTTTACGGCAAACAGCGCACCGAAGCGATACCTCTCTCGACCGGCCCAACGACGCTGAGCGGGCTGTCGCTGGGCACGGGGGTGACGCTGAGCCCGGCCTTCGCCTCGGGCACGGTCACCTACACGGCGTCGGTCGCCAACAGCGTCGACGAGGTGACGGTGACGCCGACGACGAACCACGCCAGCGCGACGGTCGAGATTCTGGACACGGACGACAACGAGCTCGACGACGCGGACGACATGGAGGACGACTTCCAGGTGGCGCTGTCGGTGGGCGACACCGTCATCAAGGTGAAGGTGACGGCCGAGGACAGCACCGCGACGCAGACCTACACGGTGACCGTGACGCGCGACGACTTTCCCAACGACAACACCACCACCGGCGAGGTCGAGGTGGGCGGCTCGGTCACGGGCGCCATCAAACCTAGCACGGACAAAGACTGGTTCAAGGTCGAACTGGAGGCGGGCACGAGATACCAGTTCGACGTGGAGGGGGCGGATACCGGGCGCGGCACCTTGCCGGACCCGGCCGCAAGCCTCTACGCGACTAGCCTGATTAGTGGTAACGATGACGCGGGCGTGGGCAAGAACGCCCGGATTATCAACACGCCCACGGCGACCGGCACCTACTACGTGGTCGCGGACTCAGCAACCAGTGATACCGGCACCTACACGGTGTCGGTGATCGTGCTGGGCGCGAACGGCGCCTCGGAGGCCGACACGGACTTTCCCGCCGACAACACGACCTCTGGCCGCGTCGAGGTCGGGGCCTCGGCCACGGGCAACATCGCCAGCACATCGGATAAAGACTGGTTCCGCGTCGATCTGGAGGCCGGCAAGACCTACCAGTTCGACCTGGAGGGTTCGCCGACCGGCCGCGGCTCCCTGGGAGACCCGTTCCTACAGATCTTCGACGCGTCTGGAAGTAACAAACTTGCTGAAGACGACGACATCAGCACCGCGAACCTAAACAGCCAGTTGGTCTTCACGCCGACCGCGGCCGGCGCCTACTACCTGGTTGTCGAGACCGCGGCCCCCACTACTGGCACCTACACGCTGTCGGTGCGTGAAATCACGCAGCCGCCGCCGTGCACGCTGAACACCGGCGACATCTGGTGCGGCGCGGTGACGGTGGCAGAGATCAAGACCAGCCCCGCCGACGCGCTTGTCGGACACGGTTTTGCTGATGGAGCTGGCCTCAGCGCGGGCAGCCTTGCCGGCAACCCTGACGAAACGGTGTTCTCGGTCGGGGACAACGACTACACGATCCAAGGCGCTTACGTCCAAGTCCCAACTGGGACCACCCCCACGGGCACCCTGTACGTCTTGCTCACCGCCGATCTCACCGACGATGACAAGGCGGGCCTGCTGCTCACGGTCGACGGCGCCGCCACCCCATTCGAGTTCAGCGGTGCCACGAAAAGCACCACCGGCCTCTACTCTTGGGGTCTGTCGGGCCTGACCTGGTCTGCGGGGGACACCGTCACGATTCGTGTGCGCCCGCGGACGCTGAGCGTCGCGGATGCCTCGGACGCCGAGAACGATGGGGAAGTGGAGTTCACGGTGACGCTGTCGGAAGCGGCCGCGACGGCCGTGACGGCGACCTGGACGGCGTCGATCGAGGCCGGCGACACGGCGGTCGCGGCGGACCTCGGGGCGACGAAGACGGGGACGGTGACCGTCGCGATCGGCGACACGACGGGAACGTTCGAGGTGCCGGTGGTGAACGACGCCACCGAGGAGGGCGACGAGACCTTCACGGTGACGCTGTCGAGCCCGTCGTCGAACGCGAAGCTGGAGACGGACCCGACCGCGACGGGAACCATCGAGGACGACGACGCGACGGCGCTCTCGACGGACGCGACGCTGAGCGGGCTGTCGCTGGGCATGGGGGTGACGCTGAGCCCGGCCTTCGCCTCGGGCACGGCCATCTACACGGCGTCGGTCGCCAACAGCGTCGACGAGGTGACGGTGACGCCGACCACGAACCACGCCAGCGCGACGGTCGAGATTCTAGACACGGACGACAACGAGCTCGACGACGCGGACGACATGGAGGACGACTTCCAGGTGGCGCTGGAGGTGGGCGACACCGTCATCAAGGTGAAGGTGACGGCCGAGGACGACACCTCGACGCAGACCTACACGGTGACCGTGACGCGGGCGGCGGAGATGACGCCCGACGATCCCCCGGACGATTCCGGCAATGTCCCGGATTCCGTCACCGACCTCCTGACCAACCTCGGGCAAGCCAACAACCTGAATTTTGCAATAATCGTTGGCGATTTTGAGAACGCCCAGGGGTTCACCACCGGCTCAGATCGCTACGGATACTTCCTGGCCAGCATCAGCTTGGATGTGGACACGGTCCCCAAAACCCCGGCCGACGTCACGGTCTCGCTGTGGTCCGCGACCAGCGACTCCCCACCGACGCCCGACGCCCCGGTCGCCACGCTGACGCATTCCACGGATACCTGGGCCACCGGCGTCAACACGTTCAACGCCCCAGGGGGCACGGTACTGGACCCCGGCACGACGTACTTTGTGGTTCAGTCCTACAGCGGCGCTCGGGCGCATCTCACCCTACGCGTAACGGCTTCAGGGTCCGCTGACGACGATTCGACGGGATGGAGCGTCGCCGGTGCGCGGCTAACCCGTAGTCACACCGACCTAGGCGATTGGTCGGGAGAAAGCGGCGAGTATACGAAGTTCAGCGTCAGCGGCGCGGCCGTCCCCGCGCAAGGGGTCGCCGAGGGCGCCACGGACCTGCCCACCAACGTCTCGGAGCCCGACGGCGAAGACCTGCCCGCCGACACCACCACCACCGGCGAGGTCGAGGTGGGCGGCTCGGTCACGGGGAACGTCGATAGGGACGCCGACGTCGACTGGTTCGCGGTCGAGCTGAAGAAGGGCAAGCGATACCAGTTCGACGTGGAGGGGGCGGATACCGGCCGAGGCAACTTGGCGGATCCGTTTCTTTGGGGGTTGTATGATGCGGGAGGACAGGCGATATCCGATGCGAGGAGCAACGATGGCGGTGTGGGCAAAAACGGCCGGGTTATCTACACGCCCACGGCGGACGGGACCTACTACATAGCTGCGGCCGGCACAGCCACCATGACCGGCACCTACACGCTGTCGGTGATCGTGCTGGGCGCGAACGGCGCCTCGGAGGCCGACACGGACTTTCCCAGAGACACCACCACCACCGGCCGGGTCGAGGTCGGGGCCTCGGCCACGGGCAACATCGACCCTGGCGAGGATTTGGACGGGTTCCGTGTCAATCTGGAGGCGGGCAAGCGATACCGGTTCGACCTGGAGGGCGCGGACACCGGCCGCGGCTCCCAGGCGGACCCGATCCTGGCGCTCTACGGCGACTCCTTCAACGTCTCCCACTACATCAGTGAGGACGACGACGGCGGCGAGGGACTTAACAGCCGACTGACCTACACGGCGACCGCGACCGGCATCTACCACCTGGAAGTAGCGGGCTTGGACCCAGGCACCTACACGCTGTCGGTGCGTGAAATTTTGCTGGCAGTTGCCGTTCCGCCCGGTGGTCTGGGCCCCTCGGAGATCCCGGGCGCGGTCCGCAATGTGTCTGTGTCCTACTCGCCCGTCAGCGGCATTGGTGGGCAAATCGTGTCGTGGGACGCGCCGGACGAGACCGGAACCGGCGCGCAATGGATCACGGAGTTCCGCATCTACGGCTCAGCCAGCGAGGGCTGCGGCGGCTACCTGCTGGACGAATACGAGGTGGAGCACCCTGGATCCACCACGCCACCAGAGCACCCCGACGGCACCCCGACGGGTTTCAAATACTTCAAGATCGTCTATGTGGGACCCGTCAAATTCGGTGTGGCGGCGGTCAACGAACTCGGTGAGGGGCCATGCGTGGAAGGGCCCGATCCGCCGGATAATTCCTGATGGCATGTGGCGTCGGGAGGAGAGGAAGGTCCGCGCGGGTGTACGCGTACCCGCGCGGACCCCGCCCGCAGGAAGGGCAACAAGAAAGCCCGCACACATGGATGAAGCTGGGGGAGGCCGCCCCAGCCCTCCGACAAGCAGAGCGGCGGCCTCCCACAGGACTCCGGGACGGGCTGACCGCGTGAGCTTGCGTTCCGCATACCGTCCTGCCTGGGGATATCGGACGGCCCCGGACATCCCCGTAGGAGGGAGCTTGCAGCCGTCTTCCGGAAGGACCGATGCCGCGACAGCGCATTTATCACAGCAGAGTTACCTACCAGGTCCCCCACGACTTCCCGGAGCGGCTGGAGCGGTTCAAGGAGGAGTCGGGCCTGTCGTGGGCGGAGATCGCCCGTCGTCTCGACGTCCACCACGAGACGCTGCGGCGCTGGAGGAAGGGACGGGCTCGCCCCAGCATGCGGAACATGATGGCGCTGGTGGCCCTGGCGAGACCCCTGGGCCTCGCCCACCTGTTCACCGACTAGGGAGTCGGCGCTCAGGCAGCGCCCACGACCGCAGGGCCGAAAACGCAAAAAGGGGCCGCATACATGGCCGTGCAGGGGGAAATGGTATGTGCTCACTCGACGGTCTGTTCCCAACGGAGTCCGGTGAGTCGGGAGAGGAGCGCAGGCAACAGTCCTCGCGCGTCGTGTTGAACGCCGTAGCCCTGTGGCGGCTTCTCGACCGGCGCGAGATCTCCCAGAACGCACTGGCGCGGCTGGTCGGCACCTCGTCGGGCTACATGTCCAACCTTGTGTCCGGCAAGCGCAGTCCCTCGCCTCAGATGCGGAGGCGTCTTCAGCAGGTGCTCCGCGTGGCCAACTTTGACGACCTGTTCATCATCAGGCACGTCGACCAGCTCCCTCTCCTGCTCCAGGCTGAGCGCCCAATCGAACAGAGACGGGGCGGCGGGCCTGGGCCTGCGGCCTCTGGGCCTAGCCGGCTCGGCGGCCTCCTCGCGGTGGCTTCCATACCCGGCTGACAGCCTAAACAGCGGGGAGAGCGTGGCAGGATGACCACTCCCCAACCTTGCGCCACGCCGGACCCAGTGGCCCCAGTCTGTCCACAGTGCTCCTGTCGGAAACAAGGATGGGCACCGAAACCCCGGCCCCCTCGATCTCCCGGCGGGCCACCCTGAGGAAGCCCGCAGCGGCCAGGTCGTCGTCGAACACGATCATGACTGCGGGACGCACGCCGTGGTCGTCGATGGGCCGGCGGGTCGAGTAGTAACGGACATAGGGCGCGAGCCGCGCCGCCATCGTGACCGGCCTCACCGCACGCCGCTCCCACTCCAGGAAGAACGGCCACGTCTCGGCTCCCCTGCGCAGGATGCCGAACGCGTCGGGATGCACGGACCGCAGGGTTCCCCCATGCCAGAAGTACCTCGACGCCCGGGTGGGCGGGTCGACCTGCACCACCTCCCAGCCGGACGACCGGGCCTGTCCGGCCAGCGCGGCCATGAAGCCGTGTACCGCTGCCGTGTGCGCAAGGTTCCTGAGCAGCTGCCGGCTCCTGGCCCCGGACACATTGCGCCAGGAGAACGGCTCGCCCGGGTCGACGGGCGAGATGCTCCAGCGTCCCCTGGCAACGCCCCAGGACGCGCGGTCCCTGCGGACCAGCAGACCGAGGCCACGGTCGGTGAGCGCCAGGCGGCGACCCGCGTCGGGAGCGCGGGAGACCAGGCCGAATCTCTCCAGGGACGCCGTGAGCTGGGACGCGCGCGCGGCCGAGACGCCCAGCAGACCCGCCATGTCCTTCTGCGCCATCCAGGGCCAGTCGAACAGGATGTCGAGCGTGCGCTTCTCGGCGGACCCAAGGAGCGCGGGCAGGACGCAGGCGGGAAAGTCATCCCCGGGTCCGTCGGCCGCGATGTCCCCGGGCATGGAGGCCCGTGAGAGTCTCCTCTCCTCCGGAAGCGAACCGGCCCTCTCGATGTGAGAGAGCATGCGCCGAAGGTCCATGGCGGCCGCGGTCGAGGGCAGCTTCCAGACCGGGTCACCCGGCCCCACCCCTGCGGCGTCCCTCTCCAGGGCGACCAGGGAGACCAGGGGCGTGCCGGCGAGCAGCCTGATCGAGTGGCGCAGACGCATCTCGTCGGAGGCGAGCACCAGTACCCCACTCATGCGCGGCAATTCGCGCAGCCTCCACAGCCGCCTGGCAAACCCCGTCCGATCTGCGGTCGGTCCCTGCCTGACCACCCCGACCGGCCGGCCTCCGGGGAGCACGATCGCGGCGTCCAGCGGGAGCGCCCTGTACCAGCGCAGCCCCACCGGCCCCTGCTCCCCGGCGATCGCGGCCGCCAGCCTGTATATGACGGCCACGGCATCGAGTCTCTCGAGCAGGATCCGCCGCCACGCGCGGGAGACCGGGTATGCCCCGAGCACCTCGTCAAGCGCAATATCCCGCTCCAGCGCCAGCAGCCTCAGCCCCGCGCCGGTGAGATGGAACCGCCGCGTCGGGTTGAGGAGGCTCGTGGTGTGCGGGACGTGCGCGGCGAGTCCGATCCGCTCGAGACCGGCGACGGCCTCGTAGGCAGAGCGCTCAGCCATGCCGCACACTGCGGCCAGCGACGGGCAATCGATCAGGGGCATCTCGGCCAGCGCCAGCATCGCCCGGGACCGGCTCCCGGTGCTCATGTGGCCCCTCCGCCGTGGCCCGGAGATGCCTGGCCCGCCTGCCCGGATCCCGCCCCTGCGGCGCTCCCCTTCCCGGCCCTGCCGCGCCTGCCCCGGCGTTTCTTCCTCTGAGTGGTCGAGGCCCCCCTCTTCCTGATCTCGGCCAGCTTCTCCCGGTACTCGGCGACCATCTTCTCGGTCTCCTCGCTGAGGGCGGCAAGGTCCCCGGCCGAGGTCGTGTAACCCTCGGTCTCCCCCACGATGCGTGCGGCTACGCCCGGATCACCCGGTTCCGGCTTCCTGACCATCATCGAGAACGTCGGCATGCGCTCAGCGCCCACCGTCGCACGGACGTAGCAGTGGTGCACCGGCAGCGAGGTGATGTCGTCCTCGGTCACGCGCTCGCGACCCAGCTCCCACACAAGGTCCCTCGCGTCCGCGCCCGCCACCTGGAACACCGCCAGGCACCCGACGTTCGCCAGCACCGTGTCGCGCATCGTGAGCGAGAGGTCCCCGAGCTTTGCCAGGCTCTGGGTCGCCAGGATGAAGTTCGCACCGAACTTTCCGAGCTCGCTCAGCATCGACTCGTAGGCCACACCGGGCATCGACTGCATCTCGTCGACGACCACGAGCACGCCCCGACGACGTCCGGCAGGCAGGGCCCCCTGCTCGCGTATCACCGCGTCAACCAGGTTCAGCAGCGATGCACCGACCAGCGCCGCGACATCCCTTCCCGCACTTCCCTGCGCCGTGGAGACCAGCAGCACGCCCCCGTCAAGGATCGTCCGGCGCACGTCGATCGTCGAGCGCGGCTGGCCCAGGATGGCGCGGGCCCGCCGCGAGGACGCATAGTACGAAAGGCGCGTCTGCACCGGGGCGATCGCCTCTGCGTGCTGGTTCTCATGCCAGTTGCCGAATACCCTGGCCCACCAGCGAATCAGGTACGGGTCATCCACCTTGCCTAGCACCTCGGCCCGGAACACCTCGTCGGTGAGCAGCGGCAGACCGTCAAGGATCGTGTACTGGTCTCGCTCGTCCAGCTCCTCGTTCGCCTCGTGCAGGCTCTTTACCGTGTGCTCAAGGATCGACTGCATCCTGGGACCCCACTGCTCCCACAGCCCCTTTGCCACCCGCACCACCGAATCGGCGGTCCGGTCCCTGTCGGCGAAGATCCTCGTATCGAGCAGGTTGATGCCCGGGGCCCTGTCGTCGTCGGCAAGGTCTATGAGGCGCACCCGGCCCGCCAGGGATTCGGGCACGTGCTCCAGCAGTCCTTCCACCAGGTCCGCGTGGGGATCGATCACCACTATGGCGTCGGTGTCCCTTCCCGCCGCCTTCTCGCGCATCTTGTGGGCGACTATGTGGTGCATGAGCGTGGACTTGCCCATACGCGTGCGGGCAACGTACAGGTGGTGGCGCCGCAGCAGGTCCGCCGGGAAGCGGATCTCGCTGGGAGTCCCCGTCGTCGTGTCCCCGACGTGGGCCCCGCCCCTGACGCTGGCGGCGGAGGGGAGCAGCACCTTCGCACCCGACCTCGCCACCAGCGGCGTCTCGTCGGCCGCCCCGGGCGGGTGCCACAGCGCCGCAGCCTCGCGAACGCCCAGGATGCTGCGCCGCCCGAACAGCCCGGGGCCGGACGGATGCAGGGAGGCGGCAGGCTGGACCGGTCGTATCCTGCTCGCCCGCAGCCTGGCTCCGGCAGGGTTGTCGTAGTGGCGGTACGCAGCCTCGATCTTCCCGAGCAGGTCCCCCGCGCGCCGGCGCTGGTCTCCCGCCGGAAGGATCGCGGTGACCTGGACCTCGGCGTCAAAGGCGATACGCGACACCTTCTCCCTGATCTGCAGCGGGTCGCACACCCGGTCGCGCGACCTCTTCCACCGCGCCCACGCCCAGCCGCCGATGGCCAGGACGGCCGTCAACCCGAGTCCGAGCAGCACGGCCTTCCAGACCTCGCCGTCCCGTACCCAGAAATAGCCCTTCAGGGCCGCCAGCCCGCCCAGGGCCAGCACCGCCATCTTCAGGCCCTCGGCCCCGTGGCTGGCCGGCTGTTCAGCCGGAGCCCCGGTGTCCGGCTGCCGCGTGCCGCCCTTCTGGGGTTGCTCCCGGTGGCCCTCGGCCCAGTCCGGCCCCAGGGACCGCAGCAGCAGCCGGGCCACCACCCGTTCGCCGGGATGCAGAGAGGACAGCGCCCCGATGATGGCCATCAGGGGGTCGGAGCCGGGATCGAGCAGGTCGTCGTCGCGAAAGGTGCGCAGCGGGGCCTCGTCGGGCCCCTCCGACCGGAGCGTCATGCCCCAGGCCTGCTCGCCTTCCCGGACCCGCAGGGGGTCATCCGCCTCCGTCAACTCGCTGATCCGGGCCTGCGGGTAGCGCACGGCTATTTGCCCCCGCACCACCTCCCTGTCGATGCACCGGGCCATCAGCGTCACCCCGTCGGCATCGCCGGCCATCTCCAGCGAGAAGGGCTCGGGGATGGCGATCGAACCCAGCAGGTTCTCGACGCCCAGCAGCGTTCGCTCGCCCTTGCGCGGGGGCGTCACCGCGAGCAGGACCGGGACACGCCTGCGCCGCTCTCCGCCGGAGAATATCTTCCTCGGATCAAGTTTCATCGTTCGCACCTCCTCTCCGGACGGTCCTGGGGCCGACCGGCATCCGTTCACTTCCCGTGGCTCACAGGCCGCCAATCGACCACGTCCTTCTCCTCGGCCGTCGCCTCGATGCGTATCGGGATGCGGTTGCCGCGGGCCAGCAGCAGCCCGTCGCCCCGCGGGCACGACAGCAGCCACCGGCCAAGCTCGTCCGGCAGGTCGAACGCGTCGCACACCGTGGATATGGCCGCCGCGTCCTGCTGGAGCAGCAGCTTGAAGGCGGCGTTCTGCAGCAGCGCCCTTCCCGAGTGGCCGGTGATCGCACGCGAGGTGTCCTCGCTGAGCAGGTCCTGAACGTCCTGGGTGATGAACTGAAGACCCAACCTGTGCTTGCGGGCGCGCTTGGCCATGCTGACCATGAACGCCGCTCCCTCGGGGTGCTGCATGATGCTCCACACCTCGTCGACCACCAGCAGGCGGGGCCGTGGATCACGCGCCGCGGCCGCCCACACCGTCTCGGTGCACACCATCGCCGCGGCCGGACGAAGCTCGGGCTCCAGCAGCCGCAGATCAAAGACGGTGACCAGCGCCTCTTTGCCCAGCAGGTCGTCGCCCTCGTCGGTCAGCAGGTGTCTCAGGCTTCCCGTAGCGAATGGCCGCAGCAGCATGGCGAGGTCACTGTCCCCCTCCTCTGTAAGGAATGCGTAGAAGTCGCGAAAACCCGTCCGCTCGCGGGGCCGGGCGTAATAGGTGGCCAGGAAGTGGTCGAGCAAGGCCCTGCGCTCGGCGCTGAGCCGCTCGCCCACCATCACCTCGATCAGCCGCCGCAGGCTCCCTATGCGCTGGAGAAGCTCCTCAGAGTCGCCCCTGTCGATCACGAACGGGTTCATGCCCTGACCCGGCACACCCGGGGACAGCACGCGCCCGCCGGCGGCCCTTGCCATGTCCGCATACTCCCCCTCCGGGTCGATCACGTACGCGGTCACCCCGCGGCACAGGCCGCGCAGCACGCCGAGCTTGGTTGAAAAGGACTTGCCGCTGCCCGACCGGGCCAGCACCGCCGTGTTCGCGTTGAGGTGCGTGCCGTCGAATGGGTCGTAGACCACGGGCGAGCACGCCCGCAGGTCTATCCCGTACAACGTACCGCTGCGGGTATCCATGTCCGGCGGTGAGAACGGGAACAGCCTGGCCACCGACGAGGTGTCCAGCGTTCTCCAGACACCAACCGCGTTCAGTCCCAGCGGCAGCGTCGAGACCAGTCCCTCGCGCTGTCGGAACGAAAGAGCATCGAGCTTGCCGAGCGTCGCCCCGAAGTGCGCCCGGGCACGCTGCGTCATCTCCTTCAGGGACCCCTCGTCCCTGGCGTGCAGCCTCACCGACAGCGAGGCGTGGAACAGCCTCTCGCGCCCGCGCTGCACCTCATCTCTCAGGCGCGACACGTCCTCCAGGGCGATCTCCGCCTCCGGCGACATGGTCTTGCCGCGCCGCAGCGACAGGCTCTGCGCAGACTCGAAGCGCACCTTCTGCCACTCCAGCGTCCGCGCAGCCTGCTCTGCGGGTATCGCCCCGAGGTGGATCGAAAGGTCCATCGGAGCTCCCGCGGCCATCAGCCCCTGCAGGAAGCCCGGCGAAAGGGAGCGCGGCCAGTTGCCAAGGTGCAGCGAGCGAGTAAGGCGATCGCCGATGCGTATGTCGCGGCGGCCGACCTCGATCTCCACCGGCTCTGCCTCGTCCATCTCCCTCGGCGAGCCGCCCAGCGCCGAGGCAAGCAGCAGCATCCTGAGTTGGCGTCCCCCCAGGATATGCACCGACAGTCCCGCCCTCGCCAGCAGCCCGCACAGGTCGTCGAGCCGGTCCGCCGCGCACACGGCGTAGAAGCGACGGTCCAGGATTCCGTCCCTCGTCTCAAGGTCAGTGAGTAGCCGCAGCAGGGACTCGGCCGCCTCTCGCGTCCTGTCCGGTAGTCCATCAGGCTGCTCCTCGCCGAGCCTTGCGCGCATACCCGAAAGGCCCGGAGGGTGCTGGCGCACCAGCAGCTGAAGCGGAAAGTCGAGCGCGTTGAGCGCGCCGGCGAACGCCCCGAGCTTCGGCCCGTCGAGCTCCAGTCCCATCACCTCGCACACCCCGACCTTCACGCCGTCGATGCGCACCGGGCCGTCGTCCTCCAGGTGCGAGAGCAGGAACAAGAACGGCAGCGGAGCAGGCGGCCTCTCCGCCGGTGCCGATGACGTGTGCCAACCTGCGTCCGGGTGACTAGCCTGGGTGCTCTGGGGCGGTCCGATCTCCTGGTCGGGCTGCCCCTTCCCTTCTCCTGGGCCTGGCCCAGTTCTTAATCGAAACGGGATCTTCACTCTGGGGTTCTCCTTCTCCTACGGGACCGTGCCGACGGCCTTCGTGAGCGCGAACGCCACGCCCTTGGCGGACAGCACCAGCACAAGGCCGATGACCGAGCCCATCACGGCGGCACGCGCCCGACCCCCGCCTCGCTCCTCGCTCCCCTCGGCCATCAGCACGAACCCGGCCCACACGATCGAGAAGAGCGCAAGGCCGCCGGCCGCGTAGGCCATCGCCGTGAGCACACGGTCGAACTGATAGATCATCTCCGCGTCGCCCGGCGGCTCGGCAGCCATCGACGCCAGGGCGGCAAGGGTGACCGGAACGATGGCCGCAAACCTCCTCAGCGCCACCCGAACAGGTCCTCCATCTGCTCCGCGGACACCTGCCTCTGCTCGGCAGGCCGCACCTCGGGCTCCGTCTCCGGGTAGACCATGACGCGGAACGCCGCATCGGCACCCAGGCTCGCCGGGAGGGCCAGCGATTCCGTCCTCGTGCGCTCGATCGGCTCCTGGCTCTCCACCACCGCCCGCACGTGCTCCTCGTGCTCGATCGTCAGCGTCACGTTCCTGGTGACCGTCGCGCCCGGGACCGACAGGTATGCCGAGATCGTGTGCGAGGTGGTCGTCCCGTCGCCGTGCGTGATGGAGACCGTCCTGGACACGGTCCTCCCGGTGCCCGGACGCCACAGCCTCACACTCTCGGTGCGCCGCTCGGTCCGCGCCGGGTGGTGCGTCAGCCTCACCATGTCCGGCATGGGCACCTGGAGCGTCGCCTCAAGGTCCGCCCCGATCTCCACGGTCCGGATGACCTCGCCCCGGGCGACCGGGAAACGGAAGGTCGTCTCCCCGTCCGGCACGAACGGCACGGCCAGGCTGAACCCGCCGTCGGTCACACCGAGGGTCCCGGTGATGGCTGTCACCTTTGACTCGATCACCGCGTCCACCCCGATCAGGTCGTGGCCCACCGCCGTCCACACCTTCGCCACCTCGTCTATCCTCGACACGCAGTCAGAGAAGATGGCGCCCTCCACGACCCCCGGGGTCCAGCCAAGGGATGTAACCTCCAGGTCGCACAGCTCGCCGCCTGCCGACGGAAGCGGGTACGGGATCTGCTCCGCCCGGACCGTCACCGCCCCGCCCTGCCCTATCCCGTCCTCCCAGGAGAACGTCAGCGACGGCTCGTCGCCAGCCAGCGGCAGGGAGTAGGAGACCGTCTCGCCCTCATCCAGCGCCGCAGCGCTCCAGAACCTCAGCTCTCTTCCCCCAAGGCCCCCGAACGCCCTCACCCGTATCTCCAGGTCGGTCGCCGCGCGCAGCGTGACGTGTGCACGGTCGCCCGCGACCCGAAGTTCCTCGTAGTACAGCCTTCGTCCCGGGACCGGCTCGCGGGGCTCGAAATCGATCTCGGACTCGATGTCCCACAGGCCGATGTCTTCGAATTCGGGCTCCTGTCCCGAGACCGGGGCGGTGAGCGACATGGCCGCGAGGGCCGCCGCCGAAACGGCGGCGACCCCCGCTACCATCAGCCACTTCCACCTTCGCCCGGGCCTTTCTTCCCCGACCCTGCGTACCCCGCGGTCTCGCCTGCGACGCCTTCGCCGCTTTCCGAACCACCCGTGCGGCCGGAACGTCCGCCGGGACCGGCTCCGGGAACGCCTGCGGCTCCACCTCTCCGAACGCCTGTCCTTCTCGGGCATCGGCGGTGGCGCGGGCGCCTCGCTGCGCACCAGGTCGGACGCGGGCCCGGCGTAGCGCCGGGGACCGAGACCGAACCTCAGCAGGTCGGCCGCCACCACCGGCAGCCGCCTGCCTCCCACCTTGCCCACCACCATTGCCATTCCGAACAGCGCCAGGATCACCGCCAGGCCCATCCGGACCTCGGACGGCCCCACCGGGGAGTAGCGGTACGCGCCATAGGACAGCGCGCACACAGCGGTCATCGCGACTATCTGCGGAAACGTGAACCATAGGATCACCCTGTCCTCCGCCTGAACGTGCGTCGGCACCTCGTGCTCCGTCATGCCACCACCTCCCATCAACCGCTCGGAGTGGTCGTGGGAGTGGCCGGGGTCGGTATCGAATCGATGTCCACCACCGGGTTGACGACGGCGTTCATCACCAGCTCGACAACTCCATACCCGACCATCGCGAGAACGATGCCGGCCAGGGCCGTCATCATCGCGCTCTTCCCGCGCTCCATCTGGTGCGGCGCACCGGAGGCGGTCAGATACAAGTAGGCCCCGTAGATAAAGAACCCGACTCCGACCGCTCCCACAAGGCCCAGGAGGATCCCGACTATGTTCGAGATCGTCTGCGTAAGATCACCCATAACTTGTTCTCCTCTCCCCGGGCGGTCTCCCCGCCCGGCGTTTCATCGCTTTTCCGTTCCTTGCTTTCGCTCATGACCCGTCTCTAACCGCACATCGCCTCTCCCCCTTCACCCCTGTGGGTCCTGATCACGTCGGCTCGCTCCTTCGCATTCACTCGCTGGAGCTCCTCGGGGCGGGCGCATCGCTGGCGGCGGCGTACGAGGGCGTCGACATGTCGGCCATCGAACGGATGGCGGCCGTCGCTCCAGCCGCTATGCCCGTGCCGGCAACTGCCGCCGCCACCCCGGCTCCGACCGGACCGCCACCCATCGCTCCTCCAACCACCGTCCCTATCGACTTCGCCGACCGCACGATCGAACCGGGGAGCGACATCCCGAAGTACATCGTGTGAAGCCACGCGTCGAACGTGCCCGGGTTGCCCATCAGCGACGGCACACGTGTCGTCAGGTACACGAACGCGAGTGACATCAGCAGCTTCCACACCAGGTCCCGCACCGGCTCGAACTCGCCTATGTCCGCAAAGTCCGCCAGGAACCCGAACGCAAGCGCCAGCGCGATGAGCTGCACCGCCTGCTGGAACACGGTGGTCATGAAGAGCTTCAGCCAGTGCCTGCCCCAACCCGCCGTGTGCGGCAGGATCCACAGCCCGAGCGCGATGGGGGCCAGCGCCAGCAAGAGATCAATCAGCGCCAGCCGCACCAGCATCTGCACCAGGACATAGAGGACGAAGAAACCGTAGACGAGGTACAAAAAAGCCAGCAGCAGCGCCATGCCCACGCTCCCTGCGGTCACTGCCGTTATCAGGGTCTGGATCGAGGAGCGCAGCAGGTCACCGGGTGTTACCCCGAGCGTCGCCGCGATGAACCCGGACACCGCGTCCGCCACATCGATCACCAGCGCGCACCACCACAGCGACGTCGCCGCGGCAACGAGACCGAGCACAAGGCGCGGCACCAGCTCGCGCCACCCCGCCTGCGGCCGCCCGAGGTGCTCGGAAACGATCATCGTCAGCCCCATCCAGCCCAGCACCACCACCAGCGCCCCGGACGCGATGGCCCAGACCACGATCCAGGCCTGCCTGACCAGCTCGTGCTCGTAGGTCAGGTGCGCCGGGGTCCCGGTGATGATGTCGCCCATGCCCATCAGCCCCCGCCGCAGTTGGCGGCGACCGCCCCGCTCGCCCGTTCGAGCACGGCGCACAGAGTCCCGTGAACGCCCTCGACCACCCACCGTGCGAAGGCCCTCGCCCAGCGGGCGGGTTCCATCGCCCTGATCACCCGCTCCCACAGGCTCCCCGGCTCATGCACCGGCACCAGCGCGCGGATCGTCTGGGGATCACCGGGCAGCGTCTCGGCGGCGAGCATCACCAGCACGTAGGCCCGGTCGGGCTCAAGGTCGGGCTGCTCTGCGAGAACGGGGTACTCCCACTCGTACTGCCAGCCGTCGATCAGCCGGGTCTCCCCGCCGATCACCCGGTAGACGGCCGTCAGCCAATCACCCGTGTCCGGGTGACGGATGCCGAAGAAGAGCCCCTCCAACCTGCGGTCGAAGATGGGTCTTGCCACGAACCGCCCGTCCTTCTTTCGCTCGACGGCCCCGTCGGACGCGTTCACCAGGACGATCCCGTCCGGCGGGGCCTGCGCGTGGGCTACCCCGGCGGAGGGAAAGACCAGGAGGGCCGCCAGGGCCAGCGCTGCAGCGAGCGGCGCCAGTCGCCTGGCACTCCTGCTTGCGGTGATCCCTGCGGCCCCGATGGTCGATTCAAGCGGCACTCTCGCCTCCTCCTGCAGAACATATGTGCCCTTTCGGGCTCTGCGGTAGAGGTCGAGTCTCGTGTGCCGGCCAGATCCCGCCAAGGCCACATGGGGGCGTTCACCAATGAACGGCAGGCCCTTCCTATGCCGCAGGGGTGTACAGGAATCCGGTACCTGCGAAGAGGGCCCAGGCAGGACCCGGAAGGCGGCCCTACAGGACTGCAGCGGGCAGGCAGACCCCCTATGTGTGAACGATCTTTCTTAAGGCCCGGCTGCGGGGCGGCGTTCCAAAAACCCCCGCATATGGCCCATCTGGAACACTCCAAATCGGCGGGTTGTGTTCCAAAAACCCCCAGAATGTTCCACGTGGAACACCTGCGGGAGGGAGGCGCACTTATGGAAACGTCAGGGATCGAGGTGGACCTTCACCGGGTGCGGCTGATGTCGCTGCTCAACGACCTTGTGCGCAGGCACGGACAGCGGGGAGCCGCCGAGGTACTTGAGGTCGACCGCAAGACGCTGTGGCGGAGCATGGAGCGCGGGGAGCTGTCGCGAAGGCTGGCGGACGCGCTGGAGAAGGTGATGCTTGTCGGCGGCGGGTCCGCGGCGGCGAGGCAGCGCGAGCGCTTTGCGGCGCTGGAGAAGGGGGTGAGGGCACTGGATGTCCGCGTGGGCGCCCTGGAGAAGGAGGTGCGCGGCGGGCTCGGCTAGATCCGCGCCGCGGTCGAGCAGGCAGGTCAGGGGCGGACCGGAGGGGGGCGGGTGCGGGAGCTTGCGCGCAGGGTCGCCGTGCTGGAGCGCAGCGGCGGCGGGCTGCGGTTAGACGCCGCCCCGGCGACCGGAGACCGGGGGCGCCACCCTCACGGCGATGTCAGGCCGGGCCTTGTGACCGAAGAGCCACACCCGGGCGAGGAGGAGTCCTACGGGGCGGGCATGGCGCTGGTCGCCGAGTGGAGGGACCTCAGGGACCGACGGGGCGAGGGGACCAGGCTGGAGCAGGCGGTCGACAGGGAGAGGGTCATGGAGCTGGAGGTGGCCATGCTCGGCGAGCACGACCTCACGCTGCCTCCGGAGACCGAGCCGCTGCACCCGTCGAGACGCGCCGTCCAGCTCGACTGGCGGATGCGGGAACTGGACGACATAAGGGCCGAGCGCAGGAGGCTTCAGTTGCTCAGCCGGCTTCGGCGGGCGCTAACGTTCGGGGTGTGGAAAAGCTAGGGGGTACGGCGCCGGTGGGGCCGGCTAGCCCAGAAACCCTGGGCCGCTGGGTGTAGCTCGGAGGAACATTGCTGGCGGGATCGAGGAGATGAGGGCAGCTCCAGCCTCGCAGCTTGGTAGTGTCTCAGTTTGACTCTGCAAGCTTAGATCGGACCCTCGAGACTGCGATGGTCAAACCGGTCACCGCCAGTCTCGCCAGCGCGAGTACGGCCGCGCCCGTCAGCGGCCAGAGGGTAATCATCCTGACGCCCACAATGGCATTGGAAGTCTCCAGAAAATGATAGCGCCAGGCCGAGAGGCCCACCACCACGTCGGCCCATGTCACCTTGAAAGTCTCGACCCACACGCCAACCGTCTCGGTCTCGATCAGATCGGGATCGACGAAACCGAAGAGCCGCGATCCCTCAAATCCGACCAGCACCAGGATCGCTGCCGCCAGAGTGAATGCGCACCACAGCCCGAGCAGGAAAAACGTTGTCGCCCAGGTCATACGCCTACCGCTTCAGGCTCGTCGTAACTTGGAACGCGGGAAATCGTGACACCGAGGCGGTCATCAGGTCTATAGACGACCTCCGGCGCGGCTCGCAGGACGGGTCGTCCTGACGGCCAGGGCCTTTAAGTCCCATCCCTTGGCGGTCGAGGCCGCGTTCGGGAATGAACTCGACTCTCTGCAGAACACCAGGTAAGGCGTCACCAACCCCTGCGTTGAGCGCCAGAACATAACCATGGGGACCAGCATGAAGCGGTTCATCCCCAGGACCAACGCCTTCTCGAAGCGCTTTGAGAACCACAGCCACGGGCTGGCCCTATACCTCGCCTACTACAACTTCGTGAGGCCACATGTCAGCATCCGGAAGACTCTAGCGTTGGCTGCCAGCCTGACGACCGAACCTTACGACCTCGCGACCTCGAATGGCTAGCCAAGTTTGCAGAGTCAAACTCAGACACTACCCGCCACTTAGGGTCCCGTACAAGTCCCGGTCAACCGGAGTTCATGATCCTGCGTCCCTGGCCCCGAAACCCTTGCGTCGGCCCATCCGGCACCCCAATACTGAGTTCGTTGTTCGGCTTTCCAAGTTTCGCCATTAATGAAACCTGGGGGTCCTGTTCCCGTGCCCGGGAGCGTTAGTAGGGATCGAGCTCTGCTCTCCTGAACCGCTTCCAAGGGGAACATCGTCGCAGTGACGGAGTGACTCAGTCCTTCGCCCGCGGCCCCGTCCGGTATGCGGAGTCGACCGAGTCTTTCGCGGCCCGGACACCACGGCGAACGCGCGTGTTGCGCATCGCCCCATAGACGCCGCCGGCTGAGCGCCCACCGCCCTGCCGCCGGTCCCGCATGCCCGCGGTCTGGCTCCCCGAGCTGGTCCGTTGGTTCCCTACGTCCCGGCGCCGGTCCACCGTGTCTCCCGGGACATATGCTCAGGCGGGCAACGGCTTCCCTTCCCCATCCGCGCCGACCTGTGACCGCGTCATAGGCCGGCCGCCTCCCCTCATCTTCCCCCACCACACCTCGGCCCCCGTGCATGGCATCCGGCATCGGGCGAGGTGTGTCTTTCCCCATCTATTGATCGACGACCTGGGCGACACACGCATACGCATAAGGAGGTGCGCACTTTGCTGGTTTTGAATTTGGCCCTCAGGGTTCCGGGATTCCTCTGGAGACACAGGAGATCGGCAGCGGTCGCGGTGCTGGTGGCGCCGCTGGTGCTGACAGGCTCGCTGTCGCTGTTCGCGGTGAACGGGCTGGCGATCGGGTTCCTGGGATTCATGGTTTTGAAGGCTCTCAAGGGCAAGTAATCAGAGACGGCGGCCGGGACTGCCGAGAAGGAGATAACGATGACGACGATGACAGTGACGAACCAGGCGACGAGTGGCAGCCGGCACAGCATCGAGGAGCTGATCGACCGGGTGATGGACGCCCTGCTCGGGCAGACCTGCCGGGAGGCGCAGAGCGTTGCGCGCAGCGTCCACGACGCGCGGCGGCTGCGGCGGACCGGGGACACGGACGGCGCACTGGCGGTGCTGGGTGGTGTGGACATCCGCAGGGCCACGGACGGAGAGGTCCGGTGGGCGTACTCCGAGTGGCTCGGGCTCGCGCGAAGGAGGTTCGCCGGCTCCGGCGCCCTGCTCTACGGCCAGGGCACGGGCCGCGGTGCGGTGCTGCGCCCCACTGCGGACGGCATGCTCGAGGTGGCGGCGGCGATAGGGATGCGGTGGAAGCCCGGTCGGCTCGTCTCGCGGCGCTCGGTCCGGGGGCTCCGGCCGCTGGACGGGGGCGTTCGATGACAGCCTCGGCGCCGGTAGACCTGGCTGCGCTCAAGTGCCGGCACCCGCTCGGCGATACCGTCGAGGCGGCGGGGGTCGAGCTTTCCGGGAGGGGCAGGGTCCGGCAGGGCGTCTGCCCCTTCCACTCCGAGGCGGAGGGGTCGTTCACCGTGTACGGCGATACCGAAAGGTGGTACTGCTTCGGCTGTGGCTCAGGAGGCGATGTCCTGGACTTCGTCCAGCGCACCCAGGGGGTCGGGCTGCCGGAGGCGATTCGCAGGCTGCAGTCCGATGGTGGATGCGCCGTGAGACCTCGGGCCGTCCCGTGGGACCGCACCCCGGCCGGCGGATACGCCTGCGATCCCGCAGCGCTCACCGCGGCGATGAGGTTCTACGCAGGGCAGCTCAGGCGCTGTCCGGAGGCGAGGAAGTACCTTGCGTGGCGGGGCATCGGCGCCGGCGCGGCCGCCCGTCTCGGGCTCGGCTACGCGCCGGGAGAGGGACTGCGGGCCCACCTGGAGTCCGCAGGTTTCGGCGCCGAGCGTCTCAGCCGCTCGGGTCTGCTGACCGCCCGCGGTGAACGCTTCGCCGGCATGATCGTCGTCCCAGACGCCGCCGGCGGGCTCGCGCGCTGGATTGCAGGAAGGGCCATCGATCCCGGCACCTCGCACCGGTTCCAGGCTCTGCCTGGTACGAAGCCGGTGCTCGGTCTCGCAAGGCTCAGCGCCGCCCCCTCGTTCGTGGTCCTCACTGAGGGCCTGTTCGACTGGGTCGCGCTCGCCGGGTGGGGCCTCCCGGCCTGCAGCGCGCTCGGCATACAGGGCGCAGAGCGCATCGCCGCGTCCCTGCGGGGCTGCGGTCGCGTCTTCCTCGCCTTCGACGCGGACGAAGCAGGCCGTGAGGCCGCCGAGCAACTCCAGGGGCTGCTCGGTAGGAGGGCGGCGTCCGTCACCCTTCCGGGTGGCATATCGGACGCCTCCGAGCTCGCGTCCCTCCCCAGAGGCAGGACCGCCTTCATGCATGCGCTCCGCGCAGCCGCCCGCGCCGCACGGTAGCGGCGCTCCCCCACCCCACAGGTCCCGGCCGCCCGAACCCCGGGCGGTGATGCGGGACCCTCAACCCCACCGGCGGACCCCGGACCCACACTCCCGCCCTTCCACTGCGTGCATGGCCCCAGGGGCCCATCCACGCGTCCGGGGCCCTGTTCACTCACGGCTTCCTCCTACCGGAAACCGCATCGATCATCGATCTCCAGCGAATGACTGAAGGAGACAGACATGCTCAACGGAACACGAAGAAACGGCAGCGTAAACGGCGCTGCGAAGAACGGCACCAACGGTACCCACAGAGAAACCGCGCCGGTCGCCGGCGACCATGACCTGGGCTGGGACGCCCTGCCCCCGGTAGTCACGGCGGAGCTTGCACGCCCCCTCGACCCGGCGCTCGTATCGCAGCGCAGGGGCCGCGGCGGGAAGACTTTCTCATACATCGAAGGGCACGTTGCGATCGCCGAAGCCAACAGGATTTTCGGCTTTGGTGGATGGGCATATGAGCTCGCCGGGAACGTTACTCTCCGCGAGATCGAGACCGTCGACCGCGGCACCGGCGAGGTGACGCGGATCCTCGCATACTCGGCGCCAGTCCGGGTGACCGTACCGGGTGCTCCGCCTCGGACCGACATCGGCTTCCACGCTGTGGCCGACGACACGGCGGACGGCCACGAAACGGCGATAAAGGGCTGCGTCACCGACGGCATGAAGCGGGCGCTGCGCAGCTTCGGAGACCGTTTCGGCAATGGCCTCTACGGTGAGCACCCGGCGCCCGTCCGGGCGGGCTCGGCCGACTCGCTGGCACCGTCGCTTCGCGCCACGTTGGTGCGGCTCGGCATCATGCAGGGATTCGACGAGGCGCAGGTGCGGGCGGCGGTCAGGGCCAAGACCGGCAGGGACCTCGAAGAGGTCACCGCTGCAGAACTGACGCCCCTCATCGAGGGCGCAGCGGACAAGCTCGGGCAGGCCGGCGGTGAGGGCAAGGGGTCATGACGGCGCAGGGCAGGCCCAGGACGCTGCGGAGCACCACCACACGGCTGGCCACCGACCGCGGAAGCCTCTTCGTCACCGTCTGCGTCGACGACGACGGTCGGCCCGTGGAGGTCCTCGGCTCGCTCGGCAAGGCGGGCAGCCCCGAGCACGGCATGGTCGAGACGGCCTGCAGGCTCATATCGCTGCACCTTCGCCGCGGCACGCCCCTTGCCGAGATCGTCGGCCAGTGCCGTGGGATCGGGGAGATGCAGCCATGGCCGAACCGGATGCCAGGTGGCAGGACGGTCCAGGTCAGGGGAGTCGCCGACGGCATTGCGCACGTGCTGCGGGAGTACGCCGGGGACGACGGAGAGCGGGTCCACGCGATCGCCGCATGAGCCGCTCCGCTACAGGAAAAGGAAGGAGACGAGATGAACGACATGGACCGGGCATACTCGCGTCCCGCCGCACGCATCGACGATGGCGGCGGGCTCGAGGTCAGGGCCTCGGCGGCGATGGGCTGCCGAAGGGCCCTGTGGTACGCGGCCACCGGCCACGCGCCCACGAACGAGCCGACCGACCAGCCCGTAACCATCATGGAGGCGGGCAGAGCACTCGAACCGGTGGTCCTGAGGGCCATGGAAAGGGCCGGGTGGGAGATCTCTCCCAGCGATCCGGAGAACCCGGAGCGGGTATCGGTCAGGCTCGCCCCCAACCTGACCGTGTCCGGCCACCCCGACGCCACCGGACGCATACCCGTCTTCGGCGGGGACGAGCTCATCGTCGAGGTCAAGACCCGCGGACCCGCCGCGTTCAAGCGCTGGCAGGCGATGGGCGCCGAGATCAGCCACCCGGACTCGGTCGCTCAGGCAGCAGTCTACTCCCACGGGAGATTCGGCGAGGCCCGGCCCGTCGTCATCGCCACCATGGAGACGGGATCCCGCGGCTGGGATTTCGAGGTGATCCCGTCTCCCCGGGTGACCGCGGCGCTGGAGAAGACGCGGTCATGGCTGGCTCCGCTGGCCGAGCACCTCGCTGCCACAGGGCCGGACCCGGACGCCCTGCCCGAGCGGGACTTCACTGCGGGAAGCTGGCGCTGTGGCGCCTGCCCGTTCCTGACCGTCTGCCAACCCGCGGAGCCGGGACCTGACGTGCCGGATGTGCAGCAAAGCGAGGTGACGGATGAGGAGGCGCACGCCGCGGTGGCCTCATACACAGCGGCACAGGAGGCGATGCGAGAGCCCGAGCGGGCCAAACGGGCCGCGCTGGAAACGCTGAAGGAGTGGATGCGAGGAAGGAACAACGGAAAGGAGAGCATCGGGGGCCGGACGGTCAGCCTCGTTCGGACCACCAGGTTCACCGTCAACCACCGGCGTCTCAGCGCATTGCTGGACCCGGAGACTCGGGCCGAGGTCGTTTCGGAAAACACCTCGGAGCACGTGCGCGTGACATAGCCGCTCCGATTGCCGGAGCGCCGGACGGGGCCGCCAACACGGCCCCGCTTTCTATACGCCGGGTGCGGACGGACCGCACCGAAGGACCTGTAAGGAGGAAACAAATGGCAAGGACAATCAACAGGGTAGAACTGCTGGGACGCGTGGGAATCGAGCCCGAGATGAAGTACACGCAGTCCGGCACCGCCGTGACGCAGCTGCGGGTCGCCACCGACCGGCGACGGCAGAACGGCGAAACGGAGACCGACTGGCACGGAGTCACGTGCTGGGGAAAGACGGCCGAGGTCGTCAACCAGTTCGTCGGCAAGGGCGACCGGATCTTCGTCGCCGGACGGATCTCCTACAGCTCCTACGAAGGCTCCGACGGACAGCGACGCTTCCGCACCGAGATCCACGCAAACGAGGTCATCTTCCTCGACTCGCGCAACGGCAGCGGCAAGAGCGCCGAGGTGGAGCAGGCAGAGGCCGAGAGCTCGCCCTTCTAGCAGCCGCCCGCACTCCGCCGCCCGGTATCTCCGGGCGCATCACGGGGCCGCTCGCCTCAGACCGAATGAGGGAGCGGCCCCGCCTTCTTATCCGACCCATCGCACACCCGCTACAGGAGTACAGACATGACCACGATAGCCCACACCGACACCCTGCTCGACGCCCTGCGCCGCAACCTCGACCTGCTCAGCGAGCTGTCCATCCGGTACGACGTCGAGACCCTCCCCGAGCGCGAGGCCGACCCGCCCACCGTCTCCTCTCCCGAGGACGTGTGCCGGCTCGTCGGACCCGAGATGTCCCAGCTCGCACAGGAGCAGGTCCGCGTCCTGCTCCTCGACAGAAAGAACCACGTCGTCGGCCAGAGAACGATCTACATGGGCAACGCGTACTCGGCGATCGTGAGGCCCGCAGAGGTCTTCCGCCCCGCCGTCGTCGAGGCCGTCCCCCACGTCATAGTTCTGCATAATCATCCCTCACAAGACCCCACTCCGAGCCCGGAGGACATCGCCGTCACACAGGACCTGGTCGACGCCGCGAAGCTCCTTCGCATCGACCTGCTCGACCACATAGTTATCGGCGGCCCGGACGACTTCGTCAGCCTCAGGGACCGCGGCCACATACCGGCCTAGCACACCGCCGAAACTCTCACCCAGGAGATATCACATGACAGCAAGCTGCGATCCGCCGGGCGCGGCGGACCTTCACACGATCAGCGCCGGAGGATTTTCCGCCACGGTCGACGCCTTCGCCCGGGACGACCGCGACCAGACCCTCTGGTTCCTTTCCATGGTCGGCTCACAGACTGCCCTCAAGGCCATATGGGCCGCTCTGCTCAAGCAGCCTCCCGAGGCCGCACACCTGATGCGAGGCGCAGACGGCACCGCCCTTTCGGGCGGCTACCAACGCTGCACCATCCCGCCTCAGACCGTCGGAACGTGGACCACGAAGATCTCACGCCTGCAGGTGACCGGAGGGTGGCATGCCTTCCTGTACACGAAACTCGCCGAGTTCTCCCACGACTCCGATTCGTTCCTGTTGCTGGCCGGTGACGAGCGCGAGGCGCCAGCGCTTCACCACCGATTCATGGACCGCCGAAGCCCTCTGCCCCTCCATCGCTCCTGGGCGGACTGGCTCTGGGACAGGGGCATCGCAAACGGCGAGATAGCTCCCCTGCAGTCGGCGGGCATCGTGGCGTACCTGTGCCAGCCCGACGGCGAGCGGCTCCGAAGCGACCTGTCGGAGGCGGTCGCTGCAGGGGCTCTCACGCTAGCCGAAGGAGGCGGGGATGGATAGAACGCTGCGGAAATCCAGACGCGGCAACAGGCGGCGGCAGGAGCGAAACCTCACGGCGTGGCAGGGCTTCTCACCCGACGGTGACACCTGCAGGTATTGCCCCCATAGCGGTCCTTCCCATCTCTGTACCTCAGCTCAACCCATCTTTTACCGGCCCGCAACCGACGCCGAGAGACACAGCCGCTCGGTAAGGCTCTACCGGCACGAGACACCGGAGAACGGACAGGTCCTGCTAAGGCGCATGGTCGTCGCAAGGGCCGCCGAACTCATCACCGTCTTCTGCACCGAATGCGCCCGGGAGATGAACACGCGCCAGGTGGCGTGCTACCAGCGAAACACCGCCGTCGGCGAGGTCGTCGGCATCAGTCCAAACGGAAGGGAGAAACCATGACCAGCGCAGAGACAGCCGCCGCGACCTGGCAGGACCCAAACAGCAGGCTCCGCAGGCACAGGCTCATGACGAAGGAGATCGGGGACACGATTCCCGCCCTCTACGCAAACGAGAACGTAAAGGACTACGACTCGGTCCTGGCGCACGCCAAGCTCTTTTCGCCCTACAACGGCTGGCGCTGGTACTTGACCGAGTGGGACCGCGAAACCGGACTGTGCTTCGGCCTCGTCGAGGGGTTCGCCGTTGAGTTGGGGTATTTCGACCTGACCGAACTGGCGGAGGCGACCGTGTTCGGCGGCGTTCCCGCCGTCGAGCGCGACCTGTACTGGAAGCCGAAGACCCTCGGGGCGATCAGGAGAGAGTCGTCGAGGATGGCAGCCTAGCGACCGGAGCAGATTGGCGCGGTCGGAGACTAAGCAAGCAAAAAGGAGATGACGCATGAGACTGGCCGCCCAATATAAAGGAGGGTTCTATCCCACCCCCATCAACGTCGTGGACCTTATCGCCGGACTGGTCCACGTACCCTCCAGCTACTACGGCTGCCGCGAGACGGTACGCATCCTGGACCCGTGCTGCGGGGCCGGGGAGGCGCTGACGCGGCTCGCCGACCGGCTCGGCGAACCCGGCGCAGTGCCCGTCGAAACTTTCGGCGTCGAGCTGCACACAGAACGCGCCGAGCAGGCACGGGAGCGGCTCGACCGCACCCTCGCCGTCGACCTCTTCGGCACCTCCATAGCCAACGGCGCCTTCGGCGTGCTGCTTCTCAACCCGCCGTATGATTGGGACCCAGGTGAAGAGAAGCGGGTCGAGCACCGTTTTCTCCTGCACACCACCAGGTACCTGGCAGAGGGCGGCCTGCTCATCTTCATCGTCCCCCGAAAACGCCTCGCCGTCTCGGCGCGGTACCTCGCCTCCCACTACCGAAGGATCAGGTGCTGGGCGTTCCCCGAGCCCGAGCGCGAGGCCTTCGACCAGGTCATGCTCATCGGATACAGAAAAGCCGAGCCGCACTCCGACCCGCATGCAGAGGAGCAGGTAAGGGAGTGGGCCGACGGCGAGCCCGAGACGCTCTCGGCCCACCGTTACCCGATCTACACGGCAGCGACCACACCCGCCGGGGACGTCCTGTTCGCAACCCGCACAGTGGATCCCGTCGCCGCCGCCGCAGAGGCACGGCGCTCCGGCCTGTGGACAAGCCCCGCGGTCACGGACTCCCTGTGGCCCGCGGGTGACCTGCGCACACGCCCGCTCATGCCCCTGCGCAAGGGGCACATGGCCATGCTGGTAGCCGCCGGATTCCTCGACAACCTCTGCCTGGAATCGGAGGGGCGAAGGATCCTCGTAAAGGGCCGGACCTCAAAGGAGTTCGTGCTCGTCGAGGCCACCGAGGACAAGGAGACCTACCGCGAGAGACTCCGCACCACCGTCGTCTCCCTCGACCTCGAAGACGGACAGATCACCGACATCGCCGCATAGACGGCTCTCGCCGCAGCCGCACCCACGGGGCCCCTCCGGACAAGACCTGGAGGGGCCCCGCTCTCTTTCTCAGACCGAAGCAAGGACATGCACACCTACGTATAAGGAAGGGACACACTTATGAACCCCAGTACATGCACGCTCTGCAACCTGCCCATAAGGTCCGGCCAGCCGGCCGCCCACACGACTCCCATCGACCTTCGCGACGGCCGGATCGTCACCCTGCCGGGACGCTCCTACCACACCGGCGGTGCATGCCGGGACGCGTGGCGGGCAAGCGGCTACCAGACCTTGACGGCCACCATCGTCGCTTAGGCGACCTGCGGCAGTGCCGCTACACGGGGCCTCGCCGATCGCGACGACCTGCGGGGCCCTGCAACCCACACGCCCAGTGAACGCTCGCAACACAAATCAGTGGAGGGTGCCTCACGGCACTCCCCCAGGGCATACCCCGCACCCTCCGACACACACCACTCCCGCGGGGACAGGGTTGTACGGGCGAGGTGCGTCTCCCGCCACGGGAGTGCCCTGAGACGCCGTGGGGCCTCTCCGACAATCGGGAGACTCCACGGTGAACCTGGCTGAATTCATAGACAACTTCCGAGAAGCGATCGCCCACCGGGTGGTCGAGTCCTATCCGCCCCTCTACAGGCCGTCCGAAAACGGACTCCGCCTGCCCCAGCTCCTGCGCTCACCGCTCGGGGCACAGGCAGACGCCATCAGGGGCGCCGCCCTCTCACTCAGGGCCAACCGCGGCACCACCGTCGTCGGCGAGATGGGTACAGGCAAGACCTATATCGCAACCGCCGCCGCGCACGTGGCCGGCTTCAGAAGGGTGCTGGTGCTTGTTCCCCCGCACCTGGTGCGCAAATGGAAGAGGGAGATCAAGGAGACCGTTCCCGGCGCCCATGCCGCCATCGTCACCTCAATCACCGACCTCGAGCGACTGCGCATGGTCAGCGGCGACGGGCCGCTCTTCGCAGTGATGAGTCGAGAACGCGCGAAGCTGTCGTTCCGGTGGCAGCCCGCCATTGTCGAGCGCTGGGCCTCCGCGCGAGGCAGGCTCTTCCTGGACGATGCGACCGGGGAGCCCTTCCGGGTCCCGTGCTGCCCGGACTGCTACGCCATGGTCCTGGACACCGACGGCGTGCCGCTCACCGACCGCGACCTGTCGCGCAGGCGGCGCACCTGCAACGCGTGCGGATCCGCCCTGTGGCAGGCCGACAACTCCGGTCCCAGGCGATATCCTCTCGCCGACTACATAAAGCACAGGATGAGTGGCTTCTTCGACTTGCTCATCGGAGACGAGATCCACGAGCACAAATCGCGCGGCTCCGCCCAGGGCATCGCCGCAGGCATCCTCGCCGACGTCTGCGGCAGGACACTCAGCCTGTCCGGCACTCTGTCCGGGGGGTACGCCAGCACGCTCTTCCACCTGCTCTACAGGTTCAGCCCGCAGATTCGCAGCGAGTTCGGGCGCTCCGACGAGCACCGATGGGTCGAACGCTACGGCTTCGTAGAGCACACCATCGGCAAACCCAGCGACTGCCACGACGAGGACGGACGCGCCAGCCGAAGGAGGCGCTACCGAAAGGTCGTCCGCGAACGGCCCGGCCTCGCACCGGCGGCGCTTTTCCATTTGATAGGCCAGTCAATCTTCCTGCGGCTCTCCGACGTCGCATCAGGCCTGCCTCCCTACACGGAGGAGGTGCTGGTATCGGGCATGGACGCAGAACCCGACGCCACCGGCCTCTCCCAGCGCAGTGCCTACGAGGCGTTGTTCGAGACCCTCAGGGCCGCACTGGCGGACGCCCTCGCAAGGGGCTCGAGGCGACTCCTCGCCGCCTACCTTCAGACCCTCCTCGCGTTCCCGGACGGGTGCACCAGGGGCGAGACCGTGCTGGATCCGGAGACCGGAGAGGTGCTCGCGCAGGTACCGCCGCTGTCGGAAGAGAAGCTGTACCCAAAGGAAAGGGCATTGATCGACCTCGTCGCGGCCGAGCGCATGGCCGGACGCAGGGTGCTGGTCTACGTCACCCACACCGGCACGCGCGACATCACAGGGCGCATGGGCGACATCCTCACCCGGCACGGGTTCCGCGTCGCGGTCATGAAGGCCGACGCCGTGCCCCCGGACCGGCGCGAGGCCTGGGTCGCGGACAGGGTGGAAGAGGGCATAGATGTCCTGATCTGCCACCCGCGGCTGGTGCAGACCGGCCTCGATCTCGTGGAGTTCCCAACAATCGCCTGGTACGAAACAGACTACTCCGTCTACACGATGAGACAGGCATCGCGCAGGTCTTGGCGCATCGGGCAGACGCAACCCGTCAGGGTCGTGTTCATGAGCTACCGAAATACCCTCCAGGCCGACGCCCTGAAGCTGGTGGCGAAAAAGCTCCAGAGCTCGCTGGCCGTCGAGGGCGAGTTGCCCGAGGACGGACTCGCCGCCTATGGAGACGACGGCGACGACCTGATGATGGCCCTGGCAAGGAAGATCGTCAGCGGCGAGGAGGACGAGGCGGAGGCGGTGGAGGCGGTGGAGGCGGTCTTCGCACAGGCCAAGGACGCCGAGAGCGAGGCCGAGGAACTGCTGGTGGACGTGGACTGGAGGACGGTCGAGGTCGAGCCGGAAATCGTCTCGGCCAACGGGAATGGAACAAACGGCAACGGCAATGACGATCTGCTCGGCATCGTGCCAACCGTCGAGTTGGTCCCGGTCAACGGGCACGCGCCCGCCAACGGCAATGGCAACGGTCACCACGAAGACGCCAAGGAGCCGCAGCAGTCGCTGTTCTCCTGGGCCGAGTTCATGGCCGAGGAGCCGGTGAAGCCGAAGGCTCGCAAGGGCAAGCCTCAGCCCTCGACCCTCTCGATGTTCGAGTGGGCGATGGAGCTTGAGCGGGAGAAGGAGACGGTCGGCGCGGGACGCTAGACCGCAGAGATACGAGGGGGGAGGCTGTCGCCCAATGTGCGACAGCCTCCCCCCTGCCATCCATGTATTGGGTCTTTCTTGCGTTCAGGCCCGTGCGCTCTCGCAGTCTCCCACTCGGTGAAGATGTGGGCGAGGCCAAGGTCTTCGGCCACTTGGAGCAGGGTCATCATGTGCTCCATGTTGGGGTCACACCCTCAGACTTCCATGTGTGCGGCTTTCTTGCATTTGGGGAGATTCGTGCCGGGCGACGACCCCTGGATCAGCCCCCCGGCTCATCGTGGTGCCAGCCGAGGCCGACCTTCAGTCCCTCGTGCACGACAAGCTAAAAGTGCTTGTCCTTCACCACTCCTCTGGCAACCCTAAGCCATCGAGCAATTTACATTCCTTTCATGCAAGGACCGACCTCAGACTCAACCCCTCGTCCAAACCGCCAGTTGAACTCACAAAGTTGTCCACGCCGCTGCCCGTCGTGCCCCGTCTGCGTTAAACTCCTTGCCAGAGGTAAGTCAGCAAGTGCCGACAGTCCAAGTGCTTATCGACCAAGCTGTGCGGAAGGTTGTTTCGCAGGACGCGACTGACGAGGAATCCTACACTCAGTTCTCGCTCAACTTGCTAGCTGCAGTGCATGGGAACCTTGCTGCTCCTGAAACCGCCATTGAACTCGGCCCGCTAAGCGAAGCGATAGCCCCCGAATATCGTCGTCTCATTGCCTGGGCACTCATGAGATTTCTGGGAAGCTGCGGCGGCTTTCCTACTGAGCCACGCGAACTCCGGCCGCAGGCCTTGACTTTCATCCGGACCCAAATAGGGCACGATCTCCAGGTACATCGAATTGACTTTGACTCCCAATCGCATGATCTAGAAAGTGCTCTCAGCCAGGTAGTCCCTTCTATCGAACTCGAAATTGAAGGAGCAGTGACCTTTCGCACCTTCGACACTCTGGCCCAATTTCGGAAGACTCTCCTCTCAACCATTAATGCGCCTCGCAATGCTGGCCTTCTATACGCATTTGCCAGTCGCTCGCTTGTGAACGAAGCCCTCAAGAGATCGCTAGATTCGGTAGACGCCTTCCGGGACGCAGATGACCTCTCGATACTTGAAACCTACCGCCATGCCAAGAACGCATGCACAGATGTCCAGGCTGAACTGCGCAAACACGGCACAACCTATTCCACTTCTCTGATCGCGTCAGTTCCGCACGCTCTAGAAAAGGCACTTGATCTCGAAATCGGCAAATTGGACCTGGCCCAGCCAGCCACCCTCAGCTTAACTCCGATCGACAAGAAGTACCCGCTCCACGCTGCCGAGGCGGACATCGAAATCCGACTAGCACTGCGCAACTCCGGCGGCGGCACGGCATTTAACGTCCAAATCGCTGTCGAGGGCACAAGTGAATTATACCAATTAGAGGTAAATAGGCCGAGAAAGGTATAGGAGCGGGATAGTGCATGGGTGGAAGCTGAGTCCGACACGGGATGTTGGAGGTCAGCACAGATGCAGGGTAGACCGCTTCGAATCGAGTGGCGTGCCGAGGACACACCGGAGGCGCTGAGGGCAAGATACCTTTCGGAACGGGACGTCAGGCTGCGAAGCCGTCTGCAAGGATTGTGGCTGGTGCGAGACGGCTGGCCGATAGTGAAGGCGGCAGAGGTGGTGGGAGTTCACAAGGACACCGTTGGTGAGTGGGTGAGGTGGTACAGGCGAGGAGGACTGGAGGAGGTGGCCGCCCACAAGCAGGCGGGCAAGGGGCAGCCGAGCTTCCTGAGCGCAGAGCAGCAGCGTGAGCTGGTCGAGCAGGTATCCACGGGTCGATTCCGCACGGCGGGAGAGATCAGGGACTGGATAGAGTCCGAGTGGGAAGTCAGCTACGCGCCCAACAGCGTGTACTACTTGCTGAATCGTCTGGGATGCAGCCGCAGGGTGCCGAGGCCCCGTCACGAGAAGTCGGACGCAGCCAGGCAGAGGACCTGGAAAAAAGGGGGCTCACCAGTGCGCTCGCAGAGTCGGGGGTGACATCGGCGATGGAGTTGGGCTTTGCCGACGAGATGCGAGTGGGTCTGCGGGGTATGGTGCGCAGGGTGTGGGGCCGCCGCGGTGTGAAGGTGGTCCAGCGAGTGCAGCTGGCGTACCGGTGGATGTACCTTTTCCTGGTGGTGGACGGGCGCAGGGGAAGGCTGCTGTGGACGTGGATCGACTCGATGAGGTCGGAGGCGATAGCGTCGGCGGTCAGGGGCTTGAGGCTGCAGACCGATGTGGGTGCGCTGGTGTGGGACGGAGCGCGGGGGCACCGGGGTGAGGAGGTGGCGAGAGTGGGACTGCCGACGATAGTGCAGCCGCCGTACAGTCCTGAGCTGAACCCCGCCGAGCGCGTGTTTGAGGAGGTCCGCCGATGGGTGGAGGGCAGGATCTACCCGACCATCGAGGACAAGATGGAGGCCGTCAACGCCTACCTGCGGGAACTGGAATCTGACCCCGTCCGCGTGCGCTCACTCGCCGGCTGGACCTGGATCGACGACAACATCCGACGCCTGCCCGCATACTTGGCGGCCGCCTCTTAGTCAATTGGTATTAGTTGCCAGTTTGACTTGACGAGGGCTTCTGTGGCCGTAAACGAAATCTGTAATAGGGCACGAGTCAGGTCGCTCTAGTGGCCTGCTCGATGCCACCTACGTGCCTTCCAAATGCCGTCCATCAGTCCACCATCGGGTCCATGTGCATTTGCACTAAATTGAGACTACGTATTGAAAGGTTCTGCGTTCAGTCACCCACAGCCCACATTTTCGGCTTTCGGTGACTGAAGATAGTACCTTTCGATACCCGCTCTCAAATCTGCCACACTATCTTCGGAGGGCGCCAGCCTGAGTAATTCGTACTTGAAATCCGGCCCGCCACCGGCCATTAGCCGGTAGAGGACCTGCCGGACTACCTCTGGCCCTGCGGTCATCGCCGGCTTTTTTGCCCAATCGCGTTCACTCCAGAACCACATCGGCCTGGGGGCCCCAATCCAGCAACGGCTTGGTAACGAGGCTGGCCAGTTGGACACTTGCAATGTATTGACCGGGCTCGGCCCGACCACCCTCGAAGTGCAGTTGGTCCCACTCCATGCTGAAGGAAGTGGACTCCCCGGGTTGCAGGGTGAGGTGACCCTCGCCGTAGCGCAGGACAGCAACTTCGCGGCCTTCCTGAACGCTGTAAATCGTTACCCTAGGGGGCACGTAGGCCAACGAAACAGGCCAATCGCTGATGTTGGCGATCTTGAAGGTCAGAGTCACCAGCTCGTCCCGGTGGTACACGGACCTGTCGGGCCTCAATTCCCACACATAAGGGTACTGGTAGTCCTCAGGGCCGTTTACATCCCCCGCGGTGGGAAGAGGCCGGGCAGATACCATCGAGTGCGGCGAACTGGATGGCACACTCTCCATGAGCGCCTCGAGCGAGTCCAGGCCGTCCGTGGCAAAGGCGGCACCAAGGTGTTCCCTGTCCTCGCCGCACAGGACGAGATCGGGCGCGCCGTCCTCCCTGTCCCACCACAGCACGATGTACCGGGCACTGCCCAGCAGTTCGCCATCGGCCCGAAGCAGATCATGAGGCTCAGCGTAGAGCACCTCCAGCATCGTGCCTGAATTGGGTGTGAGCACGTATCGTGGGTGCCGGCCCAGATCCTCGAGTGGAACCGCCTCCGCAAGAATCCCTAGCTTCGCACGGATTGGCGCCGCGACCAGCTGCCTAGTCTCCGGTCCGTCCACGTGCCGTCTCAGACCCGGTCCGCTGTAAGTGACTGCGGCCGGAGTAGCGTCGGCATTTCGCGGGGCGGACTCAAGCAGTTGGAGCGCGGAGGCCAACAGTACGGCCGGAAGATCCGTACCGCCGATCATCCCAAAAACGATCCGTCGGCCGTACCAACTTCGCCCGTGACCGGCAAGACCAATTGGCGTTCCGTCAGAAGCCAACACCAATGTGCCTCGATCGGTGCGGGTCGTGTAGTTCGCCCGCAGCGCAAGGATATGGTTGGGTGCATTGCGGCTGGGACTGGCGTATGTCTCCTTCACTGCCAACCCATCACCATCCAGACCGCGGCTCAGGAGCAGCACGGGCTCGCCGTTCGATACGGTCGCCCGCGCACCAGGGGCAATGGGCAAGTCGGCAATGTCAACGGTCAGAAGTGCGGCGCCAGTTCGGGGATCGAAGCGCTCAAGCTCGGCGGCGAGGGCGCCCCGACCTGAAACACCGACAGACAAAGATGCGATCTCCTCTGTCAGGTCGAGCACGGTGAGGACGGTTCTGTCGGCGACGATCAGACCCTGCTGGTTCCGAACTCGGCCGCCGGCCAGTTCGACGCTCACACGCACCACAGCCTCCTGCCAGGCTTCGACGGACGGCGGTAGCGCGGGCGTCGGCAGGTCGGGGAAGACCATGACATCCCCCGGCGGAGATTCCGCCGGCGAAACGACGGGCTCAGTGCTTGCGGGCGTATCTTCCGCGTGCGCCGTCAGGTCCGGCGTGGGCGTCGCCTCGGGAACACGGTAGCTGCAGTCGTTGACCAAGTCTTCGGGCGGCGAGGGTGTCGCCGTTGGTGTGGAGGTGGCGCAGGCCCCCGCGAGAAGTGGGACCATGGCGATCGAGGCGATAAGGGCGGCAGATCTCACTAGGGCACATCCACCCCCGGGGACGACTCTGCGAGTGATTCAGGTGGCCGCATGCTCGGAACGCCATGTACACAGGTAGCTTCCGTACCCGTGTCGACGCGAATGGGCCCTGAGGCCATCGCAACGAGGCCGCGGCGCCGCGGCCGACGCCGTTTTCCCCTGTGGAGTTCGTTCTGCTGAGGCTGCATATTCTGGCGCCGTGTCTCCACTCATCACTCAGCCCCTTCTACCTGCTAATGAAAAAGCTAAAGACCGAATCTAACGTCACGATGAATCTGTGCGTTGGACAACCCATTCACGTGCGCTTCATCCAATAAGACTGGCCAAAAGTGTGACCTGAACTCGCAGTCCAGGTCTCCGCAGAAACCAAGGGGTCCGTTGATTCTACGGCTCAAGGCGACTTGGATTCCTGCACGGCAGCCAGGTCATCTCCAAGCACCCAGTCGAATCCCGCAGGCCAATCCCTCCACCTCTATCCCGCCCTGCGCCTTAACCTCCTCAGAGGTGACGGGTGCTGCAGCGAATTGAACCTCATCCCCAACAAAGGCCACATCTCATTCGCAGGCCTGGCGGCTTCGATACTAGAAACTTCAGCTGTCCTGACTCCTTCTCCCACCCGTGGGGACGACTGGCTAACGGGGGATGGCCTCCCGGAGTTGGTTCAGAGTAATCTCGTCCAGAGGCGGCGCAAGGCGCGTCCGGGATATCTCATCCGCCACCGGCCAGCGGCCCTGTGAGCCTCCCAAGATTGCCCAGGTCCGACCGTCCAGTCCCCATTCGTCCGGCAACTGTCGACCCCGCAGGAAGAGTACGTATTCAAGCCCCTCCCTGACATTCTGAGCATGTTCCACCCTGACGAGCGGCCGGTCAGGCCGGGGGCCGCTGGACACTTTCAGGGCTACGCGAATCTTGTCCGGTCCCTCACCCTTCAGGTACTCCTTCACCTCCACCTCCGCGAACGCCATCCACTCGCAGACGGGCTTACCCTCGAAGAAGGGCGAGTCCCCGCCCGGGACGCTTACCTGCTCACGGGGACCACCCCTGACATGCACGATCAAGGTCGCTTCGTCTATCAGATCTTCCAGGGAAAATTGCACGTATGAGACGGTCGTATCCAACTCAATGCGCTCCTCATCGGAAGCGAATATCTCGGCCAGGTCAGACGAGCACTCCGTCGCCTCACCGACGGAGCGACCCAGCGGTCCCACCGTCGGCAGCACCCCAGGACCGAGGGGGAAGATGGCCGTTCTGAGCTAGTCGAGCGTCATCTCCTCCCCGGGCGGCTCAAGCCGGGTCATCAGCCTCTCGGCCTGGACCTCCCAGCGACCATGGGACTCGAACAGGACGATCCAGGTCCGTCCGATCGGATCCCACGTCCTGGTGAACCGGCTGTCGTCCAGAAAGAGCACGTATTCGGAGCCGACCTCAACATCGTGGATTTCCCCCACCGCAGCGGCCGAACGATCTGCCACGGGGAACTCGGCCACCGGCAGGGCGACCCGCAGGGTGTCCGGTCCTTCACCCTTCAGGTACTCGCCCACCTCCACATCCGCGAAGACCACCCATTCGCAGATCGGTTCGCCCTTATCCGTACCGGGCTCTGACTCCCCAATCTTGACCAGTTCCCGGCCAACGCTCCTGGCATGGACTATCACGGTCGCTCTGTCTATCAACTGTTCCAGGGGTATGCCGACGTCATCGTGAGTAGCCTTGACCGCCGACGACTCCGATGAACACTCCGTCTCCGCACTGACTACCCGCCTCAGGGGAGCGACGGTCGGCGTTGGCGGAGTGCTCCTGGAAGCTGCTTTGTCGCCAGCCTCCTCACCGGCGCCAGGCCCGGATGGACGGTTCGTTTCTTTCCCGAAGCCTGCCTCAGCAGGCTGAGACGATGCTGCGGCTTGCGGCGGAGTGGCTCTTCCGCCCCAATCATCGCCCCAACAGGCAATCGAACCGTCAGGCCTCACGCCGCACGCGTGCTCGTGCCCGGCGCTGATGGAGGTGAATTCTCCTCCGGGAGGCCTGTCCTCACCCTGCCTATCGAGGCCCCAGCACGTGACCGTGCCGTCTGTCCTCAGCCCACAGGCGCTATGCACCCCGGCACTCACGGAGATGAATTCACCGTCGGGGGGCGCGGATTCCCCGTACTCATCTATGCCCCAGCAGGAAACCGTACCGTTGATTCTCACTCCGCACGTGAACTGCCGTCCGGCGCTGACGGATGTGAACTCTCCCTCCGGAGGCGTCGATTCACCGAGGAGATCAGCGCCCCAGCAGGCCAATCTGCCGTCGGTCCTTAACGCGCATGTGTGGAACCATCCGGCGCTGATGGAGGTGAATTGGCCCTCAGGGTGTGTGGTTATGGGGTGACCGTAGCTGTCACTGCCCCAACAGGCCAAGGAGCCGTCCGCCCTCACACCGCACGTGTGGCGCTCGCCGACGGCGACGGATGTGAATTCGCCCCCGGGCGGCGTGGATTGACCTGCGCGATCATCGCCCCAGCAGGCAGCCGTGCCGTCCGCCCTCACCCCACACGTGTGGAACCGCCCGGCGGTTATGGAGAAGAATTCGCCCTCTGGCGATGCCGCCTTGCCGTCAGGTTCGTCGCCCCAGCAGGCCACCGTACCGGCCGCCCTAACGCCGCACGTGTGATCCCATCCCACGCTGACCGCCGTGAATTCCCCCCGAGGTGGAGTGGCCTGACCGTCACCGTCGTAGCCCCAGCAGGCCACCGTACCGTCCGCCCTCAGGCCACACGCGTGGCCCGTTCCGTTGCTGATGGAGGTGAATTCTCCCCCAGGGGGCGGTATCACGTTGGTGTGGCCGCTTCCCCAGCACGCGACAGAGCCGTCGGCCCTCACTCCGCATGTATAGAAATGTCCGGCACTGACTGAGGTGAATTCGCCCCCGGGCGGCGTGGCCTGCCCAGCTTCATCGAGGCCCCAGCAGGCCACCGTGCCGTCAGTCATCACACCACACGTGTGAATATTGCCGGCGCTGACTGAGGCGAATCCGCCCCCGGGCGGCGTCGCTTGGCCGTAGTCGTTGTCGCCCCAGCATGTGACCGTGCCGCTGACCCTGACCCCACACACGTGATCCCGCCCGGCGCTGACTGAGGCGAATTCGCCCCCGGGTGGAGAGGCCTGGCCGTATGTGTCGTTCCCCCAGCAGGCGACTAGGCCTCCATCCCTCACCCCGCACACGTAGAACTCCCCGGCGCTGACTGAGGTGAATTCGCCCTGGGGAGGACTGGCCTGACCGTACCCATCATGACCCCAGCAGGCAACTGATCCGTCTATCCTCACACCACACGTACTGATGGTCCCGGCGCTGATGGAGGTGAATTCGCCTCCGGGTGGAGAGGCCTGGCCGAATTTGGCCGTACCCCAGCAGGCCACCGTTCCGTCGGCTCTCAGACCACACGTATGCTCGTGGCCGGCGCTGACGGATTCGAAGTGAAGGGCGTCCGGATCGTCGGGAGCTGCGGCCGGCGAACACGCCATCGACACCACCAGCAGCATGACCGCCAGAGGAAAGATCTTCGCCGGTTCTGGAATACGGATATTCATGTCAGTACCTTGCCGCTACCCAGCCATAAGCGACTCGCGGACGACCATGGAAGCTGAGTTGAAGATCTTCGAGTACATTGGGACTGCTGCAACCAGCCTTGTGAGGGATTCCTGCCTGTCCGCCTATTTCGGCGAGGCCAATCGTCAGCCCAAGCGACACGGCAGTCGGTAACTCTCACGTTTCAGCGTCCCGAAGCCGCCTCTTTCGGGTTCGGCCGCCGGAACGGCTACTCATCGCAGACATTACCCTTGGGGTCGTCCGGGTCAGGCTCAGGGTATCCACCCATAGACCCTCTCCATCTGGGCCACTCCTTAACCACGACACTCATACCTTGATGCGCACCGGACTCCAGGGCAGCCCGGGCAATTTGCCGGAGATCGTCCATCAGGGAGTCTGGGGCATCGTCGGACAACTGCACCGTCGATTTGATCACTCCCTCATCTGGCGCTGTACTGGCCTTGTCGACCCCCTCTGTACAAAAGAGAGCATAATGGACTCTTGGGACGGCCTCGCTTAAGTCCCTCTCGTTATATCCCGAGCCCGTCTCCACAACGATCTTGACGTCATAGGCCTCTCTGAACTCGTCCAGCAGGGCCTGGGCTTCCTCTGGAACCCCACCGAGGAATCTAACCACGGCGGACCGGTCATCTCTGAAAGCCGAGGAAGTGTAGTCATCCGGATAGTCCTGGCTTATGCGGGCAAGTACACGCCCAAGATCGTCCCGCCAGCCGAATCTCCACACCGCCTCCTCATACGAGATACCCTCCCGCTGGGCCACGGCCCGTAGGTCAGCCTCCTCAGCCTCAGACACAACAGAAGCACCGGCATGTGGTCGGGACCTGATGTCCCCAGTCTCACCGCACGAACTGCCAAAGGAGAGTAGGGCCAACGCCAGGATAGACAGCCAGAGTCTGCGACTCATGACATCGCTCCTCCATCTATTGGCCGCTCCAGACCGTGCTTGCGCCTTACCATCTGTCCCCCTTCCGCCGTTGTGTGTCCAACTCATCGCGGGACCGGGATTTCTCCGACAACCCAATACGGGCCAGGACAATCTCTGGGAAGTGGCTGCTCAACCAAAATCTGGACGTGGGCAAGTGGTGCTCCGCCACCACCAATTCTGACCTTTTCCCCAACTGTCAGTGACGCCCCCGAATCGTCGCTGATTCGTATATCCCCACCGTCTACGCTCAGCTCAAATCCCGGCGGCCAGATGAGAAGGAAGTCAACCCCATCGATCTTCTTCACGCGAAGGCAGCCGTGCTCTAGCGTCAGTTCACCCTCGAGCAGGGCTTCCATCGCCACTCGACCTTCGCTTTCACGTTGCTGGGGAAAGTGAGGATAAGTCAACGACTCCGGAGCAGCAGCTTCATTGCATGCCACCATCAATAGGAGAAGAATCCCCAAGGTCGTTGCTCGTGTCTCTACTCTGTAAGATCCCATGTGAGTTCGCCTGTTCACCCAGACTACGGTGGGCCGGTGGGTCTCCTTCTCAAGGCGATCCATGCGATTCCCGCCATCATTCCCACAACCGAGAGATCACTCGCATGGGTAGACCGTCCACACCCGCCGCTTGCCGATGACTCAACCGGCTGGACTACCGTCGAGTTTGCTGTGGATGTCGGGGAGGCTGGCAACTGATCCTCGAACGGAACTGGCGTAGCCGTCGCAGACTCGACCGGCCGGCGTTCTGAAACGGTCGGCTCGGGGGTTGTCGTGTCCGATGTGGGAACCTGTCCCTGCCCCAGTTCGATCAGATCATCCGTGGCTTCCGAGTACGGACGTGTCCGGCTGCATAGGCTGACCGTCAAACCGTCACGCGAGTAGACGACGTATGTAACGCCCTCGAGAAACGGGTAGCCGCAGCTTTCACTCCCCCGGCGTGTCGTCAGGAACATCGGCTGGGAAACCGTCCCCTTCCAGACGGTCCTGACAGAGAACTCAACGGTCGTTGGATCCGTGCTGCTCAGGAGCCCGTCATCCCGTTCGTACTCGCGTACGGAGACGACCGTGCCCAAGAAGACCACGTCCGATTTCGCCAGTGCCTCCTTTGGTGGATCGGGAGGAACGCACGAGCATGCGTAGCTTGGCTCAGGGTGCATCAGGATCCAGAGCCCTATCAGTAAAAGGGGCAGAGCCAGGCGGATCGCCACGGATCCGAGATAGGTGACTCTCGAGTTCATCGATACTGGTCCAGTCTGCAACGGAATCAGAATCCGGCTCCTCTCCTGTCCGAGTAAGGCCGATTGTCACCGCGTCGGATCTGCATTTTGCTACACGATTCATAGACGGTTACTGAGGTGGCCTTGTTCCCCCGGCAAGCAAACAACGAATCGCCGCCAACGATCAAATCATGGTGAACGTGCAAGCGTGGCCCGCAGGGAAAGACCGACGTCTAAGTCAGACGTTCTCTCGCCCCGAATCTCAGGCGGGTCTATGCTCTCGGTGACCAGCGCCATTCCTTGCCGCTTAAGGGTGAGCGAGTGGACTGTCATCATGTAGATCGCACTAATGCACTACGTTCGGGAACGTTCCTGCCGTGCCCTGTTTCGTGGAGATGCATTCAGGATCGTAGCGCCGCGATGCCCTGGAACATTCTAGATATTCACGGCGTCTATACGATAAACACCCCGTCAGGGAGACTCGGATAGATGAACCGCATGAGGCTCACATTACTCGGCATCGGGGTACTTTTGGCAGTCATGGTGGCCTCTGCTGCGTGCGACGCTAGTCCGGAGCCAGCGTCCAGTCCCAAACCCACGAGCACGCCCATCGCCACGGCAACTCACACACCGACGGCGACTCCCTTAACTACACCTACACCTACCCCGGTTGAGCCTGCCGCGCGCAAAACTCCCGAGAGTATCGTCGGGAAGCCGATGGTCCACATCGCGGAGCGGGTTCCCGGGTTCAGGGGAGCCTTCCTGGATGCAAGCCTGAACACCGTGTACATCTACCTTCAGGATGCCTCAATGCAAGTGGACGCGGAGCGCGTCCTGACCGAGGTATACGGCCCCGATTATCTTGCGGGCAGGGATGTGGAAGTCATAGAGGGGGACTACATCAAATCCCATGTGGCCGAATGGCATGAGAACGCAAGCGGATCCATGGGAGTCACAGGCGTCGTGATGTCCGGCTATGAAATAGCTAGGAATCGCATCGAATTCCATATGTACCCTAGACGTGGGGGTCGGGCGGAGCTGGAGGCTACCATAGCCGCTAAGGGTGTGCCCCTGGGGGCGGTCACCATCAATATCGGGAACCACTGCGACAGCGAGTGGCCCTCCTACGCCATGGAAGCGCCGGACGAGACGTTATTCGGCGCCATGGACTTCTCGGCGGAGGCTCCATCCCGGGTCTCCTACGGTGACACGGTTCAGATCAAGCTGGCGCTGCGCAATGACGGCGACGAGCCGGTGACCTATTCTCATGGCCGCCCTCCTTATGACTTTGACCTGGTGGTCACAACATCCGGAGGCGAGCTGGTCTGGTACTGGAAATGTGGAAAGATCTGGCCCGATTCTCTGCAAGACAGAACCCTGGAACCCGGGGAAGAGGTGGAGTTCGTCGGCGAGTGGGAGCAGGTCGACAACCGGGGAGAGCCAGTCCCACCTGCCACCTACCTTGTGCGAGGGGTGATGGAGATGGGTTGGCCCGAGGCATTCGTGACAGCGCCCATGGAATTGGAGGTGCTGAAGTGATTGTTGATCCTTCGTCATTCCCTACCGCGGTTCCCATGGCGCTCCGGCAAAGTGTCAACAGCACCCGGAAACTGAGCCGATGCGTCCCCTCGATGGGGAATGCCGGAGAGAAGTCAGATCTCAGATCGCTATTCGGAATATGGAGGCCGATCCTGATCGCAGGGCCGTTGGCGCTTCTCGCAATTACCACAGCGGGATGCGCCGCCGCTGCACCCGCCCAGATGGCACCCTCTGACGAGCCCGACCATACGAGTCGTAGAGGAGGTCTAACTCTTCCCACAGCTGCAATGGCTGCCTGGATGCTCGAGTCATTGGACGGCCAACCGCTCATTGAAGACTCCTTCGTCTACTTGAACTTGAGCGAATACTCGCTTGACGGTTTCGACGGATGTAACTCATACGGAGGGCGTTCTGAGGATGAGACGCCCGTCGTCGATGGCGACGGGAAATTCTCGGCACCGCCTATGTCTCGCACGGAAGCGGACTGTCCCGAGACCGAAGGTCTGATGGATCAGGCGGACGCATACATCTCGAACCTAACGCGGTTGGACACGTACCGAGTTTCCGGCTCAGGGATAGAAGACCGGCTGGAGATATTTGACAGCGACGGCTCGGTCAGGCTGGTCTTCGTGAGGCAGGTGCCACTGCCCGGGGACCCGACGGACCTTGAGGGCACCGGGTGGAGGCTCCAGGGCCAAGGCGACGCACTTGCGGCCACCATGTACTTCCTCGATGACCGGCTGGTCACCGGCGTGACGGCATGCCGAGCCTACCAGGCCTCGTACCAGGGGACCGAAGGGAACGTTCGCTTCCCGTCGATATCCATGCTCACATCCACGCACTCATGCCCGGAGGATGCCCGCAGGGCGGAGGGTGAGTTCACGGACTTTTTGACATGGGCGAGAGAGTATGCGGTGTCCGAGGAGGGAGGTTCGAGTCTTCTCAGGATGAGGTCCTCCAGGGGTAGGACCCTGGCGCTCGAGCCGCTCTCACCGACCTTCAAGGACATTGCCGACGCCGAATGGACCCTGGTGGCAATCGTCGAGTTCCGGGATGAGGGTTACGGAATGTGGAACGACCGGACCACAGAGGTAGTCCAGGGAACCGATGTGACGATCTCGTTCGATGAAGATGGCCTTTCCGGATCGTCGGGTTGCAACTCCTACACCAGTCAGGCCACTACTGAAGACGGGGTGATCATGATCAATGCTGAGAGCCTTTCGCATACCGAAGAGTTCTGCCAGGAGCCGGACGGACTCATGGAGCAGGAGCAGAGTTTCCTGGATCTGCTGCCCCGTGTGAGGCGGTACGGAACGTATGGCGAGGGGCTGTTCCTACAGACGACTGACTGGGACACCTTTCTCCTGTTCAGCGCCAGGTGAGCTGGGCTGGCGTGACTTACTGCCGCCTCGTGCGACTTGTCGATTGGGCCCGGCGAGCGCATGGGAACACCGTCAAGGCATTTCCGCCAAAGTGAACGATTCCAGATCCAAGAGCGCTATCCTCGGCTTCACTCACAGCCTTGCCAACTGCCCTCCACCAGTCCACCATCGGGTCCGTGACACTTGATCTAAATTGAGACTACGTATTGAAAGGTTCTGCGTTCAGTCACCGACAGCCCACTTAGGGGGATTCGAACCACTTTTCGAAGCAAGCGTCCAGAATCGTTGAATCCGGTCCAAGCTCATTCGGCCAACACTTGCAAGGTCAAGTTGCTAGACCCACAGCACGGCCTTGAGAGCTACGTCTCGTCAGGCAGAATCGCCCGCCACGAGTAACGCCACTTGTGCTGTCGATTAGCTCCCGTCCATGTCGATGACGAGGTGCTCGTGAGTGATGGTCACGCCCATCGCCGATGGGTCTATGGTTCCCAGTACCGTCTGGACCTTGCCGCTCAGCTGTGAGGCCATTGGTCTCCAGCTCCTTTCTCACAGATCTCTGGGCGAAGGGTAAGGCACGCGTCTTATCGCGCGCCAGCAGGTTATCAGGCTGCCCCTGGGTCCGGAGGCGTCTCCGAATCGGAGGGCACTAGGTTCGCCGGGATCCGAGGGCACCTGCCCGTCTCCTGGACCGGCACTCCGAGAGCGGTCCAGATGGGCTCAAAAGGCGCAGCGCACGCTCCTGGCCAGACCAAAGATCGTCATGAGATCCGTTGTGCCCACCGCCGCCCCGTGGTCTCGGCTAACCGCCGACCAGCTCTACACGGTCGCCGTAACGCAGAAAATCTGAGGGGTTGAACGTCAGCAGCCTGCTCTCCCCGTGTGCCAGCATGGTCGCCACGATGTTGGCGTCGTGGATCTGCCGGCCCCTCGTCGGGACCTCGCGACACAGCTCCATCAGCGACCGGGTGACCGCCGGGCCGTCCTTGAGTATCGGGAAGCTTGCAATAGGTCTGCCGTCATCGTCGATTGCGTCCTCAAGGGCTATGGCGACCGGCCAGGTCTGCGGGCGTGTGACCACCGACAGGTACTCGCGGATCACCTGACGGCTGATCCTCAGCGGCTCGTGGCCCGCGAGGGCGCGGCCCAGTCTCTCCCTGGCCACCTCGTGGTCGGGGGCATGGAGGAAGCGGGAATACACGAAGACGTTCGTGTCTATGAACATCCCTGACTAGACCCTGTCGTCGTAGATGTCCTCCCGCCGGAGGCTGAGTCCTTGCGGCCACACAGCGGTGGTGTGAACGGGCCACACCTCCTCGAGACTGAGGCTGCGGACCTTCTCCGGGGGCTTTCGTCTCCTGAGCACCAGCGTTTCGGCGTCCATGTCCACATCGGACGTCTCCCACCCGGCGACAGTCCAGGCGAGAGCCTGACTGTGTCCGTTCCCGACGCGCTGATTTCCCCACCAGGACCGGTGGAGACGCGCGGACGGCGGCAGATAAAATCCAAGTATCGACTCGATCTCTCCGAATGAGGTTCTCCATTCGCGGTCCGGCAGGCTGCACAAAAAGGCGTACAGCCTCTGGTACTTGCCCCGGCCGGCCATCTGCCGGAATTTGAGATCTCGATCCATCGCCGAGCTGAACTCCGTCCTCTACGTACAAAGCTATAGTTCACCATTGTGGTTAGTTAGTTAGTTAACAACGTCAATTCTTGCCCGGCTCCCCATCCGATTTGCCCGCAGGTCCTGGTCAACTGCAACTTCGAACTCGCGGGAGAGAAGGATCGGCAGGTCCTTTCGATGATTGGACCCCGGTAGGCGCCGCAGCCGAAACCCGGGCCGCCGCAATGGCCAGTGAGAGCCCTGAGCAGACCAACGTCCAAGCTCGCAAGGATCGTCGACGGGGAGCATCGGGCGCAGCCCAGTCGAGACGGACGGGAAGGGATGAGGCGGTGTCCGGTGGGATTCGGCTCCAGCCGGCTGGCGTCTACGAGGGGCCCGGGCGCTTTCTCCTCAGCCCGAGACAGACGATACCGAACATCAGCGCGACGCTCGACAGATCGGCCTTACCCGGCGAAAGGCCGCATCCACCGCCGCCAGCCGAGCCGGCGGGCCCGGATTCGGACAGGCCCTCCGGGGGACTTGACGCATTCTCGGCGGGCTCACTCCCCTCCCCAAGCTCGTCCAGATCCTGCGCGGCCTCAGAGAGCAGGCGCGTCCGGCTACACCGATGAACGTTCAAGTCATCCTGAGCGTAGACGACGTACGAGGCACCTTCGGCAAAGGAAAAGCCGCAGCTGGCGCTATCTCGGTTCGTCGTCAGGTACATCGTCTCTTGGACGGTACCCTTCCAGACGGTTTCGACATCGAACTCGATGCTGTAGACACCTAGATCCGGTGCCTCCGGATCCGGATCAGACGCGGGGCCGTCAATGCTCTGTATCGAGACGACCTGGCCTGAGAACACGAGACCTGAGCTCGCCAGCTCTTCGGACGGTGGGCCGGGTGTGGCGCACTTGCACGCGTAGATGAGCTCCGGGTGGACCAACAGCAAGGCCCCGATCATCGCGAAGAGCAGGGTCAGACGGATCATTGCGAAGCGAACGCTATGGGACACGGAACTCCTCTTGAGCGCTGGAACAGTCAGCCAGGGCCATGTTCCAGCTGGCTGGATTCAGGGGCATCTCGGTGCTTGGCACACTTCTAAGATACCAGCGAGAGACCGCGTAGACGCGGTCCTGCCGGGCCCAAAAGAAGTCAAACCCGGCTGGCTATCTTGCGGGCCTCCACGGCAAGCGACAGGGCATCTTCGACACCCGGTGCGACGGCTGTGATGTGGCCCATCTTGCGCCCGGCCCGGACCGCCGATTTGCCGTACAGGTGCAGCGATACCCCCGGCAGGGACAGGGCGCCGGCGAAGTCGGGGTCCCTGCCCGCCTGTATCCACACGTCGCCCAGCAGGTTGACCATGACCGCGGGGCGGGGCATGGCCGTATCCCCCATGGGCAGGTTGCAAAGGACGCGCACGAGCTGCTCGAACTGAGACGTTCCGCAGGCCTCGATGGTGTAGTGGCCGGAGTTGTGCGGCCTCGGCGCAAGTTCGTTGACGAGCAGGCGCCCGTCCGCCGTCAGGAACATCTCCACGGCAAGCAGGCCGACGACGCCCAGACGGTCCGCGATTGCGCCCGCCAGGTCGGCTGCCTCCCTGGCCGTGGCCTCCGGCACGCGAGCCGGCGCAATGGACACGTCCAGGATTCCGTTCACATGGATGTTCTCCGCGCAGGGGAACGCTCTCGTCTCGCCCCCAGCGTCCCGGGCGCAGATCACCGACAGCTCCTTGTCGAATGGGACGAACTGCTCCAGTATCAAACCCCCGGAGCCCCCGAGGTCGCCGACTGCCGCCCCGGCGTCCCCTGCCGATCTGAGGACGGACTGCCCCTTGCCGTCATAGCCCATGCGCGCCGTCTTAAGGACCGCCGGCAGGCCTACCGATTCAATCGCGCCCGCGAGGCCGTCTGCGGATGTCACCGGCCGGTAGGGCGCCACCGGGAATCCCGCCTCGCTGAGCGTCCCCTTCTCCCTGATCCTGTCCTGTGCGACCCGAAGGACCCCGCTCGATGGGTGCAGGAGCGCCAGGTCCTCCGCCGCGTCTATGGCGCCGGCGTCGACGTTCTCGAACTCGTAGGTGACGACATCTGAGCGGCGCGCGAGCGCGCGGGCGGCCTCCCGGTCCTCGTAGGGAGAAGCGATGCAGTCATCGGCAACCTGCGCGGCCGGGCAACCGGGGTCTGGATCGAGCACGCTGACCCGATAGCCCATGTGCGCCGCGGCTATCGCGATCATCCGCCCGAGCTGTCCGCCGCCAATGATGCCGATTCGGGAGCCGGGCGGCAGCGGCCCGCCTTCGGAAGGACCGCTGCGGGCGTTCAAGGCGCGAGCCAGTGCCAGCCGGGCGGCATCAGCCTGGATTCTCGATTAAGCCGTCAGCCAGGACCTCGTCGGCGGCCGCACGGCGGCGTGCCTCGAGGCGAGCTCTCAGTTCAGGACGAGTGGTCGCAAGCATCTGCGCGGCAAGGAGCCCCGCGTTGACGGCGCCTGCGCGCCCAATGGCGACCGTGGCCACGGGCACTCCCCGCGGCATCTGAACTATCGATAGCAGGGAGTCAAGGCCGCTGAGCGCGGCGCTCTCCACCGGAACTCCGATTACGGGCAGGACCGTCTTGGCCGCCGTCATGCCGGGCAGGTGTGCCGCTCCGCCGGCTCCGGCGATGATGGCCTCAAGGCCGCGCTCAGCAGCGGTCCCGGCGTACTCGAACATCGCATCGGGGGTGCGGTGCGCCGACACGACCCGCACCTCGTGGGGAATCTCCAGCTCGGAGAGCACCTCGGCCGCGTGGCGCATCGTGTCCAGGTCGGACCGGCTGCCCATGATCACTCCCACCAGGGGCTTGCTCAACTCACATCCTCCATGCTCTGACTACAACGTCGGCCCATGTCACCGCGATGCGAACACTACAAGTTTACATTCGCCCTCGAGCGTGGGCCCGAGAGGCTAGAATTGACCGCCATGCCTCACTTCGATTTCATGGAAGCCAGGCTCCACTACGAGACATTGGGCTCGGGTCCGCCATGGATACTGCATCACGGATTCGGACAGTCGGGCCCGTCGTGGACAGATGCGGGGTGGACAGGTGCCCTGACCGACCGGTTCACCGTCGTCCTGCTGGATGCCCTGGGCCACGGCAGGAGCGACCGCGGCGGCAACCTCGACGGATACCTCATCCCTTCGCACGGTCAGGCCGTGGCCGCTCTCGCCGAGCACCTTTCCTTCGGCACATTCGGACTCATGGGGTTCTCCCTCGGGGGCAGGGCGGCCCTTGAGCTGGCCGCCTCGCGCCACGCGGCCCTGGCCGGTGCGGTGGTGATCGGAATGAAGGCCCGCATGACGGATGAGGATCTGGACAAGGCCGCATCGAGCGTCAGGGCACTGCGCAGCGGGAGGATAAGGTCCCTGAGGGGAGACAGGCGCGGGCCCGGGGAGAACGACGCCGAATCCCTGGCCCTAACGATGGAGGGAGTGGCGCACTGGCGCGGAGTTTGGGACCGCATCGACCGGGTGCAGGTCCCCGTCCTCATGGTGTGCGGCGAAGGGGATCCCTACCATGACGGTGCCCGCGAGGCGGCAGACGCCATGCCGCTTGGTGAGTTCGTGGGGCTGACCGACACCGATCACGGCGACTCCTTTGACCTGAGCCGTCTTTCCCTGCCCTCGGTGATTCGGTTCATGTCCTGCGTCTCAGGGCACCAGACATCCGTCTGTCCCTGACTCGCGTCCCCGGTGCCGCCGGATCCCCTCCGATCCGTTCTCGCCGGGCCCTAGGCGAAGGTGAGCGCGCGGGCGGGGTTTTGCACGAGCAGGTCGTCGAGCTGCTGTTCGCTCCAGCCGCGCTTTTTCATCCGGGGCACGATGTTCTCCAGGATGTGCGCGTATCCCTTTCCGCCATGGCTCGAGCGGAACCATTTCATGCACACGTCCTGGGCGACTAGTATCCTGTCGCCGTGGCCCCTGGAAACCAGGTCCTCCAGGTGGTCTATGCGCTGGGCGTCGCTCAGGGGGTCCAGGTAGCCGCCCAGATACTCGAGACCGGCCGACTCGAAGCCGAACACGTCGTACTCGAGGTAGCAGCCCGTCTCGGCGATGCGGCGCGCCAGCTCTATCTCCGTGGCGGACCAGCAAAGGTGACCCATGATCACGCGCTCGGGCGGGCAGCCGCCCCGGTCCAGCTCCTCGAGTATTCGAATGTGACTGTCGTGGTGATGGCCGGGATGGATCAACACCGGGGCTCCTGTCTCGGCGTGGGCGCGGGCGCCAGCACGCAGGACCTTTCTCTGGTTGTCGGTGATCGGCCACACGTTGCCCAGCTCGCCGATCACACCGGTCTTGATCCCCGTATCTCCGACGCCCTCTGTGACGTCCCGGATGATCCGCCCGGCTATCTCGTCCTCCGTCCGCTCGTCCATGTCGGACGGATGGGCCACCGGGACGTAGTGCCCGGCACCCATGACCACATTGAGGCCGGTCGCCCGTGAGATGCGTGCCAGCGCCAGCGGGTCCCTGCCGAGGTCGTAGTTGGTGACATCGACCACGGTGCGGCCCCCGGCGAGCATGAACTGCCTGATGGCGGATGTTGCGTCGGCCTCATCGAAGAGCTGGCCGTTGTCCGTATTCAGGTACCAGATGGTACTGGCCCTGCCGAGGAGATCGATCGTAAAGGGCCTGTCGTGGTAATAGCGCAGGCTCGCCTCCTCCGGCTGCACGTAGTAGCACGTGAGGTCGATGAGGATGTGCTCATGAGTGAGCGTTACGCCCATCTCCGATGGATCTATCGGCCCAAGCACGGTCTGGACCATCCCTGTCATATCGCGCGGCATCGCAGACCTCCTGGATTGCTCTGACGTCCACCCGGCTCTGCTCCCGGCACCGTCTATGATGCGCCCAAGGCGGGCGCGAGTGTAGCATAGGGCGCCTGATGATCGTGACGGGGACGGGCGACTGCATCACCGATGTGGACGGCATCGGGGTGGGTCACCACACCGACCTTGAGGCCGGCACCGGGTGCTCGGTGGTCCTGTGCGAGGACGGGGCGGTCGGGGGGGTCTCGGTGATGGGCGCCTTCCCGGGCTCTCGCGAGATAGCGATGCTGTCCCCCACCTCGGTCGACTCCGTCGTCCACGCCATCCTGCTGACGGGCGGGACCGTGTTCGGCCTGGATGCCGCCTCCGGCGTGATGCGATGGCTCGAGGGCCGCCGCAAGGGATACCGGCTGGGCCGCATCTGCGTTCCACGGGTGCCGGGGGCGGTGATATTCGACCTGGGCTTCATCACGCACAGGGTCAGACCCGGGCCCGAGGACGGGCTGCGAGCCTGCCAGGAGGCGTCCACCGGCGCCTCCACTGAGGGTACGGTCGGAGCAGGCACCGGGGCGACCGTCGGCAAGTTGACCGAGCTAAAGCGCGCGATGAAGGGCGGGTTCGGCACCGCGTCCGTCGACCTGGGCGATGGCGTGGTAGTGGGTGCGGCGGTGGTCACCAACTCCATAGGGGGGATCTACGATCCGTCCGGGGGACGATTCATCGCCGGCCCCCTAGACGGAGGCGGCTCTCTGATCGATCCACTTCGCCTCATAGTCTCGGCCGAGTACAACCCGCCGAGGTGGTCGAGCGGGACCAACACGACCATCGGGGTGGTGGCAACGAACGCGCGCCTGACCACCCAGCAGGCCTGCCGGATGGCGACGGTGGGCCACGACGGAATAGCCCTGGCGGTCAGGCCGGCGCACATGCAGTTCGACGGTGACACCCTGTTTTCGGTCGGGACCGGCACCACGGACGTCCCGGTGGACCTGACCAGGTTAGGGACGGCGGCCGTCCACTGCGTGGCCAGGGCCGCGGTGAGCGGCGTCATGGCGGCGACCGGCCTTGGGGGCATACCTGCCGCCTCAGAGCTTGGGGCCTAGCGCGGCCCTGCGAGATCGGGGGGCCACGCCGTCCGGTCCCGGGCCATCGAGGCGCTAAGGGGGCCTAGAAGACCCCGAACCGAAGGTACGCCTCGCTAGGGTCCATGCCGGACATGATCGCCCTGCGCATCTCGCTCTCGGTGGTCATCAGGCGCTCCGCCTCCCCGATGACCTCGTCTGTCGAGCCGGCGGGGATCACCACCGCACCATCCATGTCCGCGAGCAGGAAGTCGCCGGTGCGAATGACCACGCCGCCGATCTCTATGGGCTCCCCGAGAGCCTCGACCATCCACCTTCCGACGATGTCGGCCGGAGTCCGGTAGCGAGCAAATACCGGGAATCCCCTGCGGACGATCAGATCGGTGTCCCTGCAGCCGCCGTCCACCAGGTATCCGACGACCCCACGGATCATGAGGGCCTCCGCGGAGAGCTCACCCATATGGGCAATGGTCGAATCGTTGGGCTGGCAGACGACTACCGATCCGCTGGGGGCCGCGCTGAGCAGTCGGGTCCAGCCCAGAAGGCTGGCGTCGGCGCCGGCTCCTTCGTCGATGCGGCCCTCGCAGGTCCACACCGGCCCCGCCAGCACCTTCGCCGGGTCCACGGGACGTATGGTGCTGGGAAGGACCGACGGGGGCAGACCGAGCTCGCGCATCGCATCGTAGACGGCACCGCTGTAGCAGCGTGCCAGTCGATCCGCCCGGTCGCGGTCGCGCCTGCCTTCTCCGTCGCTGTCTTCGTGCATTCCACTCCTGGCAGGGGGCGCCACAGCACCCCCGGCGGCGGTGGCGGGAGTTTAACATCCGGTCTTCCCCGCACTGCGGCTGATATACAATCCGCCGACCCTACCGTTCCTCCGAGGTGTGCATGAAGATCGCCAACATAGAGACGTTCATCGTCGACGCAGGATGGCGGCCCTGGGTCTTTGTGAAGATCGAGTCCGACGAGGGCCTGGTCGGCTACGGGGAATGCTCTGACGGACGCTCTCCGCACGGTGTGGTTGGAACCATCCGTGACATGAACGACCTGCTGATCGGGGCCGATCCCGGTGCGTTCGAGATGCGCTTTTGGGACATGATGCGCCGCACGCGCCAGAGCTTTGGGGGTATCGCCGCAAAGGCCATGGCGGGCGTGGAGAACGCGCTGCTTGATCTGAAGGCAAAGGCGCTTGGCATATCCGTCGTGGAGATGTTCGGCGGACCCATCCGCGACGATGTACGCCTGTACTGGTCGCACTGCGGCAGCACGCGCGCCATCCACCCCGACCTGCTCGGAACTCCGCCGATACGCTCCTTCGACGATCTGGCCGATCTGGGCAGGGAGGTCGTCGCCCGCGGCTACACGGCGCTTAAGACGAACATCGTTATTCCGGGAGACCCGGCCTCGGTGCACTTCCCGGGATTCGGCGCGGGACCGGGAACCACCGACCAGGACATCGACCGACGGCTTCTCGACCACATCGTCACCCAGATCGGAACGTTCAGGGACGCGGTGGGCGAGTCGGTGGACATCAACCTCGATCTCAATTTCAACTTCAAGCCAGAAGCTGCCATGCGCATCGCAAAGGAGCTTGAGCCCTTTGATCTGCTCTGGCTCGAGGTCGACATGTACAGCCCCGGTGCGCTCAGGCAGATCAAGGACTCGACCACGACGAAGATATGCACCGGGGAGAACCTATTCCACATGAGGGGCTACCTGCCCTACCTTCAGGCCCACTGCGCGGATGTGTTCATGGTGGACGTACCCTGGAACGGCTTTGCACAGTCCAAGAAGGTCGGCGATCTGGCGGAGGCCCACGAGGTCAACGTGGCCCCGCACAACTTCTACAGCCACCTGTCGAGCTACATCAGCGCAAGCCTGTGCGCGGTCCTGCCGAACGTCAGGATCATGGAGACGGATGTGGACGACGTGCCGTGGAAGGACGAGCTGGTGACTAGGCTCCCGGACGTCGTGGGCGGCAGGATGAAGACACCGACCGGACCGGGCTGGGGCACCGACCTGAACGAGGAGGTCGCCCGGGCTCATCCCTGGGTGGGCGACGGCTCCAACTGGTAGCTGCTGCCTCCGGAGCCGGCCCGCCACCTCTGGCGGGCGGCGGTGGGGTGCCCGGCTCAGCCCTCCTCTTCCCCGCCCGACCTTGAGAATCGATCGAGGTCGTACTCGATGCCATCGTACTCCTCGGGGTAGCGCAGACCCGTGTAGCGCTCGGTGGCATCCCGGAGTCGCTCCGCCGGGTCCCAGGGCATCCAGGCCTTCCAGCTATCTTCGTAGTTAAAGTTCCAGAGGAAATAGATCGCCGCCCTGTGCGTTCCCTCGATCCCGCTGTCATGGAACCAGGTGTCGGTCTCCCTGAGGCGCTCGAGCGGTATCTTCATCTTCCTCAGGGTCTCAAGCATGTCCTGGCCCACTTCGCCCAGCCTCGGCGTCGCCGCGCCGCTGAACGAGAATCCATCCTCGTGGTAAATGGGCCCGGTGCTAAGGATCGTGCCGGCCGCGGCGGCATCGTCGAACCAGTCCACACTGTCGGGCTGCCGCGCGTTGAGGACTATGTCGACCCGACCGGTGCGAAGGGCCTCGGGCACCTGATCGGCGGCCACCTCCACAGTCTCGACCTGAAAGCCGAATCCCACCTCGGCCATGTAGGCGGCAAGGGCGGCCAGCGTCACCCCGTATCTGGCATCCGACTGGCCAACCACCAGGCTCGTCTGCAGCCGCTCCTCGGTGAAATCCTCGGTGCCCCCCGCAAAGCGCCCCTCGCAGGTGGCGGCGGATCCCGCGCCGACCAGCAGGATCGCCCCCACCAGGCCGGCAAGCGCCAGCAGGCGCATCCTCCCCGTTCTCGCTCTCATCATCTCCAATGCAGTCCTAATCCTCTAAACGGTATTTTGAAAACATCGGTTGACCCCTCTCTCGCCCGGAGAGAGGGGTGGGCGGCCCGCCCGACGGCCCCGACCCAAGTCGCAGAGCATAGCCGAGCCAATGGCCTTGGCGCCACAGGGTAAGTCTAGCCCAGACGAGCCTTCCGGCCATCCGTTCCGACGCGGAACCGTATGTTACGATTCCGCCCGCCCGGACCGCTCCGGAGCCCTGGCTAAGGGCTGCGGCAATGCGGCTGTAGACGCGGCGGCGCCATCGCCGACGTCTCCGGGAAACGCAGGAGGTGCGAGACATGCTCAAGACCCGCGCGGCGATCATGACCGGCCCGAATGAACCCATGGCGATCGACGAGATGGAGGTGCCCGATCCCGGCCCGCACCAGGTAATTGTAAAGCAGACGGCGACCGGGGTCTGTCTCTCGCAGGTGCACCAGCTGCAGCTCGTGCCGAAGGAGCAGTGCCCGCAGCTGCTCGGCCACGAAGGTGTGGGCGTGGTCACTCACGTGGGCCGCGAGGTCACCCACCTAAAGGAGGGCGATCACGCCATAACGACCTGGGTTCCACGGGCCGGATACCCCGGCAGGGACTTCATCGACGGCCTCAGCCCGATCGGCGTCAGGTTCCGCGGGGAGCTGGTCCACGGGCCTGTCGGCACCTTTGCCGAGGACTGCCTTCTCAGCGACCAGCTGGCCGTAAAGATACCGGGCGAGTACGCCACGCCCGAGAGCAGCATAGTGGGCTGTGCGGTGCTGACGGGCGCCGGCGCGGTCTTTCGCACAGCGAAGGTCAGGGCCGAGGACTCCGTGGTCGTCATCGGGGCCGGGGGCGTTGGGCTGTCGGCGATCAAGATGGCCTCGCTGATGCAAGCATACCCGGTCATCGCCGTTGACATCGCCGACGAGAAGCTGGAGTTCGCAATGGGCTGGGGGGCCACTCACACGATCAACTCGAGGGACGTGGACCCCGTCGAGGAGGTCTGGAGGATAACCGGCATAGGCGCCGATTTCGCGTTCGACGCGGTCGGCTCTGTGCCGACGCACGAGGCCATCCTGCCGATGGTGCGGGGCGGCGGGCCGGGCGGCGACAACGTCGGCGGCATGGCCGTGATGATCGGCTGGCCGCAGCCGGAGTTCAAGCTCAACGCAGAGCACTTCGTCTACCACCAGCGCCAGTTCCGGGGAAGCCACGGTTCGGCGATCCCGGACGTCGATTTCCCGATGTACCTTCGCCTCTCGGCAGAGGGCAAGTTCCCCGTGGACAAACTTGTCACGCGCAGTTACTCGCTGGATCAGGCGAACGAGGCGATGGACGATCTCACCAACGGCCGTATCGCCGGCCGCGCCCTGCTGGCCTTCTAACCGGACCGGAAGGTCGGAGGCGCCGCGCGGATGTGTCGACCGGGGGCGTTACCCGGATAGATCAGTTACGGCTACTGCGGTCTTTTGTGAAGGGCCCTCGCGGTCTAGGGCCCTCCCTTTTGGCGATTTTTGGCCCAATCGAAGGTGCAATATGCCTCAGGCGTTCCCTAGGGGGCTGCGTATCCTTTTTGAGGAGCCATTTATCGGAGGACGGAATTGATAGTTGTCATGCGATCCGACGCAAGTCGGGAACAGGTGGAGGCGGTCGAGGCGCGAGTGCGCGAGCTGGGTTACCAGACGGCGCTTACGTCGGGCCAGCTGCAGACGATCGTCGCTGTCAGGGGAGACACCGCGGGCGACGTGCGGCTGGACGGGCTCGGAGACCTCCCCGGGGTGGAGAGCCTTCTGCGCGTCCAGAAGGCGTACAAGGAGGCGAGCCGCGAGTTTCACCCCGCCGACACGGTGGTGGACGTCGGCGGCCTTAAGATCGGCGGCAACAGGGTGATCATGATGGTCGGCCCGTGCGCCGTCGAGAGCCGGGATCAGCTGATGGCGACGGCGGACGCGGTCAAAGGGGCCGGATTCCCAGTGCTTCGCGGGGGTGCGTTCAAGCCGCGCACCTCCCCGTACAGCTTTCAGGGCCTGTTCATCGAGGGGCTGCGCCTGCTTGCCGAGGCCAGGGACAGGACCGGCCTTAAGATCGTCACCGAGGTCATGTCCGAGGCGGACGTTCAGGACGTGGCCGCCTACGCCGACATCCTCCAGATTGGAGCGCGAACCATGCACACGTTCCGCCTCCTTGAGCGGGTGGCCGAGACGGGCAAACCCGTGCTGCTGAAGCGAGGGTTTCACGCAACCATCAAGGAGTGGCTGCTGGCGGCCGAGTATATCCTCAAGTCCGGCAACCCGAACGTGATCCTGTGCGAGCGGGGGATAAGATCGTTCGACGACGAGTTCTCCCGCAACGTCCTGGACCTGACCGCGATCCAGGTGGTCAAGAAGGAGTCGCACCTGCCGGTGATCGCGGACCCGAGCCACGGGACGGGGGTGAGGGACTACGTGATTCCCATGGCGAAGGCCGCCGTGGCCGCAGGGGCCGACGGGCTCATAATCGAGAGCCACCCCAACCCGGCGGAGGCGCTGAGCGACGGCCCCCAATCGATACCGGCGGCCGAGATAGGCACGCTGCACGATGAGGTCGCGGCGGTTGCGGCGGCGGTGGGCCGGACGCTATAGCTGTTTCGGAACTTCACCGCCTCAATTTGACTGGGCCGGCAGGCCGTCAATATATTGGCGCCAGATGCCCGTCCGACCGCACGCCCTGCGGTCCGGGGGGGCGATCACACGGACATCCACCGGGGTCACAGTCAGGATGGGAGTCGCATGCGATGACTAGAAGGAAGGTCTTGGTAACCGGTTTGAGCGGCCTGATCGGAGGACTCCTCCGGGACCGGCTCGAGGCGGATGGCGGCTACGAGGTCACCGCGCTAAACCGCAGCGAGGTCAAAGGGGTCAGGACGGTTCAGGCCGACATTTCCGATCTGGACGCGATCAGGGACGCTTTTGCCGGGCAGGACGCGGTCATCCACCTGTCGGCGGTGCTGACCAACGCCGAATGGGACCAGATGGTCGCAGTCAACATCAGCGGAACCTACAACGTCCTTGAGGCCAGTCGCCTGGCCGGGGTAAAGAGGGTGGTGAACGCGAGCAGCGGCGCGGTCATCAAGGGGGTCGTAAGGGCGCCGGGGGTATACAGGGACCTCGAGGACGGCCGGTACGACGCCGTCCCGGACAGCTGGCCGATGGCGGACCATAACCTGTTCCACCCGTACGGGCTCTACGGGGTCTCGAAGATGGCCGCAGAGGGTCTGGCCCGTCACTACTCAGACGTGCACGGCCTGTCGGTCATCAACCTGCGAATCGGCACGGTAAAGCCGTCGGGGATTCCCGAGGAGGCCTACGACTACTCCATATACCTCAGCCACAGGGACATCGTGCAGGCCCTCATGCTCGCACTGAACGCACCGGACGAGCTGAGGTTCGAGACATTCATGGTCACCTCCAGCAACAAGTGGGGGTACAGGGACCTTTCGCACTTCCGCGAGGTGCTCGGCTACGAGCCCCTCGACTCAGCCGAGGATTTCCGGGTAGGAGGCGGCCAGAAACCGCAAAGGCGCGCACCGAGCGGCGGATACTGGGCCGAGCACGAGGAACTGGTCAATCCTTGAGGACGATCGCCACGCAGATCACTCGAGGAGACGGGCGCGGCCGGGGCCTGGCCAGGTGATCCTGACCGCAGGGCCGTTCCGCTACGAGGTGGACCCTGACTGGGGCAGTCCGCCGGACGAGGGCAGCTTCGCCGAGTGCGCCGCCGTTGCGGTCGACCCGGACGACAACGTCTGGGTGTTCAACATCCCCACTGGCGAGCTCATGGTGTTCGCGCCGGACGGCGCGCTGATCAGGATCTGGCCGCACACCTACGAGAACGTTCACGGCGTCGATTTCGACCGGGACGGCAACGTATACCTGGTGGACCGAAACGAGCATGAGGTGATCAAGTACTCGCCGGACGGCGCACAGCTGATGACGATGGGCACGAGGGGCGTTCCGTCGGATACCGGATACAGCCTTCAGAAGGGTCGGCAGACCGGGTGGAAGCACCCGGTCGAGCGGGCGGGTCATCCGTTCAACGTGCCCAGCGGCGTGCGTGTGGCCCGCAGCGGCGACCTGTATGTCTCCAACGGCTACGCGAACTGCAGGGTCCACCGATTCGGCCCGGACGGGACGCTGAGGCAGAGCTGGGGCGAGCCGGGCAAGGGGGGACCCGGGCAGTTCCACCTGGTGCACGGACTGTTCATCGATTCCCGGGACAGGGTCCTGATATGCGACCGCCTCAACGACCGGATCCAGGTCTACGACCTCGACGGCGGTTTCCTGGGCATGTGGACCGACTTTTCGATGACCAGCAAGATCCACGAGGGGCCGGACGGCGAGGTGGTGGTCACCGAGCACTCGGGCCGTATCACGGTTCTCGATCTCGATGGGAACGTTCTGGGACGGTGGGGGACCGCCGACAACACCGGCCTGTTCGCCTGGCCTCATGGCCTTGCGATCGACTCGTCAGGCAGCATCTATGTGGGCCAAGTGACCGAGGCGGGCGCTCCCATGGGCTCCGGCCGTCGCGTGACCAAGCTGGTGCGGGCGTAGGTGCCCGCTCTGGAGCGAATCGGCCACATCTGGCCTTCTTGCCATTGCTGGTAGAATGGCCAAGGATTCCGGATCGGACCGCGAAGGCTGACGGGGCTGGTTGTCGGCGGACAGGCCCAGGTGGCGGAACTGGTAGACGCGGCGGACTTAAAATCCGCTTCCCGTAAGGGAGTGGGGGTTCGAGTCCCTTCCTGGGCACCCCTTCTCCGCCTCACCGCAGAACCTTAGCTGACCAGTCTGGCGGCCCCGGACCCTCGACATTTGCTGAGCCCCTATGGCGGAGGGGACGCAAACGGTTCAGCCCACAGGGCCTCTGGGTGGCCCTGTGGGTCATCAGGCCAAAAGAAATTCTGGAGGACGCCCATGGCCACGAGGATGGATGCTGGCCGCAAGCTGCGGCCGGCCGATGATAACCACAAATTCTATAGCCGGCATGCGGATCGCTATGCCAGCAACCAGGTCGAACGGGTACAGCGCGTCTGGGCCCGCTCTTCCCATCCACTCCTTAAGGGAAATCACTCCCTGATCGATGCCCTCGTCGAGCTGGCCCCAGGTCCAAGGGGTCTGGACGCTGGCTGCGGCGCCGGTGCCATAGACGTCGCCGAGCTCGTGCAGAGAGGCCTGGACGTTACAGGGATCGACGCCGTCGAGGAGAACGTGGAGACAGCGCTGCGTATTCGCCCTTTCCTCAAGGGCCGCGTGAGGGTCGGCGACCTCTCTGGGCACCTGCAGTTTCCGGCGGACTCGTTCGACTTCGTTATGTGCAACGCGGTTATCCAGCACCTGAGCGAAAGGCGCGTCTACCAAACCACTCTCCCCGAATTGTCCAGGGTCACAAGGCCGGGGGGAGTACTGCAGCTGATCTTTAAGGCCGGCCACGGCAGGGTGACCGTGCATGACCCGGACTACGATGAGATCAGGTCCTTCCAGCTGTTCGATGAGCGCAAGATCGTCACCGTACTTCAGTCCCAGGGCATGGAGCTGGTTCGGGCCGAGGACGAGAGGTCCCTCGGCGGCCTGATGCACTTCACCAACAACAACGACCTTAAGCACTGCGCACTCTGGGCACGGAAGGTCGTCTGACTATCTAGCGACGTTCGGGCGGCCACAGGCCCCTGACTGCCTTATCATTGAGGGATGTCTCGGCCCTGGTACGGCTGGGTGGTTGTCGGCCTGTGGCTGTCCTCCACCCTGTCCGGATTCGTAGTAATCTTCAACATCGGAATCCTGCTGCCGTCGATCACGGAGGACATGGGCCTGTCACCCGGCCAGCAGGGCCTGCTCGGCTCGGCGGCGTTCTGGGGAAACCTGTTCCTTGCGATTCCACTTGGATGGTGGACGTCAAGGTTCAGCCCGAAGGCCGTCATCGCCTCGACGCTGGCGCTCGGCACGCTGCTGATAGTCCTGCAGGGCTGGTCGCCGGCCTATGCGGTTCTCCTGATGGGAAGGCTGTGCTTCGGCGTGGCGCTCCTGGCGATGGAGCCTCCGGGTGCCGCCCTCATTAGCCAGTGGTTTCCTCCTCACCGCATCGTCTTCGTCAACAGCGTGGCGAACGTGGTTTTCAGCCTGACGATGGGGCTGGGACTGCTTGTAACGCCCCTGATCCTAGAGGCCCTCGGCGGCAACTGGAGAATGAGCTTTTACGTCTCCGGGATCGTATACGCGCTGCTCACGGTTGCCTGGATCGCGTTTGGCCGCGATCGGTACCGGACGCCCAGACGAAGTGACGAGGCCGCCGAAGAGGGGGCGCCGGCCGCACCTTCAACTACGCTGAGGAGCACCCTGGCCCACAAGGATCTGCTGCTGGCCTGTATTGGCATGGCCGGGGCGGTGCTGGCCTGGTCGGCCTTCCTGAGCTTTTTCCCCTCCCTGATGCTGGACCGCTACGGGGTGTCACTGAATTGGTCTGGGGGTCTTCTGGCGATCAATCTGGCCGTTGGCGGCCTGTCCGGATTGGTCATGGCCTTTGTGGTTGCGCGCACCCGGCTGGTTAACCCGATCCTGGTGGTGATAGGCCTTTCGATGACCGGCGGCTACGCCGCGATGACCCTGACGGGCAGCATCCCACTGCTGGTCCTGTTCGCGGCGATCAGCGGCCTATCCGGCGCCTACTTCCCCCTCCTCTACAGCGTCGCCTTCCAGCTGAGGGGAGTTACGGCGGACCGCATACCGGTCGCCGTGGCGACGGTGATGACCGCAGTTTCCCTCGGCACGTTGCTGGGACCGATGCTCACGGGTTTCTTGCAAGAGGCGCTCGGAGATCTGAGGCTGCCGCTTCTTATCGCCAGCGCGGCGGGGCTGACGCTGCTGCCGGTGGGGGCCCTGATATCGATCGGAGGCCCCAGGGAGAACGCGGCCGCAGGGCAAGACGAGGTCCAGGATTCAATGGCTCCCTCCGAGGCCGCAAAAGGGAATCTCACCTAGCTGGAGCCCGCCGCCGCGGGCGATGCAGCGGGCGATTTGACCGCAGCCCGCCGCAACGCTATCTTGTTGCTGCCTAGTGTTGCTATGTGGGGGCCGGGCGGCCCCACCTCCTGCACAGCCGGTCAGAGGATTGCGATGCCGACACTTAGGAGAGCTTCCGCACATAAGGAGTCGATCGAAGATCGCTCCGCGCATGCGGTTTCATCCAGGCTCTCGATAGGCTCGTGGGTCCTCTACGACGTTTCCAACACGATCTTCTTTGCCGGCGTGACGGGGATCTTCTTCCCCCTCTGGGTCGTCAACGACATGGGCGGCAGTGACGCCACGATCGGTTTTACAGTGGCCGGCGCGATGCTCGCCAATCTCCTTGTGGCACCGGTCTTCGGAGCCATGTCCGATAACGCCAGAAGACGCCTTCCGTTCCTCGCCGTATTCTCGCTGATCGGCATCGCATCGACGTTCCTGCTGGGCACCCTGTCCCTTGAGGTTTCGATCGTACTGTTCGGGGTGGCGCTGGTCGCCATGCACACGGGGATAGTCATCTACAACGCCCTGCTGGTGGAGGTGAGCACGGCGAGAAACCGCGGGTTCATAGGAGGACTTGGCATCGGGGTCGGCTACCTGGGTGCCCTGCTTGCCGTGCTGATAGGGCTCACCCTGGCCGAGGAGCAGGGCTACGTGATGGCCTTCAGGACTATCGGCGTTCTGATGCTCGTGATGACGCTGCCGGTACTAACGCTGCTCCGCGAGCGGCCCCGAGAGCTTCGAGGCGACGGCGGCGATTCGTCGGGCCACGGTGCAGTGGCGGGTACCGGGGACGCACTGCGCCGCGCCCGTCAATATCCCGGCCTGATCTCCTTCCTGATAGGTAGATTCTGGTACTACCTGGCCGTGAACACCGCCTCCATATTCGCCTTCCTCTACGGGACCAAGACCATAGGATTCAGCGAGACGAAGGTCTACATGGTGCTGGGGATAGGGATCCTGACGGCCATCGCCGCGGCCTCCGTTTGGGGCAGGCTGTCGGACCGGATAGGCCCATTCCGCTCCATGAAATTTGTGCTGTGCTCCTGGGTCGTCGTCCTGCTCTTCACGGTCGCCATACCCTGGCTGAACCTGCCCGCCGACCTGTACTGGATCATTGGGCCGGCCAGCGGCGTGCTCGTGGCCGGCACGTGGGTGGTGGATCGGCCGTTGCTTCTGAGGCTCATTCCCGAGGAGCACGCAGGCCAGTTCTTCGGCCTGCACAGCCTCACGGGAAGGCTGGGAACCATAGTGGGGCCGGCCGCTTGGGGCTTCATCGCCGACGACGTCTTATGGTTCGGCCTGGGCGTAGGCCTAGGTTTTGGTCCGACGGCGTCGGTCACCAGCCTCATAGCAGCCACAGCCTTTGGCCTGTACTTCGTTACCAGGTCGGGAGAGGAGGTGAGAGCGGCCACCAGACCACAGACCCTGACGGACACCCGGGCAGGGAGCGACTAGCCGTGCACTGGAGCTAACCTTCTGAGAGCTCTAGGCGGCCCTCGCTCAGGTACAGCCTGGGCACCCTCTGGCTTATGCGACAGACCACCTCGTACGGGATGGTCTGGGCCCAGCGCCCCACCTCCCGCGCGCCCACGCTAACGTCTCCCTGCGCGCCTATCAGTACGACCTCATCGCCCGGTGTCACGCCCGGTACGGCGGTAACGTCCACCAGTGTGGTATCCATGCTCACCGCCCCGACGATCGGGGCCTTGGCCCCTCGGACCAGCACGTGGCCCCGGTTCGAGCTGAGCCGGGCGAGCCCGTCCGCGTAGCCGAGCGGCAGTGTGGCTATCAGGGACTCACGCGAGGTTCTGAACGTCCGGTTGTAGCCTAGGGAGGTCCCCTCAGGGACGCTCTTTACGAAGGCGATGCGCGTCTTCAGCGAGAGGACGGGCAGCAGTTCGACAGGTCCGCCCCTGGGGGACGGATCTATGCCATACAGGGATAGTCCCGCCCTAACCATGTCGAACCAGGAACCCTTGTGCAGGAGCGTACCGGCGCTGTTGGCGACGTGCCTTACGATGCGAGGATGGCCCGCGGCCTCTATGGCGTCGACGGCCGCCACGAACTTGGATATCTGGAGCCTGGTGTAGGTCAGGTCGTCCTCGTCGGCGGACGAAAGGTGGGAGAACACTCCCGCCAGCCTTGCACCCCGATAGCTGACCGCATCCTCGACGAAGCTGGCCACGTCGTCCGGACCTATGCCATGGCGCCCCATGCCGGTGTCCAGCTTGAGATGGTAGCCGATGGGCCTGTCCCTGGCGATCGCGGCGGACGAGAGTCGTCGGACCGACGCCAGGTCGTAGACGGTCGGTGTGAGATCGAACTCGAGGACCGTCTCCTCCTGGCCGGGGAAGCAGCCGCCGAAGACCAGGATCGTCCCCGATACCCCGGCCTGCCGGAGGGCCGCGCCCTCCTCCGTGATCGCAACTCCAAATGCCGCGGCTCCCTGCTCGGCGAGCGCGCGAGCCACGCGGGCCGCTCCGTGTCCGTAGGCATTGGCCTTGACCACCACCATCACCCTGACCCCGGAACGCAGATGGTCACGGACGCTGCGGTAGTTGTCGGCCAGGCGATCAAGGTCGATCTCGACCCATGTCGGACGCCGCCTCGCCAGCGGATCGATCTGTCCGCCCGCCCTCGATTCGCCGCGGGCAGGCTGCTGGCGCATGGCCCTATCGCTGGTAGACGTCAATGCTCACTCCGTCCTCGGCGGAATCGACAGGCCGGACACGAACTGTGCGCCGGGAACCTTGGTGAACTCCCGCCCGGCCATCTTCACCTTGGATGACCTGCTGCCCGAGCCCAGAATCACGTAATCCAGGCCGGCTATAGGCTCATCTACATATACTGGCACATCCTCCCGCAGCCCGAACGGCGTTACCCCGCCGATCATCATCCCGGTAACTTCGACGGTCTGATCGGCGGACGCGAACGAAGCCCTGCGCACGCCCATGAGCTTGCGCACCCTCTTGTTGACGTCAAGCTGGGAGGAGGCCAGAACGACGCATGCGCAGTACTGCGGCGGCCCTTTCCTCGAGGCCACGAGTATCGTGTTGCCGCTTCGCTCCGGCGGGTAGCCGTATCTCTCGCAAAACTGCGCCGTATCGGCATAGTCCGGATCTATATCGAGCATCTCGTAGTCGATTCCCCACTCTCCAAGCGTCTGTCTCACACGCTCTTCCGGGTCGCTGCTCTTGTTGGTCATTTCTGTCGTGCTCTCCGATGAATACGATGCGACGTGGTGCGTTCAGTGGTCAGGCAGCAGCGTCACCCTGCGCAGGGTCATCCTCTCCATTTGGTCGGGGTCGGGCTCCGGGAGGCGACCTTCGAACGGCGTAAAGGTCTTGCGCTCGGTCATCTCGGTCGGCGGGTTACAAAGGTCCCGCTCGTAAAAGCGCGAGGAGGGAAACAGGTCGCCCGGATACGTGAAGTTGGGCAGCGTGGCGACTTCGATGCAGATGGCGCCGCCAAGCGCACTTTCCAGCATGCCACCCACCCATACGGGGATCCCGGCGTCCATGGCGATATCGTGGACGCGCTTTGCGTTCTGCAGACCGCCGATGCGTCCCGGCTTTATGTTGATGAACTCGCACGCCCCCACCGCTATCGCCTGCTCGGCGGCCTTGACGCTGTGGATGGTCTCGTCCAAACATAGCGGCGTCTCTATCTGACGGGCCAGCTCGGCATGGTCCAGCACGTCGTTCCAGTGAAGAGGCTGCTCGATGAATGCAAGTCCGATCTTGTCGATCTCCTTAAACAGCGGAAGGTCGTCCAGGGTATAGCCGGAGTTGCAGTCTATGTGGAATACGGTGTCGGGGAAGGTCGACCTTACCGCCCTAAGCATATCCAGGTCCCAGCCGGGTGCCGCCTTGAGCTTTATCCTCGGAAAGCCGGCGTCTACCGCGCCCTGGATCGCCTCCAGGAGCACGTCGATCGAGTCCTGGATCCCGAAATCGGCACCGGCGGCAACCTCCCTGCGCTCTCCTCCCAGGAGGCGGTGCAGGGGAGTACCGGTCACATCGCTCTCAAGGGTCCACCAGGCGATCTCGATGGCGGCCTTTGCGAAGCTGTTGCCCTTGAAGATGTCCAGGGCCTCGTTGAGTTCGGCCGCGGTCTCGAAATGGGAGCCCACAACCCTCGGGCCGAAGACCTCGGTTACGTGGTGATAGGCCGAACCTGCGCTCTCATTCAGGTAGGTAGGTGCGAAGAACGGCGTGGATTCCGACCAGCCGCAGTGCTCCCCACTGGTGGCCTTGACCAGGACCGAGTGTATGTCATGGTCTGAGCCGTACGCCGTGCGCCACGGCGAGATGAGGGGCATGGCCACGTAGTAGACGTCGAGTCGATCGATTCGCATAGCATTCAGAGTCGCCGCGATGGCCGGGGTCGGCCCGGACCGCGATCGCGGCGGGCAGATCCCTTGCCGACAGCGTACCTAACTTAACCGCGCCCGCAGGGCTCAGGCAACCTACAGTGACCAGTATCCGGCGACGCCGCACGCCTGCACGAGGTCGGCCGCGTGGCCGCTCAGCGCCTCAACGTCGCCGGATGTGACGGCGGCGAGGAGTGCCGCGCTCGCTTCCCTGATCGGCGCCTCTGCATCCTTGGCCGTCTCGGCCACCAGCATAACCCTCTCGATGAATTCGGCGTCGCTGACCTCCCGTTCAGATACATCCAGCAGGAAACTCGCGAATCGCTCGCACGCGGCGCGGCCGGCAGGATCGCCGCCGCCGGAATCAAAGGTGCCGGCCAGGGGCAGGACTACGGCCAGCACGATGGCGACGACGATCAGTGCCCCACAGCCTATCTGAAGGCCCTTGAACCTGCCGGAGGGCTCGGAGTACTCGTCGGTAGGGCGATAGCGGGTCCCATCGCCATCATCGTCGGAGTCACTGCTGCGGCCCGGTCGGTCTCCCGGCGTGGGATTCTTGGAAAAGTCCGGGTCGTATTCCTGGGGGCGTTGCTCGGGGTTCATGTGCGCAGGTTGAACGGCAGTTCAACGGATCTAGCCAACAGGGTACCCTTTATCCTGCCCGGGACCTAACGGTTCCAACTGACGGGCGTTGAGAATGTCGCGCCAGATTCCGCATCGCGTGCGGGAGCTAGGGCCCACCAGATGCGTGCTCGATCTCTGGGGCCCGATTGCGGTGTAGTTCAGTTGAGCAGTGGCACCGGAGAGGACAAAGGCTTATGAGATACCTACCTGCGGTCGGCCTGCTGGCGATTCTCGCCGCGCTCACGGCGGCCTGCGGGGGCTCGGCCCAGCCCGTCGATACCGCAACACCCACACCCGCGCCCGCAAGAGAGGATGTGAGCGCTGAAGCGACGGCGACCGCACCCGCCGAGGAACCCGAGGAACGTCGGGCAGGTGAGGTTGAGGGGATCGTGTTCGTCATGGGAGAGGAGTCCGAAGCTACGTTCACGGTTGAAGAGCAGCTCGCAAGGCTTGCCGTGCCCAACGACGCTGTTATGCGCACGAACGCCCTGTCCGGCGAGGTCAGGCTGGATGGAGGGACCTTCGCGGTCGAGATAGACCTTTCAACACTGACCAGCGACCAGGGTTTTCGAGACCGATACGTGAGCACCAGGATGTTCGGCTCGGATCCCACAGCCGTATTCGCGGTTCCCGACGCCGGCGACCTTCCAGCCGGCTTCGGCGATGGTGAAACGGTGACGACCAGCGTGATGGGGACACTCACCTTGCTCGGTAAGGAGTTCCCCCTGTCGTTTGAAATCGAGGTCAGGGACGATGGACACACGGTGTTCGTACTGGGCAGGACCCAGTTCACCTGGGAGGAACTGGAGGTCCCCGTACCCCAGGTGCAGTCGGTGGTCTGGATCGCCGACGAGGTCCGAGTTGAGGTGCTGCTGGCCCTTGTGCCGAGCGGCGACCAATGATCGGCTAGCGACAGAACACTAGAGGCGGCCGAATGGCAACAATACCCTCCGATTCCGGCGCCGGCACCGAATCCAGCGCGGCAAACGGCCGGCGGCCAGTCCTCGCAGGGCTGACCGCCGGGGCAATGGCAGCCATTGTCGCGTCGCTGGTGCAGCTACCGCTCCACTCGCCGACCGACGTCGTCTTTAACAGCCTCACGGTGACGGCTGGGTCACTGGTTGCCGGACTGCTGGCAGGCGCTCTGTGGGCAACCGCACAAGACAGCGCCCCTCGCCGCCGGTTCTTCTATGCGGTGTGGCTGGCCCTGTTCGGGATTGTGGCCGGCGCCGCGGCAGCCGGCGACACTCAGATAGACCGGATGCTCTCGTTCGTCGTGCCGCTGGCTGCAATCGTCATGGCATCCACCGGCATCGGTACCCCTCTACTATCGGACTCAGGGCGCCTCGGCCTTCTGGCAGCGTCCATAGCCGTGGCGGCGGCGGTCGGTGTTGGCGCTGGACTGGCAACCCAGGGGGACGCCGAAAGCGGTCGGTTGGAACTGCCTCCCCGTGCCCACTGGGAGATGCCAGGCGCAGGGACGGAGGCCGGGCTCCTAGCCGTGGTCGACGGATGCCGGCAGGTGAGAGCGCTCGTAATGTAGTCGCAGCAGATCGACGCCAAAGTCCTCGTCCACGTCCCTCATGACCGAGTGAATGTGATTGGCGTCGTTCTGAACGTTGTCCTGCTCGATCAGAAAGCTCCCTGGCCTGAGACGATGCACGCGGAAGTACCGGCCCTTGCCGGGCTGGTCTCCCCCGGCCCAGCTGAAGTCGAGCCTCTCGAATCCATCGTCGCGCAGTCCAGCCAGGATGGGGTCGGCCAACTCGGGGCGCAAGCGGTTGACATAGTCCGACACCAGGTTCCAGAGCCGATCCTGCTGACCCTTGTTCATGTCCGCAGCCGACAGACCACTGGGTGGGAGGGCCGACCCGGATCCGTCGATCAAAATGGGTGAGTTGAGGGTGACTATGTCCAGGGGAGCCAGTTCACTGATCACAGCCTTGGACCTTTGAGCCCTGTCCAGCGAGGCAAGAAGCTCGCGTGCCCTTTCGTCGGTGTCCCAGAGTATGCCTGTTTTGGCCCCGGGATACCCGTGGGGAACGAGCGCCGGGTTGGAACCGAGGAAATTGGGTGTCGACGCGACCGCACGTCCCTCGACTATGGTGAAGGCGCAAAAGACATGGTGGCCGTTGAGGCTCCAGCTCCAGGCCTCTGAGCCCGGATCTCCGAAGATGCGCAGGAAATAAAGGCCCGGGTCGCGGTCGAACATGGCCGTGCCGGCGTCGATCTCGATCTTTCCCAGGACCGACTCCAACTGCGTGACCCGGCGCGCTCGGTCCGTGCCATCGGCCGACATCCCGGTGGCGACGAGCGCAAAGGTCAACTCCTTCTGATCGGCGTCCAAATCGAGCAGCGGAAGGCCCCTGTACTTCATGGGAGCATAGTTCCAGTAGAGGCGTTCGTAGTGATCCTCAGAAAACAGGGCCCGCGCCCTTTGGGCCGGGGAGAGCGTTCCGACCAGGCGTCTGGCCACCTCGGCCATCTCCGAGGCCACGACCGGCAAAGCAGGACTTGAGTGGACTGCTGTATCGATATCGATGGTGGCCATATCGCCCCCCGGGCAGTTCAGGTCCGCAGCTGCGGCCTCCTAGACGGAGACGCGGGAGCGGAATTCGCTTACGCCTCTTACGTCCATCCCCGAAAGGTCGAGACGGTACAGCGCACCGGCGTTCTCGCCGTCTGACTGCTTATCCTCCCCGCCGGCAGACGTAACGTATGCATCGGTCAGGCCTTGCCCGCCGAGTATTACGCTTGTGGTCTTGAGCATGGGCACGTCTATCTTGCGGTCGAAAGAGCCGTCCGGGGCGTAGCGGTAGACGCCGCTTCCGCCAAAGCGCGCCGACCAGACGTAGCCGTCCGAATCGACGGTCATTCCGTCGGGCAGCCCCCCTTCGGATGCGTCGGCAAATGGCCGGCGATTCGAGAGGCGCCCCGTCTCCACATCGTAGTCGAAGACGTCGATGCGGTAGGTTTCAGAGTCCGTGTAGTACATCCGGGTATGGTCCAGCGTGAAACCCATACCGTTCGAGATGCCTAAGTCACCCTCTACGACGGTCAGCGTTCCATCAAGGTCCATGCGGTAGAGCGATCCCCGACCGCTCTCGTTGGCAATGGTACCTGCAAAGACCCGGCCGACCGGGTCCGCTATCACGTCATTGAACTTGCGACCCTGCTCTTCTGGGATCGCCTCGATGACCCACCTGAACCGACCGTTTTCGACGACCCCGACCCCCGCGCCATATGTAAAGCAGAGCAGGGTGCCGTCGGCCTGGATGGTAAACCCGCCTATGCCGGTTGGTCCCTGCAGGTACAGATCGCTCTCACCGCTGGACGGGTCATGCCAATAGATCTTGCCCGGCGGAATGTCCACCCAGTACAACCTGCCGTCCTCAGGATGCCACAGGGGACCCTCGCCCACTTGGTTGGCGAAATCGACGATCAGTTCAGGCTGCATTCCGGTCTGTACTCCTCAGTTGCCCAAGAGTATCGGACATGACCCGCAGTTTGGAAATTTGGAAAACGATAGGGCGGGCCGGATGCATCCGGCCCGCCCTCTAGAATTCTCTCTGATCGCGAGGCGGATGCCTAGCGATCCACATCAGCTATTAGCGCTATTGGGCGGCGGCGCTGAGGTTAGCCCCAGCGGTGAAGCCGACACGCTTGTGGGCCGGCACCGTTATGAGGGACCCTGCCTGACCACCACGTATGGGCCTGACCCTCCTAGCCTTCACCTGTCGAACCTCAAAGGATCCGAACCCCGTCAGGACGACACGATCACCAGCCGAAAGAGCTTCCTGAATGCTGTCGAGTACCGCGTTGAGCGCAGCCTCGCCCTGAGCCCTAGAACCGCCTAGTTTAGAGGCGACCCGTGCGGTCAGATCACTCTTCCTCAACGTTGCCATGTACGACTACCTCCTAGGTCATGATGAGCCGGCCCACGGCAGTTCAGTCTCACATGGTGCCGGGTGGTACAGGTGCCTTTGGCAGTATTTGGCGAGCGTGCTAGCGGCCCTCCGCTCCGGTGGCACGGGCGCCCATCGGGCCCTGTCTCACGGTGCGCAGATAGTATGTTCTTGTTGCTACCCTGTCAACCCCCATCTGTGGCACCGCCTTCCCGACCGCCGGCCGCATGCCACAGGCATTCGTGGCTACGGTATCAGTTCCTAACAGCAAGATATCAGTACGCCTGTTCTGTTTCAGGTATTCGGCTTCCTTGCCGAGGGCACGGTCTGCGCACCGATAAACCCTCCTGTTCGTGAAGAACTTCACATAAATGAAATGATCTTGCCCAACCCGACTCAATTGACGTGCCCCAGCTACTTTGGCCTCGATGCGTGGTGCGGGCATAGGCGAGTGCCCGAGCGTTCGTACAGGCCACCGGCCGATGGCAGCTGACACTCGCGAGCACCTGGGCCTCCTGGGTAAATCCAAAGGGAATTTTGACCCCATCCTGCTGCTAGGATTGGCACATCCTTCATGCTGCACAGCCACCCGGCGGCCGCTCGCAGGGAGACAGCCTCTATGCTCGCTAACGTCAACGGCACCACGCTCTACTACGAACTGCTCGGCGACGGACCACCGCTCATGTTCATGCACGGCGGGCTCGGCTTCGACCACACCTACTTCCGACCCTGGGTCGACCCCCTCGCCGAAGACTTCACGCTCATCCTCTACGACCACAGGGGCAACGGACGCTCAGAACGCCCACCCGACCTGGACGACGTGTTCCACTCAACGTGGGCCAACGACGCCGACGCACTCAGGCAACATCTCGGTATCGATCGCATGACCCTGCTCGGTCAGTCTTATGGTGGCGCCATCGCCATTCACCATGCCCTCAGATACCAGCAGCACTTGGCCGGCCTGATCCTCGCCAACGCCTACCCGGCATGGGACTACAAGGATGTGGTCCTCGAAAATGCCAGGCAGAGGGGCACGCCCGAGGAGGCAGCGGCTATCGAGAAGCGCTTTTTCGAACACCTGGATAGCGACGAGGAATTGGCAGATCTTGCGGCGACCGTAGGCCGCCTGTACTTTTGCGACCCCGACGGCGAAGCTGCCAAGACATTTGGCATTAACACGCGCTTTTCCGCCGCCGCCTACAACCGCAGCGTCATCGACATCCACGCCCAGCACAACGTAGTCGACAGGCTTGGAGAGATCGATGTGCCCACCCTGGTGCTTTGCGGGGCCGACGACTTCATCACCCCCTACGAGCAGTGCTCTTCCCGCATCCACCGGGGCGTTCCGGGTTCCAAGTTCGTCATGTTCGAGCGCAGCGGCCACATGGTATTCGCCGAAGAGCAGCAAAAGTTCCTGGACGTGGTACGCGGGTTCGCACGCGGCCTGACCTGATATTCGCTCAAGGCGAACCCACCCCCTGCCCACCGGTCCGGGTCGGTGCGGATCGGATCCCTCCGGACAGCTGCGGGTCTGCCAGGGACGCCCCGGAGCCACGTTCAATCAACTTTTTCGACGCCCGCAGAAGTGGCGACAGAGGCTCTACGATGCGCCGCCCCAGGAACTCTCAGAGGTGCGAGCGCGTTTCCGAACAGGGCGGCTCGGTGACGCGCTGTTGGTACCATCGCGGGATGCGCAAAGAATCCCCCGGGGCTAGCCACCTCGCAGGTGGAGACCCGAACGGCTAACGATAGTGCTCGGCCATCTGACTGACTTCGTAAGCAGCCCGCGCGGCAAGTGGGTAACCCTCGCTGTCTGGATCATCGCAGCCGGTCTTCTGATCTCCCAGCTCCCAGGGCTCGGCGAGGCGACAGAGAACGAGCAGGCCCTGTTCCTGCCCAGGGACGCGGAGGCGACCAGGGCCTTCGAGTTTGCCCGGGACCGCTTTCCTTCAGACGGGACTCCTGTCCTGATCGTATTCCACGAACCTGACGGTCTCAGCTCGTCTTCGTTCGCGGCTGCCGCACAGCTCGGGGAGTGGCTGTCCGGTTCAGAGGGGCCCGAGGCCATCGACCAGGTCCTCTACCCGGACCCGGCAACGGTCAGCCGATCCGGCCTGGTCTCGTCCGACGGCACAACAATGTACATCTTCGTCGAGATCGCCGGCGAGCCCGCCGAACAGACCTTCATCAACGCCGTGGAGGCCATACGCGACCGCTCCGCGTCGCTCGACATCACCGGCGTGGAGATCGCCGTGGGAGGACCCGGAGGCCTCATCGTCGACCTTATCGGGGTCTTTTCCCAGATCGACACGCTGCTGCTTCTGGTAACGGTCCTTCTGGTGCTCGTGCTGCTGATCGTCATCTACCGCTCTCCGATCATGGCGGCCATCCCGCTGCTCGGCGTGGGCCTCGTCTTCCAGCTAGCCGGCGCAATCGGCGGCTGGTTCGCCCAGCAGTTCGATTTGCCGGTATCGGGACAGACCACGGGCATCATGACGGTCGTGCTCTTCGGCACCGGCACCGACTACGTGCTCTTCGTCTCGGCGCGTTTCCGCGAGGAGCTGACCCGCCACGGCGATCCACACGAGGCCATGCGCCGAACCATGCGGGGCGTGGGCGGCGCCGTGGCCTCGGCGGGAACGACCATCCTGGTGGCGTGCGCCGCCCTGGGACTCGCGACTCTTCGTTCATACCAGGCGCTGGGACCTGTCATAGCCCTTGCGGTGGCCCTGATGATGCTGGCCGCCGTCACACTCATTCCCGCGATCCTCACCATCTTCGGTAGGCGCGCCTACTGGCCCATGCAGCCCCGCCAGGAAGCGGTGGCCTGCCCGAAGGTCGACTGGCGCCGGAGCGTCTACGGCAGGGTGGGCGCCGTCGTCCTGCGGAGGCCGGGTCTGACGCTGGCCATCACGGCCGTGGGGCTCGCGGTGTTGATTGCGGGCCTGATTCCGTTTCGCACCAACTATGACCAGCTTGCGAGTCTCCCGAGCAACACCGAATCGGTCAAGAGCTTTGAACTGCTCAGGGAGGGTTTTCCGGCAGGTGCGCTCTCGCCCATGCGCGTTTACGTTTCCCTCCCCCCGGGCGCCCGGGCGCTCGATCCCGCCTCCCTGGAGCAGCTGGACAGGATCACTCTCGACCTGGCCGGACACCCGGCAGTGGCCGAGGTTTCAGGTCCGAGCAGGCCCTTTGGCATAGCCGGGCCCCCGGCATCGCAGCTACCGCCGGGGAGCGCACTGCGATTCGTATCGGCGGACGGACGTGCGGCCCGCATCGAGGTCGTGCTCGAGGAAAATCCATTCTCCGAAGAGGCCCTCGACGCCGTGCCCCAGCTACGCACCCTCGCACGCCAGAGCGCCCGGTCACTGGGCCTGACCGCCGAAAGCGTGCTCGTCGGGGGAGACACCGCCGAGTCGCACGACACACGCACTGCCGGCGACCGGGATTCGCTGGTGGTGCTCCCGCTCATCCTGCTGGCCATCGGAGTCGTCCTGGCCTTGCTCCTGCGCTCCCTGATCGCCCCCCTCTACCTGATGGCCACGATCGCGTTCACCTACTTTGCAACCCTGGGCCTTGCGGTCGTGGTCTTCGTCCTCCTGATGGGTCACGCCGGCGTCGGTCCGGCCGTGCCATTCTTCCTGTTCGTGTTCCTCAATGCGCTCAGCGTCGACTACAACATCTACCTGATGTCCCGCATCCGCGAGGAGGCGCGAAGAACACCTCTCAAGGACGCAACGCGCCACGCGCTCGCTCGCACCGGCCCGGTCATCACCTCCGCCGGGCTCATCCTCGCCGGAACATTCTCGGCCCTGATGACGCTACCGCTCCAGGACCTTCTGCAGCTCGGTTTCGGGGTGGCCGTCGGCGTGCTGATCGACACGTTCATCACCCGCACGCTGATCGTGCCGGCGCTCGTAACACTCCTAGGACGCTGGAACTGGTGGCCAACGCGCATCGCGTCCTCGCCGGTTTCCACACCCGACCGCCAGCCCTGAGATCCTCGATACGACCCTCTGGCCGGGGGACGCAGGAGCCCAGCCGGTGCGGACAATGACGAACTTAGTCAGCCCCAGTCCGGCAAATCAGGCGTCAAGGCACAATTCTTGTCCTAGCTCCATCTCCGTTCGATGCCCGATACTCAAGATTGCAAGTGCGATGAGACCCGATTTCGCGGTCCCCTACCCACTCCGCACCCGAGACGTTTAAGCACTCGATGAAGCTTGCGATATCGATACTTGCCCTGCTGGCTGCCGCCACGCTGTTGTCGGCGTGCGGCGGCGGAAAGCCGACAGAACCGGCAGCGACCGCTACGGCTACGCAGACATCCATCCCCACGCCTGCGCCCACGCTCACGCCAACTCCCGAGCCTACAGCTACCTCCACACCTGAGCCCCCGGTCACGCCTGCGCCCGCACCCGAGGAATCACCGAGCCCAGCGGTCGGGACAGACGAATTCCTTAGGGACTGCAGCGGGGAGACACGTGACCTTGTCGGGGCACTGGACCTCGACCTGCTGGAGCCAGAGGGCGGCGAGCCCGTGACCTGGGCGGAATTCGCCCAGACACTCGACATGGCCCTTACGACCTACGGCCGTCTGCAGCCATCGGCCGAGCTCGGCGCATACCATGCCGCCCACGTGGATGTGCTGCGCGGCCTTCGAGATACGGCCCGCGCCCGTCCGGGCGCGGACTCAGTCTCCGGGGACCTTGCCGTTCTCGTATCGGACGTGATCCTTCCTGAACTGCTCAAGCAGGGACTCGGCACAGACTCCACCGAGGAACAGGAGCGGCTGTTCGAGCAGTTCATCCAGGAAAGATTCGGAGAGTTCTTCGGGCCGGCGTTCATGGCAGCCCTGCTGGCAGAGGAAGAGGCTATGGAGGCGCTCTCAGCCGGGACTCGGGCGGCCGTGGAGCGTTCCGGGTGCTACCTGACCTTCTCGCCGTTCGATATTGACGCGCCGCCGAACGTTCCCTCAATCGAGGACGACCACAGCGGCCTGCCTGATATGGCCACCCCCATTGAGGTCGGCGAGGTCGTATTCGGAACACTCGGTGACGAATACGACGTGGACTTTTTCTCATTTCGAACCCGGCAGGGGCTCGCCTACCGAATCGACGTCCATCCGGATGCAGGGAGCACCGACCGACTGGAGACGGCTCTGTTCGACTCGAACGGAACGCTCCTCACTGAGGGACAAGACGGCGTTCAGACCTACATGGAATGGACGGCTGATCAGGCGGGACGGCTCTACGTTTCCGTCTCGGACGCCTGGCCACTCGCGGTCCCATACGTACTCACCGTCACCGAGTTAGAGGCCACAGACGACCACGGTGACTCACTCGAGCAGGCGACTCGAATCGGCATCGGTGATGAGATAAGAGGCGACGTGGATTACGTGGGGGACCTGGACTTTTTCGAATTCCCGGCCAGGGTGGGCATGATCTTCCGGATCGATGTCACCTCTGAGGATCCTCGAGCCGGCGTTGTTGCCGCGCTCTTTAGTTCACGTGGCAAGCTGCTCGCGGACAACGAGGACATCGGACCGTTCCCCATCGAGTGGCAGGCGGGCCGATCGGATTACTACTACGCTGCGGTCGGCGGCGAAGGGACCGGAACATACACTCTCGTCCTGACCTGGCTTGATGACAGCGGAATTGACGCCTGCGAGGATACGGGGCTCGTAACTGGCACGGTCACGTACCGCGAGCGAATCGCGCTCACCCCCGGTGCCGTTGTCGAAGTCCAGCTCAGGGACGTGTCGTATCAGGACGCCGCAGCCCTGCTCATCGCCGGCCAGACCATATCGAGCCCCGGCCAGGTCCCCATCGAGTTCGCGGTCGAATATCGCTGCGAGGACATCGACCCCGGCAATGTGTACTCGATACTCGCCCGGATCATCGAGTCCGACGGCCGCCTCGCCTTCATCAACGACACGGCCTACGAGGTGATCACCCATAACAGGCCCGACAGGGTGGACATGGTTCTCGTGATGGTCGAGCCCCCTCCCGACATGGTCGACACGTCGGCGACGCCAATGCCGGTGAGCCAGGCCGAGCAAGCGCAGATAAAGGCGAAGCTGGATGACCGCTCGTTCCGCCAGTTCGAGCCTTCAAGGGACGCGAGCCCCAGGAAGGCTGTCATCATCGACTTCTTCGATGGGATCAGCATCTGGGCGCAGTACGCGGAAGGCGACCGGGCCCTAAGGGAGTGGGAGATAGCGTCTAGCAACTACAGCATCGAAAAGCATGGAGACGGGTCTGAGATCACGATCCGCTTTGACCAGCCGAGATCGATCCAGATTCTGCCCACCGAGTGCGAGGGCTGCATAGAGACGGAGGGGTTCACAATCTCCATCCGGGACGTTTTCGACAGCGAGAAGTTGTCCTTCAGGCTCAACAACCCCAGCGGCATCCTGCCAACTCCGTTCCCGGTCTTTGGCTCGTGGACGCGATTCCAAGAAGACATCTACTATGAGTAGCCGGGAGACGCCTTGGAGGGCTGGATGGCCCCGTCGCCGGATGCAACGGGACGGGGTCGGCGATGATGACACGGTCACGTACTTAGAGCGCTGAAACGGCAAGTACGTACTACCCTTCGGGTGGATATGGACTGGCTAGAACCTCGCTACTATCTTCTTGAGCGTGTTCCAGTTCCGGGCTGTGACGATTAGGCCGAAGTGCTTTTCGAGATAGGAGTGCGACAGACGCATCGCCTTGACCCCCTCCGGTGTCCACACGTATGCTTCTGAGCCCTCGACATGGATGATCTCTGGCTTCCAATTAACTTCAAGGAGAGAGCGGACGGCCTCGGCAGCCGGCTCCTCCGAAAGGAAGTTGACCAGATAGCGTGATCCATCGTCGGCTACGCCGCGAAGAGGATTGAGCTCGAGCGCGGCTTCCACCTGCTCAGCCGTTCGAGCCAGGCAGGGCACGTTCACACCAAATTCATCCGCCACTAGCTTCTCTATTGAGGAGGACAGTGTGGCTACGTCGGTACAGCTGCTGGTGAGGATGACGTTCCCGCTCTGGAGGATCGTCACCGGGTCGACGTAACCGGCTTCCGCCAGCTTCGACCGCAGCTCAGCCATCGGCACCCTGTTGCGATTTCCGACGTTGATTCCTCGTGGCATCACAAGGTATCGACCGCTCATGGCTCTTCGTAACAGAGCGTGTAGGAGTGTTTCCCGTCGCTGCCGTCGATCTGCAGGGAGCCCGAAATCCCCTTCAGTTCACTGGTGCCGGAGTCGGGAACGATCGTCACGGAGAGCTCAGGCTCGCCCTTGCTCATGGTGCCGCTGTGCTTAAGTACAAAGGTACCTGACTTCCCTCCCACCGACCCCGCGAAGTGCTCGATGGCAACGTAGGCGGCCGAGCCGGGGGTGCCGGTGTAGGCGGCCACCATGTGAGCCTCGGACCTGCCGGTCATGTCGCCGGAGAACTTCTTGCGCACGATATTGTGGTTGAGCTTATTTCCGTCCTGCTCCAGGAATGGAGGTGCGGCCTCGGTTGTGACATCGAAGTGCCCTCGGGCGATGGCCATGGGAGTTTCCTTGGGTCTCATTGAGAAATGGCGGCAATTGGTCGAATCGACGTGGGGACCCGCAGCAAGGTTTACAGACTGACCTTCGCCCGTCCAGGCCTGAGGCGTCCAAGCTCGCGGCGGTCCTCGTATCGGCGCACAGTGCGATCTTCCATCGCCCAGATGCCTGTGGCAAGACGGTCAATTAGGGCCCGGTCGTGGACGGCCATCAGCACCGTTCCCGGGAATGCCGCCAATGCCTCCTCGAATCGCTCCTTGGAAGGGATGTCCAGGTGGTTGACGGGCTCATCCAGCACCAGGAAATTGGCCCCCTTGAGCACTAGCTTTGCAAGCATCAGCCTGGACCTCTGACCGTAGCTCAGACTGCGCGCGGGCAGAAGCGGTTCGTCCCCCTCGAAGAGGTAGAGGTGGAGCATCGTCCTGGCCTCGGTCTCCGTCACGTCGGCCGCCGCTCGAACCATGTCCATCGCCGACATGGACCAGTCCAGTCCCGTCTGGTCCTGCGGCATGTAGCCGACCTTGACGTTCGCACCAATCCGCACCGAGCCAGCCAGCGGGGTCATGTTCCCAGCCACGATCCTTAGAAGAGTGGACTTGCCGCAGCCGTTCGGACCCAGCAGCACGACGCGCTCGCCATGCTCGAGGACCAGGTCGACGTTCCGAAACAGCCAGGGGCCGTCAAATGAATGGGCGGCATTCTCCAACATCAACACTCGCGAGCCGCCACGTGGCATTCGGCCAAAGTCCAGCTTCATCGCCCACGCCTTCTTCGGCCGTTCGACCTGGCCTCGGGACGAGAGCATTCGCTTCAGCCTGCCCTCCTGAGCTTTAGCCCTCCTGGCTACCTTCTTCGCACGTGCTCGGTAGAAGTCGTGGGTCGTGGAGTTCTCAGTGCGGAGCGCAGTCTGCTTCTTTCGGGCAATTTCCTGCCGAAGTCTCTTCTTTTCCTCTTCCTGGTCCTTCCAGGTTGCCGCTTGCTTTTCCAGTTCCCGCTCCTTGATGAGGCGGTAGTCGGAATAGTTGCCCGGATAGACAGTCAGGCCCGGAGCACCAACGTTAGACTCCAGGATGCGGTCGGCGACGCTGTCCAGAAAAGCCCGGTCGTGAGACGCGACCAGCGCTGCTCCTTCGTACGAGGAGAGCCAGGACTCGAGCCATTCGAGCGCCTCGATGTCCAGGTGGTTGGTCGGTTCGTCCAGGAGCAACACGCCGGGACTGCACGCCAGTACACCCGCAAGACCGGCCCTCGTGCGCTGGCCGCCGCTCAGGGTGCAGAGCGGCGTGTCCTCGGAGAGTGCCCCAAGGCCAAGCCCTTCGAGCACGGCGCGCATCAGCTGGTCAACATCGTAGCCGCCCCGCGCCTCGAACTCGTCGACTGCGCGGCCATATTCTTCGATCAGCGCGTCCAGTTCTTGCCCGGAAGCGTCGGCCATATTCTCCTCTATTAGCACAAGCTTGGCCTGCGCCTCCGCATGTGCAGCCAGGCTGCGCCGGACGACGAAGCCAAGCGTCAGGGACGTATCTGCCTCAAAGCCCTGCGGCAACATGGCGGAAGATTCGCCATCACCATGAACTACGTCTCCTCCGTCCGGCCGCTCCAGGCCAGCGATGATGCGCAGCAGCGTGGACTTGCCGGAACCGTTGGGTCCGATGAGGCCCACGCGTTCTCCCGGATTGATTACGAACGAGACGCCTTTCAGAACGACTTCAGGGCCGTAACGCTTTGAAATGTTTACTACTTGGAGCATCCTCCACCCTCGCTGTGGCTTAGTTCGGACATATCCCACGCGAGGGCCAGGGAGTCGGAGGGGCTAAAGCGCCATCCGAGCGGACTTGAGGCTTCCACCGCGATGAGACCGGTGGGCACTGCCATGGCACGGGCAACTCACTCGGTGCCCACAACCCGTTGGATAAGGCCCGGGAACTACGAATGAGCGTGCTGAGGCAGTTAGCTGATCCTCAAGGGATGGCGGCTCCTTGCAGTTTGGTCGGCATTGCCAGCGCTAGAGATGCTGTAGCTCTATCGGGCAATGCCGGTACTGGACAAGAGTAGCAGCCAGGTGCTGCACTTGGCAGAGCGGCACCAGGACTCGTTACGCATCTTGGCGGGCTTCCGGGATCAAATGCAGGAAGGGATATTGCGTGACCGCAGGGCCCGCGGTCTCAATTTCGTAGCGCTTCGACGTTTTGAGAGCCGAGGCCACACTGCACTGACGTATACCGCCCCTGTGCCGTGGGACAGTGTGACATGCGAGTCGGCCTCGGTCCTTGATCTTGTTAATTCCAGCCCACCTGAGGTGGCTCGATCCGTAGCTCATTCGTTACTAGGTACTGTCGCAGCTACCGAGGTTCGCCGCCGCGCGTTCTTTGGATGCAATCCGGCAGCGAATGTCGACTGCCCTCGAGCACCGGGGCTGACCAGGAAATAGACATCGCCCCAGCGGGATCGAACTTCTCCCGCATGGTTGGTCTTGATTCCAAGGGCATGGGCAGGCTATCGGGCCTGGGATGGGCAGCCCTGCAGATGGCTAATGAGTGGGGCCCGCGGCCGTGATGGCCGCGGGCCCCGTTTTGCCCTATCTGGCTGGGCCTATGCCCTTACCGCTCTACCCAAGTATTGACGTAGAACGGGATCGCCTTGACCTCGAACCCCTTCAGGTCATTGGTGTGGGGCACGATCGGGAAGAACTGCCCCAGCGATAGCGAAGTCACCTTCTGCCAGCGCAGGGTCTGGATCTCCTCGACGATCTCGAAACGCTTGCCTGCATCCGTCTCGCGCACGAACTCGAGCTGCAGGTTGATCAGGTCCTCGTCCCGGATGATGAAGTCCAGCGTTCCCGAGATCAGGTGGTCCTGGATCGGGTTCCCGCAGCACCAGTGAGAGTACCAGTCCGTAGCAAGACTGTAAGAGTCGGTGTTGCCGAACATCGACGTCACCGTCGCCCAGTCAAGGGCCGGCATCTCTACCGCGTAGCCTATGTCCTGCATCACCGACTTGAGCACCGGACCCAGCGGCGTGATCGTACCGTAGTCCGTCGGGTTGAGGATCACCGCCGTCTCACCCGCGTAGTCGGACTCGTTCAAGAGCTGCTGGGCAAGCTCCATGTTGTTGACGTCGTACCCGATCGTCGCAGAACTGCCGTCAGAGAGCTCGATGTCGAACCGGGCCCCTATGTCCGTCTCCAGCGGAGTCCCGCACCAGTACAGCGCGGGGCACGTGATCCAAAGGTCGTTCGGACCAAGCGCGAACATGAAGTCCTCCACGTCGATTCCCGTCATCAGGGCCTGCCGACCCTTCAGGTAGCTGAACGGCGGGATCTGAGGGTTCAGGTACACGTTGGACCTGTTACCGGGCTTGTACAGCGCCACCCCGATGTCAGGGTTGTCCGTAAGCCGCTGGAAAAAGTCGAACGCCGCTCCGTCCACAACGTCCCACTCACCGGTCTCGAGTCCGGCTATCTTCGTCTCCTCGTCGGGGATCTCGAGGAAAATCAGTCTGTCCAGGTACGCTATGTTCTCACCCGCATAAGCTCCCGGAGAGCTCGGTTCGCTACTGGATATGAACCCGTCGTTACGCTCCAGCACCACCCTGTCTCCCTGCAGCCACTCGACGAACCGGTATGCACCGGTGCCCACGTTCTCCGCCGTAGGCTCCGTGAACGGCGCCGCCGCCAGGCCCTCCGGAATCATCGGCATCAGGCCGTGCGGGATACCAAGGATGAAGATCACCGAACCCAACGGCTCGTTAAACGTCCAGGTGAACGTCGTGTCATCCACCGCCTGCAGCGCGTCGTCATCGGTGAACCTGCGCACGATGCCCGCGGCGGGCGTACCCGCGTCCCTCCACCGGTTGATCGACGCTATCGCATCAGCCGACGTGAACGCCTGCCCGTTGTGGAACTCGACCCCCGACCGCAGCTTGAACGTGTACTCGGTCCCGTCGGCGTTCGTCGTGAACGACTCGGCCAAACGGGGCTGAGCCTCCAGATTGCCGTCCCAGCCGTACAGACCCTCGTAGATCTGCGTGGCAACTGCGTTCACCACATAGAACAGTGAGAACACCGGGTCCAGCGTGCTGATCGAGCCCTGCGAGACCACCCGAAGGTCCCCACCAGACCGCGGGTCCGTCCCGAGGTCAGGCGTCGGTGTGACAAGCACCTCGATCTTGACCTCGACGATCTTCTCGGTCTCAATCTCCACCACCTTGTCAACCTCAACTTCGACTATCTTCTCCTCCACCACCGGCACCTCGACGATCCTCTCCACGATCTCGGGATCGCCCGCGCAGGCGGCTGCAACGACCGCGATGACCGCGGAAAGGACTATAGGCAAAGTAAACCTTGTCATCTCTTCCCTCCTTAACATCTAGCTGTCGCCGCCCCATCTCGCGAGTCGCACGGTGTCAGACCTGGGGGGCGTACCCACACAGGGAATCCCTGTTGCATAAGACGTGCCGCGCCTCGATTTTGTTCCAAGGCGCCTAAGGGTCCTGAAATCCAAGTCACAAAAGGCGACGACCGCAGGACCAGTCCTACGGTCGGCAAACCGGTCGTGTGGGTCCATGACCAGATGCGCCATAGGGACGGGAGCGTCAACTGCGGGCATGGCCCGGAATGTGTCGTCGACAAGGCTAAGATAGGGTCACCTAGGAAAGTACGAAGCGTCGCAGGATCCCTGAAGTTGGAAGCGGCCAGGAGGAGATAGATGCCAAGCACAACGAACAGCAGACTTGACACCCCATTCGCGACGGGGGTGGTCGGAAGCCTCCCGCGGACCGCGCCGGTTCGGGACATGCTGCCGTCCTCACCGGGACCGGAGTCGGCCAGAGCGGCGCGCACTGCGCAGATGGACGCGGCGGTCGGCTACGCGATCACGGTACAGGAGGCTGCGGGCCTGGACCTTGTAACCGACGGGGAGTGGCGCCGCCACGCTTACACACACGTGGTGGCCGACTTGTGCACCGGCTTCGCGGTCGATCCGAGACCGGGAATACGCTTCGGGATCTTCGTCACAGAACCCCTACAGGTCGTCAGGCCGGGGCTGCTTGCCGAGGAGGCGCGATTCCTCCTCGGCAGGACCGACGGTCGAGTGGCGACCAAGGTCTGCATACCCTCGCCATACATCCTGGGCGCACGCCTCTGGGACCCCGAATACTCGAAGGCCGCCTATCCCGAGAGGAGGGATTTCGTAGATGCGCTGGTACCCATATTGCGCGATGAGGTGCTGGCCCTGCGCGACGCCGGAGTGGACGTGATCCAGGTCGACGAACCCGACCTCGCGGTCCTGCTGGATCCCAGGCGTGAGCCCGTCTACGGGGACCGCCAGTACGACCTGGACCTGGGGGCGAGCAAGATCAACGAGATGATCGAAGGGATCGATGGGGTTCGCATCAGCATGCACATGTGCCGGTGGAACTCGCTCAGCCGCGGCTGGCAATGGGAGGGTGGATACGAGCCAATCGTCGACACACTCAACAGGATCGATGTCGACCAGTTCGTTATGGAGTTCTCGATACCGGTCGCCGGGAGCGTGTCCATACTCGGGCAGCTGCCCGACGACAAGCTGATCGGACTGGGATGCCTTGACCCCCGTTCAGAGGCGATTCCCGCTGCCAAAGACATAGTGGCCCGGGTCGAGGAGGCAATGAAATACGTCGACGCCGGGCGGCTGAGCCTGAACCCGGACTGCGGGTTCGCCCCCGACATACGCCATGACATTCCCCTGGACGAGTGCTATCTCAAGCTGACCAGGCAAGTGGAGGCGGCGCAGATCCTGCGGGAACGTCACGGATAGTCGGCGGGACCACTCCCGAGGCCGCCTCGAGAGGCCTCCGACATCGATCCCATCCACCGCGCCACTTAACCGAGCGCAGTGTGGACAACGTGGTCCCGGGCCTGGGCTGGGAGCCCAATTCAGCTACGCAGGAACGGATCTGTGCCTACGGCTCCCGTCCCGGCGCGAGCCGTCGCGGGTCTGCCGGGAAACCTACTCCAGGTCCGGTTGGCCTCCTACTCGGCGCGCGTCATGGTGAATCCGAACTGGAAGTCCTGGACCGAGAACGTCCCCTTGATCTGCACGCCATCGTACTCTGCGTCCAGTACCATTCCCGACTCCTCATCTTTGATGACAAGCATGCCGGCCTCCAGGGTGATATCGGTCAGGGGAGCATTCTCGACCCCTTGGGCCGGCACACTAATGAGCCCGGTCAGGGCATCTCCTTCAAGCGCGAAATCGATGGTGAAGGGGATCTGAAGTCCCATGGCGAGCATCCCGCCCTTCCAGGATCCGACGAGAGAGGCGGCGTCCGTCGCCAGAGGAGCCTCTTCCTCCTCGTCCGTCATCGCCGCGTCCTCGTCCATCACCTCTGCAGACGGGGTCGGAGCCGCCTCGGTGGGCTCGGGCTCTGGCATGGCCTCAGGCGTGGGGGTAGCCGTGGGCTCAGGCGTGGGGGTAGCCGTGGGCTCGGGCGTGGGAGTCGCTGTGGGCTCGGGCGTAGGGGTGGCGGTTGGCTCGGGCGTGGGAGTCGCTGTCGCAGTTGGGACGGGTGTGTTCGTCGGGGCCGGAGTGGGAGCCGGCTCTTCCCCGCCGCAGGCGGCCGACCAGAGAATGGCAACCCCGGCAACCAGACACAGAATCCCGAATCGTGTTCGTAGCAAATTCATCTCATCCTCCTGACCATCATGTGGCCTGGACGGTTGGGATTGTAACCCAACGTGTGTCGGCGAATCGGCATATTGCTCTGGTTGCCGGGTCCGGCCGGTACACTTAGGCTCAGGCCCGCGTTGGCGCGCCATGTTTGGAGCGGGTAAGGCGCCTATCTCTCTCGATTCCCGGGGTGGAAATGCATAACCCAGACACACGACTGATCGCCGGGCGGCGACCCTTCAGGATGACCCGATCAGGCACCCGGCGGCCATGTCATCCAGTCGTGCCCCCGCGTGCTCCCGTTAGGGGCATGACGGCCCTTGGGGCGATCCTGGTCCTGGCGGGCACCCTCCTGGTCGGCTGTTCAGGAGGCGAGGCCCCCCCGAAAGACGGCTCCGACGAGGACACCACCCAGGCGCGGTCCAGCCGGGCCACGATCGTAGAGTTTGAAGGCGGCCCCGACATGAAATCGAGGCGGGAGCGATTTGCGACGGTCAAGATGAGCGACGGCAGGCTGCTCGCGGCGGGTGGCAGGGCCGTCGGCCTTCAGGCCCAGAGCGGCAACTACAACGAGACGGCGGAGGTCTTCGACCCGACCGACACGGTGTGGACCTTTACGAGCGAGATGAGCGAGCAGCGCAGATCCCCGGCGCTCTTCGAGCTTCCGGACGGGCACGTCATGGTCGCCGGCGGACTCAGCGGACAGCGAGAGCCGCTCGCTTCCACTGAGATCTGGGACCCTGATACCGGCGAATGGACTCTGGGTCCCGCCATGAACCGGCCCCACGACCTGATGGGGCCGGTCGTCTTGGGGGACGGCCGGTTCCTAATGATAGGCGGCACGAGCAAGAACCAGGATGGACACCTGATCGCACTTACCGCCGAAACCGAGGCCTACGACCCGCAGGCGGGAACCTGGTCTGACGTGGCGCCCATGCTAGATGAGCGTGCCAATCACACCGCCACCGTCCTTGCCGACGGTCGCGTGCTGGTCACCGGAGGCGGCAAGCTGGACGGGCCCTACCTCAAATCCGCCGAGATCTACGATCCGGCCGCCGACAAGTGGACGCTGGCGGCAGAGATGTCCCGCGGCCGCGCCTTCCACACGGCAACGCTCCTCAAAGACGGCCGCGTACTGGTTATAGGCGGCAAGGGCAAGATCAGGGCGGCCGAGTTGTACGACCCTGAACTGGATGCCTGGAGTGCAGCAGGCGAGACTACGGACCCGCGCAGCGAACACTCTGCGACACTGCTTGCCGACGGCACCGTCATGGTCGCCGGCGGCACCGGTTACCTGGCGACGAGCGAGTTCTTCGACCCTCTGGAAGGCACCTGGACGACCGGACAGTCACTTGGCACGGGCCGATATCGTCACGGCGCCATCCGCCTTAACGACGGCCGCACCCTCATCATGGGGGGCACCAGCAAGGACGGGATGCTGGCGACCATGGAGATCTACGGCGAGCAGTGACCCGGTGCCCTTAGGGCACGAATATGACCACGGTGGCGATGGGATTGCCCGCGGCGTCCTGCTCCAGATCGAGAACGCCCACCCAGATTCGACCCAGCTTCTTTAGCCTCAACTCGGGCTGTTCGGGATCGAGGATGAGGTCGGTCGCTCCCTGCTCGAAGAACGCCATGCGTATATCGACCCTGACGGTCGCGGTACCTCCATCCGCCCGGTTGTCTTCGACCACCTCCGCAAACGTCGCGGTGGCGCCCGAGCTGGGGTCAGGGCTAATCACGGCCTGCTCCAGGGCGAGCCTTACGGGCTGGCTCAGGGGTACCTGAGTCCTCCCGGAAGCCTCGGAGGAGACCGCCGACGGGAACTGGATGTCAAGACCCTCGCCGGTGGTGGACTGGCGCTCCTTCTCGGGCGTCGGTGTCGGCACCGGTGTCGGCGTCGCGCTGGCTATGGCCTGCGAAGCCTCCTGGCGAGCCACCTCGGCCGCGGCCAGGAGTTCGTCCTGGCTGCGCCCGCTGGCCGGCGGGGTAAATGCCTCGCTCTCGGCAAGCAGCTTGTCCTTGCCCTGCCCTCCGACCAGCGCCACGCGGCCGTCCGGGAGCGTCGCCGCCACAAACCGGTATCGGCTGAAGCGCATGGTGCCGACCTCTGTCCATGCGGCCTCGACCGGGTCGTAAACCTCGACAGAGTCTATGTTGCCAGAGCCCCCCGCGATCAGAACTCCACCATCGGGCAGGGCGACCGCAACGTGCTCGGCTCGCGGTGCGGCGGTCTGCGCCAGGGAATGCCAGGCGTTGATCTCGGGATCGTAGACCTCCGAACTCTGCCGCTTGCCGCGGCCTCCAACCACCAGCACCCGGCCGTCGGCCATCAGCGTGGCCGTGTGCTGAGACCTGGATTGGTTCATCTCGCCGGCCGATGACCAGGTTCCGGTCTCCGGATCGAAGATCTCCGCCGATGCGAGGAAGGGCCCGTCAGGATTGCCGCCCCCGGTGACCAGGACTCGCCCGTCAGGCAGCACCGTGGCGGTATGCCAGATGCGCTTTTCGGACATGGATTCGGCCTCCGTCCAGGCATCGGCCTCAGGGTCGTATATCTCGGCAGTCGCGGTGCGCTGCGCCTCGTCGTCGGTACCACCGATGGCCATGACGCGTCCGTCGCTTAGCAGTATGAGGGGCATTTTCTCGCGTGCCTGGTTCATCGGAGCCACTTCGGTCCACCGGCCGGTCGCCGGATCCCAGATCTCTGTGAACGCGGTGCTGTTCCTGTTCACGGTGGCGCCGCCCGTAACGAGCACCCGTCCGTCACTCAGGGTTACGGCCGCCGGCCGTTCCCTGAAGATTCCCATCTGCCCGGCGCGCAGCCACTCGTTGGCGGATGGGTCGAACACCTCGGCAGTGTCCAGATGGCCGGAGCCGTAACCACTCGACTGGGCGGCGATGCCCTTGCCCGCGACAACCAGCAGCCTTCCGTCCGGTAGGGCCGTCATTGCATGGTACTGGCGGCCCTCCAGCATGGAGGCAATCGACTCGCTACCGACCTCCCTGGCCGGATCCACGGCGGGGGCTTTGGTCTCGGCCTTCGTACCGGAACTGTTCCCGGTATCTCCCGGCTCGGCGGGCGTTGCTGCGGGTGAGCTGCCGCAAGCAACCACTGACAGCATTGCGACAAGAGCGACGAGGACGGCGGCAAGTTTCGTCATTGATGTTCCCTCAGATACCGAATAGTTAAGAATCAGCAAACAAGTGTGAAATGTTACACAATCGGCAAATCGCCATCAATCGGCGTCGACGCCAGCCAGTCACGGCGGCGGGCCCATCGGTGGTCCGAGATCGCTGGAGACTCTCGCTTTTCCCGGCCTCAGGCAGCCTGTCAGGGGGAGGCCCGCAGGATCCGCTGCGGTGGAACCATGCCGGCGCCGCCGACCGGGGCATGTGGCGCCCGACGGCTATAGCAATGCAGCGAGCCCCCTAGGGCACGAATATGACCACCGTGGCGACCGGGCTCCCGCCGGCGTCCAACGCCAGCTCGAGCACTCCCACCCAGATGCGGCCCAGCTTCTTGAGCCTCAGCTCGGGCCGTGCCGGGTCCAGAATCACGTCGGTCGCTCCCTGCTCAAAGCCCGTGAGCCGCATGTCCACCTTCACCGTCGCCGTACCGCCGTCCTCCCGGTTGTCCTCCACCAGTTCAAGGAAGGTTGCGGTTGCGCCCGTGCTCGGGTCGGGGCTGGTCACGCTTTGCCCGAGGGACAGCTTGACGGGCTGGTTGAGCGGCACCTGAGTCGAGCCGGAGGGATCGGACTCGATCGCATCAGGGAATTCGACATCCAGCCCCTCTCCCGTGGTCACGCCCCGCTGGCGCTCAGGGGTCGGGGTCGGCAAGGGGGTTGGCGTCGCATTGGCAAGAATCTCCGCAGCGTCAGCCCGCGCGGCTGAGGCCGCCGCAAGCAGGTCGTCAGGTGAGCGGCCCGCGTCCGGTGCGACGACCGCCTCGCTCTCCGCCAGCACCTTGTCCCTTCCCTGTCCTCCCACCAGGGCGACTCGACCGTCCGCCAGCTTGGCCGCTGAAAATCGGTACCGGCTGAGCACCATCTTGCCCGTCTCGGTCCACGTGGCCGTGATCGGGTCATATACCTCGATCGAATCGATGTTGCCCGATCCTCCGGCGATCAGGACTCCTCCGTCCGGGAGGGCAACCGCGACATGTTCGGCCCTCGGCGAGTTGGTTTCCGCCACCGTAAGCCACGCGTTGGCCTCCGGATCGTACACCTCGGAGCTCTGCCTCTTGCCGCGGCCTCCGACCACCAGCACGCGACCGTCGGCCATCAGCGTCGCAGTGTGCTGGGAGCGCGAAACGTTCATGCTGCCCGCCGACGACCAGGCCCCCGTCTCCGGATTGAAGATCTCCGCCGACGCGAGGAAGGGACCGTCGGGGCTGCCTCCACCGGTCACCAGGACTCGACCGTCGGCCAGGACCGTGGCGGTGTGCCAGATGCGCTTTTCCGCCATTGAGGCCACCTCGCTCCAGGTGCCCGAATCCGGATCGAATATCTCTGCGGTTGCGCTGCGCTGCGCCTCCGAGTCAGCTCCGCCGATGACCATGACGCGCCCGTCTTGCAGGAGGACGACCGGCATCTTCTCCCGGGCCTGGTTCATTGAGTCGATCCTGGTCCACTGGCCCGTGGCGGGATCCCAGATCTCTGCGACCTGGGTGCTGTTTCTGTCGATGGTCGCCCCGCCGGCAACGAGCACGCGGCCATCGACAAGAGTGACCGCCGCAGGCCGCTCTCTCGGTAGGCTCATCCGCTGGGTGAGCATCCATTCGTTTGCCGCGGGGTCGAAGACCTCTACCGTCGACAGCTGGCCGGAGCCCTTGCCGTGCGACTGGGCCGCAATGCCCTTGCCACCTATCGCCAGCAGGCGCCCGTCCGAAAGGACCACCACAGAGTGATACTGTCTGCCCTCGACCATGGAGGCTATGGCTTCAGACGACGTCTGGGTGGAGGACGCCGAGGCTGCGGGCTGGGAATCCGGCCCGGAAGGGCCCGCGGGGTCAGAAGGACCGGCCGGAGACGATCCGGGCGAACTGCTGCACGCCAGGGCGGCGGAAATGACGGCGAAAATGGCGATTCCGGCCATGATTCTGTTCAATGAGGCACCCCTGGAACGCGGGCTTCGCTCGCTTCTCAGTGGCATCAGGGCAGGGGCGATCGGGCGAATCTGATTCACACACGTCATCGGCCTGCCCTCATCGACCGGCGGTTTCCCAACGCTGCCCTCGTGATGCATGTCGACTCGCTCCTCCGCCGGGAGAGTCAGTGGAGGCGCCGGGCGGATTCGAACCGCCGAATAGAGGTTTTGCAGACCTCCGCCTTAGTCCACTTGGCTACGGCGCCCCATCTGACGGGCCGGCGGTCGCGGAATCCACGAGGCCTTTCCGGCTCCGGACTCCGGCAAGCCGCCTACGGCGATCGGGAGTCGGCTGGTGCCGAGGGGGAGACTCGAACTCCCACAGCCTTGCGGCCACAGCGCCCTCAACGCTGCGCGTCTACCAATTCCGCCACCTCGGCGCGCTTTGCCACGCACTCATCAGAGCCACACTCTGGACGGCTGCGCGCCAACAGTGTCGTGGCTACTAGGGAGATTATAGCTACCCGGCCAAGACGCCCACAAATTCGCAGCCATCAGGATCCTGGCAGTCGCTTGGGACACACGCACGTGCAACCGGCGGCAGGGGCTTTCTTGACTGACGCAGACGGGCCACATAAACTCGCAGCGCCGCAACGTACAGGCGTTCGCGGGCCTCCTTAGCCTCAAACGTGCCCACGCGGACCCCTGCCCTGTAAGGAGGATATCGATGGACCTTGTAATGTTGGGCGGAAAGATCCTGACCATGGACGGAAGGGACTCGACCGCCGAGGCACTGGCCGTGCGGGACGGAAAGCTCGCCGCCATCGGCTCGAGCGAGGACGTTCGCCGTCTGATCGGCGAGAACACCCGGGTGGCGCACCTTCAGGGACGCACGGTCACTCCCGGCTTCATAGACCCCCACAATCACTTTTCCATGACCAGCTTCGAGCCGGTAATGGTCGATTGCCGGATGCCCCCCGTCTCCAGCAAGACGGCCGTGCTGGACAGCATTGCGTCCGCGGCGGCCGGAACCCCCCGGGGCCAGTGGGTCTGGGGTCTGGGATACAACCACCTGACCACCGAGGGCGCCACCGATCTTACCCGGCAGGACCTTGACGAGGCGGCGCCGAACAACCCCGTCTGCATCATGGACTTTTCATACCATGCCTGCTACGCGAACTCGGCTGCCCTCGCGCTCGCGGGAATAGACGATCAAACGCCCGATCCGCACAAGGGATGGATCCACAGGGGGGACGACGCAAGGCCCAACGGCGTGCTCTGGGAGCGGGCCATGGACCCTGTCCACTACATGTCCATGCGCGCCCACATCGAGCACTACGGCGAAGACGCGGTGGCCGACCTGGTCCACCACAACGCCATGAGACACCTGTCTCACGGGATCACGAGCATCGGGGACGCGCTGACCATGCCCGCGAGCGCGGAGATGTACCGGATCGCCGACGCGCAGGGCAAGCTGCCGATCTGCGTGCAGCAGCTCAGGGGCGGAGACCAGTTCTTCCAGGCGCCCGAGCGCGCTTCGCGGGGAGAGTTCGATCAGGACAACGTCTCGGACCGGCTAAGGGGGGGCATCATGAAGCTATTCATGGACCCGGTCTACCCGTTATATGGCATGAACAGGTGCCATAAGGACGGCAGCCTGACGCCGGAGGGCGAGATCTACTACACGCAGGAAGAGGTCGACCAGCTTGTGCTGGCGGCCGCAAGAAACGGGCTGCAGGTTGCAATACACTGCATCGGCGACAGGGCCATCGACCAGGGTCTCAACGCCTTTGAGAGGGCGATTGACGAAGTTGGCGGAGCGGACCTGCTCCGGTTCCGAATAGAGCACATGAGCTTCCCGAGGGCCGCCCAGATCCCCAGGGCCGCACGGATGCCCATAGTGCTGTCGCTGCAGCCACCGTTCCTGTACTCGATCGGGGAGATGTTCCAGGGCGTCGTTGACGAATTTCGCCTGGACCTTCCGGCCTATCCATACCGAGACCTCGTCGACTCGGGAGCGACGATCGCCGCCGGCTCCGATTTCCCGTGCGCTCCGCTGCCGCCTCTGATTGGAATCGCAGCCCTGGCCAATAGACGGCTGCAGAAGGGGGGAGAAAGGCTGTTCCCGGAGCAGGCCATCCCGGCCGCCGAGGCGATAAGGCAATACACCAATGGTTCGGCCTATGCCGTAAACAGGGACCACGAGGTGGGCTCCCTGGAGATCGGAAAGCGGGCGGACATGGTCGTGCTCAGCCACGACCCCACCGCCGTGGATCCCGACTACATCGGCGAGATCGTCGTTCAGCAGACCTACGTAGACGGTCGCCTGCTCTACGACGGCTAGCCGCGCTCTCTTCGTGCCTTCTGGCCTGGCTATCTACGGATTCTCAATCTCCACCTAGGGGCTGTGATGAGGTGACTTCCAGCCATCTACCCCGGACGGCGGACGCCGTGGTGATCGGCGGGGGGGCGCTGGGCACGTCCATTTGCTACAGGCTCGCCGCCTCGGGCCTCAGCACCGTACTGGTTGAGCGCAAGGGACTGGCCTCGGGCTGCACGGGCACCACCGTTGCCCTCGTCAACGCCTCGTCCAAGGGCCCGCCAGCCCACTACACGGAGCTTAACCTTCGCAGCGCCCAGCTCTACCGGAGCCTGTCGGAGGAACTGGGGGCCGACATCGGCTTTGAGGGTCGCGGAAACATTGGCATCGTGGCCGAGACACAGGACGAGATGGAGGAGGCGCGCCGGGTGGCCAAGACCCAGAGCGAGGTTCCCGGCCTGTGGGTCGAGGCGCTCGACTCGGGGCAGGCAAGGGAGATGCTCCCCGCCCTGTCCCCCCACGTGGTCGGGGCAACGTTCTGCGCAGCCGATGGGTGTGTGAACAGCTTCAGGCTGACTCTCGCGCAGGCGGCCGCAGCGCGGCGACACGGGGCACAGATCGTGACGGGAGCGACCGTGACGGACATACTGGTTGGAGGGTCCTCGGTCACCGGGATCGTCACCGACCTTGGGCCGATCTCCGCCCCGGTCGTCGCCATGGCCGCGGGCATCCACACGCCCGCCCTTGCCGAGAAGGCGGGGCTGCGAATTCCCGCCATGGCCAAGCGGGGCCAGATCGTCACCACGGAGCCGCTTCCTCCAATGCTCCCCATACCGGTCGGGCAGCTCAGGCAGTTGGCCTGGGGCTCGGTCATCATCGGCTCAACCTACGAGAACGCCGGGTACACCCGCGACACGGAGGTGCCGACCCTGGCCTCCCTGGCCAATCGGGCGCTTCGAATATTCCCCGCATTGGCCGGGGTGCGCGCCATGCGCTTTTGGTCCGGCCTGCGGCCATGGCCGGCGGACGGGCTGTCCATCATCGGCAGTACCCCGGGCCTGGAGGGGCTGTATATTGCCGTCACCCACAGCGGCATCACGCTATCGCCCGTTATCGGCATCGCCCTGTCCGAACTGGTGGTCGACGGGAGCGCAAGGATCGTCGACCTTTCTCCCTACTCGCCCGCCCGGTTCGATTCGGCCGATCCCCCCGGCGAGGATTTCGACGCCTTCTGGAAGGCGAACCGCGAGAGTCTGACTCGTGTCTGATCCGCGGGAAGCCGGCGCCAGGCCACATCATCCCAACTCAACAGCGGATGCGCAGGCCGATGCCCCGTCCTGAGGTCGATGTCGTGGTCGTCGGTGGCGGCGCGGCCGGAATGAGCGCGGCGGCAGCGGCCGCCCAGGCCGGTGCATCGGTCATCCTGATGGAGGCCGGCCAGGAGCCGGGAGGGCTGCTCGCCCTGCAGCCCTGGCCGCTGAGAGATCGCTTCGACATGTTTGGCGGCCTGACCGGAGAGACCTACGCGCGCTCGATCGAGCGGTCGGCCCGCGACGCCGGCGCCGAGCTGCTGGCAAATGCGCTGGTATGGGACGTGGACCGTGACCTGAAAGTATCTTTCGCCGTCGGAGACACGGCCCACCGGGTCAGGGCCAGACGCCTGGTGGTCGCCACCGGGAGCACGGACGGCGTTGCTCCCTTCCCGGGCTGGACCCTGCCCGGGGTGGTCCTTCTTCGGGAAACCATGGCGGTACTGAGCAGCCATGGCCTCTCGCCGGGTCTCAGGGCGCTGGTTGTCGGAGGCGGCGACGCGGCGCTGACGGTAGCGACAGGCCTGCTTCGAAGTGGAGCGGAGGCCGTTGCGGTGGCCTACGCCGATCCGAGCAGGTCGGCATCCCGGGTCCTGGTCGAAGCGGCTGCCGCGGAAGGAGTGGACCTCCTGCCGGGCTACAGGGTGTCGGAGGCTCTGGGTGAGGGGATCGTAGAGCGCGCCAGGATCGCGCCGGCCGACGGTTCAGGAGGCAAGATCATCGACATGGAGGTGGACTCGATCATACTGGCCACCCATCGCATCCCGGATTTCCGGGCGGCATCACTGCTGGGCGTGCGTGCGTGCTTCAGGGAGAAGATGGGAGGGTGGATTCCCAAGGTCGATCTGGACCTGAGGAGCTCTGACAATCGAGTATTCATCGCCGGGGACGCGTCAGGGGTGGGCAACGGGGCCTCGGCGATATACGGAGGCAGGGTCGCCGGGCTCATGGCGGCCGCTGATGTAGGGTTCGTTCATCCCCAGCATGACCGGCTGGCCGCCGAGGCGGTGGACGTTATCGCAGCGAGGGCCGGAGAGGCGCGCGCGTCCGCCCGCCAGCAAGTGACCCGCGAACGCGTCTCGCTCTGGGGCTCGCTGCCCGATTCGGTCGTCGTTTGCAGATGCACTGGCGCGACGCTCGCGGACATCTCGGCCGCCATCGAGCCGGGCGGCACAACGGCGGCTGAGATCAGACGGCTGAGCCGCGCCGGGATGGGGCTGTGCCAGGGCATCTACTGCGACGATCCGGTGGCCGAGATCGTGGCGGCCAGGACGGGCACGGCCGTGAGCGACGTCGGCAGGCCGAGGGCCCGCCCGCCGCTGCGTCCTATCCCGCTGGCCGCCCTTGCGGGGATCTGCGATAGGCTGCAAGACTTGTCCTTCCAGTAGAGTTGTTACGGGCAATAAGTGGAGTGAAAATGAACGAGATCACCGATTTAACGGCCACCCAGCTCGCCGAGGCCATCCGATCTCGGCGAACGTCCTCGGATGAGGCGGTCCGGGCCTTTCTGGCCCGCATCGACGAGGTGAACCCGAAGCTCAACGCGATCGTCGTGCTTTGCCGCAGGTCGGCTCTTGAGGAGGCTCGGCGTGCGGATGAGGCCGTAGAGCGCGGCGAAGAGCTGGGCCCCCTTCACGGGGTGCCGATTACGATCAAGGACGCCTACGAGATGTCGGGCGTGGTCTCGACGGGGGGCACGCTCGGCCGAAAGGATTTTGTGCCCGATCGGGACGCGACCGTGGTCGCCAGACTGAAGCAAGCAGGGGCGATCGTGCTCGGCAAGACCAACCTTCCCGAGATCAGCATGGGCTTTGAGAGCTCAAACCTGGTGTACGGGAGGGCAAAGAACCCCTACGACACCGGCCGAACGCCGGGGGGCAGCAGTGGCGGAGAGGCTGCGATCATAGCGGCCGGCGGCTCGCCACTCGGGGTGGGAAGCGACGCGGGTGGGAGCATACGCTGGCCTGCGCACTGCTGCGGCATAGCCGGCCTGAAGCCCACGACCGGCAGGATACCTAGGACGGGCCACTGGCCACCGTTCGGGGGGGTGTTCAGCCTCGTTACCCAGCCGGGACCCATGGCGAGGTCGGTGCGGGACCTGGCGCTCGCTCTCCCGATCCTTGCGGGGCCCGACGGACGGGACCCGACGGTGGTCCCGGTCGGCCTGGGTGACCCGGACAGGGTCCCGCTGGGCCGACTTCGCGTGGCGTTTCACACCTCCAACGGCGTCGCCACGCCGACGGAGGAGCTTAAGGAGGCGGTGCTTCGGGCGGCGGGGCTCCTGGAGAAGGAGGTGGGGACCGTAGAGGAGGACCGGCCGCAGGCCCTGGAGGGGACACCGGCCCTGCACGCCTCCATCATGGGAGCGGACGCAGGACAGGTAGCGCGGGCGATCCTCAGGGAGGCCGGATCGCCGGAGATGGACCCTGATCTGAAGGCCAGGATCGCCATGATGCCCTCTGAGCCGGTATCCGTTAAGAAGTTCATGGACGACCTGGCCGAGCTGGAGGAGTACCGCAGCCGCATGATCGGCTTCATGCAGGGCTACGACGTGATGCTGGGACCGGCCGCCCCGGTGCCGGCGGCACTGCACCACCACGGCTACGACGGCTTCCCGGAGAGCGGCAGCTACAGCCATGCCTACAACCTGGCAGGCTGGCCGGCCCTGGTGATCAGGGGAGGAACATCGCCGGAGGGCCTGCCACTCGGCATACAGGTGATATCCGCCCCGTGGCGGGAGGACGTCGTACTGGCGGTGGGAGCCTACCTTGAGGAGGCGCTCGGCCCCTTCCCAAGACCGGAGCTATAGGTCCCGGCGTCAGGCCTTCAGGGGCACCTTGAGGCCGGGGACAGACCTAGAAATTCAGTAGTCCGCCGTCGACGTTGATGGCCTGTCCGGTAATAGCGTCCCCGCCGGGGCCCACCAGGAAGGCCACCATCGCCGCGATGTCGCCGGGCTCGCACTCCCTGCCTAAGGGTATGGTCGCCTCGCGCTCGTCCCGGAACCGCTTTTCTGACATTCCCAGCTGGCTCGCCGCCTGTCCGGCCAACTCGTCTCCAAGCGGCGTTCTCGTCAGGCCGGGGCAGACAGAGTTCACGTTGATGCCATGGGACCCGAGCTGATGGGCCGCTATGGCGGTCATGGCGATCACTGCGCCCTTAGATGCCGCGTACGCGGCGTTGGATGTGCCTGAAAATCCCTTGCCCGCTATCGAGGCTATGTTCACGATGCGCCCTCCCCTGCCGGAGGAGATCATCTCCCGGGCCGCTCGCTGCATCGTGAAGAAGGTGCCCCGGGCGTTGACCGAGTGCATGTTGTCCCAGTCGCCGGGCGTGATCCGCATCACGTCGGCGAAGCGGGTCACGGCAGCGTTGTTTACGAGGATATCGACCGACCCGTAGGCGGCCGCGCACCGCTCCACCATGCGGTCCACGTCGCAGAGGTCAGACACGTCGGCCCGAAGGGCCATCGCCCTGCCTTCGCCGAGCTCGTCCGCAAGGCGCATTACAGTGTCGAGGTCGACGTCGGCAACGAGGAGCGAGGCGCCCTGCCCTGCCAGTGCAACTGCTATGGCCCTACCGATGCCTCGTCCGGCACCGGTCACAAGGGCGGATCGACCTTCGAGTTGGAGCAAAGTGATTGGGCCTCGGGAACTGGGCGGCTGCTGGCAGGAGCGGCAGGATTCGAACCCGCGACCCTCGGTTTTGGAGACCGATGCTCTGACCAGACTGAGCTACGCTCCTGTATCAGCCTCCCGCCGCGCAGATTCTAAGGCCGGCGTATCGCCCGGTCAACGTTGCGAGGGGGCTGACCACGCCGACACCCTCCCGTTCACCCTCGCGGGTCATCGGGAGGGCTTTGTGGGCGCAAGACGGCCTGTAAGCCGAGTTCTGTACGCCGGTTGCTTGCGGTTTACGCCAGTGGCTTCTTCCCGCGGGCAAACGGCGCGGCGGCCATCTATCTAGCCCCGACGTTGCCGCCGGGGTCGAGCGGCCAACCCGGGGAAGGTCCGGGCACCCTCTTACCCCGATCGCTCCCGAACACGGGGGCAACCGGTGTCCCCTGCTAGGCCTTGCTCCGGATGGGGTTTGCCCTGCCCCCGGCGTCTCCGCCGGGGCGGTGAGCTCTTACCTCACCATTTCACCCTTACCCCACCCTACTCAAACGAGGAGGACCGGGGCGGTGTGTTTCTGTGGCACTTTCCGTCGGGTCACCCCGCCCCGCCGTTAGCGGGCATCCCGCCCGAATGGAGCTCGGACTTTCCTCCCTCCGACCTGCGGAGGGCGGCCGCCCGGCCATCTTGCGCCCATCTCGATTCTAACAGACCCCCGCAGTGCTCAGGACCGCCGAAATCGTTAACGGGCAGGGGCCGAGTGCCGGCCGGAAGCGGCGCCGGGCCGAGCGACCTTCCGGGTCTGCGGGTTGAGATGAGAGGCGGCCGGGGATTGCGCCGGGGAAAAGGAGCCTATATGTGAACTTCGACGCCCTCGTCCCGTACCAAGATGCGCTCTACATTGTCCTCAATCAGCGACCGCAATTCGTCAAAGCCCGGTGCCGGTTCGGCCTGCAGGCGGGCAAGTGCCCCTGAAGGTCCGGCCTCGTCGCCCAGCGCGGCCTGTCGCCTCAGGGAGTCCAGCTCCCTCAGGTAGTCCTCTAACAGATAAAGGGGTATCTCCGCCCTCGCCACTCGCCTGAGTGCGTTCACCAGCCTCCGCTCTGCCGCCTCGACGCGCTCTCCCCTGCGCCGGCCCACCTGCGCGAGGCGTTCTCTCCTCTTTTCGGCGTCCAACTCGGCCTCGAGCAGAGACCGGGCGATCTTGTCCTTGAGCTGGCTGAGGACGGTGGATTCGAGCAGGGACGCCCGCCAGGTAAGGTACTCGCAGCGGCCCTGGTTCTGCCGGGACTGGCACTGGTAGTAACGGTAAACGCCCGAGCTTCTGCGACCATCCTTGCGCTTCCACTTTTGGCGCCGCGTCACCCCCATCATGTTGTTGCCGCATCTGGCGCAGGTCACCAGCCCTGAGAGGAGAAACGGCTCCGATCTCGATACCCGTCCGATCGGCCTGCGGGCGCGCATCCGGTCCTGGGCCTGCCTGTATGTCGCCGGCGCGATGATCGCCTCGTGGACCCTGGGGAGCCGCATGCCGAACCTGTTGTAGGTCCCGGTATAGACGGGATTCCGTAGCACGTCCCTAACCGTGACCACGTTCCAAGGAGACCCGCGGCGGGTGGTGATTCCCCTTTCGTTCAGATGCTGGACAATCAGACGGTAGCCGAGTCCGTCAGATGTGTAGAGGCGGTAGATCAGCTCGACCACGGCTGCCTGCTCGGGCACAACCTGGAGCGTTCCGTCATCTCCTATGCGATAGCCGAACAGGGGCCGGCCCAGGGCCTTGCCCTGCGATGCCCTCCGCCTCATCGCCTCGCTCACACGCAGGCTCCGCGTCCGGGAGACCCCCTTTATCCCGAGCCTCTGGAAGGCGTTCTGGACCGGGTCCGGGAACTCGTCGTCCATACAGGTCACAGTCGAGCCGGTGCTCTCTATGTCAACCAGCGAGCGCGCCACGGCCTCCAGGTCCCGCCCGAGGTGCCTGGCGTCAGGTACGACCGCGAGGAACTCGCTGCCCGAGCGCCGGATGAACTCAAGCATGGATGCAAACTGCTCGGCGCCACCGTCCAGCTCCACGAAGGTCTGGAGCGGCTGGTGGAGGTTGGCATCGCAGAACTCACCAAACAGGGCATCGAAGCTCTCTGCTTGGATGTCCGAGGCATCCGGCCTGCAGTAGCCGAGGGCCCTCATCCAGATCCCCTGCGGGAGCCGGACCCGCTCACCCGGTGAAGATGATCCTTCTGCAACTGTTGCACTGCACCAGCTCTTGGCCGGCCCTCGCCCTGGCCAGGTCCCCCGTCGGGAGCTCCACCCTGCAGACCCCGCAGACCCGACCGTCGAGGGAGGCGACCGCTCGACCGCCTCGGTTCTTTTTCAGGGCCTCATATCGTGCCAGCAGCCCGGCCGGCAGATCCGCCGCATCGCGCAGCCTGGCCTCCTCAAGGTCGACGATATCCCGGGACAATTCAGACTCGCGGTCCTTTAGCCTCGACACCTCGTCCGCCCTGAGCCTGGTCATCCTCTCGATGGCCACCACATGGCGCTCCCTGGCGCCCTGCAGGTCATCCATCTCGACCATCAGCTCGAGCAACCCGTCCTCGGCCTGGCCTCTCTCGGCGGCCGCGTGATCTCGCTGGTCAGTCAGAGCGTCAAACTCCCGCTGGTTGGTCACCGATCCGTCGTAGAGACGTCGCTCCAGATCGCCGACGACCCCGGTAAGGCGCTCCATTTCCCTCTCCGCCGACCGTCCCTTCGTCGAGCGATCCTCCAGGACCGTCTCGATCCTCTCGAGCTGACTCCGGATCTTTGGCAGGTCGCCCTCGTCCGAGAGCCTTCGCTTCACATCGGCCAGTTCCTCCCGCGACGACCGCAGGTGCAGATCGACTCCCTGTAGGTCGTTGAGGCGGGTCAGATCTTCCATCGGCGGCCATTCTAAACGACGCCAACGGCACCGCCTACCGAAGGGGGCTGCGCGATCGCCGGATCTGGTGACCCCGCTACGGCCCTGTAGTAGCCTAGTGTCGGATCAGCTGGCCAGTGACGACCTATCGCAACCACGTAATCCCGAGAACCAAGATCGTCTGCACTCTCGGGCCGGCGGTCGAGTCGCATGCCGACGTCACTGCGCTGGTCAGGGCCGGCGCGAGCGTGACGCGGCTCAACCTGGCCCACGGCTCCCCCGATGAGCACAAAAGGGCCGTCCAGACGGTGCGCTCGGTCGCCAGGGATTTGAGCCTGCCCATCGCAATAATGGTGGATGTCCCGGGTCCCAAGTACAGGGTCGGTACGATCAGGACGGGTGGGATCGCCATCAAGCCCGGAGACCAGCTCGCCCTGACCAGCAGGGAGGTCGTTGGGGAACAGGACCTGCTGTGCATCTCGCCGCCCGGGATTCACAGGGACGCCAGTCCCGGCAATTTCGTGCTGATATCCGACGGCATCGTCCGGCTCAGGGTCATTCGGGTCGAGGGGCCGGACGTGCTTTGCGAGGCCCTGACTCTGGGCCTTGTGACGGAGGGAAGGGGCGTCAGCCTCCTTGGAGTCGCTCCATCGCAGCCCTTTCCAGACCTTAAGGCCCGGCGGGCCTTGGAGTTCGCCGCGGACCAACGCGCGGACTTTGTGGCCCTGTCCGGCGTTACAGCTTCGGCCGATGTCGAGGCGGCGAAACAGATCCTTGCCAAAAGGGGCACCTCGCCGCTGATCGTTTCCAAGATAGAGACCTCCGAGGCGGTCTCCCAATTTGAGGCGATACTCGAGGCGAGCGACGGAATCATGGTGGCACGGGGCGACCTGGGGGTGGAGGTTCCTCTGGCAAAGGTCCCGGTGATACAGAAGCGACTGATACGCTCCTGCAACGCGGCCGGCAAGACGGTGATCACGGCCACGCAGATGCTCGAATCGATGATCAACTCGCCATCTCCCACCCGCGCTGAGGTGACGGATGTTGCCAATGCCGTGTTCGACGGCTCCGATGCCATCATGCTCTCGGGCGAGACCGCGATCGGCATATACGCGGTCGAGGCGGTCAGGGTCATGGCCGAGGTGGCCCTCGAGGCGGAAGCGGCTCTTCCATACGAGGCGATGCTGGTCGAAAAGCGCCAGCACCTAGAGAGCCAGACCGACGACGCCATCGCCTACAACGCTTGCCAGACTGCGCGGCAGATCGGCGCAGGGTTGATAGTTGCCTTTACCGAGTCGGGCAGCACGGCGGGAAGGGTCTCAAAGTACAGGCCGAAGGCGCCGATACTGGCCCTGACGCCTTCCGATCGCACGCAGCGCGCCCTGAGCCTGAGCTGGGGGGTGCTCCCCGTGACTACGGAGCCGATCCGCAATATCGACGGCTTCTTCGCCCGCGTGCAGCAGGAGGCGACCAAGATCCCGGGCGTCGCGGCCGGCACCCAGGTGGTGCTGGTTGCCGGCCTGCCCATAGGCGTGCCTGGAGGTACCAATCTCCTCAGGGTACTCTCGGTAGAATAGACGTTGCAGGCCGCCCTACTGTGGCTGCAGTTGCTTGCCTCGGCCATCCTGATCCTGGGCAGTGCCAGGTATCTGACCCGGTCCTCGGACATCATCGCGAGGAGGACGGGTCTGGGCCACACCTTCGTCGGGATGGTCCTGCTCGCCACCGCCACGTCTCTGCCAGAGCTGGGGACTGGCGTCAGCGCGATAAGGCTCCAGGACTCTCCGGACCTTGCGGCCGGGGCGGCCTTCGGCAGCAACCTCGTCAACATTCTCATCATAGGCATCGCCGACCTGGTGTGGCGAAACGGCCCTCTGCTGAGCCATGTGCCGAGGACGTCGCTGGTCGTGGCCGGCGTCGGCGCGGCGGTAATCCTGATCGCCTCGGTAGCGACCCTGGTGCACCACTCAACGGGCGCGATGGCGGGCTGGTACATCAGCCCCCTTACCGCCGTGCTGTTCGCCTTCTTCGCGCTCTCCACGATCGCCGTCTACAGGCTTGAGAGCCGGGCGTCGGATTCCGAGTCGATCGTGTGTGAGCCGGGCCTCCAGTCCGGCCAGAACGGGGAGGACGTCGAGGAGGAGCCCCCCGGGCTCCGGGGCGCGGTCGGCATCTACTTGGCCTCGGCCCTCGTGGTCATCGCAAGTTCCGTCTGGCTCTCCTACGTGGGCGACCGGCTGGCCGACAACCTGGGCTGGGAGGAGTCGTTCGTCGGCACGCAGTTCCTGGCCATCAGCACCTCGCTTCCTGAGGTGGCCACATCGCTGGCCGCGCTGCGCATAGGATCACCCGCGCTTGCGGTGGGCAACCTTCTCGGATCGAACCTGTTCAACATGGGCTTCATACTGTCGGCGGATGAACTGGCCGTAACCGGCGGTAACATATGGGCCGCCATCTCCCGCTCCCATGCCATTACCGGATTTATTGCGATAGCCATGACCGCGGTTGTCGCGGCGGCGCTCGTTTACCGATCCCGCCGGCCGGGCCGGACGGGGGGCCGGTGGGCGAAGCCGGAGGCGGCGCTGCTCATCGCAATGTACGTCGGTGCGAGCGTCGGACTGTTCTACGCTGGCTGACGAGAGGGTACCGGCGGTGGCAACGAGGACAGGATAGATGAGTACAGGAGAACGACATGCTATTTGAGTTGAGGCAGTACTGGTGCAGGCCCGGCAAGCGCGAACAGTGGGCTCGCTACATGGATGAAACGGTGATCCCGTTTCAGATCTCAAGGGGGGTGGTGGTGGTCGCATCCTTCGTAGACGAGGAGGATCCCGACCACTATGTGTGGATACGTCGATTCGAGTCGGAGAGCGAGCGCGAGCGGCTCTACAAGGCGATATACGAAAGCGAGAGGTGGGAAAACGAGATGCTGCCGAGGGTCACCGAGATGCTCGACCGCGAGCGCTCGGTCATCTCTCGTCTGAACGCCACGCCCATGTCGGTCATCCGGTAGGAAACGTGGGCGGGTCCTACCTGTCGCGGGCCATCACATAATCGACGAGGTCTAGCAGAGAGCGCCGCTCGCCGGTATCCGGCAGTGCAGCCAGACTGTTCCGGGCCCGGTCGCACATTTCCTTTGCGAAGGCGTAGGCCTCATCGATCACCTCCGGCGCCCTGGCGGCGCGCAGCACGCGCTCGGCAGGAGCCCGGTCCTGTGGATTGGCGAAGAACTCGGCGACCGACCCGTCTTCGGGATGGCTCTTTGCATATGCGAACACGGGCAGGGTAACGACGCCGTTCAGCAGGTCATTGCCGACAGGCTTGCCCACATCCTCGGTGCTGCCTCGAACATCGAGTATGTCGTCGACCACCTGGAAGGCCATTCCCAGGTTGCACCCGTAGCTCCGCAGCGCCTGAACCGTCTCCTCGCCCGCCCCGCTGAGCACCGCTCCCGACTCCGCCGCCGTCGCGAACAGCGAAGCCGTCTTGCTGTATATGCGGTCGGTGTACCCCTTCATGTCCTGCCCGGGATCGAATGCATTGGCCATCTCATGCAGCTGGCCCTTAGAAAGCTCCATGATGGTCTCGGCAAATCGGCGGATGACCCTCACGTTCTCCGTATCGCACACGAAGCTGGCGGAGGCGGCGAAGATGTAGTCGCCCACGACCACCGCGGCGTTGCGGCCCCACAGGCTGGCTACGGTCGCCCTGCCCCTGCGGAGATCCGACTCGTCAACGGTGTCGTCGTGAATCAGGGTGGCCACGTGAAGGAGCTCCACCGCACCCGCCATAAGTTCGACCTTTCGGCCGTCGTTGGGATGGAAACGTGACGACATCAGGGTAACGGCCGGGCGCAGCATCTTTCCGAAGGACTGAAGGACGTGGTCCAGCGGCTCAGCCAGGTACAGGTACCTGCCATCCCCCACCCGGGCCAGCTTGTCCTCGACCCGGGCGAGGCTGCCGGATATCGGCGCGTAGATCTCGTCCAGGTCGGGAGTGGAGACTGCCAGTCGGTCAGACGCCAAGCTTGGCCGCCTCGCTCTCGACGAGTGCCTCGTCGAGCTTGGCAAAAAGGGGCTGAGGGGCGGCGATTGGCGATCCGGGCTGGATTTCCTCCTCGTCCCAGCTCCAGGTCCGACCATCGACCCGGTCCACGAATCCGAGCATCTCATGAAGCCTCTGCGAGCTGAACGGCAGGTACGGGTAGATGGTGGTCTTGAGGCAATTGATCACCGAGACCGCCGTCCATAGGGTTGCCGCCGCGTGATCGCGATCGGTCTTTACGGCGCTCCAGGGCCGGCGGTTCTCTATGTATCGGTTGGCCATCTTCGCAAGGCCCATCGAACGCTCCAGGCCCCGTCGGAAACGTGCCGCTCCGATGTCCGCGCCAACCTCTCCCGGCAGGGTCCTCGCTGCCTTGAGCAGTTCCTCTCCTTCCGCGTCCTGCCGGTCGGCGCAATGCTCCGGAACCGCACCGAAGTTGCGGTGAGTCATGCTCAGCACGCGGTGGACCAGATTGCCCCAGGTGGCCACCAGTTCGTCGTTGTTGGCGCGCACGTATTCGCGCCAGGAAAAATCCGAGTCCGATGCCTCAGGCATGTTGGCGGCCAAGACGTACCTGAGCGGGTCGGGCTCGTAGCGGTCCAGGTAGTCGGGAAGCCATACGGCCCAGTTGCCGCTGGTCGACAGCTTAAAGCCCTCCATGTTCAGGTACTCGTTCGCCGGGACGTCATGGGGAAGGTTCAGGCCGCCGTATCCCATCAGCATGGCCGGCCACAGTATGGTGTGAAAAGTGATGTTGTCCTTGCCCATGAAGTGATATGCGTGGGCGTCGCCGGTCCAAAAGCGGTTCCAGGCATCCGGCTCTCCCCTCAGTTGGGCCCACTCCTTGGAGGCCGAAAGGTATCCGATCACCGCCTCGAACCACACGTAGAGCCGTCTGCCCGCATCCGGCGAATCACCTCCCATCGAGTTGGTCGGCAGGGGCACTCCCCATTCGATGTCGCGGGTGATGGGCCGATCCTTTAGACCGCCCTTAAGGAAGCCCTTCGTAAAGTTCAGGACGTTCGGCCTCCAGTGCTCCTTGCCCTCCTCGACCCATTCCTCCAGCCGCCTCTGGAAGGCCGAGAGCCTGAAGAAGTAGTGCCTGGTCTCCCGGAAGACCGGGGCGTCTCCGCTTACCCGGCTCCTGATGTCGATCAGGTCCTTGGGATCCAGGGTGCGACCGCAGTCCTCGCACTGGTCTCCCCTCGCCTTCTCGTAGCCACAGTGGGGGCAGGTTCCTTCCACGTAGCGATCGGCCAGGAAACGTTTGTCTAGCTCGCTGTAGGGGAGCAGCATCGACTCCTCGTACAGGTAACCGTTTCGCCTGAGCGTCTGGAAGATGTCCTGGGAGACGGCGGTGTGGTTGTCGGTGTGGGTCGTGGTGAACAGGTCGAAGGAGATGCCCAGCCGCTCCCAGTTGTCCAGGAACTCGGCCTGGTACCCGCCGACTATCTGTTCCGGATCGATCCCCCGTCTTTCCGCCTCGAGCGTGACTGGCGTTCCATGGGCGTCGCTCCCCGACACCATGAGCACGTCATTGCCCTTCTTGCGGTGATAGCGGGCGAAGATGTCGGCCGGCAGATAGGTGCCAGCGATGTGTCCGACATGGATGGAGCCGTTAGCGTATGGCCAGGCGACGGCTACGAGAATCTTTTCGGGTGCGTCCGTGGGCATCAGAGGATCAGAGCGACTCCGCGGCCCGCAAGGCGGCCCAAAGCCCACTCACATTCGAATGGTATCATCCGCCCCGCCAAAGCTCGTACACGCGGCGCTTGGCAAGCCCGGTGGCGCGGGTGACCTCGGAGACGGCGTCCCGACCGCTGGCGCCCCCGGATCGCAGCCGCGCGAGCATTCGTGCCGCCTCCTCCTCGAGCGCCCCGGGGTCCGGGAGGCGGCCCCGGGCCCCCTCCACCACCAGCGTCAGCTCGCCCCTGGGCTGCGTAAAGTGATCCAGCGCCTCCGAGATTGGCCCGCGAAACACCTCCTCGTGGACCTTGGTAATCTCCCTGCATACGGCGATCTGCCGATCGCCCAGCACATCCAGCATGTCGGCCAGCGACGAGCGCAGGCGCCTCGCGGCTTCGAACATGACCAGTGCGAGCCTCTCTTCCGCCCTGTCGGCCAGCAGTGCCCGGCGCTCTCCCCGCGCCCTGGGCAAAAAGCCCAGAAATACGAACCCCCCGATCGCCAGACCGGATATTGACACCGCGGACGTGACTGCGGAGGGGCCGGGCACGGCGACCACGCCAGCTCCGGCCGCCGCCGCGGCACGCACCAGATCGCGCCCGGCGTCGCTGATGCCGGGCGTGCCGGCGTCGCACACAACCGCAACGTCCCCTTCCGCCAGCGATGCCAGGAGGCTGTCGAGTTTGGAGGCGGGGCTGTGCTCGTGGTAGCTGGTAAGCCGCGTGGAGATACCGTAGCGGCTCAGCAGGCGCCGGGTTACCCGGGTGTCCTCGGCCGCTATGAGATCAACCGAAGCCAGGACCTCCAGCGCCCGGGCCGACAAGTCCCCTAGGTTGCCTATCGGAGTGGCGACGATGTGCAGGGTGGCCATGTCGGGGTGATAATATTCGCACACTGGCATACGATCCACCCGGGGATGGTGGGCTAGGCAGCGAGGGACGGAATTGGGGCCGCTTTAGAGGTCGCCGGCCCCTACGGAGGGGAGACCCCGGCCAATCCGCCGGCATCAGGGCTATGGAAGAAGCAGACAGAGTGGATAGGACCGCAGTCCGGGGCAACTCGGGGCGTCAGGCGCCGCCGGATCTGGACCGGCTGCGTCGCGACTACTCCGACTTCGACTCCCTCGCCTCGCAGATGTTCCTGTCGATGTTCTCCAATTCACCCGTCGGCGTGTACGTGGTCGAAGACGGCGTGTTCAGCCTGACCAACCTGTACTTTCAGCAGAGCACCGGCTATCCACACGGTGAACTGATCGGCAAGAGCCCGCTGTTCCTGGTGGTTCACGGGGACCGTGACAAGGTCAGCAAGGCGGCAAGGGACATGCTGCGCGGACGACGCAAGGTCCCTTACAAGTTCAGGATCCGAACGCGCAGCGGTGATATTCGCTGGATCGTCGGAGGGATTACCTTCTTCTACTACGGCAGCCGGCGAGCCGCCATCGGATACTACATGGATGTCACCGAAGAGGAGCGCCTCAAGACTGCGCTGCGGGATTGCGAGCGCCAGCGAAGGCGCCTGGCCGCCCAGCTGGGCATCCCCGAAACCAGCTGATCGGCCAACGGCAAGTCCCGGGTCCACCTGATCCGGATCGCGATGGACCTCCCGAATCGCCGTCCTCGGGCCCCTTACCGCATTCGGAGCCTGACATGTCCGCGAGTCTGACCACTCCCCCGCTATCCCGGCGGCAGCTACGGGACCGCATCGACCGGGTCCCCAGGGTTCCCCTCGCCCTCTTGCCGACGCCGCTGGAGGACATGCCGCGCCTTGCAGAGAGGCTCGGGGGGCCGACCGTCCTGGTGAAGCGCGACGACCTGACGGGGCTGGCACTCGGCGGCAACAAGGTGCGCAACCTTGAGTTCCGCATGGCCGAAGCTCTCGGGAAGGGTGCGGACACCGTCATCATGGGGCTGGATGTCCTGTCAAATTCAGCCCGCCAGACGGCCGCCGCCGCCAACCGGCACGGCCTGGAGACGGTGCTGGTGCTGAGGGGCCAGCGTCCGGACGTGATCACGGGGAATCTGCTGGTCAACTACGTGCTCGGGGCAAGGGTGGTGTTCGGCGGCGACGCTGCTGGCCAGCGTGCGGCGATCGACGGGATCGTGGCAGAGCTCAGGGCCGAGGGCAAAAGACCCTGGGTGATAAGCGACAGCCCTCTGTTTCCGATCACGTCGGCCGTGGCCTACGTGGACGCTACGCTCGAGCTGCTCGGCCAACTGGATGAGCGCGGTGTCGACTTGGGTCGTCTGTCCCTGTACATAACCTCTACCGGCAAGGGGCAGCCCGGACTGGAGCTGGCCGTGAGGGCGCTCGGCCTTCCCGCACGCGTGGTGGGCTCGGCCGTCGATTACGTAGACGGCGGTGCCGCGCACGTCGTAGCCGATGGAGTGAACAGGGCGGCCGCCTTCATGGGACTCGACATCTCGGTGAGCGCCGAGGACATCGACAATCGTGACGACTACGTTGGAGAGGGTTACGGCGTGCCGTCTCAGCCTGGTCTGGAGGCGATCGAGATCGCCGCGCGGACCGACGGGATGCTGCTGGACCCTGTGTACACAGCAAAGGGCTTCGCCGCCCTGATAGACGACGTTCGGCGGGGCCGCACCGGGCCGGGCGACATCTCGGTGTTCTTCCACACGGGGGGCCTGCCCCTGCTGTTCAACCTAGCCGCAGAGCTGGGCTCGCTGGTCCGGCCCGACGGCTGATCTCCTTCGTCAGAGCGGGCACGACTGGTCCGGTCCCGGCCGGTCAGAAGGTCAGGACGGTGCGGGCGGCGCGGCCCAACTCCATGTCCTCGAAGGCCTCATTGAGCTCTTCGAGCGGGCGCACCCTGGTCGCCAGCTCGTCCAGTTTCAGGCGGCCGTCCATGTACATGTCCAGGATCCATTCAAAGTCCTGGCGAGGACGAGCGGCTCCGTAGAAGGTGCCCATGAGCGTCCGATCGAAAAAGAGAGCGCGGCCGGGCACCGAGATCTCGGCCTCCTGAGCGGGCAGGCCCACCATGACGGCGGTGCCTCCCGGCCTTATCGCCGAGAACGCCAGCCTCAGCGTCTCTGCGATGCCGACGACCTCGAAAGAGTAGTCAGCGCCGCCGCCGGTAAGGCGATCGATCTCGGTAGGGGCATCAACCCTTGCCGAATTGACCAGGTGGGTCGCTCCCACCGACTCTGCAAGCTCTAGCTTGGTCTCGACGTTGTCCACGGCGATGATCTTGGACGCCGACGCAATCGAGCAGCCCTGGACAACATTGAGTCCGACGCCTCCGCATCCGATCACGACCGTTGTCGCACCGGGCTCCACCCTTGCCCTGTTGACGACGGCGCCTATTCCGGTCATTACCCCGCAGCCAACAAGGCACGCCTTTTCGAGCGGGACGTCGTCTCTAATCTTGACCAGGTAGCTCTCGGCTACCACGGTCCCCTCCGAAAACGCGGCCAGGTCTGCGAAAACAGGCTCTCCGTCCTGGCTGAAGCGGCGCGTGCCATCCGGCATGCGCCCGGTGCCCAGGGCGTGCCATTCGCAGAGGTTTGGCCTGCCGGCCGTGCAGTTGCGGCAGCGGCCGCACTGGGCCGTCAGGGACATCACCACGTGGTCCCCCGGGGACACCGAGCCCACGCCCTCTCCCACCTGCTCTACGATGCCCGCACCCTCGTGGCCCAGGATGAACGGAAGCGTCTTTACGACGGTGTGGCCGCTCAGCCTGTGAAGGTCGCTGCGGCAGACGCCGGCGGCAACCATGCCAACCCGGACCTCCCCGGGGCCCGGATCGTCCAGGTCGACCTGCTCGATCTCGACGGGCACATGCGGTCCGCGCAGCAGGGCGGCCCTCATCGGCTATCCCTGAGCCTTGCCAGCAGGGCGATGCTCAGGGGATGTGGCGATCTGCCCTTGGCGGCGAAGTCGGCCTCGCGCTTTTCCAGGATGGCTACGATCGCCGCATCCAGGTCCGAGTCGGCGAGCTCCCGTATCGGCCCGAGCTCCGGGTCCGCGTCCACCTTCCAGGGTTCGACCTTGTCGGCGACGAACACGACCTTGCCGACCCCATCCATCTCCTCCCAGCCGTAGGTATGCCACCGGACGGCATCGGCCACCCTCTCATCCTTGAGGCCTCCCTCGACCTCCATCCAGGCAGCGGCAACCGGCCCGTGCAAGAGCATCGGCCTCTCCCTCTCGAGAGGTCCCATCTCGACGCCGTATTTTTGCGCCATCTCCACCAGGACGTGGTCCGCCTCTGCCTTCAGCAGGTCATGCGTGGAGGCGGCCAGGTCGCTGGGCTCCACGGGAACCCCGTGTCGCCCTGCCAATTCCGAGGCCAGGATGCGCGTTCGGTTCATGTGCACCTGCAGCGAGCGCGGCAGGTTGTTGAACTGCTTTGCAACGAGCACGGTCAGGGACGGCACTACACCATGCTCCCAAGCTTCTCGCCGCCGAGAACGTGCAGGTGCAGGTGGTCGACCACCTGCCCGGCGTCGTCCCTCTGGTTTACCACCAGGCGATAGCCGGACTCTGCGACCCCCTCCGCCTCGGCGACCCTGTGGGCGACCGCCGCCAGATGACCCACCATCGGTTCCGCTTCTGCGGTCAGGTTGTCCAGGTGGGTGAAGTGGTCGTTGGGAATCACCAGCAGGTGCACCCGGGCCGACGGCGCGATGTCCCGGATCACAAAACAGCTCTCATCACGATGCAAGAACTCGCCCGGCAACCGGCCGCACGCTATCTTGCAGAATATGCATCTCTCGTCGCCGGACATCGCGTGCGCTGGGCCTAGCTCCGATCGGCGACGATGGCCACCGCCTCTATCTCGATGAGGAACTCCGGCCTTACCAGTGCCGCAACGATCACGGTGCTGGACGCTGGTCCACCTGAGGGAAACATCCTTAGCCGGGCGTCGGCATAGGCCTGATAGTCCGACGCATCCACCAGAAACGTTGTCACCTTTACCACGTCGTCCCAGTCCGCGCCGGCTGCCTTAAGGGCCACTCCGATGTTTCGCAGGCACTGCTCGGCCTGGGCGCCGCAGTCTCCTTCACCGACCAGGTTTCCCTCCCCGTCCAGTGCCACCTGGCCGGACACAAAGACCGTTCCACCCACGCCGGCGGCAGGCGAGTACCCGGAGGGACCACCTGTTGGGTCGGGAGAAAAGACCTGCCTAGCCACGGCGTCAGCCCTGCCCTACCCGGGCAGCTGCAGCAACTCGACCCTGGTGTCCTGGGGACACTTGACGAAGGCGATGCGAAGACCTCCCGCCACATCGATGGGGCCCTCGAGCAGTTCGGCCCCAAGGCCACCCAGACGCTCGATCTCGGCATCGACATCGTCAACGTTCACGCCGAAGTGCTCTATGCCGTAGTGCGCGCCGGGGTCGCCCGCTCCGAGAGATTCGCCGGTCCTGGCGTTGGAGATGTTGACCCGAACCCCGTCAACGGTGTCGCAGGCGATGAAGCGGTCGCCGAACTCCCTTGACCAGTCGTTTGCGACCGTAAAGCCGAACGCCCTGCCATACCATTCGGCAGCTGCGGCCGGGTCCTCGGCCTTGAGATGGACGTGATTGAATTCGTAAGCCAACTGTCCCCCCGAAGTTTCTTAGTACTGCCCCGCCGGGTCCGGCGGGCATGCCTACAAGCGGGTGCGGCGCTCAGGCTAGGCGACTGCCGCTCAGGGTGTCAAGGCTCCATCCGCCGCGCGGGCGGCCTCAAGGAACGCCCCTATCTTGGCGTGGTTCTTTTCGCCATCGGTTTCTACACCACTCGATACGTCTACGGCCCAGGGTGCGACCATTTCGATTGCAGCGCCGACGTTATCCGGTGTCAAACCACCTGCGAGAACGATTTTCCGGGTAGCCGCAACGGCCCTGGCGATCGACCAATCGAAAGTCGAGCCGGTGCCGCCGAGCTGGCCGGGTTCGTAGGCATCCAGCATAGGCCTGTGCCCGGCCCTGTGGACACGGTCAACATCCTCCATTAACCGGCCCGTGACGTCGTCTATGCCGGGCTCATCCAGTCGCACCTTGATCTGCCTTATGACCGCCGCTTCCATGCGCTGCCAATAGTCGGGGCCCTCGCCGCCGCACAGCTGGACGAAGTCCAGGCGACAGGTCCGAGCCACCTCGTTGACGAAGCCTGCCGGCTGATTTGCAAACAGTCCGACCAGACCGGGGCCGGGGCGTCGGCGTGCCCTGCGATATCTGGAGATGATGGCGGCGCCCCTTTCGGGAGTGAGCTGGCGCCTGACACCCTCGACGAACACGAAACCAATGAGGTCCGCCCCCGCGTCGGCGGCGACCGAGGCGGTGACCGGATCCTTCAGGCCGCAGATCTTTACCAGCGTCATGCGAGCAGGTCCCTTAGCTTGGCGACCGGGTCCGCCGAGACTACCAGGGATTCCCCGATGAGAGCGGCGTGGGCCCCCGCGGCGGCTATGCGGTGCAGATCCTCCCGGCCATGGATCCCGCTCTCTCCGACGACGAGCTTTCCGGCGGGGACCCGGCCCGCCAGTCGCTCCGTCGTCGCCAGATCTGTGACGAACGTGCGCAGGTCGCGGTTATTGATGCCGATGATCTCAGCCCCAACCTCTAGGGCCACCTCGAGCTCCGCCTCATCGTGCACCTCGACGAGTGCCTGCATCCACATCTTCTCCGCCAGCCGCTTCAGGCTCGACAGCTCATCCGGGTTCAGCATGGCCACGATCAGGAGTATGGCATCGGCGCCGTAGGCCCTGGCTTCGAGCACCTGATATGGATCGAATATGAACTCCTTGCGCAGTACCGGAATTTCCCGTCCGTGGGCGAGCTCGGCGACCGTTGACAGGTCATCGACGCTGCCGCCGAAGTGGTCGGCGTTGGTAAGGACGGAGATGGCCGCCGCACCTCCGTGGATGTAGTCGCCCGCAAGCGCCGCGACGTCCAGGTCGGTCCGAAGGTCGCCCTTGGCCGGGGAGCGCTTTTTTATCTCGGCGATTATGCGAATTCCGGCCCCGGTGAGGGCGCCCGCCAGGTTGAGGGGGGACCGCTGGCGTCCCGCCCGCGCTTCCAGCTCCGGTGCTGGAACGGCGCGCTTGAGTCGCTCGACCTCGCGCGCCTTTACCTCGACTATCTGCCTGAGTATGTCCGGGGCATCCGCTGAAGGCATCTGCTCCCCCCTATCCCAGGTCCCGGCTCAGGTCGACGAAGGCCTCCAGGACGCCTGCGGCGGCGCCGGAGTCTATTGACCGTGCAGCCAGACCGACTCCCTCGCTGAGAGAGTCGACGCGATCGGCCGCAAGCAGGGCCGCGGCAGCGTTGGCCAGCACGACCTGCCGCGCCGGCGTGCTCGAGCCGGACAAGACGTCCCGAAGGACCCTTGCGCTCTGGTCGGCGCCGTCCACGCGGATCGACTCTGCGTCCACCTGGCAAAGGCCAATCTCCTCGGCCGCAACGGTGTACTCACGTACCTCGCCGCGGCTGAGCTCCCAAACGCGGCTCTCGCCGGCGAGGCTGATCTCGTCGAGACCTCCGCCTCCATGCACGACCAGCGCGCGGTCCGACCCGAGCAAGGACAGCACGCGGGCCATCTTCGGGGCGACCGCGGGATCGGCGACCCCGATCATCTGGGCACGTGCGCCGGCGGGGTTCGTTAGCGGGCCGAGTATGTTAAAGACGGTGCGTATGCCGATCTCGCGCCTCGGGCCGGCGGCGAACTTCATCGAGGGATGGAACCTCTGGGCGAACATGAACCCGAAGCCCGTCTCGTTAAGGCACCTCTCGACGCCGGACGGACCGAGGTCGACCCTGGCGCCGAGGGCCTCGAGCACATCGGCGCTGCCCGAGCCGGAGCTCATTGCCCGGTTCCCGTGCTTTGCGACCTTCACGCCGGCCCCGGCGACGACGAAGGCACAGGTCGTCGATATGTTGAACGTGCCTGAAGAATCGCCCCCGGTGCCGCAGGTGTCGACCAGCGGGCCGGGCACGTTGACGCGCAGGGATCGATCGCGCATTGCGCGGGCCATTCCCGCGATCTCCTGCGGTGTCTCACCCTTAAGCCGCAGCGCCGTGACAAAGGCACCGAACTGCGCCGGGGTGGCCGTCCCGTCCATGATCTCGGCCATGACCGCGGCCGTCTGGTCGCCGCTAAGGTCCGTCCCTGAAACGAGGGTGTCTATCGCCTCCTTGATCATCGGCTCACCCAGTTGAGGGGAGGGGAAGCTCGATGAAATTCTTAAGGAGGGCCTTGCCGTGCTCGGTCTTGATCGACTCGGGGTGGAACTGCACTCCCTCGACCGGGTGATCGGCGTGGCGAACGCCCATTATCACTCCCCGCTCGGTCCAGGCGGAGACCTGCAAGTCCCCGGGAAGGCGATCGCGGTCGATGGCAAGCGAGTGGTACCGGATCGCCTTGAACGGGCTGGGAAGTCCCGCAAACACGCCCAGGCCGTCGTGGTGCACGAGCGAGGTCTTCCCATGCATTATCTCGCCGGCCGCGCCCACTGAGCCCCCGAAGGCCTCGCCCACGCACTGGTGCCCGAGGCAGACCCCGAGCACGGGAAGCCTGGGACCGAAGTGGCGTACGGCGTCGACGGAGACGCCGGCCTCAGATGGCGTCTTCGGTCCGGGGGACACCACGATGCGCTCCGGGGCCATCAGGTCGATCTCCTCGATCGTCGCCTCGTCGTTGCGAAGCACCTCAACCTGTGCTCCCAGCTCGCACATGAACTGGTAGATGTTGTAGGTGAAGGAGTCGTAGTTATCTATGAGCAGGATCATGGCCCGGCCTCCGATATCGACCTGACTACGGCGCTGGCCTTGTTGATGGTCTCTTCGTACTCGGCGTCGCAGTCGCTGTCGGCGACTATGCCGCCGCCGGCCTCCACGTGGGCGACGCCTTCCTTGATCACCATGGTTCGCAGGGCTATGGCCGTATCCATGTGGCCCGAGAGTGAGAAGTATCCGACCGCCCCGGCATATGGTCCGCGCTTTTCCGGCTCGAGCTCGGCGATGATCTCCATCGCCCTGATCTTGGGCGCGCCCGATACGGTTCCCGCCGGAAAGCAGGCGCGCAGGGCGTCATAGCAGGTCATGTCGGAACGCAGGCGCCCCCTGACGTGGGAGACGATGTGCATGACGTGCGAGTAACGCTCCACGTCCATCAGCTGCGTGACCTCGACCGTGCCGGGGGCGCTGACCCGTCCGACGTCATTGCGGCCGAGGTCGACGAGCATGATGTGCTCCGCCTGCTCCTTCTCGTCTCCAAGCATCTCGGCGGCAAGCCTGTCGTCCTCCTCCCTGCTGGCCCCCCTGGGGCGGGTGCCCGCTATGGGGTGGTAGTCGATCTCGCCATCGACGCAGCGCACGAGCATCTCCGGGGAAGAGCCTATGATCTGAAAGCCGTCCAGGTCCAGGTAGAACATGTACGGCGACGGGTTGATGCTCCGAAGCGCCCGATAGATGTCCAGTGGCGGCGCATCGGCGGCAACGCTGAAGCGCTGGGCGAAAACTACCTGGATGCAGTCCCCTGCGTGTATGTAGTCGTTGATCGTGGACAGGGCGTCATCGTAGTGGTCCCGGCTCATGTTGGCGGTCACGGGAACGCCGGCGATGTCCAGTGCTGCGGAGCCGGCGCTGGTCTCCACCCTCACCGCTCGCCCCCTTCGTTCCCTCGCCAGGGCTCCAGATGAGGATCCCAGGGGCGACTCGAGCCGCTCGGCGATCTCGTCGATTCTCGCCCTCGCACGTCGGTAGGAGGCGGCGACATCTCCGTCGAGCCTCGCGTGGCTGATGATGCGGATTCGGTGGCGAACGTGGTCGAAGACGAGATAGGTGTCGCAGAGCATGAAGACCGACTCGGGGAGGCCGAGCGAATCTAGCTCGGGCGAGGGTAGGCGCTCGAAGTGGTTTACCGCCTCATAGGCCAGGTAGCCCACGGCACCGCCGTCGAACCGGGTGGACTCGAATCCGGGCACGACCTTGAAGCCGGAGAGCGCGGTCTCCACCGGCAAGAGCGGGTCCACAAGGCCGTGGGGCTGTCCCGGGCCCGTCTTTATGACATCGTAGGGCTCGGTGCCGATGAAGCTGTAGCGGGCGATGCGCTCTCCCCCCTCGACGCTCTCAAGCAGGAACGAGTATGGCCCGCGCGCGACCTTCATGTAGGCCGAGACGGGAGTCTCGAGATCAGCCCTGATGTCACGGGATATCGGCACGAGATTGCCCTCGGTCACCCGGGACCGCAGTCCGAGCACCTCGTCAAGCGAAGGGACGTATTCGGCGGCGTTCATCTCTTAGTCCAGCGTGCCCATGCCGGGGCTGGTCAGTCCCACCCGCTCCTTGACCGCATCCAGCTTGGGCACGGCGAAATCGCTGGCGGACTCCGCACCGATACGCAGCAGCCGGTCCAACTCGCCCGGATCGCGCATCAGCCCGGCGTAACGGGCCCTGATCGGCGAAAGCTCGTCCATCACGACCTCGGCCACACGCGCCTTCAGGTCCCCGTACCCCCTTGCGCCGGCGAAATCAGCCTCCACCTGCGCTTCGGCCTTGCCGGTGACCACCTGGTAGATGCCGAGCAGGTTGTTCACCCCGGCTTTGTCCGGGTCGTCGGAGAACCTGATCTCATTGCCGGAATCGGTCACCGCTCGCTTAAAGGTCCGCTCTATCTCCCCGGGCTCGTCCAGCATCTGTACGGCGTGCCCGCGGACGTGTGCGAAGCTCTTGGACATCTTCACCATGGGATCGTTAAGGGCCATCACCTTGGCGGCCACCTGGGAGATAACGGGTCTGGGCACGACGAAGGTGTCGCCGTAGAGGCGGTTGAAGCGTTCTGCGATGTCCCGGGCAAGCTCAACGTGCTGGCGCTGATCCTCCCCCACCGGAACCTCGTGGGTGTCGTACAGCACTATGTCCCCGGTCTGCAGCACCGGATAGTCGAGCAGGCCCACGGATACGCGCTCGCGGTTCCGGGCCTTTTCCTTGTACTGGGTCATACGCTCAAGCCAGCCCACCGGGGTGACGCAGTTGAGAATCCAGGCGAGCTCGGCGTGGGCCGAGACGTGGCTCTGGACGAAAAGGGTGCTGAGTGCCGGATCGATTCCGCAGGCGAACAGCATGGCAGCGAGTGATCGCGTCTGCTCGCGCAGCTCTTCCGGGTCCTGCCTGACCGTTATCGCATGAAGGTCGACGATGCAAAAGTAGTTGATGCCGCGACCCTGCCCGTCGACCCAGCCCTTGACCGCGCCAAGGTAGTTGCCCAGCTGCATGTTGCCCGACGGCTGTATCCCGGAAAAAACCCGTATCTTCTCTTCGTTCATATGACCCGCCCTAAGGCGCAAAAAATTAGGCCCGCCCCCAATCGAGGGACGGGCCTTGCCGCGGTGCCACCCTGTTTTCCCGGCGCGCGGCCGGGACTCTCTTAAGGGACGCGCTCGGCGCCCCGGGCATTTGTAACGGAGCCAATCCCGTCCAACCCTACCCCGCTCGGTGGGGAGCAGCGTCCGACGACGCATTCCCCCCGACCTTGCGGCTCGGGCGGCGGCTCCCAGGTCCATTCGGTCTCTGCCCCCGGCACCGGTTCACAGCTCACCCGGCTCTCTCGGCCGTGCTGGAGACCTACTATTCCTGTTCGCAGCCTTCTGCTATATCTGTCTATAAACCTGAGTATAGACTGCCCGAAAGCGGGCGGTCAATGAGCCTTACGACTCGTCCGCCAGGGCCCCGGCCTGGGCCCAGTTGTGCTTTTCGACATCTTCGAACACGACTATGGTCGCCTCCCTGGGGGTGCCGATGCGCTCAAAGGCGTCCGTTATCTCGCGCGCCAGCTTGGCCTTCTGGTCCCGGGTCCTGCCGGGCCACATCTCGACCTTGACTATGGGCATTTACTGGTCCTCCTCCCTTGGTGGCATGGGGCGCCGACCAGTTTAGCAGCCGGCTCGCGCGCGGCCTGACACGCCCTAAGGATAGGTCGTCGAAAGCCAGCGTCCGGCTGCCAAACCCAGCTCCGGCGTCTCAGGAACGCCACTCTTCTATCTTCCTAAAGATCGTCACCGCTTCCGAGGCCTCCACGACCGGCGTCACCTCATAGGTGTGCTCGAAGTCGAATGACATCGTAAAGTCGAGCACCGCGGCCGCCGTCTCCGCCTCGACGATGGCTATGCCTCCGCCGTCCGCGCGCAGGTAGTGGTGCAGCATCCGAAAGCCCTCGGGCTGCTCCCAGCGGGCGAACAGCTCCAGACCGCGCCTCCCGACCTCCTCGGTATAGCTTTCCCTTGCCTTAAAGCTGATCAGAAGGAGCATTGACTAGCCTGGCTCGTCCTCGTATTCGTCGCCGTCCTCCTCCTCCTCCTCCTCCTCCTCTTCCGCCTCCCTGAGGATCTCCACGGCGGCATGGCCAAGGACGCTGCCATCGATGGGCGCGCCGGGCTTCATCACCTTGACCCAGACGGCGCCCACATCGTATTCGTCCTGGATGCGATCGGCCACGCGCTGAGCGATGGTCTCAAGCAGGCGGACCGGATCCCCCTCCACTACCTCGCGCGTAATCCGGTAGAGCTCGGCGTAGTCGATGGTCTGCCCGGGATCGTCCTCGAGGGCCGCCGCCGCCAGATCGGCCTCGACCTCCAGGTCCACCTCGATCCTCTGGCCGAGGGCCTGTTCTTCAGGGCTGACACCATGATGCCCGTAGAACACCATCCCCTTAAGGTGAATGCGGTCCTCCGCCATATCAATGTCCCTCCGAGCGCACGGCCTGGTGCCGGCGCAGCAGCTTACGCGCCCTTTCTACCACGGGCACGTCTATGACCTGGCCGTCGAGCGAGGTGGAGCCTCTGCCCTCCCGCTCGGCGGCTTCGAACGCCTCCACCTCCCGCAGGGCGCGCTCGACCTCCTGTGGGGATGGCGAAAATGCCCTGTTGATCACGTCTATCTGGGCGGGGTGGATGGCGAACTTTCCGGCAAAACCGGCAGACCGCGCGCGGGCGCAGTCGCGCTCGAGGCCGTCCGTATCACGAAAACCGAAGAAGGGCGTGTCCAGGGCCGGGATGTCCGCCGCCCGCGCAGCGAGGGTGATCGAGCTGCGGGCAAAGGCAAGCGCCGGGTTCTCCCCTCCGTCGACGTGCCGCGGCATCTCCATGTCGTTTGTCAGGTCCTCTGCCCCGAAGGCAACCGCGGCGAGACGAGCGGAAGACCGGCATATGTCGGCGGCCCCAACGATCCCCGCCGCGGTTTCCAACCAGGCCACGACCCGGATGGAGCCGGGGTCCAGACCCGCCGCCGCCTCCAGGCGCGACAGCTTGGCGTCGAGGACGGCCAGATCGGCGGCCGAGCCAACCTTGCCCACGGACACCCCGTATACCTGAGGTCCGACTACCGCCGCCAGGTCGTCGTCGATCAGCGCCGACCCTATTGCGTTGACCCTGGGCAGGACGGGCCTGTCCGTCCCGGCAAGGCGACTGAGGTGGTCGGAAACGCAGATGCGGGCCGACCGCTTCTCGGACGCCGGCACCGAGTCCTCCATGTCCGGAACGAACACGTCTGGACGTAGTCCGAGCGCCTTGTCGAGCATGTCGGGACGGTTGCCGGGCACGAAGAGCAAGCTTCTGCACAGCGGCGTGGACGGCAAATGATCGGACATACTAGGAACTCACCAGGCCGGATCGGGGACGGCGTGGCGACGGTGAGTATAGCACCGGGGATTCCGGCGTTGACAGCCCGAAAAACGCCGTGCTATAAACCCGAGCGCCCCGATTCACAGGGGCGCTCAGCATGGCCATCCAGCGAATCAATATCATCGGCATAGGTGGCATCCCGCAGGTCGAGCCTGGAGACGACGTACCGGAGCTGTTCGTAAGGGCCGCTCTTGAGCAGGGAGATCCCTTCGAAGAGGGGGACGTCCTCGTCGTTGCCCAGAAGGTGGTCTCCAAGGCGGAGGGCCGGCAGGTAAGCCTCCTCGGGGTCGAACCCTCCGAAAGGGCGATACGGTTCGCCGCCGCGAGCGGCAAGGACGCCAGAATGGTCGAGCTGGCGCTCAGGGAAAGCCGGGCGATCATCAGGGAGGACCCGGAGCGCGGCATTCTGATCACCGAGACGGCGCACGGCCTCGTGTGTGCGAATTCCGGCATCGACACATCCAACGTGCCGGGCCGAGACGTGGCCCTGCTGCTGCCTGAGGATCCCGACGCATCGGCGATGGCGATCGCCGGGCAGGTAAGGGCCCTTGCGGGGATCGAAAGTCTCGCGGTCGTTATCGCCGACACCTTCGGCCGCCCATGGCGCACAGGCCACGCCAACGTCGCCATCGGAATAGCCGGCCTCAGGCCATTGATCGACTACCGAGGTACTGAGGATGCTTTCGGGCGCGTGATGAGGGTGACGGAAATGGCCACTGCCGACGAGGTTGCAGGTGCAGCGGAGCTGGTGATGGGCAAGACGAAGGGCGTGCCGCTGGCGATCGTTCGCGGACTGGCGGCAGAGCTGGTGGGGCCCCCGGATGATCCGATGGGCGTGCGACCCCTTCTAAGGGACCGGGAAAGCGACCTTTTCCGCTAGGCGCCTCTGGTGCCGGTCACCGCCCGCTTGCCGGGTGGGCCACCGGGCTTGCGCCTGCCGGCCGATGCCGACTTTCTGCGCAGCTCAGCCTCGGACAGCTGCTGCAGCGTGACCCCGGCGCTGCTCCATGCCGAACTCTCAAGGTAGTTGGCGAAATCGCGCGTCTCACCGCATACCTGGCAGACCCCGGCGCTCGTGGGCCCGTTAGGAGACTCTATTATCCAGTAGTGCTCGCAGGCCTGTTCGGCCTCGACGTGCCTTTTGCTCTTGCTCTTGGGCATCTTCTCCGAAACCCTCCCCGTTAGGCCCAATTGAAGCGCGAAGCGGGCCGCCGGAAAAGGCGTTTTTCACCCACCAAATGCGCATTTGCGATCTCTTCGAGCGGCAGGGTTCCCACCGCGTTACCCGGGATCAGGTGCACCAGTCTTCCTGGCGATACGCTGAATCCCAGAACATGTACTCATAACGGCTGCTAATTTCGAATATCTCGGCCAGGCGGCGCCGTCCATCCTCTCCTATGCCCTCGGCGGCCCCGTCCAGATAGGAGCGCAGCCAGTCTGCCAGCGCGGCGAACTCAGGTGAGGCGTAGGTTTCGATCCAGCGGCGGTAGAGGGGCTGTCCGTCCGGCAGGCCGCGGTCCGCCAGGGTGCGACCGATCTCGGCATACCCCCACGAGCACGGGAGGATGGCCGCCGCGGCCTCCAAAGCGGTGCCGCCGTATGCGGTGCCCACAAGGTGGTCGATGTAGGCCTTCGTCATCGGCGAGGGCTCCGTTTCCAAAAGCTCTTGTTCCGCTATGCCGAACTCCCCGCAGAACGAGACGTGCAGTGCCATCTCCGTATTTAGAGTCTCGTCCAAGAGCCGGGCGAACCAGGCCATATCCTCAAGTCGCTCGGCCTTGGCCGCCGCCAGTGCCACCGCACGGCAAAAGCCGATGAGAAAGACATAGTCCTGTCTCATGTAGAAGCGGAACGAGCCGATGGGCAGCGTGCCGTCGCCGATGCCGGTAACGAAGGGATGGGCCTTCTCTCGATCCCACTGCTCGGCCACCGATTCCCGCAGCCACTGAACGAAGCTGGCCGTCATGGATGCGGATGCGACGAGCCGGTCATGACCGCTCCACCAGGATGCCCGCTCCCTGCCCGATGGACCTGAGCACCCGAGGGTCGTCCTCGATCATGCCGACGGGGTTGACCGGGCTGATCGCCCTCGGCTCGTTCCCGGTGCTGGCGGGCGTTGGTCCAAAGAAAAGGCACAGAGCCTGGCCCGAAGGCCAGTAGGCGACGGCCCCCACCTCCTGTACGGCCCGGGAATCCGGAGACTCCCCCGTTGAGATCGGGGTGCGAAAGTAGATCTCATCGCCCCATGTGCTGGCGGTGGCCTCCAGCGGCAGGGCGTCCCAGACGAGTTCGGCCGTCTCGCTTGCGACGAGCCTCGCGGTGACGGCGACCTCGCCTGACGTGATTCGTATGCGCCTTGTCATTACCGACCATCCCTGTCCAAGCCGTCCGCCGGCAAGTATCCTTCCGCCGACGGGGGAAACGATATTATCGCAACTCTCGCAGTGAGAACGTGGACCCTGAAGATCACGGTCCGGAGATTAGGAGTAGGAAGATGCCGACCGTACCGGCGGAAAGGTTGATGGAAATCGAGCGGGTCCTGCTCTGCGCGGCCGGGGCCAGCGCCGAGGAAGCCGAGATAGTGGCCCGCCACTCGATCGCCGCGAACCTCGCAGGACACGACTCGCACGGCATCATCCAGATCCCCGTTTACATCGACCGGATACGGCGTGGCCACATAGTCCCGGGCGCGCCCATCGAGATCGTGACCGAAACCGATGCGTCCACAGTCATAGACGGCCACTGGGGCTTCGGGTACGTCGTCTCGGAACGGGCCATGGACATCACCATCGAAAAGGCGCTAGCCCGAGGGGTTGCGGCGGCAACCGTTTTCCGGCAGAGCCACGTGGGGCGTCTTACCGACTACCCGCTGATGGCGGCGGAACGCGGGCTGATCGGCCTGATGACAGCCGACTCGGGGAGATCGGCAAAGAACGTGGTGCCCTTCGGGGGGCGAAGAAGGCGATTGGGTACAAACCCCATCTGCATGGCGGTGCCAAGCGATCTGGATGGTCCGATGTTCATCGACTTCGCCACCAGCGCGGTGGCCGGCGGCAAGATATCCGTTGCCGTCGCCAGGGGGACTTCGATCCCGGAGGGGTGGATAGTCGACAAGGACGGCAATCCATCAACCGATCCCAACGACCTGGCCGACGGGGGAGCACAGCTGCCGCTCGGGGGCACCGAGGGTCACAAGGGCTACGGACTCTCGGTCATGATCGAGATACTGTGCGGGATACTCACGGGCTTGGGGTTCGGCCACGACCCCTCAGGTCGACACAACGACGGCTGCTTCATGGCCGCCTTCGATGTGGCGGCCTTCCGTCCACTGGAGGACTTCAAGCGGGAGGTTGCTGAGTTCGCCCGGTACCTTAAGGACACGCCCAAAGCGGCCGGCTTCGACGAAATCTACTACCCCGGAGAGATGGAGAGCTCGCGCGCCGCACGACTTGAGGTCGAGGGCATAACGGTGGAGGAAACTACCTGGGACCTGCTGCGGGGTCTGGCGAAAGAGTACTCGGTCGCCGACCGTCTCGGCCTGGGCTAGCCAGTCGTTGCGTTCGGCCCCAGGCCGACGGCTGATCGCCCGGGTCTCGATCCGGCCGACGGCGGCAAGGGCCGGGCCGTGGAGGAGGTCTTCGCCCAGGCCAGGGACGCCGAGAGCGCAGCCGAGGATCTGCTGGTGGACGAGCACTGGAGGCCGGTCCAGATCGATCCGGAGGCCGTCGAGGTCAACGGTAACGGGTGCCACGCCGATGACAATGGACACAGCGACGCCATCGGCATCGGGCCGACGGTTGAACTGGTCCCGGACACTGCCCACCACGTCAACGGGGCGACGAACGGCCACGTGCCCGCACCGGTCAACGAGCACCACGACGACGAGGCCACGGAGCCACAGCAGTGCCTGTTCTCCTGGGCCGAGTTCATGGCCGCAGAGCCGGCCAAGCCGAAGCGACGCAGGAGAAAGCCTCTGCCGACTACCGCTTCGCTGTTCGAATGGGCGCTAACCCTTGAGCAGGAGCGTGAGGCCGAGCTGGTCGGCACGGGACGCTAGGCCGGCACGCAAAGGGGGCAGTCGCAGCAAATGCAACTGCCCCCTAGCTGGCCATGTATGAGCCTGTCTCAGAAGCGATGTTGCGACCAACTTGGGTCAACGATAGTCGCCGAACAGGTTAGCCTGTAGGAGAAGAGGCAGGTGGCGGGACTTACGACCAATGGTGCCCGCTGTTATCGCGACAGTACTAGGAAGCGAAGTAAGGCTTTGGGCCGCGAAGAAGTAGATCGGCAAAGAGGCCAAGACGCCAAATCTTCCAGAGGGTGCGCAGGTTGAAGGCTGTGGCTAGCAAAGTCCACTCGGATGACACGTTGACCCTGCCGCGCAGCTGGAACCGCCGAGCCGCCAGTTGCTCTTTGATGATTCCGAAGACCGGTTCGACCAACGGCTTTCTCCGCTTGTACGCATCTCTAGCTTCGTCGGTAGACATCCAGACACGATGGCAGCGCAGCGTCGTAAGGCCCTATCGTCACACTACGGCCGAACCTTTGGGACCTCGTACAGACTCCGAAGGCAGGGCACGCCTGGCAGACGCCCTCAGAGGCTCGATACAGACGCCACGGGACTCCATTCAGGCGTTGGATACGAAGATACTCGAGCCTCTGTCCCTGCGGGCACATGAAGCTGTCGCTGGGCTCGTCATAGGTAAATCGGTCCTTGTGATACGGGTCCCCAAGCAGCTGTTGTCGCGTCTCCGGCATCGCAACCGACTGATCTCTGCGAGCGCATTCTTCCAAGCCCTTGCCGGAGTGGTAGGCGGCGTCGGCCAACGTCATCTCTGACTTTGTTCCCGTCGTCTCCTCAGCCTGCTCAATCATCGGAGCCAACTGAGGATCGTCACGACCATCGTCCGCCATGCCGACTGCCGTGATGAACATACCGGTCGCTCCCCCATCAGGTTCCAAGGGTGAGACCATAGCCTGGGCGTTGTAACCGAGCAAAACGCTACCACGCGTCTTCATCAGCCGGGCGTCTCCGTCCGTGAGGTTAATGCGATTCTGGCGTTCCTTACTTTCAAGGTCGGCCATCGCCTGCCTCACCTGCTCCCTCAGTATCTCCTTATTGGCCAGCTCCCCGGGCAGATGGACGGCGGCTGTATCTTCTCCCGCTTCGTTCTGAGCTTCAAGGTCACGTATCGCCGCCTCTATCCGGTTCAATAGCTGCCGCAATTCCTCGGCGTTGTGGGTCCTGTACACCGATGCGTTGGCGCCCACCTTTGTACCATCCACGGCCTGTACCGCCAGGTCCAACAGCTTCATCGTCACCGCTGTCCTCACCGTCCGCTCGAACAGCTTCCTCATAGCCCGGCGATGCCCTTTGTAGAATCTCCACAAGGTGTTGTGGTCTGGATGCTGCCACCCTGTCAGCCACAGGTACGGTATCTGGTCCCGGCAGGCTGTCTCCAACTTGCGACAAGAGCGAACCCCGGTCATGAAGCCGTACAGCCAAACGCTCAGCAGCGCCCGAGGGTGGTAGGCCGGCGCTCCCATCGGGTCGCCTTCTATCTCCACGCCAAGCTCCGTCCAGTCGCCCCTATCCAACGCTTCCACGAATTCGGCGACGAAACGCGCCGGGTGATCCAACGGCAACAGATCGTCTAGAGACGGCGGCAACAGCCAAGCCTGCTCTCGGTCCATGTCTCGAAGCGGCATCTTCTCGGGCTCCTCTCCGCAGGTCGCCTTAAAGGTAGCCCAATGCCGTTTCCGATACCAAGTCTCCCGACTTCTGAGACAGGCTCATATGAGGCTCTTTTGTCGTTTTAAGACTTTCAAAGAACGGAGAAGGCGAATGGGAACCACGAGAGACAGGGATCCTGTGAAGCGACCGGACACCGAAAGGAACTGCGAATTGATCGAGATGCACCTGTTCGACGCCGATGCCAGGGAGGAGGAAGCCCTCTGCGGAGCCGAAGTCTCCGTCCTCGACCTGACCACCGTGCAGGACTATCTTGAGCGAAGGAGACACCTTTTGTCGCTGCCGACGGTGTGCGGCGGTTGCAAGGGGCTGGCCATCCCCTTTGCCAGGATGCGCCGCTCTGCCCTCGCGGCCGAAGGAAAGACGGACGAGGCGGAGGCTTACCGCCAGGTCGCCGACACGCTTTCGAGAGAGACCGACCCGGGCCTGTCAGGCGACTGGACTGGATGACAGGCCCACTCATTCATATGTGGGCGTTTCTTTGCGTTTGCCTGCGCGGGTCCGTTGGCACCCGAACTCGCTGCGGGAGGCCGCAATAGTCACGGGGCTGCCTCTTCCAGCACGGCCATGTATGTCGCCCCTTCTGCGTTCAGAGGATGGCCTTCGCCGATCGGCGTGTATGTGGCCCCTATTGCGTTTCAGGCCCCACACCGCCTCAGTTGGAGAACAGGTGGGCCGGGCCACCGCAACGCACGAACGTCCATGTGTGCGGCCTTCTTGCGTTTGGCGGATTCGAGCCGCGCGACCGGTCCCTGGCTCAGCTTTCCGACTCGTCGTGGTGCCAGCCGAAGCCGAACATCGACCCGTCGTGCTCGACCAGCCAGAAGAGCTTGTGCTACACGTCGCCCGCGGTGGGGTTCATCAATCCAGTCCTCTACGACCCGTCCATCACCACCGCCGCCGTACCTTCGCTGATCAACGACTCGTCGCCGCCATTGTCATCCGTGAAGGTAACCCGCACCTTGATGACCTTGCCGTCGTCGGATGCCTGAAGCGTGTAGGTGGAACTAGTGGCCCCGTTGATTTCCGTGTCGTCAGCCAGCCACTGGTAGCTGTAGGCCACGTTGGTCAACCCATCGGCGTCGGAGATTCCAGACGTGTCGGCTGTTAGGGTCTGGCCTACTTGCGCCGTTCCACTGATCGTCGGCGCACCTGTTGGCGGAGAGCTGTGGGAGACAGTGAACCCCACCTTAATGTCGTCTCCGCAGGCGACGAATAGCATCAATGTGAGCAGGAACAGGACCGCCATTGATCCGGAGTTGAACAACCTGCTGCTCATCAACCCAGTCCTTGTAGTTCGGTACATTGGTGACACTCGGCCGGCTTTAGCCGAATTCATTTCTGCACGTCTCGCTATCCCTGTTCTCCTTGACAAAGTTCATGGCCGCAGAGCCATATGGTCCTGAGCGCCACAAGAGTAAGCCACAGCCCGCAACGGTGTCACTGCTCGAGTGGGCGCTGACGCTTGAGCAGGAGCGTCAAACGGAATTGGCCGGTGCGAGACGCTGGGGCGCAATACACGGGGGAAGGACACCGGGATTCGGTTCCTTCCCCTGTCCACCAATGTGTGCCGCCTCTTTTGCGTTTCAGCAAATCCAGCCCGGGTCGTGCACAGGGGACTGACGTGGTTGCGCCACGAGTATTCTGACGGCGACGTATCGCAGAGCCCGCCGGAGCCGATCAACCGAAATGGAACGTGACGTGGCCGTGCCCCTCGGCCTGACCACACTTCGGGGGCGGGCCTGTCACCCCCTCCTTCACCCCCAAGATTGACCCTCTTACCCGGCCTCCCGCGTTATCGTGACAGTGTAGTCTCGAGTCGTTCCGTCCTCGGCGGTCACCGTCACGATGATGGTGTTCTCCCCCACCTCCACACCCTCAGTTCCCACATCGTCGGCCACACCCGGCGACACCGTCAGGGCACATGTACCTGTTCACAGGTTCATTAGCCCGGACTGCTGTCCCCACAAATGCCCTGTGCAGTTGTGGCTTTGAGCACTTACCAACGATATGGGAGCCCGATAGCGTGCAGGTCGACAGCAAAGTCACATGCTGGCGGCCTGAACCAACCGGTGGGCGCCGTCGCGGACAGCAAATGGGACCCCACTTCGGGGCCTTGGTAGACAACGGAACAGTCAGAGTGATTGGAATGGTCGTTGCAAAGCTGATCGGCCCTGCCGAAGCAATCGCCACCATGAAGTCCGCGCTGAAGTTGGACTCGACACGCGTGTGGCAGTCTGGTTGGACCAGAATTTGAGTGACATCCCGACGAGCATCGGTTCAAAGGGATACAAATGACCCTGTCCACGGCTGCCACACGAAGTACAACACCGTGGTTTAGAAGAGGCTGAGAAGCGGGAGCCATCTTCGAAGGAAGGGGACTGAACCGGGGGCTGTGATCCCACTCCTCGACATTCTCGGCCATCACTTCGATTCCTACGGAATTGGTCCAGTCGGGCATTGAACCGCCACTATGTACGGCTACTAGGAGGCGTCTGTTCTCCATCGCCCACAACGCCATGACCAACTCGCTCCGTCACGCCCGTGCGGAGAGGATCACCATACAACTCAACTTTGAGGAAGACCAGATCCAAATGTTAGTTGCTGACGACGGTATCGGTCTTCCCGACGATTATCCCGGCCACAGCCATGGTTTCAGGAACATGCGAAAGGAAGCGGAGCGCATCGGTGGAACCCTCGAGGTCATCCCGGGGGAGGTCCGCCTTAGGTACTGCCATCGCGTGCACTATCCCAACAGCGTAGACCAAGAAGGTGTGTAGCGTACCGACGACTACGCCAACGAGGGACGTACTCGTTGACGATCACAAGTTAATGCGCGACGGCGTTCGGGAAGTGCTGGAACGTACCGGGGAATTCGAGGTTGTCGTCGAGGCCGGGGACGGCGCCTCTGCCGTGAGTGTTGCCCTGGGTCTCAAGCCGGACTTGATCATCATGGATGTAATGATGCCGATCAAGGACGGCATCGAGGTATGCCGAGAGATCAAGGGGATGATGCCGGAGACTAGAGTTCTTATTCTGACGGCCCCTTCTGAAGAGGATGCAGCGATGGAGGCGGTTGCCGCAAGTGCGACTGGCTTCCTCCATAAATACTACGGCAAAGAGCAGTTGTTGAGTGCCGTCAGGACTATCTTGGTCGAGGAGTGTCGGTTACCTGATGAGGCGATAAAGCGCGCGTTCACCGGAGTCCGAGCTTCTGCCAACGAAACCTGCGCAGGTGTTGACAACAAATTGACAAAGCGTGAGCGAGAAATACTCACGCTGTTCTCTCAGGGAATGTCCTACACAGACATTGCTGATATCAAGGGTAACAGCTGGCTGACCATCCGCAATGCCATATACGGCATTCAGAACAAACTTAGGCTGCAGACGAAGCAAGCACTGGTGGTCTGGGCGATGCGCAACGGATTGCTGGACAATTGGGAAGTCAGCAACTAAGTAGGCCGGACTGGATTCACGAGGCTAAGGGTAACCCAGTGTTCGGAGTCAGATCCAAAGACCAAGGAACCGAACCTTCGAGTGGTGAAGGCACCCGCCTGCGCAAGCCCCTTTTCTTGGCATCCAATGCAGCAGATATGGCCAAGGAGATTGGGACCGAGTATAGCCACAACGGTCGGCGGAGTGCGGCCCGAGACCTCTTAAGTTTGGCACTGAGCGCCTTGGTCCTGCTGGCGATACTGGGTTGCGGTGATTCTTCAGAGAAGCCCTCGCCTCTTCCAACGTCACAGTCCGTGCTCTTTGCCACCCCACCCTCTACAACATCCTCTGGCACTGATGAGCCTGACACCGGTGTTGTGGTCGAGTTGGACTCAACTGCCACCCCTTATCCCACGGCCACAGCCTACCCGACTGCCACCCCTTATCCCACGGCCACAGCCTACCCGACGACCACGCCTTTTCCCACAGCCACAGCCTACCCGACGACCACGCCTTTTCCCACAGCCACAGCCTACCCGACGACCACGCCGTCGCCGACAGTCCCCTCAGCCACCGATGAGACAACGGGTCCAACCATCGGGGTCAGCATCCCAGAAAAGACCGAACTGAAGCTTCCAAGGGCGGAATCCACGATCAACATCCTAGTCGCCAAGGTCGAAAGGGGGGAGATTTCCGCCGAGCAAGCCGCCAAGGAGGCACCTCTGCACCGAGGAGCATCGGTGGGGGTGATCATCCATCTGTCCGGAAATGTTAGTGCAGTCGCCGCCTTCCTAGAAGCAAACGGTGCGACGAACATCTCGTCGGGGGAAGACTACATCGAAGCGTTCGTCCCGATACTGTCGCTTGAAAAGGTATCGGAACAGTCTGGCGTGCTGAGGGTTCAGCTAATTCAGCCGCCTGAATCGCCCCGGAGCAACTCGGGGACGATCGGGAACGGCCAGGCAGCGCACGGCTCAAAGTCCTGGAATGACGCCGGTTACGGAGGTCAGGACATAAAGGTGGGTGTAATTGACGACGGATTTCAGGGTTTCCAAGCCCTGATGGGAGACGAACTGCCCTCCATGGTCGAGGTCAGATGTTACCGGCGGCTGGGCCCGCCTTCCGACGACCTGGCCGACTGCACCTGGGGGGGGCCTCATGGCACGAGCGTCTCGGAATCCATCATTGACATAGCCCCTGAGGCGTCCTTGTACATAGCAAATCCCCTGACCATGGGACAACTCATGGATGTTGTGGATTGGATGATCTCGGAAGGAGTCTCAGTGATCAACCAGTCACTGACGTGGCCATTCGACGGTCCTGGGAACGGCAGTTCCCCTCTGTCGGTCAGCCCGCTCAGGGCAGTAGATAGGGCAGTGTCGGCCGGCATTGTATGGGTCAATTCGGCGGGAAACAATGCCCTACAAACGTGGTTCAAGCGTGGCCCTTTTTCCTTCAGCACACTGAACGTGGACGGTGAGATTCGTCGCTTCGTAAATTTCAGCGGGCCCGAATACGAAAACACTTTCTACCTAGAACACAGACTCGAATTACGCTGGGAGGATTCCTGGGGCAGGGCCAGCCGAGACCTGGATCTTTACCTTGTGAGCCAGGACGGCTCTAGGCTCGCGATATACAGCATAGATGAACAGTCTGGAGGCGAGGGTCAAAACCCGTACGAATGGGTCAGCGCACGGGGCACATACAGTGTGATGATTGAACACTTCGAGGGAAGTGAGCCGGGATGGATTCAATTGCTGAGTTGGGCGGGTTCTTCCCTGGAATTCGCAACGCCCGAAAACGGCAGCATAACTAACCCGGCAGAGAGCGCCAGTCCCGGTATGCTGACCGTGGGTGCGGCCGACTGGAACGGCGCGCACACCATCAGGCCATACAGCAGTCGCGGCCCCACGCCCGACGGCCGCATCAAGCCGGACGTGGTAGCAGCAGACTGCGGGGCGGCGGCGTCGTGGGTTGGTCCTTTCTGCGGCACCAGCCAAGCTGCACCTCATGTCGCAGGCATGGCCGCATTGATTCGCCAACGGTTCCCGGAATACACCCCGGCTCAGGTCGTTGAATACCTCAATGACAACGCACGGCAGATAGGCTCTCCCGACCCCAACAACACCTGGGGGCACGGCTTCTTCTTTCTTCCAGAGATCGGGGCTAGCCAGCGGCCGCAACCCGAACGCCCCGGAGTCCCTACCATCGCGTCGGTGACCCCAAGGGCTTCCGCTCTCGCGGCTGCCTGGCACGCTCCCGCCCGGACCGGCGAGCCGGCAATAGAGGCCTACGACCTGCGGTATATCCGCAGCGAGTCGGCCAACAAGGGTGATGCCCAATGGACCGTGGTGGAGGATGTCTGGACAGGCTCAGGGTCACTGAGCTACGAACTGACCGGAATCGAAGGCGGGCGACAGTACGATTTGCAGGTGCGGGCGGTTAACGCTGCAGGCGACGGCCCCTGGTCTGCGACGGAAGTAGGCACCCCTACAGCAGCCTTATCGATACCCGGCGCTCCGGTCAACGCCAGATACAGGCACGAGGGTTCGACGACCATCGTCACCTGGGATCCGGCGGCAAGTTCTACCCATTACAAAGTCTATTACAGCGATTCCACGGTCCCCACATGCTCAATTCTTGGCTCCGGCACTTTGAGTGGCTGTGAATTGCTGGCTGGGGACGTTGCCGAAGCCAGTTACACGCATGCCGGCCCCGATGACGAAAACAATAGCTACTGGATCATCGCCTGCAACGACGCCGGCTGTTCGGACATCGACAGGGGCAACCCCGCCCGCTTGGAGGGGGCGACGCCCGCACCCGACCTGGTGGTGGACGTGGTGGACGCGCCCACCGTGAGTGACAGCACTCCGGTGGCCGGGGCACGCTTCAACCTGAACGCAACGGTGCGCAACCAGGGCACCGGTCGTTCCGACTCGACGACCCTGCACTACTACCGGTCCACCGACTCGACCATCACCAGCGGCGACACTGAGGTCGGCACGGACTCGGTGAGCGGGCTCAACGCATCGGGAAGCGGAGACGAGTCGATCAGTCTGACAGCACCGTCCACTTCTGGCACCTACTACTACGGGGCCTGCGTCGACGCGGTATCCGGTGAGTCCAGCACGACCAACAACTGCTCCAGCGCAGTGCAGCTGACAGTAGGCGCAGCGCCCGCGCCCGACCTGGTGGTGGAGTCGCCCACCGTGAGTTACAACGCTCCGGCGGCGGGAACGACCTTCACCCTGAGCGTAGCGGTACGCAACCAGGGTACCGGTCGGTCCGACTCGACGACCCTGCGCTACTACCGGTCCACCGACTCGACCATCACCAGCGGTGATACTGAGCTTGATACCGACTATGTGTTCCGACTGGACGCGTCGGAGAGTGGAGACGAGGATATCGGCCTGACGGCGCCTTCCACGCCCGGCACCTACTACTACGGGGCCTGCGTCGACGCGCTATCCGATGAGTCCAGCACGACCAACAACTGCTCCACCGCAGTGCAGCTGACAGTAGGCGCAGCGCCCGCGCCCGACCTGGTGGTGGACAACCCGACCGTGAGTGACAACACTCCGGCGGCCGGGGCACGCTTCAACCTGAGCGTAGCGGTGCGCAACCAGGGCACCGGTCGTTCCGACTCGACGACCCTGCGCTACTACCGGTCCACCGACTCGACCATCACATCCTCCGACACGCCGGTGGGCACGGACTCGGTGAGCGGGCTTGCCGCGTCCGGTAGCGGCGCAGAGTCCATCAACGTGACGGCTCCTTCGGACCCGGGCACCTACTACTACGGGGCCTGCGTGGACGCAGTATCCGGTGAGTCCAACACCACCAACAACTGCTCCAGCGCAGTGCAGGTGACAGTAGGCGCAGCGCCCGCACCCGACCTGGTGGTGGACAACCCCACCGTGAGTGACAACGCTCCGGCGGCGGGAACGACCTTCACCCTGAGCGTAGCGGTACGCAACCAGGGCACCGGTCGTTCCGACTTCACAGACCTGCGCTACTACCGGTCCACCGACTCGACCATCACCAGCGGGGACACGGAGATCGGCACGGACTCCGTGAGCGGCCTCAACACATCGGCGAGCGGCGCCGAGTCGATCAGTCTGACAGCACCGTCCACTTCTGGCACCTACTACTACGGAGCCTGCGTGGACGCCGTGACAAATGAGTCCGATACAACCAACAACTGTTCCGTTGCTGTGATAGTGATCGTTTCAGCCGTTACCGGCGTACCGAGCGCACCGACGGAACTCACAGCGACACCGAACGGAGAGACACAGATCGATCTGTCCTGGAACGCACCGTCAGTCGAAGGTGGTGCGCCTGTCACCGGCTACCGCATCGAGGATTCGATAAACACCTCCACTTGGGGCGTCCTCGTTGCTGATACCGGCTCCACCGTCACCGTGTACTCACATACAGGACTGGCAGCTGGCAGCACCCGGTACTACCGTGTATCGGCCATCAACTCCGCCGGGACGGGTCCGGCGTCGAACATCGCCACCGGCATCACATCTCAAGAAAGTTCCGCCTCCGTCAGCGCCGCAGAGCACCATACATGCGGGGTGAGGATCGACGGCACGGTCTCCTGCTGGGGTTCTGACGCATATGGCAAAGCCACGCCGCCCGAGGGGGAATTCGCCTCCGTCAGCGCCGCAGAGCACCATACATGCGGGGTGAGGACCGACGGCACGGTCTTCTGCTGGGGTTCTGACGCATATGGCAAAGCCACGCCGCCCGAGGGGGAGTTCGTCTCTGTCAGCGCCGCAGAGCACCACACTTGCGGAGTGAAGACCGACGGCACGGTTGCCTGCTGGGGCGCTAACCGATATGGCCGAGCCACGGGGCCCGAGGGGGAGTTCGGTTCCGTCAGCGCCGGAGATAGCCACAACTGCGGAGTGAGGACCGACGGCACGGTCTTCTGCTGGGGTTCTGACGCACATGGCAAAGCCACGCCGCCCGAGGGGGAGTTCGCCTCCGTCAGCGCCGGAGGCGCCCACACATGCGGAGTGAGGACCGACGGCTCTGTCGAATGCTGGGGTTGGGATGGCAGTGGCCGAGCCACGCCGCCCGAGGGGGAGTTCGCGTCCGTCAGCGCCGGAGGCACCCACACATGCGGGGTCACGGTCGAAGGCGACTCCATCTGCTGGGGCTCCGACGAGTACGGTCAAGCTACGTCGCCAGGGGTGAGTTTTACCTCCGTCAGCGCCGGGTATCGCCACAGCTGCGGGATTACGACCGCCGGCACGGTCTTCTGCTGGGGCTGGGACCAATATGGCCAAGCCACGCCGCCCGTGTCCGAAAATGCTCCCGCCGCGCCCGCGTGGGTCAAATACGAGAAGGTCGATGTTTCCTTCGATACTGACTACATAAGGGTGTGGTGGCCGGCTTCGCCAAGGGCGACCTGGTACGCGACGGGCAAATTGGGCAATGTGGATGCCCCTGCCACCGAGGCAATCGACAGTCGTACCTGCCTCCTGTTCTTCGTCCACGTGTTCTGCGGCGAACCCCCCTACAAAGTCAGGGCATGCAACGATGCCGGCTGCTCTCAGTGGACTCATACGGAAACGAGCGACGATGCGTCGGCGCCCGACCTGGTTGTGAACCTGCCCACGGTGGACGACAGCAGCCCGGATGCAGGGGAGTCGTTCACGCTGAGCGCCACGGTGCGCAACCAGGGCAGCAGTTGGTCCAGCGACACCACGCTGCGCTACTACCGTTCCACCGACGCCAGCATCACCACAGGCGACACGCCGCAGGGCACGGACTCGGTGTCCGGGCTTGACGGCTTGGAGACCGGAGATGAGTCAATTAGCGTAACTGCTCCCTCTGATGTGGGCACGTACTACTACGGTGCGTGCATAGACTCGGTATCAGGTGAGTCGGACACGACCAATAATTGCTCCGTTGCGGTCACTGTGACTGTTGGCGCCGCGCCCGTCCCGGACTTAATAGTAGACACACCGACGGTGAGCGAGAGCGCTCCGACAGCCGGAGCCTCCTTCACCCTAAGGGCCACGGTACGAAACCAGGGCAACGGTTCATCAAGCACGACCACCTTGCGCTACTATCGCTCCACCGACGCCAGCATTACCACAGGCGACACGCCGCAGGGCACGGACTCGGTCTCCGGACTTGACGGCTTGGAGACGGAAGACGAGTCGATCAGCGTAACTGCTCCTTCGGACCCGGGCACCTACTACTACGGGGCCTGCGTCGACGCGCTATCCGATGAGTCCAGCACGACCAACAACTGCTCCACCGCAGTGCAGCTGACAGTAGGCGCAGCGCCCGCGCCCGACCTGGTGGTGGAGTCGCCCACCGTGAGTGACAACACTCCGGCGGCCGGCGCGAGTTTCACCCTGAGCGTAGCGGTACGCAACCAGGGCACTGGTCGTTCCGACTTCACAGACCTGCGCTACTACCGGTCCTCCGACTCCACCATCTCGACCTCCGACACGGAGGTCGCCACGGACTCGGTGAGCGGGCTCAACGCATCGGCGAGCGGAGACGAGGATATCGGCCTGACGGCGCCTTCCACGCCCGGCACCTACTACTACGGGGCCTGCGTCGACGCGCTATCCGATGAGTCCAACACGACCAACAACTGCTCCACCGCAGTTCAGCTGACAGTAGGCGCAGCGCCCGCGCCCGACCTGGTGGTGGACACCCCGACCGTGAGTGACAGCACTCCGGTGGCCGGGGCACGTTTCACCCTGAGCGTAGCGGTACGCAACCAGGGCACTGGAGTGTCGGGTTCGACGACCCTGCGCTACTATCGGTCCTCCGATTCCACCATCTCGACCTCCGACACGCCAGTCGGCACGGACTCGGTGAGCGGGCTCAACGCATCGGCGAGCGGAGACGAGTCGATCAGTCTGACAGCACCGTCCACTTCTGGCACCTACTACTACGGGGCCTGCGTCGACGCGCTATCCGATGAGTCCAGCACGACCAACAACTGCTCCACCGCAGTGCAGCTGACAGTAGGCGCAGCGCCCGCGCCCGACCTGGTGGTGGAGTCGCCCACCGTGAGTGACAACACTCCGGCGGCCGGCGCGAGTTTCACCCTGAGCGTAGCGGTACGCAACCAGGGCACTGGTCGTTCCGACTTCACAGACCTGCGCTACTACCGGTCCTCCGACTCCACCATCTCGACCTCCGACACGGAGGTCGCCACGGACTCGGTGAGCGGGCTCAACGCATCGGCGAGCGGAGACGAGGATATCGGCCTGACGGCGCCTTCCACGCCCGGCACCTACTACTACGGGGCCTGCGTCGACGCGCTATCCGATGAGTCCAACACGACCAACAACTGCTCCACCGCAGTTCAGCTGACAGTAGGCGCAGCGCCCGCGCCCGACCTGGTGGTGGACACCCCGACCGTGAGTGACAGCACTCCGGTGGCCGGGGCACGTTTCACCCTGAGCGTAGCGGTACGCAACCAGGGCACTGGAGTGTCGGGTTCGACGACCCTGCGCTACTATCGGTCCTCCGATTCCACCATCTCGACCTCCGACACGCCAGTCGGCACGGACTCGGTGAGCGGGCTCAACGCATCGGCGAGCGGAGACGAGTCGATCAGTCTGACAGCACCGTCCACTTCTGGCACCTACTACTACGGGGCCTGCGTCGACGCGCTATCCGATGAGTCCAGCACGACCAACAACTGCTCCACCGCAGTGCAGCTGACAGTAGGCGCAGCGCCCGCGCCCGACCTGGTGGTGGAGTCGCCCACCGTGAGTGACAACACTCCGGCGGCCGGCGCGAGTTTCACCCTGAGCGTAGCGGTACGCAACCAGGGCACTGGTCGTTCCGACTTCACAGACCTGCGCTACTACCGGTCCTCCGACTCCACCATCTCGACCTCCGACACGGAGGTCGCCACGGACTCGGTGAGCGGGCTCAACGCATCGGCGAGCGGAGACGAGGATATCGGCCTGACGGCGCCTTCCACGCCCGGCACCTACTACTACGGGGCCTGCGTCGACGCGCTATCCGATGAGTCCAACACGACCAACAACTGCTCCACCGCAGTTCAGCTGACAGTAGGCGCAGCGCCCGCGCCCGACCTGGTGGTGGAGTCGCCCACCGTGAGTGACAGCACTCCGGTGGCCGGCGCGAGTTTCACCCTGAGCGTAGCGGTACGCAACCAGGGCACTGGTCGTTCCGACTTCACAGACCTGCGCTACTATCGGTCCTCCGACTCCACCATCTCGACCTCCGACACGGAGGTCGGCACGGACTCGGTGAGCGGGCTCAACGCATCGGCGAGCGGAGACGAGTCGATCAGTCTGACAGCACCGTCCACTTCTGGCACCTACTACTACGGGGCCTGCGTCGACGCGCTATCCGATGAGTCCAGCACGACCAACAACTGCTCCACCGCAGTGCAGCTGACAGTAGGCGCAGCGCCCGCGCCCGACCTGGTGGTGGAGTCGCCCACCGTGAGTGACAACACTCCGGCGGCCGGCGCGAGTTTCACCCTGAGCGTAGCGGTACGCAACCAAGGCACTGGAGTGTCGGGTTCGACGACCCTGCGCTACTACCGGTCCTCCGACTCCACCATCTCGACCTCCGACACGCCGGTGGGCACGGACTCGGTGAGCGGGCTTGCCGCGTCCGGTAGCGGCGCAGAGTCCATCAACGTGACGGCTCCTTCGGACCCGGGCAACTACTACTACGGGGCCTGCGTGGTCGCGGTATCCGGTGAGTCCAGCACGACCAACAACTGCTCCAGCGCAGTGCAGGTGACAGTAGGCGCTGCGCCCGCGCCCGACCTGGTGGTGGACACCCCGACCGTGAGTGACAGCACTCCGGTGGCCGGGGCACGTTTCACTCTGAACGCAACGGTGCGCAATCAGGGCACCGGTCGTTCCGACTTCACAGACCTGCGCTACTATCGGTCCTCCGATTCGACAATCACCAGCGGCGACACGGAGGTCGGCACGGAGTTCGTGCGCAGGCTCAATGCATCGGCGAGCCGGGATGAGAATATCGGCCTGACGGCGCCTTCCACGCCCGGCACCTACTACTACGGTGCCTGCGTGGACGCGGTATCCGGTGAGTCCAGCACGACCAACAACTGCTCAGTTCCGGTGGCTGTGACGGTTGTGGCAGCCATTCCTGATTTGGCAATTGAAACACCCACGGTGAGCGACAGCAGTCCACATACCGGGGAATCCTTTACGCTGAGCGTAACTGTGCTCAATCAGGGCAACACCGAGTCAGACTTCACAGAACTGCGCTTTTACCGCTCCAAAGACTCGACTATCTCTTCAAGCGATACCCAACTGGCCCGAAGGAATCGCCCATGGCTGGATCCGGCTGAGAGCGAGGCCGAGTCGATCATTCTGAAAGCGCCGTCGTCTGAGGGGACTTACTACTTCGGTGCATGCGTGAACGCAGTATCCGGCGAGACCGATACGGCGAACAATTGCTCTGCTGCAGTCACGGTTGTCGTCGTGACGCCCACCTCGGACTTGGTGGTCTCGGTCCCCACGTTTAGCAACAGCAGTCCACCTGCAGGGACATCCTTTACGCTGACCGCCACCGTACGCAACCAGGGGATCGAACCCTCGAGCTCCAGCACCACTCTGCGGTACTATCGCTCCGACGACTCGACGATAACAGCTTCTGATACACCGGTGGGCACGGACTCGGTTGGTACGCTTGCCGCGTCCGGGAGCAGCGATGAATCTATCAGTCTGACAGCTCCAACCACTCCAGGCACGTATTACTACGGGGCGTGCGTGGACACAATATCCGGCGAGTCCGACGCGTCGAACAACTGCTCTCTCGCCGTGATCTTGAACGTTGTGGCGGCCATTCCGGACCTGGTGGCTGAAACTCCTACAGTGAGCGAGAGCAGGCCGGAACTAGGGGATTCTTTCACGCTGAGCGTAACGGTGCGCAACCAGGGCAACGTCCGGTCAGCCCACACAACTCTGCGCTACTACCGCTCCGACGACTCAACCATCACCACTGCCGACACATCCGTCGGCTCGGAATCGGTATCGTCGATTAACGCCTCGAAGAGCAGATCTCAATCTATCGATCTGGACACGCCCTCCACGCTAGGAACGTATTACTACGGAGCGTGCGTGGTCGCTGTGTCGGGTGAGTCCAACACAGACAACAACTGCTCAGACGCACTTGAAGTGGTAGTTGTGGTTCCTTCTGGGCCAGACCTGGTGCTTGAAATGCCCGCCGTCAGCAAGGATACGTTAGAACCTGGAGAGTCCTTTACGCTGAGCGTCACGGTGCGTAACCAGGGCAGCGCGGGGTCAGGTTCCACCACCCTGCGCTATAGCACTGTGCTGGATACCGAGGTAGGCACAAGCGCCTTGGACAGCCTTGTCGCGTCTGCAAGCAGCACCGCATCGATCACTTTGACCGCGCCATCCAGGGAAGGCTCATCCTACTACAAGGTCTGTGTGGATCCGGTGCCCGGCGAGACCAACACGGACAACAACTGCTCAAATCTTGTTTGGATTACCATCCCGGATTCGATCGAGCATGAGATTACCAATTGCACCATTTCAGGCAGTCCAGATTACGACATAATTATTTACGTTTCCCTCACTGCAATTAGAGCGGTGGATTCGGTTACGATCAAAGGATATGTCTTGAATCCCTTTGGTGAACCTCCGGTGGAAATAGGGCGTAGGACTATCCGCAATATAACTGCAGGGGAAACGGTGAATACCACTGTTACCGGATCGGTATCTGAGTTCTACCTTGAATGCGGCATAGAAGTGGACTGGGATTAAGAACTTGACGCAGCCTCTACAGGAGTCTAAACAAGGTCAGACAATGGCTAGCTATGCTACCGGGTCTGTCCAATCCGATGATGTCCGAACGTCAATTGGCCAGGTGACTGGCCCAGGTACAAAGGCTTGGTGCTACCACCGATAATCTTCGTTCAAACCGGCCCACACAGGTTGTTCAGAGGTTCCCCAGTAGTTGACTTCATAGGGGATCTGGCAGAAGGAGAGGCAGCATCGTTCAGTAAAGCGGAGTTGATCCGTCCATATTGGTTCGGGTCGCCGCAGGGCTACAGGGTGGACGGCGAAGAGTTTCTAAAGGGATTATTTCAATTCAAGAGGTAGGCGCGTGAAGATGAAACCAAGCATAGAGCTGGTGACAATTGGAATCTTTTTGATTCTCGGAGCAGCCGTGCTGACTTGTGGAGGCTCCGAGAACGCCCCCACGCCTACGGCCCCGATCAGCCCTCAGACTGCTGCCACGGGAGTCACGACCGCCGTAGCCGTCGCTAGATTGCCATTCGGAGACCAAGACCTCTATCGAGCCATCTGGGCCGGCACCACAGACGAGGTAAGGAGCCTGGTAGCCAAGGTCAAGGGGGTCAACGCCAGTAACGAAGACGGCGACCCTTTCCTTTACACGGCCGTTTGGCGAGCCGAACCAGAAAAAGTACAAATCCTGGTTGATGCAGGTGCGGACGCCAATGCGAAGGACTCGAGGGGAAACCCGTTACTCCATACTGCCGTGTGGCGACAAATGCCAGAGGCTGTCCGTATTCTGATTGACGCCGAATCGGACGTGGACGCGAGGGATGCAGAAAATAATCTGACCTTCTCGTGGAGCCAGTTCTTCGAAAGATGTTGACCAGCTTCGCTCAACGGACGACTCGCCCTTACTCAGGGCTTGTGGCCATCGCCGCGGTCCTGCTGGCCCTAATGGCCTGCGGCGACGGCAGAGAAGGGCCAGTATCTTCGCCCACTGCGCCCGCAGGCATGTTCTCCACACTCCCTACTACCGAACCGCCCGTCATTGGTGACCAGCCGCCTACCATCGAGCTGAATGTGCCTGAACCTACGTTCACACCACAGCCAACATTCACACCCAATCCCACCTATACCCCGGTGCCGACGCCCACACCGGCCCCGACGGGCACGCCTGACCCGACGGCGACACCCGATCCGACGGCGACACCCGATCCGACGGCCACGCCCGACCCGACGGCGACACCCGATCCGACGGCGACGCCCGACCCGACGGCGACACCCAACCCGACAGCGACACCCGATCCGACGGCCACGCCCAACCCGACGGCGACACCCGATCCGACGGCCACGCCTGACCCGACAGCGACACCCAACCCGACAGCGACACCCGATCCGACGGCCACGCCCAACCCGACGGCGACACCCAACCCGACGGCGACACCCGATCCGACGGCCACGCCTGACCCGACAGCGACACCCAACCCGACAGCGACACCCAACCCGACGGCCACGCCCAACCCGACGGCGACACCCAACCCGACAGCGACACCCAACCCGACAGCGACACCCGATCCGACGGCCACGCCCGACCCGACGGCGACACCCAACCCGACAGCGACACCCGATCCGACGGCCACGCCCAACCCGACGGCCACGCCCGACCCGACTTACACTTGCTCCGAGGGGGCAGATCCTACGCCCCTCCATCGCGCGGTGAATCAGACCAATCTCGAGGTCGTGAGGATTCTGGCCGAGAAATGCGCCGGAGACCTAAACGTCGTCAGTGAGGAATACTTTTACGATCAGACACCCCTCAGTCTTGCTATTGGGAAAGGGCATGAAGAGATTGTTCGGGTACTCCTGGCGGCAGGGGCGGACCCTGACACCAAGATCAACCCTGCCTTCAGAGTGGGGACTCACCTCACCTACGCGATTGGACTTGGAGATGGAGAGATCGTCCAGATTCTGCTAGACGCTGGCGCAGACCCCAACGTGGTGGACACGGAGCAGTTCTACGACCAAACGCCGCTAAGCCTCGCAATCAGTTCCAGTAACACAGAGCTGTTGAGGGGGCTCATCGCAGCGGGAGCGGACCCCAACGTCAATATCAACCCTGACTTCAGAGTGGGAACTCACCTCACCTACGCGGTTGGACTTGGAGATGCGGAGATTGTCCAGCTTCTACTTGACGCGGGCGCAGACCCCAACGTGGTGGACACCGAGCAATTCTATGACCAAACACCGCTTAGCCTCGCGATCGGTTCCGGTAGAACAGATCTGCTGCGGAAGCTCATCGCGGCGGGCGCGGACCCTGACGTCAAGGTCAATCCCGATTTCAGAGTAGGAACCCACCTCACCTACGCGGTTGGACTTGGAGATACGGAGGTTGTCCAGCTTCTGCTTGACTCGGGCGCAGACCCCAACGTGGTGGACACCGAGCAATTCTATGAGGAATCGCCACTCAGTATTGCGGTCAAGGCTGAGGACATTGAGACGGTGCGTGTTCTTGTCGGCGCAGGCGCAGACCCCAACAAGAAACTCGATCAGTTCGACGAAGTGAGTCCACTCGACATCGCAATCGAGAAAGGCTACACAGATATCGTAAGAGTCCTCACGGGTGTTTCGGAATAGACACCATCCTGAACATGACCGCATTCAGCAAATGCGGCGCTCTCAAAACGCAACCATCGACTCGTTACGGGAGGCCAACTGTATCCATGACGACTCTAGCAGGATTTCGCCAAATCAATGATCTGGTGGAAAAAGAAGCGCGTTTCATACAGGCTCTCGACGCAGAGATACGCAAGGTCATAGTTGGGCAGGACCGCTTGGTGGAGCGCGCCCTGGTCGCTCTGCTGGCCGACGGGCACATTCTCCTTGAGGGCGTACCTGGTTTAGCGAAGACCTTGCTGGTCAAGACTATAGGTCAGGCGATTCAGGCGGGGTTTTCCCGGATCCAATTCACGCCGGATCTGCTGCCATCGGACCTAATAGGCACGCGGATTTACAATCCCCGCACCGGGGAGTTCAGTGTTCAGAAGGGTCCCATATTCTCCAATCTCGTACTTGCCGACGAAGTGAATCGGGCACCGGCCAAGGTACAGAGCGCACTGCTTGAGGCGATGCAGGAAGAGCAGGTAACCATCGGAGAGGAGACCTTTCCGATAGATGCACCTTTTCTAGTTCTGGCTACGCAAAACCCTATTGAACAGGAAGGCACCTATCCCTTGCCGGAGGCCCAGGTGGACCGTTTCATGCTCAAGGTGTTGGTGGAATACCCCAAGCCCTCCGAAGAAAGGGAAATCATAAGCCGGATGACGTCGGGAAAATCGCAGAAAGTGCGGCCGGTCGTTGACGCTCAATACATCCTTAACGCGCGTGAGGTCGCGCGCCAAGTCTACGTTGACGGAAAGATCGAGGGCTACGTTTTGGATCTGGTCATCGCCACGAGAAATCCCAGTTCTGCGGGGCTTAATGAGCTGACCAATTTGATCTCCTTCGGCGCATCTCCCCGGGCTGGAATCAATCTCATATCGGCGGCCCGGGCTTTTGCTTTCCTTAAGGCTCGTGGCTATGTCGTCCCCGACGATATAAAGCAGCTGGCGCCAGACATTCTCCGCCACCGGATTATCACGACCTTCGAGGCCGAAGCTCAGGGCATCACCACCGACCGCATCGTCCAGATGATACTGGACAACGTGAAAGTGCCTTAGATGCTGACTGACGACTTGGTCCTCAGAATCAGAAGAATCGAGATGACCACCTGCAAGCTGGTCAATGACGGCTTCGCCGGGGAGTATCAGTCTGCATTCAGGGGTCGGGGCATGGAGTTCGACGAGGTACGCCCATACCACCCCGGCGACGACGTGCGTTCCATCGACTGGAACGTCACGGCTCGCACAGGGGAGCCCTACGTGAAGAGCTATGTGGAGGAGCGGGAACTGACGGCCATGCTCGCCGTTGACGTTAGCGGTTCCGGAGATTTTGGCACCCGGAACCGGTTCAAGCGTGATCTGGCCGTTGAACTCGCTGCGGTCATGTCATTCGCGGCCACCACTAACAATGACAAGGTGGGCCTGCTCCTCTTCACCGACCGCGTGGAGTCGCTGGTCCCGCCCCGCAAGGGACGAAGCCATGTCCTTCGAATGCTCCGCGACCTGCTTGTGTTTCAGGCGGCGGGGACCGGCACCGACATCAGGCTCGCCCTGGACACCGTCCATCAAATGCTCAAGCGTCGCAGCATAATCTTCCTGGTCTCCGACTTCCTGGTAGACCCGCAGTCGTACAGGCAGGCGATGCTGGTCGCCAACCGGCGCCATGATGTCGTCGCCTTCGACCTGAGCGACCCGCTGGAACACGAGATTTCTGAAGTGGGTGTCATCGCGCTGGAGGACGCCGAGACCGGTGAACTCCGCTGGGTGGACACGGGCTACGGGCATTGGCGGCGGGAGTTCTACGAAACGGTAGCCCGTATGGAGGAAGAAAAAAAGGAGGTCCTCGCCGCTGCCGGGGTGGACCGTGTAAGCGTCTCCACCGATAGGGACTATGTAGCCGAAGTGGGAGCGTTCTTCAAAGACCGACTTCGAAGGTTGGGACGCTGAGAATGGGGGCTTTGGCAGGCGGGCCCCCTGTACCTGGCGGGGCCGTCCGCTGCCGCTGGCAAGTCCGGGCTTGGCTCCATCTGTTCCTTGCTGCATTCCTGTATATCGTGGCCGTTGATGCCGTTTCAGCGCAGGGTGTGGCGCCGTCTGATGTCCGCGCAACCCTAACCGCCGACCTCTCCAAGCTGACCGTAGGTGACGTGGTCACTTTGAGCCTCGTGGTTGCGCACCCACCTGATGTCGTTGTCGTCGTGCCACGCCTGGATCGAGAATGGGGGCCGTTCGAGGTTCGGGCCCAGACCGCGGTGCAGACGATCTCTACCAGCGACGGTATCAGGACCATCGCAAAGCAGTTTCGGGTGACCCTGTTTGAGACGGGATACTTCGAGACACCCGTCTTGCCAATAATCGTCCGTCGACCCGATGGGAGCGTCGAGGAAGTTGAACCCGTCTCTGTGCTTTTGACCGTGCTTTCAGTCCTGCCGGGCCCTGAAGACCAATTGAAAGACTTGCGCCAGCCCGCAGATTTTTCCACCTCGTTTTGGGACCGGCCCGCAGTTCTAATCCTTGCGGGTCTTGTCCTTATGGGTGCATTTGGACTGGCGGGCTACTACCTACTGAGGCGATCCCGCACACTGGAGACGTCCCCCGTGCCCGAGATCGACACGCGGAGTGCCTGGGAGATTGCAATGCAGGAGTTTGACCATATCGACCGTCTTGATCTCCCGGCGAGCGGCGATCTCAAGGAGCACTACACGCTGATGGCCGAGACCCTGCGGGCCTGTCTGGGGGCCACTTTCCTGAGTGGATCCGAGGCGGCGGACACCCCCGACATGTCGACGGAAGAGATCGCAGTGGCGGTCCAGCGGTCGTCCCTCGATGCCGGCACTGCCCGGGCGATTATCGGACTGCTGCAGGAAGCAGATCTTGTGAAGTTTGCCAATTGCACTCCCCCCGAATCCCGCGCATACGAGGCTGCGGGCCAAGCGCGGACTTTGGTGGAAGCCATGCGTCAAACATTTCGGGCAGGCGCTCCCGCCGCTGCATCCGTTAGAGCCCAAGGGGCGCCGTGAGTGGATTGACCTTCGATTCCCCATGGCTGCTCTTGATACTGGTCGCCGTGCCGGTGTTGGCAGCACTGCCTCACATTTGGAGGGGACGTATGGGGTCCGCTGGCATGAGGTACGCGGACAACCGTCCGCTCTCAGCAAGCAGCCGCTCGCTCCGCCTCCGGGCGATGCCATTTGTGTCGACACTAAAGTTTGTGGCGCTGACTCTTGTAATCATCGCCGCTGCTAGGCCACAGGTCAGCGATGCCAGCGAGGTCATCCGTGGTGAGGGGGTGGACATAGCCATCGCGCTGGACATTTCCGGGAGCATGGGTCAGACCGACTTTGAGCCCAACAGGCTGGGAGCGGCGAAACAGATCGTCGCCGAATTCATTGGGGAGCGAAAATACGATCGCATCGGGCTGGTCGTATTCTCCCAAGAGGCCTTCGTTCAGAGCCCGCCCACTGTCGATCACGATGTCCTGCTGCAACTGCTGGGCGACGTGCATCTGGCGGACCAACTGGGGATAGAAGACGGAACGGCTATGGGCAGCGGCATGGCAACGGCCGCCAACATGCTCAAGGACTCGAAATCCGAAAGCAGGCTGGTCACCCTTATCACGGACGGGGTGAACAACTCGGGCCAGCTCGACCCAATAACGGTTGCAACTGCTGCTGAGACCCTAGGTATCAGGCTCTACACGATAGGGGTAGGCACCGATGAACCCGAGGGGTCCACAGTCGAAGCTGAAGGAAGCGCACTCGACAAAAAGGTGCTTCGGGAGATTGCCGATCTGACTGGTGCCAAGTCCTACCTGGCCACGGACACGGAGGGACTGAGGGACATCTACGCTGAGATCAACGCGCTCGAGAAATCAGAGGTGGAGGTTCTGGTATTTACCCGCTATGAGGAGGTGTTGGCGTGGTTCCTAGTTCCTGCGCTGGCGCTCCTGTTGCTACAGTTCGCACTTTCTCAAACGGTGTTCAGGAGGTTGCCCTAGGCAGCCATGACCTTCGGAGCGCCCCAATTTCTCTACGTTCTGGCCCTGCTCCCCGCTCTTGGAGTCTTCGTGTGGTGGACCTTGGCGCGGAGGGCCCTGGCGATCAATCGCATCGGAGACCCCGCCCTAGTACGAAGGCTTAGCCTCGGGGCTGGGCGCAGACTGCGGAGTCTCAGGCTCGCTCTCTGGTTACTGGGCGTCGCACTGCTCATCATCGCCCTTGCCCGACCCCAATGGGGTAGCGACATCCAGCTTGTCGAGCAGGCCGGCGTGCAGGTCATGGTTGCCCTGGACATCTCGCGCAGCATGCTCGCCCAAGACCTGAAGCCAAGTCGCCTCGACCGCGCCAAGCTGGAAATCTCGGACTTGTCTTCGAGGCTGGAGGGCGACGAGATCGGTATCGTCCTTTTCTCTGGAGCCAGCTTCATACAGTTTCCACTGACCTCCGATCACGCCACGGCGAGGACTTACCTAAACAATGCCAGTCCCAACTCTATCAGCAGACAAGGCACCGTGATCGCCGAAGCGATTGATACGGCCATGACGGGCTTCAGCGCTGAGCGGGAGCACCAGAAAATCATAGTGATAGTGACTGACGGCGAGAACCACGAGGGCGACCCAATCGCGGCGGCAATGCGGGCTGCGGCGGAGGGAGCGGTCATATTCACCGTGGGTTTCGGTACCCTCGAAGAAAGTCCCGTGCCCGACTACGACGAACGCGGGAGCATCGCCGGACAACACCAGGACGCCCAGGGACATACCGTCACGTCCAAGATGGACGAAATCACGTTGCAACAGATTGCCGACAGTGCTGGAGGCCGTTACTTCAGGGCCACCGAACCAGGGGCAATGGTACGACTGGCCGATGAAATCCAGTCTTTTGAAGAAGGCAGCCTCCAGAGCGAGCTAAATCAACGGAGGGTTGAACGGTTCCAGCTGTTCGTATTGGCGGGCGCGCTGTGCTTGGTCTTGGCCGAGTTGCTGGCCGACCGCCTATTCCTTCGCCAGAGAGGAAGGCGTGGATTTGCGGCGGGAGAGGGTGATGTTTAGCCGGGCACCGCTGATTGCCGCGACGGTTTTGGCGGCCTGGCTGATGGCCTGCGGCCCGACTCCAGCACAGGTAAATAGCTCCGGCCATGGACTGTATCAGACGGCAGACTATCCAGCCGCACTGGACGCGTATCAACGGTCCCTAGAGCAGTCTCCCCGATCCGGCGAGCCGCACTACAACTCGGGAAACGCCTTATACCGGATGGAAGAATATGAGGCGTCGTTGGAATCCTACGACGAGTCCCTCAAGTTGGCCGAAAACGAGTTGCGTTCTCGTGGGTTCTTCAACCGGGGTAACGCGTCCTTTCAGCGGGAGGAGTACGCAGCAGCGGTCGAGTCCTACAAGGAAGTGCTGCGGATGAACCCGAACGACTTGGACGCCAAACACAACCTGGAACTGGCGCTGAAGCAGTCTTCTTCACGGAACCCGGACGAAGAGCTAGAGGAACAGGAGGACCAAGAGCAGGACCAGCAACTGCAGGAGCGACAGGAAGACCAAGAGCAGGACCAGCAACTGCAGGAGCGACAGGAAGACCAAGTACTGGACCAGCCACTAACCGTGGAGCAGGCTCGGCACATGCTTGAGTCTGTCGGCGAAAGCGCCCAGACTTTCCAGCAGAAGCGTGGGCAGGTGCTGATATCACCCAAGCCTCCCAGTGAGTTCGACTGGTAGGCTCCCGAATTGGCGATGCTAAGGAATACGTTGCAGCTGTTGGCAATTCTGTCCATCTCAGCGATCTCGCCGGCGGTCTTCTCTCCCCTTCATGCCCAGTCCCCGACAAGTGAGTCCTTGTTCGTCGCCGCGTCGGTCGACAATGACCGGCCTTACCTTGGCCAGCAAATCACCTACGTTTTCACCATTTACCAAGCCGCCAGCGCAACACCGGTCTCGGGCCAAGTGCGGTATGAATCTCCCGCATTCGCCGGTTTTTGGAACACCCAGAGACTCGAGCGGGAGCAATACTCGTCGACAGTGAACTCCAGCGAATACAGCGTCGTAGAACTTCGTACAGTGCTGTTTCCCACCGTGGTCGGATCGGCTGTCATTGGTCCGGGAGCCTTGACAGTATCCACGGGGGCCTCTGAAGGGAGAATCTCGTTGAAAAGCGACACGGTGTCCGTTCATGTTCAGCCTCTTCCGGAAGGGGCCCCGGCAGATTTTGCCGGCGCGGTCGGCAGCTTCAGCGTTTCCGCTCAAGTGGACACCACGACCGGGAAAACTGGCGAACCCGTCCTATTGAAGGTGGTCGTGTCAGGCGAGGGCAATATCGAGGCGCTCCCGGACCCTGCTTGGCCCGATTTCGTCGGATGGCGGGTTGTCGAGTTTCCCGTCCGCATTGAGACAAAGGTCGTCGCCGGCCAAGTAGTCGGCAGTCGCACCTACTCAATTGCTCTGGTCCCACAAAGGACAGGTGAATTGTCCATCCCCCAAATCGGTTATACGCACTTCGACCCGGAGACCGGGGAATATATGAAGGCGATAACTGTGCCCATCAGCGTCGCGGTCGCCGGAGCTGATGGGCTGTCTGCCGCTCCAGGTGCCGACCCGGCTGTGATGGGAGAGGTACCGGAAATGAGGGCAATCAAGCCGGTTCCGTCATCTCTGCGCCAGAGAGAAAGAACCCCTACGGGAAGCGCGGTGTACTGGGCCGGTTGGGGCATACCGCCAATGGCCGTCGTGGGCGCTCTGGTCTGGCGGCGCAGGCGTGCCGCTCAGGAAGAGGCCCGGTCGGAGATTCTCAGGCGCAGCGCTCTGCCGAACGCGCGAGCGGCCCTGGCCCGCGGCCTAGCTTCAGGTATTGATCCCAGAACCGTCGCCGCCAGCGCCCTCCTTTCCTATCTCTCCGCCCGGCTGGAGTTGGCGGCGGAAGGGATTGCCCGACCGACGCTGCTCCGGCGACTGGAGGATGTAGGTGTCAGTCCCGATCTGCGGCGACGCGTGGAAGACGCCCTAGCCATTGCCGAAGCTGCCAGGTTCGCCCCGTCTGCGGGCGTTTCCGGTGCGTCTGGAGGCCAAGCCGAGCGAGCCGTGCAGCTTCTGGACGAATTGGAGGAGGGCATCAGCGCGTGAGCGGGCTGTGGAAATTCCTAATCGGTTCGTTGCCCGTGCTGGGCGCTTTCTTCGTGGTCCTGAGTGGAGCCCATGCACAGGAGCCCACCGCCACAGGACTGATGGCGGAGGCGAATGCGCGCTACGATCGTGGAGAACGCATCGAGGCAGCTCAACTCTACGAGGCACTAGTCGGCCGCGGGTACCAGGACACAGCCCTTTACTACAATCTGGCCAACGCCTACCTGGAAGCCGGCGACTTGGGCAGGGCCGTACTGAACTACCTCAGAGCCGCGGAACTGTCGCCGCGAGATCCGGATATTCTGACCAATTTGGAGTTGGCCCGTGGCAGAACCGTGGACCGACTGGAGGCTGAGGGCGATTCTCTGGTAGCCAGCATAGCCGACATCGGCCGACGCTGGGCCACCACGGGGGAGTTCGGCATAGTGGCCCTGGCGCTGTGGGCGGTCGTTGCCGCCGCTTCTAGCGTTCTGATCCTAGCGCCAGCAGTGCGGCTGAGAGTGGTGCTGCGAAGCGGGGCCGTCGTGGCCTTCCTTCTCATGCTAGTGTCGCTGACGCTGACACTGAGCATGATCTTCTCCAATCCCTACGAGAATTCCGGCGTTGTGACGGTCCCGACCGCTGGAGTTCTGACCGGACCGGGGCCGCATTACGCGGAGGCATTCGCCCTGCACAGCGGCGCGCAGGTGCGCCTTGTCGGCTCTCGGCATGGCTGGCTGCAAGTCGCTCTACCAGGCGGTGACCTGCAGGGTTGGGTACCTGCCCACGCTATCGAGGCCGTGGGGAGAGACGGGGGGTAATTTGCTCTTGAAAATGTCAGTGCAACATGTAGCTCTGACTGTCTAACTCCCAATCCTCACGACCTTGCTCCAGGCTAAACACCGAGGGCAAGATTGGTTGATCTCCTTCAACCAGTTACCAATTCCGCTCTATATGTCGCCCAAGAAAATACTGATGCAAGATGTCCATTGTTGGAGGCACACACGGCCGGTGAAGTCCTTCAATCAATCCTGTGCCACCGCGCCGTGAAGAATCTGGATATTCTCCGTATGGTTTCGGGAAGTCGCCATATAAAGGAGCGATTCCCTCCGTCCGCCTTTGTGTTAACGTCCGCAACCGCATCCACGATTCCCGTGGACAACGCGTCAACTCCCTCCTCCCGGTAGGCCGCTAGGATGCGCTTTACTTGGCGTTCGCTGACTCTCAGCATCTCGGCCGCTTGGTAGACTGGCATTTGGCCGGCCACAGGGTAAGTTTGACCTCGACGGAGTATGGGATACTGGTCTAGCTATCGACCCACGCCGGACGGATGCCGACCCACGAGCACCTGCTGGATCGGGTTTGGGGCGGGAAGAGCGACGGCGACGGGCGGCCCATGCGCACCATCGTGAACAAGCTCCACCGCAAGCTCGGTGACGATGCCGACAACCCCACCTGCATCTTCACCGAGCCTCGCGTCGGCTACCGGATGCCGGAGGGGGAGGCAGGGTGAGCAGGTCTCGTACCTCGTGGGACACGGTTACTTGTGCCACAGCAGGGAATCAGAGGCGAATACCATCGATAGCCATATCGTGGCGACATCGGTGCGTAGCTTCGCTATAAGGGCTGTGCCGTCATTCCATACTTCACCCTGTGGGAAGTGTTCGGTCCAAGGCTGGTTCGATACCATAGCCATCCCAGTGTTCCATCTCTCCTTGAAGACACCGACATTCCGGCTGGCGTCCTCCTCGTTCGCGTAGACAAAGACCAGAATGGTGAAAAAGCCATCCGTATCGCGCCCAACGCCCGCGCCAAGGGCACTGTACTCATCCAAGGAATGCTCGGCTGCCGCTTGCAGGACCAACCGCATCACGTCATCACAGCCGACGCAACCGGGGCCAAACATTTCCACATCCCCCAGCAGGATCGCGGAATAGGCTTCGAGATCCTCCAACAGCCCGGCGGCCAGTGCAAGGTCCGGGTCGTTTGCAAGAGAGTCCCGCACATCACGGTAGGTCGCTATCAGCGACCGCATGCCTTCTGTCGCCAACGTCCTGAACGCAAGAGCGTCCAGGACTGCGATCCGTCCGCCCCTGCCCAATTCGTCGTATGCCGGCGGCTGTAGCCTCCTGGCCAAGTCAGGCCGGAAATCCTCTCCCCAACTGTAGAATCTCACTCCCAGATGTTCGTGTATTTCGGGCTCGGGGCACTCGGCGCAGGCGGCCAGTGACCTGTCGGTCGCCCCAGGGTCGATGCCGCCTGTCGCAGCCTCGAGTACGTGGGGTGGTTCACCGGCCAGGATGCTCTCCTCCACGTCTCCGACGCCGAAGCCCAGGTATGTCCTCTGTTCCAGCTGAGCAACGGCATAAGGACCGCTAAATCCGCTTATCCACGGCCCGGGGGCAACCCCTGCTAAGGTGAGTTCTCGTATGTACGTGCTCAAGTCCTCATCGCTGGCGCCCTCCGCGGGAACCTCTATGCCGTTGGCCTCTCGTGCTTTCACGTAATCGTTGTACGACACAAAGGCGCTGAATGTTTCAGCCTGAGGGATAAGCCGCAGCAAGCCTGTCAGTCCCCCCTCGGACGTCAGTGGCCATGGTTCCGTAGAGGTTTCCAAGCAGGACACTATCTGTTCGTTGAATTCTTTCGCCTCCGCAGGTTCGGCGGCTACCATTTCGGCGGCGTCGACAGTCGAGATTACCTGGGTCCAGCATCCCTCTATCTCGTCGCTAACTTTGATCCCTGCTTGCCGGGCGCCTTCAGACACGACAAAGAACAGGAGACTGCGCGCCACGTCTGGCTCCAGGCACTGGAAAATAGACACTTCCCACGGCCCGCTGCCTGTGTCCAGGAGTCGTCGCCCCATTACGGATTCCAGCTTGTCCTGCCCCAACTCGTCTCGAATGCAGGTCTGCGCGGAATCGGCAAAGATCTCGAATGCGTCCCGCCAGGTGGCATCGGCGCCCAGAGTGCGTTCGGCCGCAGCTCCGGGATCGGTGGGCGCAACCGCCGTGGGCGTGGCAGAGGTTGATCCGATCTGACCCCGATTGGGTGGTTCCGACTCTCGTGGTTCCTCCTGTTGGTCGGATTGGTCGGAACCGCAGGCCACCAGTACCCACAGAGCCAGTACGAATACGGTAGTGAACAATCGTAGTCGTGCCATATGGAGACGCTCAGGGTCTGTTTAATGCACGGTCACGACTTGCGAGAAAGGGGAGCAACCGGCTTTGTTGCATGCCCTAACCTTGTAGCTCGTCGTGTAGAACGACCCCCAACTGCTGTTGGGGTTATAGTCTCGATAACTCGTCCCCGGTGCGCTTACCTCTTGGTCGAAGTCAGTGTCTTGATATACCTCATAGTACGTCGCATTCTCCACGGACTTCCAGATTACTCCTGCATCGTCGGTGTCAAAAGACACCTGGAACTTGTGCCCTCGAACGCCTGTGGGGATGGATGGAGCGTCGACCGGGCCAGCGGATTCCGTTAGACCTCCCGACTCTTCAGATTCATCTGAACATCCACTATCGTTGCAGGCTTGCACTGTGTAGTAGTAGACGGTATTTGGCTGTAAACCCTCGTCAACATAGGGAGGGCGGAAGGCCCTCGAATCTACGAGCTTATGTCCACCCTCTTGAGATCTCTGGTGCACTTGATAGTAGTCAACCAGGGACCGGGATTCACCAGACTTCACAATCTGCGCACCTTTCGAGCATCCCGCGTCGTTGCAGGCAGCGACCATATAGAAGGGTGCGCTTTGGGTGCGATTCCTCACAGTTTGCCACTCAACTGTCAGCGAATCATGGGTTCTGTCAACAACTTTGATGCCTGAAGGTCGAGGAGGAGGAGGCAGGACATGAGTGTACGCCGTTGCGGCCAAGTTCCGATCCAATGCTATGCAACTTGGACCCGGGCCGGCGCAATCATGTATCTCGTAATAGGTAGCCTCTGATACGGGATCCCAGACGACCCGAATCGTTGGCCCTTCTGGAGCAGCATGTCCATTCTGAGGGGTGGGCGGTGGAGACTGGGCCGGCCTGTCACTGTCGATCTCTGAGCAGCCGGAGCTGTTGCAGGCGGCAACCCAGTAATAGTTGTCCCCAGGGGAGGGTCTGTGGTGGGTGTAGCTAAGCCACTGGATATCGCTGGACAGTTCCTTGCAGGAGCGGCGGGAGTCAGAGTTCGGTCGGCAGTCCACGCCGTAGGAGTCGTCTGAGTGATAGACGGCGTAGGATTCCGCGCCAGCCGACGCGTCCCATTTGAGCACGACGGACCCATCGTATTCGTACCCGTAGCGCTGGTTGGCCGGCGCGTCGGGAGACGGGTCGGCGCAGGCGACCATCGACAGCATAAGCAGAATTGCCAAGAGCAGGGCGGCGGAGCCCCCGGTGCGATATCGCCAAGGCACCGGGCCCGTATTCAAAGGGATCCCCTCGGTGGATGTATGCCCTGTCAGCCTGGGGTGCCCGTAAGGATCTGCACGATGTCTGTGTAGCCTTCCTCGATAGCGATATCGAGTGGACTCACCTCATTGAACTGATCGAGTTTCTGGTTCGGGTCCGCACCGGCGTCTACGAGAACCCGCACCATCTCAACGTCCTCAGCCTTGACGGCGATGCTGAGCGGCGATTCCTCGTAGAACTGCTCGGTGTCCACCACGTCGGGGTCCGCGCCCGCGTCCAGCAGAATCTGGACAACCTCCGTATCTCCAAGTCCAACCGCGTAGGTGAGGTGGGTTCCTACTCTGAAATCGGGACTGACCTCGACGCCAGGGTCCGCCCCAGCCGCGATGAGCTTCCGCAGCAGATCCGCTCTGCCGGAACCGATCGCCAGGCTAAGCGGCGTCTGTTCGTAGAACTGATCGGTGTCCACCACGTTGGCATCCGCTCCCGCGTCCAGCAGAATCTGGACGATCTCTGCATCCCCAAGTCCGACCGCGTAGGTAAGGTGGGTTCCCACTCTGAAATCGGGATTGACCTCGACGTCTGGGTCCGCCCCGGCCGCAACCAGTGCCCGGACAATCTCCTCATGCCCCTTCCCAATAGCCAGACTGAGGGGCGTCTGCTGGTAAAAGTATTCGGAGCTGATGACGTTCAGGTCTTCGGAGCATTTGTCGGCCAGAATCCTCACGACCTCGAGATTGGTCTGATCCACCGCGCGATGGAGCGGTGTAGGGTCTGCACCCCCGGAACAAGCGAATTCCGGCACAGCTTCCGTTTCTGGGCTGTCTTCAGCCTCCGGGCCAATTGGGGTGCCCGTAAGGATCTGCACGATGTCTGTGTAGCCTTCCTCGATTGCGATATCGAGTGGACTCACCTCATTAGACTGATCGAGTCTCAGGTTCGGGTCCGCGCCGGCGTTAACGAGAACCCGCACCATCTCAACGTCCTCAGCCTTGACGGCGATGCTGAGCGGCGATTCCTCGTAGAACTGCTCGGTGTCCACCACGTTGGCGTCCGCGCCCGCGTCCAGCAGAATCTGGACGATCTCTGTGTCCCCAATCCCAACCGCGTAGGTGAGGTGGGTTCCTACTCTGAAAGCGGGATTGACCTTGACGTTAGGATCCGCCCCTGCCGCAACGAGTACCCGAACAATCTCTTCATGTCCTTTCCCTACAGCAAGACTTAGGGGCGTCTGATCATAAGAGTATTCTTCACTGACGACGTCTAGGTCTTCGGAGCATTTGTCGGCCAGAATCCTCACGACCTCGAGATTGGTCTGATCCACCGCGCGATGGAGGGGTGTAGGATCTGCCACCCCGGCGCAAGTGTATTCCGGCTCAGTTGTGGCCGTCGGCACACCGATGTCCGACGCGGCGACCGTCAGGCTGTAGGAGCCCGTGCCGTAACCTTCCACCGCGACATAGTGGACGGCAGATTCGGTCGCCGTCCAGACGATTCGCGACGCCCAAGAACCCCCGCGGTCGTCGTTGAACTCCAGCGCCCGCCCGTCGGCGTCATACAGGGTCGCAACCGAGTCGCCCAGGGTCCCAAGGTCCACGTCTATCTGGTAGGTCTGTCCCGGCTCTGCGGTGAACGCGAAAAAGTCCACGTCTCCCTCATAGTCCATCTCGCCAGACACAGGTGTTCCGACCGTTGCAAACGTGGCGTGATCGGCTGAGCCTCCATGGTCGTCACCGATGTCCAACGCGGCGACCGTCAGGCTGTAGGAGCCCGTGCCGTAACCTTCCACCGCGACATAGTGGACGGCAGATTCGGTCGCCGTCCAGACGATTCGCGACGCCCAAGAACCCCCGCGGTCGTCGTTGAACCCCAGCGCCCACCCGTCGGTGTCATACAGGGTCGCAACCGAGTCGCCCAGGGTCCCCAGGTCCACGTCTATCTGGTAGGTCTGTCCCGGCTCTGCGGTGAACGCGAAAAAGTCCACGTCTCCCGCATAGTCCACCTCGCCGGACACAGGTGTTCCGACCGTTGCAAACGTCGCGTGATCGACTGAGCCTCCATGGTCGTCACCGATGTCCGACGCGGTGATCGTCAAGGTGTAGGAGCCCGTGCCGTAACCTTCCACCGCGACATAGTGGACGGCAGACTCGGTCGCCGTCCAGACGATTCGCGACGCCCAAGAACCCCCGTGGTCGTCGTTGAACCCCAGCGCCCACCCGTCGGTGTCATGCAGGGTCGCAACCGAGTCGCTCAGGGTCCCCAGGTCCACGTCTATCTGGTAGGTCTGTCCCGGCTCTGCGGTGAACGCGAAAAAGTCCACGTCTCCCGCATAGTCCACCTCGCCGGACACAGGTGTTCCGACCGTTGCAAACGTCGCATGATCGACTGAGCCTCCATGGTCGTCACCGATGTCGGGTACACCTACGGACACGGTGGGCGCGGCCGTCGGCGCAGCTGTGGCCGACGCGGTGATCGTCAAAGTGTAGGAGCCCGTGCCGTAACCTTCCACCGCAACATAGTGGACGGCAGACTCGGTCGCCGTCCGGACGATTCGCGACGCCCAAGAACCCCCGTGGTCGTCGTTGGACTCCAGCGCCCACCCGTCGGAGTCATACAGGGTCGCAACCGAATCGCCCAGGGTTCCCAGGCCCACGTCTATCTGGTAGGTCTGTCCCGGCTCTGCGGTGAACGCGAAAAAGTCCACGTCTCCCTCATAGTCCACCTCGCCAGACACAGGTGTTCCGACCGCTGCAAACGTGGCGTGATCGACTGAGTCTCCATGGTCGTCACCGATGTCGGATGCACTAACGGACGCCGTGGGCTCGGCTGGGGCGACCGGGGCGTCAGAGCCTGTGTCCGGGCTCAAGGACCCAAAGAAGTCTTCGTCCACTGAGGCGGTCACAATCACGAACTCGCCGTCCAGAATGACCTCAACGATGTCACCCTCGAAATAGTCTTCGATCGCCTCTTCCAGGTTGTCCATCTCGGATTCGGCCGTCCGTTCGTTGCGGAACAGAGCCGCGACGGTTGTCTTGACGAAGTAATCCTCATCGCCACTGTGATACGACACGCCGACGGCGCGGCAGTCCTGGACCTCGAAGTCGAAGCATTCGTCCTCCCCCGCGAATACCATCCAGCCCTTTCCCGCCTTGTCCAGAGTCCTTCTCAGATCGCTGTCAGCGTCATCGAGAAGGGATCCGGAGCCTCGGTCGAGTATCCTCAGTGCGCCTTTGACGATATCGGTATCGCCGGTGACCACCCAGCCTCGATCCTCAAGTAATGCGACCGTCTCGTCGGACCACGCTACTTCCTCCCATATCTCGTATCCCCGGTACCGGTCGTCTTCGTAGCCGCCATCTTCGAGGTCGTCCCTGATTTGTTCGAAATCAAACTCGCCCTCAACGACGATCAGGAACCAGTCCTCCTTATAGGCGAAGACGTACGTCGTCAGTTCGTCCGGGAAGACCCCGATATCTTCAAACTCGTCCTCCCAGTCGTCTTCGATCTGGTCGGTGACCACGCTGGGCACATCTCCTGACAGGATCTGCTCGACGTCAACGACCCCGACGTATTGGGCGTCTGCGGGAACGAGCTCCAGGCTTTCTGCCAACTCGGCGCTTCCACCTCCTCCTATCCCGCACGCTTGCACGAAAGCGGCCGCGAGGAGCAAAGCGGCAAGGAGGCGCAGGGACGGGACAGGTGAAACGGCGTCGTGCCCTGCTGCCCTGGTCGTCATCGTAGTCCGCATGGAGCACCTCAACTTCCCGCAAGCGCGCCCCACATTCTCATGGCCCGGCCCCGCCGCGACCAAGTGCCACACGCCCTGAATGGTCGGGGCATTTGCCATGTCCGGGGACTAGCGGATTGCCCTTAGCTCGCGCACGCCAAGTGACCAACTCAGTCGATCCCCGCCTCGACAGAGGAACGGGAGCACTGAAGCCCGGTCACTCCGGACCTCTCCGGGCCGTTACCGTGGGATGGCTTCGATGTGGGCCGCCACCGGTCCCAGACCTGATCGTCCAACGATCCGCTCTGCACGGCCCGGAGAGACGGACCCCGCATCGACCGTACCCCCAGCTTGTGCCGGATGCCCTAGACGCCGTCGCGAACGGTGACTGGGTTGATTCCCCCGCTCCTCCGCAATCTCGGCGTGGGAGAGCCCCCTGCCCGAAGGCTATGAGTATCTCGCGCGTTCTAGCCGTCAGCCCGGCGGCGTCAGTTGCGTCTCCCGTCTCCGTAGCGTTGCCCTGACCCCCGCGAACGCCGTCCTCAGCAACGGTAGGCACCCTAATCTCCCGCTTGAACACGCCTCGCACGGCCGAAGCATGCCTCCCGGTCCGTCTCCTTCTGGAGATACCCGATCATGCCGGCAGCCCGCCTCCACCACGGCGGTCTTCGCGGTCACCGCCATAAGCATGAGCAGACGGGTATCGGGGGCGGCTCCTCAAATCTCATGGCAGGCCTCCACCCGTCCTTCTTCGGCACTGCAGGGTCGATCAACACCACGTCCGGCGACGCTTCGGCGGCCACTCGGGCCGCCTACTCGCCGTCCCCGGCCTCTCCCGACGAACTCGGGGGACTGGTCAAAGAACCCGTGTCAGGCCGACTCGTGCGATCGGATGGTCGCAAACGACCATCATCTGCATGCGTTTGTCCGGTGACACTCTGGTCTTCTTATCAGCCCCGCTCCTGCGGAATCATGCAAGTTACGGTCGCGCCGCCCATGGCGCCCCTTGGTTCGACGACAAGACGGCCGCCCAGTCGCTGGGCGCGACCGTGCATGTTTTCGAAGCCGCGACCGTGCTCAGCATAGTCGGCGGGTAGCCCTACTCCGTCATCCAACACCGATAGCCGCACCTCATCCTTCCCAAATGCCAGGTGGATCGCCACCCTGCTCGCTTCGGCATGGCGGTAGGCGTTGGTGAGCGTGTTGTGCGCGATCGAGAAGAGCAGGCTCCTGGTCTCCGTCGAGAGGGGCGGCTCGACTCCGGTCTGCGTCAGCTCGCAGGGCACAGAGGTGATGTTGGTGAAACTGGCGGCGTGGGATCTGAGAGCGGAGCTCAACGCGCGGCCCTCGTATATGCCGCCCATGTTAATGGGGTGTCTCAACTCCCAGATGGCGGAGCGGGACAGCCGGGAGGTCGCCTCCAGGGTGGCGGCCAGCTCCGGGTTGGTATCCCCGGCCTGGGCCCTCGCAGTGTCGATGCCGAGCCCGATCATGTACGCCGACTGAGCTGTGGTGTCGTGAATCGTCTGGGAGAACTCGACCCGCTCACGCTGCAGGTCGCGCTCGCGCTCGACGGCCTGCCTCCACCTCGCTCGCTCGAACCTGGCGATGATGTTGACGATTGCGGCCACCGTATACATGACGAGAATCCGGGCGAGCAGGGTCCTCTCCTCCGTCGCAGCAGTGTCGATGCCGTCCCAAACGGTCAGGCTGATGGCCAGGTATAGGACGGCCACAAAGGTCGCGCAGGCCATCGTAAGCCGAAAGGACGTGAAAACCACCGCGTACCCGGCAAGCTGAGGGTAGTACAGCAAGTGCAAGAAATGGTGACTGAATCCTCCGCCTGCTGCCACGGCGCCCGAGAGTATGAACACATCCAGCGTCGCATTTAGGAGAATCCAACCCCGTGTCACGGCCTTCCCCTTCGCCAGCCGATAGTGCGTGTATCCGTTGAGCCCTACCAGCAGCACGAGCCCCGGCACATACAGCGCATAGGTCTCCAGCCATTCCACAGGTCGATACACCCACAGCACGAGACAGAAGGCGACGATTAACCAGCGCGCCCAGACGAAGGTCCTCGCGATGAATCTCAACCCGTCCGGGTCGCCGTCGCTGCGCTCCCAGCCCGTCATGCCAACGACACTTGCCGCCGTCGTGACCAGGTGCACACCCCGACTGTAGTGGGATCCTCGAGCCATATTCCCTCCCGAACAGCGCTGAGCCTCAGGGCGCCGTTAGGGGGGCGTGCCCAGGCGCATCGTCCCCAAGCCTACTCTGGCCGACGGGCGGGTGGTGAAAACAAGGCCAGTTTGTCCGCACCGCAAAATCTCAATTGAAGCGGGGCATACCCCTAGCTGTCCGGGTCATAGTCATCCAGCAGCCCGTTCCGCGCCGTCCAGAGCACCAGACCCTGCATCGACGTAACCCCCAGCTTTTCCTGGATGACATAGATGGCGTTCCGAACGGTCACCGGCTTGATACCCCTCTGCTCCGCTATCCGGGCGTACGACATGCCCCCTGCAAATGAGACGAGTATCTCCCGCTCCCTCGCAGTCAGCCCGGCGGCGTCAGCTGCATCTCCCACCTGGGCGACATCACGGACCGCCGCGAACACGCCCCGCACCACCTCTGCGGGCAGGCGAAACTCTCCCCGGAATACGCCTCGCACCGTCGACAGAAGCCGCTCCCTGTCGGTTTCCTTTTGGAGATACCCGGTTGCACCAGCGGCCACCGCCTCCAGCACGGCCGTTTCCTCGTCCGCGACCGTCAGCATGACTACACGGGTCTCGGAGGCGGACTCCATAATCTCCCGGCAAGCTTCCACTCCATCCTTCCGCGGCATAATGACGTCCATCACCACTACGTCCGGAGACACTTCGGCAGCCACTCTGACTGCCTCCTCGCCGTCGCCCGCCTGTCCCACCACCTCAAACTCGCCGGACTGCTCCAGGACGTGTTTTAGCCCCTCCCTGACGATGGAGTGGTCATCTACCACCATCACCCTGATGCGCTCGTCCGATGTCATCCCCGGCTTCCTCTCAGCCGAACTCCGATATGGTCACGCGATTCATCATTGCGCAGCCCAGATTGTGACCTCCACGACCGTCTCCGGTCACGTCCCTGCAAGTGGCGTAACAGTACACCATCCCGATCAGTTGCTAGCTGGCGTTCTGCAGCAGCATCTACTCGGGCGCCGCTACCTGACGCCCGCATCTCCCGAGATTGACCAGGAACTGGAAGCATCGCCTCCGGCGATGCTTCCACAGCCAACTGCGGCATAAACAACATCAACAGGATGACGCACTAACACACCACTTGTATGTTGACGTAGCCCCATGGTGACTGTTCAGGTACATTGTGGCCAGCGGTCAGCCACCTCAAATTCAGCGCTGCATCGCCTCCGCACCTAGTCGCGCAATCGTCTCCTCAAGGCTCGGCAGCCCCGAGACGATCTCAAGGGTCCGAACACTCACCGTCACGACCCGCTTGATCAGATCCACTATGTAGCGGGGATCCCCGCGCTCAAGCCCCCACTGATCCGGGTCGTTGACGATGCCAGAGCCCTTGTCAGTTGTGACATAGTAGCGATCGATCAGCCAGTCGATGCCCGAGCGCGTACCGAGCAGGAAGTCGTGGGCCTCGGGCGGTATCCCGGCTAGCGTGAGATAGGTATTGTAGCGTAGGCGGCTGCGGTCGAGGTCGCGCGTGCCGTGGCCCGTGCCGGGGACGATCGCCTTCGGGTAGTTCATCTTGGTCGACCCGACATGCAGCACGGCCGGGTTTGTCTCCGGGTCCGCCCCGGCCGCCCATTCCTCCACGAGCGGATACGGTTCGACTACCTCGTAGCCGACATGGAGGTCGCATAGTTCACGGCCGGCGTAAGCGAACGCATCAAAGAGCACTCGACTCGCAACGGGCGGTACGCGGGGCCTCTCCTTCTTGAGGTTGGCCTCGAAGATGCTGCGGAACTCGGGTGAGTGCAGGATGCCGTAGACGTAGTAGAAGATGTCGTCGTCGAACACATCGTCACCAAGCGCGGCTCGGAAACGGGCGAGTGCCTGCGGGTTGATGTTCGAGTTTCGGCATATTGAGTGATTGTCCAGAAGCGACGGTTCCGATGTGACATCCGCATAACGCCACCGGGCAAATACAGACATTGGGTTGCCGGCACCACACATGACTAGGAACTTACTGAACAGGTGGGGCAGAAGGTCAGCCGATATCCCTCTCCCGTCGGCGGCGACGGAGAAGGCCGCGTGAAGACCCTCCCGCTGTGCGGCCACCCGAATGGCCGACGACTCCGGCGAGTGCTTGGCCGCGTTGGACAGGAGGTTTCCGAGTACCTGCAAGACGCGCCGACGATCCGCCTTCACCGGGGCAGGTCCGTCCCAAGGTCTATGCTCAGGTTGTCCCTCCCCCCGCCGCTCTGGAAGGTGCTCCTCGCTCGGTCCACCAGCACCGCCACCTCAGCGGACTCGGGTGCGACCGGCAGCGTACCCGTCTCTATGCGGGCCAGGTCCAGCAGATCTCCGATCAGGTCCCGCATGTGGCCGGCCTGATACACGATGATGCGGATTCAGGGGAACCTTGTTACAGCACAGTTTCCGCTCGTCGCTACCCGTACAGTCTGCTCGACCGCGAGACCGCTGCGGCCACGCGCTTGGTCTCTGTCAGTAGATCACTCCTACTTCAGCACCGCACGGCCCGTGCGGTGCCTCGGGCTGTCAGTTCTTACGCCTGCCACCTGACCTTGGACGGCGTGTGCGTAGTCTGGCACGATGGCACCGCAGGCACACTTCAGCTTTGCTAACGGGCCGCTCACCGGTATCGCTGGGGCAGGATACCTGTGCCCATCAGGTGGGTGCTGATCCGGGACACCCCTCGGACAGCTACAGACATAGGCGCTGCTGACCACGGAGACTTCGGTTGAGCCGGTCCAAGTAGTCCACAGTGGTTCGTGCTGCGCTGGAGGGTTGAGGTCAACTTGGGGTGGAGACTCAGCGCCAGCGGTCGGACAGCGCGATCGCGCGTACCACGCCGTGGCTGCCGGGACTGTTCTCTTGGATCACCCCATCAGCCAAACCGCTGCAACACGAGCGCCCCCCAAAGTAGAGTCCCAGCACGTGGTGTATTAGGAGGATCTACATAAAGAGAGACCACCGCGTCATCCTTAGAGGAGAAACAACACAACTCAAGGAGGGCGACGGTGGTTAAGGAGAGGATGGACCTGCTGGGGATATTGCGCAAGCGTGGAGCGGACGGAGACGTGGATTTCCTGCGCGAGGCGCTGATAGTCCTAGTGGAAGGGATCATGGACGCCGAGATCTCGGCCAGGACAGGTGCCGGCTACAGGGAGCGAAGCACAGAGCGTGTGACTCAGCGCAACGGGTACAGGTCGAGGCAGTGGGATACACATGTGGGAACGATGGACCTTCGGATCCCCAGGCTGAGGGAGGGGAGCTACTTCCCGAGCCTGCTGGAGCCACGGCGGCGAAGCGAGCGTGCCCTTCTGGGTGTCATCCAGCAGGCATACGTGGAGGGGGTATCGACAAGGCGAGTGGACGACCTGGTAAAGGCCCTGGGATGCGATGGCATCTCCAAGAGCCAGGTCTCACGCATCCGCTCAGAGCTCGACGAGGTGGTCGACAGCTTCCTGGGCCGTCCGCTGGACGGAGGTCCTTACCGGTACGTGTGGCTGGACGCGCTGACGCAGAAGGTGAGGGAGTCGGGCAGGATAGTCAACGTGAGCGTGGTGGTGGCGACTGCTGTCAACGCCGAGGGCAAGCGTGAGATCGTCGGCATGGACGTGGGCACCAGCGAAGACGGGGCCTTCTGGCTCCAGTTTCTGCGCTCTGTGGCCGACCGAGGCCTGAGCGGCGTAGAGCTGGTGATATCCGATGCTCATCTCGGTCTGAGGGATGCGATCGCGACGGTCTTCGCGGGAGCGAGCTGGCAGCGCTGCCACACCCATTTCATGACCAACCTGCTGACCCGTGTGCCCAGGCGTGCGCAGCCGGCGGTGGCGACGATGGTGCGCACCGTCTACCAGCAGCCGTCGGCAGAGGAGGTGCATGCTCAGCTGCACAGGGTGATCGACCAGCTCGAGGACCGGTTCCCGCAGGCCGCCTCGATGCTGGCAGAGGCAGGTCCGGACGTCCTGGCCTTTACGGCCTTCCCCGTGCCTTACTGGAGGCAGATCTGGTCGAACAACCCGCTGGAACGGTTAAACAAGGAGATCCGCAGGCGAACGGATGTGGTGGGTATCTTCCCGAACCGGCCGGCAGCGCGCCGGCTGGTGGGTGCGGTGCTGGCTGAGCAGCACGACGAATGGGCTATCGGGCGCCGTTACCTGACGCTTGCATCTCCCGAGATTGATCAGGAACTGGAAGCATCGCCGGAGGCGATGCTTCCACAACCAACTGCGGCATAAACAGGATGACGCCTTAATACACACTTGTATGTTGCCACAGCCCCGTAATTAGGCCAATTTGTGGGGTGGCGAGAGGGGCGCGTCGTTCACCACTGGGTGAGTCAGGGGATGATCCCTGACTGCACCGGCGTCAAGTTTGACACCCCTCCCGCCGTGCTTGTCGCTCCGAACGGATACATGGGCTTCGGGCCCGCATCTACAAGTGTGGAGGACGAGACAACATTACATGCGGGAGGTTGCTAATGGCAGTGGTAGCTGGCGTCGACGTCGGTAAGGTCAACCTGGACGTCTCGGTGGCGGAGGGTCCCGTGGTCCGGTTCAGCAACACGGCAGCGGGCCTGACCAGGCTGCTGAAACACCTCAGGGCACTGGATGTCACCATGGCCGTGTGTGAATCGACCGGCGGGTACGAACGTCCGCTGGTTGACCGTCTGCGAAAGACAGAGATCGCAATGTACGTGGCCCATCCGAATCGCGTGCGAGCTTTCGCTCGGGCCTGCGGATACGAAGCCAAGACCGATCCACGGGATGCCCAGGTCCTCTCCCGGTACGGCCAAGTGTTCCCGGATGCGGAGACACCTGCCCGGGAGCTGGAGCCGGAACGCGAGGAACTGCAGGATCTGTTGCGCCGCCGGCGGCAGCTGGTGGAACAGAGAGTCCAAGAATTGGGACGCGCCGATAAGGGTGTCTCACCCTACGTGGCAAGGTCCACCAGACGCCACATCTCATGGCTTGAGAAGGAGATCTCTCGTCTGGACAAGGAATATCAGGCCGCTTTGCAAAGGAGCGCTCCAATGGCGCAGCGGGCCGCGCTGTATCGCACCGTACCCGGGGTTGGCCCGCTGACCGCGACGATCCTGGTCGCGCATCTGCCCGAACTGGGACAGCGGGACGGCAAGTCCCTGACCTCACTTGTGGGCCTGGCACCCTGGTCGAGGGATAGCGGACGTAAGCGGGGCAGGCGCGCCATCAGGGGCGGGCGTGGCTTCGTGAGGCGGTCACTTTACATATGCGCGTGGGCGGTGATCCGCCACGACAGCGAGATGCGGCGCTTCTACCAGCGTCTGCGTGATCGCGGCAAGCCTGGCAACGTCTCAGTGGTGGCTGTTATGCGCAAGCTGCTGTTGCAACTCAACGCAGTTGCGCGCAGAGGTAGGCCATGGGTTCCAATGACCGCCTAGAATCGGTGACCTAGCCCACGGGCTAGGTCACCGGTCTTGACATTCAACACGGATACTTGACGGGACGTGACCCCCCCAAGCGCACGTCCTCTCGGTATTACAAGACGGAATCGACCCTCATCGACTCGATCGACCCGGTACATCGTCGCCTGTGGCTTGGGCCTGAGACTTTCTTAACGTCGGAATCGGCGACCGAAGAGGGAAAAGCCTCCTTACCTCTGTTCGACGGCCGCGTCGAACCACCATCCTGCGCGGCCCAACGGTGGCGAAGTTGTACAAGGCCGAGCCAGCAGTCAAGTGGATTGGCGGTACCGGCGCCGTCTGCGGGCCTAGGGAGCCAGCACCGTCAGGGGATCGACGGGCACGTTTCGGAGCACCCAGAACACGGCGATCCCCGCCACCAGCGCCCAGATCAGTTGGTGGGGTACTAAGGCCGTGCGTGGCGCCGGTATACGGAATGCCCTCATGGCTCCGGTGGCCCACGAGTACATGATGAAAGGCAGGGTCAGCGCCGCCAGCGGATTATAACCAAGCCCGCTTACTAAGCTGCCGTGCAGCAGCTGGTGGAGCGCCCTAAGAGTGCCGCACCCAGGACAGTGGTAGCCGGTGATGCCGAGGAATGGGCAGACGGGGTAGTTCCCCGGAATTCGTGGATCAAAAACATACAGGACGGCCACGCCCGCCATTCCCAGAAGAGCCACAAGGACGTACGCGACCCTCGGCGGGATGGAGTGCAGGCGGTGTGTCGCAGAGCCCAGCCTGTCGGAGACGGTCATCTGGACCTCACTGCTCTCGGACGGACATGGGCTTAGTTTGTCAGAAGACCCACGATCAGCGCGATCAGACCGAAACCCAGCCCGGACCCGAATGATATCCATGCCCAGGTCTTTGCACTTTCGGAAGCCCTCCGCGCGCCGTCGAAATCACCGGCAGCGATCTTCCCGTTTACCTGCGCGGCATAGACAATGGAAACGATCCCAAGGGGAAGGCAGCAAAAGATGGTTACCAGGATCGCCTGAACCAGATAATTCGGCACTCGGGGAACAGGAGGCGCATGTTCGCGAGGTTCTGGGCCCGGCCCGGGAAGCTCCGAGCCGCAGTTCCCACAGAACCTGGTACCGTGCTCAAATCTCATCCCGCAATTGGGACAGTACATTCCTCAACCTCCATTGCAGTTGCCGGGGACGGATCTGCTTCACGGCCAAGAGCGGCGAACGGGCTAGTGCCGGACAGAACCCAGCAAGTCTAACGGACGCCGGGATGGTCGAGCTTGGACAGGCAACTCGAAGAGTTTGAGCCGTCAGCGTCGACTGGGCTGTCAGAGCGGTGTCACGGTGCAATCGAACTCAGTAGAGTCGGTCTCATTGTCCTTTTGCAACCCTCAACCCGCAGTATCGACAGAAATTCACTGCAGGTTCGAGCAAGGCTCTGCAGCCTGAGCAACTCGCGTCCGCTGCCGATGCGGCAGGCTCCTGCTCCCCGCTATGGCCAGGTTCGGCTGGGGATTTGGGCTGGGGACTCAACTCTAGAGGTCGACGGTTGTAATAGTGCAACAGTGTCAGGCCGACGGTGCCACTAGCAAGAAGCATAGCCGCGCCTAGGACAAAACGATGTGGGCCAGCTTCGAGGCTGTCCAACAGGATCCCAAACGCGAGGCCGAATCCGACACTTCCGGCCAAGAGGTATCCGACAAGGGCGAAAATCCGGGACCTCTCAGTCCCCACGCCCTTTATTGCAATCGCAATGAGGGCGTATACCACCACGGTTATCGCGACAGTGTACGCGATGCGGCCGAAATGCATGCCGGTCACATCGCCCTCAAGCCTTTCCACCCTCCACAGACTTTCCCCGACTTCCGCTGCAAGGAGAGCTATCAATACGTACAGGACCAATGGAACGTGCCGGTAGATGCGGGCTACATCGGCTAAGGACACATATCCCGCGAATGTGCCACATAAACCGATGGTTATCAAAGAAAACATTACCTGCAACAATTTGTTAGGCTCCACACCGGAGAAAGATGTCCACACTGGCCATAAGAGCATGAGCACGCCCATAATGGCAGTCACTGCAAACGCGACCGGACCGTATGACAGGACTTGCCAGATTTGCCCTGAGCGGTCTCTATTGAAGCCGCCTAATTGCGTGAGATATCTATTTGCAAATGCGATGAGCAAGGATCCCAATACAATCAGTTGCGTGTAGAACACATTCTGCAGGTGATTTGTCAGAGGAATTCGGAGTGCTATCAGGCCAATTACTATCCAGGTGACAGCGATCAAGATAACCGCACCGATGGCTGCCCGTGCAGGGATTGATCTGAGGCCTTCCGGCAATCTGTTGCTCTTGAAATCTTGCAAAGACATTTAGCTGCCTCCCTGACTCACTCCTCCAGAACGGCTATCACTGCGGGGTCGTCCTCATCGGTGACGTTGATGAACACCAGCATGTTAGGCCGAGGCACCGAACGGGCCGGTGGCGGTCGCTGCCACCGTGTAGCTGTTCCTAGCCTCGTAGTTCAGAGCGGCCCTCGTCTTCAGCTGGCCGATCGTCGCTCACCCTCACACCTGTGCTCTCTAAATCGTACCCCCGTACTACACTTGTTCATAGCTTTCCTAGGTCGGTCAGTCTCGTCTGTTGCTGTCGGCTCAATGTCACTCCTTGCATGGAATGGCAATTGCCCTGAACAACGACACAGCAACTGTCTTTAGAGTCAAGTGTCTTAGCCAAGGAGTGCGGGAGTCCTGGCGCGCGGCGCGCCAGGGCGAGCCATGCTTCAGCATGGAGTTGAGGATGGTTGGCGGCTTGCACATACAAGCTGTGAGGGACAGCTTCTTCGGCTTGACGGTAGCCAACAGCCGCTGGTAGAAATCCCGTATGACTGGATTGAAGCGGCTGGCAGTCAGTGCCCCCTTGTACAGAGCGGCACGAATCCGGGCGCGTCCGCCCCAGACGGTGCGTTTGCCCCGCAGGGTGCCACTGTCTCGGTTGAAAGGAGCCTCATCCATTACGGCTGCGATCTGCCGACGGTCCAGAGTGCCCAACTCCGGCAGGTAGGCCAGAAGGGTGAGGGAGAGCTGTTCTCCCGCGCCGGGAACAGTGCGCAGGAGATTATCTTTCTCTCGCCATACAGGACTCTAGCGAAGGGTTCGTCTCAGATTCTCGTCCAGGTCGTCCAGCTCCCGCTCCAGCCACGTAATGTGAGCCTCGATGCGGGGACGGGCAGCCACCGTGGTGGCGGCCTTCAGGCGATTCTTCTCCGAGACCATCATGTTCATCAACTGGCGTCTGCGGGTGACCAGGGAGTTGAGGTCCTGCGTCTCGGCGTCCCGCAGATGGCGTACGGAAGGTCGGACCGCTTCAGCGAAATGGGCCAAGACAGCCGCGTCCAAGGCGTCGGTCTCGGCCAGCTTCCCGGCCGCCGGTTGCGATTGGCTCATTGCATGAGGGCAGCCACGGTCTGTCCCCATGCCTGCGAGTGAACTCCCAACGACCTGTTGACGCACGAGTGTCTTGTTCGTAGCCGCAAACGCTCCTTTTACTGGGTCCGTCAAATTCGCGTCTACCTCCCGAAGATGGCGATGGAATCGATGCACTACCTGACCAGTTTATCTGCGTCTGGTCGAGTCCGAAAGATCACAAAGTACCTACACCCGATGTGGCAAAAGTACCCTCTCCGACGTGTGTAAGTGTTGGTCGCGTTGTGGTAATGACATACCGGCACTGGCTCGGTCTTACATCGGTCGATCCTGAACAGTTGATGACCGATCATCAAAGTGGCCGAGCGAGGACCTGCGGCGCTCGCGATGGGGAAACATGCACCTGTTCGCAGATTCATTGGCCCGGACTGCTGTCCCAACAAATGCCCTGTGCAGTTGTGGCTCTGAGCACTTTCCAACGACATGGGAGCCCGATAGTGTGCACGTCGACAGCAATGAGTCTGAAGCCGGACGTGATCATCATGGATGTAATGATGCCGGCGACCACCGTGACGCGGATGAGTGAGTCCGAGGCCTTCGCCATGTCGGCGTGGCCTGTCCCCGTCTGCTGTACCAGGTGGAATGTTGGACCAACGAGCGCTTGGCTAAGATTTTGGAGAAACGCGCGGGCTGCCCGACGGGCGAATGTCACTGGCATCGGACCAAGTGAGACTTCACAGACCAGATATCGTCTCTAGCAGTTGCTCTCCTCCGCCTGTCTAACACCGCAAGAACAGCCGCTAGCGCCTATATTGAGGCTTCATGCCGAAACGTACGTAATACGGTCCCCTTCGCTCCACCACACTTGACGAAATCAAGAACTTTCCAGTTGACCTTCCGGTTAGCGGTGTAGCTAGGGGCCTCACCACGACCTGTCGGGCGAAGGCCCGCCACGTACGGAGAGGTGTTCACCAGCGTCTCTAGGTCGGCCCTGACCCGCTGCTCCTCGCGGTGTCTGCGGGTATTGGAGCCGCCTGAGACGCGAACATCGTCAGGGTGTCCTCATCCTCCCGGTTGAACTCTAGACTCCCCTCCTTGTCCGATAGATAGAGGTTGCCGATGTGTCGCCCCCTGTGGCGGATGGGCGCACCCAGAAAGCCTTGCACCGGCCCCAGGGGAGGGCCGATCTCCGGTAGGCCCAGCGCCGTCGTGTAGGCGGAGAAGTTGGAGACCCTGAGCGGTTCGGGAAGGCTGCTCAGGTAAGCGGAGAATCCGGTCCCCCCGGCATATCGACGAACCGCTGGCGCTCTTCGGCGGTCATCCCGGAGGTGATGAATGACATCAACTCCCCCGCCTCGTCGAGGGCGGTAAGGCCGCTGATCCTTGCGCCGGTGAGGGAGCGAGCTGCGTCCACCACCTCTTGAAGGATCGCCACGTACTTCAGGCCGTCCGGGTCGATCTGGTCCAGCGCCAGGTCGCTGACGCGGAAGACGCCGGCCGCCTTCGCGGTCAGTCGCATCACTCCCCTGTAGCGGGACCCGTGAGCCATTGCGTCTCCCGAAAGCCGGTGAGTTTCACGGGGGATTCAGAGGCGCTCTGAGGGACGCAGCCGGGCGTTCCCAGGCGCATCTTCAATCAATCTAATCAGCCGGAGCTATGTCCGCAAGTAGCAAACGCCCCCTGACGACATAGCAAATATATCTGCGGGAGGCGTGTAGCTCCGCAGATTCGCCGTCATATTGCCGGGCTTGGGCGGCCCTGAACGTCCAGGTCTTGGACCAGGGGAATCAACGGTTGTGGAGTGCGTGGCGGAGAAGCATTGCGCACCCTTTTGCCGGCGCATTTGGCCGGTCTCCCGGCAGGGCAAATGCCCCCTGTAAGAAGTGGCATATGCCAATTGTCAACGGCAAAGGGAATGAGGAACATTAAGATGGCCCATTACGGGAGGTATTCACTTGGCATTCGACAGGCCAGCAGATGGGATAGAGACGGCCGTGGCAGCAGCCCGTGTTGCTGTAGGCTCAGCGACTCGGCTCGCCTTCCGTTCTATGAAAGGTCAAGTGGTCGTGGGCTAGGCAGTGTTGACATTTGTATTAGACTTTATCTATGTCAGCAACCAGATTGTCTTCTGAGCAATGGTCGAAGATTCGCGAGTTCCTCCGGGACCAGACAGACCTGTACATAGGCAAGGAAGCTGAGTGTAGACGGTTTATCGATTCCGTATTGTGGATTACCCGTACCGGTGCGCAGTGGAGGATGCTCCCGGCCGAATACGGACGATGGAACAGCGTTTACAAGCGGTTCGCCCGATGGTGCGAGCGCGGAGTCTGGGAGCGAATGCATCAGCACCTGGTCGATGACCCCGACATGGAGCACCTCATCATCGACAGCACTATCGTCAGGGCCCATCCCTGCGCTGCGGGAGCGTCAAAAAAACCGGAGGTCAAAGGACGCAGGCCCTTGGTCGCAGCCGGGGTGGGTTCAGCACGAAGATCCATGTAGGCGTCGACGGGCTCGGCAACCCGCTCAGATTCAAACTGACCGCAGGGCATGAGCACGATGTTACCCGGGCTGAGGAACTCATCGCCGGACTCGACAGCGGTCATGTGATTGCGGACCGAGCATACGATTCTGACCGATTCCTCGCCTCAATCACCGCCAGGGGTGCGGTTCCGGTCATACCTCCTCGATCCAACCGCATCAAGCCCCGTTCATACGACTCGCATCTGTACCGGGAACGCCACCTCGTTGAATGCTTCATCGGCAAGATCAAGCATTTCCGTCGCCTCTTCTCCCGGTTCGACAAGCTGGCCAACAGGTACCTCGGGTTCCTCCATCTCGTCGGTGCTCTCATCTGGATGAGATGAAATGTCAACACTACCTAGTGAGGTTAAGGAAAATGTCAAAGTCTATTGTTAGACTGCTGATAGGCATAGCAGCACTCGCCATGCTTCTGGCCGGATGTTCCGATGAGCCGACCCCTTCGCCGGTGGCCAAGATTCTTCCTAGCTCCACGGCCACGCCTACACTCTCTCAGACCCCGACGCCCTCACCCCTTCCTACGCCTAGGGCTACGGCCACCGCAACCAATGATGCCTCGGGCCTGCCGCCAGAGGGTCCTTTTCTCCGGCTCATGAACCTCATTCCGCTCAACGAAGAAAGCCGCGCCTTCGTTTCATTCAACGACTACACCCTAGCACGGGAGGCCAACGGCATTCAGGCCCCGGCGGAGGACGCCAGCGACGAGGACCTGGAAGAATACCTGTTTGAACTCTTTATTTCACTCGATACCCCAACAGGACTGGCCGAAGGCCCCTGGATAAGCGGATTCAGCTGGAATGCCATACGACAACTGAAACCAAGCGATTATCTGGGCTTCGATATTGGGGACGTAGAGCAGAGCATCTGGGCCGGAGAACTGCCGTGGATACTGGAGGCGGCATCGGGCCGCTTTGATCCCGAGGCCACCAAGAGTTCCCTGTCCCGTTGCACCGAGTGTGAGGAACCAGAGATACACGAACACTCGGGTATTAAGTTCTACAGCTGGGGAGAGGACGATGAGGTGGACTTTAAAAAGAGTTTCCAGCCGCCGGCATTCGACATCGTCGGTAGAGGTGGCCGGATCGCAGTGCTGGACTCTCTTGTCATCAGAACACGTGAGACAGAGGGAATGAGGTCCTTGATCGACACCTATCGTGATGATAGGGACTCCCTTGCAGACGACCCGGACCTGGCACTGGCTGCTGGCGAATTGCAGAGTATCGGCGTCTATTCGGCGATACTGTTTGGGGATGTGGAGAGGTTTACTACCGACCCTCTTGATTCCCTCCTCAGTGCCGAAGAGCGGGCCCAGCTAGAGAAAGCGCGGGCCGAGCTAGGAATGGAAGCAGAAGATACCCCAGATTACTACAGCGCCCTAGGGACGGGTGTTGCAAAGGACTCAGACGGCTTCTTAACTATCCTGGTCTTTGTCTACGAGGACGAGGATGTGGCAAACCGCAATGTGCAAGGCCTGGAGGAGATGTTGGCCAACGGGCAGAGCATAGCAACGGGGCAGCCCTGGACCGAGTACTTTCCACAAAGCGAGGTCTGGAGTGACGGGAGAGCGCTGATCGCCAGGTTGCGCACCGAGTTCCCCTCGATTTGGCAGAGCATCGTATCCAGAAATGAAAACCTTCTGATGCCCAAAACGGCCACTGCCCCCGTGCCGACCAACACGCCTACCTCTGGCCCTACCGATACGGTTGAGTCCACACCGGGCTCTGCCCAATCGCCGACGAACGCCTTCGCTTCGGTCAGCGCCGGGGGTGCCCACACCTGCCTCGTGAAGGCCGACGGCTCAGTGGAATGCTGGGGAGACAACGAGTTTGGACAGGCTACGCCGCCAGGCGGCTCCTTCGCTTCCGTCAGCGCCGGGTTCTTCCACACATGCGGGGTGAAGACGGACGGCTCGGTGGAATGCTGGGGACTCAACGAGGATGACGACGGCAATGTTGTTGGCCAGGCCACACCGCCCGGCGGTTCCTTCGCTTTGGTCAGCGCGGGAGGGGGCCACACATGCGGGGTGAAGATGGACGGCTCGGTGGAATGCTGGGGATTAAGCCGGATCCTCCAGGCCACGCCGCCATAGACGGGGCGTCCCGCGCGTCGCTCTCACTCACGACTCATCCTCCGGGACGGCCAGGTTTCCGCGGAACACGTCGGCAAGGGTCCGGTAGCCTAAGACCTGATGGGGTTTCTGTTCATTGTAGAACCTGAGGGGAGACGAACGAATGACCATATGTTCTCTTCGTATCCGCTGGCTCCCAGCCGCCCTGGTGGCTCTGGCCATTGCCGCCGTCCTGGGCGCCTGTGGGGACAGTCCCGCTTCCACGCCGGAACCTACGTCCGCTACCCCCGTGCTAACCGACACGCCGGCCTCTGCGCCTACCGGTACGGTTCTGTCCACGCCAGCCTCTGCTCAATCGCCGGTCAATGCCTTCGCTTCGGTCAGCGCCGGGGGGTTCCACACCTGCGGAGTGAAGGCCGACGGCTCGGTGGAATGCTGGGGCTCCAACGAGGACTGGTTAGGCGCTGACTCAAACCAGGCGAGGCCGCCCGGCGGCTCCTTCGCTTCGGTCAGCGCCGGGGGGATCCACACCTGCGGAGTGAGGGCCGACGGCTCGGTGGAATGCTGGGGCTCCAACGAGGATGGGGACGGCAACATTCTTGGCCAAGCCACGCCTCCCGGCGGTCCCTTCGCTTCGGTCAGCGCCGGGGGGATCCACACCTGCGGAGTGAGGACCGACGGCTCGGTGGAATGCTGGGGCTTCAACGAGGATGGGGACGGCAATGTTGTTGGCCAGGCCACGCCACCCGACGGCTCCTTCGTCTCGGTCAGCGCTGGCTTGTTGCATACGTGTGGGTTGAGGACCGACGGCTCAGTGGAATGCTGGGGCTTCAACGAGGATGGGGACGGCAATGTTGTTGGCCAGGCCACGCCGCCCGGAGGCTCCTTCGCTTCGGTCAGCGCCGGGGGGGTACACACCTGCGGAGTGAGGACCGACGGCTCGGTGGAATGCTGGGGACTCAACGAGGATTTGGACGGCAACATTGTTGGTCAGGCCACGCCGCCCGGCGGCTCCTTCGCTTCGGTCAGCGCCGGGGCGGGGCACACCTGCGGAGTGAGGACCGACGGCTCTGTGGAATGCTGGGGCTTCAACGAGGATGGGGACGGCAATTTTCTTGGCCAGGCCACCCCGCCTGAGAGTTTCTTCTCCTCAGTCAGCGCAGGCACAGACTACACCTGTGGGGTGACAACCGCCGGCTCGGTGGAATGCTGGGGCTCCAACGCTTCTGGCCAGGCCACGCCGCCCGTCCCTCCCTTCGCTTCGGTCAGCGCCGGGTGGAGCCACACCTGCGGGGTGAGGTCCGACGGCTCGGTGGAATGCTGGGGATACGACGAATTTGGCCAGGTCACGCCGCCCAGCGGCCCCTTCGCTTCGGTCAGCGCCGGGGGGCACCACACTTGCGGAGTAAGGACCGACGGCTCGGTGGAATGCTGGGGCTCCAACGAGGACTGGGATGGCAATGTTGTTGGCCAAGCGACGCCGCCCGGCGGTTCCTTCGCTTCAGTCAGCGCCGGGGCGGCGCACACCTGCGGAGTGAGGACCGGCGGCTCGGTAGAATGCTGGGGCTCGGATGGCAATGGCCAGGCCACGCCGCCCGGCGGCTCCTTCGCTTCGGTCAGCGCCGGGGGGGGGCACACCTGCGGGGTGAGGACCGACGGAGAGGTTGCCTGCTGGGGTCACGACGGTGAAGGCCGGGCCACGCCTCCCGGTGGTTCCTTCGCTTCGGTCAGCACCGCGCAATTCCACAGCTGCGGGGTGAGGACCGACGGCTCGGTGGAATGCTGGGGACTCAACGAGGATGGGGACGGCAATGTTGTTGGCCGAGCCAAGCCGCCCAGTGGTTCCTTCGTCTCAGTCCTTCGCGCCGGTCCGCGCTGGGAGCGCCGGAAATGACCACACCTGCGGAGTGACGACCGACGGCTCGGTGGAATGCTGGGGCTCCAACGAGGGTGGGGGTGGCCCCGTTGTTGTTGGCCAGGCCACGCCGCCCGGCGGCTCCTTCGCTTCCGTCAGCGCCGGGTCGAGCCACACCTGCGGATTGAGGACCGACGGCTCGGTGGAATGCTGGGGGAGTGAAGGTGGTGGCAAGTCCACGCCGCCATAGTGAGGGGTGGCTGGCGGAGATTACCAGTCCAATCCAGCCGGCGGCTCCTTCGCGCCGGTCCGCGCTGGGACATACGTTATTACATCATAAATCGGGCCTTGGGCCTGCTGGCGCTTGCCGCCATATTGGAGATGCTGTTGGTAGCATGCGGAGACGAGGAGGAGCCCACCGCGACGACTGCCGCGAAGCAGTTGGCGTCGCCACCCTCAGTTGAGGCGATGATGGAGGAAGCAACCGCCACACCGGTGCCGATCCCAACGGCGACGCCCCTGCCCACGGACACGGACACGCCCACGTCCACGTCCAGAAAGAGCCACGAGCATGAGCAGCGATAGATCGTGCGGCGAGGCTGCGCTGTATGCGATTTTGATCGTTGTCCTGCTCCTCGGTGTCGCGATCTATGGGCTAATTACTGGTGAGATCTGGTCATGGGGCGATGATGACGGTTCGTCAAAGAAGTTCGCTTCGGTCAGCGCTGGGAGCTCCCACACCTGCGGAGTGGAGACCGACGGCTGGGTGGAATGCTGGGGCCGCTACTCTTTTGGCAAGACCACGCCGCCCTGCTGCCCTTTCGCTTCCGTGAGCGCCGGATGGGACCACACCTGCGGAGTGAGGACCGATGGTGCGGTGGAGTGCTGGGGCCGTGATTTAGATGGCCAGGCCACGCCGCCCGGAGGTTCCTTCGCTTCGGTCAGCGCCGGTGGGGCCCACACCTGCGGAGTGAAGACCGACAGCTCGGTGGAATGCTGGGGTCGTGATTTAGATGGCCAGGCCGCGCCGCCTGGCGGCTCCTTCGCCATGGTCAGCGCCGGGGATTATCACACCTGTGGGGTGAGGCATGACGGCTCGGTGGAATGCTGGGGCTCCAACGAGGATCACGACGACAATGTTGTTGGCCAGGCCACGCCGCCTAGCGGCTCCTTCGCCACGGTCAGCGCCGGGGATTATCACACCTGTGGGGTGAGGCATGACGGCTCGGTCGAATGCTGGGGCCGTGATTCAGATGGCCAGGCCGCGCCGCCCGGCGGTCCCTTCGCTTCGGTCAGCGCTGGGAACTTCCACACCTGCGGAGTGAAGACCGACAGCTCGGTCGAATGCTGGGGCCGTGATTCAGATGGCCAGGCCGCGCCGCCCGGCGGTCCCTTCGCTTCGGTCAGCACCGGGGATTATCACACCTGTGGGGTGAGGCATGACGGCTCGGTCGAATGCTGGGGCCGTGATTTAAATGGCTAGGCCGCGCCGCCCGGCGGTCCCTTCGCTTCGGTCAGCACCGGGGATTATCACACCTGTGGGGTGAGGCATGACGGCTCGGTCGAATGCTGGGGCCGTGATTCAGATGGCCAGGCCGCGCCGCCCGGCGGTCCCTTCGCTTCGGTCAGCGCTGGGAACTTCCACACCGGCGGAGTCAAGACCGACGGCTGGGAGGAATGCTGGGGCTCCGACCTGTATGGCCAGGCATCGCCGCCCGACGGTCGCTTTACTTCGGTCAGCGCCGGGGGGTTCCACACCTGCGGAGTGAGGACCGACGGCTCGGTGGAATGCTGGGGCCATGATGACAATGGCCAGTCGTTGTCGCCGGCCGAGGAGTTCGCCTCGGTCAGCGCCGGCGGGCTCCATACCTGCGGTGTGAGGCCCGACGGCTCGGTGGAATGCTGGGGCCATGATGACAATGGCCAGTCGTCGCCGCCGTCCGGGGAGTTCGCCTCCGTCAGCGCCGGCTGGGTGGAATGCTGGGGCTCCGACCTTTTTGGCCAGCTGCCGCCGCCTGGCGGCTCCTTCGCCTCGGTCAGCGCCGGGGATAAACACACCTGCGGGGTGAGGACCGACGGCTCGGTGGAATGCTGGGGCTGGAACGAGGATTACGACCGCAATGTTGTTGGCCAGGCCACGCCGCCCGACGGTTCCTTCGCTTCGGTCAGCGCCGGCTGGAGACACACCTGCGGAGTGAGGACCGACGGCTTGATCGAATGCTGGGGATACAATCCTTTCGGCGCGAGCACGCCGCCATAGTGACGGGGGACTGACGGAGATGGCCAGCTCCAACCTACCCGGCGGTTCCTTCGCTGAAGCGGGAGCGGGCCTGCATCGCAAGGGCCGTGTTGAAGGCGTGGACGGCGGCGGTTGATAGACGGAGATACGTAGGTGCCACTCTTGGGTTTTACAGGCTTGAGTGTCATCGCCGTGCTGAAATACTAGGCAGTGTTGACATTTGTATTAGACTTTATCTATGTCAGCAACCAGATTGTCTTCTGAGCAATGGTCGAAGATTCGCGAGTTCCTCCGGGATCAGACAGACCTGTACATAGGCAAGGAAGCTGAGTGTAGACGGTTTATCGATTCCGTATTGTGGATTACCCGTACCGGTGCGCAGTGGAGGATGCTCCCGGCCGAATACGGACGATGGAACAGCGTTTACAAGCGGTTCGCCCGATGGTGCGAGCGCGGAGCTTGGGAGCGAATGCATCAGCACCTGGTCGATGACCCCGACATGGAGCACCTCATCATCGACAGCACTATCGTCAGGGCCCATCCCTGCGCTGCGGGGGCGTCAAGAAAACCGGAGGTCAAAGGACGCAGGCCCTTGGTCGCAGCCGGGGTGGGTTCAGCACGAAGATCCATGTAGGCGTCGACGGGCTCGGCAACCCGCTCAGATTCAAACTGACCGCAGGGCATGAGCACGATGTTACCCGGGCTGAAGAACTCATCGCCGGACTCGACAGCGGTCATGTGATTGCGGACCGAGCATACGATTCTGACCGATTCCTCGCCTCAATCACCGCCAGGGGTGCGGTTCCGGTCATACCTCCTCGATCCAACCGCATCAAGCCCCGTTCATACGACTCGCATCTGTACCGGGAACGCCACCTCGTTGAATGCTTCATCGGCAAGATCAAGCATTTCCGTCGCCTCTTCTCCCGGTTCGACAAGCTGGCCAACAGGTACCCCGGATTCCTCCATCTCGTCGGTGCTCTCATCTGGATGAGATGAAATGTCAACACCACCTAGTATCCCGTATCTAAAGTTAGTGGAAGAACCATGTGGCAGCCTGTATCGTTCTGACAGTTCAATTCAGGAGGATGCTCATGCGCCGCCCTGGGCGATCAACTCCGCCGTTGACACTCTCCGAACAGGAGAGGGAGAAATTGCAAGCGTGGGCGCGCCGCCCGAAGACAGCACAGGCGTTGGCTCACCGGGCCCGAATGATATTGGGATGCGCCGAAGGGAAGACAAACACCGCTGTGGCCGAAGAGTTGAGGGTGTCGAAGCCTACGGTGGGGAAATGGAGGTCTCGGTTCCTGGAGCGGCGGGTGGATGGACTGGTGGACGAGCCGAGGCCAGGTACGCCCCGCAGGACCGCCGACGCTGACGTGGCGAGAGTCGTGACGATGACCCTGGAGACCACTCCAACGGATGCGACCCATTGGAGCACGCGCTCAATGGCCAGGCGCTCTGGCCTGAGCCATAGCACCATCAACCGCATATGGCGGGCCTTCGGACTGCAGCCCCATCGGACCGAGACCTTCAAGCTGTCGTCGGACCCGCTCTTCATCGAGAAGGTTCGCGACATCGTGGGCCTGTACATCAACCCGCCTGATAGGGCGTTGGTCCTGTGTGTGGACGAGAAGACCCAGATCCAGGCACTGGACCGCACCCGGCCGCTGTTGCCGATGAGGCCCGGACAGGCGGAGAGGCGCACCCATGACTATATTCGGCATGGCACCACGTCCCTGTTCGCCGCTCTGGAGGCCGAGACAGGCAGGGTCATCGGCCAGTGCCACCGGCGCCACCGCTCGGTCGAGTTCCGCAAGTTCCTCGATACCATCGAGGACTCGGTACCCACCGATCTGGACGTGCATCTCATCGTGGACAACTACGGCACCCACAAGACCGACCTCGTTCGTCGGTGGTTCGCCAGGAGGCCGCGCTTCCACGTGCACTACACTCCCACCAGCGCCTCATGGCTCAACCTCGTCGAGAGATGGTTCGCACTGCTCAGCGAAAAACAGTTGCGCCGCGGTGTCCACCGGAGCACCATCGAACTCGAATCGGCCATCTACCATTACCTTGACATCACCAACAATGACCCCAAGCCCTTCGTCTGGACCAAGACTGCCGACCAGATACTGGCCAATGTGGCTCGCTTTTGCAAACGTACTTTAGATACGGCCCACTAGCAACACGGCTGGGCCGGCGGCTCTAACTGGGATCATGTTCCCGGGTCAAGTCAGGCCAATAGTAACCAACGCTCTTCCTTGCTCAAGGCCATCGCCGGGAGCTGTCGACTCGATCCCGAGATGGCCCGCGCAGCGTCAACGACTATGAGGGCAGTTAGCTCATTGAAGCCTGACGGCAAGTCCTGTCGCCGCGTGAGATCGCCAGGGAGTTGGGGATCTACAGGGAAATCGCCTGCAAATATGTACTGGCCAAGAGCCTGCCCTCATGGAAACGTGTCCAGTTCACCGTTGCCCCTTCCGACACCATCAGGAGCCACGATGACGGTCAGTTTTGCTGAACGGTTGACCGGGCATGCTCTCTGATCAACCACAAAGGTTATGCGGGCTCTCATAGATTTGGGGTGGATCAAGACATTGGCCGCTGGATATTCGGCGGGCCTAGTTCGTCTCTTCCGCCTCGACCTCTTCTTCTGATTTTTCTGACCTGTTCCACTCCTGCGATAGCCACACCGCTATGTCCCTTGCGACGGCAACCATCGGAGGGCCGATTATGATTCCCCAGATCCCAAAGTACTTTCCCGCAATCACGATCACAATGATCAGCCAGACCGGATGTATTCTGAGCGCATTGCTCTGTATGCGTCCGGCCAGCAGCGTGTTCTCGAATATCTGCACCCCCAGATACAGCAGGAACACCCACAGGACCTTGTCCGGCGCGACCGCCAGCGTGACCAGCACCCCGAACAACCCGCCTATAAACGGCCCAAGAGTCGGCACCAGTTCGGTAAGGCCGGCCACAAGGCCAAGGACAAACGCAAAGGGTACGTCCAGGAGCACCAAACCCACCGTCACCATCACCCCAACGATGACGGCCAGGATGAGTTGGCCGCGGATATAACCGCCCAGCGTCCTCTCGGCAATGTCTAGCAGGTCTCTCAGGTAAGGCTGGAGGTCCGGGGGGAACGGGGTAAACAGGCTTGCGCGTATTCGGGAGGAGTCCTTGAGCAACCCGTACACGATGACAGGGGCAGCCGCTAGGCTGAGGATGAGGGCAAAGGAAGTGGTCGCAGCCTTGACGGTCCTGGATACGAATTCCCAGGCAACGTCGCCAACCAGCCCGCCAGCGTCGTCAAGGTACTGTTGGATACGATCCTTGACAGCGGCCGGAACCTCATCTGCGTAGCGGCCTATCCAGTCCTCGGCGGTTTCCCTGACAGATTCGAGCAACGTGGGAATCTCGCCGGCAAAACGACGGCCGTCCTCGATTATCGATGGTATTACCGCGGCCAGGACGCCGGAGACGATAGCGATGGAGAGGACGTACACAATGACAATGGAGAGAGTGCGACTCAGGGTTGGGCGGGCCTTTCTCCACGGCATGGACCGTTCGATGAGGCGGACGGGGCCCATAAGCATGTAGGCGATTATGAAGCTGATTCCGAGGGCAATCAGGGCCGTACCCAGCAGGTACAGCAATATGAGGGCAAGGAGCGCTAACGCAACTGCAACGAGCAGTAGGGTCTGCCTGCGGTCCAAAGGCCAGCGCATCTTCACCCTAGTTGCCTGCCCCCGAGTTCCGGTTCAGCCGTGATGCCAATGAGCCGGACCACCGGCGGGCGGATCAATGGCAAGGCGCAAGCACAGTCCGGACAGATGATGAACAGGTTACGGAAGGCCAGTCCCTAGACCGCAGCGTTAGGATTCGCCGCCGCTCGGCATGCGGTAGCCGATGCGGGGCTCGGCAAAATGAAACTTGGCTCATCGGCGTTGTCTCCCAGCTCGCAGCCCCCATTCCTTGTACCAGTCGCTATGATGCTCCTTGTATCTTGGTTTTGGGAGTGACAGCCACTTCACTCAGGTGGATCGGGGTGCGGCAGACCGAGTGCTCCTTGGTCATATAAGACCGCAATAAAGCAACTGTGTTGAATTTCAAGAGGAGCGTCCGACGAGTACCGGGGTCCTGGCGCGCTGAGCGCGCCAGGAAGAGCTCGACTTGAGCATGGAGTTGAGTACTACGAGCAGCTTACGCATGCAGGCGGTGAGGGCGACCTTCTTCGGCTTACCGGCGGCCAGCAGCCGCTGGTAGAAGTCCCGGATGACGGGATTGAAACGGCTGGCGGCCAATGCTCCCATGTACAGGACGGTGCGGATCCGTGCCCGACCACCCCGGACCCGCCTCTTCCCCCGCACCGTGCCGCTGTCGCGGTTGAAGGGGGCCACGCCCACCAGCGCGGCGATCTCTCGACGGTTCAGCGTGCCCAACTCCGGCAACTGGGCCAACAGAGCAAGGGAGAGATGCTCACCCACCCCGGGGACGCTGCGCAGTGTCTGCCGCAGCTCTTCGTCGATGTCGCTCAGCTCCTGCTTGAGCCAGACGATGTGGGCCTCGATCCGGGGTCGGACGGCACTGATCGCGCTCCCAAGCCGGTTCTCAGACACCAGGATGGTTATGACCTGGTGTCTGCGGGCAACCAGCGAACTCAGGACCTGGGTCTCGGCGTCCTTCAGAGGGCGCACGGCTGGGCGAACCGCGTCGGCGAAGTGTGCCAGTGAGGCCGCGTCCAGGGCGTCGGTCTTCGCCAGCGTCCCGGTGGCCCTGGCGAAGTCTCGAACTTGCCTGGGACTGACGATGGCCACTGGCAGCGACGCAGCTGCCAGGGCTGCCACCGAAGGCAGTTCCAGACCGACCGTAGGCTCCAGCACCACCATGGCAGGTTCCAGGGCCTTGAGACGGGAGACCAGTTCCCGGATTCCATGCTCGTCATTGGAGATGGCCCACTTCTGGCCGGTGGGGCGGACCGCGATGTCCATCTGGGCCTTGGCCACATCAATGCCTACGTAGACTGCTTCCTGTTCCATACTTACCCCCTTGTGTAGAATACTGGCCCTTCCTTGCACGATGCGGCCTCTACCTGCCCGGGCAACCGTTCGGGCTCTGCTTGGGGATGGTGCGGCGACCCTTGCTTGACAACGGTCTTTGATGACCAAGAGCGGATCGGTCTGCCACACCCCACTCCACCTCTGTGAAGTCACTATTGGGAACCGCCTCCAACATACAAGGGCGGCCACGGCTATTGTCTTGAGCCGAGCTACTTTCATGGGGCATCGGGCGCCGACGCGGTGAACTCCTCTCCCACTGCCCAATAGGCCCCCGAGCAAGCCGGCGATATCTCCTCCATCCCTCCATGGTCCCTGGCCTGCTGATAGGACAGGTCAATGGCGCTGAACCGGACCTCATCTCCGATGCGTGCGACGACGCGCCCCGTTGCGTCGACAATACCAATGTCCCCGTCCTCCACGCTCAGGGAAAAAGTACTCGGCCAGATGAGGAGAGGAGATATCGGGCCATAGGTGCGATCCCTAACGCGAAGGGGAGAATCGACCTTCAGACATTTTCCGTCCAGGACCAACTCCCCTGCGAAGCGCTCTGCCTCCTGATCCGCCGTCAGAGCCCCATCCTGCTTGGGGAAGTAGACCTCGACATCCGGCAAGACCTTGATTTGGTTGGCAAGAAACACTTCACCGGCACAGGCACCGCTATCAAGGCTACGGTATCCTCCACCAGCGGCTATTTCATCCCCAACAGTAGCTATGACTCGACCCGCACCATTGCGGACTTGTACCACGCCACGGTCGGTGTGAGGTGTAAACCCAGCTGGCCAGATTATCGTGGTGGAACTGTCTCCCAGGCGAAGGCACTGGCCGTCCAAGACCAGCTCTCCGATGCCTAACGCTTGCATGAGACTCGCGAACCCCATTACGGTCTTTTCCCTTAGAAAAAGGATATCCGGGTCTGACAGCCGCAATTCGGTGGCTTCGTTCCTGGGATCGAAGGGGGTGATCTCATCACCCACCAGGAGATAGGGCCCCTCGCAGTCCTCGGACAACCGCTCTACCAACCCCTGGTCCATGGCCTGCTGATAGGTCACGGCGGCCCGGCTGAGTCGAACGTGATCTCCGACGTGCGCAGCGATGCGGCCAAGCCCATCGACTATCCGAACCGACCCTGATTCCGCTTCGAGAGTGAACGCGCCCGGCCAGATGAGCAACCAGGATGATCGGGGGTTAGTAGCATCGTTCGAGGGGGCTTCAGCACGTAGACACCCATTGCTCAGGACCAACCGTCCAGCGAAGTATTCACCGCCCCTGTCCGTTCCCAGAGGTGCGTCATGCTGGGGGAAACCGATTGAAGAGGCTTGGCCGTCCGTTGGAGTCCTGGACTCCATCGCCTGCGGTGTGGATTCCTTTAGACCCGTCTGTGTAGTCTCCGGGCTGTCGTTGCCGCAGGCCATTGCGACGGGGAGCAACACGAGGACGGCCAAAGCAGCAAAGGACAGTATTCTGGGCTTCACCTCTGTTCTTCTCGCTACATCTGGCTGAGCCAAGGGTCACCCCCAACGTATTGTAGAGACGCTTGACGGCTCCACAATGTTCCCAGACGGGTCCGGTGGCGGAGAAGTGCTGCTAGGCGTGTCGGTGTTGGATGTTCGGCATCTAGTTCTGGACCACCGGCCGGGACTCGAGCCGCCCGTTAGGGAATTGATGCCGAAGGGCGACCTGCACTTCAGATTCCGGTCCAACTGGAGAGTTAGTCCGCTGAACCGTTGAACCTGCAATCCGAGAAGATTTGTCGAAGCATACGACTCTAGGGAAAAGAACGAGGGCATACGCATCCATCACCCAACCAATCATCTGCTCTCCACCAGTTCACTACCCGGTCCGTGGCGTTATGGGTTAAATTGATACGACGTATTGAAAGGTTCTATCTTCAGTCACCAATAGCCCACTAAAGGGGATTCGAACCGCAGTTCTGACGCCATAGCGAGTCCCGCCGTCTAGCAAGCGTTCATGATCCTCGCCTCTGCCATCCTAGCGCCCTGCCGGGTCTGCAGATCCATTTGGCCTCCAAGGCCATCTTGCATCTATCGACAGCCTTGCCTCCCGGCCAGATATCCAGTTCTTTTGGAAACTTCGCAAACCGGTGGCCTTGGATACATTCTCGCCTTGGGTGGCGAGTGACCATCGACGTGTACCGCAAACGGCGCCACATCCTTCACGAGCGGACCCATACCACGAAGTCGTGCCCCGCATAAGGGCTTACAGGACATTGCCTCCAGATGTCGTCGAGTTCAATGTGTAATCCTAGCTACTAGCGAAGGAGACCCTGACACTGCGAGAAATCCGCACACCAACAGATTCATCTGAGGGAATCGATCAGCACCAGCGTAGAAGATCACGTTTGGAACGACGGACATCAGCGCACCACCGTGGCTCTCGAGAGTCTCGCCACACATCCTGTGACGCTCCCTCCAAGGATTCCGAGCTACGAGCAAGGAAGACCAAATGCGTCGACAGACTCCTGAGGATCACCGACGTCCAGGGAATTACCGGGCTCAGCCGTGCCAGTATCTACAGGAAGGTGGCATCCGGTCAAATACCCAAGCCACGCCGATTATCGCCGAGGTGTATCCGATGGCGAGAATCGGAGATCCAAGCCTTCATTGAAGGCCTGCCCCCAGCTTAGCAAGTATCGTCTTCGGGCGTGATTAACAGAAGGGACTGCTTCCACCAGGTCCTCCAGGTCCTCGCGCGGGGAATCAACGTTTCAGTCCATTCCTCCAATGCGAAATATCCATAGCAGGTAGGGTAGGCCGCCGGCGAGTTACTCCGCGTTAGCGGAGCACTTTTCCGTCGGCCCCCCTCCGAACCGTGCATGAGCCTTTCGGTCTCACACGGCTCTCCAGTGACACACATCCAGGTGCTTGACCCGGATGGCACGGAAGGTGGCTTCGGCGTGACGTATCCCGCGAACCTCCCCACTCTCCGCACCGGTGCCGCCTGCCCTCCTTCGCCATGTACCGGGCTTTCCCCGGCTCGGACTACTACGAGGGCTCCGTGACCCTAGGACTCTCCATCCCTTAGGCCATCCCGCGTTACGGTGACACAGGACGTCCGAGCGCGACTGTAGGTGCCCCGTTCATCCCCTTGTATGGCCTCATTGGTCATCGTCCGCTCGTCGGAGGTGCATCGCGGTCTGGACCCGTTACCGGTGCAACGAGCGGCGCCGGGTTACAAGCGTTCTACCGGCGGGTGAAAGTAACACCATCCGGGAACTGGGGTTCAGGCAATCCAGCTTTCACCATATCGCGCGGGTCTTGCGGAACCGGCCCTACAACGCTTTCAGGCCTAGCCGCTTTATCGACATGCTGCTTTCCCCATTGGCTTTCACCGCAAGGTCGGTCGGTTGACCCAAGAACTTACTCCGAGTTCTTCCCGATTGAGTCGGGTATCCTATGCTGCGTCACGCGGCGCACGGCCCATCCTTTCCTCGACGACCGTCGATCTCCTTTCTCACGCTAAGCCTCTTGCCCGTTAAGGATTTCGCAGGGGTCTCTCTTAGATCCGAGCCTACTGGTAAAGCACTTTTGGAGACGTCACCGAGGTGGCAATGGCCGAAGGCTGCACGGCGACCGAGGCCTCCAGCTAGATTGGCATCGGAAACCAGACCTTCTCCCGGTCAGCACACCACCTCTTGTGTTGCCACAGACGCGCAAGTATGCAAATTTATGGGGTGGCGAGAGGGGCGCCGTTCACAGTGAAACTGCGTGAGGAAGTGTCTGGACTAAACTTATAACAAAACCGCCAACGCGCTGAGCTTCTTCCACATTAACCGCTGTTTAGACTGGCCAATGGGTCACATCATTGACAGACAACCGGGGCCAACATACCCTCGGCCATATCGCGTCGGGCCGCCACCGCTGGCGCCAGAAGGGACCCGAGAATGCCACGCTACTGGCTAATGAAGTCCGAGCCCTCGGCCTATTCCTTCGATGACCTGAAGGGAGAGGAGGACATGACCGCCGAGTGGGACGGAGTGCGTAACTACGCCGCCCGAAACAACATGCAGGCCATGAACGTCGGAGACGGCATACTGTTCTACCACTCCCAGTGCAAGCCACCGGCAGTGGTCGGCACGGCGGTCGTGGTCAAGGAAGCCTACCCGGACCACACGGCTTGGGATCCGGCCTCAGAGCACCCCGACCCCAAGAGCACGCCCGGAAAGCCCGTCTGGTACATGGTCGACATCAAGGCCGACTCGGACATGAGCGTCCCGGTCAGCCTCCAGCAGATAAAGGCGACTCCCGACCTGTCGCAAATGGCGCTGGTCAAGCTCTCGCGGCTGTCGGTCTCACCCGTAACCGAGGATGAGTGGAGGACCATTCTCGGGATGGGAGACCCACGCAGGGTCGGCTAGGCTGCCTGCCGCGGTCGGCCGAGTCCGAGCCGGTTAGGCTCCCGGGCGCAGGACGGCCCCGGAGGCCGCTACACCGATCCTGCTATCACCCTTCCCATCTCGGCCGTGGTCACGGCCACCCCTCCGTCGGAGGCGATGTCGGTGGTCCTGTAGCCTTCGGCAAGCGCTCCGTCCACGGCGGCCTCCACCGCCGACGCCTCCACCGGCAGACCGAGCGAAAGCCTCAGCATCATCGCCATGCTCAAGATCGCGGCTATCGGGTTGGCTATGCCCCTGCCTGCGATGTCGGGAGCGCTCCCATGAATCGGCTCGTAGAGGCTCACCCGTCCCTTCGGCGCACCTCTTCCAAGCGGGCCGGCGAGGCTGGCCGAGGGCAGCATGCCCATGGATCCGGTGAGCACCGATGCCTCGTCGGAGAGAATGTCTCCGAAGGTGTTCTCGGAAACAAGGACATCGAACTGGGAGGGCGACCTGACCATCTGCATGGCGGCATTGTCGACCAGCATGTGCTCGAGCTCGACGTCGGGATAGCCCTCGGCCACCTCCATGGCCACCTCCCGCCACAGGCGGCCTGTCTCAAGCACGTTGAACTTGTCCACCGACGTCACCTTCTTGCGGCGCCCGCGAGCCAGTTCGAATGCCACCTCAAGGATGCGCACTATCTCCCGTTCCGTGTACCGGAGCGTGTCGACGCCGCGGCGGCCGGTCGCAGTGGTCCAGCGCCTCTTGGGTTTGGCGAAGTACAGCCCGCCGGTCAGCTCGCGCACTATCACCATGTCCACCCCATCAAGGAGGTCCCGCCTAAGGGGGCTCGCACCGAGAAGGGCCTCGTAGGCCTTAACCGGCCTGATGTTGGCGAACAGGCCCATCTGCTTGCGAATGGCCAGTATTCCGTCCTCTGGCCTGGTTGCTGCCCGCGCATCGTCCCATTTCGGTCCGCCGACGGCGCCGAAGAGGATGGCGTCGGCGGATCGGCATGCAGCGACCGTCTCTGCTGGAAGCGCCGTGCCATGGGTGTCGATTGCGTTGCCGCCGATCGGACCCGAGACCACCTCGAACTCGTGGCCGAAGCGGCTCCCAACCGACTCCATGACCCTGACCGCCTCAGCGATAACCTCGGGACCGACGCCGTCGCCGGGCAAGACGGCTACTTTGAACTTCACGTCTCTTAGCTCCAGTAAATGGGTGTGGGGAAAGCCAGCCAAGTATTATATTGCGGCGCCTAACGCCAGCACCGATACGGTGCACTATGATAGGGACAAGCCCCCACGACTGTTTTCCGAGGCCCTGTGAAGTACTCGCTCTTCAGCCTTGTTCGCAATGGACTAAGCCACCACGAGAAGTGGCCACGGGCGTGGCGTCACCCCGAACCCAAGAGCGAGTACGAGGTCGTTATAGTCGGCGGGGGCGGACACGGGCTCGCAACCGCCTACTACCTGGCCAAAGAGCACGGCATCACAGACGTGGCGGTGCTGGAGAAGGGCTATGTCGGCGGTGGGAACACGGGCCGAAACACCGAGGTCGTCCGCTCCAACTACCTGTGGGACGAGGCGGCTCGACTGTACGAGTTCTCCCTGAAGCTTTGGGAGGGTCTGAGCCGCGACCTCAATTTCAACCTGATGTACAGCAAGCGCGGGCTGCTCAGCCTGGGACACAGTCTGCAGGAGATGCGCGACATCGGCCGGCGCGTACACGCCAACCGCCTTAACGGCATAGACAGCGAACTCCTGACCCCTCGGGAGATCAAGGAGATCGTGCCGATCATCAATATCTCGAGCAACGCACGGTACCCGATCCTGGGCGCCTCGTACCAGCCGAGGGGAGGAACCGCCAGGCACGATGCCGTAGCCTGGGGATTCGCCAGGGCGGCGGACGCGCGCGGTGTGGATGTCATTCAGCAGTGCGAGGTCACAGGGTTCCGCCGGCAAAACGGTCGCGTGACAGGCGTGGAGACCACAATGGGCCTGATAGGTGCCAAGAGGGTCGGGGTGGCCACCGCGGGCAACTCCGGGGTACTAGCGGGCCTTGCGGGATTTCGCCTGCCCATCGAGAGTCACCCCCTTCAGGCCTGGGTGAGCGAACCGGTCAAGCCGGTACTGCATACGGTCGTCATGTCGAACGCCGTCCACGCCTACGTGAGTCAGACCGATCGCGGGGAGCTGTTGGCCGGGGCTGGGCTCGACTCGTACAACGGCTACGGCCAGCGGGGCAGCTTCGGCATTCCGGAGCACGCCATCTCCGCTCTGGTCGAGCTGTTCCCGATCTTCAGCAGGCTGCGGATGATGCGACAGTGGGGCGGCATCGTGGACGTTTGCCCGGACGCGTGTCCGGTCATAGGTGCCACCCCGGTCGAGGCCCTTTACTTCAACTGCGGATGGGGGACCGGCGGATACAAGGCGACCCCGGGCTCCGGATGGGTCTTCGCACACCAGCTGGCCACCGGTAACACCCATGAGCTGGCCGCGCCATTTTCCCTGGACCGATTCAGGACCGGTCATCTAATCGACGAACACGGGGCGGCCGGCGTCGCCCACTAGCTCACAGGCAAGGCGCTAGAGAGATGCTACTCATAAGCTGTCCCTGGTGCGGACCGAGAGACGAGTCAGAGTTCGACTACGGCGGTCAGGCGCATATCACGCGCCCCGAGCCCCCCGAGACCGTTAGCGACGAGGAGTGGGCCAGTTACCTGTTCTATCGAAACAACCCCAAGGGCGACCACCTGGAGCAGTGGTGTCACGCCTCCGGCTGCAGGCGCTGGTTCAACGTCAGGCGCGATACCGTCACCTACGACGTCAAGGAGGTCTACCGCATTGAGGAGAGGCCGACGCGAGGTGGAAGTTGACCCAGCCCGGCAGGCTCCCGGACGGCGGGCGCATCGACCGCGACCGGCCAGTTGAGTTCACGTTCAACGGCGCAAGATACGAGGGCTATCGCGGGGACACGCTGGCATCCGCCCTGCTGGCGAACGACGTTCGCCTCGTGGCCCGCAGCTTCAAGTACCACCGTCCCCGCGGCATCTTCGGCAGCGGAGTCGACGAGCCGAACGCTCTGGTCCAGCTAGGAACCGGGGCCCGAACCCTTCCCAATTACGTCGCCACCCAGATCGAGCTCTACGACGGCCTGGAGGCCGCGAGCGTGAACTGCTGGCCATCTGTCGGCTTCGACCTGCGCGCAGTGAACGGCCTCATCTCGCGGTTCCTTCCCCCCGGCTTCTACTACAAGACCTTCATGTGGCCCAGGTCATTGTGGCCCCTGTATGAGAGGGTGCTGAGAGCGGCGGGGGGTCTGGGGGTTGCGCCGGGCGAATCGGACGCCGATCGCTACGACAAGATGCACGCACACTGCGACGTCCTGGTGGTCGGATCGGGGCCGGCCGGTCTCTCCGCAGCCCTGGAGGCTGGCCGAACCGGCGCCAGGGTGATCGTCGTCGACGAGCAGCAGGAGCTTGGCGGCAGCTTGCTGGCCGGCCGAGAGTCCGTCGGCAAGGCGTCGGCCGCTCAGTGGCTTGAGTCGATCATCGACGAGCTGGGGGCAATGGACGAGGTGCGCCTTCTGGCCCGCAGCACAGCGTTCGGGTACTACGACCACAATTTCGTGGCGGTGCTCGAGAGGGTCACCGATCACCTGGGTCCAACCAGCGGATACGCCCCGCGTCAGCGCATCTGGCGCATCAGGGCAAATCAGGTCGTGCTCGCGACGGGCGCCATGGAAAGACCCTTGGTGTTTCGAAACAATGATCGCCCCGGTGTGATGCTCGCATCGGCGGCCTCGACCTACGTGAACAGGTACGGTGTGGTGCCGGGACGCCGGGCCGTCGTGTTCACCAACAACGACAGCGCGTACCGCGCCGCGCTCGACCTTGCCGACGCCGGCATAGACGTGCGGGCAGTTGTCGACACGAGACCAGAGGCTCAGGGTGACCTGCCCCGCAGGATTGGCGCTATGGGGATCGAGGTGCTGCCAGGCCAAGCGCTGGTCGACGTTCGAGGGGCAAGGGGCGTCAGGGCCGTCGAGGTGAGCGGTGTTTCCGGGGGCTCGATCTTCGGAAGGCCACGAACATTTGAGTGCGACCTTGTGGCGACTTCAGGGGGCTGGAACCCGACCCTGAACCTGCACTCTCAATCAGGGGGACGGCCCCGTTTCGTCGACGACCTGTCATGCTTTGTCCCGGGACCCTCCGTTCAGCCGGAACGCTCTGCCGGCTCTTGCAATGGGGCCTTCAGTCTTGGCGAGTGCCTGGCGCAGGGCCTAGCCGCCGGGGCGGCCGCGGCAGGGGCGGCGGGGTTCGGGGACGGCCTGCCCTCCACCCCACCCATCGGCGACGTCGATGGCGCCGAATCCCCATCAGGCGCGTGCTGGATCGTTCCCGGAAAGGCGCCACCTGGAAGGGACAGCAAGAGCTTCGTAGACCTGCAGACGGACGTAACCGTGGCCGACGTAGCCATCTCCACACGCGAGGGCTACCGGATGATCGAGCACGTAAAGCGGTACACGACCCTGGGCATGGGTACGGACCAGGGACGGACTGGCACCGTGAACGGGGCTGGAGCGATCGCCACAATCCTCGGCCAGCCCGTCGGGGAGGTGGGGATCACCACCTTCAGACAGCCTTACACTCCGGTGACATTCGGCGCGATGGCCGGTCGCGATATCGGCCTGCTCTTCGATCCGGTCCGCAAGACGGCGATGCACGAGTGGCATGTCCGGGCCGGGGCAGAGTTCGAGAGCGTCGGCCAGTGGAAGCGCCCCTGGTACTATCCGCGACCCGGCGAGTCCATGGGTGACGCCGTCGGCAGGGAGTGCATGGCCGTCCGATCGACGGTCGGGGTGCTCGATGCCTCGACCCTTGGCAAGATCGATATCAGGGGTCCGGACGCGGCGGAGTTTCTCAACCGCGTCTATGTCAATGGCTGGAAGAAGCTGGGCGTGGGTCGCTGCCGATACGGGTTCATGCTTAACGAGCGGGGCATGGTGCTCGACGACGGAGTCACGGCGCGGCTCGCCGAAGATCACTTCCTGATGCACACCACCACCTCTGGAGCGGCGGCGGTGATGGCATGGCTGGAGCGATGGCTGCAAACGGAGTGGCCGGACCTCAGGGCGTACCTGACCTCGGCAACCGACCACTGGGCAACCGTCTCTATCAACGGGCCACTGACGAGGAAGGTAATGGACAAGCTCTGCGGCGACGTGGACCTGTCCGCCGAGGCGTTTCCCTTCATGTCGGTGCGCTCAGGCACCTTTGCGAGGGTTCCCGCACGCATCTTCCGAATCAGCTTCGCCGGAGAGCTCTCGTTCGAGGTGAACGTCAATGCCAACTACGGCCTGCGGGTCTGGGAGGCGGTCATGGAGGCCGGCGAGGAGTTCGGGATTACACCGTTCGGGACAGAGGCGATGCACGTTCTGCGGGCGGAGAAGGGCTACGTGATTGTGGGACAGGACACGGACGGCTCCATGACGCCGGTCGATATAGGTGCCGGACGCATGCTGTCCGGGCGCAAGGATTTTCTCGGCAAGCGGTCGCTCGCAATGGATGACCTGGCCAGAGCCGACCGGAAGCAGCTCGTAGGTCTGCTCACCGAGGACGGTCAGTCGATCCTGCCGGATGGGGGGCAGATAGTCGACGACCCGTCGGCGCGCCCACCGGTCCCAATGCTGGGCCATGTCACTTCCAGCTACTACAGCCCCACTCTCGGGCGCTCCATCGCACTAGGGGTAGTCGAGGGCGGCCGGGCCCGCGAGGGCGAATTGGTCTACGTACCCCTGGCGGGCGGACGATCGATGCCGGCGCGCATCGTAGGTCCCTGCTTCTACGACCCGAAGGGGCAAAGACAGAATGTCGACTGACGGGATCGGACGGCAATCCCCGCTGGGTCACATTCTCGGCACATTGGGGAGCGAGACAGGGTCAGGCGGCGGCGCGGTCCTCATCTTCGAGCGCCCGTTTCTCGGGTACCTGAACCTCCGAGGCGACGCCGGTGACGGAGGCTTTGTGAGCGCGGCGGAGTCGGCGCTGGGATTTCATCTGCCGACGGAGCCCAACCGGGCGGCCGGTAAGGACTCTCTCACCGCTCACTGGCTGGGGCCGGACGAGTGGCTCGTCGTTACGCCCACCAACGTCCAGGCCTGGCTGATCGACTCGCTGGAAGCCTCTCTACAGGGCGTGCACGCCTCCGTGACCGACCTGTCCGGCGGCTACACGACCATTTCGCTGAGCGGCCCCAGGGCCCGCGACGTCCTGGCCAAGGGCTGCCCTCTCGACCTCCATCCGGCAGCCTTCAGGCCCGGTGACTGCGCGCAAACCCTGGTGGCGAAAGCCAACTCGATGATCCGATGCGTCGACGATTCGCCGTCCTTCGAGCTGATCATACGCCGCAGCTTCGCCGAGTATGCAGCGCTGTGGCTACGCGACGCCGCCCTGGAACACGGAGGCGCAGCGGCCCTAACCGAGTAGCCGGATCCGCACGGAGCGTGCGGGGATCCTGCGGTCCTCGTCTAGCGCGCGACCACGTTGACCAGGCGGCCGGGCACGTAGATCACCCTGGCGACCGCCTTGCCCTCGGTGTGAGCCAGCACCCTGCTCGAGGCCAGGGCCATCTGTTTGGCAGCGTCCTCGGTGATGTCGGCCGGCGCCTCGATCTTGTCCCTGACCTTGCCATTTACCTGGACGACCAGGGTGATCACCTCGTCGGCCGCCAGTTCCGGATCCCAACTGGGCCAGACCTGAGTGTGAGCCGAATAGGGGTTGCCCACCCGCTCCCAGAGTTCTTCCGATATGTGGGGCGCCATCGGCGCAAGCATCAGCAGCAGATTGTCGACGGCGCCTCTCCAGGTCTCTCCATCTACATTCCCCTCCTCAAAGGCCTCTGTCATCGAGTTGGTCAACTTCATCAGGGCCGCAATAGAGGTGTTGAACTTAAAGGCGTCAAGATCATCCGTAACCGACCTGATGGTCTTATGCACGATCCGGTTCAGGTCTCGCACCGCGGCCGGGTCGGCAGGCGAATCACGCAGGTCGGCGGGGTCCAGCATGCACAGACCCCATAAGCGCCCGAGCCAGCGCGACATGCCCCCGATTCCCGAGTCGCTCCAGTCGCCTCCCTGATCCCAGGGGCCGAGGAACATCAGGTAACAGCGGATGGCATCTGCGCCCGCCCTCTCGACGTATTCGTCGGGAGCGACGACGTTGCCGCGCGACTTGCTCATCCGTGCGCCCGAGTAAGTGATGTGGCCCTGATTGAACAGCCGCTCGAACGGTTCGTCGAGGTCCAACATATCCAGGTCACGCAGGGCCCTGACGAAAAAGCGCGAGTAGAGCAGATGCATCACCGCGTGCTCGGCGCCGCCGGTGTACTGGTCCACCAGCCTCCACTCGGCGATCGCCGCAGGGTCGAACGGCCCCTCGTGGTAGTGCGGGCTGGCAAAGCGCAGGAAATACCAGGACGAGTCGACGAAGGTGTCCATGGTGTCGGTCTCGCGTCTCGCAGGGCCCGCGCACCTCGGACAGTCCACGTTTACGAATCTTTCGTGCAGGGTCAGCGGCGACTCGCCGGTCGGTCGGAACTCCGCGTCCGACGGCAACAGCACCGGCAGATCGCGCTCGGGCACGGGCACGGTGCCGCACTCGTCGCAATATATGACCGGAATGGGGGTTCCCCAGTACCGCTGGCGAGAGATCAGCCAGTCACGCATGCGATAGACGACGGACCGTGCCCCCCACCCGTTGGCCTCGACGTGGTCGGCGATCCTCGCCATCCCCTCCTCGCTCCTCATGCCGTCGAACCGTCCCGAGTTGACCTGCACCCCGGGTTCGACGTAGGCGGCCTCGAGTTCCGCCCCGTCCCAGCTGGGCGGCGCGACCACGACGCGAACGGGCAGGTCGTACTCCCTGGCAAACACGAAGTCCCTTTCGTCGTGGGCCGGCACCCCCATTACGACGCCGGTGCCGTAGCTGATCAGCACGTAGTCTCCGACCAGTATGGGCACGTCCTCGCCGTTGAGTGGATTCACGCAGCTGGCGCCGGTGTAGACGCCCGTCTTGGGCTTATCGGCCGACAGTCGCTCTATCTCGCTCTGGCGACGGGCGCGCTCGACATAGGCTTCAACCTCGGGGCGCCTGCCCGGCGTGGTGATCCGGTTTACCAGGGGATGTTCGGGCGCGAGCACTATGAATGTGACGCCAAAGATGGTGTCGATGCGGGTGGTGAACGTCTCGATCTTCTTCTGCTCAAGCCCCAGGTGGGATATGTCGAATCCGATCCTGACCCCGGTGCTGCGCCCAATCCAGTTCGTCTGCATGACGTTGACCTTGTTGGGCCAGTCGATCTTGGACTGGTCGAGCAGCTCGTCGGCGTACCTGGTTATCCGGAAGAACCACTGGTTGAGGTCGCGTTGCGTCACCTCCGTTCCGCAGCGCTCGCACCTTCCGTCAACGACCTGCTCGTTGGCGAGCACCGTGTTGTCCTTGGGACACCAGTTGGCGGGGGCGTAGGCCTGGTAGGCCAGGTCGTTTTCCAGGAATTTCAGGAAGAACCACTGGTTCCAGCGGTAGTACTCTGGATCGCAGGTGACCACCTCTCGATCCCAGTCGTAGATCGTTCCCATGGACCGCAATTGCCGGCGCATGTTCTCGATGTTGGACATGGTCCACTCGTAGGGGTGTATCCCGCGCTGGATGGCCGCGTTCTCGGCCGGCAAGCCGAAGGCATCAAAGCCCATCGGATGCAGGACGTTGTAGCCCTGCATGCGACGGAAGCGGGCGTGGGCGTCCGATGGGGCCATCGCGTACCAGTGGCCGATATGAAGATCGCCCGACGGGTACGGATACATAGTGAGCTCAAACCACTTAGGCCGCGGGTCGTCGTCGCGCACCTCGTTGATCCGCGACTCGGCCCAGCGGCTCTGCCACTTCGACTCGACTGCTGCGTGGTCGTAGACCTGGGTTCTCTTGCGGGTACTGGTCATAGAAGGACGCGCCTGTCAGAAAAAATCCGACTCTAGTCGAGTCGCCGGCCGGGCACCGTATTTGTGCGCCGTTTCACTACCGCCGCTGGCTATAGGTTAACCCCCCGTAAAGCGCGTGCTCAATGCCTTTAGCCACCGGTTAAGGCATGTCGCGGGCGCCGACCGCCCGGGCTCAGGTCGTCCTCCCTACGGGCGAGAGGCTGCGGCGGAGGGTGGGATGTTGTGGTTGAGTCGAAATACGTTGCCGGGATCGTACCTATCCTTCAGAGCGATGAGGCGCGCGGCTCCGATGCTGCCATAGGCTCGTCGAATGCTCTCGGCCGGGTCCCACCGATCATCTTCGCTCATGTAGTTGACATAGTTGCCCGGCGACAGGTGCGGCTCCATGAGCCTCGAAGCGCGGCGCGCCCAGTCGATGCTCCTGTCGGCCTCGGTGGGATCGACCCATCCAGCGTCGGCAAGGTAGTTGTAGGGCTCGGCACGGTGCGCGAAGGCGGCCTCATCCCCCCCGACGCGGGCCGCGGCGCCTCCCAGCACCTCAAGGGAGATCACAAGCCCGGGCCTAAAGTCCAGCTCGGCCGCGCCAATCAGGGCATCTATCGAATCGCCGTCCAGCCTTCGGAAGAAGTTGGACTTCCAGTAGTGACCCATACGCGGAGGAGGAGGCGTTTCGTAAATCGTCTGGTGCTCCAGGTAGCGCTTTTCCCCGACGTCATCGAACAGAGGACCCGGCGAGCGGAGGGCGCTGATCCATCTATCGGCGTCGGCGGCTCGTCCCACGTAGCAAGGCACCAGGGCCACGACGGGTCCGAGAGCTTGGTCCGCAGTGAGGATCGCCGCTGCAGACAGGCGGTCAGGGGCCTCGTCCATTACGTCTCTGTAGGTCTCCAGCGCCGCGCGGGCGCTATCCCAGGGGAACTTTAGCCACCCCCCGACCACGGTGGTGACCGGATGAAGGGAGAACTCAAAGCGAGTGACCACGCCGAAGTTTCCGCCTCCTCCCCCTAGGCCCCACAGAAGGTCCGGGTTTTCCCTCTCCGAGGCGGTCACCACCTCCCCGGAGGCGGTGACGACGCGGGCGGCGACGAGGTTGTCGCAGGTGTGTCCGCAGAGCCTGGACAGCCAGCCGATCCCGCCGCCGAGTGTGAGGCCTGCCACGCCCGTCGACGACACCACCCCGCCGGTCGTGTGCAGACCATGCTCAGAGCAGGGGCCGTCTACATCGGCCCAGACCGCACCTCCCGCCACATGCGCTCTACGGGACTGCGGATCGACGGTCACCTGCCGCATCCGCGACAGGTCCACTACCAAACCGCCGTCGCAGGAGGAGTTGCCGGCGACGTTGTGCCCACCACCCCTTATGGCCAGCGCGAGGCCGGACTCGGTGGCAAACCGTATGCACGCTGCGACGTCGGAGTCCGACAGGCACCGGACGATCACCGCGGGCCGCTTGTCTATCATCGCGTTCCACAGCATGCGAGCCGAGCCGTAGTCGGGGTGACCCGGAAAGACGACGTCACCATCCAGATCGCGATCGAGGGCGCGCAGGGTGGACCTGTTCATTGGTGGGGATGACCGGTGGCCGCCGGGATTATACGGTCCAGATACTTCGATCCTCAACACGAGGTGACGGCACAGATCGAGCCCTCGATTGTCCGCGCTGCGCCGGTTCGCTAACATTGCGTCGGCTCCACGGGCTCATGAGCGAAGACGATACCCGCCAATCACCTCGATCCTGGGTCTATTCGCTTTCGGAACCAAACGGACCCGACCGCGAAATGCTCGGCGGCAAGGGAGCCGAGCTTGCCAATCTCACCCGCCTCGGGTTTCCCATTCCGCCCGGCTTTACGATAACCACCGAGGCCTGCCGCCACTTCCTTCTGCACGGTGAGGCCCCGGCCGCGATGTGGGATCAGGTGCACACGGCGATGGCGGCCCTTGAGCAGGAGGCCGGCCGAACCTTCGGGAGAGGCCCAGGGCCACTGCTGGTGTCAGTTCGCTCGGGGGCTGCGGTCTCGATGCCCGGAATGATGGACACGGTGCTCAACGTCGGGGTAAACGAAGACGTTGCCGAACATCTGGCCGGCTCTTACGGCGAATCCTTCGCCCTCGACGTTCACAGGCGCTTTGTGGAGATGTATGCGGAAGTCGTCCTGGGCGTATCGGCCGACCCGATCGAGGCTGCGAAGGCCGACGCGCGCGCGGCCGGCGGGACTAGCCGCATCGAAGAACTCGACCCGCCGGAGGCCCGCGAGCTGCTCACACACATGATCGCTCTGGTCGAAGAGGAGGCGCTGCGGCCAGTTCCGTTCGATCCCGGAGAGCAGCTCAGGTCGGCCATCGAGGCGGTATTCCGCAGCTGGATGTCCCGCCGAGCCGTCGATTACCGCTCACACCACGGCATACGGGCCGATCTTGGGACCGCGGTAAGCGTGATGGCGATGGTCTACGGCAACGCCGATCGCGATAGCTGCTCAGGAGTCCTATTCACCCGCGATCCGGCGACCGGCGAGCGGCGCATATTCGGAGAGTACCTGGCCCGCTCCCAGGGCGAGGACGTCGTGGCAGGGATCGCCACTCCCCGGCCCCTCGAGACGATGGCGGAATCCATGCCCGAGGCCCACGGCGAGCTGGTTGAGGTCGCAGAGCGTATAGAGGCCCACTACGAGGATCCACAGGACATTGAGTTCACGGTCGAAGGGGGGCGACCCTACATCCTCCAGACGCGGACGGCCAAGCGGAGCGCCCGCGCAGCGGTGCGCGTTGCCGTCGAGATGTGCGACGAGGGCATCCTTACGAGCGACAGGGCACTGCTGAGCGTCCCTGCGGACAGGGTCTACCAGATTCTGCTCCCAAGGCTTGACGAGGGCGAGGCGGCGAAGGCCCGAAGCGGCGGCCGGCTGCTTACGACAGGTCTAGGCGCTTCTCCCGGCGGGGTCACCGGAGCGGTTGCGCTGACCGCAGACCGGGCCGTGGAGATGGCCGCCGCGGGGCGACGCGTGCTCCTTGTCAGGCCGGAGACCAGCGCGGAGGACGTGCACGGGTTCATAGCAGCGGCCGGTGTGCTGACAGCAAGGGGAGGTGCCACCAGCCACGCGGCGGTCGTCGCAAGGGGTATGGGCAAGCCGTGCGTGGTTGGAACCGAGGCGATCCAGGTCAGGCCGGACCTCGGAAGGATCACCTGCGACGGCAGGTCGATCGAGGAAGGCCAGGACCTGAGCATCGACGGCGCGTCCGGAGAGGTGTTCCTGGGCGCCCTTGCCACCGTCGAGGCGAGGGTCGAGGAAGAGCGCCACCTCCGGCGGCTCCTTGCCTGGGCGGACCAACGACGGCGGCTGGGCGTACGCGCCAACGCCGACACGGAGGCAGAGGTCGCGCTGGCCAAGGACTTCGGTGCGGACGGGGTGGGCCTTTGCCGGACCGAGCACATGTTCTTTGAACCGGAGCGACTGGATCTGGTCAGGCAGATGATCCTGGCCGCCAACGCCTTTGCAAGGTGGCCCCAGGACGAGCTCAACGCCTGGCGCTATCGGAGCGTCCTGGACAGTCTTCAGGCCATCCAGGCCGGTGACTTCGAGAAGATACTCACGGCCATGGGGGATATGCCGGTGATCATCAGGCTGCTCGATCCGCCTCTGCACGAGTTCCTTCCCTCGCACGATGAGCTGCTGGAAGACCTGCACGCCCTGAGAGTGCGGCGCGCGTCACGCCGAGAGATCGTCGATCGTGAGGACCTGCTGGCGGCCGTGGAGGAGATGCGAGAGGCGAATCCAATGCTGGGGCTGCGGGGATGCAGGCTGGGCATTTTGCACCCTGACATATTCAAGATGCAGGTACGCGCACTTGCCGATGCGGTCCGCGCGGCACGCAGGGCCGGGATGTCGCCGCGGCCGGAGATCATGGTGCCGCTGGTCTCTGATCCCAGCGAAATGATCGTTGTCCGCAGGATACTGGAGGAGGCCCTGTCCGAGGCTTCAGAGCCGGACGAAGAGCCCTTCTCGCCTCGCATCGGCGCGATGATCGAAACGCCGAGGGCCGCGCTGCTGGCCGACCGCTTCACCGAATCCGCCGAGTTTTTCAGCTTCGGTACGAACGACCTTACTCAGCTGGCTTTCGGATTCAGCAGGGACGACGCAGAGGGCAAATTCCTGGTCAGGTATCTGCAGGACGGGGTGTTGGAAAGCGACCCCTTTCAGACGATCGACCGGATCGGCGTCGGGGGCCTGATTCTCGCCGGGCTGGACGCGGTCGGGCGGATCGGCAGGGACGTCGAGACGGGTGTCTGCGGCGAGCACGGCGGCGACCCGGCGTCGATCGAATTCTTCGAGAGCACAGGCGTCGACTACGTGAGCTGCTCTCCCTACCGGGTGCCGGTTGCCCGTCTTGCCGCGGCGCAGGCCGCGATCAGGGCGCCGGCGGGTCGAGATCCGCCCGGCGGCTCACCCTAGCCCCTCGGTGGTCGGTCCGTAACGGCCTCGAACGCCTGCTCGGCCAGCAGGCACACATCGCGTGGAGGAGGCTCCGGCTTCCCTCCGTGACCTCCAAGCGCAACGCCGTCAGCTAGGTCCCTCCGCGACACCCAGCGCCAGCCCGGGTTCAGGGGGCCGGGCGTACCCGTAGGCCGGCAAAAGTAGATCATGTCAATGTGCTGGTGAGGGCCATCTACGGGATCGCGTATGTCCTCGAGGAGGATGGTGACTGGAGGGGCGAGCTGGCCAGGATAGCGCAGGCCCATGTCGGGTGGACCCCCGACCACCTCGGCCGCTATACCAGTCTCCTCCAGGACTTCTCTGAGCACCGCGGTAACCGGGTCTTCGTTTGGCTCGATATGTCCGCCGGGCGGAAGCCAGGCGTCCACCTTGGGATGCCAGTGCAGCAACACCGAGTTGCCCGATACGACGAATCCGGTTGCAGTGAAGTGCCTGATCACTTTCTAGTTGGAAGAGTATCCGAGTGTTTCTGGTAACAGGACAGGACGCCTAGGGAGAGTCTAAACGAGCAATCAAAATGCGGTTTGCACTGACCTACGGCAGCCTTGATGCACGGCGCCGACGCCACACATGAACGGCTATTGCCGCCAACCACACCGGGCTGAGGATTCCCAGCCAGAACAGTATTGTCACCAAGACCTGGCCTACTCCCGACAGTGCCCGGATGATCGACCGCCAGGTATCGCCGGCGCTCCAGCCTCCCAGCGTCCAACCCGGCGCCTCGTCCACCCTGATCAGGACGACGCCGGATGATTCGACGGCCCCGGCCTCGCTCCCGCCGCGTACGGTCAGTGTCGCCCGATAAGGGGCCGGCCTGTGGTCACGGTAGGAGTGTTCGGCCAGCGCCGCCGTTACCCCGGACTCCAGCGAGCCCTGCACCGGGTCTGAGCCATCGCCGAAGTCCCAGGCAAAGGTCACGTCCCTAACCTCCGCGGGCCGTGTGAAGGAGCCTGAGAATCTGACCGTATCGCCGGCTTCGACTACCTGGGGCTCGCCGGCGAACACCTCGATCCTGGGCAGGCGGAAGATAGAGACGATCAGAACGTCGCTTCCCTCGACCAGGCCCCCGTCGCCGCTGCCTTCGATCATCACCTCGGCGATGTATGGCGAATCCTGGTCATCCACGTACTGATGTGTCACGGTCGCCGTGACTCGCTCGGCCGCATCCTGCGTCGGCGCCGTGCGGTGGATTCTTGCGGGCTCGGAGCCGTCGCCGAAGTCCCAGACCACCCTGAAGTCATCGATGCCCTCCGGCGGCCGGAACGAGGCCCTAAAGCGCACCGGCTGTCCGACCGCGCCGGCGATGTCCTCCCCGGCGTCGACGACCATCTGGGTGGGCGCACGCCTTAGCGATACGCTGACCAGGGAATAGGCCGAGGTCTGCTCGATCAATGTTAGCTGGCCCTGCAGCCGCTCGATCTGTTCTCGAGCGACCGAGAGCTCACGCTGAACGTCCAGGGCCTCTTTGACCGTCTCTGCGCGGCCGAGCAGATCCAGCAGGGCCTGCTCGGTCGCCAGTTGATTGTTCAGACGAGCTGTTCGGTCGACGTACTGATCGGTAACGTCGCGGCTGGAGCCGTTCTCGGCCTCTACAGTTACGGCCAGGTCGCGCACGCTGGCCATTGCCTCGTCCAGGCTGTCGGCGGGCACCCTGAACGAGACGAACCCGAAGTTGCCCGAGTCGCGGCTGGAATCGATCACCCAGCCCCCCAGCGAGGAGGCGAGCCTTCCCAAGGACTCGATGGCGTCCGAGATGTCGTCGACCACAAGCGATGCGTCGACCCTGCGCACGATAACCCTGTCGACCAGATCGGGTGAGGCCGCCGGATTTGCGCTGGCTTCATCGGCCGCCGCGGCCACCTTGCTCATTGCCTCGGGCTCGGCCATCCGCTCGAGCTCCACCTCCACGACCTCCAGCGTCTCGGCCTCCCTCAACACCTCCATGCCAGCTTCCGCGAGCTCTTCCGTCTGAAGGCCCGAGTCCTGGGCGAACGTGTCGGTGGACTCCCATTGACCTACAGAGTCGGCCGTTACCAGTACTTGCCCACGGTCGCTTGAGCAACCCGAAGCCGCAACCGAGACCGCCAGTATGATGGCCGCAAAGAACGCCGTCCCCATTGAGATGTGCCTGCCCAAATCTTGCCTCCAGCCTGCGCCGTCGCCGGATCATGGCGCGGCCCGATCGAGTTCAGCTTAATCAAGTATAGAAACGATTGACGACTCGAATTTGTTCCCGGGCGATCGGTGCGGATGACGACCGCAGGTTTGACGCGCCCAAGACGGTCTAATAGTCTGGTGCTGTACAAGCCATATCAGTCGGGAGCTCGGGTGGCCGGGCTGAGAGGGCGGCCCCACACGCCGCCGACCGCCGTACCTGATCTGGATAATGCCAGCGCAGGGAGACGAATAGAGCCTTTCAGCCCGAGAGCCGCCGGATCAGTCCGGCGGCTCTCGGCGCTTATTGGAGTGAGTTGGTAGAAATGGACGATCCGCTGACGATCGCCGGCAAGAGTTTTGCCTCAAGGCTAATGGTCGGCACCGGCCGGCACAGAAGCGCCCAGGAGATGGTCGCGTCCGTCGAGGCGTCCGGGGCCGAGATTATCACCGTCGCCATCAGGCGTCTCGACCTGTCCAACCCCAGCGAGAAGAGCATCCTCGACTACTTTGACTGGGACAGGTACACCATCCTGCCCAACACGGCCGGGTGTCGCACCGCCGAAGAGGCCGTCTTCACCGCCCACCTCGCCCGCGAACTGACGGGCTCAAACTGGCTGAAACTCGAGGTCATACCGGAGGGATCGAACCTGCTCCCAGACCCGGTGGGGACATTCGAGGCCGCCCGGCGGCTCGTTGACGAGGGTTTCGACGTCCTGCCCTACATACACGCTGACCCCGTCCTCGCGCGCATGCTGGAGGATCTGGGCTGCGTGACTGTCATGCCGCTGGGTTCGGCGATCGGGTCGGGCCAGGGCATCCACACCATGGACGAGATTCAGATGATCATCGAGCAAGCCGGCGTGCCGGTAGTCGTCGACGCGGGGCTGGCAGTCCCTTCGGAGGCGGCCCAGGCCCTTGAGGCAGGGGCGGATGCGGTGCTCGTAAATACCGGGATCGCCCAGGCCGGAGACCCTGCGGCGATGGGTGATGCATTCAGACACGGCGTCGAGGCGGGACGGAAAGCATATATGGCGGGAAGGATCGAGCGAAGATCGATCGGCACTCCGTCCAGTCCGACCGGGGGCATAGCGCGTACCTCGGCTGAGGGCTGAGGGCTGAGCCGTTTGGACCGCATACCCAGGCCGTGTCTGGCACTGGTTACCCCGCCGGAGCGACGCTGTGCCGGGCTCCTTGGGGAGGTCGTAGAGTCGGCCGTACGGGGCGGCGTGAACCTGGTTCAACTGAGGGTCCGGGGCCCGCTCCTAGCCCCGGACGAGATACTGGACCTAGCCATCACCCTTCGCCGGGCGACCCGGGGAGCCGCCCTTCTGTTCGTGAACGGCCATCCTCAAATTGCGGTTGAGTCGGGTGCGGACGGGGTCCATCTGCCGGAGTCCAGCGAGTCGATGGAACGCGACCTGCTTCCCGCAGGCCTGATGGTCGGCAGATCTGTGCACTCGCACGGGGCGACCGCCCGGGCGCTGAGAGCTGGTACCGATCTGCTAGTGGCCGGCGCCGTCTTCTCAACGGCTTCGCACCCGGGCGTGGCACCTGCCGGTGTGGAACTGATCGAACGAGCCTGCCGATCAACGGACGTGCCGGTGATAGGGATAGGCGGCATCGGCCCCACCAACGCGGCGAGCGTCGTGCGCGCGGGCGCGGTCGGCGTAGCGGTCATAGGCGCGATCTGGGAGAGTTCCGAGCCCGAATCGGCGGCGCGCCATCTGCTCGATCGGATCAGCGGAGGAGAGCGTTGGACTCGATTGATGAAGTCATCGGCCTGAGGGTTAACGGCGAGCCGCGCGAGCTCGAGGGAAGATGTTCGGCGGCCGATCTGCTGGACCTTCTGGGCATCGAACTAGGGCTGGTGGCGGTCGCGATCAACGGGGTGGTGGTGCGCAGGTCGGATCTCCAGGCGACTGTCCTGTCCAACGGGGACGAGGTGGAGATCGTCAGGGCCGTAGGTGGAGGCTAGGGAGAGAGCAGCGCGGCGTGTCTCAGGTACGGAGAGCCCTCATCCAAGGGGGATGAGAGGTCGGCGAGCCTGGACTTGGTGATGGCCGCCATCCTCGGGATTACGGGTCCAAGGGCCGGCATCAGGCCGCCCAGGTAGTCTACGGCCACGGACGCATCGAGAGAAACGAGATACAGGTATAGGGCGAACGCCGAGGAGCGGCTGAGCTCGCCCCGGTTGAGCAGCTCTTGCCTGAGACCGGAGAGATTCGGATCCGCCAGAACCGCGGTCCACTGAACCATCCTGCCAAGGGCATGCTCTGAGGTCGTGAACGAAGACAGGTCGGCCGATATCGAAACGTCTACGAAGGTCCGATAGCCTCCGTAGTCCGGATATCTCGTGTACCGCTCGCCCGTGAACTCCTCGACCGCAAGCCAGAACACCCTCTCCAACTGCTGAGCCTGAGCCTCGCGTATCGCGGACAACTCAAGGGAGTTGCCAGCCTCCGTCTGTCCGGGGTTTAGACGGTCCTGGAGCGCGTGGCCCAGTTCGTGGACCAGGGAGTTGAGCACCTCGCCGAACGGGTGGTCTCCGTCAACCGCTATGTCGATTACCCCGAAGCGGCGCTGCTTCTTGGCAAGGGAGATGCTCTTGTCCCACTCCCTGGCCCTGGCCAACGCCTCGTAGTTGGAACCGTCGTCCACGGCGAAAAGCTCACGGTATGTATCGTCGATCCAGGCGACGTACTCGGGCCTGGAGAGGACGCGTGCATTGATTCTCTCGTCACGGAAGCTCGATCCCGTTATCAAGAAAAAGCCAGCGTCGGCCACGCGCAAGACCCTCTCGACGTCCCCCTCTCCCTCGTCGGTCAGCACCGGGTCGCCGCTGTACAAGAGATCAGGGAGACCGGAGAACGCTTCACGCAGCTCGTCCTCGCTGTACACCGTGCGAGTCGGACCGGCAACGGGACCGGTGGACCAGACAAATCGCTTTTCGAAGACGTTGTCGGTCTCGTCGGCCTCCCTGACCCGGTCGTCCGGATCGATTACCATCTTCAGCACGTGCGGCCCGGGTGTCATGCGCACCACCCGGCTGAGCCCGTCCCAATCGCTTACTATCCGAAAGGACTTTGCCGGCGTGGGTCCGGGAAGATCCACTATGTTCACCCTGACCCCGTCCAAGAACAGGTCCACGACGAAGTCCTGGTCCGTGGGCCTGACGCTCTCGTTGTAGACCACAAGGTCGACGAAGACGGGCTCGTCGATGGAGAGAGGGCCATCGGTGATCGTTCCCGCCGCAGAATTGACCACGATCGGACCATCCCATTCCCACAGCCAGCCGGGCACCAGGTTGGGGAGGAGCAAGACCTCGGGAACCTCCGCCTCGGGCGGCTCGCCGGCGGCGCTGTCGTCGGGGCCGACGGGTCCATCAGACCAGGTAAGCTCCCTTACGAACACGTTGTCCGACTCGTCGGTCTCGGCCACAAGGTCGTTCGGGTCCACCACAACCTTCAGGACATGCCGGCCGGGCTCAAGACTCACCACGTTGTTCAGACCACCCCAGGGACTTCGGTAGACACGTTGCCGGGCGATCATGTGGACCCACCTGTCGCGCAGAATCAGGGTGTCATCGATATACAGGTCGACCAGCACTCCGCCCGGGTGGCTCAGGTTTCCAGAATTCGTTATCCCGTAGGCAACGAATGTGTCCGCCTGCACCGAGAGCGGTCCGGAAAGCACCTTGGGCGCCGCATGGATCGGCTCATACGGACCCCTGTCTATCCGCAGCGTAGACCCGTGGGCGCTGGCAACCAGAGGAACGCCCCACTCCAGCGGGCTGTATAGGGTCAGGTTGACTCCCCTGCCCGACTGCCGCGCCTGCGTCGCGTCTCGTTCCTCGCCAACAAGTTCGATTTCCACCTCGTATGCGTTGTCCATCTCGTCGCTCTCTGTCACAAGCTCCGTGGAATCGATCACCACGCGGAGTGTGTGTCGCCCTGGCGAAAGCCGCACCAGGTCCCCCACGTGGCTGTAGTCGGTCCAGGAGACGAATCGACCCGCGTCCAGGGACCCGCGAACCGGAAAGCGCTGCACAAGGTAATCATCGAAGTACAGATCGACGAAGAAGTCCCGTCCGATTCCCACTCCCCCCACGTTGGCGACCGCCAGGCTGACGTAGTGTTCCCCGTACACATCGATCGGCCCGGAGCCCCTCCGCCCCGTGGCTGAAGTGATCACTATCGCTCCCTGCCAGCCGTCAGGCGTATGCCCCACGAGGTTCGGGCTCGTCCCATCTGTCGGGTCGGACGCATGGTCGAGCGCCTGTCCGAACTCCGGTCCGGGTACAGCGGGGTCCTCGGTCAGTACCTGTGCCTCGGGCTCCGGGACCGGCGTGGGGGGTGGAACCGGCTCTGCGGTGGGGGTCGGCGTCGGACTCGGAACGGCCGTCGGCGTAGGAGTCGGTTCCGGGGAGAACTCGCGGGCGAATTCATCTGCCTGGGAAAGCAACAGGTCCTCGTTGAGGCCGGGCGTCGCCGTGGAGGCTACGTGTTCTACGATCCGTCCATCATCCGAGCAGCCGGCGAATATGGCAGCTGCCGATATGGCCACGGCGAGCACAAACAACCTGGCGGGTGCGGGTGTGAGCGAACCGGCCATATCTGCTATTACAACGCAAAACGACGCGACTTGGTCGGGTCCGACACCAGACGGCCGGGTAATGAGAGGGTCGGCATGGATGGGAGACCCGGCCGTGACCGCCCGAAGCTTGTGGGAAGGGTCCGCCCCCTATGCCGGGTGTCTAGCGGGTCAGCTGAACGGTCGCGACGTAGTCGGTGACCTCGCTGCCGTCCGCGTTTGGCAGCGGCTGGAGGTCCAGCAGCTGGATCGACAGGTTACCAGCCATCTTCCTGGGTTCCCCCGCCACCCCTCCCTCCAGGGCGAACTCGGTCTGGCCCAGGCTGAGGCCGCCGGTCAGGACGGAGACCACAATGGCCGCCCTCCCGGGATCGTCACAGGTCTGACCTGCCGGGCACCGCGTGTCTTCGGGCACCTCCAAGAAGGTCAAAGTCACTTTGATGACCTCCTCGACGGCCAGCCGCTCTCCCAGAGCTATCTCGAGCGGAACGCCGAAGCCGCGCTCGGCCTCTCCCTTGAAATCTCCCAGCGCGGTGGTCGCGCCCAGCTCGCCTTCGGGGGTTGGCGTCGGGTTGAGGTCGGTATCAGCGACGTTTTCGACGAAGGCCTCATCGGCTCCTGCCTCGTTGCCACCGCACCCCGCGGCAGCCAAGGCAGCGGACATCACCAATACGACCAGCAAAAGTGCTCTCATCCTCATCACTTCACCGCAGATTCTAACATTCCGGTCCACGTAGAATACTAGCCGCCGGAGCAGGCCCACGGGCGCCTGGCGGGATGACTGAAAGGAGCCTAAAGCCATGGAGCGCAAGATCCCCTCTCGTGAACAGGTCGAGTCATACCTCAGGGACGAACGCAACTGGGGACGTTGGAAGGACAGGCCCGGTGCCGGAGCAGTGAATCTGGTCACCGACCAAAAGCGCATCGAGGCCGCCTCGCTGGTAAGGAGCGGCAAGGCCATCTCGCTCGCGCGACCCCTCGCCGTGGAGCCGTCCCATGACAATGTCAAGCCGGTCGACTTCTACATGAAGCGAATGCCCTGGATCGACGACGGAGGCGCCGCGCTCGACTACATCTCGATCTTCCAGCACGGGCTCACCGTCACCCACCTCGATGCCCTATGCCACATGTGGGACAAGAACGGCATCTGGGAGGACAAGGACCCGGACGAGGTGCTGACCTTCGACGGTGCGACCTTCGGGGGCGTCGAGGAGTGGAGCGAGGGCATCATGACCCGGGGCGTGTTGCTGAACGTGCCCAGGCACAGGGGCCAACCCTACGTCGACCTCGACTCGCCGGTTCACGGATGGGAGCTAGAGGACATAGCCGCCGCCCAGGGCATAGAACTCACGCCGGGCGACGCGGCCGTGGTGTACTGCGGCAGGGAGGCCTACGAGGAGGCGAATGGCAACTACGGAGGCGATCCGGTAGGGAGCCGGTACCCGGGCCTGCACGCATCGTGTCTTCCCTTCCTCAGGAGCAACGATCTGGCCATGTTGATATGGGACATGGAGGACGCGTCACCCAACGAATACGGGATCGCCTGGACGGTGCACGGGGCGATCCACGCCTATGGAATGGCGCTGATAGACTGCGCGGCCCTCGCCACCCTGGCGCAGGAGTGTGCGAGGGTGAATCGCTATGAATTCATGCTCACCGTCAACCCGCTCATACTGGTAGGGGGCACGGGCTCGCCCGTAAATCCGATCGCAGTGCTCTAGGGTCCGCGCGCAGCGAGGGCCTTCGGTTGTCCGGCGCCGTGGGGAAGGGTTCGGGAGCGTGCCCCCAACGGAATTCGAATCCGTGTTTGCGGCTTGAAAGGCCGCTGTCCTAGTCCACTAGACGATGGGGGCGCGCAGCCTCACATTCTAAGCGAGACGAGCCCGATAAGTCCGAACCGCGCGAGTGCCCCCTACGGGTAGAGTGCCAGTTGTTCCAGCCCCGAGCTCTCGGGCAGGCCCAGCATTATGTTGGCGTTTTGCACAGCCTGGCCGGCCGCCCCCTTGACCAGATTATCTATGCACGCGATCACCACCATTCGGTCAGTACGAACGTCCACGGTCGGGTATACCAAACACTTGTTGCTTCCAAGGGTCTGCTTTGTTGAAGGTGGCTCGCTGACTACTTCGACGAACGGTTCGTCGCGGTAGTGCTCGGTGTAGATCTCGGTGATCCTCGACGATGCCGCTGTCCCGGTGCCGGCGATGTCTTCGTTCAGTGGCGCATAGCAGCTGACGAGTATGCCACGCGTCATGGGCACCAGGTGCGTCAACAGCGTGAGCCGTAGATCCGGGCCCAAGTTTATCCGTCCCAGTTCCTGGGCGATCTCCGGCATGTGGCGGTGGCCGGATACCGAGTATGCCCTCAGGCTCTCGTTTACCTCCGAGTAGTGCGTGCTCAGGGACAGACCCCTGCCCGCTCCTGAAACGCCCGATTTGGCATCAACGATGACGTCCTCTCCAATCAGCGACCCGGAGACGGCGGGTGCCAGGGCCACTATGGCCGCAGTGGGGTAGCAGCCGGGGTTGGCCACCAGGTCGGCGCCTCGCACGTCCTCCCGGTTCAGCTCAGGTAGACCGTACACGGCGGTCTCAAGGTGAGCCGGCGACGGGTGATCCACCTTGTACCACTCGCTGTAGACCGCTGCCTTCCTCAGTCGGAAATCGGCGCTGAAATCAACGACCCTGGCACCCGCCTCCATCAGCGGTACCACCTTCTCGGCGCTGGCGGCGTGCGGCAGAGCCGAGAAGACTATGTCCGCATCGCTCTGCAACTCATCGGCAATACTCAGATGCAGCTCAGACAGGTGGGGGAAGACCTCGGCCAGGCGCTTACCAGCAGCGCTGCGGCCCGTAACGGCAACGATCTCAAGGTCCGGGTGACCGTCGAGTATACGGGCGAGCTCAGCCCCTCCGTATCCGGTGACGTTGATGATCGCTGCCCTCATTAGCTGATGTTACGGTGTCCAACGCCGCGTCCACAACGAGGGACGGGGCGCATCTTGGGCGCCTTTCAGCCCGCCCTCGTCCTGCTCGCTTTGGCTTTGCCTGAGCGAGCCCTCTCCTCGCGTTCGAATCCGGCACGTGACCTGCAGCCCCAAGCCAAAACGCACTCTGCGCACCTTGGCCTGATGGCTTTACAGACCTTGCGACCATGATTGATCAGGTACAGATGGAAGGCGAATACCTGGTCGGGCGGCACCATCGGCTCCAGCAGGTCGTGGGCCCGGTCGGCGCTGACCTTCGGGCCTATCAGGCCGAGCCGGCGCGAGACCCGGTATATGTGAGTGTCGACCGGCATTGCCGGAAGGCCCAGCGAGAAACAAAGGATGATGGCCGCCGTCTTGGGACCGATGCCGGGAAGGTCCTTCAGCCACTGCTTTGCCTCCGGCAGGGGCATTTCGGCAAGGAAGCTCAGGTCGAAAGATCCCACCTTCTCCCGCACGATCCCGAGCACCTGCTTTATCCTTGGCGCCTTGGTCTTTGACAGACCGGCGGACCTGATGGCTCGCTCTATATCGGCGACCTCCGCGTCCGCGACCGCCTCAACCGACCCGAAGATGGCCATCAGGTTGCGAAAGGCACGCTCTGAGTTGATGTCCGATGTATGCTGGGAAAGGATGGTGAATACGAGCTCGGAGGCCGCATCGTACCGGGGCACCCATTCGAAATGTCCGTACTCCGGCGCCAATTGGGCCATCACGTCGGCGGCTTTGGCGCGGCGACGGCCGGGCTTTCGCGGAGAGTTCTTCAAGTGGAGCTGTCCTCGTACACCGGCGGGTAAGCAGGCCACGAAAGGCTAACACAGGCCGTTCGGGGCCCACATGGATCCACTGCGAATGACGCTGGCCGAGTACATAACGGAACTGATCGAGGGCGACGACCCGCTGGACCACTCCAGCCACCTTCTGTTATCTGATCTGTCCGCCGAGGACATCGGCAATCTCTCGGCCGCATGGGCCGCCGTTCCCGTCACTCGGAAGTTGGAACTGCTCGATATCCTGGCGGACCTAGCAGAGGACAACGTCGACCTGAACTTTGCCGACGTTTTCAGGATATGCATCAGCGATGCGGATGCGGCCGTGCGTGGGTCCGCCGTAAGGGGCCTGTGGGAGAGCGAGGACAGGACCCTGATTCGTTCCTTCACGCGCCTGCTGTCCAGAGACCCCTCCCCCGAGGTGCGGGCCGCCGGGGCAATGGCGCTACGCCGGTTCGCCGAGAAGGCCCAGGAGGGCAAGCTCATCGAGCGGGACGAACAGCGGGTACGAAGGTCCCTGTTGAATGCGATCGCACGCCAAGGGGAACAGACGCAGGTGACCAGGCGGGCCATCGAGGCGGCGAGTTACTTCGAGGGCACCGATGTAGACGAGGTCATCGAGATCGCCCTCGGCGACGACAACCCGTTGATGCGCCAGAGCGCCGTATTCGCGATGGGCAACAGCGTCCATCTGGAGTGGCTGCCAAGGCTGATCGACTCACTGCGAGCGGACGAGCCGGCGATCAGGTATGAGGCCGCGGGCGCAGTCGGTCGTCTGGGGGGCAGCTCGTCGGTGCCGCAGCTCGTACCATTGCTCAAGGACGAAGACACCCTGGTGCAGCAGGCGGCCGCGACGGCCCTCGGTCATCTGGGCGGTCAAGCGGCCAGGCAAGCGCTCTTCAGGTGCCTTGATACCGACGATGAGGCGTTGGAACAAGCGGCCCGGGCAGCCCTTGCGGTGATGGATTTTGAAGAGGATCCGCTGGGAGTGAGGTTAGGGGGATGATCGACGATAGTGAGCTCAAGAGAGCGCGACAGGTACTGACCTCGGAGATCTGGCTGCCGACGCCGCTCCTCCCCTCGGCTGTTGCCGGACAGCGGCTCGGCATCGACCTGTGGTTCAAGCGGGAGGACTGCACGCCCGTCGGATCCTTCAAGATCCGGGGCGGACTGGTGTCAATGGCGATGGCGGGCAGGACGGCTACCGACAGAGGCGTTTACGGGGCCTCGGCCGGCAACTACGGTTTGGCCCTCGCCGAGGCCGGCCGCCGTCGCGGCGTCCGCGTTACCATCGTGGTGCCGATCGGCGCCAACCCCTCCAAAGTGCAGCGCATCCTGGCGACCGGCGCCTCGGTCATCCACCACGGAGACGACTTTGACGCCGCCAAGGATCACGCCCGCAGCACTGCGCAGGAAGTCGGGGCTGCCTTCTGGGAGGACGGCGTCATCCCGGAGATGGCACTGGGCGCCGCCACGATAGCGACCGAACTCATAGAATCGGGGATGACCTGGGACTGGGTGCTGGTACCCGTCGGCAACGGATCGCTCATCAAGGGCATAGTCTGGGTGTTTCGGTCGATGAGTCCCGATACGAAGGTGATCGGGCTGGTTTCGACCGGAGCGCCAGCCATGGCCAGTGCCATCTCCGGCGAGCCGTTCGATCCTGCCGCGCCGACCAGCACCGAGGCGGACGGTCTGGATGTCAGGGTGCCGATCGTTCCGATTTCCAGAGAGATAGGTGAGCTGGTGGCCGGCGTATGGCTGGTGCCAGAGCACAGTCTGATCCCGGCCGTCAGGAGCATGATCGATCTGGAGCAGACGATGGTGGAGCCCTCCGCCGCCATCACATTGGCCGCATGCCACAGCCACCGCGACGAGCTCAAGGGAGCCAGGGTTGCTGCGATCGTTACCGGCGCCCACCTGCGCTCCTCGCTACTCGAGGCGGTCTCCCGCTCGCCCGGACTCCCCATCTGATGAGCGGCCTGGTGCCGACGGTCGGCCTGATTGTGAACCCCGCCGCGGGCAGGGACATCAGGCGGCTGGTCGCCAAGGGCCGGTTCGTGCCAGACGAGGAGAAGGTGAATATCGTCGAGCGGATACTCGCTGGACTGTTCGCCGCCGGGGTGGTCAGGGTGATCGCCATGCCCGACTCTGCGGGCCTAACCAGGGCTGCGACCTCCAAATACGAAGGAGAACTGGAGTTCGAGAGCCCGGAGATTCCGATTGTGGGTCGGGAGCGAGACTCGATTCTGTCAGCCAAGGCCATGACAGACAGGGGCGCGGCATGCATAGTGACCCTCGGTGGAGATGGGACCAACAGGGCCGTTGCATCGGCACAGCTGTCCGTCCCGCTCGTGCCGGTCTCCACGGGCACCAACAACGTATTCCCGGTCCTGGTGGAGGGCACCATGGCCGGGCTTGCCGCCGGGGTACTTGCCACCGGCGCGGTGGATCCTCAGGCCGTGACCTTTTCTCGGCCAATGCTGGAGGTGTTCGTTGACGGAGAGCGTCGGGACATCGCCCTGATCGATGCCGCCGTTGCGAGGCAGCAGTACATCGGCGCGCGGGCGATCTGGAACGCGGACCAGGTCACCGAGCTATTCGTCTCGGGCATCTACCCCACCAGCATCGGACTGGCCTCCATAGCTTCTCGCCTGCCGGCTGATCCGGGAAGAGGCCTGCACATCCAGCTGGGCGAAGGAGGCGTAGTGGTATCGGCTCCAGTAACTCCGGGGACCTTCCAGGCGGTCCGGGTGGCGCGGTGGTCGTCACTGCCGTTCGACGAGCCCAGGGAGGTATCCCTTAGCTCGGGGACCCTCGCGGTCGACGGCGAGCGGAGCGTAGCGTTTTATCCCGGACAAAGTGCATCGGTAACCCTGGTCGAAAGGGGCCCCCGTGTGGTGTGCGTGGACAAGGCCCTTGAACTTGCGGGCCGAGCCGGTGCATTCGTTTCCTAGAACCCTAGCCCAACTCGCAGTCCGGAGCCAGTTCCTCCGAAACGAGAATTTCTCCCAGGGCGTGACCCTCTTTCGTTAAGGCCTTACCCAGAAAACTGCCCCTCCCTATTTGTGTCTAAGAGGCGGCCGCAGCCGGGGTCGCAGATGCCGCCCGTCACAGCGTCGGTCGGCCAAGGCCCCCGAACGGCGCCGGCTGGGCCTCATCGGCTCCGGGCCATGGAGGACAGGTAAAGCAAAGGAAGGTGAGGGCCTGAGGACCGGCGGCGAACTGGAAATGCCACCCGGGCGGTATGACCAGGGCATCGCCCGGCCCTACCTCCACAGGCACTGCGTGGTCCGGGTCGCCACCAGGAGGACTTCTCCAGACGCTCCCACTACCCTTCAGTACGTACCAGAGTTCCTCGACCCTGCGATGCCAGACCGGTCTGGAGCGCTGCCGAGCATCCAGAGTCACTTCACAGAGCGACGCCCTCTCGGCGGCCTGGGCGGTTCCGAGCAGCAGCCGTATTTCAGACCCATCCGGGGCCAAGGTGTCGGGACACCTGCTTGTGCGACCCACCGGAGGGCTCAAGCTATCTCCGTTCACACTCTGACCTCCTACTAGGGATTCCACCCGACCCGCTCCGCGAAAGCCTCGTGGCTGGCAAACAGCTCCCTAATGTATCTGCTGCCCATGTCCAAGACATCGGGAATCCGCCACGCAATCTCCGAGCCGGTCCGGCGATGTCCGACCAACGCGCTGGGCGGCCGTTCTCTCTTTGTCCATCAACCGCTCCGGTCACCTGGGGAACGGGTCGGTTTCGCTTGCGCGCGCCTGCCACTCCCTGATGGAAGACCCGCGGCTGGTCTTATCGCCCCACAGGCTCTTTGCGTAGGTGAGCACCTGGACTATCTCGTCGCGGCTCAGTCGCTCTCCGAACGCCGGCATCGCGCTCCTGAAGCTGGATAGATCGGGATCTTCTTGGAACTGGCCGCCCTCGCTGACGATTCGGTACAACAGGCCGTCCGAATGGTGCCAGGTGTGACCATCTCCGTTCAGGGGCGGCGGGGGCAGCGTGCCATCCTCCTTGGGAATGTGCCAGCCTGCTTGACCCTGTCCACCGGTTCCATGGCAAACCGCGCAGTTGGCGGCAAAGAGCCGCTTTCCCGCCTCGGCATCCTCGCCCATCGAAGGCGAACAGGCCGCAAGCAAGGCAATCGTCAAGGCGAGCGGGAGCAGGAGAACCTCTGCACCCGGCCAATCGACCGGCCTTCGCAATTCACCCAGAGCAGGTCGCCGAATGGAAGCCCAAATGGCCATCAAATCTCGGATCCTACCGGGCCAATACGGCCGAAGGCCGACGCATCGGTGGTGTGGCCCAGAACCTTAAGCGGCCTTGCGGGGGCAGCTACCTTGAACTCTTGGGCGCCTGTATACAGCGTCAAATGGACAACCTTCCAGCCGTTGCGCAGGCTACAAGTGGGTGATATCTTAATCGCCGAATCGACACGATCAATATGCCGCGTTTACGGCGCGGAAGATTAGGTGTGCACATGAGCGTTTACAAGGCCGAATACCTGTGGATCGACGGAGCTTCTCCCACGCAGCACCTGCGTTCCAAGACCAATATCATCCCCGAAGGAGAGTCTCCCCCCCAGTGGGGTTTCGACGGATCGAGCACCAACCAGGCGTCCGGCAACGACTCCGACTGCGTGCTCAACCCTGTATTTGAGTGCCATGACCCCGTCAGGGGAGGCAACGACAGGCTGGTGCTGTGCGAGGTGCTCAACCCGGATCAGACCCCCCACCCGTCCAATCGGCGCAGCAAGTGTGTCGAGAGCACGGCAAGGTACGCTTCCCAGAAGCCCTGGTTCGGCATTGAGCAGGAGTACACCCTTTTCAAGGGCATCCACCCACTGGGATGGCCTACGAACGGCTTCCCGGCTCCGCAGGGAGGGTACTACTGTGGCGTGGGCGCCGACGAGGTGTACGGCCGCGATGTGGTGGAAAAGCATATGGAGGCATGCATCGAGGCCGGCCTGGAGATCTCGGGAATCAATGCCGAGGTAATGCCATCACAGTGGGAGTTCCAGATAGGCCCGAGCGGGCCCGTCGAGGTTGCCGACCATGTATGGGTGGCCAGGTGGCTGCTTTACAGGGTCGCCGAGGACTTTGGAGTCTCCGCCACCCTTTATCCCAAGCCCGTCAAGGGAGACTGGAATGGCGCCGGCGCCCATACCAACTTTTCCACGCAGGCCATGCGGGAGTCCTACGAACCGATCATATTGGGCATTGAGGCCCTCAAAGAGAAGCATGACCTGCACATCGCGAACTACGGTCACGCCATCGAGGAGCGTTTGACCGGTCAGCACGAGACCTGCTCGTACCGCGATTTCAAGTACGGCGTGTCGGACCGCGGGGCATCGGTCCGGATACCCTGGCAGGTGGCGAGGGACCAGAAGGGCTATATCGAGGACCGCAGGCCCAACGCGAACGTCGATCCGTACGTGGCTATTCACCTTATGATGGAGACGATCTGCCCCGCGCTGGTTTGAACGCGCGGGCGAACTGGAAGGGCAGCGCCACCCTTCCTTACAGACCTGCCAGGCCGATTAGGCCCCGGGTCTACCGTGTACCGTTGAACTGATGAACTGACCCCTCAGTCGGGGAGGACGGTTCGCCAGCAACCGCAGACGAGGAGAACGATCGGTCATGTCAAAGATCAACAAAATAAAGTTCGAGTCGTCGATTCCCACAACGATGCGTGACGGCACAACGCTGTATGCGGACCTGTTCCGCCCGGATGATCAGAACGCCTACCCCGCCCTGCTCACGCGGACCCCGTATGACCGCACCACCCCGTTCGCATACTCGATGTCGGTCGATGCGATCAGGGCGGGGCGCTCAGGCTATGCGGTGGTCGTTCAGGACTGCCGCGGACGGTTCCAGTCCGAGGGGGAGTGGCACCCATTCGTCAACGAGGCCAACGACGGCTACGACACGATCGAGTGGATTGCCAGCCAGGACTGGTGCGATGGCAACGTTGGCATGTTCGGCGGTTCTTACGTGGGCGCCACCCAATGGCTGGCCGCCTGTGCCCGGCCGCCGCACCTGAAGGCGATCACACCGGGAATCACCGCATCAAACTACCACGAGGGCTGGACCTACCAGGGCGGCGCGTTCGAACTCGACTTCAACCTCAACTGGGCGCTTCTGTACCTTGTCGGCGCCAACTACAACAACCTCGTACGGAATCACGGCGCGCCCGAAGGCAGGCAGATGGAACTGCTGGCCAGGGCCGACGACCTGATGACAGAGTACAGCCATCTGCCCATGAAGGATTGGCCCGTGCTCAGGGACATCGGCGAGTTCTACTACCGGTGGCTCGACCACCCCGAATACGACGAGTACTGGAAGGCCGTGAGCATCGAGGAGCACCACTCTCAGATCGACGTGCCAGCTCTCAATTTCGGTGGATGGTTCGACATCTTCATGGGCGGCACGCTGCGCAACTACATGAGGATGCGGGAGATGGGAGATGGAGAAGCGGCCCGCAGCGGACAGCGCCTGATGATCGGTCCGTGGGTCCACCCCGGCGCACTACCCACCTTCCCGGGCACCTCCGTCGGCGAGGAGTACTTCGGCTGGAACGCTTACTCGGCCAACATCGATCTGCACGGCATCCTCCTGCGCTATTTCGACCATCACCTTAAGGGAATCGATAATGGGGTAGAGGGGGAAAAGCCCGTCAGGCTATTCGTGATGGGTGAGAACGCCTGGCGCGACGAGGACGAGTGGCCCCTGAGCCGGGCCGTCGAGACGAAGTACTACCTCGATAGCGGCGGTCACGCAAACTCACTTAGCGGGGACGGAACCCTCGGCGTCGAAGCCCCGACCGGAGCCCCCTCGGACTCATTCGTGTACGACCCCATGTTCCCGGTCCCGACGAGGGGAGGAGGGCTGTGCTGCTACGACAATCCGAGCAGGGCAGGTGCCTTCGACCAGACGGAGATAGAGCGGCGTCAGGACGTGCTCGTCTACACGACGCCCCCCCTTGCGGAGGACCTCGAGGTCACCGGGCCGGTGACAATCAAGCTGTACGCCTCATCGAGCGCCAGGGACACCGACTTCACGGGCAAGCTCGTGGACGTATACCCGGACGGGGCGAAGGGCGTGAACCTCACCGACGGCATCATCAGGGCACGCTACCGGAATGGAACAGAGAACGCAGAACCATTGGTCCCGGACCAGGTCTACGAATACACCATCGATCTGTGGGCAACGAGCAACGTGTTCAAGAAGGGGCACCAGATCCGGCTGGATATCTCCAGCTCGAACTTCCCGCGCTTTGACCGCAATCCCAACACCGGAGACCCGATCGGCGAGGGAGGGAGGACCGTACAGGCCGCCCAAACGATCCTGCACGATGCGGGCCACCAGTCGCACGTGGTGCTGCCCGTCGTCCCCCGTTAGGCGACCCTCGGGACAAGTTGCCGCGCCCGGCGGGCCCGGGGCTAGGACCGGCGCCGCAATGCCGGGGAAGGCTACTGCGCCAGGAAGCCGCCGTCCACCACCAGTTCCGCTCCGGTAACGTACGACGATTCGTCTGAGGCGAGATAAAGCATGGCGTTTGCTATCTCCTCAGCCGTGCCCAGTCGGCCCATGGGCACCTTGCTGAGCCTGCGCTCCAGGGCCCCCGGCTCCGAGAAGGGAGCCACCGTAAAGGGCGTATCGGCATAGCCCGGATGCAGGGAGTTGACCCGTATGCCAGCCCCTGCCAGCTGTATCGCCGCCGCCTTGGTCAGCGACAGAATGGCCCCCTTTGCCGCATGGTATGCGGTGTTGCTGGGGCTCCCGGTCATCGCCGCGATGGATGACACGTTTATGATGGAGCCGCCCCCTCCACGCCGCATGGCCGGCGCCGCCAGCTTAATGCCGAGGAACGTTCCCGTTGCATGCACGGCCATCGCCCTGTTCCACTGATCCTCCGGGGTGCTCTCGACATCGTAGAGCGCGTGCACTCCGGCGCCGTTTACAAGCACGTCCAAACGGCCGTAGGCTTCGGTTGCGGCGTCGATCGCCGAACGCCAGTCAGACGCGCTGGTGACATCGAGACGTACGAACAGGGCCGGCGCGCCCCTCTCGCTGATCTGGCTGGCGGTAAGCGAGCCGTTCTCCTCGTCCACGTCGGTGACAACGACAGAAGCGCCCTCGCGCGCCGCGATCCAGGCGAAGGCCCCGCCGAAGCCCATCAGCTGCCCGCGGACGCCGTTGGCACCACCCGTAATCAGCACGACCTTTCCAGATAGTCGAGCGGTCAATTCCCTACCCTCCTTGCCGCAAGGCGCGCCTGCTTGACCAGCATGCCCAGCGTGTGCCCATCGAAGCCGAGCTCGACCGCCCTCGCCAGGTCCTCCAGGGCGGACTCCTCATCGCCGAGGGAGGCCCTCCCGAGAGCGCGCACGGCGTAGGCCTGAGCGTGGCGGGGTCTGATCGCCATCGCCATCTCAGCGTCGCGCACGGCCAGCTCCGGATGCTTGGCCTCGTAGTTGGCCATTCCGCGGTTGCACAGCGCATCAACGTTCGACGGGTCCAGCTCGGCAGCCCTGGTAAAGTCCTCAATCGCCAGGGACAGCTGCCTGAGGTGGACGTAGGCCATAGCCCTATTGTAGTAGGCCTCCGAATTGCACGGGTCTATTGCCAGGATGCGAGTGAAGTCCTCGACGGCCTGCTGGGGCTTAACCAGTTGCCCCAGAACGACGCCACGTCTGGACAGGGACTTCACATCATCCGGGTCGGCCTCGATCCTGCCAGAAAGGTCTGCCAGCTCGGCCTCGAGCCTGCGTATCGAGGACTCCATATCGATTTCGGCACCGCCCTGGTGCATGTTCACTTCAACCTTTAACGAGGATCTTCCCGGGCGTCCACGATCGAGGATCGCCTGGATCCCGGCGTCGGTGATGCGCCGGCCTGAGTAAGCGCCACCGCTGCCAGGCCGAACATCACGGCTGCGGCGATGAACGCCGGGCCGTATCCCCCGGACAGATCGTACGACAGACCCGCGATCAGCGGTCCGAGGCCGAACGATATGACCGTGGTCGCCGAGACCAGGCCCATTATGGTACCGAAACTCCTGATCCCAAAGCTGTCCTGAACCAGCAGAGGAGACAGGGTCCCGAAAGATCCCATGAAGAACCCGAATAGCCCGACCGACAGCCAGAGGGCCGCACCGGAAAGCAGTGTGAGCATCAGGACAATACCGATGATCTGACCGCCGAAGGCGACCATCATGACGAACCTTGCAGGCACCCTTTCGGTCATGTAGCCAAGCACGAGCTTGCCCGCCATCCCGCATGCCGCCAGAACGCTCACGGCAAGCGCCGCTGTCGTTCCCGATACGTCCCTGACCTCCAGGTGCGCAAAGACGTGCGCGAGGATGATCGTATACGTGAAATTACCCAGCATGATTGACGCCGCCACCGCGAAGAACACCCGGCTCCTGAGAGCCTGCCTGAGCGTCCAACCACCGATGCCGACCGATGGCGCAGCGCTCCGATCCCGGGTGCCCGGCACACGAGACGAAGCTTTCCGAGACCCCGGCTCCGCCACGATCAGTCCGGCTGCGATCGCAAGCGCAAGGGCCGCCAGGCCCAGGCCCAGGTACGCCGTTTGCCAGGACCCGTTTGCTCCGATCGCAACGGCCACGAGAGGTGGCACCAACAGTCCACCGAAGTTGTTGCCCATAGTTGCGGCCGCCATCGCGCGGCCGCGCACCCTTGGGAACCACAGGCCCACCAGCCGGCCGGCCGGCAGAATGGCCGCTCCGGAGAAGGCCAGAAACTGCAGGGCGGAGAGTGCGTACCAGTGCCAGAGGTCGGTCATCAAGGGGCGCAGGGCAAAGCTGACAGCCAGGACGATAAGCGAGGCCACCATAACCGGCCTTGCCCCGTGACGGTCCATCAGACGGCCGATCAGCGGTCCGAAGAGGCTGCCGAGTGCCATGAAGGACAGCGAGGCGCTTATGTATGTGCGGCGCCAGCCGAACTCCTCCTCCAGCGGCTCGACGAACAGCCCGAACGCGTAGTTGGATGAGCCGATCGTCAGGCCCGCGCCCAGGAACACGACGGCGACGATCAGCCAGCCCCTGCCCGGGCCGGTTGCCGTAGCTGTCCCGGAGGGCGAACGGGGCCTGGTCAGAGCCGGTGGATGATCACGCCGCGGCCATCCTCGCCGCGAGCCAGGGCAGCAAAGCCTTCGTTGATGTCGTCAAGGCTGTAGCGGCGTGTGATCAGTTCCTCCACGTTAAGCCTTCCCGCCATGTACCAGTCGACCAGCTTGGCGAAGGTCTGGTGCGGGCTTGCCGACCCGTAGTAGCTGCCAACGAGCGTCTTTTGCTGGCGGACCAGGTCCACCATGTTGATGGGCGCGGCATCACCGACCGGGGCCAATCCGACCAATACCGCGGTGCCATTGCTGCGCAGCGAGTCGACAGCCGCGGTGGTCGTAGCCGCCGACCCAAAGCTGTCCAAGGCGAGATCTACTCCACCTCCCGTCAGACGCCTAATCTCGGCGACCGGGTCCGCCTCCCTCGAATTCACCACATCGGTGGCACCAAACTTGTAGGTGAATTCAAGCTTGTGATCGTGAACGTCGACGGCGATTATGCGTGAGGCCCCCATCAGGCGCGCGCCCTGGATGACGTTGAGACCGACGCCGCCACAGCCGAAGACCGCCACCGAGGCTCCGGGCCGCGCCGCTGGCGTGTTGATGACCGCGCCCACTCCGGTGGTAACGCAGCAACCAATGAGCGCGGCCACCTCCATCGGGACCTGATCCGAAACAGGAAAGCAGGCCTGCTCGGGCACTACCGCCGTCTCGGCGAACACCCCTATCTTGGACATCTGGTAGATCTGGAGGTCTCCCTTGCTCAGGCGTGTCGTGCCATCGAAGAGGGAGGCACCGGTAGCAAGGTTTGTAGCGCATAGCTGCGGATTGCCCGTGCGACATTGCCGGCAGCGACCGCAGTCAGATATGAAGGACAAAATGCACCGGTCCCCGGGCCTGACGGAAGTGACGCCCGGACCCACCTCGTCGACGACCGCCGATCCCTCGTGTCCCAGCACTGCAGGCAAGGGGATCACACCTATGCCCGTCATAACGTGGTGGTCGCTCGCACAGATCCCGCTGGCCGCCATCCTGACCCGGACCTCTCCCGCCCTGGGCGGCTGAAGTTCAAGATCCTCAATTACCAGGGGTCTGTTGGCCTCGTAGAGAACGGCGGCCTTCATTGGCAGTTCCTCCGCCCGAAGATTTGGTGCCCCTTGATCGCGAGCCGTACGCATCCGGGCACGGATCAAGTTTAAACGCCCCGGGCAGCGTCATGTAGTGGAGGGTCGGATGGTATATTTCGACCCTGCCGCATGAGCTCCGAGGAGCGAGCGAGAAGGCTTGACCCTGCACGTAGACCCTACCCTACCGAGATGCACCGAGCAGGCCCGCCAGCTGGGTGAAGACCCTGTCGGGAGCGCCCCGCACTGGAACCGGTGCCTTGTGTTCGAACTACCGGCTCCCTGGGAGGCCAGGGTCGAGCTTTCGAGGGCGTTTCCGGACGAACCACGACAGATGCTGAGACGGCTTGAGGCGCGGGGTGAGCGAGTGCGGCTGCAGTGCGTGCTTCCCGATCCCGAATACTCAACCCCCGGCAGGACGAGGCTGATCCTCTTTTCGAGACCCATTGACGTCCTGGACAGCTGCGACAGGGCGGAGTACCTGGTGCCGAGGGAATCGGCTGCCGAGGTCGCCTGTGCGCTTCTGGAGTTCGGCACGGTCTCCGAGCGATTCGCTCAATGGCGGGAAGACGAAAGGGCAGCCCGCGAGATTCTCATATGCACGCACGGCAACCGGGATGCCTGCTGCGGATCATATGGCGTACCGATCTTCGAATCGCTGCGCAAAATGGCCGACGAAGAGCCACTGGGCGACGGTACGAGGATTAGGGTTTGGCGCACCAGCCACACGGGAGGCCACCGGTTCGCGCCCACACTCATTGACCTGCCGGATGGACGTTACTGGGCGTTTGTCGACAACGAGCTGGCCGCCGACATCCTTCGCCGCAGCGGCGATCTAGGTCCCATGGTGGACCGCTACCGGGGCTGGGCCGCCCTCGCCTCCCCCGCCGAGCAGAATGCAGAAAGGGCCGCATTCGCCCGGGTCGGCTGGAACTGGGTCGCCGCCCAGAAGCGAATCGAGACTCTCAGCGCCGTTTCCGGGATCGATCGGCATCGAGTCAGGTTCATCTACAGCGAATCGCCCGCGCACCCGCCGGGCAGCCTTGAGGTCTCGGTCGAATATGCTGGCAGCGTCCCTACGATGAACTGCATGAAGCGGGGCTCGAAGGGAGACAATCCGCAGTACCGGCTCGTCGATTAGCAGCCGGGCCTGACGGCCCCGTCCGCCTGGCGCGCCGGTCCGAACTCAGGCTTAGGGCGGCGTAACGGCCACACGAAAGCGCCTGAACGAACAGGTCGGCCTGAGCTCTGCCACGGACACTATCAACCATCCGGCCAGGCCTTCCGGCCGCTTCAGCCGGTCCCCAACCCTCGGTATCGGGCCGTAGGTCTGGCCGAGCGGCTCACCGGCTTCCGATGTGAGAAACCAGTTCGAGGCCGGAAGACAGGTCCCCTGCTCACCATCGGTGCCGCCAATCACTCGGTTAGACTCGGGCCGGGCACGAAGGTCATCTCTTCAATGCATCCCTGGTCTTTCGAAGGTGATCGACCGTGAGCCGAAGACCCTCTTCCATCGAGGTTGTGGCCATCCATCCCAGCAGGTCCCTGGCCCGGTGAACGTCCAGGAAGATATGCCGCACATCCCCTGGCCTCGCCGGCGCGTGGACCGGTTCACACGTGTACCCGGTCGCCTCGGACAAGACATCGAAGACCTGACTGACCGAAAACGGCAGACCCGCACCCACGTTCACCGAGGTTCGGCCATCGAACGCCAGGGCGGCCGCGACGGAGCGCGCGACATCGGTCACGTAGACGAAATCCCTGGTCTGCTCCCCGTCCCCGAATATCGTCAGCTCCCGCCCTTCCAACATGCGCTCGGCGAAGATGGCGACGACGCCGGCCTCACCATGCGGATCCTGACGCGGCCCGTACACGTTGGCCAAGCGCAGCGTCACCAGCGACGCAGCCGGAGGCAACAGCATCCCGAGGTAAACCTCAAGGGTCCACTTGCTCAGCCCGTAAGGGCTAATCGGGCGGATTGGATCATCCTCTTTGCACGGCAGGCGCTCGGGCTCTCCATAAAGCGCGCCGCCCGTGTTGACGTAGACGAAGCGGTCGACACCCGCGCCCACAGAGGCGGCCATGACGTTGAGGCCATCAACTATGTTCACCTGCGCATCGAAGCCGGGCCGCTGCATGGAGACCGGCACTGCGGCCTGTGCTGCGCAGTGGATCGTTGCATCGGGCATGAATTCGGTGAGCACGGCGGAAAGTTCCGGATGGCCCACTGCAAGCTCCACAACCTCCAACCCCTCCGGGAGATTGGATCGCCTGCCGGTGGACAGATCATCGACGACCAAGATCTCGTCTCCGCGCAGGGCCAGCATGTCGACGATGTGCGAGCCGATGAATCCCGCACCGCCAGTGACTACGACTCTCATGAAGCATCCAGCATAACCCGGCTTTCTAGCTCCGGCCAAAAGCCGGCGAATGGATCGACCGGGTGGCGGCAGGTGGGGTCTGGAAGTCTAACTTGGTAGACTCGCCCTGACCTGGAGAGGAAGAATGTTCGATTTACTTATCACCGGCGGGACAATCGTTGACGGCACGGGAAGCGAGGGTTACCTCGGCTCGGTGGCGGTATCGGGCGACACCCTGACAATTCTTCGGGGGAAGACCGACGGGGTTGAGGCGGCCCGGGAGGTCGACGCGTCAGGCATGGTGATCTGTCCGGGATTTGTCGACCTGCACTCACACGCCGGACTGACGATACTCGGAGCTCCCAATCACGATCCCAAGGTGCGTCAGGGCGTTACCACCGAGCTCGTCGGCATAGACGGCATCTCCCACGCTCCATTCAGGACAGTAGACGAACTCAATCGCTACATATGGATGGACTCAGGTCTGAACGGCTTCCCGCCGGTGCCCGCCGATTGGCTAACGGTCGCAGAGCAATTCACCCGCTACGACCGGAAGGTGGCTATAAACATCGCGATAATCCTGGGCAACTCACCGGTCAGGATCTGGGCCGCCGGGTGGAATGACACGCCCGCCTCGGAATCGCAGATCGATATCATGAAGTCCGTTGTCAGAGAGGCGATGGAGGAGGGGGCATGGGGTCTGTCCACGGGGCTCGACTACCCGCCAGGGTCCTTTGCCAGCACCGGAGAGCTGGTGGCACTTAGCTCGGTGGTCGCAGAAATGGGGGGCTTTTACCACACACACACGCGTGCGAGCCTGAAGGCCAAGGGACGACTGGCACCCTGGCAAGAAGCGATCGAGATCGGAGAGCGTTCTGGGGCGCCGGTGCACCTTACCCACTACCGCCAAGGCTACCAGGGAGATGGCAGCCACCTTGACTACCTTGATCTGGTCGAGGACAACAGGGCACGCGGCATGGATGTAACCTTCGACTGCTATACGTATCCCTACTCCGGCACTTCGCTGACAATCCAGCTACCGATGTGGGCGAGGCAGGGAGGTCCGGAAGGGATAATCGATGCGTTGTCCGACCCGGAGAAGCGGTCCCGGATCGCCAGCGAGCTGGGGTCTCGCTCCGGCCCAACCGAGCGGCCAGAATCATGGCACGAGCTGTGGCTGACAGCGTTTAATCGTCCGGAGAACGCGCGCTACGATGGCCATTCCCTGGCCGAGATTGCAGAGCTAAGGGGCCAGGACCCGGCCGAGGCGATGATGGACCTGCTGCTCTCGGAAAATCTCGGGATTTCACAGGTGGGCACTGGAACCAACGCCCAGACGCTCCATGCGTTCGTGTCCCACCCGATGGGGATGATCGCCAGCGACGCGATACTCTTCGGGGAATACCCGAATCCGCGGAGCTACGGCTGCTTTCCAGTGGTCCTGGCCGAGTTCGTGAGGGCCGAGCGACACCTGAGGCTTGCTGAGGCTATCCGCAAGATGACGTCGTTCCCTGCCCAGCGCCTTGGGCTAAGCGACAGGGGTATCCTTCGCAGCGGACTCAAAGCAGACATTGTGGTGTTCGACCCGCAGCGCGTCGAAGCGCCGGCGACCAGGATCAACCCCAAGCGCTATGCTGTCGGCATAGAGTACGTAATAGTCAACGGCGTGATTGTGATCGACCGGGACAAGAGCACCGGCGCGCTACCCGGCAGGGCGCTTCGGCGGGGCCGGGACTAGCTCCCCTGGTTACAGGCCTCCGGTACCTGAGACCAACCTGCCCAAGGGACCCGTACCGGCGCTGGCCTTAGCAACACGGCAACTGGTGCGTGGGATGGGTGGGGGCGTCAATCCAGGTGGACCGGCATCTGCTTGACCGGCCGGCCCACGCGCTTTGTCTCTAGCTTGCGCTCGGGCGGCTCGTGTGCTGCAGGTGGTCGACGTGGGGTCTAGGTGGGAAAACCTGCTGTGTTTCGCGCCTAACTGCCAGGAGACCTCAGCCACCGGGCAGCTCAGCGCTGTAGCCACTTACGCCTGCCTCAACCAGTGCATCACCTCCTCCCGACGATGCTTGCCTCTGTTCATCTTCCCCCCATCTCTGGTCGAACGGGAACTCTAGAACCCCGGATTAGACTCGGGGGCAGGCTACCCGAGCATAGCTGCCGCGGCACCCCTCGCCTCGTCCAGGGTGGCTACAACGTTCTCCGCCGGATATCGCCGCAAAAAAGACCCACGGCGACCGCCCCGTAGAGACCTGCAACCGCTCCGAGGCCCAAAGCGACTTTGAAGGCCAGTGCAAGCGGCAGGCGCACCGCGGATGGTCTTCAGGTCGCACCCCACGGCAACCTGGACGATATAACATCTTAACTGCGTCCGAAAACCGACCTTCATGCAGTCTGCCTCAGTCTACTGAGCGGACCCAGATAGTTTCTGCTAGTCGGTCTAGGTGATCCCCCGAGCGGCCGACATGTCCTCAAGCTGGCTGTAGCGCTCGACATGATCTAAGTATGCCTTCCGAGCCATGGCAATGGCTTTGGACTCACCTGGTCACAAGCCTCCCCGTGGGCACTCCAAGTACTGTCAGGGGTGAGGCATCAGCATGCTGAGTTCCAAGGGTGATGTGATGCGATGTCAACGTAAACGTTGAGGGGCCGGGTAGGACGGTCCACTGAGAGTGAGTGTCGATGAGGACACACGGGCGCTGGAGCAATGCATTTGCCGGCTGAGCACTTGCTTTGAGTTCTATGTAACCCGCTTGTACCAACGGCACCTTTGGCACCGGATGCGAGCCGAGGTATGTCCTGGCAGCATCGCGTCAGTGCCATCGGCTGAGGCAAAGCTAACCTCGGTGACACGCTCTTCCGGCGATCCGACTGCGAGAGGACCGAAAGTTAATCCAGCGTCAAGACCGTCCCAAACTAGGGGGCCAGATCATTCTTCCCTGGGCATGGAAGCCATCACTGCGGACTAGCGGACCGACAAGCCTCTTCGGCCGTTAACCGTCTTCTGGCAGAAGCACCACCCGCACGTAGCGATCGACGGTGAAGTAACGTTGCGCCACGGCTGCGACATCCTCCAGAGTCACGTCGTTCAGCAAATCATCGAAGGCGACTATGCCTGTGAGCGACTCATCCCTCTTTACGGCATCGCTGATCTGGTCAAGCCAGAATTCGTTTTCCCGCAGCTGTTCCTCCCTTGAGGTACGCATGAGCTCCTTCACCTTATCCAGGTATTCCTGCTCGCCACCGGCGCGCAGCCAAACCACTTCCTCCAATACCTCGCCAAAGAGCTCTTCGGTCCGGGAGGGATCGCTGCCGAAAATTATGGAAACGAGATACTCGGCGTCCGGAAGACTCAGACCTCGCGCATTCACTCCAATGCTGTAGGTGCCGCCCAGTTGCTCGCGCACTCGCTCGCGCAGGCGGATTCCGAGCATCTCGCCCGCAGCGTTGAGCTTGAGATCCTCCTGTCGGCTCCACTCCATATCTCCCGCAAACACCAGCACCGTGTTGGCGCGAGGCTCGATGCCGCCGAGGACGACGTGGTCCTCTACTCCAGTCGGAGGGTCGATCCCGACGTCCCGCCATTGCTCGTCGCGCCCGGTAGTCGGCAGGCTGGCAAGGTAAGTAGCAGTCAGCGAGCGCAGGTCTTCCCACTCAAATGCGCCAACGAAGACAAAGGTCGCATCCCCGAGGTCCGCGAACCTGTCCGCGTACACAGCCTGAGCGCGATCCATGCTCAGCTCTTCAAGCAGTTCAACCGTCAGGGGTCGAGCGCGGAAGTGGTTCTGGCGACGCAAGGTGTTGACGGTGTCGATGAGAATCGAGTCCGGCTGGGCCGCCCGGGTCTCGGCGACGCTGCGCAGGCGCGCCTCGTACCTTGCGAAGAACGCCGGGTCCAGACGCGGCGCGGTGGCATAAAGTGAAATCAGCTGGAACATGGTCTCCATGTCCTCGGGAGAAGCGCTGCCACTAAGACCTTCAAACAGATCCTCTATGTAAGGGGAGACGGAAACCGTCTTGCCGGCCAGAAGCTTCTCCAGAGCTACGCTGTCATGCGGACCAACGCCGCTTCCGCCGATCACCTGGGCGGCATACAAGGCGGAGACATGGTCCTCGTCTGCGACCAGCGAGTGCCCTCCAGGACTGAAAGCCCTGAATTCCACCTCATCGTCACGAAAATCCGTCCGTTTGGCGATCACGGTAACGCCGTTGGATAGCGTCCATCTTTGAGCGTCAATGGACTCTATTTTCTCTTCAGCGATGATGTTCCCTGGCGTAGGGAGCGTAGCCAGCAGCGGTACATCATCTACCTCGTCCGCGTATGGCTCCACTTCCAGCGCGCTGGCCGCCTGAAGCCGCGCCAGCGTCGCTGCGGTCAGGTCTCCGTCCGAACTCGATTCGGTCTGCGCCGGTCGCACGACCAAGAGCGCCGTGTCCTCCAACCTAGTCCAGGATTCCGCCACCTCATCGAACTCTTCGAGCGAAATCTGGGGAAGCAGATCCTGGTACAGCTTCCATTCTGTCTCGATGCCCAGGGACGGCGTCCCGGTCAGGAAGTGATCCACGTACTCGTCGACGAGGTCCCTGGTTGGTGTCTGATCCCGCTGCTTGTACGAGCTTTCCACAGATCTAAGCAGGTTTCTCTTCTCGCGGGACAGTTCGCTTTCGGTGAATCCGTGCAACCTGAAGCGCTGCAGCTCCTCCAGCAGGGCGGCCAAACCGGCCTCAACACCGTCAGATTCCACCCAGGCAGCGAACGTCAGGATGTCCAGCGGCTCTACGTAGCGCGAACGGCCGGCCTCGGCCAGCAGGTAAGGGGGATCTGCGACATGGACTCGCTCAAAGAGCCGCGCGTTTAGCATCTTAAAGGCGAGCCGTTCAACCACATGACGCCGAAATGCCGTCTTGTCTCGACCCCTGTCCGGGGTCAGCTTCCGGATGAGGACGATCTGGGTTCCGGGCGACTCTGCATCGGTGAACACTTCGATCCATGGCGTTTCGTGACCTGGAATATCGAAGCTCGGCCTATCGGTGGAGGGTGCGGCGACGGCGCGTTCCTGGCCGGCCTCGCCCTCGGGCGGCGGCGCAAAGTGCTGCTTGACCTTGGCCTCGATCAGGTCGACGTCAAAATCACCTACGGCCACCACGGCCATCAGGTCAGGCCTGTACCAGCGCTCGTAGTAGTCTCTAAGCAGTTCGGGCGGCGCGGTCTCGATGATTTCCGGCAGGCCTATGGGACTCCGGCGCGCGTACAGAGAGGATCCGAAAAGCAGCTCGAACAGATTGTCTTCAAGGCGCGAACCGAAACCCTGGTACTGGCGCCACTCCTCCAGCACGACGTCACGCTCAAGGTCAACCTCTTCTGGGTCGAAGGAGATTGCGTAGGCCCAGTCGCTCAGAATCTGGAAGGCGGTCTCGGTGATTTCGGGATCGCCGGTCGGAATCTCCAGGAAATAGAGGGTGTCATCGAAGCCGGTTCTTGCGTTCAGGTGAGGGCCAAAGCCGCTGCCGATGGACTCAAGGTAGCTGACGATCTCCTGCTTTGCGAAGCGCTCGGTCCCGTTGAAAGCCATGTGCTCGACGAAGTGCGCCAGTCCCCGCTGATCCTCCTCCTCGTGGATGGAGCCAGCCTTTACCACCAGCGCAATATGCGCCCGGTCCCTCGGTTCCTCGTTGCGCCTGATGTAGTAGCTGAGGCCGTTGGAAAGAGTGCCGCGAGCCACCAGCGGATCGAAGGCCAGAGGAGCGTCAGCTTTCGATTCCGGCGTGGCCGTTAGCGTGGGCTCCGGCTTAGGAGTGGCAGTGGCAGGCACCGGCGTGGCCGTGGGCTCAGGGGTTCGGATCGGCGTTGAGGTCGCCGTGGCCGTTGGCGCCGTTGCGGCGGTGGGCTCAGGGCTTGGCGTGGGCTCGGGAGTGCCCGTAGCCGTGGCCATCGCTCGGGTGGTGGGTTCGGGGGTTGGCGCTGGGGCGGGCTCTCGACCGCATGCCGACAACACGGCCGCCATCACGGCTATCAGTACAACTACTACTACCGGCTTGAGTTTCCTGCTCATCTATCCCCTTGCTTCCCTGTCGCCACTCTGTCTCCCCCGATTCCGTGGATTCTTGAGGGGTTTTTTCCTTGTGATCGGGGCAAAAAAACTACCTGTCCAATCCGCTGTCGCCGCAGATTGAACAGGCCTAATCCGATTGTGTCACCCACGCGTTGGCCTGGGAAGTACAGGCGAAGTGCGCCGTTTCTTGTATCAGTTGCTATACCAGCGGGACCGGAACGTGGGCATCAGGCCCGTCCCACGTGGGGCCGGTCTTTTCGGCACCGCAAATTCGTGTCAATCCTGTTTGAGTATCGGTCGGATAGGCGAAGCGGGCTGTTGGAGTAAGGGAATGGAGTGCACGCACATAAGGGAGCGGCTAGCCCGCGGTGGACGATGATGATCGAATCCTCGTGCCCCGTTCGGAAGCGACCTCAGGAGACCCGACCCGCGGCGGAGGAGCCTGTCCCATATTGCCGACGCCCCAGCAGGCCAAGAGAACCGTCGATCCCCACCCTGCCCCTCAAGTTAAACGGTCCAGCGTACCGACTTTTCGGCTGGACCAGAATTACGGAGGACAGGATAGGGTCAGCCTGCAAAACCTGTTGGGTAAAGTGTTGGAGATCTAATACTACTTTGTTAGATCATGGTGGGCGGTTTCGAGGACGCATGAGATCTTCGATTACCTGCGAGAACATCCGCTCAAGTACCAGTCGTCTGATCGATGCCAGGCTCTGACGCTGCTGTGGGGGGGAACCCCCGGGTCGGCCCCGGCACTTCCGTCGATCTGTGGTCCTCGCCGAGGCCGGAGGGTTCGTGCTCTTCGATGTCCGATCCGTAGTCCTGGAGGAGTGCCAGGTAACAGTGGGCCAGCATGCACAGCGCCACATGGCGGTGGAACCCGGACCATAACCTGCCCTCGTAGTCGTCGAGTCCCACCTCACCCTTCGCGTCCTGGTAGAAGCGCTCGATTATCCAGCGGCTGTGAGCCAGCTCGACAATATCCTCCAGGCCCACCCGGTCCATTCCCCAGGCGAAGTGGTACTTGACTTCTCCACGATCTCCATCCACGGGACGTTCGCCGATCAGCCACCCCACGGACGACAGGTGTGTCCCGCGATACCCCGCTCGACACACTCTTGTCCTGGTGCACAGCTTGCGCAGAACGCCCCTGGTTCCCTTCCTCCAGGCGACGATGCGCCAACTGTCCTGCTCAAGTCCTTCCAGTAAGGAACTGGCGTCTTTGACGGGTACCCTGTCCTCAAGGCCCTTCGCCTTCCTCGGGCGACCGATGCCACGATACGGCGGAGGCGGTTCATCCCCCGGATACCGCTCAACCTGGTCTGCGATACGGAACCGGGCGATCGAGGGCACACCTACGACATACGGCAGCCGTCGATCTTCAAGACCGTCCAAAAAGGGTGGCTGATCGCCATAGCCCGCATCCGCCACCACCGCCCTCGTCCGTACGCCGGCATCCATCCCGGCATCTATCAGTCCCAGGGCGATCTCACCCTTGGTCTCAAAGGCCAACCCCGCAGGCACCCCGGCCACAGACCTGCGCTCGCCATCCTCGACCCAGGACTGTGGAAGATACACCCGGGACGTGAGCGGCCAGTCATACACCCGGTCCACATAGTGGGTCGACACCAGCACCTGGCAGTTGTCCACACGACCCAGGGTCCCCGAGTACTGACGCGCTACTCCAACCGACTGGCTCCCCTTCTTGGCGATGCCGGTGTCGTCCACGATCCAAACGCCCTCACCCACGCTGGCATGAACCATCATGTGCCCGATCCTGAGCCGGTCCATCTCCTGCGGGTCCCATCTCGTCCGGGTCAGAAACTCCTGCAGACGCTGCGAGTTGGTTCCCGCAACCGCCCTGCCAATCTCCGATGCGGTCTTGCGCCGAAGGTCTGACAGGAGCCCCGTCGTGTAGCGCTCCATTGCGTGCCGACTCTCCGCCCTGCGCACCAACGAGCCGAACGGCCTCAGAAACTCGTCAAGGTCATCCAGGGGTGAGGCCGCAGCCTTCAAGATCGTCATCGCGCCTCTCCGTCAAATGGTGCGATAACAACCTGCCACCACGACTCTCACTATCACCAGCTCTTCTGAGGTCTCTATCTAACAAAATAGTACTAACAGGCTGCGGAAAAACAATTCTTTGAGGGATGATAGGGAGAGGACAATAGACAGAGGGCGGTGATCGTCTGATGAGGGGCAGGAAAGACCCGCAAGCGACGATGCTGGCGTTCGTGGACCTGGAGGAGCGGGTGCCCCATGATCACCCCATCCGCATCATCAAAGCCCTTGCCGACAGGGCACTGGAGCGGTTGTCTCGGGAGTTCGACCGCATGTACTCGAGGGTAGGCAGGACGTCGGTCCCTCCGGAGAGACTGCTGAAGGCCTCGTTGCTGATCTCCCTGTACTCGGTGCGCAGCGAGCGGGCATTCTGCGAGGAGATGGAGTACATCCTGCTGTTCCGCTGGTTCCTGGATATGAACCTTGTCGAGCGCAGCTTCGATCCCACGGTGTTCACCAAGAACCGCAGGCGGCTGCTCAAGCACCGTATAGGGCAGGCGTTGTTCGACGAGGTGGTGCTGGAGGCGGACCGCCAGGGGTTGCTGGGGGACGAGCACTTCAGCGTGGACGGGACGCTGATAGAGGCGGCGGCGAGCATCAAGAGCTTTCGCAGGGAGGATGCGGACCGCGAAGAGCCGGACGACCCCGGCAATCCGACGGTGGACTTTCGGGGTGAGCGGCTGAGCAACCGTACCCATCGGAGCAGTACCGACCCCGAGGCCAGGCTGGTGTTCATGGGCCATGCGCTGATGGACAACGGCGAGGGACTGCTGATGGATTTCGTGGTCGGCGGTGCGAGTGGCACAGCAGAGCGCGATGCGGTACCCGTGATGCTGGATGATGCTCGAAAGCGCGGATTTCGCCCAAGGACGCTGGGGGCGGACAGGGGGCACGACACCCGAAGGCGCGTGAGGGAGATGCGTATCCGTGGCGTTACGCCGCACGTGGCGCGACGGGCCCGATCGGCGACAGATGGCAGGACGACGCGGCACCCCGGGTATGCGCGGAGTCAGCGGGTGCGCAAGCGTGTGGAGGAGATATTCGGCTGGATGAAGACGGTGGGGAGTTTTTCGGCGCACCCGCTATCGTGGAGTGGAGCGTACGGGCCTGGCCGGTTACCTGGTGGCGACGGCGTACAACCTGGTGCGGATGTCCCGGTTGCTTACGCCGCAGCAGACCAGGGCGGTTCAGCCGGCGTGAGCGGCTATGGGCGAAGTGTGCCCAAAATGACCGGCGGGCCCTGCCAAACCCCGCCAATCCTCCTCTGAAACTTCCCTAACCGCTTGCCGATTCACCCTCTTAGTGGCCACTCCGCCGTAATCACACCCTCCAGCGGCTGCGCGTGGCCGGCAACACCCTTTCTTCCGCAGCCTGTTTGTATTTGCCCATTAGAGATGACGCGGTGGTCTCTGCTTATACAGACCCTCTTAATACACCACGTGTTGGGATTCTACTTGGACCAGAATTCGGGGGGCAGGTCATGTTGTTGTTCAGGGAAAATGTCCGTAGCTAACTGTTCAGCGAAATTGTCATTCCATGCAAGGAGTGACATTGAGCCAGCAGGCACAGACGAGACTGAAGGTACTGAACAGCGTGCTGGTCGGCCAATTGCCGGTTGGCCAGGCGGCAGAGGTACTGGGGATCAGCGAACGCCACGTCAGGCGCATCCTGGCGGCCTACCGGGAGGAAGGAGCCGCCGCGCTGGTCCACGGGAATCGAGGCCGTAGACCTGCCAACGCCACAACCGAGGCGGCGATTGCCGAGGTGATGGAGTTGGCGGCGAGTCGCTATTCGGGTACGAACCACACACACCTTTCCGAGTTGCTCATGGAGCGTGAGGGTATATTCCTGAGCCGCTCGACGGTGAGGCGGATCGCCCTGAGCGCCGGAATTGAGAGCCCCCGCCGCCGCCGTCCACCCAAACACCGCGTAAGGCGTCAGCGTATGCCCCAGGAGGGGATGCTGGTGCAGGTAGACGGCAGCCACCATCGGTGGTTGGAGGATCGTGGCCCCCGCTTTGCGCTGCTATTGGCCGTTGACGATGCGACCGGCACGGTGCCCTATGCATTGTTCAGGCCGGAAGAGGACGCGATGGGATACCTGCTGTTGATCGAGGGGATGATCGAGCGCCGCGGGGTACCCCTTGCGCTCTACAGCGATCGTCACGCTGTCTTCAAAAACCCTGCACCGCCTCGGCAGAAGCTGCCCGGACCGACGCAGTTCGCCCGGGCCATGCAGCGGTTGGGCATAAGACAGATCTTCGCCCGGTCGCCACAGGCCAAGGGGCGTGTCGAGCGTGTGGCCGGGACATTCCAGGACAGACTGGTCACCGAGCTGCGACTGGCGAAGGTCGAGACCATGGAACATGCCAACGAGGTCCTGCACCGATACCTGCCGAGGTTCGACGAGCAGTTCGGTGTCCCGGCGGCGCAGTCGGAGGTGGCCTACCGCAAACCTCCGTCAGCGGCCGCTGTCGAGCAGGCTCTGTGTTTCAGGTTCCACCGCAAGGTGGCAAGGGACAACACGGTCAGGCACCGATGGCGCACCCTGCAGCTGCTGCCCGGCATGGAGCGGACCAGCTACGCCGGAGTTCAGGTGGAAGTCCTTGAGCGTCCCGATGGTCGACTGCTGGTTGAATACCAGGGGCACCTGATCGAGGCACAGGAGGCGCCTCCACGTCCGGAGTTTCTACGTGTCCTGGGGAATCGCACCACCCCCGACGGCCGTGTCAACGGCTCCAGCCATGGTCACCAGGAACTGGCATGCCTGGAGAAGACCGATGTAGACAGTGAACAGGCAGCCAGCCCGCGGAGAAAACGCAAGCGTGCAGCTCCAGGATCGAGGAAGCCAACCCCGCGCCAGAAGGCTCTGTGGGAGGCGGTTCAGGAGGCCAGGGCACGCGGCCTGTCGCTGCGTGCGATCGCCAGGGAGCTGGGGATCCACAGGGAAACCGCCCGCAGGTACGCACTGACCGAGAGCCCGCCCATGTACACACGGGTCAAGCCCGCCACAGCCCTATCCGATACCATCAACAACCACGGCGATGGACAATTTCGCTGAACAGTTGACCGGACATTTTCCCTGAACAACGACACAGCAGCTGTCTTTAGAGTCAAGGGTCTAGGCCGATGAGTGCGGGAGTCCTGGCGCGCTCCGCGCGCCAGGGTGAGCGATGCTTGAGCATGGAGTTGAGGATGACCAGCAGCTTGCGCATGCAGGCTGTGAGGGCCAATTTCTTCGGTTTGCCAGCAGCCACCAGCCGCTGGTAGAAGTCCCGGATGATGGGATTGTAGCGACTGGCCGCCAGCGCCCCCATGTACAAGACTGCACGGATCCGGGCGCGTCCGCCCCAAACGGTTCGTCTGCCTCGTAGTGTGCCACTGTCCCGGTTGAAGGGAGCCACTCCCACCAGGGCGGCGACCTGCCGGCGGTCCAGAGTGCCCAGCTCCGGCAGGTAGGCCAGGAGGGTGAGGGAGAGCTGCTCTCCAACGCCGGGGACGGTGCGCAGGAGGTCGTCCTTCTCACGCCATACGGGGCTCTTACGGAGAGTCTTCCGCAGGCTCTTGTCCAGATCGTCCAATTCCCGCTGAAGCCATGCGATGTGTGCCTCGATGCGGGGACGGACAGCGACGGTAGTGGCGGCGCTGAGGCGGTTCTTCTCCGAGACCAGCATGGTCATCACCTGGTGCCTTCGGGCAGTCAGGGAGTTGAGGTCCTGTGTCTCGGCACCCCTCAGGGGGCGTACCGGGGGTCGGACCGCCTCGGCGAAGTGGGCGAGGACCGCCGCGTCCAGTGCGTCGGTCTTGGCCAGCTTGCCGGTGGCTTTGGCGAAGTCTCGCACCTGCCGGGGATTGACGACGACCACCGGCGACTCCTCGGCCGCCAGGGCCGCCACAATGGACAGTTCCAGGCCGCCTGTAGCTTCCAGCACCACCAGGGCCGGTTCAAGAGCCGTCAACTGGGACATCAGTTGACGGATTCCCGCATCGTCATTGGGGACCACCCACCTGTCGTCCGTGGGACGGACGGCAACATCTAGCTGCGCCTTGGCCACATCGATGCCTACGTAGATTGCTTCCTGTTCCATGACTACCTCCTGTGAATTGCTGGCCCGTCCTTGCAAGATGCGGGCTTGGTTAACCCAGGCAGCTGTTCGGGCTCCATTCGGGAAGGGTGCGGCGACCCTCGCTTTTCGACGGTCTTACATGACCAGGGGGGATTCGGTCTGCCGCACCCTTGTCGACATGGCGGACTGAGTGTTCTGAACAAGAATCAAGATACAAGGTCAGAACGCGATCAGGACAGGTTCCGGGAACGTTTCGGCGGGCTTGAGCTTCGCCCAACTTATGGGAGCTATCTACTTGACTAACCACGCCTAGCCGCACAGACGGATAAGCTTGGCCGCAGCCGACTCTGCAAGGGATCCGACGGCGTTCAATTCACGAGTTGCCTGCTCGATCTTGTCCGGGTCGAAGGCGTCGAGCCCATCAGCCACGAGGGTGATAGAGGCCTTGAGTTTCCATGCCAGGGTTTGCAGATCTTCCTGCACGCGCTCAAGGAATGGAGGAGGCGAAAGCGCCAAATATCTCGTCGGCCTGAACATCGATTAAACTCAGCGTAGTGGCGACCTGTGTAGTCACCAGGCCGGGTCGAAGAACTGTGCATTCAAGAACAGCTCGCCCATCGCCGTTAGGTTTTCGGAGGGCAGGTCGCCAGCATCGAGCTGATTGGAGGTAGCGACGCATGATTGACGCAGCGAATACGGCGTGGGTTCTCGTCAGCGCGGCCCTCGTCCTACTCATGATCCCTGGACTGGCGTTCTTCTACGGCGGCCTCGTCCGCAGGAAGAATGTCGCCGGGACGCTCATGCAGGTCATCGTGACCATGGGCGTGGTCGGCGTGGTGTGGGTGCTCTGGGGCTACAGCCTCGCGTTCGGCCCGTCGGTGGGCGGCTTCATCGGCAACCTCGAGTGGTTCGCGTTGTCGGGCGTTAGCGCAACGGAGCCAGGGCCGTACTCGGATGCCATCCCGCACCAGGCGTTCATGATCTTCCAGGGCATGTTTGCCATGATCACGCCAGCCGTGGTCATAGGTGGATTCGCCGAGCGTATGAAATTCTCCTCTTTCCTAGTCTTCATAGTCATATGGCTTACCGTGGTCTATGCTCCCCTCGCTCACTGGGTATGGGCCACCGATGGCTGGATCGGTTCGCTGGGCGCCCTGGACTTTGCCGGAGGCACGGTGGTCCACATCAAGTCCGGCGTTGCCGCGCTGGTTGCGGCGATGGTCATCGGCAAGCGCCTTGGTTACGGGGAGGCACGGATGATCCCGCATCACGTCCCCATGGTCGTTCTCGGCGCAGGGCTCCTGTGGTTCGGCTGGTTCGGGTTCAACGCGGGAAGCGCCCTAGCTCCCAATGGAGACGCCGTGAACGCATTCGTCGTAACCAACACGGCGGCCGCGGCTGCCGTCATATCCTGGACGGGGATGTCGTGGCTCTTCGACAAAAAGCCGAGCGTCATCGGCGCGGCGTCCGGTGCCGTCGCGGGCCTTGTCGCGATAACCCCGGCCGCGGGATTCGTCGGCCCCATGCCCGCGCTCGTCATCGGCCTTGTGGCGGGCATCACCTGCTACTGGGCGGTGGAACTGCTCGGCAGGCTCCGAATAGACGACTCCCTGGCGGTGCTGGGAGTTCACGGCATCGGCGGCACGTGGGGAGCCATCGCTACAGGGCTGTTCGTGGGCATGGGCTACGGGGCGCTGGCTGAAGGCGTCACTCGCGGCGAGCAGGTACTGTACCAGCTGATAAGCATAGGCGCGGCATGGGGCTGGTCGTTCATAGCCACGGGCGCAATCCTGCTGGCCATCAAGTACACGATGGGCCTTCGAGTTGGCAGCCGTGACGAGGAAGTTGGCCTTGACGTTTCCCAGCACGACGAGGTCGCCTACACGTTCGACGACAAGTAGATGACAATCCCGTCTGATAGTGACGGACCTTCGAGTCGCGACCTGCGGACCGGTGCCCTGAAGGGTCGGGCCTGAAATCAATAGTGTCCGGAGAATTGGGAAAGGCCCCCGGACCCCGTTTACATCCGACCCTGGAGACCGGTCTCAATCGCCCAGCAGCTAGGGGGCAATTGGGCATGTACTGGCGGGGTTGGTATTCCTGTCCCCTATTCCCCATCGCTCGAATAGCCCGAACAAGGTCCGAGTCACGCTCAATGTCGTTCTGTTCGACTTCCGCAACCTTTAGTTTGCCCATCGCCATATAGATTGGTTTCGTCCATAGCCGGTAGTTCTCGACCGTCGAAGCGCTCATCTTGCCGATGGCCAACCCGAGCGGGAAGTGCTCACCGAAGTACCGGTCGAACGCCTGGGCGACTGTGATGGCCTCACGGCGTTGCCGTCGCGCCTGCAACGGGTCTATCCCTTCCAGTCGTGTCCAGTCGTGCGTTGTCGAGCATCGCGGCAGCCCGGTTGCGTGCATCGACTAGCGACATTTGCCCGGCGTGGGTCTTGGAGAGGAGGGTGCTGGAGAGGCTGCGGCCGCTGGGACCGGCGTGGAGGGCCATTGAATCAGCGAAGCCAGTCTGCATCTTTGGTTGAAGCTCGTCAACAGCCACATGGATGGGCGCCTGTCCGGACCGTGATCGTTGTCCTGAAAGCCGATACAGGAGCATCATTCAGGCTGGGTCGGGATTCGGGGCGCAGACCAGCGTCAAGCCGCGCATGCGGTCCATCTCGGAAGAGTGCTGCGTGGTGGAGAAGATTTCGCGGGCAACAGAGCAACTCGTACGAAAGATAAGGGCGGGTCACAGGTCGAAGCCCAAGTTTTCACCAAACCTAGACTGCCATACTCTTGCTCTTCTTGCTTGATGGGATGACTCCTTAACCGATGTCGTGGGGAAGCCATCACCAATGCCTGTCGCACCCGCAGCCACCTAGAACAGCCCTTCGAGGTTCTCCCGGAGGTTTCGCCACCACCCCCGGTCCGATCCATCGTCCGGTACGAAGTGGACTGCGTATGTTCGGTCCTTCCCCACCTTGAGCCGCCCAGCCAAGGTCACCACGCGGCCCAGGGGGACTGCTTCGAGGACCTCCGACGGGTCGCGCACGTTCACCCGCTGCACGTACTCGCTCCGTTTCAGTTCCAACACCAGCTCGTCGGAGTCCTGGGACACGATGGTGCCGCGGACCCACACACACTCATTGCGGAACAGGTCGCTGGCCGCCGCGATCTGCGCGGACGTCGGGATTACGGGAGAGTCCAAGGAACAGGGTTTGTCGCGAGGCGAGACCAGATCGAGGCTGAACAGGACGACCAAGACCACCACCCCCATGCCTACCAGGCTTACCACCCATATGAAGCACCCGCCGAGGCCCCCGCCGCTCTTCGGCTCCTCAGCCAGTCTCTCTGCCCTGTACGGTTGATACCCGCCCGATGGCGGTGTCGGCTCAGCTTCCCGAGAACTGGGCTGTGAATCCGGCTCACGCGCTATGTCCTGGATTTCGTCGGCGGTCTCCCTGTGCACGGCCTTCCCGGCATCCGGCGACTCTAATTCGAGTAGCTCGAGCTCTAGTTCATAACCAAACTCCGCGACCGCTTTCGCCGCATCGCCAGACCGTCCGGTCAGGTACCACTCCGGCGCGTGCATGAAGGCGTGATAGGCCGCGTCCAGGTCGACGCCCCGTAGAGAGGATTCCCTGCCCGACCCGAACCACGGCGGAGCCGAGCCCGCACCGTCGAGCCAGGGCTGGGCCACATCCAGCGCCACGGCATAGGGCAACATGGAATCAGCTTGGTTCCGGGCATGGGGCGGGGCAGGTCCGGCCATGGACTCTTGCCAGCCAAGCCACTGACTTATCTCAAGTGCTCCCGCCGGCGTTGGCTTCAGCATGCCTGTCCGTATCGTCATCGTCGATTCAATAAAAAAGTACACGAGACCCGCGAACGCGCCGATTAGGGCGTTCGCCCACCACTCGTCCAGCCATAGAGCCGCCCAAAGCCCGCTGCCAACGCCCATCAAAGCCGCAGCCAGCATTTCCCATCCGGCTGCATCGTCGTCGTTTTCCCTCCTGACTCGCACCGGATTGTCATGGAAAAGGCCGCGCTGCTGCAGGTAGTCGCCTATCTGGTCGCCGATGGCATCCTCGCGCTTCTCTATCGCTTCACGGAGCGCATCGACCGTTGTGGCACGCCACGGCAGGCTGTCGCATATCGTTCGCTCCCAGTCATACTGTGGAGGGGCCTGCCGGGACAGCCGGTACAGGAAGCCGACTCTTGTTCCGACGGCCTCGATTCGCAGCGTGCCGCGCTGGCACATCTCGATGATGGAGGCCAGCAGCGTCGGGCTCCATATCATGTGGCCTTGCAGCGCAGTTACCGCCGCCGCGGGCATTGAACCGGGCTGAGAGGCCCCCGAGTACCATGGGCTCGCCTGCGGGGGCCGCCACTTGGGCCACAACCACAGCGCGATGATGAGCAGCTGCGCTACGACTACGCCTATCGTGCGGAAGCCCCAGACCGCAAGCTGTTTCCAGTCCATCTCCCGGAAGTCGGGGAAGCCGCTTTCGGCGATTGCCCCGCCTGGGTCCATCGCGAACAGCAAGCCGATGGCGGCAAGGACGGCGATCGCCGTCAGCAGACCCACTATAGCTTCCCTTCCTTCCCGCGATGTGCTGCCCTGCTTGACTCCGCCGGACAACCGTCCCTCACACTACTATCGGAGGGCAACTGCAGTCAGGCGATACCCGCGCCCAGCCGTGTCGGCGGCGATCCTCTGGGGGCGGAGGACGGCGGCGTTGCCGTCCGGGATGGCGACTACGACCACCCAGGGCAGCTTACCCGTCCAGGGGACGGGCCGGGCATGACGGTGCAGCCGTCCTGGCTAGAATGACCCCTTCCCTAAAATAAGACCTCCCACCGAGAAGTTCGCAATTCAGCCTTACTAGGCCCACCAAAGGGGATTCGAACTCCATCACCGTTCCCGGGGAACGTCACAAGTTGGGCCTAAACACTCTTGGTCCTCTGAGCGAAGCCCCCGATGTTAGCATCGGAATGTAATTGAACGACCCCACTAGCAGAGAGCACTTCCGCGTTGGGAGGAAGCCCGATGCGGAGGTGCATTAGAGGAACTACTGAGAGATGGGGCTATGATACTCCCTCGATTCCAGCCCGGTGTTGAAAGGGTGTCCGGTCGTTTGGCCCGCTGAGCCAACCTTTGGCTACACACCCAACTTGAACCTCAACGCGAACGTTCTAGGTCCTGTCAGGCTCGGTAGTCATTAGCATCCCTGGGAGCCTGGAGAGAGACGAGAAGCAGATATGCAGAACCCGGCGAAAATACTGACGATACTGCTATTGGCTGTTGTTGCCGTGGCGCTGGCAGGCTGCAGCAGCAGCAGCGACGATGGCCGCATCACCGCCCTGGAGGAAGGCCTGAGTCGCGCCGAGGCGCAGGAGCGTAAGGGCCGGGAGACTGCCGTATCCGAGCGATCGGAAATTGCCGGACGGCTGTCCGTCTTGGAGCAGGCCTTGGAGCGGGCTGAAGCCGAGCGCGATACCAACGAGGAATTGAACGCGGAGACACGCTCCTTGGTGATGTCCCTGCTCGCCGGGATGCCTGGCGGTAGCGATGTGGGCGGCATGAGGCCTACAGACGAGCAAATGTTGCAGGCAGTTGGGATGGAACGAGAGAGGCTGCTGCAAAGGGAACCGCGCTTCATGATGGAGGGCGCCAGTCCCGAACAGAAGACAGTCATTGAAACCGGAACCAACTGTCTGGCCTTACGGGACCAGGGGATGCCGGAGCAACTGCAGGAACTAGTTCTGGAAAACTACCGGCTCAACGCGGAGCGCACGGAAAACGACGCCGAATTAGTGATGATGACCTATGTGGCCTGCGGCACGGCGGGAATGGAGCCGGGAGAAACCGGACCTCCCTCCGCCGAGCGGGCCGATGCGACAGCAACGCTGGTAGCCTGCTACACGGAGCACGAAGATATTGCCGGAGACCAGCCGTCGGTGGAGATGGTGGAGCAGGCACTCAGCATCTTTGAGGACGACGGGACGGCGACCGCCATAGCCCGGTTGATTTGCCAGGACTTGTTCCAGGAGGCGATGCGGCAATAGCTGTCAAAGGAGGCGATTCTTCCATTCATGTCGTCCTCTGCTCTCCTTCAGGTGCCATTGGTGTCTGGGGAACTTGACCTCTGCAAGGACTACGGCGCGGCGTCGGTTTTCCAGCCATCCCCAGAGCGCCACATCGCCCCCTATCGCAGCTTCGTCGTCAACAGGCCACCTAGCGGGACTCGCGATCTCGTCAACTGTCGTGGCCTTCAATCGGCTTCAGATCTACAGCCCATGAGTACCGAAACTTTCCGTTGTTGTTGTGTCCTACCCATGAGAATCACCCGAAACGGGGCGTTCGGCCTGCTCGCCTCATGCAGCATCTCCTGGAACTGCGGCCTGCGGACTATCAGGCCACTCTCCGCCTCGTCCACGTACTCCCCCTTGACGACGCAACCTTGCCTGCCGCATGGTCCCTGAGGGCGCGGAGATGCGCCGATACCGAAAGATCCACGTCCTGGCGATCGCTCGACACCCTCGCGTACAGGGCCGCCGGAACCAGTTCCCTCATCTCTTCCATTTCGCACTCCTCCCATTTCTGGTGCCCGCGGCAATCCGGCGTGGTTCACTGTGGTGCCCGAACGCCTCACCGGACAACTGGGGCGAAAGCACCGACCGGTCACGGTACGGAACGGCGATAACCGCCACCTTGGCCACCCTGCCCTTCCATACCACCGGCCTTGCGGCCATCGCCATGTCACCCTTCCTCGCGCCACCGCGACCGGGCTTCAGCTCCGCGTAGCAGGCCCTCCCCGTCAGCACCACGCCCTCGGCCATCGAGCCGGGAGACAGCGGCCTTCCGCGGATGGGCATCAATCTCCGCGCGCCACACAGCATCCGGGAGTCCCGCACGCCGAACCGCGGCGTCCTTGCCGCCACAGCCCCCCTGCGTCACCCGCACCATCGAATCGGCCGTGCGGTCGCGGTCCGCGAACACGCGGGTGTCGAGCAGGTTGATACCCACTGACCTCGACCGGTCGGCCAGGTCTATCAGGCACATGCCGTTCGCCAGCGAGGCTGGCACGTGCTCCAGCAGCCCGGCCACCAGGTCCACGTGGGGATCGACGACCACGATCGCGTCGTCGTCCCGGCCCGCCGCCTTCTCCCGCATCTTGTGAACGATGATGTGGTGCATCAGGGTGGACTTGCCCATCCGCGTGCGCGCCACGTACAGCAGGTGGTGGTGGCGCAGCAGGTCGGCGGGGAACCTGATCTCCCTGGGTCTTCCTGCCGTCGTCGAGCCCACCAGGACCCCTCCCCTGACGCCGCGCGACGACGGCAGGAAGACCTTGGCCCCGGACCGCTCAACCGGCGGCGTCTCGTCCCTCGCGCTTGGCGGGTGCCACAGCGATCCCACCTCCCGGACGCCAAAAATACTTTGCGTGCCGAACAGGCCGGGACCGGCGGGATGATCGTAGTGGCGGTAGGCCGCCGTCACCGGGCCCAGCAGCGCACGGGCCCTCTCCGCAGTGGCGCGATCGGGCAGGATCACAGTGACCTGGTGTCAAGGGCGGTGAGAAATCAGGCCAGATGGTGGAGCGGCCTGGAACTCACTGCACTCCCTGCTCAGAAAAACCCTGCTAGATATAGCGTTTAGTACCAGGGGCCCAGCCTCTGGACCCAGCAGCCTCTCTACGGGACGCGAACGTGGAAGCCAGGCGCGTCAACATCCACTTTTTCCCCTCGAAAGCCATTCACGTAGCCCGGACGCTGCCCACAGGCAATCCCGAGAAGATCAACTGATTCGGGGTCCAATCTTGGCCACCAAATGGAAACTATTCGGACACTTTTGCCATTCGGCGAATCGTGGTAAGATCCGCTGACCAGTCTATAGACGGAGCGGGTGATGGGATTCGAACCCACGACCTTCTGCTTGGGAAGCAGATACTCTACCACTGAGTTACACCCGCCCGAGGACCCTTCATTGGCCGTAGGAGCCTGTCCACCAGGGCGGAAGAATGTTAACAGCGTCCCCGGATCCACCTCAACATTCCAGGCCCGAGCCCAAGTAGTGATCTCATTTGAGTCGCCAGACATTTGCCGGGTTGACGAAATGCTCACAGTAGCGGGACTCGCATGGCATGACGACCTTGGAATACGCAACAAATGGGGAGCATGTGCTCGCCCTTGACGCGTTGACACTTCAAAACGGCCGTTTATATACTCGACTGCCCGGTCGCACAGCGCCGCCCGCGTATTCGGGCCAGTAGCTCAGTCGGTTAGAGCGCAGTCCTGATAAGACTGAGGTCCCTGGTTCGAGTCCAGGCTGGCCCACCAAGCCTTACCATAGGTAGAATCGCGCATCCAAGGGCGTTCTCTTCGGTATCCGTGCATCCCACACGGCTGCCATGGGGCATTGGAATGGTGTAGCGAACGACCGCCCACCTTCTGGCCCAGCATACTAGCTAGCTTTCCGGCTGCACCGGAATTGGGGGCAGGTCACAACGTGCTCTCCTCGACCTCCGACCTTCGCGTGTCCATCAATCGCACCAGCGCCTACCCTACAGGACCGATGCGCCTGGTCTGAGGGCGCCAACGGAAACATTCATCTGAGATCCTACGTTTCTGATGATGAACTAGCCGATCTTGGGGGATGGATGGTACGTGAAGACGGTCACCTGCTTGGGTCTGCCGACGGGAAGTCGCGGGGCACGTGGCGGATCGGAGCCTGGAGGGCTGACCTACTCGCAGCAATTTTGGCGCTCCTAGCCTTGGCCGCAACGGGATGTGGCGCCGCTACACCTGCACAGATGGCACCGCCTGGCGATTCCGAACCTGCCAACGGCGCGGGAGATCCTAAACCAGCTCAGACAGTCCTGACCAGCGACGGCACGTGGGTGCTCGAGTCACTGGACGGCCAACCCCTTATCGAGAATTCCTTCGTCATGCTGACCGTGAACGAGGACCTGGCCACCGGCTTTGACGGATGCAACCGCTACGGAGGACGGACCGCGGATGGAGCGTCCGTCTTCGACGACCATGCGAACTTCTCGGCGCCGTCCATCGGAGGCACAGACATCGGCTGCCTTGAGCCCGAGGGCATTTTGGATCAGGCGAACGCATACATTCAGGCACTCATGCAGGGAAGGACGTTCTCCGTTGCGGGCGAGCGGCTGGAAATCCTTGACTACGAGGGCGCGGTCACGCTGGTCTTCGCTAGCCAGGTGCCTCTGCCGGGAGACCCTTTAGACCTGCGGGGCACCGAGTGGAGGCTCTTGGGCCAGAGCGATGCGCGTCCGGCCACCATGTCCTTCGTCGATGGCCGGCTGGTCACCGGCGTGACCGCATGCCGAGCCTACCTGGCCTCCTACCAAGGAACCGACGGGGGCGTTCGCTTTCCGTCAAGATCCATGCTCAAGTACACACACTCTTGCCCGGAGGATGCCCGCAGGATGGAGGGTGATTTCGGGGACTTTCTGACGTGGGCGAGAGAGTTTGCGGTGTCCGAGGAGGGAGGTTCACGCCTTCTCAGGATGAGGTCCTCCAGGGGCAAGACGCTGACGTTTGAGCCGCTTTCACCGACCTTCAGGGACATCGCCGACGCGGAATGGACCCTGTTGGCCCTCGTCGAGCTGCGAGATCGCTGCTCCGAGATGTGGAGCGCCCACACTACCCGATTAGTCCAGGGAACCGAAGTGACGTTATCGTTCGATAAAGACGACCTTTCGGGGTCGTCAGGGTGCAACACCTACTCGGGCCAGGCCACGGCTGAAGACGGGGTGATCACGATCGATGTTCAGACCTTTTCCCATACTGAAAAGGTCTGCGAAGGCCTGGACGGGCTGATGGTGCAGGAGGAACGGTTCCTCGATCTGCTGCTTCGTGTGGGGCGGTACGGCACCTATGGCGATGGGCTGTTTCTACAGACGACGGACCAAGACGTCTTCCTCCTGTTCAACGCCAGGTGAGCGGGACTGGCCTGACGTGCTCTCTTCGATTGGCCGCACCAATCAGATGACCCCGATCGCACAAAGGGGGGACAATGGCTATTGGTATACGGGGAAACTTGGAGAGATGAGGGGAGCAGATATGCACAACCCGACGAGAATCCTGGCGATACTGCTATTGGCTTTCGCTGCAGTGGTGCTGGCAGGCTGCGGCAGCAGCGACGATGGCCGCATTGCCGCCCTGGAGGAACGCTTGAGCCGCGCCGAGACGTGGGAGCGCGAGGGCCGGGAGACTGCCGCAGCCGAGCGAGCGGAAATCGCCGGACGGCTGTCCTCCTTGGAGCAGGCCCTCTTGCGGGCCGAAGCGGAGCTCGATGCCAACGAGGAATTGAGCGCGGAGACGCTCTCCCTGGTGATGTCCCTCCTCTCCGGAATGCCTGGCGACGGCGGTGTGGGCGGCCTAAGACCCACCGATGAGCAGATTTTGCAAGAGATGGGTATGGAACGAGAAAAGCTGCTACAAAGGCAGCCGCGCTTCGTGGTGGAGGATGCCAGCACCGAACAGAAGACAGTCATTGAGGCCGGATCAGACTGCCTGGCCTTAAGGGACCAGGGAATGCCTGAGCAGATGCAGGAGCTGATTCTCGAAAATTACCGTCTCAACGCGGAGCGCACGGAAAACGACGCGGAACTGGTGATGATGACCTATATGGCCTGCGGGACGGCGGGAGTGGAGCCGAGAGAAATCGCATCTCCCTCCGCCGAACGGGCCGATGCGATAGCAACGCTGGTAGCTTGCTATGTGGAGCACGAGGATATTGCAGGGGACCGGCCGTCGACTGAGATGGTGGCTCAGTCCCTCAGCATCTTTAAGGACGACGAGACGGCGACCGCCATAGCCAGGCTGATTTGCCAGGACCTGTCCCGGGAGGGGATGCGGCCCTAGTGGGTCAAAGCCGGCGATTCTTCCAACCAAAAAGCTAATACGGTAGCAGGCCGTCTCGGGATTTCTTCCCCCACATCAGCGCTAGACTCACCCCGATAGCCTCACGGCCCTGCCATTCGACCGCACAGAGAGGATACCCATGGGAGAATTCTCCTACGCACCCCTACAAGCCAGGATTGACACCATGATCTGTCCACACTGTGAGAGCGAAATCACGTCGTTCAAATCGACCTACAGTTCAGTCCAGGCAGAAACCGTCGTCGTAGTGACATGTCCGCAATGTCGCAAGATCCTCGGGATCGTCAATCATTCATGCGATGACTAGATCACCTTCTATGTATGACGGCGCTTCCATCATAGGTCTCACCTGCTCCGGACTGTGATCGCGTCTCGTCATCTGTCCCCCTTCCGCCGCCCCAGTTCATTAACATTACGGCTGGACCAGAATTCGGGGGTCAGGTCAGTTCCCCAAGGTCAGAGTAGGCCAGTCAGTTTCTGACCGAGACGGCAAAGGGGGTTCCTTATCGCAAGCATTGTCCTGCTGGCATTGGCGGTATTCCTGGTCTCACTGATAGCCGTGGCCGCCTTTGAAGATTGCAGGCTGGCCGGCGCCAACTCAGCCGGGTCGCACCTGCACACGATCGGCAGCCCCTCCGACAGCCCTTCGCACATAACCTCGGACGGAAGCGGGGCCTGACCACTCCCATCCCTTGGGCCAATAGCTCCGTCGATGCTTTGAGAACTCGGCTGTTGGCGTCTAAGGATGGCTCGCCCATGCCGCCCCGCGAGAGGTTGCGCTGCAGCAGAGGAGAGGAAACCGCCTGATGTCCGAATTTGGAGTCACATCTGACCAAAGCGAGATTCTCTCGTACTACGATCGGTTCGACGAGGCAGGCAGGCTCGGGAGAGGAGGTGGACTCTTGGAGTTTGCCCGCATGCAGGAGCTCATACGTCGGTTTCTCCCCTCGCCACCCGGGGTTGTCCTCGATGTTGGCGGAGGCCCGGGCAGGTACTCGTGCTGGCTGGCCAGGGAAGGGTATGAAGTCCACCTGATTGACCCATCTGAAAGGCACCTAAGTCAGGCGCAAGAGGCCTCCGAATCTCAACCCGGTCACCCTGTGGCGAGCATCAATCTCGGCGATGCACGCGCGCTCGATCACGGCGACGGCCGTGCCGATGCTGTTCTCTTGATGGGCCCTCTCTACCACCTGACCGCCAGAGACCAGCGGCTGAGAGCGCTACGAGAAGCGCGCAGGGTCCTAAGGCCGGGAGGCCTGCTGGTTGCCACGGCTATCAACCGGTTCGCTTCACTTCTGGACGGCCTCACACTGGGCTTGATCGATGACGCTGACTTCGTTTCCATACTGAGGCGCGATCTCGTGGACGGACAGCACCGTGGCAACGGGCACGATTATTTCACGACGGCTTTCTTCCACAGTCCTGAGGAGCTTGAAGCAGAAGTTTCGGAGGCAGGATTCGACCAAGGGGGGCTCTACTCGGTGAAAGGGCCCGGAGAGCTTGTAAAGGATCTCGAAGGGCGCATGTCAGATCCCAGCAAGAGAGAGCACCTGATCGACCTGGTTCGACTCGTGGAGCGGGAAAAGACCTTGCTGGGGGTGTCCAGTCACTTCGCGTTTGTAACTACGAAGTGACCAGGAACCGCATCGGTGGATTACATCACCGTGCGCCTTCTACCTCTCAGCACCAGCAGGAATCATCCCGATAAGTAGGAAATTCGTGACGCCCTCAGAAGGCGCCTGACCAGGTTTTCTCTTCTGCCAGACCCTCAATAGATCCGTGCAAGTCTCGTTTTTGCGAAGGCAACGCCACTTGGGCTAGTATCCCCTGAACCCACAAGTGCGAGGCTGGGTCACGTCCCTGCAAGTATCCGTGTTGAATGTCAAGACCGGTGACCTAGCCCATGGGCTAGGTCACCGATTCTAGGCGGTCATTGGAACCCATGGCCTACCTCTGCGCGCAACTGCGTTGAGTTGCAACAGCAGCTTGCGCATAACAGCCACCACTGAGACGTTGCCAGGCTTGCCGCGATCACGCAGACGCTGGTAGAAGCGCCGCATCTCGCTGTCGTGGCGGATCACCGCCCACGCGCATATGTAAAGTGACCGCCTCACGAAGCCACGCCCGCCCCTGATGGCGCGCCTGCCCCGCTTACGTCCGCTATCCCTCGACCAGGGTGCCAGGCCCACAAGTGAGGTCAGGGACTTGCCGTCCCGCTGTCCCAGTTCGGGCAGATGCGCGACCAGGATCGCCGCGGTCAGCGGGCCAACCCCGGGTACGGTGCGATACAGCGCGGCCCGCTGCGCCATTGGAGCGCTCCTTTGCAAAGCGGCCTGATATTCCTTGTCCAGACGAGAGATCTCCTTCTCAAGCCATGAGATGTGGCGTCTGGTGGACCTTGCCACGTAGGGTGAGACACCCTTATCGGCGCGTCCCAATTCTTGGACTCTCTGTTCCACCAGCTGCCGCCGGCGGCGCAACAGATCCTGCAGTTCCTCGCGTTCCGGCTCCAGCTCCCGGGCAGGTGTCTCCGCATCCGGGAACACTTGGCCGTACCGGGAGAGGACCTGGGCATCCCGTGGATCGGTCTTGGCTTCGTATCCGCAGGCCCAGCGAAAGCTCGCACGCGATTCGGATGGGCCACGTACATTGCGATCTCTGTCTTTCGCAGACGGTCAACCAGCGGACGTTCGTACCCGCCGGTCGATTCACACACGGCCATGGTGACATCCAGTGCCCTGAGGTGTTTCAGCAGCCTGGTCAGGCCCGCTGCCGTGTTGCTGAACCGGACCACGGGACCCTCCGCCACCGAGACGTCCAGGTTGACCTTACCGACGTCGACGCCAGCTACCACTGCCATTAGCAACCTCACGCATGTAATGTTGTCTCGTCCTCCACACTTGTAGATGCGGGCCTTTAGCCCATGTATCCGTTCGGAGCGACAAGCACGGCGGGAGGGGTGTCAAACTTGACGCCGGTGCAGTCAGGGATCATCCCCTGACTCACCCAGTGGTGAACGACGCGCCCCTCTCGCCCACCCCACAAATTGGCCTAATTACGGGGCTGTGGCAACATACAAGTGGTGTATTAGTGCGTCATCCTGCTTATGTTGTTTGTGCCGCAGTTGGCTGTGGAAGCATCGCCTTCGGCGATGCTTCCAGTTCCTGGTCAATCTCGGTAGACGCAAGCGTCAGGTAGCGGCGCCCGATAGCCCACTCGTCGTGCTGCTCTGCCAGCACCGCACCCACCAGCCGGCGCGCTGCCGGCCGGTTCGGGAAGATCCCCACCACGCTGAAGATGACGGCAAACTTGGCGGCTGGTTGGGCACTCATTGTTGCTGTGGTCATTGGAATCGTTGCGTCGTTGCTCACTCCGGGCGGCCTGATAATCGACCCTGTCGACACGGCTAGCTTCGCGGAAGCGGCAGGCGTCCTGGGCAACAACTCTTCATTGTCCCAAGCTGTAACGTTCCTGTTGGTCGTGAGCGTATTGCTCTATTGGTTCGGGCTGCACAGCATGCACCGGGCATTCAGCGGCAGTTCCCTAATGGACCGCGTATCCCGGTTTGCACTGAATGTGTTTTTGATCGGCTATGCCTTCCTCGTCGTTGAGCTGAGCGTCCGGCACGTTATGATCCACATGCTTGCGCACGGTGTCGGGGGCACTGCCGCTGAAGAGCAGGCTATGGCGACCACGCTCTTTGCGGCGGCTGCGGGCATTCACTTTGCATTCCTCTATGTCACTTCCATCGGCTCGGCCATATTCGGGTACGGTCTGGTGCGCCGGTCTGTCGGCATGAGCATCTTCAAACTCGCGGCAGCGGGGTTGTCGCTTACAGGCATTTTCACCTTCATCGTTCTGATGATTGCCGAGCACGTACCTGGCATAGACCTGCATGGAGTTGCCGTTGCCAGCAACGGCGTGCTGCTCTTCGGCGCCCTCTGCATCTTGGTCATCGCCGTGGGAATCATGCAGGGACGTCGGGAATTCGTGGGAGAGGAAGTCGCGGCCTAGGCAAAGCCTGGGATGAGGAGAAAGCCGGAAGCGGCAGGCCCGTGGCATTCGACGGCCTGCCGGCTCTGCCTTTGAGAACCCAAATCCCCAAGACCCGATGCTTACCATCCTCGGGTCCAGATCGATCGGCGTCAGATCCCTTTCTTCGAGCGCTGCCACATGGCATAGCAAGTCGTCCGCAATCGCCTGTTAGCTTCCTGACATCGACGCACTGGTATGGGTCTATCTTGCGCAATAGCCCCGGCGGGCTCGTCCACTAGATGAGGACTCACTAGCACGGTGAGGCTGCTGGCGTAGGCGTTTACTACGGTCCCGGACCGGCCGGCAAGCATGACAACAGGAGATGTCTCCCAACCAAGGATCCGTTACGGGGATCCCAGAGCGAAGCTCGGCATCTCGACTCCCCTGACGCCACTACCTTCCGCTATGACAAAACGTGTGTCGAGCTGCAGGTCCAAGAAAGTCTCGGTTCTTCCCGACGTCCACCTCACCGTTACGGACACGATCTCCGTGGCGTTACCGAGCCCGATCTCTTGCTCGAGGCTGGAGGATCCAAAGCTTCCCCCGCTATCGACCTGCAGGTAGACCCTTCGCTCCCCCTCTGGATGACTAACGATGACCTCGATACGGGCCCCGATCGCCACCCGGCTGGATTCTTCCCCAACCAGCTTAAGCGAGATCCAGCGATTTCCGTGACCAGGATTGTCATAGAGCGCGCTGAGAGCGGAATCGCCCCGATAGAAGCCCCCGAGCTGGACGAAAATGTCCTGGTCTCCGTCTCTGTCAAGGTCGGCGAACCCGATACCGTGCCCTTTCTGAAGATGACCTAGGCCCGCCGCCATAGTCAGGTTCTCGAAATAGCCGTCGCCGGTGTTGCGGTAGGCCACGTTCGGTCCCAGGGAGTCATAGCTGACGAAGCCAGTTCCGAGCAGAAAGTCGAGAAAGCCGTCGTTGTCAAAGTCGCCGAAGTTGGCGCCCATGGTCAGGTTCACATCGGCGACGCCGGCCATCTCGGCGACTTCACTGTAGTTCCCGTTGCAGTCGCTCTTGTAGAGAGCCGGCCTGCTCCCATCGCTCGGGAGCCCCAGACGGTCGGCCGCAACATCCTCTATGTCGAATCCGTAGCCGGCGACGAATATGTCCAGGCAGCCGTTATTGTCAAAGTCCCAGAACCAGGTTGCAAAGCTCTCGAGAGGCCCCGTCGCACCGAGCGCCGGGGCTACATCTACGAACGTTCCGTCACCGAGGTTGCGGTAGAGGCGGTTGTCGTCTCGAAAGTTCGAGACGTACAGGTCCGGGTCTCCATCGTTGTCATAGTCTCCCCAGGCACTTCCCTTGCAGTAGCGGTCGTTGGTGACCCCGGCGCTGAGTGCGATGTCCGCAAACGTACCGTCCCCGTTGTTGCGGTATAGCTGACTGGGGTAGAGGGTGGCGCTGCCACCCTTGCTCGGATCGCCTATCCATGTGTCCGGCTCGGACTCACTGCATGCGAACAGATCAAGGTCGCCGTCCAGGTCGAAATCGGCCCATGAGGCGCTGTTCCTCGGAAACGCCGGCCTCCCGAGCCCGGACGAGCCGGTGACATCGGTAAAGGTGTTGTCGCCGTTGTTATGAAGCAGGGACATGGGCATGCGCCCGTATCCCTGCATCCAGCCCCCGCGGATGACCAGCACATCCAGCCACCCGTCGTTGTTGTAGTCGGTCTGAACGATGTTCAGCCCGCCGATTTGCTGGTCAAGCCCCGACCGCACTGAATAGTCCGAGAACAGGCCATTGCCGTCGTTGTGAAAGTAAGAGAGCGAACCGCAGGGGTCCCATGTGGAGATGATGACATCGAACAGGCCGTCGTTGTCGAAGTCGTCGACGATCACGCCCCCTGCGGTGTTCAGACTAAAGATGCCGGCTTCCGGCCCTGTCTCGGTAAATGGCGCAAGCTCGCCTTCCTCACCGAAGGCGGTGGGAGGGATCAAAAGCCCGGGTGGCACCTGGTCGGGATAGGTACCCAGATTCATGTGCGCGATGTTAAAGAGCCACATGGCCCGCAGGTTGTCCGCGTCCGCTTCCAGCAGGCTTCCCAGCGTGTCGATCGCGGCCTCCGCACCGCCCGGGTAGCGGTGTCCCTGACCACCCAGGGGCAGAATGCAGGCGAATCGTCCGTCCGGGCGCAGGCAGTTTTCCAGTTCCCCCTTCCTGAGGTTCGCCAGGGCAAGCGCGTGCTCGGCCGCCCTGATCTGGCTGTCTGGGATGCCACCCTCGCCTTCCGATATCACCGCCCGCAGGAGCCTGATGGCCTCGTCGGTGTCCCCGAACTTCAAACCCTCTTCCGCAAGACGGATGTGCAGCTCCGCCCGCAGCGCCGTGTCGCCCCGATCCGAATTCACCAAGAGTTCACGGAGCGTATCCCTGGGTTGTTTGCCCAGATATGGATTCGAGCCCCCTGTAAACGCCTTACAAAAATCAGGATAGTTTGTCGTCTGCGCAGCGGGCCGAGCGGCCTGCCTATCGAAGGATTCGGGGCCCTCTTCAGATGGCCAAATGGCAATCGATATGACTATTCCCGCCCCTGCCGATATGCACAGGCCGGCAACAATTGAGGCGACCAAGCGATAGCGGGTGGTCACAGGATGTTTCGCCCGGTAGCGACTTGATTGAGTTCAGGTATTGCTGGCATCGGCCACTGCACCTAAGTGTGCGGCAAGGGTCTTCAGAGATCCCTATGTCCATCAAGATCGGCTTGAGCAAATGACTCGATTGATGCCTGAGGAACATGTGTATACTACGCGGCACTTCTCCGGTTTCCGCTTGTACGAACCTCTGAATTCGCGGGGGTGGCCTCTATGGACAGTAAGGCAAAGGGCCCGCTTCGTTTGGGACGAATGCACCTTGCCGGTATGTTCCTTTCGGGATTTTTCGTCTTTGTCTGGGCCTGCGGCTCGGCGTCGCCTGCGGCAAGCGCAGAACAGGAACCCACCCACACGCCGATTCCTACCAACACCCCCGTGCCCGCGGTCGCCGAACAGGTCGGAGACTGCGAGATAGGCTCGGGGGCAGAATGTCCGGGGGCCGATTTCAGCGGCCAGGACCTTGGAGAAATTGACAAGACCATGCACGGCAGCGAGGGGCGAGACGCAGCCGACTTTTCCGAGGCCAACCTGAGAGGGGCCAACTTTTCCGACGCCAGCCTGACGGGTGTCGACTTCACGGGCGCCGACCTGAGGGACGCTAATCTGCGCGGGGCTTCGCTTAAGCGATCATTCCTCTACAAGGCGGACCTGAGCGGCGCCGACCTGACCGACGCAACGCTCGAGCAGGCCGACCTGGAGGACACCCTATTTGAGGGAGCCGTCTTCTGTAACACCAAGATGTATGACGGGACCAAGAACAACAGCGACTGTCCCTGATTCGTTCATATGCGGAGGCAAGAACGATGGTTCATCGCGGGCGGGAATACAGCGAAATCGTCTCTAACCGGCTGCTGTTTCTGCTGGTAGCCGGAACCCTTGTCCTCGCCCTGTCCTGCACCAGCGAACCCGGCGGGTCTTCTGAACTTGAGGTAGCTCCAACGCATACTCCAATCCCCACCGTTCCGAAGGGCGTGGAAGGCTGCGACCTCGACTCGGACTCGGAGGTGGATTGCCCGGGCGCCAGTTTTGATGGGCAGGACCTCAGCGAGATTTCGGTAGGCCACGTCGGCGCTTCCGAGGGCCGCGAGGGGGCCGACTTTTCCGACGCGAATCTCGAGGGCGCGAGTTTTGTGGGCACGAACGTCGAAGGAGTGTTTTTTGAGGGGGCGAACGTGCGCGGCGTCAATTTCCAGGATGCCAACCTTCGGGGAGCGTCCTTCTACAACGCTGACCTAACAGGATCTGACTTCACCGGTGCCACCCTGGAGAATGCCGACTTTGAGGACGCGATTTTGGAGGGTGTCATCTACTGTCGTACCAAGATGCCCGACGGATATATGAGTGACACTGATTGCCCCTAAATTCCGTAAATCGTGATTAAAAACACAAAATTGACAACCATCTATCCATACTCTAGGCTCCGCCTCCGAACTTAGAACAACTCTGCCTGCAACAAAATCAACTTAGAACAAGTCCGGTCTCTGGCGTCTGGGATCAAGTCCTGGGGGGTGCGACATGAAGCTTCGGTTGACCATGCTACTCGGGATCGCGGTGATTGCTCTCACCGCATTCGCCTGTGGAGGAGCGGAGGAACCCGCCGAACCGGCGGTTCCAACCACGGCCCCGACCGTTGAGGCGGCGGCCACTGATCCACCCACTCCAACCCCCGAGCCCGTCGCTGCAGACACGCCGACCCCAGAGGTCGCCATGGAGGCCACGGAGATTCCCGATGCCATGGACGCCATGGAAGAGGGCAAGTTCGGCGGTGAACTGCGCATAGTCTCCCAGGCAAGCATCGCGACGCTCGACCCCAACTTCACGGGCGCATACGTGACGATCGCAGTAGCAGCTCACATCTTCGATTCGCCGTTCGGTTGGGACGATAACCTCACCGACCAGCCGGAAATGGTCGAGTCGTTCGAAGTGAGCGATGACATGCTCACGTGGACATTCACCCTCAAAGACGGGATGAACTTCCATGACGGCACACAGGTCAGCGCCCAGGACGTTGTTCCCTCCTTCACCAGATGGCTGGAAAGCTGGGATGCCGCCGCGACCTTCATGCGTGAGTTCGTGGCCGACACCGCCGTAACCGCCGTAGACGACAGGACCTTCAGCATTCACCTCACCGAGCCGTATGGTGGAGTTACCGTCGGGCTCGCCAAGCCCTGGGCAGCTGTGTTCGTGATGCCGGCGCGTATATCCCAGAAGTCTGCGGCGGAAGGCCTGACGCAGGAAGAGTACATAGGGGCCGGACCGTACAAGTTCAGCTCATGGGATCAGGGCGACAAGATAGAACTCGTGCGATTCGAGGATTACGCAAAAGATTCTCGGCCAACCAGCCTTTACACGGGATTACAGCACGCATATCTGGACAAGCTGACCTGGCTTGAGATCCCGGATGAGGAAACCAAGATTGCCGGCCTCGAGACAGGCGAGTGGGACGTCGTCGATGGGGCGGGACTGGACTTTTACAGCCGCCTTGTCGAAAACCCGGACATCATTGTCCCGCTCTATAAGCCGGGTCACCGTACCCAGATGGACCTCATACCCAGCCATTCTCCGTTCGATAACACGGTGCTTCGCCGCGCCGTACAGGTCGGCGTCAACATCGAGGACCTGATGGCATCACTGGGACCAAGCGATCTGTGGCAGCTCTGCCCGGCCATCTTCTTCTGCAACGCGCAATATGAGACTGACTTCGGCTCCGAAGGCTACTACAACGTCAACGATCAGGACCTTGCCCGCGAACTGATGCAGGAGGCGGGTTACGCAGGAGAGACCATCACCTGGCTCAATCCGACCGACTACGGGACCATCACCCCCGTCGGGATCGTTTTCAAGGCTCAGATGCAGGAGTTGGGCTTCACGATCGAGATGCCGGCAAACGACTGGTCGACCGTCGTCGCCAAGCTCGGCAGCACCGAAGATTACCACGGGTTCAGCAACTGGGCCATCCACTGGTGTTGCGGCGACCCAATAGTAGACGTGGTCAGCACCGGCGGGGCAGGCTACTGGCCTAAGATCCCCAAGATCACACGATTGCGGAGGGAGTTCGCCCAGGCCACCGATTTCCCGACCAAGTTCAGCATCGTAGAGCGGATCCAGGAAGAGGCCTATAAGTCCGTCATCACCATCTACGGAGGCAACTTCTTCAGCATCTTCCCGCACCGTGCCGACGTAAATGGCTTTTCCGTAAAGGGCCTCGCCTGGTACACGAACGCCTGGCTGGACCGATAGGATCGGGCTGGTCATTAGGGCAACCGGGACACATATCGAGGTGAAGTCCGAACTGGGCTGTGGCTTTGGATAGCCACAGCCCAGTTCACGTTGATGCGACCCATTGGACGGGAAGCTACTCTAGTCGTCTGTTCTGAGGACCACACCTGCGAGGGGGGCGATGCCGGCCGCACGCTTATCATGAGGCTGTAGCGGACGAAGCATTTTCGCCCTCGGCAGGATGGCCCCACCACCTGCACCTGCTGCCTCGCGGCGTGCGGCAGACCCCGGTCTGTTGGCCACCCCCGGGTTTTCAGGGCAAGATGTACCCGAACCTGGGATATCCTTCACGACCGTCCAGCCTCCAGGCATGCAGAGCCAACATCCCATCACCGACCCGGACCATTTTCGATGGATAAGCTTTGACTGCTACGGCACGCTCATCGACTGGGAGACAGGCATTTCTTCGGCCGTCGGCGAGATCCTTCGGCCTCACGGGATAGTCAAGACCCGATCGGAGATCCTCGAACTCTTCGCTGACGTGGAACCCAGGGTGCAGGACTCGCACACCTACCTGGAATACCGAAGAGTCCTTCGGGACGTAATGGCAATCATCGGCAGGGAGCTTGGTATTGTGCTCACCGATTCCGAACTGGGCTGCCTGGCGGACACCCTCCCCGATTGGCCGGTCTTCCCCGAAGTGGTGAGCGCTCTGAAGGCACTCGGAGTACAGCATGATCTCGCCGTTATCTCGAACGTTGACGACGACCTGTTCTCAGGAACCGCAGATGCACTCAATGTGGAGTTCAGTTGCGTCGTAACTTCCCAGCAGGTGCAAAGCTACAAGCCGAACCCGCGCAACTTCGAGGTGGCCACCGAGCGAATGGCGGTCGAAAAGGGAAGGTGGATCCATGTCGCCGAGAGCCTGTTCCACGACATAGGGCCGGCCAATCGACTGGGCATCACCAGCGTGTGGGTCAACCGCACCGATCGGGGAGGTGCAACCCGTCCAACCGACGCTGTACCCGACCTGGTTGTGCCCGACCTCGCATCACTCGTGCAGATGATGTCTACGGCGTGATCTTCGACCCAGTCCGGCGTAGACATCACCCTTATGCACGATGCCTTCTCGGAACGCCGACCAGCGGAGAGGCACAGCGGGTCCCGATCCTCTTTCCGCGGGTTCGCTGATCCCACAGAGCCGACCAATCCGACCGTCAAGGGCAGGCCCGAACTCGCGGACGCTTTCGACACCTCCCTCCGGGATCACATTGCACAGACCCTGAAAAACCGGGGATAATCTCGGCAACCTACAGACGGATGCGCCAGTCCGGTTCGCCCGCGGTCGCTGCGGCCCTAACGAATCGGCTGCTGGGGAGGACACCTCAGTTTGCACATACACGAAGCCCTTTTCTCCGTTGGCCTGCTCATCGTCGCAGCCAAACTCATGGAGGGCATATTCAAGCGGTTCGGTCTGAATTCGATCATCGCATACGCCACCACCGGGGTCATCCTTGGCCCGGTGACGGGACTGGTCAAGTCAGGGCCGGACGTAGAGTTCATCCTGGCCATCGGGATCTTCATGTTCTTCTTCCTCATTGGCCTTGAGGAGCTGGACATCAGGGGGTTCCTTTCCGCAATACGCGGTCGTCTCTTTGTCGCCTCCACATTGTCCGTAGTCATATCGCTTCTGGTGTCCCTGGCGGTCACCACCGACTTTCTCTTCGACCTGCAACTGGACCTTAACTTTACCCAGGCTCTGGGATTGGCCGGGGTGCTGTCGCTGTCCAGTCTCGGCGTAGTCGCCAAGGTGTTGATCGACGAAGGACGCTTAAAGGAACCGGTGGGCGTGCAGATCTTTACGGCGGTAATCATCGCCGAACTGATAGTCCTATTCGTCGTGGGCTTTGCGATCAGCGAACATTTTTCGGCAGGGGAACACGGTAACGCCCTGGACTGGGCCAATGTACTGACAATCATAGGTCAGATTCTCGGGTTCGCCATCGTAACGTGGTTCGTATCTACCCGAATACTTCCTCATCTAATAGTTCTTCTGCACCGCTTCATACGGGTACCTCAGCTGTCTTTTGGTTTGCTATTGGGAGGCCTATTGCTGGTGGTTGTTGCAGCTGAAAAGGTGGGTCTACATGGTTCACTGGGAGCGCTACTGTTTGGCGCTGCACTCTCACTGCTGCCATACCAGGTAAGGCGCGACATCATGCCAGGCATGAAGGGAACCGCAGAAGGACTTTTCGTTCCATTATTCTTCGCATCTGCGGGTCTGCATCTCAGTCTGGACTTCCTAGACTTATCTGCGGGAACCATACTGGCTTTGGCCCTCGTTCCTTTGGCCGGCAAATTCTTGGCGGTGCTTGTCAGTGCCTATATCACCCGGCTCGAAGCTCCCCTCGCAACGGCGGCGGGCCTGATGGCAAAGGGGGTTATGGAAATCGCATTGCTGCTCCTGCTGCTGCACTCAGGCGCGATCGACAGGGGCATCTTCTCCCTGCTGGTACTGGTCATGTTCGGCTACATACTCCTTACGCCCTTGGGTATCAGCTTTGCGATAAGGAGACTCAAACACGATGAAGCAGTCGCGGACCGAGAGCATTTGCCACCATCTCTATATCGCTTTGCGCTGGAGGGGATAAGGGTGAAGGACATCCTGGATCGTTCCAGGGGCCACCCAGAACCGACTCAAACGGTCAAGACATTTGCCGAGAGCTGGCTGCTGCCGGGACAGCACGACTATGTGGTTGCCGAGCGGGGCGATTTCGCCGGAATAGTGTCGCTGGGCATGTTGAGGTACCTTCCCCGTGGCGAGTGGGATAAGACGCCACTTGGCAGGGTGCTTCGCAAGGATACGCCGCAGGCCAACTCAGAGGATTTTGTGGAGGATGTCCTGCAGCGAATGACGGAGAACTCGCTTACCGTTCTCCCGGTCACAGATTCGGAAACGGGTGAGTTCATTGGTTCCATTTCGAGCCATGAGGTACTTGAGATGGTAGTCCTGAGCGCGCAGGGCCACGAGGTGTGATATCACCTGCCCTGCAAGAGGGTCGTGGCGCGGCGCCTCTCCTTGTCTTGCTATGGACGGAATCCCCGCCAGCTAGGCTCAATGCCAACGGCGGTGCCCAGCGCAGACGGCGATCCATCGGCCATCTGGCTCGCCACAGCACGCATCGGGGAGACTCCGATCTGTCCGTCGCACAGGCCTGTGAAAGAATGTGGCCAGCGCCGGGAACCGGCTGGCCTCCTGTAGCGCTCCGGCCTAGCGTCCAACCAACCGGGCGGAGGCACTTTATCAATTTGCTACCGCTTGTCACAACTGGTGGCAGCGTTTTCTCTGATAGGAGCGTGGGTTAGGGGAGGAGAGACCAATGGCACCGAAGGAGAATGCCAATCACCCGACGAAACTGGCCTCTTTAGGAGACGTGAATCTGAACGCTTCCCCGACGCGAGAGACTATCGCCATTGTGGGTATGGCCTGCCGGTTTCCCGGTGCGGAGGACCTAGACGCTTTCTGGCGACTTCTGCTGGACGGTAAGAACTCGGTGACAGAGGGCGTTCCCGGATCGGGCTCCGGCCGATTGGGTGATCTAATCGACGATCCCAAGATCGAGCACGAGGCCTGTCGTTTTGGTGCCTTCGTCGATGATATTGATCTGTTCGACGCCGGGTTCTTCCGCATCTCGCCGGTCGAGGTGGAGCTGCTGGACCCGCAGCAGCGCATGATACTGGAGACGAGTTGGCTGGCTCTAGAGGACGCCGGGATGGATACGGTCTTGCTCAATGGGAGCCGCACCGGTGTGTACACCGGGATCAGCAACGACGAGTACCGGATGCTCGTTCTTGACTCGAGCAACCCGACCGAGGCAGCCGGGGGAGGCCACGGGAGACTAAAATGCCAGGAAGTTTCATAACGCAGAAAACGGGTTTCAGAGTGGTCAGCGCATGAGAGTACTGGTATCCGGTTCAACCGGTCTGATCGGCTCCATGCTTGTAGAGAGTCTCGAGGCTAGCGGTCACGAAATCGTCAGACTGTTGCGACCGCAGTCGCCGGGTGCGGCGCAAGGAATCCTGTGGGATCCTGCCGCAGGCAGCCTCGAGCGGCGCGAGATCGAAGGCTTCGACGCGGTCGTACACCTGGCGGGCGAGAACATCGCCAATCGCCGGTGGTCTCCGGAACAGATGGCGCGTATCAGGGACAGCCGGATCGGTAGCACGCGTCTCCTCGCAGGAACTCTCGCCAGCCTCGAATCGCCTCCATCAGTGTTCGCCTGCGCGTCCGCGGGCGGGTACTACGGAGACCGGGGCAGCGAGTTGCTCTGCGAGGACTCCCTTCCAGGCGCCGGCTTCATGGCCAACAGCACGAAGGAATGGGAGGATGCCACGGCAGAAGCTGCGGCGGCGGGCGTAAGGGTGGTCAACCTCAGGATCGGCGTCGTTCTGACCGCCGCAGGAGGCATGCTGGCCAGGGTGCTGCCCTTTTTCAGGCTCGGCCTAGGTGGCAGGCTCGGCTCGGGATCCCAGTACATGAGCTGGCTGGCTCGATCGGACGCCATCGATGCCATTGTCTGGACACTGGAGCGCGACGATCTATCCGGACCCTTCAACGTGAGCTCTCCCAACCCGGTTACCAACTCGGAGTTCACGCGGGCGCTGGCAAGGGCGCTCGGTCGTCCTGCGTTCTTTGCGGTGCCCGAAGTGGCGCTCAGGATAGTCCAGGGCGACTTGGCGGAAGTCGTGACATCCAGTGCCAGGATGGATCCCGCCCGCCTAAGGGCGAGCGGTTTCGAGTTCAAACACCCGGAAATCGACGGCGCCCTAGGGTGGGCACTGACCGATACCGGGCGCTAGCCCACCGATAGAGCGGGGCCCCACCTGGTGGCCGATGCGGCTTTTCGGCGGCCTTCCGCGGCTCCCGGTCCGCAACTGGACCGTATGCCACTTGGCGGTCGGATCGTCCACCAAGAAGAGTTCGTCCCCACGCGATCCCGTTCGACATCACATTTGATACAGGGTATACATATCTACATCAATTCAATCGCATACGAACCCAGGTGGGAGATGCGAAAGTGACCGAAGCCAGCTACACGATGGGCTACAGCGAGGAGTTCAGGCAGCTTCTGGATCGACGCAGCGCAAAGAGCCACGCAGCCCATCTGCTACCTCTGCTCCAGCCCGGGATGCGCGTACTGGACTTCGGGTGCGGGCCGGGCACCATCTCCGTCGGCCTGGCCAGCGCGGTGAGTCCCGGAAAGCTCCACGGTATAGATATGGAGGAGTCACAGATCGACCTGGCCAGGTCGGCCGCCCGGGCAGGCGGCCACGACAACGCTACCTTCCATATAGGCGATGTGACCGAGCTTCCCTTCGAAGACAGCTTCTTCGACGTCGCACACTGCCATGCCGTTCTAATGCACGTCCCGGATACCGAGAGGGTGCTATCGGAGGTAAGGAGGGTGCTGAGGCCTGGCGGCATGATCTGCAGCCGCGAAGTAATCGTTGAATCCTCTTTCCTCGAACCCAGTTCTGAGCACACTCTTGCCGCGTGGGCGACCTTTACAGGCCTTGTAACTGCAAACGGCGGCCATCCCCAGATGGGCAAAGAGCTCAAGGGCACGTTCCTCGCGGCCGGCTTTACGGACATCTGTACCTCCGGCTCCTTCGATTTCTTCGGAACGCCTGAGGACGTTGCGTTCCTCCATGCCTTCATAGCCGACTGGTTCTACTCGCCCCAGGTAATGGAAACGGTGACAAAGTACGGATTGGCTACCCGACAGCAATTCGACGAGTGGCGCAGCGACCATGACCGCTGGAGGGATGAGGCGGGGGCCGTCGGAGCACTGGCCTTCGGGGAGGCGATAGGCCGAAAGCCCTAGCTGCCGCCGGTGACATTGTGCCGCCGGTCATCGCCACTCCCCTGACCCAAAACGCTTCCCCGGCACGACGCGCCGGCGGCGAACCGCCCGGTGGTTCCCTTCAGGGGAATCGCGATCTCAGGATTCGGGGTCGCTGCCTCCTAACGCACCGGTTGCGAGTACCACCCTCCCCAGACCGATCTCGTGCGGCGCAGCAGCGCGATGAAGACGGGATTGGTCCAGAGCAGGATCCGCCAGAGCGGCCAGTTGTCGAAGCGACGCGTGGACGGCCTCACTCGTAATTCACGTATCAGGTGTACCCTCCGGCCTCTTGCGCGCGCCAGCCGACTGAGGCGCCAGTAGAAATCGACGTCCTCGCCGATCCACGCCGTTTCGTCGTAGCCACCCAACCGTTCAAACGCCCACCTTCGAGAAAACTGCGCAGCGCCCTGCACCATCGTCATCAGGCGGCCGAGCAGACGCCAGCCCCTAAGGTACATCCTCACCGACAGCCGGCGCGGCCGGTATTCGACGTCCACCCCGCCTCCAAGGCAATCGGGATCGCTCATCGCCACATACATTTCGCTCAGCAGCGACTCAGGCAGCGTCACGTCGGCGTCCACAAATACGAGCACGTCTCCCTCAGCGTGACGCGCACCGGCGTTGCGTGCCCGCGAGATTCCTTGCAGCGGTTCGCTAACAACCTTCACGCCCCCGTCGCGAGCGACAGACGCGGTTTCGTCCGAGCTGCCGTTATCGACGACGATCGTCTCTATGTCAACCTCAGCACGTCCCAGCAGATGTGCCGCAGCCCGATGTATGGAGTCGAGCGTCGAGGCCAGGTAGGCCTCTTCGTTAAAGGCGTGGACGATGACCGAGGGCTTCATTGGATCAGGCATGAACCGAGCGCGGCTCATCCACGTCTTTCCCAGGACGATCCACCGGGTTCGGCGCTTCGGCCGGGAGGAGGGGCCGCCCTGCTGTTGGAGTATGAATTGTCGGTGCGATGGCCATGAGGAGGGTACGGAATCGTATGTTACGCTTCGGGCGACCGCGCCGTTGGACCGGTCCGGGCGGGAGATGCTATCCCAGATCCCAGTTGCCGGGACCTGGCCCCGAGAGTGTGGAGTCCGCTCGTCGACATGCGCCCGAACGACGTGACTGCAGGCAAGTTCACCCCAAACGGGCGCTGTCCTCAGGGCGGAGCCGGCCAGCTGAATGGCAGCCCCTGCCAGAGCCCGGTGGGCGCACGGTCAGGGGAGAATGGACGGCGAGAGCGGTTCCCGGTCGCGAGGCGATATTGGCGTCATCCGACACCAAGGAGACCATCCGATACGAGCCGGTCGAGCGGTGTCCGCCGCTCGTTTCCATGGGCGGCGGCCTTCAGGGGCCCATATTTGGTTTGGCTCCGCTGTTACTGGACGTGGGATCACCGCCAGCGCGGGCGGCCAGGGAGAGAGCTGCCTGCCGTGGGCCGTGTTCGCGGCGCTGATCATCGCAGGCACGCTTACAGCCCTGCAGGCGAGCCGGATATGGCGGCTTGGAGCGGGACATGTGCTCATCATGGGCGCCACACCCAACTTCGTGGCGGTCTCTGTCCTGGCGCTGAATTAGGGAGACCCAACCCAGCTGGCGAGCCTGATCGCCGTCGCATCGCTGTTCTACCTGGCGCTGGCCATATGGCTTCCCCTGCTGCGCCGGGTCATCACGCCGGTAGTTTCCGGCACGGTGCTGATGTTGATCGCGGTCAAGGTCCTTCCGATCGCGCTGGACAGGGTGAAGGAGGTACCCGATGGGGCGCCCGGGCTTTCCGGACCGATCATCGCGGTGGTCACGCTGGTTGTCGCCACGGGGCTCGCGCTGCGAGTTTCGGGGGCGTGGCGGCTCTGGTCTCCGCTGATCGGGATAGGTGCTGGCTGCGTGGCCGCTGCCGCGTTCGGCGCATGCGAGGTTCACAGGGTGATCGATGCGCGGTGGGCCGGCATTCCCGAGGGGGAATTCCCAGGATTCGACCTTACATTCGGTGCGGGATTCCGGGCCCTGTTGCCCGTCTTCGTGGTCATCACGCTCGTCGGCGGGATCAAGAACATCGGAGACAGCGTCGCCATCCAGCAAGCTTCGCGGCGCAGACCTAGGGTGACCGATTTTCGATCGGTGCAGGGATCGCTCAACACCAACGGGATCGGAATCCTCTAGCCAGGCATCTTCGGGGCCCCTCCCACAACCGTCTATTCGTCTACCAGCGTGTCGCTCACCAATTTGACGGGTGTCGCCGCCCCCAACGTCGGGTACGTGATAGGCGCGGTCTTCGTGATCTTGTCCCTCTTCCCAAAGCTGCCGGCCGCCCTGCTGACCATCGCAAACCCGGTGATGGGAGCCTACCTGCTTACGGCGACCGGGGCTGCTGTTCGTTGGGGGCGTTCGTACGGTAATCCAGGACGGTCTGGCCTCTCAGAAGGTCATGGTCGTGGCTGTGGCCTTCTCCATTGGCGCCGGCATTGAGCATCAGACGATCCTCGGTGACATGCTGGGAGGTACCTGGGGAAACCTGCTGGACAACGGCATGCTGGTCGGTGCCGCGGCCGCGGTAGCGATGACCCTGTTTTTGAATCTGACCAATCCGCGCAAGGCGGCGCAGCTACAGTCCAAGCTGGACATCTCATCGCTGCCCGAGATCGACGATTTCGTTCGGCGCGCGGCATCGAGGCTCGGCTGGAACCAGGAGTCCATTGATCGCCTGCGCTCGGCAGCCGAAGAGACCCTGATCAGCCTGATGCAGACGAGCGACATCCGGCCCGTCGATCAAGCGCCTCGTCTGGTGATCGTCGCGCGCCCAACCTCCGGCGCGATGGAGATGGAATTCATGGCCATCTTCGATGAGGAGAATCTCGAGGACAGGTTGGCGTAATTGACCGAGGAGGCCGAAGGTCTAGAGGAGGGTGAGATATCCCTGCGACTGCTGAGGCAATACGCGTCCTCGGTGCACCACCAAGAGTACTGCGGCCTGGACATTGTGACCGTGCAGGTCAAAGGATCGCGTTAGCCGGTCCTACGCCCCTCTGACGCAGCCATAGTTCGACCCGGGCCGGCCACCAAGCAGCGGCCGATGGTCTCCGCAGCGAAAGCCTGTTTCGCGATCTCCGTCACGCAGGTGACCTCAGGGGCTGGGTGCGGGACCGAGAACCCTGTATCCGAGGTTTCCCTCGGTTCGCTCCGCCGTCGGCAGGACCTCGATCACCACATTGGAGAGTCCTACAACCTCGCCGTTCTCATCAAAGCTGTAGCTGTCTCCTATGGCTCCGCTCCAGGTAAGGCCGTAGAGGCAATCCCGGAAACCATCAGCGTCCTGATCGTCATCCGTCTGCCTGAGGCACTCGGCGGCGATGTAGACGTCATCGTACGCGGATCCCTGGAACCACGGCAGCGAGGCGACCACGCCATAGCGTGATTCGAACTTGGCCAAGAAATCCTTTCCAGCGGCGGTGGACAGATCCGGGTTAGGCACAATGGCCTTTAGGCCGGTCGCGGCGTCGCCGGCTATGCCAAGGGCGTCAGGCGAGCTGGCTACGGTCTCGGCGTAGATGGGACCATCGAAGCCGAGCTCGCGGGCCTGCCTCATGATCGTCCCCGCCGAGACCTCTCCCTGTGCGGCCAGCAGCAGGGCGTCGGGGCTCTCGGCCAGCAGCTTGGTCAACTGGCTTCGAAAATCAAGAATCTCCGACGAGTAGCTCTCCGCCGCCACGACCTCACCGCCCAGCTTTTCGAACTGTTCGACCGAGGTGCGACGGGTGCCCTCGGCATAGTCTGTTGCCTCGGTGATGGTCGCTATCTTGCGCATCCCGTCAACCCACAGAGTGTTGCCGGTGTCGATGCCGAGACGAAGGTCGTTGATGGCGGTGCGGAAGATGTAGTCGCCGGCCAAGGCGATATCGGGGCTGGTGGCCGATGCGGAAAACAGAACGACGCCTTCCTTTTCGGCCAGTGGTGCCGCGCCGAGCATCGAGCCGCTGCAGGTCGTGCCCAGTATGATCTTGACCCCATCGACATCGGTCAGCTTGTTGTAGGCCGTGATGGAGTCCTGTGCGTTGCACTTGGAGTCCTCTACGATCAGCTTAAGCTCGCGGCCGTTGATGCCTCCGGCGGCGTTGATCTCCTCAACCGCCAAGAGCTTGGCCTGATGCAGGGGATTGCCATAGGACTCGGCGACCCCGGTCAGCGCGTCCATGGCCCCTATTACGAAAGGCTCCGGCGGGCTCTCCTCTGTCGGTGTGGCGGTCGGCTCGGCGACTCTCGTCGGGTCGCTGGCCTCGGGACTGACGGTGGGAGTCGGTTCGTCTCCGGAACCGCAGGCCACGGCGGCAAGCAGTGCCACGCATGCGGCCAGGCCGAGCAAGACTATGATTTTTCGGGATCTGGACTGCACTTAACCCTCCCCTAGGCCGATGATTTTGAGTCCGTCACATGTCAGGTTGGGTCGACCTCATGGATACTCGAAAGACCCGCGACGGTTGGTCGAATAATAGCAGGAGGCACGGACTTCGGCTCCTTGCCTGCGGTCCGGAGAAAAGTCCAGAAAGAGCAGGAGTCTCAGCCTAAAGGGACGGCCGTGAAGCTCGGCGCTGTACGTAAGGTGAGCCTGGCGGTATTGTTGGAGGCGCCCACCCTTTGTACGGCATCCGCACCCTTAGTCCCCTATCTACCTCCAGCTCGTAGTAATGTTAGCGGGTTCATGTTGAAAGTCGGCCACGCGGCCCCTGACTTCACCATCGCCCTGGGTTCGGGCGAGCGGTTCAGTCTCTCCGAGCAGCGGGGAAAGAATGTCGTCCTGTACTTCTACCCACGTGCCTTCACCCACGGATGCAAGGTGCAGACCAAGAAGTTCGGAGGGGCCTATGACGAATTCAGGGAGCACAACGCCATCGTCCTGGGCATCAGCACGGACGGCGTCGACAGGCTAAGGCGCTTCGGTGAGGCCTGCGAAACGCCCTTCGGGCTTGGTAGCGATAAGTCCGGGAAGGTACGCCGTCTCTACGACGTCGAACGCCACCTGGGTCTGGGCACATCGCGCGTTACCTACGTCATATCCGAAGACGGGCTAATAAGGGGCGCGTTCCACGACGAGATCGTGATGGCAAGCCATGTCAGCAACGCGCTCAGGACGCTTGAGAACCTGTAGTCAGTCGATGCCGCAGGCCACCAATGCAAGCCATGGGTGGCCACCGACGGCCGGGAGATTCGTCGGCGGCGCACGCTCCCGCTCGACAGGCATGTCCTGTCACTGACGGCGAGTTGGCAAGAGGGGCGCAGGGCCGCGACGAAGGTATGCCACAGGGTCCCAACGGCCCTGAAGGTCGTTCCGGCTCAATCACTCTGTTTACGATCGGCTACCAGGGACGGTCCATCGAAGACTACCTCGACATGCTCTCCCGGGCGCATGCGACTCTGCTGTGCGATGTGCGCAGAAACGCGATCAGCCGGAAACGAGGGTTCTCAAAGAGCGCCCTGGCCATAGCCTGCGAACAGTTAGGTATTCGCTACGGACACCTGCCCGATCTCGGGATCGGCGCCGAAAGGCGGCGCCTGGCACAGACCGCCCGGGGCAGGCAACTATTGCTCGCTGAGTATCGTCGAGATGACCTTGCCCAAAGGCCGGCATCCGTGGAGAAGATCGTACGTTGGGCGACATCCGGGGAGCGCGTCGCCGTGACCTGCTTCGAGCGTGACCCCAGCTCGTGCCACCGAAGTCTCGTCGCGGCTGAAGTCGAGCGGCTGGGTGGCGCGAATATCACGACCGAGCATCTGGAGTGAGTTCTCCTTCACGCCCGCCGCGAAACCCACACCCTCCGAAGGCCGCAATGTCGGCCGCAGTCCCTCTGCGCTAGCCGGCCAGGCGCTCCGAGGCCCGCCGTTCGGCGTCCTGCATCGCCCTAGGGAGGTCGCCCAGCCTCTCTTCCGCGCGGGTGTGCAAGTAGAGGAAGACGACTTCCTTTACCCTCCTACCTGTAACCCGCTGGACGGCGTGGGCGTAGGCCCCTCCCTGCAGCCGGTAGCGCGCGGAGGACTCCGATGTTTCTTCCGGACCCACCCGATCGGTCTTGTAGTCGACCACCACCAGTCCATCTCGTTCCTCGAACAGCAGGTCGATAAAGCCGTGAAGGGAACCGTCTCCCGTCGCGGCCGCGACCGGGACCTCGCGCCACAGGCGGCCGGATACAACTGCTCGCCGGACAATCTCGCTCTCAACCGCTACACGGCAGAGCTCGCCTATTTCACTCTCGAGATCAGGTATACCCTCGGCCGAAGCCTGCACCCTCGCCCGATCATCGATGCCTTCTCCGGTGTCCAGATCGATCGACTGCATCACTGCGTGGACCGCCCGCCCGAGCGATGTTCCCGCCCTGCCCCGCCTCCAGGGCTCGGCGGTCTCCTGCTCAGCCTTGTCCCCTTCGTCCCCTCCACTCAGCGCCGTGGCGGCGACAGAGGATGGACGGGCCTTCTCATCTATCAGCCGTTTGCGCCTGCTCTTCCACCGATCGCGGGCCTCTGGGGAATGCTCCCCTTGCGCCCCAGTACCCTCAGGCTCTAGGTGTGGGTCCGGTGAAGCCGTCTGGCCACGTGGGCACGGCTCGACCTGCTCCCAGAGTTCGGGGCTATCGGCCATGTGGCCCGAGATTACCGCAGCAGCCGAGTTCCCGGCCCTGGGACTGCTTTGGCGCCTGAGGCTGAGCACGAGGTGATCCCGGGCGCGGGTGGCAGCAACGTACATCAGGCGCACATGCTCGGCGGCCGTCACGAGCTTTTCGCGCTCTGCCATCAACTCGTAGCCGGGCGTGCCCAGATGATCGGCCCCGGACCCGATGCCGACCTCGACACTGCCCGTCTCCCGGTCGATGAGCACGCCCGGACTGCGGCCTCCCGGGTTCGAGTTAAGGCCGGCAAGGATGACGACCGGAAACTCCAGTCCCTTTGAGCCGTGGACGGTCATCACCCGGACCGCCTCCTCGTCCGGCTCCGGCAGCGGCACCTCCGTTACGCGGGCGCCCTCTTCGATCTGGTCCTCGACCCAATCCACGAAGGCCCTCAGCGAACCTCCGCCCACCTCTGCGAACTGCCTGGCCTGTTCGACCATGAAGCGATACCGCCGCCACTGCTCACGCATCCTGGGATGGCCCACCGCCGCCTCCATCAATCCCCTCTCTCGGATGAAGCGGTCGACCACAACAGACGCGGGCTCCCAGACCCGTCTGCAGTGGAAATCCCGGAGCACACCAAGTCCCTCGCTCACTATGCCCACACCGTCCGGCGCAGGGTCCCTCAGATAGTCAAAGCTACCGCCGTCCTCGTAGTGGCGAAGCAGGTCTACGTCGCTGCACCCGAACGCGGGCGATCGCAGCGCTGCAACGGTTGCAACCTGGTCCGAAGGATCGTCTGCGGCTCGCAGGAAGTTCAGGAGGTCGCGCATCTCCTGTGTCTCGAACACGAGCGATGCGCTCTCCAGGCGATAGGGGATCCCCAAGCGCGCGATCTCCTTTTCCAGGTTGGCAAGACCGGTCCGCGTTGGGATCAAAATGCAGATGTCGGAGTAGGTTGCGGGACTGTAGACCTCGCGACCGGTCGCACTAGTGGCCTCTGCATCGAGGATTAGCCACTGGTGGTCGACGATCTGCGCAAGGAGCGAGGCGATATCCCTGTGTTCCTTGCTGCGAACGGCATCCATCGGCCCCTCCACAGCTACGTCACCGAGAGCCCACACGCGCGGACCGGTACCGGTGCCGGCCTTACCGCTCCACCTCGGGGACATCTCTTCGTAGCGGGCCTGCACATATCCCCCTTCGACACCTTGGCCATCCCCGCCCGTCATCCATTGTCCGAAGAGCCGGTTGACCCAGTCGGTGATCGGCCGGTGGGAGCGAAAATTCTGCACCAGGCTAATCGTGCTTCCACCCGACTCCTCCATACGCTGCTGAAGCCGCTTCATCTGGGCCACGTCGGCACGGCGAAAGCGATAGATTGACTGCTTGGGATCGCCCACGACGAACAGCTTTCCCCTTTCGGGGGTGATCCGGTCCCAGGCCGCGGACCGGGACTCCGCCGCCGTCCCGTCGGGAACCTGCTCGGCCAAGAACATCGCTATCTCGGCCTGTATAGGATCGGTGTCCTGGGCCTCGTCGATCAGAAGGTGCGAGAATCGGCTCCGGAAGTGATCCCGGACTTCGACGTCGTCGCGGAGCATCTCATGAGTCCAGACGAGCAGGTCGTGAAACTCCGGGCGTCCCTCCGACCTCCGGCGTCCGGCGCATTCGATGACGAATTCCCGCATCGCCTCGAGGATGGGTCCAAGGGCGGCCCGCTTGGCCTCGTCAACCTGGAGGCGTGCCTTCTCGTCCAGTTCCCTCAGCAAGCCCTTCAGGGCCGCGCAGGCGTTGGCACCGGTCTCCGGGTCATGCCCCCAGTGCGACATCCTGCCCCTAGTGGACTTGAGGGGCAGGGCCCGCAGCAGCAGGCGGTAGGAAGCGGGTGAGCCGATCTGGGTTCCCGCCATTCTGCGGATCGTACCCAACTTGCCCCTTACGTGGCGATAGAGGGGATCTTCCCAACCGCGGAGGGAGAATTCGCAGAGCCGCTCGAACTCGGACCCGGCCTCTGCGATCCTGCGGGCGGCGCCGTCTCCCGGAGGTTCCGGCTCGTCAAACACGGCGTCCAAAAGGTCGCTGTAACTTCGGTGGAACTCGAGGGCCGTCTCCTTAAGTTGACCGAGCCTAACGCCCAGCGACAGCGCAAGCGCAAGATGTCCGGCAAGGGGCGAATCCTCCTCAAGCGCCGCGTCCAGCCATTCCTGCCAGGCGTCGTTAAACCTGATCCCCGCAGCGGTCTCGTCGGTCACCTCAAAGCCCGGCGGCAGACCCGCCTCCAGCGGCCTTTCGTGGAGCAGGGCCCCCGCAAAGGCGTGGAGGGTCTGGATGGACGCCTGGTCCAGGTCGTCCACGCCTCGTCGACAGTTGATCCGCTCGGGCTCGCTACGGGACCGGTCTTCGGCGCCCTTCTCCAGCCCCTCCCGAGCTCTGCCTCGCAGCTCGGTCGCGGCGGCCTCGGTGAAGGTGATCGCAGCCACCCTGTCCAGCGTAGCCGCGCCTGTGGCCACAAGGTTTACCAGCCTTTCCACCAGGCTGTGTGTCTTGCCGGTACCAGCGCTGGCCTCGACGAAAAGTGTCTCATCCAGCCGCTCGCCGATGATGCTGCGAGCCTCTTGGTCCACGGGAGTGAATTTGGCCGGGGGGGCTGTCACTGCTGTCCCTCTTCGTCTCCACCGGCAAGGGCCACGTAGCCGGACAAGATGGGGTCTGCTCTCTTCGCCTCCCAGAATTCGTCCCTGCGCGCGGGGCAGAGCGAATCGAAATCACAGAACCTGCAGTTGGAGCCCCTTCCCCTATCCTGCCGGCCGGGATTGGCGGGAAACAGCCCGCGGCGAATGCCCTCGACTATCGTCGAGACGCCCTCCCGGAATCGCCTGTTCGCCCGTTCGTCTCCCATATCCAGGTAGCTGTGCGGGGCAAACTGGAAACCGCCGCGGGCGGTTGCGAACCAGTAGGCGGCCCGAACCCTCTCTGCGGCCGGCTCGATATTGCGTGCTGCAAGGGAGTAGATACCCAGTTGGAGGCGCTTGCCGCGGTCGATGACGTCGCGCTCCAGCTCCCGGTACGAACGTGCGCTGCCCGTCTTGTAGTCGATGACCAAGACTGATGACCCGTCGGCGCTCATGTCGAGCCGGTCGGCCATGCCCCGGAAGCCGATCCGGGTGCCGTCGATCAGTTCCAAGCCCGCCTGCGGCACACCTGCAAAGCCGAAGGCAGCTTCTACCCTGATGCTGGTCGACCCGTGCTCGCTGCGCACCTGAGCGTCCTCTTCGAGGAAGGTGTCAAGGTCGGCCTCAATGTCCTGTTTTTCCAGCTTCCACAGTGTTCGCTTACCCGTAACGCCTCGTGCCTCTGCGGCGGCGAACTCCTCGCTGGCGATCTCCATGATGCGGCCACGAGACTGCATGCCCCATCCCTCGCCCGGCGCTGGCAAATGCCCCTTACCCTCCGCGTCCCGGATGAACCGCTCGAGGATCTTGTGAACCAAGGATCCGCGTTCAAGCGGGCTGATGGTCATGATCTCCTCGGGCGTCTCGACCATATCCAGTCGCAGGACGTGACCGAGAAAGTAGCGGAACGGGCAGGCGGCCCAGCTCTCAAGGCTCGTGGCCGAAACCGCTGATCGGTCCAGAATTTCCCGGAACCTCGAGGTCGCAGCGGCCGATGACAGGTTGCCGTCAAACTCGGTCAGGCGTCGGAGCCTCCGCCTCCGACCCATCCGGGCCGCCCTGGCAAGCGGACCATCCAGCGCCAGCGGGTGGTGGGCCGGCACCCTGCCCGAGTTCTGCCACTTAAGGAGACGAGCCAGATTGTAGTCGTGGGTGTCGGCCAGAGCCCCCTCCCCGGCACCTGCCAGGGCGTGGACCCCCGACTCTACGAACGTTAGCCAGGGGCGATCCAACAGGTCTCCGATGTCACTCGTGTGCACCGGCCTTCCCTCGAGAGCGGTCGCCTGCTCCAGGAACCAGCGCGAGGGATACGCCCTTGCTCCCGACGCGGCATCGACCGCCGGGTACGACAGGGTCCGAGCGTGCGACCCGGCAAGCGCTGACAGGTAGTCATAGCGGTCCGCGGCCGCCTGACGCTCCATACGCGACCTCCCGCCAGTGCCACGCAGGTCCGGTTCCCGAAGCAGGGGGTCGGGGCGGACCGCAGGTGGCATCTTTCCCTCGATCATCCCGACCATCCAGAGTGCATCGAAGCTCATTCCGGAGGCGGCGGCCAAGCTGGACACGAATACTCCCTCACCGGTCACCCCCAGATGTCCCACGGGCGCCTTAAGGGAGTCCTCCACGGCCCGGCGAAACTCGCCAAGCGTGGTCCCGGCCGTGACCTTATCCGCCACCGCCAACTCATCGACCCTCCGGCGCACCTTGTCCAAACCGTCACGGGCGACCATCTCCTCTAGCCCGCGGGTCTCAGACGACAGGTAGGTGTCCAGTAACCGCAACGCCCACTCGCAGTATTCCTGCCACGGTCTGTCGGAGCCCGGAGAACTTAGTCTTTTAGCCAGTTTCTCCACGAACGAGAGCGCCTCGCGCGCCTCTGCCGCCTCCGCCCTCATCCCGTCGACCCTGCCTTGCGTCGTCTCGCCGTCTTGCTCGCGGCGGTCGGCCTCTTCGGCTAGCGACCTCTCGTAGCTCGTAAGCCGGCTCCGCCACTCGCCGAGGCCGCCGACTATTCCCGCTTTCTTGGTAAGCCTGTCCCACCGGCTGGGGCTGAAGCCGGCACGTCCCGCGCCCCCGGCCTTGACCGGGCACCCGGTGAGCCACGCCATGAGTTCGGCTCGACCCAATTCGCCGCCTGACAGGCTGAGCAACCCGGTGAGCGTCCTGCCTGCGGCGGTGTCGCCGAGCGTGGCACGGTCAGGTCCGGCGACAGGAATGCCCGCGAGCGTCAGTTCGGCCGGAATCAGCGTGGCATATGGGTTGTCCACACGATAAAGGATCGCCATCTTGTGGAAGGGAGTTCCCCTCTCCTCAGCCCTCTCTACTATGCGGCGGGTCACCCACCTGAGCTCCTCGTGGGCATTGGGCGCTATGTGAAGACGCGTCTCACCGGGCGGCAGGGCATGCGGACCCTCCTGGCCTTCGACCGACCGGGTCCCGCCCTGGGCGAATCCAAGGGCCTCGGCCAGCTCGAGTGCCGGCCCATCGGCCCTCTCGTCTCCGGTCGTTCCAACCAGGACGGCGCAGCGGCCGTACCGTGACAGGGCTTTGATCAACCTCGTCTCGGAGGGAGAAGGGTTTCGCGGGAGGTAAAACGCGATCAGGCCAAGGTCGGAACCGACTAGGGAGCCCTCCACGCTCACCACATCGGCTGCCGCCTCCATTAGATCCTCTGCGTCGTACCACATGCCTGTGGTTCCTCCGCGAAACATCCGGTACAGCCTTACGATCTCCGCGCCGAGGCCGCCACGGCGCTCCAGCGCCTCCAGGACATCGTCATCGGAAGCTCGAAGCTCCCCGAAAGAGGCACGGAGGCTGGCCAAAGCTGCGGGGTGATCACTCACCTGCCTAAGGGGCTGGGCGGCCTGGGCGACAATCTTGCGCAGAAAGGCGCTCTCCAGTACTGCGGTCAGCGGCCTTCTTCCCTCCCTTGCGAGCCGGGGGCCGCCGAGCATCTCAGAGATGACCGGAGATTCGATAAAGCGAACGTTGGCAAAGCCGCTGCGGCCCAGCTCGTGGCGCAGGCTGAGACTGGCATACCTTGTCGGTGAAACCACGGTCACCGGTGCCAGAACGTCGTCCCTTTTGGCCCGCCTCACCAGCCGCCACAGCTCCTCGGTCAGCGCCGGCGACCTCCTGCCGACCATCAGGGCAGCCGGATTTAAGCCCCCGGCCCCAGAGACCTCCCTATCCATGTCCTCATCATACGATCTGGCACCCGTCCGGCGCCGACGGGCATTATGGCCTGGGGGCTATGGAGACGAGTTCACCCCCCTGCGGTCCGGCGAGGGTCTCCTTAACAGGCCAGCGGGCTGCCGATGGGTGCTGGGAGCGTCGCGGTACCGCGAAGTGCTCAGACGGGTCTCGCGTGTGAACCGGAGCCTTGCTAGAGCCTGTTCAGGCCGTCCAGGGCCGCCGTCTTGTAGCACTCGGCAAGCGTCGGGTAGTTGAACACCGTATCGAGGAAGTAGTCCACTGTCCCGCCGAAGGTCAGCACCGCCTGGCCTATATGGACGAGTTCGCTGGCTCCCTCGCCGATGATGTGCACCCCGAGCAGCCTTCTGGTCTCGAGGTGGAAGATCAGCTTCAGCAGACCCGAAGTGTCACCGATTATGTGGCTGCGGGCGATCTCACGATAGTAGGCCTTTCCGACCTCGTAAGGTACTCCCTGCTCGGTGAGCTCCTCCTCCGTGCGGCCGACCATTGAGATCTCGGGTATCGTGTAGATGGCGAACGGGAACAGCTCGGGCACGTGATTGGCCTCTCGTCCAAAGGCGTGCAGCGCGGCGTATCTGCCCTGCTCCATGGATGTGGAGGCCAAGGAGGGAAACCCTATTACATCCCCGACGGCGTAGATGTGCGGGACATCGGTCTGATAGTGCTCGTTGACGCTCAGCCTGCCCTTGTCGTCAGCCTCAATACCTGCGGCCTGCAGATTCAGGGAGTCGGTGGCACCCGTTCGACCCGCCGCGTACAGGACCTTGTCCGCGGCGATCTGCTTGCCACTGGCCAGCTTGATCCTCACGCCCGGGCGCTGGCCGTTTCCGGCTCGTTCAATTCCCGTGACCTCCTCGCCGAGGCGCAGGGTCGCCCGCTCCTGCCTGAGCTGATAGCTGAGGGACTCGGTTATCTCCCCGTCGACAAACGGAAGCACCCGGTCACGCTTGTCGACCAATGTCACCCTGACCCCGAGGGCTGCGAAGATGCAGGCATACTCGCATCCGATCACGCCGGCCCCAACGACCGCCATGGTCCGGGGTAGATAGTCCAGGTCCATGATGTGCTCTGCCAAGAGCACCGTCTGGCCGTCGACGCCAGACTTGCCGTCATCATACGATCCACTACCCGTGGCGACCACGATCCTCTCCGCCGTGACCCGGCGCTGAGCGCCGCCATCCACCATGTCCAGATTGAGCTCGTGGGGCCCGAGGAAGGTAGCTCCCGCGGCCATGAGCTGCACGCCGTTCCTGTGGAGCTGGTCGCGGATGACCTCTATCTCGTTCCTGACCACGTGGTCCGTGCGGAAGGTGAGGTCCTCGATGCGAATGTGATCCTTGACGGCGTACGAGGCACCGTAAACGCCCTTGAGACGGGCTCCCGATAGATACAGGACCGCCTCGCGTAGGGACTTGCTGGGGATGGCCCCGGTGTTGATGCAGACGCCACCCACGACGGACTTGCGTTCAGCGACCGCAACACGCTTACCCAGTTTGGCCGCCTGTATGGCCGCACGCTGACCGGCGGGGCCTGAGCCCACGACGAGCAGATCGTAGTCGAAATTAGCCACCTTGGCCCTCACTTACCGCGGACGATGATCCTTCACGTCCGGTATACCAGCAGATCGGTGGAAAGGCTACCCAGTCTGTGACGAATTGTAGATGCTGTTGCTCATTCAGGCCCGCATCAATCCTGGTGGAAGTTCTCTCGGCGAGGACCGATATCCCCGCTCAGCAAGGTCCCGTAGGGTTGTCAGCAGGCGGAAACCGGCAGAGGCCGTGAGTTCCCGCACCCAGGGGGGCGGACGAGTCCGGTTCTCAAGATCCGTATCGCATGTCTCGCGCCCGGCTCATGCCCTCCCGAGGCAAATGCTCCTGGTACCGATCAGCACGATGAACAAAACGTCGATGACAGCCCAGTAGGCCAAGCGAACCTGGCTCTGTCCCTCTTCTCCAACGGTCAGGTCATCGAACCAGTTCCACGCGAACAGAATCGCGAGCACAACGGCGGAATAGAGCGCCACGTTGACCCAGACCTGGCTGGCCGTTTCGGTTCCGCGGAGGGCTCTTTTCTCAATGTACGTGTCCGCCAAGGCCAGTATTATGCCCGCGGCCATCATCCAGTTGAGCACATACCACACCGAGTCGACGTTCACCGAGTCTTCATAAAAGGCGCTGAGCACAAAGTGCAGCAGCACGGCGATGGCCATGAGCCCCAAGACGATTGAGAGCGGCTTTCTGAGTTTCTCCATGGCTACCTCCGTCTCCGGCACTCGCTCACCGGTGCGGTGAGCGATCGGCCGAGTCAATGGTGGGCACATTCACATGGCAAGGTCAATCGCCGCGCCAGCGCGCTCGTGGACACGCTCGCCTCGGCCTGTCCGTCTGGCCAGCCTGATCCCGCATGCCTGAGGCTATCCCGGCACACGAAACCAATGTACATGAGCGCCGTCGACCCCGACTGCGGTGCGGACGAACGCCGCAATCGGCGATGAGACCAGCCAGTGCCCATCGTGCGCGAGGGTTTCAGGTATCCGGCCGAGTTACATGCGACGCAGGTGAGGATGAACCGAGGCTCGGATAAACTGGCCTGACCGTTTACATGCGAGTTCAACGCCCGTGGGGGAATATCATGATCATCAGCACCACTGACTCGATACCGGGCCGTGAAATCGACGAGATACTGGGCCTTGCGCGGGGCAACGTGGTGCGGACCAAGCACATAGGTCGCGACATTCAGGCCGCACTGAGGAGCCTGATCGGGGGCGAGGTAGGCGGCTACACCGAGATGCTCGGCGAGGCGCGTGAACACGCCACAAGGCTAATGATCCGGGATGCCGAGGACCTCGGCGCCGACGCTCTCGTCAACATACGCTACACGACCAGCGCCGTAGCCTCTGGCATGTCCGAAATACTCGCTTACGGCACCGCGGTCAGGCTCAAGTAACTCTGGGCCCACGGCCTCGCCGAGGCGGAGCGCGGCGTCATGGACCCGCCCGGCGGGGTACCCCCATTACTGGACAGCGGCTACCGTAAGCGTATACGAGCCCGTTCCCGCTCCCCACGATCCGGAGATAACAACGTAATACCTGCCCGAGTCGGGTGCCTCCCAGTCGAACTGGGTCGGCTCAAAGCCCCCGTGGTCGATGTACACGTGCTCGCGCAGGTCGGAATCCACGATCGCCATCGCCGCGCCGGCCAGTGTTCCCGTGGCCACATCTATCCGGTATAGCTCAGCCGCCACAGCCTCAAAGGCAAATGCGTCGGAGTCGCCATCGTAGTCGAGTGTGCCATCGACGGCCTCACCCAGGTCTATCGAGGTGGCCTCCTCGAACGAGCTGGCGTGATCGTCGGAGATATCCGCGGAGGTGACCGCCAGGGTGTAGGAACCTGTGCCATCCCCAAAGGGGCTGGACACCTCGACGTAGTACTCGCCCGCGGCCGGGGCCATCCAGACAATGCGCGATCCCGCAGAGTCCCCGTGGTCGTCGTTGTATGTGATCTGAAACAGGCCAGCCTGGTCCTGCGACAGGTCGGCCTGATAGAGCGTCACCAAGGAGTCAGTCAACGTTCCCAGGGCCACATCTATCTGGTAGAACTCTCCCTCCTCGGCCTGGAAGGCAAAGAAGTCGACATCGAAGGTGTATTCCAGCCCCGCATCGACGGGCTCGCCCACAGCCAACATCGTCGCCTGGTCGAATGAGTCGGCGTGATCGTCCGATTGTCCTGAAACCGACCCTTGATCCATGTCGATGGACGGGCCGCCGATGCCTTCGGGCGAGGGGGTGATGGCCAGATAGCAGCCGGCTGCATCCAAGACCGCCACCGTCTGCTGCGGGAGGTCTTCCCTGACCTGCTCAAGGGCCAGGGCCGCCGCCACGAACTGGGGACCGAAGAACTCCCCGAATTCGCCCTGTACGAACTCGGTCAAGAGCTCCTCTTTCTCTTTGTCGGTCTTGTCGGGATCAAGACCAACCTCGAGAGATGTCGGAAGGATCTTCTCAAAGAGCAGTGTGAACATTGCCTCGAGGAATGAATCGGAGCTGGGGCGAGCGTTGGCGCTGTCGCGAAGGGCCTCGATTACCCCCAGCTGAGCCTCGTGATAGGCCCTTATCTCCGTCGGCGGCTCGAGCTGGCCATATGCGCTCAATACGGCCTCGAACATCCCTCCGACCTGCCCCCAGGTAATATCCCCGCCGGTGCCGGCCGCAAGCGGGTCGACGGCCAGCGTCGCGTCCAAGGCGGCAGTGACCTTCCGGCACTGCACGGCATAGTCGTCGATCCCCAAAGTCGCCGCAGGCGTCGGTGTATCGGCAGGGACGGGCGTCCCGGTGGGCGTGGGAGCCGGCATAGGGGTGTCTACCGGCACGGGAGTCGGTGTCGGGGTAGCAGTCGGCACAGGCGTATTGCTGGGAGTGGGAGCCGGCGTATCGGCGCGAACTGGCGCCGGTGTTTCAGCCGGCTCTCCGTTTCCGCACGCCGCCGAAAGGGCGACCGCGAGCAGGCACACCATTAAAGACGCACCAAGCGCAAGGCGGCGCCTGAATTTGCTGCTGGCCACTAAGCTGGCGGATCGTAGTCTCACGTGTCGACTATCTCCCTTCTAGAGTCCACTGGATGGCAGGACGCAAGCTCCGACCCGTCGGCTCGGGACGCGACCAAGGCGAACCGCGGGTCCAACTCGGCCCCAGCCACCTTGGACGAATGCCCTACAGTAAGCATTGCTAATGTTTGGCGGGCAAAGCCAACCGCCGTTCCATTGTAAGCGAGCGTCCCGTGTCAGACGGTCTTGGTGGACGCTCCCTGTGTACAGGCCGACACCAGGTGTGCGGCGAACCGATCGGGGCCTGCGAGCTGACGCCAATCCCGGCAGCGGCGCCCGATCTGGCGCCCGTCCGCTGCCGAATTGCCGGAGAGTTCCGTTGACGCGGTTTCGTTGACCTGCGGTTGCGGGCCCCTTGGGCGGAGAAATCTCTGCTGGGCCGCGCTCTCCCATCCGCATCCTTCTTCGGCAATGCCTCATATCAACAAATACGCTGTGCGACGCTCTTCGGTTACGTGCCGAGGAAGGGCGATCACCCCGCAGGGGGTGCGTAGGCAGGGAGATGACAGGTTACGCCGCTGCGCCTACCATGGGGACGAAATCCGGCGGCACAGCGACATGTGGTGGAGTCTGATATCAGAATTGTGCGTCAGCGTCCTCCAATGAAGGGTCACTTGGGCGGCGCATGGCGACTGCCGGCCATGGGCACGATCGCCCTGCTGGTCTTGGCCTGCTCGGCGCCCGCTGCAACTGCACCCGAATCCGCAGGCGCGGACGGCCGGCAGCCCGAACCGGCCGCCGAATTCGAGCCGGCGAGAGACTTCGATCAAGCGCCGGACCTGAAATCGTCGCGCGAGCGCTTCGCCGTCATACGATTGGCGGATGGACGGTTGCTGGCGGTGGGCGGCCGGGCTCGTGGACTGGGCAACGTCGAGGCCGGCAACTTCAACGAGACCGCTGAGCTACTGGATCCAGAGACGCTGGAGTGGACCGCCACCGGGTCTCTTGAGCACAAGCGCAGGTCTCCCGCCCTTGTCCAGATCAGGGACGGGCGGGTAATCGCCGCCGGCGGCACGGGCCAACAGCAGGTGCCCATAGCCTCTGTCGAGATGTGGAACCCCGCCGACGGCGTGTGGATCGCCGTCGGCGATATGGGTGCGGCCCGTGACTCGATGGGCGCCGTCGAGCTGCGGGACGGCCGCGTAATGGTCATAGGCGGCAGCAGCATCGACGAGAGGGGATTGCTGATCTCAGCCCTGGCCGAGTCCGAGATATTCGATCCGGATAGCGGCGCTTGGACAGCTGCGTCCCCTATGTCGGAGGCCAGGGTCAACCACACCGCTAGCCGGCTTGCCGACGGACGGGTGCTGGTGGCCGGTGGGGGCAAGCAGGACGGACCTTACTCGAACAAAGCGGAAATCTACGACCCGGACCAGGACGCCTGGGTGGCGGCGGCCCCCATGTCCATCGCCCGGGCCTTTCACACCGCCACCCTGATGGCCGACGGGCGAGTCCTGGTTGTGGGCGGCAGGGGCAAGACGACCCTGGCTGAGATCTACGATCCCGAAACCGACGCATGGTCGTCGGCCGGGGAAACTGAATTTCCACGGGTGGAGCACGCCGCGACGCTGCTGAACGACGGGCGGGTGCTGGTCACCGGAGGCGTTGGACAGCTGGCGCCGAGCGAGGTGTTCGATCCCGGGACGGAGGGATGGACGACGGTGGGCTCTCTTAGAATCGGTCGCTACCGGCACGGTGCGGCCAGGCTCGCGGACGGCAGAGTCGTGGTCATGGGTGGCACGGGAAGCGACGGCATACTGGCCTCCACTGAGGTACTGACCTCGGTGGGGTCCTCGTCCCCGGCGGCCGCGAAATCGGGTGACGACCGCCCAACGCCCCGCCCCGATCCCACGCCAACGACCAGGCCGACGCCGAAGCCCACGCCGACCGAAGAGCCCGAGATCGATGAGGCCGCCCTCGAGTTCGCAGAGCCCGTCGATGCCAACCCCGGCCTCGGAGCAACGTCCGTGGAACTGGCGACGCCCGTACGGCTGAGCCCGGGCCAGGAGATCAGCAGCCCCTTGGGGCCAGGCGGACTGATCGTCGAGTTCATGGGGCTGGTTGAGGACACCCGCTGCCCTGCGGGCGAGACGTGCGCAGAGCCTGGCCGGGCCTTGATCCGGCTCAAGCTCAGGGTGCCGAGCGGCCCGCTGGGCGAGGCGGAGATCGAGCTTGAGGGCGGCCAGACCGCGCCGACGGTCCGAAAGTTCGGCCGCTATTCGCTCGCCTTCCTGGCACTGGAACCCGAGCCGGTTGCCGGGATCACCCCCGATCCCGACGAGGCGATTGCGACCCTTGCAGTCGTCCAGCCAGGTCGATGACCTCATTGCCGTTCAGGATGCCAGCCATGACCAGGGGTGAACTGCGTGACCGCCTCGCCGGGCTGCCGAGAGTTCGCATAGCGGCCGTCCCGACACCCCTTCAGGAGGCGGAGAACCTTTCGCGGGAGCTGGGCGTGAGGGTGCTGATCAAGCGCGACGACCTCACGGGGCTGGTCCTCGGAGGCAACAAGGTCAGGCACATGGACTTTTGCATGGCCGACGCGCTGGAAAAGGGTGCCGACGTGTCTGTAAACGTCAATGCCTGGATGTCCAACAACTCTCGCATCATCGGTGCGGCCTCAAGGAAGGTTGGCATGGACTACGTGTGCATCGCACCCGGAAGCCGGGGCAGGCCCATTCAGGGCAACCTGCTAATCCAGAGCCTGTTCGGCGCTGAGCTTCACCTGCTGGACACCACCGACGCAGAGGAGGTCGCCGGTTACGTCGAGGAAGTAGAGAGCCGGCTGAGAGACGATGGCCGGGTTCCCTACAACCACCTAGGGGAGCATATGTCACGCTCGTCCGCCGTAATCTCGTACATGGACGCGTCTCTGGAGATAGCCGATCAACTCGATGAACTGGGCGTCGGCGAAACCAAGGTCTACATAGCCAGCGGCGGGGCGCAGGGCGGCCTTCAGATAGCGTCGGATGCACTGGGCCTGGGGTGGCAGGTGAAGGGCCTTTTGGTCGGAACACCCGAAGAGTCGTTCGTTGACATGGTCACCTGGTCGAACAACGCCCTCAGGCACCTGGGGTTCCAGGAGCGCATCGGCTGGGACGACGTGGTACAGATAGGCGACTACGTCGGGCCGGGATACGCAAAGCTGAGCCCCGCCTGCGCCGAAGCGATAAGGATGTTGGCTCGGCTCGAGGGGATACTGCTCGACCCCGTATATACGGGCAAGGTCATGGCCGGCCTCATCGATCATGCGCGCACGGGCGTACTGGGCCCGGGCGACACCGCGCTCTTCGTCCACACCGGGGGGCTGCCCGAGCTGTTCAACTTCGCCGAGGAACTCCAAAGTCCATAGGCGGTTGCGCGGGCTCGAAGGTGTCTGTAGTGTCTTTAGTCGTTGCGGGCCCGTTCGGTCACCGTCGGGTGAGGGCTTACGGGCAGCGGATCGAAACCTCAGGCGGGGAGGACCTCTCAGATGGGAGTCACGCTCAATCACACGGGATTCGTCGTTACCGACATTGAAAAGGCCATCGAGTTCTACTGCGATGGGATCGGCCTGTCGGTCAGGTTCCAGGTGGAAGCCGGCGGTGCAGAGCTGTCCCAGCTTCTCGGCTATGACGACGTGCAGGTCAAGGCGGCGTTTGTGGGTGGAATCGACGGCCATTCCCTGGAGATCATCGAGTACGTCAATCCCAAGTCCGAGGAACGCGACGCGGCAGAGCAGTACAGAAGGAACGTCACCGGCGCGGCACACCTGTCGTTCAACGTAAAGAGCATCGACGAGGTACTGGCCCGGATAGAAGCCATGGGCGCGAAGGTCAACAACCCGCCGGTCGAGCTAATCGCAGGTCTGCGCAGCGTCTACGTGCAGGATCCCTGGGGCAACTGGGTCGAGCTGGACGAGGACGTCGTTCACAACGAGCAGCAATTCGTCGTCCACCAGCGCACATCGATAAACCCCGCTCCTGGCGACCTCCGCCTCTAGGCCGCCTCGGGGTCCCCGGGGCGCCTCAAGCGTCGACCGACAGGCGATCCACGGCGGCCTCGTCCAGTTCTATGCCGAGGCCCGGCCCCTCCGGCAGGGTGGCCACGCCGCCGTGCCTGGGAACGGGCCTTGCGAGAATGGTTGACGGGTCTCCCGAGAACTCCTCAGAGTACTCGTGCGGACGCACCGCGTCGATCAGGGTGCTGTAGAGATGCAGGCTCGCGGCGCTGGCGATGCCCGCGGTCGGGCAATGGGGCATGATCTCCTTGCCGCAGGCCCTCGCCACCTGGTAGATGCGAACCGACTCTGTGATGCCTCCGGCCAGAACCACGTCGGGCTGGAGAATGTCGGGGTCGGCCAACTCTATGAGGTCGCGAAACTGCCAGCGCGTGTGCTGTTGCTCTCCGAATGAGACGGGGATGTCCAGCGCCTGCACCACCTTCCTAAGACCGGGCATGTCGTGCTGGGGTACCGGCTCCTCGAAGTGGGCGGCTCCCATCTGCTCGAGCGCCCTGCCCTGGCTGACGGCGGTCGATGCGGTGTAGCCATTGTTCGCGTCGAAGCTGAGCGCAACCTCACCCGGCAGAAAGTCCCTGCAGGCCCTGAAGCGCAGAAGATCAGCCTGCGGATCACGATCGATCCGATCGGAGTTCCAGTCCATGCGAACCTTGAATGCACGGAAACCCCCTTCGAGGCCACGCTGGACCGCCTCGAGCATCTCCTCCGGGGTCCTTCTCCAGCCCATGCCTGTGCTCAGGTAGAGCGGTATCGTCCCCGTCGCCGCCCCACCGAGCAGCTCGTGGATCGGCCGCCCGGCGGCCTTGCCCGCGATGTCCCACAGCGCGATGTCGACGGCGCCTATCGCCGCGGTCTGCAGGCCCATCGGCCCGTAGCGCGTGGTCGCGTAGAACATGTCGTCCCAGCGCCTTGCGGTAAGCGTGGGATCCCTTCCAATGACGAGGGGGGCCAGCAGGTCGTCTATGAATCGCTTAACGACGCCGGGGGCGAGGACGTAGCATTCCCCAAGGCCCATGAGTCCCTGGTCGGTGTGCACTCTCACCAGCAACTGGCCCGTGCTGAGCGGGGTCGTTACGACCGATGTGACCTTCAGGGTGTCGCGCCCTTCATCTATGGTCGGTAACGACGGCCGCGGGCGAGCCGGATCGGGCGGACTCGTACACGGCATCGATTACGCTGAGCACGTCCACGGCCGCCTGAACCGGTATCGGCGGCTCGCGCCCTGCAGCCAGCGAGTCGACCCAATCCCGCATCTGCAGCCGGTACATCTGGTTGTAGTCGGGGAGCATGGGCGTGATCCTGGTCTGGGTCTCGTACTCGGCGACAACCTCGCTCTGCACGTCCAGGATCTCAGAGGGCCACTCGGTCCTGATCCTCCCCCGCGTGCCGAAGACCTCGACGAAGTCGAATGGCCGTGAGAGGCTCGCCGACACCGTTACGCTCGCAGTCAGGCCTCCCTCGAACACGATCGTAAAGGCGGTGTCGCGGTCGGCCCCGGTCTCCGGGTGCCAGCGCGTCTCGGCATGCACCCTGACCGGGCGGGCGCCGCACATCCAGAGCACTTGATCCACTATGTGCACGCCGTGCCAGCGAAGCTGCCCCCCGCCAAACTCCATGCGGGAGGTCCAGTGCTCGAGCGGCGTCGCCGATTTGCAGGCAAGCGCTTGGACGGGCTCTCCCACGGCCCCGCCAACAATCAGTTCGCGCGCCCTGATCCGTCCCGGGTTGTAGCGCATGCAGTAACCGACCATAGCGCTGGACCCGGACGCGGCGGCCGCGTCCCGTATCAGAGCCGCCTCGGCCGCGTCTACTCCGGCAGGCTTTTCGACGAACAGGTCGGCTCCCGACTGGAGGACTGCCACCGACGCTTCGGCCAGAAGGTGATGCGGGAGCGACACCATCACCGCGTCAAGCCCTTCGCACTCAAGCATCCGGCGATAGTCGGAGTGGACACCGGGGTATCGCCACTGCGCCGCCGTGCGGGCCGCTGCGGCCTCATCGACATCCGCGCATGCAGCCAGCTCCACCCCCTGTACGGCGGCCATCGCCGCGGAAAGCCTGGTGCGCCCGTGATGGCCGCAGCCGATCAGCCCTATCCTCATGCCCCCACCCTGCCGGGGCCGCCAGCCGGCCACACCAGACGATCTGTCACCGGGCCGGCTCCACAATGTCGTGAATCCGATCGCCCTCCAGGTCCTGTACGACCTGCACCACTCCGCTGGGCCAGTAGATCACGATCTCTTCGACCGAGGACGCCTGCCCGAGGCCGAACTCAAGATCGATGCTGTCCATCGAAAGGTAGCTCGAGCCGGCCCTGACCTCCTGCACCTGCACCGAGTGGCTACCTTGCGCACGCAGGTATACTCTGGCGCCTATGCCATCGGCGTTGCTGCCCGTCCCGTCGATCGCCATACGCCCGGTCAGCCGCAGAGTGATCCAGTGGTTGGTGCCGCCGCCGTTCATCCAGATGAACACGGGACCGGGGATCTGGGAGATAGTGCTCTCCCTGCCTTCCCACACGGGACCGCTGCTATTGGTGGCGATCAGGTCGACGTAACCATCGCCGTTAAGGTCTCCATGCACCACCGCCTTGCCGTTCTCATGAAAGCGATTGGATATCTTGCGGCTCCTCATGGTGAAGATCGAGTCGGGATCGTCGATGCCATCGTACTGCACGCCGAGCACGTCGAGCACCCTGGCGCGGATGGTGACGTCCTCAAAGCCTCCCGCGCCGTCTCCCCGCATCAGGCGGCCCGCGCCCGGGAACGCATCGCCTCCCGGACCCTGCCCGGAGGCGACGATCGAACCCAGCCAGTAGAGGTCCTGGTCACCATCGTTGTCGAAATCGAAGAAGGTCGCCCCGAAACCGAAATCGTAGGCGGCAAGGCCTGACAGGACGGGCTGCAGTGGGTCGATCCTCGAGGGATCGAGCGATTCCGGCGGCATGTAGGGGCTGGGTATGACGCGTGTCGACGGAGCGACGTCGTAGAGATGGGGGACGGTGCCGACCCCCTCGATGTCGACGGTGCCGTCGTTTCGCAGAAGGTAGTGCTGGCATGTTCCCCAGCTGAAGCGCTGGTGGTACTCGCAGGAGCCGCTGGGTCCGCGCATGGGCGGCCGGGTGTTGGGATGGTATCCGATGTTGGTGACAAACACGTCCAGGTCCGCGTCCAGATCGATATCGCCGATCGCAAAGCCCATCCACGCTCCCACCCTGTCGATCCCTATTGCGTGTGCCACCTCCGTGAACCTCACGCCCGACCCGTCCGAGTCGTTTCGCATGATCTTGAGTCGGTCGCCGTCGCTCGCGAGCCACAGGTCGGGATCTCCGTCGTCATCGTGGTCGAAGAAGAAGGCCGCGTGCGTCTGCGAGGTGGGCTCCCCGATCACGTTGCCGGCGTCGTCGAGCCAGGTCGGGTCCCACCCCTCATACCATTCCCCGGTCGCCGGATCCTCGAACATGATGGGCTTGCCCGTCGGATCCCGCATAACTATCTCCCTACCCCTTACCCCCGCCTCTGCCGCTATCTCCGTGAATGTGATATCGCCGGCGTTCAGGTAGAGCACGTCGTAGTGGCCAGGGTGGTTGCCTGAGGAGAAATCGCGAAAGTCGTGCGCCATCAGGTTGCCGACGAACAGGTCCAGGTAACCGTCAAGGTTTATGTCGGCGCAGGCGACGGAGGTGGCCGAGCGCATGTTGACCAGATCTCCGAAGGCCGCCTCGGTCACGTCCGTGAAGGTTCCGTCTCCGTTGTTTCGGAACAGTGAGTCGGCGATGCCGTCGTCGGCACCGTAGGAGCGAAAGTCAAGCTCGTCCTTGGGATCGCCCCATGCTCCCACGTAAAGGTCCTGAAACCCGTCATTGTCCAGGTCGCAGGCCACCGCGCCGGTGCTATGGCTGCTTTTGACAGCAACGCCGGCCTCCAGCGCCACATCCGTAAAGGCGCCGGCCCCGTCGTTGCGAAACAGCTTGTTTGTATGGCCGCCTTCGGTGGTCAGATAAAAATCAAGATCCCCATCGCGGTCGAAATCGAAGATCACCACGCCGGGCCGGTCGTTCCAGATGCGCCAGTCGTTACCCATCGCCTCCTCGGATATGTTGGTAAAGGGCGTAACCAGCTCTGCGGTCCCGGCTTCCCCTCCCGTGGGCGCCAGCCGCTTGGGCTCGCCGCGGAGCACCTCCGCACCGCCCGCGGATCGCCTCGACTCGTCCACGACGGACGAGTCGATCCTGTCTTCGCCACTTTCCACTCGCTGACCTGTCTGCGCGTCAATGCACACGCCCTGCACGCAGACGACCTGCGGCGTGACGTCGATCTTGAGCGAGGGCACGGTAGCCGTGGCTGGTCCTTCGCCTACGTCGCCACAACCGGCGAGAACGGCGCAGCCTGCCGCCATCGCCACAGCTAAGGCTACCCGCACCGAGCGAAGGCTCATCCCCGATGTGCACCGATAGGGTCGACCTAGTGGCATGTATCGAGTTTACGAGACCGATGCGGACATTAGGATCGCAAAAAAATGGGCCCGGGCGGTTGCCCGGGCCCATTCATCCGAATCCGGTTCTTAGATCAGCCCTCGGAGCGGGACAGCTTGGGATCGAGCATGTCCCGCAGGTTGTCACCCATCACGTTGATCGCCAGCACCGTGACCGTAAGGAATCCGCCAGGGATCCCCACAACCCACAGCGCCTGTGAGATAGTCCTGCGTCCGTCGGCCATCATCGAGCCCCACGCCGGCGTCTCGGGATCGATCCCCGCGCCGAGGAAGCTCAGGATCGCCTCGGTCAGGATCGCCCCGGCTACGATCAGCGTGCCGGTCACCATCAGCGGCGCTATCGTCCCCGGAAACACGTGCCGGAACAATATGCGGGGAGTACGGGCTCCTATCGCGCGCGCCGCCTCCACGTACACCTCCTCGCGGAGGCTCAGCACAGACGAGCGCACCACCCTTACAGCGCGTGGGAACACCACGAACCATATCGCAAAGATCACTATCGCTACGTTCCCGCCCACGATCGACACAAGCGCGATCGCAAGCAGTATGTTCGGTATCGACATGATCGCGTCCATGATCCTCATAAGGATCAGGTCCGCCAAGTTAAAGTACCCGGCGATCAGTCCCAGTATCGCTGCGCTCAGCGCCGTCAAGGCACCGACCGCAAAGCCCACCGCTAGCGATATCCGCGCACCGTAGATCACACGCGAGTACACGTCCCGGCCCACAAAGTCGGTCCCGAACCAGTACTCTCCGCTCGGTTCCTTGAGACGATTGGGCGGGTCGACGGCCGTCGGGTCAACCGTGCCCAGCACCGGGGCCAGCACCGCCAGAAGACCCATGAACACAAGGACGGCCAGGCCCACGATGAACATCGGGTGGCGGCGCCACGTCCACTTGTACTTGGCCACGGCCGCCTGCCGCAGGGCGCTCAGCCGGTCCTGCACCGAGGGCGGAGCAGGGACGAAGGTTTGGGGAGTCTGTATGTTCTGCTGCATTAGTACTTGATCCTCGGGTCAAACACTGCGTATGAGAGATCGGTAAGAAGATTCACAACTACCTGCAGAACCGCCACTATGAGCATCGCCCCCTGGATCACCGGGTAGTCGCGACGCACGATCGAGTCGACGATCAGCCGACCGATGCCCGGCACCGCGAAGACCTGCTCGGTGACCACGATGCCCGCGAACAGCTCGGCGATGCCCCAGCCGACGACGGTCACTATCGGAAGGGCCGCGTTCTTGAGTGCGTGCTTGATCAGCACGCTCGATTCGGCCAGTCCCTTCGCCCTGGCCGTTCGGATGTAGTCCTCGCGAAGCACCTCGATCATCGTCGCCCTGGTCATCCTCACCAGGAACGCCCAGAAGATGATCGCAGTCGCAAGGCTCGGCAGAATCAGCCTGTGCAGGTACCGCCCGAAGTGCTCCTCTGGAGGCACGTAGCCCGCAGCAGGGAACCATGGCAACTCGAGCGCGAACGCCTTTATCAGTAGGAACCCCAGGAAGAAGATCGGGATGGAAAAGCCCAAGGAGCTGAACACCATAATGGACCTGTCCACCCAGGTGTTCGCCTTCCAGGCCGCCAGAACCCCCAGCGGGATTGATATCGGTAACGTCAAAAGCTCCGTCATGATGGCGATCGAGATCGTGGGCACAACCCGCTGCTGGATCAGCCTGATAACGGGGATCTTCGAATTGATCGACTTGCCCAGGTCCCCCGAGAGGACATCCTTCAGGTAGATACCCAACTGGGCGATGATGGGCCTGTCGAGTCCCAGGTCCTTGCGGATTGCCTCGATCTGCCACTGGGGCGCATCCTTGCCCGCAATGATGGCGGCTGGATCTCCTCCAGACACCCTGAGCACGGCGAAGATGATCACCGCCAGTATGAACAGGACCGGTATCGAGGCCACCAGGCGCTGGAGTAGATACCTTTGCACCTCAACCTCCCAACTACTGACTAGGCGGAGTCATTCGGAAAGTGACTGTACGCAGACGAAATAGGCACCAAGACGATGCCATAGGTGTCCCGGTACACTACACAGCGGCCCGCCGGGGTGTCAACCCCACCTGAGAAATCGACCAATCCGCATCGTCCCGCCAGGTCGGGCGCCCCGATGCGTGGCCGGCCAGTCTCCTGACCGGTCGGTCTTCCCGGTGGTCCGGTCCAGCGGCCTCAATCGTGATAGCCGCAGTCTATCGGCCGAAAAGTTTATCGAATTCCCAAGGTCTCTTTCGCGGGTCAACCGTCCGGTTAACTCGCGCCTATCGACGATGCTGTCCGGTCCCTGCCAGCAGGCAGCTGTCGTCCTTACTAAGGGGATCCTTGCCTCAGTTTGGACCCACCTGTTGCGGGAGTATCACACGATGTGTACTATACGCCGCAATATCTTGGGTAGGTAAGCTCTCGAGGCACTATACATAGGGCTCTATGCCGCGATGAGACATCCCTGTCCGCCGTCTCCACCCCGCCTTCGGACCAACTCTTGAGAGAGCCGCTGACCTACCTTGACGCGGCCGAGATGGTCGGACTAGTAGCCTGCGGCGATCTGTCGCCCGTAGAGCTGGTACAGGCCCACATCGACCGCATCGACGACCTGGACGGGGAGCTGAACGCCGTGGTCGCAACCGCGGCCGATGCCCTCGACAGGGCCAAGCAGGCCGAGCAGGCCGTAATGGACGGTCAGACCCTCGGCCCGCTGCACGGCGTGCCGTTCACCATCAAGGACAGCATAGACGTCGCCGGCTACCCCACCACCAGCGGGTCGCTGCTCACCTCCCGCATCAGGGCCAGCGCCGACGCACCGGTCGTAGCCCGAATCCTGGCCGCCGGGGGGGTGCTCCTCGGCAAGACCAACACCCCGGAATTCACACTCTGGTGGGAAACGGACAACCGCGTTTTCGGACGCACCAACAACCCGTGGAGCCAAGACCGCACCAGCGGCGGATCCAGCGGCGGCGAGGCCGCTGCCATAGCCTCGGGCATGTCACCGCTGGGCATAGGGAGCGATTCGGGAGGCTCGATCCGGGTTCCGGCCGCCTACTGCAACATATTCGGCCTCAAGCCCACCCACGGCCGCGTGCCGATGACCGGCCACGTGCCCTACACGCTCCTCCAACACACCCACATCGGTCCGATGGCCAGGTCCGCCCGGGACATAGCCCTCGTCCTCGGCGTGATCGAGGGGCCGGACGGGCGCGATCACTACGCCGTGCCGGCGCCCCCCACCCGGACGCCCGATCTGTCCGGCCCCATCGCGGCGAAACGCATCGGCTACTACGCACAGGGACCGGTCTCTCCCGTTGCCGGCGAGGTGCAGGGCACAGTGCGCAAGGCCGCCGAAGCCCTCGAGTCGCTGGGGTGCGCCGTCGAGGAGGTGGCACTGCCGTTCATGCGTGACGTCGACTCGCTCGGGGCGTCCGGAGCGATCGCCTCGGCGGAGGGTTTGCCGGACCTTAGGCCGCTGATGGAGGGCCGGGAGGACGAGGTCGCCGTGTCGATGAAGCGGCGCATGGGCCTTCCGGCGCCGACCGGCCGGCAGCACGTTGCGGCGCTGGCGACGCGGGAAGCCCTTCGCTCCGGGTTCATGGAGTACTTCTCGGAGTTTGACCTCCTGCTGTGCCCGGCCACGGCGGTGCCCGCTCCACCCCATGACTCCGCTGAACTCGACGTGGACGGCGAACTCACGCCCGGCAGGACTGCGCTGATGTGCACCGCCGTCTTCGACCTGACCGGCGCGCCGGCGATTTCGGTGCCCTTCGGCTTCAGCGCGGAAGGCCTGCCAATCGGCGTCCAGATAGTGGGGCGACGCTTCGATGAGGCAACGGTCATTCACGCCGGGGCCCAGCTCGCCTCCGTCGGCGGGGCACTAGCACACAGACCGCCCCTGGACTAGGGCGGAGTCAAACATATTAAGGAGCAACCTTGGCCAGTTCCGATCCCGACCCACGTGAAGGACTCAAGCAGCGCATGCAGGAGGACGGAGTCGAGTTCGTCCTCGCCCAATTCGTGGACATCCACGGCGCCGCGAAGGTCAAGATGGTTCCCGTAGCCCACCTCGACGACATCGTGGACGATGGAGCGGGCTTTGCGGGCGCCGCGCTCGACGGCATGGGGCAGGGGCCGCACTCCCACGACATGCTGGCTCGCATTGACCTGGACACCTACACGCCTCTTCCCTGGCGCCAGGGCGCCGCGCGGTTCGCATCCGATCTCTTCGTCGACGGCGAGCCACATCCGTACTGCCCCCGCCAGAACCTAAAGCGCGTCCTGGGCGAACTGCGCGACGAGGGATACGTGTTCAACGTCGGTATCGAGCCGGAACACTTCCTTGTAACCAAGCAGGGAGACGGCACGATCAAGATCCACGATCCGGACGGCGTGGACACCCTGGCAAAGCCCTGCTACGACTTCAAGGGCATATCTAACGTCTTCGACTACCTCGGCGACCTGATGGAGGCGGTCAATTCGCTGGGCTGGGACGCATACCAGGCCGATCACGAAGACGCCAACGGTCAGTACGAACTCAACTTCCATTACGCCGACGCGCTCGTGACCGCGGACCGCTACACCTTCTTTAAGATGATGACCAGCCAGTACGCCAAGAAATACGGCGCCGTGGCCACGCACATGCCCAAACCGTTCGCGGACCGCACCGGAAACGGAGGCCACATCCACTTCCACCTCGCCGCAGTCGAGGACGAGAGCAACGTCTTCGAAGGCGACGCAGACGCACACGGCCTGGGTCTATCGGAGACGGCCCTGCACTTCATAGGAGGCATTTTGGAGCATGCGCGGGCCCTCTGTGCGGTGACCTCTCCGACGGTCAACTGTTACAAGCGTCTTCAGACCGGCCATGCCGTCTTCGGCGCGCGCTCGGGACACACATGGACACCGGTGTTCATAACCTACGGCGACAACAACCGCACGCAGATGATCCGTACCGCCGGGCCCGGTCACCTGGAGGACCGCACCGTCTCCTCGGCATGCAATCCCTACCTGGCTTTCGCCGCCTACGTATCGGCGGGCATGGACGGCGTACGGCGCGGGCTCAACCCCGGCGATGCCAACACCGGCAACATGTATGAACTGTCCACAGACCAACTCGAGACGCGAGGCGTCGGGACGCTTCCCCAGTCCCTCCCCGAGGCCCTAGATGAACTGGCCAGCGACCAGGTTATAAAGGATGCCCTCGGTCCGATCTACGACGAGTTCATGAGGGTCAAATCGGGGGAATGGAGTTCCTACCACGGCCAGATCACCCGGTGGGAGATCGACAGATACCTGACGATGTTCTAGCGCCATGTCCTTCCTCATCCCCTGCCCCAACTGCGGGCCTCGCGCGGTCGACGAGTTCAGGTTCGGTGGAGAGATGCTCTCCCGGCCCAGTCCACAGGCATCTGAGCGGGATTGGTCCTCCTACTTCTATTCGCGACGCAACCTGGCGGGCGAGCAGACCGAGTGGTGGTACCACAAGTTCGGATGCCGCCGCTGGCTGATCGCGGAGCGGGACACCGTCTCCAACAGCGTATCGGCGTCCCGATGGCCGCAGCAGCGGCGCGCTGGCGGCTAGATGGCCGGTGAGATGAGGACCGGCCGGGCCCCGGGCCTTCTGATCGATCGCGGCCAGGGGATCACCTTCACTCTCGACGGACATCGCATAGAGGGCTTTGCCGGCGACACGATCGGCTCGGCGCTTGCCGGAGCCGGATTGCGTACGATGTCACGCAGCTTCAAGTACCACCGCCCGCGGGGACTGCTCTGCGTGGCCGGTCGGTGCCCGAACTGCCTGATGACCGTCGACGGCACGCCCAACGTCCGTGCCTGCACGACCCCGGCGGTTGATGGGATGGTCGTGCGGTCACAGAATGCCTGGCCGTCAATCGGGCTTGACGCCATGTCAGTGCTGGACAGCGCGGAGAAGATACTCCCCGTCGGCTTTTACTACAAGGCGCTGCACAAGCCCAAAGCGCTTTGGGAGGCTGCCAGGCCCATCATCCGCAGGGCCGGGGGACTGGGCAGCATCAACCCTGAATCGGACCATCACCCGGCATTTGGCCACCGATCGGTGCATGTGGACGTGATGGTAATCGGCGGCGGCGATGCCGGCACCGCTGCTGCTGCTGCGGCCGCCGGCCGGGGCTCAAGGGTGGTGCTCGTGGACGACCAGCCGAGAATCGGCGCTGGCCGGCGGCCAGCCGAGTCCGACGTTCTGGCTTCCCGTCTGGGCGCAGAGCCCTCGATCGAGGTATGGAGCGGATCGACCGCCTTCGGACTATATTCCGACAATCTAGTGACCGTGCTGCGAGGGGGCGAGGTCCTTACGGTCAGGGCCGCCCGCGTTGTGCTGGCGACCGGGGCCCACGAGGTGCCTTTCCTGTTCCCGGGCAACGACCTTCCGGGCTTGATGCTTGCGTCCGGGGCCGTCCGCCTCATGCGCATGTACGGCGTCCGCCCGGGCCGGCGCGCAGTGGTCGCTACCCTGGACGAGTCCGGATACGAGGCCGCCGCAGAGCTAGCCGAGGCCGGGGTCGAGGTCACAGCCATCCTGGATGCCCGAGGTTCGGGGGCTGCCGGCCCCCTTTCGGTCGCTTCGGTGACCAGGGTCGAGACCGGTGCGACGCTCGTCGGCGCCGCGGGTCGCGGCAGGGTCAAGGGCGCAATATTCGCAGACAGCGAGGGGAGGAGCGCCGGCATCGGCTGCGACCTGCTGGTCATGGCTGGCAGGCTCCAGCCCACAGCCCAGCTGGCCCTGCAGGCCGGTTGTGCGACCAGGTACGACGCAGGCATGGGCGCCCTGGTACCGACCGAGCCTCCCGACGGCGTCTATCTCGCGGGCCGCCTGATCGGGACGCAGGACCCTCAAGCCTCCGCAGAGGAGGGAAGGCACCGGGGCGCAGAGGCCGCGCTGGGCCTGCCACAGCCTTCCGACCTTGCCGGTCAAGATCCCTACCAGGCCTTGCAGGAGGTCCCGCACAACGGGCGACCGGGCAAGATCTTCGTGTGTCCTTGCGAGGATGTGACCGTCGGCGACCTGAGGCGCGCCACGGCGGAAGGTTTTGGAGACATTCAGATACTCAAGCGCTACACCACCGCAACGATGGGCCCCTGCCAGGGTGGTATGTGCCTGCGGAACTTCTCGGAGACGGCGGCCGCGACGACCGACAGCTCCATTGCGGGGTTGGGCCTGATCACGATGCGCCCCCCGTCGGCGCCGGTGCCCCTGGGTGCTCTGGCCGGCCCCGGCCACCTGCCGGTCAAGACCACTGCCCTGCACCACAAGCACCTCTCGCTCGGCGCAAGGATGGTCGACGCCGGAGGGTGGCAGCGTCCCCACAGTTACGGGGACCCCCACGGCGAGGCCATTGCCGTGCGGGAGCGGGTCGGCATCATCGACGTCAGCACCCTGGGCAAACTGGACGTGCGCGGAACGCAGGCCCCGAGGCTGCTGGACTTTCTGTACGCGAACCTAATGTCGAACCTGAGGGTCGGGCGCGTCCGCTACGGCGTGATGTGTCTGGATGATGGGACCGCACTGGACGACGGAACGGTGACGCGCCTCGGCGATGGCAGGTATCTGGTGACCACCACCACCGGCAATATCGAGATGATCGAGCAATGGTGCAAGTGGTGGATGGGGGCGGAGGGAGCCTTGGATGTCCAGATGGCTGACGTCACATCGGGCCTGGCGGCGATCAACGTCGCGGGACCCCTTGCACGCCAGACGCTGTGGCGCCTGACGGATGCCGACCTTTCGCCGGAGGCCTTTCCGTACATGCGAGCCGCCCAGGCCGTCGTCGCGGGTGTGCCGTCGATCCTTCTGCGCATAGGCTTCGTGGGGGAGACCGGCTGGGAGGTGCACTTCCCGGCGGAGTACGCAGAGCACGTGTGGGACTCAATATGCGATGCCGGCGGCGAGCACGGGATACGTCCCTTTGGCCTTGAGGCGCAGCGCATACTTCGGCTCGAGAAGGGCCACATCATAGTCAACCAGGACACCGACTCGATCTCCACGCCGATCGAGCTGGGCATGGAATGGGCGGTCAGGATGACCAAGCCCGACTTCGTCGGCAGAGCGGGCCTGCGTATTGCGAGCAGGCGTGGGCCGCGTCATCGTCTGGTCGGCTTCGAGATGGACCCGGCCAGCCCGGTCCCCCCGGACGGGGCGGCCATCGTCGACGACGGTACCCCGGTCGGCAGGGTGACGAGCGGCAGACGCAGTCCCACGACGGGACTGCCCTTCGGCCTGGCGATGGTGACCACCAGACTGGCACAAGAGGGCAGGCCGGTTCACATACTGGTCGGCAGCGACATGTGGGCCGCAACCGTTCGGATGGCGCCATCTTATGATCCGGACGGAAAGCGCCTCAGAGCATGACCACCGACCGCCCCCCGGTGGCCCTCACACCCACCCACCAGGACCTGATGACCGCCGGAGCCGTGATGGGCAATGCCGGTGGCTGGCTGGTTCCCCTGAGCTTTGCGGACAACGGGGCCGAAGTCGAGGCCGCAAGAGACCGCGTCGGCGTCGTGGAGCAGAGCCACCTTGCGAAACTGCGGCTGCAGCGTACGGATATTGCGGCAGCCCTGGGGCGACTCGGTGCGCACGCCGCGGTGGGCAGGGCATCGAAGGTGGCAGTACCGACCCCGGGTGGTGATATAGGGGTAGAGGTGGCCCACCTGGCCGACGACGAAGCGTGGATCACGGCACCGCCCGGATGCCAGGGTGACCTGCGTCCGGCCGTCGAGGCGCTCGCCCACGATGCGACGGTCTTTGACGTAACGTCCTCGTTTGCGTCCTTCCGCCTGGTGGGCCCGCTTGCCGGTCACGTCATCTCGTGCCTTACCGATCTCGACATCCGCCCCTCGGCCGTGCCGAACGGGGCCTGCGCTCAGACCATGCTGGCCGAGGTCTACGCGCTCATCGTCCGCTCCGATCTGGGCGCCCTCCCATCGTACCGCCTCTTCTTCGGCCGAGAGTACGGCCTGTACATGTGGGAGTCGGTGGCCGAGGCCGGAAGGGGCCGGGGCATGGCCTTTGTCGGCACCGAGGCCCTGGCAACCCTGGAGGAGCGCTGTTGATCCTCCCGATGCTGAGGATGCATGACTTCTTCCCGAAGTACGAGCATCGGGATCGATACCGCGTGGTGATCATCGGCGCCGGCGTGCACGGAATGGCGACAGCCTACTACCTGAGCAGGTCCGGACTAACCGACGTTGCGGTCTTGGATCGCGGATATGTGGGCGGCGGCGGCAGTGCGAGGACCACGGCGATCCTGCGTGCCAACTACTACACGACGGAGACCATCCCCTTTTTCCGCGACAGCCTAAAGCTGTTCGAGGACCTGTCGGTCGAGCTGGACCTTAACCTGATGTTCGACAGAACGGGACGTCTCGATATTGCGCATTCAGAGGCGGCCATGTACGGCCTACAGACGAGGGCTGATTTCAACCGGCTTCTGGGCGTGGACAGCCACATGGTCGGGCCTTCCGAGATAGCGGAACTCGTGCCGGCCATGGACCTGAGGGTGGGAAAGATGCTTCCCATAATCGCCGCCCTGTATCACCCGTCGGCGGCCGTGATCCGGCACGACGCCGTGGTCTGGGGTTACGCGCGTGCCGCCGGCCGCGCAGGGGTGCACATCCGGCCCTTCACCGAGGTCACGGGGCTGACCCGTTCGGCCGATCGCATAACCGGCGTGGTCACTCCGGCAGGGCCCATTTCGGCCGACATCGTCGTCAACGCGACCGCTGGGTGGGCCTCCAGCATAGCCGACCTGGCAGGCGTGGAACTCCCGGTGGTGACCTATCCCCTGCACGTCGCCGTCACCGAGCCGGTAAAGCCGTTTATCGATGTGTCCGTCTCCTCGGCCAATCTTCACGCCTACGTCTACCAGACCGACCGCGGGGAGGTTGTGATGGGAGGCGGGGTCAACCCGTACCAGACCTATTCGATGAGGTCCGATTTCGAGGCCATAAGCCACCTCAGCGCAGGCGTGCTCAAGATGTTCCCTGGACTGCGCGACCTCAAGATGCTGCGCCAGTGGTCCGGGCTGTGCGACATGACGCCCGACTACGCGCCTATCATGGGGCGCGTCGAGGGACTTGACGGCCTCTTGCTTACCTGCGGGTGGGGCACATGGGGCTTTAAGGCGGCCCCGATGGCGGGCAAGATGATGGCCGAGTTGATCGTGACGGGCACGACGCCCAAGTCCATCCGACCGTTTGCGCTCTCACGTTTTTGGAAGGGGCGGCTGCTCAACGAGAAGGCCTCCGCGCCGGCCGCCGCCATACGCTAGTCCAATGGCGGAGCGCTAGCGGCCCGCCCTCAGTTCGGCCAGCTCGGCCTCCAGCGCCTCGACATCGGCCCCCCGGCCCGCGAGGAACTCGATGTCGGCTGCGGCCAGGTCGTCCATGCCCAACATGGTGAGGGCCCGCGACCGGTGAGCATAGGCGTCCAGCCGCTCAGGGTCTATGCCGATCACATGTGTGTGGTCAGCGACCGCGCTCTCGTAGTCACCCAGCCCGAATGACGCCAGGCCCCTGTTTACGTACGCCGCAAGGTAGTCGGGGTCCAGCTCGACGGCCCGGTCCAGGTCGGCCACGGCCAGTTCGAAATCGCCAGCTCGCACGTGGGCTGCGCCCCTGTCGCCGTAGGCGACGGTCAGACCGCGATCCAGCGAGATCGCCGTGTCCAGGTCTGCGACAGCCGCCCTCTCGTCGCCCAGATTCAGGTGCGCGAGCGAGCGGCTGTGGTAAGCCTCTGCCCTGTCCGGTTGAATCGTCACGACCGTGGTCAGATCGGCGATCGCGGCCTGAAAGTCGCCAAGATTCCCGAATGCCCCGCCCCGGTTGTAGTAGGCGTCGGCGTACAGGGGATCCTGGGCGATGGCGAACCCGTAGTCCCTAACGGCCGCCTCCCAATCCCCGATAAGCCCGTAGGTCACACCCCTGTTGAAGTAACTGGAGGCCGTGCGTGGAGAGAGCCTGATCGCCTCGTCATAGTCCCTTATCGCGCTCTGGTGATCGTGCAGTCCGCGGTAGGCGTTGCCCCTGTTGTTGTACGAAGGTGCATAGGTCGGGTCGATAGCCAGGGCGCGACCGTAGTCGTCTATCGCCCAGTTGAAATTGCCCAGCGCCTGCCAGGCGCTGCCCCGGTTGTCGAAGGCCACGGCGAACTCAGGGCTGATCTCGACCGCCCTACCAAAATCCTCTATAGCGCGCCGGTACAGACCCAGCTTCACATAGGACAGGCCCCGGTCGTTGTGGGCCACGGCAAGCCTGGGGTCCAGCTCGATGGCCATGTCAAAATCCTCTATGGCCCTCTCCCACCGGCCGAGCTCGTAGTAGGCGAGGCCCCTGTTGCGCAGCATGGCGGCGTCCGGGCCTCCGATCAGAATCACCTGGTCAAAGTCCCTGATCGCCTCCGCAAAGCGGCGCAGATTCGCGTGAGAGACGCCGCGGCGCAGGTATGCGTCCACCATTTCAGGGTCGAGGCGCAGCGCCGCACCGTAATCCCCTATCGCCTCCTCCAGCTGCCCCAGCCTCCTGTTGGCGTTGCCCCGGTGGTAATGCGCCTCGGCATTGTCGGGATCGATGCGTACCAGCCTGTCGAGCACCTCTATGGAACTGGCAAAGTCTCCCTGCTGCTGGAAGCGCTGAGCGGAGAGCATGAGCCGGTTTACGACGACCTCGTCGCTCTCGGCGAAGGTCTCGGCCTGTCCCGTCGTGCCGTCCGCTGCGGTCTGTCCCCCTCCGCATGACAGGGCGACAGCCGCCAGCAGCACGAGAGCCATGCGCCGTATCATCCTCCGGCCTCCGGCTCGACTACCTCCAACACCCTGTCTGCGGCGATGTCCGTTAGGATCTGTTCGATACCGCTGGGCCAACGAATGCGTATCTCGTCCACGACCGCATCCGATCCCAGGCCGAATTCCACGTCCAGGCTATCCAGGGAAAGGTAGCTGCCGCCCGCGTACACCTCGCGAATCTGCGTCCTCGGTCCGGCACCCGGATCGGGCCGTGCGGTAAGGAGCACGCGCGCACCGATGCCGTCCGCGTTGCTCCCGGTGCCGTCGATCGCCATGCGGCCCCTGAGCCGGAGCGTTATCCAGTGTCTGGCTCCTCCTCCGTTGATCCACACGAAGACCGGCCCGGGGGCGTTCGCCAGGCTCTCTGGACCGCCCGTGGTCCACACGGTGCCGCTGCTGTTCGTGCCGACGAGGTCGACGTACCCGTCTCCGTTAAAGTCGCCGTGGGCGAGCCCCTTGCCGTTCTCATGGAACCTGGTGGCGATGCGCTGGGCCACTGCATCGAAGCCGGGATCGGCCGGATCGACCACCGAGTAGTCCACGCCGAAGATGTCGAGCAGGTGAGCCCGCACGGTGATGTCCTCAAATGCACCGGCACCGTCGTTGCGCAACAGGCGCCCAACGCCGGGGTAGACGTCGCCGCCGGGCCCGGCTCCGCTGTTCTTGTTGGAGCCCAGCCAGTAGAGGTCGACGTCGCCGTCGTTGTCGAAGTCAAAGAAGGTGGTGCCGAAGCCGAAGTCATAGGCGGCAAGACCGGATGGGATCGGGAGGGATGGATGAATCTTGGTGGCGTCGAGAGCGTCCGGGGCCAAGATCGGACTCCTGAGGATGTCGACCTGGCCCCCCGCCTCCACGAAAATGCCCGACATGCCCAGACCGTCCAATTGGCCCGGGCCGTCGTTGCGTAACAGGAAGTTTGCGCAGGTCCCCCAGCTAAAGCGCTGAAGATACTGGCACGATCCGGTTGGAGTGTCCTGCGGTCTCCTGATCATCGCGTGATAGCCGATGTTCGTCACGAACACGTCCAGATCCACGTCGCCATCGTAGTCGCCAAGGGCGAAACCCATCCAGGCGCCCGAAACGTCCAGGCCGAGGGCCTCCTCGACACCGGTGAATCTGACATCCCCGTCAGCGGTGTCGTTGCGAAACACCTTGAGCGTGTCCCCGTCGTCGGCCACGAACAGGTCCGGGTCGCCATCATCGTCAAAGTCGAACATGAGGGTCGAGTGGGTCTGCGGAGCCGGCTCCCCGACCTGGTTGCCCAGGCGGTCGCGGCTCGTAGGATCCCAACCCTCGAACTGCTCACCGGTGTCGGGATCGGCGAACAGTATGGACTGGCCGGACGGGTCGAGCATCCTGATCTGATCTCCCGCCACCCCGGCCTCGGCCGCCACCTCCCTGAAGGTCATGTCCCCGTTGTTCATGTACAGCAGGTTGAAGTGCCCGGGATGGTGCGGCCCGGCGAACGTGCGGAAGTCGTGCGCACCCAGGTTCGCCACCAGCAGGTCGAGCCAGCCGTCGTTATCAACGTCTGCGCAGGAAATGGACATCGCCGACCGCAGATTCCGGTCCTCCCCGAAGGCCGAATCGGAAACGTCGAAGAAGCTGCCGTCGCCATCGTTGCGCAGCAGGTAGTCGGTGTTGCCCTGGGTATCGGGCGGCGAACGAAATCCGAGCTGGTCCTCCGGGTCGCCCCAGGCTGAGACGTAAAGGTCCTGGAAACCGTCGTTATCGAGATCGCAGGCCATGGCTCCGGTGCTGTGACTGTCCGTCAGGGCAACGCCGGCCTCCCTGGCCACATCCTGGAACGCTCCCGAGCCGTCGTTCTCGTAGAGCCGGTTGGGATGGCCCCCCTTCTGAGTTATGTATATGTCCAGATCGCCGTCGCGGTCAAAGTCAAACACCACCGTCCCCGGCCTGTCATTCCAGTTGTCGTGCCCTTCGCTAAGGGCCGAGGCAGCGACCTCGGTGAAGGGCGTGACCGGCTCGCGATCGGCGAGGGATGGCCCGGGGGGCGAGTCAACGGAATCCGCCCTGCCGGGTAGAGTCTGCTCGGGAGCTGCCGGGGAAGCGACGTCCGACTCAAAGGTCGGCCGTATGGCGATCCCATCGCCCCCGGGTTCGCCGCCACAGGCAACGAGGACCGTCATCAAACAGATGGCGCACGCGGCGAATAGGGATTCACCGATTGCACCTAAGCGCTCGCGGCGCCCCCTCATCGGTCCTTGAGGGGCCCACGGTACGACGCCCCGATCAGCTCGAGTGTCCTCTGCGGCGCCGGCCGAGCGCGACTCCGACCATGCCCACCAGCGTCAATATCACCCCGCCCAGCGCGCCGCCCAGGACCGACATCGCGACGGTTCCCGGCCCACCGGCGGCGCGCTGGCCACGGGTGGAATCCACGACCACGTCCACCGCGTCCTCCGGCAGGATCTGCAGGGTCTTGATGAACTCAATCACCGCCGCCTGGTCCTCGGGGCTCAGCTCCTCATAGGCCGCTCGCTGGGCTTCAGCCTCGCCGCCGTGCAGCAGGATCGCCTCGGATATGAGCGTCGCCCTGCCATGGTGCAGAAACGGCGCCTCAGAGGCGACGCCCCAGAGCTTTCTGGTCAGCCATTCCTCAGTTGCGATGCCGTTCTGGCGAACGGCCTCATTGTCCAGGTCGGGGCCCATGTCATGTCGCTTGAGATCGGTGAAGGCCGGCACGAGCAAGGACCCATCCGGCTCGAGGTTCAGGAAAGGTCCGGGGCCTTCGGCCGTCAGGTCGATTGACAGCGGCCTGGACACGTCTGAAAGCTTGAGCTTGCCCGGAGGGTTGAAGGGGTTCGGCTCGGTGAACAAGGGGCTCTCCAGCCGCAGCGTGCTGCGATGGCAGGCATTGCAGCCGATGGTTGCGAACAACTCTTCTCCCCGCTCTGCGGCCGCGCGCGCCGCGGGATCGGCCGGGAGGACCTGCCCCGGCACTGGAAGCGTCACCATGAAGACCACGAGCGCGGTCAAATCGCCGCGCGTAAGTTCATCTACGTATCCGTCGCCGTCGCCGTCAATACCGTCCCTGAACCGCTCGGTCGCCTGCATGCCATGGTGGTTGTTCATGCCCTTGACGGCGAATTCGCGCAGGGACACTATGGCGCCCTTTTGGTGGAACGGCTTTATGATCAGGTCACTGTCCACTCCCTCCACCGCGGAGGTGTCGATTGTGCCGTCGGGTCGGACCGTAATGTGACCAAAATCCACCCCTTTGGTGGACAGGCTCTTTGTGATCGCCTGGCCGCTTTCGCGCGCGTCGCGCAGGGCAAGGTCGCGGGTGCTCTGGAGATCGAACGTCATCTCCCTTGAGAGCATCTCGATCAGACCGGACCCGAAAAGGCTCACAGAATTGCGCTCAGGCCCCACCGTCTGGAGCGTCAGGTCTGTCCTAAAGCCATCCCCCGCTCCACCGGAAAAGTCGACGAACGGGTGGTTCTCGGCGTCCACGAACACATTGGTGACGTTGTCGCCCGCCCCTCCCACGCGCGGGATGTTGTGGCAGGCCGCACAGGAATTGGCGTCGGGACCCGATACGCGGTTGAAGTTATCCGGGAATTCGCGCCTGTCCCGGAACGGGCTGTCACCGACACCCGTCGTCTCCGGCCGGCCGGCCCCGTCGAGTGTGTTGAACTGCGCGGTAAACAGCAACTCTCCGTGCGCAACAAGCTCCTCGAGGGTGACCTCGCCCGCGTCGATGTCCGCCTGGTTGATGTGGGTCCCCAGGGCCGGGGCGTCGCCGATCGTTACCGGCGCGACCTGCTCTGAGGCGGCCGCTGATGAGCAGGCGATGGCAGACACGGCCATCACTGCGGCGAGCAGTCGGGGGCCGTTCAGCCTGATTGCGGAGTGGAGGTGTGAGGTGGTCACTCGGCTTGTCATGGACACCCTAGGCGCGACAGGAGACGAACGGTTGCCATTCGCTAGGGGGTCTTGGCAATCCAGTTTAGCACAGGGTCCTAGGCCTACCAGCGCCTACGCAGTGCGGTAAAGGGAGTTGCTCAGGTGTTAGGCAAGGCAGGCTGTCCAAAAGAGCAAGGGCCCGCGGCCGTGATGGCCGCGGGCCCCGTTTTGCCCTACCCGGTTGGCGGCTACGGCGCTATCGCTCTAGCCACGTGTTGATGTAGAACGGCAGGGCCTTCACCTCAAAGCCCTTGAGGTCGGTCGTGTGGGGCACGATCGGGAAGAACTGCCCCAGCGACAGCGATGTCACCTTCCGCCAGCGCAGCGTCTGGATATCCTCAACGATCTCGAACCGCTTGGCCGCATCCGTCTCGCGCACGAACTCGAGCTGCAGGTTGATCAGGTCCTCGTCCCGGATGATGAAGTCCAGCGTACCGGAGATCAGGTGGTCCTGGATCGGGTTCCCGCAGCACCAGTGCGAGTACCAGTCCGTAGCAAGACTGTAAGAGTCCGTGTTGCCGAACATCGACGTCACCGTCGCCCAGTCAAGGGCCGGCATCTCAACCTCGTAGCCTATGTCCTGCATCACCGACTTGAGCACCGGACCCAGCGGCGTGATCGTCCCGTAGTCCGTCGGGTTGAGGATCACCGCGGTCTCACCCGCGTAGTCCGACTCGGCAAGCAACTGCCGGGCAAGCTCCATGTTGTTGACGTCGTACCCGATCGTCGCCGTGGTGCCGTCGGCAAGCTCAACGTCGAACCGGGCCCCTATGTCCGTCTCCAGCGGAGTCCCGCACCAGTACAGAGCTGGGCACGTGATCCAAAGGTCGTTAGGACCAAGCGCGAACATGAAGTCCTCTACGTCAACTCCGGTCATCAGAGCCTGGCGGCCCTTCTCGTAGCTGAACGGAGGGATCTGAGGGTTCAGGTACACGTTCGAACGGTTACCGGGCTTGTACAGCGCAACACCGACGTCAGGGTTTTCCGTAAGCCGCTGGAAAAAGTCGAACGCCGCTCCGTCCACCACGTCCCACTCACCGGTCTCAAGGCCGGCTATCTTCGTCTCTTCGTCAGGGATCTCAAGGAACGTCACCGTATCCAGGTACGCGATGTTCTCTCCCGCATAAGCACCCGGAGAACTCGGCTCGCTTCTGGCCACGAACCCGTCGTGGCGCTCCAGCACCACCTTGTCTCCCTGCAGCCACTCGACGAACTTATATGCTCCCGTACCTATGTTCTCAGGCGTCGGCTCCGTGAACGGCGTCGCCGCCATCTCCTCAGGAACCATCGGCATCAGCCCGGCCGGAATAGCTAGGATGAACACCACCGCCCCCAACGGCTCGTTAAACGTCCACGTGAACGTCGAGTCGTCCACAGCCTGCAGGGCGTCGTCGTCAGTGAACCTGCGCACCATGCCCGCAGCAGGCGTACCGCCATCCCTCCACCGGTTGATCGACGCTATCGCGTCCGCTGCCTTGAACGTGTCACCGTTGTGGAAGGTTACCTCGGTCCGCACCTTGAACGTGTACTCGGTCCCGTCCTCGCTCAAGGTGAACGACTCGGCTATCCGCGGCTGCGCCCGCAGGTTCGCGTCCCAGCCATACAGGCCCTGGTACATCTGCGTCCCAACTGCGCCGACCACGTAGAACAGCGAGAACACCGGGTCCAGCGTGCTGATCGAACCCTGCGAGACTACCCGAAGGTCCCCGCCATACTGCGGTCCGGTCGTCCCGACGTCAGGCGTCGGCGTGGCGACCAGGATCTTCTCGGTCTCAATCTCGATGACCTTCTCAACCTCGACCTCGACGATCTTCTCGGTCTCTACCTCCACCACCTTCTCAACCTCGACCTCGACGATCTTCTCTTCCACCACCGGCACCTCGACGATCTTCTCCACGACCTCCGGATCGCTCGCACAGGCGGCTGCAACGATCGCGATGATCGCGGAAAGGACCAAAGGTATCGCAAAACGCTTCATGTTCTCCTCCCTTAGACCACACTAATGCCTTACCCGATAACACACGCCTCGTAGGGGGAAACGCACGCAGGAGGGGGGCACGTTCTGTGCCCTTTATCCGCGGGTAAGGTACATATCGGCACTTTTGTTGTCAAATTCGACCGGACCCGCAATGGCCGGACATGGAAGGCTAGGCGTTTCCACCAACGGAGCGCGACCTGACAACGGACAATCGACATAGGTAGGCCCTCACAGGCTTTCCCTGTCACACCACCGTGCGTACGGGTCCGTACACGGCGGTTCGGCGGGTTGTGCGGTTGTAGGAAATCCCATCTTCCGCCGGGCTTTCGGGTGCGCACACCGCCACAGGCATTTCGGTCCCTTCCCCGGAGGGCACCGGGGCTTCACCCCGATCTCCTTCGGAAAAGGCCAGACGCATCTGGATGTTCTGCCGCTCTATGCCCATGAGATGCGCGTCCTACTCGCCTCTCCCTACCGTTCGGGCCTTCGTCCTTCCCTTTCGGGATCGACTACTATGCCCTCTGCTGACTTCTGCACCGCGGTCGGGGTGCCTCACAGCTCCCCCAGTTCCCTCTGGAAACACGGCTCAGACCTCCCGGGGTAAGACCGCCAGCCTTCATCGCACACCCGCCGGATTTACAGCACTGGCCCTTGACGGATATGGACTTCGTGACTCCTTGCTCACTCGTCCGACCGGTCCTGCCTCCCATCCGGTTCCTGTTCGTCGAGTCGCGACTTTGCTCTGCGCTTCCTTCAGACCCCGCCTCGCGGCCACGCCCTTGCGCTTCGCTAACCCTTCTCCTCCGTCAGGATGGGTAGAGGACTCTCACCTCCAAGCTAACGTTCATGCCCGGCACACAAAGAAAAGGCCCGCGGCCGTGATGGCCGCGGGCCCCGTTTTGCCCTATCTGGCTGGGCCTATGCCCTTACCGCTCTACCCAAGTATTGACGTAGAACGGGATCGCCTTGACCTCGAACCCCTTCAGGTCATTGGTGTGGGGCACGATCGGGAAGAACTGCCCCAGCGATAGCGAAGTCACCTTCTGCCAGCGCAGAGTCTGGATCTCCTCGACGATCTCGAAACGCTTGCCTGCATCCGTCTCGCGCACGAACTCGAGCTGCAGGTTGATCAGGTCCTCGTCCCGGATGATGAAGTCCAGCGTTCCCGAGATCAGGTGGTCCTGGATCGGGTTACCGCAGCACCAGTGCGAGTACCAGTCCGTAGCAAGACTGTAAGAGTCCGTGTTGCCGAACATCGACGTCACCGTCGCCCAGTCAAGGGCCGGCATCTCTACCGCGTAGCCTATGTCCTGCATCACCGACTTGAGCACCGGACCCAGCGGCGTGATCGTACCGTAGTCCGTCGGGTTGAGGATCACCGCCGTCTCACCCGCGTAGTCGGACTCGTTCAAGAGCTGCTGGGCAAGCTCCATGTTGTTGACGTCGTACCCGATCGTCGCAGAACTGCCGTCAGAGAGCTCGATGTCGAACCGGGCCCCTATGTCCGTCTCCAGCGGCGTCCCGCACCAGTACAGCGCAGGGCACGTGATCCAAAGGTCGTTAGGACCAAGCGCGAACATGAAGTCCTCTACGTCGATTCCCGTCATCAGGGCCTGCCGACCCTTCAGGTAGCTGAACGGCGGGATCTGCGGGTTCAGGTAGATATTGGACCTGTTGCCGGGCTTGTACAGCGCCACCCCGATGTCAGGGTCGTCCGTAAGCCTCGAGAAGAAGTCGAACGCCGCTCCGTCCACCACGTCCCACTCACCGGTCTCGAGTCCCGCTATCTTCGTCTCTTCGTCGGGGATCTCAAGGAACGTCAGCGAGTCCAGGTACGCGATGTTCTCACCGGCGTACGCGCCCGGCGTGCTCGGCTCGCTCCTGGCCGCGAAGTTGTCGTTGCGCTCAAGGATCACCTTGTCTCCCTGCAGCCACTCAACGAACCGGTATGCACCGGTGCCCACGTTCTCTGCCGTAGGCTCCGTGAACGGCGTCGCCGCCAGGCCCTCCGGAATCATCGGCATCAGGCCGTGCGGGATCCCCAGGATGAAGATCACCGCTCCCAGCGGCTCATCGAACTTCCAGGTGAACGTCGTGTCATCCACAGCCTGCAGCGCGTCGTCATCGGTGAACCTGCGCACGATTCCCGCGGCGGGCGTGCCCGCGTCCCTCCAACGGTTGATCGACGCTATCGCGTCGGCAGACGTGAACGTCTCTCCGTTGTGGAACTCGACCCCCGACCGCAGCTTGAACGTGTACTCGGTCCCGTCAGCATTGGTCGTGAACGACTCACCCAGCCGAGGCTGCGCCTCGAGATTGCCGTCCCAGCCGTACAGGCCCTCGTAGATCTGCGAGGCCACCGCGTTCACCACGTAGAACAGTGAGAACACCGGGTCCAGCGTGCTGATCGAGCCCTGCGAGACTATCCGAAGGTCCCCGCCGAACTGCGGTCCGGTCGTCCCGACGTCAGGCGTCGGCGTGGCGACCAGGATCTTCTCGGTCTCAATCTCGATGACCCTCTCAACCTCGACCTCGACGATCTTCTCGGTCTCAACCTCCACCACCTTCTCAACCTCGACCTCGACGATCTTCTCTTCTACCACCGGCACTTCAACAATCTTCTCCACGACCTCGGGATCGCTCGCGCAGGCGGCTGCAACGACCGCGATGATCGCGGAAAGGACCAAAGGTATCGCCAACCGTCTCATATCTTCCTCCGTCAACTCCGATTTTTGCCGATGCCAGTGGCTAGCCCCGCAGGGGATAAAACACGCGGTCACGGCGGCACGCCCTGTGCCTAGACCGGGGTACGATACAGCCCGACTTTTTTGTTGTCAACCCCTTGCTACCCGATGCGTGCCGGTGCACCGGCCACTAGGCCACCCGGTCGCCGGGTCTTATGTCAAGTTGACTGTGTATTAGGCCGCTGCTAGAATCCCGGCCACCCACGGCGGTCCCACCGCCTCGATGAATCAGGAGGGCGTAAAGCGCTCCGCAACGTCGTTCTGATCCCCCTGGCACACAGAACGATGGAGGTCCCGATGACGAAGTTCGCTGCTGGCATTTTGATGACGTTGTCTCTCGCCCTTGCCCTATCGGCGGCAGGATGCGGAGGTGGCGACGATACCGAATCGCCACAGGTGCTCGTGCAGGCCCCCGGGTCCAAGTCGGCCGAAGACGAGCTGGCCAAGCTGGAGGCCAAGACCGCAGGCAGGCTTACCGAGCCTCGCGTATACCACACCGCCACAAAACTGAATGACGGCAGGGTGCTGATTGCCGGAAGCAAGGGGCCTGGAACGATGTCGATGCCCGGACCGCCCATAGGAACTGCCGAGATCTTTGATCCCGAGATGGGTGACTGGGTTTCGACCGCCCCGATGAGCAAGGGCCGTGAACACCACGAGGCCTTGCTCATCGGCGACGGCAGGGTGCTGGTAACCGGTGGACGCGGACCCATCTCGTACCTGTTCTCCACCGAGATTTTCGACCCGGTGGCGGGCACATGGACAGTGGCGGCGCAAATGATCGGCGCCCGAGTCCACCACCACATGGCACTGCTGGAGGACGGCAGGGTGCTGGTCGTCGGCGGCAAGATAGCCACCTACTTGGATACATCGGAGTTGTACGACCCGGATACCGAGGTCTGGAGCGATGGCGGCACCATGTCCGGGAAGCGAGCATGGCTGAGGGCCACGCGCATGGCGGATGGCCGCGTCCTCGTAAGCGGCGGCAAGCGAGCGGGGATGCAGGCGTTGGCCGAAGTGGACATATTCGATCCGTCGGACGACAGCTGGTCGACGGCCGCCAGCCTGCTAACCGCCCGCAGGTCTCACACATCAACTCTGCTGCCGGACGGCAGGGTGCTGGTCGTCGGCGGCTACGGGACGGACAAAGAGCCCATCGCATTGACCGAGATTTACGATCCGCAGACCGACACGTGGACTTCTGCCGGTACGCTGCAGCATCCCAGGGCCGACCACACGGCGACCCTGGTAGGCGACGAACTGGTGCTCATCGCCGGAGGGCTAGGCGAGTTCACGCTTGCCGAGAAGTTCGACGTCGCGACCGGAACGTGGTCGACGGCAGGCAATCTCAACCTGGCGCGCAACCTTCACACCGCAGCGCTGCTGGACGATGGCACGGTGATGGTGACCGGCGGCTTTGACGGAGGTCAGTTCGGCGGGCGGTCCGACTCAGTCGAGATCTATGACCCCAAAACCGACATATGGGCAACCGTCGAAGGCGAGACAGTCGGCCACGAAGGAAGGCGTTAGCGGCCGACGCGGCACCGCCGATCACAAACGGACGCGGACCGGCGCGAACCATCGACTGGTCTTTAGCCACCCGGGCTGTGGCGGCCGCTCCACCTAGTTCGACAGCTCACGCCCCCGAGCTCAGACCCTCTGAGGCTCGGGCGGCGGCCAGCTAGACCACCGTGCCCGCAGGCGCGGAACGCCCCGACAGCCCCGCAGAGTTCACCGCGACAGCCCAAGGGAAGGTAGTGAGGCGTCTGCCCGGCCGCGCATAGGGCGCGAAAACCCCAGGCCATATGAGGGGCGCTCCTCGGCAGCTCGATGCACAGGCCCAGCCCTTAGCAGGTCACTTATCGAGCGTCCCATGCCGTCGCCTTTCGGCCGGATTCCAGACGCTGGTCAGAGGGCAGATGCGTCAACAGCACTCCTACCTGGCTACAGGCAGGAAGTTTTCCCGATCCACATTGGGTACAAATAAGAAAGGTCCCCGGGCTTATGCCCGAGGCCCTAACTTCAGCCGACTACCTGCCCTGGCGCTCTAGCCAGGTGTTCACGCAGAACGGGATCGCCTTGACCTCGAAGTTCTTGAGATCGGCCGTGTGCGGGTAGATGCTGAAGAACTGACCGAAGAGGATGCTGATGACCTCTTCGTACATGTTCCTCTGAATCAGCTCCACCACGGCGAACCTCTCCGCCTGATCGGTGGCCTGAGCGTACGCGACCCTCAGCTCGATGCCCTCCTCGTTGACGGCGTGCCTGCCGGGCGCGCCGTCCATGCGGGCCTCAATAAAAAGGGCCCCGGGCTTGTGCCCGGGGCCCTAACTTCAGCCGATTGTCTGTCCTAGCGCTCTAGCCAGGTGTTCACGTAGAACGGGATCGCCTTTACCTCGAAGTTCTTGAGATCGGCCGTGTGCGGGTAGATGCTGAAGAACTGACCGAGGAGGATGCTGATGACCTCTTCGTACATGTTCCTCTGAATCAGCTCCACCAGGGCGAACCTCTCCGCCTGGTCGGTGGCCTGAGCGTACGCGACCCTCAACTCGATGCCCTCCTCGTTGTAGGGGTGCCTCCCAGGCACGCCGTCGCGGTTGGGCCATGCGATCGGATCGTCGCAGCACCAGTGCACGTACCAGTCGGTGAACATGTGGTAGGAGTCGGTCTCAGCGAACCGACCCACGATGGTCGCCCAGTCCAGAGCCGGCATCTCCACGTTGAGCCCGATGTCCTGCATCTGCGCCCTAAGTACTATGCCGGTAGGGGTGATGGTGCCGTAGTCCGTGGGGTTGAGCAGCACCACGGTCTCACCGTCATAGTCGGAGGCCGCCAGCAGCTCCATGCCAAGGTCCGGGTTGGCCTGGTGGTAGAACTCCCCGGCCTCAAACGTCTCTAGCGGCGTGCCGCAGTAGTAGATCGCCGGGCACAGCGTCCACAGATTCGAATCACCCAGCGAGTGCATGACCGCCTCGATGTCGATCGTGGCCTGGACCGCCTTGCGGGCGTTGAGCTGGGCATCGGTGAGCACCAAGCTCTCGTTGCCGAACGGCGGGTTGTTCGGGCTGATGTTCATGGCCGACCTGTGGCCGGGCTTGTAGAGGGGAACGACGATGCTGGGATCGTCGGTCAGCGGCTGGAAGAAGTCGAAGGCCGCTCCGTCAACCACATCCCACTCACCGGTCTGCAGTCCGGCTATCTTGGTCTCTTCGTCCGGAACCTCAAGCCAGATCAGTTTGTCCAGGTAAGAAACGGAGGCGCCGATCATATGGTCGGCGGGCTCGCTGCGGGCCTTATAGCCCTCGTGGCGCTCCAGCACCACCTGATAGCCCTGGTCCCAGCGAACCAGCCTGTAGGGGGAAGACCCTATGTACTCGTTGGCTCCCTCAGTCACCGCAGTGGTGCCAGCGATGCGCTCGGGCATCACGAACGGGCCCCAGTGCGGGGGCGAGACCGACGGGATGACACCGCCGTATGGCTGGTTCATCCGAATCTCAAATGTGAGATCGTCGATGGCTAAGAATGGCTCTTCCGCCGTGAAGTCGCGCATGAGCGTCGCTCGAGCCGAGCCGCCCGGCAGCCAGCGCTTCAGCGAGGCCACCACGTCGGCCGATGTGACGGCCTGCCCGTCGTGGAACGTCATCCCATCGCGCAGCGTGAACGTATAGACCCTCTCGTCGTCGCTGACCGTCCACGAGTCAACCATCCTCGGCCCCGGTGTCAGATTGGAGTTCCAGCCGAGCGGGGTCTCATACAGATGCTGACCCACCGCCACGACCACGTAGAAGGGAGACCAGACCGCATCCAGTGTCGCGATGCTGGCCTGGGAGACAATTCTGAGAGTACCGCCAAACCGAGGTGTTCCTGCTGGCGGGGGTGTGGGAGTGGCAACCTCGAGCTTGGTCTGGATCTCGACCCTCTCGACCTCCACCTCAACCTCAACCTCCTTCACCACCTCAACAATCTCTTCCCGGACCGTCTCAATCTCCACCGTCACCACCTTCTCGACCTCGACGATCTCCTTCCTCTCAATCTCGACCGGGACCTCGACTTCGACGGGGACCTGGACTTCCTTCACCACCTCGACGACCCTCTCGACCTCAACGATCTCTGGATCGCTTGCGCAGGCCGCAAAGATCACGGCCGAAAGGGCGGCGAGGATGAGGCCTAAGCCTAACCTTCTCATTATGGACCTCCCACTGATTCCTATTCCTTGCACGTCGCCATCCTCGGCGAGCGGCATAGACGGCGCGCGATCATCGGGACACATAGGACACGCCCCCCTCAAAACGCGCGAGAATTGGGCGGCACTTTACAAGATCAGTCAAGTCAAGTCAAGGACGAATTGCCGGGTGGACAGGGATCGGCACGCCAAATGACAGCCTTCACCCTCACGCGCATCCGACGGAGCATTAAGGCACCCTTGAGGCAGATCAGAAGGCCTGTACAATCCAGTCGGCCGGCACCGCCGCACGTCGCGGAAGCTATGGGCCGTCCGGAGGTCGTCAATGGCATGGATAGACGCACACGTCCACATATGGACCAGCGACACCGCCGCTTATCCGAGGAGAGACCGCTACCCGGTACCGGGAGGCACCGACGTGGAGAAGGTGGAGGCCAATCCACCGCACTTCCCACCCGAAGAGCTCCTTCGCATAGCCGACCCGTACGACGTAGACCGCATCGGCCTCGTCCAGATGTCCTTTTACGGGACGGACAACCAGTTCATGATCGACACAATCGAGCGCTGGCCAGACACCTTTCGGGGCTTCGGCTACGTGGACCCGGAGTCGGCAGATGTGGGCGACACGATGGCATCACTGCTGGAAATGGGGATCACCGGCTTTCGCATAGTTCCCGAGGACGCCGTCGTGGCCACTTGGCTCAGTACACCCGGCTACGAGGCGATGTTCTCGGCCGCTGCCGAGACCGGCCAGACCCTCTCCTGCCTGGTAAACGCCGACGCCCTGGGGGAGATCGACCGAATGTGCGCTTCCCACCCGAGGCCAACGGTGGTGATCGACCATCTGGGCCGCATAGGGGCCGGCGGCGCGATACGCGAGACCGAGGTCGACGCGCTCTGCTCGCTCGCGAGGCACGAGAACGTGCACGTCAAGGTCTCGGCCTTCTACGCCCTCGGTCAGCAAGAGCACACGCATGGCGACCTTATACCTCTCATAAGGCGGGTCTATGATGCTTACGGGCCCGACCGCCTCATGTGGGCCAGCGACGCACCTCCTGCCCTAATCGACGAAACCTATGAGGAGCAGATCTCCCTGGTGCGCGACCGAATCGACTTCTTCTCGGACGCGGACCGCGAAAAGATCATGCGCGAGACGGCCGAACGCGTGATCTTCTACAAGTGACCAAGGGTGTGTGTGCGGTGGCCGCGTGAAGATCGGGGCAGTCTTCCCCCAGCTCGAGATCGGCACCGACCCCGGAGAGATCCGGGAATGGGCACAGGCCGTAGAGTCTCTCGGCTACGATCATATCGCCATCTTCGACCACGTCCTCGGAGGCGGCCGCGCCGACCGACCGCAGTGGGGCGGCATGTACGATCACACCGACCCGTTCCACGAGCCCTTCGCACTGATGGGCTATCTCGCGGCCGCCACAAGGCGCGTCCGGCTCGCCACATCTGTGCTCGTTCTACCCCAGCGCCAGACCGCCCTTGTAGCAAAGCAGTCGGCGGCCGTCGACATCCTGAGCGGCGGCAGACTGCGGGTGGGTGTGGCCTCGGGTTGGAATGATGTCGAGTTCGAGGCGCTGGGGGCTTGCTTTCGCACACGCGGAGCCAGGTTCGAAGAGCAGGTCGAACTGATGAGGCACATGTGGACCAGCGACCTTGTGACCTTTGCAGGCGAACACCACCACGTTGACGACGCGGGAATAAACCCTCCGCCCGTCCAGCGGCCCATACCTGTGTGGTTCGGCGGGGGCGCGGACCGGGTGCTGCGCAGGATCGGCCGCATGGCCGACGGTTGGTTCGCCAATACCTCGCGCAGGACGGCGGCTCGAGTCGGCATACCGCCCTTTTCCCCGGACGAGTCCGGCCGCGACCGACTCGCCGTGATCGCCAGCGCCGCACGGGATGCAGGTCGCGACCCGGCGAAGATCGGCGTCGAAGTGCGTATCGAACTGTCGGGCCGGACGCCCGAATGCGCGGCACAAGAGGTGGACATGTGGAGGTCGGTCGGCGGCGTCACTCATGCTCAGTTCACCACCATGCGCGCAGGCATTGCAGACCACGCACAGCGACTGGCCGCGCTAGGGCGCTTCATCGAGGCCGTGCGCGGCTAGGTGGAGACGCGGTACACGCTCTCCATCTTGATCCCCGTTACCACTCGAGCGTATCCGCTGAGCATGTCATCAACCTCGGGGTCACCCGTGTCCACGAGAAGCGGCCTCCCCCTCAGCGACGCCAGTTTGGTCGTTGTGGCCACGACCAAGACCGCATCCCTTCCCACAGACCGGATCACGGATGGGCTGATCTGCTGATTGCCGCGTCCGAAGATGTGACCCTGCCCACCGATCGGAGTCACGACGATGATGGTCCTGTTTTCATTGCCCCGGACCGCCTCCTCCACCCTCCTAGCCGTCACATCAAGGTCGGTCAGACGGCCGCCGCTGAACAGGTCGACCCCGAGCAGGGTCTTATCCACACCGAGTTGGCGGGCGACGGCCCGCAGCGTCGTGCCCGGACCGAGTACATAGAGGCGCTCGCCGTCGATTCTGCCCGCGACCTCATAAGCCACTGCTGCCAACGCCGCCTCGTCGCTCGGTTCGCTACCGGACTTGGCACCCTGTACTAGGCCCCTTATATAGGGGACCTTCATATAGCCGTAGAGCGACGCTGATACCGAGCCCTGTCGGAAGGCCTCCTCGTCAATGTCCATCACCTCAACTTCGCGCAGCGGCAGATCCGGTTCGAGCAGGAACCTCCCCGCAAGGCTGGCGGCCGCCCGAGGGCTGGTGGCGTAGACGGCCGAATGCATCTTGACCCCTGCGGGTATGCCCACTACCGGCACCGTGTCACCGATGGCCCGGTGGATGTCTCGGGCCGTTCCATCGCCGCCGGCGAACAGGATCAGGCCGACTCCAGCCTCCTGCATCGCCCTTGCCGCTCGGGCCGTGTCCTCGGCCGTCGTTTCCGCCGGCGTCTCCCCTGCCACTGCGGGCGCGAAACCGGCCTCTACCGCCTCATCCTCTCCCATCCTGCCCGGCGCGGCCAGGATCTCGAGTCCGTTGCCCATCGACCTCAGGATCTGCCCGAGGGCGATAACCGCCCGCTGCGGGGCCTCCGGCCGGCCTCCCAGCCGGACAGCCTCGCGCACTATCTCGATCGAGTCGGTGCCCTTAAGGCCAACTCGTCCCCCCATGCCCGCAATGGGGTTGACGATCAGGCCGAGTCTTTCCGTTGCCACAGCTATGGCCTTCCGCCGCTTCCGTCCGGCCGGTAGGCTCTGCGGCGCGATTGGAAAGTCCTCCCCGCACGGGCGATGCCCGAAGTCTGTCCAGACACCACTACGGTCCCTGGATCCGAGCGTGACATCACCTTTACGATGCCCGCTTGCGCTTGTACGCCCGCCAGGTCATAGCCCATTTCTCGGGATCGTCGAATTGTTCGGCCGGCAGCTGATCGGTCGCGGCCCTGTACGGGGCGCCCTTGAGCGTCTCCGGGTCCGCGTAGGCCTCGTCCGAGATCGCCTGCAGTACGGCCGCGTATTCGTCCAACTCTTGCAGGGAGAGCGACTCGGTGGGCTCAAGGGTCATGGGCTCGTCAACGAGCCTAGGAACGTGGCTCTCCATGTAGGTCTGCAGCCCGAAATCGGCCATCCTGCGCGTGAGGTCGGATGTCGTCAGGCCGGTGTCCTCGTGCAGTCTTTTCCAGCTGTAGCGCACCTGCTCGAGCCTGCGAACATGTGGATCCCATGGCAGCTCGACGCCCCTTATGCGCGCGATCTTCGTGGCCAGGTAGTTGTTGTTTATGACCGCCGTCTCGGCCACCGTGCGCAGACCCTCTGCACCGAGGGCCATGACCCAGCCATAGGACTTGAGTACCGTCTGCAGATTGCCGTTAAAGCCTCGTATCTTCCCGATGCTGTCCGGCCGGTCGTGGTCCCAGTAGTAGCGCTCACCGTCAAAGCCGACCGTCGGCCTGGGCAGGAATCGTGCCAGGTTCGCCTTGACACCCACGGCGGCGGTACCCTGACCCTGCGAGCTGTGGGGGGCGGAGAAGGTCTTGTGCAGATTGAACTGGCACAGATCGAAGCCTGTGTCACCCGCCCGGACGATGCCGAACAGGCCGTTAGCGTTGGCCTGATCGTATGCACAGAGGCCCCCTGCCTGACGCACGGCCTCGACCATTTCCGGCATCTGGGGGTTAAAGAGCCCCGTATCCTCAGGATTGGTCACCATGAAACCCGCTGTCCTGTCGGACAGCACCGCCCTCAAAGCGTCGAACTCCGGATAGCCGTTGGGGCCGGGCATCAGCGTGATGACCTTGAATCCCGCAACCGCGGGCGTCGCCGCGTCCGCAGGATGAGAGAAAGCTGTCGTGATCACCTCCGTCCTTCGGTCGATCTCCCCGGTCGACTCGTGATAGGCGCGGATGATGCAGGCGTTGGTGTAGATGCCCTGGGCGCCGGAGGAGGACTGGAACGAGTACTCGTCCATGCCCGAAATCTCGCACATAATCCGGCCGAAATCGTGGACTATCTTGAGTATGCCCTGCAGGGTCTCATCGTCCTGGAGCGGATGCAGGTCCCGAATCTGAGGCCTGCGGGCCACCAGTTCGTTCACCCTGGGGCTGTACTTCATCGTGCAGGTGCCCGAGCTGGCGTCGGGCGTCAGGTCGAAGCCGAGCGTCATCTGGGACAGCCGCAGGTAGTGGCGAAGAACCTGTATCTGGGAGAGCTCGGGCAGGTTCGGCGGCAGCGACCTGCGCATGCGTTCCGGGACGGCCGCCAGCGGGTCTCCGACGCTATCGACTATGGCCGGATCCGCCCCATCCACCAGGAGACCGCGTTCGCCGGGGCTGCCCATATCGCTGATGACGGGCTCATCCCAGCGAGCGGCATGGTAGTTGCGCGGATACACCGTCAATTGAGCACCTCCGAAAGAGCGACCGCGAGCCTGTCGATTTCCGGCCTGTCGTGAACCTCAGTAACGCAATACAGCGCGGCCTGTCCCATCTGCGGAAATTCCCGCGACAGGTTGTAGCCTCCGAAGATGCCGCACTCAACGAGCGCGGCGTTTATCTCCTGCACCGAGCGGCCGCAGCCCGAGAAATCGACGGCGAACTCCTTAAAGAAAGGGCTCGACAACGCCGGGCTTCGCACCCCATCGATCTCGCCGAGGCGCTCTGCGGCATAGGAGGAGCGCTGCATTATCGTCTCGCCCAACTCACGCATGCCGTGCGGCCCCATAAGCGACAGATAGACTCCGGCAACGATGCCCCACAGCCACTGGGTCGTGCCGATATAGTCGGGCGAGACGCCCCTTTTTTCGTAAGACGTGCGCTCGAAGGTAGAGTAGTTGAATCCAACCTCGCCTTCGCCTTCGCCAGGCGCCGCGCTGATCAGTATCGCGTTGTATTCCGCGACGATCCCGGGCTCGTCACGGCTAGCTATAAAGCCGGCCAGCCCGCCTCCACCGTGCATGTGTATCCCCAAGGGCTGGATGTCGCCGACGACAAGGTCGGCCCCATACTCCCCGGGCGGCGCTATCACGCCGAGGGTTATCGGGTCGACGCCCACCACGGACAGTGACCCCGCACCCCCGGCGAGCTCAACGATATCGGGTGCACCCAGCTCGATGCCCCCGAGGAAGGTCGGATTCTCGAAATAGACGGCCGCGGTCCGGTCCGAGACCTTTGCCCTCAGATCGGTGAGGTCCATCAGGCCCGTGGCCGGGTCCATGCGGACCCTGCCTAGGGAGGCTACCGGCCTGACGAAGTTATACAGCTGGGAATAACGGTCCGCGCTTACGCTAGCCGGCAGGAGCACCTCGTTCCGCCCCGTGTACCTGCAGGCCATCAGGATCGCGCTACCGGCCGCAGCGCCCCAGTCGTATGTCGGGGAAGATACGACGTCCATCCCGATCAGGTCGCCGAGCAGGCTCTGGAATTCGAAGATCGCCTGCCACTTTCCGTGGTCGCCGAGCTGTGTGCCGCCGTAGGCTGTTACGAACTCGCTACGATTCGCAATCTCGTCACACACCGCCGGCACATAGTGCTGCCAGCAGCCCGCACCCAGAAAGTTCAGGCTCTCCTCTGCGCTGCGGCTTCTGCCAACGATCTCCTCTAGGTGGCGCCGGAGCGCCGCCTCCGAACGGATAGGCTCGGGAAGATCCATCTTCCCCTTGTAGCGGACCCGGTCCGGTACCGTAGCGTACAGTTCCTCGACACTGGAGATTCCAATCGCCTCTAGTGCTCTCGCCCTCGCGCGGGGGGCGCTGTTGGGTATGAACGGGTGCGCATTGGTCTCACCCATCGTTTCCTCCTGGGCCCTCGGTCCAATCGGGATGGCCAGACGGCGGCGAAATTCTAACACCGGTCAGGCTGGCGAAGACCCCGATCGCTCTTTACGCACCGTGCGTGTCTCGTCTGCGCGTTGACCGGGACCGGAGCGGGCCATAAAATCGGCGAACCCTCGCGGCAATTGGTGAGACCACGCCGGGGGTCGAGTCCGGACAGCTGAGCCCTCCCCCAACAGGAAAGATACAAACCGTACTCGGTCCAATCCAGCCGGACTCCGCCGGGTTCACACTTAGCCATGAGCACCTGCTGTGCTCCCTCGTTCTCTACGCCGCCGAGCCCGAATCCGCCACTGACGTCCAGTGGGTAGACGCGCCACTCACCATGGGACGACTCGGCTGGATCCACCGGCTCAAGTACGTAAACCGGGAGGTGCTCCGGTTGCACGATGAGCGGGTCGCCCTCAATGAGGCGCAAAATTTCGCGCTGGCCGGCGGCGGCACCATCGTGGACGTCACCAGCCGCGGCATAGGGCGGGACCCGCTCGGACTGGCGCGGCTGGCCCGCGCAACCGGCCTGAACGTGGTGATGGGGGCCTCGTACTACGTGCCGCGCGCCCACCCGCCCGGAACCGAGAACAAGAGCGAGGAGGATCTCTACGCCGAGACGGTGTCGGACGTGCTCAGCGGGGTCGACGGCACCGGGGTAAGGTCCGGCGTTATAGGCGAGGTGGGGATCGTGGCGCCGATCGACGACCTGCAGATGCGCATACTCAAATCTGCGGCCGCCGCCAGCATCGATACTGGCTGCCCCCTGACGATCCATCCACCCCTAGACGATGCCGGAGCGCTAAGGATCATGCGCATCCTCCTCGACGAGGGCGCGGATGCTGGCAACATCGTAATGGGCCACCTCGGGATGGCCGTCGTCGACCGGGGGGCCCTGGCCGAACTGGCCGCGACCGGCTGTTACCTGCAGTACGACCATTTCGGGGGATTCGAGGACTCCACCTTCCAGTACAGCGGCAAGGGGCAGGCCCTAGCCCAAAACGACGAGGATCGAATCGGGACGTTCGAGTACCTTGCATCGCTGGGCGCAGAGGACAGGCTGCTAGCCTCCCACGACGTGTGCATCCAGATCCACCTCAGAGCCCACGGCGGGAAGGGCTACGACCACATGGTCACCAGCATCGTTCCCAGGATGAGACGGCGGGGCATGACCCAGAAGCTAATCGACAAGATCTTCGTAGCCAACCCCGCCAAGGCCCTGACCTTCAAGCAGCCGGGTGGGAGGCGGAGCGATGCCTAGAGCGGGCATAGTACAGACCGTGCTTGGCCCGGTAGAACCGCACAGTCTAGGACCAACTCTGACCCACGAACATCTGCTGGTCGACCTAGAGTGTTACCTGGTGGAGCCCGACGAGGCGTCCGAGCGCTCCTACGTCGACGCGCCCATCGCGATGGACAACCTCGGGGCAACGGTGTCCCGCTGGTTCCTAAACCGTGACCAACTCGGCCTGTACGACGAAGGCGAGGCCATCGCTGATGCCGCTGCGTTCAGGCATTGCGGCGGGGGGACCATTGTCGATGTAACCAGCACTGGCATCGGTCGGGATCCACTGGCGTTGGCCCGCATCTCTCGCGCGACAGGACTGCACGTGGTTATGGGCTCCGGATACTACGTTCCTCTGTCCCATCCGGCGGACCTGCACCTGCGCTCGGAGGACTCCCTATACGAGGAGATGGTGCGCGAGGTAACGTCAGGTGTCGGCGACAGCGGGATTAGGTCCGGCATCCTGGGCGAGTTGGGGTGCACCTACCCACTCACAGAGACGTCGCGAAGGGTGCTGACGGCCGCGGCTGCCGCAAGCAAGGCGACCGGCGCCCCAATATCGATCCATCCGGGGCCGGACACAAGATCCGCAGCCGAGATCATGGATGCGCTCGTCGGAGGCGGTGCGGATCCCCGGAGGGTCGCCATAGGCCACCTTGGCTTTCGCCATCCCGAGCCCTCGGCCCTGCTCGCCATCGTGCAGGCGGGCTGTTACGCGCAGTTCGACCATTTCGGAAGCTTCGAGGACACGTCCCTGGGGACTATCACCTCAACGGACCTCGTAGTCAACGACACCCAGCGCCTGGAAATGGCAGAGGTTCTGCTTTCGGAAGGGTACGGGGATCGAATCCTGTTCTCGCACGACGTATGCTGGCGGTCACATCGTTTGTCGAAAGGCGGGAAAGGCTACTCCCACGTGATTGAGACCCTGCGTGCGCGCATGCGAAACCGAGGATGGACCGACCGGCAGGTCGACGACGTCCTGATCGTCAATCCCGCCCGGCTCCTCGCATTTGGAGGCACCCCATGACCTCCGGATTCGTCCAGACCGTCCTGGGACCCGTTCCGCCGGACCGACTCGGCCTGACCCACACACACGAGCACCTGCTGATAGACATGCGCTGTTACCACTGGATGCCAGATGAGGCCTCGCGACGCGAGTGGGTTAATGCGCCGCTGACGATCGACCGGCTCGGGTTCGTTTCCCGCAATCAGAACGCCTGTCTGGACGAGATCACCTTGCTCGACGAACGGGAGGCGATCGGCGAACTGACGACCTTCCGCGTGGCGGGGGGCGGGACCGTGGTGGACACGACCAGCATCGGGATTGCCAGGGATCCCCTGGCCCTGGCGCGAATATCGCGAGCCACGGGCGTGACGATCGTGATGGGGGCGGGGTACTACGTCCCGCAATCCCATCCAGCCGACATGGACGAGCGAATCGAAGAGTCCATCCGGCAACAGATCGTGCGCGACCTTACCGTTGGCGTCGGCGATACAGGGGTCAGGAGCGGGATCATCGGAGAGCTCGGCAACAACTACCCGCTTGGTGACAATGAGCGAAAGGTCCTGCGTGCCTCTGCGGCGGCCGGTCGGAGCACCGGGGCGTCCATACTCATCCACCCCGGATTTCACCCCGCCTCACCTCCCGAGATCATGGACGTCCTTTTGGCCGCGGGCGCCGACCCGGAACGAGTCGTGATGGGCCACCTCGATCACATAGGGGACCGCGGAGCGCTGATGGAGTTGGCGGCCACCGGTTGCTACCTGGAGTGGGACACTTTCGGCTTTGAGGACACGAGCCTGGGCGCGGCCCTCAGCTGTCCAATCCCCAGCGACGCAGAGCGGATCGACGAACTGGAGGCATTCGCGGACGCCGGCCATCTGAACCGCCTGCTAATCGCCCACGACGTATGCGTCAAGTCCAGATACGCAACCAGGGGCGGCAGGAACTACGACCACATCCTAACTACCGTCGTCCCGAGGATGAAATCGCGGGGCTGGTCGGATAGGGACATTCATAAGGTGCTGGTGGACAATCCGGCGAGGATGCTGGCCCTGGCCCCCGCCTGATGGTGCCCTGCGAAAAGCTCCAGCCGGTACACGGGCACGGGTAGGCTTCGCCATGACTCCCCCCGCCGGAGCGAGCCTATTCCAAGGCACCGGCCGCCAACTCGGTGCGGCGTGCTTCGACTTCGACGGCGTGATCGTCGACTCTGAGCCCATTCATCTGGAGTCCGAGAGGCTGGCGCTGGCCAGGCGGGACATTGAATTTACGCTGACCGACAAGGCCAGGTTCGTGGGTGGCACGGTGCGCGGGACGACCGAACGCATCTGCGAGCACTACGGCATTTCAGACGTCGCCTCTTATTTCGCGGAACGCCAGAGGGAATTCGCCCGCATGGTCGAGTCTGACCTGGGCCTGATGCCAGGTGCCAGAGAGGCGCTATCGCGGCTGCGCTCCGCCGGCGTACCTCTGGCCCTGGTCACCTCCGGCGATGAAGCCTACGTAAGGACCGCCCTCGGGAGGCACCTCCTTGAGGGCGCCTTCAAGGTGCTGGTAACCCAGCAGGATGTAGAAAGGCACAAGCCCGACCCGGAGCCCTACCAGAAGGCAGCGGAACTTCTGGGCCTGGATCCCGGGCAGTGCATTGCGGTTGAGGACTCTCCCACCGGTCTGGCGTCGGCGCGAGCGGCCGGTCTGATGTGCGTAGCGGTCCCCGGTCCGGCAACCGCGGAGTGCGATCTATCTGAGGCCGACCTGCGCCTAGCCTCGCTACACCGGCTCGACGGGAAACTGATCTCGCGGCTGTTCGGAAAGCGGGGTGCGCAGTAGCGAAAAAAGTGCCGTGTCCGGCCGGCGCATCGAGTGTCGGCGCGGCCGCCGGTCGAAAGGGAGTCTCCTAGTACGTTGGTGCGGCGGCCGGGCAACCAGCCTTGGGGCCGCCCAGCCTAACGCTTTTCCTTGATGCGAGCGTGGCGTCCGTAGCGGCCCCTGAGGTAATAGAGCCGTGCTCGGCGGACGGCGCCTCGCCGGACGACCTTGACGGCCTCTACCGAGGGGGCGTGAAGGTGGAAGGTGCGCTCGACCCCGATCTCGTGTGTGACCCGGCGCACTGTGAAAGTGGCGCTCGGGCCACCGCCTCTTCGCCGTATCACGACTCCCTCAAAGTCCTGGGTCCGCGTGCGGCCACCCTCGGTCACGCGCACGCTCACCCGAACGGTATCGCCGGGGCCGAAGTCTTCGACCCTGGGATTCGGCACGACCTTTATCAATTGTTGGGCTTCCATGTTCTTGCTTTGGGAACCGCGCACCGAAGTACCGGGGGCGGTCGGGGATCGAACCATGTTAACCGCGGTCGGCTAGCTCGTCCAGCATGCGGCGGTCCTCGTCGGACAGGCGGGCGGTACCGAGCATGTCCGGCCTGCGGGCCAGCGTGCGACTCAGCGACTCGCGCCTGCGCCACTGGGCCACGCGGGCATGATCGCCGGACAGCAGGACCTCGGGAGCGGACCAGCCCCTGAAGGTTGCCGGACGGGTGTACTGGGGGAACTGCAGCAGTCCACTCGTATGCGAATCGTCCTCCGTTGCCCCTTCGGTGCCCACGACTCCGGGGACGAGTCTCGACACGGAGTCAATGACGATGAGCGCCGCAAGCTCGCCGCCGCTGATCACGTAGTCCCCAACGCTAAGCTCGCGCGTGGCCAGATGCTGGCGCACCCTCTCATCCACGCCCTCGTAGCGCCCGCAGATCAGGACCAGACGCTCCGACCGCACCAGTTCCTCGGCGATGGACTGCTCAAACCTCGTACCCTGGGGCGTCAGAAGCACTACCGGCGTCGCGTCGTCCACCTCACCCCTCTCCCTGAGGTCATCGACGGCAGCGAACAGTGGCTCAGGCTTGAGCACCATGCCCGGGCCGCCACCGAACGGATAGTCATCTACGGTGCCGTGCCTATCGGTGGCAAAACTGCGAAAGTCGTGTCGCTCCACGGATATCAGGCCGCCTGATATGGCTCTTGCCAGGATCCCTTCCGAGAGCGGCCCGTCAAACATCGACGGGAACAGGGTGAGGACGTGGAACCGCAAGTGCGCTGGCTGATCAGTGGTGGGGATGCCCGCTGCGACCCCTGGCGATGTCGACCGCATGCCCGATGATCGGTCCAACGACCTCAAGCGCTTCGCGCACTCCCCGCGGGCTTCCGGGCAGGTTGATCACCACGCAACCTCTCCGCATGCCGGCCACCGCACGGCTCAGGACCGCCATCCGGGTGCGGTCGGCCGTCCGGACCCTTATCGCCTCCGGGATGCCGGGCACCTCGTAATCGACCACCGATCTGGTGGCCTCCGGGGTCACGTCTCTGGGTCCGAGACCGGTACCGCCCGTGGTCAGGACGACGTCGATCCGCTCCCCGTCGCACCAGGCGGTCAGCCTGTCCGAGATCAGGTCCGGCTCGTCCGGCACGATGTCCCGGTCGGACTCTAGGTAGCCCAATCCGGCCATTATCTCCGAGATGGCGTCTCCGGAAGCGTCGCTGCGCTCTCCCCGTGACCCGGCGTCGCTGATGGTGAGGATTGCGAGGCGACGGGCCGGGCCGCCGTGGGATTCGGACATTTGATCTACTGGTTGATGTTTCAAAAGAGTTTTAAACTCGTTCGAAAACTGCTTGTCTGAGTGGGTCGCCTTTGAAAGACTTTTCTTCGACGGGCGCGGGATCGTCTCGCGACGGGCCCATGGCCGGTGCATCTTAACATGACAAATCCTGGTGGAATGCCGGTATGGCCGGTTCGACACGTTGTCAGGTGGGATCTCGCGGGTGCCGCGGACGGTCGCTCCTGAGCCCGGCGGAGGGTCGCCCCACTTGACCGCCTTTCACACCCCGGTCCTGGCTCGAGAGGTTGTTTCGGTCCTCGCCGTGCGCCCGGATGGCACCTACGTGGACTGCACTGTCGGTGAGGGCGGTCACGCGGCGATGATCCTGTCGGCGGTCGAGCCACCGCCGAGGTTGCTGGGAATCGATCTTGACGCCGACGCCCTGCTCTCGGCTCGAGCTCGGCTGGCCGGGTTTGAGGCCGCGGTGTCCTTGGTGCAGGGAAACTACGGAGATGTCGGCGGCTTGGCCGCCGGAGCCGGGTTAGAGGCCGCGGATGGGATCATCATCGACCTGGGCGTCTCCTCGCTTCAGCTGGAGAGCCCGGACCGCGGGTTCAGCTTCAGGCGGGAGGAACGGCTCGATATGCGCTTTGACCGTCGTCAGGCCCGGACGGCCTTGGATCTGGTCAACAAGGCGCGCGCTTCCGAGCTGGCAGAACTGATCGGCTCGCTGGGCGAGGAGTCGCGCTCCCGCCGCATTGCATCGGCGATCGTGGCAGCCAGACCGATCGAGACCACGGCCGAACTCGCGGCCTTGGTGGCCCGTGCGCTCGGCGGGCGCCGCCGCAGAATACACCCGGCCACCCGCACGTTTCAGGCCCTGCGGATGTCCGTCAACGGCGAACTGGACAACCTGCGGTCGGGTCTGGAGCAGTCATCCGCCCTTTTGGTGCCCGGAGGGAGGCTCGCGGTGATTGCATACCACTCGCTGGAAGACCGTCTGGTCAAGCGCTTTATGGCCGCCGAAAGCAGGGACTGTATCTGCCCCAGCGAGGTGACCATCTGTGAATGCGGGCACCGGGCATCGCTGAAACGGGTAAACAGGAAAGTAATGAAGGCAAGCCAACAGGAGATCAGGGCAAACCCTCGAAGCCGCAGCGCGCGGTTGAGGGTTGCAGAGAGACTAGCTGTCTAGGACGAAACCCGGCCGAGAGAGCCGAGCAATGCGTTTAGCGCCTCGCGCGCTGCGGAGTGTAAAGAGATGAAAGAGTCGGAGATCTTAACCGCCATCGATGTGGGCACGACAAAGATCCTTGCCCTGGTCGCCGCCGTAGAGGATTCGGCGGAGCCCACGGTTCTGGCCCACGCGATGGTCCCCTGCAAGGGCCTCAGTCGCGGCAATGTAGAGGACGTGGCCAAGACGACCGATGCGGTTCGGACCGCGCTCGACCGTCTGGAGGCGGATGCCGGGGTCGACATACATTCCGCCTACGTGGGCGTGACCGGCGCCCACGTCTCGTACGAAAACCGCAGGGACCCCATACGGGGCGTTGGCACGATCGGCGTGATAACGCCGGATGAGCTGGCCGAAGACATCTCCAGCAGGTCCGCCGGACCGGGAACCAACCGACAGCTTGTGCACGCGGTGCCGATTTCCTACACGGTCGACGGCGAGGAGGGTATCCGCAACCCAGTGGGAATGCACAGCAGCTCGGTCGAGGTCGACACGCACATGATCACCGCCGACCGCGCGCGGCTCGGCAGGCTTACCCGCGCGGTCCAGAACGCGGGCATCGAGGTCGACGCCCTGGTAATGGAACCGCTGGCCAGCGGACTGTCCGTGCTGACCACCGAAGAGAGAGAGCAGGGAGCCCTGATGATCGATATCGGCGGTGGCACCAGCGACGTGGTGGTCTTCAGCGGAGGGCGGCTCTGCTACACGGGGGTGGTCCCCGTCGGCGGTTTCCAGTTCACCAACGACGTATGCATTACCTACAACGTCGAATACGAAGCCGCGGAGCGGGCCAAGCTGGAGCACGGGCACACCGAGCCCGGCGCCGTCGATGCGACCCTGACTTTGAGCCTGCCCATTCGCGACAGGCCTGCTCAGGTTTCCGTGCCGGCGCGCGAACTGGCGCAGCTGTTTCGCGAGAGGGCGGTGGAACTGGCGAGGATGGTACACATCAAGCTGGAGGAAGCCGACGCCGCCTACATGACCTCCACCAAGGTAGTCCTGACAGGAGGGGCGTCCGAACTGCCGGGCATCGCGAATATATTCCAGCGGCAACTCGGCCGGGCCGTACGGCTTGGTGCCCCGATGCGATCTGACTCGTACGTGGACCTTAAGGATCCTGCACACGCGACCGGCGTCGGGATACTGATCTGGGCCTCCTCACACCACGATGCTGGCCTGCCGGCGCGCAGGAACGGGCGCAGCCGTGGCGGAAGGCGCAGGACGAACGGGACAGGAACGGGGATTGGGCGGTACTTCAGCGGGCTGATGCCGTGGACCTCGACCGGGCATAGCCAAAGCCGAGCCTAGCAAGCAACAAATACGCCAAGAGCTGACAAGCCAGGAGGAAGCTAGATGGTCGTCACCAAGAGGGAGCCGGACGGGATCACCAGGATCCGGGTTGTGGGTGTAGGCGGGGGCGGTTCGAATGCCGTATCGCGCATGTTCCGGGAGCGAATCACCGGCATCGAGTACCAGGTCATCAACACCGACACGCAGGCGCTGCTTCGCTGCGATGTCCCGATGAAGATATCCATAGGGGATGACCTGACGGGTGGTAAGGGAGTGGGAGGCGACCCGGAACTCGGCGCGCGTGCCGCAGAGGAGAGCAGGGACGAGATCTACGAGGCCGTCCGCGACGCCGACATGGTCTTCGTGGGCGCAGGCATGGGAGGCGGAACCGGCACTGGCGCAGCGTCCGTAATCGCCGACATCGTTAAGGAGACCGGCGCCCTGACGGTCGGTGTGGTGACAAGGCCGTTCGCCTTCGAGGGAATCCGAAGGGCCAAGCAGGCCGACGATGGGATCAGGAAGCTCAAGGAGACCGTCGACACCCTGCTGGTCATCCCCAATGAACGCCTCCATGTGATCTGCGAGGAGGAGGTAACCGCCGGCAACGCCTTTAAGATAGCCGACGACGTCCTCAGGCTCGCCGTCCAGTCGATCGCCGAGCTGGTCACCGTGCCCGGCGAAATCAACCTGGACTTCGCCGATGTCCAGACCATCATGCGCAATGCCGGACCGGCGTGGATGTCGATCGGCTTCGGATGCGGCGAGAACCGGGCTCAGGAGGCGGCCCAGCAGGCCATATCTAACCCGCTATTGGACTTTACGATCGACGGCGCAACGGGTGTGCTGTTCAACATCACGGGAGGAAGCGACATCAAGCTATCCGAGCTCCACTCGGCCGCAGAGGTCATTCAGAGGGTAGTCGATCCGGACGCGAACATCATTTTCGGCATGGCGACCGACCTGAAGATGGAGAACGAGATCAAGCTCACGGTCGTGGCAACCGGCTTCCCGACCGCCGGGTCGGAGGTGGCTGACGGAGAGCGTGTCAACAGGATCCTGAGGGACGCCCTGAGCGGCGAGAGCACGGACATTGACATCCCGCCGTTCCTGCGACGAATCACCAGGGCGCATTCAGCTTCCGAGCTAGCGGCCAGGTCGGAGGTAACAGTCTAGCCCTGCAACGGACGAGTCCGTTGAAAGAGCCGGCCCGGGACGAGCATCGGGCCGGCTCTTTTTCATTCCTCAGCCTCCACGTCTCTACAGGGCCCCTCCCCTACGTTGGCCCTAATCTCCACCGTGAAAACGGCGACTACCATCCCCTATCCAAGTTCCTAACCTTGTATTGTAATCGTTCAAATATTTCGTTGACAAACACTATATGTAGTGGTAGCGTTTGTTGCCCGCACGATTGATTGTGCCCTAAATGCTCAACAAATGCTCTGTACCTACTGTGGTGGCGATAGGTCTAAGGTTATCGATTCTCGGGACTCGGGAGATGGGATCCGGCGTCGCCGAGAGTGCCTGATCTGCGAGCGGAGATACACCACCATGGAGCGGGTTCAGACCCGGTCGCTCATGGTGGTCAAGCAGGACGAGCGGCGGGAGGATTTCAGCAGGGATAAGCTTTTGGCCAGTCTCAACAAGGCATGCGCCAAGAGGCCGCTGCCTATAGGAACCATCGCCAAGGTCGCCGAAGAGATAGAGTCGGCCCTGGTCGAGTCCGGCAGAGCCGAGGTTCCCTCCCAGGCTATCGGCGAACTGGTCATGGAGCGACTCAAGGGCGTCGACAGGGTCGCCTACATTCGATACGCGAGCGTATACAGGGACTTTAAGGATCTGGAGGACTTCAAGCTGGAGGTGGACGCACTGCTCGAACCTCCGGCCCACCAGCCCGAGCCGAGCCCTCAGCTCTCGTTCTTGGAAGACGAGCCTTCCCTCCTTCCGCAGCGGAGGCCACGAGGTCGCCCTCGTCGCCGGCCCCAGCCGACGCGCTGAGCCGACTTGAGTCTGCCTGCAATCAACCAACTGGATACTATTGCCAAGTTTGGGCGCCCGGTTCTGGCGCCCCGTTAGACGGTAATCGGCCGCAGCCGTGGACCGGTAGACAGACCGGCCAGGCGCGGGAGACGAAAAGGGGGCAGTTAATGGCGGATAGGAACGCTACCAACGGCGCGTCGGCGAGAGGAGAAGACGGGGCCGTCGGCGAGGTGATTAAGGCACTCGAGGATCTCGGCGTCACCCAGGAGAGCATCACCGAGGTGGTGCGGCAGGCTCAGGCAGGACCCAGGACCGCGAATCAGTCGACGACGGAGGTCGCCATCGGCGAGCGGGCCGTGGAGGGCCGGCTCAGCGACAACGCCCGGGTGGTACTGGCCAAGCGATACCTGTGCAAGGACGAGGCCGGAGAAACGATCGAGACACCGGCGGGGATGTTCCGACGGGTCGCCAGGGCGATCTCCGAGCCCGAGTTGCTCTACGGGTCGGAACAAGACCGGGCCCGCGCTGAGGATGACTTTTACGCCACAATGGCGACCCTCGATTTCGTTCCCAACTCCCCCACCCTGATGAACGCGGGAACCGGAGCCGGCACGCTCTCAGCCTGCTTTGTGATGGGTCTAGAGGACAGCATGGATGGGATCATGACGACGGCCAAAGAGGCGGCCATGGTCCAGAAGTACGGGGGCGGCACCGGCTTTTCACTCTCTCCCATACGCCCCAAGGGAGCGGGCATCTCCACCACCCACGGCAAGGCCTGCGGACCAGTCGCGGTCCTCAACCACCTCTCGTCCGTTTCCACCCTGGTCACCCAGGGGGGCAAGCGGGACGGAGCGAACATGGCGGTCATGGACGTACATCATCCAGATATCCTCGAGTTCATCTCCTGCAAGACCGAAGAGGGCAGGATCCACAACTTCAACATCTCGGTCGGTGCCTCGGACGAGTTCATGAACGCGGTCAAAGACGGCACCGACTACGCTCTGCGCGATCCCCGCACCTGCGAGGTCGTGGGCAGACTGGACGCGCGCGAGGTGTTCGACAAGATAATCGCGGGTGCCTGGCGCAACGGCGAGCCGGGGATGATCCTCCTGGACGCGGTCAACCGGGACAACCCGACGCCGCACCTGGGTCGCATGACGGCAACCAATCCATGCGGCGAGCAGCCGCTGCTGCCTTACGAGTCCTGCAACCTCGGCTCGATCAACCTCTCTAAGTTCGTCGCCGAGATCGACGGTAGGCCCACAGTCGACTACGAGCGACTGCGGGAGGTGGTGCGTGTCGCCACCCGCTTCCTAGACAACGTTATCGATGCCAATGCCTACTCCGTCAACAAGATAGAGGAGATGACCAAGGCGACCAGGAAGATCGGACTGGGAATCATGGGCTTTGCAGACCTGCTGATGGAACTTCGCGTCCCCTACGACTCTCCCGAAGGGGTCGATCTCGGTCGGAAGGTCATGCGGTTGATCCGAGGAGAGTCCGATGCCATGTCAGAGGAACTGGCCGGCGTGCGTGGAAGCTTCCCGGAATGGCACAGCAGCAGGTACGGTCCGCAGGGGGGAAACCGACCGATGCGCAACGCCTGCCGCCTGACGGTGGCGCCGACCGGTACGATCTCGATGATCGCTGGATGCTCGTCCGGTTGCGAACCCGCCTTCGCCCTGAGTTACCACAAGCACAACATCCTTGGCGGCGAGAGCCTGATCTACGTGGACCGCACATTCGAGCAGGCTGCCAGGGATGGCGGCTTTTACTCGGAAGACCTGATGGCGTTTCTGGCAGACGGCGGCTCAATACAGGAACGCTCCGACGTCCCGGATTGGGCTAAGCGGACATTCGTGACCGCATCGGACATATCGCCCGAGTACCACGTTCGGATGCAGGGGGCGTTCCAGGAAAGCGTCGACTCGGGAATCTCAAAGACGATCAACTTCCCCAACTCGGCCACCGAGACGGACGTCAATACCGCTTATCTGCTCGCCTGGGAGCTGGGGTGCAAGGGGATAACGGTGTACCGAGCCGGCAGCCGCGAGCACGAAGTGCTGACGGCCGGAACCGAGCAAATCGACGAGCGTGAGCCCGAAACCGACGGCTCCCCCATGTCGGCAAGGAGCCGTCCGTCCGTAATGCGCGGGGTAACCGAGCGCGTAAGGACAGGCCAGGGCAACATATACGTCACCGTCAACTATGACGAGCAAGGGCGGCCCTTCGAGGTCTTTACCACCCTGGGAAAGGCCGGCAGCATCGAGTCCGCCCAGCTGGAGGCGATCTCAAGGCTCATCTCTCTGGCGCTCAGGTCCGGCATAGAGCCCGAGGCCATCGTGAACCACCTGCGGGGCATAACCAGCGATCCGGTCTGGGACGGGGGCCGGCTGGTAAGGTCCGCTCCCGACGCCGTCGCCTTCGTGCTACACCAGCACATGCATGACGGGGCCGAGATGGCGATGCGGGACATCGCCTCCGGAAGCGGGGCCGGCTCCGGCGTCCAGCTTGGGATGATGGCCTCGCCAGCGGCGGCGCAGGAGGATAAGGCCATGACTGCCGACGTAGTTAGTTCGGTGACCTGTCCGGATTGCTACGGCTTCCTCATATTCCAAGAGGGTTGCCAGCGCTGCCCGGACTGCGGCTACAACAAGTGCGAGTAGACGCGGGACACGTCTGAAGATCTTGCCTCGGACGATCGACTAGGCCCATGGCCTTGCGCGCGGAGCCGCGGGCCCCTGCCGTGCTGGCAGGGATATAATCACCCACATGGACCATCCGCCCGTCATCGCGATTACCATGGGCGATCCGGCCGGCATTGGACCCGAGGTCGTCGCCAGGTCGCTCACCGACTCTGACCAGATACCCGGGGCACGGTACGTGGTGGTTGGTGACTCCTACTCAATCGCCCAGGCCCTCGATCTGATCGGGGCAACTTGCGAAGTTAAGTCCTGGGCCGAGTTTGACCGTCTCGAATTCGATCGCGGTTCCATAACCGTCATGGACCCCGGCGGGGTAGACCTTGCCGGCGTTAGAGCTGGCGAGGTGTCGGCGCAGGCCGGACGGGCGTCGATCGCATGGGTGCTACTGGCGGCGCGCCTGGTGAGCACCGGAGCCGTGGACGCGATGGTCACGGGCCCTATCCACAAGGAGGCCTGCAGGCTGGCAGGCTATGAGGACGTCGGCCACATGGAAATACTCCAGCGATACGCGGATGCGCCGCTGGTCGCGACGATGCTGGTCGCCGAGCAGCTAAGGGTTGTTCACATGACCACGCACAGGTCGCTGACCAGGGCAGTCGAGTTCTGCACTCGGGCGAACATTCTCGCCAAGATACGGCTCACCCACGACCACTTCCAGCGCTGGGGGTTCCCGCGACCAAGGATCGGCGTGGCGGCCCTCAATCCACACGCCAGTGACGGAGGGCTGATCGGTGACGACGAGGAGAAACGCATCTCCCCCGCCGTCCGGGACGCTAGGTCGGAGGGCATAGATGCGGTCGGCCCGGTGCCCGCCGACACGATCTTCAACCAGGCGATAGCCGGCCGATATGACGCTGTTCTGGCCATGTACCACGATCAAGGTCACATCGCGATCAAGGTCTTTAACTGGGCCAAGAGCATCAGCGTCAACCTTGGCCTGCCCTTCATACGTACGTCAGTAGACCACGGCACGGCGTTCGACATAGCCGGCAAGGGAATCGCCGATCCGACCAACATGCTTGAGGCGATAAGGGTGGCGGTCAGCCTGGCCGCCGACGGAATCCTACCCCGTCACGAGCCCGCCAGCCTCTCTGTGGTGAGCCAATGAAGATCGCGTTCGTAGGCGGAGGTAGGATGTGCGAGTCCATTGTCACCGGAATCGTGTCCTCAAGCCTCGCCGCCCCCTCGGACATCTCGGTGGGCGAGCCGGTGGAGGCACGCCGGAGGGCCCTTTCAGATGAGCACGGGGTAAGCGTCCACGCCGAAAATGCGGCGGCGGTAGCCGGAGCAGAACTGGTCGTTCTCTCTGTAAAGCCCCAGTCCCTTGGCTCGGTCCTTCCCGGTCTGGGCAGGGCGCTGAGCAGTGGTCAGGCGCTCGCCTCCATAGTAGCCGGCGCCAGAATGCATTCCATTGCTGACGAGACAGGCCACCAGGCCGTTATAAGGGTCATGCCCAACACGCCAGCTCAGATCGGCGCAGGCGTTTCTGTCTGGACGGCGGCACCGGCGGTGACCAGCGATCAGCGGGAGGCCGCCCGCTCGGTGTTGGCCACCCTGGGAGAAGAGGTCTACGTCGAGAGCGAGGACCTGATCGACATGGCGACGGCCCTGAGCGCCAGCGGGCCGGCGTACGTGTTCACGTTCGTAGAGGCGCTCATCGACGCTGGGGTCAGCATCGGCATGTCACGTGACCTGGCCAGCCAACTGGCCATCGAGACGGTCCTGGGCAGTGCGCGGATGGCCAAGGAGACCGGCACGCACCCGGCAGAGTTGCGTAACATGGTTACCTCCCCCGGCGGAACGACGGCCGCTGCGCTGTTGGAACTGGAGAGGGGGAGGCTACGCCATACGGTGATGGGTGCCGTCGCCGCGGCGTACCGGCGCTCAAAGGAGCTGGTTGACGGCTGATAGACTGCCGGCCCGCCCGCGAGGGCGGCGGCACAGGATCACAATGCTTTGACGTTCTTAGCGCAGTTCGTAAACATACTCGCATGGATACTGTTCGTTGCGATCCTGCTCAGATCGATAATCTCCTGGATCAATCTGGACCAGTCCAACCCGCTGGTGCTGGTCGTCTACCAGATCACCGAGCCCATACTGGCGCCGATTCGCCGGCTGCTGCCCAATTTCGGCGGCCTCGATCTCTCCCCCGTGGTCGCGATCATCATCATCTTCGTCGTTCAGCGGATAGTGGTCGCTTTCGCACGCTAGGCCGGCTTGGCAGTAGTACCCGGCTCGGTCGGGCGCTCCGAGAGTGTGACCTCCCCGGCAACAACGGTGGTCATGCCCTGATCGGTCTGGATCAGCAGGTTCCCTTCCGCATCAACGCCGCAGGCCCTCCCCGACACTCTGCGACCCTGCCAGCTGACCTCGATTTCTCGCCCGATCGTCTCTAGCCGCGGGGTCCAGACCTCGACCAGGTCTAACCCTCGGCGGACTTCAGAATAGAGTCCGTCCAGGCGGCTCAGGACCTGTAGGAGGACCCCGGTCCGGTCCAAGGCTCTCCCGGCCTGCTCAGCGAGACTGGTCGCAGTGTCCCTGATCTCAGAATGGTCCTCAGGGCGCAGGTTGACGTTAAGCCCCACTCCAACTATGGCAAAGTCCAGTGAACTGGACCGGGACGTAACGCTCTCCACCAGAATGCCCGACAGCTTCTTCCCGGACATCACGACATCGTTGGGCCACTTGATGGCCGCAGGCCGTCCGGTCGTTGCCACAGCGGTTTCCTGAACCGCCATGGTCGCGGCCATGTTGACCAGGCGCAACTGGTCGGCTGTGGGACACAGCACCACGGAGAAGGTGAGGTCCTGACCCGGGTTCGATACCCAACCTCTACCGAACCTGCCCCGTCCCCTGGTCTGCTCTTCGGCGACGACCACGAGGCCATCGCCTGCGCCATCTTCCGCCAGCGTGCGTGCCTCGTCCATCGTCGATGCCACTCTGGGCACGTAGTGCAGCCGGGCGCCTACGACACCCGAGCGCAGCGACCCGAGTCTGGCTAGATCCAGATTCCCCATTTGGACAAGACCTGCGTCTTCCTGCCCCCAGCGAAAGGGGCCGAATCCATCTGGCCAAACCCCACAGCAACGTGCCGAAGCCGGATTAGGTCTAGGGGTTTGGTCACTGATTCCTGGGGATGGTGGTCACTTATCCGGCCGCCCTGGTGAACGACCCCGGCTCCAATCAGGACCGGTCCGGCAAATCCGCTTGGTCGGTGAGGAATGGCTACGAGTCCAGCACCTCGGGATTGGCGCACGAGGGGACGGGGTCTCCCTTGAGCACTGCGGCTATGCTGCGCGCGGCGGACATACCCATGGCCGTGAATGTTGCCGCGCTCGCGCTTCCTATGTGAGGGGTGATGACGACGTTGTCCATGTTGACAAGCGGATGTTCGGCCGGGATGGGCTCGGGGTCGGTCACGTCCAGCCCGGCACCGGCTATGACCCCGGCACGCAGAGCATCGGTGAGCGCGATGGTATCTACCGTGGGGCCTCGCGATGTGTTGATGAGGAATGCGGTGGACTTCATCAGGGCGATCTCCCTTGCGCCAATGATCGGCCGCGTCTCAGGGCCAAGGGGGACATGGACGGAAACGAAGTCGGCCTCCGACAAGAGCTCGTCAAGCTCGCTGTAGTCGATTGCGTACCTGAGTTCCTGTTCGGCTTTGCGAGTTCGGGAATTGTAAATGACGCGCATCTCAAAGCCGATGGCGCGCTTGGCTACCGTCTCCCCTATCTCTCCAAGACCAATTATGCCAAGGGTCTTACCGTGTACGTCCGATCCCAGGTAGGGAACCTGATCGAATGCGGTCCATCCACCCTCGCGTACACGGCGGTCGCCGTATGCGATACGTCGTGCGACGGCGAGTATGAGTGCGAACGTCAGATCGGCCGTCGACTCGGCATTGAGGCCGGGGGTGTTGGCGATGATGATGCCCCGGGCGGTCGCCGCTGGCACGTCTATGTTGTCCATGCCCACCGCTCGAGTGGCCACGATCTTCAGCGATTCTTTCCCGGCCTCAAGCACCTCCGCGTCGACGGTGTCGTCGGCCTCAACCATCATGGCGGCGCAGTTGCCTGCCTGCTCGACGACTACTTCCTTGGGCGGCGCCGTGCCCTCCGGCCAGACCTCCACTTCGAAGCTGCGCTCCAACAGGGCGACCGCCTCGGGAACGCGGCGGCGGGTTACGAAGACTCTAGGTCTCACCATGACACCCGCCGATACACCCGCCGCGCCTGCCGGCGCCTTGGCGGCCTAGCCACGATGGCGTCCTGCTCTTTGTGCGGCCAGGGGTCGGCGGGGCCGCGTCGTTCCACGATCGACCGGAACGGGGCATAACTGGCCCGCCGACCGGACGCGGTCGGGTGCCGATCCCTCAAAGGCCGATGGCCACGCCGTCACGGCGAGGATCGGCACCGCCGTGGAAGACACCGGCGCTGGAGTCGTGGGCGATCGCTTGGGCCCCGCCCACGTTCATGGCCCACGACTCGATGACATCGACCTGGTGGCCTCGTTGCTCAAGCTCGATGCGCAGGGAGGTTGGGAACCTGTCCTCCATCTCGACGCGGGTGCCTTCGTACACGCGGAACCGTGGCGAGTCGATGGCCTGCTGAACGGTCATGCCGTGGTCCAAGACATTGACCAGCATCTGGGGCGTCGTCTGCAGGATTCCCCAGCTGCCGGGCGTGCCCATGCTCAGCAAGAATCGGCCGTCCTCGAATGTCTGGGTGGGCGCGACGACGAAGTCGACCTTCTTGCCCGGGCCCATCCGGTTGGGGCTCCCCTCATCGAGGTCGAACCAATAGCCCATGTTGTTGGGGAAGATGCCGGTATCACCCATCGCCACCGCGGACCCAAAAGCACCGCCGAGCGTCTGGGTGACCGACACCACGTTGCCGGCCGAGTCGGCGATGGCAAAGTGGGTGGTCATTCCGCCCTCGATCTCCTGGCACAGTCCCGCGGGGATTGCACCTGCCGGGACCTGGTCGGAGTAGTGCTCCCCGGAGACTGTGCCTGCGGCTGACATGTCGATCGAAAGGCAGCGCTCGGCCGCATATTCGTCGGAAAGGAGGTGGTCAAGTGGCGCCGACACCGTTGCCGGGTCGCCCGCGTAGGGGATGCGATCTGAGACGGCGAGCTTTACCGCCTCGATGAACCGGTGGACGGTGTCGTGATGGTGCGGCCCGCGGGCATTGTCCTCGAAGTGCTCTAGCAACTTTAGGGTCTGCAGGATCTGAAAGCCGCTCGATGAGGGAGGTGTCGTCAGTACCTCCAGACCCCGGTAGCGTATCTTCACCGGCTCGAGCCACTCCGCCTCGTAGTCCGCCAGATCGTCGGCGGTCATCAGGCCTCCGATCTCCCGGTTACCCCTGACAAAGCGTCTGGCCAGATCTCCTCGGTAGAATTCCGGGATGCCGCCCTCCGCTATGCTCCGTAGGCTGGCGGCCAGCTGGGGAAAACGAATCCTCGCCCCGGGACCCGGCGTAGTGCCGTCGGCGCCCAGGACGAGGCCGGCTGTCTGCGGGTGCAACAAGAGCCTCGACGCATTGCCGACGATCATCCGGTAGTTGTTGAAGGTAACCGGTGAGCCGTATTCCGCGTAGCGGATCGCAGGGTCGAACAGCGGCCGGGAGGCCATGGTCCCGTATCTCTCCTGCATCGTGAGCCAGCCGGCTACGTTACCTGGCACCAAGCAGGACCTTGGTCCGATGTCCTTGGTCTCTTGGGTGAACTCTTCGGGAAGGGCGGCCAGGGGTGCGCGTCCGGAAAAGTCGAGTGCCCTCACCCTATCCTCGGCAGCGACGTATGCGAGTGCGACTCCGATTCCTCCGACACCCGACATGTACGGCTCTACGACCCCCAGTGTGGAGGCCACAGCGACTGCGGCGTCAAAGGCGTTGCCCCCCTCCATCAGCACGGCCGCCCCCGCCAGCGTGGAAAGGGGATTGGCGGAAGCGACCATGCCGGAAACTCCCATTACTACGGGGCGGCTGGGTGTTGGGTGGGCGTAGGGATCGCCCCCTCCCGGTCTTACGTTGCTCATCTGCGCATGCCCTACCTTGAGATCGCCACCTTGGTCATCGAGCCCTCGGATTTCCGGGGGCTCGACCCTTCGCGGCTCAATTTGACGCCGCCGCCATCAGTGAATTTCACGCTCGCCAAGCGCAGCGTGGGAATGGTATTAGCAGTCAATAGACGGTCCTATCTTACGGCAATCGCCTAGGCCAAGCGAGGCCGGTGGCGTGGGGACCGGCCTTGACTAAGTACGGCGCGGAAGCTATAGTCCATTGCCTGGCCCTGCGAAGGCAGGGCCGTCTTGTCCCGTGGGCGAACGGCGAGGTCGGTCGCCCCCGGCAATGGGGCACCTTAACAACTGGATAGTGGAAGGAAATGTCAGTTTCGTAGAGTTTGATCCTGGCTCAGGACGAACGCTGGCGGTGCGCTTAATGCATGCAAGTCGAACGAACCCATCCGCTTCGGCGGGGACGGAGAGTGGCAAACGGCTGAGTAACACGTAAGTGACCTACCCTGGAGCGGGGGACAAGCCGGAGAAATCCGGTCTAATACCCCGTACGCTCCTTTGGCCACGGCCATTGGAGGAAAGGCTTCGGCCGCTCCTGGAGGGGCTTGCGGCCTATCAGATAGTTGGTGGGGTAATGGCCTACCAAGTCGAAGACGGGTATCCGGTGTGAGAGCACGAACGGGCAGAGGGGGACTGAGACACGGCCCCCACTCCTACGGGAGGCAGCAGCAGGGAATCTTGCGCAATGGGCGAAAGCCTGACGCAGCGACACCGCGTGAGGGAAGAATGCTTTCGGGTTGTAAACCTCTTTTGTTAGGGAAGAGAAGGGACTGTACCTGACGAATAAGCCCCGGCTAACTACGTGCCAGCAGCCGCGGTAATACGTAGGGGGCGAGCGTTGTCCGGATTTATTGGGCGTAAAGGGCGAGTAGGCGGCACGTCAAGTCCCATGTGAAATCTCCCGGCTTAACCGGGAGGGGTCATGGGAAACTGGCGGGCTTGAGGACAGCAGAGGAGAGCGGAATTCCCGGAGTAGTGGTGAAATGCGTAGATACCGGGAGGAACACCAGTGGCGAAAGCGGCTCTCTGGGCTGCCCCTGACGCTGAGGCGCGAAAGCATGGGGAGCAAACCGGATTAGATACCCGGGTAGTCCATGCCCTAAACGATGAATACTAGGCCTGGGGGGTATCGACCCCCTCCGGGTCGTAGCTAACGCGATAAGTATTCCGCCTGGGGAGTACGGCCGCAAGGCTAAAACTCAAAGGAATTGACGGGGGCCCGCACAAGCAGCGGAGCGTGTGGTTTAATTCGATGCTAAGCGAAGAACCTTACCAGGGCTTGACATGCCTTGGACCGCCCGGGAAACCGGGCTTTTCCTTCGGGAACCATTGCACAGATGTTGCATGGCTGTCGTCAGCTCGTGCCGTGAGGTGTTGGGTTAAGTCCCGCAACGAGCGCAACCCCTGTCGTTAGTTGCCTTTTCTAGCGAGACAGCCCCTGACAAGGGGGAGGAAGGTGGGGACGACGTCAAGTCAGCACGGCTCTTACGTCCTGGGCTACACACACGCTACAATGGCCGGTACAGAGGGTTGCCAAGGAGCGATCCGGAGCTAATCCCACAAAGCCGGTCCCAGTTGGGATTGCAGGCTGAAACCCGCCTGCATGAACGCGGAGTTGCTAGTAAACGCAGGTCAGCACACTGCGTTGAATACGTTCCCGGGCCTTGTACACACCGCCCGTCAAGTCATGGAAGTCGGCAACACTTGAAGTCGCTGGGCTAACCCTTTGGGGAGGCAGGCGCCGAGGGTGGGGTTGGTGACTGGGACTAAGTCGTAACAAGGTAGCTGTACCGGAAGGTGCGGCTGGATCACCTCCTTTCTAGGGAGTAGGACGAACTGCAGGTTGCTCTCACGGGCGCCGGCAGGGACTCCAGGTCGGTCGGTGGGTGGGACGCCCCGCGGCGAACGGATTGAGTATGACTCCGATTCGGTTTGACCGGATCGGAGGGAGCTCTCCGGTTTAGTCAAAGGCGTCCTATATCAAACCCGCCGTTTATTTCGGATGCACTGCATCCATGGGGCCGAAAGGCTCCAACTGATCGGACCGCAAGGTTCCGATCCCGTGAGTTGAGAGACTCGCAAACACTTTGGTGTGAAAGGCATTTCCTTCCACTATCCAGCGGTTAAGGCCAGGGGCCGGATCTATCCGGCCCCTTTTGTTTGCCTCATGCTCGAGCAATGCCTTCGCCTAGCAGCTGGCGCCGTAGCTCCAGATGGAGATGCACCACGGCGGGACAGTCGGCGAAAGGCCGCAGGCTTGATGACAGATGTCTCCTCAACCATCTGCGGCGGCTTAACGCCGTTAGGGGTTAAACTGGAGCCTATGGGGCGCTAGGGGCTGTAGCTCAGCAGGGAGAGCACCTGCTTTGCAAGCAGGGGGTCACGGGTTCGAATCCCGTCAGCTCCACCCGTCTATAGACTGATGTCTTGGGACAGAGAGAATGGCGCTGCGAAGTGCTGGTCAGCAAATAGTCAGCGACCTGAGTCAGAAGTGAAGGACGAGCCTTCCACACCTCAGGCGATTGGCAATAGCGTGCTGGCGCCCCAAGCATTCAGTGCACATAACCTTTTGGCGTAACCTCATAGCTCTTCAGATCCCGTGATGCAGACGACGGGTTGGATGATTTCTTCGCCCTTGGCCAATCGGGATAACTCAGCTAGAGACTGGATACGATGAACAAGAGGTCGGGCCGCTGGCCAGGCGACTGTGGAGGGGTACTAACCCTACGTGAGGTACACCGGCTGACTGGAAAGTCACAGGCGTACCTCTCACAGGTCGACAGAGGTTTCAGGCAGCCAGAGCCAAGGATGCTGAAGAGGTGGATGTTCGGGATAGAGATTGGGAGTATCTGCACCCTCGTGTGAACGCTTTCCGTCCAGCTAGCGGTGGAGGTCATAGTGGGTCGCGAAGTTCATGAGACGCCCTGCGCGGCCAGGGGAAGCAGAAAGTGGCTGCAGATGCTGGTCAACTGCTGTCCTGAGTTGCTGGATGGGCAGATACTCCCTCGGCTCTGCTCGTCAGCGAGCAAGATAGATTGGCGCTCACCGCTGAGGACCGACGACTACGCCGAATACTTTGACCAGGACTTTCTTGACAAGTTGGAGGTCTCCCTAGACAAGAAACGCCTTCAATCATTCTGGCCAAGGTCTGGTCCACGCTGGGATGGGCTTGGAGTGGCTTGCGGCGGCCAACGCCTCCTGATCGAAGCCAAAGCACATGTCCGCGAACTGCGTTCAGCCATGAGCGCAAGGAATGACTCGTCCGTCAGTCGCATAATGTACAGCCTGGCGAAGACCAAGCAATGCCTGCGTGTGGACGCCAGGGCCGACTGGACGAGACCCTTCTACCAGTACGCGAATCGCCTGGCGCACCTGTACCTTCTGCATGTGCTGAACGACGTTAATGCATACCTGGTGAACGTGTACTTTCTGAAGGACGAGGATATGAGAGAGTCCGGCACTATCGTCCCACAGGCGATCGAAGAGTGGGAGTCGGCCATTTTGGCTGAGGAGATGGCCCTGGGCCTGCCGCCGCAACACCCCCTGAGCAGCCGCGTCCTGAGCATCTTCATCGACGTGGAGAAGATCGAGAGGAGGTCCGTCGCCTGCTGAGGGCGCCCAGTGCGCGTAGCCGGCATCCGAGTTTGCCGCCTGTCGAGCCCGAATACCCGGCCAATTCGAAGTGGCAGGCAACTCTGCGCAGCAAACAGTCCACATCTGGTGAGGAGTTTGGCTGTGAGACGGTGCTGAAACCTCTTTTGCCCGGCGCAGTGATCGTGTCAAACAGGAGGGTTGTACGCCAAGGTTGACGTGAGAGCCGTCAGCCTTGAGGGCCTAGTGGCGGCCATACTCGAGCATCAGGCCGTCATAGCCGACTTGCAGCGCCGCGCGGAGGGGTTCGAGGCACGTTTGGCCGAGAAGGTGATCGCTTTGGGACTGTCTGAACACCCGCCGCTCACACTCCGCAGTGTCCCTCGCACTCGTTGACGAAGCCGTCCCTGTCCATCCCAGAATCCATTTCCTCCTGATCGAGCCGCACGGCCTCGGCGAGCGGGATTCTCCGGGAATGCAGGTAGGGCTCCTTTGCATAGGCCAGCCTGTCCCGCATGTTGGCGTCGATCTCGACCGTCTCGGCGAACAGCTCGGGCCACCGCCGCATTGTCTCGACCCAGCGCCGTCGTGACTGGTACGGACAGCCCACGCAGGCCGATCGTTCAAGGGGCCGGTCGTAGCGAGCCGTCCACCATTCCATGCAATCGCGCCTGGACATGCCCACCTCGACCAGCGGATAGCGGTTGCGCATCCACCGATCACGCGAGTCCCTCATCCGGCCTGCTTCATCGGTGGATATGCCAAGCCACATTTCGACAGTCGTGCCGGCCGGCACCCGCCGACCCTTTCCCACCCCCAGCAGTTCGCGGATCATGGTCCGGACCGGTCGGATCTTGTAATTCTGGGTGCACTGGCGCCTACTGATTAACGACAATTAGTTCTGCCGGTAACGACAACTATATTTGCCGGTTTGGATGGTGTAGGTCATCCGGCGCCTCCGCGCCGGATGACCACAGACCGACAAGTCGCGTTGATGAGGCAGAGACGTATGGAAGGGAAGAGCCAGGAGACGGCGGCGGCGATGTCTGGTATGAGCGTGCGGTCGGCGCGCAAATGGCAGAGGGGCCCCTGGCCGTCGGAGAGGAAACGGGAACGTCGGTGGCGTACGCGTCGCGACCCGTTCGACGGTGTATGGGAAGAGGAGATCGAGCCGCTGCTGCGGGGCGATCAGGCCGGCAAGCTGAGGGCGACGACGATCCTTGAATGGTTGTCGGATCGGCATCCTGAGCGATTCAGCGCCTCGCAACTCCGGACGCTGCAACGCCGGCTGCGGGACTGGCGGTCGCTGCACGGTCCGGACCAGGAGGTCTATTTTGCCCAGGAGCATCCGCCGGGTAGAGAAGCCCAGATCGACTTCACTCATGGCAGCTCCCTGGGGGTGACCGTCGCCGGCCAGCCGCACCGCCATGTACTGTTCCAGTTGATCCTCAGCCACTCGGGGTGGCGGTACGCCGAGGTCGCCGCCGGGGAGACCTTCCTGGCACTTCAGCAGGGACTGCAGAACGCACTGTGGGAGTTGGGCGGTGTGCCGCAGGTGGTGCGCAGCGACAACACCTCGGCGGCCACCCACGAGGTACGCCGCAGCCGCGGCCGAGAGCTCAACGGCTCCTACGCCGCCCTGCTGGACCACTACGGGCTGTGCTCCACCCGCATCAATCGTGGCCGGAGCCACGAGAACGGCGTCGCCGAGCAGGGCCACTACCGCCTCAAGGACGCCATCGACCAGGCCCTCATCCTGCGTGGCAGTCGAGATTTCGAGACCGTCGGCGACTACGCCCGTTTGGTCGATGAGATGGTCCGAAGACGCAATCGTCTGGTCCAGGGCAAGCTGGAGCAGGAACGCTCTCAACTCCGACCCCTGCCGCCGGCTCCCATGCCGCAATACGTCAACTACCGGGCCCGGGTCCGCAAGTGGAGCACCATCCAGGTAGCCGGCCGCACCTACACGGTGCCCTCCCGTCTCATCGGCAAGGAGGTGGCCGTCCGGCTGCACGCCGACCGGGTGGAGGTCTACTACAAGGATGCGCTGGTCGAGCGCATGGACAGGGTGCGTGGCGAGGGTGAGGCCAACGTCAACTACCGCCACGTCATCGGCTCGCTGGTGCGCAAGCCCGGGGCCTTTGCCCGCTACCGCTTCCGTGAGCAACTGTTCCCCACGCAGCGATTCCGGCTGGTCTACGACGCCCTGGTGCGATGGCGCGGGGAACGGGCTGACGTGGAGTACGTGAGGATCCTGCATCTGGCGGCGACCACCATGGAAGCCACGGTGGACGGCGTCCTGGCCCGGCTGCTGGAGGCAGGCGAGCCCTTCGACTACGCGGTGGTGCGGGATCTTGCCGAGCCCAGGCCGCCGGAGACTCCGGTCCTCACGCTGGCGGGAAAGCCTGATCTTAAGGTCTACGACGATCTGCTGACGGTCAGCCTGGCTGCGACGGCGGTGTGCCGATGACGGACACCAGCGTAATGCAGGAGCGCATCGGCCAGTTGTGCTACCAGTTCAAGCTGCCCACCATGGGCGCCCAGTCGGTGGCCCGGTTCACCGCCGCCGGCCACGGCGACGCTCTGCCCACACTCCTGGAGGTGCTGGAGCAGGAGGCAGAAGACCGTCGCCACCGGCGTATCAACCGCCTGCGCAAGGTGTCCAGGCTCCCCTCGGGCAAGACCTGGGAGACCTTTGAGCACCACCGCATGCCCCTGGCGCTGCGGCAGCAGCTGGACCAACTGGCCCAGGGCGGCTTCGTGGATCGGGGCGTCAACGTGCTGGCCTTTGGACTTCCCGGCACCGGCAAGTCCCATGCCCTGTGCGCGCTGGGCCACAGGCTGGTGGAGTCGGGTAGATCGGTGCTCTTCGTGCCAGCCTACCGCCTGGCGCAGGAACTCCTGGCTGCCAGACGGGATCTGGACCTGCCGCGGCGGCTGCGCAAGCTGGACAACTTCGACTTCCTGCTCCTGGATGACCTCGGCTACCTGCCACAGGGCGCCGAGGAGTCCGAGGTCCTGTTCACACTCATCGCCGAACGCTACGAGCGCAGATCCCTGGGTATAACCTCAAACCTGGTCTTCTCCGAGTGGGAACGCATCTTCGTCAACCCCATGGCTACCGCAGCCGCCATCGACCGGATCGTTCATCACTCAGTCATCCTGGAGTTCGATGTACCCAGCTACCGCACCGATGCAGCTCAACAACACAGTCATCTACACCGGGTCGACCGGCAAATCTAATTGTCGCTAAACCGGCAAATATACTTGACGCTGGACACCTACCGATGCCGTCAGCCTGACCGTCAAGTCCCCTCAGGTACACGGGGATGTCTACGTAGTTGAGCGAATCCGAGTGGTTGGTGAGAGCCCTCGTGTCGTCACGCGGACTCCGGCCATTGTCCACAACATGGAGCGGGAACCCGATCTGACCTGTGAGCCAGTCGAGGTGTTCGTAGATGCTGGGAGGCTCCCACCTCGTGTCGGCGAAGATGGCGCAGTCTGGGATCCGATCGAATGCCCCTTCGCTCGCCATGAGGGCCATGACAGAGGACTGCACACCTCCGCCGAGACTGATAACCGTGAGGGAAGGATCCGGTGCTGTCATTCCTTTCCCTGGGCATCGCTGCCAGACTGTGTGTCCTTCCCTTCTTTGCGTTCCCTGGCCTCGTTAGCCAGGCTCAACAGCAGGGTGAACAGCCTGCTCAGCCGGTCCTCGGCATCGGGGCCGGTATTGAATGTGACCTTCCCGATCCTCGGTTCGGGTGACTGGCCGCGTTTGACTCCCGTTCCGTCCCGTTTCCCCGCACCTCGCAAGGCACCCTCCTCGACCGTGCCGCCCGTTTCGCGGGAGACTCACCCAGAATGCAGGCGAACACTGGTTCTGAAAGGCCAGTGTCATTCCTGGGAAAACCCCGCGGTAAGGTCCCTTAGGCGCGTTCACCGATGAACGGTCCCTTCGGAGAGAGGTCGACCGGTCGAAGGGACACACCCGGACCGCGGCCGATGGAGCCCGGCGCCGTGGGAAAGGACGTCGGCTCAGACGCCGCCGACGGTGCTGTGACGGCAGCCTTCCATGCGAGGTGGAACTCGGCTGGGGAATTCTACCGGGGACGTACCCTGCGTATGGGAAGCGTATGTGCCAGCCCCATGCCCTCCGCAAGGTCCAGCAGGGCAAGCAGGTGCGGCCAGTTGGGGTGCACCCCGTTCCGCCAACGCCACAGCGCCAACTCGGTTGCGCCTATAAGCCTGGCGATCTCCCCCCAGGGTAGGCCGGAGTCCTCCTTGAAGCGAACAAGGCTCTCCCCGAACTCCTCCGGGAAGACGGGGGTAACCTTCCTGTATGTCCAGCGCTGGCGGGGCATGTAGTCAGACCTCTACGAGGGACGCCACGAACCCCTCGCCCATGATCACGTCGAGACCGCCGGGTATCTGGGACGCAACCCAGTTGATCGACAGCATCGCACCGCCGCAAGGTTCGATCCCCTTCCGCCACCTGCGCATCTGCTTGCTGCTAACCCCGAGGACGTCGCAAAGCTGACTCCAACTGAGCCCGGTGAGCTCCTTTAGCCGGCAGAGACGCTGGGGAAAGTCCTCCGGCAACTGCGCGGTGCCGTAGATCAGCAGACGGCCGTTGACCCTGATCCCCCCGCAGCAGGAGGCGGGTGGAAGAAAACGCCAGCGCCGCTTCAATCCGGGCGCTCCAGTTCGAACAGGTCGTCGAAGCTGTCGAAGCCCAGAACGCGCTGCAACCGGCGCCGGATGCGTCCGGACGGCGCACGTCCGTCCCGCAGCAGCCTCGACAGGTAGCTTGGGCTGATCCCAACCTCGCGGGCCAGCCAGCTCTGAGACCTGTTCAGCAGATCCAGCCGGTCCCACAGGACCCGTCTCTTCAGCAGGACAACCGTCCGTCCCGTGCGCGCCATGCGGTGAATTCTCTCCTTGTGGTGATACCATAAGTGCACTTAGTGCTTCATTCTATGATAGGATTGGCAGCAACACAAGAACGTTCGTGCTGACCCTTTCTCCGTGACCACATCCCTTCCCCGAACCGACCTTCAGCCTTGACCACTCACACGCCGCAGGACGGCGGCTACAAATGGAAGGACATCGGCGCCCGCATCAGGGAGGCCAGGAACAGGGCCGGCCTGACCCAGAAGCAGGTCGCCAGACTGGTCGGCGTCAGCAACCACTCCGTCTGGTGCTGGGAGGCCGGGAAGATGAAGCCCAACGCCGACCACCTGCTCGAGCTCGCCTATCTGTTCGAGGTCAGCACCGAGTCGCTGTTTGGCATGGACGTCGTCGAAGCCGAGCTTCTCAAGGAGGCCGACGTCTCCTTCAGGGACTCCGTCACAGGCCTTCCGATCGAGGACCTCGAGGAGATACGGGAATTCATACGATTCGTGCGGGAGCGCCGGAGGAGGAAGAAGCAGGGTGGCTAATGAACCGTGCGCAGCGCAGGGCCGTGGAGCTTCGCCGCATGCTCAGGCTCCACGGCCGGGTCGACGCTAAGGGAGTGGCCGACATCCTTGAGCTGGAGATATGGCCGCGCCCATTCCGCAAGTTCCAGGAGATGAAGATCGGCGAGTTCATATGCATCGCCCACAGGTTTGAGCCCGAGTGGAGACGATGGTGCATGGCTCACGCCATCGGGCACCTGCTCATGCACCCGGGCAACCACCTCTGGATTCGCAGGCACACCGGTCTCGCCCACAAGTTCGAGCGGGAGGCCGAGGACTTCGCCCACACGCTGCTGCTGGATGTGCACGAGGCGGTCGAGCGGGGCTTTACCCACTCGTGGCAGGTCGCCGAGTACTTCGGAGTTCCCGAGGAGGTCTTGAGGCTCCAGGTGCCCATGGACCTAGACTGAGGCGTCTGTCAGGTGGGAATTCCCATGTAAACCGCGTGCCCCGTTCAGCGGTATTGACGGATAGTAGTCTGGTCCCTAGGGCAACTTGGCGGGCAGCCCGCCCACGTCAAATGAGAAGAGGGCGGCGCTACTCGCGGCGCGACCTCGGGCGACCCCGGCGGCGCCCATCCCTGATCCAGAAATAGACGGCGTCGTCCGTTCGCCTTATCTCGATGTCCCGGCCCGACTTGCGGACGGCGTCCCCCAGTCTGCGCCTCACCGTCGAGAGGGTTTCCCCTTCTGCCGCGACGACCTTGCCAGCGGTCCCGGCGGCCAGGCCGTTGACGCTCTCAAGATACGCGGCCAGGTCCTTTTCCCTCTTGCCGCCGCCCGTGAGCCTTCGGGCTTCCTCCAGAGTTGTTGTCGTGAACTGTGGCATCGTTAAACACGGCCTCCTATCTGGATATCAATCCATCGTGCGGCCTGCCGACAACCGGCCAGCCCTTGGCCGAAACCATACACGCTTCAGGCACCAATCCCTCAAGGTCGACGTTGTCGTACGTCACGTTCAATGGACGCGACGTGTTCGCTGAACTTCGAATGCACGTAGATCACAGCACGCGCCACCAGGGAACAGCCAGAATGTCGGAGGCGATCCAATCCAGCGCCTCCCCGGCGTGCAGCAGGAGGCCCGACCTCGCCCTGTCTCCATACTCGGCGCGGAAGGTGCGAAGGTGGGCTGCATCCCGGAGACGCGGCCGGGTGGTCGCCTTGACTTCGATGGGTAGCAGGTGGTCCCCAGCCTCAAGGACGAAATCCACCTCCTCGCCGACGGTGGTGCGCCAGTAGAAGATCTCTGCGCGGCCGAGCCGGGTGTCCCGCCAGGCCAACAGATCGTGGAGCACGAGGTTTTCAAGGTGTGCTCCTCCGGGTTCCACCTGGGCGAGGTGCAGCGCGACCCCGGTGTCACCCCAGTAGATCTTGGGTGACTTGATCAACCTCTTTGTGCGGTTCACCGCGTAGGCAGGCAGCCGCACCAGCAGGTACGACGTTTCCAGCAAGTTGAGGTAACGGTGCACCGTGGGTTGCGGCAGGCTCACGTCGCGACCCAGCTCCGACTGGTTGACCAGCTGACCCGTGCGGAGCGAGGCGGCCCGCATGAGCCGGCGGAAGTCGGGCAGCGCTGAGATCGAAGACTGCACCTGCAGGTCCCGCTCCAGGTAGGTGCGGATATAGCCGTCGAACCAGACCTCCCTCTCCCTGTCCGACTCCAGGTGCAGAGCGGGCGAAGGGAAGCCTCCCCGGCGCGCCAGGGACCGCCAGTCCTCCGGCCTTTCCTGTCGGGCGGCCAACAGGTCAGGCCAGTCCTCATCACAGGCTTCCAGTAGCTCCTCCCACAGTCCGCCCCGACCCAGCCCCATCTGCTCCCGACGGGTCATGGGCCAAAGGGTCAGGTAGCTGGCCCGGCCCGCCAGAGACTCGGACACTCGGCGCATCAGTAACAGATTGGCCGAGCCGGTCAGCAGGAAGCTTCCCGATTGACGCCGCCTGTCAATGGCCCTTTTCACCGCATGCAGGAGGTCCGGCTCCCGTTGCACTTCGTCTATGGTGACCGGCTGGCCGCCGCCCAACAGCGCCTCGGGATCGCGTCGGGCCGCATCCAATACGTCCAGGTCGTCCAGTGTGAAGAACCGCCGGCTTCCCGGAGTAAGCTCCTGGGCGAGAGTGCTCTTTCCAGCCTGCCGCGCGCCGGTGACCACCACGGCGGGCATGATCCTGAGCCGGTCCTCGAGACTGGGTACCACGAGGCGCGGAAGCGTCGCTTCGTTCATGTCATTAATGATAGTTATTCACGGCTTGCATTAAAAGTGCACGAGAGTTCAAAGACGCGGACCAGCCGGGCAGGTTGAGAGTCAACCGCTTACGCTCGAGAATTCGATGGCGCACCACCAAGCGCCGAAAGCACCTTGCGGTTCGTGCATGCCGACCACTAACGCCGTGCCATGGTACAAGTCAGAATTGAATGCGAGGAGGTCGAACTGACTGTACCGAGTATCCTTCAGGGGTCCTTAGCAGAAATTGCATCCGTCAACGCAAATTTTGGTTCCGTGCCGGGTGCTCCTTCACTAGAGACAGAGACCGCCCAGAGAGGCGGTCTCGGCCCTACCGGCGAAGCGATAGGAGTGATGTAGGCAGCACCTAAGGGCCCTCACGTGGTTGGGGTCCCCTTAAGTGGGCGACGTGTACTGAGGCTAGCACCATCTTCGAGATGTGGCTGGGCAGCCTTTAGAGCCACCGAGTCCCTGGGCCCTTTCTCATTCAACCTCTTCCCGCTCTCGCGGTTCTATGTCGGCGCGGATTCCCTCACTGATACGGTCCGTCTCAGCCTGAAGACCCTCAATACGAAGGAGAGCGTCCGCCTTTGGAAGCTCCCGCACCCCCTCCAATCCCTCACAGAGGGTGTCGAACCTGTGCCACTCCGCTCCCTCAAACCCCTCCGGCGCAAGCTCGCCCCGCGACATGACCCACGAGCACATAGCGAAGACGCCTATCTCCGTATCAAGCGCCTCGTCACAGTTGTCCTCCTCAACGCACTCTTTCAGGTCGTCGAGCCGGGCGTCGAAGCGTCGTGCGAGTGTCTCCGAGTCGGCGATCCAGTCCTCGACGTCGGGAAGAAGACGGTCGCACCCGGTCAGGGGCAGTGCGGCGAGCGCAGCGACCCCGATGAGCAAAACGGTCCGAATCAATCCAGCACTCGCTGGACCGTCGCGCCGGTCTCCCCCATCATCACGATTGCGCCCGCGGCATCGTCTTCGTTCACCATGTGGGGTCTTCTTTTCCAGGCGGCGCATAACCCAAGTGAACGCCGCTACATTTTGATGCCGATCGTGGGACAGTTTTGTAGGACTCCATCCAAAGGAGCAGCAGAAATCTGCTAAATCATCGCCCCAACGGTACGCAGAATTCTGGCCCGTCGTCAATCCGATCCAGGGAGAGCCGGTGTCTGTATTGGGAGTCCCTGCGAAATGAAGGATTAATTCAACATTCGCAGTTCACAATAGACACGTAAAGCTCAGGTATTCATGGCTGGTAAGCATACAGTCGGCGCGTCGGCGGGCGACACCATTCGTGCGGGGTGCCATCACCTCAGATGTGGACCCGTCGGATCCCCATCCGGCATCAGGTCCCCAATACATTCGAGTCTCATAGTCTCGACTAGAGTTGACTGTGGACAGCAACTGTCTTCGAACTGTGGCTGGGCAACCCATAAGCCTGGTCGCGTCCTAGCCCTAGTGGTACCGCGTGACAGCGCGGAGGAACTCAATGGTTGCGGGAGGTGAACCCGTAGGTCACCTTAGCCGAACACACAGATTGGCCCCGGTTCCGGGCGACGCATTTCGTGAGATGGGGGCACTTGCCCGAGTCCCGTTCAAGCGCGATGTCTCTCGAATTGGGAGCCTCGGTCAGGCCGCGTGGTCATTCATCCAGCAGCCCGTTCCGCACGGCCCACACCACGATCTCCTGCTTTGATGCAACGCCCAGCTTGACCTGAATGGTGTAGATGGCGTTTCGGATGGTAACCACCTTGACTTCCCTCGCCTCCGCAATCGCCGTGAACGACATGCCCCGGCAGAACGACACGAGTATCTCCTTCTCCCTCGGGGTCAGGAGGACCTCCTTCGATCTCGCGCCTCTCCGTATCCTTTCAAAAACCCGCCTCACCACCTCGGCCGGCAGACGCATCTCGTCCAGAGCCGCGCCCTTCACCATGCTCAGGAGCCGGTCCATGCCGGACACCTTCTGAAGATAGCCGCTCGCACCGGCGGCCACCGCCTCTATCACGGCTTCCGCCTCCGTCGAGGCGGTCAGCATGATCACCCGTGTGTCGGGCAGGAACTCCATGATCTCCCGGCACGCCTCCACACCGTCCTTCCTGGGCATCATGACGTCCATGACGATCACGTCGGGCGAGAGCTTGGAGGCCGCTTCCACCGCCTCCACGCCGTCCCTCGCCTGCCCCACCACCTCGAACTCCTCGGTCCGCTCCAGCAACACCTGAAGACCTTCCCGCGTGATCGAGTGGTCGTCGGCCAGCAGCACCCTTATGCGACGAGACTCCGTTGGCATCCTATCCCTCCTGTTCTCCGCGGCCCAGCGGCATCTCGCAGGTCACGCTCGCGCCCCCGGCCGGTCCCCTGGGCTCGACGATAAGGCGTCCTCCCAGACGCCCGGCGCCCGCCCGCATGTTTGCAAAGCCGTGGCCGCGCTCGTCGTAGTCGTCGGGAAGCCCCGCCCCGTCGTCAGACACCGACAGCCTGAGCTCATCCCGTCCGAAGTCGAGCTCGACCAGCACCCGGCTCGCCCCGGCATGTCGGAAGGCGTTGGCGAGTGCGTTGTGGGCTATGGAGAACAGCAGACTCCTGGCCTCAATCGAAAGTGGCGGCTCCATCCCGTTCTGGGCCAGCTCCGCCGACACCGACGTTATGGTGCTGAACGTCGAAACGTGCGAGTCCAGGGTCCAGCCCAACTCACTGCCTTCGAATATGCGGCCCATGTCTATCGGGTGTCTCAACTGCCAGACGGCAGTCTTCGACAGCCGCGAGGTCGCATCGAGCCTGGCGGTGAGCTCCTCGTTGGCGTCTCCGGCAACCTGCTTGGCCGCGTCTATCCCCAGGCCGATCATGTACGCGGTCTGGGCGGCCGTATCGTGAATGGTCTGGGAGAGCTCGATCCGTTCCCGTTGCAGTTCCCCTTCCCTTGCCATCGCCGCACTCGCCCTTCGCCGCTGAAACCGGGTGATGAAGTTGACAACCAGGACAACCCCGAACATCGCGAGCACCCTGGAGAACAGCATCTTCTCGTTGCTCCCATCGAAGGCCATGCCCGAACCGACGGTCAGGCTCACGCCCACATACATGGAGGCGGTGATCGTGGTCCAGGTGAGATTCAGCAGGGCGGAGGTGAAGATGGCGGCAAAGGCGGCAAGGGCGGGGTAGTAGGGAATGAACAGGAAGGTGTCGAAACCACCGTCGACGACGACGCTCGCCGTGATCAGGGCTATGTCCATGGCGCTGAGGACAAGCAGGTGACGCCACGTCACCGTGCGCCGGGAGAGAAGACGGTAGTGCACATAGCCGTTGAGTGCGACCAGGGGCATGTGCATGAGCATGAACGGAATGTACTTGGCCTGCGTGAACGCCGGTCGATAGGCGAGTTCGATCGCGGCGCCGACCCAGAAGAGCCAGCGCAGCCACACCGTAATGGTGGCGGCGTACGATGCCTCGTCCGGGTCAAGCCAGAGCATCTGCACAAGCCGAGGCTGCATTGCGCCGATCGCTGTCTTCATCAACTACGGGCCCCTATTGCAATACCCAACTCGACCCTGGCGTGAGGCGACGCCGGAGCCGGAATAGATGAGGACCGTCCGCCGGCGGAACCGGCGCAGCAAGCTCGCACCGGCCGGCCCGCGGCGTTTGCGGAGGGAGTAGCGGCCATAGCGCACCGGTCAACCCGCAGGCCGGTGCGCCAGCTGGACGCAACTGAAGGCGACCACGAACCAGACTGTCCAGACCGGTCGCGTCGCATCTCAGCCGGTTCGGGTCGAGCCGCTCATGCGAAAGACGCTGGCGGATTTCCTGATTGGACGGAAGTCCCGGCTCTGGTTAGGCGTCTGAGACATCTCCTCTCCGGTATGCGCGTGGGAACATGCAGCGTTTGTTGATCACGGCGGTGTATGGATGGCTACTAAATCTAGCCACTCTCGTTTGTGACGACAAGAGCAAAAAGTTGCAGAAACACCCTTCATGAGAGCAAGCAAAAGTGCTGCCGAAAAAGTGTGATTTGGCACTTACCAGAACGATGAAGAGTTCTTACCGTTTTCGTGGGTAAGCGCGTAAGAACAATCACGTGGTAAGCGTAATCAAAGGCTGCACCTCCTCCGCTGTCCGCAGGTGGAGGTCGTAAGTTCTGCTAGTCCCCCCTGTGCGTGGCGCGTATGGACGGAACGACGGCCCCTGCCGATTTGGGGGTGAGTCATGACCACCGCCCGGCGTCTCGCGGCGCACCCGCTGCTGCTCGTCGGACTGGCTGTCCTCGGCGCCCTGCTTCTCACTCCTGAGGTCCAGGCCCAGGGCCGGGACTCCGGCAGCGATTTCACCCTGGACGCCGCCAACGACTATCCGACCGGAATCTGGTCGGACGGGACCACCATGTGGGTCGCGGACTTCGAGGATCACAAGCTGTATGCCTACCGTATGTCGGACCGGAGCCGGGACTCGGGCAAGGACTTCACTCTGGACGCCGACAACGGCTCTCCGGTGGGCATCTGGTCGGACGGGACCACCATGTGGGCGTCGGACTTCACCGACGCCAAGCTGTACGCCTACCGGATGTCGGACCGGAGCCGGGACCCGGGCAAGGACTTCAACACGCTCTCTGCAGCCGGCAACAAATTCCCCGAGGGCATCTGGTCGGACGGGACCACCATGTGGGTGGCGGACACCGGCAACGACACGGTGTTCGCCTACGACCTGTCGACCAGGGCCTGGGACTTCGAGAAGGACATCGCGCTGGCCCCCGGCCACGACTCTCCGATGGGCGTCTGGTCGAACGGATCCACGATGTGGGTTTCGGACTGGCGGGACGCCAAGCTGTACGCCTACAGCATGTCGGACGGGAGCTGGGACTCCGGCAAGGACTTCGCCCTGGACCCCGACGATGAATCTTACGAGGGCATCTGGTCGGCCGGGTCCACGATGTGGGTCGCGTCCCGCGACGACGCTAAGCTCTACGCCTACAACTGGAACAATCCCGCGACGGGAGCGCCGACGATCATCGGCAGGGTCCGAGTGGACGAGACGCTGGCAGCGGGCACCCGCTCCATCGCCGACGCGGACGGGCTGGACGCCGCCATCTTCGAATATCAATGGGTGTCCAGCGACGGGAACGCCGACACGGACATCGCGGGCGCGACCGATTCGACCTACACCATCGTCCCCGGCGACCGGGGCAGGTCCGTCAGGATCAGGGTGTCCTTCACCGACGGCGCCGGCAACGATGAGTCGCTGACCAGCGAGCCGACGGGCCGGATCGGGGCCCAGGGCATCTGCGACCGGACGCCTGCGGTGATGGCGGCCATCGTCGCCGGGATGACCGGCGTCGCCGAGTGCTCGGAGGCTTCCGAGACGAGGCTCAGGACCTGGACCGGCGCCCAGCACTTCGGCCCCGGCGTCACGCCCGGGCTGTACCTTCAGGGGAGAGGACTGTCGGTCCTGCAGGCCGGGGATTTCCGCGGCCTGCACGCGCTGCGCGCCCTGGACCTGAACAGAAACTTCCTCGAGACGGTCCCGGAAGGACTCTTCGAAGACCTCCGGGCGGTGGAGGAGATCTATCTGTCGGGAAATCTCTTGACTGAACTGCCGGACGGGCTGTTCGACGGTCAGGGGGAAGAACTGAGCGTGCTGGACCTTTCGGCGAACAGGCTGGAACTGATGGCCGAAGGCGTGCTGGGAAATCTGGGCGGACTCGTCTCGCTGTCGCTCTCGGGCAACGGGCTCTCGGACCTACCGGCCGGCCTTTTCGACGACCTCGCCAGCCTCGAGGAGCTGGACCTGTCCGCCAACTCGATAAACGAGCTGCCGGACGGGGTGTTCGACCGCAATCTCGAGCTGCGCGGCCTGGACCTGTCGATCAACGAGATCTCCGAACTGCCGGAAGGGGTCTTCGGGGGTCTCGGCAACCTGCAGAGTCTTTCCCTCGCGGGGAACGACCTGAAGAGCCTGCCGGAGGACGTGTTCGCCGGCCTCGGGAGCCTCGGAGAGCTGGACCTTTCGGGAAACAAGCTCAAGGACCTGCCTGTCGGCGTCTTCGAGGGTCTTTCGGGACTGACGGACCTGGACGCGGGCGACAATCCGGGCGCACCTTTCACATTCACCGCGCAGCTGGAGCGTCGGGGAGACGATACGGTCGTGGTCCGATTGGCCGAAGGCGCGACTCCGTTCGACCTGAAAGTCGAACTGTCGGCCCTGAACGGAGACCTGTCCACCGAGACAGTCACCATCGCCTCGGGCGGTTCATATTCGAACGTTGTCGAGGTTCGTGCCCACGGGCATCATCCCGTCACGGTGGAGATCGACTCCGCTGCTTTCCTGTTGCCTTCCGGGGGTTCGGCGTCGGGCATCCGCGCCGACCGCGGCGGTGCCATGCATTTGTGGATAGGCAGACCATTGGTTCAAAGGGAATGGATCCAGGATGGACCCTTCGCTCTTCATCCGGAGAACGCGGACCCGAAGAGCATCTGGTCCGACGGCGAAACGCTGTGGGTCGGCGACGAGAGCGCCCGGAAGATCTTCGCCTACAAGCTTTGGGACGACCCCGGCACCGAGGCCAGCGAGTACGGGACCCGAGACCCCGGCTGGGACCTTCCGAGCCTCGGCGAGGAGGACTTCTACGTCACCGGCCACGGCCCTCGACTGTACGTAGCCGAAGAGTCCCTTGACGGCGCCAGCCGGGACGTCTTCGGCTACGACCTGATGAGTTTCACGCGCGCGCAGGACCGGGACTTCGTCTACGGGGGCCTGAACGTCGCCGGGGGAGTGTTCATCGTGCGCGGCACGGCGACCGACGGCCGTCACCTGTGGATCACAAACACCACGTCGCACGCGCACGCCTTCCGTCTGTTCGACGACCCGGAGACGCCGGAGGACGAATACGGGAAGCCGGACACGTCCCGGAAACTGACGATCCCCGGCTCGGGCCAGCTGAGGGGCCTGTTCACCGACGGGCGGACGATGTGGGGCGTCAGATTCGCCTCGAACGACGCCTCGGTGCGGAGCGTGAGACTGTCCGACGGGGCCGATGCGGGGTACGACTTTCCGCTCCACGAGGACAACGACCACGCCTACGGCATCTGGTCGGACGGGGAGACCTTCTACGTAGTCGACGCCGACGACGGCATGATCTACACCTATCACGGCATCGGCGGCGTCGTTCGGCCATCCGTCGAAGACGCGGAGACCGCCGCCGCGCTGGTCGGCAACACGGCGCAGTCCGTCGCAGCAGGCCATGACCTGGGCTCGACCGGCGCCAGGATGGCCCAGGCGTTCACCACCGGGACCAGCAGAGCCGGGTACGCGCCGGCGTCCGTCGCGATCGAGTTCGGCGACGTCTCGGACACGTCGTCCGCGCCGTCCGACCTCGAGGTGACGCTCAACGCGGACGGCGGCGGCGTCCCGGGCGACGCGCTCTGCACGCTGATCGCCCCGGAGAGCCTGTCCGAGCGGAGCGTGAATACCTTCGCCGCTCCGGCCTCGGGGACGACCTGCCCGGTTCTCGAGAAAGAGGCGGTCTATTTCGTGGTCGTCGAAAGGGTCCGCGTCACCGGTTCCGGCACCATCGCCGTCAATGGAACGGCGAGCGGTTCCGAAGATACGGGAGCCGCGGAGGGGTGGTCCATCGCGGACGGAGGCGCGGCATATTCTTCCCAGGCCGCCGCCCAGGGATGGGCCTCGGACGCGTTTTCCTACAAGATCGAGGTGCGCGGCTCCTTCATCAACAACCCGGCCGGCGGCGAGGCGACGGTCACGGGCACGCCGCAGGTAGACGAGACGCTGACGGCGGACCCCTCCGGCATATCGGATGACGACGGGCTGACCAACGTCTCTTACAGCTACCAGTGGATTGCCGGAGGATTGGACATCGCCGGAGCCACCGGCTCCAGCTACACGCTCACGTCCAACGAGCAGGGCAAGCGGATCAAGGTGCGGGTGGCGTTCTTCGACGACCGTGGCAACTATGAAACGCTGGCCAGCGAGGCCACGCCGTCGGTCAGGGCGGCGGACCTGCCCGGAACCGCTTCGCTCTTTCCGGCGCGGCCGAGGGTCGGGACGGTGGTCAGCGCCGCGCTGAGCGATCCCGACGGCCTCGAGGGCGGCGGCTCGGGCCCTGCGACGTCTTCGGGCGCGGTTTCTTGGAGCTGGGCCAGGTCTCCCGACGGAAACGTCTGGACCCGCATCGAGGCCTACGGCGAAGGAGACAGCTACGTTCCAACCGAAGAAGACGAAGGGATGCTGCTCAGGGCCGAGGCGTCGTACACTGACGGGCACGGCTCAGGCAAGTCCGCTCAGGCTGTTTCGTCCGCCGGGGTAGGCGCCCGCGAAGCGGGTCCGGAGCTGACGGTGACGGAAATCGTCACGGGCCTGTCCCATCCCTGGGGCATCGATTTCACCCCCGACGGGACGATGCTGTTCACCCAGCGCGCCGGCGCGCTGAACGCGAGGCTGACCGACGGCACCGTCAAGCGGATCGACGCGGATCTCGGAGATCTGTTAGTCGACGGGACCGCCGGTCTGCTGGCGCTGGCCGTGGACCCGGACTTTGCGACCAACCGGCGGTTCTACACGCTCCAGGGGCACGCCGGACGCGAGATGCAGGTGATCGCCTGGACGATCGACACGGACTACGACGAAGCCACACGCGTCGTCGATCCCCTGGTGAAGGGCATTCCGATGGGGCCCGGCCCCTGGCACTCGGGAGGCCGGCTGGTGTTCGGCCCGGAGGGATATCTATGGATCGCGACCGGCGACGGCTTTTCGCCGCCGGCCGCGCAGGACCTGACGTCCCTGGGCGGCAAGGTCCTGCGCGTAGACCCGCGGACAGGCGCCGGGGCACCCGGCAATCCGTTCGTATCTTCCGAACTGGTGTACGCCTACGGCTTCCGCAACCCCCAGGGCCTGGCCCGCCGCCCGGGCACGGACCAGATGTGGCTGGTGGAGCACGGCCCGAAACACGACGACGAGATCAACCTGCTGAAAGCAGGCGGCAACTTCGGCTGGGACCCGAACCCGGCCGGCGGATCGTCGGGCTCCTACGACGAGGCCGGCGTCCCCATGACCGACCTTGAGAAATTCCCATCTGCCCGCCAGGCCAGATGGTCCTCGGGATTTCCCACCCTGGCGACCAGCGGGGCCGTTTTCCTGGATGGCCCCCAGTGGGGGGAGTGGGAGGGGCGACTCGCGGTGGCCACGCTCAAGACGAGGTCGCTGCGGGTCTTCGAGTTCACCGAGCTGGGCGATTTCGCTGGTCAGATCGTCGTTCCGGAGCTCGACGGCAGCCACGGCCGGCTGCGGACCCCGGTGCTCGGCCCCGACGGGGCTCTGTACATCGCCACCTCCAACGCACCCGGCGGCGACAGGATTCTCAGGGTGGCCGCCAACCGTGCCGCGACCGGCGCGCCCGTCATCAGCGGCACCGTCGAGGTCGGCGAATCGCTGACGGCGGACGTGTCCGGGATCGCCGACCCCGACGGGCTCGACGATGACGCGTTCAGTTTCCAGTGGGTCCGCGGCCACTCCGGGAGCAATGCCTCCGACATCGAAGGAGCCACGGCTTCGACCTACACCCTGGTCATGGCCGACCTTGGCAAGACCATCAGCGTGCGGGTGTCGTTCCATGACGACTGGGGCACCCAGGAGACGCTGACCAGTCAGGGGAAGGTCGAGGTATCGGTCGTGGCGTGTACGGTCGGCGAGCATGCCCCGGCGGCAACGGCGGTAGAGGTACAAGCCGTTCCCGCTATCGTCGAGTCCACCACCGGGGAATACTTCGTGCTCTACGTGCGACCGGACCTGACCTCCGATCGAGAGTTCCCGGTCTCGGTGACCCTGGGCGAAGACGGCACTACAACGCTGACCGAGCAGCTGTCCCCGCTCCCCGAGGAGCATTACCGGGTGGAAAAGTTCCTCATCGCCGACCCGGCCGACATCGATAACGACTGCATCGACGACATCACCGAACTGGGGGACCCGGTGGGGATGAACCCGCTGAACCCCGCGCGGGCGGTCCCTTTCCGTGATGGCGCGGTGACCATTCCCGACCGCGAGACATTCGAGGCGCTTTCCTACAGGGGCCGAGATGTCCCCTATCACCGTCATCTCCAGGACCTGGAGTTTGTCAAGTTCTACATCATCGGCGTGTCCGCCGACAGCGTGGGCGTCTATTTCATGAACACCGAGATCCACCGAATACATCCCGATTTCGGGGATGCAATCGGTCTCTGGGAGGACCCGCTCTGGGGACAGGGGTACATGGGCGGCGAGATCATATACCACCCCAATGTGGTTGCTCCCGATGGTTCCCTGGGCGTCTACCGCTACCAGTTCCAGCCCATGGATGTATTCCCCTTCGGCCATGTGGCCCGGTCGTACGAGGCGCTTGCCGCCAGCATGCCGCTGCTTGATGACAACCTTGCCTACTACCCGATGCCGAGGAGGGCCCTGCCGCTCTATCACAGAGAACGGGCCCTCTACGATGATTCCCGGATCAATGTCGTGTTGAGGGAGGACATCCTGCCGGATGTTCCTTTCCTCCCCCTCAACGTTGGGGAGGGGTACGGTTTCCTCAGGCTCATGTCGCTGGAGGAACGCCCCGACCCGCGCGACGTGGTGATCTACGAGACCATCCCCAACGAGCTTTCCCGGGTCGCCGGCCTCATCACCACCGTACCCCAGACACCGCTCTCCCACGTCAACCTGCGGGCCGTCCAGGACGGTGTCCCCAACGCCTTCATTCGCGACGCCCTCGACGACGGCGACATCGATGACCTCATCGGCACATACGTCCACTACAGCGTCACGGCGGACGGCTACTCCATCCGCGCCGCCACTCCCGCCGAGGTCGAGGCCTACCTCGCCGCTTCGCGCCCTCCCGGAACCCAGACGCCGGAACGGGACCTCACAGTCACCCGGATCACCGACCTGGAAGACATCGGCTTCGACGACTGGAATGCCTTCGGCGTAAAGGCGGCCAACGTGGCCGTGCTGCGGACGCTGGGTTTTCCCGACGAAACCGTCCCCGACGGGTTCGCGGTGCCGTTTTACTTCTACGACGAGTTCATGAAGCACAACGGGTTCTATGGCGATATCGAGGAGATGCTGGCCGACCCGGAGTTCCAGTCGGACTATGACACCCAGGAGAAAGAACTCAAGAAACTGCGCAACAAGATCAAGAAGGGGGAGACGCCCGACTGGATCATCGACGCGCTGGAGGAGATGCACGCCACCTACCCCGCAGAGCAGTCCCTGCGCTACCGGTCCAGCACCAACAACGAGGACCTGCCCGGCTTCAGCGGCGCCGGGCTGTACGACTCCAAGACCCAGGACCCGGAGGAGACGGAGGAGGACGGCATCGACAAGTCCATCAAAGGGGTGTGGGCCAGCCTGTGGAACTTCCGTGCCTTCACCGAACGCGAGTTCCACCGCATCGACCACATGGCGACGGCGATGGGGGTGCTGGTCCATCCCAACTACTCGGACGAGCTGGCCAACGGCGTGGCCGTCAGCTTCGACCCTGTCTACGGAACGGAGGGGAACTACTACGTCAACACGCAGCTGGGTGAGGACCTGGTCACCAATCCCGACGCACACTCGGTGCCCGAGGAAATCCTGTTGGACCTGTCCGGTTCATACACCACCCTCGTGACCTCCAACCAGGTGCCGCGAGGACAATTCCTCATGAGCGACGCTCAAATTGGCCAGTTGCGCCGGCATCTCCAGGACATCCATGACCATTTCGAGGGTCTGTACAACCCCGGACCCGACGAACCCTTCGCAATGGAGATCGAGTTCAAGATCACCAGCGACGACGTCCTGTCCATCAAGCAGGCCCGCCCCTGGGTGTTTGGCGTTCCCACCTCGGCCGAAGCCTCTGCAGCGCCACAGGAAGAACCGATATGGTCGGCGACCTTGACGGTAGGGATCGGAGAGAATTTTGCCGGCTATACGACATTCCTGTCTTCGCCGGAAACCAACACCCTGGGCGCACTCTCGTCCGACACCATCACCTTGGACGACGCCAGCTACACCGTCAGGGCCCTGGGGGTCCTGGACGGCAAGCTGATTCTCTCCGTGGCGCCGAGGCTGGCGGCAGGGTTTGTCCTGGTGGTGGGGACGGACGAATTCGCCTCTACCGACGCATCTACCCGGGAGGCAAACTCACTCATCCAGTTCCAGTGGAACGACCCGGGACTGGACTTGCAGGAGGGGGGAGAGGTCGCCGTCAGACTGACCGCGCCAGACGATGGCACTCCAGCGACAGGTGTGCCCACCATCAGTGGGACGGTCCAGGTGGGCCAGACGCTGACGGCGGACGTTTCCGGCATTAACGACGCCGACGGGCTGGACAACGTGTCCTACGGCTACCAGTGGATTTCCGACGGTACGGACATCGACGGAGCCACCGGATCCAGCTACCTGCTCACCTCCAGCGAGCAGGGGCAGACCATCAAGGTCAGGGTGTCCTTCATCGACGACCGGAACAACGCAGAGGCCCGGACCAGCGATGCGACGGGCGCGGTGATTGCGGCGCCCAACCGTCAGGCCACCGGCAAGCCCACCATCGACGGTACGGCCCGCGTGGGCCAGACGCTGACGGCGGACACCTCGAACATCTCCGACCTCGACGGGATAACGAACGCCACCTTCTTCTACCAGTGGAGGGGCGGGGGCCTGACCATAATCGGGGCCAACCGCTCCACCTACACCCTCACCGCCAGCGAGCAGGGCAAGACCGTCACGGTAAGGGTGAGATTCGCCGACGACCGGAACAACATCGAATCGCGGGGCAGCGATGCGACCGAAGAGGTGGCGGCGGCACCCAACAGTGATGCCACGGGAGCGCCCGCCATCGGCGGCACGCCGCAGGTGGGCGAGACGCTGACGGCGTCAACGTCGAGCATCGCCGACCAGGACGGGCTGTCCAACGTTTCCTACGGCTACCGGTGGACCGCCGACGGGTCGGACATCGACGGGGCCACCGGCTCAACATACATCCTGTTGGAGGACGACGTGGGCAAGACCATCAGGGTGCGGGTGTCCTTCACCGACGATTCCGGTAACAGGGAATCCCTGACCAGCGCGGCGACGGACCAGGTGGAAGCGGCGCCGGAGGGCAACAGCCCGGCCACGGGCACCCCGGCCATCGGCGGCACGCCGCAGGTGGGCGAGACCCTCACCGCCTCAGCGTCGGGCATCGCCGACCGGGACGGCCTGGACGACGTTTCCTACGGCTACCAGTGGATTGCCGGAGGCTCGGACATCGGCGGGGCCACCGGTTCCACCTACACCCTCACCTCCAGCGAGCAGGGGCAGACCATCAAGGTCAGGGTGTCCTTCATCGACGACCGGAACAACGCAGAGGCCCGGACCAGCGATGCGACGGGCGCGGTGATTGCAGCGCCCAACCGTCAGGCCACTGGCAAGCCCACCATCGACGGTACGGCCCGCGTGGGCCAGACGCTGACGGCGGACACCTCCGGCATATCGGACGACGGCGGGCTGACCAACGTTTCGTACAGCTACCAGTGGATTGCGGGAGGGTCGGACATCGCCGGAGCCACTGGCTCCAGCTACACGCTCACGTCCAACGAGCAGGGCATGACGGTCAGAATTCGAGTGACCTTCACTGACGACGCTGGCAATGCAGAATCGGTGACCAGCGCTGCGACGGAGGCGGTGACGGCGAAGCCCACGCCGCTTACCGCCAGCTTCAGCAACGTACCAAACAGCCACGACGGCCAGACGGCGTTCACCTTCGAGCTGCGCTTCAGCGAGGAGTTCGGCATCAGCTACGTGACGCTGCGGGACCACGCCTTCAGCGTCACGGGCGGTACGGTGAACAAGGCCAGGCGACTGATCCAGGGAAGCAACATCGGGTGGACCATCACCGTGACGCCCGAGTCAGCCGCCGCCGTGACCGTCGTCCTGCCCGTCACCACGGACTGCGGAGCTACCGGGGCCGTCTGCACTGGCGACGGCAGGATGCTCTCCAACCGGCTGGAGTTCACCGTTAGCGGTCCGAGCGGAAAGAGCGAGAAGTCAAGCGCTCCTTCTTACTAGCAACAAGAAGAGCCCGCATATACGGATGGCCGGAGGCCAGCGGCCTCTCCTGGCCCGGATACGTACCGGTGGCGTGTGCCTGAATATCGTATGTGCCGACAAGAGCGAAAAGTCGCAGAAACACTCTCCACTAGAGCAAGCAATAGTGCTGCCGCGAAAGTGTGATTAGGCACTTACCAAATCGATGAAGATCCTTCAGCGTTCTCGTGGGCCAATGCGTAAGAAGAATCACACCATAAGCGGAATCAAAGGCTGCACCTCCTCCGCTGTCCGCAGGCGGAGGTCATACAGGGGTTCGTCGACTTCAACGGCAATAGCATCAATCTCAACGAGTTTCCCGAAGAGGTGTTGCCCCCTATAGCCCCACCACAGGCATCCGGGACAGATGCGTCCGGCGTCGAAGTCGCGGCAGCGTTTTCGGCTTCCCAAATCAGCGGGTCCGACGTTCAAACGTTCCTGATCAGCGACCAAGGGGTACAGCCCACTGCCTACCAGCCGGGAGACTGGCTGGAGCCGAAGGACGGGAGCAACCAGAGAATGATGATAGTGGGAGCGAGTCGAGTCTCAGAGGCAGGTTCCGCTCCTGCTTTCCGGCAACCATTGCATGCGGCGACAATGCGAAACGGCCCCGGTTTCCCGTCAGTGATGGTCGCAGAGGCTGCGGTCTTTCGAGGTATGACGACGTTCCAGCCGGTGCGTTTCGCTCCGTTTACTACAGGCGTGTTCAATATCCCGATCGGGGTGTCGGCAAGTCTTGCTGTGGCTTCTGAACCCGCAATCACTCAACTCCCGGTTGTCTGTGTGCAGAAAAACAACGGAATGCCCGCTAGGGGCGACAGGTACTTCTCCCAGCCGAAGACGGCCGAGGGCCCGGTGCAAATGTGCCAGCGGGATTGCGTATTGAATGAGACCTCGAACATCCAGGAATGTGTGTGGAAGTGCGAGGAGAACTGAATACTATCGGCAGTCGGCGATTTCAATTTCAGAACTAGGAAGATTCATCATGAGCAAGTCCGGAATAGACAGTCTCGTAGCCTTGGTGGCGCTATCCGTCATACTGTTGACCCTTGCCGCCTGTAGCGACAGTACGGAAGTGGCGCCCACTGCATCAGACTCCGCAGAGATGTCGGTCGTCGAATACGCCAAATGGTGCGCAGCATTGCCGGACGACATCGAGCCTCCAACCTGGAGAGAGTTCCTGGAGATCGTAAGGCCGAGCCTGGAGGAAGCCGAATCCCTCATCCCACCCATGGCGCTCGCCGATCTGCACGACGCGGTGCTGCTGTTCTTTCGGAACTCAGTTGTCTCCGCCTCCGGATTCGACGCCGACGCGCCCTACGACTACACGGCGTTGCTGGTCCATGGGCTCGTCTACCTCGCTCAAATCCAGGAGATGGAAGGGGATTGGGATGACGACGTACGCGCCACTTTGGTGGCATCAGGATGTATTGGCTCAGAGTTGATTGGCGGGGAGGAGTCTTCCGGCGAAGATCCTCAGGGTGACATGTCAACGGAAACGGCCGCGCCGGAGTCTGCGCCCACTCAGACCCCGACGCCAACGGAAACGGCCGCACCGGAGTCTGCGCCCACCCAGACCCCGACGCCAACGGAAACGCCCATCGAGACCGCCCCCGCCGCACCGGCCAACGTGCGGTACGCCTTTGAGGGTTCGGCCATACGAATCACCTGGGACCCGGTGGTCGGGGCCGACTACTACAACGTCTACCTCGACGACTTCTTCGGCGATGCCTGTAGCCTGAGAGGGGACGGCAGTCCCAGCTTCTGCGAGGAGTTGGCGACGGGACTGGAGACCACGTTCTACGTCCACGCCAGTCCCAACAGTGGCGAGAACTACTACTGGGTGGTTGCCTGCGACAGCAGCGGGTGCTCCGACGTTGACAGCGAGAATCCCGCGGCGCCCCTCGAAGCCAAACCAGGCCAGCCCGCCAATGTCCGGGCTGCCGTTGAGGGCTCTGCGATACGAGTCACCTGGGACCCCGTGGAGGAAGCGGACTACTACAATGTCTATCACTTCGCCTCGCCCTCCGACCGCCACCCTCCCTGCACGCTGGGCAGGGACGGCACCCCCCTGGGCTGCGAGGAGTTGGCGATGAACGTTGGCGAAACGTCCTATGTCCACGCCGCCCCTGACAGCTACAACAACAACTACTGGGTAGTCGCCTGCAACAGCGGTGGATGTTCGGAGATCGACTCCGATAATCCGGCCAGTCAGGTAGGGCCCGAGTCAACCGGGCCCGACCGCACAGACGCGCCTACTCCGACTCAGACCCAGACGCCATCAGACGCGCCAACCTCGACCGGAACTCCATCGTCAGCCCGTGACCGCGATGGTGACGGGCTCATCGAAGTAGACAACCTGGCGCAGCTCGATGCGATTCGGTGGGATCCGGACGGCGACGGCATTTCTGACCATGCCGACTATGCGGCCGCCTTTTCCGATGCCGATACCGGCAAGATGTGCTCTGTGGAAAGCTGTGCCGGGTATGAGTTGACGGCCAATCTGGACTTTGACACCAACGGGAACGGTAAAGCGGACGAGGGAGATGTCTATTGGGACGGCGGCGGCGGATGGATTCCGATAGGTGAAGGCAACGACCCCTTTGATGCCACCTTTGAAGGTGGAGGCCGCACAATCTCCAACCTGTACATTCGCAGGTCGCCCAATGTCGGTCTGTTCGGAATCCTCGGTTCGAAGAGCACCGTTTCAGGCATTAGATTGGTGGACACAAACGTGGCGGCTTCCGGATACGGAGCTGCCGGTGCGCTGGCTGGAATTGGCCGCGGCGTCATCGAGGACAACTCTGCTGACGGTCTCGTTGCTGGTTGTGTTGATCACATCGGAGGACTGGTTGGCCTCAATGAAGGCAGCATTGCCAACAGTCGCTCCGCCGGGAACGTAGCCAGCGCCCGTAGGTCCAGCGCCAGTGCATCGGGAGTGATCACCGATTTGATCAACGACCTGATTGACTTTCCCCTGTTCGGCTCCGAGCGTCGTACCTGTTACGCCAGTGGCGGTGGCCTGGTCGGGGAAAACAGCGGAACCATAGCCAGCAGCCACTCCACCAGTGTCATGTCCGGGTTCACGGACAACTTCGGTGGTCTGGCCGGCGCGAACTCCGGCGCCATCACCGACAGTTACGCTACGGGCAGCGTGTCCGCCAATGGTTGCCCCGACTGCTTTGCTGACGTTGGCGGGCTGGTGGGTGAGAACGAAATGGGAGGCGAGATCACCAATAGCTACGCTACCGGCGGCGTGTCGGGGGAAGGTGACAACTTCGGCGGTCTGGCCGGCGTGAACTCCGGCGTCATCGCTGCCAGCAACGCCACGGGCAGCGTGTCCGGCACCGGCTTTGCTGACATTGGTGGCCTGGTCGGTGAGAACGAAATGGGAGGCGAGATCACCAATAGCTACGCTACCGGCGGCGTGTCGGGGGAAGGTGACAACTTCGGTGGTCTGGCCGGCGTGAACTCCGGCGTCATCGCTGCCAGCAACGCCACGGGCAGCGTGTCCGGCACCGGCTTTGCTGACATTGGTGGCCTGGTCGGTGAGAACGAGATCAAAGGCAAGATCATCGCCAGCCACGCTACCGGCGGCGTGTCGGGGCAGGGTGACAACTTCGGTGGTCTGGCTGGCGTGAACGCCGGCGTCATCGCCGCCAGTTACGCGACGGGCAACGTGTCCGGCACCGGCTTTGCTGACGTTGGCGGCCTGGTTGGGGACAATCATTACACCGGTGTGATCACTGCCGCCTACGCTCACGGATCGGTGTCCGGGAGAGCCGACCGTTACGGCGGCCTGCTCGGATCGAACCAAGGCGTCGTAACCGTTTGCTATTCCACCGGAGGGGTGCATCGAGGTGGAGGAGGGCTAATTGAAAAGAACGGAGATCGTGGCGCTGTAGCCAACTGCTACTGGGATACGGATACCTCCGGTCAATCCGATAGCGCCGGAGGCGACGGCAAGACTACCGCTGAGCTGCAATCGCCTACCGGGTACGCGGGCCCCTATGCCGGCTGGAACGTTGACCTGGACGGAGACGGATCAAGTGACGACCCGTGGATGTTCGGCTTGGCGACCGAATATCCCGTTCTCAACCTGGAGACTCTCGACATCGATCATGGCAATCTGAACGCCAGGCCCCCACTCGAACCCAAGGCGAACGCGGCGTTGTGCTTAGCGGTAAGCAACGGAAACATTGAAGGGGTGAACGCACAGATCGAAGCGGGCGTCGACGTAAACGACACATGCCAATCCACAAGACTCTGGTACGACGGCTTGACTCCGCTCACCATCGCAATGAGACGCGGAAACACCGAGATCGAAGCGATTCTGGTTGAAGCGGGGGCGGTCGATGCCGAGGGCTAGGCCGGAACAAAAGTCCGTATCCGCAACCTTCGACCATTTCCCTTTTGGCGGCTCAAGGGCGTGCCGGGTCGCAAGGCCTATGTGCTGGACTGCCAGTGGCTTCCGCAGCTTCAAACCTACGGTCTGCTGTCCGGGGTGTTCAGGCCCGATTCTGAGATAAGGCGCCTGAGGAGTTACCTGCGGGATAGGGACCAAAGGAATGGGGCAGGACCAACAGTTGAAATGCTGGAGCACGCCGTTGTCGGTTTCGACCTCGGAAATCACAACCCGAAAGGGGGTTAGCCAACCAAAGTGAACGGATACAAAGGGAGGATACACTGGCTGGCATTCATGACACTTCTGGCTATCTCGGTCGTCCTGAGCGCCTGCACCGACAGTCCCGGCCCGATGCCAGGATCAACGTCCACCCCTGACCCAATACCCACGCTTGTGCCTACGCCAGAGCCAACGTTGTCACCCACGTCCACAGCGACGCCTACCCCCACTCCGGTTCCTACCGCAACTCCTATGGCCACTTCCCCTGAACCACTGCCCACACTCGTACCTGAGCCAGAGCCAATGTTGTCACCCACGCCCACAGCGACGCCTACCCCCACTCCGGTTCCTACCGCAACTCCTACGGCCACTTCCCCTGAACCACTGCCCACACTCGTACCTGAGCCAGAGCCAATGTTGTCACCCACGCCCACAGCGACGCCTACCCCCACTCCGGTTCCTACCGCAACTCCTACGGCCACTTCCCCCGACCTCGTGGTTGATATTCCCACGGTGAGTGAGGGTAGCCTGATGGCGGGTCAGACGTTCACACTTAACGTCGTGGTGAGGAACCAGGGTAGCGGCTCTTCCAAAGAAACAACCCTGCGTTACTACCAGTCCACCGACTCGGCCATCATGCTTGGTGATAGCGAGGTGGGCACGGACCAGGTTTCTGGGTTGGACCTCTCGGGGAGCAACCAAGAGTCGATCAGCCTCACTGCGTCATCCACACCGGGCACTTACTACTACGGTGCCTGTGTGGACTCGGTGTCCGGCGAGTCCGACATAACGAACAACTGCTCTGCAGTCGCTACCGTAACCGTTTCGGCGTTCGGGATAGAAAATCTGTCGTGGGTTGTGGATGGCATCACCGACGACGAACAGCGAGCAATGGACCATATTCGGGCCTTCGCTGCGATAGACACTTCGATGTCTGAGCGAGTGGCGGGCTCGTTGTGGCTCTCCGACGGGGTGACCGAAGACGACCTGCAGATGATGGCCGACCTCCGTAGCCTGGCCGATAGCAACGCAGAAACAGCCGCCTTGGTGACAACAATCCCCGATCAGACTGGGCGGCTCATGCGATACGTTCTGACTCGCGTGCAGGAGATTCGCCACCGAGACCCCGCTCGGTGGAACCACCTGTTGAGTCAAACGTGGTTACAGGATGGACTGACTGAAGAGGAGGCTGCGCTGATTGTCACGGTGGCCGGCCCCGCCGGTTACCACTCAGAGGAGACCTTCCAGGATCTGCTCCAGGATGGCCATGTGCGTTCGGAAACGATTTCCCTGCCGTTGGCGGGGGAGGTGGACCTGTTCGTGGTCAGTAGTTCGAAACGCGATCTAATGGAGGACGCGCTCGACAAAATGGCCTTTGCCATCAAGTCGATGGAAGGTTACATGGGCACGCCGTGGCCAACGTCCGATGCCATTGCGCTTCAGGGGTTCGAACTCGACTTAGGACCACTACCCGGTGGCTTACATGCTGGCGATCACATTGTGTTGAGGGGCAGTGAGGCGCAACTGGTCTACCACGAAGTCGCACACTTCTATTTCAAAGTCCCCCTACCCCAATGGCTGAACGAGGGTGCGGCGGAGTTCCTAGCGGATTACACTGACCGGTTGACCGGGGGAGCACTCCCTGTTGGCTCTTCCTACTTCACATACCTTGGTTTCATAACAGAGATCTGCGCTCCCCACGGCTGGGACAATGTACAGGGGTGGATCGAGAACAAGCCGGATGGGCTAACTAATTACTTCTGCCCATATATGCTCGGGCGGGTCTTCCTGGAAGGAATGCACCGGGCCCTGGGAAATGAGGTGGTTGTGTCCGCTCTGCGGGAGTTGCACGGGAGAAGCCTGGATGAAGACTCGATCATAACCGAAGAGGACATTTACCGGGCATTTCTGACGAATACTCCATCGACTCAGCGAGACGAGTTCCACTATTTGTACCTGAATTTTCACGGAAGACCGACCCCCGGCTATGTCGCTGTCCCGAAGGCCCCTCCCTCATCCGAGATCAAGGAGGCACTGGTCGCGTTCTACCATGCTACCGGCGGCCCGGGCTGGAAGAACGATGCAAACTGGCTGAGTGAGGCTCCCGTCGACCAATGGTACGGTGTGGTTACCGACTATGACGGGTCAGTCATCGGTATTATCCTCAGGGAAAACCATTTGGTTGGGCCGGTACCGCCAGAGGTAGGTGCTCTTTCCGACCTGGAGTGGTTGTGGCTCTCGGGAAACCAGCTGACCGGGTCGATTCCGCCAGGGTTGAGCGATCTTTCCAATTTAACGGGGCTGTTACTCAGTGACAACCAGTTGTCTGGGCAGATACCGTCCTGGCTGGGCAGCTTTTCCGACCTGGAGGTGTTGCATCTCGGTGGTAACCAGTTGATCGGCCCGATACCGTCGGAGTTGGGCGATCTTTCACACCTGAGACAACTGGAGATCGGCAGCAATCAGCTGGCCGGGCCGATACCGCCGGAGTTGGGCAATCTTTCGCACTTGGCAAGGCTGAGGCTGACCCTCAACCGGCTGACCGGGCCGATACCGGCGGAGTTGGGCGATCTTTCACACCTGAGATGGCTGGAGATCGGCGGCAACCGACTGTCCGGGCCAATACCGCCGGAGTTGGGCGATCTTCCCCACTTGGAGCAGCTGTCTCTTTCCGCTAACTGGCTGACCGGGCCGATACCGCCGGAGTTGGGCGATCTTTCACAGTTGATAAGGCTGGGCCTCGGTGACAACCCACTAACCGGGCCGATACCGCCGGAGTTGGGCGATCTTTCGCACTTGCAGGATCTGTATCTTTACGGTAGCCGGCTGACCGGGCCGATACCGCCGGAGTTGGGCGATCTTCCACAGTTGATAGGGCTGTATCTCGATGGTAACCAGTTGACAGGGTGTGTTCCAACCTCGCTACGGTCCGTTGATTACACCGACCTCGATGAGCTTGGTCTGCCGAACTGTGGCGACGGACCCAATCGCAGTGGAGGTCCCTCCAATTAATTTGGAACCGCCTCCGCCTAAGCCGCATACACGGGACGGCGAGGCCTGACTACAACCTTAGGTCGTTTGTTGGGCGACCAAGTAAGTGCCCCATTGCTGCATCGGCTTCCGGCGCTCGGCTAAGAGGTCGGACCTGAATTAAGTCCTTGCCACCTAGTACTACTTTGTTAGATCATGGTGGGCGGTTTCGAGGATGCATGAGATCTTCGATGACCTGCGAGAACATCCGCTCAAGTACCAGTCGTCTGATCGATGCCAGGCTCTGACGCTGCTGTGGGGGGGAACCCCCGGGTCGGCCCCGGCACTTCCGTCGATCTGTGGTCCTCGCCGGGGCCGGAGGGTTCGTGCTCTTCGATGTCCGATCCGTAGTCCTGGAGGAGTGCCAGGTAACAGTGGACCAGCATGCACAGCGCCACATGGCGGTGGAACCCGGACCATAGCCTGCCCTCGTAGTCGTCGAGTCCCACCTCACCCTTTGCGTCCTGGTAGAAGCGCTCGATTATCCAGCGGCTGTGAGCCAGCTCGACAATATCATCCAGGCCCACCCGGTCCATTCCCCAGGCGAAGTGGTACTTGACTTCTCCACGATCTCCATCCACGGGACGTTCGCCGATCAGCCACCCCACGGACGACAGGTGTGTCCCGCGATACCCTGCTCGATACACTCTTGTCCTGGTGCACAGCTTGCGCAGAACGCCCCTGGTTCCCTTCCTCCAGGCGACGATGCGCCAACTGTCCTGCTCAAGTCCTTCCAGTAAGGAACTGGCGTCTTTGACGGGTACCCTGTCCTCGAGCCGCTTCGCTTTTCTCGGGCGACCGATGCCACGATACGGCGGAGGTGGTTCATCCCCCGGATACCGCTCAACTTGATCTGCGATACGGAACCGGGCGATGGATGGCACACCTACGACATACGGCAGCCGTCGATCTTCAAGGCCGTCCAAAAAGGGCGGCTGATCGCCATAGCCCGCATCCGCCACCACCGCCCTCGTCCGTACGCCGGCATCCGTCCCGGCATCTATCAGTCCCAGGGCGATTTCACCCTTGGTCTCAAAGGCCAACCCCGCAGGCACCCCGGCCACAGACCTGCGCTCGCCATCCTCGACCCAGGACTGTGGAAGATACACCCGGGACGTGATCGGTCAGTCATACACCCGGTCCACATAGTGGGTCGACACCAGCACCTGGCAGTTGTCCACACGACCCAGGGTCCCCGAGTACTGACGCGCTACTCCAACCGACTGGCTCCCCTTCTTGGCGATGCCGGTGTCGTCTACGATCTGAACGCCCTCACCCACGCTGGCATGAACCATCATGTGCTCGATCCTGAGCCGGTCCATCTCCCGCGGGTCCCATCTCGTCCGGGTCAGAAACTCCTGCAGACGCTGCGAGTTGGTTCCCGCAACCGCCCTGCCCATCTCCGATGCGGTCTTGCGCCGAAGGTCTGACAGGAGCCCCGTCGTGTAGCGCTCCATCGCGTGCCGACTCTCCACCCTGCGCACCAGCGAGCCGAACGGCCTCAGAAACTCGTCAAGGTCATCCAGGGGTGAGGCCGCAGCCTTCAAGATCGTCATCGCGCCTCTCCGTCAAATGGTGCGATAACAACCTGCCACCACGACTCTCACTATCACCAGCTTTTCTGAGGTCTCTATCTAACAAAATAGTACTAAGAGGGCGTCTAAAAAGGGGTGTGAGTTCCCCTTGGGGCGATGTTCGGCAAGGTCATAGAGTCATGAATCATGACACGCGAAGCATACCCCAGCGATCTGAGCGACCGGGAATGGGAGTTGTTGGAGCCACTGCTTCCACCTCCCAGGCCCGGAGGACGGCCGCTCAAGTACAGTCGACGGGAGGTGGTCAACGCCATCCGGTATGTGCTGCGCACCGGGTGCGCGTGGCGGATGCTGCCCCACGATCTGCCTCCATGGCAAACGGCGTACCACTATTTTCGCGACTGGCGACGGGATGGAACCTGGGAGCGGGTTCATGCGATCCTGCGTGAGCGGGTGCGTGTTGCCGAAGGCCGAGACTCGTCCCCCAGTGCGGCGATCATAGATAGCCAGTCGGTCAAGACGACCGAAAAGCAGCTGTCTTTAGAGTCAAGGGTCTAGGCCGATGAGTGCGGGAGTCCTGGCGCGCTCCGCGCGCCAGGGTGAGCGATGCTTGAGCATGGAGTTGAGGATGACCAGCAGCTTGCGCATGCAGGCTGTGAGGGCCAATTTCTTCGGTTTGCCAGCAGCCACCAGCCGCTGGTAGAAGTCCCGGATGATGGGATTGTAGCGACTGGCCGCCAGCGCCCCCATGTACAAGACTGCACGGATCCGGGCGCGTCCGCCCCAAACGGTTCGTCTGCCTCGTAGTGTGCCACTGTCCCGGTTGAAGGGAGCCACTCCCACCAGGGCGGCGACCTGCCGGCGGTCCAGAGTGCCCAGCTCCGGCAGGTAGGCCAGGAGGGTGAGAGAGAGCTGCTCTCCAACGCCGGGGACGGTGCGCAGGAGGTCGTCCTTCTCACGCCATACGGGGCTCTTACGGAGAGTCTTCCGCAGGCTCTTGTCCAGATCGTCCAATTCCCGCTGAAGCCATGCGATGTGTGCCTCGATGCGGGGACGGACAGCGACGGTAGTGGCGGCGCTGAGGCGGTTCTTCTCCGAGACCAGCATGGTCATCACCTGGTGCCTTCGGGCAGTCAGGGAGTTGAGGTCCTGTGTCTCGGCACCCCTCAGGGGGCGTACCGGGGGTCGGACCGCCTCGGCGAAGTGGGCGAGGACCGCCGCGTCCAGTGCGTCGGTCTTGGCCAGCTTGCCGGTGGCTTTGGCGAAGTCTCGCACCTGCCGGGGATTGACGACGACCACCGGCGACTCCTCGGCCGCCAGGGCCGCCACAATGGACAGTTCCAGGCCGCCTGTAGCTTCCAGCACCACCAGGGCCGGTTCAAGAGCCGTCAACTGGGACATCAGTTGACGGATTCCCGCATCGTCATTGGGGACCACCCACCTGTCGTCCGTGGGACGGACGGCAACATCCAGCTGCGCCTTGGCCACATCGATGCCTACGTAGATTGCTTCCTGTTCCATGACTACCTCCTGTGAATTGCTGGCCCGTCCTTGCAAGATGCGGGCTTGGTTAACCCAGGCAGCTGTTCGGGCTCCATTCGGGAAGGGTGCGGCGACCCTCGCTTTTCGACGGTCTTACATGACCAGGGGGGATTCGGTCTGCCGCACCCTTGTCGACATGGCGGACTGAGTGTTCTGAACAAGAATCAAGATACAAGGGGGGCCTCGTGGCTATGACGCTGGTAAGAAGGTCTGTGGAAGGAAAAGACACATCGTTGTAGACACGATGGGATTGGTGATGGTCGTGGTGGTGCATGCGGCCGACATCCAGGACCGTGACGGAGCGAGATTGGCGCTGACGCGTTTGGTGGGCCGATTCCCCCGCCTGGAACTGATCTGGGCTGATGGGGCGTACGCCGGCAGGCTGGTGCAATGGGCAAGGAACGTCGGTGGCTGGACCCTGGAGTTGGTGCGGCGCCCACCGCACCACGACACCTTCGAGGTCATCCCCCGCCGCTGGGTCGTCGAGCGCACGTTCGCATGGCTGGGCAGGTACCGAAGACTCAGCAAGGACTACGAGGAACTGACCCAGACCACCGAAGCCTGGATCTACGCTGCCATGACAGGGTTGATGCTGCGCCGACTAGCACATCCCCATGCTTTTTAAACACCCTCTAAGACGATATGAAGACGCAACCCCTGTGAACTTGGGAAGCTCGTCCGGCTCTCCGGCGTCGGAGCAGGCCAGCCTTCGGCCAATGCTGGACGGGTGACAGAGCCCGCGTAGTAGTCCGAGGACGGGAAAGCCGTCCACATGGCGAAGGTGGGCAGCCGGATGGGTGTGGAACGAAGCGAACTACGCCGGAGGAGGGATGTATGAACCCGACTGCGATGGCGGAAAAGTCGATGTTCCCGACCTGCGGGTCTAACCCATCCGGGGGAGAGCCGGATGCGGTGAAAGTCGCACGTCCGGTTCGGTGGGGGGGATGGCGCAGACCAGCCGGATCAGTCCGGCCATTGGCGGCGCCGTCCCCACCCAATCCGGAATTGGGGGGGCAGGTCACCATCTACCGGTCCAAGAATGAGTTGGAATAGAAGGGTATGGCCTTCACATCAAAGTTCTTTAGGTCCGCGGTGTGCGGGAACATGGGGTAGAACACACCCAGGTAGACGTTGTACACGTTCTCGTAGAGCGCGGTCTGGTACCTGTCCAGAATCGCGGCTCTCAGGGCCGGGTCCGTCTCCCGTGCCCAGTCGAGCCTCCGAGCGGAGACGTATGGAATCTTCGGCCACAGGGGTGATATGCCAGCGCCGCTCGTGTCGGAGATCGGGTCTCCGCAGCACCAGTGTGACTGCCAGCCCACAGACAGGGCGAAAGTGTCTGGCTCGCCCATCCGCGCCACGACGGCCACCCAGTCGAGTTCAGGCATGTCAATGTTGAATCCGACCTCCTCGAGCTGCCGTTTGATCACGACCCCGGTCGGGGTGATGGTGCCATGGTCCGCGGGATTGAGCATGACGATGGTTTCACCCGCGTAGGTAGACTCTTCCAGCAGACGTCTGGCCCTGTCGAGATCGAACTGGGCGTACCATTCGTAGGCGCCCGCATCGGTCTCCAGCGGAGTACCGCAGTAGTAGATGGCCGGGCACAGGTCCCAGACCTCGTCTGCGCCTAGCGACGACATGACCTCTTCCACGTTGGTGCCGAACAGGGCCGCCCGGCGCGCCTCGAGGTTGTCGAACGGCGCGTGTGACGGGATCAGGTGGTACCAGGAGCGGTGACCGGGCCTGTAGAGCGGGACAACGATGTTCGGATGGTCTTCCAACTGCTGAAAATAGTCGAAGCTGGCCATCTCCACGACATCCCACTCTCCCGTCTCCAGACCCGCGAACTTTGTCAACTCGTCGGAAATCTCGAGCCAGGTGATCCTTTCCAAGTAACCGACCGTGCCCCCAACGTACAGATCGGGAGGACCGTCCGCGGCAACATACCTTTCGAACTTCTCCAAGAAGACTCCGTAGCCTAGCTGCCAGTCGTCGAGTCTGTAGGCGCCTGAGCCTATGAGGTCGTCAGTCTCGAGGGACTCAGGGGCGGTCTTGGAGCCGGCGATCTCCTCGGGCAGGATGAACGGTGCGCCATGCGGCCTCGCGAATGCGGACGGCACCTGACCATAGGACTCGTCCAGATTGACGGTGAACGTGTCGATGTCGACCACCGAGAACGGATTGTCCTCGTCTATGAACTCCCTCAGCACACTGGCCTGGGCTCCGATGCCGCCCAGCCAACGCCAGAGCGACACCACCACGTCTACAGCCTCGACGCTGTCGCCGTTGTGGAACTTTAGCCCGTCGCGGAGGTGAAAGGTGTAGGTCAGCCCGTCGGGGCTAAGGTCCCAGCTCTCCGCCACCCTGGGTTTTACCTCTAAGCTGGAGTTCCATCCCAGCGGGGTTTCGAAGATGTGAGAAGAGGCCGTAGTGGCCGTGTAAGCCTCCGTGAAGGCGGGGTCGAGACTGTCCACACCGAACTGGGACACGACCCTCAACGTGCCACCGAAGTGAGGACCAGGAACGGGAGTCGGGGTCGCGATGTCGGTCACGAATCCCGATCCCCAATTCTCCGGAAACGGGTTACGATCCAGCACCTCGTTGACCGTCCAGCTTCCATCTTCATTGGGACCCGCGCGCAGGACCGTATAGGTCAACTCAGATCCGTTAATGACTGTAAACCCCCTATGGACGCCTTCATACTGCGGACCACGGACCACCCGTTCGCCCTGGCGAATGCTTCCTCGTCCCAACTGGTCAACTTCGAACAAGTAATCTTCTTCAGGGTCGTAGTCTTTGACGTCGAGTGACGGGTAATCCGATGCCCAGCAACCGGATCCTTTGGGTACGATCATCCCTTCCTCACAGGGCTCGGGGTCGACGGGCGTGGGTGTGGAAGCTGGAATCGCCGCCACGGTGGGCACGACCGTAGCAGTCGGGACGGGGAGAGCCACCGTGGGAGTCGGGCCGACGGGAGCGGCCGTCGGCGATGGCACGGAGGCTCTGTGCGCCGGTTCATCGGTGCACGATGAGATGACCAGTACGCTCAGGGTCAGGAGGACGCCCAGGCTGATCGTCCGAAGCCAGGTGTCAGGTCCCAAGAGGATCCTCCTGCGATTGGTTCACAGGATATGACGGCTCAGCATCGGCAATTGTTCCAACTAGATTGTCATAGCATCCAAGCAACTTCCTGGGCCTTGGATATCAGCATCCCGGATCCAGATGATTTGAAGGCCTACGGAGGTGACACTGTAATGCGCAGCATCAGCTGGTCGCCATCCTCCCAGGGTGCCTCCGCTACCGACCACGTCAGCGTTCCCGCCGTCGCGTCCACCGTCGCCGACGATGCTGACAGGACCAGGCTGATCGATCCATCCACTTCGATGAAGTAAAGATGCAGACCCTCCAGCCTGTGGAACGGTGTGGTGGACAGAACCACTCTCCCGTTCTCGTACCTCAGCGCCGTAATGGTCGATGCTGCTTGATCGGCCGTGAAGGTCGCTGGCTCTAGCTCTCCGCCCTGTGAGGTGAAGCCTATGGCGGTGGGGTCGAAAAGCGCTTCGTGAACCGTTCCCGCGGGCGCTGTAACGGTAACGGTCCAATTCAACGGGGTCGATATTTCGCACAACTGGTAATGTGAACCAAGCCAAATTTCTTCCCTTGAAGCTGCGTATTCTCCTGCCGGCAAGGGTCTAGCTGTTCGAAATTGGAAATCGAAGGTGATGAAGGTTTCGGGGTCCGATTCCCATGGTCCCGTATATGGTGCCTCTGGACCCTCGGTGACAGTGAACAGTTCCGCGTCACCACCCTCCAACCACATGCGAGTTCTTTCAGTGAACCCTTCCTCACCATAGCCGAGTTCGGTATTTATCACCGTACCTGCGGGCTGACCAGAAGCCATCGAAAGCACTATATGTGGTCGCACAAACATATCGGTATCGGAAGGCCCCTTGCTTTCGTAGAAGTCCGCCTCTCTCTCTCTACGATATTTAGTCTGCAAACACTCTGCGTAAGCTTCCGGGTCCGGGCCACTGTTGACCTCGGCGCTAATGGAAGGGATTAGAGTCTTAAGGTCAGCCAAAGTAATCGTCGGAGTAGTGCTGGCTCTTGCACCTGATGCGCCGCTCGGAGTAGGCACATCTAGCAGATACTCCCGGCTTGCAGCCTGTCTCGAAGCACGGACAGAAGCACTGATTGAGGGAAGCCAAACACGCCATCGTTCACTGTGCAGGGAATATCTATCGTCCGATATATATTGCTTTCCTACAGAGATAAGGAACGTATTTGCGTCCGCAAGCTCACTGTTCAAAGCCGAACCCAAATACTCGAACCAAGTAAAATCATCAACCAGAAACAGAATCGCCTCCCGGTCGTCCCATTGTGCATCACGCCAACTGGTTATACGCGGTGTGTCTGCTGATGCTGCGGAGCGTGTGTCATACTTCCATCCGTCAACCCAATAGACGACTATGCTATTGGCACCTGTGCCTTTCAGATATTCATGGACAGTGAAAGTGAATCTGAGGCTTATACGGTAATTGTCGCCAGCATCCTGAAATACTTCGCTGACAACGTTATTCATCGTGGCGCGGACCACGACGCCAGAGTTCAATATCTTCTCCTCCATGCTGCCCTCGCCGGTGAATGGATCGATGGGCCGGCTTTCTACAATCTGAATGTCAGTGCTGGACTCAGGAGGAGCATGACCGGTGATTGTGATGGTAATGTCCTCGTCCTTCTCCTCTTCTATATCATTAGATTGAGCTGTGGGAGAGGCAACAGACTCATACGGTGTGGATATCGCAACAGGTGACTCAACCGGTTCGCTGTCACTACAAGCCACCATCACCAGTAGCAAAACAAGTAGCGGTAAATATTTCATCATTGCCTCCTATGACCTGCCCCCCAAGATTCCGGTCCAGTTCGAGAGTTAGTCCGCTGGACCGTTGCGTGTGCCCCATTTTCTGTACTAGGTGGAATGTTAGTTTTGCGACTTGACCAACAACCGCCGGCGTCTTCGAGGCGAAGCTCTCCGGGGCGACGGACTATTTCGCTAAACGGTTGACCGGACACTTCCTCCGAACGACGACACAGGTCACCTAGGTTGATTGACGATCACCGGGAGAGGAATTCCAACTCCTCTTCCACCAGGGACACCACCAAGTCATCGAGCCTTTCCACCGTGTACTGGCTCACGTTGTAAGAGGTACTTCCCTCCGCACCGTAGACTATGAATATAAAACGGCCCATGGTGTGCTGGGATATCTGTCGGAATATGTACTCGCCCTGCTCATCCAACCCGCTGGACGCTATGGAAAAGACCTTGAGGCCGCGGCGGTGGGCCTGGATCATCTCGTCCGCGTAGCTGAAGTCATTGGCGTAGTCTAGATGAGGCGGGGCGTCGGCTATCAGGAAAATCAACCGTATCGCGTCTTCCAGCCGCCAATTGGGTTCGTGAACCGCCACGTTAAACGCTTCGTTCAGGGACTCCGGGTAGTCGCCTCCCCCATCCGCTTTCACATTTCGAATGGTGTCAAGGAAGCGCTGAACCTGATGGTCGAAGTCGTAAACGCGGGTCACGAATTCGTCCTTCCTGTCCCGATATGCAACCATCCCGAAGCGCAGGTCGGGTTGGGACGGAAGGTCGCTGATCCGCGAAGATATCGACAGTAGTGTGTCTTTTATCTGATCGATTTCATCCGCCATGCTGCCAGTGGAGTCGAGCAGGAACAGTACGTCCAGCGCTACGCCGTCGGGATAGGACTGGTCCAAGTCGAGAGTTACCTTCCATTCCCTCTCCTGACCGCGGGAGACCTCGATTTGATGGCTGACTCCATCCTTTTCCACGTCCAGTAAGAAGGACTCGACCCCCTCGCTATCAGCAAAAGCCAGGGGGAAGAAGAGGGTCTGGCCATTGGCGTAGGTCCGTCCCTCAAAGAGGGAAGATCGTCCGGCAGAAACTCGGACCCGCGCGTTGGGAACCGGGCGGTTGTCCGAATCGATGACCGTGATTACGTACCGTTCCGAGACGTCCACGTCATGGACAGGCGGCCCCGTGTACTGATCCCGATACTGCAGGTACTCGCTCCAGCGCTCGTTGTCGTTCACCTCCCCGGCGGAAAGGCCCGCTCGCCGGCTATGGCTCTTGCCTGCCGAGGTCTCCGACTTTGCCTCCTCAGCCGAGCCCCTTTCCATCTCGACCTCGATCCTCTCCACCTCGACCTCGACGACCTTCTCCACCTCAACCTCGACAATCCTCTCCTCTATCACCGGCACCTCGACGATCTCCTCCACGATCCTCGGTTCGCCCGCGCAGGCCGCTGCGAGGACCGCCGTTACCACGAAAAGGACGATCCACATCGCCTGTATTCTCATGTGCTGCCTCCCCTGGCTGCTCTGCCACCGCAGTCTGCAGCCCTGATAGTGACCGGCCCCGGGCCGCATGCGGACCTCGGAGCACTTATGTCACTAGGACGTGGGGCGGTGCGATTTTGTTCCATCTGCCGCATGTCAGGCCGTCCGAAGTATTCGTCGTTCATTGCGCTGCCACATCGAAGGCCTGTTCCGATTTCTCTAGCGCTCGTGCCATTCATATAGAGCGCTCCAATACACGGCGTCTGAAAGCGCTATAGGGAACTCTTTCTTGAGATGCTAAGTGTCTACTGATGTTGGGCTCACTGGTACGGAGGGGATGAATGGCACACCGAGGCGGTCACCTGATGAGGGCTGCCAGCAAGCATTTATGGGTCGCGTCGCGAACCGGAGTCAGGAGCATCGGACTCATCGCAGCACTGTTGGCGCTTATCTCCCTGGCCGCGACGGAATGCGGCGACGCTATAGCCGATCAGTCGATCCTAACCGGCGAGGGTGCTTGGGTGCTTGAGTCATTGAACGGCCAACCGGTGATCGAGAATTCCTTCGTCATGATGAGCGTGAAGGAAGAACGGCTCGAAGGATTCGACGGCTGCAACCGCTACGGAGGACGGTCCGCCGATGGAGCGCTCGTTGTAGATGCCAACGGGAAGTTTTCGGCGCCACCGATCGGAGGTACCGACATTGGATGCAATGAGCCCGAGGGGGTCTTGGATCAGGCGAAGGCTTACATTTCGACCCTTATGCGGATGGATAGACTCCGTGTTTCCGGCGACCGGCTGGAGGCCCTTGACCGCTGGGGAGCGGCCAGGCTGGTTTTCGTAAGGCAGGTGCCACTGCCCGGGAACCCGATCGACCTTCGGGGCACCGGGTGGAGGCTCCTGAGGCAGGGAGATGCGCGGGCGGCCACCATGTCCTTCCTAGATGAGCGGGTGGTGACCGGCGTGACTGCGTGCCGACCTTACCTTGCTACCTACCTCGGGACCGGAGGGAACGTTCGCTTTCCATCTAAGTCCATGCTCACGTCCACTCACTCATGCCCGGACGATGCCCGCCTGATGGAGGGTGAATTCACGGACTTTCTAACTTGGGCGAGAGAGTATGCCGTGTCCGATAGGGAAGGCTTGCGTCTTCTCAGAATGAGGTCCTCCAGGGGCAAGACTCTGACGTTCGAGCCGCTCTCACCGGCGGTCCAGGACATCGCCAACGCCGAGTGGATCCTGGTGTCATTCGTCGAACTCCGGGATGAGGGTTCCGGGACGTGGAACGCCCGCACCACCCGGGCAGTCCAGGGAATCGATGTGACGATTTCGTTCGACGAAGATGGCATTTCGGGGTCGTCGGGATGCAACTCCTACTCGAGCCAGGCCACGGCTGAAGACGGGGTGATTACGATCGACGTTCAGAGCTATTCGCATACCGAAAAGTTATGCGAGGAGCGAGAAGGGCTTATGGAGCAGGGGGAACGGTTCCTCGATCTGTTACCGCGCCTAGAGCGGTACGGCATCAATGGCAATGGCATGTTTCTACACACGGACGACGACGTGTTCCTGCTGTTTAGCACTAGGTGAACGGGGCTGGCCTGACCTGCTCCCACCTCGTGCGAGTTGTCAATTGGGCCCGGCGAGCGCACGGGAACACCGACTAGGCGAATCCGTCAAAGTAAACGATGCCAGAGAGGGAAAGCGGTGTCTTCGGCGTCACTCACAGCTTTGCCAATTACTCTCCACCAGTTCACCATCGGGTCAGTGGGGCTAACGGCTAAATTGATACCACGTATTGAAAGGTTCTACCTTCAGTCACCAATGGCCCACCACCCACCCCGACTCTGTACTCTGCAGTCTCAAATCTCCCATGCCTTGTCTCTGGGAGACGCTGATCCGGTACACATCCCTCCCCAACGTACCCCCACTGCCTCACCTCAAATGCGCACCTGCCTGACCCAATGGCCATCCTTGGCGACATCTGTCACCACGGTTGCCGGCCGGGACCGTAGCTTGGGCCGGCGGAATGGCACTCGCCGAGCACTACGGGCAGACCTACGGCCAAAGCAGGGCATGCAGTTCCCCGGCCTCTGTGCCACTGGCCTAGGAGACCTTCCCGATCGGCTTCGGGCTCCCGTCCTCGTCGGTCTAAAATGGCAGGCGCGGGGAAATGCTATTTGCAGCGAACATCAGCAAGGCTTACTCAGAAAAGACTCTGTTCAGTGGTCTCAACCTAGTTGTGGCGCCCGGAGACCGTATTGCGCTGATAGGCTCCAACGGCTCCGGAAAGACCACGCTCCTAGAGATCCTCGCGGGCGATACCTCACCGGACTCAGGAAGCCTCTCCAAGCAACGCAACGTTTCTCTGGGCTATCTCAGGCAGGAGATTGCACCATTTGCCGGCAAACCCCTCCTCCAGGAAGTGTTGGACGCAAGCTCCGACGCGATTGCGCTCAAGGACAGGGTTGTCGCCGCACAGAAGGCTCTTTCGTCGGAGTCTGATCCGGCAAGCCAGGGGGAACTGTTGCGACGCCTCGGCCAGCTTGAGACGGCCCTTGAGGCCGCCGGTGGGGGCGAAAGAGACCACGAGGCCAAGGCTATCCTCTCAGGCCTTGGGTTTAAGCAAGGGGACTTTCTCCGGCCCATGGGTGAGTTCAGCGGCGGCTGGGTCATGCGGGCAGGCCTTGCCAGAATTCTGTTCAAGAGGCCTGATCTTCTGCTCTTGGACGAGCCAACCAATCACCTTGACCTGGATGCAAACCTCTGGTTTGAGAAGTACTTGGCCGCCTTTCGCGGCGGGGTGCTCGTCACGTCCCACGACCGCGCATTCATAAATCAGGTTGCAAACAAGGTGCTTGCCATCGAGGAGGACGAAGTGCTCCTCATGAAGGGCAATTACGATGAATACGTTCTTGCACGCGAGCGCTCCCTCGAGGTCAAGCAAGCCACCGCGGCCAGGCAGCAGCGTGAAATGAATAGGCAGATGCGTTTTGTCGAGCGCTTCCGGGCCAAGGCAACCAAGGCCAGCCAGGTGCAGAGTCGCCTAAGGCAGCTTCGGAAGGTACAGACCATTGAGTTGCCAAGGTCGACGAAGAGAATCCGCTATCGGTTCCCGGAGCCTCCACGCAGCGGTTCAGAGGTCATATCCCTTAAGAACGTCGGTAAGTCCTACGGCGATAACACGGTCTACCGCGGCATGAACCTGGTGCTATCCCGCGGGGATCGTGTTGCATTGGTCGGGCCGAACGGCGCGGGGAAGACCACCATGTTGAAGATCCTGGCGGGCATCCTCCCACTTGATGAGGGTGAGAGAAGGACCGGCCATAACGTGGTAACGGCCTATTACGCACAGCACGTCATTGAAGGCCTAAATCCAATCAATACGATCCTTGAGGAGGTGCAACATGCCGCGCCGAGGGAGTCGGAGCAGAACCTTCGCACCACCCTGGGTGGCTTCCTCTTCAGCGGCGACGACGTCCGTAAGCCAGTATCGCTACTGTCGGGAGGAGAGAAGGCGCGGGTGGCCCTGTCCAAGCTCCTCCTCCAGCCCAGCAATCTGCTGCTCATGGACGAGCCGACCAACCACCTGGACATCGCCTCCAGAGAGGTCCTCGCGGATGCGCTCGAGGACTACCACGGCACCATTTGCCTCATAACACATGACCGAACTCTCATAAGACATGTTGCCAACAAGATCATTGACATTGACGCTGGCGAGCCCACCGTTTTCCCCGGCGATTACGACGCCTATTTGTACCGAAAGCAGACTCGGCCTAGTAGCGGAAACGCCGACCCGGCGGCCAGCGGAGTGCCCGTGGCAGCTCCAGGACGGGTCAATTCGAGGAGACACTCGGGGCGGACCCTGAGCGCTGACGAGGAGCAACGCCGGTCCCTTGGAAAAGAGGCTCGCCGATTGGCACGTCGCATAGAGGAGATAAACGCTTCGCTCTCTGGCTACGAGGCCCACATAGCGGAATTGGAGGCCAAGTTCTCGCAACCTGGCCAGTTCGATGGCCCGGCTCAGCTCGCGCTCGCAGGGGAGCGATACGCGGCTCTGAAGGAGCAGGCAGGATCCCTCTGGGAGGAGTGGGAGAGGTTGTCCATTGAGGCGGAGAACATCGGCAGAAGGCTGGAAGAGCTAAAGACCTGCTAGGCCAGAGGGGCCGAGAGCCCGCGCTACGCCGCCGCGCCAGACTCTGCCAGAGTCCCAACCAATGGACCCCGCCCACCGTCCAAAATGGACCAAGAGAGATCCCAGCCACAGTTTGAAGACGGTTGCTGTCCACAAAAGGAGAGGCCCGTCAAACCAGCCAAGGTCAAAAGCCCTCGCCTTGCCCTTCGGGCTTGATGGCGCACCTGCCTGCACTCAACACGCCACCTGCCGGACAGCTATTGTTGAATACCTGAACTACAGGCCTAGATGTGCAGGGTCAGGCCTCGCTTTCTTCCCAGGAGGCAGAACAAGATGAATAGATCGCGGTTCACCTCGTCTCAGCCCTACCGGATCATGATCGACGTCAGGGTCAAGATGCGTGACGGAGTCGAGCTGTCGGCCGATGTCTATCTGCCCCCGGAGGGCGGGCCGTTTCCGACCCTGCTCGTGCGCACGATCTACGACAACCAGAGCGAAGGCTATATGGCGTCATGCAAGCGGTTCCTTGAGGGGGGCTATGCCGTGGTGATGCAGGACTGCCGCGGCCGTTTCGACTCCGACGGCGAGTTCGACCCCTACTACCAGGAGCCGGAGGACGGATACGACACGCAGGAGTGGATCGGTGCCCAGCCGTGGTGCGACGGCAACATCGGAATGTTCGGCGAATCTTACGTTGGCTTTACACAATCGTTAACGGCGCCTCTGCGGAGCAAGTACCTGAAGGCGATGGTGCCCACCGTCTCTCAGCAGGACAACTTCGGACATTGGCGCGTCGACGGCCCGCTTCAGCTGCACGTAGCGCTCAACTTCATCAACATGGCTGGGCGCACGATGCAGCGGGGACCGAGAAGCCTCATGGACTCCGAGGCATTCTACCGGCGGTTGCCGCTGATCTCGGCGCTCGATGACCTGGCCGATGTCCCGCTCTACCGATCCGTGATCGAGCACGAGACGTTCGACGACTTCTGGAAGGGATACAGCCTGCGGTCCAAATACGGAGAGATAGACACGCCCGCATACATCGTGACCGGGTGGTACGACAACCTGGTCCACGAGGGCTTTAGGCTATACGCGGGCTGGTCGCAGGAGGCACGAACGGTGGACGCGCGCAGCCTTAGCAAGCTGCTGGTAGGGCCCTGGCTCCACGGGCCCATCGGCGTTCCCGCTCCGGGGGCCGTCGACTTCGGCCCCGACGCCGAAATGGACTTCGACGGTGAGCAGCTGCGCTGGAACGACCGAAGGCTGAAGGGCATCGACAACGGCATCGACGACGAGCCTCCGGTCCGCATCTTCGTGATGGGGGAGAACGTGTGGCGGTCGGAGAACGAGTGGCCGCTCGCCAGGACTCATTACGCAAAGTACTACCTCCACAGCGGCGGCGGCGGCAATACCGTCAACGGTGACGGCGCGCTTTCGACCGAGCCCCCGGCCGACGAGCCGACCGACGGGTTTACGTACGATCCCGACGATCCCGTCTGGACGCTCGGCGGGCAGATCATGGCAATCGAGGAGACGGTCGGCGGCCCACAGGACAGGCGCGCGACCGAGCAGCGAGCCGACGTGCTCGTCTACACCACCGAGCCGCTGAAAAGGGACCTCGAGGTCACCGGGCCCGTCTGGCTGTCCCTCTTCGCTTCCTCCAGCGCTCCGGATACCGACTTCACCGGCACGCTGGTCGACGTCCACCCCGACGACAGGGCAATCATCATCACCGAGGGGTTGCTCGGAGTGCGCTACCGGGACTCCATCGAGGAGACGAGCCCAATTGCGCCGGGCGAGGTGTACGAGCTGAAGGTCGACATGTGGGAGACCAGCAACGTCTTTCGGGCCGGGCACCGAATTCGGCTGGAGGTGTCAAGCAGCAACTTCCCGCGGTTCGAGCGCAACCTGAACACAGGCAGTCGGCCCGGCTTCGACGCCGAGATGCACAAGGCCGACCAGACGATCTACCACGACGCGGCTCGCCCGTCCCATCTGATCCTGCCCATCATCCCGAGGTAACCCCGGCCCGGCCTCCCACGCGGACTGCGGCGGACCAGGTTGAGTGACTGCGATGATTGATCTGGGCCATCTCGGCTTGGGTCTGACCCTTTGAGTGACTGACTCAGATGTCTTCAAATTGATCTGTCGACCTGATGTCGGGGTGGTCCATACAGGGCCGAGGGCCTTGGCGAGCAGTGACCTAATAGGAGCCTGGTTTCAAGCCCCATCGCAGTCTTGTCCGCTCACTTGGCCGGCACCATCTTCCGGGAGGCAGGAATGACAGGATTCGTCGGTCAAGCAGGTAGTCGTTCGTTCCAAGTGATCATCGGAGTCGACACTCACCAGGACGAGCATGTGGCGGTGGCCATCGATCGGCAGGGTGTCCGCAGTTTCATCACGTATTCCGCGACTTCATAGGCGGCCTGATCGGACGCAGAGCGAGCCTGCAGGGCCTCAAGCTTCTCCAACCAGTCCAGACCTCTTTCCGCGTCTTCGTATCTGTCATCCAGTGCGCTGGTCGTACTCATCTGCCATCCTCCGCTCTCAACAACGGCAGTGCCAGTTTGAGGGATAAGGGTCCAAGGATGCCACGGCGGCATTCCGCTGCCATCCCGATTTCAGATCCGCCAACAAAGACAAGAGCTGCCGCGATCGAAATGCGAACATATGCTTATGAGGCTGCGCTAAAGTCCATCCACCGTGCCACATTGCGCGGCGGTCTTTCTCGGATTTTCTGTAGGTCACCTCAGAACCAGAGCCCCTTGTCGACCACGTTCCTCAGAGGTCTCCCCTCATTGAAGCGGACGCAGTTGTCGATAAACAGTTCGGTCCGTCTCTCCTCCAAATGGGGCCCCAGACCTGCTACGTGCGGAGTGATGATGACTCCCGGGGCCCGCCAGAGCGGATGTTCGGCCGGAAGCGGCTCGACCTGGAAGACGTCGAGGCCAGCGCCGGCTATCTCCCCTTGCTCCAGGGCCTCCACCAGATCGTCGAGCAGCACCGTGGCACCGCGCCCAATGTTGATCAAGAAGGCGGTCCGACTCATGGCCCGGAATTGACGGGCACCGAACAGACCCTGGGTCTCCGGAGTCTCGGGCACAGTGACGACCACAAAGTCGCCGCGAGGCAGCACGTCATCGAGCACGTCAGGCCTGTGCAGCTCGGCCACACCTGCCGGGACATCCTGCCTCCTGGGGTCGATTCCGAGCACGGTCATACCGAACTCGGCGCAAAGACGCGCCGCCTCCGCGCCTATGCCGCCGACCCCCACAACGATCGCCGTGGCGCCCGGGAGGTGCACGGGTGAGTACGCCGGCTTCCACTCCCCTCGCAGCTGCTGCGGCATGTAGATGTGGAGCCCTTTGGCGAACGCAAGGAGCAACGCCATGATGTAGGACCCGATGTGATCGTTGTAGATCTCACGCGTGTTGGTGACGACGACGTCGCTGTCGATCAGTGCCTGGTGGTAGTACCCTGCGTTTGGCCCTGCCTGAGGACATGCAATCCAGCGTAGCTTTCCCGCCCGATCAAAGAGCTCAGGGGCGATGTTCCCGAAAGCAGCGTCCGCGTCCCCTATGCTCTCCATCGCCTCCCCAGGAGACCTGCAGAGCGTGACCTCGATGCCGGGTATGGCCTTCCTCAGCCGTCCGGGCCAAGTATCGACGACAAGAGAATCGCCGAGACCGTCGGACGGCAGGATCACCAGCTTGAATCCCATACCGGACAACCTCTTCGGGGTGGACTGGCGGCCAGTGTATGGAGGCGCCCGCGGGCTGTCAAAGCCGCTTCCCACGGCGGAGTCTCCCCGGAATTGCCGGTGGCAGTGGGCCAATTGTCCCCCAGCCCACCGACCCCGGCAGATGGTTAGGGTGCGGAACTCCCACGACCCAATTCCACCTTAACCGGCTGCGGGGATTGAGCACGTCGTAAGGGGCGTCGCCGAGCAGGCTACACGAATGGGGAAAAGGGCGCGGCGATGCTCTCCAACCTCCCTCAGCATCTCTCGCCGACCGGGTCGCGGAGGCGGGACGCCCGGGCCAAGACATCAGAGGAACAGATCCGCGGCGAAGTGGCGCCGGTTGTGACGGGAGCGTCGTGGACATGTCCGCTCGGCTGTCCACCGGCGATTGGGTCCAGCCTATGCACACGGGTATCGAGCTATAATCACCGCCACTTTCCTCGGCGGATCAGGACTTCGATAACGCTCACCCTGGGTGGCGGGCTGGGGAGTAAGCACAAAGCGATGTTGGACTACGAGCCCCTCGACCTTTCTAGCTGGTGCAACGCCGGGCCACAAGCGCTGGGAGAGGGCGGAAAGGCCCTTCTGGGTCGCCAGTCCTTTCGGGGACTGCCCTTCCTGGTGGGAAGGGACGGCGACGGCTCTCCCGGTAACTGCCTCCTTGCACTGGACGGTGACTCCGAGGGCGTGACCATCCAGGTCGCGAAAGCGGCGCGGCGAGTGATCTTCGCCCACCGCTTGCTGCAGTCGGAACTGATGCGGGGAGGGATGGTGGGCAAACTCGTGGCCGAGTACGTGTTCCACATCTCGGGCGCCGACGAGGTGCGGGTACCCGTCCGAGAGCGGTTCGAGATCGGCACGGTGTCCGGCGACCGGATCGAGCCGTTCCTGGCGGTCAGCGACCAGAATGATCTGCTTCTTCCCCGACAGCGGGACTGGCAGGAAGGATGGGATCTTGCGGGCGAGCGCCAGACGGAAGCTGTCCACCGTAGGGCCGCCGCATACCTTCTGTGGTCCTGGCAAAATCCCTACCCCGGTCGCATGATCGAGTCCATCGAGATCGTGCCCAGGGGACCCGGGTTCATCATCGCCGGAGTTACCCTCGGGCACCTCGATGAGCACCCCTTCGTCCGCGAGGGTAAGAAAGAAACCCGCATCGTCGTGACGGACCCTAAACCACTGGAAGAGCCGCCAGACTCTGAGTTGGGCGGGCAGCGGCACCGCCTCGCGCTCGATCTGGACGTGGAGGTGGATCGAGGGGTCGCGACCTATCCGCAGACTCTACCCGAGGCGTCGGCGGACGAGTTCCTGAGCTCGGAGTTCAAAGGCTTCGGAGAGCCACAGAGTACCGCCTCATCCCCGGCATACGTGGAGATCGCGGCCATACCCTCCGCCACGGTGACCGTAAGGCAGGACGGCGTTGAGGTAGGCAAGGCCCGATGGGGCGACGTGGAATCCAAGGGCGCCGTCGCGACTCCCGGCGTGCGCCTGGAACTGGCGGACCGCGGGCGGAACTGGGTCCGTGTCACCGTGCTGGATGATGACACCAACAGGCCCGTCGCATGCAGGGTCCACTTCCGGTCTCCCGACGGGATACCGTACCAGCCGCACGGCCACCACAACCACGTCAACTCCAACCTCGATACGTGGCACATCGACGTGGGTGGCGACGTCCGGCTCGGCCAGATCACGTATGCCTATATCGACGGGGCCTGCGAGGGATGGCTGCCCAGAGGCGACCTCCTCGTTGACGTGGCCCGGGGCCCCGAGTACGAGCCGCTTCGCACCAGGGTGAAGATCGAGCCGGGCCAGAGGGAGCTCACCCTGCGGATAAAGCGGTGGATCGACATGAACCGGAGGGGATGGTACAGCGGTGACTCCCATGTCCACTTCCTGTCGACCCAGGGCAGCCACATCGAATCCCAGGCAGAGGACCTGAACGTCGTCAACCTCCTCCAGGCCCAGTGGGGGAGCCTGTTTACGAGCATCGAGGAGTTCACCGGCGGTCCCAGCATCAGCCGAAAGGGCGACAATATCGTCTACGTCTCCCAGGAGAACCGACAGCACTTCATGGGACACATGCTCCTGTGGGGCCTTAAGAGTCCGGTTATGCCATGGGCGAGCGACGGACCCGGCGAGGGCGAACTGGGTGGAACCATGGAGACGGTGATGAGCCACTGGGCGGACAGGGCGCACGCCCAGGGAGGCACCGTAATCATCCCCCACTTTCCCATGCCCTACGGTGAGCAGGCCGCGCTCATCGCGACGGGTCGAGTTGACGCTGTGGAGATGATTCGCCACGAACAGTACAACCACGTCGAATACTATCGCTATCTCAATGGCGGCTACAGGGTTCCCCTCGTGGCAGGCACCGACAAGATGAGCAACGACGTCCCCGTGGGGATGTATCGCACCTACGCCTATTTGCCGGACGACCAGGAGTTCACCTACGAGAACTGGTGCAAGAGCGTGGCCAGCGGACGCACCTTCGCCAGTGGCGGGCCGATGATGGACTTCAAGGTGGACGGGCGGCGCGTAGGGGACACGGTGGCCTTGTCTGGCCCAGGTACCGTGGAGGTGGAGGCCTGGGCGGAGTCCACCCTGCCGCTGCACAGCCTGCAGATCGTAAAGCAGGGACGGGTGGTGGCCTCTACCGAGTCGCGGGTGGGTCGAAGACTGTCGCTCAAAGAGCGGATCCACGTCGATGGCCACACGTGGCTGGCGGCGCGCTGTGGTGCGGCGGACTACTTCGACCCTGTGCAGTACTTCGATATCTGGAGCAGGGGCATCTTCGCCCACACGTCGCCCATATACGTGGCCTGCGGCGGCGAATGGCGAATGTTCGACAGCGAGGTGGCCGAGTACATGCTCACGATGATAGACGGAGCCATCGGGTACATCGGACAGGTGGCCGCCAAACACCCGCCCGGAACAGTGACACACCACCACCGGGAGGCCGATCACCTAGCCTACCTGCGCCGACCGTTCCTGGAGGCTCAGGAGGCGATCCGCGAACGGATGCGCCGCTAGCGGCGCGCCCCAACTCGCTCATCCGGCCTGCACACACCAAGAGGTCGAAGCCGGGGATGTAGATGCTCGCTCCCCCGACCGCTGGAGGACTAGTCATCGCGAAGACTCGCTGGCCCAGGTCACCCTCCTCGCATACTTGCTCAAGCTCCCAACCTCGTTTTCCTGGCTGAGTAGCTGCGGCAAGTCGAACTTGCGCATCGATGCCAGATGCTGGGAATCTCCCTCCCGCTCCCGCGCATCCTGTCCCTGCCGGTGGACAGAGACCTCGCCGCCTCGTCATTGCCGCCAAAGCCTGTGCTTCTGGACGCCATGATAGTCAGTGCTATCCTGACAGGAGAATCCCGCCGACCTAGATCCATCGGGAGGCGTCCAATGACCAGTACCACCGAACTGCTGCTCAGCGCCGGGACTGTCGAAGAGGTGCGAGCCCGGGGATGCACGGTCGTCACCGGTGGCGGACATGCCATCGCGGTCTTCCCCATCGGCGACCGCTTCGCCGCGGTCGACAACCGGTGTCCCCACATGGGCTTCCCGCTCGACAGGGGCACCGTCAGCAACGGAATCCTTACCTGCCACTGGCATCACGCCAGGTTCGACCTTTCCAGCGGCGGCACCTTCGACCCCTTCGCCGACGACGTGGGTTCCTTCCCGGTCACGGTGTCCGGCGGCCGCGTCTGGGTGGACCCCAGCCCGCCGCAGGACGACCCAGTCGAGAGGTGGTCGAGCCGCCTCAAGGACGGTATGGAGCACAATATCCGGCTCGTGATCGCAAAGTCCGTCCTCGGACTAAGCTCGTCCCCCACCGACTACCGGACGCCACTAGCTATCGGTGCCAGGTTCGGGACCACTTACTCGGATCGCGGCTGGGGACAAGCCCTGACGATGATGACCTGCTCGGCCAACATTCTCCCCCTTCTCTACCCGGAGGACCGCCCGCTCGCCCTCTACCAGGGCATCAGACAGGTGGCTGCCGAGTGCGCGGGAAGACCTCCCCGTTTCCTGGTCGATCCTCTACCCACAGGAGAGACCCGCCCCGAGGTCTTCAAGGGATGGTTCCGCAGCTTCATCGAGGTACGAGACGATGAGGGTGCCGAGCGCTGTCTGCGTACGGCGGTCCATCTCGGCATATCCTCCCGCGAGATAGCCGACATGGTCTTCGCCGCAGCGACGGACCGGATATACCTGGACGCCGGACATGTCCTGGACTTCTGCAACAAGGCGTTCGAGCTGCTCGACCACATCGGCTGGGAGCACTCGGGCCAGGTGCTCACCAGCCTCGTACACGGCATCGCCACGGCGCGGCGCAGCGAGGAACTCAATTCGTGGCGAAACCCCATCGACCTGTCCTCGATGGTCTGGGAGGCACGCAGCGCCCTCCCCGAGCTCTGGCGGCAGGGAGCCTGCTTAAGGGGAGATTGGGACGGAGAGCGAACCCTCGTAGATACGATGCTGGCGGACGATCCGGCCGCGACGCTCCGGGAGCTGCAGAGCGCAGTTCGAGAGGGCGCAACCGCCGGGCAGCTGGGCAGCGCGGTAGCCTATGCTGCCTTCCTCAGGATGGCCCGGTTCCACACCTCGAACGAGTTCGGAGACTGGGACACCGTTCACAATACCCTCACCGCCGCCAACGCGCTGCATCAGGCGCTCAAACGCGCCCCGTCGATCGAGCTCCTCCGCGCCGTGTTCGATACGGCGATCAGCATCTACCTCGACCGCTTCCTGAACATGCCCGCCCAGCGCATTCCCGAGCCGGACGACGCGCGGTCCCCGGGCGACATCCGCACCGGGCTCCTTGAGGCGATGGACTCGCAGCAACAGGTAGAACGGGTGGCGCGAGTCGTGACCGATTACATGACGGCCTCTACGTCTCCGGCCGGCCTCCTACCCGTGCTTGCCCACGCCATGCTGAGGGAGGACTCGACCTTTCACCACTTCCAGATCGTCGACGCAGCGCTCAAACAGTACGAGGAGCGCAGGGGAACCGACGCGGCACGGCATGTCCTAGTCGGCGCGGCCAGGTTCCTGGCCGCTCATTACCCGACGCCCAGAGCTGTGAATCAGACCTTCAACATCGCCGCCCGCCTTCAGCGCGGCGACGAGATCTTCAAAGAAGACCAGTAGGCTGCGAAGGTTGACTACTGCCACTCAGAGCCGCCAGGGACATCTTGATTGGAGTTCAGGAGTTGGTCGGGCCCACATAGACTGTGGCCGAGATCAACGTGACGCTTCCACCTGCACCGTGACTATGTCCACACCGTGGTACTTCTGGTGGCGCACCGAGGAGGCGTAGTGATGCAACAAGCGGAAGGAAATCTCCCGGCTGTCCTGAATGTCCGGCTTCTCTCCCAGGTACGCCAACCGGTCCTCCAGGTTCTCCTCACCTGCCGCCGACACGAACTCCAGCTCTGCCCCACCACCTCCAGCCCTTGCACTGACTACTAGACGCCGCGGCCTACCACTCTCCGGATCCTCCTGGTCTTCCGATAGCATGCTTGCTAGAGTCTCCTCTCCGACAAGCACCAACCGCTCCGCCGATTCGGAATTCCATCCTGACTTCGAAGCAAAGCCACTGAGAAAGTCCGTCAACCGAGGCAAGGCGTCCATGTCCAGTGGGACTCGCAGCCGCTCGCGCCGGGATCCCGTCAACTCCAGCAGCACCATCATGATGACGGCCACCATGGCGCCCGAGGTCATGCCGTTGCCCAAGAGCACTCCCAGGAATCCCTCTCCCAACAGGTCCGGGAATATCCATCCGTTCTGAAATCCCGTGCCGATCCAGAAAGACAGGCCCGCGACTATCGCTTTCCTGTGATCAACGCCGTCCTGAACGACGATCTTCATCCCCTGCAGGAAGAGCATGCCAATCAGGACGGTCAGGTATGCGGCGGCCACGGGAGCAGGGATGGCGATCAGTACGGCCGTAAACTTGGGGAAAAAAGCCACCGCCACAAAGATAACGCCGATGACGATACCTACCCGCCTTGCCCCGATTCCCGTGACCTCGGCCAGGGAGATGCTGGAAGAGTAGGTCGTGTTCGGCAGCGTACCGCCGATGCCAGATAGCAGATTGCCCATCCCGTCAGCATTTAGGGCGCCCTGTACCACCCGGAAGTCAGTCGCGCGCGGGCTGCGCTGCGACACCCGCTGGATGGCCACGCCGTCGCCAATGGTCTCGATCGCACCGACAAGGGTGACGACCACGAAGGCGGGGAGCAGCGCCCAGAACTCGGCGCCGGGCGTGACGTCGAGCCCCGGCCACGAGCCCAGCGGCGCACTAACCCACGATGCGTCCAGTATCTGACGGACGTCGTACAGCCCGAATGGCGCGGCCACGGCACTTCCGGCCACTATCCCAATGACCGGAGACCAGAGACGCCATGCCGGTGGCCCCCTTAGAACCAGCGCCGCCACCACCACCAAGGTAGTGAGGGCGGCGGCCGGAGCTGCCGCGCTGGACACGCCCTCCGGCCCCTCATGCAGGGTATCGAATATCACGGGCATGACCGTGGCGGCTATGAGCATGATCACGGTCCCCGACACCACGGGCGTGAATATCCTGCGCAGCAGGGAGAGCCTGGCTGCCAGTAGAAACTGGATCAGAGAGGACACCAGGATTAGGCTCGCCATCGTGGAGGGGCCGGCCTCCATCAGGGCCGCAACGCACACGGCTATGAAGGCCCCCGACGTACCCATGATCAGCACATGCCCAGCCCCGATCCGCCCCACCCGCACGGCCTGGAGGATCGTCGTGATGCCGCTCACCAGCAGCGCGGCGAAGACCCCCCACGAGATGTAGCTTTCGGGCTGCTCGGCGATCCGGGCCACTATGACCACGGTCAGCACAACCGGCGCGACGATAATGATGGCCGCCTGCAGGCCCGCGCCTAGGGTTACGGGAGAAGGAGGCTTATCGTCCGGTTCGTAGCGTACGTCTTCGTTTTCGGCTGCCAAGTCTCGACCTATCCCTATTCTGGTCCAACCTGAATATTAGTACGCTGGGTCAGCGAATGAGAGATCGATGGAACCGCAAAAGGAGAGTCCGTAGCAGTTGATGGACAAATGACGGCCCGCCGAAATGGCAACAGACGGGGGCTGTACAGTCGCCGAGCCCCCCTGCCAGATCGGTCTCACTCCACAGCTTTCCTGCCGCTGGCGTGCTAAGTACGGGAAACTGAGAATCGACCAACCGCGGTGCCTATGGCGGCTCAGAACCGAGAAAGTGCTGTCTGGGCAATCCGATGCCCGGGAATGCAGCAAAGATCAACCATGGATGAACGACGACGCAAGGGATGGGTCGACTATGTTCTGCGCAACTACGTCGAGCATCGCCCCGGCCTGTGGGAAAACCCAGTGCGGAGCCTTGCCCACAACTACGAAATACTCGCCCCCGGAGTACGAGACGGGTTTCTACTTGTCCTGATCTCGCAATCGCACGAGACATGGCTCGCGTGGGATTCGGTAGTTCGCATCGCCCGGGAACACCTGCGCCAAGGCGATTCGCCCCCAGCCGCGCTCCAGGATTGGCTCGCTGAGGTGCTGGCGGGACGCCGGTCCCGTCCGAGAACGGGGGCGCAGGGGCAAGGCGTTCGAGACCTCCTGCTATGCCTTGCCGTCTTTGACCTGAGGCTGCGATTTCGCATCCACCCTACCCGGAGCGATGCGTCCGACGAAGAGTCAGGGTGCGACATTGCGGCTGAGGCCTTCGAGTTGAGATACGAGGAGGTCGAGGGCATCTGGAGCGGCCGCGACCCCCTTCTGTTCTAACGCAATGCAAGATCCGCCTATGCGACAAGGCAGATAACAGCGGATACGGCTTCTCCCACCGACCCAGACCGAATGGGCGTGCGAGCAGGGGACGGCTACGGCTACGGGAAATGAAGCTAGATACTGCCTGGGCGCAGAGGATGCTGCCACCGAAGCCCTGGGAACCGGCCGAAGTCCGAGTCAGTGGACACCATAGTGCAGCCATGCTCGACCGCAATCGCAGCATGCTGGGCATCAGCGGCCAACTTACCGGTGGCTCCGGACTCGCGGCACAGTGCCTCAAATATCTCAAGGTGTTCGGGACCGGGGCCCACGATACGCGCGGTCGGTCGCTCCGCCAACGAGGATACGAACGCAAACGACCGCTCAAGGGAAGAAGGTGGATCGAAAACCCGTGGGTTGGTCACTATGCGAAAAAAGCCGGACAGAACGAGTACGGATAGGGCGAACGGTTCAGGCCCCGTGGCCAAACGGGTGATCCAACTCGCATATTCGGGATGGTCCGGGACGGAGTCCTCGACATGCGCATATATGAGGACATTTACGTCAGGAAGCAGCATCCCGAATCACCGACTCCCGCGACCATACCGGGCCTCGTCATCCTGTGCGTCAAGTGCTCTCGGCCGGTCGAGATCGACCCTGGGGCGGGCATGAACGCCACGCACCGTCACCAGAACGAACGGCGGCGCCTCCGACGTCTCCCGACGCTTCAGGGCATCGTCCAACGTTCTTGCAATGAATGCGCTGACGCTGATGCCGAGGGCGTCCGCTTCACGGCGCACCTGCCTAGCGAGCCGATCGTCAAGCGAAATTGTGGTCCTCATGATGCACTAGCATAACAGTGCATCATCAGTGCATCACAATGTCGAAGCCCCTACCGTGTCGTGAATGCACCTGTCTTGTTCCGACGGTCGCAGGTGTCCCGACCGGTCGACCTCGAGCCCCGATGCGCGATGCTGCGAACCCAAAGGTCCTGGGTCCTCCCTGTGGTGCGCCCTTACCCATTTGCCCGAAGAAGGGCTGAAGTTGAACGTCGTAGCTGGCCAGCCGCGTGGACCGCACACCAGGTCGACCACCCGGTCGCAGGCAGCGTGCATGGGCTCAGCGGGACGACAACTCAATAGATGCCGGGAAAGATCCGATACTTGACCCGAGCCCGATATTCCGCCCACTTTTCGGCACCGTATTTCTCGGCACAGAGCTTGTCATCGCCAAGCTGTCGGAATGTGAAGAACGTGACGACAAAGACAAAGTATGTCCCAGGCCCAGGGAATGGCGAAGTAGCCGAATACCAGGGCAATGGACAGTGAGAGGAACCCCTCGCCCATGTAGTTGAAGTGACGGGCTACGCCCCATAGACCACTGCAGAGGATCTTGCGGTCACCGGCCTGTATGTACTTGGGCTCGATGAGCCCGAGAAACTTGCGGTCTGGCCAACGCTTAAATGTGTATTTCTGCAGGTTTGCGCCGCGCGAGATGCTCCATCCGAGCAGGAACAAGGTGGCCGTTCCGATGAGCCAAACATACGACCATGCCGTCGAGAATCCGGGATCCGGGTAGGCCGCCATGCCCCACAGCGGAAGGATGAACAGCCACCCGTAAACCACCAACCCGCCCCATATCAACATAAGGCCGAGCTTCTCGTGGATCAGATCGTACGTATACAGCTGGACGCGCTCAAAGATGAAGTAGTCCAGCACGTAGAACGTGAAGAACGCCGCGTACATGAAGACCCCCGGGTTGGAGTCCTCTCCGAAGAGCTCGTAGTGGTAGGCGGCCCCGGAAAGGGCGTTGAGCGACAGCATCGTCCCACCGACGACGTAGAAGTACATCTTCACGTCGAAGCGTTCGTTGAAGAACGAAAACTCCTGTGCCCGCCCCTTCCACAGGGCCATCAGGGGATTTCTTATCTCGCCCTGTGGCTGGCTGAACACCGCCACGACCGCAAAGATGGCGGTGAAGGCCGTCCCGCCGGCCACAGCGTAGATCGAGGACCGGTAGAACCAATCTCGAGGCATCCCGGTGAGCTCGAGAGCCCAGACGACCACCGCTAATGCAAATACCAGAATGCCGTTCAGTCGATAATTGCGGGGCTTGCCGGTGTCCGGATTTATGACGTAGCCGGGAACCCGTCTTGCCGGCAGTATCATCTGCGCCAGGAAGAACGCGGCGAAGATCGCCAAAGGGGTGAAGAACCCTGCAATCGCCTCCGCCCCGGAAAGCTCGAAGAAGTGGCTTATGCCAAGCCATTCAATCGTGGGGGAATACCCTTTCCTTGTATGGAGCGGTCAATCTGGCGGCGCGGAGCCTGCTTGGCGGATCCGACCTTGATTTGGCTGGGATGAGTCTAGACGTGGTAGCGGCTGCTCGGCCTCCTGCAGGACGAGCCCCGGAGGAGAACTTTCAGCCTGCATAGGGCCCACCGGCTCAGTCCACAGTCGACATGCGACCCCTGGCGTGGCCTAGCAAGATTCGCCGCCGCCAGCATCAGGCCACAGGACCTAGGTGCGATCACATGTCAGCATGCGGCAGGAAATGCGTCCCCCTCGAATATGCCCTCTGCGCGCTGAAGCTCCCGGATGTAGCAGATGATCTTCTCCACTTCGCCCTGCGACACGCCCGGGACGGGAGCCATATCGCCGAAGGTCCAATGGTGCTGCCGTACTCCCTGACGCACCGCGCTGCGGATGCTCAGGTCCGAGTGGTGGCCGGGGTGGTAGATCCTGTCGATTAGAGTCGGCCCCCGGCTGGTGCCGGCGGCACTTACGCCGTGACAGATCGAACAGTTGGCATTGAACAGCTCTTCGCCTGCGCGGGCAGTTCCGGACAACGGATTTCCCGCTGAAGCGACCTCACCGTTAGCTCTTGCTTGAGAGTTCTCATGCTGAGGCGCACTCTCCCCACGACATCCGATCGCAACGACCAGTACGAAGGCCACGACCAGGTTAGCGACAGGGAGCCTTTTCATCGGGCTCTGTGGTCTGGTCATCGGCAAATTCCCTCCCAGACCTATACCGGATCCCCACCTATGGCAGTGGACCATTTGATCTTCATATGTCCATTCCCTGGCACGCCCTCCCGTACCGCTACATCACATCTCGATGCGCTTATCGCCCGACAGGTAGGACTGCGCTTCCCTGCTAAAGGCCCAGTTACATCCGGGACCGCAAAAGTAGTAGGTGACGCCCTCATAGTCGCAGCTGCCGCCCGGGGGTTTGTCCATATCAACCTTCATGTGGCAGACGGGATCTACCGCCTTGGGAGTGGGCTTGCTCTTGCCAAACAGTGGTATCCGCATCCGTCTCTCCTAGGTCTACCGGACTCTATGTCTTGCGCCCTGTCCCGAACCCGCGCAGCCTAAGCGAGTTTGCCACGACCGTCACCGAACTGATGGCCATGGCGAGAGCTGCGAGGATCGGGTTCAGAAAGCCGAATTCTCCAAGAATCGGGCTCAGCGCGCCGGGCATCCCGGTTGCCAAGAAGACCGGGTACAGGACGCCCGCAGCTACGGGAATGAGGATGACGTTATAGGCGAACGCCCAGAAGAGATTCTGCCTGATGGTCTTCATCGTGGCCCTGCTTAGAGAAATTCCCCTGGCTACGGAATGCAGTTCTCCGCCGACCAGCGTCATATCAGCCGATTCGATAGCTACATCCGTGCCCGTTCCCATGGCAATACCCAAATCGGCCCGGGCCAGCGCGGGGGCATCGTTGATGCCATCCCCCACCATTGCCACCGTCTTCCCCTCGCCCTGCAGGACCCTTACTTGACTCGCCTTACCCTCGGGCGGCACTTCAGCCACGAACCTATCGATGCCGACCTCCCTGGCTACGTGTGCGGCGGCAGAAGGGTTGTCTCCTGTCAGCATCACCACGTCCGCCCCGATGCTTCGGAGGGAGTCTACGGCTTTGCGAGCGCCTGGCTTAAGGGTGTCCGCGGCGGCGATCATTCCGCTGAAACGGCCGGCGGACGCGACGAAGACGACGGTCTTACCCTCGCCCCGGAGCGCCGCCGCGTCCTCTCGAAGGCAGTCAATCTGGATGCCCGCCTGCCCGAGCAGGGCCTCGCTGCCCACCAGCACCTCCGAACCGTCCACTCTGGCTCGCACTCCATGACCCGTGACGGAGGCGAATTCCTTCGCTTCGGGCACCGGCAGACCCCGGTTCCTCGCGGCCGAGAGGATCGCATCGCCTAGGGGGTGCTCGGATAGGCGCTCTGCCGACGCTGCGAGCGTGAGGAGAGCATCCCCGCCCAGCCTCGCGGCAACTACATCAGTGACCGTCGGCCTTCCCGACGTCAGTGTGCCCGTCTTGTCCAAGACGACCACCTGAACACTGTGCGCTCGCTCAAGCGACTCGGCGTTGCGGATGAGAATTCCCGATTCCGCGCCCTTAGCGGTGCCGACCATTATTGCGGTTGGCGTTGCCAGGCCCAGAGCGCACGGACAGGCGATGATGAGAACGGCAACCGCCGTCAGCATCGCATAGACGTAGGACGGCTCCGGCCCCAGAACGTACCAGACCGCAAATACCGCAATCGCAATGACAACGACGGCCGGCACAAAGTAGGAGGCGACCAGGTCCGCCAATCGCTGGACCGGCGCCTTTGAGTTCTGAGCCTCCTCAACGAGCCTCACGATCTGGGCCAGCACGGAGTCTCTTCCCGTCCTCTCAGCTCGGACGGTGAAACCGCCCGAGGCGTTTAACGTACCTCCGATCACCTGGGACCCGGCCGTCTTTTCCACGGGCGCGCTCTCACCCGTCAGCATCGACTCGTCCACCCACGAATGCCCCTCCACGACCTCACCGTCACACGCCACCCTCTGACCCGGTTTGACCAGAACGAAATCACCGGGCAGTACCTGATCAGCTGGCAGCTCCACTTCCTGGCCGTCGCGTCTGACGACTGCGGTATGCGGTTTGAGGCGCAGCAGCGACCGTATGGCACCCGACGCCCTATTCTTTGCCCGAGCCTCCAGGTATCTGCCCAGCAGCACCAGACCTATGATGGCCGTTGAGGCGTCGAAGTAGGTCGCAGCCTCGTAGTCGGCGAACAGAAACGTGTCGTGCAGGAAGGTCACTGCCACGCTGTACAGATATGCCACGGAAGTGCCCACGGCAATCAGCGTGTTCATGTTGCTGGTGCGCTGCTTGAGAGCGCCCCAGGCCCCCGCATAGAACTGGCGGCCGGCCCAGAACTGGACGGGAGTGGCTAGGACCAGGAGCAGGAAATCGACCCTGAACGGTAGGGCCGTCTCTATCGGAGACACTGCCATCAGGGCCATCGTCAGGCCGGCTACGGCCAGACTGAAGATGGACTTCCGGCCAAGAGACGCTCGCTCTGCGGCTCCTACGGGTTCACCGTACTCATCCCCCGAGACGCCCTGGAAGGAGTAGCCGGCGCCTTCTACCGCAACCCGCAGATCCGAGACCGCGGTCTTCCCCGGCATGTACTCGACGGTAGCCCGACCTGTGGCCAGGTTTACGATGGCCGAGGTCACACCGTCGGTGTTGCCAAGAGCGTGTTCGAGGTGCTGAACGCAGGAGGCACACGTCATGCCCCCAACGACCAGGGAGATCCTCTCCTTGCCTGTGCCGTACGGGACCGGTAGGGGCTCCAGACCGCCTAGTCCCCGGGAGGCCATCGTCTACCTGCGATCCGAGAGTGCGTACAGCTCTAGAAGCTCTTCGAGTACCCGGTCCTCGTGACCCTCCCGCACCCCCTCAATGACGCATGAGTGAAGGTGTCCCTCAAGGAGTGTCATCTCCATCCTCTGGATCGCCCGGCGGACGGCGAAGCTCTGCTTGAGAATGTCGACGCAGTACTTGTCCTCCTCGACCATCCTCCTGATTCCCGAGAGATGGCCGTCGATGTACCTCAGCCTCCTCAGCGCATCCTCCTTGGCCTCTGGAACCACGTGCTGCAGATGCTCGTGATGGGATTCGTAGGGTGTGGTCATTCGCCTTGACCGCTCCTTCCCCCGAGACCACTTACTCGGGAAGATAGTATATCGCCTACCCACCCCCGGGGGGTCTGGGTTCAATGTAGTCTCCACCCGGCGCCGGCGTCAAGAGCCTACCTTGCGGGCTGGGCTGGAGCCTCTAGAATCCATTGCGGTAACTGCCGACGTTTCTATTCGATTAACGATCCGATAGTCTCGATCGTCGACCGCCTGCCGGCGGCAGATTGCCGACGATAAGGCTCATCCCGGATTGGAACAATCTGGTCCTGAATGCCGCCGTCTTTGCTCTGGCAGTGGCACTGGATCGCTTCCTGCCCGAACCCCCGGCGAGAATCCATCCGGTTGTCTGGATGGGCCGCGCCGTGACCGCTCTTGAGCATGCCGCGCCGAGGAGGCCTGCCGCAGCATTCGCCTTCGGCTGCGTGATCGTCGTGGCGATCGTTGGAGGCTCGGCGGTCCTCGTCTGGCTCCTGATGGAAACCCTGATGTCCCTTGGGCCTGCACCTTACGTGGTGGGCTGGGCGCTGGCGCTCAGAACGTCCTTTACCGTCGGGGGGCTCTCGAGTGCGGCGGATCGGACCCGCCACGCACTCGCCCGTGGCCGACTCGATGCCGCACGGGAGAACCTGAGGAGCCTGGTCAGCCGCAACACCGCGACCCTAAGTGCCCCGCTAGTGGCTGCCTCGGCGATCGAGTCCGTCGCCGAGAACACGACGGACAGCTACGTCGGGCCCTGGCTGGCATTCGCGGTTCTCGGTGTTCCTGGCGCGGTGGCATACAGGGCCATCAACACCCTGCTCCGTTCTTACCCAAAGTCTTAGCAACCGATGGTCTAGCCGGGGCCTCGTAAGAAGACTAGGGCGTGTTTGCAAACTACAGTCAGAGTCGAACCGAGTCTACTGGGCAACCTCGGATTGACCTACCCTCAAAGATCGGAGTACGGTTCCGTCGTCTTTTCGGGGCTGCTCCCGGACCGTGAAGGCTCCCCGTATGGGGAATCCTGACTAGCATCTGGTGACTGACTTTGGGTGCTAAGATCGCCTCGCTTCTCCTGTTTGTCCTGGTGACCACCCTCGCCTGCAACACGAGTGCTCCGACGCAGGAAACCCTGCAGGCCGAGGTGGTTTCAGCCCTCGACACCCTGGCGGCAGAGTTGGCCGCAGAGCGACCCACCGAAGCGGCCGCGTATGCGGAACGCCTGCGAGCCTATCTCGATGCCCACCCCGCGTTCTACGGCGGCGCCGCGGCGTTGTTGGACCACGACGGGAGAGTCACCGCCAGCCCCTACGTGTATCGCACCGCCGACGGCTACGTCACCCTGGATCTGGCCGTGCCGTCCTACAATATCGACTCGCAGGCCTGGGTGACGGCACCGCTGGCCGCCAATGCGGGCGTGTGGACGGACCCCTACTTTGATGCGGGAGGCGGTGAGATCTGGATGATCACCCGCTCCGTTCCGGTTCGCGATGCAAAGGGTATCTTCGCCATTGTCACCACCGATTTGCCCGTGGAGGCTCCCGCCCGCTGACACCTGTACAGTGTCAATCTACTGATTTCCGTGTACTTCGCTGTATCGGTTCCAATCCACCAAGAGTCTGAGGGGCGTCTCAGTTTCTCGCGGCAGGCTGCGGCGGGGTGGTCGACGAAGTAGTGGAAAGAGCCGCGGGGCGTCGCCGGTCTCGGGAAACAAACCGGCATCGGCGAGGGATCGTACCCGGTCGAATCGCCGCCTCCTACTCTCCTCACCGCCCCTCACCCATCCTACTCCCCAACCCAACCCAATCGGGTTTGCAAACGCGCCTAGAGTCCGCAGGGCGGCCGGCAGACTCCGTCCTTTCGGTCTGCTAGCGATGGAGGTCTATGGCTTACGCAGCCTGAAGCCACCTATTGAACCTCAGGTGCATCCAAATCGGCCGTCCATGAGAACCGTCCTCTTTTGTGTCGATTGGGAGACAGAGAACTCGGCTATCGAGGGCGGTACGAGTATCTTGGCAAGGCCCCCGGCGTTCCTGAACGACGTCGTAAACCTGGTACCGGCGCGCCTGAGTGCCCTGCTCTTGCTGGCGAGTGGTGGGGTGTGTCGCCTGCCGACGCGCAGGGGGTGGCGAACCATGCGGCAGGATCAGGGTAAGACAGCGAGCCTCAACGCCGGTATAACGATCAGTGCGATGTCAGGGCTGCTCGGAGCGCGTCTGGAAAAGCCGGGAAGCTACTGCCTGGGAAGGGGCATGAGACAGCCAGAGACGAGCGACATTCGACGAGCGGTGCGTCTCGCTGAGATAACGGCCGTTATGGCGGCGGCTGTAACGCTGGCGTTCCTCGCGGCGCGGCACGCCGCCGCTGGTCTGTGAGGAGGCTGACGCGGGCTTGAGTGTGGTACATGGCGGGCTAAAGGTGGCTGAACTGAGATCCCTGGGGCTTCCTGCTGAGCGGGTGCTGGACTTTAGCGCCAGCATCAACCCCCTGGGAACCTCCGAGCGGGTCAGGAATTCGATATCCGATGTGGATGTTTCTGCGTATCCGGACCCGGATTGCCTGCTGCTCAGGGAGTCGCTGACGGCCCGCCTGGATGTTGAGATCGACCGGGTGATGATCGGCAATGGCTGCACGGAGCTCATCCACCTGCAGGCGCAAGCATGGCTCAGACCCGGTGACAGGTGCCTCATATTTTCGCCCACTTTCGCCGAGTACGAGGTCGCGGCCGTTAGAGCAGGCGCGAGGGTTCAGGTCGTGCGCGCCGCAGAGAAGGATAGCTTTAGTTGGTCCGTCGGGGCCGCGGGCCATCTCCTACGTAGAACTCGTCCGAAAGTGGCATTCCTTTGCAACCCCGACAATCCTACGGGCTCTTACTTTTCTCCGGACGAAGTAAGCCGGCTCCAATTGGCCCTGGCCGGTGAAGGGCTGCCTATCTTGGGTAACTCATACGGGGCGCTCGCCGACACGATCTGGGATTTCCTCCCGCTGATACGGACTGGCAGCATTGCGATCCTTCGTTCCATGACCAAGGATCATGCCCTTGCCGGCCTGAGATTGGGCTACCTGCTTGCCGACCCGCCCGTGGTTCGTGCGACAAGGCAGCTCCAACCGACCTGGAGCGTCAACGCTCTAGCACAGAGCGCCGGCCTCGCCGCCCTGGACGATGAACGCCACATCGTCGCAGCCAGAAAGACCATCTCTGAAGCCAAGCAGTACCTTTGCCGAGAGCTCGGTCGGTTGGGAGTCCCGTTCATTTCTTCGGCCGCCAACTTCATGCTCGTCCGGGTCGGCGATGCCCACGGGGTTAGGAGCGCCCTGATGACAAGAGGCCTTGCGGTGCGGGACTGCACCTCCTTCGGCATGCCGCAGTGGATCCGCATCTCCGTCCGTCGGCCCGAAGAGTGCAGGCGACTCGTGCGGGCCCTGGGTGAGGTGCTTGTCGGTGGGTGACCGCTCCGGTGCCAAGGTCGTCATGGTTCAGGGGACCTCCTCCCATGCCGGTAAGTCCGTTCTGGCTACAGCCCTGTGCCGGATCTTCGCCCGCGACGGCCTTGAGGTCGCACCGTTCAAGGCTCAGAACATGTCGCTGAACTCCTACGCCACTCCGGATGGTGGAGAGATAGGTCGCTCTCAGGCCGTCCAGGCCGCGGCTGCGATGGCAGCCCCAAGGGTCGAGATGAATCCGGTCCTGCTAAAGCCCGAGGACGACCGGCGTTCGCATGTAGTGGTTATGGGACGCCCCCGCGCCGTGGCATCGGCCCGCGAATACTACGAGCTAAAGTCCGGGATCTGGGACGCGGTGACTGCGGCCCTGGAGCGTCTGCGTGCCGACTACGACGTCGTGGTAATAGAGGGAGCCGGGAGTCCGGCCGAGGTAGACCTCAGACAGCACGACATCGTCAATATGCGCGTCGCGGTCCACGCTGACGCACCCGTTCTCCTGGTAGGCGACATAGACCGCGGCGGCGTATTCGCCCAGCTTTTCGGCACGATGGCACTGCTGGAACCACATGAAAGGCAGTTGGTAAAGGGTTATGTGATCAACAAATTCCGTGGCGACCAGTCGCTGCTGACCCCGGGCCTCGACTATCTGCGCGAAAGGCCCGGCGTTCCGGTAGCCGGTGTTCTGCCGTATTTTTTCGACATTCATATTCCCGAGGAGGACTCGCTGGGTCTCGAGACCAGACCCAAGAACGGTGGACGGGCCTCCCTGGATGTCGCGGTCATGCGGCTTCCGCACATCCCCAATTTCGACGACTTCGACCCCCTTGTTCGCGAGCCAGACGTTCAATTGAGATACGTGTCTGGCGCCGGGGAGTTCGGCCATCCCGATCTGGTCATAATCCCGGGCAGCAAGACCACGGCAGCGGACCTCGACTGGCTCGGGGCCCAGGGGCTCGCCGAATGCATCGTCGCCGCGCGCCGGGGCGGCACCCCTGTGGTGGGCATCTGCGCCGGCTACCAGATGCTCGGCGCGCGGCTGCTCGACCCGGGCGGCGTAGAGTCGACCAGAGCCGAGACCTGCGGCCTGGGCCTGCTGCCAATGTCCACAACATTCTCGCCGGACAAAGCCACGCACCAGGTGAAGGCCCGGGTGATCGAGGGAAGAGGTCTGCTCAGCGCATGCCAAGGTGCAGATCTGAGTGCCTACGAGATACACATGGGTCTCACATCGACGACGGGGCTGACCAGTCCATTCCTGGTGAACCTGCGGTCGAGACGGTGCGTTGAGATGCCGGAAGGTGCCACCGACGATGAGGGTTTGACGATCGGTACGTATCTACACGGGTTGTTTCACAACGCCGCGGTGCGAGGCTCAATCCTCGGGTTCGTCGCCGAACGCAAAGGCGTGAAGCTGTCGGCCCGCGAAGACGATCCCGATCCAGGCGCCGAGTACGACAAGCTGGCTGCGCTGGTGCAAGAGCGCATCGACATGGAGCTTGTCTACCACGTCGCCGGACTCGGGTAATGCGCGCCGGTCGGGACGCGGGTCTGTCCGGCAGCGTGGTGGCTAGGGGCACCGCCGCGTCTCCGGGCACATGCGGTGAGCTGGCCCAGGGACTGCTGGACGGCAATTTGGGGATGGTGACTGCCCCATCGATCTCTTCGCGACAGCAACCGTGAAGTTGTCGCATGGCACAGGACGGGTGCTCGCCCCGCCAAACTCACCGAAGGCAGCTCGCGCGGTCGGGCTCTCGCTCTCGCATATGGGACGCGGAGACCTGGACGCACGCGTGGGCCTTGAAAGCCCGCTCCCCCGCGGGAAGGGCATGGACAGCAGCACGGCTGACGTTGTGGCGGCGATCGGCGCTGTCGCGGCGGCACTGGATGCGCGGCTGTCCGCTCGAGAACAGGCGGACCTGGCACTGGGGATAGAGCCGAGCGACGGTATCATGATTCCCGGCGTGGCGCTGTTCGACCACAGGCGTGGCCAGATAGCGGAGTCACTCGGTCATCCGCCGCACATGAGGGTGCTCGTGCTGGAATTTGCCGGCTCCGTCCACACCCAGGCCTTCAATGCCGTGGATCGAACTGCGGCGATCGAGCCGCAAGCTGCTCGCTTCAGGGAGGCGGTCGATCCCATCAGGGCGGGTGTGGAAGGCTGTGAGCCGCAACTCATCGGCCGGGGAGCGACCCTGAGTGCTGTGGCCCACCAGATGGTTTTGCCCAAGCCCCAGCTACCGGGCGTCCTGGCGCTCGGGCCGAGACTCCGGGGCTTCGATGGTCAACGCCGCGCACAGCGGCACCGTGCTGGGTCTCCTGTTCCCGGATGACGCAGAGCGAGTATCTTGGGCAAGACGACAGGCATGGAAGCGCATACCACGCCTTGTATCGGCTCGGGAACGGCGGCTCATAGGCGGCGGCGCTCCCAACGGGGAAGCCGACCGGCACGGCCCGGCAGGCACTTGACCGCTCTAGGGGTGGTCCATATCATGCCCGCGAGCACGAACATACGACTACTGCCCGTTCAGGTGCCCAACCAGGGAGAATAGGGAAGGCGGTGAGAATCCGCCGCGGTTGCGCCACTGTAAGCGGGATCTGGAGCCGGAGGCTACTGTCGAGCATTCGATGGGAAGGTCTCCGCAGCCCGAATCCACCCGCGAGCCAGGAGACCTGCCTGAACGGAAGGTGACCGTTCTCCGCAATCAGAGAGGGTCCCTCGATCTTCGGGTAGACATCCCGGTCAGAGCGAAATGATGACCTCCAGCGGAGAGACGCTGGAGGTCCTTTTTTTGCTAACGGCCAGTGGCATCGCCAAGCTGACCAGATACCGCCAAGCGGGCGTCACCACACGGCTGGCGATCGGCTTTTTCGCCCTCTTGGTGCTTATCATTGCGGCCGTCCTGACCTCTCTGAGTCTTGGGCCCGTCGAAATACCTGTCACCGAAGTCGCATCGATCCTGCTGGCTTCCCTTGGTTTCGACCTGGCCGGTTTCGGTCGCACCGAGCAGCTGGTAATAGAGCAGATCAGGCTTCCGAGAATACTGGTCGGCGCCATGGTGGGCATGGCCCTCGGGGTATCGGGCGCGACCATGCAGGGGCTGTTTCGCAACCCGATGGCCGACCCCGGCATCATAGGGGTGTCGGCGGGCGGAGCTGTCGGTGCGGTTGTTGCCATCGCGACGGGCGCGGCCGGCCTGTTCTTCATCGCCCTGCCGACGTTCGCCTTCGTGGGCGCGATCATGGCCTCGCTCCTGGTTTACGGCATTGCCGCATTCGGCGGGCGCTTTTCCATGGCTACCCTGCTTCTTGCGGGGGTGGCCGTAAACGCGTTTCTCGGTGCCGTCGTCTCGGCCATCATCATCCTGGTCCCCGATAACGGAGCGCTCAGAGAGATCCTGTTCTGGCTGGCAGGGGGCCTGGAGTCGCGCTCCTGGGAGCACTTCCGCATCGCTACGCCGCTGATCCTTGGCGGCACCGTCCTTATCGTTCTGATGTCCCGGGACCTCAACCTGCTTATGCTGGGCGATGACGAGGCCCGCTCGATGGGAGTCAGGGTGGGCATAACCCGACTTACTCTGCTGGTGGCGGCGGCCCTTGCAACCGGTGCGGCGGTCGCCGTCAGTGGAACTATCGTCTTTGTAGGCCTTGTAACGCCCCACATCCTCAGGCTGATGCTCGGGCCGGATCACCGGGTACTGATTCCGATGAGCGCGGCGGGGGGGGCCGTGTTTGTCATCCTGGCCGACACCGTCGCAAGAACCATCGTGCAGCCAGCCGAGTTTCCGGTCGGAGTCCTGACGGCATTCGTGGGCGCTCCCTTCTTCATATTCTTGCTCATAAGCAACAGCCGCCGTGTGCACTCGCTGTGAGTGGCGGGCGAACGAAAGGGGTCATCTTGTCGATTCAAAAGCCCTGGGCAATAGCCTTACTGGTGGCCGCGGTGCTGTCGCTGTCAATTGCGGCCTGCTCGTCCGAAACAGCCGAGCCGGCGGTGGCAACGGCGGCACCTACGCCTGTAACCACTGTCGCTGAAACCGCGGTACCGACATCGGCGCCCACTGAGATTCCCGAACCCGCCCCGACCAAAGAGCCGGTTCCCAACCCGCTTGTGGGGGTCCGGGGAATAGTCGATCCGACGAACACGGGCTGGCCACGCGAGGTCGAGGGGCTGAACGGGATCGTAAGCCTACCCGCCAAGCCGCAGCGGATCATCACCGCCTCCGTGGGACACGACGAGATCACCCTCGCGCTGGTACCAGGAGACCGGCTGATCGCCGTAGGAAGCGCTACCAGGGACGCGATCTTTTCCAACGTCGCTTCGCTGGTGGCAGACAAGGTGCAGATCTCGCGCGACCCTGAGACGATCATCGCCCAGGCGCCGGACGTCGTCGTCACCAGCCCATTCTTTCCCGCGGACGGAGTGGACGCGCTCACCCGCACCGGAATTCCAGTGGTTCAGACCGAGCTGAAGCACGACCTTGAGGCGCGGGTCAACAACATCCTGCTGATGGGCTACATCTACGGCGAGGAGGAGCGCGCCCTCGAGTTCGCGACGGAGGTTCGCGAGGGATACGAGTCCCTGGTGGCGGCGACAAGCGCCGCAGGGACCGGCCCCCGCGTCCTCGCGCTAACGCAATACTCAGACACTCTCTGGGTGGCGGGCGGAAACTCTACCGAAGGCGGCGTGATCGATGCGGCCGGCGGAATCAACGCGGCCGAACAGGCCGGCATCGAGGGAAACCAGACCACCAGCCTCGAAGGCATCATAGCCATGGATCCCGAGGTCATCGTAATCGTGCAGCCGGTCCAGTACGGTGCCGAGGAGTTGCGGCAGAGCCTGCTGGCCAACGAGGCGCTCGCCGAGGTCTCGGCCATAAGGACCGGCCGGATATACGTGGTGGAAAGCAAGCACTTCACCACACTGTCGCACTGGAACATCCTTGGCGCGGAGGAGCTTGCGCGGATACTGTGGCCGGACGTATTCCCCGAGCCCTTTAACACCTCCTTCAGCGCGCCGGAGTAGAGCATTATGGATACCCTCAGACCGCCGACAATCGCCGCCAGGGACGTTTCATGCGAGGTCGGGGCCGCCCTCTTGCTGGACGGGGTGAATCTGACGGCGGACAGGGCACAGCTGATCGGTCTCATAGGACCCAACGGCGCGGGCAAGTCCACCCTTCTCAGGACCATAGCGGGCATTCTGGGGCACGACCACGGCGCCGTCCTCCTGGACGGTGCCGAGATAGGATCTCTGTCGCCGAAAGACATCGCCTCAAACCTAGCGCTGGTACCCCAGATCGCGCCTTACACGCACAGCTTCACTTCCCTGGAGCTCGTACTAATGGGCAGGTATCCGCACCTCGGGAGATTTCAGATCGAATCCGAGCGGGACCGGGATATCGCCAGGAGCGCAATGGCGCTTACGGAGACGGAGAAACTGTCCGACAGGACGCTTGACACCCTGTCAGGGGGGGAGCGCCAGCGCGTCTTCGTGTCGCGCGCGCTGGCCCAAAAGCCCCGGGTGCTGCTGCTCGACGAGCCAACGTCGAACCTGGACATACTTCACCAGCTAAAGGTGCTCGGCCTGGTTCGACGGCTGGTGGACTCCGGACTCACGGCCATCGCCGCCATTCACGACCTGCACATGGCTGCGCGCTACTGCGACCTTCTGGTGCTTTTGAGCGGCGGCCGGGTCGCCGCCACTGGAACTCCCGAGCAGGTTCTGTCTGCGGAGAATATCGAGTCCGCCTTTGGTGTTAGGTCGGCGGTCTACAGGGATGGCAGGACCGGCTCTCTGGCGATAAGCCTGATCGGTCCGGCCGACGAGGAAAACTTGACCGCGGTCGGTGAGGCCGCGCGCCCGGCGGGGGGCCAGACCCCGGCGAAGGCGGACCAGTTCGCTTAGCGACCCTGCGACCTATGAAACAAGGAGATAACAGCAAGAGGTCCGCCGAACGAGCCGAGCGCGGCCGCGTGCGACATGGCCTTGTAATAGTCAACACGGGCGAGGGCAAGACCACCGCCGCGCTGGGAGTGATCTTTCCCGCCTGGGGCAGAGACTTTGACATCAGGATGTTCCAGTTCATAAAGCACACCGACGCCCGATTCGGAGAACATCGGGCCGCAGGGAGGCTCGACATACCAATGGAGTCCCTGGGCGACGGTTTCACGTGGCTTTCCAAGGACCTGGACAGAACAGCGGCTCTCGCCATGGAACAGTGGGAACGCTGCAAGGAGGCCATTCTGGGCGGTGGTGAGGACATCGTAGTCTTGGACGAGTTCACCTACGCCATGCACTACGGGTGGATACCCGTCGGCGAAGTCATCGATACGCTCGGGCAGAGGCCTGACTCCATGCACGTGATCATCACCGGTAGGTACGCACCGCAGCAACTGATTGACTACGCTGACCTCGTTACCGAGATGAAACTGATCAAGCATCCTTTTGCAGAGCAGGGAATCAGGGCCCAGAAGGGCATAGAGTTCTAGGCATGGCCCTCCAGGAAGCCGTCTCCCGCATCGGGCCCGCCGACTCGCGGGCAAGGCGCGCGGCCGAGCTGCGGCAACAGCGACTTACAAAGCCGCCCGGGAGTCTGGGCCAGCTTGAGGACCTATCGGTGCAGATTGCCGGGATTTTCGGCACCGAACGTCCAGCCCCGCTCGGCAAGGCGGTCATCGTGGCCGCCGGCGACCACGGGGTGGTATCGCAGGGAGTCACCGGTTATCCCCAGGACGTTACGGCTCAGATGCTGGCGAACTTCCTGTCGGGTGGAGCCGCCGTAAGCGTCATGGCGCGCAGGGCCGGTGTGAACCTGGTTGTTGTCGACGCAGGGATCGCCACCCCCCTGCCCGGCCACCCCGATCTTCGTGTAGCCGCCGCCGGACGATGCACAGCCGACATCTCCCAGGGCCCGGCGATGACCCGGGAGCAGGCGGAGGCAACGATTATGAGCGGGATCGACCTGGCCCTGGAGGTCACCCGCAGCGGCGTCGACATCATAGGCACAGGGGACATGGGCATCGGCAATACGACCCCTTCGAGCGCCATCACCTCGGCCGTGACAGGTCTGCCGCCGCGGGAGACGACGGGCCGGGGAACCGGGCGAGACGACGCGCAGCTACGGCACAAGATCGCCGTGGTGGATCGCGCTCTTCGCCTAAACCGGCCCGATCCAAACGACGGACTGGATGTCCTCGCCAAGGTCGGCGGCTTCGAGATCGGATTCCTGGCCGGCGTGGCTCTTGGCGGGGCGCTTGCGCGGCGGGCCGTGGTGATCGACGGATTCATTTCCTGTGCGGCGTGCCTGATCGCCTACAGCCTTTGCCCTGACGTCAGGGACTACCTGATCGCCTCTCACCTTTCGGCCGAGGCCGGCCATCGTCCGGCCCTCTCCCACATGGGCCTGTTTCCTTTGCTGGACCTGGGCATGAGGCTGGGGGAGGGGACGGGTGCCGTTCTGGCCATGGGACTGGTCGAGGCGGCCTCGGCCTGCCTCGCTGAAATGGCCACGTTTTCCGAGGCCGGGGTCTCCGCCTCGCAGACGTAGGGTGGAAGAGGCCTCGCGAAATGCAGAGCTTACGGCTGGCAATCGGGTTTCTGACGATCGTTCCCGCGGGTCCCAGGGGTGTGCCGCCAATGGGGCCGGCGCGGTCCTATTTTCCACTGGTGGGCCTGGCTCTGGGAGGCGCGCTGGCGGGATTGGACATAGCCCTGGGACAGGTACTCCCTCGCATGGTAGTGGGCGCAGTGCTGCTCATCGCCATGCTCGTACTAACGCGCGGGCTTCACACGGAGGGTTTCCTGGATGTGTGCGATGGGCTGCTTGGAGGATACCGTCCATCGGAGCGGCTGAGGATCTTAAGGGATTCGCATGTCGGGGCATTCGCGGTCATCGGCGGAACGAGCCTGCTGCTGCTCAAATGGACCCTCCTGGTAGGCGTTCCAGACGCGGGGAGGATCGGCCTGCTGGTATTGTTCCCGTGCATGTCGCGCCTGGGCATGGTCCTTGCTATGGACGCCTTCACGTACGTTCGCAGGCAGGGGATCGCCAGCTCCTTTCAGGTTGGGCGCAGCCGGTGGCAGGTAGTGCTTGCCCTCGCGACGGCGCTGGCTGCGGGCGGGATGCTGGGCGGCATCGGTGGGCTTGTTTTGGCGGGCACTGCAATCGGCGTGTCGCTGGGGCTGGGATGGTCGTTTTCGGGTCTAATCGGCGGACTGACGGGAGACGCCTACGGGGCGGTGAACGAGGTGGCGGAGGTGTCCGTGCTGGTGATGGGAATCGCGCTTCTGCGCGGGCACACCGGCCTTGTCCAGGCGCCGTTTTGGTAGCTGCCGCCCGGTGTATGGGCCGCCGAACTCACCGGAGACTGGAGCTGGCCAGGTGATGGAGCGCCATCCTGCCGTGTCCGGGTCCGACGGCACGGACTGGCAGATGCACCCCTCGCCGATTGTCCTGGCCCAGGCATCCCGCCTGGTGGCGGCGGGTTTGCCCCGCTGGAGCGTTCAGGCCGCGGGCCGATAGGTGCAAGCGATGGGCAAGTGGTACCTGGTAAGGCATGGAGAAACGAACTGGAACGACCAGGGAAGGATCCAGGGCCACACCGACGTCCCGCTAAATGATTGCGGAAGGCGTCAGATCTCCCTGCTTGCAAAGAGGCTTTCCGGCCACAGCTTTTCCGCGGTCTATGCCAGTGACCTGTCGCGGGCGACAGAAAGCGCACAGGCTTTGATCGGGTGCCGCGGGCTCCCCATCCACACAGATGCAGACCTGCGCGAGTTCGACTACGGGAGGTGGGAGGGGCTAACGGTCCGGCAGGCCGAGAAGGAGAATCCCCGGGTCTTCGAAGAGCTGATCCGCTCAGGAGACGAAGGATTTGCCGCCCCGGGAGGAGAGGACACCGGTGAGCTGCTTGAGAGGGTTGGGCATTTCTGCGAGCGCGTGTCGCGGCGCCACGACGCTGATGAAGACCTGCTGATAGTGGCTCACGCCGGGTCCATTCGGGCCCTGTTACTGTGCCTCTTGGAGCTCGAAAAGGCGGATTTCTGGCGATTCGGCGTCGATCCCACAGGCCTGTCTGCGATCAGCAACCACCCAGGCGGCAGCGTCCTAGAACTCTGGAACGACACAAGCCATCTGGCATCTACGCAACGGGTAAATGGCGAATGAAAAAGCGGCTTACGCTGGTCCTGGGGGGAGCTCGCTCGGGAAAGAGCAGCTATGCGCAGGGCCTAGCCGACGGGGCCGAGCGCGTCCTTTTTGTGGCCACCGCCCAGGCGGGCGACCAAGACATGGAAAGGCGCATCCGGGCTCATCGGGAACAGAGGCCAGATCACTGGGACACCCTGGAAGAACCCATCGCCCTCGCCGAGGCGATGGCGGGGCGTCTAAATTCCTATGACACGATCGTCCTCGACTGCCTGACACTGTGGGTCAGCAACCTGCTGCTAATGGATCCGCGCGCGCCAACCTCGCCGATTGACATCGCCTCGGAGACACGGAGGCTGCTGGGCCTGTACCGCGGGGGTGACGCCTCCTGGGTAGTCGTAAGCAACGAGGTAGGGCTCGGCGTGGTGCCGGCAACCGAACTCGGCCGCGTCTACGCCGACCAGCTGGGCCGCGTGAACCAGACCGTGGCCGCCGAGTCGGACGAGGTCTTCTTCATGGCAGCGGGGCTGCCGCTGAAGATCAAGTCCAGCGCGGCCCGCCAATTCTAGACCGCGAAGCTCGGTAGGGGCCGCGTGGGAAGGCCCCGTCGCCCAATCCCTACCTGAGGAATTCAGCCCAGAGACCTTCCGCCTGAGTGTTCAAGCGGTCGCACCGCAAGAGAAGGGACGGCCATTCGCCCTGGCACGGGAATCGGAGCAAACCCAAGGGCACCGCCGCTGGATCCGGCAGGGAAAGTCCCCCGGGCAGCGCTCGACACTGACCGGGCCGCCGCGCTCGACCCTCCCATCCTTAAAGGGAAACCAAGACTTGATGGACCTGCGCCTAAACATAAACACTGATCCCATACGTCCATATATGTATATACATTTCCTCTGGTTGCCACGATGAAAGACAGGCTTTCCGAGCTCTCAGAGTGGGAGCGCGATATTCAGGGCGAGTTGACAGCGGTCTCAAATGATCTGGAGACCCTCCTTTATTAGGAGAGATGGCCTCAGGGCCAAGCTTGACCTGGTGCGGGTGATACAGAGCCTGGAGCGTGGAGCCAAGGGCAGGGGTCTCCAACATGTCTTACCCGCCCACTCCCGCCAGACAACTGCTGAACGCATGGGCAAGGCTGTAGCAGCCATCCTGGATGAAGCTGCCGAGCCGATGCACGTGAGGGACATCCGTGCGGCACCGTCTTCGCGCGGCGTGCCGCTCCCGGGGCGCGGCGCCGACGCGAACGTGATCGCACATCCGTCGCGAATGCCCGATGTCCTCGACAGGACTGGACGGGGAACGTACGGACTGGCGAAGTGGACCCGGCGGGAGTCGAATCAGCCACTCAGCCGATCATCGAAGTCCGCGGCCATCTCTACGTGAGGAGGAAGACGTGACCGACAGGGACTCTCGAGTCGACAGTGAGATTGCCCTTGCACAGGAGGAATTCGAGAGGGCGCAGCAAAAGCTTGCCAGCCTACGTCGGCAGCTGCCGCCCGAGCCTGTGAAGGACTACGAGCTAAAGGTACCGGACGGCCCCGTTCGGATTTCCGAGATGTTCGGCGACAAGGACGATCTCATCCTCGTACACAATATGGGCGCAGGATGCCCGTTCTGCACCATGTGGGCCGACGAGTTCGGCGGTGCCCTCCGACACCTGCGGAGCAGAGCCGCCTTCGTGGTGGCGTCGCCCAACAGCCCGAAAGTTCAGCAGAGCCTCGCCAGAGAGCGAGGTTGGCAGTTCGCCATGTACCCGCGGAAGGCACCACGTTCTTTACGGACATGGGTTTCCAACGGGAGGATGAGGATCACATGTCCGGATACAGACCGGGAGTCTCGGTCTTCCACAAGGGCAGAGACGGTGAGTCAATCCGCGTCTCTAAGGACGCATTCGGTCCCGGCGACCTGTACTGCGGTGTGTGGCACCTGTTTGATCTGCTGCCGGACGGCCCGGGGGACTGGGGTCCACAGCTGGACTATTCTTCACCAAACGACTGAAAGGATTCAGCCACCAGAAGCGCTCTAGCGTCCTTCTCACTTGAGCCTAGAGCAGGCGGCTGGCGCATGATCCGGCCCGTTGACTCGCACATCGCCACTCAGTTCGCTTTGGATATTGGAATGCGGCTTGGGAGAGCACTAGACGCATAAGGGCTTGGGTATTGGGTAGAGGTGTAGTAGCGGGCGCTGTTATGCCGGAGTCCGATGTGCTCAGGTGGGTGCCCTTCCCTTGCAGCGCGGTTTAAGGGGCCATGCCTGATGCACAGGTAAGGATTCTCCCGACGGCTCTTGTCCTACTCGTTCCGGCTTTCCGCGTGTGGCAAGTGTGGCACGAGCGAGCCGCCAAGACCTTTCTGCCTGCGCCAATCCTTGGCTGACGAGACCAGTCCGCCCTACCTTCATCGTGGGCAGGCCCGCGCCGATGCATCAGGGTCCACACTAGGCAGGGTTAGCTGCGTTGCCGGCCGAGATTACGGACCCGAGCGCTTCGAGCAAGGCGAGCGGTGGGCACGGTTGCATGATTCAGCCAGCTCGGGGCAGATAACGGGGCGGTCGGAGAACTTCAGAGACTTGATCTCAAATGGCCGGGGATATCGTCTGGTCATGATCGTCCGGGATTCCGAGTGGCCGCTTTGCGACATGCAGCGGGGGATGCCAAGCAACGCGGCCAGAAACACAGGTCTTCAGGTGTCCTGATTTAACTTTGTCTATGGTAGCATTGGGCGGATAATTGAGTTGACCTGTGCCGATTTTTAATCGGCCATCGACGAAGACGACGAAGAGGTGATTCGATGCCCAGTGCGAAGCGAGTGGTGGGGCCCGCCATAGGGCTGATCCTTTTGGCAGTTATGGCGTTTGGTCTAGTCAGTACTGCCTCTGCTCAGGACCCTGCGGATGATGGGCCAGCTCCCTCTGGAACGGAAGTGTCGCTCACCCCGTCCGAGGCGTGGAGCTGCATCAGGGACCAGCATGAATTCACCGCTCTCCTCATGGACGGTGGGAGCGCGGTCGGGAATGGGCAGATCGAGTTCATCCTAAATCGCTTCCCAGCCGCCGTTGGGGACATCGTCGAAGTCGGGGGCAATGGCGCAACCAAGCTGACAAACGCCTACGCGACGGTGCGCACGGGATCCGACGGGCAAGCGAGCGCAACGCTCGTTGCCACCCGCCCGGGTGACACCGACATCACCGCCTTCGCACCTGGAATCGCAAACGCCAGCGTCCACAAGGTGTTTGGCGTGGTGCACTGGGTGGACGGATGTCCCGACTTCCCCGGTGATGCGGACAACCCCGCCGGCACCCCCCACCCGATGTCTGTAAGCGTTCTTCGCGTTTCAGACGGCGGTGCGGTGCAAGGCGTTCCGGTCCGCTGGACGATCACCGGCGACGACCCGGACGCCCGGTTCGCAAATGCCACCGGGGACGGCAACGCAATCACCGTCTCTACCGACTCTTCGGGCCTGTCATCGGTCAGCCTAGAACAGGTAACCGAGGACATCGGCGAGAACTCCGTCCTGATCGAGGTACTTACCCAGGACGGGAGAACGATGTTCTCTCACACCATGGTCAAGCAGTGGAGGGCCCCGATCCTCACGCTCAGTGCGACCGGGCCTGAAACGATTGGCCTGTTGAGCGAGGCGACCTACGACATCACGGTCACCAACGACGGAGACTTCCCGGCCACTGAGTCCACGCTCACGATGACGTTGCCGGATGGCATGAGCTTCGTGTCCGCGACGGACGACGGCACGGCAGCTGACGGAGTTGCAACCTGGGACCTCGGCACAATCGAGGTGGGCGACTCCGCGTCGGTTAGCCTGACTGCCCAAGGCGTCGAGACGGGCCTGCAGACCAGCGCGCTCGAGGTCGTCTCCGCCGAAGGACTGAGCGACCGGACCACCGTAGAGACGACGGTCATACCTGGCGCCCTCACGGTGACCAAGACCGGAGCGGCTGAGGTGGCCGTCGGCAGCCAGATCACCTACTACATCCAGGTGCTGAGCACTGGCACCGGCGCGAACACGGAGGTCGAGGTAGTCGACACGCTGCCGGCCGGTGTGAGCTTCGTGTCCTCGAACATGACCGCCACCGAGGATGGCAACGAGATCAGTGTCGAGCTTGGCACCCTCAACCCGGAGGAGCAGACCACTGTGGAGATCGTCGTGACGGCGGATGAGCCCGGAGTCTGGGTGAATCAGGCAACCGCGACCTCCGCGGAGGGCGCCACGGACTCCTCCGATGCCACAACCACGGTCGTCCAACCGATGCTCTCGATCGCCAAGGAGGGACCGGGGACGGCCCTGCTCAACGCGGAGTTCAACTACACCATCACCGTCACCAACATCGGTGACGGCGAGGCGAATGGCACCACGGTGGTCGACTCCCTGCCTGCCGGCCTTGAGCCGGTCAGCAGCAGTCGCGACGACGGTAAGATCGTCGGCTCGACCGTGAGTTGGGAAATCGGCACCATCGACGCGGGCGCGTCCGAGACCATCATCTTCAGGGTCAAGGGCGTGGCAGGCGGCGAACACGAGAACGTGGTCACGGCATCGACCGACGGCAGCACCATCTCGCCCGAGGCCCGCGCGACCACCACTATCCTGGTACCGGACATATCCATCCAGAAGACCGGCCGCTCTGCGATGTTCGTAGGCAACCAGGCGACCTTCACGCTGACTGTCAGCAACACGGGTGAGGCCCCGCTGACGGATGTCACGATTACCGAGGACATCGCGTCCGGCATGAGCTATGTCTCATCGAGTCCGGAGGGAACCGTCTCTGCGGATGGCAGCCAGGTGGTCTGGGATATCGGAACACTGGCCCTTGAGGGTGAGGCCTCCGTCTCCGTTACGCTGCAGGCGGACGAAGAGGGCACGGTAACCAACACGGCCAGCGCTGGCGCCACTGAGGACGTCAGTGACTCTGCCAGCATCGACATCCTTGTCCTGCCGGCGGCCGGTGCCCACATCCAGATCACTGACTCCAGTGACCCGGTGAGGGTAGGCGAGACAGTCGACTACACGGTATTGGTCGACAACCAGGGTAGGTCCGCCATGACCGGTGTCAGCGTCACCGTGGCGATCCCGGACGCGATGACCATAACCTCGACGTCGAGCGCCCAGGCGGTAATGAGCGAGGACGGCAGCACCGTAACCTTCGAGCTGAGCGATCCGCTCGCCGCAGGTGACAGCTTCAGCTTCTCCATGACGGCAGAAGCCAACACGCTGCCCGAAGGCCAGAGCCGAGTGGACGCGGTTACCTCCGCTACGCTCACGTACAATGAGTTCTCCGAGCCGGTACGCTCGGACGAGGGCACGACGGTTATCGAGGAGTAGCGGCCCGCACCATCAGGCGCAGACGAGCCGCCGGCAGTCAGTGGACTGCCGGCGGCTCTTTTTTCCTGCCAACGGGCACCGGAAACGCGCTTATGGGGCGGGATGCAAGACTTGACCCGCCTGCTCCGGCGGAGGGGAGGTCGCACCTGAGCCTGGGTTGACGAGCAGACTCCGGGGCCCGCTGGCAGAAAATCGCTGAGCACCTCCACCGGATCCGGGCTAAGGCACGCACAAGAGAAATCCGGTACTTGGATGGTGGGCAACGCGGCGTCAGGGATCCGAACGAGGAACATTAGCCCGCCAGCGCCGACTCGAAAAGGCATATCGTCGTGGCGAGGATCCCTGCGGACCCGAGCGCTTACCGAGGGCTTGAGATCCGACCCGCGCGCAGAGCGGCGGACATGCTCCTTAAGGGCACCTGTCCCGTTCAGTTAGTCGACGATGGATTCGCTCGGTGCGGAGGTCAGGGTCGCCGCCAGACCGGGGACGTCCGACGCTCCGGCGATCACCCGGATCGACGAATCGGCGAAATCGCCGCCGATCGGCTCAACCCAGCCGCCCAGGCAGCGGGCCAAGAACGCTTCGACGACGGCCATGAACGACAGGTTGTTCTCGGGCCGCGCAAAGCCGTGGCCTTCGTCGGGATAGAGCACGTAGGTCACGGGAATCTTGCGTTCCTCCATAGCCTTAACGATCTGATCTGACTCGGCCTGCTTGACGCGCGGATCGTTGGCGCCCTGGGCTATCAGCAGTGGCCTGATGATGCTGTCGACCCTTGTCAGTGGCGACCTCTCGACCAGAAGACGCCTGCCTTCCTGCGTCGTGTTGTCGCCGACCCGGGTCCGGAAGAGCGCAATCATCGGCTCCCAGTAGGGCGGCACGGAATCCAGCAGCGTATTCAGGTTGGACGGTCCCACGATATCCACCGCGCAGGCGAACACGTCCGGAGTAAAGGTAAGGCCGACCAGCGCCGCGTAGCCGCCGTAGCTCCCGCCCATGATCGCCACCTTCTCGCGGTCGGTGATCCCATGCCCGACCGCCCATTCGACTACATCCAGCAGGTCGTCGTGCATCGCATCTGCCCACTCGAGGTCGCCGGCGTTTACGAACCGTTTCCCGAAGCCTGTCGAACCCCTAAAGTTCGGGCTTATGACCACGTATCCGCGGTTTGCCAAGAACTGGTGGACGGGGTTGTAGCCCCAGATGTCTCTGGCCCACGGTCCTCCGTGCACGTACAGGACCGTTGGCAGCGGACCGGCCGGGGGGTCGGCCGCTGTGTCCGTCGACCCGGACGGCATCGTGTAGTAGACGACCATGTCGAGTCCGTCTCTCGACTTGACGGTGGCAGTGCGCATCCGGGCAAGGTCCGCCCGCTCAAGGTCCGGGCGGTCAGAGAAGAGGTACTCGGCCTCTCCCGTCTCCCTCGTGTACAGGTAGTAGGCTTTCGGGCCATCGTCCCTTTCGTATTCGACGATCCAGGTGCGATCGTCCATCGTTCGAGAGGACACATAGAACTCGCCCCGTTCCGCGGAGGCAAGTCTCCCGAAATCGGCGGCAATCGAATCGTCGAGAATCTGCCAGGCGATGCGGTCGTACGCGAAGGCGGCCGCCTGAGGCCGTCCCGTCACCGGATTGACCATCACGCCGGCTGCATCGGCCCGCGGGTCGGCGGCCAGTTCCCGGACGCAGCCGGTCTCGGTGTCGACCGCCACGAGCGCGGAGGTGTCGCGTCCGCGGCTATCGAACATGTACAGGGTGCTGCCCTGCACGTCGAAGTTGATCAGATGGGTGGTCTGCTCATCCTCCGGTTCGATGTCCATTGCAATCTCCCAGCGCCCTGATTCAGACGGCGACAGCACATGGGCTCCGCCCTGGGGCGTGGGTACGATGGCCAGCCTCGGAGTCAGTCTTGCATCGGATACGAATCGGACCGCGCCGAAGTCATTGCTGACGACGAGCTCCGTTTCGCCGGTCAGGATGTTCACGCGATATAGGTCGGGAACCCGCGGATCCCGGCGATTGACCCCGATTAGCACCTCGTCCGGGAAGAACTCGCTCGGGGGCAGGGGCAGGGCCCCTGCACGCCGTCGTAGGGAGTCAGGTCCCTGGTTTCGGCGGTCTCGACGTTGACGACGTAGACGTGCCAGTTCTCATCGCCGTCCCGGTCCTGCAGGTACATGATGTGGTCGGGTCTATATGTCCAGAAGTAGACCCTGATGCCCCTGTGGGTATCCCGGGTGACCGGCCGGGCGTCCCCGATGGCATCGGCCTTAGCGACCCAGACGTTTAGCACGCCCCCAACGGGCGCAAGGTACGAGATGCGTTCACCGTCGCAGCTTATCCTGACGTCGGTCCGTTCAGGATTGCCGAACAGTGTCCTCCGGGGTATCAGGCGTGGCTCTTGGTGCATGACCCGCTTTTTCCTCCGCTGCGATTGTGGCTGGTCGGTATCCGCGAAGGGGCTCCGGGAATTCACGGACGTCCACTGATGCAGCGCCGACGAACCAATTCGCACTTCTACGTGGTGTGTCCGAACCGGACCCCGATCCGGTCAAGGAAGAGGGCCGCAACCCTGGCTCTCCCTGCCCCCCGGGGTCGGCCAAGGAGAGCCCTTTGCCCTCATCCTGCTGCTAGGATTGTCACATCCTTCATGCCGCACAGCTACCCGGCGGCCGCTCGCAGGGAGACAGCCTCTATGCTCGCTAACGTCAACGGCGCCACGCTCTACTACGAACTGCTCGGCGACGGACCACCGCTAATGCTCATGCACGGGGGACTCGGCTTCGACCACACCTACTTCCGACCCTGGGTCGACCCCCTCGCCGAAGACTTCACGCTCATCCTCTACGACCACAGGGGCAACGGACGCTCAGAGCGCCCACCCGACCTGGACGACGTGCTTCACTCAACGTGGGCCGACGACGCCGACGCGCTCAGGCATCACCTCGGCATCGACCGCATGACCCTGCTCGGTCACTCATACGGAGGCACCATCGCGCAGCACTACGCCATCAGGCATCAAGAGCACCTGGCCGGTCTGATCCTCGCCACCACCTACCCGGCGTGGGACTACATGGATGTGATCCTCCATAAGGCCCGGGAAATAGGTACGCCCGGCGAGGTGGCCGCGATCGAAACGCGCTTTTTCAACCACGTGGCAAACGACGAGGACATGGAGGAGTTGGCGGCGGAAATCGGCGGCCTGTACTTTCACGACCGCGACAGCGAGGCCGCAAAGCATGTCAACACCAACGCCCGCTACTCCGCCGCGGCGTACAACAGGGGCTTTCTCGACATACACGCCCAGCACAACGTGGTCGACAGGCTCGGCGAGATCGCTGTGCCGACCCTGGTGCTGTGCGGGACCGACGACTTCGTCACCCCATACGAGCAGGGCTCGGCCCGCATCCACTGGGGCATTCCCGGGTCAAAGCTCGTAATCTTCGAGCGCAGCGCCCACATGATCTTCGCCGAAGAGCAGGAAAAGTTCCTTGCCGTGCTGCGCGAGTTCGCGGGCGGTCTGAAATGATTGCCCGTTGATCGATCGATACTCGCTGCACCGCCGGCCATCTTGTGCGGACGGAGGTCGGTGGACATGCCACTTGCCTTCAGCCGACCGTGCCTATGGCCAGGTGCCTGATGGGTCCGCGGATCGATGGACGACCTAGGCTCCTCGGGCGATCCCGGGGGCTCTGGCTTCGTAGAGCGACTGGCGGTAGAGCTCCGGCACTGGGAGAGAGAGGGTCTGATCACCGGAGAGCAGGCCCTGGCCATAGCTTCAAGGTACAGGTCTGGCGGTTCGGCACGTCGATCCCAACGCGCCCACGCACGGCTCGTGTCCATCCTCGCCGTCTTCGGGGCCATCCTGGTCGGTCTGGGGATAGTCCTGTTCTTCGCCGCAAACTGGGACCAGATACCCAAGGCGGCCCGTCTGGCGATGATCACCGTCATGGTTCCTGCCACCTATTCCCTCTCGTACTGGATCCGGTACAGGCGGCGATATAGGAGGGTGGGCACCGCCCTGCTCTTGCTGGGCTGCATCATCTATGGCGCGGCCCTACATCTGGTGGCCCAGGTGTACAACTTCCCCGTAAATCATCCCCTGCTTTTCACCCTGTTTTTCTTTGGCATTATTCCCATGGCCTACCTCACCAGATCGCTATCTGTGATGGTGCTCTCAATCGGAGCCTTGCTCGCGATGATCGGGTTTTGGCTGGGCCACGTCTTTACCCGGGCTTACTACGCCGAGAGTCAGATCATCTATTCCCTAATTCTCTACGCGGTAGTGGGATTGGCCCTGTATGGCCTGGGCAGAATCAAGATGACATTTGCCATTAGCCGGCCATACGCCATGGCCTTTCAGTTGGCTGGCTTGGTAACCACTCTGGCTGCCACATATCTGCTGGGCTTCAGGGACCTTTACGAGAACTTTGGTTCAGATGGATCGATCGATCCCGTGGCATCGACTGGCCTTTGGATAGCCTTTTTCGCAGCCATAGCAGTTGCGGTGGCACTCATGGCTGGAGCCCTGGCGCGCCAAAGGCCCAAGGCCAGGCCAATGGACCTGATCACCCTTGAGGCGGTGGCGGTCGTGATAGTCCTGGCCGCAACGGGCCTGTCGATGCTCATCGAAAGCCATCAGGACCTCCTGATTCCTGTGGTCTTTAACGTAGTGCTCTTGCTGTCGATAATCGGGCTGGTTGCGCTGGGCTACCGGCGAGGTGAGCAGGCCTTCGTCAACGTCGCACTGGCATTCTTTGGCATAGGAGTCATAACCCGGTACTTCGAGGTGAGCTGGGGGCTCGCGCACAGTGCCGCCATCTTTGTCGGGGCGGGACTCATTTTGCTGTCGGGGGGCTATCTTCTCGAGAGGGCCCGCCGCAGGGTCCTTCAGCACATGACGGCGCACCTGGATGGGCCCTAGCGAAATGAGCCTTAGGTTTCGCCTGATCTTTGCGGCCATAGCACTGGGCCAGGTGTTCGTTGTACTGGGCTTTGTCGCGGACCGGGAATACGACCTGAGGTCAGGCGGGGAAGTGGTGCTCCAGGCCCTGCCTGTGGACCCTCGCTCGCTCTTCCAAGGAGACTATGCAATCTTGACCTACGAGATATCTCGTCCCCCGATTGGAATGGAGGCAGAGCCCGGTGACACGGTATTCGTGCGCCTGCAGGAGGGTCCCGAGGTGTGGAGGGCGGTTGCATATGAATCGACGCGGCCCGGGGACGGGACATTCATCAGGGGCGAGCTTGGAGGAGACGGAAATATCGACTTCGGACTTGGCACGTTCTTTGTTCCCGAAGGCACAGGCCACGTAGTCGAGCAGGCAGGCGACCTTAAGGTCATCGTCTCACTGGACGAGAGCGGAAGCTCAATAATCAAGGATGTGCTGGTGGACGGCATACCCTTCAACGAGGCGACGAAGCGCGCGGGAGCGACCCGGTAGGGGCCGGCTTCAGCCGCGCGTGCCCTCATAGGAGGATCGTTACGGCCCGGAAGAATCCTCCCCATGCTATGGACCTGATGCCACCGCAGCCTGTGTCATCGCCGAAGCAGGATTGATCCATCGTCGCCAGGGAGCGCTTACCGTGTGCGCTCCGGGGTTTGGGAAGCCTGCCTGATCCCCCAGCCAAGGGCGTCTTCACGCCATCGGCGATTCAACGCGCTAGGCTATACATTCATCGACCCAAGTCCAAGGAGGCATCCTGCGATGACGGACACGGCAAACAGGGCTATCGCGTTCTTTCTGGTTCTGACGGCGGTGGCGGTGGCTCTAAACCTCATACTGACGCCGGTTTACCACGACGGCTCGCCTGAGTATCCGGTCTGGCGCATCCTGAACTGGTTCATGGCGGCTGGCGTTCTCGTTTCGCTGGTGGTGAGCTATCTCCGAAGACACGGCCTTGGAACGGGCGAGGCCAGCACACTCGAGCATGTGTCCGCGAGCGCGGCCTTCTACCTGTCAATCGCGCTCGCCATGCTGTTTTTCTGGGAATGGTTCTGGACGCTCAACCCCGACAGTGAGACAGGAGATGCAGTAACCTCCCACGTCATCTACTTCCCGATAGTCGACGCCCTGTATGTCGTTATCGCCCTGGCGGTAGGAAGCCACCTGTGGGGTGGTGACCGGGTTGGAGAATCGTAGAGGTGGCCACACTGGCACCGAGGACATTGCGGTCGCCCCGTTGGATGGGCCAGGCCGTCGGCCCGCTTTCGCCAATGCACCTTGATGTCAACGCGACGAAATGTGCAGGCACCGGGCCTCCTGGCGGATTCGACTGTGCGCAGGTGGAGGTCGTTCGATAGCGCCCGCTAAGCGCAGCTTCCACATGGCCAGGACAGCTTGCCGATTTCTCCCCGAGACCGGCCTGCTATGCCTTCTCGCGTTGGCGTCTTTTTCAGGGTGTTCTCTCGAACCGACAGGTGAAGCCACCGCACAACCTGCCAGCACGACTGCCCCGAGGGCGACATCAACATCCCAGCCGGACGAGTCGGTAGTGACCGCCCAAGAGGTGCCTGAATTGACGATAACGGTTGCGGAGATTCCCGATGATCTCCCAGCCTACGACCGCGACGACTGGCTTCACTGGATCGACGAGGATGACGACTGTCAGAACACGCGGCATGAGGTCCTGGTCGACGAGAGCCGGACCCCCGTTACCTACAAGGATGACCGGCGGTGCCAGGTCGAGACCGGTCTTTGGCTGGGCAAATTCATCGGTGCGACGGTGACGGAGGCAAGTGAACTGGACATCGATCACCTCATTCCTCTGGCGAACGCGCATAGATCTGGAGGTTGGGCGTGGACTTCAAAGCGCAAGCAGCTGTTTGCCAACAGCCTCGACGACCCGGGACATCTGATCGCCGTGACGTCGGGCGCCAACAGATCCAAGGGTGCGAAGAGCCCGGACCAGTGGCGGCCTCCGGATGAGTCCTACTGGTGCGAGTACGCGACCGACTGGACGAGGATCAAGTCGACCTGGCAGCTCACCGCCACCCGGGATGAGGCTAGAGCGCTCGGGGAGATGCTACAGACGTGCGACAATCCGCCTGAGCTAGCGGTAATGGAGGCAGATCCGTCTTCCCGCCCAGTAAGTCCCGCGCCGACCGTCGGCGGGGAGAAAAGCTACCCATCATGCGATGAGGCAGAGAGGGCAGGCGAGCAGCGCGTGCAGGGAGGCAAGGGATCGGGACGGGGATTTCCAAAGTCGATGGTGCCCGGTGCCCGGGATGGGGACGGAGACGGCGTGGTCTGCGAAAGGTGATCTCGGCCGACCGGGGCATGTCCGAGGACTTGCGGCCAAACCACCACGCCCTTTAGCCTTCAGCATCCTGCTGAATCCGGGGGACTACGCCGGAGTTCGCGCAGCTGCGCCGTCGCCTATCTGGCGCCCCCGGGGCCGGTGGCACGGAGGGGACTGGAGGATGGCCTTATCCGCTCTTCGGAGACGGCAGGAACGGAACTATCTTGTCGGCGAGGGCGGATAGCGTTCGTGTCTGAACCCAGACGTGGCCGTTCCCCTTGAACTTCATGACGAGGCCCTCGCCCCCGGCGATGAGCGACCCGAGACCTCCGACTTTTCCGATTGAATACTCAACGTCGTTCGTGAAGGCGACGACGTGTCCGGTGTCGACCACCAACTCCTTGCCCGGGGTGACGGGCAGGTGCTTGATGGCCCCGTAGGAGTTGAAATAGACGGTTCCCGACCCGCCTCCCTCGGTGTATATCCTCAGGAAGAACAGACTTTCGCCGCTGAAGAGCCCCTTGAGTCCCTGAAACTTGGCGTCCGTCTGCACATTCTCTGAACATGCCAGGAACGAACTGGACTGAATGAACAGCTCCTGGCCTGGCCCCACATTGTGAGAAAGGATGTCTCCTGGCGTCGGCGGTGCCAGGCTCACCCACCCTCCGGTAGGCCCTGCGGTGAACGTGTTCAGGAAGAACGATTCGCTCGTCAGCATCCTCTTGAACCCACCAAACAGCCCGCCGCTCATGCCCGTTTTCATGTCCACGTCCTGCTGCGCCGCCATGGCGCCAGGCTCAGCCTTTACCGATTCGCCTGGAGAGAGCTGCAGGGTGAGCATGCTAAAGCTGGGGCTGAACTCGATGGTAGGTTCCATAGGACGGTCTCCTTGCCGAGACATCGTTGCTGCTATCGACTGTAGCTGAGTATATTCTAGGTCCGCCCGATCCTAGGGGGACCGCGTACTCTCGCTGGTGCTCGATCGGATATCGAACAGCGTTCTTGTACCTGGTGGCTCAGATGGTCGCCAGTGCGCAAGACAGCGAGAGATACACAGCAGCAAAGGCAGCCCAGGTGCCAACTCGAGAGACGCCGGTGGGGCGGAAGAGCCGATGAGTCCCCGAATTCAGACAGGATGACCGCAGATGAGAAAGACCATTTACCTTGCAAACCCCTACGGCTTTTCCAGCCAGCAAAGGGAGCTGCTGCTGCCCCAGATAGTGGCTGCGCTGCAGAACCTGGATCTGCAGGTTTGGGAGCCGTTCGCCAGAAACAACCAGGTGGACTTTCTGAAGGAGGGTTGGGCCTATCAGATCGGCCAGAGCGACTTTCGTGATGTTATCGCCGCCGACGCCATTTTCGCTGTGGTCAACGGCGTCCCGCCTGACGAGGGGGTCATGGTCGAGTTGGGCATGGCGATCGCCTTCGGCAAGCCCACCTTCTTGTTCCGAGACGACCTGCGCCGCGTGGTCGAAAGCGAGCAGTATCCACTCAACCTGATGCTGTTTACCGGGTTACCCGAGGAGGGCTGGCGAAACTACTACTACACCTCCATCGACGAGATTGCTTCACCCGAGAAGGCTCTCGCTAATTGGGCCGGGCCGCAGCCATAACGCGTCGCCGAGCGCGCTGGCTACGCAAGATGACACAGTCTAGATGGTTTTCGGAGCCGCACCTGCACCGACACTCTTTCCACCCATAGCCTGCCGCTTTCGACATGCCCTGCAACGCCACATCTGCCGTCCTGCATCGACGCTTGCTTCGCGTCGGAGCCGCCAGCCGTACGAGGCGGGGAGATAGGTCCGCACGCTTGTCGCCGCCGCCGCCCGGACTCTACAATGGGCCAGTCAACACAAGACTGTGCTGCCCACAGCTCCCTCAGGCCTACCGGTTGACTGGTCGTGGTTCATTGAGCGCCGAAGTGGCGGAACGGCAGACGCGCTGCGTTCAGGACGCAGTGCCCGAAAGGGCGTGTGGGTTCAAATCCCTCCTTCGGCACCATCATCCCGGCAATCAATCACGGGTCTTTCGCGCCAGGGAGACGGGAACAGGTTTCACGCGCTTGTAGCTCAGCGGATAGAGCGCAGCCCTGCGGAGGCTGAGGCCGTGGGTTCGAGTCCCACCAAGCGCGCATCTCCGCGGAATCGGGGCCTGTCCAATCCAATAAGACGGCTCCGCCGAGACTTGGGGGCGGTTAGCTCAGCGGTTAGAGCGCTTGCTTCACACGCAAGAGGTCGGAGGTTCAAATCCTCCACCGCCCACATTTTGTGGGGTCGACCCGTGCGGCCACCACATCTAGTATTAACGTCCTACCGTCCCCGATTTTCATCTGGATCAGGCCACTATTGGATGTTGCCTTGGAAGATCCCGCTCGGAAACGCTAACACTAAGGGGAGATAGCTGCCCGAAGCTCGTCAATGGGAATCTCGCTTACGGCAGGCTCCATCCCGGTGTACTGGTGCGTGCCACCTTCCAGCAGCCAGCGGGCATGCCGTCCGGCGACGAGTCCCCAGTACCGACCGCTGACTCCCCAGGAGGCTGGAAACCGTCGGTTTCCCAGGAATAGCACGTACTCAAGGCCAACCTCGATGTCTTGACCTGCCTCCACGTTTACAAGCGGCCGACCAGGATTCGGGACGTTCGCCACTGGAACGCCGACGAGAAGTGTAGCTGGACCCTCACCTTTCAGGTACTCCATGACCTCCACTTCCACGAACACCACCCAGCGGCAGATCGGCCTGTCCCCGTAGGCGTCAATACCTGATTCCGGGACCTTGACCTGCTCCCTGCACACACCTCGCGCATGAACTATTGCGGCCGCGCTGTCTATCAACTCCTCCAGGGTGAATTGGACGTAATCGCGATTCACCTCGACGACGATGTCCTGACCAGGTTCGGCCATGTACGACGAGCATCTCGTTGCCGCGCTAACAGCCCGCCCCACCGGACCTGGAGTCGGCCAGGCTGGACCAAGAGCTATTGGATCCGACCGAAGCTCTTCCAGGGTCATCTCGTCTTGCGGCGGCTTAAGGCCGGTCAGAAGCCGCTCGTCCTCCAACGGCCAGCGGCCTTGTGGGTTGGCGACGACGGTCCAGTTCCGGCCGCTCATCCCACGCGTGTCGGTAAACCGGTCGGACCGAAGGAAGAGCACGTACTCTAGTCCCACCTCAATGTCGTGAGAGTCCTCCACGGTCGCGAGCGGCCGATACGGTCGGGGTACCTTTGCGACCGGCACGGCGACGCGTAGAGTGTCAGGTCCCTGCCCCTTCAGGTACTCCATCACCCCCACCTCAGCGAGGACAACCCACAGACAGGACGGCTCGCTCCCTCCGATGCCGGGGTCCGAAACTGGTACGTTGACCTGCTCCCTGGTCAAACCCCTAGCATGCACGATCACGGTCGCGCGGTCCCTCAATTGATCGAGAGGCAACGGACTGGATTCGCCGTGCACTTCGACAATGGCCCTCTCATCAATTCCCGGCACCTTGGACGAGCATCCGGTAGCCGCATTGACGGCTTGCCCCAGAGGACCAACGGTCGGCTCCGTCACCGGACTGGCCGTGGGCACAGGTGTCGCATGCGAGGTGGCCTCCTCAATCCCGACCTCCTCCGTAACACCGGACCGAAGCTGCGGCGTCGCCGTTGCCGACTCATGAACTTCGGAAGAACGGGCAATTGCGGTCGCCTCCATCCTGAAGTCTCCAGCGGACTCCGCGTCACCGGGAGCAGCAGACTCCGAGCACGCCACAGCCACTACCAATAGCAAGACCATCACCATGGCAATGGCTCGCACCGGAACAGAGATCAAGTCGTTCATACCATTAACTCGCCACTCGACTCCCTCCGTATCACCCGACACTTCGAACCGGATGCCGGATGCGTTCCCACCAATAGGACGTCATGCTGACAACTACTGTTCCATCCATTCCGTGTCCGGCCATACGAATCATTCATCTCCGCGACGGTGCCGTGGAGATGGCTCGTTCGGAGTGGCATGTGTCTCTGTTCAGTGGCGGGGTTCCGCCTTGTGATAGCGGAGGGTCTAACAGCATGCGGGCGAACAAAGGGTACACTCGGTTGGTTGAAGGCCAAGTTTCGCCTGGAGTTCATCTGAGGTTGGGAGTGCGATTCGGGGTTTCCAGCCCTGTCATCATTGGGGGATTGCTGGTCGTCATAACGGCGGTGGCTACCGGGTGCGACACCGCCAAGCAAATCGCAACCGTGGAGCCCACGCCCATGGTGCCTGTAGGACGTGGCGATGTAATGGTGGTCTACGCATCCCGTGATGAAGCTCCGCTGCTGTCCAAAGAGGACTACACGCCGCTCTGGGGTGACCTCGACGCCGACGCACAAATCATTGACCGGCTGCTCCGTGCGATGGAAGGCGGGTCGCCCGCGGAGATCGAGGCGGACCTGGAGTTCTCGGCTATCAGTCTGGCCATCAACGTCAGATTCCTCGACGGGAAGACCTGGTCGGTCCGGAAGGTGTGGAAGTGCTATTTCACACCGGAAGGGAGAAAGACGAGGTGCGTGGAGGTACCCGACCATTGGCACCTCCTCCACCGCGGCGAGGTCGTGGTGTCGACTGCTCTAACCGATTGGTTCCGACGCGTGAGCGATTACATGCCCCGGCTTAAAGCCCCAGCGTTCGCCGGTTCGGCGGCCCAGTGGTGAGCACTTGACCATCATCGTTGCAGGCCATCACGAAGGCCACTTCGGTCGCATTGAGCATCGAGTGCTCAGATGGGCGCGAGTTGACGGAATTGACCGACACCGCAAGGGGGTGGGCCAATGAGGCGACGGCGTGACTGAAAGCTCTGGTCCGAGAAAGTTCTTATCCGGTCGTCTGGGACCCATAGTCGTCTCAGTTATTGTGACCGGGCTTCTGGTTTTCGTGGCTTGCTTATTGGTCTGGTATCACTTCGGCGGGGGTGCTTGGCGCAGCGGGGTGAGTGTGGTGGATGCGAGATTGGGACAACCGCAAACGCTCATACTGACTGTTGCCTCTTGCCAGGGAGCGCCTAGAGTGGCGGAGTTGCGGGAGACGGAAGTCGACGTGCAGGTGAGGGTCATTGCCTTCTCCACACCGTTGCACGGTGGCACGGACTGCCAGGAGTCCGTTAAGGCCCATCTTGAGGACCCATTGGGAGACCGGTTGGTCGTTGACAAACACAGCGGGAGGATTGTGAGTGGTGACCTTCATCCGTTCGCCGATGCGCAGCCACAGCCGAACTGGAGAATAGTGGAAGTACCGGGGCTGCCGAATCAACCGGGATTCTCACTCCTCCTGCCTTTTGGCTGGGAATTGCATGAACTTCAGGGCATGGATTCCTACATGGGGGAAGTGAGGGGCGATGATGGGATACGCCTGACATTCGACTACGGCGGTTCGGAGCCGGCTGACGATCCAGCACACGTCTATGTTGTAGCCTTTGAACAGATCGGCGGCTATGAAGCAAAGCTCCACTTCCCTAAGAAGGGTGGTGGGTACACCAGCGTCTATATCGCCAGCCTTGATGGTCCCAGCCTAAGTTTCGTGGGCGAACACCTGTTGCCGGGTCAGCAAGAGTCTGCCATCGCCGTATTCAGGAGCATCCGACCTCTCGGCCAGTAAGGTGGTGCTGGCCGCCTGCTAATGTCCTTAGTCGGAGATCATCAACCTGGGCTCACAGTCCTTTATGCAGAACACCGATGCTGACTACGCCTACAGACGTGCGCGGAAGGCTAAGGGGAGATGGCATCCCGAAGTTCGTCCAATACCATCTCGTTCAGGGGAGGCGCAAGGCGCGTCCGCGAAATCTCTCCCGCCACCGGCCAGCGGCCCTGTGCACCTCCCAAAATGGCCCAAGTCCGACCGCTCAGTCCCCAATCGTCCGGGAACCATCGACCCCGCAGGAAGAGTACGTACTCAAATCCTTCCCTGACTTCCTGAGCATGTTCCACCCTGACGAGCGGCCGTTCAGGACGGGGGCCGTTGGACACTCTCAGGGCTACGCGAATCTTGCCTGGACCCTCACCCTTCAGGTACTCGTTCACCTCCACCTCCGCGAATGCCATCCACTCGCAGACAGGCTTACCATCGAAATGGGAATTCCCGCCGGGAACGCTTACCTGCTCCCACGGCCCACCCCTGACATGCACGATCAAGGTCGCTTCGTCTATCAAGTCTTCTAGGGGCAATCGCACGTAGGAGATGGTCCTGTCGAATTCAAGGCGCTCTTCGTTGGAAGCGAAGATCTCGGCCAGGTCCGACGAGCACTCCGTCGCCTCGCCGACCGCTCCACCCAGCGGACCCACGGTCGGCAGCGCCCCTGGACCAAGTGGAGAGATTGCCGTTCTGAGATCGTCGAGCGTCATCTCCTCCTCCGGCGGCTCCAGGCGGGTTAGCAGACTCTCACCCTCCAGCGGCCAACGGCCATGTGACTCAAACAAAACACTCCAGGTCCGTTCGTTGGGAACGCGCTGAGGAGTGTTTCGGTCTGCCTGCAGGAACAGCACGTACTCATTGCCCATCTTCACGTCGTGGCGTTCCTGCACCGTGGCCAGCGGTCGGTCCTCCTGGGGAATCTCAGCAACCGGCAGGGCGACGCGTAGAGTGCCCGGGCCCTCGCCCTTCAGATACTCGTGCACCTCGAGATCCGCGTATACCACCCAAAGGCATTTCGGCTTGCCCCTGCCGCCACCGGAGTCCAAATCAGGAATTCTGGCCTGTTCCCGGCTCAGGCCACTGGCATGCACTATCATGGCCGCGCCGTCTATCAACTTCTCCAGGGGCAGGGAGGGTAGGTAGTCGTGACCCACTCCGACCTCTGGCACCGATGGCAAACACTCCATCTCCTCACTGACGGCTCTTCCCGTCGGACCAACGGTCTGCTGCAGCGTCGGACCTCCACCAGGTTCCGTATAGTCGGGCGCGGCAGCCGGCGCGCACGCCATCGACACCGCCAGCAGCATGACCGCCAGGGAAGAGATCTTCGCCGGTTCGGGTATACAGATATTCATCTCGGCACCTTGCCGTTACCTGACGCTCTGGACACCGGACGGACGTCAAACACATCGAACGCGATGCCGGGTGCCCTGTCACTAACAAGACGTACGGCGATGCCATTCTGTTCCATCCGCCTGAATGTCTGGCGATGCTCCTCATGGCACCTCCGGAGCCGACGCGCTGAACTCCTCTCCCACTGCCCAATAGGCACCCGAGCAAGCCGGCGATATCTCCTCCATCCCTCCATGGTCCATCGCCTGCTGATAGGACAGGTCAAAGGCGCTGAACCGGACCTCATCTCCGATGCGTGCGACGACGCGCCCAGTTGCGTCGACTATCCCGACGTCCCCATCCTCCACGCTCAGGGAAAAAGTACTCGGCCAGATGAGGAGAGGAGATACCGGCCCATAAGTGCGGTCCCTGACACGAAGGGGAGAATCGATCTTCAGACATTTTCCGTCCAGGACCAACTCCCCCGCGAAGCGCTCAGTCTCCTGATCCGTCGTCAGGGTCCCATCTTGCTTGGGGAAGTAGACCTCCACATCCGGCAAGACCTTGATTTGGTTGGCAAGAAACACTTCACCGGCACAGGCACCGCTATCAAGGCTACGGTATCCTCCACCAGCGGCTATTTCATCCCCAACAGTAGCTATGACTCGACCCGCACCATTGCGGACTTGCACCACGCCACGGTCGGTGTGAGGTGTAAACCCAGCTGGCCAGATTATCGTGGTGGAACTGTCTCCCAGGCGAAGGCACTGGCCGTCCAAGATCAGCTCTCCGATGCCTAACGCTTGCATGAGACTCGGGAACCCCATTACGGTCTTTTCCCTTAGAAAAAGGATATCCGGGTCTGACAGCCGCAATTCGGCGGATTCGTTCCTGGGATCGAAGGGGGTAATCTCATCACCCACCAAGAGATAGGGCCCCTCGCAGTCCTCGGACAACCGCTCTACCAACCCCTGGTCCATGGCCTGCTGATAGGTCACGGCGGCCCGGCTGAGTCGAACGTGATCTCCGACGTGCGCAGCGATGCGGCCAAGCCCATCGACTATCCGAACCGACCCTGATTCCGCTTCGAGAGTGAACGCGCCGGGCCAGATGAGCAACCAGGATGATCGGGGGTTAGTAGCATCGTTCGAGGGGGCTTCAGCACGTAGACACCCATTGCTCAGGACCAACCGTCCAGCGAAGTATTCACCGCCCCTGTCCGTTCCCAGAGGTGCGTCATGCTGGGGGAAACCGATTGAAGAGGCTTGGCCGTCCGTTGGAGTCCTGGACTCCATCGCCTGCGGTGTGGATTCCTTTAGACCCGTCTGTGTAGTCTCCGGGCTGTCGTTGCCGCAGGCCATTGCGACGGGGAGCAACACGAGGACGGCCAAAGCAGCAAAGGACAGTATTCTGGGCTTCACCTCTGTTCTTCTCGCTACATCTGGCTGAGCCAAGGGTCACCCCCAACGTATTGTAGAGACGCTTGACGGCTCCACAATGTTCCCAGACGGGTCCGGTGGCGGAGAAGTGCTGCTAGGCGTGTCGGTGTTGGATGTTCGGCATCTAGTTCTGGACCACCGGCCGGGACTCGAGCCGCCCGTAAGGGAATTGATGCCGATGGGCGACCTGCACTTCAGATTCCGGTCCAGCTGGAGAGTTAGTCCGCTGAACCGTTGAACCTGCAATCCGAGAAGATTTGTCGAAGCATACGACTCTAGGGAAAAGAACGAGGGCATACGCATCCATCACCCAACCAATCATCTGCTCTCCACCAGTTCACTACCCGGTCCGTGGCGTTATGGGTTAAATTGATACGATGTATTGAAAGGTTCTCATATCTGCCACACGATTCTCAACAGGAGTGTGAGCCTGAGTAATTCGTACTTGAAATTCCGGCACGCCACCGGCCAGTAGCCGGTATAGGATCTGCCGGACTACCCCTTGCCCCGCGGTCATCGCCGGCTACCTGTGCCATCGCTTTCACTCAAGAACCACATCAGCCTGGGGACCCCAATCCAGGAATGGCCTGGACACTAGGCTGGCCAGCTGGACCCGTACAATGTATCGACCGGGCTCAGCCCGACCACCCTCGAAGTGCAGTTGGTCCCACTCCATGCTAAAGGAAGTGGACTCCCCTGGTTGCAGGGTGAGGTGACCTTCGCCATAGTGCAGGACAGGAACTTCACGGCCTTTCTGAACGCTGTATATCATCACCCTCGGCGGCACATACGCTAACGAAACCGGCCAATCGCTGATGTTGGCGATCTTGAAGGTCAGAGTCACCACCTCGTCCCTGTGATACACGGGCCTGTCGGGCCTTAATTCCCACACATACGGATACTGGTAGGCCTCAGGGCTGTTTACATTCCTCACCGTGGGGAGAGGCCGGGCAGATACCATCGAGTGCGGCGAGCTGGATGGCGCACCCTCCACAAGCGCCTTGAGCGAGTCCAGGCCTTGCGTGGCGAAGGCGGCACCCAGGTGTTCCCTGTCTTCGCCGCAGAGGACGAGATCGGGCGCGCCGTCCTCCCTGTCCCACCACAGCACGATGTACCGTGCACTGCCCAGCCGGTCTCCATCGGCCCCACGCAGATCCTGAGGCTCAGCGTAGAGCACCTCCAGCATCGTGCCTGAATTCCGTCGGAGCAGGTATCGTGGGTGCCGGCCGAGATTCTCGAGTGGAACCGCCTCCGCAAGATTCCCAAGCTTCGAACGGAGTGGCTCCGCGACCAGCCCTCGAGTCACCGGTCCGTCCACGTGCCGGCTCAGCCCCGGTCCGCTGTAGGTGACTGCGGCCGGAGTGGCGCCGGCATTCTGCGGGGCGAACTCCAGCAGTTGGAGCGCGGAGGCTAACAGCACGGCCGGTAGATCCGTACCGCCAATCCTCCCATGAACGATCTGTCGGCCGTACCAACTTCGCCCGTGACCCGCAAGACCAATTGGTGTTCCGTCAGAAGCCACCACCAAGGTGCCACGCTCGGTGTGGGTCGTGTAGTCCGCCCGCAGCGCGAAGATATGGTCCGGTGCATTGCGGCTAGGACTGGCGTATGTCTCCTTCACTGCCAGCCCGTCACCATCCGGACCGCGGCTCAGGAGCAGCACTGGCTCGGCATTCGATACGGTCGCCCGCACACCGGGGGCAACGGGCAGGTCGGCAATGTCAACGGTCAGCAGCGCCGCGCCGGTTCGGGGATCGAAGCGCTCAAGCACAGCGGCGAAGGTGCTACGGCCAGATATACCCACAGACAAAGAAGCGATCTCCTCCGTGAGGTCGAGAACGGTGAGGACGTATCTCTCGGCGACTATCAATCCCTGCTGGTCCCGGACGCGGCCGTCGACCAGTTCGACTCTCACACGCACCACAGCCTCCTGCCAGGCTTCGACGGACGGCGGTAGCGCCGACGGCAGATCGGGGTAGGCCACGACATCAGCCGACGGAGTTTCCATAGTGGAACCGACAGGCTCAGTGCTTACGGAAGTAGTTTCCGTCGGCGCCTCCAGGTCCGGCGTGGGCGTCGCCTCCGGAACACGGTAGCTGCAGTCGTTGACCAGGTCTCCGGGCGGCGATGGTGTGGAGGTGGAGCAGGCCGCCACGATGAATGGGACCATAGCAAGCGACGCGGTGAGGACGGCAAATCTCACCTGGGCACATCCAGTCCCAGCGACGACTCTGCAAATACTTCAGATGGTCCCATACTCAGGACACCATGTACTCGGGTAGCTTCTGTACCCTCCTCGACGCGAATGGGGCCAGAGGCCAGCGCAACTAGGCCGCTGAGCCTCAGCGGACGCCGTTTTCATCTGTGAAGTTCATTCCATTGAGGCTGTATCTGCCAGCCTCTCCCACTTCCATGGCGCCGGTGCTATTCGAAGTCAATCGCAAGAACGTACATATCAACCCTGCCGTTCACACCCTCTGGCCCGTAATTGCAGGGTTTTCTAACGCATATGGCCCCCGCGAATACGATCCCTCCCCAGGGGCCCGCATCTACCGCGCGGATGCTGTTGTTTGAGCCCACAAGGGGAAGCTGGTAGTCACCCCTGCTCTCGCCGTCGAGTGTCATCAACCTGGCATAAGACAGTTGCTGATCCGGGATGTACTCATCGGGAGAGAACGTGCCGGGAAAGGATTGCGCTGTGCCCGTCATCAACAACAGCCCATCCCCAACAAGGGCCACCTCGCCAGCCAGATCCCCTGCTGCGCTCCCTATCTGCAACGACCACTCGGTCTCTCCCGTATCGCCCAGCCGCGCGACGAACAGATCGTCCGGGCCCTTCAGCGGGTCTCCGTGACCGCCCTTCGCCGTCTGGCCGGCCAGCACCCCGGATGTGTCTCCCAGCACGAATAGGTCCGATTCTGTGCCCAAGGCCATATCCTTGACGGAGTCCCTGGCTGCGGACCCAAGGCGCGTGCTCCATAGACGCTCGCCCTCGCCCGAGTACCCGAGGACCAGTCCATCCCTGCTTCCCAGGGACGTACTGCCGGGCAGATCGCCTTCGATCCATCCACCTGCATAGATGCTGCCATTCCGATCGACCTCAACAGCACCAAGCCAACTTGGGCCGCTTGCATCAACCTTTCTTTCCCAGATTAAAGAGCCATCGGCACCATCGAACTTGGCGATGAAGCCGTTCCAAATGTCGCCGTCCTGCCGGTCTATTGCTACCCCTGCTATGACGACATCACCTCTCCGATCGACGACAACGCCATGGGCACTGTCAGGACCCTTGGAGGTGCCGTGCTGAATCGCCCAAACCTCCTCACCGTTCCCATTGAGCTTGAGCACGAAGTAGTCTTGATCCTCGCCCATATCCTCTTCGATGCCCTTGGCCGACGAGTCAGCGAGCGCACCATAAGTTGTCCCAACGACGTAGACGCCTCCGTCGGGCGCAGCCGCGACGTCCAGGGCCCGATCGTGGAACGGCGTTGCGACCAGGTAGCGCCAGACTTGTTTACCGGCCGGGTCGAGCTTTAACAGGACGCCATCAAGATAGCCAAACTCCGAGTGTTCACGGAAAGTTCCCCAGGACCAGCCGGCGACGAATACGTTGCCCATTTCGTCCATGGACATTCCCTCCACGTCGTTGTAGGCGGGCGCGTCGCTCTCAAAGAAGACCCGCCAGCTCTCGACGCCCTGGAGATTGACCGTCGCGTACGCTGCAACCTTAGTCGAGGTTGGGTCGGGCTCTGCAACAACTGTAGGACTGGACTCCGCTGTGTCGGTCGGTTCGGGCTCAGCGATGGCTGTTGATTCACTTTCCGGCTGGGAATCCGTAGCAACAAGAGTGGTGGTTGGTCTGGGCTCCGGCTGAGAAGCCGGCATGCTGGAGCATCCGGCAGCACTCACCGCCGCAAACAACGCCAAGAACGCCAGTCCAAGGCCGGCCATTCGAAAGCGTAGCGGTATCGATTCTAAAATCGCCAAACAACCTGTCTCCATCGCACGTTCCAGCTGCTGTGTTTGCCGACCTGCAAGGGAGCCGTTCCTGTAGGAAGGCCATGCGCCGCTAAACCTTCGGGCCATCAATGCCCTGACAGAACCGGGTGTACTCCCTGTTTGCAGCAGAGGCCTAGGGCGAAAGCTGAGCCGAGATGGCCCTCCGCAGCTCGTCTATGGGGATCTGGTTTACGGCCGGCTCCATCCCGCCATACTGCTCTGCCCCACCTTCCAACTCCCAGCGTCCCTGTCTACCACCCACAATGGTCCAATGCCGACCGCTTAGACCCCGCTCCTGTCCGAACCGTTCGTGCTGCAGGAATAGCACGTACTCAAGGCCCTCCTCGATATCCTCGCCTCCCTCCACCCTAGCGAGTGGTCGACGTGGCAAGGGAGGGCCTTCCACTGGCAGGACTACGCTAAGGCTATCCGGACCCTCACCTTTCAGGTATTCCATCACTTCAATCTCCGCAAACACGACCCATCCGCAGACGGTCTCACCCTGAAAGGCCAACTCCGGCATGCTGACCTGTTCTCGCTCCCCCCCTCTCGCATGCACTATGACGGTCGCGCTGTCTATCAATTCCTCAAGAGCCAAGCGCTCCATGAGTCGTTCCACTTCGACGACTGGGGCCGTCTTGTCCAACCTCGACAAGTCGGACGAGCAATCCGTCGCTGCACCGACGGCCCGCCCAAGAGGGCCGACGGTCGGCAGCACCCGTGGTCCAAGTGGGAATATAGCCGTTCGGAGCTCACCGAGGGTCATCTCCTCTTCGGGAGGCTCAAGCCGGGTCAGGAGCCTCTCACCCTCCATCGGCCAGCGGCCATGTGACTCGAACAGTACGGTCCAGGTCATGTCGCTCTGATCCCGCGGGCCGCCTATTCCGCCCTCCCTCAGGAACAGCACATACTCAGCCCCGATCTCGATGTCGTGGTGGTCCTCAACCGTGGCGGTCGGGCGCTCCGGCCGGGGAACCTCGGCCACCGGAAGTGCGACGCGCAGAGTGTCCGGTCCCCTACCCTTCAGGTACTCACTCACCTCCATCTCCGCGTAGACCACCCACTGGCATAGGGGCAGGTCCTTGGTATCGTCGGGGGCCGACTCCCGGATCCTGATCTGCTCTCTGGTCACGCCACTGGCTCGTACTATCACGGTCGCGCTGTCTATCAACTTCTCCAGAGATATCTGCGCGTCATCATGGGTAGCCTCTATTCCCGGCTCCTCCGACGAGCATTCCATCTCCTCACTCACTGCTCGCTCCGGAGGATCTACTGTCGGCTCCCGTGTGACACTGACGGTCGGCACCGATGTCGCGCTCGTTGTGGCCGCCTCGTCTCCAACCTCATCCGGGTAATCCGATCCGGGCTGGAAAGTCGCCGTTGCCATCCCGCCGGTCTCAACCGGCAGAGACGCCTCGGTGGCCTCAGGCGTCGCGTCCACATCGGGCGCGGCGACCGGCGAGCACGTTGCCAGCACCAGCAGCAATGCCGCTGCCAGGGGGAAGACATGTGCCCGACCAAGGATATGGCCCCTCATCTCAGTACCTCGCCGCCCGAGTGGACTCTCATCCTCGCTCGCCTCCAGCGGACGGTGGGACGGACCGAGTTCTCGGCGTGACCCGGCCGTTCAACGGCCCGCTCTCGATGGTAACTCTGTCTCAACATCTGACTTCTTTCGCACGCTAACCCTTGACGGGACGTGACCCAGTCGTCGGTGCACCGGCCTAGGCGCCGCTGGCTCCAGCCTTATGCCTCCATCGTGCTAGATCCACGTATACGCACACCCAGATTCTCACTTCAAGCGCCGACTACAATCAGTCTTCCATCCATATGTTCCAGACAAGGTGTGACTATGAGAATTGAGACCCTTGCCGTTCACAGCGGCCGGCATGTCGACCCGGCCACCGGCGCGGTTACTCCGCCGATACATATGTCGACTACGTTTCAACGAGGGATCGACGGCTCATATCCCCAAGGGTATGTCTACGGGCGGTCCGACAACCCCATTCGCTCCCTATTGGAGGAGTGCATCCGGGACCTAGAGGGTGGAATGGCCGCCGCGGCGTTCTCTTCAGGCGTGGCGGCAATCGCGGCTGTCTTCCAGTCTCTAGCCCCCGGCGACCATATAGTCGCGCCCCAAGATATCTATCACGGGACGGCCCTGCTGCTGCGAGAGCGGCTGGTCCGTTGGGGCCTCCAGACTTCCTTTGTAGATATGACGGTCATTGACAGAGTCCGCGAGGCTATCACGCCTGCTACCAAACTCATACTCATAGAGACTCCTTCCAATCCTTTGCTTAAGATGACCGACATCGCTGCGGTGGCGCAGGTGGCCCGTCAGCGAGGAATCGTTTGCGTCTGCGACAACACCTGGGCCACCCCTGTGCTGCAGCGGTGCCTAGAACTGGGAGCGGACATGGCAGTCCACTCGACCACGAAGTACCTCGGCGGCCACGGCGACGTTACAGGCGGAGTAGTGGTCAGCGGCGGGAACAACGCCATGTTCGAAGAGATACGGGCGATACAGCAAAGCGGCGGGGCTGTCCCGTCTCCTTTCGACTGCTGGCTGATACTCAGGGGAATACGGACCCTGCCCTACCGTATGCGGGCCCACTCCGAAAACGCTGCCAAAGTAGCCGCCTTCCTAGATGGCCAACCTCAAGTCCTACAGGTCTTCTATCCGGGGCTTAGAGGTCATGCCGGACACGACATTGCCCGTGGCCAGATGAGCATGTTCGGAGGGATGCTGTCTTTCCGCGTCCGTGACGGTGAGGAGGCAGCTTTCAGGGTTGCCGCTCGGACATCCCTATTCACTCGAGCTACAAGCTTAGGCAGCTACGAAAGCCTGATCGAGCGCCGGGCCTCCATCGAGGATCCTGGCAGTTCTACCCCCGCTGACCTGCTACGAGTGTCGGTGGGCCTAGAAAACGCCCAAGATCTGGTCTTGGACCTCGAACAAGCCCTAGGCGGGTAAAGGGTGCAACGATTCTTCGATGCGCTTAATCCGCTTACCTCGTTCCATCTCGGCCGAGCGTGAACTTGCCGCCTACAGAAATCCGCCGAAACACATTACTCTGGGGAGGAGAACGAGGGCCTCTGCATCCATCACCCTCCCCCATTTGCTCTCCACCAGTCCACCACCGGGGCCATGGTGCAGTGATCTAAATTGACACGACACATTGAAAGGTTCTGCCTACAGTCACCAATGGCCCAGTCCAGCCCGGTTTTCTCCCACCGGTATATCTTCCCGTAGTTGTACGAGTTGAACGTCTCTTCGCTCGATTCCAACCGCGTCCCGTCCACATCTACCGTCAAGACTATCGGCACCTCCTAGTCGACCCGATGTAGACCCCCACGCCGCGATCACCTTTGCGGTGTATGTCACACCATCTATATCGAACGACATCGTCGTCAGCGAACCGTATCTGAAGCCTGAGAAATCGCTGTATCCGTAATCGACGTATAGCGGTGCCGTCGTCATCGTCGGCGCTCCCGTGGCCTCCCTGTGCGATCTTGCGAACACGGTCACGTTCTGGGTAGCCGTTGCCCCTGTTGTGCTGCCGACGAGCGGCGTCGCCGTCACCGTCCCGCCCGTCTCATCGCAGGATGGACCAGCCTCCCCTGTCACGCTCATAGGCAAGGGCCTGATCGCTTCTACGGGCGCACGGGCTCGCGGTCCTTCAGCGTTGGCAGAGACCTGATGCCGTTTCCAGCCTTCTCCTCGGCGAGGCGCAGCTCGTAGAGCTTTTGCAGGTTCAGCCAAAACTCCGCGCTGGTGTCGAAGAAATGAGCCAGCCTCAGTGCCGTGTCGCCCGTGATGGCGCGCCGCCCGTTCAGGATTGCGGTGATGCGGTTGGTGGGCACGTCAAGCTGCCGCGCAAGTGACGCGGCGCTCATGTTTAGCTCTCTCAACTCCTCCGCCAGGTGCTCCCCCGGATGGATTGCGGGTATAGTCATCGCTGTCCTCCTAGTGATAGTCCACGATCTCCACATTCGCAGGACCCGGGTACGCGTGGGGCCACTCGAAGCATATCCGCCATCGGTCATTGACGCGGATGCTGTACTGACCTTTTCGATCCCCTTTCAGGGCTTCAAACCGGTTGCCCGGCAGTGCAGCCAGATCCCTTAGTGAAGAGGCCGCCTCCAATCTGTCGACCTTCAGCCGCGCGGAGCGCTCAATGCCGTGAAGGCTCCGACCATCTCCCCGGCAGCGAAGTCTCTGGTCCGCTTGTCGCGGTAGCTGACTATCATCGCCAGTCATACATTGCGTTATCCATTACGTCACGCATAATCCCTCCTATCGCATAACAGTCGGATACAAAATAGGTCCACGAAGAAATAGCTGGTAGGGTCTATCGGACCAACGCAGGCGCTCGCAAATTGCCCTCCACCAGTTCACCACCGCCTTCATCGCGATACGGCCTAAAATGAGACTACGTACTGAAAGGTTCTATCTACAGTCACCAATGGCCCACACCTTGTAGTTGCAGTGTGGGTATGGGCTATATGTTGGGGCATCCCCGGTCAAAGAATCAATTTCGTTCGGCCCGCTATGAGTAGAGCCTGGTGCGAGTGACCGGTGAAGGGAACGGCCTGACCGCGGCGGACCGTGTTGATCGAGTCCTCAAGCCCTAGCCGGAAACGGCCCGTAAAGCCCCATCCTGCGGCAGCGAGGGCCGACTACATCCGCGATAAGCCCGGCTGGCCACCGGATCATAGACCTTGGCCCCACAGGTGAGGTCAGCGCCAGAGCTGGCGGAGGCGAACCTTCGGGCGACGGCTTGGATTTAGCCGCCCTCGTCGCTGACCCACCACACCTCCGCGCCGTCGGAACCTTACGTTTTGGGCGACCTGACCATCGACTACGCACTGCGCAGGGTGACCCTGGCCGGCCACAGGGTAAGTTTGACCCCGACGGAATACGGGATACTGGCCGAGCCATCGACCCACGCCGGACGGATGCTGACCCACGAGCACCTGCTGGATCGGGTCTGGGGAGAGAGGGGCGGCGTCAGCCTGCGGCCCATGCGCACCATCGTAAACAAGCTCCGTCGCAGGCTGGGCGACGCCGCCGACAGCCCCACCTACATCTTCACCGAGCCTCGCGTCGGCTTCCGCATGCCGAAGGGGGAGGCGGGGTGATCAGATCTCGTACCTTCAGTCTCGTCTGTTCCTGCTGGCTCAATGTCACTCCCTGCATGGAATGACAATTTCGCTGAACAGTTAGCTACGGACATTTTCCCTGAACAACAACAGCAGGTCACCACCTGCCCTGGCACCAGTGCTCAGACAACAGAAGATCCAGCGCCTCCGCCGATCGCGACGACAGCATCAACGACTACTCGACTATCTCGAGTCTGAATCGGAAGGCGACATTGCCCAAACGCGACCTGTAGAACAGACCGAGGAGGTAGACGTCCGGCGTCAGATCGAGCGTCAAGCTCTTCACGGCCGTGGCGGAATAGACCGCCTCACCAAGTTTCAGAGTCGGCTCATTGCCCAGAACTGTGATCACTTCCGCCATGACCTCGCCCCTCTCAAGCTCCTCGCTCTTGACGACTACGGCGGCCTCGTCACCCCGCCTCACCCGCAGGGTCGGCGCCCTCTCGAAGTCATCCAATTGCGCGACGTTTGCACATATATTGGTGATCGAGTCCACCGGCCAGCAGTAGCTGCCACTCCTACCCGCGTAAAGTCTCCCTTCGTACTCTACGTAGATCCGGGGACGCTGCTGTGCGGGATCTGGTTCCGTTTCGGTCGCTGCAGTCAGTGGGGCGGAGTTGTCCCCGCAGGCGATGCCTGCGGTCGCCAGCAGCACGGCGGCAAAGAATGTCAACGAGCAACCTCACGGCCAATTGAGCACCACCAATGCCGGCTCCGGGAAAACCAGGCCGTTGACAGTTGCTTCTTCTCAATGCCTGCGCGGCCGTCCTGGCACTCAGGCCGTGAGTCACCTTTGGAACTGTTACCTCAAACGAAGTCATTTCGCCCGATGCGGCTGGGTTTAGCCAGACTTAGACGGGTCAGAGCTTCTCCTTCTCAGGGCAATCCAGACGATCCGATACCGTGCACATAGTCCGTCGTGTCAGTAAATTCGAAATCTGCTGTTGGACCGTCCCTCGTAGCGTCCGCAGCTCCCCCGTCTGAGCCAGCTAGGAGCAACACAGCTTCTCGATTATCCCTCTGAGTATCCCTTTTGCCAGCAGTTGCTTGGACGGCGAAAGTAGAGGGTCCACTTCCCTTCAAGTACTCGACAGCCGTAAAGTGCAACAACCCGTTAGCCTCGGAAACGAACGTAGCTCGGACAATGGCGTCGGCCATGTAAATACGTTGTTCCAAGGAAGGAGTGCCCACGCCCTCGTATTCGTCAAACATATGGACGCGTTCGATTCTGACGTTTTAGGTGTGTCACTTCCTGCTGAAGCGCGGCCGTGGAACGTGCAGGACACCGCGACTGAACTCGAAGCGCTTCGAGGGTCTGATCATCGACCACCTGCGCGAGAACTTCCTCACCGATAGCAACATCGGGAGCCTTGCAAGGATGTTGGACGAGCAGATGGATGGGGAGGCGCAACACCGCAAGAAGCTTGAGGCCGTAGAGACGGAGCTCGCAGATGTGCACAGGCGCCTGAGCAGGGTTTGGAACCTGGTAGAGACGACGGACCTCGATCCTTCGGAGGCCACCTCCCGGATCAGGGGCACAGGGAGCGTCAGGAGAGGTTGGAGTTGGTGGCCGACGAGGCGTGCCGTCTCCTGTCCGAGCGGCGCATGCTGATGGACAAGGAAGAGACGATTGCCGTGTTTACCAGGGACATGAGCGAATACCTGAGGTGCAGCGATCTGACCGAGACGAAATCATTCATCCGGTCGTTCGTAAAGGAGATCGCGGTCAGGCCAGGAAGAGCGACGATCCGCTACACGCTGCCAATTCCTGAGGAAGGAACCTCAGTGCTCCGGGACGCTTCGGATGTCGCACTCCGAAGCCCAGCTATTAATACAGTGCCCTTCAGGTGGAGAAACTGGCCCGGGGTGCGAAGAGGCGGTGGTGTCTCCCGACTGGAAAGGACCGAGGGGTTCGAACGCAGGGTGGAGGCGCCTTAGAAGCGGGTGCGCTCCGGCCTCGAAGGACTGCGCGCAGCCATCTAGGACCAGCGCAGGGTAAGGGCGACGGGGCTCGCAGGTCACCTGAGCGCGGTCAACCGGCGCCTGGCGAAGATGGAGACCGACTGCCATGCAGGTGAAACGGGGCCGGCGGCAAGAAGAAAGGAAGTCCCGGCATCGGGCGCGGTCCGCACCCCGAGCACTACGGACTGGTAGCAGTGGAACCTGGTGTCGAACGAGGAGGAGACCTGCGGCGCGGCGGCACGGCTTGTAGCTGAGTGGCACCGGCTCTACGCACGCGTCGTGGATGCAGGCGTCAGGCTGACTACTGGTGGCCAGGTCCACTCTATGCGTACGGCTACCGGGCTATAATGACCGCCACTTGGTTTCGAGGATCAGGACTTCTATGGTGCTCTGCCCGCAGGTGGCTGACTGATGAGTGAGCCCAAAGCGATGTTGGACTACGAGCCCCTCGACCTTTCAAGCTGGTGCAACGCCGGGCCAGAAGTGTTGGGAGAGGGCGCGAAGGCTCTGCTTGGGCGCCAGTCCTTTCGGGGACTGCCCTTCCTGGTGGGCGGGGACGGCGACGGCTCTCCCGGTAACTGCCTCCTTGCACTGGACGGTGACTCCGAGGGCGTGACCATCCAGGTCGCGAAAGCGGCGCGGCGAGTGATCTTCGCCCACCGTCTGCAGGAGTCGGAACTGATGCAGGGAGGGATGGTGGGCAAACTCGTGGCCGAGTACGTGTTCCACATCTCGGGCGCCGACGAGGTGCGGGTACCCATCCGGGAGCGGTTCGAAATCGGCACGGTGTCCAGCGACTGGGTGGAGCCGTTCCTGGCGGTCAGCGACCAGAATGATCTGCTTTTCCCGCGCAATCCAGGCCACAAAGGAGGATGGGACCAAGCGGGAGAACGCCAGTCGGAGGCGGTCCACCGCCAAGCCGCCGCATACCTTCTGTGGTCCTGGCAGAATCCCTACCCCGGTCGCATGATCGAGTCCATCGAGATCGTGCCCAGGGGACCCGGGTTCATCATCGCCGGAGTCACCCTCGGGCACCTCGATGAGCACCCCTTCGTCCGCGAGGGTAAGAGAGAGACACGCATCGTCGTGGCGGACCCTAAACCACTGGAAGAGCCGCCAGACTCTGAGTTGGGCGGGCAGCGGCACCGCCTCGCGCTCGATCTGGACGTGGAGGTGGATCGAGGGGTCGCGACCTATCCGCAGACTCTACCCGAGGCGTCGGCGGACGAGTTCCTGAGCTCGGAGTTCAAAGGCTTCGGAGAGCCACAGAGTACCGCCTCATCCCCGGCATACGTGGAGATCGCGGCCATACCCTCCGCCACGGTGACCGTAAGGCAGGACGGCGTTGAGGTAGGCAAGGCCCGATGGGGCGACGTGGAATCCAAGGGCGCCGTCGCGACTCCCGGCGTGCGCCTGGAACTGGCGGACCGCGGGCGGAACTGGGTCCGTGTCACCGTGCTGGATGATGACACCAACAGGCCCGTCGCATGCAGGGTCCACTTCCGGTCTCCCGACGGGATACCGTACCAGCCGCACGGCCACCACAACCACGTCAACTCCAACCTCGATACGTGGCACATCGACGTGGGTGGCGACGTCCGGCTCGGACAGATCACGTATGCCTATATCGACGGGGCCTGCGAGGGATGGCTGCCCAGAGGCGACCTCCTCGTTGACGTGGCCCGGGGCCCCGAGTACGAGCCGCTTCGCACCAAGGTGAAGATCGAGCCGGGCCAGAGGGAGCTCACCCTGCGGATAAAGCGGTGGATCGACATGAACCGGAGGGGATGGTACAGCGGTGACTCCCATGTCCACTTCCTGTCGACCCAGGGCAGCCACATCGAATCCCAGGCAGAGGACCTGAACGTCGTCAACCTCCTCCAGGCCCAGTGGGGGAGCCTGTTTACGAGCATCGAGGAGTTCACCGGCGGTCCCAGCATCAGCCGAAAGGGCGACAATATCGTCTACGTCTCCCAGGAGAACCGACAGCACTTCATGGGACACATGCTCCTGTGGGGCCTTAAGAGTCCGGTTATGCCATGGGCGAGCGACGGACCCGGCGAGGGCGAGCTGGGTGGAACCATGGAGACGGTGATGAGCCACTGGGCGGACAGGGCGCACGCCCAGGGAGGCACCGTAATCATCCCCCACTTTCCCATGCCCTACGGTGAGCAGGCCGCGCTCATCGCGACGGGTCGAGTTGACGCTGTGGAGATGATTCGCCACGAACAGTACAACCACGTCGAATACTATCGCTATCTCAATGGCGGCTACAGGGTTCCCCTCGTGGCAGGCACCGACAAGATGAGCAACGACGTCCCCGTGGGGATGTATCGCACCTACGCCTATTTGCCGGACGACCAGGAGTTCACCTACGAGAACTGGTGCAAGAGCGTGGCCAGCGGACGCACCTTCGCCAGTGGCGGGCCGATGATGGACTTCAAGGTGGACGGGCGGCGCGTAGGGGACACGGTGGCCTTGTCTGGCCCAGGTACCGTGGAGGTGGAGGCCTGGGCGGAGTCCACCCTGCCGCTGCACAGCCTGCAGATCGTAAAGCAGGGACGGGTGGTGGCCTCTACCGAGTCGCGGGTGGGTCGAAGACTGTCGCTCAAAGAGCGGATCCACGTCGATGGCCACACGTGGCTGGCGGCGCGCTGTGGTGCGGCGGACTACTTCGACCCTGTGCAGTACTTCGATATCTGGAGCAGGGGCATCTTCGCCCACACGTCGCCCATCTACGTGGCCTGCGGCGGCGAATGGCGAATGTTCGACAGCGAGGTGGCCGAGTACATGCTCACGATGATAGACGGAGCCATCGGGTACATCGGACAGGTGGCCGCCAAACACCCGCCCGGAACAGTGACACACCACCACCGGGAGGCCGATCACCTCGCCTACCTGCGCCGACCGTTCCTGGAGGCTCAGGAGGCGATCCGCGAACGGATGCGCCGCTAGCGGCGCGCCCCAACTCGCTCATCGGCGCGAGCAAGCTGCCGGTGCAGAGGGCGTTGATTCGGAAGTGCCGCCGAACCGACGCGCCTAGAAGCCGTCGCCCGCTCTCTCAGAGCAACTACGCCAGACTGTGGCCTCATTCACTTGGCCAGTGTGTCGTCTACTAGCACCGGTGCCGGAGCGAAGATGCTCCCAAGGTCTTGAGCCGCCACCACCGGTGCGTCCCGGTACAGATAGCAGGCGGTCGCCCGGCGATCATCCGTCTTGAACAGCGGTGGAGGGGCCTCCACGCACATGGGCATCGCTTGTGGACAGCGAGGGGCAAACCTGCAGCCATGCCGTTCGTCCTTGTACATCGCCACGGGGCCCTCGCCGTCGATCTCTCCTCCACCCCACCTCCGTTCAGGGTCTGGCTGAGGAATGGAGCCAACCAGTGTGGCCGTATAGGGATGCTGAGCCTGTTTGATGACCAGGTCGACGTCGCCCCCCTCCGCCAATGCACCCTGGTAGAGCACCATTACGTTCTCGCTTATCTGGTATGCCGTTGTCAGATCGTGGGTGATGTAAACCAGAGAGATCCCGTACTGCTGGTTGAGGACTCGCAGGTTCTCAAGAATCGTGGCCCGCAAAGAGGCATCCACCATCGACACTGGTTCGTCGGCGATCAGCAACCTTGGCCTCAGTAGCAGCGCCCGGGCCACCATCACACGCTGTCGCTGGCCGCCGCTGAGTTGATGGGGGTGTCGGCCGAGCGTCTCTTCGGGCCGTAGCCCCACCTCCTGCAGGGCCCGCAGGATTAGCTCTCTCGCCTCCGACTTGGATTCTGCCAGATGGAACTTTTGGACGGGCGTCATAAGGACGTGGTCTACCCTCCAGAACGGGTTGTACACCTCAAAGGGGTCCTGGAAGATTACCTGGACGTCTCGTCGAAACTGGTGCCACTCTTTTCTGGAGAACTTCTTCAGGTCCTTGCCTTCATACAGGATCTGGCCCTCGGTAGGCGCGGCCAGCCCGAGGAGCAGCCGAGCCAACGTGGTCTTACCGCTCCCGCTTTCACCCACGAGGGCCGTGATCGAGGGAGGAGCCGCCTGGATGGCAAAGGAGAAGTCCTCCAACGCGATGGTCCGGTTCTTATCAAACAGGCCGCCGCCGAACACCTTGGTCACATGACGGGCCTCAAGAAGCGCTGTCATCACTCACGCTGGGACCTTGCAACATATCCGTGTGTGCGAGCGTACTGCCGCCGCGGCGGTTGTCATATCCGCGATATCTCATCTTCGAGGGCTCAGTAAAGGTGACAGGCCACCCGGCGGTCGGCTTCAATCTCCTTGACCACCGGCTCCTCTGTTGAACATCGCTCCATGACTTTCGGGCACCTCGGATGAAATGGGCATCCTGAAGGCCTGTGCAAGAGGGCCGGCGGTAGGCCTGGTATCCCCTTGAACTCCCCCTTGCGCTCCAGCGACGGCAAGCTGTCGATCAGCAGGTCTGTGTACGGGTGAAACGGCTCCTTGAAGGCGCCCCTTATCGGCGCCGCCTCGACCAATTTCCCGGAGTACATCACCCCGAGCCGGTTTACAAACTGAGCCATGACGCCCATGTCATGCCCTATGAGTATCAGCGCCGCTCCCAGCTCTTCCTGCAGTCCACGCAGCGTCTCCATGACCTGGCGTTGCACCACCACGTCTAGAGCGCTTGTGGGCTCGTCGGCGATGATGACCTTGGGGCTCAGGCACATGCCGATGGCCATGCATACCCTCTGCTTCATGCCACCACTGAGCTCGTGAGGGTACATCTCAGCCACCTCAGGCCTTAGACCAACGCGGTGCAGAAGCTCCCTTGCCCACTCGTGAAGCTCGCGCGGGGGCCTGCGGTCTCCATGGTCCTTCATACCGTCGACGATCTGGTGTTTGACCCGCATCACGGGGTTCAGGGAGTTCATCGCACCCTGGGGTATCATGCAGATCTGTGACAGTCTGGCCAGCCTCTGGTCCTCACCCTCAAGGGTCAACAGGTCGAGCCCGTTCAGGAGCGCGTGTCCTCCTTCGATGCGGCCCGGCGGCTTGATCATACCCATAAGGGCCAGGGCCGTCGTGGACTTGCCGGACCCGGACTCGCCGACCAGGCCAAACCTCTCGCCCGCCTTGAGATTGAAGGAAACCCCGTCCACCGCTTTCACGGCCCCCTGCAAGGTGTGATAGTAGACTCGCAGGTCTTCCACCCGCAGGATCGCCTGATTCACGCGATCGCCCTCCTGAGCCTGGGGTTGGCGATCTGGTCCAGGCCCGCGGAGATGAGATAGAGGCCGACGAACACGACGGCGAGGACGACAGTGGGAGGAGCCCACCACCACCACATGCCACGGAGGGGCGAGGAGTAGAAGAGAGCCCAGTAGAGGGTGTTCCCCAGGGTCCAGTCGTTCTGTGGTCCCAGTCCGAGAGCGTCCATCCCTATCGTGGCCAGAATGGCCAGGGCTACGGCGGTTACAAGGCTGGCGGCCAGGTAGGGAAGGAGGTTGGGCAGCATCTCCCTAAAGAGGATCTCAGGCCCGCTGGAGCCCGACATCTTGGCCACATCTACGTAGGCCCGTTCCCGCATCGTTAGCACCTGGGCGCGGATCGTACGTGTGGGCCACATCCAGGACAAGCCAGCGATCACCAGTGCCTGCATACTTATGGTGACCGTTCCTGGCATCGAGACGGCTATTACGATCAGCAGGGCGAGCACGGGGACCGTTATCAGGACGTCTGCGGCTCCCTTGAACAGGTTGTCCAGGATACCGCCGTAGTAGCCGCCTACAAACCCGAACACAATGCCGACAGCCAAGCCGATGGCCCCGGCCATAAGCCCCACCTGCAGGGTACGGGGAGTGGCAAGCAACAACACGCTCAGCACATCTCTTCCCAATGTGTCGGTGCCCAGAGGGTATTCCCGAGACGGGGGTTCATCGAAGGCAGAATTACCCGGTCGGGACGCATGGTCATCGGCAAACTGGGAGCCTACGTAAGCGAACAGGACGACCGTCAGTATCATCGCGATCCCGAGTGCCAGCACCCGGTTGTACCGAACGAACAGCCTTATGCTTTGCAATCTCGCTGCCACGGACGTCTACCTATCGCCGCGTGTACGTAATCCGCGGGTCCAGTTTCGGGTACAGCAGGTCCATCACAAGCGTGGCGAAGGCTATGGCCAGGATGATCAGAAAGACGATGCCGTACAAAAGGGTGTAATCGAAGAGCCGAATGGCGTCGTAGAGTATTCCCCCCATCCCGGGATAGGCGAACACCACCTCAACGAGGATGGCCCCTGAAACCACGTATCCCATCGAAAGGGCCAGAACGGTCACCTGAGGAAGCATGGTGTTTCGAACTGCGTACCACAAGAAAAGACGAGTGCCCTTCAGGCCCTTGGCCTCCCCGAGGATCATGTAGTCCTCTCCCAGGGTGGTTATCATCATGCCCCTCATGCTCAAGGCCTGGATTCCGAGGGTTGAGGCCAATATGGAGACGGCCGGCAGAATCGCGTGCTTAATGGCGTCCCATATGAAGGGGATCGATAACTCCGGAGATGTGCCGATGCTGTAGCCTCCCCCCAGAGGAAAGATCGGCCACAGGAAGGCGAACAGATAGATCAGAACGATGCCCACCAGGTAGTAGGGGATCGCAGACAGACCCATGAGCGCAGGCAATAGGACCTTAAAGCCGCCATGAACTCCGGGCCATACGATCAGTGCACCCAGCAGGACCCCCAGGGCGAAGCTGAGCAGGGTGACAAGGGTCAAGAGGATCAGCGTCCACGGCAGCGCCTGACGGATGATGTCCAGGACCGACGTGGGGAAGAACGCTATGGAAAAACCGAAGTCGAATTTGGCGGTGTTCTTGAGGTTGAGCAGGTACTGCTTCCAGAGGGGCTGGTCCAGACCGAAGCGCCTCTCGTAGGAGAGGATCATCTTGTCCATATTGCCGGCGGAGGCGCCACCCATGGCCGACATTTGCAGGATCCTCTCCTCTACCGGATTTATATCCGACAGACGAGGCAGGATAAAGTTGAACGACGCGGCCGCCCATACAACAATGATGAATATGCCAAGTCGTCTTATGACGTAGCCCGCATTCACGGCCCACCTCTCAGCCTCACACCGGTGACAGACTCTATGACAGTCGGCTCTACTGGGAGCCGACTCTATGACAGCCGACCTACCCTGTCAACGCGCGCCTTTGGCCCCTTTCCCTTGGTCCATCACCTCCCGCCGCCCCGGGACTCGCAGCCGCAGTGTCGGTCCCGGGACGCCGCTAGAAGGGAGAGGTGCAGCAAGTCTGAAGACTCTCCGATCTCAAGCCTGCGGTTCGGCTGGTGCAAGTCGACTTCGAGCTTGACTTAGATTTGAAACCGTGTAGTATCCCGAAACTGGGGGGAAAGCCCCAAGTGAACATTGCCCACAATAAGTAACTCGCTAAGAAGAAATTCCCGGGACAACCTTTAGACTCCATTAGCGGGGGTATAGCCATGATGAGGCTGTTGCTGCTGGCAGGACTGGTAATGGTAGCGATGCTGGCTCTGCCGGCGTGCGGCGATGGCGATGATGAGGCACCCGCATCGGAAGCCGAGGTTACTAGGGCCGAAGAGGTGGCGACTCCCACGGAGACGGCCATGGAGGAGCCCGCTCCGGCCGAAACCATGGAGGAGGAGGCCGACCAGTGCGCGGGCCCGACGCCCGAGAACCATGAGGACGTCCCCAGGAACTGCACTCTTATAATCCTGCTCTGGGCCGGGGTGGAGGGCCGCAACCCCGACTGGGGGAGCTTTAACAACCAGGTCCCGGGCCAGGTCGGCGGATTCCATACGGGTCCGCTCCAGACCATGGCAGAGCCCCTGATCATGTTCAACGTGCTTACTGGTGAGCACGAGAACTGGCTCGCTGAGTCGTGGGAATACAACGACGATCTTACCGAGCTGACCATGAAGCTGCGGGAAGGGATTTACTGGCAGGACGGTATGCCCTTCACCGCCGAGGATGTGGCCTTTACCTTCAACCTGGTGCGAGACCATCAGGACGAGATGGTCCACACCGCCGAGATCCATCTGATGGACAGGGCGGAGGCGCTGGACGATCGTACGATCCTGTTCGTCCTCAAGCAGCCCTCTCCAAGCTGGTGGGTCACTACCCTTACCTCCAACCACGGCGTAACCGAGCAGATATTCCCCAAGCACGTCTGGGAAGGCCTAGACGACGTGCTCACCTTCCCCTTCTACGACCCGGATAAAGGTTGGCCGTTCGGAACAGGGCCCTATAAGCTCGCCGAGGCAAGCGCAGAGCAGAAGATCTTCATACGGGACGACGACTGGTGGGCCGCCAAGGCGGGATTCAAGGAGCTTCCGCTAGTACAGAAGGTCGTCTACCTGCCCACGCGCGACGAGACGGTGCGCGCGCAGCTGATAATCACCAACCAGATCGACTTCGCGACCTTCATGCCGGTGCCCAACACACTGAAGGTGCTCGAGGAGAACGAACACGTAGTAACCTGGTCCCGGCGGGACCCTCCTTACGGATACGTCGACTGGTGCCCCATGGGCCTGATGGTTAACAACGCCTCCGACCACCCGGTCGCCCAGAGCGCGAATATCCGCCACGCGATATACGCCGGCATAAATCAGGAGCAGCTTATCGACGACGCGGAGCGGGGCGCGGGCATCAGCGCTTTCCACCTGATCACCCCCTACGACTGGTTCCAGCCGTTCGAGCAAAACCTCCAGGCCCTCTACGAGAAGCATGGGATAGACAACAAAGCTCATCCGGAAAGGACCGAGCAGCTCATGACGGAGGAGGGGTACGAGAAGGACTCCGAGGGCTTCTGGGTGAAGGACGGAGAGCGGATCCACATGAACATACCCGTCGTCGATTTCTGGGCGCACTTCGTGCCTCTCGTCGTAGAGCAGCTCAGGGGTCTAGGGTTTGAGGCCACCATGGACCAGATACCTGGACTGTCGGCTGAGTTCGCTCGTGGCGAGATACCGTTCGACTGGACCTGCAAGGGCCCGTCCGGCGTCAAGCACATGGACCCGTACTACATGCTGTCCCTGTACACCTCGGCCACTTTCCGGGCGATCGGTGATCCCCCGATCAATCCGTGGGCCACGGCTCGCTTTAGGAATGCCGAGTTCGACGCCATCGTGGACCAGATGGTGACACTGAGCCCGGACGATCCCGAGACCATGGAACTGTTCGTGGATGCGATGGACATCTGGTTCAGGGAGCTACCCGACCTCTACATGGCCCAGCTGGTCCTGCGGCATCTCGCTAACGAGTATTACTGGACCGGCTGGTCGACCAAGGAGGAAAACCTGGGCTTCCTCGATCCGTGGCAGCTTGAGTTCAAGAAGACCCTCCTCAACCTTAAGCCCACCGGAAGGGAGTAGACGACAACGACCGCGGATCTGTTCCCAGCCACTTGGCTTGCCGGAGTCGGCGGGCCAGAGCGCGGGAGTCAGTGATGGACATGTGTCCCTCTCTGCAGGTCGCAGAGAGGGACACATGGTTTTGCTGGCGACGCGAGTGCAGGAGAGGCTAGCGGAGATCGGGAACGGCTTCCGCCGAGTTGTCTGGCAAAGTCCGGACCGCGTTTGAATCCATTGATCCCGGGTCCTTGGGCATCACGATGATACGCGAGCACGTGATCCTCGACTCCGCTGTCCCCATCGGATACCGGACGAGGCCAGCGAGAGGGTGGGGATCCACGCTCCCATCACCATGGACTGGCTCGGCAGCCTGACGCCGGGGGCGAACCCGCCCAACTGGAGAGTGCCGGACGGAGGCGCGGCGATTGAGGACGCATCTCAGTGCAGGTACGCTGGGGATACTAGGCCCGGCGGACCGTCAACTTTCACGACACATGTGCCAACGACAACCACGCCTGCTAAGGCGGCAAGGCTTTTGCCCGCATCCTGAGCAACATCGTTCCCAAGATCAGGAGGGGAAGCAAGGTGATGGGTAGATCTACGCCATCCTTGTGCGCAACCCCGCGCGGGCACTGGCCTTCCGATAGCGGTCCGAAAGGGGTTAAGGCCCCCCTGTATCGGGCGTAACTGCGAATACTACGGAGGAGAGATGCTGAGCAACCACCCTCGAAGGCTGCTTGTCCCGCTGCCAGCCGCACTCTTGCTTGTCGCCCTGGCTTGCGGCTCCGGGGCGGAGCTGCCTTTGGGGCAGACTTCCGTGCCCACGGCCACTCCAACGCGGACGACACTCGCCCACGAGACTCTTCCCACCCCCCCACGTAAACAGTACGACGCCCCGCCGGAGATGCAGATCGATCCCAACAAGACGTATACCGCGACTATCGTGCTGGAAAAGGGAGGCGAGATTATCATAGATCTGTTCGCCAAAGAGGTCCCCACGACGGTAAACAACTTTGTTTTCCTGGCGAGAGACGGCTTCTACGACGGGGTCACTTTCCATCGCGTACTCCTAGACATGGTTCAGGCGGGCGATCCAACCGGAACGGGTAAGGGCGGGCCAGGCTACTGGATAGAAAACGAGTTCCGGACTGACCTACGGCACGATGAGCCCGGCGTAGTCTCTATGTGGAACGCTGGCATTCGCAAAGGGGCCGCGGCGACCGGAAGCCAGTTCCTCATCACACTCAAGGCCAAACCGGATTTCGATGGCCTCAAGGCCGACGGCTCTCAGAAGAACTGTGGGTTTGCCGGCGCGTCCTGTTTCCCAGTGTTTGGCAGGGTGATCGAAGGCATGGAGGTCGTCAAAGGGCTCAAGAAGCGCAATCCTCAGCCCTTCGAACCTCCCGGAGATGTCATCAAGACCATCACGATCCAGGAAGGTCAGTAGACGGCCGCTGGCGGCTTGGACTCAACCCGCTTAGAGGGACTCGACCCTCGAGATCGACTGAGACCAGCCAGGTAACCACCTCGGCTCCTTTCCGAAGCATAGGTTCGCGGTGCGACGCGTTGGGACCCGGTCACCCTGAACTCGGGCGGCATTGGCGGGGTCGCGCGCGCCAAGCTTGAATCTTCTCCGTCTACGCCGCATGCCCTCCACGTTCACGGATAATAGGCCCTTCGGTCTCAATTGTTTGTGTCGACCCAGAACGCATGCAGCATTTGGGTTAGGAGTCTGCTCAACCGAGCGGCGAATATCAACTATTTCAGAGCACCAAGACCGACCAGGACTTAGCCGTCCCCCATCACAAGGTCGACCTCGGGGATGTAGATACTCACCCGCTCCTCCGACCGCTGGTGGCCGAATCCTGGCGAAGGGTTGCTGGCTCAGGTCACCGTGCTCGTGTGCGTGGCGAAGCCCCCTACCCTGGGTTCGATGGTATGGCGTAGCGCGTCGATCTGATCCTTAACGGCAGCCTCTAGGCCTGACACATTCTCGGCTATGAGGTCTGTGGCGCTAAGACTCTCTACCTCCGCGTTCAGCTTCTCTACCAGCACGGTTAGTCGTTCCGTTTAATCCGACAACTCATCGATCTGGTCACTTTGGTCGGGACCACCACAGCCAGCCGCCTTGGCCAAGAACAGGAGGCGGCAGCCGCAGACAAGATCCCCACACAAATACGACCCATCAATGGCACTCCAGAACTCCGGTACGCCGTCAGGGCCCCGTAATAGGCTTGACGTGCTCCTCAAGCCGCCAACGAAGCTCGGCGAACCGGAATGTGTTCGTACGCTTCTTCGCCGTCACAGTCGATGAAGCTGCCATTCATCCGCAGGAAGGCGTCCGTGACGAAGAAGGCCACCCTCTTATTGCCGTCCACGAAGGGATGGTTCACGGCAATGCTCTCCATCATGGCTGCGGCATCCTCGATCAGGCCGTCGTAGTATCCCAACTGCGGACGCAGCAGTGCCGACTCCAAGGCTCCCAGATCCCCGCAGGCCGGCGGAGCCTCCGAACTGTGCGATCAGGGGGGTCCGCGCGGATCACGAGGACCTCCTCTATCAATGGGAAGCCCCGCGTCACTTGCCAAGCAACTCTGCCAACCGCCCGTTCTTCGCGACGCTCGCCCGGTAGTGGGCCATCCCGGGATCGGGTCGACATATCAAGTTGAAGGCATCTGAGCCAGTCTCATTTCGGGTCAGACTCGAGCCGAGATGGCCCGAATCAATCATCGCAGCCCCATTTCCAGTACGAGTTTCTAACTCAGTCGGCGAGTATCCCGATTAATGGGAAGTTGGGGGAGAGTCTACGGGAACACGCGACTCCGGGGAACCGGGCACGGCCCTCTACATCACTCAAGCCCCAACGAATTGCTCTCCACCGGTTCACCACCGTTTCCGTGGCACAATGAGCTAGATCAATATGACGTATTGAAAGGTTCTGCCTACAATCACCAATGGCCCACATCGGCCAACTGTAGTTAACACCTTTGGATACCACTTCTCATTTCGATCACACGATTCCTCAACAGCGGCATGGCCTGACCTATTGGTGTTGAGATATCCGGCGCGCAAGCCACCGATAGAGCGCTACTTGTAAAGTCTCCGAGCGGGCCAGGCCCGGGGCGCTTAGCTCAGAAGGGCATCACCCGGCCCAGCCCGCGCTCCCGCGCCATGCGATAGACGCGAATGCCTACGGCGATGTCCTCGATGGCGGCTCCCTGGGACTCGAACAGGGTGATATCGTCGTCCGACCGGCGGCCGGCGATCTGGCCCGTCACCACGTCGGACAGGTTGCGAACGTGGTCCCATGCGAGGACGCCGCGGTCGATGGGTTCGACGAGGTCGCCGCACTCGATCTTCGCCCCGTCGACATCGTCTGCAACGATCACGCTAGCGCGACGGACGACCTCGGAGTCGACCTCCTGTTTCATCCAGTGATTGTTTCCGGCTGCGTTCACGTGCGCGCCAGCCCCGAGCCATTCGCCCAGCAGGACGGGCGTAGGAGCCGTGGTGATGACGTTGACGACATCGACACCTTCGACGCACTCACGGCCGCTGTCGACCGGCCGGACCTCGATGTCGAGGCGCCGCTCCATGATCGAGGCGAGACGCTCCCGGTTCTTGCGGGTTCGCGAGTAGATCCTCGCACTGGTGATGTCCCTGACGCTGCACACGGCTTCAAGCTGCGTACTGGCCTGGTAGCCCGATCCGATCATGCCGACCGTGGACGCGTCGGCGCGGGCCATGTATTTGGTGGCGATGCCGCTGGCGGCGCCGGTGCGGACCTGTCCCATGCCGTTGGCCTCTATGAGGGCAATGAGCTCCACCGTGGACGTGTCGTAGAGCTGCACGTAGAAACGCGAACTGTTAGCACCGAAGTCGTAGGTCTTCATGCCCATGACGCCAAGCTCGGGGGCGGTCGCGGCCATGAAGTTGAAGGCGCCGTCGCCGTTGGGAAGGCGGTTGCGCGGGTAGTTGAAGGCCTTGCCTTCGGCGAGGTGGACGAAGCCTTTCTCCACCTCCTCAAGCGCGATGTCCATGGTCAATACGGCGGCGACATCTTCTTCCGCGAGGTAGAGGGCCATGTCGGTTCTCCGTTGCAGTGATGAGCCTGAGTCAAGGCACCGAGGGCGGGTGTGGACCCACTCGATGAGGCTACTCTACAAGAATTGCATGCCAGAACCACCTCACCGTGCTCGGAGCCCTGCTGAGTGACACCAATCTAACGGAAGACCTCGGTCACCGTGCAGTGCTCCACTTTTGCCACTTCCGCTGGCTGTGACTCGTCTATCACCTCTCCGGACCGTGCTTTCGTGCTGCCATCTGTACCCTCCACTTGCCGCGATCTACTCCCCGAGCTATGGCCCAGCCCGAATGAGTAGAGTCCCAACACGTGGTGTATTAAGGGGGTCTGTATAAGCAGAGACCACCGCGTCATCCTTAATGGGCAAACACAAAAGCTCTAAGAAGGAGGACGACGGTGGTCTCTCTTTATGTCGATCCTCCTAATACACCACGTGCGGAGACGTTACTGGCTATCATTCCCGGCGTGTACTGGGTCTTATCATCGATCCACCCCCCCTGAACCCTCGTTCCCGCAAAGCTAACATTGCAGTTGGACCATAACTTGGGGGGAAGCTCGGCTGGAAGAAAGAAAAATGGGCCGGCATCTGACCATAGGGCTCGGTATCTTGCTCATAGTGCCGCTTGCGCTGATGGTTGCCTGCGAAGGCGGAATTGGAGGACCGACTCCGGCCCCGACACCTACGAAGGCTGAAATAGCCGAGGCAGCGGCGCGGGAATGGGCTAGCGCCAGCATCGGGAAAGTTTCGGACGACCTGATCGACTTCGCCTATGGCGAAGTTCCGGTAGTGAGTCGGCTCGCTGGAGATGTCCTTGTGGAACAGATCCGCACAAGCGCTACCTGGACCTTCGCGACGCCTCAACCTGGGTTCGGGCACGGGTATGAGGTGACGGCGACCGTCTCGGTACAACTGACGATCGACCTACCCCTGTTGGACGAGAAGGCCTACCTTGTGTCACTCCCCGTGCGCCTGGATGTCGACACTGTTGACAAGGCCATCTTGGACTGGTCGCCTCACATCCTAGGCGCGACCATCGAGGAGGTCGGTGGGTAGTCAGGTCTGTGACTCCCTATTGAGTTCCTCCCAACGCGGGTGGAATTCACCCGGTCAACAGCTGCCCGGGACACAGGACCACCCGGACAATGGCGCCCTTAAGGTATCGATGCGATAGGCGGGTTACGCTACCCCGAGACCAGCGCCCTACTCGCGGAGAAAGGGTCCGGAGAAGGTAGGGGCCCAGAGTGTCCCGCAGGCGGCATACTGAGCACAGGCTGTGACTGGACAAAAGCTAATACGTATGTCTGCGGCCACATGAACCAGAACCGCCTGTGGCCGAAGGGGTCTTGCCATTAACAGGGCATAGGACCGAAGTTAAGGGGCTAATGGCCCAGATAGCCTGTGGCGGCGATCTCATCGGCAAGGCAGGTGGTTCGAAAGATGGGCAGGTCACCTTGATCGGTGTGGCCTTACCAGGTGATGACAGACATGTCGATCGAACGAGACCATTTGATCAATGCAATCCAATTTGAGGTTGCGAACTTGCCGGTAGTTGGTCTGGGCGAATTACGGCATGCGGGTTTGGCCTGTCTGGCGATTATCTCTGCCCTGGCGATGGCCATCGCCTGTGGTGATCCTCAGTCGACCGAACCCGAATCGGAGGGAGTCGTCGAGCTGGTCAAGGAGGTAGAGGTATCCGTCGAGATCGAGACGGAGCGAGTCGTCGAGGTAGTCGAGGAGGTCGAGGTACCCGTCGAGATCGAGACGGAGCGAGTCGTCGAGGTAGTCGAGGAGGTCGAGGTACCCGTCGAGATCCAGGTGGAGCCGGCCAGTCCTCCATCGCCCGGCCTCTGGGCCGGCGATCTAATTGGCGAACCGGGGCAGACGCAATTCTCTCCACCGTGGCTGGCCGTTCGAATCAGGCCGGGCGAGGATCCGTACCAAGATCCGTGGAGAGTGGAGGTCGGGCCCTCGCCCGGCTACCTTCCGCCGGCATTCCTCTGTGACCTGAAACAGAGACCGGACGGGTGGGAATTGTCCTCGTGCACGGGGCTGGTCTATGTGGACCTCCAGATCTTTGCCCCCGCGGCGGAGGGCGCTGTGGAGGTCACACTCACCTCTCCCAACTTTGTCGCCAGAGGAATCCTCACGCGGATCGAGTCCCGGGACGAACTCCAGTCCAGCGACAACGTCGAAGTTCTGTGGCACCAGCCGGGAGAGGCCCTGCACTCCGACATCTGGGCCGAGGACGGGCTCGTGTTCGCCCCCAGACTCGACGGTACGATCGAGATCATCGACGGCAATAGCGGGAACATTCTCGGGCGAGCAACTGCCGGGAACTACGTGCTCGACGTCAAGGCCAGAGACGGGATCCTCTATGCAGCTACTGCCTCCAGCGGCCTTCAGATAATCGACGTCTCCGACCCGGTCAGGCCGCAGCCCATCGGCGAGTTTTTTGCGCCACCTCATGAAGGCTTTACGAACTTTCACAACATCTTCCTGTCTCCCAACGGTCAGTTCGTATATGCCATCAATCAGTCGGAATACCCGAAGACCGACCTGCTGGTCATAGACGTGTCGGATCCCGCAAAGGCAGTTGAGGCCGGCCGGTTCAGCCTGGATACCGACACGGCCTCGGCGTTCAACTTCCACGACGCACACGATGTCAATGTCATGGAGGTCGACGGCAGGCTGATCGCCTTCCTGAACTACCTAGAAGCGGGCCTTTGGATACTGGACCTTACAGACCCTCAGGACATAGTCGTCGTGGGCTCGATTACTTGGGAGGGCATCTTCAGCCACAGCGGGTGGCCCTTCAGGATTGGAGAGCGACTGTACTATGCACACAACACAGAGGGCTACGACGCCCACATGACGATACTCGAGGTGACAGACCTGTCCAATCCGGGGGTCGTTTCGCGTTTCGCCACCCGAAGGGGCATATCCATACACAACGTTCAGGTTGAGCGCGGCATCGCCTACATCTCGTATTACGTGGACGGGCTCCGCGTGGTCGATCTGAGGGATCCGCTTTCGCCCAGGGAGATCGCCCACTTCGATACCGTGCCGGCCGAAAATGAACGGGACATCCTCCAGGGGGCATGGGGCGTGCGAGTGCTCAATGGAAACGTGTACGTCTCCGATATCGAGCTGGGAACCTATGCCTTAAGGGTGGACGTAGATTGACACCTGCGCCTCCATCTTCAGCGAATCGAGGCAGCCGAGTCGACGGTACGGTGACAAGGCTGTGGGCGGTCTTGCTGACGGTCATGACCGCCCTGGTCCTGGCCGGCTCGGGCTGCGATGGCACCTCGGACATTCAGCCGTCCAGCACCCCTCTTAAGATCGGCCTGCTGCTGGACTTTACCGGATCTCCTGAAGCTTCTTCGGACAGAAAGCGGGCCTTTGATCTTGCTATACGACACATCAACGATGGCGGCGGAGTGCTGGGAATGCGTGTCGAGAGTGTCGCGGCAGATGCCACCGGCGATCCCTCCACCGCCGTGCAGGTGGCCAGGCATCTCGTGGAGGTTGAGGGGGTACATGCGATTGTAGGACCCAACGCCAGCGCGGCGGCACTGCCGGTCTCCCAAGACGTTTCAGCCTCGCTTGGCATCCCCACTATCAGCCCCTCGGCCACCTCTCCGCACCTGACCGATGCCGAAGACGAAGGTTATTTCTTTCGTACGGCACTCTCAGATGCTTTCCAGGGACCCGTACTCGCCGACCTAGCCCGGGATCGAGGCTTTGGCAACGTCGGCTTGATCTACCAGGACGACGCTTACGGCCAGGGGCTGGCCGACGCCTTCGAGACATCCTGGACCGGAACCCTCAGGTCCGTGTCCGTTGCCACAGGTAAAACAGGCTACTCTTCCGAATTGGCACAGAGCGTTGAATCGGGGGCACGGGCTCTGGTCGTCATAGCCTTCGAGGCCCTGGCCCTGGAGATAGTGAGCCAGGCAATCGAGGAGGGCCTCTACGACCAGTTCGTCTTTGGCGATGCGGCCAAGAGGTTAAGTCTCGTAAGGCAGATCGGGGGCGAACGGCTGGGCGGAATGTACGGTACCGCGGGAGGGTCCGCGCCGGACAATGACGCCACAGCCGGGTGGGAGGCCGCCTTCATCGCCGAATACGGCGAGCTGCCCGTTCTCGCCTATGTCAAGGAAACCTATGATGCGACCGTCGCCCTCGCCCTTGCCGCCCAGGCTGCCGGCAGCGTGGAAGGAGCGGCGATCCGCGACCATTTGCGGGAGATAGCAGGGGTGCCCGGTCGGACCGTCCTGAGTACTCCAGAAGGGGTCTCCGAAGGCCTTGGCCTGCTTTCCGAGGGCAGACAGATCAACTTCGACGGAGCCGCCAATACCCTGGATTGGGACTCGAACGGCGATCTCCTAAGGGGTCACGTGGGCACGTGGAGGTTCACGGCCGACGAGCGAATAGAAGAACTAGAGGCAGTGCCCGTGGAGAACTAGTGGCAATCAACGCCGATCAGAGCCACCTTGCGACAGCAAGGATTGATCCTCATCGAGTCTTCTGCCACTGCGTTGGGCACTAGCTATGGGGCGAATGCAGGGGTATGTGCGACTGTGCGGTAGAGGACAGACTCCCGGTTAGAGTCCAGCATGCGCAAGCTGTGGCATCATCAGCGGCCCGTCTTCAGAAGGGCGGGACGGATCGTTGTGTTCCAGTAGTCGATGTTCCCCGCTTGCCGCAGTTCCTCAACCAGCTGCGCTGTGTCCGCTCCCACGACCTCGCTCAGGTCAGCGGTGGTGCGGCCTGCGGCCAACTCGATCACTGCTGTCCGCAGCCTCACCACGTAGCTGGCGACCTGAAGAGCGGCCTGATCGGACGCTGAGCGGGTCTGAAGAGCCTCTAGCTTCTCCAGCCAGTCAAGGCCTCTCTCGGCGTCCTCGTACTCGTCATCCAGTGGGTTGATCGTACTCATCCGGCATGCTCCACTGTCAGCATCGGCAGATCCAGCTCGAGGGTGGAGAGATCACAGACGCTACAGCAGCGCCCCGGCTCCAGCCTTCCAGCAGTTCACCACCACCGCCAGTAGCGTCCACTCCGCCCTACTTTAGAAAACGCTATCAGCGAAGTTCCGTTAGATCCGCCTGGACCTGCCCCAAGATTCCGGTCCTTAAGGCTAGTCAGCACGCCGGGCCGTCGAAATTGCCTCAACTGCTGTACCGGTGTGTTGCGATCTTGGCCGCGCATGGCGCAGGGATAGACGGAAACTACAAGAGGTCTTGCCGATACATGTAGCTCTGGTGGGAGAGGGCGGCCTTTCGCATCATCCGTCCGACTACGCATTGCTCTCCACCGGTGCACCATCGGGCCATGGCACGGCCGCCTGGAGTGATGCGACCTACCTAAAGGTTCTATCTGCGGTCAGCGATGGACCCACATGCTGTATTTTGGCCTGAAGAGCGCAATATGCTGCGGCTGTCTTGCGCTCCCTTCTACGGCTCCCTGCCGGCAAGGGTGAGTCTATCGAGAAAGAACCCTCCGCTTGAGGTCAGCGCCATCTCCTGTCCGTCGGTCGCAACTGCAACGATCCGGCGCGAGTACTCTCCCGGTGCCAGCGGGCCTCCCGTCCTCTCCGAGTAGATCCCTTCCTTCAGCGGGAACGGCACGCGTGGAGACGGCGGGGCTATCCGGAAAGCCTCGATGTAGACCGTGGTCCTGCCCCGGGACAGGACCAATCGGATCTGGGCGATCGGTACGTTGAATCGGCAACCTCCGGAGTTGAGTGCGTCTATGGCCGTGCGCATTCTGTCATCGAGCGTTTGGAGGACCAGGTCCACGTCTCCTCCCTCCAATGTGGACGCGCACTCGGAAGTCAGCTCGGGTTTGCCGGCGACTCGCAGACCGAACTCGTACGAGACCGACGCATTGCTCGCCTCCCAGTTACCGGTCACCCTGACCTTATAGTCGCCGGGACCGTGTTTAATCTCGAATACGCCGCGCACCGTGGACATTCGCTTAGAGTCCACATGAACGTCACCGGGCTCGGTCACCACAAGAGCGAACAGACCATCCGGCAGGGTATCTGACTCGACCAGCACGTGAATCTGCTCGTTCGGGGAGACCTCCACGTATGTGCCGATCCCGCTCCATGGGTCAGCCTCGGAGCAGGTGCGGCCGTCCTCGCCCTCCTTCTGCCAGCAGGCCTCGCTCCACGACCCCTGGATGGTCTCGCCCATGTGCTGCAGGGACAACACCGGGAGATCGGGCTCGGTTCCCTCGGCCGGGGTGGCGGGAGCAGCGTCGGGCGCCGCCGTAACGCCGGGTTCGGGAGTCGGCCCGCCCTGGCCGCACGCCGCCGCCAAGATCACTGACACGGCACAGCACAGCGCCAGCGCTGCTGCGCCCATAGAAGGCAGAACTCTTTTGCTTCGACTACCGACTGCATCTGTCACGTCAAGGTCACCTAACCTACCGACTATCAACACGCCGTTACCGTTCGGGATACTGCCCCTTCTAGGTTCCCCTAGGAGAGTACGGCCTGCTCAGTAAGACGCGGGAATGTGGAACGCGGTTCCACAGGGCCAGCAGAGGCGGTCATCCTGGCAGTTCGCCTTTCCCCGTGCTCTTCCCTGCCCGATCCGAACGGCTACCCGGCCTGTCCCCACGTCTCGCGTCAACATATTGCCTGGAACGGGAGACAGGGCCGCTCGTGACCGAGCAGCCTAAGGCCATGCAACAATGTCCCGCTCTGCATCGCTGAGGCGCATCCCAGGTGCCCTTCATCAGTTGATCGCGCTGCCCACGACCATCCGGGACTAGATTGAGCCCGCGCATTCTTAAGCTACCTTCCACTTGGCATGCGCCCGGGGTACCTCGCACGTATTATGCTCAGGGAACTCTTGGGCATCTTGGCCCGCTTTGTTGGGAGCACCTGATGCCCGAGGGTTGGATGGATCAGCGGTGCCGCGTGCTTAAACAGCCAGACCCGGCTTTCGACGTGCGCCACATGGCCTTTCGGCGACGCTGATGAGCATATTTTCGCGGGAGGATGCCCAAATGGCTGCTACGACACTGGTTTCCAAGATTGAGGAGATCGCCAGGGATTTCTCGGGCAGGCTGAGCGTCTCGGCTCAGAACCTGACCACAGGGGAGCGACTTGGCATCAGGGAGGCGGAGGTATTTCCCGCCCTGAGCACAATCAAGCTTGGCATCATGGCCGAGCTGTTCTTCCGGATGGAAGATGGACAGTTGATCCTGTCCGACAGGGTCGTGGTTAGGGCGTCTGACCTGCGCGGAGGGACCGGGGTATTCCGGGAATTCGAAACTCCGTTCGAAGTAACGGTCAAGGACGTCTGCATGATGATGATCGTCGTAAGCGACAACACATGCACATGGCTGCTGGGAGACATGCTTGGCATAGCAAGCATCAACGAGCGTATGCGTTCATTGGGCCTTGAGGAATATTCCCTCAATTCTGACCTTGGTCCCAACATGTTCAAAGACTTTGAGCAGGGAGGCAAAGGAGTAGAGGCCTATTCGGAGTGTTCGGCCAGGGACTTCACCAAGCTGGTTGCCCTCATGGCGACCGGGCAATTGGTTTCCGAATCCGCCTCCGCCCAGATGCTCGACATGATGGGCCGTTGCCAGCACATCGAGTGGCTTGGAAGATATCTCCCCCTAAACCCGTACGCAGCAGAGCTGGGCAGCACCCCGGAGGTCAGGCTTTACAACAAGCTGGGGGCCGGGCTACACGCCCGCTGCGATGCGGGACTGATAACCACCCCGAATGCAAGCTACGCGATCACCGTCATGACAGCCGACAGCGATGATCCCAGCCGGATCATCTGTTCCCACGAAGGCAGCCGCACCATCGGCAGGGTCTCGGCGCAGGTCTTTGAGGCCTGGGGCGGGAGATGAATTCAATTTCGTAGAGACTCTCGCAGGCCCTGGGCCACGCACCCGGGCGCCCGTGGGCGAGAGTCGCCCCGGAGAGGTACTCCATGCCAAAGTTCGCCATCCGTCTCCTGACCGCGTTTCGAAGCATCTCCCTTCTCATCTGGAGGCTTTGTGGCAAGACGCAGGAAGATGTGGCCGCCCAGCGCGTAGTCGGCGGACAGTCCTGGAACGAGTTCTGCGATTCACTTAAGGCGGCAGGGGCTGCGCTAAGCCTCCCCGGTGCCCCGCGGGATCCGCTCAACCAAGCGGAGGGATACCGGTACTTGAGCCGTCTGGCCCGTGCCGGCCTGACCGCGTTCATCGAGCACGCGGACCCCAAGGCGCCCGTGCTTCACCGCGTTGTCGACGAGATCACCAAGCTGGGCGCCGATAACCCCGACAATTTCTATCAGACGGCCGCACTCAATGGGAATTTCGACTACAGGATCACCGGACGGCGCAACAGCATCTCCTACCTGAGCTTCGGAACCCAGGCCGGCAACTACGGGCAGGGTGGCGGTCTTCCCTCCACCGGCCACATCGAGTCCGATCAGATAGAAATGGACGAGAACGGCTGCTTTGAACTTGTACTGAGCTGCAATCCTCAGGATCGGAACTGGCTACCCATGAGGCCGGAAACCGGGACTCTGGTGGTTCGCCAGACCTTCCTTGACCGGAACGCCGAAACTCCGGCGGAACTGACCATAGAGCGGATCAACTGCCCCGAGGACGAGCGACGCGCCTCTCAACTAACGGCAAGGGCGCTGGACGAGGGGCTCGTGAAGGCGGGGGCGCTGGTGGCGGGCGCGCCACTTCTGTTCGCCAAGTGGGCGCGTGATTTCAGGCGGCATAGCAACGAACTACCTCTGTTCGATCCTCAGGTTTCTCTGGCCGCCGGGGGCGACCCGAACATCGCCTACTACCACAGCCACTGGGCCCTCGCCGAGGACGAAACCCTGGTGATAGAGGTCACGCCTCCGCAATGCGAGTACTGGAACTTCCAGCTAAACAACTACTGGATGGAATCGCTGGACTACCGCCACTTCACGATTCACACCAACAAGCACCTAGCCCACTGCGAGGAAGACGGGTCTGTGCGTCTGATCGTGGCGCACGAGGATCCCGGCCGGCCCAACTGGATCGAGACCGCGGGCCACATGTCCGACACCATGTGTTTCCGCTGGGTGCGGGCCGATGAGCACCCGCAATCCCGGACCCGACTGATCAAATTGAGCAGCCTTCCGGAACTGGGCTAGGAGCACATGACCTGCGCGGCCGGGATGGGAATGTGACTTCCACGGACTATGGCAACCCTTATCGACCTCGCCCTATCAGGATCTTCAACCGGATGGGGAGGGCGGTCCGATGTTTCGGACTTTCCGGGCGGCTGGAGGTCGATGCACTCATCGGTTACGCACAGCGCAAGACCGGACTCGCGGATTTTGGCGACGACGGCTGGCTCCGTGCCCTTAAAGTGCTCGTCGACTCGATCAACGACGAAGCGGGACTGACCACAACCGGGCAGCTGATACAGAGGTCGCGCCTCGCCGGCGCGCTGATTCAGCGGTTGCGGATAGAGGAGGTGCTAAAGAGACATCCCGAGGTCCATGACATCGACCTCGGGACGATCGTCATGATCACTGGAATGCAGCGCACCGGCACGACCCTGCTGCAGCGACTGGTGAATTCCCATCCGGGGATCAGGGGCGTGTCGGGCGCCGAGGCACTGGACCCGGTCCCGGCTGCCGATCCAAATGACCGCGAGGCGGGGGCACGCAGGAGGCGGGCAACCCTTGCGAAGAAGGCCATTTCCTACCTGGCCCCCCAGTTCATGGCGATCCATCCGATCGACTACGGGGAGCCGGAAGAGGACGTCCTTCTGCTTGACCTGACCTTCATGAGCCAGTCCGCGGAGGCGATGATGCACGTGCCGGGCTATTCCCGCTGGCTGGAGGAACAGGATCACTCGCGGTCCTACGAATACTTGCGCCTCGTCCTGAAGTTGCTCTGCTGGCAGCGACCCACCGGCGCCTGGGTACTCAAGACCCCCCAGCACATGGAATACCTAGATGTGTTCCTCAGGACTTTCCCTGATGCGACGATTGTGCAGACGCATCGAGACCCGCGAAAAGCGCTCGCCTCGTTCTGCAGCATGGTGGCCCACGGCCGCGGCATCTTCAGCGATTTCGTCGATCCCAATGAGATTGGAGGGCACTGGCACAGGAAGACCCTCCGGATGGTTCAGCGGGCCATGCAGGCCCGGGAAGATGCAGAGGCCCACCGGTTCATCGACGTGTCGTACTACGATCTGGTGACGGATCCCATCGCCGAGCTCCGCCGGGTCTGCCGGCATGCGGGGATCGGTTTCGATCACGGGGCCGAGCGCGGAGCCGAACGATGCCTTGAGGCGAATCCGCAGAACCGTTTCGGAAGGCACGTCTACCGGATGGGCGATTTTGGACTGAGCGAGCAGATCGTGGACGAGGCCTTTACGCCCTACCGGAAAAAATATGCGATTCCCCTCGAATAGGCCCGCAGCCGGTCACTGAGCGAGTACCAAGAGTCGTCCCAGGAGCACCTATTGCCATGGCACGAGAGACAGGGAAGATCGGAGACGGCGGCGTAGTGGGCGCCACCATCGCCGCGATCAGGGATCTCAGGAACCGGAAGATTCCCGACATCAGCCCCCTCCCGGGCGACGTGCGGATCGACGGCAAGACCTGCCTGGTCACCGGGGCCAACAGCGGACTGGGCAGGGCTGCTGCAATCGAACTGGAAAGGCGCGGCGGGAACATGATCCTGGCCTGCCGGCCCGGTCATGCCGAGACCTGCGACGAGATCAAGCGACTTTCCGGATCCGGATCCGTCGACCTGATCGAGGTGGACCTGGCGGATCTTCGCTCCGTGCATCGTTTCTGCGACGAGCTCTACCGGCGCAGCGTCCGGATCGACATCGCGCTTCTTAACGCCGGCCTTATGTCGCGCAGGTCGAGGAAGACCCCGCAAGGCTACGAGATCATGTTCGCGGTTCATTTCCTGGGAAAGAGGGTGATGATCGACCGATGGCTGAGAGATGGCGTCATTCATCCGTCGACGCGGGCCGGCGAGACGCCGCGGATCGTGTTCATCGCGTCGGAGTCGCACCGGTCCGCCCAGGCCATCGACTTCGACCGGTTCGGTGCATACACCGAGTACGGGATCACCGAGAGCATGCGGCACTACGCCCTCAGCAAGCTTGCCCTTTGCACGTTCGCGACCGAGCTATCCCGTCGCCTGAACCCGACCGAGAGGATCGATGTCGCTGTGCACGCGATGTGCCCGGGAGGCGTCGCTTCGAACATTGCCAGAGACGCGCCCATACTGCTGAGACCGATCGTCAATGCGGTACTGCGGCAATTCTTCCAGTCCCCGGAGGAGGCGATCGGACCGGTCTTATACCTGTGCTGTGCGCAGGAAGCGGGCGGCTCTACGGGGATGTACCTGCACTTGATGCATCGGAAGCAGGTTTCGCCAATTGCTGCGGACCCGGAAAACGGAGCCAGGTTGTGGAGCGCCAGCGAGCTCCTGGTAGCGAAATCCCGGGAATCCGAATGATTCGGTCAGGCCAGGATCGCCCATTGTCGAGGCTGCGCGGCCTGAGCTAAGGGTCCGCCGGTCGTCGATGGCAAATTCCCGAGGAGGTAGGTTCTAGACCGCCACCCTGGGAGGCAAGGTTCGACGCGCAGCCGGATTGAAGTGCGGGCTGCGAAATTCGTCCGATGCCATGGCTCCGGCTATGTCGACACGCGGCGGTAGAGCCAACCTCCGAGGGTGAAGGACTGACGACCGGGATCGAAGACGGCACGCTCTCCCGCACCCCTTCCGGCGCGCAGTATGAAGGTGCCGGTCTGCTCCCCTGTCTCCTCCATCGGCGCCGGCGCATGAATGGCCAGACCCTCACCCGCCGGTGCCGTAATCCACAGCTCCCCCCCTCGGAAGTCTATTGCCGAAGGTATCCCCGGAGTTGCAACGAAGTAACCGGTGTAGGGAGCAAGGTGGTCGGGTGCAGGCTCGGCTGCCGGCAAATCTATCTCGGCCGCCGGCACCGCGGGCGGCGGCGAGCCGGTCAGCAATACCTCCATGACCTCCTTGCCCAGGGTGTAGGCGGCGGCATTCGGCCATACGTTTGCCAGTATCACGACTCCCGTGCGAGCCGGGATGTTAAAGCAGATCTGCGAGGCGAAGCCGTGTATGCCTCCCCCGTGACCATGGTGAACGCGCTCCCCCACCCGCTCTGCGGCCCAAGCCAGGCATTGACCGCTCGACCAGTCGGGCGCCGCGTACTGGGGCCGGTGCATTTCCGCCAGCGTTCTTCCGTCGAGCACCGCGGTCTCGTGCGCCTCGCCTCCACCCCCTCGGAACTGGAACGATATCCAACGGGCCAGGTCTTCCACCGAGGAGTGGAGCTGGCCCGCCGCCACTATGCCGTTCAGGTGCCGGTACTCTGCGACCCGGAGCTCGCTCCTCGATGGATCGCCAGGGATAACCGCATCGTACCCGGTGTACAGATGCTCGGCAGGCAGGTCTTCACGCTCGAACGCCGTCGACTCCATCCCCAGAGGCTCGATCACGTTTTCGCGCACGTAGGATACGTAGTCCACGCCGGAGAGCCTGCTGACCACCTCTCCCAGCAACCCGAACGCCAGGTTGGAGTACTTCCACTGCGAATCGGCCGCGATAACGACCTCCGTCTGGGGCAGCGCCCCAAGTACCTCGCCAAGCCCCGGGAACTCCTCCGCCCCCCAGCTCATCAGAGCAGTCTCCGCGGACAGGCCCGAGTAGTGGGTCAACATCCGCCGCAGGGTGACATCCGCGACCCGCCCCCCGGTCTCGAGAACCTTGCCGAACTCCGGCAAATGGGCGGTAACCGGGTCATCCAGGTCCAGAAGCCCACGGTCCCTGAGCTGCATGATCGCGGTGGCGGTGAACGTCTTGGTTATCGAAGCGACCCGTGCGATGGTCTTCTCGTTCGGCCGATTGCCGGCCGCAAGATCGGCCACCCCGAAACCCCGAGCCCAGACCAGTTCCCCCTCGCGCAGGATACCGGACGCCAGCCCGGGCGAGCCTATGTCGACAAAGCGTTCCGCCATGTACTCTTCTGCCGCGGAGATGCGGCTATCGGTTATGTCGCTCATTGATGACCTCCAATGCAGGCTATTCCTCTAGGGTGGCCAGGACATTCCCTTGCCCGAAGCCGCCCGGATTACGTCACGCCCCTACCTGCGCAAGCCCAGGTCGGCAAGCTCGTCCTCCAGATCACTTACGTCAAGACCCATTTCGGCGAGCGCAGCCACATCCTGTCCGGCCTCAGCATCAAGGCCCAGCATCGCGTACGCCCTCGACCGGCTCTCATAGGCCTCCAGCGCATCCGGCTTCAGGTCTATCACCCTAGTGTAGTCGGCGATCGCCAGTTCAAAGTCGCCGATACGGTAGGCGGCCATACCCCTGTTGAGGTAGGCGGCCGTGAACTGGGGAGCCAGATCGATGGCCGTGCCGAGGTCGACTATGGCCCCCTCGGGGTCCCCCAGGTTCAGCCTGGCCCTGGCCCTGTCGTTGTAGGGTTCGGCCCAGTGGGGCTGAAGCTCTATTACCTTGTCCAGGTCCCCTATCGCCGCCTCGAAGTTTTCCTCGATGGCAAGCGCCTTGCCCCTGCTGTGGTAGGCCTCAGCGTAGAATGGATCCCGGCTTATGGCCAGACCGTAGTCGCGAACCGCGGACTCAAGGTCGCCCATCAAGCCGTAGGTCACACCACGGTTAAAGTAGACCGACGGCGACCAGGGAGAGAGCCTTATGGCCTCATCGTAGTCCTTGATCGCCAGCTCGTACTCGTTAAGGCGCCGGTAAGCGTTGCCCCTGTTTTCGTAGGAAGGAACATAAGAGGGATCGGCGCGCAGTGCCCTGTCGTAGTCCTCGATCGCCCAGACGTAGTTGCCCATCGCCTGCCATGCACCGCCACGGTTGTCATAAAACACAGCCACACCCGGGCTCAAATCCACCGCCCTGCCGAAGTCCTCTATGGCCTCCGTGTGGCGGCCCAGGTTCACCAGTGCCAGGGCACGGTCGTTGTACGCGACCGCCAGGCCTGGATCCACCTCGACGGCCCGGTCGAAATCCTCTATGGCCCTCTCCCATTCACCCAGACCGTAGTAGGCCAGGCCACGGGCACGGTGGGCGATGGCGTCCGGCTGGGACCTCCGTATGAACTGGTCAAGGTCCTCAACCGCCTGCTCGAAGCGGCGCAGCCTGGATTGCGAAACGCCCCGTCTCAGGTACGCGTCCGCCATCTCAGGGTCCAGCCGGATGGCCGCGCCATAATCGGAGATGGCGCCCTCGAGATCGCCCATGCTCGATCTGGCTTTTGCACGGTGGTAGTAGGCCTGCGCGTTACTGGAATCCAGCTTCAGCGCGCGGTCGAGAACCTCGATCGATCTTTGGAAGTCACCCTGCTCCTGTAGCCTCGCGGCGGAGCCAACGAGGCGGTCGGCCGACTCCTGGTCGCTCTCCTGGAATACCGACCCCTCCGGAGCGAAACCCGATTGTTGTCCCGATTCGTCGTGGGCTCGGCCGCAGGCCAGGGCAACGGTGACCATGGCGATCCCGGCAACGAGTCCCATATGGACGGGCCGGATTTTCAAACTTGGCAACTCCCCCAAATCGGGTCCGGGAACTGGGCCATGTCGGTCGCCCGTTTGAGCCCCTCAGGAACGCAGCAGGCCGGTCTTGGGGAAAGGCGGCTGCCCGGGGGTGTGCCGGCGGCCTAGGGACAGCCCTCGCTGTTGACCTTGCCGTCTGCCATCTTCGTATTACAAAAGACGGCGCCTTCAAAGTTCGTTCCGGTTACATCTGCGAATGTGAGGTTGGCATCGGTCAGATCGGCACCACTGAGATCGGCGTCGGTGAGAAAGGCGCCCAGGAGCGAAACTCCTCGGAGGTTCGCCCCGGACAGGTCGGCACGGGTGAAGTCCCCTCCCTTCATCACCGCGCCGCTGAAGTTGGCGCCGCTCAGGTCTGCGTCCTTGAACTCGCCGCTCTCCAGCGTCGCCCGTGTAAAGTCGGCACCGCTGGCATCGGCGCCGAACAGCGACGCATTGGTGAGGTTGGCGAGGCGGAAGTTGGCCTCCCTCAGGTCGGCACTCTCAAACACTATCCCTTCAAGGTTGGAGGCGACGAACAGGGCGCCGCGGAGGTTGGCCTCTTTGAGGTCAGCGGCATCCCTGCCGTAATCATCTTTCTGCTGCCACCCCAGAACGATCTCGCCCAGGTCCCGGTTGCTGAAATCTACTCCGGGACAATCGGCCTTCGGCCCTATCTCACAGCCGCCGATCGTGCCGCCGATCGTAGGAACCGGGGTGCCTATGATTGCCGTTCCCTCTGGCTGTGGCGCAGCCGCTGATCCGCAGGCCGCCATGAGCAGCGATGGGCTCGCGAGCATGAGCAGGCAAAACAGGGTGAGTAGCCTGGTACGACCTGTCCACGAGGCAGAGTTTCTCATTCCGTCAACCTCCCGGGTCGGGGGACGTTTACTCTATACCAACAGCAATCAGATAATATCAGCGTCGTCTGCTACGGCTTCCGGCGGCTGCGCTCCCAAAAGAGCCTGCCATCCAGGTCTATACCGGCCCCTATGGACAGCGCGCGAGGCGGGAGGCCGGTGGCTGCCGGGTGCCGTCGGTTTAAGGACAACCCTCGCTGTTGACCTTGCCGTCTGCCATCTTCGTATTGCAAAAGATGGCGCCTACGAAGTTCGTTCCGGTTACATCTGCGAATGTGAGGTTGGCATCGGTCAGATCGGCGCCACTGAGATCGGCGTCGGTGAGGAAGGCGCCCAGGAGCGAAACTCCTTGAAGGTTCGCCCCGGACAGGTCGGCACGGGTGAAGTCCCCTCCCTTCATCACCGCGCCGCTGAAGTTGGCGCCGCTCAGGTCTGCGTCCTTGAACTCGCCGCTCTCCAGCGTCGCCCGTGTAAAGTCGGCACCGCTGGCATCGGCGCCGAACAGCGACGCATTGGTGAGGTCAGCGAGACGGAAGTTGGCCTCCCTCAGGTCGGCACTCTCAAACACTATCCCTTCAAGGTTGGAGGCGACGAACAGGGCACCGCGGAGGTTGGCCTCTCTGAGGTCAGCCCCCTCCCTGCCGGATTCATCGAGTTGCCCCCACCCCAGGACGATCTCGCCCAGGTCCTGGTTGCTGAAATCGGCTCCGGGGCAATCGGCCTTCGGCCCTAACTCGCAGCCACCTATAGTGCCGCCGATCGTTGGAACAGGGGTGCCCCTGATTGCCGTCCCCTCTGGCTGTGGCGCAGCCGCTGATCCGCAGGCCGCCATGAGCAGCATTGGGCCGGCGGCTACGAGCAGGCAAAGTAGGGCAAGCAGTCTAATGCGACCTGACCACGAGGCAAAGTCCCTCATTCCGTTGACCTCCCCGGCCGGAGGACGTTCTCCCTACACCAGCAACAAACAGTTAGTTTCGGGACCCTCTACCACCGCTTCTGCCAGCTGCGCTCCCAAAAGAGACTGCCGTCCAGGTCTATCTCGGCCTTTATCGACAGAGCGCGAAGCGTGGTCTGACTGTGCACGCGGACCTCGACAGCGCCCGTAGGTCGGTCGAGCCTCGCTATCGCTTTGGTCGAAGTGCTCGCACGATCGGGGTGATCGGCGTCCACATCCAGCGAAAACTCCTGGTGGTTGGAGTATTGGACGTGTGGCTCAACCTGCAACTGTACCCATCGCCTCCCGTGAAGGGAGCAGGCCCGGGCAACAAGGTCGCGACAGACCGAGTAGGCGGTGCCCCTGTCGAGCAACGCATCACTGGGCCTCACCGAATCCGAATTGACGGTCAGGCTGGGCGGAGGCAGAGGTGGCACCTGGGGAGGAACCGTGGGAAGCACCACCTCGGTGGCATAAGGCGCGCCCGTGTAGACCGATAAGGAGTAGCGGCGGGGGGTCGGCCAGATCGCAGGAAAGTTGGCACCGGAGATGCACAGGCGGACTCTATGTCCGGCCCCGAACTCGTACGAGGTGGGCCTCAGCGGGATGGCGGCAGCGTAGACTTCGCCGTCGTCGTAGCGGCCGGCCGGATCCGCCTGGGAACCCTTAAGACTGTCGAAGGTCACCAGGTGCGAATGGCCGTCCGGAGTTACATCTACAAGCTTGGCAACAAGGTTCACCTCTTCCAGTGGCGCATCCGTGCTGAAGAACAGCGTTACCGACGGCTGCCCCGTGACCTCGATTGGCGCCTCCAGAGGGTCGGAATCGTAACGAAGCGAGCCGAGGTCATCCGATGTCTGGTCGGCCGGGTAGTCTATAGGATCCAGCACAGAATCGTAGGCCGCCGACGCCAGGCCCACCCTGGCGTCATATTCGTACACTTCGGCCTGCGGGCTTTCGCCGGACTGCTCTGGCGCCAGTCCTCCGCCGATCGCGGCGAATAAGGTCTCGCTTTGGGTGCGGAGAATCGGCCACTCCCGCTCATCCCTCCACCGTCCTGCCCCCTGGACGTAGAAGGTTACAGGCGGCTCGGTTTCGACGCCGTTCTGCTCACCCTTGAGCCACCTGTCCCACCACCTGTCCATCTCCGCAACGAAATCGACGGGCTCCACTGACGTCTGGTCGGGAAACACGTGCTTCCAGGGGCCGAACATGATCCTCTTGGGACCGCGGGCCTGCTCGAATACGCGGAACATGTCCTCGGGGTAAGCGTCATGCCATCCGCATATTCCAAACATCGGGATATCGATGAGGCTAGGGTCCGCCTTCTGACGCTCCAAATAGTCCGGTGTCGGCGGTTCGCCGTGCCATGCCAGGTGCCAGGGGGTATTGCCTTCCAGGCGCTCGTACCAGCGCTCGATCCAGTCCGGTGTACCGTCCGACCGCAGTGGTGGCAGGAGGTTGTTGGCTGTCATCCCCGGACCCCAGTGGGGATCGGCCAAAAGCATAAGGCGGGAGCCACGGTGCATGAACATCGCGCCCCAGTTGTCATCGGTGGCATGGACGGGGACGATCGCCTTCAGGTGGGGAGGACGCGTCGTAGCCGCAGCAATCGCGGTTATGCCCCCGTATGAGACGCCCCACATCCCCACCGCGCCGTCACACCAGGGCTGTGCGGCCATCCACTCGACGGCCTCGTGGACGTCTAGGCGCTCCCTGGGGTCAAACGGGTGCGGATTGACGCCTCCGGAACTACCCACGCCACGGAAGTCAAGCTGCATGACAGCATATCCCCTGGATGCGAAGTGACGCTGGTAGGGTTCCATGCCCCCCAGGCCGCCGAAACCATCCTTCAGGTAGGGGATATACGTCAGGATGGCGGGGAACGGCCCGGGGGCATCGGGGCGGTAGAGATTACCGGCCAACCGCACTCCGTCCGACATTGGCACGCGGACGTCATACGTGACCGTCACCGCCTTTTTCACATCACGTCACCTCGCCTAACGTTCGAGCCAGACGTTCGCATAGTATGGGAACGCCTTGACCTGGAAGTTCTTGAGTCCGGTCGTGTGAGGGAATATCGCGTACCAGGTGCCCAGGTAAACGATCACCACGTTCTTGTATGCCTCAAGCTGAAGCTGCTCTGCGATCGCGAACCTTTCCGCCTGGTCGGTAGCCTGGGCATACTCAATCCGGAGTCGCTTTAGCTCGGGGATCTTGGCCGTGAACCACCCATCGCCGTCCAGATAAAAGTCGCTGAGTGGCTCACCGCAGCACCAGTGGGACGCCCAGGCCGTCAGGCCAGCGTATCTGGTGCTGCGTTCTTCGCCGAAGGTGCTTATGACCGTCGCCCAGTCCAGGGCCGGCTGCTCCACGTTGAACCCCATATCCTCTATTTCCTGCTTAACCACGATGCCCACCGGGGTGATGGTGGCATAGTCGCTGGGGTTCAACAGTACGACGGTCTCACCGTCATAGGATGATTGGGCGACCAATTCGCGTGCCAGCTCCTTGTCATTGAGGTTGTAATACTGGTCAGCGCCTATGTTGGTCTCCAGTGGGGTGCCACAGTAGAAGACCGCGGGGCACAGATCCCAGAGATCTCTACCGCCCAGGGCGAACATTGTCGCCTCGATGTCCATGCCAACCTGAAGAGCTCTCCTGGCTAGAAGGTCGTCAAAGGGCGGGAACCCGGCCCACGGGCGAAAGTCCGATCGATGACCGGGCTTGTACACGGGAACCACAAAGTCGGAGTCCTCGTTGAGTCGCTTGAAGAAGTCAAGCCCCGCACCGTCCACAATGTCCCACTCGCCCGTTTCGAGGCCGGCGATCTTGGTCTCTTCGTCCGGGATCTCCAGCCATATGAGGGTGTCTATGTAGGCGGTCTGTTTTCCGGTGTAGAGGCTGTTCGCTTCGCCCCGGGCAACGTAGTCCTCAAATCGCTTAAGGGTCACCCTGTCGCCCTGCCTCCAGTCCTCGAACTCGTAGGCACCCGACCCCACGTACTCCGGCGCCGGCGCGGTGTGAGACGTGTCGAAAATCACGCTGTCGGGCATGACGTAGACGCTGCCGAAGGGCCTGGCAATGCCTGCAGCCACGGCCCCGTAGGGTTTCACAAGGTTCACGTTGAACGAGAGATCGTCGACGACGGTGAACTGGTTCTCGTTATCTGTGAACTCATGCATCAGGGTGGCCGTCGAATGCGCACCGTTCAGGTAACGCCCGAAGGAGGTCACCACGTCCTGTGCGGTGACCGACTCGCCGTTGTGGAACACCATCCCTGGCCGCAGGGTGAAGGTCCAGGTGAGACCGTCGTCGCTGATCTTCCACTCATCGGCGATCCGGGGGCCATCAGCCAGATTGAGGTCCCAACCCAGGGGCCCCTCGAACATATGAGAGCCCACCGCGACGGCCACGTAGGCTCCGTCGTGGGCAGGATCCAGGCTGTTTATACTAGCCTGCGCGACGATCCTGAGCGTGCCGCCGAATTTGGGATCGCTCGTAACCGGAGGCGGGGTGGGCGTTGCGATGAGGAGCTTTTCCACCTCGACCTCAACGACCTTTTCGACCTCGATCTCCCTCACCACCTCCTTTTCCACCTCGACGACTCTTTCGACCTCAACCTCTTTGACCACCTCCTCCACAACCGGCACCTCGACGATCTTCTCCACTACCTCGGTGCCGCCACCAGCGCACGCAGCAGCGGCGATTGAGCCGGCGAGGGCTCCTACCAGAACGATCAAGAGTCGCTTCATGGTCCCGACCTCCTTAGCGAGTCCAGACCAACCGGCACGGTTGCGGGTCAGAAAGGCCTGCCAGGCTCTGCAGAGGGGACTCGCCACCCGACAGGCCGTTCTCGGACCGTTTTGGCACCGATCGAGTCCGCCGCGCAACATAACATATAAGAAGGGTCAGTGGCTGACGATTACCTTGATCCGACCACATCCTCACCTCTCCGGACCATTTGCGGCGTTACCCCTTAGGCTTGACCTGCTGGCTAAATCGTAGTGGGGCTGAGCCACTCTCGATCGCCGTCAGTGATCTCCACCTAACTGTGGCCCGCGGTCTGGATGCCACGTTCGCGCTGCGCAGGCAGCCATCAGGCACAGCGGGCCTTTGGCCGATTGACCACGAGGTCTGCCAGTCGGCCCATTGCTGTACATTGCAACTGTATAGTTTATTTTGTAAACTAGTTTGTAACGATAAAGTTCGAGGTGACCCATGCAGGGTGGAGAGGATGAAAGAGAGCGGATAAGTCCCAACGAGGGCTGGGAGTCAATACAGGCGACCCTGGACAGTTCCCGGAGCGCGATGTACGTGGCCGGATGGCCGACCATCATGCTGATGTGGGGCGCCATCGTCGCAATTGCATACGTTGCGCAGTTTGCGGTTGACACGCACGCGCCCGGGTTCGCCGAGGACTTCCCGTGGTTTCCGGGACCCCTGTGGGGCGGCCTGGGCCTGGTGGGCATGGTCGCCAGCTCCTTGATCGGGCACCGGGCCAGCCGCGACAACGCCGAAGGTCCCACCGCCACCGGTGCGGGCCTTCGGGTTTTCGCGTTCTGGATTTCGGTTGTGGCAGCCGCCTTCATCGTCCCGGTTGCATCCGGGTTGTGGACCGCCGAGGCCGACGGCGCCGCGATCGGCGGAGTCGTCATAGGGATCGTGGCGCTGGGGTACGTACTGTTCGGCATAATGCACCACGCGTCGATAGCACTCGTGGGGCTGGGCATCGCTGCGGCGTTCTATGTTCCGGGCTACTTTGCCGGCGACCTCTCACTGGTGGTGTCGGCCGTGGTGACGGTGGTCGTGGTGGCAGGAGCCTGGGTCTGGATCCGCAAGAGCGGCGCCGCATGAAGGATGATCCGATCGTCCTGGACGAAACGATCCACCAGTCCACCCGGCTGCGCATCATGACGATGCTGGTCTACCAGTCCGAGACCGACCGGCTGGCCTACGGCTTCATCCAGAAGACGCTGAACCTGACCGGCGGCAACCTCACCATTCACCTCCGAAAGCTTGAGGAGGCAGGATTCGTGGCCACCACCAAGGAGTTCCTTGAGGCCAAGCCCCGCACCTGGGTGCAGGCAACGCCAGAGGGACGCCGCGCCTTCGGCGACTACCTTTCCAACCTGGAGCGGGCCGTCAGGATTCCGCTGCGCTGAAATTCTCAGACGGCCGCTTTCCGTCCAGGTACATTGGGGTCAGGATCCTTCGTGGTGCAAAGGGGTGTGGCCGGGACCGGTGACTTTGCCCCGGCCTGGGCGCGCGACGCCCGGGCACAGATGCACGATCCACGCTCCCTGGGGACAGGATCGGAACGGCCGCAGATCCGCAAACATCAGCTTTGGCCCGCCTCCGGATCCCTCCAAGGACCGTTTGACTCAACCAGAGTTTCCTCCTCCGCCCTCACGCCGCTGAACCTGGACGACCCACCCGGTCCGCGACGCGAGCATCCCGCACTTAGCCGAGCAAGTCCACCAGTACCCGCACCGCGGTTGCGGCTACCAGCGCGCCCAGCAGCCACCTGAGGTGTCGGGCGCTCAGTCGCCGGTTGATCTCGAACCCCAACAGTGTCGCGGCCATGGTGCTGCCGACTATCACAAGCGCTGGGACCGCGGGCACCAGGGTGCCACCCAGCTTGCCGATGAACGCGGCGCCCGAGGCGAACAGCATGATTCCAAGATTGCTGCCGATCGCCAGCCTTGTCGGTACCCCCAGTCCAAATATGAGCAGCGGCACCATCAGGAAAGCGCCCGGCAGGCCCGAGATGCCGCCCACTCCCCCCACGACGGCACCCACGGTAAGTGCTCTAACCCTGTCGACCTCAGGTGGTCCGGATTCCCCTGACCATCCCTCGTCGGAAGGCCCGTTCGCCCGCCCCCTCAGAATGCTGGGGGATAGCATTACCGCCGCGGCAGCCAATGCCATGCCCACCATCGTCGCCAGGATCGCAGCGTCCGGAAGAACCGTGGAGGCCAGCGCCCCGACCAGGGCGAACGCCCCGGCAGGCAGCCCGACCCAGAGCACAAGGGGTCGGTGAACGTAACCTGCGGACCTGTGGCGGACGATATTGACGGCGCCGCTGGCAAAGCTCTGCACAACGGTCAGGCCGGTCACCTCCTTCACCGACATGGGCTCTAAGCCGAACAGTTCGGGACCGTACAGCAGGACCGGCAGGGCCGCTATGGCGACCCCCATACCCGCCACACCCGACACCAGGCCGGCGAACAACCCTGCAACAAGAACGACGACCAGCAACTATCCCCCCAGTGGAGACGACCCCGCTCTTTTTCGCGCCTGCCTTCCCCTGTCACTCAAGGTTAACCGACCTCGTTTGGGCCGATAATGATGACATGGAGAGATGCCGCACCTGGACCGCGAATGTCACCAACCTGCCGCCTTCACGCGTCGATCGCCGGGGAATGTACCTAACCTCCACATCGACCATGAGACTGCGCCCGCATGGTTGCCTCCCCCCACTGGCGGTAGGGTATGTGCGGGCGCTGGGCAAGTTGAGCAACTCGCCTTGTCGGTTCGCTCAGGTGGGCTCTGGCTGGCTGAAATCGGTGTTCGTGACAAAGGACAAGAAAAGAAAGGGCTCGGAATGGACGGCCTACGAACAGGTCGTTGATCGTGCGGGGCGGTCATCGTGGCAACCCTCTACCGGTTCTGCGGCAAGTGGGCGGCATGTGTGACGGCGAGGGGATAGTGGAGGCGGTGAGCAGCAGTGCAACGCATTCGATGGCCAAACCAGGCCGTAGCCGCATCCGGCTGCTCGCCGGCCTGGGTGTAGACGAGGATGCGCACCGTGGCGCGACGGTAAAGCACAGGTCGCGCGTGGCCCGCGATCCGAGCCAGCCCAACCTCAGGCAGGTACATTTGATCCACGCAGAGCTGCACGACGAGCTGAGGGCGGTGGGCTTCAGGGTGGCGCCCGGACGGATGGGGGAGAACATAACCACTCGCGGCATAGACCTCCTTAAGTTGCCGCGCGGATCCAGACTGAGGCTCGGCGATGCAGCCGTGGTTGAAATAACCGGACTGCGCAATCCCTGCAGGCAGCTCGATGGACTTGAGCCCGGACTGATGGCGGCCGTCCTCGACCGCGACACCGATGGCGGCATCGTCCGCAAAGCCGGAGTAATGTCCGTCGTGGTTTCGGAGGGCGAGGTCAAACCGGGGGATGCCATCTCCATCGAGTTGCCGCCCCGACCTCACCATCGACTTAAGGTCGTCTAGCTGACCTCCATCGGTGCGAATGCCCGGCCCACGGACAGTCATCTGGAACTGCGGGAGTTGATCAGACGTCCCTTGAGGACAGGACGCGCCAGACCCCGCAAGAAGGCCGTGTGGGTTCCCGGCCCTCCACGCTGAGCCCGATCGACGGGCATCCAGCGGCGAAGACAGATCTTCCCTACATCGAACTCCGTGCGAGGAGAGCTTCCGGAGCCGGAGACCGCGCCAGATTCTTAGATCGCAGGATGGCAGCTGAGCTGCCGCACGCGATGAACCCAAAGGGCGCAGCGCCTAATTCGTTGGCGGGTCCTTCCCAATGCTCTTCGACCCGAAATGGACGAGTCCGGCAGAAAACCTGTCTAGCCGTTGACCTTCACGAAGGGCCACCTTAGGGTGGACCGCAACGAGCTAGGGGAGCACCAACATGAGGCTCACTCCAAGGGAGATGGATAGGATCACTATCTTCGCGGTGGCCGAGATGGCCCGGCGTAGACGGGCGCGAGGTATCAGGCTCAACCACCCTGAGGCCGTGGCCCTGATCTGCGACGAGGTGATGGAGGAGGCCAGGGCCGGAAGGAGCTACGAAGAGGTCCTTGAGCTGGCCAGCCGGATCCTTACCGCCGACGAGGTGCTGGAGGGTGTGGCCGAACTGGCCGACCCGATAAGGATCGAAGCGGGTTTTGACAGCGGTACCAAACTGCTCGTGATCGACGAGCCGATCAGATAGCGGCTCATGCACCGATGGGAGAAGAGACGATGGCAAAGCCAGGCGAGGTAATCGTGGCGGCTGGCAAGGTTGCGGTCAATGAGGGGCGAGAGACAAGGTCGGTAAACGTCAGGAATGAGTCCGACAGAGTCGTATACGTGTCTTCCCACTATCACTTCTTCGAAGCGAACAGGGACCTAGCCTTCGACAGGAGAGCGGCATACGGAATGCGCCTGGACGTGGCTGCGGGGACGGGCGTGCGCTGGGCACCGGGCAAAGATTTGACGGTCGACCTAATCCCGCTGGCCGGTCGACGACAGGTTCACGGTTTCCAGGGCTTTGTGAACGGGGCTCTCGACGACGTCGAGGCTGCCCTGGCGAGGCTGAGATCGGCAGGGTTTCGAGACACGGGACAGGCGAAGGCTTGAGCGGTAGGCGATCGGCCACAAGTTTGCCCTGTCCGCAAGAGGGGATGGCAGATGCCGTTTGAGATTGACCGACATCGCTATGCCGGCACCTACGGCCCGACTGCGGGTGACCGTATCAGGCTCGGCGACACCAATATCGTGGCCGAGGTAGAGTCAGATTCGACTCAGTACGGGGAGGAGGCGCTGCTGGGCTGGGGCAAGAACATCCGGGCCGGCATGCTGATGGCCCACCGCCGCACCCGAGCCTCGGACCTAGACTACGTGATCGCGGGGGTGGTCATAGTCGATCCGGTGCTGGGGGTGCGGAAGGGCAGCATTGGGGTCAAGGACGGACTGATAGCCGGAATCGGCCGCGCCGGTAGCGGCGACATCATGGACGAGGTCGATCTCGAGATCGGGGCAAACACCGTCATCGTAAACGGGGTCGGCATGATCGCCACCCCCGGCGGGATCGACAGTCACGTCCACATAGTGACCCCCAGGGTGGTGGAGACGGCGCTGGCGGCCGGAATGACAACCCTCATCGGCGGTGGCGTCTTCGACAACGGCCGGCTCATCCTGCAGCGCTCCTTCGAGGCGTTCGAGCACCTGCCTGTCAACGTCGGGCTCCAGGCCTCCGGCAGCGCCACGAGCCCGTTCCCGATGGAAGAGAGCATCGAGGCGGGAGCGTGCGGGTTCAAGATCCACGAGGACCTCGGCGCCTACGGCAACGTCATCGACACCTGTTTGAAGATGGCCGAGCAGGCCGACGTCTCGGTTGCGCTCCACACGGACGGACTACAGGAATCGGCCGACGTACGGGGCACCATCGAGGCCATCGACGGTCGCGCGGTGCATGCCTACCACATCGAGGGCGCAGGGGGAGGCCACGCCCCCGATCTGCTGACCATGGCCGGGGTCGACAACATCATCCCGTCTTCGACGACGCCCACCGTGCCTTACTCGGTGGGCACGTTCCAGGAGCACTTCGCGATGACCGCGATATGCCACATGCTCGACCTGAGCATCCCCTCGGACGCCGCGGCGCTTGGGGGCAGGCTTCGACGACAGACGATGGCAGCCGAGGACGTCCTGCACGACCTGGGCGCCATACCGGTCATCAACTCCGATTCACAGGGGATGGGCAGGATAGGTGAGGTCATTACGCGCACCTGGCAACTGGCGCACAAGATGAAGGCCGAGCGCGGAGCGGTAAACCCCGACAATGACAACGACCGGATCCGCCAGTACATCGCCAAGTACACGATCAATCCTGCCATCACCCACGGCATCGCCGATTATGTCGGATCACTGGAGATGGGCAAGATGGCCGACGTGGTCCTGTGGCGGCCGGCCTTCTTCGGCATCAAGCCCGAAGTTGTGATGAAGGGGGGCTTCGTCGCCTGGGGACCGATGGGAGAGGGGAACGCCACGGTGCCGGGCTCGGAGCCAACCTCATACGGGCCCATGTTCGGGGGCATCGGCATCAACCCATCTGCTCTGAGCGCCCTGTTCGTGTCCTCCGATTCGATCGAGTCGGGTCTTGGTCGTCGCCTGAGGTCGGCCAGGAGCCTAAGGCCGGTGACGGGCGTCCGGACAGTCAGGAAGGGCGCGATGCTCCACAACAGCGTGAGCCCACACATACAGGTCGACGGGCAGGCGGCACAGGTGACCGTTGACGATGTGCCGGTCACCTCAGAGGCGGTTACACAGGTGCCCCTCAATCGTCTCTACAGGCTCACGTAGGGATCGGCCCGGCTGAGCCGCAAAGGGGACACATGTCAGAGATCGCAGCGCCTGCGGGCCCACGTACCCGCTTCAGCCGGGTGACGAGGATCGGGCGGCTCCGACTCCGGTGGACTCCGGCGGGCCTTGGAATCTAGCGGCAGGAGGTAGCGAGCGTGATCGATCTGTTGATATCCGGCGGCAGGGTTTTGGACGGTACCGGTGCGCCGGCGATATACGCCAGCGTCGCGGTCGAAGGAGACAGGCTCCGCATATTGCGGGGCGAAGTTTCCGATGTTGAGGCGGTGCGGACGATCGACGCCACGGGCAAGGTGGTGTGTCCCGGCTTCATCGACGTCCACGCGCATTCGAGCCTGGTCATCCTGGACGATCCCGAGCACCTCCCGAAGGTCCACCAGGGCGTTACCACCGAGGTCATCGGCATCGATGGTGTCTCCTATGCGCCGTTTAGGCGGGAGTCCGACCGTCGCGACCTGATCTGGCTAAACTCCGGTTTCGACGGGTCTCCGTCGACGCCCAAGACCTGGGGGTCGGTCTCAGAGTACCTTGACGTTTACGACAGAAGCGTCGCCGTGAACATCGCGACCATGGTCGGCAATTCCCCGATCAGGGCAGGCTCGGTGGGCTGGAATATGCGCCAGCCGACGGCTGCCGAGATGGACGTTCAGATCGGCCTCCTGAGAGAGGCCATAGAGGACGGGGCGTTCGGACTTTCCACGGGCCTGGACTACCCGCCGGGCAGCTTTGCCGATACTGACGAACTGGTGGCACTGTGTGAGCAGACCGCGAGGCTGGGGGGCTTTTACCACACGCACGTCAGGTACACGCTGGGGGACCGGTTCCTCGATCCCTTCAGGGAGGCCCTGGAGATAGGACGGCGGGCCGAGGTGCCGGTGCACCTCACACACCTGTGCCGGCTGGTGACGCACCCGGGGGGTGCCGATCGAATCCTGGAGCTGGTAGAGGACGCCAGAGCCGGCGGGATGGACGTAACGTTCGACATGTTCCCCTATCCTTTCGGTCCCACAAAGGTCCTGATCATGTTCCCGCAGTGGATCCAGGACGGCGGCCCTCGCAGGACCCTGGAAGTACTCAGAGACGGCGAGGCGAGGGAGCGGCTGCGCGACGAGGTAGTCCCGCTTACTCGAAGTTGGAATGAGATCTGGTTGACCAATTTCAGGCTTGACCACAACAAGGAATACGAGGGCAGGTCGATAGAATCCGTCGCCGAGGCGCGTGGGCAGCATCCGGTCGATACCATGTCAGAATTGCTGATTGAAGAGAGCCTCGGGGTCTCGTTCGTCGGCGAGCTCATAGACGAAGGAACGCTGCCTGATTTCATGGTCCATCCGCTCTACATGGTCGGCAGCGACGCGGTCATGATCGGCGATTACCCCTCCCCGATGGCCTACGGCTGCTATCCGATGTTCCTTTCGATGATGGTGCGCGGGGAGGGGGGCCTCAGCCTGGAGGAGGCGATCCGAAAGATGACGTCCGGACCGGCTCAGAGGCTCGGCATATCCGACCGCGGGATCCTGAGGGACGGCTTCTTCGCCGACCTGGTCATCTTCGACCCCGCGGAGATCAAGCCGAACGTCAGCCGCACCAGGCCCAAGGAGCTGTCGGACGGGGTCGATTACGTGATCGTCAACGGCACCATCGTCATTGACGAAGGTCGCCACACCGGCGCACTGATGGGCAGGGCCCTGCGGAAGTCCTGAGCCTGGAGATTACAGGCCGTCCGTTGCCGATTCGGTAGTCGAGGGGCAACGAGGCCCGCCCGCGCTCCCTGACATGCCTTAACGCAGGCAGGTCAGGCGCGGACCGGTCGCCTCAATCGAAGAGGTCTACTGCCTCGGGGTCTCGCTGGCGGGCTGGAAGATCGAAAAGGACGCACCCTGTGGATCTGCCAGCGACGAAAAGCGGCCTATGGGAGGGCTCCCCTCGACCGGAACGATATCGGTGGGCGGCACGTATACCGTTGCGCCCAGCGACCTGGCCTGCTCGGCCGTCGCGTCGGCGCTGTCGACCCCGAAGTAAACCGACCAGTGGGGCGGGAATTCGCCCATATCGGGGGTGATCTGCAGGACCCCGGCCACGTCGGTCTCGTTGGTCCGGAGCATCACGTAGTCAAGGTTCGATTCCGGAACCTGGAACTCCTCGAGACCGAACACCGCCTTGTAGAACTCTACGGCGCCGGCCCGGTCGGTGGTCAGCAGCTCATGCCAGAACATCGCCCCGGTCTCGCCCTTGATTCCGGCGCCGATGTGCTCTCTTGCCTGCCACACGGCGAATAAGGCCCCCTGGGGATCCTGGCACATCGCCATGCGGCCTGCCTCAAACACATCCATGGGCCCAAACACGACCTGGCCGCCGCTCTTGCGAATGGCGGCTGCGGTCTCCTCAACGTCATTTACGGTGATGTAGATGTTCCAGTGGGAAGGGACGTTCTGGCTCCGCTCCTCTTCGCCCTGCTGGTAGACGGCGCAGGCGTAGCGGCCACTAACCTTCTGCATATGGTAGTAGCTGTTCGGTCCCATTTCTTGAGGTTCGTCCCCCCATCCGAATAGCGCGCCGTAGAAGGAGAGGGCAGCCGCCTCGTCGGTGGCGGAAAGATCGGCCCAGGATGGAGCGCCATGGACGTGCGATGTAACTTCCGGCATTGGTTGCCTGTGCTCCCTTGAGTCAGATTGCTTCCGGCGGATCCCTCCCGTCCGGCTCAATATCAGTCTATACGCCTGCGGCCTGGACGCGAGAAGGGCTCAGGGAGCAAGGCCGGGAACAGCGAGCATGAGTCCCCGGTCAGCCAATTCGCAACGAACGATCATACCCACAGGGAGGATACTGAGGGGCCGTAGCCGCAAAGTCCATGCTTGGAAGGACCCCTCCGGGTCCACCTACCCCGCAGGCCAATGCAGTAGACTCGTGCCGGGCGATCGTCAGGCTGGCAGGTGGAGCCTGATGGCCGGGATGGGGACGGCAGAACCCGGATGGGCAGGCGGGACTAGCGAGTCGCTCAGGTAACTCGCCGGTCTTTGACGACGTTTTAGATATCGACGGCCCGGTGAGAAGACCGATGACATTATGGATCGTACCTGCTACGACATAGAGCACATCTCCCGGTACCTTTACGCTTGGCCGATACGCAACAGCGTGATGTCCCTCTGCCTGATGCCCAGGCACGACTCGGCGCAGCGCCTCTTCGGCTTTGAGATCACCACCGATCCCTCATCCGCGATCAACATGGAAAAGGACTGCTTCGGCAATTCAAAGCACGTCATCAACATCCACCGGGACCACGACTCGCTGGAGGTGACGGCCCGATCCAGCGTGCAAACTTCTCCAGCCCCGACCCTGCCCGACTCACTGGGCCTTGACGCCTGGGAGGAGATACGCTCGTGGAGGGAATCGTTTGACGAGTGGGACTTCATACACTCGAGCGAGTTCGCACGGCCCTCACGGGCGCTTGCGGCATTTGTCGATCGCCAGGGCATCGCGAGCCCGGGATCCGATCCCCTGATCGCCCTGCTCGACCTTTCCGACACGCTCTACCGGACCTTCGAATACGTGCCGGACAGCACCTCGGTGGTATCGCCCATCGAAGATATCCTCGAATCGGGTCGAGGCGTCTGCCAGGACTACGCTCATGTAATGATTGCCGTCGCCCGGCTCTGGGGCATACCTGCACGCTATGTCTCCGGCTATCTCCATATCGTGGACCGGGAGGGCCGATCCGTCCGGGCCCAGGCCAGCCACGCCTGGGTTGAATGCCGTCTGCCCGACCTCGGGTGGATAGGCCTCGATCCCACCAATCGAATCATTGCCGGCGAGCGGCACGTGCGGGTAGCGGTGGGTCGGGACTACCGTGACGTCGCACCCACCCACGGCGTATTCAGGGGCGGCGGTTCCACGCGGCTCGAAGTCGAGGTAGCAGTCGAGCCCGGAGTCCCGGCTGGATGACCGAACGGGACTAGCCCGGCCCGCTCGGTCTGCGCCCGATCGGGCTAATCCCTTCTCCGTTACTACCCATATCGGACCGGTCCTTCGGTTCCCTCCTGCTCAGGCTCACCGGATAGTTCCGCATCCTTCGGATCATAACGGGGAGTGGACGGTCGGTCGCCACTAGCCTCCGGCCGCTTCGCCCGGGTCAAGCAATCTCGTGCAGTGCCCTTGCCCGCGCAGCGGATGCTGACACCCCGGATTGAGTCGCGACACTGGCCCGCTAGAGTGCGAGGCGATGTTAGGCAGTAATATGTACCCCGACGTCGGCCGGGCGATTGGCCCCTTAGCCAAACGGACTCTGGGGGCCAACGTGACCGGCAAGCGGCGCGGGGAGAACCCATGGCGGACCTAGAGAGAGCCCGGGAAATCGCCGGGCGAATCGTGGAAAACGTTAAGCACGTAATCGTTGGCAAGGATCAGGCCATCGAGCTGGGGGTCATAGCCCTGATCTGCCAGGGCCACGTGCTGATAGAGGACGTGCCTGGGGTTGGCAAGACCATGCTGGCGCGCAGTCTGGCTCGATCCTCCGGTAGCAGCTTTCGGCGCATCCAGTTCACCCCCGACCTGCTGCCCAGCGACGTGACCGGAGTCTCGATCTTCAACCAGAAGACCTCCGAGTTCGAGTTCAAGCCCGGACCCATAATCTCTCAGATCGTGCTGGCCGACGAGATAAACCGGGCCACCCCCAAGACTCAGTCGGCCCTGCTAGAGGCCATGGAGGAAAAACAGGTGACCGTGGAGGGGACGACGCATGTCCTGCCCAGACCATTCGCTGTGATGGCCACACAGAACCCGATCGAGTACGAGGGCACATTCCCCCTGCCGGAGGCCCAGCTGGACCGATTTCTGCTCATGATCACTCTTGGCTATCCGAACACCGAAGAAGAGCTCGAGATAGTGAGCAACCAGCAGGCCGCGCATCCAATCGACTCCCTCGGGGCGGTTGCCTCGCCGGAAGAAATCGTCCTGATGCAAGACGCGGCCCGGGAAGTGTTCGTCGACGAACTGGTCCGCCAGTACATCGTGTCCATCGTCGAGTCCACCCGCGACGACGCCGACATCAGCCTCGGATGCTCGCCGCGGGGCTCCATATCGCTATTTCGAGCCGGCCAGGCCCTGGCCCTGGTCAGAGGCAGGGACTTCGTGCTCCCGGACGACGTAAAGGAGCTGAGCGAGCCCGTCCTCAGCCATCGGATGATCGTATCGGCGGCCGCGCGGATGAGGGGTGTCAGGGGATCGGACATCGCTCGCCGCATAGTCGAAGCGCTGCCGGTTCCCGGTGCCCACGTAAAGGGCTTTATCGGCCGCTAGACGCCTGATGATGCGATTCGTCGTACTGCGCAGATCTTGGCTGATAGCAATACTCATAGCGGCCGCCCTGATCACGGGAATGGCCACTGGCCTGGGACTGTTCTACAGGCTCGCCTATATCTTCGCCCTGGTGGTGGCGGTCAGCTTTGCCTGGAACTGGCTCAGCCTTAGGTCCATGACGGTCTCGGTCGACCGCAGGACGCGTCGGGTTACGGCCGGCGACACGGTCGAAGAGCACATCACCGTGCAAAACACCTCTGGCCTGCCCAGACCGACTATTGAGGTCGAGGACCTCAGCGAACTTCCTGGTTTTGCGACCGGCAATGCGATGGGTATGCTGCCGAGCGCGGCCGTCGAGTGGACCCCTACCGGCGTTGCAAGGAGGCGGGGAATCTACATGATGGGTCCGGTGGTGGCCCGCAACACAGACCCGTTCGGTCTCTTCCACAGGGAGCGCACCTTCCCTTACACCGATTCGGTGGTCGTCTACCCCAGGGCCCACGACCTTCCCGGCTTCCGGGTGCCGCCGGCCAACCTGTCGGGCGAGAGTTCCCTCAAGCGGCGCACCCATGACCTGACCCCTCACGCCTCCAGCGTGCGCGACTATGCTCCCGGCGACAGCCTGGGAAGGGTGCACTGGAACAGCACCGCCCGGCTGGGCCACCTGATGTCCAAGGAGTTCGACGAGGGCCACGCCAGCGATGTCTGGATAGTGGTCGATCTTCACCAGGACGTTCAGGCCGGCGAGATGGAGGAGAGCACCGACGAGTATGCCGTCAGCGCCGCTGCGTCGCTGGCCAAGAGATTTCTGACTGAGGCCATGCCGGTGGGCCTGATCGCCTACGGGACGGAGAAGCTGCTGCTCCAAGCCGATACCGGCGCTGGCCAGATGGATCGTGTCCTGGCCTACCTTGCGCGCAGCGAGGCCGACGGCAGTGTACCGCTCGGAGACGCCCTGGCGGAGGACGAGATGCTGTGGAGCCATCACACCACACTGGTGGTGGTGACCTCCTCGCCCAGGCCCGAGTGGGTCTGGGCGCTCCGGCAGCTGTCCCAGCGCCGGGTCAGGGTCGTTGCCGTGCTGATCGACGGCAGCTCCTTCGGCGGGTTCTTCGACTCCCGCGAGGCTCTACCCCACCTGGAGGCCGCCGGCATCCCCACTTACGTTATGGCCTCGGGCGATTATCTGCCGGAGGCGCTGAGCAGGACCCACCGTCCCAGCGAGGAGGCGGGCCCGGACGGGCACGCGCCCGCAGTGGCCAAGCCTGCGGAGGTGGCCGGTGGCGCGTAGCGAGAGCGTTCTCGTGCCGCCCGCGGGCACCGCTGCGCGGAGCCGCTACGGGATCCTGTCACTGGCCGGCGCGGAACACGCGTTGATCGACCTGCTCAGGCGTTACAGCCCCCGGGAGGGCTGGGCGACCCTGGCGATCCTGTGGGGGTTGGTGCTGGTGGTCGGAGTCACGATCCAGCAGGCGGAGTGGACGGACACGCCGGGCATGGTGCTGATAGTTCTGCTGTCCTCGCTGGCAGGATTGGCCATGGCCAAGGTCAGGTGGCCGTGGCCCGTCCTCGTAGTGTTCGGTCTGGCCCTAGGGGTGGTGATCGTCTACTGGCAGGCCTCCCGACTGGTACAGGACGAGTCCTTCACAGGCTCCATACACCAGACCGCATTGCGGCTAAATGACTGGTACCAGGCGGCGGTTTCGGGCGGGATCAGCACAGACCTGATGCCGTTCAGCATGGCCCTGCTCGGCGGCGGATGGCTCTTGGGGTTCTTCAGTTCCTGGTTTCTCTTCAGGCGCAGATACGTCTGGCCGACGCTGATTCTGGGCGGGCTGGCCCTGTTCACTCACATCAGCTTCTTGCCGAGTGAGCGAGTCGCCTCGTTCTTCATATTCGTCGCGCTGAGCATGTTGCTGCTCGTGCGAATGGGCTTTGTGCACAGCCAGATCGGTTGGCGCGATACAGGGACCAGGTTCTCGGCCGCCTGGGGATGGGTAACCGTGGCCGCCGCCCTCTCCCTGTCGGCCATCGTGCTGACCGTAGCTGCGTCGATACCCCTTAACGTGTACGTCTCAAAGACGGTGGCAAACGTGTGGACCCAGGCGCGCACGCCCGTCGCGTCGCTGGAGAGCGGTCTCAGCCGGCTGGTCACTGGCATCGCCTCCAAGAGGAACATCCACGGGCGACCATTTGGAGACAATCTGCCCTTCCTTGGACCGATCAACTTCAACGGCGAGGTCGTTTTCATGGCCGACACCGAGTACCCGTCATACTGGCTTTCCCGGACCTACAGCGAGTACACCCCCAAAGGATGGGTCGCCGGGGAAACCAGGGAGGTCAAGGTGGGTCCGGAGACCGTGCCGCCGCCGCAGGGCGACGCCCTGAAGCGCACCGCAGTCCCACAGAGCTTGCTGCTGCAATTCGACGGCACCAGTTTGCTGGCCGGGGGTAACCTGGAGTGGCTAAATCGAGAGGCGACCATCGAGGTGCTATCCCCCAAGTCTTTCGAGATCAGCATGGCGGACCCGAGCGGCGAGGCCGATTTCCCCGCGGACGTTAAGGCGCTTGCGACCGAGCTCCGGACAAGGCTCAGCTCGCCGGTGGTCAGCTTCGTCGAGTCGGAGGTGGCAAAGCTGATACCCGACGATCTCGTTGTGACGCACATCGATTACAGCCAGCCCGGAGGAAGACCCCAGGTGGACAGCGTCACGCTGCAGCGCAAGGAGTCGATCTCGCCCGATGTCGTCTCCTTCGAGTTCGATGAGCAGCTGATCAGCGGAGAGACGTACGACATGGTGTCGCTGGTATCGACGGCCACCAACGAAGACCTGCGTCGGGCGGGCACCGACTATGACGCCTCGATAACCGATCACTACCTCCAACTGCCCGGCGACCTTCCGGAGCGGGTGAGGGAGTTGGCCGGGCGCCTTACCAGGACTGCGGACACTCCTCTCGATAAGGCCAGAGCCATCGAGACATACCTGCGGGGGGAATCGTTCACATATTCGCAGGACATCGAGGCTCCCCCGACCAGCTCGGATGGGGTTGACCACTTCCTCTTCGAGACCCGAACAGGTTACTCGGACTACTTCGCCTCATCGATGGCCGTGATGCTCAGGTCGGCGGGTGTCCCGGCGCGCCTTGCTGCCGGGTACGCCCCCGGGGAGTTCGACGAGGCATCAGGCCTCAATGCCGTCAGGGACTCTGACAGCCACGCCTGGGTCCAGGTCTACTTCCCCGAATTCGGCTGGGTCGATTTCGAGCCCACACCCGCATGGCCCGATCCATACCGGCAGATCGGCCGGCCGACCAGAGGAGGCCAGATCGTAGACACGGCCGATTCGCCCGACCAGGAGTTCGCCGAGTTCCAGGGCTTCGTATTCCCCGCCCAGCTGTCGGCGATCGGCCTGGGCGCCGAGGGCGGCTTTGAGGGCGGCGACAGAGGTATAGACGTAATGAGAGTGGTCGTCCTGCCTATCATCGTCGTGATCGTCGCGTTGCTGCTCGTGGTCGCGACCCTTCAGGTCCTGTGGAACCTTGCCCAGCGAGGCCTCGCCCTCGAGCAGCAGGTCTACGCGAAGATGGCCAGGCTCGGCGGACTGGCCGGAGTAGGAAGATCAGGCAGCCAGACGCCCCGCGAGTATGCCGGCAGCCTGGCTGCCGCACTTCCAGGCGTGGCCGGCGAGGCCGCGCTGGTGGCGACCCGCTACTCCGCGGTGACCTACGGCGGGCCGGCCTCAACGTCGGTCGACGATTTGCCGATGCATCTAGCCTGGAAGCGAATCAGGGGGGCGCTGGTGGTCAGGATATTCAGGAGGCTGGTGCCCATGAGACGGACCCGGAGCGATTGATGCAGGTCAGCGAGCGACTCTGCTACGACATATTCGAGACCGGCGCCGGCTGGGTCGGGGTCATCGCCTCGGAAGCGGGGGTTCGGCGCGCCACGATACCGCAGCCGACGCCCGGAGACTGTGCCGACGAGCTTGGAGGCGAGCTGGACGGGGCGTTCTTCGAGCCCGATCTCCTAGCACACGTAAGGGAAGGCATACAGGGCTACATTGACGGAAACGTCCTCGATCTTTCCCACATTCCGACAGACTTTTCCGGTGCGCCTCCCTTCATGAGGTCGGCCTGGGAGGCCTGCAGATCCATACCCCGAGGCCAGACCCGCACCTACAAGTGGCTGGCCGAGAGCGCCGGACGTCCGAACGCTCCCCGCGCCGCCGGACAGGCCATGGCACGGAACCGCGTTCCGTTCCTCGTGCCCTGTCACCGGGTCGTGGCCAGTGGTGGAGGACTCGGCGGCTACGGCAAGGGTAAGAGCGCCCTCGCCCTCAAGCGGTGGCTCATCGACAGGGAGGCATCCATCTCGCCTGCCGCTCCTCCTCCCCACTGGTGGCGCGGGTAGCAGGGCCGGTACGTACGGGCGGCCTCGGTCCGGACTCGTAGCCCCGGACTGACCCCGTCACTCCGGGGAACCCAGCTCTGTAAGCACCTGCTGGGCGCGCTCGACGTCTTCGTCGAACACCATCACGCGAACAGGGTTCAGGGAGATGCCCATGAACGAACTGGTATCGCCCTGCCCGATCATTGACGGAATGCCGTCCTCGATCAGCAGGTCCCTCAGCATCTCGGCCTGGATCTGATCCGGGGCTATCTCCAGCACCACCCACTTCTTCCTATCGGACACGGGAATTCATCCCAGCAAGGCCACGCGGCCGGAGTCACCGAGCAGGTCGGCCAACTCGGCTGCCAATTCGTCGGTTGCCGCGACGCCGAGCCGTGGCCAGTCCAGCTGAACCAATCTGTCTGCGGTGGCGATCTCCATACCCACCTCGTCGTCTCCGGCATGTTCCAGCAGCGTGCGCACGAGCTGCTCTAGGAGCCTTAGGTCACGCTGGGGCTCACCCGACTCGGTGATCCTGAGACTGAGTCTTCGGCGAACCGGCCGATCGTCCTGCGATGCGACCGCCCCGTTCGTGGACCCGATCGGCCCGGGAGAAGGGAGATCGCGGGCCGCCACGCTTGTTTCGACCTGCTCGGCCGGGGCCACGGGCGGCGGCGCCAACTTTGCCTCCGCATCGCCCACCACGTGCTCATTGACTGAGGCCGCCGAGATGCTGACCCTGTCCTCGCCCCGGTCCCTGACGGTGCCGACGACCCTGACGAGCTTGCCCTGCTGCCAGACCGCCGCCGTCGACCTTTGCAGTTCCTCCCATACGAACACGTCTATCTCCCCGCCGAGCATCTTGAGGGTGGCGATGGTGAACGGCCGGTCGTCGCGCGTATAGCGATTGGTGATGGCGTCGACCTGTCCGGCAAGGCTGACCTCCTCGCCGTGCATGTCGGGCCTTATGCCGTCGCGGGACAGGATGGTAGACGGATCGAGACTGGCGGCCAGCGAGGACATCGAGCTCACCGTCGACAGGTCTGCGCCGAGCAGTTCAAGCTCCCAGTCACCCTTCTGCCAGTCAGGAGTGGCGCCCTCCTCGATGGAGATCTGCGCGAGGGGAATCTCCACGCTCTCGCCGAACAGGTCGAACATCGTCGTCTGGCTGGAGCCGCGGAGATCGGCCTCGCTCTGTGCCAGGGAGATGATGCGCCCGGCGATGCTGAGTACGGAGGTGCGGTCCCCGAAACAATCGAAGGCGCCGGCCTTGATCAGGCTCTCAAGGGCCTTCTTGTTGAGGCCACCAATATCCGCCGCCCGGCACATCTCCTCGATCCTGTCGAACGGGCCATGCTCGCGACGGGCGGCCACCAGGGGCTCGACCGCGGCGGCGCCGACGTTCTTGACCGAGGCCATGCCGAACAGGATTGTGGGCCTGCCGTCGTCGTGGTACCTGAGCGAGAACTCCACCTCGCCCTCGTTCACGTCCGGCACCCCTACGGGTATGTCCAGGCGGGCGCACTCAGCGACCGCGGTCGCTACCTTATCGGTGTTTCCCGAATAGCCGTTCAGAAGGGAGACCATGTACTCGCCCGGGTAGTTGGCCTTGAAGTAGGCGGTCCAGTAGGAGATCAGGCCGTAGCTGACGCTGTGGGCCTTGTTGAAGGCGTACCCGGCAAATGGCTCAACAAGCGCGAAGACTCGCTCTGCGACCCCTTGAGAATAACCCTGGGCAAGCGCCCCCTCGATGAATCGCTCGCGCTCCTTGGACATGATTTCCGGGATCTTCTTGCCCATCGCCTTTCGCACTATGTCCGCCTCCCCCAGCGAGTAGCCGGCGAACTTGCGCGCGATGTGAAGCACCTGGTCCTGAAAGACGATCACCCCGTAGGTCTCGCGAAGAATCTCTTCGAGATCTGAGTGCGGGTACTCGGGAGCCTCACGTCCGTACTTGGCATTGATGAAGGTGTCTATGTGCTCCATGGGCCCGGGTCGGTACAGGGCGATCATCGCTGCCACATCGCCGAGCGACGATGGCCGGAGGCTCTGTATGTAGCGGGTCATGCCCGCTCCCTCCATCTGGAACACGCCGACCGTCTCGCCCCGTGAGAGCAGTTCGAAGGTCTTCTCGTCGTCCAGGGGTATCTCAGTCAGCTCGATCCTCTTGCCGGTGCGGCGCTCTACCAGGCCGCGGGTTCGCTCAAGGATCGTGAGGTTGGCCAGCCCTAGGAAGTCCATCTTGAGCAGGCCCAGGGCGGCAAGGGGATCCATCGCGTACTGGGTCGTGTTCACGCCGTGCTCATCGCCCTTGACCGGCCTCTGCAGGGGAACGTACTGCTCGAGCGGTTCCTTGGAGATGACCACTCCGGCGGCGTGTGTGCTCGAGTGTCGCACCAGACCCTCCAGCTGGCGCGCTGTGTCGATCAGCCTTTTGACCTCCTGATCATCCCGGTACAAATCGGCCATCTCGGTACTCGAGTCGAGCGCCTCCCTGAGGGAGATGTGCGGCCGCTGCGGTACGAGCCTCGCCACCCTGTCCACGTCGCCGTATGACATGGCCAGTGCGCGGCCCGAATCCCTTATGGCAGCCCTCGCACCCAGGGTGCCGAAGGTGATGATCTGGGCCACATGATCGCGTCCATAGCGGTCGACGACGTAGCTGATGACCTCGTCGCGGCGATCGTCCTGAAAGTCCATGTCGATGTCCGGCATCTCTTTGCGCTCTAGGTTCAGAAACCTCTCGAACACAAGGTCGAACTCGAGCGGGTTGATGTCCGTGACCCCCAGACAAAACAGCACCAGGCTGGCGGCGGCGCTCCCGCGGACGGCGAAGAAGATCCCTTGCTCGCGGACGAATCGCGCTATATCCCACACCACCAGGAAATAGTTCGGGAACTGGGTCTGGTAGATGACCTCAAGCTCGTACTCGAGACGAGCCAGTTCCACCTCACCGGCGTTCGGGAGCCGGCTGGAAAGACCCTGCCGGCAGATCTGCCGCAGGTACTCGTCCGCCGCCAGCCCGTCAGGAGGCAAGAACTGGGGGAGCCTGAGCGTGTCGAAGTCCAGATCGAGCTCGCACATCGCGGCGATAGCCCCGGTATTGGCGACGGCCCCGGGGACATCCGCGAAGAGCCTGGTCATCTCCTCGGCGCTCTTGAGGTAATAGGAATCCTCGGTCATTCTCAGGCGACGCTCGTCCAGCACGTTCGTGTTGGTATGAATGCAGATCAGGATGTCCTGGAATGGGGCGTCGGCCTGATCGACGTAGTGAGAGTCGTTCGTCGCGACAGTGGGGATACCGAGCTCTGCGGACAGGGCGATCAGGCCTTCGTTGATCGCCGGCAGCTCGGGAACGCCGCCGTGTCTCATCAGCTCAAGGTAGTAGTCCCCAAACGTGTCCCGGTACCATGAGGCGGCCTCTCGCGCATCGCTCAGCCGTCCCTCCGATATCGCCCGGGGCACCTCCCCGCTCGGACAGCCCGAAAGGACGATCAGCCCCTCGTTGTTTTGCTCCAGCAGTTCGCGGTCCAGACGGGGCCGGTAGTAGAAGCCCTCCAGGTGCGCCCTGCTGACCAGCTTTACCAGGTTGCGGTACCCGGCCTGGTTCTTTGCCAGGACCGTCATGTGGTACGGGCGCTTATCGCCCGGGTCTCGGGAATGCCGGCTGTGGGCCGCTACGTACACCTCGCAACCGATGATCGGCTTTATGCCCCGCTCCTTGGCGATGCGGTAAAAGTCGATCGCTCCGTACAGGCCGCCGTGGTCGGTAATCGCCAGGGCGTCCATGCCCAGTTCGGCGGCCTTGTCCACAACCGCCTCCAGGCGGCTCAGGCCGTCAAGCAGACTGTATTCGGTGTGGACGTGCAGATGTGTGAAACCGTTCGACGCAGCCACGTTGTCTTGTCCTGGGGGAGTGGTGGATCGGCTTGACATCACAGGTTTCGCGGCACCATTTATACGCGTACGCGTCGCGATTTTCCACCGGCAAATTCGACATAGGTAGGCCCTCGCAGGCTGTCCCTGTCACACCACCGTGCGTACGGGTCCGTACACGGCGGTTCGGCGGGTTATGCGGTTAGGGCGCCAAACGGGGAAGGCCGAGCGCGGCGAAGAAGGCAGAGGGAAGCGCGTAGCTGAGGGCCGGGCTGCGGCTGATGCGCCAGGGACCGTGGGAACTGCCCGCCGTTTGGGCGGCCAGCTCCTTAGATACCCCTCGAGCACGCAGGCCCGCATACCGTGACCGACCCCATTTCCACTGCTTCCAGACGACGCTACGCAGGCGTCGACGTATCCACGAGTCCAGATCTCTGAGCACAGATGGGGTTTGGCAGTAGCCATAGTAGCCATGCCATCCCCTCAGATACGCGGACAGCTCCTTCACCATCCGCTCCAGCCCCACCGCCCGCATCCGCCGGGTCAGTTCCCGTACCCGCTCCTTGAACCGGATCAGAGCCGCTTGGGCTATCCGTACCCTTGGCTCCCTACCGCCCGTGAAGCTGAATCCCAGAAACTTCCGCTTCCATGGCCTGTCCACCGCGCTCTTCAAACCGTTTACCTTCAGCTTGAGCAACGCTCTGTCCCTGACCCGTTGCGCCAAACGTCCCATCAACCGATCGTGGTTCACCCTGTCGAAGAACTTCTCCAGGTCGATATCCACGACCCACCGACGACCCTCGCACACATACCGCTGTGCCTCGGCCACCGCCTGATGGGATGAGCGCCCCGGCCGAAAGCCGTAGCTGTGCTCGGAGAAAGTCCGGTCCCAGTGCCTCTGCAAAACCTGCAGCACCGCCTGCTGGATAAACCGATCCAGCACAGTGGGAATGCCCAGTCGGCGCTCCCCACCGCTCCGCTTGGGTATCTCTACCCGCCTCACAGGTCGCGGTACCTAGCTCCCTTCCAACAACTGTTCCCGAATCGCTGGCCAGTGCTCCCTCAAGTAGCCCACCAGTTCCTCCACCCTCATCCCATCCACTCCGGGACTACCTCGATTCGACCTGACTCGCCTGAGTGCCTCCGTCAAATTCCCGCCCTCACACACCTCCTCCATCAGATCTCCATCCTCCGCCAGGCTTTCGGGTGCACTCACCGCCACTGGCATTTCGGTCCCTCCCCCGCAGGGCACCGGGGTTTCACCCCTCTCCCCCTCAGCGAAAGCCAGACGCATCTGGATGTTCTGCCGCTCTATGCCCATGAGATGCGCGTCCTACTCGCCTCTCCCAACCGTTCGGGCCTTCGTCCTTCCCTTTCGGTAACGACTACTATGCCCTCTGCTGACTTCTGCACCGCGGTCGGGGAGCCTCACAGCTCCCCCAGTTCCCTCTCGGAAACACGGCACAGACCTCCCGGGGTAAGACCGCCAGCCTTCGTCGCACACCCGCCGGATTTACAGCACTGACCCTTGACGGATATGGACTTCGTGATCCTTTGCTCACTCGTCCGGCCAGTCCTGCCTCCCATCCGGTTCCTGTTCGTCGAGTCGCGACTTTGCTACGCGCTTCCTTCAGACCCCGCCTCGCGGCCACGCCCTTGCGCTTCGCTAACCCTTCTCCTCCGTCAGGATGGGTAGAGGACTCTCACCTCCAAGCTAACGTTCATGCCCGGCACACAAAGAAGAGGCCCCCTCCGGCTGCGGAGGGGGCCTCTTGACCCTTTATCCTGTTCCGCCTAGTAGTCCATGGGCGGCGCGGCCGGCATGGCCGGCTCCGGCTCCTTGATGTCGGTGATCAGGGACTCGGTGGTCAGCACCATGGCCGCCACGCTCGCGGCGTTCTCGATCGCCGCCCGGGTGACCTTCGCAGGATCCATGATGCCCCGCTCGAGCAGGTGGGTGAACTCCCCGACCTCGGCGTCATATCCCATGTCGCCCTCGCCCTCGAGACTCTGGGAGAGGATCACGTCACCGGAGACTCCGGTGTTGGAGGCGATGAGCTTCATCGGCGCCTCAAGCGCCTGCTTAAGGATGCTGATCGCAGTGCCCTCGTCCCCTTCCATGGTCACGCCGTCGAGAGACTGCCGGGCACGTATCAGCGCCAGGCCTCCACCGGGCACGATGCCCTCCTCGACCGCGGCCCGGGTCGCCGACAGGGCGTCCTCGACACGGTTCTTCTTCTCCTTGAGCTCGACCTCAGTGGCGGCGCCGACCTTGATGATCGCCACTCCACCGGACAGCTTGGCAAGCCTCTCCTGGAGCTTTTCCCGGTCGAAGTCGGAGGTGGTCTCCTCGATCTGAGCCTTTATCTGATTGATACGGCCCTGGATGGCATCCTCAGAGCCCGCGCCGTCGACGATGGTGGTGTCCTCCTTGGACGAGACGACCCGGCGGGCGCGGCCGAGGTCATCGACCTGCACCGAGTCGAGCTTTCTCCCGACCTCCTCGGATATCACGTTACCCCCGGTCAGGATCGCTATGTCCTGGAGCATGGCCTTTCGCCGGTCCCCGAAGCCCGGAGCCTTTACCGCGAGCACGTTGAGGGTGCCGCGCAGCTTGTTGACCACGAGCGTGGCCAGCGCCTCGCCCTCGATGTCCTCGCCTATGATGATGACGTTCTTGGTCACCTGCAGGATCTTCTCAAGGCCGGGCAGCACGTCGGACACGGCCGAGATCTTCTTGTCCGTGATCAGTATGTATGGGTCGTCTATCTCCGACTCCATCCTCTCGGCGTTGGTCACGAAGTAGGGCGATATGTAGCCCCGGTCGATCTCCATGCCCTCGACGAACTCCTGCTCGTACTCGAGGCCCTTGGACTCCTCGACCGTGATGACACCGTCCTTGCCGACCTTCTCCATAACCTCGGCGATGAGGCTGCCCATGACCTCGTCATGGGCCGACAGGGAGGCAACCTGCGCTATCTGGGTCTTGCCCTCGACAGGCTGCGACATCTCCTCGACCGAGCTGCGCAGCGCCTCGACGCCCTTGTCGATGCCGCGCTTTAGCGCCATGGGGTTGGCCCCGGCGGCGATGTTCTTAAAGCCCTCCTGGATGATCGCCTGGGCTAGAACGGTTGCGGTGGTGGTCCCGTCGCCGGCCACGTCATTGGTCTTGGAGGCGGCCTCCTTGAGCAACTGGGCACCCATGTTCTCGAACTCGTCCTCGAGCTCAATCTCCTTTGCGATCGTCACGCCGTCGGAGATGACCTGGGGCGGACCGAACTTCTTGTCGAGCACTACGTTGCGCCCGCGGGGGCCGAGTGTGACCCCAACGGTGTCCGCAAGCTTGTCTATGCCCCGCTTCATGGCTGCGCGGGCGTCCTCGCTATATTTGATCTGCTTTGCCAATTGATCTTCCTCCTGGCAACCGGCGCCCGGCCTTGGTATGGCGGGCGTCGTCTTGACCCTGGGTCTGAATTTTGTCGACGACCTGTTCTACTTCTTAAAGAGGATGTCGTCCTCTCGAACTATCAGGTACTCGGTATCTCCATCCTTGTACTCGGTCCCGGCGTACTTTGAGTAGACGACCATGTCTCCAACGGCGACCTCGAGGGGCGTCCGCGAGCCATCGTCGTTAAGCTTGCCCGGGCCAACCGCCACGATCTTGCCCTCCTGGGGCTTTTCTTTGGCCGTATCGGGGATGTAGATCCCGCCCGCGGACATCTGCTCATCAGATTCCATCGGCTCTATCACGACCCGGTTGCCCAACGGCTTGAACTCTGTCATCTAGAATCTCCTCCTAAATTGCCTTTGTGCTTATGGCCCCGGCCCAACTCGAGCCCGCCCCCGCAAGGGGAGGCGGGCCCGTTTCCCTGCCGCCACCGACCGGGCCCGGAGGGCCCGTTAGCAGTCTACTAATTCGACTGCTAACCATCCTATGAACAGGCTCCGGATATGTCAACAGACCGTTTTTCGGTCGCTCGGCGTTGACCGTCCGGGCGCCTCTACCTATCATCGGTGCGTGAGCAGCGGCGAACGGAGCGCATTGCGATGCGACGCATCCGGTACGGCCAGGGCCCTGGTCGTCGCCTTGCGTCCCAAGCAGTGGATGAAGAATCTGATCATCTTCTTTGCCCTGCTGTTCACGGTCGGCGAGGCCTGGAGCCCCGCACGGGTCGGCGAGGCCGCCCCGCTCGTTGTGGACGCCGTCTTCGCCTTCCTGCTGTTCTGCGTCCTTTCTGGCGCCGCCTACCTGCTCAACGACGTGGCCGACGCCGAGAGGGACCGCGCGCACCCGGCAAAGCGCTGGCGCCCCGTCGCCTCCGGCAGGCTATCCCAGGCGGTAGCCCTTGCCACAGCGGCGGCCCTTATCGCAGTCGCGGTCTCCCTGTCCTTCCTGCTGGAGACATCCTTCGGCTGGGTGGCGCTCAGCTATGCGGCGCTGATGGTCGCCTACTCGGCGGCGCTCAAGAGGGTGGTTCTGGTCGACGTATTCGTCATCGCGGCGGGCTTTGTCCTAAGGGCCGTGGCGGGCGCCGCGGTGCTGGGGGTGCCCATCTCGCCATGGCTGTACATCTGCACGGGCCTGGGTGCCCTGGTCATCGCGCTGGGAAAGCGCCGAAGCGAGCTTGTCACGGCCGGGGACGGCGCGGAGCAACAGCGCGACAGCCTGCGCGGATATTCGGTGCGCCTGATCGACCAGCTGACCTACGTGGTAATGCCCGGGACGCTCACCGCCTACATCCTCTACGCCCTGACCGCCGACAACCTGCCGGACAACTACGCCATGGCGATCACCGTGCCATTCGTCGTCTACGGGCTGATGCGCTACCTGTACCTTGTCAACGTAAGGGGCCTGGGAGAGAGCCCCGAAGACCTGCTCGTGTCCGACGCGCACCTCGTGGCGACTGTGGTGCTCTGGCTCGTCGCCTCTTCCCTAGTGCTGGCGCTGTTTAGAGCGTGAGCCCTCCACACGACCTGTTCGGGGCAATACCGGTCTGGGCCGGCGTGTATGTGCTAGCCGGCCTGTCGCTGGGGGCCGCCGGGCTGATTTCGTACCGGCGCATGCTAAGGCTGATCATGCTCGGGCGTCCGGGCCGGACCGACAGGCCCGCGGTGCGAGTGCTTGGCGCCATCCGGCCCGTGCTCGGCCAGGCCAAGGTCCTGCAAAGCGTGTCGGTCAGCGACAGGGCGGGCCTCGCCCACCTGTTCATCTTCTGGGGCTTTCTCTCCTTTCTGCTCAGCTATCTGCTGTTCATATTCGCCGACTCGGCCTGGCGGCCCTTTTCCGGATGGCTGATCACCGATACCGGGGTGACCGTGTTCGCGTCCTACCTGGACGTGCTGGCGGCCCTGTTCTTGCTGGTGATCTCCTGGGCGGTCGTACGCAGGTGGATCAGGACGCCGCGGCGCTTGTCCTTTGACCTGACCCAGAGACCGGACGCCGCGGTCATCCTGCTGCTGATCGCCCTGCTAATGGCGCTGACCCTGCTCGCCGAGGCGATGTACTCCGCCTCCGGCGGGACGGGGCCGCACGCGGACGCGCTGATCGGTGGTGCCATCGGATCGGCACTTTCCGAAGCCGGGATCTCCACCGGCCTGGCCAATGGACTCCATGGATTTTTCTGGTGGCTGCACCTGGGACTGATACTCGGGTTCGCCATCTACATTCCCGTCTCCAAGCACGCCCACATGCTGGGTGCCCCGCTCAGCTTCATCATGCGCTCGCTCAAGGCGCCCGGCGCGCTCGGCACCCCGGATCTGGAGACCGCCGAAACCTTCGGGGCGGCGCGCATCCAGGAGTTTTCGCGAAAGCAGCTCCTGGACGGATACGCCTGTGCCGTATGCGGCCGGTGCAGCGAAGTGTGTCCTGCTAACGTCAGCGGCAAGATCCTCTCCCCTATGCACATCGTCGAGAACCTCAAAGAGCACGTGCTGGACGCCGGGCCCGAGCTGGCGGGAGGGACGGACGCCCAGGACGAGCGACCCCTGATCGGACGATGGCTGCCGACCGAGGCGATCTGGGACTGCCTGACCTGCGGGGCGTGCGTATCGGAGTGCCCGGTTGGCGTAGAGCATGTGGAGACCATCGTCGACGTCCGCAGGCACCTGGTGATGGAGAGCGCGGAGATGCCGGACACCGCCCGGGAGGCGCTGACCAGCATGGAGCAGCGAGGTCATCCCTGGCGGGGCACCCAGCACACCCGGACCGACTGGACCGAGGGTCTGGCCGTCAGGACGATCGCAGACCACCCCGGGGCCGAATACCTCCTGTGGGTGGGCTGCACCGCGGCGCTGGAGGAACGCAGCCGGTCGGTTGCGCGGTCGATGGCCAGGGTGCTCATACGCGCCGGGGTGGACTTCGCCATACTGGGCGAGGAGGAAAGGTGCACGGGCGACCCCGCACGGCGCATGGGGAACGAGTACCTGTACCAGGTCCTGGCGGGCCAAAACATCGCCACGTTTGAGCGCTACTCGGTAAGAAAGATCGTAACGGTCTGCCCGCACTGCTTTAACACCATCAAGAACGAGTATCCGGCTCTGGGCGGCGAGTACACGGTCATGCACTACACAGAGCTCGTCGCCGAGCTGATCGATTCCGGAGCCATAGTTCCAGCAGCGGCCGTCCTGCCTGGGAGCGGCCCCGATCCCGGGAAGGTCACTTACCACGATTCGTGCTACCTGGGCAGGCACAACGGCCTGTACGAACAGCCGAGGCGGATTGCCAACTCCATCCCGGGACTCAAGCTAGGCGAGATGGAGCTGAACCGGCGAAGAAGCTTTTGCTGTGGTGCAGGGGGCGGTCACATGTGGATGGAGGAAAGCCGGGGACAGCGTATCGACCACCTGCGCACCGACCAGTTCCTGGCGACCGGCTCAGAGGCCGTCGTCGTCTCCTGCCCGTTCTGCCTGCAGATGTTCGAACAGGCAATCCCCTCCAGGCCAGGGGGAGAGGGCAAACGGGCTGTAGACCTCATAGAACTGGTGGACCAGAGCCTCGGCGACGATGCGACCGCCGGCTCGTGACCGGCGGATCAAAAGGGCCCGCACGGGCCCTTCAGCCTAGGCCTCGGTGGCCTCGGGCGCGAACAGGACCTGGTAGACGAGGGCCGCCAGGCCGCCTCCCGCAAGCGGGGCGACCCAGTAGATCCAGTGGTCGGTCCAGAATCCGGATACCAGGGCCGGACCCAGGCTGCGCGCCGGGTTGACGCCCGCGCCCGTGAGCGGAACGGCGACCAAGTGTATCACGACGATGGCAAGGCCGATCGAAAGGGGTGCCAGCGCACCCTGCGCCCGCCTGTCCATCGCCACGGCGAACACGACGAACACGAGCAGGAACGTGAGCACCAGTTCGACCGTAAATCCCATTCCCACCGATACGCCCTCGCCGAGACCGTGGGCGCCCAGGTTTCCTTCCCACGCGTCGGGGGCGACGTAGACGAGCAGCAGTCCCGCAAGGACCGCGCCTGCCAGCTGGGCAACCACGTACATGGAGGCCTTTGCGGGGCGTATCTTGCCGGTCAGAGCCGCCGAGAACGTTACGGCAGGATTCAGGTGGCCGCCGGATATGTGTGAGGTGGAATAGACCAACAGCGCTATGGCCAGCCCGTTGGCCAGCGCTATGGCGACCAGCCGTGCCGCGTTCATGTCGCCACCGGAGGTGATGCCGCTGACGATCACCGCTCCGGCACCGACGAACACGAACAGCCCGGTGGCGAAGAACTCGGCCAGCGAGTCGCGCCACGCGTCGATCGATCCCAGGTCCTGCATAATTCCCTGTACCATGGCGCCCCCATCCCCAAGGCGGTGGCCCATGCTAAACACGCCCGCCCCGGCTGTCAACGCGGACCCTACGCCCCACTGCGGGGGCCGGCGGTAGCGGCCAGCAGCCGCCTGATCCTGTCGGCAGTGTCCGGTCGGCGCAGCCCCTCGTACAGCGCCGCCTCGAGCATCCCCGGAGGTGTTCCCACGTCGATGTGATGCCCGGGAAACTCATACGCGTAAACCCCTTCGCCGTCTACCAGCGATGAGATCGCGTCGGTGATCTGTAGTTCGCCACGCGCGCCCGGCTCGGTCTCTTCCAGAGCGCTCAGCACGCTGTTCGTCAGGACATAGCGCCCGACGATCGCAAGGTTGGAGGGCGCCCTGTGGAGCGGGGGCTTTTCCACCAGCGCCCTGACCCTGTGCAGCCGGTCTCCTGCGGGTTCGGGATCGACGATACCGAGACCGGGCACCAGGTCATCGGGCACCCGTCTCACCGCGACCACGCTCGCGCCGAGCCGATCGTAGAGGGCGGCCATCTCCCCGATCGCCGGGCCGTCCGTCCAGATGAGGTCATCGGGAAGCAGGACGGCGAACGGCTCGTCGCCGACCCATTCGGCCGCCACAGACACCGCGTGGCCGAGTCCGCCGGGCCGCCCCTGCACGATGAATTCGATCTCGGCGATCTCCGCCAGCCCCCTAACCGAGTCGGCCAGCGACGCCTGGCCCACAGACCGCAGGGCCGATTCCAGGTTGAGATCGGCCCTGAAGTATCGCTCGATGGCGCGGTCGGCCGGCGCCACCACTACCGCCACGCTCCGCATGCCGGCCGCCGCCGCCTCGCTGACAACCATGTGGATGGCCGGCGTATCCAGCACCGGCAATAGCGCCTTTGGGACCGCCTTGGTCGCGGGCAGAAAGCGCGTACCCAGACCCGCGGCCGGGACGACCGCCTTTTGGACCGACGACCTCAAGTCGGCCTTAGGCCGGGGCGGCAAGCTGTCCGGTGCGATAGACCCTCCGGAGCAGGGGCTGGGATCCCGACAGGCCGATGACCACCGCAACGAACAGGACGCCCGTGACTATGAAGATACCCCATGCGCTGTACTGGTCCGCAAGGAATCCGTATCCCAGGTTGGCAAATGCCATGATGCCACCGGCGTGCAGCACGTACAGGCTCGATATCCTGCCCCGCAGCCGGTCCGGAGCGATCATGAGCACGTAGGCGTTGGTTATGGCCATGAACGTCGCCTGGGTCGCTCCCATCAGGCCGGCGAACAGGATGGCCGGAACTATGTGACCGGATACGGCCAGTACGATCGGCGTCAGGCCGCTGGTGATGCCCGTCCAAAAGAGCAGCTGACCCTTCATCCTCTCGCTCTGTACCCCGGCGACGATCAGGATCCCTATAGTCGAGCCCAGGCCGAAGCCCATGATCAGGTAGCCCAGGTACGAGCCGTCGGTCGCCCCCAGGCTCTGGGCCGTAAAGACCGGCATGATCGACTCGAACGACATCACCAAGGCGCAGTGAAAGGCCACCAGGAGTATGAAGATCGCGATGGTTCTGTGCGTGTAGACGTACGCTAGTCCCTCCATCATGCCGCGCATCAGCCCCGACCTGGGCGTACGCTCGCCCCGCGAGATCGTGCGGCAGCGGGCCGCGAATATGATCGCAACCCCGGTCAGGACGGCGCTCAGGACCAGCACCCCTTCAGATCCGACCGCTTCTACGGCCAGAAGCGGGGCGGCCACCAGCAGGCCGAAAAAGCGAGACCCGTGGTGGGTCAGGCCGTTGAGCGTGATCGCGTTAAGGAGGTGGCGCCGCGGCACCTGGTTGGGGATGATCGCCTGGATTCCCGGCTCCATCGCCGCGCGCGAACCGCCGCCCACGAACGCCGCAGCAGCCAGGTGCCACAGCTCCAGCGAGCCGGTGAGGCCGGCTACCGCGATGCCGACCGCGACGATTGTGTTTACGACCGTCGACATCCACACCAGGGTGCGGCGCTCGACCCGGTCGGCCAGCAGCCCGCCTATGGGCGAGACGACGAGAAAGGGGATGAGCGCCGAGAAGGTGATGATTCCCACCCAGCCCGAGCCCTCCGAGCGCTCGTGCGCGATCCACGAGGCCGCGACGATGAACGCCCACATGCCGCCGAAGGAGAACATGCCGGTCAGCCATATGCTGCGAAAGTCCGCAGAAGACCTCAGCGATGCGAAATGGGGGAAGGCGGCCACTCTGCCGAGGACCGCGGAGGCCTTGCCTAGCACCGCTTGCCACCCTCCCCTACCCCTACGGGCACGGGCGCGTGCAGGGGAATGAGGTCCTCCGCCTTCATCTTCTCCCAGAGCTGTTCGGGGATGGGGAACAGCGCCATGGCGACGTTATCCTCTGCCTCAGACGGGCTGCGCGGCCCCGGAATCGTCGAAACCACCGCAGGATGGGCCAACCCGAACTGCAGGGCCGCCGCCTTAAGCGGCACGTCGTACCGGTCGCAGACCGCCTTGAGCCTGCTGGCCCGCTCGACCACCTGCTCAGGCGCCTTGGCGTACCAGTGCCTGGTCCCGAGATCGGTCTCGACGTCAGGGTCGGACGCGAGTATGCCGCTGCTGTAGGGCCCGCCATGGTACACGCCTATGTTTCGCTCGGTGCACAGGGGGAGCAACTCGTTAAGGGCCGAGGTGTCGATGAGATTGTACCTTAGCGCTATGAGCACGCAGTCGTAGTCGCCCCGCTCGGCCAGGTAGATGAACTTCTCGCTATCGTTCAGGCCCGCTCCGATCGCCCGCACCACACCCTGACTTCGAAGCTCCTCGAGAGCCGGATAGGCCTCCCTGGCGATCTGGTCCTTGAGCTCATCCCAACCCGACGGGGCGGGATCGTGGATGAGCAGGACATCGACCCGGTCAAGGCCGAGACGACCTAGGCTCTCCTCGAACGAGCGCAACACGCCGTCGCGGCTGTAGTCAAGGTGCTCGAAGGTCGGCGGCAGGTCGGAGAAGGCGCCGAATTCGGTGCCCTCAACCTCCGGGGCGTCCACCAGGAGCCTCCCCACCTTGGTTGAGACCACGAACGAGTCCCTGTCCAGTCCAGACAGTACCTCTCCCATGACCTCTTCGCTTCTTCCGTAGCCGTACTGGGGGGCGGTATCGAAGAACCTTATGCCAGCCTCGTACCCGGCCAGGACCGTCGCAGCAGCCTGATCCCTGTCGAACGAGGCGTACATGCCAGCAAGTCCCGCTCCTCCCATCCCGAGCGTCGTCACCGACAGCCCGGTCTCTCTGATCTTCCGCATCTGAAGCTGGCTCATGTTGTCAGGGGTCCTCGGGGGTCTTTGCGGGGAAGGCGGCGCATTGCGCCAGAGTATATTCGTTCCGAGTCGGCATCAGCGACCGGCTGAGCCAGCCGGCGATATGATTGGGAGGCGAAACCGCAGAACCCGCTGGCGAAAGGAGTAGCCCGATGTCACTAGCAGAGCAGAGCTGTGTGAGCCCCAGACGAGGTGGTGCCAGGATCAGCGCCGAGGAGGCATCTGCCCTCGGAGCCCAGGTTCCCGGGTGGGAGGTCGTCAACCACGGGGGCATGCCGCACCTTCAGCGGGCCTTTGCGTTCGACGATTTCGCTTCCGCCATCTCGTTCGCGGCCCGCATCGCGGCCGAAGCCGACGAGCAGGACCACCACCCGAGGCTCACCGTCGAATGGGGATCGGTGCTCATCGAGTGGTGGACGCACGCGACCGGAGGCCTGCACAGAAACGACTTCATCATGGCCGCGAGGTCAGACCGGATATACGCGACCTGACCGCAGCGGGGCAGAGGGGACCCGATTCGGTCACAACCGCGGTGAAAAGCTCCAGCGGGACCCTATTAAGGCCCGGTTCCGCCTCGACGTCTCCGCCGGTCATCTTCACCTCCTCGCACAGGGCGTAGACCGGGGCCAGTTCGGCGGCGGCACCAACCAGAGCGAGGCTTGGACTGCCGTTTAATACCTCGTCCGAAGTGACCGAGTCGGCACCGATCACAACCGCCTGGCCACCGGTCCAGGACGCTGGCAGCTCGCGCTGAACCCGGCACTCCACTCCGAGGACACGGAGATCTTCGGCGAGCCAGCGACCGTAGGCATCGGGCGCCGCGTCCGGCTCGTAGACGACCGCGGTCACGCATTTGCCGCGCGAGAGCGCCGCGCTGGCAAGCCGGCATACGGCCGTACCGTAGCTGCAGCTGACCAGCGTCGAGTGGTCCGGCAACAGCGATGCGGCGTGGGCGGCGACGGCCTCGGAAGCGCGGAGCAGCGCGGCGACGTGGATTTCAGATACGGCCACCGCGCGGGAGGGCTCGGACGCGGCCAGCCCGGAACAGAGAATGCGAACCGCGTTGCCGAGTCCCGCCATGGCCGGCCGCGCCGAGGCGATTCTCTCCGCCATGGCACGTAGGGAGGCCTCTCTGGAGGAGTCATCGGGCAGTTGGGCCGACGCGTGACCGAACAGAGCAAGCGCCTCGGCCGTGATCTGGGAAGCGCCGTGCGAGGCGTCCTGCCTCAAACGCCTGACGCCTGCCCGGAAAAGGTCGGACCCCCGATGTTCTCCATCCGCCATCGTCGGAGCCCGGCTCACCGGCCGCTCAGGAGAGCAGTTCTGCCAGCACCGCCATGCGGGTCACCAGAGCGTACTCCGCCTGCCGGTAATAGGCGAGCCGACGATCGCGGGCCCTTACTGAAAAATACCCGCTCCTTTGCATGGGGTCCATGACTACGGCATCCGGCTTCAGGGATGCCATGAACGCCTCATCGATGACGAGCCCGGGGGTCCCCCTTGCAGCGAGCAACTGGGCGTGAGCGACGGTGCGTGGCGCGTTCAGATACACCGCGTCCGCCGATGCCACATCGGTCACATCGGCCGCCCTCCTCAGGGATAGGCCCCTGTCCTCACACAGTGCGGCCACCTCCGGGGCTAGATCCCCGCTGAAGGGGAGCTGGGTGACCGTCACGCCCTCAAACATAGAGAGGCCCGTAAGCAGGGCGTTGACGTTCCGGTGCTCCAGCCTGCCGACTACCGCAACGTGGAGCCCATCGACGCGGCCGAGCTCCCTGCGCAGAGTGTAGAGGTCCGCCAGGGCCTGAGTGGGATGGTCGACCGCACCTCCCCCGTTCACGACCGCAAGCACCTCGGCGGCGGCCGCCTTGGCCATTACGCCCGCCTCGCTGCTGCGAATCACGACGGCGTCCATGCGAAGGCTACGTAGAATGCTGACCACGTTGTCGATGTGATCGGGGGTGGTCACCGGAAAGGATTGGGAGGCGTTTTCCGTCTGATGGCACCGTCCGCCCAGCAGCTCCATTGCCCGCTCAAAGGAGACGCGCGTTATGAAGCTGGGTTCATAGAACAGGCAGTAGAGCGCCCTGCCGCCGAGCTCGGTGCCAGCCTCCCTGCGATCGTTTAGCGAATCGCACCTGGGAAACAGCACGCGCTCTATCCAGTCCCTATCCAGTTCATGGGTGAAGATGAGGTTTTTGAGTGTTGCCATTTAGCCGTTGAGTGTACCTTCCTGCGCCCAGGCATGTAACTTCGGCAGGCGGCCTGAGGCCGCCTGTCCACAGGTGTCCATGCTATAATCTTCCGGCCCGCAGTGCTGCCGGCGACACCCATTGGGGATATAGCTCAACTGGGAGAGCGCGGCGTTCGCAATGCCGAGGTTGGGGGTTCGAGTCCCCCTATCTCCACCACGACGTACCTCACCTTCTTGTAGCCATTGGGGCTTGTAGCCATTGGCGGCGAAGGTGAATGCCCAGAAGCCGCGTGACACTGCACCAAGATTTCCCCGTCGATCGAACTTCGGCAGGCCAGTATGGCCTGCTCGCGGCCGGTCATTCCCAATCGGAGTCCTTCTCATGAGGGCCCTTTTTGTCACAACTGACCTGATATCGGTCGCAATCGCATGCGCCCAGGAGCCGGGCGCCACAACCGGCTGGCCGTTCGTCGGCTCCGACCAGGCGCACACCAAGTACTCGGCAGCCGAGGAAATCACGGCCGCCAACGTCGGCGAACTGGAGATCGTCTCGATATGGGAGCCGAACGAGACACCCCTCGAGAAGTACGGCACGCAGCCGGGTCCCTTCCAGTCCACCCCCAATCATGGTCGACGGCATCGTCTACCTTTCCACGATGTACACGCGAGTGGCGGCACTCGACGCCGAGACGGGCGCGGAACTCTGGACGTTCGATCCGAGGGCGTATGAGGGCGGTCCGGTCGGCGCGGGGCCGACTGGCTTCAAGCACCAGGGCATCGCCCACCGGAGCGACGGGAACGACGCGCGCATCTTTCTCAACAGCCGAGACCGGCTGTATGCGATCGACGCCGAAACCGGTGAACTGGACGCGGACTTCGGCGAGGGCGGGAGTGTCGTGCTGACCGAGGGGCACGGTCGCGCGGTCAGCCGCGAGTTTGACCAGACCTCCCCTCCGGTAGTGTTCGAAGACCTGGTGATCGTCGGGAGCCGTGTGCCCGACGGGGTGCAGCGTGAGTTCGATCCGCCCGGTACGGTTCAGGCATTCGACGCCCGAACGGGGGAGCGGCGCTGGCTGTTCTTCACCATCCCGCAATCCAGCGACGACTTCGGGGCGGACACCTGGGAGGAGGAGTCCTGGCGCTACACCGGCCACGCCAACGTATGGGGGCTAATGTCGCTCGACGCCGAGCGGGGGCTCCTCTACGTACCGACGAGCACGCCGAACAGCGACTACTGGGGGGACGCCGAAAAGGGGCGAATCTGTTTGCCGAGTCGCTGGTGTGCCTCGATGCGCGCACGGACGGGAGGCGATGGCACTTCCAGGCAGTACACCACGGCTTGTGGGACTACGACCTCGCCGCGGCACCGAACCTGGTGACGATAACGGTGGACGGGCGTGAGACTGACGCGGTGGCGCAGGTCTCAAAGCATGGCTTTACGTACGTGTTCGACCGGGTGACGGGCGAACCGGTGTGGCCGATCGGGGAGCGCGCCGTGGACACGGTCACGGACGTTCCGGGCGAGGAGCTGTATCCGACGCAGCCATTCCCTACCAGGCCCCCGCCGTTCGCCCGGCAGGGCGTATCGCCTGAAGACGCCAACGATCTGACTCCGGAGATACATGCGCTCGCGGTGGCGGAGATGAAGCGGTTTAGGCTGGGTCCGCTCTTCACCCCGCCGAGCCTTCAGGGAACCCTCCAGCGTCCGGGAGCGAGCGGCGGCGCAAACTGGGGCGGGGCGGCGTTCGATCCGGAGACCGGACTCCTGTACGTGCGGACGTCGGAAGAAGCCGACACAAACCAGGTCTGCGAGAATTCGGGCGACGACCCGCGCGTCGATGTCGAGTACAGCAACAACTGCCCCTACGGCGCGACACGGGTCATGTTCCGGGAGGCCGGCGGACCGGGCGCGGCAGAGGCCCCGGAGATCGAGCTCGGCCCGATCCCCCTCACCAGGCCTCCCTACGCCCACCTCGTAGCGATCGACCTCAACGCGGGCGAGATCTCATGGAAGGTGCCGTTCGGGGAGGGGAGCGACGAGATTCGCAAGCATCCCCTTCTTCGCGGCGTCGACTTGCCGGAGCGATTGGGCACGCTCGGCAACGCCGGAGCGCTGGTGACCAGGGGGGGCCTGGCGTTCCTCGGCGGCGGCGGCCCGTGCCTGTATGCGTTCGACAAGGCAACGGGTGACGAACTCTGGCGCGGCGCAACGCCGTTTCCAACCAGCGCGAACCCGATGACCTACCGGACGCGGTCGGGGCGGCAGATCGTCGTTATCGCCACGGGACGTGGCGCGGAAGCGGCGCTCGTCGCATTCGCGCTGCCCCTGCAGTGAAATTTCAGCATGGGCACGCCAGCCCCTAATCTGCGGGTCACAGGGCCACCCTCATCTCGAAGATGGTTCTGCCTTCAGTCAGCTCCAGTCCTCCAACCCTGACACCGGCATCTCCCCCGGCCTGTCCCTTGAGGCTGAAGACTCCCAACACGGGCAACGATGGTAAATATGCCATGGTTCCTGTGGCGCGAATTATCGCCTGCGGGGATGAGAGCGGACTCGGTCTAGGAGCCGAGTATTTCCTAGCGTGTAGCTTTCCATATACACCACCTGCCGTCATCATCATGTCGTCCACAGGATGACCCGGGTCGGGCGTCGAGGTGAGCGAAGCGGTATTCCGGAGATGGCGGAGCAGCAGTCTAGGTGCTTTGCCGCAAGGCGAGGGCCCCAGATGCAGAACGACACAACGCCGGACACCCGGCAGGGATGGAGGGTGGCAGGTAAGACTCTACGACGATCGCTTCCACGATCGCCGCATCCGTCCACCCTTGCGCCCTCACCCTAGATCGGTGTCAATCTGGTTCGATGCGGGATCGCTTTGGGCACCAGTCAGTCGTCGCTTATGGAGTACAGGCATATGGACAGGAGCAAGTGCGACATTCTCATTCACGGCGGCCAGATCATCACCATGGGTCCCGACCGCAGGATCTATCGCCGGGGCGCGGTGGCGATCACCGGCTCTCGCATCGTGGATGTCGGTACCGATGACGAGCTTAGGGGTCGCTTCGCCGCGAGGCTGACGATGGATGCCCGGGGCGGCATCGTGCACCCCGGCTTCATCGACGCTCACAATCACATTGTGCATGCCACCTGTCGGGGGGTCTTCGGGAGCATCCATGAAGCCGGCTCATCGCCCGTCAATTTCGCGGACTGGAAGGCAGGTGTCACCGGTCAAGATGAAGCCTCCGCTATCGCCATGGCAGGTCTCGAGATGCTTCGGGGGGGCTTTACGATGTTCATCGAGCCGGGCTCCCTGTTCTCGACCGGGGCGGGGGCGGAGGCGGTTGAGCGTTTGGGCCTGAGGGCCCTATTCGCACCGCCTTATCTATGGGATAGACGCGAGGCCTTCGATGCCATACCTGCCCTCGTGAGTTCGAGCCTGACTGCCCGTGCGCCCGCCGACCATGACCGGTCACTGAGACAGATGGACGCGGAGCTTCACCGCAACAAAGACCCGGAAGCGCTGGTTCGTGGGTACATCTTCGTTTACGGCCTTGGCACCGCCTCCCCGGAGCTTCTGAGGGCTGCGCACTCATGCGCCCGGGACAACGGCGTGCCCCTTCATCTGCACGCCGGTTACGTTCCGAGGGAGGCCGAGATCTTCCGCGCCATGACCGGCACCAGCCAGCTAGTACACCTGCAGAAGCTGGGCATACTGGACGAGCAGACCGTCATCGTCCATGCCAACGCGCTGGACGGGGCAGAGGAGGCCGCGGCTCGCGAGTCGGGCTGCCAGATCGTATGGTGCCCGACAGCCTTCTTCTCGCTCGGCATCGGTCGGGACGCGAGCTTTCGGATGGCGGAGCGGTACCGCCAGGGAATCCGCGTCTCGCTCGGAACCGACGGCGCATTCGACTGCACACCGGCCCAGACCATGCTCGCGGCGCACCTCGCGGCGCAGACCTACAACGATCCCATCTCACCTGGCACGTTAATCGAGATGCAGACCATCAACGCCGCCGCCGCCGCCGGACTGGAGGCAGAGCTCGGAAGCCTAGAGCCGGGTAAGCGCGCCGACGTGGTGGTCAGATCCGCACAGGCGGCGGAAGCTCATCCTTCCGACAACCCGCTTCACCTGCTGGCACTAACGATGGGAACCGGAAGCGTGGATACGGCTCTGGTCAACGGCGAGGTCGTCTTCAGCGAGGGAAAGTCGGCCCGGGTGGACGAGCGCGAGGTCTACCGGACGGTCGCCGATTCGGTCGCAGCGAGAGCCAGGCGAGCCGGCATTGACCTGAAGCCCGAGTGGCCCGTATTGAACTGATACGTGCGACTGAAGCTCCGCCTTCCCACCGCAGGATGTCCGGCCCAATCAGGCAACGCCGTCCGCCGCGACAACCTCCGGCAGACCAGGCAAGTCCGGCTTAACAGTCTCGCCAGTGCTCCTACCAACGCCGGCCCTGCAGCCCGGGAACCAATTGGTGCCGCCGGTCGTCTATATGACTGATGGACATTAGGGCAAAGGTCATTCTCACCTGCGCCGCGGCGATCTCCATCGCCGCGCTGGCAGCATGCCAGGGCGGGCCGGGGCCGGGCGACTCCAAGATCGAGATAGCCTCAGGGCGCAGCTCGGACGCGTCTGTGAGCGGGACCGTCGACTACCGCGAGAGACTGGACCTCAGCCAGGGCGCAACCCTGGTCGTCGAGCTGCGTGACGTCTCCTATGCGGATGCCTCCACCCCGCTCATCGCCAGCCAGACCATCTCCGGGCCCGGCCAGGCGCCAATAGAGTTCAAGGTCGAATACAGCCGCGCGGACATCGATCCACGCAGCACGTACTCGATAGGCGCCCGCATCATCGAATCCGACGGACGCCTCGCGTTTACGAACGACACGGCCTACGAGGTAATCACACACGGCAAGCCGGACAGGATCGACATGCTCCTCGTGCTGGTCGAACCCCCGCCCGAGCTGGCGGGAGAGGGGTCGGACTGGCGAACCTGGGTGGAGGTCCCGGCACGCGTGATCTCGGCCAACCTGCTGCCCAACGAGCCTGAAACCGTGCTGCGCGTCGCCTACTACCAGTCCACCGTCGAGGGATGCGCACGCCCCGGCAGCCAGGACTTAAAGCTCAGCGGATACGACATAGACGTCACGGTCACCCTGATGCAGCCTCCGCCGACGCCCTGGGCGATTGACTGTGATGAGCAGGTGGTCGAGCTAGACGCGATGGAGCATATCCAGGCTCCCCTGGAGCCGGGGCAGACCTACCGGGTGATCGCGAACGGTCGGGAAACCACCACCTTCACCCCGCCCGATCTCGGCGCGAGGCACACGTTCATAGCAGAGTCGCCGGTCGAGAGCACCGAATTGGTGTTACTGGAAGGCACCCCGTCCCGATACCGGCTCCGCGTGGTGTCGGCGCTGCCCAGGGGCAGTTCATGCTCCCAGTTCAACGGATACGAGACCCGGCGAACGGACCCGAACGGGATAGATGTGATCATCACGCACCATGAGGTCGCAGACGATATGGCGGTCTGCACGGCCGACTACCCCCGGATCGAAACCATCGTGCCCCTGGGCTACGAGCTTGAGCCGGGCACCGAATACACCATCAGCGTCAACTCCGACACCGTCACCTCGTTCGTGGCCCGCTAGGCCGGGGGCGGCGCGGGGGCTCCCCGATACCGCAGCTGCTCTCCCTTCCACGTGATAGGGTTTCGAGGCGGTCCCGAATTCCTCCCGCTACCGCGGGGCCACATCACCCGTCGTTCACCGCCGAGCCGCGCGCTTGCTCCAGCCCCACCGCCCTACATCGGCCATAAGGTCAACCCTCGCAGGCATGGGCAGGACCCGGTCTGGTTTCCTCGCCTGGGTCACCGGCGGCCACGTCGTCGTCCACTGGTATGTGGCGGTGTTCGCACTCGCCCTTCCCTATCTGAAGGAAGGGCTCGACCTGACGCCCGTCGAGGTAGGTGCCATCACCACGGTACAGATGGGAGTGGCCAGCGGCCTGCTGCTCGTATCAGGCTACGTCGCCGACACCTTCCGGAGCCGCGGGCGCCTGATCCTCGTACTCAGCATCGTGGTGTTCGGCCTCGGCTACCTTTTGCTCGGCGCAATGGAGAGCTACGGCTGGACCCTCGTGGCCGCCGGCCTCGTCGGCCTTGCGATCGCCCTCTGGCATCCGACCGCCATGGGTTCCCTTTCCATCAAATTCCCCGACCAAAGGGGCATGGCACTGTCGGTGCACGGAGTGGGAGCGAGCGTCGGCGACTCGCTCGGACCGCTGGTGATCGGCGCCGTCATCCTTGCCGTCGACTGGCGGATAGCCTTCCAGATCCACCTTGCGCCCGCAGTCCTCTTTGCCGCGGTACTCTGGGTGGGACTGAAGAGCGCCCAGCAGGCCTCTGACGAATCCGGGGGACCCCCCCGTCTCCGGTTCGCGGACTATGTGCGGGGCGTAAGGGCCATGTTCACGAACGGCCAGGCGGTGGCCGTGATGTCGTCCACCGCCCTAGCGAACATGGCCCGGCTCGCGATTCTCGCTTTCCTCTCCGTCTACCTTGGAGAGACGCTGGGGTTTTCGTCCTTGAGGCTGGGGCTGTACCTGTCGTTTCTGTACGTGCTGGGTATAGTGTCCCAGCCCGTCATGGGCCTGGTCTCAGACCGAGTCGGGCGCAAGGCGGTGCTCGTGCCGAGCTTCGGGCTGATGGCACTGCTCTACCTTGCGATAGCCTACTCCGGCGGCGGGGTGCTGCTGGGCGTCGTGATCTGCGCGCTCGGGATGTTCTTCTACGCGATCCTCAACATCACCCAGACCGCCATAATGGACGTTGCCGACGAGAGCGTGCAGGCCTCCACGATGGGAGTGATGGGGCTGACCAGCCAGCCCTTCGTGCTCGGTTCCCCGGTGCTGGCCGGCTATCTGGTCGAGCGCTTTGGCATCGAGACGGCCTTCATCTACGCGGCCGCGGCCGGGGCTCTGGCGACAATCATCATGGTGCCTGTAAGGTTCCGCTCGGTGAAAGATCCTCATCGCTGAACCCTGCAGGTCTCGACGATGGCCTCCTGAGAGCACAGGACCTCCCGTTCGGTCTGCGCTGGAACCCCTACGGGGATGGCTCGATGGGGTGCGGATGTGGGCACTGATCGGCAGTGTCTAACTTCATGTGCCGGCGGAGCAGGATCCAGAGGGGATGCTGCATCCGCACCCCCGTCGCCGGGCCGGGGCTTGGATGAAGGCTAGCGTCGCCCACCGCTCACCAGGCTCAGGAACGCCTTGAGAACCGCTCCGGTCAGGGCCATCACCACGCAAATCATCAGGGCCACCAGGCCAACTACACCTATGCTGCCGCCGGTCACGAAACCCTCCGAGCTACCGCCGGCGACCGAGGCTGCGGCCGTTACGCATCCGACCCCGCAGGAAACCACGCCCAAGATGAACAGGGCCAGCCCTCCCCAGAGCAGAAAATTCGCTACTCGGTGCACGCGTCAACTCCCCTTGACACAGGTTAGCGGGCCCAGCGCTTCGGCAATGGGCACCAGCAGTTTATCCTTACCTGGTTCAGGCGGAAGCGGCCGTACGTGCCCGCCCGGGATCGGTCTGGTAGGCGAATCGTCGATTCAGAGGCGGTGCTGAGACTGGTGGCGCCGGGTCCATGCCTGAGCTGACGCTGACTTTGGCGCTCTTGCCGGACCTGGTCCGTCAGACCCAGGCCTGCGGTCCGGGGTTTGGTCAATCGCTACTCGCAGTAGCAACAGCGACGGCGATTCCGGAGCGAGAGAGGGTGTTCGCGACCGCCGAGCCCGAGAGGAGGCCGCCCGGTCAGCGTTCGGTAGGAACGTCGACAATGGCAGATCGTGAAGATCTTCAGCGGCGGTCCGGAGGTGGCGGATGACCGCCGATACTCGCCCGATCCGGTCACCGGGCCAATAGAGGCGACGATCTCAGGTCAGTCCGACGAGGACCAGATCAGCACGTCGTACGGGAAGCGACACAACCTGACGATGCGAATGCCGATGAGACGGCTGATGCGGCTGACGAACGGGTTCAACGTGAGTTTTGAGAACCACTGCCATGCGGTCGCGCTGTACACGACGTACTACAAGTTCTGCCGCCCGCACATGAGCCTGGAGAACCTCGCGTCGCCCGAGATGGCCGCGGATCTGGCGTCCATTCCACTGGACGTATCGTGCCTGATCGAAAGAATGGGAGAGCGCAAGTTACAGGCCGTGTGGAAGCGAGGACCGTACCGAAGGAGGAACAGATGAAGGATGACGTAGTGCTTGCGGGTCGCCTGATGGCGTTTATCGTGTTCTCGATGGGTCTGGCATTGATGGCGAGGACGATGACCAGAGTGGCGTGGGAGGACCTGGGCTGGGCAGCCATCAGCACCCTGATCGTGCCCTTGGGGATTGCGTGCCTGCTGCTCATGGCTGCCGAGATAGTGAGGGCGCTGAGAGAATCCTAGTTTCAAAGTAGGCCACTATCCTTCGGTTGACGGGCTTGCGCGGGCCGTGATAGAAATGCGCTACTCCAACGATGGCCGTTCTCGGGGGCCGTTGCCGGGAGATTTGCCGGGCAGGCGCCGTGTCCTTTCGGGACGTGGGAGGTGCCGCCGGAGCGCGGTTCCCGAGGCCAAGGGAGGGATCTGATGAGACGAGCACTATTGGTGCTGGTGCCCCTCGCGATCGCGGCTCTCGTCGCAGCAGCCTGCGCAGGCGAAGCCGAGGTCGTGGAGAAGATCGTCGAGGTGCCGGTGGTTGAGGAGAAGATCGTCGAGGTCGAGACCGAGAGGATCGTCGAGGTCGAGACCGAGAGGATCGTTGAGGTCGAGACCGAGAAGATCGTTGAGGTCGAGACCGAGAGGATCGTAATCGCGACTCCGACGACTCCCCCGGCCGGAGAGCCCGTGTTCGGCGGCGACCTAAGGACGGTCTCCCAGGCGAGCGTGGCCAGCCTGGATTCGGTCTGGACGGAGGCGTACGTGACCATCGCGGTCGCCTCACACATATTCGAGACGCCGCTGGGTTGGAACTCGCAAATCGAAGAGCAGCCGAGAATGGCTGCGCGTTGGGAGCTTAGCGACGACAAGCTCACCTATACCTTCCACCTCAGGGAAGGACTGACGTTCCACAACGGCGACGCGGTAGAGGCCAGCGACATGGTGGCCTCGATCGGACGTTGGCTCGGCGGCATCTCGGCACAGGCCGGGTTGCTGAGGGAGTTCATCGACGAGGACAACCCCCTGTCGGTGGTCGACAGTGACACATTCACGGTGAACCTGAGCGAGGCTTACGGCCTGGTGACCACTGCGTTTTCCAAGGCCTGGAGCACTCCGGTCATCCTGCCGGAGGAGTACTCCGGCACCAAGGCATCCTTTGAGACATACGAAACCACTGAGCTAATAGGCTCGGGCGCCTACAAGTTCTCCGACTGGCGGCAGGGCGACCGGATCGTTCTTGAGAAGTTCACCGACTACGTTCCTGCCGACGGCCCCCCTGACCTGTATGTCGGCGGCACGGTGGGCTACGTTGACAGGATCATCTGGCTTGAGGTCCCCGACGAGGAGACCAAGGTGGCGGGTCTGGAGACGGGTGAATGGGACGTTGTCGACGGGGCCGGGTTCGACTTCTTCAAGAGGCTGAAGGAGAACCCGGAAATCATCGTCCCCGTCTACAAGCCGGGGCACCGCTCCTTCTACGGCATGATCCCGTCGCACCCGCCGTTCGACAACCTCAAGGCGCGGCAGGCGGCACTGTTCGCAACCGACGTCGAAGAGGTCATGTTCGCCCTCGGCGACGACGAGCTCTGGGACCTGTGTCCGGCGATCTACTACTGCGGAACCCCGCTTGAGACCGACGCTGGCGGCGACGAGTGGTACGCGCAGTTCGATGCCGAAAAGGCGAAGACGCTATTGGGCGAGTCGCCCTATGACGGGGAGACCTGGGTGCTGCTCAATCCCACCGACTACGCGACAATCACCCCGGTCGGCATCGTGGTTAAGCAGCAGCTTGAGGACATCGGCTTTAACATCGACATGCCGGCCTACGACTGGGCGACGGTGGTGACCAACCTGGGTCAGCCCGACCAGTTCGCGGCCTGGACAAGCTGGGGCGCGCACTGGTGCTGCGGTGACCCGGTCTCCGACTCGACCGGTGCCGGCACACAGCAGTTCTGGCCGAAGATCCCGTACGTGAGCGACCTCAGGCTCGAGTGGGCCCAGGAGACCGACCCGGTCGAGAAGGCGGCGATTCTCGACGAGTTCCAGATAGCCCTGTTCGAGAACGTCTACTGGGTATATCTCGGCCAGTTCTACACCATCTTCCCGCACACGGCCGACTACAAGGGCTTTGAGGTAAAGGCCATGCCCTTCTACTCGAACGCCTGGTTGGAGCGTTAGGCGGGCTGAGAGCCTAGGCAAGATCTGAATGAGCGGGCCCGCCTCCCATGGCCGATGGGAGGCGGGCCCTTTCGTATCAGGGACACCCGGGGGGCGGGACTGGTGCGACGACGGCGCGGTCTTCACTTTTGATTCAGAACGGAGCGCAGGCGGATGGCCACTAGGTACGACCTTGTAATCAAGGGTGGCGAGGTCATAGATCCCGGCCAGGGAGTGCACGGCGTCATGGACGTGGCCTTCTCAGGCGGGCGTGTGGCAGCCCTTGAGGCGGTCATCCCCGCGGCGGAGGCACGCCACTCTATCGACGCGGCCGGCAAGCTGGTCACCCCGGGCCTGATCGACGTGCACGGACACTACTTCGAGCACGTCGTCCCGTGGGCAATCGCCGCAGACGAGGCCTGTCTGCCCAACGGGGTCACCACCACGGTGGACGCAGGTAGTTCCGGCTGGACCCATTTCGGGGCGTTCCGCGAGTTCATCCTCTCAAAGGAGAGGACCCGCCTGATGGCGCTGCTGAACCTCTCGTCCCTGGGCATGCTCAACCCCCTGCGCCCGGGCGGCTTCGGCCCGACAATCGGGATCAGCGGCGGACCCGGTTACCTCCTGCCCCACGAGACGGCGGGAGAGCTGATGGACCTTCGCTACGCTCAGGTGGAGGAGACTGTCCAGTGCATCAGGGACCATCCCAACGTACTGCTGGGGGTGAAGATAAGGCTCGACCACTCGATCAGTGGCACTGACAACGTAATCCCGGCCCTTGAGAGGGCCAGGAAGGTGGCCGACATCACGGACACATTCATGATGGTGCACGTCGCCCGCGTCCCGGTCCCCATGGCCAAGGTCTTTGAGTACATGAAGCCCGGGGACATCATCACGCACGTATTCCACAGCGCCGAGAACAACATCCTGGATGCGGGGGGCAACGTCCTGCCGGAGGTCCTTGAGGCCAGGGACAATGGCATCATCATGGACATCGGTGCCGCCAAGCCCAACATCGGCATAGACATATCGCGCGCCGCGATCGCCCAGGGGTTCCTTCCCGACACCATCAGCAGCGACATAACGAAGCCGGTCAACGACGTCGGCTACATCTATAACCTTCCCGACGTGATGAGCATGTACCTGGGGCTGGGGATGAGCGTGGAGGAGACGATCACGGCGGTCACGCTAAATCCCGCCCGGGCCATAGACCGCGAGTCGGAACTCGGCACCCTCAGGAACGGGGCGGTGGGCGACGCCACGGTGCTCGAGATCGAGCCGGGGGAGTTCAGCTACGATGACGGTGACGGCAAGGTGCTTGAGGCCGGCCGCCGATTCCGCCCGGTGGTCACGGTCAAGGACGGGACAGCGTGGACGCCGCCGGAGCCCGAGACGTGAAACGCATCTGTCCGCCCCAGCCCCTGGCGATGATCGTAGTCGCCTTGACCCTCCTGATCGCGGCGGCGTGCTCTTCTACGCCGGAAACCGGAGGCGAGCCATCCGTCGAGCCTCCCGGGTCGGGCGGAGTCTCCACCCCTACTCCCCAGCCCACTCTGGCGGCGGAGAGCGCCCAGATATCAGGCGTAGAAGAGCAGATCACCGACGCACAGTACAACGGCGATGGCACCTTTACGGTGGGCGAGTGCGTCCTGGGGCCCGACCTGGCCTGCCCCAATGCCGACCTCAGGGGCCTGCGCTTCCGCGAGGGCGGCCAGCAGTGGAAGCAGTACGAGGGCGTCGAGTTCCCCGGTATGGACCTGTCCGGCGCGGACCTGTCGGGTGCCGATCTCCACGAGGCCAACCTGGAGGGTGCGAACCTCGCGAGCGCCAACCTCACGGGCGTGGGGCTGGCGTCGGCAATCCTTACCGGCGCAGACCTTACCGGCGCCAATCTGACCGACGCCAACCTGACATGGGCGTCGCTGAGGGACGCCAAACTCGACGGGGCGATCTTCTGCCGGACGGTGATGCCGGACAGCCAGGAAAACAACGAGGGCTGCTAGCCGCTCCGTGCCTGACCACCGCCCAGACGGGACTGTGTATAATCTGCGCAACCCACGACCGCCCGCCTGATCACGGTCGTCTCAGCCGTCTAATGACGCGTTTGTGAGTCACTGTTCCACGGTAACTGGAGGTGCACCGGTGAGAAGACTAGTTAACAGCCAAGTTGGCTTGGGCGGGCTGCTGATCCTTTTGGTTGCCTCGCTGGCCGCCTCCTCCCTGGTGGGGTGTTCGGGAGACGAGGCCGCCTCCCAGCCCGAGGCACAACCGGCCGAGGCCACCGCTCCTGCTGCAGAGCCGACAGCCACCGAGGTGGGCGAGGCGCGCCGCGCCGAGGAGGAGGCCGAGAGCGCCACCGCCAAGGTGACGGCCGAGGCGATGCGCAAGTCCGAGGCCGGCGAGTGCGAGATTGGTCCCGGCACCGACTGCGAGGGGGCGGACCTTAGCGGAGCGGATCTCGCTCCCGGAAGCGAGGGCTGGAAGCAGTTCAGCGGGGCCGACTTCACTGACGCTAACCTGAAGAACGCCAGCTTTGCGGGCGCTAACGTCAGCGAGGGCATATTCGAGGGGGCGGACCTCTCGGGAGCGGACTTCACCGACGCCAGGCTCCACTCTGCCACGCTTAAGGGCGCCATCATCGAGGGCACCAACTTCACGGGTGCCAACCTCACCTTCGCCAGCCTAAGGAGGACCGAGGGGGACGCCATCTACTGCAACACCATAATGCCCAACGGCGACACCAACGACGAGGACTGCTAGCGGCCCGGCGGCGCCCGGCACCGTCCACACGGGACCGGGCCAAGGCGGGTAGAAGGAGGAAAAAAATGAAGGTCTCTATGTTCCACCTCATGCCGCACCGGGAGCTTCCCGACGACTTTGAGAAGCGCTATCACTCTGTGTGGATCGACCCGCCGTGGGCCGAGCTTGCGGACCCGGCCCGGGTGGGCCAGTACTACAACTGGACGCTTGACGAGCTCGAATACGCCGCCGAGATGGGCATGGACGGCGTGTGCATAAACGAGCACCACCAGAACGCCTACGGATTCATGCCCTCGCCAAACCTGATGGCCTCGGCGCTCGCCCGACGCACGAAGGACGCGGCGATCGTGGTGATGGGCGCCACGCTGCCGGCCTCGAACCCGCCCCAGCGCATAGCCGAGGAGTACGGGATGATCGACGTTATCAGCGGCGGAAGGCTGGTGGCCGGCATGCCGCTGGGAAGCTCGATGGACATCAACTACTGCTACGGCATCCCGCCGCTCGAACAGCGCGAGCGCTACCGGGAGGCGCACGACCTGATCGTCCAGGCCTGGACGCGCGACGACGTGTTCACCTTCAACGGCAAGTACACTCAGCTCAGGTACGTCAACACCTGGCCAAAGCCCCTGCAAAAGCCGCATCCTCCGGTCTGGGTGCCCGGCACGGGCAGCAAGTCCACCTGGGACTTTACCGCCGAGCACGACTACTGCTACTGCTTTTTGAGTTACTTCGGCAACCTGTTCGCCAAAAAGAACGTCGACCGTTTCTGGGAGAGAATCGACGAGCTGGGCAAGGACGACAATCCCTACCGGCTCGGCTTCCTGCAGCTGGTGGTCGTTGGGGAGACGGACGCGAGGGCCGAAGAAGACTACTTTGAACACGTAAAGTACTTCTACGATAAGTGCCTGCACGTGGCGCCCTACTTCTTCGTCGCGCCAGGCCACGTGGATCACGCCAGCCTGGTCAAGGCGACCCGCATGGGCGGGTACGCAAAGTCCGATCTGATGGAACAGCGGGCCGACTGGAAGTTCAAGGATTACGTCGACCACCAATTCGTCATAGGCGGCGGGCCGGACACCGTCGCACAGCAGCTCGAGGCGGCCGTGCGCAACCTGCGGGTGGGTAACCTCATGGTTCTGTTGCACATCGGGTCGATGCCGCACGAGTTGACCAAGAAGAACATCGCCCTGTTCACAGAGGAGGTCCTGCCCAAGATACGTCCCATCTGGGACGACGAGGGCTACGAGAATCACTGGTGGCCATCGGGCGCCCGCCAGGCGAGCGCCGAGCCCGCGCTGGCAAGATGACCGTGAGTACGCCCGAAAAGAGGGCGCTTAGCACGATGAACGGGCGCGTCGAGTCGTTCATCTCGATTGCAGGCGAAGGGCCGCCCGTCGTCTACCTGCACGGCGCGGGAGGCCCGGCCTGGGATGGATTTCTTGACGATTTGTCCGAGCGATTCACGGTCTACGCCCCCTCCCTGCCCGGAACCGAGGGCGACCCGGACGCGGTAAGGGAGATCCGCGGCCTGTGGGAGCTGGTCCTGCACTACTACGAGGTCTTTGACGAGCTGGGCCTATCGTCACCGGCGGTGGTGGGCCACTCGTTCGGGGGCATGGTCGCCGCCGAGATCGCCGCCACCAACCCGGTCCGGGTGAGCAAGCTCGTCCTGATCAGCTCCATTGGCCTTTGGCGACAGAACGAGCCCGTCAAGGATTGGATGGGGATGAGCGAGGAGGATCTGGCCAAGCTTGTCTTCCACGATCCTGACGGCCCGATCGCCGCCGAGCTTACTGCTATGCCCGAAGAGGAGATCGCAAAACAGGACGAGCAGATAAGGCGCTCATGGGCGCTGGCGTGCTCGGGAGCTTTCGTCTGGCCAATCCCTGACAAGGGTCTCTCCCGGCGAATCCACCGGATCTCCGCCCCCACCCTGATCGTCTGGGGCGACGGCGACGGCCTCGTGCCTCCGGTCTACGCCGACGACTTTGCCGCCACGATAGAAGGCTCGAGGGTTCTGACGGTAGATCGGGCGGCCCACGTTCCACAGCTGGAGCGCAGGGACGTCATCTCACCGGCCGTAGTGGACTTTCTCTCCGACTGAACGGACCGGCGTCCCCTAAGCATCGATTACCCGGCGGCCGGCGCCGGCGGGCCGCGCCTTGACGCCGCGCGGGCGCAGGGCGCAGGCTATCTGTATGACCTCGCTCCTGCACGCCGAAGGGCTCAGCAAGCACTATGGGGCGACGGTCGCTCTGGACTCGGTCGACTTTTCCGTGTCCCGTGGCGTCACCGGCCTGCTGGGCCCAAACGGTGCCGGCAAGAGCACGGCCATCAAGCTCTTCCTTGGCCTGATACCCCCCACGTCCGGTCGCGCGCTGGTAATGGGTGAGGAGTCGTACCGGAGCCCGGAGGCACGCACGCGACTGGGCTATATGCCCGAGCACGACTGCCTTCCGAGTTCGACAAGCGCATCGGAGTTCCTGGGCCACATGGCCCGCGTGAGCGGCCTGCCCGCATCCGAGGCACGCACGCGCTCGGCCGACGTCCTGCGGCACGTGGGGCTCGACGAGGAGCGCTACCGGGCGATCGGCGAGTATTCGACCGGGATGAAGCAGCGCGTCAAGCTGGCCCAGGCCCTGGTCCACGACCCTGTCATGATCTTCCTTGACGAGCCCACCGCCGGGCTGGACCCGGTCGGCCGCGACGAGATGCTGGACCTGATCAGGCGGATAGGCGCCGAGTTCGGGATCAGCGCCCTGGTCTCCACCCATCTGATGGGAGACGTTGAGCGAACCTGCGACAACATCCTGGTGATAGAGAACGGCCGAGTCACAGAGCAGGGAGCCGTCCGCAGGTACACCAGGGAGACGCTGACCATGTTCATCGAGGTGGACGACAGGCACGACGAGCTGTTGGCCGCCCTGGCCGAGCGCGGCCTGACGGCCGCCGGGGACGGCAGAGGGCCGGTGCTCATCGAGGACGTGCGCGATGAGGCGTTCGATGCGATACGCGACGCTCTGGTCGCCTCGGGGGCCCCGCTTCGGCGACTGGCACCGGAGCGGGGCCAGCTCTCTGACATCTTCCGGGTCTCCGGACGGCAACCCGCAGAGGATGCGGGCGGCGGGCCGGATCGGCTGCCGACGGCCGGTGACGGAGGATCTGGCCGGTGACCCAGACGGGCCGCGGGGAAGTCTATGACATCGGCTACCAGCACTACGCTGGGGGGCTGGAGGGCCGCGAGGGCCGGCTGATGGCGCTGGTGCTGGACGGTATGCGCACCGCCCTGGGCATCGGCCGCGGCATGCCCTCCAAGATCCTGCCAGCGCTCCTGTTCCTGGCTCTGATGATCCCGGCCCTGGTCTTCATGATCATCGCCGTCTTTGCGGGTGAGGTACCGGAGGACCTGATCGGCGTTCCCAGCTACTATGGTGTCGCCACCATACCGCTCTTGATCTTCTCGGCGATCATAGCCCCCGAACTGCTCACCGCAGACCGCAGGAGCGGCGTTCTCAACCTCTACCTGGTGCGACCCATCACGGTGGGCGACTACGTGATGGGCCGCTGGCTGGCCTTCTTCCTACTGTCGCTGATCGTCGTCTGGCTCCCGCAGATCGTCCTGTTCATAGGTGTCACGCTGGGAGACTCCGACACCGGCAGATATCTGCTCGACAACTGGCTGCAGGTGCCGCGGTTTCTTTTGGCCGGAGCGGCCCTGGCCCTGTTCACCACCACACTTCCCCTGGCCGTCGCCGCCTTCATCAACCGCAGGGCGATGGCCGCAGCATTCGTGATCGGACTGTGGATCATAGCGGCGGCCGTGGGCAACGCACTCGGCAACGAGATCGGGGGAACCGCGGGCTCCTGGCTCTTTCTGATCGACATTGGCTCAAGCCCCGTCGACATCAACGACCTGATCTTCGGCCTGAACGTCGAGCGTTCTGGCAGCGGGGAGATCGGGGAGATTCCCACGGCGGTCCTGGTGGTCTGGTATCTGCTGCTGGTGGCGGTTCCGGCGGGGCTCTTGTGGCGCAGGTACCGGGGGTTGGGCGCATGACATCGCCCGCGGGCCAGCTGCCAACTATACGCGTCGATGGCGTATCGAAGTGGTTCGGCACCGTCGTTGCCGTAAGCGACGTCTCCCTCGAGATAGGTCCCGGCATCACCGGGCTTCTGGGACCCAACGGGGCGGGCAAGACCACGCTGCTGCACATGATGAACGGGCTTAGCGCGCCGTCGGAGGGAGAGATCACGGTGCTGGGCGAGCCGGTGAGGGACAACCCCGACATCTACAGGCGGATGGGGGTGATGGCCGAGCACGAGGCCGTCTACGAGTTCTTCACGGGCAGGGCGTTCGTGGAGTTCTCCGCAGACCTGCACGGGCTGAGCGGCCGTCCCGACATGGTTGACCGCGCGATAGCGGCGGTGAACATGGCCGACGCGCAGCACCGCCGGCTGGGTGAGTACTCTCGGGGGATGCGCCAGCGGATGCGTCTTGCCGCCTCGATCGTGCACGATCCGCAGGTGATCCTGCTGGACGAACCGCTCTCGGGAACGGACCCGCGGCAGCGCATCGAGTTCTCCGCCCTGCTTGGCGAGCTGGCCGGGGCGGGGCGGACCATTGTCATCTCCTCGCACATTCTCGAGGAGGTCGAAGCACTCGCAGAGAATATTCTGCTGATGATCAGCGGAAAGCTCGCTGCGGCCGGGGACTACCGGGCGATAAGGGCGAAGCTGAACGAGCGTCCCTACACGGTGAGCATCGGCTGCTCGGACCCTCGCCGTCTGGCCGCGGCGCTGGTGGGATTGGACGAGGTCGAATCGGTGAAGGTCGACGAGGACGGGATGTTGGAAATCCTGAGCAAGAGCGTCGCCTCACTTCAGATGGCGGTGCCAAAGCTGGCGGCCGAATGCGGCATCCGGCTGCAGCGCGTCGAGCCGCTGGACGACTCGCTGGAAAGCGTCTTTAGCTACCTGGTGCAGGCATGACGGGACGGGTGCTCAGGGATCCGGTCCTGCGGATATCGCTAAGGCAGCTGTCCGGCCCGGTGCGGCTGGCGGTGGTGGTGTTCCTATCGGCCATCCCAATAGTCATCACCGCGATAATCGTGGGCACCCGCGGCGGGGGTGACGGCCTGGTCGGCGGAATCCTAAACGGCATGCTGGCGACGGCGATACTGCCCATTGTCACCATGGCGCTTGCCACGACGGCCTTCGGCAACGAGCTGGAGGATAAGACTCTCGGCTACCTGGTGCTCAAGCCCGTCAGCCGGCTGCGCTTGGTGGCGCCGAAGTTCGCTGTGATAGTGCTTATGGCCGGGCCGCTGCTCGTCCTGAGCGGCGTTGTGACCACCCTGATTGCCTTCGATGCGGACGCGCGTGCCGCCGCCGCAGTTGCGGTGGGCATTGCCGTGGGCTCGATCGTATACGCCAGCGTGTTCATGTGGCTCGGACTGATGACGACGAGGGCCCTGGGCTTTGCCCTCCTCTACGTTTTCTTGTGGGAGGGTGTCCTGGCCACGTTCCTCGAAGGGATCAGGTTCCTCTCGATTCGCTCATACACCCTGTCGATAATGTACGGAATAGACGATGTCAGGCTCGCCACGCTGGACGGATCGGCCATAGGACTGCCTGCCGCGGCCGCCGGAGCGGGGATCGTGACCGCCATCTTCTTCCTATTAACGGTAAGGCGCCTTCGCACGATGGACGTGCCTTAGCCCGCCCCGGCGAGCCGGTAACCGACCCATACCGCGCCGATTCCGGCGGCGACCTGCAGGGCTATGTTGGCAACGGTCGCCCCGAAGTTTCCCTCCCGCATGAGGGTCAGCGTCTCGTACCCGAACGCCGAGAACGTCGTAAAGCCGCCGATCACACCCACGACCAGGAATCCCCGCAGAGGCGCGCCGGGCGCTAGTCGCTGGTCCATCAGGCCGGCTGCCAGTCCGATCAGAAGGCATCCGACCACGTTTACGGCGAGCGTCCCATAGGGTATCCACTGAGATCCTGCCAGGTGTCCGAGCCCTCGGCCAACGCCGTAGCGCGCTATCGCCCCGAGGAAGCCTCCCGCTCCAATCAATAGAACCGTAACCATCTCAAACTCCGCTTTGCCCTTCGGCGCCGCCCGGGCGCCACTTTACCTCAACGGATCCGATTGAGCTTGATGTCCGGGTGGGCTTAGAATTGGGCCCAGCCAGCTACGTAATTCACATGTCCAGCGCCGAACAGACTCCGATCCTATACACCCATCCCGACTGCACCTACTCGGCCGCAAAGAAGGCTGAGCTGGACGAGGAGGGAGTAGATTACCAGCAGGTCGACCTGGCCCTCGAGCCCGACCGCTGGGCGGAGCTCGAGGAGCTGACCGGCGGCGAGCGCATCACACCCGTCTACATAGGGCCCGCCAGCCTGGAGATCGGCTACCACGGGGTAGGCTGAACGTTCTAGTCCCGGGGGCCGTCGGCCCCCTCCGGAGGCAGAGTAAGGATGGTTACTGTCGTCGACATCGGACACGCGGCTCCCGATTTCAGATTGCCGTCCCTCAGCGGACGCGAGGTCGGCCTCTCCGACTACTTGGGAAGACGCGTGGCCCTGTTCGTCTGGGCCTCGTGGTGAGCCTGCCGCGCCCAGCTGCCGGTCTGGCAGGCCATCCATTCTGAGAACGTAAGCAGGGGCGTCGAGGTCCTTACGGTCGCCGTCGATGTGCAGGGCGCAGGGCGAGTGCGGCCGTACGTCGACAGAGCGCAGGCAACCTTCACCACGCTGGTCGACGAGTCCAACGCCCTCGGCGCGCTCTACGGCTTTCGGGCAGTGCCCAACCTGTTCCTGATAGGGCCTGACGGCACCATAGCCTTCCGGGAGCTGGGAACGTTCAACGTGCGAGAGCCGGCCAAGCGCGCCCTGGTCGAGCGCTGGGCCTGCACCGGGGAAGCTGTGAATACGGAGCGGGGCGGCACAGAGGATGAGGACGGCGGGCGAGCCGAGGCGAACTCTCGCTTCGTTAAGGGCCGCCGCCTGTACGACCGTGGCCTGATCGACGATGCGCTGGCCGAGTGGCGAAGGGCCGTGGCCATAGATCCCGACAACTACAACATCAGAAAGCAGGTCTGGGCCATCGAAAACCCTGAGCGCTTCTACGCCGACAGGGTCGACTACGACTGGCAGCAAGAGCAGCTGGACAAGGGTCTTTAGTGCCGAGGGTCCAGGACCTGTTGGACATGTCCGGCCGGGTGGCCATCGTCACCGGCGGCGGAACCCATCTGGGCACTTCGATCTCGGAGACGCTCGGAGAGCTCGGGTCCACCGTAGTGCTCGCAAGCCGACGCCGGAGTGTATGCGATGAGGCGGCCGCCGCGCTGAGGGAGCGCGGCATCGATGCCCACGGCGCGGGCTGCGATGCAACCGAAGAGACCGAGGTGCAGCGCCTGATCGACTCGGTGGTTAGCCGGCACGGGCGGCTGGATGTGATGGTATGCAACGCCGGCGGCTCCCCGCCTGACGACGACACACCGCACGCCGACATCGCCCGATTCCGCGAGTCGCTTGCAATGAACCTGGACACAACGTTCATCTGCGCCCAGGCGGCGGCCAGGGCGATGATCGCCCAGGGCGGCGGCAAGATCATCACCGTAGGCTCCACCCACGGCGTCATGGGCACCGACAAGCGGCTCTACGAGGACACCGGTCACAGGCGATCGTCGATCGGCTATTTCGCGGCCAAGGGGGGAGTCGTGAACCTGACCCGGGCGTTGGCTGCGGAGCTCGGCGAGCACAACATCAACGTGAACTGCCTGAGCCCCGGCCAGATGCCAAAGCCCTCCGTCATGCCCGAGATGGTCGAGCGCATGCGGCTGCGACAGCCGATCAGGAGGACGGGCAGCCCCCAGGATCTTAAGGGCGCGGTCGCACTCCTGGCCTCGCCGGCGGGCGACTGGATCACCGGCCTAAACCTGCTGGTCGACGGGGGCTGGTCGGTCATTTAGCCGGCCCGGACCCACCGCCCGGTCCTAGTTTCCGAGAATCCGAGCCACCGACTCGAGTTCCTCCCCGCTCAGACCCCACCGTACGGCGGACGCGTTGGCCAGGATCTGCTCAGGGCCGGTCGCGCCGGCTATGACCGAGCTCACCGACGGGCGTGAGAGCAGCCATGCGAACGCCAGCTCGAGAAGCGTGTGGCCCCTGCTTTCGGCGAAGTCCGCCAGGCCTTCTATCAGGTCGAAATCGGCCGCCTTGAGCGGCTCCCCGTGGACCGCGAGCCTGGAGTCCGCGGGAGGAGACTGTCCGCGCCTGTACTTGCCTGTGAGCAGGCCGTGCTCCAGCGGGAAGTAGGGGAGCACCCCTATCCCGTACCGGTCGCAGACGGGCAGCAGCTCCCTTTCCACCTCCCTGTTGAGCATGCTATAGGGAGGCTGCACGCTTACCATGGGCGCCAGCCCGGCCGTCCGCGCCGTCCACACCGCCTCGCACAGGCGCCAGGCCTCGAAGTTGGAGCAGCCAACGTAGCGTACCTTGCCGTCTCGCACCAGGTCGTCGAGGGCGCGCATCGTCTCCTCAATCGGGGTCGCATGATCGACCTGATGGAGCTGGTAGAGGTCGATATAGTCCGTTTGAAGCCGCCTGAGGCTCTGCTCCACCTCACGCATGATCGACTTCCTCGAAAGGCCTTCCCTGTTCGGCCCATCTCCCATTCTCCCGTGCACCTTGGTTGCTATGACGGCGTCCTCCCGCCTTCCCCTGAGTGCGCGCCCGATGTACTCCTCCGACCTGCCCTCGCCGTAGGCATTGGCGGTGTCGAAGGTATTAACACCCACGTCCAGTGAGGCATGTATGAGCGTGGCAACCTCGTCGGGCCCCATGTGAAACGGCCAGCGGGAGTTGTCGCCGAAATTGTTGGTCCCAAGGCCGATTGCCGATACCTGGAGGCCGGAATCACCTAGTCTTCGGTACTGCATGTCGCCTCCTCGCGCTGTGCATGCCAGTCGGAAATTTGATCTGGCCCACGCCGGGCCGCGCCCTGCGGCCGATCCGGGCGAGCCACCAGGAGCCCGCCGCGCCGCTCGACCTCGATAGCGAAATCGACCGAGTCGATGCGCAGCGCAAGGTCCAGATCCTGTGGATGGTACTGTCGCTGGCGGGGATCGCGGTATTTGCCCGACTCGCCTCCCGCCAGGATGAGGCTGCGCACGGCCTCCGGATCCGGGCACCTACCCTCGAGCAGGTTTCTGAGGTACAGGGCACAGTGCTCATCCTCATCGGACCTGGTCTTGCCCCAGGCCCCCATCGCCACCAGGGTCACCCGCTCGGGCCGCAACCTTCCGATGGCGGCGGCGGTCGCAGACGCGTTCACAAGGGATCCGCAATAGAGCCTGTCAGCACCTGCGGCCGCGGCCACACCGGTGGTCCCCGCCCTGGTGGACTGGACGATCACCTTGCCCCGCAGGTCCTGCGATCCGAGCTCAAAGGGCGAGTTGCCGAAGTCGAACTCCTCGGGTCTTATGCCGTCAATCTCGCCCATGCAAAGGTCCGCCTCGCCCCGCTCCCTGAGGCCTACCGCCTCATGAACCTCGGCCACCATGATGATTCGCTCCGCACCGCGAGCGAAGGCCACCGAGGCTGACGTGAAGGCGCGCAGGACATCTATGACAACTACGGTGCCGCGGCTGCGGCGAGCCCCTTCGACGAGGCTCTCGATGACCACCTCCACCTCAGGCCCGCCCCCAGAGGCGACTTGTCGCTAGGTGGCCCAGGCGACGCCGGCCCCTCCCTCGGGGCCACGGTCGTAGACCGAGATGCCGGGCACCTTCAAACGCGCGACGTAGGTGCCGGTGGTAGCCGTGATGAAAAGGAGCCTGGAATCGAATCCGTAGAAGGCGCAATTGGTTGCCATGCCATCATGGCGAATGATCCCCAGGGCGGTCCCGTCCGGCTCGACGACCCAGACGCCTCCGGGACCGGTCACGTAGGCATTGCCCTCAACGTCCACCTTCATGCCGTCGCCCGGGCCCTCCAGGTCATAGTCCATGTCGAGCCATATGCGGTGATTGGTCAGCGCGCCGGCCTCGTCCACGTCGAAAGCCGACACGTTCGTCTCCTCCGAGTTGACGACGTAGAGCACGGATTCGTCCGGGGAAAAGGCCAGGCCATTCGGCTTGGAGACCGCCTCTGTGGCCGAGACCAGATCGCCTCCCGTTTCGAGCCGGAACACCGAGTTCGCGGCCTGGGTCATAAGTGACGGCGCCAGGGCCTCCTCGTTTTCCCCCATGAATATGGGATCGGTAAAGAAGATCGTCCCGTCGGACCTGACCACAACGTCGTTGGGAGCGTTGAGAGGGTGCCCCGCGTATGAATCTGCCAGCACGGTGATGGTTCCGTCCGGCTCCGTGCGGGTCAGGCGCTTGAGGTTCCCCTCGCAGGAGATCAGCCGCCCCTCGGTGTCCAGGGTGTTGCCGTTGGCCCCCCCGGAGTTTTCCCTGAGCACGCCGTTCCAGAAGGGGGGCGCGTACCGGATGAGCCGCTCGCGGCCAATGTCGCTGAAGATGATGAAGCCCTGGGGGAAAAACAGCGGCCCCTCCGGGAAGCCGTACGAGTCCCCCGCCTGCCAGACCGGGTAATCGTCCACCAGCGCATCGAATTTGGGGCTGAACGCGATGTTTTCCATCTACCGGCCCTTTCTCCGGTGAGTCGCCCTGCCGCTAGGAGGCCTTCGCGGCTGGGCGAAGCTCACGCGGCAAAACGAAGCTCACATCCTCCTCGACCCCATCGATGCGGTTGACCTCCTCGGGGGCGAGCTTGTCGATCACCGCGAGGACAAGATCCTCCGGGGTCGACGCCCCGGAGGTGATGCCCACCCGCTCGACCCCTGTGAGCCAGCGCGGGTTGACCTCCTCGGGCCCGTTGACCAGGTACGCAGTCACGCCGGCCGCCTCGGCCACCTCGCGAAGCCGGTTGCAGTTCGAGCTGTTCGGGGCCCCGATGACGAGGACCAGTTCGACTTGCTTGCAGAGCTCCTTGACCGCCGCCTGGCGGTTGGTCGTCGCATAGCACAGGTCGTTTCGCACTGTGACGTTGGAGAAGTGGCCGGTGATCTCGTCGATCGACGACTGGGTGTCGTCGACCGACAGGGTGGTCTGCGTCAGCACCGCTATCGGCTCTTCGCTTTCCCACTCCGGCAGCTCGACGCCCTCGCGGTCGTCTACCAGATGCATCCTGGACTGCCCCATCGTGCCGATCACCTCCTGGTGGCCGCGGTGGCCGACCAGGATCACCCGCATTCCCTCGCGGGTGTACTTCTTCGCCTCGTTGTGGACCTTGGTCACCAGCGGGCAGGTCGCATCAATGACATGCAGCCCGCGCTCTTCGGCCTTTCGGAAATCGTCCGGGGGCGAGCCGTGGGCCGAGAAGACCACCGTGGAGCCGTGGGGCACCTCCTCCACCTTCTCCACCGTCCTGGCCCCCTTGTTCTCCAGGGACTTGACCACGTAGGGATTGTGCACGATCTCGTGCTTTACGTAGACGGGTGCGCCGTACTTGACCAGCGCCAGCTCGACGACGTCGATGGCGCGAACGACCCCCGCACAAAACCCGCGCGGGACCCCCAGATAGACCTTCATTAACGGGCACCTCCGATGCCGGATTCTAGCACAGTGAAAGCCCCTCACCGGGCCATAGAGCAGGCTATTACGGTCGCCATCCGGACACCGGAGGGCCGGTTTTTCGAGGCCTCCCGCACCGAAGTGGGGTTAAACTCATATGATCACCTGGACCGTCTGCCGGGAGGACCCATGAATTTTGCCGAGAGATCCAGGCGCCTCGGGACCGAGACCGCTTTCGAGGTCTTGGCCCGCGCAAAGAAGCTTGAGGCCGAAGGCCGGGACATCGTGCATCTGCAGATCGGAGAGCCCGACTTCGACACGCCCGCCAACATAGTAGAGGCCGGTATCGAAGCCCTGCGCGCCGGCTACACGCACTACGTGCCCTCCCCTGGAATGCCGGACGTGCGCGCCCGGATCGCCGAGGAGGTATCGCTGACTCGCAACATCCCCGTCGAGGCCGAGAACGTGGTGGTGACCCCGGGCGGTAAGCCCATCATATTCTTCACCATGATGGCGCTGGTCGATCCTGGGGACGAGGTGCTCTACCCCAATCCCGGGTTTCCCATATACGAATCGATGATCAGCTACGCGGGAGGGATTCCGGTACCGATGCAGCTGCACGAGAACAGGCAGTTCAGCATCGATGTGGAGGAGGTGGCCTCGCAGATCACCCCGAGGACCAAGCTGATGATAATCAACTCCCCCAACAACCCGTGCGGAAGCATCATCCCCAGAGACGATCTCAGGAGCCTTGCCGAGCTCGCGGTCGAACACGACATCACGGTGATGTCCGACGAGATCTACATACGGTTCCTGTACGAGGGCAGTCACGAGAGCATCACCCAGTTCCCGGGCATGGCCGAGCGCACGATCATATTGGACGGTTTCTCAAAGACGTATGCGATGACGGGATGGCGAATAGGCTACGGCGTGATGCCCGTGCCGCTGGCCGAGCACATGGGCAAGCTCATGGCCAACTCCTCGTCCTGCACGGCCGCGGCTACCCAGATGGCCGCCCTCGAGGCGATGAACGGGCCCCAGGAGGACGCCTACGGCATCGTCGCCGAGTTCAAGGGCCGCCGCGACGTCATCGTGGACGGCCTCAACCGGATCCCGGGCATCCACTGCCAGATGCCCAAGGGAGCCTTCTACGTGTTCCCGAACGTGACGGGAACGGGCATGACCAGCCGCGAGTTCGCCGACCGGCTCCTTGACGAGGCCGGAGTGGCGGCGCTGGCGGGCGAGGATTTCGGCAAGTACGGAGACGGCTTTGTCCGCTTTTCCTTCGCCAACTCGACCGAGAACATAACAAAGGCCCTCGGGCGCATCGGGGACTTCGCCTCTTAAGGATGACAGCTCAGCGCCGACACCCCTGGCGTCCCGGCCCCGGCCGCCGGCCCCTGACCGGCGCGCCCAGGTAGCGATCAGCCTCCTATGATCCGGCTGCGGGTGGCTCTGGGCCAGATAAACACCACCGTCGGCGACCTCGACGGCAACGCAGGCAAGATTCTGGAGAGCATCCGCCGGGCCCGGGAACTGGACGCCGACATTGTGGCCCTGCCCGAGCTGGCGGTCACCGGCTACCCGCCCGAGGACCTGGTCTTCAGGGCCCAGTTCGTCGCGGACAACCGCATGGCGCTACGCGATGTGATCGCCGCATCGGCAGGCCTGACCGCCATCGTCGGCTTCGTGGACGCGGCCGGCGCGGCGATCTACAACGCCGCCGCCATCATCCATGACGGCGAGCTGGTCGACGTGTATCACAAGCACCTGCTTCCCAACTACGGCGTGTTCGATGAGCAGCGCTATTTCCGTGCGGGCACGTCCACTCGGGTCTACGGCGTGGGCGGAGTCCCCGTGGCGGTCAACGTCTGCGAGGACATCTGGCGTCCCGACGGGCCGATAGCCGAGCAGGCCGCCCTGGGCGCGGGGCTGATCGTGAACATAAACGGCTCCCCGTACCACCGCGGAAAGCGGGCAGAGCGCGAGGCGATGCTCGCGGAGCGCGCGAGGCAAGCGGGCGCGGCGATCGTCTATGTGAACGTCGTCGGCGGGCAGGACGAGCTGGTCTTCGATGGTGGCAGCATCGTCCTTTCCCCGTCGGGAGAGATCCTGGCCAGGGCCCCGCAGTTTAGGGAGGCGCTCGTGGTGTGCGACATCCCGGTCGACGATCGAGCTCCGAGCCGAGGCGACGGATATATCACGGTCTGCGGCCCCGCGGCCGATCGGCGTCCGATCCCACCCCCGATTCAGGCCCCGGCTCTGGATGACATGGCGGAGGTCTACGGGGCGCTTGTGACGGGCACCCGGGACTACGCGCGCAAGAGCGGCTTTGGGAAAGCCATCGTCGCCCTGTCGGGAGGCATCGACTCTTCGCTGGTGGCCGCCGTCGCCGTGGACGCTCTTGGAGCGGAGAACGTGCTGGGCATTTCCATGCCCTCCCGCTATTCGTCGGATGCCAGCGTCGTGGATGCTCAGGCCCTGGCGGCGGGCCTTGGCATGAGGCTGCTCTCCTCATCGATAGAGCCGGCGTTCTCCGCCTATCTGGAGACGCTGGAGCCGATGTTTGGGGGCGCCGAGCCGGATGTGACCGAGGAGAACCTTCAGGCGCGCGTACGCGGCAACATCGTAATGGCCCTGTCCAACAAGTTCGGCTACCTGGCCCTGACCACCGGCAACAAGAGCGAGTATGCCACCGGATACGCGACGCTCTACGGGGACATGTCGGGGGGGTTCGCCGTGATCAAGGACGTCCCCAAGACAGTGGCGTACGACCTGTGCAGGTACCGAAACACGATCTCCGCGGTCATTCCCGAGTCGGTCATCGACAAGCCGCCGAGCGCTGAGCTGCGTCCCGACCAGCTGGACGCGGACTCACTGCCGCCATACGAGGTACTTGACCTCATCCTCAAGGCCTACGTGGAGGACGACATGCCCTATGGCGACATCGTCGGTCTCGGCCACCCACCGGAGACCGTGAGGCAGGTGATCTCGCTCGTCGACAGGGCCGAGTACAAGCGCCGCCAGGCCCCTCCAGGCGTCAAGATCACCGAGCGCAACTTCGGCCGCGACCGAAGGATGCCGATAATAAACCGCTACCGGCCCTACTAGGCCGGAACGCTGCCGATGAGACGCTCAACATGTAGGGCGGACCGATGGTGAGGACAGCGCTGTTGGCGTGTCTGGCGCTCGTGTTGGCCTCGCTGGCCTCGTGCTCCGGTGCCGGCTCTCCCCCCTGCCCGGACCAGAGCGAGGAATTCGTAAGGTACGAACTGTTCATGGGCCGCAGCGGCCCGGACGGGGAGGTGGTGGACGACGCTGCATGGGAGACCTTCCTTAAGGATACGGTGACCCCGCGCTTCCCGGACGGCCTTACCGTCCTCGACGGACGGGGGCAGTGGAGGGACTCTGCGGGCCTGGTCCAAAGGGAGCGCTCCAAGCTCCTTGTGATCCTGGCGCCCCCGGGAGACGGTCCGGCCGGTCTGATTGGTGAGATCTCCGACGGCTACAAGCGCCGGTTCGGCCAGAAGTCGGTCCTCAGGATTGTCTCAGAGGCCTGCGTCTCTTTCGACTGACCGCAGATCGCACGCTGTCGCCCCCCTTGCACGCAAGTGGCCCGCGGCTTTACTGACTCTCCCCACCGCCCCACGGGCAGGAATGTACCGCACCGGCTAGTATCAGTTAGATCGCCTCGGCGACTCTAGTCTGAATCCGCCCCGGCCGCGGCCATAGGCGTCGAATCTGCGCGGTCAATTGGACCCCCAAGAGCGTCAACATTGTGAGAGATTCCACAACGTTGACGCTCTTGGCCTGGAATGCTAGGTTCGGCTGCAATCATCCGGGTAGAGGTCCAAGCCGTCATGAAGCGCGCAGTGCTGGTTCCACCAATTCTCGTTTTCGTAATGATCATGTCCCTATCCTGCGGAGGTGCGGAACCCACCGTAGTTGAGGTCGAAAAGGTAGTTGAGGTCGTAAGGGAGGTGCAGGTGCCCATCGAGGTGGAGGTGCCTGTTGAAATCGAGAGGAAGGAGATCGTGGAGGTCGAGAAGGCCCAGATTGTCGAGGTAGTAAAGGAGATCGAGGTCGAGGTCGAGAGGGTCGTCGAGGTGGTCAAGGAGGTAGAGGTAGAGGTAGAGGTAGAGGTAGAGGTAGAGAAGGTCGTCGAAAAGGTGCTCATCGCCACACCGACCCCTCCGCCCGCCGGCACCCCGCAGTACGGCGGCACCCTTCGGGTCGTATCGCAGGGCAGCATAGCCTCCCTTGACCCGATTTTCACGATTTTCTACGTCACCCACGCGGTCTCTTCTCACATCTACGAGACCCCGTTCGGCTGGGACGAGAACTACGAGGTGCGGCCCAGGCTCGTCGATTCGTGGACCGTCAGTCCGGACTCCCTTGAGCACACGTTCTTCCTGAGGCCGGGCGTGACATTCCACGACGGGAGGTCCCTGACGGCGAATGACGTGGTCGGATCCATCAAGCGCTGGCTGTCCACCGGGTGCCCAGGGGCCGGGGTGGTGCGCAACTTCGAGACGGATACGACGGTCTCCGCGATCGACGACGGCTCGTTCAAGATCACCCTGACCGAGCCGGTCGGCAGCCTGGTCGGCATGCTCGGCGCGCCCTATTGCACATCGTTCGTGGTGCCCTCCGAACTGGCGGCCACGCCCAACACCGAGGTGATGGCCGAGAACATCGGCACCGGGCCCTATAAGTTCGTGGAGTGGACGCAGGGCCACCAGGTGATACTCAACCGACACGAAGGCTACGTGCCTCGCTCCGAGCCCGGCAGCAACTACGCCGGGGCCAGCAACGCCTACCTTGACCGGATCGTCTTTTTGGAGATACCCGACGAGGCCACCAAGATCTCCGGACTGCAGACCGGAGAGTGGGACGTGGTTGACGGAGCGGCATTCGACTACTTCCAGAGCCTCAATGAGGATCCGGCTTACTCCGTGCCGTTGTACGCGCCCGGCAACCGCTCGCACATGTACCTGAACGTCACCCACGCCCCGTTCGACGTAAAGGGCATACGCCAGGCCCTGCAGGCAGCGGTCGACGTGGAGCAGTTCATGTTCGCGCTGGGGCCGGACGACCTGTGGGTCTCATGCGCGGCCATGTTCTGGTGCGGCACCCCGCTGGAGGTCTACGACGGCGAGGAGTTCTACGACCAGGACAACCCCGAACTCGCGGCCCAGATGCTGATCGACTCCGGATACGCCGGGGAGACCACGGTCATCCTCAACCCGACCGACTACGCGACGATCACCCCGCTGGGGCTCGTCCTGCAGCCCCTGATGAGGGATATCGGCTTTAACGTGGAGATGCCGGCGATCGACTGGTCGACCGTGGTCAGCAATTTCGGGACCCCTGAAACCTTCGCCCTTGCGACCGCCTGGTACTCGCACTTCGAGGGACCGGACCCGACCAACGATCACCTGATCTCCGGGACGGTAAGCTGGCTGGTCCAGGACGAAGAGTTTGTCGAGCTTCAGCTGAAGTACGCCCAGGAGCCCGATCCGGCGGTCCGCATGGAGGTGCTGCGCGAGATTCAGCTGCAGCGATACGACAAGGTGCCCAACGTAATGCTCGGCCAGTTCTTCCCCATGACCCCGACGACCGCGGCCCTGAAGAACTTCCACGTAAGGCCGCTGCCGCTATTCATCAACGCCTGGCTGGAGCGCTGACCGCCAGCCCTTCGACCGAGGGTAGGGCCGCCCGACGGGCGGCCCTACTGCGTTGCGCAAAAGTGCTTTTCATAGGCCGCCCGATGCGAGAAGAGTGAGGGACGGTGAGACTGAACGTAAAGGTGGGGGCCGTCTTCCCCCAGACAGAGATCGGGTCCGACCCTGCGGCCGTCGCCGAGTACGCTAGGGCCGTCGAGTCCATGGGCTTTGACCACATGGTGGTCTACGATCACGTCCTCGGGGCCAACCCGCACAGTAGGCCGGGCTGGTCCGGTGCCTACAGCAGCGAGGACCAGTTCCACGAGGTGTTCGTACTCTACGGCTATCTTGCGGCCCTGACAGAGCGGATCGAACTGTCGATCGGAGTGCTCGTCCTTCCGCAGCGCCAGACTGCACTTGCGGCAAAGCAGGCGGCGGCGGTCGATATCCTGTCGGGTGGCAGACTCCGGCTGGGCGTCGGCGTGGGCTGGAACGATGTCGAGTTCGAGGCCCTAGGACAGGACTTTCCCGGCCGCGGGGAGAGGATCGAAGAGCAGATAGAGCTGATGCGTCTGCTATGGACGAACGATCTGATCACCTACGAGGGGCGCTGGCACAGAGTCAGCGACGCCGGCCTGAACCCCCTGCCTGTCCAGCGTCCGATACCGGTCTGGATGGGAGGCGGTGCCGACGCCGTGATGAACAGGATCGGGCGCATGGCAGACGGATGGTTCTACCCGGGAGACCATCCCATGCCGGACGAGGGGTCGATGCGCCGAAGGGCGCTGATGCTCGAGGCGGCCGAGGCCGCCGGCAGGGACCCGGGCTCCATTGGAACCGAGAAGATCTTCCGGCACAGTACGAGACCGGACGTGGACTGGGCTGAGAGGGCGGCGGCATGGGCGGAGTACGGCGCCACGCATTTATCGCTAAACACGATGAACTCAGGGCTCAGCACCCTGGCCGACCACCTGTCGGCCCTGGAGGCGTTCTCAGAAGCGGTGAGGGCCTAACGGTTGCCCGAACTCAGGGCAACTCCCCTCCACCAGGCCCACCGTGACGCCGGGGCCAGGATGGTCGAATTCGGCGGCTGGGACATGCCGGTCCAGTATGCGGGCATCCTGAGCGAGGCTCGCGCCGTCCGGGGGTCTGCCGGCATGTTCGACGTATCCCACATGGGCAGGCTGGTGATAGAGGGGCCGGGCGCCGCCACATACCTCGACCGGGTGCTCAGCGTCGACGTGCTCAAGCTTCGCGTCGGCCGCGCCCGCTACGGCGTCGTGTGCAATGAGTCCGGCGGGATAATCGACGATTGCATCGTCTACAGGCTTGGCAAGGTAAGGTATCTCCTCGTCCCTAACGCAGCCAACACTCCTGCGGTCAAGCAGTGGCTGGCGAGGTGGTCTCCTCCGGCCTCCGACGCCGCCACGACTGATGTCACCGAGGAACTGTCGATGATCGCCCTGCAGGGGCCGGGAGCCATCGACCTGCTCGGTCCCCTGGTGGATGCGGACATCTCCGGTCTGCGCCCATTCGCGCTGTGTGAGAGCCGGATAGACGGGGCGCCCGCCACCATCGCCAGAACCGGATATACGGGAGAGGACGGCGTGGAGTTCTTCGTACCCTCGGGGGAGGCCGCGGGAATCTGGGCGGCGCTGGCAGGGAGGGGTTCTGCGCTCTGCGGACTGGGCGCGCGCGACGTACTGCGCCTCGAAGCCGGACTGTTGCTCCACGGCAGTGACATGGACGCAACGATGAATCCCTACGAGGCGGGCCTGGGCCGTTTCGTGAGCGCCGATAGAGAGGCGTATGTGGCGGGCCCGGCGCTGCGCCGAATCAGGGAGGCAGGGCCCTCGCAGAGTCTCGTGGGGCTCGGTGTCTCGGGGCGGCGCGTTGTCCGGGGAGGCCACGCGATACTGTCGGACGGGATCAAGGTCGGGCGAGTGACCTCTGGGAGTTACTCGCCGACGCTTGACAGGAACATAGGCTTGGGCTACGTTCCGACATCATTCGCCGCCGAGGGCACCCGGCTGACGGTCGACGTGCGGGGCAACGAGGTGGAGGTCGAGGTGGTGAGTTTGCCCTTCTATTCCAGGGCGAGATAAGCTGCGAACATGAACCCCGAAGAGTTGCGCTACTCGAAAGAGCACGAGTGGGTGCGTGTAGAGACCGACGGCGCAGTCGCCATCGGAATAACCGCCTTTGCCGCTGAGAGCCTGGGCGACGTCGTCTTCGTGGATCTCCCAGAGGCGGGCGCCTCGGTTGCCCAGTTCCAAAAGTTCGGCGAGATCGAGTCCGTAAAGGCGGTCTCCGACCTGTCTTCGCCCATCAGCGGCTCGATCACCGAGGTCAACCAGGGAGCAGTTGACAATCCTCAGCTCGTCAATGACGGCCCCTACTCCGAGGGATGGCTCCTTAAGGTCGCCATGGCCGACGAATCGGAGATGGGCAGCCTGATGTCAGCCTCCGAGTACGAGAGCTTCCTGGAATCGGAGGGCGGCTAGCCGGGCGAATGCCAACCGCTCGGTCATCGGCAAGGGGCTTCACCTCTCCATACAGCCCCAACACGGACTCCGACCGCGAGCAGATGCTTGCGGCCATCGGGATCGACTCGATCGACGAGCTGTTCCGGGATATTCCCGAGGAGTTTCGCAACCCGGACCTTGTTATTGCCCCGCCCACCTCGGAGCTCGAGCTGGGTCGGGAGATCAGGGGGCTGGCCGGATCCAACGCCGTCCCAGGAGACTACGCCTGCTTTCTAGGGGCGGGCTCCTACCGCCACTTCATTCCCGCGATAGTCAGGCAACTGGCCAGCCGTGCCGAATTCATGACCTGCTACACGCCCTACCAGCCAGAGGTGTCGCAGGGAACGCTTCAGGCCCACTTCGAATTCCAATCGATGGTCTGCCAGCTGACAGGCATGGAGGTGGCCAACGCGGGGATGTACGACGGCGCCACCTCGCTCGCCGAGGCCGCACTGATGGCCGCGCGTGTTACCGGACGGGACCGGATCGCGGTGCTCGACACCGTCTCTCCATCTTATCTGGAGGTGCTGCGCACCTTCCTGGCCGCCCCGGGGTTGACCATAGATCAGGTACCCGGCGACCTCCCGAGCCTTTCTGATCAGACGGCCTGCCTGATTGTGCAGCAGCCGAGCTTTTTCGGGACCTTCGAGCGGTTAGAGGACCTGGCCGAGACCGCCCGCGAGGCGGGAGCACTCGTCGTCGTCCTGACGGACCCGGTCTCTCTAGGCATGTTCAAGCCGCCTGCGGACTACGGGGCGGACATAGTCGTGGGCGAGGGCCAATCCTTGGGCATCGCGCCGACGTTCGGGGGACCGTACGTGGGGCTTTTTGCCTGCAAGCAGAGGCACATAAGGCAGATGCCTGGCCGGATCGTCGGACGCACCGTAGACAGCGAGGGGAGAACAGGTTACGTGCTCACCCTCCAGACGCGCGAACAGCACATTAGAAGAGAGCGGGCAACCTCCAACATCTGTACCTCGGTCGGCCTGATAGCGCTGATGGCAACGATCTACATGATCGCCCAGGGACGCCGGGGACTGCGTCACATAGCCAACCTGTGCTACCAGAAGGCGCACTATGCGGCCTCTGAGATCGGCCGCCTGCCCGGTTACTCACTCGCGCTCGGGGACCGGCCTTTCTTCAGGGAGTTCGTGGTCTCCTGTCCGCTTCCCGTAACGGAGATCAGCGACAGGCTGCTGGCAAGGAGGATAATCGGCGGCCTCGACGTCAGTGACCGGTTCCCCAACGGCATGCTCGTGTGCGTTACGGAGATGAACAGCCGCGAGGAGATCGACATGTTCGTCAAGGCCCTGGCAGAGAGCGGTGGTAGCCGTGGCTGAACGTATCGGCACGGACGACCCGCGGCGGCGCCTTGCGCTGGACCGGACCGTACCGGGCCGTCTCGGCACTACGCTGCCCACCGTCGACGTTCCCGAGCAAGCCCCTCCTCCGGCCGAAATGCTGCGGGAATCGCTCCCGATGCCGGAGATCAGCGAGAGCGGGTTGGTGCGTTACTTCACCCAGATCAGCACATTCAACTTCTCGATCGACCACAACTTCTACCCGCTCGGCAGTTGCACGATGAAGTACAACCCCAAGCTCAACGACGAGATGGCGGGACTGCCGGGCAACTCCGAGATTCATCCCCTGCAGCCGGAATCGACCGTCCAGGGGGCGCTGGCCCTCATGCACGATCTGCAGGAGATCCTGGCAGAGATCACCGGCATGGCCGGCACAGCTCTCTCGCCCATGGCGGGCGCCGAGGGCGAGCTGGCCGGGATGCTCATGACACGGGCATACCACCGGTCGCGCGGCGACCTAGGTCGCACCAAGGTGTTGGTGCCCGACAGCGCCCACGGCACCAATCCCGCCTCGGCGGCCATGGCGGGCTTCCAGGTGGTCTCCCTGCCCACGGACGCCGACGGCAACGCAGACATCGACGCCCTGGGTTTCGTTCTGGGAGAGGACGTGGCCGGGTTCATGCTGACACAGCCCAGCACCCTGGGCCTGTTCAATAGCAACGTCCTGAGGATCGTGGAGATGGTGCGCGATGCCGGCGGCATCATCTACGGGGACGGCGCCAACCTGAACGCCCTGCTCGGTCGGGTAAAGCTGGGTGAACTTGGTTTCGACGTCGTCCACTCCAACCTGCACAAGACGTTCACCCAGCCCCACGGCGGCGGCGGCCCGGGTGCGGGCGCAGTAATGGTCGCCGAGCGGCTGGTGCCGTTCCTGCCCGCTCCGATCGTCGAGAGGACGGAAGGGCCGGACGGGTCGGACAGGTACCGTTTCGCGACGCCGGCCATGACGATCGGTAAGATGGCCGCCTTTCACGGCAATTTCGGAGCCCTGGTGCGGGCCTACGCGTACATCCGCACCCTGGGCAGGGATGGGATTTCAGCCGTAAGCCAGGACGCCGTCCTTAACGCCAACTACGTGCTGGCGGGTCTGAGAGGCGTCTACGACCTGCCGTACGATCGTCTCTGCATGCACGAGGTCGTGCTTTCGGCCGCAAACCTAAAGCGCGAGTTCGGCGTGACCGCGTTGGACGTCTCAAAGCGGCTGATAGACTATGGTATCCACCCGCCGACGATGTACTTTCCGCTGGTCGTCGACGAGGCCCTAATGATTGAACCCACCGAGACCGAGTCGAAGGAGACCTTGGACCAGTTCATCGAGGTTATGAAGCGAATAGCCGACGAAGCCAGACACAGCCCAGACCTGCTCAGGCAGGCGCCACACGACACCCCCAACACGCGCCTAGACGAGGCGCTTGCAGCGCGCAAACCGGACCTTCGCTGGCGCGCGGCACAGCCATCTTAAGGACCCTAGGCCGCCGGTAAGCTAACCGGCCGGACCGTGAGAAAGGAGCGTCAGATGCCCGGAATCGGAGACCAAGCCCCGGACTTTAGCGTGCCAGACCAGCACGGCAATACGTTCACCCTCAGCCAGTTCAAGGGGGCCAAGAACGTAGTACTATCCTTCCACATCTTCTCGTTTACCGGAGGGTGAACGGACCAGATCTCAGGGTTTCGGGCCGCGCACCCGAAGTTCATAGAGAAGGATACCCAGGTCCTGGGTATAAGCACCGACCCCAAGCCGACGCAGACGGCATATGCCACATCCTTGGGCAACCTGCCCTACCCGCTGCTATCGGACTTTCATCCCATAGCCGAGGTTACCAAGGCGTATGACCTCTACAACGCGGACCGCGGCACCGCCAACAGGGCGATCATCATCGTCGATAAGCAGGGCGCTGTGCGGTATCGAAGGGAGTATGGGCCCCCTTCGCACATCGACATGGACGAACTGATCGCCGAGGTAGACTCCCTATAGGCCGAGTCCAGACCCGGGCCATCGGAGCGAACCGCGGCGGGCCTGACCGAGAATCCGGATCGATGCGCTGTAGGCGAGGGCAAATTCCGTGAGTGATCGGGCCTTCGCCGCCGGAGAGCACGTCCTGTTTATCGACCGGCGCGGTCGACGCTATCTCGTCCTGCTGGCGGACGACGAGCGCTTCAACTCCCACATCGGCTACTTTCCGCACAGCGACGTGATCGGCATGCCGCAGGGCGCATGGATCGAGACGTCGCGCGGGCACCTGCTGCTGGCCCTGAGACCGACTATGGCCGACTACACTCGCCTGATGCCGCGGACCGCGACCATCGTCTACCCGAAGGACCTCGGCGGCATAGTAATCGGCGGCGACATCTTCCCCGGGGCGACCGTGATAGAGGCGGGCTGCGGATCGGGCGCGGTTACGATCGCTCTGATGCGGGCGGTTGGCCCCGGTGGATTCGTCCACTCCTACGACCTGAGACAGGACATGGCAGATCGCACCGCGGAGAACGTGCGTGCCCTGGCCGTCGACCTGAGCAACGTGTCGATAGAGGTGGGAGACGTATCGGAGGCACTGGATGAACGAAGCAGGTCCGAGAGGCCGGTCGACAGCGTGGTTCTGGACCTGCCGGAGCCCTGGGAGATAGTGCCGCACGCTGCCGGGGCCCTAAAGCCCGGCGGGGTGCTGGTGAGCTTTCTTCCAACGGTGCTTCAGGTCAGGGACCTGGCGGAGGCGCTCAAGACGAGCGGTCGCTTCGCGGTGGTCGAAACCACCGAATCGATCGTAAGGTCCTGGACCGTGGCCAACAGGAGCGTGCGTCCCGACCACAGGATGGTCGGCCATACCGGATTCTTAACCACCGCCAGGCTGTGTCAGCCGAGGCCGACCTCGGCCGGACCGGATTCTGGCTAGCCGGGCTATCTATCAGGATCTATCGGCCACAGCGTATCCATCTCGAACGAGGACGGAGGATAGCCGCCTTCCCGTAGGTTTATGTGGCCGGGGCCCAGGACGGGAGGGGCAGGCAGGTGCGCGAGCTCCTCGTCCGACGCTAGTATCTGCTCCACCGTCCCTACACCCGTGGCCCGCTCCTGAAAAAGAACCCTGAACCCGCCAAGGCCGTCCGGCCGGGTTAGCTTTCCGAGGCCGTGCAGGTTCGCCGCCAGCACGCTCTCGGCCAGGCCTATCTCCCTCAGCTGAGCTTCGATCCTGTCGATGCCGCAGCGCCTGAGCATTCGCCGCTGGGTCATGAGGCCGATCGGCCTCAGTCCGACCCTGGCGCCCTCGGCCTCTACCGATGTGAAGTCCACGTGCGCGGTCATGTCCTGGCGTCCGACGTTCTGATACGGGCTCAGTCCGTCCACGTGGCGAAAGTAGGTCTGCAGCGTGCCTTTCTCCCTCGCGTATATCTCCTGAGAAGTCCCCCCGTAGTCGATCGTTAAGACAAAACCTCGGGACAGGATCTTCTCGACCCCTTCCATCCACGGCCGGATCCCGTCGTTAACCTCGCCGCGGAAGCCGTCCGGCAGCTCGCGGCCGATGGTGGCGAGGATCTCGCCGATGGCAGGGGTTACGGGCTCGCCGAGCCTCTCGCCGAGGCTGCCATCGGCGTCTACGGTTACAAAGACCTCCGCCACCTGCCCCTCCTCCACCTGGAATCTTGCAACGGGCATGGCATCGACCAGCTCGTTGGACAGAACGCAACCGGTTACATCCGTCGGGGCACGTTCGTCGCGCTCGACGGTCACGTACCTGAGTGCGCCTGCGAACGGCCCATCTAGCCGCGCCGCGTAGGCAACCACGTCCCGGGCCAGAAGCCCGTCTCCTGCGCCGAGCTCGACCGCTGAAAAGGGCTGTGGCCGGTCCAGAGCCCACCACATCGACCTCAGCTGGATCGCGATGGCCGCGCCGAAGGCCGGGTGGGCGGCCGGACTGGTGTAGTAGTCGTCCTTGGCTGCGCGGGTGCCGGGATCGGTGTAGTAGCCCCCATGCACCGGATAATAGAGCGCCAGTTCCATGAACTCGCGGAACGTTATCATCCCGCGGTCGGCTATGCGGGACCGTATCTCCCTTTCCGCTGCGGTTAGATGGCCTCGGGATCCGAGCACCCTGCAATATTCCGTAAGACAAAAGGGGTGTCCGGGATCCCGGAAACCCCCAAGAGCGGGTCTGCCCGTGCCGCCTACGACGCCTTGGCGGCCTTACTCAGCTGCCGAGCCCTTTTGGCCTGGGGACTCTCGCGATCCCAGCCAGAGCCAGGCATGGAGTTCCTGAACTCGGATTGCGCCCCGCAGTGCCGGCAGGTTCCCACGCTTGTCGGCCCGTTAGGGCTCTCGATCATCCAGAAGTGCTCGCAGTCCGATTTGATCGTTTCATCGATGGTCAAATCTGGCTCCTTCCTCGATTAATGCGATACCCGGTGTCCCGATCGCTTATCTCTGGGGTAGCGGAACGTACTCTCGGTCCATCTCGCCAACGTACTGGAGCCGCGGTCGCAAAAGGATGTTGTTTTCCAGCTGTTCGACAACCTGCGCGGTCCATCCGGGTATCCGGCCCATTGCGAATATGGGGATGTATAGCGATTCGTGGATGCCCAGGATCTGATATATGGCTCCCGACCAAAGGTCGACGTTCTGGGCGATTCCCCTCCTTGCATACGGCTCCATTGCCCCGACGAGTGCGCTGATGATGGCGAACCACCTGGGATCGCCTCGACGCTCGCTGAGCCTTTGGGCATCCCCCTTAAGGTGCTTGGCCCTGGGGTCCTCCGTGCGATAGACCCGGTGGCCGAATCCAACGATCACTTTCTTCTTGCTTAGTCGGTCCGCGACGTACTGCTTGACCCGGTCCTCAGAGCCGATCTCGAGGGCCATCCTCATCACACCCTCGGCCGCCCCGCCGTGGGACGGACCCTTGAGCACCGCTATGCCCGTCGTGATGGCGCAGTGGATGTCCGCCTTGGTCGAGGCGGCGACGCGGGCGGCAAAGGACGAGGCGTTGATGCCGTGCTCTGCGTGCAGCACGAAATCCTTGTCGATGATCGCTGCGTCCTCAGGGTCAGGCTCCTCGCCGAATAGCATGTACAGGAAGTTGGCCGCATGACTCAGATCCTGCCTCGGGGGCACCGGCTCCTTGCCCTCGGCGAATCTCGCGTGGGCGGTCACGAGGGTAGGCGCGAGAGCGGTCAGGCGAATACCCTTGCGCAGGGTTGAGGCGATGGAGATGTCGGACGCGTCTGGCTCGAAGGCGGCGCTGGCCGAGATTGCCGTCCTCAACGCATCCATGGGGTGCGCCCCTCTGGTCATTCGGACGACCTCGAGGATCTGGTCGGGCGCCTCTCTGCCAGCCCTCAGCGTCCCGTCGAAACCCTCAAGCTGGGACCGTGTTGGTAGCTCCCCATGGAGCAGCAGGTAGGCCGTCTCCTCGAAGGTTGAGTGCTCGGCAAGATCGTTTATGTTGTAGCCGCGGTAGAGGAGCTTACCTTCCTTGCCATCTATGTAGCTGGCCTTGGTCCTGTCGACATAGACTTCCCTGAGGCCTCGCCTGATCTCGACTTTCGCGTCCTCGGTCATGAGCTCCTTTTCCGAGCGACCCACCCCTTCCATCTGGTGAGAACGGCCTGACCTAGGGTCGGAGTACTGGGACTACCTAGAAAGTGCCAGTGGCCAACTGAAGACCTGAGCCGAGGGGGCCCGACGGCACGTTCGCGCCTCGCTCGCGGACGCGCCGACCCTAACATTTTGAGCCCATTTAGTCAAGGCAGTATCAGTGCATTGACGCCTGTGACATGCGATAAACGGCACATGAATCCGGCGACTGAGCCGGGAAGGAAGACCGGCGCGCAACACCGTTATTTCTTTCACAAGTCGTTGACGGTAACCGACCTCCTCAATACAATGAACCCATCTCTAAAAGGCGGCAAGCACCTAGCTTAACCGGCGCCTGAGGGGGGCGATGCCTACGGCGAGGTGAACAGCACGTGCTCGGCGTCGGGCCTCACTCTGCAGCGCCGTTACCAGAGCTGTTGGAAGTCTGAATGGCGAGCGATATCCCACAGGTACCCGAGGTCGTGGTGCTGCGCCTGCCCCTCTACGTCAGGGCGCTCACGCAGATGAGTCAAGACGGGACTAACGTCATCAGCTCGCAGCAGCTCGGGGCACGCCTGCAGATGACTCCCGCGCAGATCCGGAAGGATCTGAGCTACTTCGGCCGGTTCGGCAAGCAGGGCAGAGGCTACAACGTTCAGTTCCTGCTGAGTGAGTTGGGCCAGATACTGGGCCTGAACCGCAAGTGGCCAGCCTGTCTGGTTGGCGTGGGCCGACTGGGCCGGGCGATCATCAACTACCCGGGATTCGCCCCCGAGGGCTTTCACATCGTTGCCGCATTCGACAGCGACCACGAGCAGGTAGGGGACATGATAGGCGGGCTGAAGGTGATGCCCATGGCCCATCTGCGAGATACCCTCGAGCGTGAGGAGATCGCCATCGCCATAGTGGCCGTTCCCGCCCAGGAAGCCCAGAGCGTCATTGACGATCTGGTCGAAAACGACGTGCGCGGAATACTCAACTACGCCCCTGTGGCCCCAAAGGTACCCATGGACATCGTCCTGCGCAACATCGACCCGGTGCTCTCACTACAGTCGATGACCTACTACCTGCTGGACGAGCAACAGGAGTCCGGGCTGGACTGAGGATCGCCCGCCGCTCCCCGAGGACGCGGCGCAGCGTGTGCCTAAGCGCTCTAGACCTGGGGCCGCTCGCCACCGACGCCGCGCGCCGATGCCCTCCGCCCCCTTCTTCGCGCGACGGCGATCCGTGCGCGGGAGCGCCGCAAGGCCATCAGGGCGCGATGTAGATCCATCTCGGAGTCGGCCGACTCCACCCGTTCCTGGGCCCTCTTCAGCGCAGCTTCCGCACGCTCGACGTCGATCTCCTCGGCCTGTTCGGCCGTGTCGGCCAGGACCACCACCTGATTTCTGAGCACCTCGAGAAAGCCGCCCGAGACGGCTATCGCGCTGCGCTCTCCATCCTTGGAAATCAACAACTCGCCGGGCGCCAGGGTGGTAAGAAGCGGGGCGTGCCCGGGCAGAATTCCCAGAACCCCGGCGGCCCCGGGCGCGACCACACCCTCCACCTCTTCGGAGTACATGAGCCGCTCAGCGGTGACTATGTCGAGACGCATCGCTGACAAGTCTTATCCGCCCTCCGCCGCCATCTTCTCGGCCTTCTCGACCGCCTCTTCGATCGTTCCAACCATGTACAGCGACTGCTCGGGCAGGTCGTCGTGCTTGCCCTCCAGGATTTCCTGGAATCCGCGCACCGTCTCCCTGACGGGTACGTAGCGGCCCTCCTGGCCCGTGAAGGCCTCGGCGACAAACATCGGCTGGGAGAGGAAGCGCTGTATTTTCCTGGCCCTGGCGACCGTCTGGCGGTCCTCCTCGGACAGTTCCTCGATGCCCAGAATTGCGATGATGTCCTGCAGATCCCGGTAGCGCTGCAGCACCTGCTGAACGCCGCGGGCCACCTCGTAGTGAGCCTGCCCTACTACGGACGGCTCCAGGATACGAGAGAAGCTGGTCAGCGGGTCGACGGCGGGGTAGAGTCCCTGCTCTGCGATCGACCTCTCCAGGGCAACGACGGCGTCCAGATGTCCGAAGGTCGTGACGATCCCGGGGTCAGTGTAGTCGTCGGCCGGCACGTAGATCGCCTGGAACGAGGTTATGGAACCGTCCTTGGAAGATGTGATTCGCTCTTCGAGATCGCCCATCTCCGTGCCCAGTGTCGGCTGGTATCCGACCGCCGAGGGCATGCGGCCCAGCAGCGCGGAAACCTCCATGCCTGCCAGTATGTAGCGGTAGATGTTGTCAACGAACAGAAGGACGTCCTGCTTGCGCTCTTCCTTGAAAAACTCGGCCATGGTAAGCCCGGTAAGGCCCACCCTGGCCCGTATGCCCGGCGGCTCGTTCATCTGTCCGAACACGAGAACGGTGCTCTTGATGACGCCGGACTCCTGCATCTCGTGCCACAGGTCGTTGCCCTCGCGCGATCTCTCGCCGACGCCGGCGAAGACCGAGACGCCCTGGTGCTCGGTGCCGATGTTTCGAATCAACTCCTGGATGATTACCGTCTTACCGACTCCCGCGCCTCCGTACGCTCCGATCTTGCCACCCCTGGTGAACGGGGTGATCAGGTCCATCACCTTGATGCCGGTCTCCAGCACCTCGACCTGGGTGGCCTGCTCCTCGAAGCCGGGGGGCGGGCGGTGTATCGGCCAGTTGTCGCTCGAATCTATCTCCTCCAGGCCGTCGAGGGTCTCCCCCAGGGCGTTGAACAGCCGGCCCAGGGTCGGCTCACCCACCGGCACGGAGATCGGCTGACCGGTATCGACGACATCGACGCCGCGCTTTAGGCCCTCGGTCGGTCCCAGGGCCAGACACCTTACCCAGTTGTTTCCCACGTGCTGCTCGACCTCGAGCACCAGCCTCTGGTCCCCCACCGCCGTCTCGAGCGCGTTGTAGATAGTCGGCATGTCGTCGTGCGGGAACTCCACATCCACGACCGTGCCGATTATCTGGGTCACCTTTCCGTTGGCCATTTCGTTCTCCTAAACCGTTCGGTTGCGCGCTAGGCCCCGACCGCCGCCGCGCCGCCCACTATGTCCAGCAGTTCGGTGGTGATCGATTCCTGCCGAACCTTGTTCATCTCCAGGGTCAAATCGGCCTTCATCTCCAGCGCATTGTCGGTGGCGCCTCGCATGGCCACCATGCGCGCGCTCTGCTCGCTGGCAACCGCCTCCAGCAGAGCGTGGTATATCTCCATCTCCACGTACCTGGGAATCAGGTCGGCGAGGACAGCGCGGGGGCTGGGCTCAAATATGTAGCCCACCGTGTCCTTGGCCTCCAGCTCGGCCGGCACCACAGGAAGCAGCGGCATCACCTCCGGCCTCTGCAGCGTGGTGTTTACGAAGCGGGCGTAGACGAGGTATACGGCATCGACCCGCTCGGCCTCGTAGTCATCGATCACTACGCGGGCGATTGGGCCGGCGTCCGCCACCGTCGGGCGGTCTCCCATGTCCGTGAAAACGGCCCTAAGGTTCGCCGTGCGGGCGAAAAAATCCCGTCCCTTCTTGCCGACCGCGACGACGTCGGCCTCGGCTGCCAGGTCGACGAGCTGCTGGGCGGCGCGTCGATTGACCGCCGTGTTCAGACCCCCCGTAAGACCACGGTCGGGAGTGATGACGATCAACTGCACCCTGCCAGGTTCACGCCTCATCAGCAGCGGGTGGGTCTCATCGACATCCTGGGGCTGTGCGGCAAGGTCGGCGAGCAGCGCCTGCATCCTGTCGGCGTACGGCCGGGTCTGAAGGGCCATCTCCTGGGCGCGGCGCATCTTGGAGGCGGCGATCATCGACATGGCCTTTGTGATCTTGGCCGTGTTATCGACGCTGGATATGCGCCTTTTTAACTGCCTTACTGAAGCCATGGACTAGCCGCCGCGTTTCACCTCTCCGCGACCCCCCCTCCTTAAAGTGGCACCGACTTTTTGAACTCGGCCAGCGCATCGTCGAGCCTGCCGGAAGTCTCGTCGCTGAGAAGGGCCGATTCGTTGATGTCGGACAGGATCTCAGGGTGGCTGGAGGCGAGGTAGCCATAGAGGGCATTCTCGGCCTCGCCGATCTTGTCGAGTGCGACGTCGTCCAGATGTCCGTTGGACAGCGCGTACATGACCGTTACCTGATCGGCCAAGGTAAGGGGCCTGTTCTGTCCCTGCTTGAGGATCTCCACCGCCCTTTGACCCCTCTGAAGCTGGGCCCTGGTGGCGGCGTCCAGGTCCTCCGTGCCGAACTGCGCGAAGGTGGCCAGCTCGCGGTACTGCGCGAGCTGAAGGCGCAGGCCGCCGGCGACCGCGCGCATCGCCCTGGTCTGGGCTGACCCTCCGACACGGGAAACGGACAATCCCGCGTTCACGGCCGGCCTGATGCCCGCGTTGAACAGCTCGGGCTCAAGATATATCTGTCCATCGGTGATCGAGATAACGTTGGTGGGAACGTAGGCGGACACGTCGCCGGCCAGCGTCTCGATGATGGGTAGGGCCGTGAGGGAACCCCCGCCGTGGGCCTCGTCCAGCCTTGCGGCCCTCTCAAGCAGGCGGCTGTGCAGGTAGAACACGTCGCCGGGGTACGCCTCTCGTCCCGGGGGACGGCGCAGCAACAGCGACATCTGCCTGTAGGCCCATGCATGCTTGGAAAGATCGTCGTACACGATCAGGGCGTCCCTGCCCTCGTTCATGAAGTGCTCGGCCATGGCGCAGCCGGCGTAGGGAGCCAGATACTGCATCGGCGCGGGGTCCGCGGCGTTGGCTGCGACGACGATGGTGTGGTCCATCGCCCCGTGCTCTTCGAGCATTGCCACGGTCTGTGCGACCTTGCCGACCTTCTGCCCGATCGCGACATACACGCAGATCAGGTCGCCGCCTCTCTGGTTGATGATGGTGTCGATGGCGATCATAGACTTGCCAGTTGACCGGTCGCCGATGATCAGCTCGCGCTGGCCCCGACCGATCGGAATCATCCCATCGATCGCCTTGATTCCTGTCTGAACCGGGCTGTTGACCGATCTGCGGGAGGCGACGTCGGGGGCGACGATCTCCGCGGGCATCGTCCTGGTCGTGCCGGTCGGGCCCTTGCCGTCGATTGGCTCGCCGAGCGCGCCAACCACCCTTCCGACGAGCTCGGGGCCGACCGCGACCTCCACGATTCGGTCGGTGCTGCGCACCTCGCTGCCCTCCTTGACGCCGAGGGGATCGCCGAGGATCACGGCCCCGACGTTGTCCTCCTCAAGGTTGAGGGCCAAGCCCGTCACGCCGCTCTCGAACGCGAGCAACTCCGAGTAGCTGACCCCGGAAAGGCCATGAATGCGGGCGACGCCGTCGCCGACCTCGACAACGGTGCCGACCTCCACCATCGTCAGGTCGCGCCCGAAGTCCTCGATCTGGCGCTTAATGACCGAGGCGATGTCCTGTCCTCTAACTGCCATGTCGTTCTCCGCTAGTGTTGTGCGCTGCCGCGATCGGTGTTCAATCGCCTCCCCAATGGCGCGATTGGGCCTTCCGGAACGCGGGAGCCGCTGTTGCCGTTACCGGGATAGTTCCCTCTTCATCTCCTGGAGACTGGTGCGAACGCTTCCGTCTATCAGCCGGTCACCGACCCTGGCGACCACGCCGCCGACCACCGCCGGATCCACGCGGGTCACGACCACCACATCGGCACCCACCGCCTCCCCGAGGGTACGCTCCAGCCTGTCGATCTGCTCCTGGCCCAACTCCACGGCGGTGGTGACCTCCGCCCGCACGACTCCTCTGTGCGCATCCAGCATGCGCTCGAAGTGGTCGGCTATGTCCGGGATCGTGCCCGCCGCGTTTCGCGAGGCGAGCAGGCCGGCCAGGTTTCGGGCCAGCGGACCGACGCCCTCGCCGAGCACCTCATCAATTACGCTCAGCTTTCGGTCGAGCGGTACCTGTGGAGAGTCGAGGAGCGCGGGCAGATCGGATCCCTGCATCGCCTGGGCCATGGTCGCAAGGTCCTGCCGCCACTCGGTGAGCCGATCGCCCTCGGACGCGATCTGGAAGGCGGCTTGAGCAAACCTCCTTGAGGAAGGTGCACCGGGCATCGGCTCAGCTCGACCTCATCTGCAGAAGTCCGCCATCAACGGCCGCGGCCCAGGGCGCCGCTGTCCTCTAGAACCTTGTCGATCAGTTCCCTGTGCGCCGACTCGTTGAGCGATCGCTCAACGATCTTCTCTGCGGCGTCAACGGCCAGTGCCCCGAACTCCCTGCGCAGCCCCTCAATGGCCGCGTCTCGTTCGCGCTGGATGTCCGCCTCCGCCCTCTCCCGCTCGGACCTGATCTCCTGTCTGGCCTTGGCCAGCTCCTCTTCCCGGAAGCGATCGGCCACCTGCCGGGCCTGGGCGATCATCTCCTGACCTTCCGCCCGCGCCGCCGTTATCTGCTCCTCCATCTCCGACCTTGCCACCGCCGCCTCTTCACGCGCCTTCTCGGCCGCCTCAAGACCCTCCTTGATACGGCTCGAACGCTCGCGCATGGCCCTGGTGATGGGCTTGTAGAGAACGAGCCACAACGCTATGAAGAGGATGAGGAAGCTAACGATCTGGGTTATCAGACCGGATAGGTTTATTCCTAGTGCGCCCATACCGCCTCTGTATCCTCGAACTAGCGCCGCCGGCAGCTGCCGGCGGCTATACGAACTTGATTATGATGGCCACGACCAGGGCGTAGATCGCGATCGCCTCGGCGAACGCGATGGCCAGGATCATGTTCTGCTGAACCAGGCCGACGGCGTCCGGGTTGCGTCCTATCGACTCCATCGCCTTTGCCGCCAGAAGTCCGACTCCGATCCCGGGGCCTATGGCCCCCAGGCCGATCGCCAGTCCGGCACCAATACCGTTAAGGTCACCTTCAAGCATTGAGCTTTACCTCCGCTCCATATTGGCCGTGCCGATCTCTCTTCGGGCCGGCACCGCCTGCTTCCGATTCCTAGCCTAGTGCGAGTCGTGCGCCGCGCTTGCCACCGCGGCGAACACCAGTGTCAACATTGCGAATATGAAGGCCTGTATGAGGCCCACGAACAGTTCAAGCCCCATGAAGGGCAGCACGCCGATCAGCGGGATTAGGAACGCCATGGCCACCAGCAGGACCTCGCCGGCAAAGATGTTGCCGAACAGTCGGAAGGTAAAGCTGATGATCCTGGCCACTTCGCTTACGAACTCAAGTATGCCCACGAAGAACCACATCGGGCCCTGGCCGAAGTTGATGTACTTGCGAAGGTGCGAGAAAACGCCAAGCTCTCGGAGGGCCCAAAAGTGCACGAAGACCATCGCCACCAGGGCTATGGCCAGGGTGGTGTTTACGTCGGTGTTGGCCGAGCGCAGGAACGGAACCAGGACCCCCGCCTGCTTGCCCTCCGATTCCTCGGAGTGGCTCCACTCCTCCCACTCGGCGGCAGTTATCGTGTCGTCGACCGACCCAAAGCCCATCACCCCTACGGTCCCTCCGCCTGCAAACACGTTGACCTTGACCTTGGACAGATCAGGGTGTTCCTCCTTGTCCTCGAGGTGGTGAATGACCTCCTCCGGCGACTCTATCCAGCCGATGGTGCCGAAGCCGGGGAGTATGCCCATCCAGTTCGCGACCAGGATGAACAGGAAGATCGCAAGGGCCAGCGGGACGTAGGTCAGGCCCCGCTTTCCCGCGAGCCCCTCACCGATCCGCTGGAAATACTCGATGATCACCTCGAACAGGTTCTGCAGCCCGCTCGGAACCAGGCTCGCGCGGCGCGAGGCGATCAGGCCCAGCAGCAGGACTATGACGATGGCCCCCCACGTGGTCACCATCGTGTTGGTGATGTGGAAGCTGCCGATGTTCGGACCGGAGGTGATGTTCTCGGCGGGGATCTGCAGGTGTGCGATCGGAGCGCCCAGGAACCCGCCGCCGAATTCGTTGCCCAGCGCGCCGCCAGCCAGGCCGATGATGAAAAGCGCCCCAAAGGCCAGCAGGACGATCAGAACCTTCGGGTTGCGCAGCAGCTTAAAAGTCTCCTAAGAATGCCCGGCATTGGCCAGGGCTAATCGACCAAACCGATGGTTACTTCGCCCCTGGCGGGCCATTCAGCACCGCCACAATCATTCGGTACATGCCCGTCACCGCGACTGCCAAGCCCACCAGGATCCCCACGATGGTCAGTATGGGCGCAGTGCCCAACCAGGCATCAAGTGCCAGCCCGCCGATAGCGCCTCCCGCGATGGTCAGGGCGACGAACCAGCCGACGCCTACCAACCGCGCGATTAGTGCCCTCTTGCTCCTAGAAGGACCGTCCACTCAACCAATCCGCGCCCCTGTTCACAGGCGTTCCCGGCCCGCCGCGATGGCGATTGCAAAGCTTATCACAATCTCGATTTAGGGGTCAACAATGCGGGAAAGGGGCCAAATGAGAGAGCCTGACAAACGCCAGATGGTTGCCTCTGAGACAGGGCCCCAAAGGGGCTCTTGGCAGGCCCGGCGATCAAGACCGGAGCGGGCCCGGTGCCTAACTGGATCCGGACCCCTTAGAGCCTTCGCCTATGTCGTCCAGGTCAAGGCTCGAAACGAAGTCGCTGAAGGCCGACAGGGTCTTGAGTTCCTCTTCCCGAAGCGGCTTTGGGCCGGTCTGCTCGCCGGGCACGATCGGCTTGCCGGTCTCCGCGTCCATCTGCACGCTAGCCTTCTCAAGCACCGACTCCTCGACGAATATGGGCGCCTCGGACCTAACCGCCAGTGCAATCGCGTCGCTGGGCCGGCAGTCCACCTCGACGCTGCTGCCGTTCAGGCCCAGGACGATCTTGGCGTAGAAGGTATCGTTGCTCAGATCCGAAACCACAATGCTGCTGACGCTCGCGCCGAGCGTATCTATGACGCTGCCCAGCAGGTCGTGGGTCAGCGGGCGGGAGACGGCCACATCCTGCAGCTTGACGGCGATGGCGTCCGCCTCATTGGGACCTATCCAGATGGGAAGGTAGCGGTCCGTGTCCTTTACGCGCAGGATCACAACCCGCTGATAGTCAGTCAGGCTCACGCGGATGCTGTCTATCATCATCTCCCGCATTTGCGATCCCGTCCCCAGTCAACATGCAGGCGGTTCGATCAAAGTCCCTAGCAGACCGTAGAGGCCCCGCGAAAGGGCCCCAACCTCGCCTCGGGAAGGTCAATTCTACGGGCCGGTTTTCGGGAGTGTCAAACGATCCGGCAAAGGATACGACCCCCGCATCGACCACACCGCACAGGTGCGCGGTGGGGGTCGGAACCATCCTCACGCAGGGTCAAATGGTGGGCCCGCGACCCGTCCCTTATGGGTCGGCTGACGGCTGCAATGGCTGCGAACCAGGAGTGCCTTTACCAGCCAAAGTTGGGGTGATCGCAATCCAAGCCGACGACCGGAGGCAGAATTCGGGTGTCGATTTTCTCCAGATGGGCCGTCGAGCCGGCGGTCGCCAGCCCGGGTGCCAGCACGTGGGAAATGGGCCTGGATTTCGTCTTGCGGCCCCATCCACTGACCTAATTCTCGGGCCATTTGACAAGACCGCGGACGCCACATCTCACTCGCCCGCGACCCTCCGGAGCCGTCTTGCAAGCTCGTTTCTGGTCAGCAGGATCCGTCGCCCGCAGGTGCGGCAGACCAGGCCCACGTCCGCCCCGAGCCTGACCACCTGCCACTCGAATCCCCCGCAGGGGTGAGCCTTCTTGAGTCGGACGGCGTCCCCGAGCCTCAGGTCGGCCGCCATCCGCCATCTGCATTGCATGAATGGTCCGGCGGCGGTGTCGGGACGAAGCGGCCGACGGTCACCACCCCAGGCCCTCCCCGTCCAGGACATCGTTTATCGCCCTGCGCAGCCTGTCGGCGGAGGCCCGGGCGGCTTCGGCAAAGTCTCCCTCAGACGCCGAAGCGTAGAGCACGGCCCGCGACGAGGCGATGATGATACCCCTGCCGTCGACTCCGGCCCCAGCCCTGACGGTTGCGCCCAGGTCGCCGCCCTGGGCGCCGACACCCGGCGCCAGTATCGACGCCCGGGGCGCAAGAGCGCGCAGCGCAGCTACGTCCGCCGGGTAGGTCGCACCTGCGACCAGCCCGACGGCGGCCCTAGATTCCCAGCCCACCACCTGGGCGGCGAGCCGCTCGAAAACCGTCTCGCCACTGTCCAACAGCAGGTCCTGCAGTTCGGCGGCGCCCAGGTTAGACGAGCGACACCAGACGTACACCCCGCGGTCAGCGTAGCCGAAGAACGGCGTCAGGGACTCGCCACCGCCATAGGCGTTGACCGTGGTCGCATCAAAGCCCCAGACCTCGAACATGGCCCGGGCATACGCGGCGCTGATAGAGCCCACGTCCCCGCGCTTTGCGTCTCCGATCACCACTACGCCAGGGGCCGCAGCGCGGATGTGGTCGATGGTCTCTTCCATGGCGGAAAGCCCCGGGATGCCCAGCGCCTCATACAGACCCAGATTGGGCTTGTAGGCGCAAACCAGGTCCGCAGTCGCATCGATGATGGCCCGGTTAAAGCCGGCGACGTCGCGCAGGGGCATCCTCGCCGGCTCGGGATCCAAGCCAACGCACACGAGACTGCGGGACCTTGCCATCGCCGCACGGAGTCTTTTGGTATACGGGTGCACCTTTAAACCTGAAATACTGTACACGGCCCCATGTCAGCGCTGATACCGAGGATATATGAGCGGTTGCTGAGAACCCACGGACCTCAGGGATGGTGGCCGGCTGACAGCTCCTTCGAGATGATGGTCGGGGCCGTGCTCACGCAGGCCTGCACCTGGGTCAACGCCGCGAGGGCGATCGCCGCGCTAAGGTCCGCAGACGCCCTTAGCGCGGCGTCCATCATCGCCATGCCCGAACAGGAACTTGCCAGGCTGGTGAGACCGGCAGGCTACTTTAACGCCAAGGCGCGAAAGCTCAAGGCGCTCGCCTCTTTTCTGATGGAGGGGTTCGGCGGTGATCCGTCGAACATGTCGCAGGTACCGACCGAGCGCCTCAGGCAGATGCTGCTGTCGGTGCACGGCGTGGGTGAGGAGACAGCCGACGACATACTGGTCTACGCGGCAAATCGGCCCGTGTTCGTCGTGGACGCATACACCCGCAGGATAGCCGGCAGGCTGGGGCTCGCGGATGAGGACGCTAGCTACTCGGAGCTCAGCGACCTCTTCGCCGGCGCCATGCCGAAGGACGCCCCTGTACTGGGAGAATTCCACGCCCTTGTGGTCCGTCACGCAAAGCAGACCTGCCGCAAGTCGCCCCGGTGCGGGGAATGCCCCCTGGTCGATCTATGCCCGACCGGGATGGCCGCGAGGGAGGCGATCACGCCGGGTTGAGCACCTTTATCGAGTTGGTCTTCACGATCAGGTAGACGTCGCGGCCCTCCCGGAGCCCCAGATCGGCCACGGCGTCCTGCGTCAGCTCGACCACGATGCTGACGCCCACGTCGCAGTAGGCCAGAATCCTGCCCTCCACCGGGTGGAGTTCGGTCAGACTCGCGGCGAACACGTTCCTGGCGCTCAGTCCCGTGGGCCTGGCGGTCGCCACGATGACGTCTGCGGCCCCGATCGATACCGTCACCTCGTCGCCCGGCCTGCCGCGGACCTCGGGCGCCTCGACGGTGGCCTCGCCGATGCGCACCCTGCCCGGCCGCGGGCCGACCGCGGGCCGGACTATCTCGCCGTCGAGCAGGTTCTCAAGGTCCGGGTAGTCGGCCAGCGCTCCGACCGAGGGATCGACCAGCACCTTGGCAGGCGGTCCTTGGGCGAGGGCCCTGCCGCCGGAAAGCACCAGAGCCTCATCGGCCAGAGCCAGCACCTCTGACAGGGAGTGCGATACGATCACCATGGGGATCCCGAGCTCTGCGCGGGCCGTCTTCAGGTACCGGATTATGACCCCGCGCATAGGTGCGTCGAGCGCGCTCAGGGGCTCATCCAGCAGCAGAAGCTCGGGACACGTTGCCAGCGCCCTGGCTAGTCCAACCCGCTGCGCCTCGCCCCCCGACAGTCCCCCCACCGGACGGTCAAGAAGGCCGGTCAACTCCAGCAGCTCTATGACCTCCCCGGGACTCACCGTGCGCCTCTCTGGCCGGAGTAGCTCGTGTCCGTAGGCGATGTTGCGGGCCACCGACATGTGCGGGAACAGGCTGCCTCCCTGCATCAGGTACCCCACCCGGCGCCTTTCCGGGGGCAGGTGCGTGGCGGGCGACATCCCTCGGTACACCCTGCGACCGAGGATTTCAATTCGCCCGTCGTCGGGCCGCTCGATCCCGGAGAGGCAATTCAGCAGGGTCGTCTTGCCGCTGCCGGACCTGCCGAAGATCGCGGTCACGCCCGACGTGAAGTCGGCCTTGCACTCGAGGCGAAATCCCGGATAGGACTTGACGACGTCGAAACTGACCAGCGGACCGCTCTCCGCCCGGCCGCGCTCGGCCCGGGGGGTCCTAGCTCCCTGCGCCATCTGGTCTCTCCCTGGCCCCGCCCATCCTTGCCAATAGCCAGTTGTGCACTGCCAGCGTCAAGACGGCAAGGCCGATCGTTATGCCTATCAGCTTGAGGGCCTGCCCGTCCCTGCCCAGGAGTATGTTGGAGTAGACGGCGAGGGGCAGTGTCTCGGTGCGTCCCGCTATGTTGCCCGCCACGACTATCGTGGCGCCAAACTCGCTCAGCGCCCTCACGAAGCCCAATAGCAGGCCGGCCAGTATCCCCCTGTAGGCCAGGGGAACCGTGATGGTGAAAAAGACCCGCCACGGACCCGCACCGAGCGTCCTCGCCGACAGTTCTAGTCGGCGGTCCACGCCGCCCATGGCCACCATGATCGAGCGGGTGACGAGCGGGAACGAGACCACGGCTCCAGCGATGGCGGCCGCAAACCACGTAAAGATGATGTCCGAGCCGAACAGTGCCTGGGCGGCACTGCCGAAAGGTCCCTCCCTCCCCAGCAGGAGGAGAAGGAAAAAGCCGATCGCCACCGGTGGGAGCGCAAGCGGAAGCGAGACCAGCAGGTCCAGGACGAATCCCCCCGGCACCCTTCGCTTTACCAGCAGCCAGCTCACTGCGAGCGCCGGGATCAGGTTCATTGCGGTGGCCACGACGGCCACCTGCAGCGACAGTCCGACTAGCGTTAGCTCCAGTTCATCACCCCTGAGGTCCGGCGGGCGGCCGAGAGAACCCGTAGCGTGAAAACGCGCCCTCTGCTCGCGTGCCCGTCAGGTATGAAGCGAACCGGCGCGCCGCCTCCGCCCGATCGCCCCTGGCAATGAGGGCGATCGGGTAGACGATGGGAGAGTGGGAGCCAGCATCCACTATGTCCAGGATGATCAGTCCCTCCCCGCTCAGCGCATCGGTGCGGTAAACGATCGCTAGATCGGTGTTGCCGCGCTCCACGTTGGTCAGGGCGGCCCGCACGTCCGCTGTGGGAACCATCTTGTCGGACAGCTCCTCCCACAGCCCGAGCGATCTAATGGCCTCCCTGGCGTAATTTCCGGCCGGGGACAGATCGGGATCGGGGATCGAGACGCTCGCGACCGACCCGGCCGTTAGCCCGGCCAGGTCGTCGGGCGGGCGGCCAAAACCGCGTCTGGCAACGACGACCAGCTCGTTGCCGAGCAGGTCGATCGGCTCTGAGGCGAGCCCGTCCCTCTCGATGAGCAGGTCGACCGGCTGACGGCCGGCCGAGACCAACAAGTCTGCGGGGGCCCCGTCGATTATCTGGCGTGCGAGCTGCTGTGAAGCGCCAAAGTTGAACAGCACCTTCGTGCCGGTCTCGACCTCGTAGTCCTCGCCGAGCTCGGTCAGGACGTCGGTGAGACTTGCTGCGGCAAAGACCACCAGTTCCTCGTCTCCACCGCCGTCGCAGGCGGCTACGGCGGTGAGGCAAAAGAGCGCCAGCAGCAGGCCCCAGAGGAGCGAGCGCCCGGCCTTCGATGGCTGCAATTCCGCGTCTATGGCCCAGATGACCTTGTGAGAAAGGGCGTGTATTGGTACACTTAGGGACGAGAACTTTTCCTTTCCGCGGAAAGTGGGGCCGACCCCACTTTTCTTGGTTAAAGGGGATGTTTTTTTGCGGTACTTGCGCTGCGCAAAGGTGCGTATGAGGAGGGACTGACAAAGAGCATGAAGAGCGATTTCCTGATCGCGCTGACTCAGCTTGCAGCGGAGCGGAACCTCCCCCGCGAGATAGTCCTATCCGCGATCGAGGCGGCGCTGGTCTCTGCCTACCGGAAGGATAGCATAGCGGCCGGCCAGGACATCTCGGTCAAGCTTGACCCGGGCAGCGGCGAGGTGAGCGTCTATCTGCTTAAGCGGGTCGTCGAGACCGTCGAGGATCCGCAACTGGAAATGGACCTCGACGAGGCGCGCGGTTACAAGGCCGACGCGGAGATCGGCGAGAGCGTCGCCTACGAGAGCCTGCCCCACAGCGCAGGCCGCATTGCAGCACAGACGGCAAAGCAGGTGGTGCTCCAGAGGCTTCGCGAGGCGGAGCGCGAGCTTGTCTACGAGGAGTTCGCCGACAAGGAAGGCGAGGTTTACACCATCACCGTCCAGCGCATCGAGCCCAAGCAGATCATCGCCGAGCTGGGCCGCGCTGAGGCCGTCCTGCCTCCTACAGAGCAGGTCTACTACGAGCGCTACCGGGTGGGACAGAAGATGAAGGTCCTGCTCAAGTCGATCGAGCGGTCGACCAAGGGTCCAGAGTTGATCGTCTCGCGCGCCGACAAGCTGCTGCTAAGGCGCCTGTTCGAGATGGAGGTCCCCGAGATCTACAACGGCTCGGTCGAGATCAAGGCCATCGCGCGCGAGCCCGGCGCCCGCAGCAAGGTGGCGGTCTGGGCCTCGCAGTCGGGCGTCGATCCCGTGGGGTCCTGCGTCGGCCTGAGGGGCATCCGCATCCAGAACATCGTAAACGAGCTGCACGGCGAGAAGATCGATGTCGTTGAATGGGACCCGGATCCCACGATCTTCATCGCCCACGCCCTGAGCCCGTCGCAGGTCCTGCGTGTGGACGTCGAGCCCGCCACTCTCTCCGCCATTGCCGTCGTGCCGGATCGTCAGCTCTCGCTGGCCATCGGGAAAGAGGGTCAGAACGCGCGGCTCGCCGCCAAGCTCACCGGCTGGAGGGTGGACATAAAGAGCGACGCCGAGGCCGTTGAGCCCGCCCCTGCGCCGGCACCGGCGCCCGTGCTCGAGGCTGTAGAGGCCGTGGCCGCAGTGGCCGAGATACCGGCAGAGCCTGCGCCCGACGGCGAGCAGGCTGCCGAGGGCCCGGCGCCGGTGCCGGAGGTGGTAGAGGTGGCGGCCGAGCTGGCCGAGGTGGCGGCCGAACAGATCGTCACTGAGCCGGAACCGACTGAAGCCGAGCCCGAGGTCAAGGTACCGGTCGAGGCTGAACTGGCGGAGGCCCTGTTCGAGCAGGAGCAGGCACATCAGGAGCCCGAGCCGGTCGCGGTGGCCGCCCAGTCCCTTTCGGAGCTACCCGATGAAGTCTGGACGGTGCGCAGGCCGCCGGTCTCCGTAGAGCCAGGCCAGATAAGATTCGCCGAGGATATCGAGGAACTCCGACCCGATGGGCCCGGCCGGCGCAGGGGTGGCCGGCGCAGGCGCTCATACAGGCCCCGCAGGCGCTGACTCCACTTCAGCGAATCGACCCGGGCGCTGTGTCCGCGGCAGGACGGTCCTAGGGCGCCAAGTTGCGCCGATCACCCCAGCGGACCTGCATCGCCTGCGGCAGAAAGGCCGACAAGTCCTCCCTCACCAGGCTGGTCGCCTCGGGCGATGGTATCCAGGTGGACCCGAGTGGGAAGATGCACGGTCGCGGCGCCTATCTATGCCTGGGTGCAGACTGTGACCCCACACCGCTAAGGGCGCGTAGGTTATCCTACGCGCTGAGGACGACGATATCCGAAAAGGAGGCGGGGAGGCTGATATCCGAGCTGTCAGGACAGGTCCGGAGCGAGAGCCCCAGCCCCGAGAGAGATGACCAGCAAGACCGGACATAAGGGATCGGCGGCAAGGCCCGCGGGGGCCGGTGCCCAGTCGGTTCAGCCCGTCTCGCGCCCGGCGCCGCCGCCGGCGCTGGACATACCCGACGCCATCGCCGTTGGAGATCTGGCCGCATTGATGCGCGTGACCGCCATAGACGTGATCAAGCAGCTCATGCGCCGCGGCTACATGTACACCATCAACGAGGTGTTGGACTACGATCTCGCGGCCGACATCGCCGAGGACTTCGGCTATGACATCTCTGAGCCGGAGGAGGAGGGCGAGGACGCGACCTCCATCGTGCCCACGCAGGAGGGGGAGGACCCAGACAGCCTGAGTCCCAGGCCACCGGTCGTGACGATACTCGGGCACGTAGACCACGGTAAGACCACGCTGCTCGACTCCATACGCAAGACCAACGTGGTGTCCGGAGAGGCCGGGGGTATCACGCAGCACATCGGCGCCTACCGGGTGGAACAGCACGGAGGCTCGATCACATTCCTGGACACGCCCGGCCACGAGGCGTTCACGGCCATGAGGGCGCGGGGCGCCAAGGTCACCGACATAGCCGTCCTCGTTGTGGCCGCAGACGACGGGTTGATGCCACAGACCGAGGAGGCGATCGACCACATAAGGGCCGCCGACGTGCCGATGATAGTGGCGATCAACAAGATGGACCGGCCGGACGCCGACCCGGAGAGGGTCAGGCGGCAGCTGGCCGAGCGCGACCTGCTGGTGGAGGACTGGGGTGGCGAGGTGATATCCGTCCCGGTCTCGGCCCTCAAGGGTGAGGGCGTCCCGGACGTGTTGGAGCACATCGGCCTGGTCGCCGAGATATCCGAACTGAAGGCCAATCCCGAAAAGCCGGCCAGCGGTGTCGTGGTCGAGGCGCGGGTCGACCGAAGCAGGGGCAATGTCGCCACCGTTCTGGTGCAGAACGGCACCCTGAGGGTCGGTGACCACCTGGTTGTCGGCACGATCCGCGGGCGGGTCAAGGCGATGATGAACGAGCGGGGTCAGCGGTTCAATGAGGCCGGACCATCCACCCCTGCCGAGATACTGGGCGTCAGCGGACTCCCCGAGGCGGGCGAGATATTCGAGGTGGTGCCCGACGACAAGACCGGGCGCGTCCTGGCCGAGCGACGAGAGCGTGAGGCCAATTCCCGGGCGGGGGCGTCCCTCGGCGATGTCTACACCCGCGTCGAGTCGGGCGAGGCCAAGGCCCTCAACCTGATCGTCAAGACGGATGTTCAGGGCAGCGTCGACGCGGTGCTGTCGGCGCTGTACGGGCTGAGCACCGACAAGGTGAGGGTCAACGTCATCAGGTCCGCTGCGGGGGGTGTATCGGAGAACGACGTTCTGCTCGCGGTCGCCTCCGATGCGATCATCATAGGCTTTAGCACGGTGGCGCAGGCGGGAGCCCGCTCTCTGGCGGCCCAAGAGGGCGTGGAGATACGCAGATACGAGATCATCTACGATCTCGTAGAGGACGTGGACAAGGCCCTGAAGGGCCTCCTGGAGCCTGTGTACCGCGACGTGGTCGAGGGCGAGGCTACTGTCCGGGCGGTGTTCCCGATGGGGCGAACCGCCCGGATCGCCGGCTTTTACGTTGGTCGCGGGAGGGTCGCGCGGGACTCGGAGATACACGTACTACGGGGCGGCGAGCGCCTGTTCCTGGGCAAGATAGCCAGCCTTAAGCATTTTCGAAACGACGTCCGCGAGGTCACCAACGGCAACGAGGGCGGCCTTGTGCTGGACGGGTTCAACGGCTTTGAGGAAGGCGATGTACTGGAGGCCCACCGCACCGAGCAGGTCGGCATCGGGTAGGGGCGCCGGATGACGCGTCGGCTAGATCGCGTCAACGCGAACCTGCGCCAGGAGATCAGCTTCATCTTGGCCAACGAGGTCAAGAACCCACACATCGACGGGCTGGTCAGCATCGTGGCCGTTGAAACCTCTGCTGACCTGCGCAGGGCAAAGGTCTTCGTCAGCGTGTACGGGACGGACGACAAGCGCGGCGTGCTCAGGGCGCTGGCATCTGCCGCGGGCTTCGTTGGACGAAGGCTGGGCGATAGGCTGGCGATGAAGTCGGTACCCCACCTTCAGTTCAGGCTGGACGAGTCGATAGAGCGCGGGGCAGAACTGTCGGACAAGATCCTCAGGATCGTCGACAACGATCCAGCTTCCGGCGGTCGATAGAGATATGGTCCACACCACCACGTCCGTCGACGGCGTGATCGTCATCGACAAGCCCGCTGGCATCACGTCGATGGATGTCGTCCGCCGCGTCAAGCGGGCGAGCGGGCTGAGGAAGGTCGGGCACGGAGGCACGCTCGATCCGGTGGCCACCGGCGTGATACCGATCTGCCTAGGGCAGGCCACACGCATGATGGAGTACCTGGTCGACGGCAGAAAGGAATATCGCGGTCTGATCGAGCTGGGGGTACAGACCGACACCTACGACTCGGCCGGCCAGGTCACCGCGAGGTCGGACCCATCCGGCATAACCGCAGGGCAGATCGAGGCGACCCTGGATGGGTTCAGGGGAGAGATCGACCAGGTACCGCCGATGTACAGCGCCCTCAAGAGAGAGGGCAGACGTCTGTACGACCTGGCCCGCAGCGGCGTAGAGGTAGCGCTGGAACCTCGACGCGTCCTGGTCGAGAACCTGGTTCTGGAGAGCTACGAAACACCGCTCGCCTCGGTGTTCGTCCGGTGCGGGAGGGGCTTTTACATGCGATCGCTCGCCCACGACCTGGGTGCGGCCCTGGGTGTAGGTGGAAATCTCAAGGGCCTGGTGCGCCTTCGTAGCGGACCGTTTCGACTGGAGGAGGCTCTTGGCCTTGAGCGCGCCGAAGACCTGCTGGCCGCCGGGAGCTTGGAGTGCATCGTGCACGCCCCCGACGCTGTGCTGATGAATCTACCGGCCGTGGTGCTGGGGCAGGCGGCAGCCCGGATCGTCAGGCAGGGTCAACCCATACCGGCCGGTGCCCGGATCCCGCCCGCCAGGCGGGGACAGCGGGCAAGAGCATACGGAGCTGGTGGCGAATTCATCGCGCTGCTCGTCTTCGACGGTACCAGCGGGCAGTGGCGCCCGGAGAAGGTATTTGATCTGTCTTACCTGGAGGACGGCGGGCACGACGGCGTCGATTGACTCCGGGCCGGGCGGCGAATTCCTGAGGATTGCATACAATCCTAGACGGTCTCTGAGTACGTATAATCGGCCTTATGCAGCCCCCGCCGGGCCATAGACGGGTCCATAAACAGGTTCGAGTCGTATTCCGCGGGGGCTGGTGGGACGCCCTAAAGGGCGAGACTCAAGGCCGGGCCATAGAGCGCGTCCTAGAGGACCTAGACGAAGGCGGCTGGCGCATCTCCTTCATCGTCAACGACCGCTACAGCTTCGTTAAGAGGCTCTACGCCTACCTCGTTGCCGTCCTTACCGGCTTTGCGATCTACCTTCCACCGAACCTCATCATCATCGCCGAGCGTTTCGAGCCGGTCGACCAGTCCCCCGAGTCGTAGGGGGTCTCGATGATAGCTACGTGCTAGGCGTTCTGGCCCCTGAGGTGTAGCGTCTCGGCCCGTTTCACCATGCTAATCTACTCTGTCTTCTCAGCGATCGCGGCAATTGTCTTCGGTAGACCCGGGCCGGGGTGGGCCTGCCGAAATCGACAGCGACCTCTTGAGGATGCGCCCGCCGATCGCCAGCGCGTCAGGCTCAACGGCATTGCGGCTGCACCAGGCTTCGGGACCTAGTCAGAATTCTTGACCCTTTGGCAATCGGACCCTAAAATTAGCTTTGGCGTCCCGAGCGCCGGTGGTGACGGTCGTAGCCCGACACCAAAGCATTTCCCGGAGCACACACCTTGTCCGACTACGCCATAGTGCACACCGGCGGCAAGCAATACCGCGTTGCGGCTGGCGACGTGATACGCGTCGAGACCATACGCGGCGACGAAGGCGACCTCGTCGAGCTGGAAGACGTACGCATGCTCTGCACGGGCGGGGACGTGACGGTGGGCGCCCCTTCGGTGACGGGCGCCAAGGTCACGGCTCAGATAGTCGGTGCCGGGCGCGGCGAGAAGGTGACCGTCTTCAGGTACAAACCCAAGACCCGCTACCGGCGCAAGAACGGGCACCGCCAGCCATATACCGACCTCAGGATAACGAGCATCTCGTAGATTATCGCCGGCGTCGGCCGCTGGAGCCACCCGGCTAGCGTGACACTAGGAGACATAGACCATGGCGCACAAAAAGGGCTCGGGCAGCTCCCGAAACGGGCGCGACAGCGCCGGCCAGAGGCTGGGAGTCAAGCTCTACGACAACGAGTTCGCGACCGCGGGCTCGATCATCGTCCGTCAGCGCGGTACCAAGATCGAACCGGGAACCAACGTGGGCCTGGGCAGGGATCACACCCTGTACGCACTGGTGGACGGGAAGGTCAAGTTCGAGCACGCTGCCAAGAAGAAAAAGCGCGTCAGCGTTTACTCCGTCTAGCCCACGAAGGCCCACCTGGAGAAGACCATGAAGACCGGAATTCACCCCGAGTATTTCGCCGAGGCCCAGGTCATATGCTCGTGCGGGAGGACGTTCACGACGGGCGCCACCAAGGCGGTGCTGCGTGTGGAGCTGTGCAACCAGTGTCACCCGTTCTACACCGGCGAGCAGAGGATCGTAGACACAGAGGGGCGCGTCGACCGTCTCAAGAGGCGCTACAACCTCAAGTAGCCTTGCCGGGCCCACATCCGAAGATCGACGGCAGAGGGGTGAGCATGCTCACCCCTCTCTAATTGGGAGACTATCCGAGCAAGGCGGGGCCGCCGCAAACGCCCGCAGCCAGATTCCATGAACAAACCGAACAGTCCTGTCACATACGGTGGGCAGGCCGTCCTAGAGGGGGTGATGATACGCGGCCAGAGGGCTGCCTCGATCGCCGTCCGCACTCCTGACGGCGACATCTCCCTGCACAACCTGGCTCTGAGCCCCTGGTACGGCGGAAGGGTCCGGCGCATCCCCCTGGTCAGGGGCGTTCTGGTGATGGCCGAGACACTCACGCTCGGCATGCGCGCCCTCACCCACTCCGCCAATGTCGCCGTGGGCGAGGAGGAGGAGCTGGGAGGCGGGTCGATTGCAGGGATGATCGCCCTGGCGCTGGCCCTGGCGATAGGCGTGTTCTTCCTGGTACCGGTGTTCGCCAGCCGCGGGCTCGAGGGGATGATCGGGTCGGATCTGGTGAGCAACATCGTAGAGGGCCTGATCCGGCTGGCCCTGTTCCTTGCCTATATAGCGCTCATCGGCAGGATGGAGGACATCCGCCGCGTATTCATGTATCACGGCGCGGAGCACATGGCCGTCCATGCGCACGAGAACGGAGAAGAGCTCAGCGTCGAGTCGGTCCGTCGCTACCCCACCGCCCATCCACGGTGCGGGACTGCCTTCCTGCTTGTCGTCATGTTCGTTGCGATCGTGTTGTTCGCCTTCACAGGCAGAGAGCCGCTGTGGTGGCTGTTCGCCTCTCGCGTGATTCTGATCCCGGTCATAGCGTCCGTCAGCTACGAGGTGATACGCCTAAGCGGCTTTCACCAGGACAACGCCATGGTCAAACTGATCGCGCTGCCCGGACTCACCCTGCAGCGCCTTACCACCAGGGAGCCCGAGGACAGCCAAATCGAGGTGGCCATAGCGGCCATGAACGAGGCGATCAGCGTCGACGGTCGCGCAGACGCGACCATACCTGGCCAGGCGTGACACCCGAGGCAGACATCAGCACGAGCGTGTGGTAGAGCAGGTCTGCAATCTCGTCCGGCAGCCTGTCCGTCCGGCCCGAGACCGCGGCTATCGCCGTCTCTCCGGCCTCCTCGACGACCTTCTGCCCGGCCCTCTCGGGACCACCGGCCAATAGCTCCGCTGTGTAGCTCCCCTCCGGCATCTCTTCCCTCCGGTCCTGGATCACCGAGAATAGCTCGTCCAGGATCCCGGAACCCCCTTCGACCTGCTCAAAGCCGGGGAGCCCCTTAAGCGGCTCGGCAAAAAAGCAGGTGGGCTCGCCGCTGTGGCATATGGGACCGTCCGGGATCACCTTGAGCAGCAGCACGTCGCCGTCGCAGTCTGGCACCGCGCTGCGCACCCTCATGTAGTTGCCGGACACCTCGCCCTTGTGCCACAGGTCGGCCCGGCTCCGGCTGTAGAACCAGACCTCGCCACCTTCGATTGTGCGCTTAAGCGATCCCGGGCTCATCCAGCCGAGCATAAGCACCTCACCGGTGTCGGCGTTCTGGGCGATCGCCGGGAACAGCCCTCTCTCATCCAGTTCAATCATCCCCTCATACCTCGTCGACTCCTCAATCACTAACTGCGCCGGCCGACGATCCAGGCCGGCGGGCCTTCCGATCGAAAGTCTACCCGGCCGGTCTCACCGGGAGGCCACGTCTTGCCATGAAGGCCTTGGCCTCCGATACGGTGTACGTGCCGAAATGGAAGATGCTGGCCGCCAGCACGGCATCGGCCCCTCCCTCCTCGACTGCCGAGCACAGGTGATCGAGATCACCCGCACCGCCGCTGGCGATGAGGGGCACCGGAACGCGGTTCGATATGGCCGACAGCAGCTCCAGGTCATAGCCGGTCTGCTGCCCGTCCGCATCCATGCTCGTCACCAGCAGTTCGCCAGCGCCCAGCTCGGCGACCCTTGCGGCCCACTCGACCGCGTCAATGCCGGTGGGGGTCCGTCCGCCTCGGGTTACCACCTCCCACACGGAATCATCGCGCAGCGCGAGGTCTGACCCGGCCCCGGCGCTTCCCGGGGGCAGGTCGAGGGCGGACCTACCGATGCGTCGGGCGTCGATCGCGACCACTATGCACTGGTTGCCGAACCTGTCCGCGGCGGCCCGCACCAGATCCGGTTCGCCTACCGCCGCGGTGTTTAGGGACACCTTGTCGGCACCCGCCTCGAGCATCGCCCGCACGTCCTCGGAGCTGCGGATCCCGCCGCCTACGGTGAGGGGAATGAACACGCGCTCTGACACGCTGCGGACGACGTCAACCATGATGTCGCGCCCATCCGAGCTGGCCGTGATGTCGAGGAATACAAGCTCGTCTGCACCCTCGCGGTCGTAGAACAGAGCCAGTTCGGACGGATCGCCGGCGTCCCTTAGGCCGACGAAGCTGACGCCCTTGACCACGCGCCCGCCCGTCACATCAAGACATGGGATAACCCTCTTGGTCAGCAAGATTCCATCCTGTCGGACCGGCGACGAAGGTCCGGGGTGGGCGGGATCCCGGTCAGGCCCGGAAGACCAGCATGTAGTGGAGCGGGTTGACGTCGTAGCGGCCGGTCAGGTGAAACCCGGCCTCCGCGGCCAGTTCCCTTGAGGCCTCCTCGGAGAAATGGGAGGCGGCCGGTGGCCCTCCTTCATGGTCCGCCTGGCGCCACTCGATGATCGCGAGCCAGCCGCCCGTCCTCAGCGCGCCGTGCACGTCCTTGAGCACCTTGGCCGGCATCGACGTGTCGCTGAGCAGAAAGGCGACCATCGCGCCGTCGACGGATTGCTTGTCCAAGGTGACCTTTCGCTCCCGGCTCAGGACGGTCTCGATGTTGCTCAGCCTCACTCGATCCGCCGCCTCCCGCACCGCTTCCAGCATCTGCCGGTGGATGTCGAGCGCATACACCCGGCCATCGAACGCGAACTTGGCGAGGGGTATGGTGAAATAGCCGGGACCGCAGCCCACATCGGCCACCTCCTGGTACGGCATCAGGGGAAGGAGCGACATCACACGATGTGTATCGAGCATGTCCGCCCTCTCCCTGGAAAGGAGTGCCTCCTTTACGGCAGCGTCGTACTTTTTCGCCATCAGGTCATCCGGTCTCAGAGGGGTGTGATGCCGACCTGACCCGGGCGATCGCCACCTCCAAGTCGACGTGTCCAGTATACAGCGCCCGCCCCACCACAGCGCCCTCGACGCCCAGACCGGCCAGCCTGACCAGGTGACCTGTGGAGGCGATTCCGCCCGCGGCTATGACTGGCACGCCCGCCTGGGCAACTATGTCCCCCACGGCTTGGAAGTTGGGCTCTGTGAGCGTGCCGTCCCTGTTGATGTCGGTATACATAATCCTCACCACGCCCAGGTCCCGGACGCGGGCGACCAGATCGCCCGTGGACACGCCTCCGGGCTCCGTCCAGCCCGATACCATAGCCTCCCCATCCCGGGCGTCCACGCTCACCAAGAGCCTCTCGGCCCCGACGGCCCCGATAATCTCGGCCACCATGGCACGCTCTATCGCCGCGGTGCCTACCATAACGCGGTCGACGCCTGCCTCCAGTGCCAGCCGTGCCGCCTCGGCCGTGCGTATACCGCCGCCCAGCTGTACGGGCAGGTCGACGGCGGCCGCTATTCGGCGAACAGTGTCCATGTTGACAGGGACGCCCGTGCGCGCCCCTTCCAGATCCACTACGTGCAGCCGCTCGGCACCGCAAAGGGTCCACCGCCGCGCCACCGATTCTGGGTCGTCGGAATAGACGGTCTGCTCGTCGAAGTCCCCCTGCATCAATCGGACGCAGCGTCCTTCAAGGAGGTCTATGGCCGGGATGACCTGCATCAGGCCGCGGACCTGGCGAACTCGACGAACCGCCGGTAGAGTGCGAGGCCGAGCCCGCCGCTCTTTTCGGGATGGAACTGGACCGCCACCATGCCCCTGCGAGCGACGGCGCTGCAGAACTCTACGCCGTACTCGGTCCTCCCGGCTACGAGGTCCGGGTCTGAGGGGTCGGCATAGTAGCTGTGCACGAAGTAGAAGTGTGAGTCGTCTGGCACGGCGGACAGAACCTCGTGGCTGGTGCGCAGGCTTACGCTGTTCCAGCCAATGTGCGGGATCTTCCGACCCTCCGGGAGCCTTCGGACTTGCCCCTCGACCACGCCCAGGCCCGGCTCGGTCCCCTCCTCGGAGCGCTCCAGCAGCAGCTGAAGGCCCAGGCATACGCCGAGGAAGGGCCGGTCGGCTGTGATGAAATCGGAAATGGGCCCAACCAGGCCCCTCTGCCTGAGCGCCCTCATGGACGCGTCATTGGCCCCCTGTCCGGGGAATACCAGCGCCTCGGACCGCGCGATCTCCCGGGGATCTGAGGTGATCAGCGGGTTGGCTCCCACCGCCTCGAGGGCCTTGGCCACGCTGCGCAGGTTACCCGCCCGGTAGTCGACGATCGCCACGCGCAACGACCTGCTCAACGGGTCGTACCTCCCTCACTCACCGGTCATCAGCTCCAGGGGCAGGTCGCAATCCTCGAATCTGGCGAGCACGAACAGCAGATCGGAAACCCGGTTTACGTAGCGCAGGACCTCATCGTTCGGCAGGCGGCCCGCCTGCCTCAGGGACACGATGCGCCTCTCCGCGGTTCGGCACGAGGCGCGGGCCACGTCGATCGCGGCGGAGGCGGGCGAGGCCCCGGGCACTATGAATGCCGAAGGAAACTCGACATCCTCTCTGAGGTCGTCTATGAGGCGCTCGAGATCCTCGACCATGGAGGAGGTTACGGTGCCGACCCTCTGTTCCAAAAGGTCCCTGTGCTCCGGGGCGGTCGCGAGCTCTGAGGCGAGCAGGTACAGCTCGCGCTGAACACGCACTAAGACGTCTTTGACCCGTCCCGATCTCGAGAGCGCCCTGCCGAGTCCCATCATCGAGACCGCCTCGTCTATGGTCCCGTATGCCTCTGTTGCAGGATCGGACTTGGCGACCCGTCCCCCGAACAGTAGTCCGGTCTCTCCGAGATCGCCCGACCGCGTGTATACCCTTGGATTTGACACCCGTCCATATTACGGCACGGGGCGGTGGCTGAGCCCGGCCCGCGCCCGCGCCCCGCAGAGGGTGCGAGGTCGGGCCCTGTCCTGAGCCTATGAGCCAGCCGGGGCGATGTGCGATCGTGGGCACCCCGCCCTTATGCCAGCGCCGGCTCCGCCACCCTGCGATATATCTGCACGCGGTGCCTGCAACTGTCGGCGACGAACAGGTGACCGTCGGGACCTGTGTCCAGGCCCGCCGGCCGCCAGAAAAGCTTTTCGCGCTCGGACATTCCGGAATGCTCCCGCCAGCTGGACTGCTCGGGGTTGACGTCCAGGAACTCCCGGCACCACCTGGAAAGGGTCGCGTCTCCGACGAGAGTCTCAAGGTGAGCTCCGTCGGGGCCGAACACCTGCACCCGGTCGTTTCGCCAGTCCGATACGTATACCGTGCCGTCCCCGTCGACGTGAACGTTCGACGGGCGGTTGAACTCTCCGTCGCCGGTTCCGCTGCAGCCGAATGCGCCGACGAACTCCCCTCCGGGCGTGAAACGCTGGACGCGGTCGTTTCGCCAGTCCGCCACCCAGATGCCGTCCTGGCCGTCTATGCAAATGCCCCAGGGGAAGTTGAACTGTCCCGGGCCCGAGCCAAAGGTGCCGAACGAAGAGATGTGACGACCCTCAGAGGACCACTTTTGCACGCGGGCGTTCAGGTGATCGACTATGTACACGTCGCCAGCCGAGTCGACCGCCAGGCCGGATGGCCTATTGAACTGGCCAACGCCAGAGCCCTGCTCGCCCCAGCACCCAACGAAGGTGCCGTCCGCCTCGAACACGGAAATCCTGTGGGTGTACTCGTCGGCCAGGTAGAGGCGCCCGTCCGGCCCGAAATCCATCGAGGACGGCTGTGTGGTCTTCCCGGGCTCTGTCCCCCAGTTCGCGAACTCAAACAGGAACTCCGAATCCAGCGTCACCACGCTCACCCGGACGTTCTTGTTCGCCGCGTTGGACCTGCTCAGGACGTAAAGGTTGCCGTCCTGCGCCAGCCTGACGTCCACCGGGTTCATGAACCCCCGGCCCTCGAACGACGCTATGCCGATCGTGTGGCTGTACGAGTGCTTACCCATGCCGAAAAGGCCCTAGCCGTACACCAGCTCCCTCATCTGGCCGAAGCGCCGATTGAGCACCCACTCGGAGTCCACGTTGAGCACGTCGTCCAACAGCGTGGCGTACACATCCCGGAAATCGGTGCTGTAGTGCACGTCGCCCTCCAGCTGGTCCTCGGGCTTCAGGCTCGGGTAGTCTCCGTACAGTCCTCCGCTGACGGCGTCTCCTATCATGAACGCGACGCCACCGGAGCCGTGGTCGGTCCCCGCCCCGTTGTCCTCTATCCGGCGGCCGAACTCCGAGAACATCCAGACAACCGTATCGTCCGCCCGTCCCTGCTCGGTGATATCGGCCCAGAAGCACTCGACCGCCTCCGACACCTCGTCCCACAGCTTGGCATGATTGACCAGCTCGTTTGTGTGCGTATCGAAGCTGCCGTGCTGGGTGTAGAAGATGCGCGTACCGAGTGCGGCCGACATCACCTGGGCAACGCCCTTGAGGCTCTGGGCGATCGGGTTGTTCGCGTTGTATTCGACGCTGGACGTATAGCTCTCCGGAGCCGAGCGCAGCAGATCGGCACCGTCCAGCATGCCCCTACCGGTCTGGAGCAGCCTGAGGGATGGGAAGCCTTCATCCGACATCGGCTGGTATATCCGGCTGACGGTGTCAAGGAGGGCGTCGCGGTTCGAGGCCCCCGCAAGGCCCGTATAAAGGCCGTAGCCCTCCAGGGCGCCCACCGAGGAGACCGAAACCCCGGGAAACGCCAGCGCCCTGGGCAGTCCGCGGCCGAAGTTTACGGTGGTCACGGGATTCTTACCCTCCGGGTCCAGTGCCTTTGTGGCCTTGCCCAGCCAGCCCTCGGACGAGGCCACGGAGGGCTCGGCGGTATGCCAGATGTCCATCGACCGGAAGTGGGACCTGTTCGGCTCCGGGTAGCCGACGCCCATGATCACCGCCATCTTGCCCTCGTCGAACAGGCGCTTAAAGGGACCCATGTGAGAATTGAGCGCGACGCGGTCATCGAGAGGGATCACGTCCGGCCCGCTCAGGCCCATGACCGGCCGGTAGTCGTAGTACAGTCCGTCCTGGTACGGCACGACCGTGTTCAGGTAGTCGTTGCCTCCCGAGAGCTGGACGACTACTAGGTTCTTCGGCCCACCGCCCCTATTGCCATTGGAAGCCATCTGAAAACTCCTCGGTTAAGTGACCCCTGAGGCCCTGTCGTCAGCAGTACTGGTAGTCGGGGGTGGAGGCTATGAGCTGGAACATCTCAACCGCGCGGTCCCGTCCGCTCACCCGCCTCGACTGGCCTGATGCGTGGTCGACCAGTATGCCCATCGTCCTGTCCGAGACCTCTAGGGTGCCCATGGCGTCCAGGCAGGCGTCGACGTACTCCTCTGCGGTCAGGCCGCAGCCGGCCGAGAACACGCGCTCGACCATCCGGTCCACGCCCGGTGCATCGGTGCGCTCCAGCTCGCGCGAGGCGAAATTTATGCGCTCGACGAGGGCCCCGCTGTCGATCCACTCCTCGCCCTCGTGCCAGCCCTCGACGCTGGGCGGGTTGAGCAGATGCTGACCCATGAACATCGAGTAATCGGCCAGCTGCGCGGCGTCCATGTCCGGCAGGTTAAGCCGGTCGGTGAGCCGGACCGTCCCGTACACCAGCTCCGCCGGGCTCTTTACCTTGCGGAACCGCACGTCCGGCGACCTAAAGTGGTCCGATGTGAACATCGCACGAAGGACCGCACGTATCTCGCCATCGCTCTCCTCGAAAACGTCGGCGAGTCGCCCGACCTCTTCTTCGTCCGGCTCATCGGCCACGAAGAAGAGGTAGAGCCTGCGGCATATGAACTCGGCCGTGGCGCGCTGGCGCGCGATGATCTCGACGATCTGCTCCCCGTTCCAGTCGCCCCTCTCCCCGAGGAAGATCTTTTGACCGTCGTCGTGGTCCCGGGGGTCGAAACGGAACTCCATGGGGAACGGTCCGAGGAGAAATGGCGGCATGGTGGTCTTCGAAGCCCAGCCGGTGAAAGCTCGTGCGGCCGCCTTGACGTCGTCCTCGGTGTAGGCCCCATGTCCGCTCTCATCGATGCCCATCGAGAACAATTCGAGCAGCTCGCGACCGTAGTTTTCGTTGGGCGCTTGCTTGTGGCTGTTCTGGTTGTCGAGCCAGAACATCATCCCCGGGCTCCTGGATATCTCGAGCAGGACATCCCGGAACTTTCCAAGGCCGACCCTCCGGAACAGGTCTATCTGGGTGAGCATTTCGAGCCCGTGGTCGAGCTTTATGCCGCCCACCGCCAGGAGGCCATGCCAGAACAGCGCGATCTTCTCCTCCAGATGCTTGTGACTGGTCGCCATGCGCCAGGACCACTGCGGGTCTGCATGCCCGACCGCCCGGGCCTCGGTGGCGGCGATGAAGTAGCGCTCGAGCAGGTCCTGATCCCCGGGCTCACCGTGCTCAGGGTGGAGCAGCTCTTCGACCGTCTCGTCGTAACCCTTGGCCAGGTAGCTGTCTATCTGGTCTCTCGTTGCTCCGAATCCGGCCCTGCGAAGCAGGTGTGCCATAAGGGCTGCTTGTGTGTCCGCTGCAACGGAGGTAGTCATGGCATCCCTCCCGGGACCGCGTGCCCCGGCGCTAAGGTGTCCGGCAAGTTTCTATGAGCGCGTTTGCTCACGGGTCTACAGGTCGGATTGTAGTTTTCGCCCCTCGCCTGGTCAATAAAGTTCTTTTGCATCCGGCAGCGGACCGCCAAGGTACGTCTTTCGGCACGCCCAGGGATGCCCTCGCCATCCCGGAGATGGCGACCCTTGACGGCAGGTGCGGTGGGTCCCACCTGCGCTCGCTGATTTGCGACCCCGCCGGGATAGAGCAGCGGCCCAGATTCAGGGGGGAAACGCGGGCGTACCACTCCTGCCGGTACTCGTAATGGGGACTGTTGCATTACCATCGACAGGAGCGCGCGGCCCGCGGAGCGGAATGCCCCACGCAAGAGAAGGTGGGGCGGCAATCGACTGAAAGTGCAGGTGAAGCTATGAGCGTGAGGATCGTAACCGACAGCACCTCCGATCTCCCTTCGGAGGAGGCCGAGCGGCTGGGGGTAACCGTTGTCGCGCAGAACGTGCACTTCGGCGAACAGACCTTCAAGGACAACGTGACCTTAACCCCGGAGGAGTTCTACCCGATGCTGGCCGCCAGCGAAGAGCTCCCAAAGACGTCGCAGGCCTCTCCAGGCGACTTTAAGGAGGTCTACGACCGACTTGGCGAAGGCGCCGACGGCATCATATCGATTCACGTTTCCTCAAAGCTCAGCGGCACCTACAACTCGGCCGTACAGGCCGCGTCGGTAACCTCCGCATCCTGCCCGGTTAAGGTCATAGACACCGCACAGGCATCGATGGGCCTAGGCCTGGCGGTAGTTGCGGCCGCCGAGACGGCCAGCCTGGAGGCCGATCACGATGAGGTCGTTGGGGTCGCCTACGACGCGGTGGCCCGGGTGCAGTGCCTGTGCCTGTTCGAGACCCTGGAGTATCTGGAAAAGGGCGGCCGCATCGGCAGGGCCAGCGCGCTGATAGGCTCTGCGCTAAGCATCAAACCGATGATCATCATCCGCGACGGGCAGGTCCAGCAGCTCGGCAAGGCCAGGAAGTTCTCAAGGGGTCTGGACAAACTCAGGCAGACCGTGCACGGGTTCGAGCCGATCGAGGCCCTTGCGGTCATGCACAGCACGACGCCACAGGTGGCAGAGCAGGTAGCTGGCGACCTGAGTGATCTTCTGCCGGAGGGGACAGATCCCTACATAACGCGTTTCGGCCCGGCTCTCGGCGTCTACACGGGCCCGGGCGCTATCGGAATAGCGCTTCTCCAGGCCAGGGCGTAGACGACCAGAGGCCGGGCCGCTGCGGTGCCCCGGGGAAGGGCGCTGCTAGTTGGCGGAAACCTTGATCTCCAGGCGCTTTTTGCGTGCGGCGTCGCTCTTCGGCAGCGAGACCGTTATCACACCTCGCTCGTACGAGGTCTGGGCCCTCTCGGCGTCTACATAGGCGGGAAGCCTCACCGACCTGCTGAACCTGCCGGCGGTGCGCTCCCTGAACAGGTAGTCGGAGGCCTCTCCATCACGCTCGGTATCCGTGGAGCCGGCGATAGTTAGAACCCCCTGATCGACTGTGACCTCGATATCCTCCGGGGCGATTCCGGGGACCGAGGCACGGATTACCATCTCGTCCTCGCCGCGCAGGACATCCACGGGCAGCGAGTAGGTGGCCACCCTGCCCCGCCAGATTCGCCCGAACGTATCGTCCGCCCTGTTAAGCTCGGTGAACGGGTCCCAGTGTCTGAGTATCATGCCGATTCCTCCTTACAGTACCTGCCTTTGGTTATGTGTTTCGGCTGCCGGGCGTCTGCCCCGCAACCTACAGTAGCCAATTTATCAGAGCTGCAGCATATACTGCAAGTCTCATTAGTCGTCTGACTCAAGTATAATATGTGCAGCAGCTTTAGAAATCAGGGCTGACCGGCCACGGTCATGAGCAACTATTACCAGGTACTGGGAATCGGAAAGGACGCCTCGGACAAGGACGTCAAGGCGGCCTTCAGGCGTTTGGCCCGGAGGCATCATCCCGATCTGAATCCAAGCGACGATGCGGCCGAGCGCGAGTTCAAGAAGATCAACGAGGCCTACGAGGTACTCTCTGACCCCGAGAGCCGGGGGAGGTACGACAGGTACGGCGACAACTGGAGGCACGCGGACCGAATCGAGTCCGGTGGCGGATTCAGATACGGGGCGGGTGCCCCTCCGGGCGCGGGTGACCTGTTCGGCGGCGACCTGTTCGACCTTTTGGGCGGATTCGGGCGTACTGGAGCGCGCGCGTCCCAGCGGCTTGAGACCTCGGTCGACATCAGCCTTGAGGAGGCCTTCGCCGGCGCCACCAGGCATGTGTCGCTGTCGGGCCCGCAGGGACCGAGGCGCATGGAGGTGAAGATACCGCCCGGCGTGAGGTCGGGATCGAAGGTTCGGATATCGCCCTCGGAGGGCCTCGATGTCCTGATCAACGTCAAGGTGAATCCGCACCGCCTCTTCAGGCGCCGCTGGGACGACCTTCTTTTGGAGGCTGAAGTGCCGTTCGAGGTGGCTGCACTCGGCGGGGATGCGGAGGTGGCGACGATGACCGGCCGCATCCTGCTAAAGATACCGTCCGGCAGCGGCACGGGACGCAAGATCCGCCTCAGCGGCAGGGGTATGCCCGTGGTCGGCAGCCCGGAGCGCCGCGGCGACCTGATAGTGACCGTCCGCCCGACGGTCCCCGGTGACCTGACCGACGATCAGCGCGAGCTGCTCGAGACCTACAGGCGATCCAGGGCCGGCATGGCCGGGACGTCCGCGCCGGCATGAGCATCCACAGGGGAGATCTGTTCGGCCGGGACGAGCCCGTCTTCGTTATAAGCGTCGCTGCGCGCATGTGCGGGGTGCGCACCCAGACGCTCCGCTACTACGAGACCCTCGGCCTGGTCACGCCCGCTCGAACCCGCGGCAACCAGCGCGTCTTTTCGCGCGGGGATATCGACCGCGTGCGCAGGGTGCGCAACCTGGTGGACGACCTTGGCGTGAACCTGGCGGGCGTTGAGGTTATCCTACGGCTGCTCGGACGAATCGAGGAGGCCGAGCGGCGCGTAGCGGAACTGGAAGAGGAAAATCGCTCGCTAAGGGAAGGGGCGGACCGACGCCGCATCCAAGCGCGGGCCGACCGAGGGCGGAGATAGCGGAAATGAGACAGCAGTTGCGGGACGTGGCCCCATGACCGAGGGCCAGGACACCACGGGCACTGGAGGCGGATCGACGACGGTCGTCCCGCCGGGCGCATACGAGGTCAGACAATCCCCCTGGTCATGGTGGTGGGGCGGTGCTCCCTGGATTGCGCTCGCGATACTGTTCGGCGCGCTCGATCCCCGCGCGGGCCTGTTCATCTTCGCGCTCGCGCTGGGGGTGGCGGTGACGATACCCCGGTACCTGATGTGGAAAAAGACCGTCTACTACATCACGGGCGACGGCGTGATCTTCCAGAGGGGGCTGCTCGGCACGCCGCAGATGTATTATCTGCCGGCCGAGAGCTTTCAGAGAATCGTGGAACGTCCCGGGGTCTTCGGCCGGCTCCTCAGCTACCATGCCATCGACATAAGGATGCGTGAGGGCGGAAGGGTCAGCCTCGCCTACGTTCCGGCATCTTCGAACCTAACCGACCGGCTGGTCCGGCTCAGAGACAAGCACTCGGACTACGACGAGGAGCAGGAGCTTCGCGAGCTGGCGATCATCGAGGCGCGCCAGCGCGGCGAGGAGATTCCCTTCGAGTCGGAGCAGGACCAGCCGCCCTTCGACCGGGACCAGCCCCCTGCCGGGCAGGACCAGCCGGACGAGCAGCCGTACCCGGAGGCCGAGGGGGAGCGAACGCCCGATCCCGCAGAGCGGCGCGATCGCTCCGCCCCCGCCCGGGCAACCCAGTACCGGGCCGACGTCACCGGCTACGATCCCAAGCTTGGTGAGGGCGAAAAGAGGCGCGGGAAAGACAGGGGCAGGTGAGGGCGGCCGGGGACAAGCTGCTCCTGGTCAAGGCGGGCCGCCTGCTGGACGGGACGGGCGCACCCGCCGTTGAAGACGGCGCGGTCCTCATAGACGGGGGAAGGATAGTCGCCGCCGGTCGCGCCTCGGAGGTGGTCGCCCCAGAGGGCGCACCCGTCGAGACGGTCGTTTACCGCGACATGACGGTGATGCCGGGGATGGTCGACTGCCACACGCACCACAACGGATTCGGAGACGGGCGGGCGGGCGACGAGCTTGGCGAGATGCCCGACGAGATACTCGCCCTCCAGTCCGCCCGCAACGCGCGGAACAGCCTCTTCACGGGCGTCACCACCATCCGCGAGAACGGTCCGAAGGCCTACACGATGCTCAGGCTCAGGGACGCGATGGAGCAGGGCATCCTCGACGGGCCCAGGATGGTGCTCTGCGGCCGGGCGGTCGCGATCATCGGCGGTCACATGGGGTACTTCGGCACCGTGGCAACTGGCGTCGACGGGGTCCGCGAGCAGGTTCGCCGCCTGGTAAAGGAGGGCGCCGACTACATCAAGGTGACAGCAACGGGCGGAACCACCGCAACATCCTTCCCCCTTCTTCCCTCGTTCAATGTCGACGAGCTGACCGCCCTGGCAGGAACCGCCCACGGGTTCGGCAAGCTGACGGCCGCCCACTGCTCGTCCACCCAGGGCATCAGAAACTCCCTGGACGCGGGCATCGACATGATCATCCACTGCATCTTCAGGGACGCGGACGGCACCGACACCTACCGGCCCGACGTCGTCGAGCGCATCGCCGAGGCAGGAGCCTACGTGAACCCGACCCTGCAGGTGCAGCGCGCCACAGCCTGGGCACTGAAGGACAGAAGGGCCGAGCGGCCCCTGACGGCCGCAGAGCAGCGTAGCCTAGATGAGGCCGAGCGCAACTTTGAGCGGCGGATGGAAGACTGCAGGCGCATGCTCGACATGGGCGTCAAGATGATCACCGGCTCGGACTCGTCATGGGCGGACTACAGGCTGGGTAACGCCCCGTACGAGACCGAACTGCTGGCGCAGGCCGGAATGTCGGGCCCGGCGGCCGTCGCCTCGATCACGGGGGACGCGGCAAGATCACTCGGAGTCGACGAGTCGGTCGGCACGCTTGCGCCAGGCAAGCACGCCGATCTGGTGGTGATCGACGGGCAGCCCGACCGCAGGGTTGCCGACCTGTGGAGGGTCGCCGACGTGTTCGTCGGGGGCCGGCGCGTCGACCGCGGCTCGGCCGACTCCCGCGCGTCCATCAGACAGCAGCCTCCGGCCGCATAGCGCCCGCGATGTCAGCCGCCGAGGGCCGCCTCCTCTGGGCGCCTACCCGGGCGCAGCTAGAGCATTCGAACGTGGCCCGCTACATGCGCTGGCTGGGCGAGACCAGGGGTCTGGGCTTCGCGGACTACGAGTCCCTGTGGCGCTGGTCGGTGGACGATGTGGAGGCGTTCTGGGCATCGATCTGGGAATACTTCGGCATAAGGGCCCACCGGCCCTACGGACGGGTGCTCGCTGAGCGCACGATCCAGGGTGCCCGCTGGTTCGACGGCGCCCTCCTCAACTACGCAGAGCACGCCCTGGCAAGGCGCGACGGGCATCCCGCCCTGATCGCCCACTCCGAGACCCGTCCGGCCATCACGCTCTCCTATAGAGAGCTCGCCGAGGCGGTGGCGAGCGCGGCCGCGGGTCTACGGCGGCTGGGGGTGGGAAGGGGAGATCGCGTGGCCGCGCTGGTACCGAACATCCCCGAGGCGGTGATAGGACTGCTGGCCTGCGCCTCGATCGGAGCCGTGTGGTCCAGCTGCGCCCCGGAGTTCGGCGTACGCAGCGTGATCGACCGCTTCCGCCAGGTCGAACCGTCCGTCCTGCTCGCGGTCGACGGCTACGTCTACGGCGGCAGGAGCTTCGATCTGTCCCAAACGGTCGCAAGGGTCCGAGACGGTCTTCCCGGCCTCAGGGCAACGGTGGTGATCCCCTACCTGCACCCCGAACGCGGAGCGGGAGAGGGAGTCATTGGCTGGCCGGATGAGATGGCCGGGCCTGCTGGAGAGCCGAGCTTTGAGGCCGTCCCGTTCGGCCACCCTCTCTGGATCCTCTACTCATCCGGTACCACCGGCCCACCGAAGGCGATAGTGCAGGGTCACGGCGGCATACTGATCGACCACGTAAAGACCGCCTCTCTGAATCTCGATCTTGGGCCCGGCGACAGGCTGTTCTGGTACACCAGCACAGGGTGGATGATGTGGAATTTCCTCATGTCCGGCCTCCTGCTCCGCGGCACGATCGTGCTCTATGACGGAGACCCGGCCCACCCGGACCTGATGGCCCTCTGGCGGCTGGCAGCCGACGTCCGGATCACCTACTTCGGCACCAGCGCACCCTTCATCCATGCCTGCATGAGGGCCGGCGTCAGACCGGGGTCCGAGGCCGACCTCTCGTGCATAAAGGGGGTCGGCTCAACGGGCTCTCCGCTCTCCGCCGAGGGGTTCGAATGGGTCTACGAGTCGGTGGGCCCGGACCTGCTCCTCAACTCGTTCAGCGGAGGCACAGACATTTGCACCGGCATCGTCGGCGCCTGTCCGCTCGTGCCGGTGCGGGCAGGAGAGATACCCTGCCGTATCCTTGGCGCTCCCGTAGCGGCGTTCGACGAGCGCGGAAACTCCGTCGTCGACGAACTCGGCGAGCTGGTGCTCACCGGACCCATGCCGTCGATGCCCCTGCACCTCCTGAACGACGGGGACGGGAGACGGTTCCGGAACAGCTATCTGGCCCCCTACGAGAGCGCCTGGCGGCACGGGGACTTTGTGCGCATCACGCCGGGCGGCAGCTGCGTGATCTACGGCAGGTCCGATTCGACCCTCAACCGCGGCGGCATACGCGCCGGCACGGCGGACTACTATCGAGTCGTCGAGGGCATGGCCGAGGTCCGCGACAGCCTGGTGGTCGACACGGGCGGCGCAGACGGCGATGGACGCCTCGTCCTGATGCTGGTGCTGAGCGAGGGGGCACTCCTCGACGACGCTCTGATCGACCGCATAAGGCGCAGGATCAGGACCGATCTCTCGCCGCGCCATGTTCCGGACGAGATACACAGCATCGGGGCGGTGCCCAAGACCCTCAACGGCAAGAAGATGGAGGTGCCGGTAAAGCGCCTGCTCCAGGGCGCCGCCGTAGACGAGGTAGCGGCGGGCGGGGCCATGGCGAACCCGGAGTCGCTGGCCGCGATCATGGAGCTTAGGTGAGCCTAGCGTTTAATATGACCCAATCGAGCCCACGCGCGTCCTGCGGGACGCTCACGGGGCGTCCGGGGAGGCATTGAGTTGAGTGACGGTTTCACGCTGGTAAAGGGTGCCCGCCTGATCGACGGGCTGGATGGGCCGCCGCTCGAGCGCGGGGCGGTGCTGATGCAGGGCGCCCTCATCCGGGCGGTGGGAACCGAGGAGGCGGTGGCCGTTCCCGAGGGAGCTGCGGTCGAGGTCTTCGACTATCCGGAGATGACGATCATGCCGGGCCTGATCGACTGTCACGTCCACCTGATCAGCCTTGGGGACGGTCGGGCCGGAGACGACCTTACGCTGCTCCCGGACGAGATCCTCACCCTCCAGGCGGCAAGAAACGCCCGGAATCACCTCTACTCCGGTGTCACCACGGTCCGGGACTGTGGGGCCAAGAACCGGACGACGTTCCTGCTCCGAGAGGCGATGGAGATGGGCATCACGGTAGGCCCGAGGCTCATATTGACCGGACGCCCCGTCGCCATAGTTGGCGGTCACCTGAGCTACTTCGGCTCGCCGGCCACCGGTCCCACCGAGTGCAGGGCGGCCGTACGCCAGCTGATCAAGGAGGGGGCGGACTTTATAAAGGTCACCGCGACCGGCGGCAGCACGCGCACATCCCTGCGCTTCCACGCCTCCTTCACCCTCGAGGAGCTGGCCGCGATAACCAACGAGGTCCACAAGTTCGGAAGGCACGTCGTCGCGCACTGCGCTTCGTCGGACGGTCTCAGCAACGCCCTTGACGCCGGGGTCGACACTATCGTCCACGCCATCCACGCCGACCGTGACGGGACGTACCGCTACCGGCCCGACCTGACCGAGCGCATCATCGAGCAGGGTGTCTTCGTCAACCCGACCCTGCACGCCATCCGCCACCAGATATGGTTCCTGGAGCGCAAGCAGGAGAGCGAGGGCCTAGCCGAGGCCGAGCAGTCCGACCTCGACGATCTGCGCCATGGCTACTCCAGCCACGCCGAGTTCGTTGATCGAATGAGGGAGGCGGGAGTTACGATGGTCGCAGGCTCCGACTCGGCCTGGCTCAACTACGAGATGGGACAGTTCCAGCACGAACTGGAGGCGATGACGACCGTCGGCATGTCCCCCCTCGAGGTGATCACCTCGGCGACCTCCGACTCGGCCCGATCCTGCCATGTAGACGGAGAAACCGGAACCCTTTCCGTTGGCCTGCGCGGGGACGTGATAGTGGTGGACGGGGACCCGTCGCGTGACATCTCTGCCCTCTGGCAGGTGGCGGAGGTGTTCGCCGATGGCGAGAGGGTCGACAGGGGCAACTTCGTCTAGTTCGACTCGGCCACCGCCGGGGGCCGGGATCTTGGACGTCGCGGCGACGGGGCCGCGGCGGTCTATGGCGGCTGACGGATGAGCGAAGAATTCGCCCTAGTTAAGGATCTGGCGATCATCATGGCCGTGGCCGGAGCCGCGGTCATCATCTTCCGCCGCTTCAGGCAGCCCACCGTCCTTGGCTACATACTGGCCGGGGTGGCGGTAGGACCGTTCACCTTCCCTCACCCCCCGGTCGAGAACGTGGCCATAATACGGCTTCTCGCCGACCTCGGGCTGGTGCTTTTGCTGTTCGCGGTCGGTCTGGAGTTCGGCTGGCGCAACATCCGCCGCGTCGGCCTGGGCGTCCTTCTCATCGGCTCTGTGGAGATGCTGATCATGATCTCGCTGGGCTACCAGCTCGGCAGGCTCCTGGGCTGGACGGGCCTGGAATCGATCTTCCTGGGCTCTGCCATGGCGATCAGCAGCTCGGCCATACTGATCAAGGTGCTGAGCGACGCGGGGCAACTCGGGTCGCGGGTCGGGCGCCTGATCATCGGCATTCTGGTGGTGGAGGACTTCGTTGCCGTCATCCTGCTAACCCTCCTGTCAGGGGTGGCCGCCACCGAGTCCGCCTCGGCCGCGGACATCGGCTGGCTGGTCGCAAAGCTGGCCATCTTCGGCGCGGCATCGCTGACCATCGGCGCCATCGCGGTGCCTCGCCTGATGGGCTTTGTCGCCCGCCTCAGGTCCTCCGAGGCCATGGTGATAACGAGTTTGGCTCTTTGCTTTTGCCTGGCGCTTGTCGGGGAGACGCTCGGTGTGTCGGCCGCCGCCGGGGCCTTCCTGATCGGCGCGGTGATCGGGGACACCAAGGACGCAGAGCAGGTGTCGGTCTCGCTATCTCCGATCAGGGACATGTTCGGAGCGATCTTCTTCGTGTCGATAGGCATGCTGATCGAGGTACGCGCCCTGCCCGACAACATAGTGCCCGCGCTGATCATCCTGGCGGTCTTCATGGTCGGAAAGGTAGTGGGCGACACGCTCGGCTCCTTCGCCGCCGGGCAGTCGCTTCCCACCTCGTTCAGGGTTGGTATGGGAATGCCCCAGTCGGGCGAGTTCTCTCTGGCGATAATCAAGTCCGGGGTCGAGCACGGGGCCATCGGCACCTTCGTCTACCAGGCCTTTGCGGCCGCTCTGGCGATCAATACGCTCGTCTACCCGTTCGTCTTCAGGTCCGCCGACCGGGCGGCGGCCCTCGTCGATCGATACGCCCCGCCGATCGCAAAGCGCTATGTCCTGGACAAGGCGGCCGCATTCCAGCGCTTTAGGACCCGACTGCAGGTCGACCCGGACTTCGCCGCCGAGGTCCGCAGGTCAGCGAGGGCGCTGCTGGTCAATCTTTCGATCATCGTCATGATCATCGGCGTCGGCACCCTGGGCGTTGAGTTCGCGCCGCAGATCGCATCCGCCCTCGGCGTGCCGGCGGCGGTGGCGGGGAGCGTGGTCGGCGTGGCCGTTCTCGCCCTCTGCTTCCCGCCCCTGGTGGCCGTCTGGCGCGCCCTTCAGGAGATCTCCTACCGCGTCACCTCGCAGCTCGCGCGCATACCCTCCACCGATCTGACCGCGCCCAGGCCACTTCGCCGGCTCATCGCAGAGTCGATCACGGTAGTGGTGTTGCTGTTCATCGGCCTCTGGTCGATCCCCCTGCTGGGTCGCCTTTTGGCACTCGGCTCGCTCGCCGCCCCCGTCCCGCTGCTCGTCATCGCCGCGATCGCCGCCATCGGCCTCAGGTCCTTAAGGCGGATCCACGCAGAGCTCGTCCGGGCCTTCAGTGGCACCTTCCTTCCGCCGGAGGGAGGGGAGCCCGAGGCCGACCCGGGCCCGGCCGCCGATGCGAGGCCAGGCGCAACACGCGCCGAGGCGGAGATGACGGCCCTTGCCGCCGCGAGCGCAGACCGCGCCCCGTACGCCTCACGCATGGCGACCGACGACATGGTCTGGGAGGTGTTCGATTCCACGCAGGAGCGCGGATACCACGTCGTAACGCTCGAGTTCAGGACGGAGCGCGGGGCCGGGAGCGATGCAGGCCATGAGGAGTTCTACATCGACCTTTCGGGCGACGTAAGGCTGAGGCAGGTGGTCTCCTGGCCCCGGACCAGTCAGCGACGGATCCCGATGCCCGCCCTATACGGGGCGGCGCTCGCCATCGTGGGCGGTCTGACCGCCCTGAGCCTGGTGCTGGTTTCCCGGGGCCCGTGACCGCCGCCGCGGGGCGGGCGGCCACGTTCGGGGGGAACGCCTACTTCTCGATCGGCGCGCCCACTATGCTCCCGTACTCGGTCCAGGACCCGTCGTAGTTGCGGACCTTGCTCATGCCCAGGATCTGGGTGAGCACGAACCAGGTGTGCGAGGAGCGCTCACCGATCCGGCAGTAGGCGATCACCTCGCGGTTGCCCTTGATGCCCTGCGAGCCGTAGATGTACCGGAGCTCTTCGACCGTCTTAAAGGTACCGTCCTCGGCCACTGCGGTGGCCCAGGGGATGTTGGCGGCACCCGGGATGTGACCGCCGCGCTGCGACCCCTCCTGGGGCAGGTGGGGCGGCGCGAGCAGTTCGCCGGTGAACTCGGCGGGGGCGCGAACGTCGACCAGGCCGACGTTGTTGGCGGTCTGCGCAACGGACAGGACGTAGTCCCTTGTAGCGCGGATGCTCGTGTCCGGATCGGTCGCCCGGTAGATTCGCTTAGGGCGGTTGGGCAGTTCGGTGGTGATGGGACGGCCCTCGTCGATCCACTTTTGGCGTCCGCCGTTCATGATCTTCAGGCGCCGGTGCCCATAGAGCCTCAGCTGCCAGAAGGCGAAGGTTGCAAACCAGTTCTGGTTATCACCGTAGAGGACGACGGTGTGGGCCCTGGTGATCCCGGAGCCACCCATCAGCCTCTGAAGTTGCTGCTTGCTGAGTATGTCGCGGGTCACCTCGTCGTTGAGCTGCGTGGTCCAGTTCCATCCCACGGCTCCCGGTATGTGCCCCTGCGCGTACGCCTCCTTATCGACATCGACCTCAACCAGGACGATGTTCTCGTTGTCCAGGTTCTCGGCAACCCAGTCCGTCTCTACGATCGACTCGGGATGAGCAACCCTTGCTGCCATTTTCAATCTCCTCCTATCTGTCTGGCTGTAGAAGGCCCCCGGGCAGGGGGCCAAGATGTTTCCCGCCCCAGTTGGCCGACTAGCCCACCGGCGGGGTGCCGCAGAACTGATCATAGTCGATCAGTTCGGTCACGGTCGGGTTGTCTCCGCACAGCGGGCAGGATGCGTCGCGCCTCAGCCTGACGGAGCGAAACTCCATGTCCAGAGCGTCGATGAGCAGCAGCCTACCGCTGAGCGATGTCCCGATCCCCATGATCAGCTTTACGGTCTCGGTTGCCTGGATGGTGCCCACCATCCCCGGCAGCATGCCCAGCACGCCCGCCTCAGCGCAGCTCGGCACCTCGCCCGGGGGCGGAGGCTCGGGGAACAGGCACCTGTAGCAGCCCTTCCCCGGCAGAAACACCGTCGCCTGCCCGTCGAACAGCAGTATGCTGCCGTCGACGAGGGGCTTTCCGGCAAGGTATGAGGCATCGTTTACGAGATACCGCGTTGCGAAGTTGTCCGCGCCGTTGACGATCACGTCGTAGCCGGAGACTATCTCCATGGCGTTCTCCGAGGTGAGCGGAGCCTCGTGCGCGACGACGTTAACGTCCTTGTTATAGGCCTTGAGCGTCTCGGTGGCCGACTGCACCTTGGGTTTGCCCACGTCATCGTCGGTATGCAGTATCTGGCGCTGCAGATTGGTGACGTCGACCTCGTCGAAGTCGACGATTCCCAGAGTGCCTACGCCGGCGAGCGCCAGGTAGACGGCTATCGGAGAGCCCAGTCCTCCCGCGCCGACCACCAGCACCCTCGCATTGATCAGGGCGCGCTGCCCGGACGAGCCCACCTGGGGCATTATGATGTGCCGACTGTAGCGCCTGACCTGGTAGGGGGTGAGGGCCTGCCCGGCGGGTGCGGTCCCGACCGCGTGCCCCTTTGTCTTGGTCTTGGTGGTAGTCATCTCTAAGGGGTCCTCGCTTCCCACGGCCGATGCGATCGGCACCGATCACGAAAGCCTAGATGATAAGGGGTCGCGTTCGATGCGGCAAAAGCCGCGCCCCGTCAACTAGCATAGCAGTCCGGACCCGGAACTTGTAAATCGGACCGCGGACGGCGCGCGCACGTCAATAGACTGAGGGACCGAACAGGCCATGCGCCCGCGGCCGATATAATGGACTGCCATGCTCCTGGCCATAGACATAGGCAACACGAACGTGACGATCGGCGTGTTCGACGGGCTCGATCTCGTCGCCACCGCACGCATCGCGACCGAGCCCGGGCGCATGTCCGACGAGTACGGTCTGACACTCACCCAGCTTCTGCCCACCAAGGGCGTGCCCATAGAGCGTGTGGACGAGGTGGCCATGTGCAGCGTCGTCCCCCCGCTGACGCCGACGTTCGTGCGGCTCTGCAAGGACTTTTTCCCCGGTGTTCAGCCGCTGGTCGTCGGGGCGGGCGTAAGGACCGGGGTCAGGGTGCTGTACGACAATCCCCGGGACGTCGGGTCCGACCGAATTGCCGACGCGGCCGCGGCGTTCCGCGACTACGGCGGTCCCGCGGTAGTGGTCGACTTCGGCACGGCCATCGTCCTGGACGCCATCTCCGCAGACGGCGACTATGTTGGCGGCGCTATCGCGCCCGGCCTGACCGTCGCGGCCGACTCCCTCTTCCACTCAACCTCGCAGCTTCGCCGCGTCGAGCTGGTAAGGCCCGGCTCGGCCATAGGCAAGAACACCATCCATGCCCTGCAATCGGGCCTCGTGCTCGGCTACGCAGACCTGGTCAGGGGCATGGTGGCCCGCTTCGACCGGGAGCTCGGCGGGTCGGCGACGGTGATCGCTACGGGGGGGCTGGCCGAACTCATGCAGGAAGAGACCGGCCTGTTCGATGTCGTCGACCCCGACCTCACCCTGACCGGCCTTAGGATAATCCACGAACTGAACCAGTAGTACAATTGGCCCGGCACACCCGGCACCGGCGTCCAGCCGGGCCTGCTCCCGGGACCGTGCCTTCGGATACGGCCTTTACCGGAGATGGCGGCCTGGCCGCCGCAGGAAGGGACCTAGGATGCCGACACCGCTTGAGGGCAGGCACGTCGCGCTAGGCGTGACCGGCTCGATAGCCGCCTACAAGGCGGTCGACCTTGCGAGCAGGCTAGTGCAGGCCGGATCGCATGTCGCGGTCATGCTGACCGACGAGGCGGCCCGATTCGTCTCGCCCCTGTCATTTGCCGCAATCGTGCATCGGCCAGTCGTGACCGACCTGTACGACCCGCGCTCGGAGATGGGCATGGCCCACGTGGCGCTGGCTGAGCAGGCGGACCTGGTCATGGTCGCCCCGGCGACCGCCAACACGCTGGCAAAGATGGCGCATGGGCTGGCCGACGACCCGGTCACGACCACTGTGCTGGCCACGGGCGCACCCGTGATAGTGGCGCCGGCCATGGACGCCAGGATGTTCGAAAACCCCGCCACCCGGGCCAACCTCGCCGCTCTAAAGGAGAGGGGTCTGCATGTTGCAGGTCCGGCAAGCGGGCGCATGGCCTCGGGCCTCGAGGGAGTCGGACGCATGGTAGAACCCGAGGAGCTGGTCGGCCATGCACGCCTGGTGCTGGGTCGCGCGGGAGACATGGCGGGACGCAGGCTAGTCGTGACCGCGGGCGGCACCGAGGAGCCTATCGACCCGGTGCGCGTGATAACCAACCGCTCGAGCGGGAAGATGGGCTTTGCCGTCGCAGAGGCGGCGCGCGACCGCGGGGCGGATGTGACCCTGATCGCCGCAAGGTCCACGCAGCCCGGGCCGGTGGGAGTGTCAGTGGTCAGGGCGGCGTCGGCCCGGGCCATGGCGGACGCCGTCAGGGAGGCGGCCGGGCGGGCAGATGCGGTGGTGATGGCCGCGGCCGTCTCGGACTGGACCCCGGCCGCGCCATCTGCGGCCAAGCTGAAGAAGGGGGCGGCCGGTGGCCTCACGCTCGAGCTCGAACGGACCGAGGATGTGGTCGGCTCGGTGGAGCGGCCCGGGCTGGTCAAGGTCGGCTTCGCGCTGGAGACCGAGGATCTGGAGTGCAACGCCCGCGCGAAGCTGGCGGCCAAGGGTCTCGACCTGATCGTCGCCAACGACGCCGTGCAGGAGGACGCGGGAATGGGTGCGGACGAGAACCGGGTGACCATGATCGGCCGCGACGGCGAGGCGCAGCAGGTGCCGACGATGAGCAAGTACGAGGTCGGCCACCGCATCCTGGACCGGGTGGTCGGCCTGCTCGCCGGACGAGGCGGGTCCTCAGCCGGTGAGCTTATCGAGCATGGCTAGGGGCGTAGTGGCCAGCAGGCCGGCATCCACCGGCAAGGTTACCCCGGATATCCAGCGCGCCTCGTCCGAGGCCAGGAACAGAGCGGCGTAGGCGACGTCCCAGGCCGTGCCCTCGGTCTGCAGGGGCGCCGCCCTGCGGCGCAGGTCGCGGACGCGCTCGTCCACCCTGCCCTCGACCATCGGCGTGTAGAGGTGGCCTGGCGCGATGCAGTTGACGCGCACGCCCTGGGGTCCGTGGTCGACGGCCATCGCACCCGTAAGGGCTATCACGCCGCCTTTTGAGACCGCGTAGGGCACGGCCGCACCGAAGCCGCCGGCCCTCATTCCCACGGTCGACGAGATGTTCACTATGGACCCGCCCCCGGTCCCCGTCATGGCGGGGACGGCGTGGCGCGCCACGAGGACCATGCTCTTTAGGTTCACGTCCATCGCCCGCTGGTAGGCCTCGTCCGTAACGTCGACGACCGAGCCGAGGGCGCTAATGCCCACGCTGTTTACGAGAACGTCCAGGCCGCCAAAGCGCTCAAGCGCCGCTCTGACCGCCGCCTCGCACTGGTCGGACCGGGTGACGTCGCAGATCTGGACCGCCGCCTCCCCTCCCTCCGCCTCGATGGCGGACAGGGTTCGGGCGGCCCGGCCGGCGTCCTGGTCGACCAGGACGACCCTCGCACCCTCGCGGCAAAACAGCGCGGCCGTGGCCTGCCCGACGCCGACCCCGCTCGGCCCGGAGCCAGCACCGGTGACTATGGCCACCTTGCCGCTGAGTCTTCCCCGGCCCGCGGGTGGAGTTTCCAAAGGCTGCTCCCTGCGCTCTTCGTACCGACCGGCCGGGCAGAGTCTGACACGCGATCGAGGGAACGGCAAGGCGTCGGCTCGAATTGATGAGGCCGTCTGCGGCAGCCTAGAATGGAGGACCGGCGGGCAATTCCACAGATCCGCCCGGTAACTCCCAGAGCACGCCCAGTGACTACCGCAGGCCCCTACACCGACATACCGAAGGCATACGACCCCGCCGCGCACGAGTCGGCGATCTACCGGATGTGGTCCGACCGCGGCCTGTTCGCCCCCTCCGGTGACCCGGGCAAGCCGCCCTTCGTGATAGTCATGCCCCCTCCCAACGTGACCGGGGCCCTGCACATGGGCCACGCCCTTACGATGGCGCTGGAGGACCTGATGACCCGCTGGCACCGGATGCTGGGGGAGCCGTCGCTCTATCTTCCCGGGGCCGACCATGCCGGCATAGCCACCCAGGTCGTCGTCGAGCGCGAGCTCGCCAAGCAGGGGATAGACCGTCACGATCTGGGCCGCGAACAGTTCCTTGGGCGCGTGTGGGAATGGGTGGATCGCTACGGCAGCCGCATAGATGAGCAGCTCAAGCGGCTGGGCATCTCCTGCGACTGGAGCCGGCGAAGTTTCACCCTGGACCCCGGTCCGAGCCGGGCCGTCAGGCAGACCTTCCTCGACCTGTACACGCAGGGCCTTCTGTACCGCGGTGAGAGGATCATCAACTGGTGCCCGCGGTGCGCCACGGCGCTGTCCGAGCTTGAGGTGCGCTACGCCGATGAGGAGGCGGCGCTCTACCATGTCCGCTATCCGCTGGCCGACGGGTCCGGACACATGGTGATCGCCACCACCCGCCCCGAGACGCTGCTCGGCGACACCGCGGTGGCCGTCAACCCGGAAGATGAGCGCTATAGCGCCCTGATCGGCAAGGAGACCGTCTTGCCCATTCTGGGAAGGCACATCCCGGTGATCGGGGACGAGTCCGTCCAGACCGGGTTCGGCACCGGCGCCCTCAAGGTCACGCCGGGTCACGACCCTACCGACTTCGAGATAGGCGAGCGCCACGGCCTCGCCGTGATCAACATCATGAACCTGGACGGATCGCTCAACGAGAGCGCCGGGCCGTTTCAGGGCCTTGACCGGTTCGACGCGCGCGCAAAGGTGGTCGACCGGCTGGCGGAGGACGGCCTGCTGGTAGAGGTGGAGCCATACAGCCACTCGGTCGGCCACTGCGACAGGAGCGGTGACGTCGTCGAGCCGCTGGTCAGCCGACAGTGGTTCGTCAGGATGGACCCGCTGGCCGCCCCGGCGATCGAGGCCGTCCGCAGCGGACAGATCAAGGTCGTCCCGGAGCGGTTCGAAAAGGTCTACTACAACTGGATGGAGAACATCCGCGACTGGTGCGTCAGCCGCCAGCTGTGGTGGGGCCACCGCATACCCGCCTGGTACTGCGACGACTGCGGCGAGGTCACTGTGGCCGTCGACGAGCCGGTGTCCTGCACCGGTTGCGGCTCTGGCGGCCTCAGTCAGGATCCCGACGTGCTCGACACCTGGTTCAGCTCGGGCCTTTGGACCCACTCGACCCTTGGCTGGCCCGAGGCGACCGCGGATATGGAGCGCTACTACCCCGGAACGGTCATGGAGACCGGCTACGACATCCTGTTTTTCTGGGTCGCCCGGATGATCATGCTGGGCATGTTCAACAACGATGGTCGCCCTCCCTTTTCCACCATCTACCTGCACGGGCTTATCCTCGACCCTCACGGGGTGAAGATGAGCAAGACGAAGGGCAACGTGACCGACCCGCTGGACCTGGTGGACGCCTACGGTGCGGATGCTCTCCGTTTCGCCCTGACCACCGGGACGGCGCCCGGGAACAACATGCGCCTCAACGAGCAAAAGCTCGAGTGGGCGCGCAATTTCGCCAACAAGGTCTGGAACTCGGCGCGGTTCGTGATGATCAACATGGACCGGGCTCCCTCCGATCTCGGCGACTGGGGAGAAAGGCCTTCTCCGCGCCACAGGCATGACCGCTGGATCCTCAGCCGCCTCTCGCGGGTGGCCGGACAGGTCGGCTCCCACATGGAGGACTTCGAGTTCGGAGAGGCGCAGCGCGTGCTGCACGATTTCATCTGGAACGAGTACTGCGACTGGTACATCGAGATGGCCAAGGTGAGGATCAAAGCGGGTGACCGGTCCGCCCTGCCCGTCCTGGCCTACGTCCTGGAGAAGATCCTTAGGCTGCTGCATCCGTTCATGCCCTTTGTCACCGAGGCCATATGGCAGCAGCTCACCGACAGGCTGCAGGACGGTTCATCCGGAGCGGGCGGGTCCCTGATGGTGGCCCGCTACCCGAGCCGGCAGGACGGGATATTGGACGAGCGGGCCGAGGCGGAGGTGGAGACCGTCATGGAACTGGTGCGCGCGGTCAGGAACCTGCGGGCCGAGTTCCGCATACAGCCCGGCCGGCCGATAGCCGCCTCCGTGGACTCTGCGGGCGCCATCGGGGTGATGATGGAGGAGGCCGGCGCCATCGGGGCGCTGGCTTCGATAGCGCCGCTGACCTTCGGAGCCGACGGGGCAGACGGGGCCGACAGGGCTTCGCTCGTACTGACCGGCAGCACCGTATCGGTGCCGCTGGCCGGCCTGGTGGACGTCGGGGCGGAGATCGAAAGGCTCGAATCCGAACTGGCCTCGCTCGGCGCGAGCGCGGGACGGCTCGAGAGTAGGCTGGCCGACCATCAGTTCCTGACCAAGGCCCCGCCCGAGGTGATAGAACGCGAACGCGAACGCCTCGCAGGACTGCTGGAGCGGCGGGAGCGCGTGCTCACCATCCTTAAGCGCCTGGGTTCCTAGGGCCTCATCGTAAGGGCCCCGGATTCACCCCCCTGCGGAACGTCGCCCTCTAGTCCGACCGTTGTCTAGCCCGCGCCCGGTCCGCCAGACAAGTTAGTTGGTCAAGACCCTTCTTGGTGTCTGAGGCCACCTTCGCCTTGTCCGAATTCTTCACCCTGTAGGCGAACAGCCAGTAGGTCAGTTCCCGCACCTGCCTGAGCGAGATTCCCCGACTGACCTTGGCGCCGGTCTCGGCCCGGAACTCGGCGATCAGATCCTCCCGGCGAGCGCCGTAGAGCCTCTCGAAGGCCTCATCGGTCTCGTCCGTGCGGTACCTGGCCCCCCCGGCCACGTTGCCCTTGCGAACCTCCTCCTCGACGGCGTGCAGGATCGCCTCCTCCACCGTCACCCCGTAGTAGAAGTTCAGGTAGCCCCTGTACTTTTCCACGCCGAGGCGCTCCTTCATCAGGTCTCCTATCGACCGGTCGCCCAGCCGGACTGGCAAGAGCCCTCGCAGCAGCAGGTCCTCGCGCTCGGGACCGGGGATCAGACCGCCGGCCTCGGCGCACAGGCGCTGGGCAAGCAGCGGCCAGTCAAAGGCCTCCCCGGCGATGAAGTAGCTCTCGCGCCTGCCGCGGTGGACGCCCTCCGGCGCCGACCAGCGGGCCATCGCGTCGATCATGGCCAGCACCCACTCCTGCCCGTCCTTAAGGGCCCCTCGGAAGAGCTCTAGGTTCGCGTCCTCTCCGGTGCCCCCCCGATCGCCCGAATCGTCACTGGCGGGGTCCGCTGACCCGGCGGAGCCGTCACGAGCATTGTCTGCGGTCGACGTGTCGTTAGAGTCCACGCCGCTCACAGGCTAGGCGCCGTGGCACCTTTTGTATTTTTTGCCGCTGTCGCACGGGCAGGGCTGGTTCCTACCGACCTTGCCGCCGCCGGAACCGCGTGCGCCGCGGCCGTGGTCGCCGACGACCCCCGCCATCACGCTCCTGCTCTCGCGGGCGGCCCGCGCGGCCTTCAGTCGGGCCGGCACCGCACCCGGCCCGGCCGCCTGCGCGCCGTTCGCGGCCCCGGACCTGCCCGACGGGCCGGCGGGCACCGGCGCCATGTGGTAGATGGCATGCACCACGTCGTGCCGTATCTTCGCGAGCAAGTCGTCGAATTGATCGCGCGCCTCCTTCTTGTACATGACAAGGGGGTCGCGCTGTCCGTAGGCGTACAGGCCGATGCCCTGGCGAAGATGCTCGATGGAGGTCAGGTGCTGTACCCAGTTCATGTCGATGATGCGCAGCATGACGTGGCGCTCGATGGTGCGCATGAGCTCGGGGGTAAGCTCGGTCTCGCGCCTCTCGTAGGTGCGGCGGGCGATGTCGACGAACCTTTGCTCGATCTCCTCGGCGGAAGCCCGGTAAAGGCCATCTGCGTGAGCCTCGCGCGGATCCAGGGGGAGTATGGCGGCAAGCTCTTTGATCATCGGCTCAGGGTCCCACTCCTGCGAGGACAGGCCGCCCACGTGCGATGCGACGATCTCGGATATCTCCGTCTCGACCATCTGCAGGATGTTGGCCCTGATATCGGCCCCCTTGAGCACCTTGTCGCGCTCTTCGTAGATGACCTCCCGGTGGGTGTTTACCACGTCGTCGTAGTCGACCAGGTGCTTGCGCGTGTCGAAGTGGTGTGCCTCGACCTTCACCTGGGCGTTCTCGATGGTCTTGGTGATCATCTTGTTCTCGAGCGGGGTATCCTCGTCTATCCCGGTCCAGGTCATGATCGACTTGATGCGGTCGCCGGCAAAGCGCCTCATCAGGTCGTCCTCCAGGGAGACATAGAACCTGGTGCTGCCGGGATCGCCCTGCCTTGCCGACCGGCCGCGCAGCTGGTTGTCTATCCTCCTGGCCTCGTGCCGCTCGGTACCAATGACGTGAAGGCCGCCCGCGTCCACGACGCGGTCGTGGTCGCGCCTCCACTCGCTCTCGCCGCGGCTGTCCGGGCTGCCCCCGAGGATGATGTCGGTGCCGCGCCCGGCCATGTTGGTGGCCACCGTCACCGCTCCGGGCCGGCCGGCCTCGGCGACGATCTGCGCCTCGCGCTCGTGGTGCTTGGCGTTGAGGACCTCGTGCCTTACCCGGCGGCGCTTGAGCATCTCGCTCAGGTGCTCGGACTTGGCGATGTCCACGGTGCCAACCAGCACAGGCTGGCCGGCCCTGTGCCTGTCCTCTATCCCATTGACCACGGCCCTCCACTTGCCCTGCTCGGTCGAGTAGATCAGGTCCCCGCCGTCGGTGCGGGCGTTGGCCCTGTTGGGCGGGATGACGACCACGTCCAGCTTGTAGATCTTCCAGAACTCCTCGGCCTCGGTGGCCGCCGTCCCGGTCATGCCCGCCAGCTTTTCGTAGAGGCGGAAGTAGTTCTGGAGCGTTATGGTCGCGTACGTTATCGACTCGCGCTGGACCCTCAGGCCCTCCTTGGCCTCCAGGGCCTGGTGCAGCCCTTCAGAGTAGCGGCGCCCCGGCATCAGCCTGCCGGTGAACTCGTCGACTATAACCACCTCGCCGTCCTTTACGACGTAGTCGCGGTCCCGTTCGAACAGGACGCGCGCCTTGAGCGCATTCTCGACGAACGCCACGGTCCGCAGGTTATCCTCGCCGTAAAGGTCCTTTATCCTCAGGAGCCGCTCCATGCGGTCGATGCCCTCTGCGGAGAGCGAGACCGCACGGTGCTTTTCGTCGACCGTGAAGTCGGTCTCGGCGGACAGCTGCGGGACCAGCCTGGAGAATTTCTGGTAGTCGGACGGGGAGTCCTGCGCCGGACCGCTGATGATCAGAGGGGTCCGCGCCTCGTCTATCAGGATGTTGTCGACCTCGTCGACGATGGCATAGCTGAGGGGCCGCTGTACGCGCTTATCGAGCTCGGCGACCATGTTGTCACGCAGGTAGTCGAAGCCGAACTCCGCGTTCGTCCCGTAGGTGATGTCGGCCCGGTACGCCTCCTGCCTGGAGCAGGGGGTCATGGCCTCTGCGGCCTCTGCGCCGTTCTCACTCCCCCTGTCGGGCCTGTAGGCAAGCGCTCCCTGGTTTTGCAGCGCGGTGGTCGTCATGCCCAGCAGGTGGTAGACGGCGCCCATCCAGGCCGCGTCGCGGCGGGCTAGGTAGTCGTTGACTGTGACCACGTGGACGCCCCCATCCTTAAGGGCGTTCAGGTAGGCGGCCAGGGTCGCGACCAGCGTCTTGCCCTCACCCGTCTTCATCTCGGCGATCCTTCCCTGGTGAAGAACCACCCCGCCGACGATCTGGACATCGAAGTGGCGCAGCCCGATGGCCCGGCGGGCCGCCTCCCTCACGACGGCGAAGGCCTCGGGGAGCAGGTCGTCGGGCGCCTCGCCGCGGTCGAGCCGAAGCCTGAACTCATCGGTCCTGGCCCGGAGGGACGGATCGTTTAGGGCGACGGTCTCGGCCTCGAGGGCGTTTACGGCCTCGACGATGGGGGAGAGCCGCTTTACGACCCTCTCGTTGGAGCCGCCCAGGATTTTCGCTATACCCTTAATCACCATTTGAGGCCGCCAACGGGGTCAGGGGGGGATGGGTCGATTATACCAGTGCGGGCGCCTAGCACGGCAGCGCGCCCGGGCCAGCGTCCGGCCCCGGGTCGGGCCGCCGGGGGGGTCTTTCGGCGGAACCCGTCGGGCGCCTAGCCGGTTACCTCGAACATGGCCCCCACCGACTCGTCGTTGTGGATCCTCTGGATAGCCTCTCCAAGGAGGGACGCCACCGACAGTACGGTGAGGCCCTCCCACCTTTTGCCGTCGTCCACCGGCACCGTGTCGGTTACGGCCATCTCGGCAAGTCCGATGCCGGAGAGGACCTCGGCCGCCCGGCCCGAGAGCAGCGGGTGCGTGACCGCGCAGTACACCTCGGCGGCGCCATGCTCCCGCAGGGCGTTTACGGCGGCGACCACGGTTCCTCCGGTACCGCACTCGTCATCGACGATCAGCGCGGTCTTTCCCCTGACCGAGCCGATGAGCGCCGAGGCCTCAACACGGTCCTGGTTCCCGAGACGCTGTTTCTCGATTATCGCAATGGGGGCGTCCAGAAGGTCGGCCGTGCTTCGAGCGCGCTTGGCGTCGCCGACATCCGTTGCGGCGACCACCAGATCGTCCCCGGCCAGATGTCCAAAGTAGCGTGCCAGGATCGGTACGGCGGTCAGCTCGTCCACCGGGACGCTGAAGAACCCCTGTATCTGGCCGGCGTGCAGGTCTACGGTCAGGACACGGTCGGCACCGGCGACCGAGATGAAGTCGGCCACCAGTCGCGCCGTGATGGCCACCCTTGGCTGGTCCTTCTTGTCGGTCCTGCCGTAGGCGTAGTGGGGTATGACCGCCGTTATCCGACCCGCCGACGCCCGCTTTGCCGCATCGATCATGATCAGAAGTTCCATCAGGTTGTCGTTAACGGGTGTGGCGAGCGGCTGGACGACGAACACGTCCTTGCCGCGGACGTTCTCGAGGATGCGGACGAAGGTGTTGTCGTTGGAGAACTTGAACGCCTCGCTGCGGCCGAGCTCGATCTCCAGGTAAGAGCAGATGTCGCCGGCCAGGGCCCGGTGGGCGTTGCCTGTGAGTATCTTCAGATCGTCGAAGGGCGGCACTAGGACTCCTCGGCCCAGGCGCTCTCGAATGATGGGGTTAAACGCTTGAGCGGCCCAGATTCTAGCATGTGGGAACGCTGGCAGCGGGCCGGCTCAGCGCTCCCGGGATCCACCCGGCGAAAGGGCGCCCATCACCCGATTCCGGGGCGGGGACATCGGCCACCGATGGCTTGCTTGACCGGTGGATAGGCCCGGGGCTAAACTGATTCGGCTGTGCCTACGCGAGGTCGGGCCCCTCGGATGTCACGCTGAGGGGCCTTTTCTTTGCCGGCTGGCGCAATTGACACACGCAGAATCCCGCTTGACCGACCCAGCGACCAACATTACCCGACCCCGACTGCAGCCGTCCGAGGTGGACGGGCTGGCCAGACGGTTCGAGGATCGCAGCCCCGAGGAGTTGCTCGGCTGGGCGACTGAGCACTTCGGGGACGCGCTGGCGCTCTCCACCAGCTTTCAGGTGACCGGCATGGTGCTGCTGGACATGCTCAGCCGCATCTCGCCGACGACGCGCATCATCACGCTCGATACCGGGCGCCTTCCCAAAGAGACCTACGATCTGATCGACCGGACCCAGCAGAAATACGGAAGCCGGATCGATGTCCACCACCCGGACCCGGTCGAACTCGGTGAGATCGTTGGACGCCACGGCATGAACATGTTCTACCGCAGCTACTCGCTGCGCCTGCGCTGCTGCGAGGTCCGCAAGGTGCAACCGCTCGAGCGCGCCCTTAAGGGCTTGGACGCATGGATCACGGGCCTCGTCAGGTCACAGGGCGGAATCCGGGCCAAGACTCCGAAGCTGGAGATCGATCGGGCCAGGGACGAGCTCATCAAGATCAACCCTCTCGCCGACTGGGACGAGGAGCGGGTCTGGGCCTACATCCACGCAAACGACGTTCCCTACAACTCGCTGTACGACTGGGGCTACACGAGCATCGGCTGCGACCCGTGCACCCGGGCGATCGAGCCGGGCGAGGACCCCCGCGCAGGACGGTGGTGGTGGGAGAACGGAACGGTGCCCAAGGAGTGCGGCATCCACCTGAGTTCGCCCCTGCGAAACAGGCCGGCTCCAGGCTCAAACGGGCGCAAGTGAGCGCCAACCCCAACGGCTCCAGCCTCATATCCCCCTACGGGGGCGAACTGGTCGACCTTACGGTCGGGGCAGACGAGGCGGCCGAGCTCAGGACGCACGCGGCCACCCTGCCCTCGGTGCAGCTCTCGTCCCGCGCGATGTGCGACCTTGAGCTGCTGGCCACCGGCGCATTCTCGCCGCTGGACCGCTTCATGGGGCGCGATGACCACCGCAGCGTGGTCGAGGACATGCGGCTCGCCGATGGACGGCTGTTCCCCATACCCGTCCCGCTGCCGGCCGAGCCGACCAGCGGGGTGGCGCTGGACAAAGAGATCGCCCTGCGCAGCCCGAACAACGACCTGCTCGCCACCATGAGGGTCGAGGACATCTACGAGTGGTCTGCGGACGAGGTCTCCCGAGAGGTGTTCGGCACATCGGACGCCAAGCACCCCATGGTTGCCGAGATGGCAGGCTGGGCGCCGCTCAACCTGTCCGGACCGATCAAGGTCATCCAGCTTCCCGTCCACCACGACTTCGCAGACCTGAGGCTGGACCCGGCCCAGACCAGGGCCAGGCTCGAGTCGTTCGGGCGGGAGAATGTGGTGGCCTTCCAGACCCGAAATCCCCTGCACAGGGTCCACGAGGAACTCACCAAGCGCGCCGCCGAGGCGGTGGACGGGGTACTTATGATCCACCCCGTGGTCGGACTAACCAAGCCCGGCGACGTCGATCACTACACCAGGGTGCGTACCTACAGGGCCCTGACCGATAAGTACTACGACTCCGACCGCGTCCTGCTCTCTCTCCTGCAGCTTGCGATGCGCCTGGGCGGCCCCAGGGAGGCCCTGTGGCATGCGATCATCCGCCGCAACTTCGGCGCCAACCATCTGATAGTCGGGCGAGACCATGCCGGTCCCGGAGTCGACTCGGCGGGCGAGCCGTTCTATGGACCCTACGACGCCCAGGAGGCTGTCGCCGAGCACCAGGAGGAGTTGGGCGTGGCGATGGTCCCGTTCCAGATGGTTGCATACGTGCCGGACGAGGACCGGTACGAGGAGATCAACAAGATCGACAAGGAGACCAGAACGGCCTCGATTTCGGGCACGCAGGTCAGGGACGAGTACCTGGCCAAGGGCAGGGAACTGCCGGACTGGTTCACCCGGCCGGAGGTCGCCGAGATCCTGTCGGAGACCTATCCGCCCATGCACAGGCAGGGGGTCTGCGTCTGGTTCACGGGCCTTTCAGGGGCGGGCAAGACGGCCACCGCGGACGTCCTTACCAACCTGGTCATGGAGCATGGCAGGCAGGTCACGGTCCTCGATGGCGATGTCGTGCGCACCCACCTCTCCAAGGGTCTGGGCTTTTCCAAGCAGGACCGCGACACGAACATCCGGCGCATCGGGTTCGTCGCAGGCGAGATAGTCAGGCACGGCGGCATCGCGATCTGCGCGGCCGTAAGCCCGTACATTGCGACACGCAACGAGGCGAGGGCCATGTGCGGTTCCGACCGCTTCGTCGAGGTCTTCGTCGACACCCCGCTCGAGGTCGCCGAGTCGCGCGACGCAAAGGGTATGTACGCCAAGGCCCGCAGGGGCGAGATCAAGGGCTTTACGGGGATAGATGATCCCTACGAGGCGCCGCCGAATCCGGAGATCACCCTGGACACGGTCGCAAACTCCGCCGAGGACAACGCCCGGCGCATCGTCTCCCACCTCATGGACCGGGGCTTTTTGCTGTAAGACTGTAGCGGGGAGGTAGGCCCGGTCCCCGCCCGGGCGGTTCGGCCAGCCCTACTGAGAAGCGCGACCGGATTCTACGGTGCCGAGGAAAACGCGGGCCAGTATGTCCGAATCTCGGACCGAGTCGGGCGTGCCGTCGTGTACCAGCCGGCCCCGGTCGAGAATATAGGCCCGGTCGACGATGTCCAACACCCCCTTGATGTTGTGCTCGACGATCATCAGAGTGGTGCCCAGCCTGTCGCTGATCTCGGCGACCTTGGCAAAGACCTCCTTGACGACGATCGGCGCCAGGCCCAGGGTTGGCTCGTCCAGCAGCAGCGCCTCGGGGTCCGCCATCAGACCGCGCCCCAGGGCCAGCATCTGCTGCTGTCCGCCCGACATCTGGCTGGCCATGTCCCGGCGCTTTTGATGCAGTACGGGAAAAAGCTCCATGACCGCATCCCTCCGGCGCTTCTTCTCGGCACCGTCTGAAAGATGCAGACAGCCCATCTCCAGGTTCTCCTCGATCGTCAGGTGTGTGAACACGCGCCTTCCCTGGGGCACGAAGGATATCCCCTCCCTGACGATCTCGTGGGTCGCCGCCACCAGCCGGTCCTCGCGCCAGTAGACCTGGCCGCCGACCACCGGAGCAAGTCGCATCACGGCCTTGAGCACGGTGGATTTTCCCGCGCCGTTGGGCCCCATGACCGCGACGACCTCTCCCTTCCGGACCCTCATGGACACCTGGTCCAGTGCCACCACGGCCCCGTAGTGGACGGACACGTCAACCAGCTCCAGGAGCGGCGCCTCCCGGTCGGCACCGTTGTCCACTGGATCCTCCATCGGTCGATCTTCGCCAGCCAGCATCGTCATTGATCTCGGTTACCCGTCACACTCCGAGGTATGCGTCTATGACCTCGTCGCGGCTCAGCACCTCCTCCACCTCCCCCTCGGCCAGGAGCTGCCCGCTGTCGAGGACCATGATGCGGTCGGAGAGCTCGCGGACAATGTCCATGTTGTGGGAGATGAAGATCAGCGTGTGGCCACGCTCACGCATGCCCTTCATGATGACCTTGACCCGCTCGACCATCTGGGGGAACAGGCCGGCGTAGGGCTCGTCCATCAGGTATATGTTCACGTCCAGGGCGATGGCGCGGCCAATCTCCAGAAGCTTTCGCTGGCCATAGGACAGGTTCATCGCCAGAGCGCGGCGCTTTTCCCACATCCCGACATCCCTGAGAATCCTCTCGGCCAGCTCCTTGTGGTCGGGACGGGAACGCTCAACGAGTGCGGGAAACAGGCGCCGCTCGGTGAGCACGACCATCAGGTTGTCCCAGACGCTGATCTGATCAAAGAGCCTGATCTCCTGGAAGGTGCGGGTCAGGCCGTGGCCGGGCGTCTCGTGGGCCCGCACGATCCTCAGGCCCACCCCGTCGATGATCACCATGCCGCCGTCCATGGGCAGCGTCCCGCTGAGCAGGTTGACGAGGGTCGACTTTCCCGAGCCGTTGGGGCCGACGACGCTGGTTATACCTCCCCTGTGCACGGCCATTGAGAGTTCGTCCACGGCCCTTACGGCGCCGAAGTGCTTTGATATGCCGCGCGTCTCAAGGGCGAAGTCGCCGCCCATCCCGTCTCGGTCAGAGCTCACAGCTTGAACCTGCCCACCAGGCCCTGGGGCCTGAACAGCATCAGCAGCACCAGCAGGAGGCCGAGCACGACCTGCCGAGCCTGCCCGATGAACTCTACGGGCATGAAGGGAAGAAAGCGCATCCCCTCCTCGAGAAGCACGAAGGCCATCGCGCCGAGCAGAGAGCCCCAGATGGAGGCAAGTCCTCCCAGGATCACTATCGAGACCAGCAGTATCGACTCGAGCAGGATGAACGAGTTGGGGTCGATGAAGCTCGTCCAGCTGCTGAACAGGCCCCCGGCAAGACCGGCCATCATCGCCGAGATAACCCACACCGCGAGCTTAAAGTGAGTCACCCTGTAGCCGAAGACCTCGATGGCCTGCTCGTCCTCCCGGATGGCCGTTAGCACCCTGCCGAACGAGGAGGTCACTATCAGCCAGGAGACGAGCACGACAAGCGCGAGGAATACCAGGACCATCAGCAGGAATTCCAGCTCCCCGTCGAGCACCCACCCGCCGAAGGCCGGCCTTGAGATCTCGTGGATGCCGAACGCGCCCCTGGTGAGCTCCCGCCAGTTAAGGAAAACGTTGAAGGCGATGATCGCAAAGCCGAACGAGACCAGGACGTAGATGTCGTCCCTGAACCTGTTGAATACGACCCCCACTACGATGGCCACAATGCCGGCGAGCACCACGCTAACCGGAAGGGCGGCAAAGAACGGCAGCCCGAACGTTGGAATGGCCTCGGTTCGAAGCTGCTCGTAGGCCGGGTCCGACGTGAGTATGGCCATCGCGTAGGCACCCACGCCGAAAAAGCCCACGTGGCCGACCGACAGAAGGCCCGTGAACCCGACCACCAGATTTAGGCTGACCGACAGGATCGCCCAGATGGCGAATACCGTGCCGATCGTTATGGCGAACCCGACGCCCTGCCACAGCATGAAGGCGACCGCCCAGCCAATGACGATCAGGTTTGCCCAGAGCTCGACGTTGCCCCTTGCGGCCAGCAGTGCGCCCCGGGGATCACGCCACGTCCCGGCCAGTGCCCTGAATGCCAGCAGGTCCCTCAGCACGGCCTACTTCCTCGGCAAAAGGCCCCGAGGCCAGAACGATAGGAAGATGATCAATATCACGAACGATATGGCGTCCTTCCACTCGCCGGCCAGGTCCCAAATGCCAAACTGCTCGATCAGACCAAGTATGAACCCACCGACGATCGCCCCGTACAGGTTCCCAATGCCCCCGACCACCGAGGCTATCCAGCCCTTGAGCAGCAGGAGCAGCCCCATCCTGGGCTGAATCGCCGTGTCGTGGCCGCTGAGCACCCCGGCGGCGGCGGCGTAGACCGCGCCTATGAAGAACACCACTGCGATTACGAACGTGGTGTTTATCCCGACCACTTTGGAGACCTCCTCATCGTCTCCGATGGCCCGCACGGCCTTGCCGAAAGAGGTCTTCTTAAGCAGGAGCAAAAGCGCCCCGAACCCGAGGAAGGCAACGCCTATCGTAAAGACGTTAAACCCCTTTATGTTGGCGCCCCCTACGCTCCAGGGAGCGCTTCCAAACGCGTCGGGAAGCGGCCTTGGCGCGCTCTGGAACACGATGACCGTAAAGGCCGTGATCGCCAGCAGGACGCCCAGGGAGGCGACGAGCATGATCAGCGGAGACCTTGCGCGCTGACGCATGTACACATACAGGCCCCTGTAGAGCGCCAGGCCGACCGCGCCGGCCAGAAAGCATGAGACCGCCCAGCTAAGGTAAAGATTGGCTCCCGGGGTATCGGCAACGAGCAGGCCACAGTACGCCCCAAGGACCGCCGATCCAAGCACGGAAATCGCCCTCAGCGCCATTCGCCCCGGTCCCTCACCGATTCTCCGCCAGACCCGGCTGAGCAGGACGCCCGCGGAAGCGGCCACCGAGATGCCTATCGCAGGGCTGAGCATTAGGTTGAGGTGTTCGGGATATGACAGGACGAATCCCGTGTAAACCCCTGAGCCGGCGACCACCGCGCCCGCCGCCGCGGCCAAGACGGCCGGGCGCAGACGCGACCGCAGCCGAGGGTACGCGACCATGTAGAGGGCCCAGGCGACAACCCCGGCGACCACCAGCGCGAACACGATGTTGACGTAGGGGTTGTTGACGTCGAAGCGGCCCGGAAGGGCAGCCTGGGACCGCATGTAGAAAACCCCGTAGGCCCCCAGGGCCGCGGCCGCTCCATAGTACAGGTCGAAGAACCAAACGGTGCTGTAGACGAGCGTGAACCCCATCGCAAGCAGGGCGTATACGGCGCCTACCGCAAGACCGTTGAAGGTGAACTGGAGGGCCTGCTCGCCCGACTGGCTCACCTTCCAGGCGATGTAGGCCACGACCGCTAGGGTCACTACAGTCGCTAGGATCCTGCCGTGACTTTCACGGAACCTGATCAAACCGCCTCCCTGTGTAACCCATCGGTAGCGGCCGGGCTGGTGATCGGCCCAAGGGACCACAGTCCACCCCGGCCTACCTTCGCAGGTGCCCGGCGCTCAGCGCTTCCACCTGGCCCGGCGCCGGAGACCGCTACGAGGCAGTGATCAAAGCGGTCCCCGAGCCGGCTCGGGCCAATACTACTATGCGGGCCGCCTACTCGGTCGGGGCCGAGCCCAGCACCCTGTAGCCGCGGTTGTCCTCGGTCCTCTCGGCCGCGGGCAGCACCTCCACCACGACGTTGGCAAGGCCCACCACCTCGCCCTTGTTGTCGAAGCTGTAGTTGTCCCCTATGGTCCCGCTCCAGGTGATGTCATACATACAGTCGCGGAAGCCGTCGGCGTCCTGGTCGTCGCCGGTCTTCTCTAGGCACTCGGCGGTGATGTACACGTCGTCGTAAGCGGAGCCCAGGTACCACTCCAGCGTGGTGTACTCGTAGCGCTCCCTGAAGTTGTCAAGAACTTCCTGTCCCTTGGCGTTCGCCGGGTCGAGGTCGGCAATGATCGCCTTTACGCCTGTGGCCGCGTCACCGGCGATCTCCAGGGCGGTGGCTCCGACAGGCACTATCTCCGAGTAGATCGTTCCCTCGTATCCGAGCTCGCGAACCTGCTTTATTATCGTGCCCCCGCTCGATTCCGACTGGGCGGCAAGGTGCAGCCCGTCGGGGTCTTCCCCAAGCAGCTTGGTCAGCTGGGTCCTGAAGTCAATCGTGTCGGAGCCGTAGCGCTCCTCGGCAACCACCTGGCCGCCGAGCGTTTCGAACTGCGCCACCGTCGTGCGCCTGACGCCCTCCGCGTAGTCGGTCGCCTCCGTTATCGTCGCCAGGGTGCGTACGCCGTCGGCCCACATCACGTTGCCGGTGTCTATCCCCACCTGCGCATCGCTCATCGAGGTTCGGAATATGTAGTCGCCCGCTTCGGCAATGTCCGGGTTGGTCGCAAGACCCGAGAACAGGATCACCCCGTCCTCTTCAGCCAGCGGGGCCGCACCCAGCATCGCGCCACTGCACGATGTCCCCAGGATGATCTTCACGCCGTCAACGTCCGTCAGTTTCCTGTAGGCCGTTATCGAGTCCTGCGCGTTGCACTTGGAGTCCTCGACGATGAGCTCGAGCATCCGGCCGTTTATGCCGCCGGCCGCATTGATCTCGTCCACAGCCAACTGCTTGGCCTGATTGGCCACCGTGCCGTACGTCTCTCCCGGGCCGGTCAGCGATTCCATGACCCCTATTTTGAAAGGCTCATCCGAAGTTTCCATGGCCTTTTCTTCAGGCTCTTCCATCACTTCGGGGACCGGTGTTGGGGTGGCAGCGGGTGCAGGCGTCGGCTCAGCGGCGTCTCCGCCACAGGCGGCCGCGGCCAGTGCAACCGCCGCAAACAGCCCCACAAGGACCATCCATTTGCTAAAAGGGACTCGCATAACTACCTCCTTGGGGCGGGGCCGCCGCTCGCGTTCCATATCGAGCAGCCATCTTGCCGGCAGGATGGCCCGGTGGCACGCCGACCGACCTCTCCATCGCTTTGTCGAATTGAGTGTCTGGGCGCTGGCGGCAAGTCGCCTAGACCCAGCCATGCGAGGATTCTACCAGCGAGCCCGCGCGGTCGGTAGGCCAGAAGGACGGTGAGTGTCGGAGACGGCGGATGATCGCCGAAACGCTGGGGCGCGCTGGGGAGGGCATGCCGGCCTTATGCGGGTACACCCAAAGAGATCGCCCCTCCAGCACAGCGACCGTTGCTCAAGAAAGGTGCAGGTCGCTCAAAGAGGGCACATGTCAACAGGGTCTGAAGACCCACCCGGTCCACTAGCAAGTCCAAGTAACGGCATGCCCGCTCCGGATGAAGCACCAGTTGCCTGCCGAATTGCTGAATCCAACTCGGAGCCGTTCGCGAAGCAAGGGGCGGGACTCAAGAATTCAGCACGAGCCGACTGATCCGGTCGGGTGGCGCCAGCCTCAGCAAAGGACAGCTATTCCGGCCCCTGATGCGTCGGTAGACTGCGGGGATGACCCACGGGGCGGGATCGGACAACGTCCCCTGACCACGTGTTCTTAGAGCAGGTATTGTCCTTGCCCCTGCATTCACCGGACTTTTTCGACCACAATGGGGTGGTCGAAAATGCGAGGGCTTCGACCCTCCAATTTTTCGATAATACTAGGCCTGTCGGGTCCTAGGGCGACCGCGCCGTCGGCCTTCCTTAAGCCAGTAATAGACGGCGTCGTCCGTGCGCTTTATCTCAATGTCCCTGCCGGACATCCGGGCGGCATCTCCCAACCTTCGCCTGACTGTGGAGAGCGTCTCTCCAGGCGACGGCTGCACGACACCTGCACTTCCCCTGAGCAGGCCATTGATGCTCTCGAGGTAGGCGGCCAGGTCCTTTTGCCTCTTGCCACCGCCCGTGAGCCTCATCGCTTCCTCAACAGACGTAGTCGTGAACTGCGGCATACGTTATAAGAGCCTCCGATCTTTGTCCCGCATCGCCACACAGAGAGTCGGGGCGACACGCGGCATTAATAATATCCCACAAGATTGAACCTGCGTCACCCCAAACGACTGGCCTAGTACCTCAAATTTCCTGTATTGAGTCTCGTTCAGGCGAGCCGCATCAATTGGTGCGAAGCAAGGGCCATAGAAATGCGGATAGCCTCAACGTCCCTGCAGGGAGAATGAAGATCGGCAATTGTGGATCTCGACAAGGAGCCTTGATCGTGCAGGACCGTCTGCTTCACCGACAACCTATGCACCGGTAATCGAAAGCAGATACCGCCCTACTACTCGGCGCTACCAACGAGGCTCGTCAGCACCCTCCATGAGCCTTCTTGCCAGTGTGCAGGCGCAATCCGTTCGACCAGAAGGGATGTTTAACGGCCAAACCAACGCGGTCAGGGCCTTACCGTGATCGACCGTTTCCTACCGGCCGGGATCCAGCGGTGAAGATTTGATCTTCGAGTATTCGTATATTGCGCTTCCGCTCAGCGCATTCACCTGTCGGTAAGCAACGCAACCCCGGACCAAATCACACCGGACAAATTACCAGGGGCGATACGCCATCGGCACCGTAGACTCTCCCTCAAACGGTTCCAAAACCCCTGTCAACCCCGACATCTTTGCGCCACCTGTACGCTGCGTTAAGGATGTCCCGAGACCGGCAATCCAACGGCTCAGGGCTTGCCACAGGAAACCTTCACTCCTGAGTGTGTAGTTCCTGAGGACCTGAGCGTCTATCATCAGGGTATGGCTGCATTCCGGACACCCATGTTGGTCCTCGCGATCGCTCACGCTCTGTTCGTGGGACTTACGTCCCTGGTGGGCGCCTTTGCGGACGGCGGCGACATTTGGTCGCGGCTACTGCTTGTGCTCGTTCATCCCCTGTGCGCTGTGGGCATGCTTGCGCTTGCCTGGCAGCAGAGGCCCGCGACGCCGGCGATCATTGCCGTAACGCTCATCATGGTCGTGAGCGTCGTCGCCGACCTGTATCTTGTGCGGCTAATCGCCACCGGTTCCGTGAAGGGAGACTGGTGGTTGCCGCTATCATTTTCCGTGGTCCCAGCTATCGGGCTCGTATACACCCTCACAATGCTCAGAGCGTCACGGCCAACCCTCAGGTAGCCCTAAGGCAAGCGTCCCCAGCACCCAGCTATCGCCAGGCGGGGCATATGACCGGCCGATGTTGGCCTGTGGCATGCGGCCGAATGTAAGGTCGCGTACGGCCCACGGTCGATGGCAAATGTCACGGACGGGCCAGCTTCCAATTCCGGGTCAATCCCTGCATTGGCCGACCACCCTCCGCACGGTCCCAGAGCAAGTCAAGATGAAAGCCAGCAGGGAGAACGCAGGGATGTGTCCGGAGGATTCAGTCCTCGAAGGTTGGCAAGAGAGAGTCACCTATGGCTTGATCGAAGACCCTGGCAATCTTGAGGGCGAGGGGAAGGTTTGTAGCGTACTTTCCGGGCAGGACGGCATTGACCGCCTGACGGGAACCTCAGAGGCGATGCGCCAGTTCCATCCACGGCGAGTTACCTTTAGGCGCGCGGCACCTTGATCCGGTTCTTCATCGGTAGCGGCGTTCGGCGACGATGTGACCGGCGATCCAGGAGACTCCCATTACCGGCCAAACGAACCACCAGTTGATATGGGGCAGGCCGACATGCTGCAGAAAGCCGTAGCAGAAGGTGACCGCCGCGGTCGTTCCAAAGGCTATGGCGAACGCCTCCAGCTTGATGCGCCTCTGGGTCTCGTCCAAGTCACGCATAAACCGCACGTATGCAGCTATCGCATACACGAACGGCACCATGGGCAAGACGGCCACCGGGTAACGCCAGGCCGCATCCGGATAGGCGGAGGTCAACAGCCCCGTCCCCACGACGAGCACTGCATAGATGAGCAATGCCAATGTCATCCGCGTCGAATAGCCCCTCTTAGCACCACCCATGGTCCGTGCGGCCCCCTCGAGAAGTCCCAAATGGACTGTAAGGATAACCGGGATTTATACCGGAACTTACTCTGGTTACCCGCGTGACAGGCCGAAATGTCGAGAGGCCTTAAGGGTATAACCGGCCCACATGAGCGAAATTCGTTAGAGGGCCGGATCGTCGACCATGTTCAAGTGGGCAGCGCACAAGGGTTGGGGAGTGGTGATAGCGCCGGGCGTTATCACGTGGCCCACGGCCATCATGCTGCAGGCCTGCCTCGGTACTCATACAGCCCACGAGGGTCGGGTGGTCGGTTTCACACTGACGCAGTGCCGTGTGGGAAATTGACCCCGATGGACAGGTGAGAGAGCCCACATCCAGCACATCTGCATGGGTGGGTACCTGCGTCATCTGAAGCCCGCACTTAGGCGGCCGCCGGGCCCTTCGGATCTTGGCCGATCTACTCTTTGGGCGCCGGCCCGATCACGGTGTACTTTCTGTCCGCAGTCCGCTCCTCGGTCGGCAGCACCTGGACGACGACCCGGGAGAGGCCTACCACCTCACCGTCTGAGTCAAAGCTGTAGTTGTCTCCGATCGCGCCGCTCCAGGTGATCTCGTACATGCAGTCCCTGAAGCCGTCCGCGTCCTGGTCGTCGTTCGTTTTTCTAAGGCATTCGGCCGCGATGTACACGTCGTCGTATGCAGATCCCAGATGCCAGGGCAGCGTGACGTAGTTGTAGCGCTCCCTGAAGTCGACCAGAACCTCCTGCGCCTTTTCGTTGTCGGGGTCGAGGTCGGCCGTGATCGCCTTCATCCCGGTTGCCGCATCGCCAGCTATCTCAAGGGCGGTCGTTCCCACGGACACCGTCTCCGCGTAGATGGGACCCTCGAACCCTACCTCCCGTGCCTGCTTGATGATGGTCCCGGCTGTGAACTCCGATTGTGGCGAGATATGCAGCGCGTCGGGATCGGCCTCGAAGAGCTTTATGAGCTGTGTCCTAAAGTCGATGACATCGGACGCAAACCTCTCCTCGGCCACAATCCGGCCGCCGCGCTTTTTGAACTGGGCGACCGAGGTACGCCTGACACCCTCGGCGTAGTCGGTGGCCTCGGTGATCGTGGCGAGCGTGCGAATACCGTCCTCCCAAAGGACGTTTCCGGTGTCTATGCCGACCTGGATGTCGCTGATCTGAGTGCGAAATATATAGTCGCCGGCATTGGCTATGTCCGGGTTGCTAGCCAGCCCGGAGAACAGGATCACTCCATCCGCCTCCGCCAGCGGGGCGGCGCCGAGCATGGCGCCACTACATGACGTTCCCAGGATGATCTTCAGGCCGTCAACCTTCGTCAGCTTGTTATAGGCGGTTATGGCGTCCTGGGCATTGCACTTGGAGTCCTCTACTACGAGCTCGAGCAGGCGCCCATTTATCCCGCCGGCAGCGTTGATCTCATCGGCCGCCATCTGCTTTGCGTTATTGGCCACCGTGCCGTACGTTTCGCCAGAGCCGGTCAGCGATTCCATCACACCGATCCTGAACGGCTCGGGATCGTCCCCCCCGTCGCCGCCACAGGACAGTGCGATCAGCGCAAAAACCAGGCCAATTAAGACGATAAGCTGCTTAGGCATCAGCCAAGTCGTACCCCCAATTCAGGAGCGCTGCCCCGCACAGCCATTGACCTTCAGGCATTCCGCCGCCTCGTTCGGACCAACCCGCAGGCACCAGAAGAGTTGTGCATTGGCAACTGCGAAAAGGGCATGCTCTGGCCGGGTAGTCTACATGTCCTCACTTTCTCCAGGCACCTGCACCAACGCGGCTCATCTGAAAAATCGATTCCGGTTGAACTGTCGGTACTGACCCTCCGCCAAGCCCGCACATACAGGGTTTCCACGCGAGTCCCGAACCCGCTACAGGGTTTCGGCCGCTGCCCCGACGCGCATTATGGAGACGGCTCTCTAGCCGAATCAGATCCCAAGATTGTGGGGTACTAATGCCAGTGGGAAGTTGCGTTACTCCTGGCACGTAAGACTGGCAGGTTGAGATCCTGTCATCGACAAAGATAGAAAACTACCAAGTAGCGTATCGCCGATCGCAAAGAATGTCCGCCTGACGATCCAGAGACTATGACCGTTCGTGCCGGTTCGGATGGTATCGGCGGAAATGGGGCGGTTCCTTCGACCGTCTCCGCCATCTCGGGACCGACTGCCCGCAGGAATCTCTTGACAGAGTTCCTGCTGATGCCCAGGTCTCGGGCGATAGGATTGGGAGGAAGTGGGCCTTACGTTTGGCGCTCCGCCGACCTCGCCTCTTCCGCTACCTCCTAGGAGCGCAGGGGGACGCAATCCGAGGCGCGGGCCTCTTCCTCAAGGCCCACCGGGGCGCCATCGTCGCGGGAAAGATGCGTATCGGCATGACTTCGTCGCCTCTTGCTTCATGACGCGCGCGCATCCATGCCTGGCGCCCGCTGAGACCGGATGTTGAGGCTACAGGCCGTGAGAAGCAGCGCAGAATCCTTCATAGGACGCCGCCGCCGGGGGTACTCTTGAATACTGGGTAACCCCACGCCGAGGCCCGCCGCACTCATAATTGGAAGAGCGGCGTCCTCCTAGACGGGCGCCCAACCAATTTACCGGACGGCAAATGACTGAAGCGTTCCAGACCCACCTTCGAAACATCGCCATTGTCGCGCACGTCGACCACGGCAAGACGAGCCTCGTCGACGCCATGCTGCGCTACAGCCACGTATTCCGCCCCGATCAACAGGTGACCGATCTGATCATGGACTCGGACCCGCAGGAACGGGAGCGTGGCATCACCATCCTGGCCAAGAACACCGGGATCAAGTACGGGGAAGTGATGATCAACATCATCGACACTCCGGGCCACGCCGATTTCAGCGGCGAGGTCGAGCGCGTCGTGAACATGGCCGACGGCTGCTTGCTCGTCGTCGACGCTGTCGAGGGCCCCATGCCCCAGACTCGCTACGTCCTGCGCATAGCCCTCGAGCAGGGACTGCGGCCCATCCTCGTCATCAACAAGATCGACCGTCCGACAGCAGATGCCTCCGCCGCGCTGTCGGCGGTGCAAGACCTCTTCCTCGAGTTGGCAACTGACCCCGACCAACTCGACTTCCCGGTGCTCTACACATCTGCTCGCAACCGATATGCGCTGAACGAAGTAGCGGACACGTCAAGGGACATGGGCCCCCTGTTCGACGCCATCGTAGACCGTGTGCCGCCGCCCGTCGCCGACCCCGACGCTCCCCTGCAGTTGCTCGTGGCCGCGCTGGACTACGATAACTACATCGGCCAGATCGCGATCGGCAGGGTGTCGCGAGGACGCATAACTAAAGGCGAGCAGGTCGTGCTGATCGGCCGCGACAAAAGCGCCCCTGCCTTCCGGGTGGAGCGTGTGTTCACATTCCGTGACCTCGCGCGCCACGAGATCGAATCGGCATCCGCTGGCGAGATCATCGCGCTGTCCGGCTTGCGGGACATTCGTATCGGCGACACCGTGGCGTCGCCCGCCGCGCCGCAGCCCCTGGAGCGCATGAGGGTCGAAGAGCCCACCGTGCGCATGGCCTTCAGCGTCAACACTTCACCTTTCGCGGGCCGGGAGGGCCTGTACGCTACATCCCGCATGCTGTGGGATCGGCTCCAGCGCGAGATACAGACGAACGTGGCGCTCCGTGTGGAGCGCACTGACAGCGCGGACGAGTTTCTCGTGAGCGGGCGCGGCGAGCTTCACCTCTCCGTCCTGATAGAGAAGATGCGCCGCGAAGGAATCGAGTTTCAGGTATCGCGCCCCGAGGCCGTGACCAGGCGCGTTAACGGGAAGATCCACGAACCCTACGAACTGCTCTTCCTGGAAACGCGCGAAGAATACATCGGTCAAGTAACCGAAGAATTATCGTCGCGTCTCGCTCATATGGTTGATATCCGGAACGACGGCTCCGGCAACGTGCGTCTCCAGTTCCAGCTTCCGACCCGCGGCCTGATCGGCTTCCGGAGCTTTTTCCTGCGCGCCGCTCGTGGCAACGGCCAGATGAACACCGAGTTCATGGGAATGGAACCTATGACCGGCATGTTGAAGAATGTCCGCTCAGGCGCCATGGTGTCCGCCGAGAGCGGCATCGCTGTCACCTACGGCCTCCAGAACGCCCAGGAGCGCGGAGAGACGTTCGTCGAGCCTCAGACGCCCGTCTACCAGGGCATGATCGTTGGACGCCACAATCGCGAGCGTGACATGGACCTGAACGTTTGCAAGGAGCGCAAGATGTCCAACATGCGTTCGTCGACCCAGGAAATCGCCGAACGCCTAGCGCCCGCCGTGAAGTTCAGTCTCGAACAAGCACTGGGCTTCATCAACGCGGATGAACTCGTCGAGGTCACCCCGAAAAGCATCCGCATGCGCAAACGTATCCTGAGCCCAGGCGAACGCCATCGGGCCCAGCGCAGCCGCGCCCGCGCATCCCGCTAGCCTAGCCGGACCCCCCGGGGCACTTCGACTGTGCCCGATGAGAGGTGGCAGAAGCGATGGGCGGGCCGCCGCGATCTATGGGCATCTCGCTGCGGATGATGCCGGCGTCTTGACGGCCCAGGGCGGGCTACCTCGAACGGACGGTCGAAGTTAGCGAGCCCCGACGCCTCCGTATACCAGGGACCGGGGCGACGGCACCGGCGGCCGGTGTGAAGTGCTCTCCCGGCGTGTTCGTACACTGCGGTCGGCATGCCATGGCTTGCGAGTGAACCGACGTCCCATGTCCCTCGTGATTTCCTGCCATTTCCGTTCTTCATCTGGCGTGATGAATGTCACAGCCTCACCGGTTCGCCCCATGCGGCCGGTCCGGCCGACCCGGTGGGTGAAAAGCTGTTCAGAGTCCGGCAGGTCATAGTTGATGACCTGGCCAATGCCCTCAACATCCAGACCACGGGCGGCGACGTTCGTTGCAACCAGTATCGGAGTGGAGCCGGAGCGGAATGCGGCCATTACGCGCTCACGTGCATTTTGACTGAGGTTCCCCTGGAGCGCCCCCACCGGGAAGCCCAGGGTGCTCAATTGCCTGGCCAGCTTCTTCACGCCGTGCTTGGTCTTGCCAAAGACGATGATGGGCGCGCCATCCCGCTGGTCCAACAGGCTTTGCAGGGCGCGTATCTTTTCGCTCTTGCCGATGGTGTAGACGAAGTGCTCGACCGTGGGCAGCATTTGCAGGTCCGAGTCGACCTCGGCCTTCGCCGGGTTACGCAGGTGCTTTGTTGCCGTCTTCGCTACCCACGCGGGCATTGTCGCCGACAGAAGCGCCGTCTGCCGACTGGAAGGCGTCCGGCCGATGATGGCCTCAACGTCCTGGGCAAACCCCATGTCGAGCATCTCGTCCGCCTCGTCCAACACCAGCAGACGCACGGATTCGAGCTCCAGGGTGCCCTGCCGAAGGTGGTCGAGCGTGCGGCCTGGCGTCCCAATGACGATCTGGGCACCGGCTCTAAGTTCAGTGCTCTCCGGCCGCGACGAGCGGCCGCCGTAAAGTAGGCTGACGCGCAGTCGGTGTGGTGAGGCGATTGCCTTGGTGACCGCAGCCACCTGTATAGCAAGCTCACGCGTGGGAACCAGCACCAGCGCCTGAACCTGCCGGACCGAAGGCTCGCACCGTTCCACCATCGGGACCGCATACGCCAGGGTCTTGCCAGACCCTGTACGCGCCTGTCCTATCAGGTCACGCCCAGCCAGTAGTAGAGGGATGGTCTGTTCTTGTATGGGCGTGGGCGCTGAGATGTTCATCCGTGAGAGCGCCGACCTGGTGGCGGCTCGCAGGGCAATTCCAGGAAACACCGAAGCGCCTTCCGGCTCACCGCCGGCAGGTGATTCCTTCGCGCTATATGACTCCGCTACGGGCGCGGATGTCTGGTGGGAGGAGCGCCGTGCGCTAAAGCACGAGCGGCAGTACACGGGACGATTCTTGCTCGGCCGGAAGGGGACGGTCGTAGGCGTCGCGCATTCAGCGCAGACGATTTGGTGCTCTGGTCTACGGTTGTTCAAACCTGGGCGAGCGGATAGGGAATTAGACGGCATGCGGAAGCGGACTCCTTAGGCCCAAGGGGCGTGATCGGTATTCAGAGCGGGGACAATGACGGAAAATGTGAAGGGTGACGGTTCCTTGCAGCGGACACCGTCCGCACGCAATCGGACGTGCTCTAGCTACTCTAACAGAAAATGGGGCGGCCCACCTGCTATTGGCCCGCCGGCCATCCGCTGGGTTCAATTCGCGGTCGCATTACGATGCCGGAAAAATCCGGATAAAGAATGCGGATGGCCTTGATGGTTTCCAAGTCTCAGGCCATCTCCATAACCGAAGATTGACCACGGGCGACTTGCTGGTTCCCAGGTTACCGCTCATTTTCACTAGGGAATTGACCAGGCGCGGCCACCTGGCACAGCCGGGCTGAGAAAACAGGCTGCGGCCGTAGGCTTCTAGGCTCTTGCCGACACCGGCAGCGGAACTATGCGTCTTCAGATCCCGGGTACATCGCTTGCCCAATTGCCGAGGTACTTGGTGAGCCAGAAGAGGCCCGCGTAGGTAACGGCACCGGAGGCGATGAGGACCACCAGCGTGCGGCGGTACCGGTAGGCACCCCCGATCGAGCATGCGCGGCGCCGGCGCAGATGAACGACCACGGCGACCAGTGCAACGAAGAGACCTCCAGCACGAAAATACCAGCCATAGGTGTAGTAGAGGGTGTCACCGAGCGAGACGGCCTCAGCGGCGGTCGCCACGCCCACAAGTGCCAGCACTACCGGCGACACGCAGCACGTGATAGCCGTCAGGCCCGAAGCGAGACCCATCAGAATTCCCGCACGCATGGGCCGCTCCGCCCGGACTGGCATCCTTGGGCGCGGGGCCGCCGCCGGCCCCCCGGTCAAATTCGATCTGCCGCGTGCCATATGTTGCTGTCGCTATGGATCTTGAGGTCCAAACTGCTCAAGGCTCAAATGCGCTCCCCTGCCCGCGCCTGGACGCAGGGTCTGGCGAGAAGACGTCGCTCTCCACGGGGCATATTGTCCTCTGGCCCGCAGGATCGCAACACACGCCGGTGAGCCCGGCTACTCCCCCGCAATCGCTGTGACCGCCGGCCAGGCAAACAAGCCCGTACCGGATTCCGTATCTACATCCCCCGGGGAGAGACGGCATCTCCGACCGCTCAATGGAGGAAAGGCAGCGATCGCCAAGCCCAGCGCCGTGAGCACGTATGGCTCACGGAAACCCGCTCCCGCCTCGCCCGGTCTAGGCGCCGGTCATGGCGATCGTCGGGGCACATGCGTTGAGACCTCCCGGGCGTCGGCGTGTCTCACGTCGTAAGCGAAATGGCCACCGCGCAACCGCCTGCCAGCACCAGCACCAAGAGCAGCCATAGATCGTTCAGCCCCCGATCGCGCCCACCAACCTTCATCGCAAGACCCCCGTGCGTTTCCCGGAAGCCCGGGCCATCGGCGGCCTCCCAACGCCGCCCCAGGTTGCCGGTGTGTTGTCCTCTGTTATCTGGAACGTTCCGAGGAGGGACGCCGTTACGATGGGAATCGGCATCTTCATTCGCTGGGATGCCTCAGCCGGGAGGCAACCGTTCGTAGGGACGGCACGGCGGGAGTCGTAGCAAGGAATCCCGTTCAGTCACGCAGGTTGGGCCCGGGAGGTAGCGCACAGGACGCAGAGGATGCGCACTCCCGGCTGGACCGCCGGCAGCGTCGTGAAACCGAGATTCCGGCACCGTGGTGCCGTTGACCCGGCCAGCCCTCTGGCTCAGCAGACCGGCCGACCGTCCTCCAGTCTCAGCAGGTAACGGTATTCGTAACCCATCCGCCTTACGCGTTCTCCGCCATCGTCACGATCAAAGACCGCAATTACCTGCCTGACAACGCTGCCGGCACTCTCGACGGCATCTATGCATCTGATGATTGAGCCTCCGGTAGCGCAGGTGTCGTCGACGATTGCCACCACGGGTTCGAGGTTGCCCTCGATCTGCCTGAGCAGGCCGTGAGCCTTGGACTCCGTGCGAACGTAGAAGCCACGGCGCGGCACCGGTGACTGGTGCACCACTGCGGCCACCACGGGTATAGCCGCAGTGACAGGCCCACCTATGGAGCGGACATCGTCGGCAAGCAGCTCGGCTATGCGTCGGCCGGCGAGGGAGCCGCCTTCAGGAGACAGCATGAACGAGCGCCCGTCCACGTACCAATCTGTCGACTGGCCGTCGGTCAATTCGAATCGTCCCCGGCGAATATGGGGCTGAACCAGGCGGTGCAAATCCGCCAGAAGTGTCGCGGTGTCTCGATCCATTTGACCTCCGAAGTTCTGCCTGAAGATGCCCGGTGACCTACGCTGGGGATACGACGGGTCGCCGGGGCCCAAGAGACCCGCCTCTCCTCCCGAGGCCACATCGCACATTGACTCCCCGCTGCCTGGCCTGACGCGTCTCAGGCGAAGATCCCCAGTGGGTTGAGCGAACGGGGCACGTCCGTAACATCCATCTTTTCCTTGCGCTTCATGTAGGTGACGACCGCGTAGGTAAGGGGCGTGGCCGCGGTCTCGTAAAGGATCTTCGTGATCCACTGTGCGAGGGCCGGCCAGCAGGACCGCCGCGCTCCAGTCGGAACCCAGCCAAGAGGCGATGTAGATGAAGATGAAAGAATCAAAGCCCTGACCGACTACGGTCGAGCCTATGGTGCGGACGAACAGCACTCTGCCCTCCATGCGGTACTTGAGGAGGGAGAGCACGGTGGAGTTTGAGAACTCGCCGATGAGACAGACGGCAAAGGAGGCCACCAGGATCCATGGGACCTGGCCCAGGATCGTGTCGTAGGCCTGCTGGTCATCCCAGAAGCCGGCCGCGGGAATGATTCCGGCGAGCCACAGGGCGACGACGACCAGGAGGTTGTCCCCGAATCCCAGCCAGATTACGCCTCAAGCGATTCGAAATCCGTAGATCTCCGTCAGAACGTCCCCGACGATGTAGCTGATGGGAAAGATGATTATCGAGGCGGGCAGCACCACCGAAGAGCTGCCCAGGAATTCGAAGGGCAGCGTAAGCAGCTGTATGGGCTTTACCGCAACGATGCTGGAGGTAACCAGTACGGCAACGACAACACCCCGACGATGATGAACGTACCGGTAAATCGCATTCCCACTGTGTTATCGCCGGTACCGAGTATTCCGCAGCTGGGCAGGCTCAGCGCGGGCAAACCGGGTCCGTCTTGCCTTGTGCTGCGCCAAGCGCATAGACAGCCGGAAGGTTCCTGAACGCACCGTCGTAGTCCAGCCCGTAGCCCACCACGAACACGTCCGGCACCTTGAACTCGAAGTAATCCACCTCCACGTCGTGCGTGCGGCGGGATGGCTTGTCCAGAAGGGCGCAGATCCGTACAGACCGCGCCCCCAGGGCCGCCAGCCTCTCCGACAGTAGCGCGCACGTCGCGCCGGTATCGACTATGTCCTCGACGATCAGGACGTCCCTTCCCTCGATCCCATCACGGCGGGGCAGCCACATGACCTCCATGTCCCCGGCGCCGGCGCCTTCATAGCTCCTGACGCGCACCGTGGTTACGCGCATCGGCACCCCGAACGCACGCATCAGGTCCGCCAGGAAACACACCGCCCCGTCCATCGCACCAACGAGAACCAGTTCAGACAGGTCGTATTGCTCGCCTATCTTCGCGGCGATCTCCTCGACCGCGCGCGCTATCTGGCTCTCTGAGAATAGAGCCGGTCCCAGTTCCATATTCCCAAACGCAGCCATTGCGATCCCGAATGCCGGTATTGCCGACCCTGAGGTCCTCCACTACTCGCTCAGCTAGACGTACGGACCCCTGGGCTTGACCTAATACCATTTTGAGGTAAGGAGGCCGTGAAAGGTATAGGAGGGGCATAGTGTATTGGTGGAAGCTGAGTCCGACACGGGATGTTGGAGGTCAGCACAGATGCAGGGTAGACCGCTTCGAATCGAGTGGCGCGTTGAGGATACGGTGGAGGCGCTGAGGGCAAGATACCTTTCGGAACGGGACGTCAGGCTGCGAAGCCGTCTCCATGGTTTGTGGCTGGTGCGTGATGGCTGGCCGATAGTTAAGGCGGCTGAGGTAGTGGGAGTTCACAAGGACACCGTTGGTGAGTGGGTGAGGTGGTACAGGCGTGGAGGTGTGTCTGAGGTCTTGTCGCACACGATGGCGGGAAAGGGCCAGCCGAGCTTTCTGAGCGCAGAGCAGGAGCGCGAGCTGGTCGAGCAGGTGTCTACGGGTCGATTCCGTACGGCGGGAGAGATCCGTGAGTGGATAGATGACGAGTACGGAGTCAGCTACGCGCCTAACAGCGTGTACTACTTACTGAAGCGGCTGGGATGCAGCCGCAGGGTGCCGAGACCTCGCCACGAGAAGGCGGACGCAGCGGGGCAGAGATCCTGGAAAAAAGGGGGCTCAGCCGCGCGCTCGCCGAAGCGGGAGTGACTTCCGGGACGGCGTTGGGCTTCGCCGACGAGATGCGAGTGGGTCTGCGTGGAGTGGTGCGCAGGGTGTGGGGCCGCCGCGGGGTGAAGGTGGTACAGCGGGTTCAGTTGGCGTACCGGTGGATGTACCTGTTCCTCGTCGTCGACGGTCGTCGTGGGAGGATATCGTGGACGTGGATAGACTCGATGAGGTCGGAGGCTATAGCGTCGGCGGTCAGGGGTCTGAGGCTGCAGACCGACCTGGGTGCGCTGGTGTGGGACGGAGCGCGGGGGCACCGGGCCGAGAAGGTGCACAGCGTGGGTCTGCCGACGATAGTGCAGCCGCCGTACAGTCCTGAGCTGAACCCCGCTGAGCGTGTGTTCGAAGAGGTTCGCCGGTGGGTGGAGGGCAGGATCTACCGGAGCATCGACGACAAGATGGAGGCCGTCAACGCCTACCTGGGGAAACTGGAATCGGACCCCGCCCGCGTGCGCTCGCTCGCTCGCTGGGCCTGGATCGACGACAACATCCGGCGGCTGCCCGCAAACTTAGCGGCCGACTCTCAGTGAATTGGTATAAGGTCGATCGGTAACCTTCCGTTCTTTAGGTTCATTCGACCTAGAGGCAAGGCAGGCAAAGATTGTAGGTCGACTGCGGCCCGGCCGGCCAAGGCAGAAAATGAGCTTTCACCAGGCCGACGTCTCACACTTCAAGGCATGGCCGCTCAGCCGGACACAGCGCGGGTCCCAACGTTCGATCAAGGGGTCCGCGTGTCCGACTCGGCGCCGCCGGATTTTGCGGCGGCGCGTTCTACTACACAGAAGGTTCTAAGACGTTCACTCTACATGTCGACGGGGTCGAAGTATCTGAGCGTCGGCTCACCAATCAGGTTGGCCGCAAAACACTCTACCCAGCCGGTTTCGACCCGCCAGTTTACGTACGCCTGGTGATGGTCATAGGATTCCCACTCCTCCATCAAGAACCATCTTTCGGGTTCGTCAGAGTCCCTCATCACCTCAACGGAGATGCACCCGGCAAAGGCACGGGTATCAGGGAGTGCGTCCCCCAGCATCTTCTCCGCAACGGCGCTCTGCTCTGGCTTTACGCGGAAATCGAACGTCGCCTTCTTTGTCATCGTGGACCTCCGTCTGGCTTCGCCTGGCTAGTCAATCACACTCGCATCAGGGAGTACTATAGTTCGCGTCGCGTCTCGGATCACCAATCCCGCTTCGCAGCGGTCCAAAGCCCTGTAAGCGCCCAAACTTTGGTGCAGTCCCTCTGCGGCCACGCTGATTCCAAAACGGGGTTCGCACGCCAACCCGGCGCTTGGTGCTCATCTGCCCCAGGTACTGATTCTTGTGCATCTTTATCGGCGGCTCCGACTGTGCTTTCGGATCGATATCCTCTCCCCTCTCGCTTACCCATGCCGCTGACTGCGATCATGTTCCCTGGACAGGTCAGGGAGCGCCGATCGGAACCGGTCAACTGGCGAGGGCTCCAGGCGGGAGAGGGGTGCCCTACGCAATGGCACTACGTTCAATGATCTCTCGGGGCCTTGACTGAAAACACATAAACTGAGACAAGAACCCGGGCCGGTCTACGACCGATACCACGTCCCCATATCAGCTAGGACGGCATTCGACTGACCCCGAATTTCCCGGTTTTGACGCCACCATCCCGCCCGGGTTGGCGCCCGAGCCTCAGGGCTACCAAGAACGGCACGCCCCTGGCCATGGCATTGGTCGCCATTCTGACCAGCATGCTGCTTGTGAGCGTCATGCCGGGGGATCCCGCAGGCCACCTGGCGTTTGCTCAAACGGCCGACTCCTCCCTTGCATTCGCCGAGAACGGCGAGGACCCGGTCGGCACCTTCAGGGCCCGTGACCAGGACGGTGATTCCATCACGTGGTCGCTTGGCGGTCCCGATGCCGACCTGTTCTCCGTCGAAGATGGTGTGCTGAGCTTTCTGGAGCCCCCCGACTACGAAGATCCGCAGTCTGCGGCGGCGGGCGGGCCGGCGGGGGGAAGAAACGTCTACAGGGTGACGATCAGGGCCAGTGGCGGCACGCACGACGTGACCGTGACGGTAACGGACGTGGACGAGGCGGGAGCCGTGAGGATCAGCAGGCTGCAGCCGCAGGTCAGCAGGCCGCTCTCGGCGAGCCTGTCGGATGCGGACGAGGGGGTGACGGGCGAGCGGTGGCAGTGGGCGAGGTCTGCGGACCGGACGACTTGGACGGACATGGCGGGAGCGACATCCCCGAACAGGAGCCCGGCACCGACCGATGTAGGCATGTACCTGCGTGCGACGGTGACCTATTCCGACAAGTTCGGTCCGGGCAAGACCGCCTCCGCCGTGAGCGCCAACCGGGTGGAGGCAAGGACCCTGTCCAATGCCGCTCCGTCCTTTGCCGGCCGGGACGTCGATGAGGACGCGCTTGTCATCCGATCGATCCGCGAGAACACGGCCGTGGGCCGGAACGTGGGCAGGGCCATATCAGCAACGGACGCCAATGACGACATACTCTTTTACGAGCTGCTGGACACTCCCGACCTGGCGGACCCCCAGCGTGCTGCCCGGTTCACCATCGACAGCCGTTCCGGCCAGATCAGGGTCGGCAAGGAGTTGGATGCAGATGGCACTCAGCGAGAGGACGAGGACTCGACTAGCCTGTCCGGCGACCCTGCGCTGCCTGCTGACGAAGATGCCGGCGCCGCGGGTAACAGCGAGTACGTGCTGCGGGTCAGGGTGAGCGACCCGTCGACCGCCTCGGCCACGGTGAACGTGATCGTCAAAGTAACCGACGTGAACGAAGCCCCCGTCTTCGATGAAGACGCACCGACGGAACTGTGGGTATTCGAAAGCTCAGACCGTGAGATTTTCTGGCTCCAGGGCGGCACCGAGCGAATCGACGTAGATGCCGATACCTACGCCGTGACCGACCAGGACGGTGCCGACAACGCCCGTGCGTACTCGGTGACCGGAGACGACCGCGAGGTCCTTGAGTTCGACAGCGATGACGTCCTGAGCTTCACAGAGGGACATGAGCCCGATTTGGAGGAGAAGACCTCATACTCGATAACCGTCGTGGTCCGGTCTGGCACGGGCTCACGCAGGCGGACCGCCACCCTGGACGTGACCATCAATGTGGGGAATGGCCAGGACTCCGGAGAGGTAATCCTGTCCCAGAGGGAGCCGCAGGTGGGCACTTCGGTTCATGTGGCGGTCGACGATCCCGACGGCGGCGCAGCCGCCAGGAGCTGGGTGTGGGAGCGGTCCGATCTGATCACCGAGGATGGGGAAGGCACCCCGTCGACCGAATGCCGGGACGACCCGGATACGCCCGTTGTCGTCGTAGCAAGCTGGGCTCCGATAGACGGAGCAACGGCGCCGACCTATACGCCGCAGGCATCCGACATGGGCAGGTGTCTGCGGGCCATCGTTGTCTACAGGGACGACCTGCACAGAGACTTCCTTTCCGTTTTCCCTGATTCCCCTGTCGTGACCGGGGAGATCGAAGGATGCGTCGCCGACGACCTGCAAATCGGCGAGTTGACATGCACTTTGCCCGCTGAATCTGGCGGCACGATAGGGCTGCCCTTATTCATGGCTCGAGCGATAGGAACGTCGGAAGCCCCCGTGCAGGGCAGGGGTCCCTCCAACTCAGCTCCAGAGTTTGTGGACCAAGACCTGAACTCCGCGGGAGACCAGTCAGCCAGGACCAGCCGCAAGGTGGCCGAGAACACCGAGGCCGGGCAGAGCATCGGATCGCCGGTAACTGCCGATGACGAAGACGGCGACCTGCTCATCTACTACCTGAACGGAGAGGACGCTGAATTCTTCGGCATATCCAGGGATACGGGCCAACTAATGACCAAGGCCGCCCTGAACTACGAGGTCAAGAGAAGCTACCCCGTGATCGTGATCGCCACCGACCCTTCGGGCGCTTCGGACAGCATACAGGTGACCATCAGCGTCACCGATGTGCACGACCCTGTGAGCATAACCGGAGTCCGATCCGTGGACTACGCTGAGAACGGAACAGGCCCGGTCGCCAGCTACAAAGCATTTGACGAGGAGGGACATGACATCGAGTGGTCCCTGAGCGGTTCCGATAGCGGCCTGTTCACCATCGACGGTGGAGTGCTGAACTTTCTGGAGCCCCCCGGCTTCGAGCTTCCTGACTCTGCGTCAAGTAGCGCGCAGCTGGCGGCGAGGAACGTATACAGGGTGACCATCAGAGCCGCCGGCGGCACTCGCAGTGTGACCGTGAGAGTCACGGATGTGGATGAGGCCGGAACGGTGAGCATCGACAGGCCGCAGCCGCAGGTCGACCGGCCGCTCTCTGCCAGCCTGTTGGACGAGGACGGCGGCGTGGCGGATGAGAGGTGGCAGTGGGCGAGGTCCCGTGACGGACGGACCTGGACGGATATAGAGGGGGCTATATCGCCGGGCCGCACCCCGGTGCCGGGCGATGTGGGCAGGTACCTTCGTGCCTCTGTCACCTATTCCGACGACTTCGGCTCGGACAAGACCGCCTCTGCGGTGAGCGCAAACAGGGTGGAGGCCAGGACCCTGTTCAATGACGCTCCATCCCTGGCCAGCCAGGATGAGGATGAAGCCACCCCCTACATCGACGTCTCCCGGTCCGTCGCCGAGAACACGGCCGTGGGCATGCCGATAGGCGAGCCGGTATCGGCGTCGGACGAGAACGAGGACGTGCTGTTCTACGAGCTGCTGGACACTCCCGACCTTGAGGATGGCGACGGACGTACGCGGTTCACCATCGACAGCTCCTCCGGTCAGCTAAGGGTCGGCAGGACGTTGGGTGCGGACCCCGGCGAGACCGAGGACGAGGACGAGGACTCGACGGCCTTGGCCGGCGATCCAGCGCTGCCTGATGATGAGGATGCCGACGAGGCCGACAACAGCGAGTACGTCCTGCGGGTGAGGGTATCGGACCCGTCAACCGCCGCTGATACTGTAAATGTGATCGTAAGGGTCGCCGAGGTGAACGAGGCCCCTCATTTCGGTGAGGACGCCCCGACGCTGCTGAGCGCCACGGAGAATGAGAGCCCGCCGGTCATCAGGATCGACCACGGTAGCACACGCGTGGATGCCGACACCTATGCCGCAACCGACCAGGACGGCAGTGTCAGCGGTGCTGACGGGTATGACGACACCGACTACACGTACACAGTGTCGGGCGCCGACGGCGAAGACTTTGCCTTCGAGAACGGCACCCTGACCTTCAAGATGGACCACGAGCCCGACTTCGAAGACCAGAGTTCGTACTCGATAACCGTCGAGGCTCACTCCGGCGAAGGCCCACGGAGGCTGACCTCTACCCTGGACGTGACCATCGAGGTGGTGGATGGGGAGGACGCCGGAGGGGTCGTCCTGTCCCAGAGGCAGCCGCAGGTGGACATCGCGGTACATGCCATGGCCCGCGACGAGGACGGTGGCGTGATCAACAAGAGGTGGAGGTGGGAACGGTCCGCCGAGGTTACCGTGGATAACAGAGGCATTCCGTCGTTTGAGTGCGAGGATGACCCGGGTACACCGGGAATTGACGGCGTCGGCGGCTGGACCCCGATATCCGGAGCCTCGGCGGCCGTCTACACCCCGACGCTGGCCGACGTGGGCAGGTGCCTGAGGGCCACGGCGATCTACACGGACAGCATAGGCAACCGCAACGATGAGGCGACGGGTATCTTGGAGGTTCCCGCACGAGCCGGCCATGCCACCGACACCGATCAGCAACGGGACAGCGGCTTTGTCAACGCCGCTCCCGTGTTCCCCGACCAGGACTACGACACCGAGGGGGACCAGTCCAACAAGACCAGCAGAGAAGTGGCCGAGAACACGGAGGCCGAGCAGAGCATCGGAGAAGCTGTCAGCGCCGGTGACGATGACGACGACCTGCTGATCTACAACCTGGGTGGTGCGGACGCCGCATCCTTCAACATATCGAGAAACAGCGGCCAGCTGATGACGAAAGCCGACCTGAACTATGAAGCCAGGAGTAGCTACACGGTGGTGGTGACTGTCACCGACCCGTTTGGCGCCACAGATAGCATTGTGGTGACCATCAACGTTACGGACGAGGACGACCCGGCGGTAATACGCCTCAAATGAGCGACACTCGCGGCTAACTCCCGCTGACGATGAAACGTTCGGGAGAGAGTGAGATCACTACGTTGGTCAGCCTTGGCAGCCGACCCTAGGAAGCTTGCGCTGCAACGCGTCCCATGAACAGGGTGAAGGCCATTGGCTCCGCCGGCATGAGAAGCTGGTCTAACTGCTCCAACAGAATTGTCCTGTCACCCGGTTCGGCGGTCCGCGTCCTTTAAGCAGCTGTCTTTAGAGTCAAGGGTCTAGGCCGATGAGTGCGGGAGTCCTGGCGCGCTCCGCGCGCCAGGGTGAGCGATGCTTGAGCATGGAGTTGAGGATGACCAGCAGCTTGCGCATGCAGGCTGTGAGGGCCAATTTCTTCGGTTTGCCAGCAGCCACCAGCCGCTGGTAGAAGTCCCGGATGATGGGATTGTAGCGACTGGCCGCCAGCGCCCCCATGTACAAGACTGCACGGATCCGGGCGCGTCCGCCCCAAACGGTTCGTCTGCCTCGTAGTGTGCCACTGTCCCGGTTGAAGGGAGCCACTCCCACCAGGGCGGCGACCTGCCGGCGGTCCAGAGTGCCCAGCTCCGGCAGGTAGGCCAGGAGGGTGAGGGAGAGCTGCTCTCCAACGCCGGGGACGGTGCGCAGGAGGTCGTCCTTCTCACGCCATACGGGGCTCTTACGGAGAGTCTTCCGCAGGCTCTTGTCCAGATCGTCCAATTCCCGCTGAAGCCATGCGATGTGTGCCTCGATGCGGGGACGGACAGCGACGGTAGTGGCGGCGCTGAGGCGGTTCTTCTCCGAGACCAGCATGGTCATCACCTGGTGCCTTCGGGCAGTCAGGGAGTTGAGGTCCTGTGTCTCGGCACCCCTCAGGGGGCGTACCGGGGGTCGGACAGCCTCGGCGAAGTGGGCGAGGACCGCCGCGTCCAGTGCGTCGGTCTTGGCCAGCTTGCCGGTGGCTTTGGCGAAGTCTCGCACCTGCCGGGGATTGACGACGACCACCGGCGACTCCTCGGCCGCCAGGGCCGCCACAATGGACAGTTCCAGGCCGCCTGTAGCTTCCAGCACCACCAGGGCCGGTTCAAGAGCCGTCAACTGGGACATCAGTTGACGGATTCCCGCATCGTCATTGGGGACCACCCACCTGTCGTCCGTGGGACGGACGGCAACATCCAGCTGCGCCTTGGCCACATCGATGCCTACGTAGATTGCTTCCTGTTCCATGACTACCTCCTGTGAATTGCTGGCCCGTCCTTGCAAGATGCGGGCTTGGTTAACCCAGGCAGCTGTTCGGGCTCCATTCGGGAAGGGTGCGGCGACCCTCGCTTTTCAACGGTCTTACATGACCAGGGGGGATTCGGTCTGCCGCACCCTTGTCGACATGGCGGACTGAGTGTTCTGAACAAGAATCAAGATACAAGGGGGAATCCACCTGCCGGGCTATTGTCCGAGAATCGGCTTTCGCAGCCTCCTTGCCCCAGGAGAGGCCCGGAGTGGAACCTTTTTCTTGCGTGCGACGTCTACATTCCACAGGCGATAATATGGCCTCCATCGCGTCCAAATAGAACTTCAAATGAGAACTCTCTCGACATTGGTGGCCGTGGCGATCGCTGTGCTGGCGGTGGCCGCGCCACAGGCCATTCAGCCCCAGCCGGTGCATGCCGACACCGGCCTGGGCCAGCGCTACGACACCAACGATAGCGGCTTCATCGATCGGGATGAGGTGCTGGCCGCTATATTCGACTACCTGGGCGGCGAACTCTCCAAGGACGAAGTTCTTCAGCTAATTGGCCTTTACTTCTCGGACGCGCCCATCGCACCCGCGGACGAGCCATCGCCGGAGGTCGAGACCGTCGCCCCGGATAGCTACGTAGCGGTCGTTCCCAGAGCACTTCGGGCCGGCTTCGAGGAGCGTGTATCGATATCGCTTCTCCGTGGCGATCAGCCGGCGTCCGGCGACGTTCGTCTGACCCTTCGCGACGGCGAAGTCACCCTGCTCTCCCTGGTGGGCAGAGTGGAAGGGACAGGGGGCCTAAAGATTCTCGTCCCGCAGATCGAAAGTGGGACATACGAGATCGAGTTGAGAGTAGAGGGCGTTCAGGAGACTCGCAGGGCCCCCATCGAAATCGTTGATGGCGTGGCCCTGTTCGTCGAGACCGATAAGCCGATCTACAAGCCCGGCCAGACCGTCCACGTTCGGATCATGACACTGGATGCACTGCTCAAACCCCGGCCATATGCCGCGACGATCGAGGTCCAGGACGCCAAGGGTCTGAAGGTGTTCAGGAAGGAGGTTGAAACCGACGAGTACGGCATGGCCACGGTGGACCTGCCACTCTCGACGGAGCCGAACCTCGGTGTCTGGAAGCTCACTGCGCTCGCCGGGGACCAGAAGACCGAGCTGGACGTGCGCGTCGAGGAATACGTCCTGCCCAAGTATGAGGTCAAGGTCGCAACCGAGAGGGAGTGGGTACTCGCCGGCGATCCGATTACCGGCACCGTCTCGGGGGAATACTCGTTCGGCAAGCCGGTCGAGGGCGAGGTGGAGATCATTGCCTCGCGGTACGTCGGTCAGTGGGAGGAATTCGCCCGGTTCAGCGGGCCCATCGACGGCGAGACGCAGTTCGAGCTGCCGCCGGTGGGGTTCGTTGCAGGCGTTCCCCAGGCCGGTGGACAGGGGAACGTGACGCTCGACGTGACTATCCGCGAGAAGGGCACGGGATACATAGAGAGGACGAGCATGCTGCTGACGGTGGTGGCCTCTGAGGTCACGCTGAAGGTGATCCCGGAGAGCCGGGTGTTCAAGCCGGGTATTGAGATGGGCTACCTGGTCGTCGCCCAGACACCTGACGGGACACCTGTCGACACCGACGTGACGCTGACCATCGACTACGTGAATGAGTATTTCTGGACCGAAGCCACGGACAGTCGCACGGTAACGACTTCCGGTGGCAAGGCCCTGGTCAAGACCGCTCCTCCGGAAGAGGCCGTCGCACTGACACTGCGGGCCGAAGCCAATGGCTCATACACATCGCTTTCGCTGCAGTCAGGTCATTCGCCGTCCGGGAACTTCATCCACGTCGAGCAGCTGACCGGGGGCGACATCAAGGCAGGCGACATCGTCCGGTTCCGTGTCAACTCGACCAGGGAAGCGCACAATTTCTACTACGAGGTGCTCTCCAGGGGTACGACGCTCTTTACAGGCGTTTCGTCGGGTCAGGAAATCGAATTCGCAGCCACCCACCTGATGGCCCCGTCATCGCGCCTCCTCGTCTACCAGATCCTGCCAAACAACGAGATCGCCGCCGACTATTTGCCGTTCGGCGTCAGGGCCGCGTATCCGCACAAGGTGGACGTGGGGTTCGGCCGGGAAGAGGTCCGTCCGGGAGACCCGGTTGATATCGCCGTTCAGACGCAGGGGGAGTCACGGGTCGGGCTTGTGGCCGTCGACAGGTCGGTGTTCATCCTGGCCGAGAACCGGCTGAACCTCCAGCAGGTATTCAGCGAGCTGGAAAGGCTGTACCTCGAGCCCCAGGCGGAGCTTCACGACGCACGTTACCTCGAGACCATAGAGACCCGCGGCGCGCAGGAGACGTTCGAGGCGGCCGGGACGATCGTGTTGACCAACAAGGAAGTGCCATCTGGCGAAACGTTTGACCAAGGACCGTTCGAAGTAATGATGGACGCCGACGTGGTCGTGGAACGCGCATTGGCTGTAGTGGCAGAGGAAGAGGCAGAGGAAATTCCAGTTTCGGACGAGCCGGATGGCCCGGCCGGGACGCTCGCGGACGTTCAGCGGGTGCGCCAGTACTTCCCGGAAACCTGGATATGGCAGGACATCCAAACCGGCGAGGACGGCAGCGCTGTCGTGGCCGTGGAAGCCCCGGACAGCATAACGACGTGGATGCTGCGCGCGGTCGGCGTTTCGAAGGAGCACGGACTGGGCGTGGGCGAGGGTTCGCTGAGGGTGTTCCAGCCCTTCTTCCTGACCGTCGACCTGCCCTTCTCTGCGATACGGGGTGAGGAGTTCCCGGTAAAGGTCGCCCTGTTCAACTACCTGGATACGCCCCAAGAGCTACTCGTCGAGATCGAGGAGGCCGACTGGTTCGATCTGCTGGATGAGCCAGCGAAGTCGGTCGCGTTAGACGCCAGCGACATCGGCGGAGCGGAGTTCACTATTCGCCCGACGAAGCTGGGCACCGGCCCGGTCAAGATCGTCGCCCGCAGCTCCGAGGCCGCCGACGCCGTGATCAAGAACCTCCTGGTGGAGCCCGAGGGTGTCGATGTAGAGATCGTCGAAAACCACGTTGTCTCCAGCGGAGATGAGCGTGAGCTTTTCCTCAACGTACCGCCGGGCGCAATCGACGGGTCCGCACGAGCCTACGTCGCGCTGACCGGGAGTCTCCTGACTCAGAGCATCGAGGGTCTCGACCGACTGCTGAGGATGCCTTTCGGATGCGGTGAGCAGAACATGATCCTGTTCGCCCCGAACGTGTACATCGCGCGCTACCTTGCCGAGACCGGGCAGTTGAAGCCCGAGATCATGGCCAAGGCGGAACACCTGATGCTGGTCGGCTACCAGCGCCAGCTGACCTACCGGCGCAGCGATGGCAGCTTTTCCGCCTTTGGCAATAGCGACCCGGTGGGTAGCCTGTGGCTCACGGCGTTCGTCCTAAAGACCTTCGCCGAGGCGCGAGACCTGATGTACATCGACCGGACGGTGGTCGACGAGGCGGCCGCCTGGATAGAAAGCCACCAGCTGGGCGACGGCTCGTTCGAGAGCGTCGGCTTCCTCCATCATCAGGAGCTCCTCGGCGGGCTGCGGGGCCGCGATGCCCTGACGGCCTACGTCGCAATTGCCCTCCTGGAGGCCGGACGGGACCAGGCGACGGCGAGCGCCATCGCCTATCTGGAGGGCCGGCTGGACTCGATTGAGGACCCGTACACAATGGCCATTACGGCGTACGCGCTGGAGCTCGCAGGCAGCGAGACTAGGGACAAAGCGTACGAGAAGCTGATGTCCATGGCTCAGGAAGACGAAAACGGCGCACTGTTCTGGGGCGAGGACGGGCCGTCTACCCAGGACTATCCGAGCCCGGGTCATGGGAATCGGAGCGCAGCCATAGAGACGACGGGTTATGCGCTGCTCGCGCTGGTCGAGCACGGAGATCTGGTGGGCGCCTCCCGGGCCGCCAGGTGGCTCGCAGGCCAGCGCAACGCGCTCGGCGGGTTCGGCTCGACGCAGGACACGATCGTGAGCCTTAACGCACTCACCTCCCTGTCCGCGAGGGTACGATCCGACGTGGACATGACCGTTACCCTTCGTAGCGGCACCTGGCAAGAGGAGGTACGCATTACGCCGGAAAACTCAGACGTGATGCAGATCGTCCAGGTTCCCCTTGGCGACACGCTCTCAATCGCAGCGGGGGGCAAGGGGGAGGCCGTCCTCCAGTCGGTGCTCAGGTATAACGTCCCCGAGGCCCGGACGGAGGTCCAAGACGTGTTCGACATCACGGTCGACTACGGCACCGATCACGTCGAGGTCGATGAGCTGATAACCGTTGCCGCCACCGTTACGTTCACGCCCCCCGGCCCGATCCAGGCGGGCATGGTCGTGCTCGATGTCGCCGTGCCGACCGGTTTCGCCCCCGTGCGCGAGACGATCGCCACGCTCGTGGAGGAGACCGCCAAACTCAAGCGCTTTGAGATCGCTGGCCGAAAGGTCATCCTCTACATCGAGGACATGACGCCCGGTGAGACCATCTCCCTGGAGTTTCAGGCACTGGCAAAGTACCCGGTCCGGGCAATGGAGGTCGTTTCCCAGGTGTTTTCGTACTACCGGCCCGAGCTGCGGTCTGAAACGCTGGGCGGCGCTATGAGGGTGACGGAGTAGCAGAAACCCGCCCCAAGCCCTAGAACCGGTCCCACAATCGCACTTGTCCAACCGCCATCTAAGGCAACAGCGACCAAGACCTACCAGACCAGGTCGAATCTTGCGCCGCTCGTGGGGCGCGCTGGCGCCTAGATCTTCCGAATGAAGGCTTGAAGGCAGGCGCCGCGTTTCCGATCAGGTGCAGGGCGCTCCGCAGGTTGGATTCGAACCAACGACCGGTCGGTTAACAGCCGACTGCTCTACCGCTGAGCTACTGCGGAGCGTGTTGCTGCACAAGGCTGCGCGCCTACGTGCAGGGGATGGCGCAATTGTACCATCGGCGACCGCGCCTAGTTAACCCAGGGAAGCGCCCTTATCCCATACGAGCAGGTATAGGCGATTAACAGCCCCTTTATCACCTTGCCGACCAGCACGATTCCCAAGAAGCGCGCCATCGGGTAGCGGATCGCCCCGGCGGCGATTCCGACAAGATCGAACAGCGGATTGGGAACGATGGACACCAGCAGGATGACCACCCACCCGCGCTTTCTCATCCACCAGCGGATGCGAATGTAGATCCTGCTGCGGTCGACCAGACCCCCTCCCCCAAAGCCCACGGCGTAGCCGGAGACCTCCCCAAGGGTCTCACCTGTAGCCGCCAGGAGACCCAGTGCCAGCGGATTCAGAAACACGCTTACGGCGCACAGCGAGATCAGCCCGGGTACCGGGAGCACCATGGCGGCGCTTCCGAGAAAGCTGAGGAAAAAGACACCGGGATACCCGACGTTGGAGAGCTCTGACAGGTCTGAGAACCTGCTGCCGAGCAGCCAAGCGGCAACGACCAGCCCAACTCCCAACAGCAGGAAGGCGAACTGGACCGCTCTGCCGGGCTTGAGCATCCACGAAAGCCGCGATGTCACAGTCAGCAAAGGCGCCGGTTGGGAATGTTCGGGGGAGCCCGTTGCGCCGGTATCGTCCACGGGCGTCCATTCTAGTGGACGAGAAGCGCCCGGTACGGGATTCCAGGCCCTGGAAGGCCCAACGGCAGGCTAGGCGACCATCTCCGCATCCTCGCCCGTCGTCGACCCCGGATCAGACGAAGGGGCCGACGAGGCCCGCACATTGAACGTCAGGCCGTGCTCGCCGGCGTCCACCGTCACCCGGTCCCCGTCCGTCACCTGCCCCGACAGGATCCTTTTGGACAGGTCGTTCTCAAGGTGTCGCTGTATTGCCCGCCGCAGTGGCCTCGCTCCATAAGCGGAATCGAAGCCCTCGCCGCGCAGCCAGTCGCGGGCCGCATCGGTCAACTCTATCCACACACCGTGCTCGACCAGCCTGCCGGAGACGTCGGCCACCATCAGTTCGACGATGCGGCCCACCTGCTCGGGTGTGAGCGGGTCGAAGATGATGATGTCGTCGATGCGGTTCAAAAACTCCGGCCTGAAGGTCCTTGTAAGTGCGTCCCTGATCGCCGCCTCGCGCCTCTGTGGCTCGGCATCGGACGTTCCGCCGACCGGGAACCCGACGCCGCCGCGGCTTGCAGCGATCGTCCCAACGTTGCTGGTCAGGATCACTAGGGTGTTTCGGAAGTCCACTGTGCGGCCGTGCCCGTCGGTCAGCCTGCCGTCCTCCATGATCTGCAGCAGCAGGCTGAAGACATCCGGGTGGGCCTTTTCGATCTCGTCAAACAGCACCACTCGGAACGGCCGCCTGCGCACCGCCTCGGTGAGCTGGCCTCCCTCATCGAAACCCACATATCCGGGGGGAGCGCCGATGAGTCGCGATACCGAGTGCTTTTCCATGTACTCGGACATGTCTACCCGGACCATGTTCTGCTCATCGTCGAACAGGTATTCGGCCAGTGCACGCGAGAGCTCCGTCTTGCCGACGCCGGTGGGGCCCAGGAAGATGAAGCTGCCGATGGGCCTGCGTGGATCGCTCAGGCCAGCTCGGCCGCGCCGTATGGCATCGGAGACCGCGGTTATGGCTTCGTCCTGGCCGACGACACGGTCGTGGAGTCGCTCTTCCATGTGGAGCAGTCGGTCCGCCTCGGCCTCTAGCAGCCGGTTTACCGGTATTCCCGTCCAGCTTGCGACAAGGACACCGATGTCGTCAGCCGTAACGACCATGTCGGTCTCACCCTGCGTCCTCTCGGCCATGAGTTCGTCGTAGCGCTCCTGCGCCCTCGCGCCCTCGGTTCTCAGCCTGGCGGCCCGCTCGTAGTCGCCGCGCTGGGCCGCGGCCTCCTCCTCATCCTTGAGGCGCTTGAGCCTGTCCTCGGCCTCCCGCACTCCGGGAGGCATGGCCTGGGCGTCGATGCGCATCTTGCTGGCCGCCTCGTCTATAAGGTCGACCGCCTTGTCGGGCAGCTTGCGCTCGGTGACGTAGCGCCTGCTCAGTCGAACGGCCTCCTCAAGGGCATCGTCGGTGATCGAGATCCTGTGGTGAGCCTCGTACTTTGGGCGAAGGGCACAAAGCATCTCGATTGCCGTCTCAACGTCGGGCTCTTCTATCAGCACGGGCTGGAACCTGCGCTCAAGAGCGGCGTCCTTTTCTATGTAGCGCCTGTACTCCGCCTCGGTTGTCGCGCCGAGGGCCTGCAATTCGCCGCGTGCCAGCATGGGCTTCATCATGTTGCTGGCGTCGATCGCGCCATCCGCTGCCCCGGCGCCCACCACGGTGTGGAGTTCGTCGATGAACAGGATGATCTCGCCCTGGGCCTGCTTGACCTCGTCCAAGACCGCCTTCAGCCTCTCCTCGAACTCGCCCCTGAACTTGCTGCCGGCGACCAAGGCACCCATCTCCAGGGCCAGGACACGCCGACCCTGGAGTTCGGCGGGGACGTCGCCTGACACTATGCGGCTTGCCAGCCCCTCGGCGATGGCGGTCTTCCCGACGCCCGCGGCCCCTATCAGGACTGGGTTGTTCTTGGTCCGCCTGATCAGGGTCTGCATGGTCCGTGCGATCTCCTGCTCGCGGCCTATCACCGGATCCAGCATGCCCTCTGCGGCCAGCCGCGTGAGATCTATGCTGTACCTTTCCAGCGAGCGATATCGGGACTCGGCCCTCTGGTCGGTAACCCTGTGAGTACCCCTGACGGCCTGCATGGCCCGGTAAACCCTCTCTACCATGATGCCGGCGCCGGCCAGCAGGCGAGCGAGCTCGGTGGACTTTCCCTCCTCGCTCTTGACCACGGCCACCAGCAGGTGCTCGACGCTTATGAAGTCGTCGTTGAGCCTGCTCGCCTCCCCCTTGGCCAGTTCGATCACGTCCGCCACCCGGGGCGTGATGTAGGTCTGGGCCGCCGGGCGGGCGACCCTGGGAGCTGCCTCAAGGATCTGCTCTACTGACGACCTGAGAGAATCGGCCGACTCGCCCATCTCGCCGAACACCTCGGGGACCACGCCGTCGTCCTTCTCCAGGAGGGCGAGCAGCACGTGCTCGGTATCCCACTGGGAATGCCTGTAGTTGGCCTGATGCTGATGCGAGCGCTGGATAACCTCAAAGGCGCGCTCCGTGAACTGGTCCGGTCGCAGCATCATCCTCTCTCTCCCCGGCCGCTCGCCGCGGCGGCCCGCGTCATCTTCTGCATGAATAGATTATAGTTACTTGCAGTCTGCCGTTCAATATTATTTAGTCTCTCCATATCAAGTTCACGTATTCGCAAGGGATCATAACCTCCGACCCCGTCGCGGCGTAGTAATGTTTAGGGGTCCCTGTGCATAGGCCTATGTTTCAGGAGGACCAGTTGGAAGGGGCCATGGGCGAACCACTTCTTAAGGTTGACAATCTCCACACCTACTTTCACACCGCAGACGGGGTGGTAAAGGCGGTTCGCGGCGTCTCCTTCGAGGTGCCCGAGGAAAGCGTCGTCGGCATCGTGGGGGAGAGTGGCTCCGGCAAGACGGTGACGGGCCTATCGATCATGGGACTCGTGCCCAGGCCGGGCAAGGTGGAGAAGGGCTCAATCAGGTTCGGCGGAAGGGATCTGCTCGAGCTCGGCGAGGCGGAGTTGAGACCGATGCGTGGCAGGGAGATCGCGATGGTCTTTCAGGACGCCGCGAGCGCCCTGAACCCCGTCATCACCATCGGCGAGCAGATCCAGGAGGTGCTCCAGGTTCACACAGACATGAGCTTGAAGCGATCGTCCGACGTGACCGTCGAGCTGTTGACACAGATGGGCATCGCCAAAGGCCGTGAAATGCTCGACAGCCATCCCTGGGAGATCAGCGGCGGCATGGCCCAGAGGGTCATGCTGGCGATGGGTCTGGCACTTTCGCCGAGGCTGCTGGTTGCCGACGAGCCCACATCGAACCTCGATGTCACGGTCCAAGCCGAGATACTGCACAGGCTCAACGAGCACCGGCGCGAGACGGGATCGTCGGTCATCCTGATCACTCACGATCTGGGGGTCATGGCGCAGATGGCCGACCGGGTGATCGTCATGTACGGGGGCTACAAGCTCGAGGAGGCGGACACGCTCACGCTCTACGATCGGCCGATGCACCCCTACACCCGCGGCCTGCTCGATGCGGTGCCCAGATTCGACAGGCCCGTAAAGAGACTGACGCCCATCAGGGGAGCGCTGCCATCGGCCCTTGATGCACCGGACCGATGTCCGTTCCTGGACCGGTGCGGGAGGGCTCTCAGCGTCTGCCGGACCGGTCCGATGCCCGATCTTGAGGACCCGGAGTCGGGACACAGGGTGGCCTGCTACAACCCTATCCCTGAGGGAGCCCCGCGGGCCAGCTAGCGCATCGGCGCCAGGTCGGCCAGATCCGAAAGCAAAAGATCCAGGGCAACCTCGTCGCGGGCACCCCCAGACTTCACCCGCTCATCGGCTTCGGCCAGCAGCCGGTGCGCCGAAGCCAGCCGCTCCCGGGTAAAGCGAGGCGCCTGCTCGAGTGTCTTTTGGAGAGGGTAGCCTCTGACGCCCAGGCGCTTTCCCATCTCCTGCGGCCCTACCCCTTTTCGCTGAAGCTCCTTTGCGAGCATGAGCAGCCGGACCTGCCGGTGGAGCATGTACAGGACATAGCCTGCCGATTGGCCGTCCCGCAGCACCTGGTGCATCTGGCTAAGGGCCGGGCCGGAGCGTCCGGCGAGCGCGGCGTCGACGGCCGCGAAAATGTTCGCCTCCCTGCTGGCGGTGACCATCTGCTCAACGTCGGACTGCTCGATTTGCCGGCCGGAAGCGTAGACGACAAGCTTCTCGAGCTCGGAATCGAGCGCCACGATATCGCCACCGGCCGCCTTCTCCAGCATCGTGGCCGCCGCCTCGGATATGTCGCCTCCCTTGGCCCGGACGCGCTCTCGGATCCACCTGCGCAGCGCAGCGCCCCTGGGGACCTGGCAACGCTCGACCTTGGCGATCTCCGAGAGCTCCCTGAGTAGCGGGCCGGGGGCGGTGCCCAGTGGACCGTCCACGAATGCAACGTCATTTATCTCGGGTACCTGTTTGAGCCGGTCCGCTATCCCCTTCCAGGCACCGGGCGCGCGAGAGCGCCTGCCGTCGAACCTGGCCAGGAGACCCCTGACGATGACGAGCCTGCGGTTGGAAAGGAACGGCACCGCCATTGCGGCGGCGAGAAGCTCGTCGGGCATTAGCGATTCGCCGTCAAGGGTCGAGATGTTCACCTCCCGAAGATCGGGGGGCTCGACCGCGTCGCGAAGGGCCGCCAACCGCTCCCGGACCGCCAGGGCGTCCGTCCCGAACAACACGTATATCATTTGATTGCGGTCCTGCCGCCAGGCCGCGCTACCGACATGTTCTCCATAATTCGCCTGATCAGCTTCACAGGGCTGCCCCGGCTGGTCTTCCGGCTGCTGCTGGATCGCCGGGTGCCCCTGATCACAAAGCTAATACTGCCGGCGGCGATCGTCTACCTCGTCTCTCCGATCGACCTCTTCCCGGACGTGATATTTCCCTTCGGCAGGCTGGACGACATCGTCGCCCTGATCGTCGCCCCGGTCCTGTTCATCGCCCTTTCGCCGAGGCGGGTGGTCCTTGAGCACATGGGCCGCGCTCCCGCTCCTGACGACGAGGCGAAGGAGGTCGAGACCACCGCCAGGACCATCGACGACGACGCCGAAGGCAGGGCGGGCTGACCGGCCTTGGAAGTCGGCATAGTAGGGCTGCCCAGCAGCGGCAAGACCACGGTCTTCAGCGCCGTCACACGCGGCCGAACGCAGGCTGCCCCGCGACCCGACAGGCCGAGCCTCGGGGTTGCCAAGGTCGAGGACCGCAGGCTGGACTCCCTGGCCCGAATCGGGGGCTCAAAGAGGGCCGTTCCCGCCGAGGTGACCTATCTCGACCTTCCGGCCGCGCCCAACGGATTCGGTAAGCACGCCGGCATCGGCGGGGAGATGCTCACGCACCTTCAGCGAGTAGACGCCCTGGCTATCGTGGTGCGCGGCTTCGACGATCCGTCGGTCCCCCATGTCCTTGACAGGGTCGATGCGTCGGGAGACGTTGCGGCGATGCTCGACGAGCTTGCCCTGGTCGACATGGAGATCGTTGAGCGGCGCCTCGGACGGCTCGGCGAGGGACTGAAGGGAGCCAAGGCCACCGAGCGCTCGAACATGGAACGGGAGGGAGAGCTGCTCGGTCGGCTGGCGGCGGACCTTGAGAGCGGCCTAGGCGTGGGGGATGCCGCGATGTCGGCCGAGGAGCGCAAGGCGGTCTCCGGCTTTGGTCTGCTCACCGCAAAACCGGCGGTGATAGTCGCCAACCTGGGAGAATCTCATATCGGCGCTGCCGAAGGGCTTGTTACCCGGCTTTGCGAGAGTCTCCCCGGCAGCCGGATGCGAGCCACGGCGGTCTTCGGCCAGCTCGAGGTCGACCTGGCCTCGATGGATCCGGAGGAGGAGATGGAGTTCAGGCGCGAGCTCGGCATGGGTGAATCCGGGATGGCCAAGATGGTCAGAGCCTGCTTTGACGCCCTTGAGCTGATCACCTTCTTCACGGTCGGCCCCAAGGAGGCACACGCTTGGGCGGTAAGGTCCGGCACCGATGCCAGGACCGGTGCCGGATCTATTCACAGCGACATGGAGCGCGGCTTCATCCGGGCAGAGGTCGCCACCTGCGACGAATTCGTGGCGGCCGGCGGCGAGGCGGGCGCGCGCCGCGAGGGACGGATGCGCCAGGAGGGAAAGGGCTACGCACTCAGGGACGGGGACGTGGTCCACGTGCTCTTCAACGTGTGATGGCTCTCTTGGCGGATGCGGGCGCCATCTCCCTGTACGTGCACGTGCCGTTCTGCGCCACCAAATGCCCTTACTGCGACTTCAATACGTACGCGTCGATCGAGGGACTGATGGAGCCCTACGTAGGAGCCCTGTGCCGCGAACTGCGATTCTGGGGAGAGGCACTTAGGTCCCCCACTGTATCGACCGTGTTCTTCGGCGGGGGCACGCCGTCGTACCTTCGTCGCGGCCAGCTGTCCGCGCTTATGGAGACGATGCGAGGCTCATTCGACCTTGCCCGCGGCGCAGAGATCACGGCCGAGGCGAACCCGGACGACCTTACGGGACAAAAGCTCGATGAGCTAAGGTCGGCGGGAGTAAACCGCCTCAGCGTCGGCATCCAGTCCCTCGACGACGGTCTTCTGGCCTCCCTCGGTCGCCGCCACAGCGCGGCCGAGGCCGAGTCGGCGGTGGCAAGGGCCGCGCGCGCTGGCTTTGAAAACCTGAGCGCCGATCTCATGTACGGCCTCCCGGCCCAGACGCCTGGGCAGTGGACTGAGACGCTCGCCCGCGCACTCGAGCTGGGCACGGCGCACGCCTCGATGTATGCCCTGACCCTGGAGGAGGGAACGCCGCTGGCGCGAGGCGTGGCGGCGGGAGAGACGGCGGCGCCCGACCCGGACCTTGCGGCCGATATGTATGTTGCGGCAGAGAAGACGATGGAGGATCGCGGCTTTCGCCACTACGAGATCTCCAACTGGTGCCTTGCCGGCAGGGAGAGCAGGCACAACCTGACCTACTGGCTCAACCGGCCCTTCCTTGGAGTTGGGCCGGGGGCCCACTCCTACGTGGGACGGGTTCGCTTTTCTGTCATGCGTTCTCCGCGGGAATACACGGTGAGACTCTCTTCCGGACATGCCGCCGCGCGCGACGAATCGTGGCCTGACCTGCTGCGCTCACTGCCGTTCGTAGACCGGGTCACCGAGATCGGCCTTGACGAGGAGATGGCCGAGACCATGATGATGGGCCTGCGCCTCGACGTCGGGGTATCCGAATCCGGTTTTCGCAATAGATTCGGCCGCGCGCTGGGCGATGTCTACGGCCCGATCATCGACTCTGCGCAAGGCCAGGGACTCGTAGAGTGGCGCGCCGAACCGGGCAGAGGCGAGGGCCGCTCGGTCTGCCTTACCGCAAGGGGCCGCCTGCTGGGCAACGAGGTGTTCTCCCGCTTTTTCGAGCGATCGGGCTGAGCCTGGCCTCAGCCCTCGCCGCCAGCCACGTGCGCCACACCGTCCGCAGGGGAATATAAGTACATCCGTGCTATTCTTTCAGCCTCATGTTTGTAGTCGGGACCGCTGGCCACGTAGATCACGGTAAGTCGACCCTGGTCGAGGCCCTCACGGGAATCGACCCGGATCGGCTGGCCGAGGAGAAGGAGCGAGGCCTCACGATCGACCTGGGCTTTGCCTGGATGGCCCTGCCGCGGGGCGATGAGATCAGCATAGTCGACGTGCCGGGCCATGAAAGGTTCGTAAACAACATGCTCGCCGGGGTGGGCGGGATCGACATGGCGATGCTGGTCGTAGCCGCAGACGAGTCGGTCATGCCCCAGACGAGGGAGCACCTGGCCATTTTGGATCTGCTCGGGGTGTCCCGCGGCCTGGTGGCAATCACCAAGTCCGACCTGGTCGACGAAGAGCTTGTGGAGCTGGTCGAGGCGGAGGTGGAGGACCTCCTCAGCGGAACCGCCCTGGAGGGTTCGCGCTCGATCGCCGTATCGGCGCTCACGGGCCGCGGCCTTGGGGAGCTGACCGATTCCATTTCTGAGGCCCTCGCAGGAACGGAACCGCGCAGGGATGTCGGCCGACCGCGGCTGCCCGTGGACCGTTCCTTTACGATGACCGGCTTTGGGACCGTCGTCACCGGCACGCTGATCGACGGTCCCCTCATCGTGGGTGACGAGGTGGAGCTTGCCGTTTCCGGAGCGCGCTCGCGCATCCGGGGCCTGCAGAGCCACAAGACCAGGGCCGAACGCATCTCGCCCGGCAGCAGGGTGGCCGTGAACCTGTCGGGCATAGCGCAGGACGCGATCGAGCGGGGAGAGGTGCTGACCCGCCCGGGTTGGCTGAGGCCGACCAAATCGATGGACGTACACCTGAGCGTGCTGCCCGATGTGCCGCGGGCGCTGCGGCACAACATGCACGTGACAGTTCACACCGGCAGCGATGAGACGGTGGGCCGGCTGCGGCTCCTGGAGAGCGACAGGGCAGAGCCCGGGCAGCGGGTATGGGCCCAGCTAAACCTCGATGAGAATGTCGCCGTGGTCAGGGGCGACCGGTTCGTTATACGTTCCAACCAGTCCACCCTGGGAGGGGGGACCATAGTCGACGCCCACGCACCCAGGCACAGGCGAAGACACGCCCCTCTGCTGGCAAGACTAAGGATCCTCGAGGAAGGCTCGATCAGGCAGGTCCTGGCCGCATGCGTCGATGAACACGGACCGATCGCCCTGCCGTCCCTGGCGGCCAGGGCGGACCTTTCCCCGAAGGAGGCGGCGGCAGAGCTGGACCTGATGGAGGGCGCCGGCGAGGTGGTCGTGATCGGATCGGGGGCAGGCAAGATCTACCTGAGCGATGCCGGTTGGCGCGACCTTGCGGCGAGCGCGGAGCGGTCGGTCGCCGGATACCATGAGAGCTTCCCGGCGCGCGCCGGGGAGCCGAAGGAGGAGCTTCGCAGCAGGCTGGAGCTGTCGCCCGTTCAGTTCGGTCCCGTGCTCGAGTATCTGACCGCAAGCGGCGTGCTCGCCGACGCGGGGGCCGCTGTGCGCGTCCCGGCTCACAGACCGAGACTGTCGGCTAAACAGCAGGCGCGTGCAGACGAGTTCCTCAACGCCCTTAAGGCGGCCGACCCGTATTCACCGCCGACCGACGCCCTGCCGGAGGAGGACATCCTCGACCTGCTCGAGGGACTCGGGCAGGTTGTGCGCGCCGGGGAGTCGGTCGTGTTTTCCGCGGATGCATTCGACCGGATGCTGGACGGCATAAGGGCGTACGCGACCGAGCACGGGGAGGTGACCGTCGCCGACGTGCGCGACCTCTTCGGAACCAGCCGAAAGTACGCTCTGGCCCTGCTCGAACACCTGGACAGGTCGCGCGTTACACGCAGGGTCGGCGACGCCAGGGTCATGCGCGAGGCCGTTTGATGCCCCTCGACCTGGGGACCACCGCGGCGCAGATCGACCGCATGGCGGTCCACATCGCCGGTCGGAGGGCCGGCCGCGAGGAGGTAATCAGCCGTCTCGTGGCGGCACTGAGGTCCTTTGACCCCGCCCGCTACGAGCGGTGGCGCGAAGAGTTCGCCCGGAGCGAGAACCGGGCTACGGTTCGCTTCCTTGAAAGCCCCTCTCGAACTTTCCCATCTCCGCAATTGCCGACCGAACTGACCGCCGGGGCGGTCGACGGATCGCAAATCGGGATGGACCGACACCTTGCGGCACGGTGCTTTCTGATCAACATCGGCAGGTGCGTTCTCACCTACGGGTCCGAGCCCTGCGCAGACCTCGGGAGCGAGCCCACACTGCACTCGGGGGACGAGGAGATCGCCATCCGTGACGAGGTCACCGGCCGGTCCGAGCGAGTGGAGGGCCCGGTGCTTGCCGCCCTGAGGCACGTAAGGGAACTGGAGGAGGCGGCCCGGCTCGCTGAACGAAACGACCGGGACCACCCCACCGTGCTGCTAATTGACGGGCCGCTCACGGTGGCCGGGCTCTCCGGCAGGATCTTCCCGGAATTCGTGCTCCGCACGCTGGTAACAGAGGGCTTTGCCGGAGCCATGGACCGCCTGAGGCGGGCCGGGGGCGGCCGCGACCTGGTCGTGGCCGGATACACGAGCTTCCCGTCCCACGACGAGGTGGCCCGCGCGCTGAGTTCGGCGCCGGGATGGGATGGAGACCCCGGTCTGGCGAGGCGCGCTCCCCACGGCGTCATGGACCTCGAAGTCTTTGAGCGACACCTGCCCGCCGGACACCGCTCGGCGCTGTTCGAATCGACCGGCCACCCGCTGGCCTCCTACCAGGGCGGGCATGTTACCGCGAGCTTCTATATGAATGCGGGAACGGAGATCGCCCGCGTCGAGCTGCCGACCTGGGCGGCGGAAGACAACCGCTCCATCGACCTGGTTCACGCTGTGCTCATCGACCAGTGCCGGCGCGGTGACGGATATCCCACCGTCCTAATCGAGGCGCATGAGCAGGCCGTGGTCACCGCCCGCGACCGGCGCGCGTTCGCTGACCTGCTGGAGTCCGCCCTGGCCGATCAGGGCGTGCCGGTGCGCTGGTCCGAAAAGGGCCTGTCAAAGACGGTGAGGAGGCTGTGAGCGCCCCAATGGAAGGCCCGCAGCAAGACGGGGCACCGGATCCCGGCGGAAGGGTCGGTGAGGTGGTGCGGTCCTCGTCGACCGAATTCGAGACCGAGTGCTATCGCCTAAACTGCGCCCCGCCCATCGGCGCGCTGGTTGCGTGCGGCGAGGATGACCTGATCTTCGGTGTCGTGGCCGACTCCGTTACCGAGAGCCTCGATCCATCCCGCACGCCGGTGCCGAAGGGGGCTGACCTGGCCACTGAGAGCGAGGTCTACTCGACCAACCCACAGCTGTCACGCCTGCTGGCCACCAGGTTCACATCGGTCGCCGTAGGCCACCTGGACGCGGGGGTTATCAGGTGGCGCCTTGCGCCGAGTTCGCCGCGCATACTCTCGTTCGTCAGGGTCTGTAGCGGCGACGAGGTGCGCGATTTCTCGGCATCGGTAGCCTTCCTGCCCGACCTTCTCGGTGCACGCGTCGGCTCGCCCGACCAGGTGGCCGCCGCATTCATCAGGCGTGCCGCCGCCTCCCACCCTGAACCGCGGGAATTCATCGTGCGCGCAGGAAAGGAGCTCGCGGTCCGGCTGCCGGGCCAGCTCCGCAGGGTGGCGGCGATCCTGAGGATGGCCGCCGAGTGACCGGCACGGACGACAGGTTCGAGGCTCTCGGACGTGATGACGGACTGGGGGCCGACTGGTCGGGCACGGTGGTGGGCGGCTCTCTTGTCGACGGTCTGGAGGTGCGGCTGGCCGGAAGCTGCTCGATCGAGGACGTAAAGGTGGGCACGCTCGTGACCGTGCAGGGAGCCACCAGGCGGTTTTTCGGACAGGTCACCGGGGTCAAGCTGTCGGCCTCCGACAGCGCTGTCGCCCAGAGCCCCCCCTCCGACTCAGATGCGTTAATAGCCCGGGTCGTCTCCGGCACGGTCGCCTACGGCACCGTCCGAGTGGAGCCCCGGCTGTCGATCGGCATAGGGGACGGGACCGGAGGCCCCCAGCCCGCAAAGACGGTGCCCTCCCACTTTTCGGCGGTGATGCCGGCGTCCTCGGAGGACGTCGAGCTCGTCTTCGGCAGGGAGAGCCAGAGGCGGTTCTGGATAGGATCTCCCCTGGACATGGAGACCAAGCTGTGCCTTGACATAGGCGAGCTGGTAAAGCGCAGCAATGGAATCTTCGGGAAGAGCGGCACCGGCAAGACCTTCCTCACGCGCCTGCTGCTGGCCGGCGTGCTGCAGAGCGGAGAGGCCACCAACCTGGTGTTCGACATGCACTCAGAGTACGGATGGCAGGGCTACTCCGAGGGCGGCTCAGGCAAGGTCAGGGGCCTAAAGCAGCTGTTCCCCTCCAAGGTGGCGGTCTTCTCCCTGGACGAGGAGAGCTCTCGTCGCAGGGGTCTAACTCCGGACTACGTTGTAAGGGTCGGCTACGAGGAGATCGAGCCGGAGGACGTGGCCATCCTGCGCGGGGCGCTCGACCTTTCGCCACAGGCCGCCGAAGCCGCCCACTCGCTGCACCGCCACTACGGGCGTCGCTGGCTCGCCAAGTTCATGGAGATCTCCGGCTCTGATGCCTTCGGCGAGCTGGCATCGGGCCTCAACGTGAACCAGGGGGCCCTTTCCGCCCTGCACAGGCGTCTCGGGCGCCTGGAGCGCTTCGGCTTCATGGACAGGACCGGTGCCCACGACTCGGTCAATCACATCCTTCGCTACCTAGACCGCGGGGTCCACGTGGTGCTCGAGTTCGGCCGCTACGGGCGCGACCTGGCGGCCTACATCCTGGTCGCCAACCTGCTCACCCGGCGCATCTACGAGCGCTACGCCGCCTCAAAGGAGAGGGCGCTCGCCGGGCAGGGAGCCGAGCCCGAGCCGCTGCTGATCACCATCGAGGAGGCCCACAAGTTCCTTACGCCCGAGGTCGCAGACCAGACGATATTCGGCACCATTGCCCGCGAGATGCGCAAGTACAGCGTTACTCTTCTGGTCGTCGACCAGCGCCCCAGCGGCATCGACGAGGAGGTGTTGAGCCAGCTGGGCACCAAGTTCTGCTGCCTGCTCGACAACGACAGGGACGTAGACGCCGTCCTTACCGGCGTTGCGGGAGGGAGAAAGCTCAGGCAGGTACTGGCGAGCCTGGAGTCACGCCAGCAGGCCCTGGTCTTCGGACACGCGGTGCCGATGCCGGTGGAGATAAGGACACGGGAATACGGGAGCCCGGAATCGTACCGGCACCTGGGCTACGTGGACGAAGCGGAGCGAAGGGCCCGGGCGGAAGAGGACGCCGCCGACCTGTTCGGCTCCAGCTAGCCGTCCCGGGACCGCGAAGGGCTAGTGCCCCAGGGCGCTGAGGCGATCATCGTCGATGCCGAAGTGGTGGGCCACCTCGTGCACCACGGTGTCGGCGATCTCGCTGACCATCTGCTCGCCGGAAAGTCCCAGCGCCTCTATCGAGCCCTGAAAGAGCGTGATCTTGTCGGGAAGGATCTCACCGTAGTCGTAGCGCTCGGTCAAGGGCACCCCCTCATAGAGGCCCAGTAGAAGCTCGCCCTCAGCGATGCAGTTGCCCGCGAGCTGTTCCCGGGTGGGCAGATCGTCGACCACGATGTCGACGTTGTCCAGGTAGAGCGTGAGCTCCTCGGGGATCGTCTCGAGGGCGCGAAGCACCAGGTTTTCGAACTCTGCTCTTTCCACTTTCCTAGCACCCGGCGAAAATCGAAGCGTTAGTGCCGCCGAGTCTACCACCACCGGGCCCGACGGAATCAGGTCCCCGGAAAAGCCGATTGTGATACATTGCACGGATGGTGCAGGCTTTCTCGACCACTGGCGGATCGGGCGCTTCCGGCGGCCGGTCCCACATGTTTCACCACACGCTCCTGGCCGCAAGCGCCGCCCTGATGTCGGTGACCCTGTACCTGGTCTTTTTCTGGGTGCCCACCGAGGCCAACCTGGGCGTCTCCCAGCGAATATTCTACTTCCACGTCCCGCTTGGGATCATCGGCCTGATCTCGATCGTAATCGTTGCGGTCGCCTCGGCGATGTACCTGCTGAGGCAGGACAAGCGCTGGGACGACCTGGCGCATGCGACGGCCGAGCTGGGCATGATATTCGCTACGCTGATCCTGGTTACCGGCGCCATCTGGGCAAAGCCGGTGTGGGGGGTCTGGTGGACCTGGGATCCCAAGCTGACGACGACGCTCATCCTCTGGTTCATATATGCGAGCTACCTGATGCTGAGGGCCTACGGCCCCAAGGGAATACAGCAGGCCCGCTACGCCGCGGTGATAGCCCTGGTCGGAGCAGTCGACGCCCCGATCATCTACTACGTCACGGAGATATGGCGTAACGCCCACCCCGACCTGGTGATCGGACCCCTGGCCGAATCCGACGCGCTGGAGTCGCGGATGACGACCGCGCTCTTGGTGTCGATGATCACGTTCATAGTCCTTTTCGCGTACATAGTCGCTGAGCGCTACTCGCTGAGGCGCTCGGAGAGCAGCCTTGACGAACTGCACCAGGCGGCCTCGGTCGGGCGCTAGGGCCGTCCTGGCCCTGGCCGTCCTGGTCCTGGCGCTTGCGGCGCTGGTGGCCCCGCCGACAGCGCTCGCATCGGGCGCTCCGGACGCCCCCGATGCGCAGGGCGAGGTACGGCTGCAGGCACAGGAGGAAGGGAGCGGAGACCCCGAGGCGAACCTGCCGTTCCTGTTCGCCGTATTCATAATCACCTGGGCCCTGTTCTTCGCCTATGCGGCCTATATGACGCTCAAGCGGCGCGCCATGGAGCGCGAGATCGAGGCACTTCGCGCCTCGATCGCCGAGAGGGACGCTGCGCCTACGCCCGGACCGAAGGCAGGGGGCGACGGGCAGACCTAGAGGATTTGCGATAATGGAGACCTTCTGGCCGCAGGGGAGAAGACGATAGATGGCCCAGCCCGAAGGGTACGTACCGGACCCCGCCTACGAGATGGAGGACGGGGGCTCGTTCATAGCCGCCAACCGGCTCAAGCTGCTGGTGGGTGCGCTGGTACTGGTCGGCGCCCTGAGCTACTTCGGTTTCATGGCATTTCAGAGCGCAACCGTCTACTACTACACGGTGGGCGAGGCGGCAACGCTCGGGCCCACCGAGGACGGGCGGCTCGTCAGGGTCAACGGAAAGCTCATCCCTGCCTCATTCAGCCGGCCGGAAGGCTCAACCGAGGCGCGCTTTGAGCTAACCGACGGCAGCCTGACGATGCTGGCGATCCACGACGGCGTGCTGCCCGAGCTGTTCTTCAATGATCACTCGGAGATCATCCTCGAGGGCTCGTTCGACGAGGGGATGGTCTTTCACAGCGAGAACGTGATCGTAAAGTGCCCGTCCAAGTACGTCGCGCTGGAGGAGGAGGCGGGCTAGCCGCATCCAAACCGGGCCGGCTAGATCGCCATCGCGTCGATCAGGTCGCGGGCGTTGTGCGTCCTGGTCCTAGCCGTCATCTCCCTTATGCGGTCCTCGAACGGGGGCCGCGACCTGTCCCTGTAGATCACTCCCAGCGGGATGCCGTGGGATTGCACCAGGGTCCTTGCCGCCTGAAGATCGGACGGGTTGTGGTCGGGGGGGACCGCCCAGGCCATAGGCTCGATGCCCTTCTTGACGCTCCCTTTGAGCAGCTCGTACGTGTCGTTGTAGGTGGTGCAGGGCGATTGGACGTGCACGATGGCAAAGCCGGGGTGCTCCATACCCTCGAGGATCATCGTGCCAAGGTCCTTAACCTTGGACGAGAGGGCCGATGCGACGTAGGAGACGCCGAGCGTCAGGTACAGGGCGAGGGGGTGCACCTCCTCTTCCACCTTGCCGTACGGCGTTGAGCTCGTGACCATGCCCTGCTCTGAGGTGGGAGAGGACTGGCCCTTTGTCAGACCGTACACACCGTTGTCCATGACCACCGCGCACACGTTCAGGTTGCGGCCCGCCTGGGGCGCGATGTGTTCCATGCCGATGCTGAGGAAGTCACCGTCGCCGGCAACGATGATGACATTTAGTTCCGGCCTTCCCATCTTCACGCCCATGGCTATGGGCAGCGTGCGGCCGTGGATACCGTGGATGCCGAACGGCTGGTCGCCCTCAAGCAGGTGCACCATGTTGCCGGAGCAGCCGATCCCGGCTACGACCACGTTGTTCTCTATTGGTCTGCCGGTCGCCGCCATGCGCTGCTGCACCGCCGACTCGATGGCCCTGCGGACACCGAAGTCGCCGCATCCAGGACACCACTTAAAATCGTATTCGGGATTCTTGGCGCTCAAGCGTGCACCCGTTCCTTCCTTGCCGCACAGACGCGCTCGGCAATCCTCTGCGACAGTTCGCCCACCCGAAAGGGCAGGCCCGTGTACTTCGTGATCGACTCGGCCCTCACGCCGTGGGAGCGGAGAACCATGGAGAACTGACCCTGGTAGTTGAGCTCCGGGACGAGGACCAGGTCCTTTTCCCGGAGTTGGGCGAGCATATCGGGGGGCAGGGGGTTGAGGAACATCGTGTAGTACCAGGCCATGTCTATCCCGTCCGCGCTCAGCCGTTCGTACGCCTCGCGGGACGGGCCCTTCGAGCCCCCCCATGGCACGAGGGCGATCGAGGCGGGGGCGTTGTCGGCCTCGAAGTCTCCGTCCTCCAGCAGCCCGAGCTTGCCCCAGCGCCTATGGGTCATCTGCACGTGGCGCTCAGCGAGGTGCGTGGTGTCCCCCATACCGTCGTGCTCGCTTCCGTTCGCCACGTAGCTGCCCGGCCCGCCGGGCAGCGGCATCGCCGATAGCTCGCGCGGTTCGTATCGATGGTACCCGTTGGTGCCGGTGTAGACGAGGCGTCCTTCTACGGGCACCCTGTCCAGGTCGGGCTTGGGTATGTTCTGGTTGCGCTCGGATAGGGCATGCTCGCTCAGGATGATAACCGGCCCCTGGTAGCGCTCGGCCCAGTTGAATGCCTGGACGGTTGCGTAGAAACACTCCTCGACCGTCCCCGGCGCGATGATCGGCAGCCTCACGTCGCCGTGCGCCGGGAACATGGACGATAGCAGGTCGGACTGTTCGGTCTTCGTGGGGAGCCCGGTCGCGGGGCCGCCCCGCTGCACGTCGACGACGACCAGGGGAATCTCCGCCATCCAGGCGAGGCCGAGGCCCTCCGCCATCAGCGAAAAGCCCGGGCCGGCGGTGGCGGTCATCGCCTTCTTGCCGGCAAAGCCCGCACCTATGCAGGAGGTTATCGATTCGATCTCGGAACTGACCTGGTAGACGAACCTGTCCGGGGCGGGAGCGTTGCGCTCCATCCACACCAGGATGGAGGTGGCCGGAGAGATCGGGTAGCCGGCGTAAAAGTCCATACCGGCGTGCATGGCTCCCAGGCAGACGGCGGTATTGCCGTTCACCAGAATCTGTTCATAGTCCGGCGGGTCCGCATCGACGAGCTCGCCCACGCTCAGGCCGCTCTTCTCGGCCTCGACGCGCCCTAGCCTCATCGCCCTGAGGTTGGAATCTATGATCTCGGCGTCGTTGGGCCTGCCCCTCGTAAAGCGCGCCCTGACGAACTCGTCGAGGATCTCCTGGCGCATACCCACCAGCTGGGCGAGCGCCCCTATCACGACCATGTTGGCCGCGCGCGCGTTGCCTGTGGACTTGGCGAGCTGGTTAAAGTCCATGCCGAACGAGTCTTCGGCCCCGGAGGGCTCGAACTCACCGGAGTTGTAGACGACCACGCCCTCGTCGCCGACCTCCTCGCCGTGGTTGTCGTACGCCTCCTGGTTAAAGCACACCAGAACATCGAGCTCGTCGCCGGAGCTTCGTATAGGCGAGGTGGAGATGCGGGTCTGGGTCCACGTGGGCCCGCCCATGATCTGGGAGGGGAAGGTGGCGAAGGTCTGTGCGTGGTAGCCGGTCTGGGTGGCGGCCTGGGCCAGACCCTCGGCCGACGTGACGACGCCCTGTCCACCCTCACCGGCGAACCGGACGACGAAGTCGCTCTTTTTCACGGCGCTCTCCATCACGAAATCAGATAATCGGATCGGCCAAGAACAAAAGGACTTCGCCTAACCGGCGAAGCCCATTACAGACAGGTTAACGCTTAGAGCGACGATAACAGGAGAAAATCTCCCGTGTCAATCGGTCCAAAACACGGATTTAGGCGGTGTTACAGGCGTCTGTTCACCGGTGAGACCGGCGCGGAGGGACTCGGTATCACACAGGCAAATGTCCATCGGATATTCATCGCATTTCGTGATGCACCAGCGCCCGGCGCGGTGGCAGAGCATGGAGCATCATCAGTCCTGTACGACGCAGCCGAAGGCCAGCGAGCAGACCACCAGGAACACGGCATCGTACACGGCCAGGATGGGCAGCCACGGAAGGGCGCCGGCCCAGGGGTCCGCGGCCAGCGCCGGCCCGGACGCCTCGACCGCCGCGACTACGACGGGCACCGCTATCGGCAGAAACAGCAGCGGCAGCATCACCTCGCGGGCCCGGGTGTTGACGGCCATGGCGGAAAAGAGCGTGCCCACCGCCGCTATCCCAACCGTGGCCAGCACGGCGACCGGTATGAATCCGGGTGCTAGCAGCGGGAGATCGTAGATGACCGCGAAGATGGGGAAGGTGACCACCTCGACGGCGATCATGAGCACGCAGATCGAGAGGACCTTGCCCAGATAGATCTCATCCCTGCCGACCGGCGTGAGCAGCAGCCCCTGCATTCCGCCCCTCTCCCTCTCGACGGCGAAGGTTCGCGTCAGGCCGAGCACCCCTCCGAATGTGAAGGCCACCCACAGGATGCCGGGGGCGACCAGGCCGACGCTCTGCGGGGTCGGGTTCAGGGCGAAGTTGAACACGACGATCACAAGGAGCGCGAACACGAACACCGAGACCACGGTGTCCTTCGTGCGGGTCTCCAGCACCACGTCCTTCCACACCACCGCCAAGGGCGGCCAACCAAGGAGTCTCTCGATCGCCTTCATCGCCCGGAGCGCCCCTGCGATCCCAAGCTCCCGACACGCGCTCCGCCCGATGCGTAGGTGAAGTACATGTCCCTGAGCTCGTCCGCTCCCTCTCCGGCCGGCCCTAGCACGCGCTCGTGGGCCACCGCGCCTCGCGCAAGTATCGCGACCCTGTCGGCCATCGCCAGGGCCTGGTCCAGGTTGTGGGTGACGAGCAGGACGGCGCCGCCTCCCGCCCTGGTAGCGGCGACAACCTCGCGCAGCATCTCTGCGGCGGACTGGTCAAGCCCGCTCTCGGGCTCGTCCAGCAGCAGCACCCTCGGGCGATGAAGCAGGGCACGGGCGATAGAAAAGCGCTTTTGCATGCCGTGCGATAGGATGCCCGCCCTGCGGCCGAGCCCGTGCGCCACGCCCACCCGGTCGACCGCCTCGCCTATGCGCTCCTCGGCCCCATCCAGGTCGAACATTCGGCAGAAGAAGCGCAGGTTCTCCCCGGCCGTAAGGTCCGCATAGAGCATGGGCTCGTGCATCACGACGCCCGTCACCCGGCGCACGCCGGCCGCACGGCGCACTGCGTCCATGCCCGCCACGCGGACCGTGCCGGCGTCCGGTCTGGTAAGGGTGGCAACGACCTTAAGGAGCGTCGTCTTACCGGACCCGTTGGGCCCGAGAACAGACAGCACCTCCCCCCACCCCAGCTTGAGGCTCAGGCCGTTGAGGACGCGGACGCGACCGTAGGACTTGGTAAGGCCATCGACCTCGATGGCGGGCGTCCCGGCGTCTATGGCGGGCACGCACGTCCCGACGCGGCCCGTCCGAGGCCTGCGCACCCGCTTACGTCGGCGTTAACGTCGTTTCCCATGGGCCCCGGTACTGTAGTATATGCGGGAAGACGGCGGCAATCGGGGCCCCGCACGCGAGGGCATGAGGCGGGATCTTTTCGCAGGGAGCAAGTCGCTAAAGATGCCTACTATAGGGGAGCTTCGCGAGCGCTATCTCGCCCTGGGCGAGGGGCCTAGCTCGGCACCTGGGGCGACCGAGCCGGAGGACATCGACGGCTCGGTCCTTATGTGCTTTGACTACGAGTACCCGGGCAGCGACGCCGAGGTCGCCATAGACACCGACGAGTTCACCGCCGTCTGCCCGTGGACCGACCTTCCCGACTACGGCACGCTCACCGTCCGATACGTCCCGGACAGGCTGGTGATCGAGCTAAAGTCCCTCAAGTACTACCTGCTCCAGTACAGGGGCGTAGGCATCGTCCAGGAACATGCGGCCAACCGCATCCTCGCCGACCTCTTCGAGGCGGCCCGGCCGGTCTCGATGACCGTAGAGCTCGACTACAAGGTCCGCGGGGGGCTGCACACCGCGGTCACCGCCACTTACCGTAGCGGTTGAGTTCCTACGGCGTCAGCCTGCTGTCGGGCGGTCTGGACTCGGCCGCGGTCACCGCACACGCGCGGGGCCAGGTCGACCGCCTGACCGCCCTGACCTTCAGGTACGGGCAGACCCATGCGCGGGAGGTAGAGGCCGCGCAGGCCATCGCCTCTGACATGGGGATCGCCCATCGGACCGTCGACATCTCCTTCCTGGGTGAGGTGGCCTGGTACTCGGCTCTCACAAGCCCGGATCGCTTTCCCGTGCCATCAGGACGTTCAGGCGATGAGATCGGCTTCGGCGTACCTATCACCTACGTGCCGCTGCGCAACACGATATTCCTCGCGCTTGGGGCGGCGCTGGCGGAGAGCGAGGCGCTTCATGCGATCGAATCGCTGGGAGAGGACCCGGCGGGCACGAGGGTGGTCGTTTTCCTTGCGCCCAACGCGATCGACTACAGCGGCTACCCGGACTGCAGGCCCGAGTTCTTCAGGGACGCAATCGAGACGATCAACCTGGGCTCAAAGCTCGCGACCGAGCACGGGGTGCGCATAGAGGTCGAGACCCCGATCATTGACAAGACCAAGGCGGAGATCGTCCGCATGGCCCTCACGCTCGGCGTCCGCCTCGAGATGACGTGGTCATGCTACCGTGGCGGCGCTTCTCCCTGCGGCGAGTGCGACTCGTGCGTCCTGCGCGCGCGGGGCTTTGCCGAGGCGGGCGTTCCCGATCCCGCTGCGCGAAGCTGAGCCGGGGAGCGGAAGCGAGGCCGCCATGCTGCGGGTGAGCAGACTCGCCTCGGGTGAGCCGGAGATATTCCTGTCGGTTCAGGGAGAGGGCAGAACGGCCGGTACGGCGTCGGCGTTCGTCAGGCTCGCTACGTGCAATCTTGCCTGCGGCTGGTGCGACACCGCCTACACCTGGGACTGGTCACGTTACGACTACGACGAACAGGTTATGTACATGGAGCCTCAGCAGGCAGCATCACGGGTCGAGGCGCTGGCGACGACCAACGTCGTGATCACGGGCGGAGAGCCGCTGCTGCAGCAGGCCGCGGGCCTTGGCGAGCTGGCCTGCTCGCTCGCCGGGACCGGCCACAGCATAGAGGTGGAGACCAACGGGACCATGGCACCCTCAGAGCAGCTGGTCGCCTCGGTTACCCGGTGGAACGTATCTCCCAAGATCGCAAGCTCGGGCAATCCCGCCGACAGACGAGAGGTGCCGGAGGCACTCAGCGTTCTGTCAGCCCTGCCGAACGCCGACTGGAAGTTCGTCATAACGGGCCGTCCCGACGTGGAGGAAGCGGCGGGCATGGCAGAACGGTACGGCGTCCCTCCCGGGCGGGTAGTGCTGATGCCCGAGGGCGCTGCCGCCAGCGTGGTCGCCGAGAGATCGAAGTGGCTAAAGCACGAGGCCGCCCGCCGGGGCTTTCGCTTCTCCTCGCGGCTGCACGTCCTTTTGTGGGGAGCAGAGCGAGGCCGCTAGGGGACGCGGGTCCGGGGCTGGATAGGTGTTATATTTGGCAGCCGTTACCTACGCCCGCAGACTAGGAGACCAGCCGAGATGAAGTTCGCCAGATACGAGGCCGGGGAAAGCGTCGAGTACGGGATCGTCGAGGGGGAGACCGTGACCCGCATCACGGCCGCGCCGTGGGGGGACTACGAGACCACGACCGATGTGCGGCCGGTGTCGTCGGTGCGGCTGCTCGCGCCGGCAGAGCCCTCCAAGATGGTCGCGATCGGACTCAACTACAGGAGCCATCTCGGCGACCGAGAGCCGCCCAAGGTGCCCGAGCCGTTCCTCAAGACGCCGTCCTCTGTGATCGGTCCGGGCGATCCGATCGTGCTGCCGGCCGAGTCCGAGGTCGTTCAGGAGGAGGCGGAGCTCGCGGTGGTGTTCGGGAAACGGTGCAGGCGCGCCAGCCGGGTGGACGCCCTGAGCTACGTCCTCGGATACACGTGCGCCAACGACGTTAGCGAGCGCGGTTGGCAGGCGGGGGACCTGCAGTGGTGGCGGGCAAAGTCCGCCGACACTTTCGGCCCGATCGGCCCGGTCATCGTAACGGACCTGGACCCGGCGAACCTTGCGATCGAGGCGCGCGTGAACGGCGAGGTGGTGCAAAAGAGCAACACGGCAGACCTTCTCTACGACGTTCCCGCGATCATCGAGTGGGTGAGCCGGGTGATGACGCTTGAGCCCGGCGACGTGATCCTGACCGGCACCCCGGGAACGACAGCGACCATCTCAGCGGGCGATACCGTGGAGATCGAACTCGAGGGCGTCGGGGTTCTGAGCAACCCCGTAAGGGACGAGTAGGGCCGGACTGAGCCTAACTAAAGTACTGCTCTATCCTCAGGTCCAGGAGTTCGCGCCCCGAGCCCGCCGACCAGTAGTAGATCAGGTAGGCGCCTGCCCCGACCATCGCGAGATTTCCGAGCGGCTCGACGTAGGGGAATATCTTGCGGATCAGGTTCTGCACCATTCCCTTAAAGAAGACCACGCCAACCGCAGCGGCGATCATGATCACACCCATGCCCAGGCCGTAGGCCAGCGAGCCGAGTACGGTCTCTGCGAAGCTGCCCGCTGACAGCGACTGGCCCGCCACTATCCCGACGGCGGCAAGGAAGATCGGAAGGGCGCAGCTCAGAGAGGCGACCGCGTAGGCGATCCCGAACAGGAACACCTGCCGAATGCCCTTCCCCGACCCCAGGTTGACGCGGCTGGCGGCCATGATGCCGATCTTCTTGCGGGAGATCAAAAGCCACAGGCCGAGCGCCGTGATCAGCACCCCCACCGCCAGCCCCGCAAACGGCAGGAAGTTGCCCACGACGCGGCCGCCTGCCGCAAGGAGCAGGCCGACGAGCCCGAAAACCACGATGAACCCGGCGGTCGCCGCAAGGCCGAGCATGATGCCCTTGAGGCCGGCGATTACCGGGTTTTGCTCGCCCTCGGCGTTGCCGAGCTGGTAGCCGACGTATGCCGGGAACATCGCCGCACCACAGGGGTTAAAGGCGGCGACCGTGCCTCCTGAGAAGGCGAATGCGAGTGGGACCTCTATCATCTGTAGACTCCGTTGCGGGCAAGTGCGCTGGGCCCTTCCAATTATATTCGGCCCCGGGCCGGACACAGGCCCGGCTCGTGCGCACCGCTATGTCTATGCTACGCACGGGCCGCAGATTCCGATTCCGGCACCCGAGCCGCCTCCGGCGGCGCGTTAACCAGTCAATAAAGGCGCTTAGGGACCGCAGGCAAGTTGACACCGGGTCGCGGCCGCTGGTACATTCGGCCTACCGTGTCACCTCACCCATCGGCATCCGTCACAGAGTGTAAGCGCACTTTGCCCGGGTAGGTGTTCGGCTGAGCCCCGCCACCCGGCCCCGCACACAGAGCGGGGCCTTTTGTTTCGGGGGGCCACCGGGAGAGACCGCAAAATGACCCAGATAAGCCTAAAGACGGCCAATGACAGGGTGATCCCCTCGGTGCCGCAGGAACTCGACGACTTCGAGGCCGCGGTGAAGAAGTTCCAGGCCGGCGAGTGGGACCTGACCGACTTCATGGCCTTCCGACTGCGCCAGGGCGTGTACGGGCAGCGCCAGGCCGACGAGCAGATGGTGCGAGTGAAGGCCCCCTTCGGCGGCCTGACCGCAGACCAACTCGACATCCTCGGCGAGTTCGCCGACCGCTACGCGCCCCTGCGCAAGGGCCACGTCACCACCAGGGAGAACTTCCAGTTCCACCACGTGCTCCTTAGCGACGCGCCCGACGCGCTCAGACTGCTGTCCGATGGCGGCCTCAGCACCAGGGAGGCCTGCGGGAACACCGTGCGCAACGTCACCGGCTGCCCGATGGCCGGGGTATGCGGCGTCGAGGAGTTCGACGTCACACCGTACGCGGCGGCCTATGCGCGCTATTTCGTGCGCCACCCGTTCACCCAGTCCCTGCCCCGCAAGATAAAGACCGCCTTCTCGGGCTGTGCCAAGGACTGCGCGATCACCCCGATCCACGACATAGGCTTCGTTCCCCGGGTGGTCGACGGTGAGAAGGGCTTTCGAATGGTCGCCGGGGGTGGCACCTCCATCATGCCGCGCATAGCCCCCACCCTGTACGAATTCGTGCCCATGGACGAGTACCTGAAGGTCACCGAGGCGTGCCTGCGCGTTTTCCACCGCTCAAACGAGCTTAGGAGAAACCGCATGAAGGCACGGATTAAGTTCCTCATCGACAGGCTCGGCGTCGACGAGTTCAGAAAACAGGTCGAGGAGGAGATGGGAAGGCCCTGGGCTCAGCGCTCGTTCGATCCGACGGACCTCCTGTTCATCGAGGACGAGGCAGCGGACGCGCCCGCGCTCGACGGCGACTACGCCCCGGCTGTGCCCAATCCCGACTTTGAGCGCTGGGTCGAGACCAACGTGACCGACCAGAGGCAGGAGGGTTACACCGCCGCGACGGTGAAGCTGCCCCTCGGAGACATACAGGCCGAGCAGTTCGGCAAGCTCGCCGACATGGCCAGAAGGTACGGCGGCGGCAGGTGCCGGATCACCCACCAGCAGAACCTGACGTTCAGGTGGGTCCCGCGGGCGGCGCTCTACGAGTTGTGGCTGGGGCTCCGCTCCATAGGCCTTGCCGACTCCGGCGCCCACCAGATCGCGGACGTCGTCGCCTGCCCGGGGACCGACAGCTGCAAGCTGGGCATCACCTCGTCCATGGGCCTGGGCCGGGCGATGAGGGAGACCATCGAGGGCCTGGATACCAGGGACCCCCTGGTCGAGAGCATGCACGTAAAGATAAGCGGCTGCCCCAACGGCTGCGGCCAGCACCACATCGCCGACATCGGCTTTCACGGGGCGGCCGCGAAGGCTCCGGGCGGCCAGGTGCCGGCCTACGAGCTGTTCCTGGGAGGCAGCTACGAGGCCGACGACCCGAGGTTCGGGATCCGCACCAGGACCAAGGTGCCGGCAAAGCGCGCCCCCGAGGTCCTGCGCAGCCTGATCTCCCTGTACCTCGCGGAAAGAAACGAGGGCGAGCCTTTCAGGGACTATGCGGCCCGGGTGGGCAGGGAGAGATTCGACGAGCTGCTCGCCGACTTTAAGGACGTCGGCGAGCTAAACCGGGAGACCCTGCCGAGCTACATGGACTGGGACAAGACGCTCAAGTACGTCCTTGAGCGCGGCGAGGGAGAGTGCATGGTCTGACCGGGCTGAAGGGCCCGGCCCCTTCCCGGTCCCCTAGTCTTCGGCGTCGGGCTCTATGGGCCTTCCGCGCCAGACCTTGGGGCGCAGCCGCGAGCCGGCGGCGGCCCCGGGCACGAAGGCCAGACCGTAGCCGGCAGCCAGTGCCGAAAGGCCGGCCACCAGCACCGCCTGTCCCGCATCCTCAGCGGCACGGCTAACGGCGAGGGAGGCTATCACCATAGCGAGCCCGGCCGCCATCAACCGTCCGGAAGAGAGGCGGCCTGCCCGTCCCAGCCTGTGCGCCGCGTACCTGGCCAGCAAAGTCGGCAGCCCGTAAACGGCGGCGGGGCGTGCACCCATTGGTCCCGCTCGGCCGAGTATCTCCTCGATCTCCCTCTCGTAGCGCTTGGGCATCGGAAAAATCGTATGAACCGCTACTGGCGGTGTCAAGGACGGAGGCGCCGGTCACAACCGGGGCGGTGCTATAATCGGCGCCCGTGAGCTCGACCGGCGTCCGTCAGTTCGTCAAGTACACCTTCTACAAGCTGGATCCCGCTTGGCGTCGGCTTTCCCCGGAGCGCCGCGCCGGGGAGAAGAGGGAGTTCGCGGCCGTCGTCTCGGAGATCTCCTCGGGGATGATGACCCGCACCTACAGCACCGTGGGCATGCGCGGCGATGCCGATCTCCTGCTCTGGCAGGCGGCGGACGCCCTCGAGCAGGTTCAGGAATCGGCGGCCACGCTCAACTCGACTGCGCTCGCCGCCTACCTCGCCACGCCGTACTCCTTCCTTGCGATGACGCGGCGCTCGCACTACGTCGACGGGCACAGCCACGAGGGCCAGGAGGGCCGCTCGGTCGGGGTGAGCCCGTCTGAGGGCGCCAGGTATTTTTTCGTCTATCCGTTCGTAAAGACCCGCCAGTGGTACCTGCTCCCTGCCGAAGAGCGCCAGGAGATGATGAACGAGCACTTCCGCATCGGCCATAGGTACCCGTCGGTAAAGATAAACACCAGCTACTCCTTCGGCCTGGACGACCAGGAATTCATGGTCGCATTCGAGTCGGATAGCCCCTCCGACTTCCTCGACCTTGTAGAAGAACTCAGGGGCGTAAGGGGCAGTCTTTACACCCTTCGCGACACGCCGATCATCACCTGCATCCGCATGCCGATAGAGCATGCGCTCGACAAGCTGGGATGACGCCGCGCACGGGGCGGTCGGCGGGAAAGGGGGATTGCCATGCGCTATGAGGCAGGCTCACACGGCTACGAACTGCACGAGGGTTGGGGTGACCTACCGGCGGGCTACATGTTCCACCGCGTGGCGGGTGTGGCAACGGACGCCGACGACAACGTGTTCGTCTTTAACCGCAGCCCGCAAAAGATGCTCATCCTGACCGCGGACGGGACCTTCAGGACCGACTGGGACGCGTTCTTCAAGGTGCCGCACGGGGTGGCGATCGACTCGGCCGGCAACGTCTACACGGCGGACGTCGGCACGCACGTGGTCGAAAAGCACGCCCCCTGGGGCGGTCTGCTGATGACGCTAGGGACGCCGGGCCGGCCGGCCGACACCGGACGCAGCGAGGGTTTCCTGGTGGAGCGTGCGGCCGGACCCTTCAACATGTGCTGCGCCGTCGCCGTGAGTGACTCTGGAGAGATCTTCGTCGCGGATGGCTACGGCAACAGCCGGGTCCACAGGTTCTCGGCCGAAGGGGAGCTCCTGATGTCCTGGGGCAGGCCGGGCAAGGGAGGTCCCGGGGAGTTTCACCTGCCGCACGGCATCACGATCGACCGTGACGGCAGGGTGCTGGTGTGCGACCGGGAAAACGGCCGCATCCAGATTTACGATCAGGAGGGCGGATTCCTCGGGATGTGGGAGGGTCTGCTTCAGCCCACCTCGATCGCCCAGGGACCCGACGGCCTGCTGTTCGTCCCCGAGCTTCAGCACCGGGTGACAGTCCTGGACCCTGAGGGCGGGGTCGTGGCCCGGTGGGGCGGCGAGTCGAGCCGCGCGCCGGGCAAGTTCGTTGCACCTCACGACGTCGCGGTAGACTCTCGCGGGGACGTGTACGTAGGAGAGGTGCTCGAGGGTAAGCGGATTCAGAAGTTCGTCCGCACATAGCGGGCGGCAACAAATCAGATATCTCCGGGGGAAAGATGAACGTAGACACCGCCATATGCCGAATCCTGAGGGCAGAGGGCATCGACTGGATAGCCGCCTTCCCGCACCAGACGCTCATAGACGCCGCGGCGCGCGAGGGCATACGCCCCGTGATCGTCCGCCAGGAGCGCGCGGGGGTGAACATGGCGGACGCCCTGAGCCGGATGACCAACGGTCGCACGATAGGCGTTTTCACCATGCAGTACGGCCCGGGCGCAGAGAACGCCTTCGGGGGGGTCGCCCAGGCGTTCGCCGACTCGGTGCCCGTACTGCTCTTGCCCGGCGGCAACCCGCAGGGCCGCTACGGGGTGCACCCGAACTTCGACTCGGTCCAGCACTACAGGGGCGTGACCAAGTGGGCGGGATACATCATGTCCGCGGACCGCACGGTGGACGTGATGCGCACCGCGTTCAGCCACCTTCGCAACGGGCGGCCGGGCCCGGTGCTCGTTGAGATCCCGGCAAACCTGGCCTCAGAGGAGGTCCCGGGCTTTGACTACAGGCCGGTCCCCCAGACGAGGTCGGCCGCGAACCCGGCGGACGTGCGCGACCTGGTCCGTGCGCTGCTGGCTGCAAAGCGTCCGGTCATAAGCGCCGGCCAGGGAGTGATGAACGCGGGGGCCACAGATGAGCTGGTCGCCTTCGCCGAGCTGACCGGCATTCCGGTCCTGACCACCCTTGCGGGAAAGAGCGGGTTTCCCGAAACGCACCCCCTCTCGCTTGGATGCGGTGCGCGGACCGCGACGGGCATGGCGGCCAAGTTCCTGTTGGAGTCCGACTTCGTGCTCGGCATCGGCACCAGCTTCACCGTCTCGGTGTTCGGGTCGCCGGTGCCGGACGGCGCGACGCTCGCGCAGGTGACCAACCGGGGCGAGGACCTGCACAAGGACCATCCGGTCGACTTCGGCGCGGTGGGGGACGCCAGGCTCGTTCTCGAGCAGATGATCGCAGAGGCCAAGTCGCAGGACGCAACGGCGAGGGCCGGCGTCGCCGAGGAGATAGCCGCGAGCCGGACCGGGTGGCTCGCCGAGTGGGAGGGACGCTTCGGCTCCGACGAGACGCCGATGAGCCCCTACCGCGTGTTCCGCGAGGTCGAGCGGGCTGTGGACGTGGCCAACACCGTGGTAACGCACGACTCGGGCTACCCGCGTGACCAGCTCGTTCCCTTCTGGCGCCCGGTAACCCCCCGCAGCTACATCGGGTGGGGCAAGTCCACCCAGCTCGGCTACGGCCTCGGTCTGGCGCTCGGTGCGAAGATGGCGCGTCCCGACAGCGACGTGATCAACTTCATGGGCGACGCCGCGTTCGGCATGGCCGGCCTGGACATCGAGACGGCCGCGCGCAACGGGATCGGCATAACCACGATCATCCTGCACAACGGTGTGATGACCGGCTACGCGGCGAACTACATGCCCGTCGCCGCCGACGTCTACGGGACCCATGAGCTGGGAGGGAATTACGCGGTCGTCGCCGAGGGACTCGGCGCACACGCAGAGCGGATCGAGAGGCCCGAGGCCATCGGCGATGCGGTAAGAAGGGCACTGGGCGCGAACAGGGAGGGACAGCCCGCGGTCATCGAGATGATGACCAAGGAAGAGCCCAACGTGTCCATGTACTGGTAGGCGATCCCGGCCTCTCGTTAGGCGACCGCCCCATCGGCGCGGAGCCGGGCGATCTTCTCGGGCGAATAGCCGATCTCGCCGAGCACCTCGGAGGTGTGCTCCCCGAGTCCCGGGGCCGGCCGGAGCTCTGCGGCCGGGGTCGCTGTGAAGCGGAATGGAGGGCCCATCTGCCTTACGGGACCTATCGGGGTTTCGGCTTCGACGCTCAGGCCGCAGGCGGCAGCCTGGGGCTCGTCGTGGGCGTCCATTATGTGGCGGCTCTCAGCGCACATCACGCCCGCCGAGCGCAGCCGCCCGACGGCCAGCGAGCTATCTAGACCGGCAAGGGCGGGCCCGAGCACCAAGGCGATGTCCCGATCGGCGGCCTCGCGAGCGGGCCCGTCGGGGTATCGTTCCGCCAGGTCGGGTAGCCCGAGCGCATGCGCTGCCGCGGCGAACTGCTCGTCTTCGCTGCACGACAGATAGATGTATCCGTCCCTTGACGCATACAGCCTGCGGGTCGCCGAAACGCCCAGCTGTCCCCACCTTCGCACGTCGACGGGCGGTTCTGCGCTACGCACCAGCTCGGCCGCCTGGACCGCGACTCCTGCGGCGAGCAGGGATGTCTCCACCCTGCTTCCCGATCCGTCCCGCACCTGGGCAAAGAGGCCGGAGACGGCGCCGAAGCAGGCCAGCATCGAAGCCGCGTAGTCGGCAATGGCCACCTTAAGGAAGATCGGACTGCCGTCGGTACCCTGGGCGGACATGGCCCCCGTAAGGGCCTGTATCAGGGGATCGAAGGCGGGCTCTCCCGCAAGCGGTCCCGGGCCCCCGTAGCCGCTCACGGAAAGATAGACGAGCCCGGGGCGCAAGGCCCGAAGGGTCTGCTCGTCCACGCCGAGGCGGGTCGCAGCGCCGGGGCGAAAGTTCTCGGCCGCAAGGTCCGCCCGCCTGACGAGGTCATACACGACGCCGCGCCCCTCCGGCCTCCTCAGGTCAACGACTATGCCGCGCTTACCGCGATTCCACGCCTGGAACGAGCCTCCTATCACGCGAAACCCGTCGCCTGCGGGCGACTCGACCTTGACTACGTCGGCCCCCATGTCGGCAAGGAGGCTGGTGGCGTACGAGCCCGCGATGTACCCGGTCAGGTCGACCACGCGCATTCCGGCCAGAGGTCCCCGGCTCCCGTTCGAGGAGGCAGCACGCGCCCTGGGCGGACCCGCCGGCATCGGGGAAACCCTCACCGGCGGCGCCATCCATGTTACCGGTCCCAGGACATCGTCACTGCCACGCTCCAGCACGCCGCTCTCGGTGGCCTGGGGATGCTCTAAGAACTGGGCGCGGGACCTGACCAGGTCGCACGGCACGTCATGCTCTGACAGAACCCTGACCCAGTGCCGGCCCGCTGCCGTAGATATCACGCCCGCGATCAGGCTCCTCAGGGCGGGGCGCTGGGCCGGCTCCATGTTCCACGGCGCACCCTCGAAACGCGGGTCCTCGGTCCATTCGAACCGCTCGAGCGCTATGCACAGCTTGTTCCAGAACGTGTCGGTGCCGCACGTGATCATGAGCCACTCGCCGTCGGAACACTCGTAGATCTGGTAGACGGGGTTTACCCCCATCTGATCGGTGGACTCGCGAACCCACGACCGCACGTTCGGGCCGGTCACCATGGTCCCGGCCTGCATCGCCAGCGCGCCGCAGTAGAGCGATGCCTCCACCTGCCGGCCCAGGCCCGAAACCCCCCGCTCGCACAGGGCGGCCCCGATGGCCCCGGCGGCCAAGAACGCTGCGCCGTAGCTTGCTATCGGAAAGTTGACGTAGACGGGGGGACCGTCCCAGCCACCCTGGTCGCCGTAGATGCCGGCATGCGCGGCGATAACGCCCTCGTCGGCCGGCGCGTCGGCCAGCGGCCCGGATTCACCGAAGGGGGGCATCGCGCAGTAGACGAGGCGCGGGTTCAGGGGGCGCAGCGAAGGGTAGGACAGACCTGCCCGGCCCGCCTCTGCCCCGGGCAACGTCCGGACCAGGACGTCGGCACCGCGCACAAGGTCCATCAGGGCCGGCCGGCCGGCGCCGGCCTGCGGACCCAGCGAAGCGATCGTCTTTCGCCGGTTCCAGAGCCGAAAGCGCGGGTCGGCCCCGAACCTCCCGCTATCGACCCTCACGGTCTCGGCGCCAAGCTCGGCCAGCAGCATCGTCGCGTAGGCGCCCGCCACGTCAGAGTCCAGGTCGAGAACGAAGACTCCCGAGTATGGCCCGGCTGAGAGCATCGATCCACCGTTCCTTAGCAAGTGGGCATCCGCCCGCAGGGATGCGGGATGCCCGAGCGACGGCCAGTATACGTTGGCCGTATGTGAAAGGGGCGCGGCGGCCTCTGGGTCGTCGCCCGATTGCCGGTGATGGAGACGGTCTGCTATATTGGGCCGCGCGGGCCTTGTTACCCGCGTTCCCGGGCAATCGTGGGGCTGTAGCTCATCTGGGAGAGCGCTTCAATGGCATTGAAGAGGTAGGGGGTTCGAGTCCCCCCAGCTCCACATCTTCCAATCCGACAGAATTGTATTCATAACTTCTCGACTAATTTCCTCAATTTACTTTGGGCGAAATTCACGGTGGAGGAGCTAGTCTACCCAATAGGCCAGCACCCGGAAGCCCCGGCTTGCATCGGCGCCACCGTCTAACTCCGAAGTGCAGTCATTGCTAACTCCTTATGCGAGATGCAGGCGCTCTTGCTGGATGGCCAAGGGTGCCAATTCCTGTTTCGTTCCCAACCCAGGAAGAGCCACTCGAATTCACTCGCCGGAAGAATTTCGATGTACCCTGCTCGCTGCGTCGAGCACTCCCTTCGCCTATCGAACCACAATGCTCTCATCGCGTTTCTAAGTGGAACGTACCGTGACGTAACGCTTCAAACTGAGCCACGACGGTTTGCTCCTTGTCCACCTAAGGCGTGACCTCATACTCCAGTTCCACGAGCTTTCGGCCTTCGTCGTAGATGCGGATCTGGTAACGGCCCTCAAGCCAGGGCTCATGCGGGGAGGGCCCTGCCTGAAACCACCAGGTCGATGGGCCATGGTTGTCCCCCGGGTAGGCGGTGAGAATGAGGTGATTTCGCCCGAACTCAAACCCGTCCTCGTAGTAGATGGCAATCTCCAGTGGCACCTCTGTTACCAAGCTGACGCTGTACTCCCAGCTCAGCATTAGCCACAGCCAGTCGTCCACGGCATCGGCGGAGATGCTGGTGACCGGCGCCCCGCCCCGGGTAAGAGCCAGACGCTGCGCGACCACGCGTCCGTTTATGGTGAGAAAGTCGGGATTCGGTGGGGCGGTGTCCGGGACCGAGGCATCGTAGGGCTCGGTGCCGTCATACCAGCGTGCCACAATCGTATCCACCATCGAGGTGCCGGGCTGTTGGTATCTCCTGAAGGCGGTCCGGATCTGCTCGATGCCGAGGCTGTTACGCTGGCCGGTGGAATACTCCTGCCTTGTCTGTGACATAAGGTAAAAATCGCGCAGGGCCCGCTCGAAGGCCTCTTGCCCAAGACTCCGATACAGGTCCAGGAAGAAGCGTTCGCCCAACGAATAGTTGCAGTTGAAAATGTTCTCCCCCTCTGTGGCTGTGTACCTCTCCAGCTCGGACAGGGTACGGACGTATGGACAGGGTGGGTTGACCGGCTCTATGGGGCTGCCGTTGCGGATGTTGTCCGAGAGCACCCGAAGCACGTTGGCTACGCCCTCTGCGATCCAGCCACTGTCCCCGTGCCAGTAATAGTGGGCCAGTTCATGCCCGGCGAGAGAACCAAGTGGGGCCTCTTCGAAGCTGCCGTTATCGGAGTCGGGTTCCGCTGTGCTGCTGACATGGGTACCGTGATAGAGCCCATAGACTTGCTCAGGGTCGTCGACGAAGAGCCAGCGGACATATTCGTCGGGAAACGGCACTGACATCAGCTCCTCAAGGCGGCGCACGGCCCCTTCCAGCAGGTCCATGCTTCTCCCGGCCCCAGGGGGGGTATGGCGGACGATCACCAGATGGGTCTTACCGGCCAGCGGCAGGTCGATGACCCGCTCTTCGACGCTGACTTGGTCGGGGTCCAGCAGTTCATCGATCAGCTCCGGGTTTACGTCGGCCGCCCCGTTCAGGGTGGCCACGACATCTGTCCAGGAGTCGGTGATGCCGTCCTTCAGGGTGGAGTGGGATAGAACGCGGCTCAGGCGAGGCTGATCAATCGCCGACATCGAGGCAAGCGACCTCAGGGCCGCAACGTCGGAAGGCCCAACGGTCCTCATAAATGGCATTTCCAGGATCTGCAGCCCCCTGCCCGGTCCGCCGTTTGCGATGGTAGCCAGTTCCAATAGCGCCCGGGTCTCATGGGAGTCCAGCCCGTCCGCGACCCAGTCCAGACCAGCTAGGATCGTAGCAGCAGCGGGATCCGAATGAGCGATACGGCTAAGTGCTTTGAGAACATCCACCTCATGCTGTTCGATCCCGTCCGCGACCCAGTCCAGACCAGCCAGGATCGTAGCAGCAGCGGGATCCGAATGAGCGATACGGCTAAGTGCTTTGAGAACATCCACCTCATGCTGTTCGATCCCGTCCTCAAGCCACTGCTGGGCCAACAAGAGGGATGCGAAGCCCGCGTCAGGCAGACCGTTCAGCAGGTCAACCACCTCCGCCTCCGCCGGCGTAACGTCGTCCTGAACCCAGGGCATGGCCACGACCGATGCGAGGATGTCGGGTCCGACACCCCTGTAAAAGGGGAATTCCCCGAGCACCTTGAGTTCCAGACCTTCAATACCGTCTTGGACCCAGGCAAATGCAACTATCGATGAGGCGGCCATGGGGTCAGCCACAGCGACGATACGAAGGTGCTGGAGTGATGCCGTGTCCCCGGAATCTATCCCGTCGGCAACCCAGCCCAGATCGACCACCGCCGCGGCAACCTCCGAGTCGCGTTTTACGATGAGGCTGAGGTCCCGAAGCGCCTCCACCTCGTGCAATTCGATCCCGTCCTTCATCCACCCCTGCTCTGTCAGCGTCGAAGTGAGATTCTCGTCGGCAAGGCCGACCAGCAGCCGGACCGCTGCCATCTCCGTCTCTTTGAGACCGTCGGCAACCCAGCCCAGACCGACGATGGACGCGAACAGGGAGAGATTCTGCTGGGCCACACGCCTCAATCCAGCAATGGCTACCGCCTCCTCCCTGTTGAGACCGTCGGCAACCCAGCCCAGACCGACCACGGTCGCCGCCGCGGCCGAATCCTGTTTGGCGATGAGGCCAAGTTCCCTCAAGGTCCCCAATTCATGGGATTCGATGCCATTCTCCAGCCACTGCTGGGCCACTATCAGAGAGGCGAGACCCTGGTCCCCAAAACCGTTCAGAAGATCGATCGCCGTCGCCTCCATCTCCTTGATGCCGTCGCCCACCCAGCCCATGGCTACGACCGTGGCGAGGATCCCGGAATCGCCATATTTGAAGTGGAAGAATTCTTCAATTGCACGTAGCTCCGGACCTTGGAGTCCGTCATGCACCCAACCGAGCGCAGCAATTGACGCGGCAACATCCGCATCGCTCACCTGGCGTATCCAGTCGATCGCCCCGGTCTCCAGATCATCGAGGCCATCTCCCACCCACGGGATTTGTGAGATCGCACTCAGAAGCCCCGGCGCGGTCAGGCGCAGCCTGGTCAAATGGTCCAGTGTGGTGACGTCGGACGGTTCCACGGTATCGAGGAAGGCCATGCTGACGATGCTCTGCGCTACGGATTCATCCCTGAACAGGGCGAGGTTCCTGAGTACGTCGAGCTCGAGGCCGCTCAGGCCATCTTGCAGCCACTGCCTATCCAGCACGGCAAGAAACACCGGTTCGTTCTGCATCGCCACACTGATGACCAACTCGACGGCCTCCCTCTCCTCCTGACTAACGCCGTCCGCCACCCACGAGAGGGACTCGATTCTCGATCCAAGGTCAGGGTTTTCCCTCTGCAGATTCTTTAGGCCCGAAGCCTCGGCCCAATCTTCGTTGTACGCGGGTGTGGGAAAGGGCCTTGGCGTAGGGGAGGGTAATACCTCGGGCGTGGGTATGGCGGTGGCAGAGGGCTCAGGGACAAGCTCGGAAATGTCCGCAAGCTCAGTGTCGGATCTAGGGTGGGAGGCAGTGGAAATAGACGACGGAGTGGGAACGAACGTGGCAGTCGGTTGGGTGGGGAGCGTCGGCGTGGGGTCTGAGCAGGCGACAGCCAGTGCAAGTGCGGAGAGCGACAGTGCCAGAAGCAAGGGGAGCTTCAAAGTCTCAATCCCGCGATAAGCAATTCGATCAAGGGAGTAACATACCTGCCGGCCAGGCAAGCGGACAAGACTGCGATGGGGCTTGAAACCAGGCTCCTATTAGGTCACTGCTCGCCAAGGCCTTTAGCCCTGAATGAGCCATCCCGGGATCGGGTCGACAGATCAAGTCGAAGGCATCTGAGCCAACCCCATTTGGGGTCAGACCCGAGCCGAGATGGCCCCGACCAATAATCGCAGCCCCATCCTCAACTCGAAGACGGTTCTGCTTTCAGCCAACTCTAGTCCACTCGTCGTAGGGCAGGTTTGTGGTGACCGGGGCCGACCCTCTCTCGTAGCGCTGGCTGAAGACTATGAACAGGAGCTCCGCACCAGTCTTGGACATCAGGGCGAAGCCGAGTTCGTCGTTGATGAGGAGCTTGAGTCGGGCGAGCTTTTTCTCAAGGGTAAAGAGCCGTCTTTCGTCCCTGCCCCCATTTCCTGTATTAGTTGTAATGATGCCCCCAAGCGTCCAAATCGGACCAAGCGCCGAAGGCCGACCGGACGTCAGGGCACGTTTGCCGTTTCATGGGGCCGGATTCTCGAGATCTGCTCCGCCTCGGCACGTTGGGCGCGGTACAAGTCCCAACGGAGTTGCAGGCCGATCCAGAAATCGGTAGACGTGCCCAAGAACCTAGAGAGCCGTAACGCCGTACTGGGCGTGACCCCACGTCTGCCGCGTACAACCTCGTTAACGCGCTGAAAGGGCACATGTATCGCGGTGGCCAGGTCGCGCTGGGTCAGGCCGAGTGGCAGCAGGAACTCTTGCAGCAGCATCTCGCCTGGGTGGGTCGGCTCGCGGTCGGTGGGGATGCGCACCATACCTAGTCTCCTTTTCAATGATAGTCGGTTATCTCGATGTCGACGGGACCTGCGCGGGTCCAGACGAAGCAGATGCGATACGTGTCGTTGACTCGAATACTGTGTTGCCCATTTCTATTCCCGGCCAGTCGCTCTAGCCGGTTGCCGGGAGGTACGCGGATATCGCCTAGGACTGCGGCGGAATCAAGCTGGTCCAGCTTTCGCCGAGCGACATTCCAAATGGCCGACGGACATGTCCGTCGCGCGATTCGCGTGTCCCGCCCGTTGAAGACGTCCTCGGTGCCGCCATCCTTAAACGAGACGATCATGATAACATGATAGCACGGTAGTCATGCTATCATGAACCCTTTGACCTTGTATGCTGGTCTTGGTTCGCAGTGTGGAATGGGGTGCGGCAGACCGACTTGACCTTGGTCATGTAGGACCGTGACACAGCGAGGGTCGCCGCACCCTTCCCGAATTGAGCCCGAACAGTTAGCTACGGACATTTTCCCTGAACAACAACATGAACTGCCCCCATTTCTTGTACCAGTCACTATGTTTGAGGCAGTCCAAATCGGGTAAAATTGGGTGGTAGCCATTTCGACGGTGAGGCTTCCCTATGGGGACATTCAAGTGGCCGCTGCGCATCGCCAGCATGGACGGTCAACAGGCCCGGGACATCGAGGCGACGGTGGATACCGGTGCATCGTTCACCACGCTGCCTGCAAGCATTCTGCGGGAGTTGGGCATCGAGGCCACAGGCAAGCGCGGGTTCCTGTTGGCGGACGGGCGGCGTGTTGACATGAACTACGGACAGGCTTGGGCCACAATAGACGGCGAGAGCGTCGTTACCATCGTGGTGTTTGGAGAGGACGAGGCCCCTCCGCTGCTGGGGGCTTACACTTTGGAGGGTCTGGCATTGGCGGTGGACCCGGAGGCTCAACGGCTGGTTCCCACCCATATGATCCTGTACTAGGACCGGCGTCTTCTCACCAGGCGCGCCGCCCTCTCCACCGCTTCCCCCTGTGCTCCGGTCTCCGCCTGAAGTCCTTCGCGCAGCACTTGGGCCTGCACCATCCCTCGGTCTCGGCGTTGCGCTGGAAGCGGCGGTAGTAGATTCTGCCGCACCCCCTTACTTGGCTGACATCGTTTTGAACCTCCCGTGTCCTGCGGGGATCAGGCCCCCTCCTTCTGGCCAAAGTCGACATCCGCACCCACATGAAGCGGCAGGCGAATTCGGACACCGGGCGGCAGCAACGGCTGCACAGGCTGAGGGCAAGAGCCTAAATGCATGGCTGTCGGACACTATCGAATCTTCAGTTGGTCAAGCTAGTTGAAACAACTTCGAAGTCATCCAGATCAAGCCCGTTCGCGGACTTGAGGCCGATACCTTTGGGCCCAATTGGATCCTTGAGCCGGGCGTCCAGCTTCATTGATGCCATTATCCTTCGCCTCCTTTTGCACACTCTCTTAATACTACTTTGTTAGATCATGGTGGGCGGTTTCGAGGACGCATGAGATCTTCGATGACCTGGGAGAACATCCGCTCAAGTACCAGTCGTCTGATCGATGCCAGGCTCTGACGCTGCTGTGGGGGGGAACCCCCGGGTCGGCCCCGGCACTTCCGTCGATCTGTGGTCCTCGCCGGGGCCGGAGGGTTCGTGCTCTTCGATGTCCGATCCGTAGTCCTGGAGGAGTGCCAGGTAACAGTGGACCAGCATGCACAGCGCCACATGGCGGTGGAACCCGGACCATAGCCTGCCCTCGTAGTCGTCGAGTCCCACCTCACCCTTTGCGTCCTGGTAGAAGCGCTCGATTATCCAGCGGCTGTGAGCCAGCTCGACAATATCATCCAGGCCCACCCGGTCCATTCCCCAGGCGAAGTGGTACTTGACTTCTCCACGATCTCCATCCACGGGACGTTCGCCGATCAGCCACCCCACGGACGACAGGTGTGTCCCGCGATACCCTGCTCGATACACTCTTGTCCTGGTGCACAGCTTGCGCAGAACGCCCCTGGTTCCCTTCCTCCAGGCGACGATGCGCCAACTGTCCTGCTCAAGTCCTTCCAGTAAGGAACTGGCGTCTTTGACGGGTACCCTGTCCTCGAGCCGCTTCGCTTTTCTCGGGCGACCGATGCCACGATACGGCGGAGGAGGTTCATCCCCCGGATACCGCTCAACTTGATCTGCGATACGGAACCGGGCGATGGATGGCACACCTACGACATACGGCAGCCGTCGATCTTCAAGGCCGTCCAAAAAGGGTGGCTGATCGCCATAGCCCGCATCCGCCACCACCGCCCTCGTCCGTACGCCGGCATCCATCCCGGCATCTATCAGTCCCAGGGCGATCTCACCCTTGGTCTCAAAGGCCAACCCCGCAGGCACCCCGGCCACAGACCTGCGCTCGCCATCCTCGACCCAGGACTGTGGAAGATACACCCGGGACGTGAGCGGCCAGTCATACACCCGGTCCACATAGTGGGTCGACACCAGCACCTCGCAGTTGTCCACACGACCCAGGGTCCCCGAGTACTGACGCGCTACTCCAACCGACTGGCTCCCCTTCTTGGCGATGCCGGTGTCGTCCACGATCTGAACGCCCCCACCCACGCTGGCATGAACCATCATGTGCCCGATCCTGAGCCGGTCCATCTCCTGCGGGTCCCATCTCGTCCGGGTCAGAAACTCCTGCAGACGCTGCGAGTTGGTTCCCGCAACCGCCCTGCCAATCTCCGATGCGGTCTTGCGCCGAAGGTCTGACAGGAGCCCCGTCGTGTAGCGCTCCATCGCGTGCCGACTCTCCGCCCTGCGCACCAGCGAGCCGAACGGCCTCAGAAACTCGTCAAGGTCATCCAGGGGTGAGGCCGCAGCCTTCAAGATCGTCATCGCGCCTCTCCGTCAAATGGTGCGAAAACAACCTGCCACCACGACTCTCACTATCACCAGCTCTTCTGAGGTCTCTATCTAACAAAATAGTATTAAGCCGGTGTCCGCTGCCAGTGACACCGGCTTAGGAGAAAGGCGATCGATCAAATCAGCAACCGCTTTCGTCACCCTTACCACTTCCTATCCATCAGTTCACCACCGCAAGAATGGCTGCCGACACCTAGTGTCCCGTATCTAAAGTTAATGGATTAAGTAAGTGGCAGCCTGTATCGTTCTGACAGTTCAATTCAGGAGGATGCTCATGCGCCGCCCTGGGCGACCAACTCCGCCGTTGACACTCTCCGATGAGGAGAGGGAGACGTTGCAAGCGTGGGCGCGCCGCCCGAAAACAGCACAGGCGCTGGCTCACCGGGCCCGAATGATATTGGGATGCGCCGAAGGGAAGACAAACACCGCTGTGGCCGAAGAGTTGAGGGTATCGAAGGCTACGGTGGGGAAATGGAGGTCTCGGTTCCTGGAGCGGCGGGTGGATGGACTGGTGGACGAGCCGAGGCCAGGTACGCCCCGCAGGACCACCGACGCTGACGTGGAGAGAGTCGTGGCGCTGACCCTGGAGACCACTCCAACGGATGCGACCCATTGGAGCACGCGCTCGATGGCCAGGCGCTCTGGCCTGAGCCATAGCACCATCAACCGCATATGGCGGGCCTTCGGACTGCAGCCCCATCGGACCGAGACCTTCAAGCTGTCGTCGGACCCGCTCTTCATCGAGAAGGTTCGCGACATCGTGGGCCTGTACATCAACCCGCCTGATAGGGCGTTGGTCCTGTGTGTGGACGAGAAGACCCAGATCCAGGCACTGGACCGCACCCGGCCGCTGTTGCCCATGAGGCCCGGACAGGCGGAGAGGCGCACCCATGACTATATTCGGCATGGCACCACGTCCCTGTTCGCCGCTCTGGAGGCCGAGACAGGCAGGGTCATCGGTCAGTGCCACCGGCGCCACCGCTCGGTCGAGTTCCGCAAGTTCCTCGATACCATCGAGGACTCGGTACCCACCGATCTGGACGTGCATCTCATCGTGGACAACTACGGCACCCACAAGACCGACCTCGTTCGTCGGTGGTTCGCCAGGAGGCCGCGCTTCCATGTGCACTACACTCCCACCAGCGCCTCATGGCTCAACCTCGTCGAGAGATGGTTCGCACTGCTCAGCGAAAAACAGTTGCGCCGCGGTGTCCACCGGAGCACCATCGAACTCGAATCGGCCATCTACCATTACCTTGACATCACCAACAATGACCCCAAGCCCTTCGTCTGGACCCAAACTGCCGATCAGATACTGGCTAATGTGGCTCATTTTTGCAAACGTACTTTAGATACGGGACACTAGAACTCCATATATATAATGTATCTTTACAGGAGGGTACTCGCATGGGTGCGAAGTCACATGTCTCCAAGTGGGGCACTAGCCTGGCGGTCCGCATTCCCAAGCCGATCGCCGAGCAGTGGGGCGTCCAAGATGGCTCGGCCATAGAAATCGTGCCGCAGGGCGACCAGGTGGTGCTGCGCAAGAAGGCTTACGATCTCAATAGCATGCTGGCCCTAGTCGAACCCAGCAATCTCCATACCGAACTGGATACGGGCCCGGCTCAAGGCGGCGAAGTATGGTAGATCTCGGGTACGTCCCCGCACGGGGAGGCATCGTGTGGTTGAGCTTCACACCCCAAGCGGGCCATGAGCAGGCCGGCCACCGACCCGCCTTAGTTCTGAGTCCCGAAGTCTACAACGGCAAGGCCGGCTTGGCGCTCTTCTGTCCCGTCACTTCCAAGGCTAAGGGATATCCCTTTGAAGTTTCTCTCCCTCCCACAGGCGCCGTCTCAGGAGTGGTGCTAGCCGACCGACCAGGTAAAGAGCCTGGATTGGAAGGCTAGACGCGCCCGTTTCGAGTGCCACGCCACACGGCAGGTTATCGGCGAAGTCTTGGAAAAGATAAATGTCCTCCTGGAATGACCACTCTCTGCCACACATCGGGCCCGTCATCCAACCTCAGAGCGAGTTCCATCGCTACCTCCCGAGGGTAGCAGGATGGTGAGCCGAATCGTGCATTTGATGCGGTCGCTCCTAGTGCCGACGCTCTTGTGTAACCCCTAAGGGCAGCGGCGTACTCTCTTCCCAACACGGTGGCCCCAGACTGCAGCGAGGCGTGGGTGACCGACAATGTTTTGCAGCGGATCGACGTGATGATCTGCCTCCCCAGCTTGGTGTCTCAGGCTCTCCCTTAGCTAACGGGTCGGGCCGAAGGGCGCCAATGTGCCGTGGAACCAAGATCTCCTAGATCTCGGGGCATTGTCCTGCACGGCTTACGCTCCGAAGTGGGGGGCGTGTCCGGTACAGAGCCAGTGCGCCACCGGGCTTGAAAATCAGGATAAGGGCCAATGCTAGCCGCCAGAAACTCGGTATACGGATCGGCACGGCGGGCTGATGCGGCGATACCCTGTACTCACAGACTACCCGGGCAACTTACATACTTGACACGGACTGTGTTGGCGCCTTCCAAGTCCAGAGTAGAGTTTCGGAGACAGAGCGGGTGGCCTTGGAGATTGGGGCCGGATCGACCGAAACCGTAGTAGTCGAATTCCCGAGAACGTTCACAACTCCCGACGGCGAGCGAGTCCTGCAGGGCGTGCTGGGGGACAGCGAAATGATGGCAAGGATCCTCACCTTGTCCGACCCAGCCGTGAGGTATGTCGGCAGGAACCCTGAGGTTAGTTCGCGGCCTGTACTTTAGACACGGACGCTCGCAGGTAGGAAACCGTTTACCTCGTGGTCGCTATGTCAAGAATGCGTCGTAGTGCAGCGGGGATCGGCTTGCCATGCCTGATGGCAGCTGCCCTGATGACAGGATGCGATACCGATGGTGCCAAACCCAACGCGGGCACACCCGACCAGTCAGGGGCGAACAATCCTGCGAGGCTCCTGAGTCGCCTGCCGACGGATAGCTCACATTTCGTATTCGCCGAGATCGAACTGGTCTTACAGCGGTCTGCTATGCGTCAGGAGGTCGAGCACGGATTCGACGAACTGTCCAAGAGAACCTACGGCCTACTCGGGTCGGAGCTATTGGTCTCTGCAGAAATCGAGAGTGTCGCATTCGCGACCACCGACAATGAGGGTGCGAGCGCCACCATTCTGGCAGGCAACTTTGAGGGCTTCTCGGAAGTGCTTCGGAAAGCGCCTTCCCTGGTGGATACTGGCAGCCGATTCGATCCCCCAGGGGTCATCGATCCTCATCGTGGCCTCGAACTTTTTGTCTTTCCCTCGTACGACGACCTCTTCATAGCCATTCCCGACTCCGAGACACTCTTGCTGGCCGACAGCCCGGAACTCCTCCGGGAAACAATAGACCGTCACCTGGACGGCGGAGACCTAAACGCCTCCCTCGCGGCTCTGCTCGGCCACGCGGACCGCGTAGACTTTCTGGTTGCCTTCAACCTGGGGACAGAGAGCGCCCCGCAGGGCGGAGGATCTTCACCGCCGCCCCCCACCTTCTTCGCCCATGCAGGCTTCCTGAACGAAGGTGAGACCAGCACGGTATACGCCTACTTGGAGTTCCCAGAGGCTGACGACGCACAGCAAGCCATCGATTCTATGTCCGGGCAGCCGGATCTCAGCGACCTGTTTTTCGGCTACAACCGCGATACCGTTAAGCCCACAGGTGAACTCTGGCAGGATGGTCGGGCGGTCATCGCCAGGGCGGTCGTCCCCGACAAGGATGTTTCCGATCTGTTCCTGACGAATTGACGTTCCTCCGAATTGCACAGGATCAAGGACCCTCGCGCTGTGCTTCAGGCTGGAGGTGCCGCCCCCGGTTTGCGACGCCCAGAGACAGGACGAATGTTGATATGACAATGGGGATATGAAGTTCTCCTTGCAATCATGGGTTCGCGCGCTGCTGCCGACCTGGGTATACCCCGGGAAAGGTGCCGGCCCGTCCAAGATGGTGATGTACACCCCGGGAGGGCGCATCCCCATACGGCAGACAAAGCTTGCTCCCGATGGTGTGGAGTTCTCCGAGGACGTGTCGGCGGCCAGGTGGGTGGAGGAGAGCCTGTCGAACTTCGGGACGCTGCGGTCCCTGCTTCCGGATGGGTTCCCTGCGTATGCCCGGGTATTTCATCCCGCCTATCTGGGCGGTGACGAGGAACGGCCGGTCCGATGGTCTACGGTGGCTTCGTGGACGGGACGAACCGTACATCCCCTAATGCAGTTCGAACGCATCGCGGGTCTGAGTGAAGACTCCGGCGTCATGTACGAAGACCCGCCGTGGGGTTCCCATCCGAAGATTGGGTCAATCCCCGAGGCGGAGTGCCGTACCCTTGTCCAAGCGCTCAGGGGATTCACCGCAACTCCCGACAATTGCTACTTCTGCCTCTGGGAAGGCTATGGGAACATCGACAAGCGCCTCTACAAGGCAAATGCCAGGGTGAGGACACCGGGGCGAGACTACCTTCTGTTCCGTGGTCCCGTCGACTCCATCATGGCGTTTCTTGCCGGAGATTGGCCTTCCTGGCGGCACTCCCCAAACATATGGTGGCCGGAGGACCGGGCCTGGTGCGTGGCCACGGACATCGACCTGTACGACACCTTCGTTGGCGGGAGCCAGGATTGTATCGGCACGGTTCTGAGCAATCCGGACCTGGAGGCGCTCCCTACAACCCTTGACGCCAGGGTGGACCTGGGCGGAGACGCCATCAATGCACCGGGAACAACCGAAGGCGGAAACCAGTGAGCAATCGTGGCTCTCGCCCGCAACCGTTCCTCCCGGTGATCCCGTTTGCGTGCTGACGCCCGCGCCATCTTGATCCAAGGGAGCTCTACCGGAGGCGTTACTTGCACAACCAACGACAGCTGTTGACGCGTATATTGAGCCTTCATGTCGGAACGTTCGTAATACGGTCCCCCCAACTCCACCACTTACCTGCGTCCATCCGGCCACCGCATATTGCTAGGCCACGGTTGTGATTCGCTCGACCTTGATCTGGTCGGCTCGCTTCATCGCCTGAGCCAAGTCGTAGGCCGCCTGTAGCCGGTACCATGTGTTCGCGTCCCCGCCAAAGGCTCTGTCAAGGCGGATAGCCATCTCCGGAGAGATCCCCGAATGGCCGTTTACGAGGTCCGACAGTTGTTTGCGGCTGACCCCCAGCCTCTTCGCCGCCTCCGCCACGGTCAGCCCCAACGGCTCCAGGCAGTCGTGACGCACGGACAGACCCGGATGGGGTGGGTTGTTCATAGGCATGTCATGATCCTCCTTCAGTGGTAATCGACCAGATCGACGTCCCTGGCATCCGCACCTTCGAAGCGAAACACGATGCGCCAGTTCGCGGACACGGCCACTGACCAATAGCCGGTGAGATCGCCCTTAAGCGGATGCAGCCGGAAGCCAGGTAGGTCCATGCCAGTCGGACCCGTCGCCTCGTCAAGACGTGCCAATATTCGTTCCACCTTGGCAACGTGCGCCGGCGACACCCGCCGCCGGTCCCCATTCTCGTAGAGAAGCTGGAGCCCCTCGTGCAGGAAGTGAACGATCACCTGTAAAGTGTAACCTATCACCTCCCAGTCCAGTAGACCCTCTAAGCGTCCGATCTCCGGGCACTGTATGGTCGGGCGCACGCGCTATCGTGAAGTGAAACGTATGGGCCTAGCCGGTTACCTGATGGCGACGGCGTACAACCTAGCGCGGAGGTCCATGCGGGTGAATGTCACTGACATCGGACCAGATTTCGTCTCTGGTCAATTGCTCTCCGCCAGTCTAACACCGCGATAATAGCTGTTGACTCCTAAATTGCGACTTCATGTCGGAACTTTCGTAATACGGTCCCCTCAACTCCACCCAAAGTGAATCGGACGTTCCACGCAGGTATCCCGCCGAACCTCCGAACCATTGGAGTTGCCACGCCGTAGAATCTACAGTCTCCTGGCCGAGACTACATCGTCCCGCAATCCGCCGTGCAAGCTGACCGCTTGGTAGGGGCGCCCGACACCGGCCAGAGAACCTAGCTGACGGCCAACCTCAAAGGCTGACGCCAATCGAAAAGGGCCCATAATGTAATGCAACTTACCCATATAGAGGATGAAGCGGATGAACGTCTACGAGTGTCTCAGAACTCGGCGCACCGTGCGGGAATTCAAGCCGGACCCGGTGTCCAACGAGTCTTTGGCCAAACTGCTCAGCGCGGCCCGGTGGTCGCCCAGCTCTCGTAACCAGCAGCCCTGGCGCTTTGTGGTCGTCCGCGACAGGGACACCCTCGCCAAGCTTGGCGAGACCGCCCGCACCGGCGGGTTCCTGGCCCGTGCGCCTCTCGCCATCGCCATCGTGATGGAGGATGCGGACCAGCCGCAAATGGATGCGGGCCGCGCGTTGCAGCAGATGGAGTTGATTGCCTGGTCGGAGGGGATGGGCACTTGCTTCGTCACGCTTACGGACGACCAGCGCGAGAGCATCGCGGATTTGCTGGGCATACCTCAGGGCCTGGAACTGATAACCGTATTGCCGTTCGGCTACCGCCGCGGCGACTTCCGGGGCCAGGGCGTCGGCCGCAAGCGCATGTCAGAATTGGTCCACGTCGAGAGGTACGGCAACCACTTCCCGGGGTAGGAGCGGCCACCTCAGATTGGCCAACACCGCGACGAGCCCTGGAGGAAGAGGCACGGCTCCTCACAAGCGACATCAACCACCGCCCGCAAAGGCCGACCGTTGACCAAGTGGGGCTGCCTCGGTAGGCTGACGACTTGCGACTAGAGGGCAAAGTGGCGATCATCACCGGGGCGGCCACGGACCGACCGGCGACACCATGGCCATCGGTAGCACCGCCGACTGAGCCTTTACCGCTGAAGGGCCACAATCTAGTTGGCCGACATCAAAGATGATATGGGGAGCGCACCGCCGAAGAGGTCCGGAGGGTCGGCGGCGGGCTTGGTTACGTCCATCTCAGCGTGACCGACCAAGAGTCGTGTTGGTCCGTAATCGAATCGATTGAGATGACCGAGGACGCGCTCGACAATAATGCCGGCATCGGCATACCCGACCTTGCGGGGGCGACTCTTCAGACCCCAGCGGACCGAGCAGCGCGAAGGAGAGTCGATCATCAACATCTTCTCGATACACGGAGTCGTCAACGCGAACACCTTTACCTCCCTGCTGCCGGAACGCCAAGGGGGCGATACGGCTGGCGTCCAACTCAGCGGCGATCCAATACGCCCCGAAGGGGATAAGGGTCTATTCGATCCACACTGGATTCACCAAGAAGTCGCTTACAAGACCCCGTTCACCGATCCCGAGCTACTCGCGGAACGCACGTCACAGGTCACTCTGGATCGATTCGCCAAGGCCCGGGAGATCGCCGAGGGAATCCTGTTTCTGGCATGTACCGGATCCTCTTGCATTACTGGCACCAAGCTGGTGACAGACGGGGCAGTCATAGCTCAGTGGGCATCGGGGACGCTCTGGCCACTCCCAGCCGATTGGCCCGGAGACCCAAGAAAAGGGAGCCAAGGAGGCAGATGGTGTTCAGGCTAGGTGGCACCGCGTCCCAGGATCACATCGAGGCGTTCGAGGCGCTGACGGCGATCTTCCGCAAGTGTGGCATCGAGATGGACTGGGTACTATATTCTGGATACGACGCCTTGGTCGGTGCCTTCGTTAGCGGCGAGGTGGATGTGGCTTGGAACGGCCCCCTCTCGTACGTGAAGATCAGGCGTCTGATGCACGAGCCGGCCCGCGTGATCGCGATGCGTGACGTGGACGTCGACTTCGTGACCCACTTCATTACGCATCGTGAGTCCGAAGTCCAAGCCGTCTCCGACCTGGCCGGCCGGCGATTCGCGTTCGGCGGCCGCGGCTCTGTCCAGGCCGGGCTACTGCCCCACCACTATCTCAAGGAGATGGGCATCGATCCAAGATCGGATTTGTCGGCGTTCACCTTTCACAACGACCGGTCGGGCGGCTCGGCCTTGGATGAGGAGGACGTTGTTGAGAGGGTGGCGAGCAGGGAGTATGACGCCGGTGCGATCAGCGGGCTGACCCTCGAATCGGCGCAGGGGCGGCCCGACCAAGCCCCCATTCGGACCTTCTGGTCAAGCCCGGGATACAGCCACTGCTGTTTCACCGTTCAAGGGGACTTGGACCCCGGGCTACTTCAGGACGTCGAGCGTGCCTTCCTGTCGGTGGACCCAGGAGACCCGGACGGCAAGGCCCTCCTTGAGGCCGAGGTCTGCACTAGCATCGTAGCTGGGACGGAGAAGGGCTGGGACGTGGTGGAGCGGGCCGCGGAGGACGAGGGCCTGATCTAGGGAATCTCTGAATGAGTCGCTAAGGGGGTTGAGGGAACTTGCCCAAGAGTGAGCATAGGACCGGGGGTGAGGACGTGTCAGACCAGCCGACGTTCGCCGACCTTGATTGCGCGTGCAGGAAGCCCAAGACGCGGCGTGAAGTCTTCTTGGAGCGGATGGAGCGGCTAATCCTGTCAAGCAACTGTGTTGAATTTCAAGAGGAGCGTCCGACGAGTACCGGGGTCCTGGCGCGCTCAGCGCGCCAGGAAGAGCTCGACTTGAGCATGGAGTTGAGTATTACGAGCAGCTTGCGCATGCAGGCGGTGAGGGCGACCTTCTTCGGCTTACCAGCGGCCAGCAGCCGCTGGTAGAAGTCCCGGATGACGGGATTGAAACGGCTGGCGGCCAGTGCTCCCATGTACAGGACGGCGCGGATCCGTGCCCGACCACCCCAGACCCGCCTCTTCCCCCGCACCGTGCCGCTGTCGCGGTTGAAGGGGGCCACGCCCACCAGCGCGGCGATCTCTCGACGGTTCAGCGTGCCCAACTCCGGCAACTGGGCCAACAGAGCGAGGGAGATCTGCTCACCCACCCCGGGGACGCTGCGCAGGATGTCATCCTTCTCCCTCCACACCGGACTGCTGCGCAGTGTCTGCCGCAGCTCTTCGTCGATGTCGCTCAGCTCCTGCTTGAGCCAGACAATGTGGGCCTCGATCCGGGGTCGGACGGCACTGATCGCGCTCCCGAGCCGGTTCTTCTCAGCCACCAGGATGGTTATGACCTGGTGTCTGCGGGCAACCAGCGAACTCAGGACCTGGGTCTCGGCGTCCTTCAGAGGGCGCACGGCTGGGCGAACCGCGTCGGCGAAGTGTGCCAGTGAGGCCGCGTCCAGGGCGTCGGTCTTCGCCAGTGTCCCGGTGGCCCTGGCGAAGTCTCGAACTTGCCTGGGGTTGACGATGGCCACCGGCAGCGACGCAGCTGCCAGGGCTGCCACCGAAGGCAGTTCCAGACCGCCCGTAGGCTCCAGCACCACCATGGCAGGTTCCAGGGCCTTGAGACGGGAGACCAGTTCCCGGATTCCAGGCTCGTCATTGGAGATGAGCCACCTCTGGCCGGTGGGGCGGACCGCGACGTCCATCTGGGCCTTGGCCACATCGATGCCTACGTAGACTGCTTCCTGTTCCATACATACCTCCTGTGTAGAGTGCTGGCCCTTCCTTGCACGATGCGGGCTCAATCGGCCCGGGCAACCGTTCGGGCTCTGCTTGGGGATGGTGCGGCGACCCATGCTTGACAACGGTCTTTGATGACCAAGAGCGGATCGGTCTGCCACACCCCACTCCACCTCTGTGAAGTCACTATTGGGAACCGCCTTCAACATACAAGGGCGGCTTCCACGACGATTCGTCCTTCATGGTGAAGGGGAACGGGGACGCGGTGGCGGACGGGAATCTTGACCCCAGCCACGAGGGTTCGACCTGGACCATCGAAAGCCTGCCATGACTTGACCGGGCCCGCGCTCTACCCTACTCGCCGTCCGGCTCCCGTCCTTCAGTTTCGCGAAGAATGTCCAACTCCTCGTAGAAACGGCACAAAGGGCGGGAGTCGCTGTGTTAGGGACAGCTCAGGATAAAACCTTCATCCTCGAGCCCGCAAGCGCCGCGGCCAGGAGTGCGATCACCGTGGGGAGGTAGAGCAGGCCGATGGATAGGAACGTCACCGCGCAGAGTCCGAGGAGCGCGACGGGGACGATCCAGAGGACCGCCTGGCGCCGGATCTTCCCGGCATCTCGGGCATAGACGGTCCAGACGGCGAGACCGCTCAGCACGACGGGAACCAGCAACAAAGGGACCGAGCGCAAGCCGTTCACCTCGATATAGGTCGCCGTGAACCTGGCGACCTCGACGGTGGACTCACCAGCAGCCACCGCCTCCACGCCCTGATAGGTCGGACCGACAGCGAGGTAAATCCCGGTGGCCACAGCCAAGCCGAGAGCCACCCATGCCGAGACGTACACCGCTCTGGAAAATCTCACGGCTTTCTGTTCCTGAGCTTCCTCAGCAGTCCGTCTAACTCGTAAATGACAATTCCGAGGCCCAGATGGCGAACATCTTCTCGCACAACGCCGCCAGCAAGCGCTTACGCTTCTTCTCGATCTCCATGTCAACTCGCTCCAGGCAGGGTTAAGCTGAAAATCAGGTGGGCGACGAGAACCCGCCACAATACCTTACTACCTGCGTATGCGCGGATGTATCTCAATCACCCATCAGTTGATCTTTAGACATACTTATGCGGGTGACACTTTACTGCTGTGGCCGGCATCCAAGGAGAGGTAGCTCAATGGCGCGCATGTGGCTGGGACTTTCGCTGACGGTGCTAGCGCTAGCGCTGGGATGCAGTACTGCAACGTCACAAGAGAGCCAATACGAAAGAAATGACGTGCCCGTGGCGACGCTGCTTTACCCAACTCATGGGTTCCAGCAGTCGCCTCCCCATGAGGCTACCGGAGGAAGGGGCACGACACACTGGAACGTCTACGGGCCTCCTGGGGCCGACAGTCCATTCCATGGACCGGGTTCACCACCACGTGGCCGGAAATTGGCTGGTACGCCTCGAAGGACATAGAGACCATAGAGTGGCAGGTCAAGCAGATGCGTCGGGCAGGAATCGATACCGTCATAATCTCTTGGTTTGGATGGGGTGACGACAACCTCGACGGTACGGCGGACTCATCCGGTCTTCACGCTCAGTACCAGGAATCAGCCAGGATGATGTTGGATTACATCGATGCCAACGGTATCCCGATGAGATTCGCCCTGCTCGTTGAGGCGTTCACATTCTTCGTTGGCGGTGTCAGACCTGTATCGACGGCCGATTTGACGGATGACCAGCGCCAGATGGTAACCGACTACCTCTGGGACAACTTCTATGCCCCTTCGAAGTATGGCAACCGCGCATTGAGACTGGATGGGAAGCCGGCACTATTCGGAGTACCCGATGTAAAGGGCGGATGGTGGAGGAACCATGGATGGAGCGCCGAGCGATTCAGATTGATCGAGATCTCCAACAATTATCAGGACGAGGACGAGTTCACAGCCGACTACGTGTACTTGGATCCGCCATCGGCAATCCCGGGTGTCGACGGCGTCGTGAACATCTGGCCAAGGTTCACCAGCGTCATCACCTATGCCTCGAACAGTCCGTACTTCTCCTGGTACAACCCACCCGAAGGCGGCGATCCCTACAGCCCGGTGAACCTTCCAGAAGTCGATCCGCTGGGCAGGGAAGGAAAATACGATGACGCTTGGCGGCAGATCATCGAACATCCGCGCAGGTCTGAGATCGAGCTCGTCCTGATCTGGTATTGGAACTCGTACTGGGAAGTTTGCTATATAGAACCGGATGCGGGTATCGGGGCATATGCTGTCGGCGACCTTTACATCCGGAAGACAGCCCATTATTCCGAACTGTTCCGCTCGGGGCTGCCTTTCGAACCCTTTTAGGGCGCGTTTCCAACCAGACTTGACGAAATCAAGAACTTTCGTTTTGCGGTTCAGTCTGGTGTTGTAGACATCTCGCAATGAGAAGAATGACGCGTTCGCCAAGTTCGGGCGTACTGTTGGGAGTCCAAGATATGAGTCACCATGAATTACAGCGGCTTGCCTCGATCATCAAGCAGAGGAATGCTATCGACGACGAGATTGCCACGATCATTGGCCGTCCTAGCCTCTCCGGTCACCTTGGGGAGTACGTCGCTTCTCGCATCTTTGGCATCAGGTTGTCCGAATCTGCCGTAACCAAGGGCGTAGACGGTCATTTCGCCGGAGGGGGACTCGTTGGCAGGTCGGTCAATATCAAGAAATACGGCCTCGATCACGGCTTATTGGACATTAGATCCGATGCCGTGCCCGACTATTACCTTGTACTCACTGGACCTCGATCCGGAGCCGCGTCTTCCCGTGGCACAACCCAGCCCTGGGTAATCGCATCGGTCTTCCTGTTTGAGGGATCTGTGCTCGTCAAGGAGCTCAGAGAACGTGGCTTGAAAATTGGGACTGCCACCAGCGTCAGACGTCAGTTATGGAATGAGGCCGAGATTTACCCCTTGCCCAAGAACCCAGCCCTTCCACTAAGAGCCGAGCAGAGAGCGATGGTCGAAATGTTCGCGTGAGCGGTTAGACACCAATCAGGGTGGACGAGGGAATCGATGTCCTGATCTGCCATCCGAGGCTTGTGCAGACGGGCCTCGACCTGATCGACTTTCCTGTCGTGGTCTGGCTCGAAACCGACATCCGCACCCACATGAAGCGGCAGCCGAAGTCCTCAGCCGGGCGCCCGGCTGAGGACTTCGGCCAAGAGGAGGAAACCCTTCAGGAACGCCGGGGAGCTTGAGCGGGAGAACGAGGCCCTGCGCGACTCCCTCTGCCGGCTGGGCGAGGCCAGCCTGCGCATCAACGAAAACCTGGACTCCGACGGCGTCCTCCAGGAGGAGGTAAAGACGTACGGCGATGTGATTTTGTTCCAATCACTGATGGAGGACAGTCCGTGGATGGAGCGCCCGTCTTCGATGTCCATGCGAAATTCTCGGCGCCGCCCGGGGATCGTACAGACATGGACTGTGCCGTGCACGAAGGCCTGATAGATGAGGCGGACGCATACTTTTCGACCCTGATGCGGCCGGTCCGGTTCCGCGTTTCCGGCGACCGGCTGGAGATCCCTCTCGCCATCGACGATCCTGCGTGCCCGGGCCAGAAAGACCTGAACGTACGAGCTGCCAATGATCATCACGTGTTCTCGAAGTGCTGCGTGCGGCTATTGCCTTAGCGCGTGTTTGGGAGTATGCGCATTATCTGCCGCTGGTCCGCGCCCGGGTTCCACGCCGCACGGAGTCACGCCTTCCAATGTCGCAATAGTGATCGCGATAGCAAGCCCTGATATCATGAGGCATGAGGAAGAAGCACCGCAGGACTCTGGCGCTGATCTTCCAGAGGCCTACCTAGTCCGGGATTCGGTGGACAGATATCGAGTCGCTTATATCAGCCCGCGGTGGTGATATTGAGGAGCGAGCCGGCTCCAGGAAGGGCATTTGGCTGAACGGAGTTCGTGCCCACTTTCATCGACCACATCCCATGAAGGAAGCCAATAAGGCCACGGTTGAGTCGATAAGGCGATTCTTGAGAGAGGCTGGAATATACGATGCTGATGTACAAGGGATATCGCGCGAAGGTGGAGTTTGACTACGAGGGCCAGGTATTACACGGAGAGGTGATAAATACCCGCGACGTGATCTTCTTCGAGGGGACTTCCGTAGAGGAACTGAACGAGGAGTTCCGGTGCTCGATAGACGATTACCTGGCTATGTGCGCAGAGAGAGGCGAAGAGCCCGATAAGCCCTTCTCCGGGAAAGTGGCTCTCAGAATGAGCCCTGAGATTCACCGGGCGGCAGCAACGGCTGCACAGGCTGAGGGCAAGAGCTTAAATGCATGGCTGTCGGACACCATCGAATCTTCAGTTGGTCAAGCTAGTTGAAACAACTTTGAAGTCATCCAGATCAAGCCCGTTCGCGGGCTTGAGGCCGATACCCTTGGGCCCAATTGGATCCTTGAGCCGGGCGTCCAGCTTCATTGATGCCATTATCCTTCGCCTCCTTTTGCACACTCTCTTAAGCCGGCGTCAATGGCAGCGGACACCGGCTTAGGAGAAAGGCGATCGATCAAATCAGGAACCGCTTTCCTCACCCTTACCACTTCCTATCCACCAGTTCACCACCACAAGAATGGCTGCCGACACCTAGATTGAGACCACATACTGAAACGTTCGCAATACCGCCCCCTTAGCTCCACTCCTGTGGTAACTAGCCCCAGAGTCAGGTCTATCCGTAGTTGAGCGCGATTCCCCCAGCGTCCATTCTTGGGGTAGGAACTGTGGGAAGTGTGCCACTAGGGTTCGATTCCCCCTTAGTCCATTCCTCAACGGCAGAATCAGGAGGGGACAAAGATGAAAGTCATCTGGATAGTTTCTGACACTTTTCGTAGGGACCACATAGGAGCATACGGCAATCCGACGATTCGAACCCCTTCTCTAGATGCGCTGGCAGCAGGGTCGGTCAGGTTCGACGGCCACTATTCCGCCGGATTCCCGACTATGCCCACCCGGGCGGACCATCAGACGGGGCGCTGGACGATGTCCTTCATGGGGTGGGAGGCTCTACCCGCAGGCGTGACTACCCTGGCGGAGATACTGGCCGAACATGGCCTTCACACGGCGGCTTCCGTGGACACGCCCTACTACCTCAGGGACGGAATGAACTACGACCGCGGCTTCCAGACCTTCTTCATGAACGCCGGACAAGACAGCCTGTGGTCGTTGATTCCGGAGCCTGGATATCAGGGATAGATGGCACTATGAATCGGACAGGAATGCGCCGAAGACATTCATGACTGCCATGCAGTGGCTGGAACGCCACTACAAGGAAGACTTCTTTCTATATGTCGACACATGGGATCCCCACGAACCTTGGGATGCCCCGACCTATTACACCGAGCTTTACTTGCCTGAGTACGACGGTGAACTCGTGCTCCCGCTCTACGGCAACTGGCATGATGTGCCAGGCTACACAGAGGCGCAGGTACGTAAAGGGCACGCCACCTACTGCGGCGAGATCACGATGGTGGACACCTGGCTGGGCTATCTCCTGAAGTCGGTTGAGAATATGGGACTTGCGGATGAGACGGTTGTCATTTTCACCTCAGACCATGGCTTCTACTTCGGAGAGCATGGAGGTCTCTTCGGCAAGATGAGCTCCGACAAGTACCCGGACGGAACGCTTCGGCCTTATGACGAACCGGGTTCGCAATGGAGCTACTCTCCGCTCTTTGAGGAGATCGTTCATTTGCCCCTTATGATCCGTGCCCCCGGGGTATCTCCAGGCGTGTACAGCGGACTGAGTTCCGCAATTGACGTGATGCCCACAGTGCTCGATCTGCTGGGTCTGGACATCCCGGAGTTCGTTCAGGGCCGCTCACTTGCGCCTGCCATGGGCGACTCCACACGATCGGGACGCGACTATGTCGTCAGCAGTATCCCATTCGCCAATCCGGGCGACGCAGTCCAGTCGGTAGACAACTTCCTCCGTGATCTCAAGGATCCTCCGGTCACGACCGTCACTGCGGAACATTGGAGCCTGCTGTACAGCCCTGCCCCGGGAGTGTCCCAGCTATACGATCTGGCATCCGATCCCCAACAGCTCGACAATGTGATAGAGCGGGACACTGACGTAGCCAGGGAGATCCATCGGCTCCTGGTCGAGTTTATGCGCGAAACCAAGGTGCCCGACCGCCTGCTGAGACCCAGATTAGAACTGCGTCTCTAGAAGCGCCGGCATGCGTAAGGGATACGATCAAATCGTCGTCGGCGCAGGTTCGGCAGGTGCCGTACTTGCGGCCCGTCTATCAGAAGACCCTCACCGGTCGATTCTGCTTCTCGAGGCCGGCGGAGACTATCCCTCGCCGGAGCGCATGCCTGAGCCGTTGAGGGACGCCTACGGGACCGGGGCGGCCATCTGGGATGGCGAGCACATGTGGCGCTTTAGAGCGAGGGCCACGGACGAGACCGAAATAGACATCCCTCGTGGCAAAGTCGTCGGCGGCTCCAGCGCCGTCAATGACGCTCAGTTTCTGCGGGGAATGCCGGAGGACTTTGACCGGTGGGCGGAGTGGAGAAACCACGAATGGCGGTTTGAAAAGATGCTCCCGTACCTGCGGAAGCTCGAAACGGACCGGGATTTCGCAGGCGAATTCCATGGTTCGGACGGCCCCATCAGCTGCCGCAGGTACCAACCCAATGAGTGGGGACCCCAGCAGCACGCTTTCTACAGTGCGTGTCTAGACGCCGGGTTCCCCGACTGCCCGGACCACAATGCGCCAGGCTCGACGGGAGTGGGGCCTCTGCCCTTTAACATCGACGGCCGCGTGCGTGTGAGCACGGCAATCGGCTACCTCAACCCCGCTCGAGGTCGACCGGGATTGACTATCAGGCCCCACTCCCTTGTGGTTGGAGTCATCTTGGAAGGGCACAGGGCGATAGGACTACGCGTATTCGGCGGCGATGAGGAGTACTCTGTCTACGGCGATGAGGTCATCCTCTGTGCCGGCGCCATAGGAACTCCGCACATCCTCGCTCTGTCGGGTATCGGTCCGGCGGATCAGCTGCGGCAGTTGGACATACCCGTCGTACAGGACCTTCCTGGAGTCGGGCGCAATCTTCGTGATCACCCGGATGTGCCAATGGCATGGCGCACACGTGAAGGCTTCCCGTTGGACGTCGACCAGGTCACGACGGGAACTGTCACATTGCGGTTTACGGCCTCCGGCTCGCCCTACAAGAACGACCTGGTCATATACATGGGCAACTACTCGACAGAGAGGCCCATGAGAGGATTGGACCATGAAAACCCGGTAGGCGTAGGCGTGAGCCTATGCCTCTACCTGGCCTTGAGCCAAGGCGAACTGCGAGTCCAGTCCAACGATCCCGCGAAACCGCCCTACCTCGACTTCAATCTTCTCGACGACCCCTTCGATAGAGCACGACTCCGTGAAGGTATCAGGGTGTGCGCCGACCTGTTCAGGCACGAGGCGTTCGATCGGATAGTCGATCAGCGGGTCGCACCATCGGATGACGTGCTGCGCAGCGATGATGCCCTGGATTCCTGGATGAAGCGGGAGGTAGTCACCGCACACCACGTGTCGAGCACCTGCAGAATGGGTCCTTCGAGTGACCCACTGGCCGTGGTGGACCAGTTCGGGAGGGTCTACGGCGTCGACGGGCTGCGAATAGTCGACGCCTCGATCATGCCTGACACGGTCCGGGCGAATCTCAACCTCACGGTAATTGCCATGGCGGAGCGGGCAGCCGACTTCATCAAGTCAAACTGACCGGGCCAAGCTGTATCCGGCGTGTCCCAGTGAGTCTGGGCGTGGAGATACAGAGACAGCGCTACTTCACAAAGTCGTCTGGGGACGCTCCTCGGTCGGGTCGACTAATGGCACCCGCACCAACCTCGACATCCACGGTGCCGTCCTTTGGCAACCGAACCTTCACGGTGACCCATCCGAAGAGGAGCGATCTCTCAGTCAAAATTTGGACGCCGGTGTACCTAGAGCCCCAGTCGCATCTCGAAGATGGTTCTTTCTTCAGTCAACCCCAGTCTACCGGCCTCAGTTGCCCTGATTCCCACGCGCTCGTCGACTGTCTTCGGGTTGTCAGGACCGCCCATTCCTTTCGTCGCCGCGATGGAAGCATTGGCGGGACACTTATCGTAAAGGCGCAGAACCCTCACCGATGCAGGCGCGGAATCCCGCCCGTGAGCCGCAGCAATGTCCGTCCTCGCGGTCGGGGTTCATCGCCCGCAGCCTTGCAGGTCCAAGCGCTCCAGCCCGCAGGGGCGCTTCCTCTCGAGCGTACGTTGCCCTTTGTGCACGAGAGCAAACAGGAGTCGGACTGCGCGGGAAGCTAGAGCGCTCCGAAACGGTTCACGCTGAATCTTCCCCCACGGCGTGCCCACGGCGGGGCCGTACGCATGTGATCAGCTCGTTTTCTCCTTTGTCACTGGTCCGTCCTGTACAGATATCGCACATCATAGAGTCCATACAGCGTGGGCGTCGTGTTGCCGAATATGTTGCGCACCGCGCTGAGTCGCTCAGAGAGCGTCGTATAGATGAGCGGCACGTTCTCGGCGACTATCTCCTGTGCGCGGTGGTAGAGCTCGACGCGACTGCCGCCGTCTAGCTCCTGGCTGGCCGTGATGTAGATCTCGTCGAGCTCGGCCTCCCATTCCGTCGCGGGCTCGGGCTGGTTCGGATACCAAAGGTGCAGACCCTCGCCGCTGTGCCAGACGTTGATTCCGCTGTGCGGGTCCGTTCCGCCGGTCAGTCCGATGACCATGGCCTCCCAGTCGAATGTGACGGTCAGCTGGCCAACCAGGTCGCCGAACTCGATCAGCCTGTATTCGACCTTCAGGCCGATCTGGGTCATGCCCTCGTGGACTATCTCGCCGACCGTGGCCCGCACGGTGTCGCCCGTGTTGGTCACCATCGAGAACTCGATCTCGTTACCTTCCCCATCTTCCCGTACGCCATCCCCGTCGGTGTCCAGCCAGCCTAGGCCGTCCAGGATTTCATTGGCCCTGTCCAGGTCGTATTCGTACCTTCTGACGTTCGGGTTGTGGAATCCGCCCGCTGCCGGGCTGACGGACGACCACTGGGCATAGCCCTCTCCGTGCTGCGCCTCTTCTATGATCCTGTCTTTGTCGATCGCGTATGCGACGGCCTGACGGAATTCCTTATTCCGGAACCACTCCAGCTTGTGAGGCGGCAGATAGGGCTCCCCGGTGTCGGAATTGAGGCCGGGATTCATATTGAATGCCACAAACGACGTCCCGAATGCCGGGCCGCGCCTGTGTATGGTGAAGTTGTTCCCCACCTGCAGCGGCTCGAGTTCCTCTAGTTCCTCTCCGAGCACTCCATGTACGTCCACCTCCCCCGCCAGGAACTTTTCGAGCTCGTCCTTAAGCTCGGGGACGATTATGTGCACCACCCGACCCAGATAAGGCAGGTTGTTGCCGTCGTCGTCCGTCAGCCAGTAGTCCGGGTTGCGAACAAAGACCACGCGCTCACCGGGAACGTAGCTCTCGATGGTGAAGGGACCGGTGCCTATCACATCCGAGGGGTCCGTGTTGATATCCCAGGTCGAGGCGAAGGTCCCATCGTCCACGTGACTTTCCAGGATGTGCCTTGGGTATATGGCGGTGCCCATCGAGCGCAGGAAGGTGGCGAAGGGCAGTGGGAGGACGCACTCTACTGTGTAGTCGTCGAGCGCCCTGACCGTCATCGGCGACTCCTCCCAATTGCCGGTCTCCTCGCTGAGGAACCTGAAGTGGAACGTCGGGCGGCTACTCGCCGGGATGTCGTAGTTGTAGATGATCCGGTTGAAGGTGAATTCGACGTCGTGGGCGGTGAAGCGCTCACCGTCGTGCCACCTAACGTCCCTGCGCAGATAAAACGTCCACGTCAGGCCGTCCTCGGAGCGTTCCCAGGATTCCGCCAGGGAAGGCTCCACCTGGTCGGTCAGCCATGAGGTCTCTGTAAGACCCTCGAACAGGTACCCGAGGACGCCCGACGACGAGGCATCGTTGGAAATGGCCAAGTTGAACGTGAGCGGCTCTGAGATGGTCGCGAACGTCAGCGTCCCGCCATGTCCTCCCGTGGTGTATTCGAACTCCTCGGCGTTACTCCTTAGCTGGTCTACTATCGAGCCCAGTGGGGCGGGCTCAGGTGTGCTGGGCGGCGTTGGAACAGGGTGCGGCAGCACTCTTATCTCTGCGCTGCGAAGCCATCGTCCGGCCGGAGGATCTACCGGCAGGAAGCGGATATCTGGTGTAATCACCTCGCCCGAAGCATCCCTGAAGCCAAGCTCGATGCGCCCGTCGTCCAACAGGCGCGAGCGGACCCTCCCCAGAGAGTTCCCGTCCGCCTCGGCGTCGCTGCTGGCCTGCCATCGTCCGGTGGAAGCGCCGGTTGACACGTAGCGCCTCGCCGGCAGTATCTGCTCTCCTCCCGGCAACTCGACGCCGTGTTCGATCCGGCCGTCGTCGGTCAGCCTGGCGATGATTCTCAGTCGCTGGAGCCTTGGCGAATCCGGCACGACCGAGGGCTGCTCGCGTCCGAGGAGCTGCTGGACCTCGCTGCTATCGGCGATGTCCAGGCCCGAAAGGAACAGGGAGTTATCGGCATCGGCATCCGAAACCGCGCACCAGATGGCGCCCCTAGCCAGACCGTAGACTGGCAGCGCCGCGCTCATCTCGGCGTCAAGTCTGAACAGTCCGGCAGCGTCCGGTGCCCCTGCCTCCTCCAGCGCGCTCCGCAGTGCGGCCGCCCCGCGGCCGCAGGATCCCTGCCCCGCGAAGTCGTTGACCATGGCCTGAACGCCGGCGTCCTGCCAGCCCTGATCGGCAGCGCGGGCCGCCTCCACGATCCTGCCGGCCTCTACCGCCGGAGAGATCACGCGTTCGGCGTAGGCGAGCTCGGAGTGGACGGCCCGGGCATTCTCCACCGACAGCGATTCGCCGCCGCTGGTCCTTCTGTCGAGCGCGCTCCAGGACGTTTTGAGCCACACGTACTGCGCCGATGCCGATCGGGCCAGGTCCAGTATGAGATCCTCGACCGCGACCGGGTTTATCGCTTCGCCCTCAGCTACTTTTCCGGCCAGCCCGGACGGCCCTACAGCGCTCGTGTACACGCCAGCGAACTGTCCCAACAGGGCGCTCGATGACGGATTCGCCACGAAGGTAGGCTCTGATCTCCCCGAGACCGCCAACCCTGCAACCGCCAGCCGCCGGAATATGCCCTCGAGCATCTGGGTGTGAACGCCCGCCGCGTAGATCGCCCTGGCCTTCACCGACGGATCCACATCCGCCTCCGGATCGGCCACCGCGCTCACCGTGGTAGTCACCATCCCCTCCTCGTCGGCCACAGCCTCGACAACGAGGTCGGCCCCGTCGACACTCACAGTGACCGCATCGAACGCCGTGCCGCTGAGCACCATCACGTTCTGCCACAGGCCGTGGAAGCTAACCTCCTCACCGGACTCGTCATCGGCAATGACCGCGACGAACACCCACGAGGGACCAGGTCTCCTGAGCGTGACCTCAATCGCCTCCACCTCGGCGACCGCGGTACTCACAGCGCTCGCGGTCTGCTGGTCCGTGTGGTACGAAGTTCCGGCTCCCCACCGCTCCTCGGACGCGGCAATGGGACCCCTGCGCTCGTAAACGCCAGGGCCCACCACGTATATGGCCGCCGTTCCACCGACCTCCGACAGGTCTCCGCCGCCGATATTGCCGATTCGGTAATGGACCTCAAATGGCTGGCCCGCAACCACCCGCTCCGGCGTTCGAACCTCCTCGATCTTCAGCAGAGAACTGCTCTGCCTCTCCTCCTCGTCGATAAATTTCACCACCAGATCGAAATCGGCCATCAGCGGCTGATAGTCACGCTCAAGGTAGGTCGTTGCCTCTATCAGGTAGATCCCCGGCTCAAGGTATCGATTGATTCGCGAATTGCGTCCCTCCCCGCCATCGTCGTTCGCGGCTATGAGGCCCGCAGTGGTGGACACCAGCGACATGACGGGATCACCGTTCTCCGACATCAGGTCTATGCGCACGCGTCCGCCCTGCGGCATATCGAACAGGTAGCTGTGGGCGGGGTGCTCGACCACGAAACGTGACCCGCACGTATCGATCGTCCATGATCCCGACGCGGTCAGTTCCATCCCCGGCTCGAGCGATCCGAGTGGGACCGGCTCGCAGCCCACAACGCGGCTCACGGTTAGAGAGAAGTCACCGGGCCCGCGCACGCGTCCGCCGACCGTCGTCGCCTCCACCATGTAGATGCCAGGCGCAAGATCTCGCTCGATCCGGGCGTCAAGTCCCGCCCCGCCGTCGTCGTTATCGGTGATGCGCGCCCCGTCTTCAGTCAGCAGGTACAGGTATGAGTCACCCTCACCTGACGCCAGGTCTATCCTGATCCGACCACCTTCGACCACCTCGAAGCGATAGGTGTGCGCGTCGCTGCCCGTCCGGAAGTGCGAATCGCAGTCCTCGGTCGTCCATAGGCCGTCGGCCCGCAGTTCGCTGTCGACCTCGGTGCCAAGCGTGCCGAGATCGGTCACCTCGCAGTCTCCGTGATTGCCCTCTACCGGGGACCCGTCCAGCGCCGGCAATATGGCCAGAAATCCGACCGCCAAAACGATTGCGGCGATCGCCACCGCCAGCACGCGCCTCCTGGCGGGAGTCCATGGCATGGCGAGATATTCAGCGAACTTCTGCGGACTTAGTGGCACGATATCCTCCTTCGTGCAGGCTTTTCATAAGACTCAGTATCAACTGGCTCAGCGCATTTTATCATCCCGCCGTACGTTGATCCTTACCATGGTCGCTGATCAACGATCAGGTCCGGATGAGTGATTGGAACCGCTTTGCCTCCAGGACCACCACACCGCCTTGAGGTCTGCTGATGAACGTCGATGTTGGTATGACTCCCTACCGATACGTCGGTAGTGTTATTGTCAGGCTTCCGCCGATCCGCTCTTCGCATGAACTCCGACCCTTCCTCCTCAAGTTCTGGCTCTTGCCCGTCGTTGGTCGCCCAGCAACGTCCTCATCGGCAATCCTCAGCGCCATCGCTTCATCTCCGCCGCGGCGATCTCGCCGAGCGGGCCAATGGCCATCCGCTCAGTTTCATAAAGCCCATCCTCGATCCACGGCTAGGTCAGCTGGGGTCCGAGAGCACGGATCGAGAATCCCGACAATGGCAGCAAGGCCTACATGCTTTCGATGTCGTAGAACTCCAGAGACTCAAGGGCCTGGCACTGCTGTTCACCTTCCCCTTCCACAACCTCAGTGGAACCCTCGTCTGCGATGCCTTCCGGAAGTGACAAGAGTTCCTTTCCGTCAATCGTCTTGCGGACCGGTAGCGTCCTGACTCCATCGAGGTTCCTGGCGACAACCTCGAACTGGAATGGAAGGCCGGTTGGAAGGTCCTCGAATGTTCTGCAGCGTGACGTGCTCCAGTGCGAATAGTGCTTCGCATTCAGATACCACTCCGCGTTCCATACTGTGACCTTGTACGTGGTCTCAGGCGGATTTAAGTCGGCCACTATCGCCAGAGAAAAGCCTGTCCTATGGGCATCGAACGGACCTGCAACCCTGGGAGCATGGACCAGGATGGCAGCACCAGCCTCGTCCATCGCGATCGATTCCTCTCCCAGCCACAGGACTATCCGATACTCGTACCGCCTGTTGGGACTGAGGTCGCCGTCTTCGTATAGGCTCCGGTCCGGCGCGGGCGTGGCAATCAACTCTCCATCCCTGTAGAGCTCCTGGCGTACCGGGCCGCCCAGGTCATGTGACCAGGTTATGGACATCTCGGTGGGCGATTCGGCGGTGACCTCAATCGTCGCGGCAGGCGTAAGGGCCGGGACCTCGGTTGTTTCCGTTGGCGCTGGGCGTAGGCGGGTCGGACTGGGAGTCGGTGGCTCTGCTGTTTCCGTCGGCGTTGGGGGTAAGGCGGTTGGTAACTCCCTGGCAGTTGGATCGAGTGCGATTTCGATTGGCCATGGCGAGGCCGTAACCAGGCCGACCGCCTCGCCTACCCGCTCACGTTCGGTCGGTGCACAGGCGGAGACCAGCAACATCAAGGCTGTGAGCCACGCCAGGCGCTGGACCATTTTGGGCCATGACCGCATAGTTTTGCGGCTGCTGGGTGCTCGCCTATGGCAACCGGAGGGTTTCTTCATCACCTGAGGGATCTGTCCCCCAAGTCTGGGCAACCGGTCACCCTATCCGATTGCGGCTACGGTGCTACCGCTCCAGCCACGTGTTGATGTAGAACGGGAACATCTTCACCTCAAAGCCCTTAAGGTCTCTCGTGTGTGGCACGATCGGGAAGAACTGCCCCAGTGACAGCGACGTCACCTTCTTCCAGCGCAGCGTCTGGATCTCCTCCACGATCTCGAACCGCCTACCCTCATCCGTCGCGCGCGCAAACTCCAGCTGCAGGTTGATCAGGTCCTCGTCACGGACAACGTAGTCCACCGTACCCGAGATCAGGTAGTCCTGGATCGGGGTCCCACAGCACCAGTGTGAGTACCAGTCCGTCGCCATGCTGTACCAGTCCGTGTTGCCGAACATCGAGGTCACCGTCGCCCAGTCCAGAGCCGGCATCTCAACCGCGTATCCGATCTCCTCCATCACCGACTCTAGCACGGGACCTATAGGAGTGATCGTAGCGTAGTCAGTCGGGCTGAGGATCACCGCGGTCTCTCCGGCATAGCCGGACTCGGCCAGCAGCTGGCGCGCCACCTCCATGTCGTTAACGTCGTAGCCGATCGTCGCCGAACTGCCGTCAGAAAGCTCGATGTCGAACCGCGCACCCCTGTACGTCTCAAACGGGGTACCGCAGAAGTAAAGCGCCGGACACGTGATCCAAAGATCGCTAGGACCGAGCGCGAACATGAAGTCCTCTACGTCGATTCCCGTCATCAGGGCCTGACGGCCCTTGAGGTATCTGAACGGCGGGATCTGAGGATTCAGGTACACATTGGACCTGTTGCCGGGCTTATAAAGAGCTACCTCGATGTCAGGATCGTCGGTAAGCCGCTGGAAGAAGTCGAACGCCGCTCCATCCACTACGTCCCATTCGCCAGTCTCAAGTCCCGCTATCTTCGTCGCCTCGTCGGGGACCTCAAGGAACGTGAGAGTTTCCAGGTGCGCTATGTTCTCTCCCGCGTACGTACCGGGCGAACTCGGCTCGCTCCTGGACTCAAAGCCGCCGTTGCGCTCAAGGATCACCCTGTTTCCCCGGAGCCATTCCACGAACCGGTATGCGCCCGTACCTATGTTCTCGGACATAGGCCCCCAGACCGACGTCGCCGCCATCTCCTCGGGAACCATCGGCATTAGACCGTGCGGGATCCCGAGGATGAAGATCAACCCACCCAATGGCTCTCTAAACGTCCACGTGAACGTCGTGTCGTCAATCGCCTGCAGCGCATCGGCGGCGGTTAACTTGCGAACGATAGCCGCAGCTTGCGTGCGGCCGTCCCTCCACCGGTTGATCGAGGCTATCGCGTCAGCAGACGCGAAAGCCTGCCCGTTGTGGAACTCGATACCCGACCGCAGCCTGAACGTGTATTCCGTTCCGTGAGCGTTCGTCGTAAATGACTCGGCCAACCTGGGCTGTGACTCCAGGTTGCCGTCCCAGCCGTACAGGCCTTCGTAGATGTGTGTGGTAACAGCGGTCACTACGTAGAGCAGCGAGTACACCGGGTCCAGTGAGGTGATCGAACCCTGCGAGACTATCCGAAGGTCCCCGCCAAACAGTTGACCGGTCACCGCAGTATCCAACGTCGGCGTCGGTGTCGGCGTCGGTGTGGGTGTGGGTGTCGGCGTCGGCGTGGGCGTCGGTGTCGCCGTCGGCGTGGGTGTGGGTGTCGGCGTGGGTGTCGGCGTCGGTACCGGTGTGGGTGTAAGCGTGGGTGTCGGCGTCGGTGTAGGCGTGGGTACCGGTGCCGGTGTAGGCGTGAGCGTGGGCGTGGGTGCAGGCATTGGCGTAGGTGTGGGTATGGGTACGGGAACGGCGGTTTCGGTCAGCAGTGCCTCGGCCACGATCGCCTGGACCGTCGCCTCGATGTCCAGAGCCGCAACGGCGGTTTCGGTCGGCAATGTCTCGACCACAAGCACTTGAGCCGTCGCGTCGATCTCCGGCGTCGGAACGGCGGTTTCGGTCGGCGGCGCTTCGGCCACGAGCGCCTGTTCAGTTGCGTCGATGTCCGGCGCCTCACTCCGCGTAGGAGGCTCGTCCAGCGTGGAACAGCCAACTATCAGGAGGGCTCCCAACAGCAGGCCGGAGACTTTCATGATCCACATCTTAGCCAACGCCGACGCTCCCGACGATTGCCTACGCCATACGGTACGTGTACCTGGAATTTAACCGAAAACGCAAAGGGGTCCTCCGGAACTCCACTTTCAGCGCACCTCCCCATCCGCGCAAGCGGCCCAATTCTCTCAAGCAGACTCAAGGGGACGTCCAAAGAGGAATCTCGACCTCCGCCCTGTGCATCTCGCTCCGCCCGCCGCGCCACGCGCCGCCGCGCCACGCGCATGCGGTGCTTCTCCCGACAAGGCTGTCCGGCAAGATCTCTCTGACCTGCTCTCTCACAGATCCACCATCTCAACCGCGACGTTCTCAACAGGCCCGAAGTCGGTGGCGATGACTGGCTGATAGATATCGGCATCGAGCCAAGCGCAAATGCCAGACCAGCCCCGTGAGGTCCTGGCACGGACCCTTTCTAACGAACAAAGAATCTTCGTATGTCCGTCAGGTATCCTGAGCCGGAAAACGTAACTGCACACCCATAGGGTGGCTCGCCAGACACTCGACCTAGCCGTAGTCCCAAGGCCAGGAGCTTGCTCCGGCATCGCGCAAATCGGGAGCCACCGCGAACTCTGATATGACAGCAGGTTCACGACCAAATAAGTTCCGCCACGCGGCGACGCTCTACAGGCCGATGCAGTACCTGCTATTGGTATTGGCGCTGGCGGCCGCGATAGGGGCCTTTTTCTTTCTCTTCGACCTCTTTTTGGGGCTGACGTCCTCTGGACCTGCGCACCTTTTGACATCTGCGCCGGATGAGGGTCAAAGGATTCTCATGCCCAGCGGCGTGGGCCTTATGACCGTTCTGGTGTTTGCCCTCACCATCCTGCTCGCCATTGGGGCGATCTTCCTTCCCAGATACCGGCAGGGAAGGCTCGATCACAGCAGGACTCGTCTGACCTTAACGATCGGCGGAGTGATGGCACTCATCCTGCTCGGGGCCGGACTGTTCCTGGCCACTTCCGGACTCCTGGGCAGAGATATCGCCTACGAGGGGCACCAGTTCGACCGATCGACAGCACTCGCGGGTTGGCTGCTGATTGTCGCCAGCGCCTTCCTGTTCACATTCATCGTTGTGGTCCTTAGACCTCGCCGCCGGGTGACCCTGGGGTTGACCCTGACACTTGCGACTTCCCTGCTGGTCCTTTTCACCGTCTGCGAATCCGCGCTCCAGCCGGGCGCTGACGGAACGGAAGTGGCTCCGCTTTCTCCGACAGCCGACCTCGACGTGACGGACCTGTCGACGCTGCAGCTCTTCGACTACGTCGCATTCCGGCCCTCGTCCCCCTACGAAGATCAGGTCACCTCCTTAAGGAGGAGTGACTTCCCCGCGCTTGGGCTGGGAGCCCTAACGACCGAAAAGCTCCTCGGCTACCTGGCAAGTGATGACCCGAAGGTCCGATCTGCTGCCGCGAAAGAGCTGGAAGCGGGCGGGGCTACCGTCATCCCGCTGGAGAGCGGTGGGATAGTAGTCGAGATCAATGGCGTGGGTCGGTGGATGCCCGGAACGACCACCTCACAGGTCGATTCCCCAACTCGCCACGCCGTCTTCCTGGTACACGGCGCAGAACACACCGCCTACCTGCGCACCGCGACCGGCGACCTGTACAGAAACGGCCGGTGGCTCCAGCTAGACCCGCTGTCGTTGATTTACGAGAAGCAACCCGACATCCCCGGATCGTTGACGGCTCTGATCGAGGCCCAACCCGAGTCCCTCCGCACCATCCCGGTCGCCAGGCTCAACCCCTCGCTCCTGGCCGGCAGCGGCGTCTCAAGTGCGGAGGCCCGCACCGACCAGATCACCGTGTCCTCAGCCGGCAGGTATGTACCTGCCGGCATCGTGCCCACGTCCCTGCATCTCAGGCAGATCGCAAGAGACGGGTTGTTAAGGCCTTTCAGCGTTACCTTCTCCATGGGAAAACACTCGTCGTCCTACTCATGGTCCTCATCGGTGCCCGCGCTCTCAGAGGACCAGCTGGCGCGGGCCAAGACGTCATCGGACCCTATCTACACCCAACTGCCCGAGGATCTCCCCTCCCGGGTAGCGAGCCTCGCCCTGGAGATCACCTCTGCCCACCGAGACCCATATCGCAGGGCAAAGGCCATAGAGAGCTACCTTGTAAGCCAGTACACCTATTCCTTCGCAGATGCCGGGTCCGACCGCGAGCAACTACCCCCGGGTCGCGACCCCATCGACTGGTTCCTCTTCGACCATAAAGAGGGCACGGCCGGCACCTTCAGCAGCGCCTTTGTGCTCCTCGCACGCGCCGCCGGAATACCGGCCAGGGTAGTGTCAGGATGGTCCATCGCCCGGACAAAGGGCACACAGACGGTCTTCACCGATCAGGCACACCAGTGGGCGGAGGTCGCGTTCGAGGGACTCGGATGGGTTACCTTCGAGCCGACGCCCGGCGGACCGCCAGCCCGGACGCCACAGCCGACGGCCTCGATCACGAAGCTCCAACGGCTGATCAAGGACCTGTTCGACGAAGATCCCGGCATCCGAAGGGGTGCCGCCACAGATCTGGGGAGCCTGGGATATCCATTTGCCGCCAGATATCTGCTGCAGGCCCTTTCCGATCAGAGCGCCGACGTGCGGCAGGCCGCCCTTAAGTCTCTGAACACGATCGCCGCCTCAACCGACGCAGTTTCCGTTACGTTGCTGGAGAGTGGCGGGATGGTGGTCGATCTCGATGGCCTCGATTGGTGGGTCCCCGGCACAACCACCGCCCATGTCGATCCGCCGCCCCGCCGACCCATCTTCGAGGTGAGCGGGGCCGACCACACCGCCTACCTGCGCACCGCGACCGGCGATCTGTACAGAAACGGCCAGTGGGTCCAGCTGGACCCGCTGTCACTGCCCTCGGCGGAACCGGGCGACATTCCCGCGGCGCTCAGGTCGATGATCGACTCCTCACCCGAGGTCCTTGGCTCCATCCCGGACGCGAGGCTCGTCCCCTCGCTGCTGGCAGGCTACGACGCCGCACCGATTGAAGCTCACACCGACGCGATCTCCGTCGTATCAACCTCAAAATACATACCACCGGGGATCGTCCCCATCTCCCTGCATCCCCAGAGTATCTCCAGTGACGGGTCGTTCCGACCATTCAGTGTCACCTTCTACCTGGGGACGGCCTCCTCTTCCTACTCCTGGTCCTCCACGGTACCCGCGTTCTCAGAAGAACAGCTGGTTATGGCCGAAGCGTCATCGGACCCTACCTACACCCAGCTGCCCGAAGGACTCCCCTCACGAATCGGAGACCTCGCCCACGAGATCACGTCGGGCCACGTCGGCCCCTATCTCAAGGCAAGGGCCATAGAAAATTACCTGAAGAGCCAGTACATCTACTCCTTCGCAGATACCGGACACGACCGGGACCGAGTACCCCCGGGACGCGATCCGGTCGACTGGTTCCTTTTCGACCACCCGCAGGGAACTGCCGGCTCCTTCAGCAGCGCCTTCGTGCTCCTCGCGCGCGCCGCGGGAATCCCGGCCAGGGTCGTGTCGGGATGGTCGATTGCCCGCGCCGGAGTTCCGCAGACCGTATTCACCGATCAGGCCCACCAGTGGGCGGAAGTGGCCCTTAAGGGCGTGGGTTGGGTCACCTTCGAACCCACGCCCGGCGGACCGCCCACCCGCACCCCCCGGACCACCTTATCCGTTCCACCGGTCATCCAGCTGATCAAGGATCTGTTCGACGAAGATCCCGAAGTCAGAAAGAGCGCCGCCGAAGCGCTCGGGCTCCTGGGAGATCCTGTATCCGTCGAGCCACTGGCTCTGGCGTCGGTCCACGACAAGAGAATTGACGTCAGGAAGGCCGCCGCGGAGGCTCTCGTCAGCATCGATCAGGCTGAAGCCAGGAATCTACTGGTGGAAGCGCTGTCCGACGAGGCCCTGAACGTGCGTCGCGCGGCCGCCGAAACGCTGGGATGGCTCGGCGACCGGGCGGCGGTGACACCCCTTGTAGGCGTGACGCTCTACGACGAAAGGCGAACCGTCAGGTTGGCCGCCGCAGACGCCCTCAAACGGCTCGACCCTATTGGGGCAATGGAGCTCCTGGAGGCCGTCCTGGACGACGAGGACCCCGGCTCCAGACGCGCCGCCGCGGAGGCTCTCGGTTTTCTGGACAATCGGTCGGCGATCGAGGGTCTGGCCATAGTCGCCGTGTACGACGATAGCGAAGCCGTAAGGCAGGCCGCCATTCAGTCACTGAACAAGCTCGACCGGGATGGTGCATTAGATCTACTGCTGGACGAACTTGCCGCTGACGACCCCGACTCGCGTGCCGCCGCCGCCGAGACTCTTGGATTCCTCGGCAACCGGGCGGCCATCGGGCCGTTGCTCCATGTGACCCTCTACGACGACAGCGACGGCGTCAGGCGGGCAGCGGCAAACGCCCTCAACAGACTCGACCAACCCGGGGCAACAGATGCCCTGCTGGACACCCTGACCGACGACGATCCCACCGTTCGAAAGGCTGCCGCCGAGGCACTGGGCTTTCTCCGCAACCGGGCAACCATCAAACCCCTGGCAGATGTGGCGCTGTTCGACGAGGACGAAAGCGTCAGACGAGCCGCAGCCGAAGCCCTTAACGAGTTCCATCGGGACATCTATCAGGACCCCGCCTTAGAGCACCTGCTCGACGCCCTGACCAGCAACGATGCCCGGGTTAGGAAGGCCGCCGCCGAGGCCCTGGGATTCCTCGGTAACCGGGCGGCCGTCGGACCGTTACTCGATGTGGCCCTCTACGACGATGACGACAGCGTCAGGCGGGCCGCGGCCGACGCTCTCAACGAGATCTATCCAGACGGAGCCCTGGATTACCTGCTGGACGCCCTCACCGACGAGGATCCCGCTACTAGAAGCGCTGCCGCGCAGGCACTGGGTTTTCTCGGCAACCGGGCGGCGCTTCACCCCCTGGCAGATTTGGCCCTTAACGACGGTGACGAAACCGTCAGGCAGACTGCGGCCGAAGCCCTTGGCGAACTCGACCGTGGCAGGGCCGCGGAGATCCTGATACAGGCCCTGGCCGACGACGAGGCCGACTCTCGAGAGGCTGCATCTGAGGCCCTAGAGGATATCGGCGCATCGGTTACCGATCTCGGAAATGGCATCTCCCTTGTAGTCGACAGGGACCTGGGCTACTGGATCCCGGGCACAACAACCGCTCAAGCCCCGGGACTAGCACGTAACCCCGTCTTCGAGGTCCGCGGCGCCGCGCACACAGCCTACCTTCGCACATCGACCGGCGATGTCTACGAAAACGGCCAGTGGCGCCAGCTCGACCCGGTCGACCTCCGGTACACCCCGCCAGCGGATCTGCCCGGCCTGGTCGCTTCGGCCATCGACACGCCAGGCGGGCCCTTCTCGTCGCTTGCGCCCCGGAGAATCGACAACGCGCTGCTCGCCCAATTCACCACCGCACCTGCCGAACAGCACGTTGATGTCATCCACATCACACCCCTGGGATCCCTTACGGCAATGCCAGCGGGTCCGGCCCCCACATCCCTCCACCTGCAGTCCGCGAGCCTCCCGGGAACGTTCCGTCCTTACAGTTCCACCCTCTCCATCGAAAGATCCGTCCCCGGATACTCCTGGACCTCCCGCGTCGCCTTCTACTCGCGGCAGCAACTGGCCAGGGCCACGGCGTCCCCGGACCCAACCTACACCCAGCTGCCCGAAGACCTGCCGGATCGCATCCGCGACCTGGCCATCGACATAACCGGCGACCAGACCGGCCCCTACGCCAAGGCCAGGGCCATCGAGATCTACCTCAGGATTCGGTACCCCTTCGGCTTCGCCGATTCCGAAGACGAGCCGATGCCGCCCGGGCGCGACCCGGTCGACTGGTTCCTCTTCGATCATCAGCGGGGCACCGCCGGCTCCTTCAGCAGCGCGTTCGTCGTCCTGGCACGCTCCGTAGAGCTGCCGGCGAGGGTGGTGTCGGGCTGGGCCATAGCGAAAACCGCCGGCGCCCAGACCGTGTACACCGACCAGGGCCACCAGTGGGCGGAGGTCGCCTTCGATGGACTCGGATGGATCGGCTTCGAACCGACGGGAGGAGCAGGAGGAACTTCTTCCCGTGCGGCGTTATTCGGCGATGATGGCTTCCCAGCAACGGACTCCGGCGATGCCAGCTCTCAAGCCGGGGGCTCAGGCGATACCGGTATTGAAGTTACGGTCTCCGGCGGCGCCGGCTCTGGAGCCGGGGGCTCAGGCGATGGCGGTTCGGGCCCCGGCGGCGCCGGCTCCACGGCGGCAGGACCGGGGGATGGAGATGAAGGGACGCTACAGGCGCTCGTTGAAGCGCTTACCGACACGGACGAGTTATCCCAACAGCTTGCTGCCAAGGCCCTGGAGGATATCGGCGCATCGGTTACCACACTTGAAAATGGCACCTCCCTTGTAACCAACAGGAACCAGGGATACTGGGTCCCGGGCACAACGACCGCTCAAAGCCCGGGACTACCACGTAACCCCATCTTCGAGGTCCGCGGCGCCGCACACACAGCCTACCTGCGCACCGCAACCGGCGATGTCTACGAGAACGGCCAGTGGCGCCAGCTCGACCCGGTCGACCTCCGGTACACCCCGCCAGCGGATCTGCCCGGCCTGGTCGCTTCAGCCATCGACACGCCAGGCGGGCCCTTCTCGTCGCTTGCGCCCCTGAGAATCGACCACGCACTGCTCGTCCAATTCACCACCGGACCCGCCGAACAGCACACGGATGTCATCCACATCACACCCCTGGGATCCCTTACGGCAATACCGGCGGGTCCGGCCCCCACATCCCTTCACCTGCAGTCCGCGAGCCTCCCGGGAACGTTCCGCCCTTACAGCTCCACCCTCTCCTTCGAAAGACCCGTCCCCGGATACTCCTGGACTTCCCGCGTCGCCGTCTACTCGCAGCAGCAACTGGACAGGGCCACGGTATCTCCAGACTCAACCTACACGCAGCTACCCGATGACCTGCCGGATCGCATCCGCGACCTTGCCCTACTGATCACACGGGAACATTCCAGCCCCTACGCCAAGGCCAAGGCCATCGAAGCCTACCTCAGATCCCAATATCCTTACCGATTCGCCGATTCCGAAGATGATCTGGTACCGCCCGGACGCGATCCGGTCGACTGGTTCCTCTTCGATCACCGGGAGGGCACCTGCGGGGTCTACAGCAGCGCATTCGTAGTCCTGGCACGCTCCGTAGGACTGCCGGCGAGAGTGGTGTCGGGCTGGGCCATAGCGCAAACCGCCGGCGCCCAGACCGTGTATACCAGCCAGGGCCACCAGTGGGCGGAGGTCGCCTTCGATGGACTCGGGTGGATCGGCTTCGAACCGACAGGGTCCGGTGGGCCTGTCGACCGCGTGACGGCCGATGGCCCTCTCCAGCATTCCGAAGGCGAGCGCGTGACGGCCGATGACCCTCCCCAGCATTCCGAAGGCGAGCGCGTGACGGCCGATGACCCTCCTCAGCCTTCCGAACCAGCCTCGGGGCCGCGGGACACCGTCTCAGAGATAACGCGATCACCGCAGCAGGCCCGAAAGGGCTTCCCCTTCGAGATCGGGGGCACCGTCTACACCACATCCGGCGCTCCCGTCGACGGTATGGAGGTCGAGATCTTCATTAACGAAGAGAAGGTCAACGGCGGCGTCAAGATAGGATCCGGGATCACCGAGGATGGGAGGTTCGAGATTGAAATCCTGGTGCCAACCGAGTTTGAGGGAGGCTCCTACCAGCTGATCGCCCATGCGATAGCGAACTCGGATTTCAACGAGTCCTGGAGTGACCCGGAGATCAGCATCTATTCGGGTTCCGAGTTTGAACTGACCGGCCCGACGGCGCTGCCGGTGGACACCGAAGCGGTCTTCCGAGGAAAGCTCTTCGAGGAGACTGGCAGCCCCCTCGCCGGGCGAGAGATCCGCGTAAGCATAGATGGCCAGCGTGCCCTGGCTGTTGTCACCAACGCCGCGGGTAGCTTCGAATTTTCCACCACTTTCTCCCAGCCCGGTCGCCACCAGATCGAGGTTGATTTCGGGCGCGACGAGTTCCTGTTGGGCAACTCGGCTCGTCTGGCCATTGACGTAACCCTGCCCACCCGCCTGGCGATAGACGCACCCGGTCAAGTAGCGGTCGGACGGGAGTTTACGCTCACTGGCCGTTTGCGCGACGTAAGGGGAGAGCCCCTGAGCGGAGAGTCCATCGACCTGAGCATGGGTGGATCGACGATCGAGCAAGTCCAGACCGACTCGGAAGGCAACTTCAGTGTGGTTCATTCGATCACCGCCGGGTCCGGCGAATACGTAATTGTGGCCGAATTCACCGGAGAAGGAACCGTCCTCGGCGCCACCGACCGGGTGAAGGTGACCGCAGCGACAGCGACGGTCACTGCGGAGGACCCGAAGCCCGTGGCGAGAGGGCATACGGTCACCCTGCGCGGGGTCGTGACCGTAGGCGGCGAACTGGCGCCCGGGGAGGATATCGCCCTGGACGGGGTGCAGTTCGGTCGCACCTCTGCTGGGGGAGACTTTGTAATTGAATATCCCGTTCCATTCGACGCCGAGCTGGGCATCAAGGAACTGGGAGTTTCCGTCCCCAGCCTGGGCATTTCCACCACGATCGCGGTTCAGATAGATGCTCTCAGCGAGATGGAGATGGACGCACCCAGCCAGGTCGAGGTCGGGCGCGAGTTCGCCATCGAGGGAACGTTGCGTAACTTCAGAGGGGATCCACTTGGCGGCCGAAGCGTCAAGGTGAAGGTGGGCGATGCGGCGGTCCAGACCGCCCGCACGGACCCTGAGGGAAACTTCCGTATCATCCATGCGCTCGGGGCCCCGGGGGAGTATGAAATCTCCGGCGAGTTCGTCGGAGATGGTCCGGTGCGGCCTTCGGCCGCTCTTGCCAGCGTAACGGCCTGGTTCGGCACAGCCCTGACTCTGGAGGGGCCCGTTCGGATCGGCATAGGCCAGGAGGGAACTTATTCCGGGAGATTGACTTCGAGCATCGGCTCTAACGTGGGCGCGACGGCCGTGAGGATCGAAGACCCGGAGGGCAACCTGCTGACCACGGTGACGCCCGACGAGTTCGGAGCCTTCCAGTTTCGTCGATCCTTTAGCGAGTCCGGGCCGATCACACTCACCGCAAACCTCCCCAGCTCAAGTGAGTGGTCAGCCTCAAAGAGCAGCCTGACGGTCGAGGTGGTCAGCCCCACCAACCTGACAATCCACAGTGGAAAGACCGCGCTGTTGGGCGAGCCACATACAGTACGGGGAGCGCTGACCGGTCCGAACGGAGAGCCGATATCCGGTGAACCGGTCACCATAAAGATAGCGGGCCGTCACTGGGAGACTCTGGACACCGGCGACGACGGTACGTTCACGTTTACGACGGCATTTGGCAGGGAAGCGGAAACGGCGATCAGCGCAGAGTTTCAGGGAACCGAACACCTGGCCTCCTCCCAGGCCTCTCTGAGAGTCACGGTAGGGATACCGTCGTTGGTAGTGGAGACGCCGGATCCCGCTACTCGGGATGGGATGGCGATCCTGCGAGGGTCCGTGGTCATTGGCAGCGAGCTGGTCCCCGAGGTGGAACTGACGGTAAACGGGGAATCCTATGGACATTCCAGCCGCGTTGGGAGCTTTGTCATTCGCTACCCCATCCCCGGGGATCACAAGCTCGGCACCGCTGAAATCGAGCTCGCCGCGCCGACGCTAGGCGCGTCTAGCGTGGTCCCCGTCCAGGTAATGTCCGCCACCAACCTGATCATAGTTCCAACAGGCAAGGTTAAGCTCGGCGACCGGCTAGTGCTTGAGGCCACGCTACTAGACGACCAGGGCCAGGGAATCTCAAACGCCACGCTACGCATCGGTTCTGAGGCTGCCTCCACCACCGGGCCCGATGGAACTGCCATGTTCGAGATGGAGGCACCCGCCGAGCCAGGCCTATCCGCGATCCCCGTAACGGTCGTATTCGATGGCGATGACAACCATCTTCCTGTCTCCTACACGGCTGGTATCCCCGTGACGCCCGGGGACTTTAACTGGCTGCTCTGGGTGGTCGTGCCCCTGCTCGTTGCAGGAGGGGTAGGAGCGTACTGGTCCGGGCGGCGAGGCATGGTCCCCTCAGCAGCCCCGGAAACGTCGGCGGGGCGGCCCTGGTATGCCCGTGCAATCCCGTCGGCCGGCAAGGGTCGGTCGCCAACCCCTCCCAAAGAACAGGAGGGTGAGGAGAAAGATGAGGCGGAACCGGCCGAACCAGTCAAGGAGCCGGTGTCCACGCATTTGAGTATCGAGTTCCGCTCGGACGCCGAAGACCTCCCGGACGTCTGGGGAGTGAACGAGGAGATAGAGGTGATCTGCACCCTTAGAGATCAACAGGGACGAAGCGTCGAATGTGCTTCGGTCGAGGTCACCACCTCCGAGTCGGCCGCGCCGGAGCACCTGCGAACCGGCGATGAAGGTAGCTGCACTGTATCAACCCCTGCGGTCTCTCTGGGAGCTCATCGGGCATCGGCAGAGTTCGGCGGCGACGACGACCATCTACCAGCGGTCGCCCGCAGGGAGTACCGCATCGTCGACTTCAGAGAGGAAGTCGTCAGAATCTACAACGACTTTCTTCGGTGGGTCTGCGGGAGGGTTCCGGGGGCTTCTGACCGGTCCACCCCCAGAGAGATCGAGGTGATGGTCGTTGCCAGCGGACTCCAGATCGACCAGCGCGCCCTTGAGGAGATCATTTCGAGATTTGAAGAGGCCGACTACAGCGAGCACGTCATCACCCGAAGGCAGTACGAGGCGATGTACCGCGCCTGGCGGTCCGCGATCGGAGACCAAGCTGGGAGATGAAGGCAGCGAACCTCAGCTCGTATGTCCCGTACATCCGGAACGTCGCCGTCATCGCCGGCGCAATACTCCTTTTCGACCGGGCGGGCCCGCTCTTCAGGCAGACTGGACTGGATCTCCAGTACCTTGTGTGGCCTCTTGTAGCCAGCGCCGCACTGGGCCTGCTGGGCATCGCGGCTTCCCGATTCGGCGAAGAGCAGGTCCTCGGACGCTTCCTGTCACCAATCACGCTGAGCGAGACCGCCCGCGTCAGGCTGAGCGCATCGCTCCCGAGAGTGAGGCGGACGCTTGTTGACTCGGCCTGGTTTATTCTGCTCATGGGCGCCCTGCTCGCCATCCCCCGAATCCCGGACACCGTTTCCGGCTACGAGCATATCGACGCAGACGGGCTCCGTGCCTATCTGCAGGTCTTCGGGAACCTGGCCACCTGGGCGGCGTGGTTTGTCATACCGTTCCTGGCGGCGCGCGCGGTTGCCGGCTCGATGCCTGCGGTCGACCGAATCATCGGGTTTCCGACCGTCCGGCTCGCCAGCCTTGGCGCCGCCTACGTACTGTTTTCCCGTGATGGGATACTCTCGACGGCGTTCAGCTTCGATGGATCGGCAATCCTGACGATGGCGGTCGCTGCGCAAGGAATCTTCTACCTGGCGGCGATGCTCGGCAGGTTGGGAGCGACATCCGGGCAGTGGAAGGCGACGAGCGCGGTCAAATCCGCGGTGCTCGCAGGAGGCACAAGGTCCATAGCGGTCCTGTGCATGTCACTGGCCGGTGCCGGACTCGTGTGGGCGATGCTCGACACGCTTCCCAGCGTCAGCGCAGTTCTCCTGGACTACCGCGGCACATCCGGCTTCGGCGAGACCAGCGCCTTCTACTTCAGCCTGCTGTTCGATTCGAGCAAGCTGATTGCTGGCCTGGTGCTGGTCCTGGGCGTGACCTTCGGGGTTCCCGGAGCGCTGAGGTCCGCCGACCTTGAGCGCTATGTGCCACTTGCCGGTTCGATTGGATACGCCAGCGCAGGGTGCCTGATCTGGTTGATCGGTGCCGACCTGTCGCCCATTGGCCACGCCTACCCGCTGATCGCCGCCATAGCGGCCTCAGGGTTTTTCTCCCTCTCCCTGGCCCGGCTGGCCGGGTACGTGACGACCCTTCCCAATTCAACAGTTTCCGGTTTCGCCGAATGGCTGTCCGGGTCGACCAGCAGGGGTTTCTTCCTGGGGGCGGGGATCGCCTTCTACGGCCTGTTCCTGCGACCGGTGCTATATGACTCCCTCTCGTTCGCTCCAATCTTCGAGTGGCTGGCGGTGGTAGCTGTAGCTCTCGTCTCTCTGGGCCAGCTGAGAAACAGGATCAACAGGAAGGTAGAGTCCGCGATGACCCAACCGGCTGTCTGGACTGGCTGGGCCCGGCATGAGCAGTCGATCGAGGCCATACCTGATCGCCAGGTCGAATCGATCCTGAGTCGGCACCGCAGATTCATCGATACAGGGGATTGGAGGCCCATCTGGGCCTATCTCCTAGAGCTCATGTTAAGGAACGAGGCCCCGCTGGAGGCGGTCCAGACCGCTTTCGGACCGCTGCGGCTCCTTTCCCTTGGATCGGCCAACCATCGTCTCTGGAACTGGAGGCCCGGCCGCACCAGGGAGAGCCGTGAGGCCGTCCTTGAGGCGACGCTTAGGGCCGTGGAGGTGATCCTGTCTCTTGATTCGATCCCGCTCCGGGAAATCGACCAGGACGATCTCAGGAGGACCGGCGAGCCCTTTGTACGTGGCGGCACCGCGTCGGACTCGCTTGCGGCAACCGCCGTGGCGGCATACTGGCAGCGTGGAGCTTCTCTGAGCCGGGCCCTGCAGCTGTGGTTCCCCCTGGCGGCCTTCCTGGACGCGTCTCCGAGCTGGTCTGACACGCGGGGCACCCGGAGAAGGCTGGAGCTTGATAGCCTGGAGCGCCGGCGAAGGCTGGTAGATGGGATGATCTCCCATCTATTCCGGGGAGGAGACCAGCACTGCCTGTCCGTCGCCATGCTTGCCAGGGAGGCGACCGTCTTTTCGCAACCCGTTTCCCGGTCACACAATCGGGTCGCAGGTACGCTGAATCGGGGCCGGGTGGTGGAGATCCTCGCCGAAAGCGACATCAGCTACCTGGTGCGGGCAACCGACGGAACCAAGGGCCATGTGGCCAAGCAACACCTCGTCAGACAGCCGATTCTACCGACCGACGTGCGCGCGCAAGGGGCGAAGACATGAACGGAACCGATATCGAAAAAGCAGGCCTTGCCTGCAACCGCATCATCGACCGCGTTGCCGACGTCTACGTCGGCGACAGGCTGCTCTTGCGCAAATTACTTGCCGCCGCGCTGGCGAACGGACACGTCCTGTTTGAAGACTATCCGGGCCTGGGAAAGACACTGCTCGCCAAGGTGTTCACCCGTGCCATAGGCAGCGAGACCAAGAGGGTGCAGTTTACGCCCGATTTACTGCCCGCCGACATACTGGGAACGAACGTATGGCGTCAGAATGACGGCACCTTTCAGCTGGTCAAGGGGCCGGTATTCACAAACGTGGTGCTGGCCGACGAGATCAACCGCGCTCCTCCCAAGACGCAGGCCGCTCTGCTCGAGGCCATGGAAGAGCGGCAGGTAACCATCGACGGGACGACCATGTCGCTCGGTCGGCCGTTCCTGGTGATCGCCACCCAGAACCCCATTGAACAAGAGGGTACCTATCCCCTTCCGGAGGCCCAGCTGGATCGCTTCCTGTTCCGGCTAAGCGCCGGTTATCCGCGCAACCAGGAGCAGGAAACCAGCATCATGCTCAGGCGCGTCCAGTGGCGCAGGGACGATCCGACCGCGGACGTGGAACCGGCCCTGGATGTGGAAGGGTTCTTGGACCTGCAGCGGCTGGTGGAGGTGGGCATATATGTTGATCGGGTGATCATCGATTACATCGCGAATCTGGTCCGCTCCACCAGGGATGATCCGCGGGTTTCAGTCGGCGTGAGCCCGAGGGGCGGTCTCTCCCTGCTGAGGGTGGCCAGGAGCATGGCATTGATCCACGGTCGCGACTTCGTGGTTCCCGACGATGTCAAGATGATCGCCGTCGACGTGCTAGCTCACCGCATGATCCTGAACATCGAAGACACCCTTGAAGGAAGCAGACCGCAGCAGGTGGTTGCCGAGGTGGTCGACGGGATTCCTGTGCCGACAGAGCTGGGGCGGAGGCCGGAGGGGTAGTGCTCACCCCTTCCATAGCGCGGTGGCTGGGGCTGGCCTTTCTGCTGCTTTGCTTCGCCCTGGCCCTGGGCAACGTTGTGGTCCTGGTGGCCTCGATCTTCGTGTTGCTGGTCGCGCTCACAGGGCTGCTCCTGCCCCTACCCGGCGGAGTCGCCGTCGTCCGAAGGATAGGACGCAGTGTCTACTGGACGGGGGACGTCGTGCACGTCCGGCGCGAGGTCGAGATCGGAGGCGGTATCGGACCGCTGTTCATCCACGATGAGATTCCTTCAGAACTGCAGCTCGTTGAGGGCAACAATTTCAGGATGATCTGGAAGTGGCCGGGATCTAAGACCCATGACCTCTCCTACGCCTTGCTGTGCCCCAAGAGAGGAAAGTATTGGCTCGAGCCCACAGCATGGGAGACCCAGGACGCACTGGCCCTTCGTCCCCATGCCGGGGCGAGCATGGAAACGGGGCTCTCGATTTCGGTAGTCCCCAGGCTCCGGGAGATGGGCAGACTGAACCAGGGCCGCTCGATCGCCTCCAGGCGCCAGACCGGCTCCGATGTGTCCCGCATAGGCGTGTCTACAACCGACTTTGTGGATGTGCGCCGCTACGCCGCAGGAGACTCTATGCGGAGCGTCAACTGGAAGGCGAGCGCCCGTCGAGTCGGTCGTGACGACGCTCTGATGGTCAATCGCTATGAGCCCGAGGGGAGGAAAGCGATATGGATCTTCCTGGATTGCGCGGACTACATGGATGTCGGCACCACACTGACCAGCCCCATCGAACATGCGGTGGAGGCGGTCGGCACCGTGGCTCACTACTATCTTTCCCAGGGCTACACCCTGGGGGCATACGCCTATAACGGTCCCCGCAGTTTCCTGTCCCCAGACACTGGCCGAAAGCAATTCAATCGGCTGACCCAGCAGCTGCTTACGCTCAGGACCGGGCCTCCCATGGAAGACCTGCTGAAAGCCGTGGAGTGGTGCAAGGTCTTCCTCATACGCCTGCGGCCCGAGATATTCATCTTTACCCGCCTGGATGTCCACTACCCGGGGGCGGGAGGAAGTGCATACTCGATGGATCGGTTCGTTGCGGGGTTAGGACGCCTGGCATCCCTCAGGTCGAGGTCGCGCTCAAGCCGGCCAGGCCAGTTAAGCGTGGTTCACATCGCGGCCCAAGAGTACCTGGCATCGGCGAGTCCTCTAGAGAAACAGACCCTGGGGCTCGCGCGCTGGGAGACCCGACCATTGACGGATGTGGTGCGGCGGCGAGGGGCTTCGGTGGTCGAGTGGAACCCCGTCAAGGAAGATTTCCCCGCCGTGCTGATGCGGCATATCGAGGCGTCAAGATGACGCCCGCTCGCCTGCGGGTTCTGCTGGCCGGCGCCGAAAGCCTGTCGCTGATCGGGTTCCTGTTCCTGACCTCGCACCTGTTCGGAAGCTCGCTTGCGGCTGATTCCGCACTGTATGGGTACTTCGATGTCCCCGAATACGGTGCGCTGGAGGTCTGGTCAGCAATTGCGATTTCCCTATGCGTGTACTGGCTGCTTCAGTCCCTGGGCCTTCGCCGCGGCGCCTTCTGGGCTGTAGCACTTGTGGGCCTTACGGCCCAATTGCCGGCGGTGCTGGCTCATAACTTGGTGGACTGGCCACAGCTCCTTGCAAGGGAAACGCTGTTCAGCTCCGGCAGAACCACTCTGGGGACGATCCTGCCGCTCCTGTCGTCAATAGTTCTTCTGGTCGTCGCGCACAGACTCATCGACGCCAGGAGGCTCCGGGCGCTTCTTGACGAGAGGGGAGCTGATGAGCCGGAGACCGTCCGATACATTGGCGGCCTCCTGCTCGTGCTGGCGATAATGATCGTCGCCAGCCTGGTGCTGACACTGGGTACGGTCTCTTTGGGCGCTGCGGTCGGAGTCCAGGATCAGTGGCTTGAGCGATCGCCGTGGACGGTCCTGACCATCGGAGTGGGGGCCATCGTGCTACTGGCGATCTTCCTGTTCGCGTGGCTAAGGGATAGAGGGCAGATCTAGGAGAAACGAGTCCTCAGGATGCCCTGGGGCTTGTCCCATTTCTTGTGCCAGGTGGCGATGTCGTTTCCTCCGTAGCAGAACCCGGCAGCATCCGGGTTGCCCGGGAAGGGCCAGGGGACCACAGCCCCGCATGAATTATCAGGCCACACATCAAAGACTACGAACTCCGCCGCTACGACAAGGAGGCTCATCGGTGGGCAATTCGCCTCTTGCGTTGCGGGATTCCCGGCGGTATTCATTGGGATCCCCAACTACGTTGAGGTGCCACGGATCGACAGAGCTTCCGTCGCATCGGCATCTGACGGTTCAGCCATTTCAAGTCTTTCCCGAGTCGACCTTACGGTTTTGACTTATCTCGGCCACGACCGCTTGCACGGCCAACCTATGGAATCCAGCCGCTTGTCGGTGGAAATCGGCGAATGCTGAGTGGGCGGTTTCCTCCTCCGGCAAACCCCGTCCGGTGGTAGTGGCCCATTGTCAACTCCCCGGATTGACTATTCGGCTCGCGGTCGGACCTCCACACGGGACGGCACAACCGGGCACTACACGGTGTATGCGCATGCCGACGAGCGAAAGATTGCACGGGTCCGGAGCGAGCTCACCCGGTAGCACCCAGCCCAACCGACGTCGAATCCCTGGGGGGCCAGTCCCGCGATCACGATCCGACCGCGGCATCCTGGGGTGTGAGCCGGATCGTGAAAATCGCACTCAGCATGCGTCAGCGTTTGACGCGACGATGAAGGCGTCGGACCAGTCGGAGAGTGGTCCGTATGTAAAGTCCGTGACCCTGACTATCGCTCTCTGCCTGTCGTCCCCTTCGAAGAACTCTGCTATGCGTCCCAGATCCATCCTGATCAGCCCAGGACCCACCCAATCCACTTCGAGTCCAAAGTGGATCGACGAAACACCACTGTCCAAGCTTCTGAATTGCAGGTGGCTGTCACCAAATGAACCGAAGTTTTCTCCATTGAGGGTGAGCAGCCGTTCCGAGAGATTCTGCGAGTCTGGCAGGATACATCTCGGGGGCTCGGGTGAGACCGAGTCGATGATGGCCCGCCCTCCTATCACATGGGGCGGGCAGCGAAGTTTCTTGGTGAACATCGCCTCTTCGGTTTCGCCGCTCCAGTAAGCTAGATTCAATTCGACGATGGTCAGCCACTCATAGTTGGTGCATGGCCCTTCCATTTCGATTAGGAATATGCCGTTTCGTCCTACGACATCGATCGCGCCGAATGGATTAGGCCTCAGCTGGTGACCTGTGGCCGTGGAGATTCCGTCGATGCCGCGGTTAGGCAGGACGGCTACTCCTGACCCATCTGTGGTTACTACTATTTCGGGAACAGCGTCAAGAACGTGCCCGTGTTCTCCCGGCTCCAGCTGATACAGCCAAAGGGCTACATCCGGCAGCGCGCTGCCATCCTTGTCGACGATCCTAAGGGACGTTTTCGCCGGGGTGTCGTAAAGATATTCCCCGTAAAAACCCCTGCGGTATCCTGTGTTCGACCTTAGCCCACCGGCGGTATGGCGACCGATGATACCGTCAAATTCGGTGGACATATCGTTATGCGACATGATGTCGCTAATGCCGGTGCTAACAAAGTGGAAGCACACGCCGTCCTTCCAATACGGTCTACCACATCCGGCCCTTTGCTGTGGCCTGTTCACGTCCGGCACGAGTATTTCATCCGGTGTCAGGTGCATGTTATAGAGATCTATGATCCCCAGTTGATGCATCAGCTCGTGAATCAGGCCCCAGTCTACAGCGGGTCGTGCCCTGTAATTGTCCACAGTGAAATGATCAAACAATTGATCAGATGCACTACCCCCTATTGTCCACCACCCATCCATGTACCACCCGAGTTCGTGTTGCACAGCCAATTGCCTGTCTTCGGTAATGAAGAACAGCTCCGCACGTACCCGGTCATTGACCCCTGCCCGGGACAGTAACGCGTTCATCAATACGATGTGATCACGCACCCATTTCTCCGCTGACTGTATGCGCCCGTTCGAATCGTTGGACAATCTGAGAGATTCGTAAGCGCCCGGGGTAAGCGCCATGCCCAGGCTGTAACCCTTCATCCAATCAACAACCACGTTATTGTCTTCGATAAGTTCGACGATCTCATCCCGAATATCGACAGACAAGGTCACGACAGGACCAATCGAGTCACCGGGCCACTCCATCGCGAGCACGAGCGTAATATGCTCTCCGGCCTTAATGCCCTCATGGCGTTCTGACTCGACCGGCTCATCGTCTATCCTCCATTCATATTCGAATGGGCCCGATGCCGTGTCTCCAAGGTTCCACACGTGGCCGATCAACTCAACGGGTTCTCCATCGTCTGGCCATCGCTTTATCCCAGCTTGTTCGGTACAAACCGTCGCGCCCCTGAACTCGCCGAATGGGTAAGGGCACTCTCCGTGTGTAAAGTACGCGAGCCGGTACCTCTGATACCTTGGTAATCGTTCGATATAAGTGACGACCAAGTCTGTGCCACCTTCGTAGACGGGAGGCGAGTCTTCGCAGAACTGCATCGATCCGATCTTCCAATCAATATCCCTCAGATCGTCCGGAACGCATCCGCCCAGAGCGTTGTTGCTTACATCGAACGACTTCAGCCTCGTAAGGAAAGCCAACTCCCCCGGAAGCGAGCCCCGCAGTGAGTTCTCGCCAAGCAGTAGGAGCTGCAGTCTAGCCAGGCCACCCAACTCGCGCGGGATCTCTCCCATGAGTCGGTTCCAACCAAGATCCATCGTCTCTAATTTCGTCAGACTCCCGAGCGAGCTTGGAATCTCTCCTGACAGCAAGTTATCGCCGAGTTGCAGCTGACGAAGCTCGCGCAACTGTCCGAGTTCCCGAGGAATCTTCCCGGCTAGCTGGTTCTGGCCCAAATTCAATATCGTTACGTTGGCCAAGGTACCCAGTTCGGCCGGAATGACGCCTGATAGTCCGTTGCCATCGAGCCGCATGACCTGAACTTCGACCAGCCCACCGAACTCAGGGGGTATGTGGCCCGTTAGGCGGTTTTGGCTGAGGTCAAGAGTCTTAAGGGCCGCCAATCCACCCAGGTCTCGTGGGATTTCACCAACGAGCTGGTTTTGACCAAGGTCCAATATCCACAACTTCGTCAGGCTGCCCAGCGAGCTCGGAATCTCTCCTGTCAGCAGGTTCTTGCCGAGTTGCAACTGCCGAAGCTCCCGCAATTGCCCGAGTTCTCGGGGAATCTCCCCCACTAGCTGATTCTCGCCCAAATTCAATGTGGTCACGTCGGTCAGGCCGCCAAGATCGGCCGGGATGATACCTGACAGCCCATTGCTATCGAGCCTCAAGACCTGAACGGTCACAAGAGCGCTCAACCCCACGGGAATGTCGCCCGTCAGGCGGTTACGACTCAGGTCCAGGGTCTTCAGGCCCGTCAATCCACTCAGATCCCAAGGTACTTCACCGGCGAGTTGGTTTCGGCCCAGGTCCAGCGTCTCCAACTTCGTCAGACTGCCCAGCGAACCTGGAATCTCGCCCGTTAGCGCGTTGCCGCCGAGATTTAGCCGCCGAAGACTGCGAAGCTGTCCGAGTCTTCGAGGAATCTCCACCACGAGCTGATTCCGGTCTGGATTCAACTCAGGCACTTCCACCAGCCCGTCAAGCCCAGCTAGAGTGCCACCTGACAACCCACCAAGATCGAGGCGCACAACGTCGATAGCGACCAGGTCGCTCAACTCCTCCGGGATCTCACCCGTAAGGCGGTTGTAGCTCAGGTCCAGGTTCTCCAGACCCTCCAGTCTGCCCAGTTCTCGGGGGACCACACCTCTCAATCCCCTCTCTTGCAGATTCAATCCAACTACCCTGATCGGATACCCTCCAACCTCAACGCCCCACCACTGCTCAAAAGGGACCGATTCATCCCAGTTGAGCTTCCCTACCTGAACCAGAGTCTCCTTGATTTCCAGCAGAGTCTGGCAGTCTCTAAAGAGATATGCGTTGGCCCCCGACTCGAGATTTCCGATTGCGCCTGCACATGTAGAAATCAGGAGATCGGCTCTTGGTGAATCCGGCTCCTGTCCCGACCCGGCCGCCGGGGAGCTCGCTGGGGTCGGGGTCCCTGTGGGCTCGCCTGTGGAGGAAACAGCCGCCCAGACGTACGGCTCGTGGTGAGGGCTGAGGATGGCCGATAGGGTCGCCACCAGTTCATGTGTAGGTGTGGGTGAAAGAGCTGGTGCTGCCGTAAGCTTGGAAGTGGACTTGAATGCTGGCGACGATGTCGACACCAAGGTCCGAAATGGTGCTGCATCCGCCTTTTTGATTGATGCAAGTCTCGGGCTGCGTGCAGGCTGAGGCACCGATGTGGCGATCACCGAGGAGACAAGAGCAGGGGGACTCGCGGCGATCGCTGCGGTCGCGAGCAACAAGACGGTCCAGAGTATCGAGCGCGTGCGGCTCTCCTTCTCCTTCAATGGCCCCTCTGCCCTCTCGTAAGTTGGCGGTTATCTGTACTTGACTCAGGTCGCCGTTCGCGGAGTGTCTTCGGCTAAGTGTACCGGGGCAATTTCCTGACTCTTCAACCTTCACGGCGCTGGTCAGTGTCTGCGTAAAGAAACGGGCCTTCTCGGTTGGATGGTCGGCAACGCCATTGGCCAAGAAGGAAGACCGCTTGAGAACCCACGCGGACGGTCAAGGAGATGAATCATGGACTTTCGAAGGCGTCGCCTCGCCCCTCTCTGGCCCATCCCTCGGCCGACTCCTCTAGGCACGCACCGCTCGACCTGAGTCTGCCTGCATGACAACGCCTTCAGAATCCGCAGCAGGCCGCAGGCCGTATATATAAAATACCCGGCCAGTTTGGTGGACTCCCATCCCGAAACCGGATCCGGAGTAATCGTCCCTCCAGCTCGCCGCCCATCCACAGCCTGCTGGTGCAAATTGAGTTCTCGAGGTCACCCGAAGATGGGGCAACTGTTATACGAAGGTCTTGGCCCTCGCCAAGGAGGCATTGGTAGATTTCGCACGATCGCAGTAGCCGCGGCGATCTCAACACTCCTGGTAACGGCCGCGGTCTCCTGTGGGTCCGACGGTAATGAGGCGTCCGCGGAACTCCAAGCGCCCGCAGCGACTTCTGTAGCGGCCTCACCCACGCCGGATCACGCAACGGCCGTTCCAGACGACACAATGACGGCTACGGCCACTACACCGCCAGATCCGGACGACAAGATGGACGCCGACGACGAGTCCATGACCGCGCCCGAAGAGGAGATGGACGCCGACGACGAGTCTATGACCGCGCCCGAAGAGGAGATGGACGCCGACGACGAGTCCATGACCGCCCCGGACGACAAGACGGATGCCGGCGGTGAAGCCATGACCGCGCCCGAAGAGGAGATGGTTGCCGGCGACGAGTCCATGACCGCGCCCGAAGAGGAGATGGACGCCGACGACGAGTCTATGACCGCGCCCGAAGAGGAGATGGACGCCGACGACGAGTCCATGACCGCGCCCGAAGAGGAGACGGATGCCGACGACGAGTCCATGACCGCGCCCGAAGAGGAGATGGACGCCGACGACGAGTCCATGACCGCGCCCGAAGAGGAGATGGACGCCGCCGAGAACCCTACTCCGACACCCGTCCTGCCCGAGCCCGACCGGACCGGTGACGAACCGCTGGCGCCTGAGTTGAGGGACACCGGCGCGTGGATCAACACGGAGCCGTTCACCCTGAATAGCCGGCGCGGCGAGGTCGTCCTCATCGACTTTTGGACCTTCAGCTGCATCAACTGCATCCGCACGCTGCCCTACCTGAGGTCGTGGCACGACAAGTACGCCGACTCCGGTCTGGTGATCCTGGGCGTCCACGCGCCCGAGTTCGAGTTCGAAGAGGTCCTCGAGAACGTCCAGGGGGCGGTAGATGAGTTCGGTCTCCTCTATCCCATAGTCCAGGACAACGAGCGCGGCACATGGAGAGCATTCCGCAACCGCTTCTGGCCCGCCAAGTACCTTATAGACAGGGACGGCTACATCAGGTACACGCACTTCGGGGAGGGGCGCTACGAGGAGACGGAGCAGTGGATCCGCAAACTGCTCGAGGAGACGGGGGCCGACCTGAGCGGGATTTCGGACGAGACCGAGCAGGCACCTGTGGTCGACTCAGAAGCCCGCGAAGCGAGAGGGGATGAGAGAAGGACCAGGGAGCTGTATGCCGGCTTCCGCAGGAACATCAACGCGCTCACGTCGGGCAACAGGCCCCCCTACATCCTCCAACCCGATTACTTCTCAAGCCCCGGTGAGGACGTCCTCTACTTCGATACCGGAGAACACCAGAACAATTACCTGTATCTGGAGGGCCTGTGGCGCAGCACAGATGAGAGTATCGTGCACGCGCGTGGCACGGAGGATTTCACCGACTACGTGGCAATCCTCTTCTACGCTACCCAGGTGAATGCCGTGATGGCGCCCACGGGTGCTGAGCCGTTCACCGTCAGGCTGATCATGGACGAAGCGCCGCTTACGCCGGATCAGGCCGGAGTCGATGTCACCTTCGATGACGAGGGCAACAGCATCGTCGTAGTCGACGAAGCGCGGTTGTACAATCTCATCGAACTCGCATCCTATGGGGGACACGAGCTTACACTGAGTTCGAACTCGGACGAGATGGAGCTTTTCACCTTCACCTTCGGTTCCTACGACACGGGCCGTTAGCACGCCGACGATGCACACACGACTCATCGCAGCCGCGGCGGTCATCTCCGTCATCCTGGTGGCTGCGTGCTCCGGATCACCCTCCGACGCCACGGTCCCGGAGTCGACGACGCGCCCGGACCGGGTCGAGCTAGTCGACGAGCCGGCCTCCGAGGACGGTGGCCAGATCACCCAGGACACGCCGGAGGTCGCCACAGCCGAGGAGGAACCGTCGACGCGCCCGGACGAGGTCGAGCTGATAGAGGGACCTTTCTCCGAGGACGGTATTCAGGTCATACTGGGTACGCCGGACGTTGCGGTAGGCACGCACAGGATGGCCTTCGTGCTCAACGCCAAGGAGAGCCCGGTCCGCGCGCCCTTCGCGACCGTGGTGTCGCGGCACCTAGGGGAGGGCGATGGATCGGAGAGTAGCGAGGAGACCGCGCTTGCCGTGTTCAGGCCCTGGCCGTACGGCACCAGGGGGAGCTATACGACCAGCCTCACCTTCGATGTCGCGGGCACATGGCAGATCGATGTAACCGTGCTTGGCGAGGGCGGAGACAGCCGGACCGCCCAGCTCTCCCTCCCGGTCGCCGAGGAGACAGAGGCCCCGGACGTGGGGGCGCCGGCCATACCCAGCGAGAATAAGACCCTCGCCGACGTCGACGACCTGGCAAAGCTAACCACCGGCTCCATTCGCGACCCCGATCTCTACGGGACCACGATCGCCGACGCCGTCGACTCCGGCATACCGACAGTGGTCGTGGTCGCCAGCCCCGCCTTCTGCATCAACGCGGTCTGCGGCCCCCAGGTGGAGGTGCTCCAGCAGCTCAAGGACAAGTACAAGGGGCAGGCCAACTTCATCCACGTCGACTTTTACGACAACCCGGACGAGATCCAGGGGGACCTTGGCAGGGCCCGCATCTCTCCCATCGTTTTCGAGTGGCGGCTCCTGGGCGTCGAGTGGTCGTTCGTTATCGACCGCGACGGGAAGATCGCAGCGCGCTTTGAGTCCTTCGCCACCTTCGACGAACTGGATGAGGCCCTGAGAAGAATCCTCTAGCACGGCGGCTGCGGTGCCGGAAGAAATCCTGGTCGCCGCATCTGCGCACCTGCTCGGCGACTACGTCCAGATTCCCGCCAATCTCAGGGGTGTGCCAGACCTCAGTCGGGGGTCACCCACAGGTCCCTGGACATCGGAGTCAGGAGCTCATAGCCATCGGCCGTAACCACCAGGTTGTCCTCGCTCTTCATGGCGGTGCGGGTCTTTGACCACGGCAGGACATCCGGAACGCAGCCCTCGATTGACAGGGTCATGTTCTCCTTGATGCATCCCCGCGCCTGGGCGGTGATGAAGGGCTGCTCATGGGGAGACAGGCCGATGCCGTGCCCCAGGAACGAGTAGCCGAAATCGAGGGATCTGTCGATCTCGCCGGAGAATCCCATCTCCCTGCATACATGGACGAAGCGATCCCACAGTTCGGCGTACCTGACCCCGGGCCTGATCATCTCCATGCAGGCTTCGTTACCCCTCCTGCTCACCTCGTAGAATCTCTCCACGTCCTCGCTCGGTGCGCCTATGGACGCGCAGCGCAGCATGTCGCACCAGTACCCCTTGTAGATTGCGCCGCCATCTATCCAGACCGTATCGCCCTTCTTGAACCGATAATCGCTGGGGGGCGCGTCGAACAGGACCGGGCTGCGGCCACTGGTGGTCAGGAAGATCGACCAGGGGTGGGCGGCAACTCCCTCGGGGTTGTTCTCGAGCATCGTGGAGCAGATTACGTGCGCCAGCTCCTTTTCGGACATGCCCGCCCGTAGCTCCCTGAGACCCGCCTCAAACCCCTTGCAGGTGATTTCGCATGCCCTGCGAATGCAGTCCACCTCAAGGTCCGACTTGACCGCCCTTACCTCGCTCACCACCTCGTAGCAAGAGACGAATTCGACTTCCGGCAACTGCTCCTTGAGACCTTCGTAGAGCCCTGCAGAGGCGGCCATGCGATCGTTGGGACCGATCTCGGCCGCTATGCGGGCCCGATCCAGGTCGCTGTCCTTGATCGTCGCAGCCAGGACCGACAGCGGTGTGCGGTCCGTCCCCGGCCGGTACTGGGCCCAGAGCCGGACGTCCTCGATCCAGCTGGTCCGGGTGGTCTCCTCAAGTCCCTCGGCGATCATCAGGGAGGGTTCCCGGTCATCCGAGGCCGGAAGGAGAGCGAATTGGGACTCCTCGTCCCAGCTGGTGACCCAGTAGTACCCGTGCAGGAGACCGGCGAAATAGGTGACGTTCTCCTTGCTCGAGACGAGCAGCGCGTCGATACCGGCCCGCTCAAGGACGGCCCTGAGCCTGCGCGATCGGTCCACATATTCCTTGAGCGGGAAGTCGGAGAACTCGGGCTGCTTCACAGCGGGCCTCCTCTGCTGCTGTTCCAGGTGGATCGACCGTGAGCCTGGGCAGCCGTGCCGCTCGATGGCGCATTAGGGGACGAACCCCCGATACTGGCCGCAATGTTAGCGCGGCCAGTGCTGGACGTGCCCCTATTCCGGCGACGGTAGGTGTCGGCGCGGTCGCCGCCCGGGGCCGCTCCATGCACCTTGGGAAGGAGCGGTTCCGTCCCAGGCCGGGCCTGCACGCGGCCTATACGACCTTCCGCTCGTAGATGGGCAGATAGCCCTTTCTATAGTCGGTCTCCTCCCAGCTGTCGTCCTGCTCGTCCCAGACGTACGGGAGGGTGACCACCTCCCCGGGGGCGCTTATCGAACCGGCGGCGGCAAGTGCGTCAAGGACGATGGCCCGCTGAAGAGCGGGATCGGAGGGTTTGCCGGTCTGGTGGCCGAGGGGGAAGTTGATAAAGACCGACCTGGGAGGCCTGACCGACCTGGTTATGTCCAGGGCCGAGGTCATCGCCAGGGTGGGAATTCCCGCCTCTTCGGCCGCCCTTGCTACCAGTCCAACGGACTGGTGGCAGACCGGTCAGGCGGGGACGAGGAACAGCAGGTCGACCCTGTCCTTCATCAGGCGATCCACAAGGTCGGGGCAGAGCTCGGCCCTCACCCGCCGGGCCGAATAGATGCCGCCCATGAAGCTGTAGGCAGGATCAGATAGCTCGCCGATTGTACCTTCGGCCTCAAGCTCCCTCATGCGGTCCAGCGGGAACACGCAGTTGGGGTCGGCCTTGGCGTCGTCGATGAGATAGCCGAAATGGCTGACCGTAAGGTCCGACATCTGCGTGCCCTTTGGGATCTCCCTGATCGAGGCGTCATCCATCATGTGGAAGGGCTTTTGGTCGACGAGGTGGACCCCGCCCGATGTCACCAGGCCCACCCTGGACTGAGCCACGGGTCTGGTGATCGGCGTCCACGGCACATCCTCGCTGAACACCCACCGGTAGGGTGCGTAGTCCGAGTACATCTCCGTTGTGCGCGGTATGTAGTCTATGGGCGCCATGCTGATCCGGTCGGGGAGGATCCTAAATCAGTTTCGTCCCCATTCGCTGAGTAAGGTAGCACAGCCCTGCTCATCAGTAGAGCACCGGACACCGACCCGGCCATGGACTGCGGATCGACGGCCGGCAGCCGGCAGTGCGCTTCGCAAGCCATATCGCAGATCTCAAGCCTTGGTGTATGTTACGTGTATGTCACGCACAAACGTGGACATAGACGACCGAGCCTGCGCCGAGGTCATGCGGCGCTATCGCCTCTCAACCAAGCGAGAGGCTATCAACTTCGCCCTGCGGACCCTTGCGGCAGAGCCGGCCACTCTGGATGAGGCTCGCGCGCTACGGGGCATCGGCTGGGATGGAGACCTCGACGCGATGCGCTCGGGCCGCTCGCCGTGATCTTGGTGGATACCTCCGCATGGATAGAGTTCTTGCGTGACACGGACTCTTCGGCATGCGTTCTCGTCGATGAAGTTCTGGCCGAAGAGGTGGCGGTCTGCGATCCCGTGCGCATGGAGGTCCTTGCCGGGGCCAGAGACGAATCGCATCTGTCGAGCCTCCGAAGCCTGCTGGCTCGGGCGCTACATATCGAGACACTGGCGAGCGACTACGATGATGCCGCAGCACTCTATCGCCGCTGCCGACGCCAGGGCGAGACCGTTCGAAGGTTGATTGACTGTCTGATCGCCGCTGTAGCCATACGTACCTCTGCGCCGATCCTGCACAGCGACCAGGACTTTGAGGTGCTCGCGCGCCATACGGAGCTGAGAATCTTCGGCCCTCCAAGTTGACCTGCGGGTCTCCTGGGGCCGATGGTTGGAACGGCCCCGAGCGGCACCCATTTTTCGGCCTTTTTCAGGGGCAGGATCTGATGGCGCTATTGTTTAGGATGTAACTGTGTTGGCATGCAGCTACGGGCGGCAATCGCTGCCTTCAACTTACCCTCCACTAGCTAGAGTCCAGATGAAGCCCATGACTTGCGTGCCGGTCGCAGGGCGCCGGCAATGACCCGATTGCCCTCTCACCTGACGGCGCTGCGTGCGTTCGTTATCGGGCGATGGTCCTGCTGCTCGGGGTGTCTCTGGCGGTCCAGCATGTCTCCGCCCAGAGCGGATCCGATTCGTGTGCGTCGGGGGCGGCCGTTGAGGAGCCGGAGGACAGCCCGGATCTGATCTCCGATTGCGAAGTCCTGCTGGCGGTGCGGGAAGGGCTCGCCGGTGGTGTCTGGCCTGAACTGGTCGGCCGATAGGCCCATCGAAGAGTGGGATGGAGTCACGGTCGGTGAGCAGGGCGGCGGCGAAGAAGAGGATGCGCCCATGCGGGTAATCGGTCTGGACCTGGGGGCGAGGGGGCTCTCGGGCAGGATCCCTCCGGACCTGGGCGACCTTACCGCCCTTCAGCTTTTGGATCTGCGCGATAACAGGTTCACCGGCCCGATTCCGGCCTGGATCGGCGACCTGGCCGACATCGTTTGGCTGGACCTTCGCGGAAACGAGCTGACCGGCACTATTCCGACATGGATAGGCGCTCTGGCGAACCTGGAGGACCTGCATCTTGAGTACAACCGGCTGTCCGGCGAGATCCCGCCTGAGATCGGTGACCTCGCGGAACTCCTGCACATTCATCTCGAGTTCAACCGGCTCACCGGTCAGATCCCTCCGGAACTGGGCAACCTGACCAATCTCATAGGGTTCGATTTCAGCAATAACCAGCTGACCGGATCGATACCCGACGAACTGGCCGGCCTCACCGACCTTACGAGAATCGACCTCCGCGGAAACCGGCTGACCGGCCCGATTCCCCGGGAGCTCGGCAACCTCGCCTCGCTAGTGTTCCTGCGTCTCGAGGACACCGGCTCAGTGGCGAGATACCCGCAGAGCTGGCCAATCTCGTAGACCTGGAAGAGCTCTACCTGTCGGAAAACCAGCTGACCGGGGAGATCCCTGCCGGTCTGGGCGATCTGGCGGGCCTCCTGCATCTGTACCTGACCGCAACCGGCTGACCGGGGAGATACCCGCAGAGCTGGGCCGCCTGGCCAACCTTCAGCACCTGTACCTTGACGAGAACCGGCTGACCGGGCAGGTGCCGTGGCAGCTGGGCGACCTGACGAACCTTGAGCACCTGCACCTGCAGGGCAACCAGTTGAGCGGGGTGATTCCCGCCCCCCTGGGCGACCTTTCGAATCTGCGCGAGCTGCTCCTCTGGCACAACCAGCTATCGGGCCGGATACCGGTCGAACTGGGCCGCCTCACCGAGCTCAGGCGCCTGCACCTGGACGAGAATTACCTCACCGGACCGATACCGCCCCAGCTTGGCAATTTGATTGACCTGCGCGAACTGTACCTGTGGAACAATCGGCTCTCGGGACCATCGACAGAAGCGAGATCCTTAGGGCGCTCGCCGACTACCTTGCAGGCAGCCCGACAAGGGACGAAGCGGAGGCGATCTTCCTCCTGTACACCTCCGGATGAGCCCGATAGAGGCCACAGGGTCCAGCTTTCGCCATGGGCGAGGTCTTAAGGGAATGGGACCGGGTGGAGAGACATCCACAGGAGTGTGCCGGGTTCGCCCAGATGGCGGGCCGGCGGTCGCAATTGCCAACTATCGATCGTCCAATGTAGTGTTGATATTGATTGGGACGGCAAGCTGCGCGCTGCCGCAGGGGCCAATCCAGCATTCGTCACCAGATCCACCACTGTTGGGAAAACTGCGCATAGAACTAGGCCTTACGGGCCGTAGCGATTGAAGATGCCAGTGCTTTCCACTATGAAAAGAGCGCTTACCTCCTGGCTGGTCATCGTGGCCGTCATGATCGGCCTCGGGGTGGCGGCGGGCGCGCTGATCTTCGTCTACGTGACTCCCGGACGGCCCAACATCGGGGTCATCAACGTTCCCTACACGGTCATCAACGAGAACACGGCCTACGTCTTGGGCGAGTACCTAGACTACGCCCGCCGCGACGACTCGATAAAGGCGGTGGTCCTGAACATTACATCGCCGGGCGGGGGCGCGGCTGCCAGCGAGCGCCTCTACATAGAGACCCGGAGACTGAGGCAGGAAAAGCCCGTGATCGTGGTGATGAAGGACCTGGTTGCCAGCGGCGGGTACATGATGGCGATGGGCGCCTCCCACTCGTTCGTTCAGACCTCCTCGCTCGTTGGGAACGTGGGCGTTGTCTCCTTTGCCGGCCCTCTGATTCCTCCCATTCCTGATGAGAACGTGGTGTACAGCGGCCCCTACAAGCTGGAGGGCAACCCGAGGAGGGACTGGGTGGCCACCAACGACCAGTTGGCCGCCGCCTTTGCCGAGATCGTCATCGGCGAACGGGGAGACCGGCTCCAGATCTCGAAACAGGAACTGATGGAGGCGAGACTCTACGCGGGCCTCGATGCCGTCAGGCTCGGTCTGGCCGACGAGGTCGGAGCCGAGAGCGACGCTTACCGAAAGGCCGCTGAGCTCGCGGGGATCTCCAGCTACGGCTTTGTGGACATCAACCTGGAGGTGCTCCGCGAACTGCTGCGCGACCTCGAGGACTTCCTGTCGCTCTCCGCAGGTCCGGCCGCTTCCGAGATAGACGACCTGATGGCACTGGTATCACCAGGCTACGAGGGCGCGGGTACATCCCCGGATGCCACCGACCCCTACGGCCTGAGCGGCATAAGGGACCTCATGCTCTACGGGAAGATCAGCACCGCCGGGGAGGATCCCCTGCCCGACTTTCCCCTGGAGATAGGCCGCCCGAACGTCTACTACCTGTACGTGGGAAATGAGCCCTAAGCTACTGGCACTGGCGCTGGTGCCCATTTTCGGAGCGGCCGCGTACTTCGGGACGTCGGCCTTCTTTTACCGGGGAGGCTACGAGCCCCCGCCCGCTTCGGAAATTTCCTACGTCGGTGTGACTACGAGGCCGGCCCCGGACGGGCCGCTCCCGGCCCCGTCGGTCGCAGGTGCGGGAAGGGGCCTTGTGCTGGTAGACGCACAGCACAGCAACGCCTTTGCGGAAGACGAGATCCTCGCGCTTGTGTCGAAGGTCACCGAGCGCGGATACCGTGTCGAGTTCACAGGAGACCCGGCGCCGGCGTTCGGTCCGCGCTTTGACTCGGGGCCGAAGACCGATCTGGCCGCCGGGTCCGACTTCTTCCCGCAGGATTCCGGTTCGAGCGAATTGGAGGAAAAGCTGCGGGGCGCCGACAGCCTGCTGGTGATCATGCCCGGGCGTCCCTACTCGGAAGGGGAGGCGGCGCTGGTTGAGAATTTCGTGCGCAAGGGCGGAAAGCTCGTGCTGGTCTCCGACCCTTCACGCCGCCAGCAGATAAACACCCTGGCCGAGAGGTTCGGCCTCGATTTCCAGCCGGACTACCTGTACAACCTTGTCGACAACGACCAGAACTTCCGCCACATCTTCGTAAGGGACTTTCAGCCGGACGAACTGACCGCCGGCCTCGAGACGATAGCCCTGCATACGTCGGGCTCGATCCGCTCCTCCGGTCCCGGCCTTGCGTTTGGAGACGCCAACACAAGGTCCTCGCTACTCGGTGCCACAGGCGACCTAAACCCCATCGCCCTGGGCGAGACCCGCAGCGTGCTGGCCATCGCCGACTTCGAGTTCATGGTGCCTCCCTACATCTCCCTGCTGGACAACGACCGGCTGGTATCCAACGTTGCGGACTTTCTGACCGCCGGCGAGCGAGAGTACGACCTCGCCGACTTTCCGCACTTTTATGAACGCGGCCGGGACGGCGGCGTAGACATCCTGCTGGGCCGCCAGTCCCTGTGGAATATCGGGCTGGTGATGAAGAACGGTCTTTCGAACCTGGGGTTCTCCGCGCGAATGAGCGGGGCGGAGGACCCGAGCCGCGATACCGTGTTCCTGGGCCTGTACGACGATGCCCTGCAGGTTAGCCGGTACCTTCAGGCATCAGGGATCCGCGTCGGCGACACCCTCGGAACGCCCTTCGCCCCGGACCTTGAGCCTACCGGAACCTCCATTACGGTGCTGGATCGCAGCGGGGACAGGGACGTACTGATGGTGCTGGCCGACGGACCGGAGGCCCTGTATCGGGCTGTGGGGAGCCTGCTGGTCGGCGAGTTCAGGGCAGAGCTGGTTAGTGATTTCGTTGGGATGCGCAGATAGTTTATGAACATTAGACCCAGACCCCTTCTCCTAGCCCCCCTTGCGGTGGTCGTGCTTGCCGTAGCAGCGGCATGCGGCCAGACCGCCAGCGACCCGGCAACTGTGACGCCCAGGCCGGGCGAACCCTCGATCGATGCCGCGGTGCCGCTCTCAGAGAGCGATCGCGTCGTCGTGGCGGACTTCACCGAGCAAAGCCGTGCGCTGGAAGGGGAATGGGGCAAATTCCGCGAGGAGTTCGACGAGTGGCGCGCCGGATTGATCGATTGCCACCCGAGCTCGGTGCAGGACGCCCTCAAGGATTTCGCGGTCGAGTTCAAGACCGTTACCGAGCAGGCCAGGAACCTCCCGCGGGCACCACTGACCAAGGACCTGGCTGACTCACTGATAACGGCCGCCGAGGATGAGGAGGCCGCCCTGCGCGAGCTCAGGGACCGCTGGCAGCCAAATTCGGTCTCGCTGTTCGAGCTGATCGAAGTAAGGCGCACTGATTCCGGCGCGGCACAGAAGGGCGCAGAGGATGCCGTAGCGAGGATAAAGAAGGAACTCGAGCAGGACGATGAGAAGGAAGCCGAGTTTCGCCCGGCCCTTGAGGCTCTCGCCGAGGACTGGGACAGCCTCCACCAGGAGTACTACGACCTGCTGGTCCAACTGAGCGTGCTGGGAGTGCCGGACATCCTCACGCGGCTGGGAGTGATTGGCGAGCGGCTCACCGAGATTGCATCTGCGCTCGGCGAACTGCCCGCAACGGACAAAACGGAGAGCACAGTAGAAGCGCTCACCGGCGCCGCGCAGGCCGAGCTTTCAGCCCTGAGGCACCTGATCGATCTCCTGCTAACGGTCGGCGGTCCCGCCCCCGGCTCCGGCGACGAGGAATCTCCGCCCGATGATTCCCGGAAGTCCACCGGGGCCGGCCCGGATATAGAAACGCTCTTTTCGGAGATGAACTCCCGCGTAGAGGAGGCCGAGGACGAGCTCAGTGAGGCCCGCAGGATGTCCACGACCGACATCGAGGGCGACCTTGAGCAGAACCTTGCCGACCTGGAGGAGTTCCTCGAAGGCCACCTCGCCCTGGTCGCCGAGTGGGACGCCTTCCACGACCGCTACGACCAGTGGCGAAGGACCGAGGGAGGCTGTGACCGCGCCGAAGTGGCCCGGGAGCTGGCCCAGTTCAACGTTGAGGCTGGCAGACTCTCGCGAAAGGTGCGAGACCTTCCGCACCTTAGCCATCTGCTGCCGATCTATGATGCGCTGGTGGATGCCGCAGAGCGCGAGGAGGGGGCCGTCCGATCACTGTCCAACTCCTGGCAACCATTCACCGTCGACGCGTTTAAGGCGCTGGATCTAGAGCGAGTGACCGTGGACAGGCTTCGCCGACAGGCGGATATCGGGCTAAAGGAGCTCGAGGACCGGTTCACGGTATCACCCGGCGGCCCATAGCCGCTCAAACGCGTCAGGCTATCGGCAGGCTGCCCGGCACCGGCATTCCGAGCTGCCGTTGGCCGGCTGCAGGGGGCCGGAAAGGTGCTGGTCAACGGTGCTTTAGGGCTCCGTGCCCACCGGTCTCTCGCCATCCGAGTCGTGCAGAGAGCGCAAGCCTAACCGGCCGGGCCCGGGCACGTTACCTTCAAAGGGCGACATCGCAGGGCCAGCCGGTGCGACGACGCTTGACTGGCGCGCCCTGCGCTCTTCGCAGGCTCTCGGTTCGCGCCGCTGAACACACATAGGACAAACCGCTCAGGCTGAGGGTGCAATGCATTTTCTTACCGCCGCCGCCATAAAGAGGCGAACCGTCACGCTGCTGGCCGTAGTCATCGTGCTCGCAGCGGGAGTGTTCGCCTACAACTCCCTAAGGGTCGGGCTGTTTCCAGACATCGAGTTCCCGCTCGTTGCGGTGACGGCCTCCTATCCGGCGGTGGATCCCGAGGGGGTGGTGCGAGACGTGACCGCGCCCATTGAGACGGCGATATCCGGCACCGACGGTCTCGAGTCGATCCGCTCGACCAGCTTTGAGGGCAACGCGATAGTGCTGGCCACCTTCAGGTACGGCACCGACATGCCCGCCGCTGAGGCACAGGTAGAGTCCGCCGTCTCAGGCATCTCGTTCCCCTCCGGCGTACAGGATCCCCAGGTCGGCCGGTTCGATCCCGACCAGTTCCCCGTGATGAGCTTCAGCCTCGCATCGGAAGATGGCCTCGAGGAGGCGGTCAGGGTCCTCAGGACGCGATTATTGCCCGAGATCTCCGGCCTCGAGGGTGTCATGGACGTCCAGGTCACCGGTGAGGTCGAGCGGCAGGTTCACGTTGCGGTGGACCCGGAACTACTCGGGGCCAGCGGGATAGCCCTGCCGCAGGTGATCGCGGCCCTTGCCGACAGCAACGCCATCGTGCCCTCCGGTCTCATACGCGGCACGGAGCTCTCCGTCCCGGTAAAGACCCTGGCCACACTCGAGTCGATCGACGACATCCGCGGCCTCGTGGTCGGCTCCTCGCCCTCGGGGCCGGTCCTCCTGTCCGACGTTGCGACCATTACGCTCACCGATGCCATCCCGGCGAGCATATACCGCGCCAACGGGAGCAAGGCCATCGGGGTCTCGATCGTAAAGAGCCCCGAGGCCAACACGGTCGAGGTATCAAACCTGGTGCGCGAGGTGCTTAGCGAGGTGGCCGAGCCGCTCCCGGGCCTCGAGGTCGTGATCGTCTCGGACCAGGGACCGCAGATACAGGGTCAGATAGACTCGCTGCTCACCGAGGCGGCATTCGGTTTCCTGTTCGCGGTCTGCGTGGTGTTCATCTTCATGCTGACGATTAGGCCGACGGTGATCCGCGGGCTTACCGCAACGCTGCGCCCGACGATAGTGATCGGGCTCACGATCCCGCTGAGCGTGCTGACCGCCGTGCTGCTGATGGCCTGGCAGGACATGTCGCTGAACTTCATGACGCTCGGCGGGCTTACCATCTCCGTCGGGCGGGTGGTGGACGACGCCATAGTCGTGCTCGAGAACGTCTATCGTCACATCCAGGCGGGCCGTGAGCGGTGGCGGGCGGCGCTTGAGGCAACGGTGGAGGTGGGCCCGGCGATCTTCGCCTCGACCCTCGCAACGATCCTGGTGTTCATACCGCTGGGCTTTATCGAGGGCCTTGTCGGCTCGTTCTTTCTGCCGTTCGCAATCACGATCAGCTTCGCCCTCGCAGCCTCACTGCTGGTCGCCCTTACCGCGGTTCCCGTGATGGCCGCCTACCTGCTCCGGCCCGGAGATCTTCCCGAGGCCGCCATCGAGGACGAGGTGGCCTTCGTCCAAGAGACCTGGATGCAGCGCGCCTACACCCCTGTGCTGCGCTGGGCGCTGGACCACAAGGCCGTAACACTAGCCGGCGCGGCCCTTGCGACCGGGGCGAGCCTGGTACTGCTGGCCTTCATACCGGTCACCCTGTTTCCGACGAGCGACGACAGGGACATTGCGATCGAACTCAGCCTCCCGGCGGGAACTCCCTTGCAGCGAACCCTCGAAGAGGTTATCGAGATCGAGGAGAGTGTCGGCGGCTACTCCGAGATCTACACGGCCACGGTGGGCGCCACCAACCTTGCGCAGGGGGGCGCGCCGGGATCGTTCAACCAGGCAAGCCTACTGCTTGACCTGGATCCGGATGCCCCTGAGGACCTTGCCAACAGGCTCAGGGAGGACCTTACCAAGCCGGACCTGCTGGTCAGCGTCAGCGAGATCAACAGGGGGCCCCAGACGGGTGGAGTCGAGATCAGCATCTCCGGGCCCGACTACGATGACATAGCCGCCGTATCCGGCGAACTGATGGAGTCCCTGGCCACGGTGGAGGGGGTGGTGAACCTCGACAGCGACGTTGCGACCGCCCGCGATGAGCTGTCGGTCGAGGTCGATCCCGCCGCGGCGGCCCGCCTGGGTCTCAGCGCACGCCAGGTGGGCCTGCAGCTGGGCCAGTTCCTGGCGGGCCGCCCGGTGACGGCGATCGAAGTGGACGGCGTGCCCATCGACGTTGTCGTATCCGGCGACCGAAGGGCCCTGGCGAGTCCGGAGGCTATCGAGCGCCTTCTGATATCCGGCCCCGGGGGATCCGCCGAGCTCGGCGAGATCGCCGAGGTTGCCCTTAAGAAGGGGCCGGTCACCATCACGCGCACCGATCTTAAGCGCTCTGCATCCATCACCGGGGAGATCACATCTGCCGACACCCAGGCCGTGGGCGGGGAGATCGACGAAAGGATCGAGGCGCTCTCGCTTCCGCCGGGTGTGGACGTTCAGAGCGGCGGGATCTTCGCGGACATCGAAGAGGGATTCCAGGCGATCTTCTTCTCGATAGCGGTGGGGATCCTGCTGATGTACCTGGTGATGGTCGCTAGCCAGGGCTCGCTTCGTAACCCCGTCGTAATAGTCTCCAGCCTGCCGCTGGCGCTGATCGGGGTGCTGGTCTCGCTTGCGATAACCGGACGCACGCTGGGCCTGCCCGCGATGATGGGCGTCCTGCTTCTGGTAGGGATAGTGGTCACCAACGCGATAGTGCTCATCGCGTTCGTAGAGCAGCTGCGCACACGGGGCATGCCGGTAAGGGAGGCCCTGATCACCGGAGGCCGCGTGCGACTAAGGCCCATCCTCATGACAACGCTCACCACGAGCTTTGCGCTGCTGCCGCTGGCGACGTTCGCAGACAGCGAGGGCGGCATCATCGGCGCTGAACTGGCAACTGTGGTCATCGGCGGGCTGATAAGCTCCACCGGTCTTACGCTGATCGTGGTTCCGATCATCTACTACCTGTTCAACGAGAGCATTCCACGCCTGCTGGGTCGCGGCGCCAGCCGGCTGGCGCGCCATTTCGCACACGCCTCGGAATAACGAACTAATCGAAGGTCTGTGCCTTTCGCCCCGTCGCCAGGGTCGACGGTCACGCAGGACATGGGCGGTGGCAAGGTGCACCGGGACTTCCGATGAGCCACAGGGCAGGTATGGACCAGGTGCTGCGCCCCAGCCCGGCATTCAAACCCGTCCCCGCAATGGAATCACGCCAGCCTTGTGGGGTCATGCCGGCCCTGGCCGGGTCTCCGATCTGCGAGGATGAATGAGCGGAGGAATATAGATGCTCAGTCAAATGCATGACCACCTGGTTAAGGAGCTTGGCGACAGCAGCCGTACGGATACCATCTTCGTACTCACCGCCATTGTCTTTAACCTGATTGTCCTCGCCATCAACTTCGGCGTGGCCACGGAGGCCGCAGCCGAGGAGGATGCTGCAACGTACGACATCATACTGGCGGTATTCATCGTCATGACGGTGCTGCTTAACGCCGTGGCGGTGGCAGCACTTGTACTGGGAAGGCGAACCCGCCGCATACTGCTAGGCGGTCTGGTAGCCATGTACCGCGACAACGACGTCGACCGGTACTACGAGCCGACCCTAGTGTCCAATTACGGCGTTCGCTACCTTCTCTTTGCCGGGGTCATCGGAACCCTGGCGGTCACGGCCATCCTGGTTCCCCTGATCATCCGATTCACCAATTAGGTCGTCTCACCAAGGGAGGTTTTCGACCGCCAGTGGGAACCATTCTTCAGCAGAGCTGCCCCCGCCAAGATCTGTGTCGTTCTTGCAAGAGGCTTGGAGAAAAGACCTCGTTCTTTGTTTTCCGATCGACACAAGAAAATACGGTTCTCATGGACTTCCGATTTGGATTAAACCTGGGCCGGATAGCTCAAAGGCCAGCGAATACTTGACCGCTCCTCGATGTGAGAGCATGCATTTGCCGCCGAAGCACGGCTGTCCATTGACAGGCGACAGGCTACGCCAATGGATTACTGGTGTGATCCGATCGTTCAAGCATCGGGGGCTGAGGGCACTCTACAGCGGCCGCGGTGCTCGACGAGTGGCTCCGGAGCATGTGCGCAAGCTGACTCGCATACTTGCGGTGCTTGACCGTAACAGAGCGCCTAGGGACATGAACCTGGCCGGGTTTCAACTGCACCCACTGGCGGGTCAGTTCAGTGGTTACTACGCCGTCTCGGTGTCAGGAGACTGGCAGGTGACCTTTAGACTCGAGAACGGACATGCAGTTGACGTCGACTACACGGATTACCACTGAGGAGGTGAGCCAGATGGGTATGCACAACCCTCCCCACCCAAGTGAGATCGTAAGGTACGAGTGCCTCGAACCGCTGGGGCTGACCGTAACGCGGGCGGCGCAAGGGCTTGGAGTAACTCGCCAGGCGTTGTCGGACCTGGTGAACGAGAAGGCTGGCGTATCGGTAGAGATGTCCTTTCGCCTGTCCAAGGCGTTCGGCTCCACCCCAGAGACTTGGCTCGGTATGCAGACGGCCTATGACCTCTGGAGGGCGCGGGACCGAGCGAAAGAAATCGAGGTTGAGGACTTCAAAGCCGCTGCTCTGACGTAGTGAAGGTGACAACTGATGACCAGCGTAGCAACTAGCTTGGCCGAGTTACAGGACCTGCTGGGCGAGCTGTTCCGGTTCGATCAGGCTGACTTGGACTTTGGCATCTACCGCATCATGAACCACAAGAGAGATAGAGAGGACCTTGACGGAAGTTTGAGCGCCACCCATGTCCCTGAAGGAAGCTCTGCGGCGAATAGTCTACTTTCATGTTTTGCACCGCCCGGGAGACAAGGGTTTACCCTACCTTGTAAGGCGACCGACGATCCCAGAATCTTCTTCGGCGATTCCATGAAGGGAGCCCTGCGGAGGCCGGATTGATACAACCGCCAAGAGTCTCGTTAGCCAGTCCTCCATATAGCCGGGCGCCGTCACTCCAGGAAGCTCCGCGCGCGCCATCTGCCGTGAATGTCAAGATGCCGGTCTGAGGGGTAGTGTCTCAGTTTTTCTCTGCAAACTTGGCTAGCCAATCGAGGTCGCGAGGTCGTAAGGTTCGGTCGTCTGGCTGGCAGCCATCGCTAGAGTCTTGTGGATGCTGACATGTGGCCTCACGAAGTCGTAGTAGGCGAGGTATGGGGCAAGCGCGCGGCGGTGGTTCTCAAAGCGCTTCGAGAAGGCGTTGGTCCTGGGGGTGAGACGCTTCATGCTGGTCCCCATCGTCAGGTTCTGGCGCTCAACGTAGGGATTGGTGACGCCTTACCTGGTGTTCTGCAGAGAGTCGAGTTCATTCCCGAACGCGGCCTCGACCGCCAAGGGATGGGACTTAAAGGCCCTGGCCGTCAGGACGACCCGTCCTGCGAGCCGCGCCGGAGGTCGTCTATAGACCTGATGACCGCCTCGGTGTCACGATTTCCCGCGTTCCAAGTTACGACGAGCCTGAAGCGGTAGGCGTATGACCTGGGCGACAACGTTTTTCCTGCTCGGGCTGTGGTGCGCATTCACTCTGGCGGCAGCGATCCTGGTGCTGGTCGGATTTGAGGGATCGCGGCTCTTCGGTTTCGTCGATCCCGATCTGATCGAGACCGAGACGGTTGGCGTGTGGGTCGAGACTTTCAAGGTGACATGGGCCGACGTGGTGGTGGGCCTCTCGGCTTGGCGCTATTCTTTTCTGGAGACTTCCAATGCCATTGCGGGCATCAGGATGATCACCCTCTGGCCGCTGACGGGCGCGGCCGTACTCGCGCTGGCGCGGCTGGCGGTGACCGGTTTGACCATCGCAGTCTCGAAGGTCCGATCTAGACTTGCAGAGTCAAACTGAGACACTACCGTCTGAGGCGGACAGGCGGGCCTGCCTTATGTCCCCAGGTCGGCGACTGTCTCAACCGGAAACTCGGCACGTGGCCGTGGTTCACGTGCGATTCAGGAAGGGGGATGCGGCCTCAATCTGCAGCTCTCTTGGCAGCAGATCGCAAGATCGGCAATCTGCCCTCAAAACGACGGCATTTCACTCAGAGCCTCCCCGCACCGCCAGCAGCACGGCGCCTGGGGCTTCAGCCTCTCTGCGACCGAACTCCAGAACGACTCCAACTCCGACTCACCCCAGTTGGCTGTTGAGGTCCCCACCTGTTCCCAGCACGAGTCGCAACTCAGCCTCTGTACCACCTCCCCAACACAGTAAAGCCGTTCTTCCGTTAGCCACGACACCAGCCTCCTACTCCACTCCCAGCCCATCATCCAGTCCGGAAACCTCAGGTTCCTGAGCACCGTTCGCATCGCACACCTCCATAAGCAAGAACCATGGCTCTGGCACGCTGAAGTCCTAGCCCCCAGTTGGGTATGGCTGATTTAGCGGGACATCGCTCTCGCCTTAGATGCTCCTGCGTCGATCAGAACATGAAGTCCAAGAATAGAACATATATTCGGATATCGCAATGACCCATGTAGCCGGTCATCTTAGTGGGAAGTCCTCCTGCCCTTCAGCCAATCGTTCCTCGCTTCACGGCTGGGCACGGTGCAGAGATTCCCCTTTGTACAATATGTCCTCTTCCTGGAGGACCAGCATGAAGGTTATCGGTGCCGCAAGATTTGGAGAGCTGTGCCTATCGCCCTCGAACCATCCCGACCCCGATGGTTCGGCAGTCACCAGGCGCGGCTGGCTGGCGGCCCATCTCATGCCGTATGGCGCTCCGAAGCAAGACCTGACAGGCAGCCTCCGGTATAGGATCGAGGTCGGGGGCGACATTCCCTCGTCCAGCCTGCTTCTGGATGCAGGTGCTCAAAGATTGTGCCCCTGACCTCATGGGCTGCGGCTAATCCGCGGCACCTGCCCTTGAGACCACTCGCGTGCGCGCCTCTCAGGCAATTGGGCAGAGCGGTACCTGAAATCAAGAGCGACCGCAAAGGCCGGGGACGAACAACCGCCATGAAGGGAGTAGGCCATTCCAGAGGATGAAGAGAGACCGCTCAGCACGGTCGTACCGCACCTTGTGGCCGCCATCGTATGCGATGTCGCGGTCGCCGATCCGACTACCAACAAAAAGAGCCTGATCGGAGTCTTCGATAGGCTGAGCGTGGGCAAGTTTCCGGCCAAGCGGCCGGTTTCGCTGTACTTTAAGATCACGGACGCCGAGGGCAACTACGACCTCGACATACGCTACGTCCAGAGCGACACGGGCGAGGTTCTTGCCAAGGTGCAGGCCCAGGGCGGGCTCAAGGTCAAGGACCGGCTTTCCTCGGTGGACTTTCACTTCTCCCTGCCCCCTCTCCCATTCCCCGCCGCCGGCCGTTACGAGTTCCAGATTTGGGCAAACTCCTCATTTCTCGGCTCCACGTCGATAACTGCCGTCCAAAGCAGATCCGAGAAGTGACCTCGCCCGGTTAGCCGCTTTGCTGATTGGGAGAACCGAGGAGCACACCCAAAGCAAATGGGAGCGGTGGAGACGGCGCGTCACCCCGACGATATAGACCGGGCCGCCACCGTAAGGACGGGACACGGCGTAATTGCCCGCCTCGGGTGCCGGATGCTAACCTCAAAATATGTCCCCGCAACGCCGCTTCCAGGTCCTTCGTTGCCGTTCAAGTGGTCGGGCGCGCACGGAAGAGTCGCGGGCTGCGACCCGGCAGGGGCTGGGGCCTAGCTAGTTGGAGCTTTCCGACCCGCAGAGCATGCCGGCCATCGAGGTGGCCGGCATGGGAAAGACTTACGGCTCGGTGGAGGCCCTTAAGGGCGTCGACCTTATGGTGCCATACGGCACCATAAGGGGCCTTCTCGGCCCCAACGGAGCCGGCAAGACCACGCTCGTCCGCCTGCTTACGACCCTTCTTCGACCGAGCTTCGGCAGTGCGTCCGTCGGCGGATACGACGTCGTACGCGAGGCCGCCAAGCTCCGCGGCGTCATAGGGCTTGCCGGGCAGTACGCCGCCGTGGACGAGAACCTGACCGGCCGAGAGAACCTGACCATGGTGGGAAGGCTCTACCACATGGGCACCGCCGCCTCGAAAAAACGGGCGGACGAGCTACTGGAGCGCTTCTCGATTGCCTACGCGGGCTCGCGGCTGGTGCGAAAGTACTCCGGCGGCATGAGGCGCAGGCTCGACCTCGCCGCAAGCCTCGTGGCCCGTCCCAGGATCCTGTTCCTCGACGAGCCGACGACCGGCCTGGATCCCCGCAGCCGTCTCGAGCTCTGGTCGGTGATACGCGAGCTGGTGGATGAGGGCACGACCGTGCTGCTAACCACCCAGTACATGGAGGAAGCCGACCACCTCGCGGGCGTGATCACGGTCATCGACCGAGGGAGCGTGATCGCCGAGGGCACCCCGGAAGAGCTTAAGGCCCGGTGCGGAGGCACCCGCCTGAGCATACAGGTTGCCGATCCGGACTGGATCGACAAGGCGCGCACGGTCGCTGCGGAGGTCGGGGTTGACGCTCCAGTGGTCGATGGCGGGACAAGCCGGGTGTCTGTGACCGTCGAAGGGATGGGAGGACCGCTGGCCGAGGCCGTAAGGAAGCTCGATGCCGCCGGAGTCGAGATCTCCGACATCGCCCTGCGCCAGCCGACGCTGGACGACGTGTTCATGGCCCTGACCGGCCAGCGGGCTGAGGGTGAAGACGAGGGCGGGGCGGACTGACGGTGCTGGCCGACGTCTGCCGACAGGCGATCTGGACGGTGACCGACACGGTGGTGATCGCAGAGCGCAACCTGATGCGCTACCTGCGGTCCCCGGACATGGTGGTGTTTTTGACCATCCAGCCGATCATGTTCGTTCTGCTGTTCAACTTCGTTTTCGGCGGGGCCATATCGGTGGGCGGGACCGACTACATCAACTTCCTCCTTCCGGGGATCATCCTTCAGACCACGATCTTCGGGGCCACCCAGACCGGGATAGGCCTGAACGACGACCTGGCCAAGGGAATAATCGACCGGTTTCGCTCCCTGCCGATGGCGCGGCCGGCGGTCCTTGCGGGACGAATCCTGGCCGACACGCTGGCGAACGTATTCGTCGTTGGGGTGATGCTGGGTGTGGGATATGCCATCGGCTTCAGGTTCGGCAACGGGGCGGCGGCGGCCCTGGGGGCGGTGGGCTTTGCGGTCTGCTTTGCGATGGTCTTTTCCTGGATCTCGGCGTTCATCGGCGTGAGCACCAGGACGGTCGAGGCCGCGCAGGCCGCCAGCTTTACCTGGATCTTCCCGCTGACCTTCATCTCGTCCGCGTTCGTACAGGTAAGTTCCATGCCCGGCTGGCTCCAGGCATTCGCCAAGATCAACCCCATGACCCTTGCGGTCGACTCGGTCCGGGCCATGTCCATCGGCGGCCCGGTCGCAGAGCCCACCTGGCAGGCGGCCCTGTGGATGGCGGGGATACTTCTGGTGTTCATTCCCCTTGCGGTGAGCCGCTACCGGAGAGCCGCCTGACCCCGGGGCCTCGCCTTGACGAGGGCTCCGGCGGTGGTGCAATCTGGACTTATGTAGTCGGGCGCGGGCGCGCCCGGCGGTGCGGCTCACACAGGGGAGTTTGCTGTGATAGATATCGGGTCGGGCGCCTGGGCGGCGCTGGCACTGGGCCTCCTACTAGGCCTGAAGCACGCCAGCGACGCGGACCACGTGGTGGCGATCGCAACGATAGTGAGCGGCAGCCGCGGCAACATCTGGCGCAGCATCTGGATAGGCGCCTCGTGGGGGCTGGGACACACCGTTCCCCTGTTCGCGGTAGGGATCGTCATCCTGGCGCTCAAGGCGAGTTTCCTCGCCACCTACGAGGCGATCGCGCCTTACTTCGAATTCGCGGTGGGCATCATGCTCGCCGTGCTTGGCGCACAGGTACTATGGAACCTGGCACGCGGCCGCTTGCACCTTCACGCGCACCTGGACGCTGAGAGCCCGCACGTCCACATCCACGCCAGCCATAGCCACGCGCCCGAAGTACCGGACGGGGGCACCTCCGCCGAACACGGCGACGGCGGGCACAGCCACGCACTTTGGTCGAGCATCCGCCCCACCTTCCGGGCTCGCTCCTTTGCGATAGGCCTGGTGCACGGCCTGGCCGGGAGCGCCGCGGTGATGCTGGCCCTCCTTCCCACGATCGAGTCGGCGGCCGTGGGCATCGGGTACCTGGCGCTGTTCGGGATCGGGACGATCCTCTCGATGGCCGCAATCACGCTGGCCCTGAGCGCCCCCCTCAGGGTTTCGGCGGGGTCTGTACCGGTAAGGACCGCCGTCGTTGCCATGGCGGGCCTTGCGAGCCTGGCCATCGGCGGAGCGCTAATGGCGGAGACTGCGTCGACCGACGCCTTCCACTTCTAATCTGTCTTACTCCCCCAGAGCCGGACCCTTAGTCGAGACGGCCCGCCGATGAATCTCGTGATGGCATTTGGGGACGCCATGTCGGAGAGATAGCACACAGGCAGCTTGGGCGATCTGTTCGGAAAAGACCCGGCCAAGCCGTCGTCGACATATCTCCTATGCAACTACCTGTCCCCGTCGCATGGCACTCACCAAGGGGTTTGAAACAGATCAAGCTCGCTGAACTTGGCGACGTGGGTCAGGAGAGATTAGGCCGCTGCAGCTCAGGGAAATAGGTCTCAAAGAACCCGCGGTCCCGCGTAAGGAACATGTCCGATTTGGACACAGCATGGGCTCCGATGAGAAAGTCCGTGATTATCCGCTCACGGGGCCCGCCTGCCGAACGGTACCGCTTCCACCTTATGCCCGCGTCGTAAGATATCGCAGTATCGATGGAAGATGGTGCGGCCCCTATCACACTGAGTGCACCGTCCAGAATCGACCGGTTGGCAAAGGCCGGTGCCAGTTCGGCATACACGATGTCGCAAACTATGACCGCTCCCTTATCGTAAGCACCCCGGAGCCATTCACGCGACCGGGAGTGATGCGGCGAGTCCGTGCTGAACACGTCAAGTAGAACGTTCGTATCCACCGAGGTAATCATCTTCCCCTGATCATCTCGACATACTCGTCAACATCGAATTCGCCACCGTCCAGAAGTCCGGCGACGCGATCGACCGGATGGAGCGCGGCTGCTCTCTTCTGTATGAGGAGGCCCTGGTCGGTTGCGCTGATCTCGACCTCGACATCGTGATGTAGTCCGAAGCGTTCCCTGAGGGCCTTTGGGATCGTGACTTGGCCTCTTTCGGATATCCGCATGCATATTCCCATATGATTTTCAGATACGTACAATCATACCATGTTCTGCATCCCTAGTTGACGTTAGGCCGGGAACTGAGTCGTATGCCGCAGACAAATGACGTCCATAGACGCGGTGGACTAGAGAGATCGGCACCGACATGAATGGCCGCGTCGCCCCTTAGGGGACAGAAAAGAGGCTCAAGGTGGAAATCTACGGCGAACGACGAAAGGATGCTCCCTCCGCAGATACAACTCCGGAGTAGAGCACGCGTAACTCCCGGACTCGACTATAGCTATCTGGCTCTACCTCACTGGCTAGACGCTCGCAAGGTGGATGCACTTTGGCGCTCGAGACTAGGTGTTAGATTCCTTTCGACTGAGATACGGCGCTCTCGGAGTGGACTTTCGGCGACGCTCCGTGCCGAAGGATGGCTCTAGTCCCCCTGCGTGCCTACTGCGTGACCTCGTACTGCAGTTCGACCAGCTTCCGACCTTCGTTGTAGACGTGTATCCGGTACTGGCCGGGGGCCCAGCGCACGGCGGTTGAGCGGCCTACCGGAACCCACCATGACCACAGACCGTCGTTGTGGCGGGCGTCCGCCGTGAACGACACGCTTCGGCGTCTGAACTCAAAGCCGTCTTCGTAGTAATGCACAATCTCCAAAGGCACCTCCGTGCTTGAGCCGACGGTATAGGTCCAGCGCAGCCGGAGCCAGAGCCCGTCGCCGACGGCACCGGCAGAGATCGTGGATATGGGAAGGCCCTCGTGGGCCGCGGCCAGGTAGGCCAGGTGAATGCGGCCGTTGACGGTGCGCAGCAGGGGGTTTGCCCGGTCGGCGCTCAGGGCCGAGGTGTCATACGGCTCGGTCCCGTCATACCACCTATCGGCTATGGCATCGACGGTGGAGTCGTCTCCATCCTCATCACCACCGAAGGCGGCCCTGACCTCGTCGATGCCGACCCCGGTTCTGCCCCGCGTTCCATCTCCGCCTCCGGCCGATGAAATCAGGTAGAGATCGCGCAGCCCCCGCCTGAAGGCTTCTTCACCCAGCCTGCGGTAGAGGTCTGCGAATAGACGCTCTCCCAGAGAGTAGTTGCATACATAGGCACTGTCCGCCCCGTCTTCGCTGGAGACCTCCAGGCTCTCGAGCCCGGCTATCGTACGGGCGTAGGCGCACGGCGGGTTGGCAACCTTCACCGGTTTGCCTTTGCGACTGTGTTCGGAGACCGAGGCCATCACCTCGGAGACCCCCTCATCTACCCAGGTGCTGTTGCCGCTCCAGAAGTGGTGGGCGACCTCGTGGGCGATGATCCTTCCGGCGATACCCGCCTCGTGGCTGCCGTCATCCACGTCGTACTCGGGCAGGACAGCGATGTGGGTGCCGAAGTTCGCGCCCTCAAAGTCGCGCCAAACGGCCCTTTCGAAAAGCATGCCGACATAACCCGTGGGCAGCGGAAGGTCCATGAAGGCCTCGACCTCCCGCACCGAGTGCTCGAGCAGGTCCATCGAGCGCGCCGACCCCGGGCCCGTTCGGACGATCGAGAGCACCATTTCGCCTGAGAGGGGTAGCGTTACGGTACGTCGCTCCAAGGAGGTTCTGCCGGGTTCCAAGAGAACGACGATCAGTTCCGGGTTCGTCCGGGCGACGCCATCCAGAGTGGCCAAGATCGGCACCAGGTCATCTGTTATGCCGTCCTGTACGGCCGGGTGTGACATGACCGTCTCGAAGGTCTCAGGCCTGAAAGCGGACAGGTCCGAGAGGGCGGATGCGGCAGACAGGTCGGGCGGCTCGACTGACTCAAGGAACTGCATGCCGACGACGCGGAGGGCCTGCTCGCCATCTGAGTTGGACAGGTAGGAAATCTCTTCGGCCACCCGGACCTCCAGACCCGTTATTCCGTCCTGAATCCAGCTCAGGCCGACGAGCGAGGATAGGACCTCCGCATTCCTCACATTGTTCAGCCAGTTGATCGCCCCGGCTTCCACGTCGTTCATGCCGTCCTGGACCCACCCGAGCGAGACGACCTCCGAGGCAACCGGGCGGCTCGTTGCCGCCATGTAGAGAAGGTCCTGGATCACCCCGGCCTCCGTTTCGCCGATGCCGTCCTGTGTCCAGCCCAGGCTTTTAATCGAGAAGGCCAGCTGCGGGTGTCGCTGCTCCAGCCATCGCCCGTTCTTAAAATCCGGGAGAGAGAACGGAACGACGGCTTCATCAGCCGGGGCCTCGGGCGTCTGAACGTCAGGCGGCGGATCCCGCACAACCAGGGTTACCGACACCGGCGAGCTCGCAAGCCAAAGGCCGACCGCGGCAGCGGCCGGGAAGAAGCGCGACCGTGGCAGCCGGCGCGGGCCCCACTCCCCTTCCACCTCGCGCTCCTGCAGGGCGAACTGGGTGCGCCCGTCGGCAAGGCGCAGCGCGGCGACACGCACCTCAAGATCGCTGGTGACTGCCGCAGCGCTCACATCCAGCGGAGAGCTCGCCTGCCAGCGGTCAGGTTCCGCGTTCGCCGGGAAGAAACGCAGCTGTGGCAGCTGGCGCTCTCCCCACTCCTCACCCTCGCGCCGCTCCTGGACCGCGAACTCCATGCGCCCGTCCTCAAGGAGCCGCGTTGCAACGCGCACTTCGATCGTGACCACATCGGCGCCGGCATCGGGCAGGCTCGCCGTCAGCGGGGAACTCGCCAGCCAGCGGTCGACGACTGCGGCTCCCGGCAAGAAACGCGACTGCGGCAGCCGGCGCTCTCCCCACTCCTCGCCCTCCCGCCGCTCCTGTATCGCGAACTCCATGCCCCCGTCCTCAAGGAGCTGGGCTGTGACTCGCACCTCGATCTCCCCAAGGCCCGGAAGGCCAACAGCAAGCGGCGAACTTGCCAGCCAGCGACCGACACTCGCGCCGGGCGGGACAAGACGCGACCGCGGCAGCCGACGCTCTCCCCACTCCTCGCCCTCCCGCCGCTCCTGCAGCGCAAACTCGGTACGTCCATCGGCCAGACGCTGCGCGGCTACGCGCAACTCGATGTCGCCGGCGGCGGCGTGGGCGGGCCGGGCAAATGCCGCCAGCCCGACAAGGATGATCACGGCCAGAAGACCGAAGACTCCCGCGCGCAAGGGAACCTGCCGCAGCCATCCCGGCCACCGCGTTTGGCGAGTCAGTGAGGTGGATCCCATATTTTGGACGCCCCGGTTAGTTTTGAGTTTTGCCTTTCGGTTTGTGGGAAGTCGGGGGAGCAGGACATGGGCACAGCGAGAACGCATTTGCCGCCCTTTGCGACCCATGCAGCGCTACCGGCCTGCACGCCGTGGCGCCGAGCGGTGATGTCGGCCCTCTCAGTCCATCCGCCATATTCTGTCACGCAAGCATCCCGGCCATTGACTGAAACGGATGCAGGACCGGGGAGTTGGCGTTCCTCTCAACGCCCTCCCGGAACCGAGTCGTCAGATCATGGCCAGGGCACTTGAGCCATTTAGCGAGCCGGGCAGACTCGGCCTGACCTAGCCCGATAACATGATCGCAGTGAGCGCAGCCAGCGCCGTACAGGGTCCTTCCAGCAGGTTCGTTTGAGGCGCTGGTGCCTCCAACATAGCGGCTGGCACGAAAGATGGGGGCAGGTCAGCCGCCGCCGATTTATTCGCTGATGACGATGGTCACGCTGGACGGTTCGCCCAGAGAAATCTTTGGGTTGAATGGGTCTCCGATCCGCACAATGAACGTCTCATCTCCCTCCTCAAGGTCATCTTCAAATGTCCTATACCATTCCCTATAGACGGCCCGGTATCGCCTTTCGCCATCCACGTCGATGGGGCTGAAGTCTCTGCGGACGACGGGATAGACTGTTCCCCAAGACTCGAAGTCCTGCGGTGAAGTTGCCGTGCCATCCCGAGCGGACATTCCAATCTGGGTACTTCCCCCACCCAAGTGTGGCTCCTGATCCAAGACCGTGGTCAGCGTGAGAATTACGGTTACCGTCTCGCCCTCGGCAACCTGATTCGGATACGCGGTGAGCACCGCAACTGTCTCCGGGAAATCGTCGTCTTCGATCTCTATTTTTGCGGAACGTGCAGATCCCACCGTATAGGCGTCGTCTGCCTGCACAGTCACGGTAACGGCCGAGTGCGGATCCCAGACATCGTCATCTGCATCGGTAGACACAATGTGAGTAGCTGCGGAGGCGTTTGCCTCAATGGTAATCGACCTGGTCCCCTCTTCACTCTCGTCGACGAAGTCGCCGGTCTCTCCAACGTCAATTAACACCTCTAGTGCATCTGGCACCACAAGTCCGCGTTCCACGGTGAAGCGCAGCGAGTAGCCCTCTCGCACCGCCCCTCCTGTCCACACGCGGACGTTGACGGTGGGCCTTGCCCTCACGACGTTGATGGTAAAAATCTGACTGGCTCCACCCCCGACAGCCCTGACACTGATGAGGTTGTCGCCTGGCGTCAGGGCTACCTGATGGCCCGGTGAATTGCTGTCGGCGTCCGGGCGGACCGTCACACCGTCTTCCTCGACAAGAATGCCTCTAACGTCGGCGTCTGCGATAACCGTGACAGTGGCCTGAAGCACCTCATAGGGCACGCTGGCGGCGTAGGTGAAGGCGGAGCTGTCAAAAAACGGAGTCAGTGCTATGGCTTCGGAGGGTTCCCCGTGAGCAAGACAGAGGTTCTCCAACTGTGGCCCTTGACTGCCATTTGCCTCGGGAGCGGGTTCCGGTGACACTCCGGCGGACTGCACATCCTCGGAGATGAAGATGTCCACTCTGGATGGTTCAAGCAGAGAGATCATGTCCTCGCCTGGCTCTACGACCATCACTGAGAACTCCTCGACACCCTCCTCTATGGCATCTTCCACCGTGTTATACGTCGCGCTAAAGGTGGCCCTGTATCGTCTGCTTCCGCCCACTTCCACGGGACGGAAATCTTGCGGGGTAATAGCATGAATTATTCGGCACGCCTCGTAGTCCTGTAGCACCGTTGCTTTCCCGTCCGATGCATACATTTCGATGGATCCGCCGTCTGAGTGGGGCTCTTGATCCGAGACCGTCGTCAGCGTGAAGGTTGCGGTCACCCTGCCGCCTTCGGCGACCGGGTTGGGGTGCGCCCTCAGCACGGCGACCGTCTGCGGGAAGTCGTCGTCCCTGACCTCCACCTCCCTCAAATGGTCGGATCCCACCGTGTAGTGGTCCTCGGCCTCCAGCGTCACCGAGACGATCGAATGCAGATCCCAGGCATCGTCGTCGGGGTCGGTGAGCACGGTGTGAGTGGCAGAGGCTGCACTGGCCGGGATGCTGACCGTCTTGGTCCCCTCCTCACCGGCGCGTACGAAGTCGCCGCTCTCGCCAACGCCTAAGGTCACCTCGAGGTCGTCCGTGGCCACGGGAGTACGCAGCACGGTGAATTCCAAGACGTGGCCTTCTCCCACCGCTGTCGCCTGCGCGATGAGGTTGACGGTTGGCTTGTCCCTGACAACGGTGATGGCGTAGATCTGACTGGCCTGGCCGGCAGCGGCCTTCACCATGATGATGTTTTCGCCGGGCACCAGCTTGACCTGGTGGCCCGGCAGTCCAACGTCGGCATCGGATTGGACTGTTACGCCGTCGTCCTCGACGAAAGCGCTGGTCGTGCCGATGCCGGAAACTGCCGTGACGGTAATCTGAACTGCTTCGTAGGGAACGCTGGTCGTGTAAGAGAGAACGGTGTCGTCGAAGGCTGGAGACAGGGCCACGTCCTGTGACAGCCGATACGAGTGGAGACCGAGGTGTTCTAGCTGTGGATCGGGTTCCTCCTCGGGCTCCGGCTCCGGTGTCATTTCGGCAGACCGCTCAGGCTCCTCGGCGTCCGGCCCGTCGACCTTGAGCCACCTCCGTTCCGAGCCATCTGAGGAATCAGATGGCTCGTAGAACAGAACCAGGTCCGACTCGGAGTTTGGTATCTCAAAGCACACATTGCCCTCTCCGCGCCCACCCCCGAACAGGGAAAGGGACAGCTCATCGGGCACGACGCCGCAGGTGTGATCCAACGTCGAAAACACCCTCCCAGAAGAGCCCACCAGGCGGAACTGGGAGCTGTCTATGGACTTTTCACCGTCTACAGGGCCGTCCAGATTCTCAATCCGTACCCTGACTACCGTGTACCGATTTCCCGATGCGGGCGGGTCGTTCAGGGAGTCGGCGGCCAGGACGAACTTCGCCGCGTCAAGCCTCGCTGAAACGACCGTGAGTCCCAAACCGTCGGAAGTCGTGACGGTGACGCCGGCACCGACGGGCTGGGTTCGGCCATGCCCGGGTGCCTCAGGCGACGCCGTGGGTGTAGGCGTGGACGAGACGGAGTCGGTCGAGTCCGGTGCGGACTCTGGCGTCTCGGTGGCGGTGGGCTCGGGCGTGGGCTCGGCGGGAGATTCCGGCGGTTCCGTGGACACAGCGACCGGTGTGGAAGTCGGAGACGGAACCGCTGGCAGGGCAAAGTCCCCACACGCAGCCAAGTGGACCGCCAGCAGCCCGCAAATGGCAAAGATCCACAACCTCATGAGCCCATGACCCCTAGGAGCCCTCCAAATCTAACACCCTATATCCCATTCGGGCGCCCGCAGCAGACAAGGCAGCCCCGCGTCCGAACCGCTCTCTCCTACTGCCCGTTCATCCTGCCCCAACAGGCGTTTATTCGTCTGCTGCCTGAGCTCGAAGTTTGCCGGAATGACAACACTTTGTAACAAGATTAGAGCAGGACGAAGGGCACACGTTGGACGCGACGAATCGCAGGTTAGAGGGGCTTCAGTGAGCACGGGGTCCAACGTTTCGCCAGGCATACCCCTCGCGAGACAGTCAACACCGGCCCGAGCCGTTAAGCTGTCACGCGATGTATTTCAACGCGCGTCTTTGGACCTTTACCAGGGGATTCAGGTTCCGGCTCCTTGTCGGGGTGATCTTCGGCCTGCTCACGGCCGCATCGGGCGTAAGCCGCCTTGCGATGTCCGGCTATGTCGTTGCCCTGGTATTTCAGGGCGAACCAATGTCCAGGATCTCGCTCGCGATCCTCGGCGTGGTGCTCTCGATCGTGGCCCGAGGGGTATTCCAGTACGCAAAAGAGATGATCGGCCACGATACGGCCCTTAGGATTCAGATCGCCCTTCGCCGCTCACTGTTTTCCCGCGCGCTCGAGCTTGGTCCGGTAGCCCTTGCCCGCAGGAGAACCGGCGACGTGATCATCTCGCTCGTAGAGGGAGTAGAGCAGCTCGAGAGCTACTTCGGCGAGTACCTGCCCCAGCTGTTCGTCGGGCTCATCACCCCGGTCGGCCTGTTCGTGTTCATGGCGTTCCTGGACCTTCCGACCGCGCTCATCTACATGCTGTTCGCCATGGGCACCCTGATCGCGCCCGCGGCGTTCCACCGTTGGAACGAGCGGGGCTCGTGGAACCGGCGCCAGGCGTACGGGGAGATGAGCGCGGACTTTCTGGACTCGGTGCAGGGACTGGCAACCCTAAAGGCCTTCGGCCAGAGCGCCGCAAAGGGCGACGTTCTCGCAGAGAGGGCCCGAAAAGTCTTTACCTCTACGATGGCGATACTGGCCGCCAACCAGGCGACCGTCGGGGTCACATGGTTCGGCATAGCAGGAGGGGCGGCCGTCGCCCTCGGGTGGGGCTCGGTGAGAGTCGCGGGCGGCGACCTTGAGCTTTCAACCCTGCTGGTGGTCGTGATGATGGGCGTGGAGGTCTTTCGGCCGCTCCGCGAGCTCACGTTGCTCTACCACGAGGGGATGCTGGGGATGGCCTCCGCCCAGGCCGTCTTCGGGCTCCTGGACGCCCGACCGCAGGTTGCCGACGATCCGGATGCTGCAGGCCCGGCCGGGCCCGTCGAGCCAAGCCTGGACTTCAGCGGGGTCACCTTCTCGTATCCCGGCCGCAGGGAGGAAGCACTTACCGGCATCGACCTCTCGGTCGCGCCGGGTGAGACGGTCGCCGTAGTGGGACCCAGCGGTGCGGGAAAGAGCACGCTTGTGTGGCTCGCTGCGCGCTTTTACGACCCCACCGCCGGCAGCGTATCGATCGGCGGCGTCGAGCTCTCCTCCGCACAGGCGCGCTGGGCAAGGGAGCAGGTCTCGCTAGTCACCCAGGACACCTACCTGTTCCACGGCACCGTGGCCGAGAACCTTCGCTTCGGCTCGCCGGGCGCATCGGACGAGGAGCTTACCGCCGCGGCCAGGGCCGCCAACGCACTGTCGTTCATAAGGGCGCTTCCGGACGGGTTCGACACGGTGATAGGCGAGCGGGGCGTAAGGCTCTCCGGCGGCCAGCGGCAGCGCATAGCGATAGCAAGGGCCCTCCTAAAGGACGCTCCCATCCTGGTCCTGGACGAGGCTCTCTCGAGCGTGGACGCGGAGAACGAGGCCGCGATACAGGCGGCGCTCGACCGTCTTATGGAGAACCGCACCACGCTCGTGGTGGCCCACCGCCTCTCGAGCGTGGTGGGGGCCGACCGCATAGTCGTCCTGGACCGCGGAAGTATCGTAGAGCAGGGCGGTCACTCCGAGCTGATCGCCCGGGGCGGGCTGTACTCCGCCCTGATGGCGGCGCAGCTGGAGAGGGAGCGTCCGGAGCCGGGCCGTGCCCGGGCCGGTACGCAGGCCGACGAGCGCAGGGCGGACGCAGGACCCGCGGCGGTGCCCGTTCCCGGTGCCCGGATGGGGCCCTTCGGCGTGCTCGGCAGGCTCCTGAAACTGGTAAGCCCCTGGCGTGCCCAGCTCGCCGGGACGTTCCTCCTCGGGGTCGGGCGGGTCTTCGTGGTGGTCGGCCTCGGAGCCGTGGGCGCCCTCGTGGTAAGGCAGGTGACCACGGGCGGGGACCTTACCGCCCCGCTGATCGCGCTGGGGGTCCTGGCCGCGCTCACCCCCCTCACTTACTGGTGGGAGTCGTGGGTGGCACACGACATGGCATTTCGCCTGCTTGCCGAGATGCGCATCGACGTCTATCGAAAGCTCGACCGGCTCGCCCCCGCATATCTGGTGCGCCACCGCTCCGGCGACATCATCTCCGCGGTAACGACCGACGTGGAGACGGTGGAGCTGTTCTTTGCGCACACGATCGCGCCCGCCTTCGTTGCGGTCGCGGTGCCGGTCGCGGTGCTCATCGTGATAGGCATGATCCAGTGGCCGCTGGCCCTTATCCTGCTGCCCTTCCTGGCCCTAGTCGCATACCTTCCGTTCCGGGCGCGAGACGACCTCGACGGCCTGGGGCTCGCCGCGCGGGAGCAGCTCGGCGAGGTTAACGCTCACATGGTCGACGGGATCCAGGGCATGAGGGAGATACTGGCATTCGGCCGCGAGCCCGACCGCCTGGCCGAGGTGACCGCGGAGCAGCGACGCTACGGGGTCCATCGCATACGCTTTTTCAGGCTGCTTACCGCCCAGCGGGCCATGATAGAGGTTGCGATGGGCCTGGGCGGCATAGCGGTGCTGGGCACGGGGGCCTACCTTGCGAGCGAGGGAAGCATGCCCTTTGACCTGCTGCCGCTCGTTGCCATAATCGCCTACACGACATTCCTCCCCATCTCCGAGGTTGCGCAGGTCGGACGCCAGCTGGCGGATACCCTGGGGAGCTCGCGGCGGATCTTCTCCATACACGATGAGCCCGTGCCCGTCACAGACGGCCCGGGCGCTACCGCTCGCGGCCGCGGAGCGGTCACGCTCAGGGACGTTAGCTTTTCCTACGGGCCGGGCCTTCCGCCGGCCCTCAGCGGAGTGAACTTTGAGATAGAGCCGGGCCAGACCGTCGCGCTTATAGGAAGGTCCGGGGCGGGAAAGACAACGGCGGCGCATCTGATGATGCGGTTCTGGGACCCGCAGTCAGGGGAGATCTCCTTGGACGGGTCCGACATAAGGGACTATCGCCTGGACGAGCTGAGGAGCCAGGTCTCCCTGGTCGCCCAGGACACCTACCTGTTCAACTCGTCGGTCCGCGACAACCTGCTCATCGCCAGACCCGGGGCCACCGAGGATGAGTTGGTGGCCGCGGCAAGGTCCGCCGCGGCGCACGAGTTCATAGCCACCCTCCCCGACGGGTACGACACGGTCACCGGGGAGCGCGGGATGCAGCTCTCCGGCGGGCAGCGCCAGCGCATAGCCATAGCCCGCGCGTTCCTCAAGAACTCGCCCATCATCATCCTCGACGAGGCCACCTCGCACCTCGATGCCGAGAGCGAGGCCCTGATCCACGCCTCCCTGGAAAAGCTCATGGCCGGGCGCTCGACCCTTGTGATAGCCCACAGGCTCTCGACAGTCAGGGGCGCGAACAAGATCTTCGTGCTGGATGCCGGGAGGGTCGAAGAGCAGGGCGACCACGCAGACCTGCTTCGAATGGGCGGCATCTACGCAAAGCTCGTGGCCACGCAGATCTCCTCGGCGACAGGCTGATGCCGGTAGCCCGATCGACGGCTGACGGCCGCTCCGATGCTACGCCCGGTCGCCGTGTTCTCGGCCACGCTGCGGCTGGCGTTGTCGGACTGGTCTGACTCGGTGCTAGGATCCTGATCGGGGGATACGGGCGCGGCATTGACAAAGCCGCCGTCACGCTGCTGACCGGTGTCAGCAACATGGTCGTACCGTACAGGAACTTCCAGCAAGCGAGTCGCATAATCATCGGCGCTACCTATGCTGTCCACGTAAGTGGCCGTAGCCCGCAGACACCTGCCTACGAGGCCCTGCAAAGATACCCACAGAGGTTCGACGAGCAGGTCGGGGATCCGGCGGCGCAACGATGATGCACAGGGAAACAGCCCGCAGGTGCGCATCGGCCAAGAGCCCGCCCCCGTCTACAGGCGACTCAAGCCCGCCGCGGCCCTATCCGATACGATCAATATCCACGGCGACGGACAGTTTCGCTGAACATCTGGCCGAAGATTCTCTTTTGGCAGCGACGCCTCTGATACCCGTGCTTACAGATTCGAGCGACGCTGAAGAGTGAACTACATGCGGAGGCGGGTTTCGACAGTGGCTCGACCCGATGTTCTGAGCATGCATACGGTGATGGCAACGCAATCATGTCATAATGACGTGACAGAGTAGATGGAGGAGCATTCATGGCCAGCATCACCGTGCGCAATCTTGAAGATGGATTGAAACATCGGCTGCGAGTCCGAGCAGCTGAGAACGGCCGCTCCATGGAGGAGGAGGCCCGCGACATTCTCAGGACGGCGCTCTATCGCCAGCAACCACAACAGGAGAATCTGGCAAGATCTATTCGCTCCAGATTCTCGCCACTGGGCGGAGTAGAACTGGACATCCCTCCCCGTTCACCCATGCGCACACCGCCCAGGTTCGACTGAGGCAGCTGTGATGATCGTCCTCGACACCAACGTCGTCTCGGAACTCATGCGCCCCGGTCCCGACGCCAGCGTTGTGGAATGGGTTGCCGGTCAGGCGGCCATCAATCTGTACCTCTCCACCGTTAGTGAAGCCGAACTGCGGTACGGCGTCGAGATAATGCCGGCCGGGGCACGGCGGGACAGGCTGCTTACCGAGTTGGAGGGGATGCTCAGAGAGGACTTCGCAGGGCGCGTCCTTCCTTTCGACAGCGCCGCTGCTCAGGCCTACGCCGTGATAGCCGCCTTTCGTCGTGCCGCAGGACGTCCCATCAACAATGCCGACTGTCAGATAGCGGCAATAGCCCACAGCCGGGGGGCGTCGGTGGCAACGAGAGATGTGGGCGGCTTTGAGGATAGCGGGATTGAGGTGATCAATCCTTGGACGGATGAATGAGGGCAACGAGGCTTCCGGCAGTCGTTGAGGCCTAACCTGCCGACCTTCAGCTCGTTCGGGCGCCCGGTGAGCCGGCTACGCCCCAATCCACGCCGAGACCTCTGCGTCCATGATCCCTTCCACCAGGACTATCAGCGCCTCGCGCAGGAAGTCCACGTCTCCATCCGCCCCTTTATTGCGCAATATCCCCAGCAGGTCCATCCTTTCCTTGACCACCGTCGCCCTCCCTCTAAGAGCTTCGTGTTTGCCCATTAAGGATGACGCGGTGGTCTCTCTTTATACAGATCCTCCTAATACACCACGTTTTGGGACTCTACTCCGTCGTTCTTGTCGGACAGTCCAACAGTACCTCGCTGCAACCTGTGCAGAGTCCAGCTCCGGGATCGATCCTGCCGGTCTTGATTCAAGCAGGAGTGATCAACAGAATGACTCTAAGAAGGTCTCCAGGTGACTCACATGGGGAGGCGCGACATGAACCAGCTTACCGTTAGAGGATTCGACGATGAACTGAGCGCCATCATTCACCGCCTCGCCAGGCGGGAGGGAATCTCCCTGAATCAGGCTGCGCTCAGGCTGCTACGGAAGGGTGCCGGCCTAACGGAGAGTAAGGGCAATCCGAACGCGATAGGGCCATCGCTAGACGACCTGTTCGGCGAATGGAGCAGGGATGAGGCAGAGCGTTTCGATACTGCCCTTGGGGTCTTCGAGACTGTGGACGAGTCGGCGTGGAAATGAGAATTCTGCTTGAATCCAATGCCTACTCCCGCTTCATGCGGGGTAACCGCGAGGTGAGAGGCATGATCCAGACCGCCGAGGAGGTGTTGTCCTCGGCCGTTGTCGTAGGTGAGCAGCCATTTGGCTTTCGGCAAGGGGCTCACTACGAGCGGACTCTTGCGGAACTTCGATCCTTCCCAGAGCGTCCCTACGTATCTTTCGTCCCTGTGGGCCCGGTGACTGCCGACCGCTACTCGCGGGTGATGTCTGCGCCAAAGGCGAATGGCAGGCCAATTCCTACAAACGACGTCTGGATCGCGGCCCACGCGATGGGAACGGGAGCCGACCCGGTGTCGGCGATGGACACTTTGAGCACGTTGAAGGGATAGTGTGGGTCCAGGCAACGACTAGCTAACGCCCCAAGGAGCCAGAACTTGCAAGCGAAATACCTTTTCATGGCCAGCATGGACGTTGAGAGCGGTAAGGAAGACGTCTTTGACGAGGTCTACGATACCGAGCACGTCCCGTACCTGAGCCAGGTGCCCGGTGTCCTGTCGATCGCACGGTTTCAGACCGACGAGCTCAGGCTCGCCATCGGGGGCGAGGTGAAGGCCGTCAGGGTAGAGGGACAACCCCGCCACACCGCCATATACGAGCTGTCCGGCCCCGAGGTACTGGTCAGCAGCGAGTGGGGGGAGGCGGTCGAGACCGGCCGATGGCCGACCGAAGTAAGGCCCCACACGACCAACCGCCGCCACGTGCTGCTGCGGCGTAACGACTCGTGATAGCCACCTGCTGGGGACCCGGGGACGCCACCGAGAGCACGGTCGTAACGGCGATCGAGGGACTGCCGGTGCGCGGGCTGATCACGATGAAGGCGCTCATGTCAGGTGAGCACATGCTCATGCTCGAGCTCACCTACGAGGCCGGGGCGGGCGCCCAGCCGCACGTCCACGACCATGAATCGCACTGCTACGTGGTTGGCGGGAGGATGCGGGCGACCGTCTATGGCGAGTCCCGGGATATGGGCCCGGGCGACGCGTGCCTTCACCCGGCGGGCGTGCTCCACGCGATGGAGGCGATAGAGCCCTCCGTCGTCGTCGAGATAAAGTCCCCGCGGCCCAACCCCTCGCGCTTTCTCAGCTGAGGAGCGAGGCCTCCAAAAGGAACCTCCTGGCCCTTTCGGGATCCCTCGCAATGGCCCTCATCCGCCCGCGCCATGCGCGCCTCGCCGCAGGGTCCGATAGCGAGATCTCCCGGGCGTTCTCATCGGTCCGGCCTCCCACGTGCTCGAGTGCGAACCGCCTTCGCCGGGTGCTGTAGCCGTCGAGAGCGGATTCACCGGAGCGCCCGTGCCAGACGTCGGACAGGGCGGCCGCGAGCGCCTCTGCGTCCGCGAGCCCGCCATTGAGGCCCATCCCGCCGAGCGGGTTGTTGACGTGGGCGGCGTCGCCGGCCAGGAGGATCCGGCCCGACCGCAGGATCGAGGCGACGCGCTGGTGCACCCTGTAGATCCGCGCATGCTCCACCTCGAAGTCCGCCCGGCTGCCGGCGATCGACGAGAGGCGTCGCGAGATAGCCTGGGGCGAGAGGGCCTGCTCATCGGTCTCGCCGGGCCGGGCGGGGTAGAGCACCCGCCAGTGCTCGGGGGCGCGCAACAGCACCGTCCAGTCCACAGGATCGGACACGTAGTTGACCGGGCCGAACCCGCGCAGGCGGCACTCAAAGGCGAAGGGCGTGAAGACCGTTACGTACCTATCGGGGTAGGTCTTCCCCTCAAAGCCGATCCCGGCGGAGCGGCGGACGGCGCTGTTCGCACCGTCCGCCCCGACAAGGTACGGGGCCGAAATGTGCACCCGTCCCTCCGGGGTATCGACGACGGCGGTCGCCTCCCCGCCTTCGTCGCCGGCCGACAGCACTCGGTGGCCGAAGAGGATCTCGACATCCGGGCCGTGCGAGAGTCTCTCGAGAAGCATTTCGGAAAGGGTGTGCTGGTCCTTTTGCACCCTGAAGGGGTGGTCCGTGGCGCCGGCCAGCACCGAGAGGTCGAACTCCGCGATTAGCCCCTCCTCCCAGTCGCGGTACTGGACGGTGCGGACGACGTTGCCGGCGGCGATGAGCGGGACCGCAAGCCCGTAGCGATCCAGCAGCTCGAGAGTCGGGGGGTGGAAGGTGGATGCGCGGTACTGCTCGACCAGGCCCTGGCCCTCCTCGAGCACGGTGACCGGCACCCCGCGCTCGATCAGGGCGAGGGCCGTCATCATCCCCACCGCCCCGCCGCCGGCGATCAGCACCCCGCAGGTCGTGCGCCGGCGCGCCGGCTGACTGGCGCTCAAACGCCTGCTAGCCGACTATCGCCCTGGGATCGACCGTCGTGCCCGTGTCAGAGGACAGGTAGGGCGCGAGGGTGAGCTGCAACGTGGCCTTTGCCATCGCCGCATCCATCATCTGCTGCTCACCGGAAATGATCCCGTCGATGAAGGCGGCCGCAGCGCCGTTAAAGCCCTCCAGCCAGTCGGAGGGCACATGGAAGGCCTGGCTGCCATCGCCCGTAAAGAGCATCACGGGCGGGAGGTCGTACATCTCCCCCGTGCAGCGCGTCACCCAGATCGAGCCGGAAGAGCCCTGGAACTCGTAGAAATCGTCCACCGGGTAGTAGCGCCCGCGGATCTGCATCTCGGGCGCGTAAACGCACTCGAGGATGCCCACAAGGTCGCGCCCGGCGTGCTTCCAGATGACCGCGGTGGGCGATTCGATCATGTAGTCGTCGGTCCTGGTGATGATCGCAGAGACCGAATCCGCCTCCCCGCCGATCCAGACGGCCGAGGCGAACTTGTGCCAGCCAGCATCGTAGGTAAGGCCGCCCGGGTTGTCGCCCGGGTCGCGCCGCCACTGGAGCGCATCTTCGGTCACCGTGACCTCGGTTGCTGCATTGTCCTTCCCCAGGAAGGTGCGCATGCGCATCGAGGACAGCTCCCCGATCGCCCCTTCGTCGATCAGCTCCTTCGCCTTCACAAGGGGCGGGTAGTACAGGAAGTTCTCGGTCACGCGGAACATGGCCGATGATGACGCCGCCGCCTCGGCCACCCGGTCGGCGTCGGCGATCGTCGGGCCTATGGGCTTCTGGGTGGAAACGTGCTTACCGGCCTTAAGGGCGGCGATGCTCTGGTCCGGATGAAGGTGGGTCGGCGTCAGGAGCTCCACGGCGTCCACCGCCGGGTCGGCCAGGACCTGCTCGTAGTCCGTGTATATCCTAGGGCTGATGCCAAGGCGTTTTGCGGTCCGCTCGGCCCGCTCCCTTACCGGATCGCACAGGGCGTAGACCTCGGCCTGCGGGTGTCTCAGGTACCCGGGGAAGGTGACGTACGAGATCGCGCCGCAGCCCACTATCGCCATTCTTACCTTGGCCATGTCTCGGTCCTCCTTGGGGTGCCCTGCCGCATCCGGATTGTGCTGTCGGTCCGGCTCTGTCCGCGTAGCCTACCGCACCGTTCCCCGCCCTGCGCGGGATTGACAACCCGGCGCTTCGATATCAGGCTACCGGCATCCTCTACCTGGTGGGTTTTGCCGTGGCCTCATCGAATGTTACGACGAGAAAGATAACCGCGCTGTTCGATCTTCGCTGCCCGATGAGGGACGGGGTCGAGCTGATGACCGACGTCCACATGCCGGCCGAGGGGGGGCCCTTCCCGACCGTGGTTTCCCGTACCCCCTACGACCGGGCCCAGGAAGACTACTCACTCCCTATCGCCATTGACCTTGCCCAGCGCGGCTTTGCGGTCGTCTCCCAAGATACGCGCGGGCGCTTCGACTCTGACGGGGACTGGTACCCGTTCATAAACGAGGCAGCAGACGGGCAGGACGCCCTCAGGTGGGCCGCGGCACAGCCATGGTCGAACGGAAAGCTCGGGATGTTCGGCGCGTCCTACTTCGGGCTCACCCAGTGGCAGGCCGCACAGAGCGGCGACCCGAACCTTAGGGCGATCGTCCCCCGCGTCGCCTACTCGAACACCTACCACAACTGGGTCTACACGGGAGGTGCCTTCCAACTGGCGTTCAACCTGACCTGGTCGATCTTCATGGCAACGCGTACCGGCAGAAGGCACCACCTGTTCCTGCCCGAGGAGATCCACGCTTCGACGCTGTTCTGGAACCTGCCGCTGATGGAGGCGGATGAGGCCGCAGGGCGGCGGATCAGGCACTGGCGGGACTGGGTCGCCCATCCCTCCTACGACGAGTACTGGGAGCGGATGAGGCCCATAGAGGATAGCTACGAGAAGGCGTCCGCCGCCGCCTACCACATGGGGGGCTGGTATGACGTGTTCCTTCAGGGCACGCTGAATAACTTCATGGGCATGAGCGCGCGGGCAAAGACCCCCGAGGCGCGCAAGAGCCAGAAGCTGATCGTCGGCCCGTGGATCCACGTCCTGGGGGATTCCGGCACGGAGCGAAGGACCGGCGACATCGACTTCGGGATGGCCTCGCTGATCGACCTGCAGGCAGAGCAGGCGCGCTGGCTCACCTGCCACCTCATGGGAATCGACGACGGGATTGGCGCTGAGCCCAGGGTCAGGGTCTTCGTCATGGGCGCCAACCGCTGGCGCGAGGCCGACGATTGGCCGATCCCCGAGACGCGCTATGAGCCCTGGTACCTTCGCTCAGGCGGAGGCGCCAACTCCATGCTCGGCGACGGCCTGCTCACGGCCGACCCGGCGGACCCGGGCGACGGCGGCGAGGCGGGCGCCGGCAGCGACGAGTTCACCTACGATCCCATGCACCCCGTGCCGACTATAGGCGGGAGCACGTGCTGTACGGAGGACACGGTCCCGGTGAGCATGGGCCCGCGCGACCAGCGCCCCAACGAGTACCGCCAGGACGTGCTGTGCTATACCTCAAGGGAGCTCACCGAGCCGCTTGAGGCGACCGGGCCCGTTAAGGCGGTCCTCTATGTGGCATCCTCCGCGCCTGACACGGACTTTGCGGTAAAGCTCGTCGACGTTCGTCCGGACGGGTACGCGATGAACGTGGCCCAGGGCATCCTCAGGGCTCGCTATCGCAGCGGCTTCAGGGAGCCCGAACTGATGGAGCCGGGGAAGGTCTACAGGCTCGAGGTCGACCTGTGGTCGACGAGCATCTGCTTTATGCCCGGTCACCGAATCCGCGTCGAGGTCACCAGCTCCAACTTCCCGCAGTTCGACCGCAACCCCAACACCGGGCACGAGTTCGGGATGGACGCCGAGATGGTGGTAGCACGCCAGACTGTCCTACACGACGCGGAGCGGCCCTCGCACATAGTGCTCCCCGTTGTTGAGCCAGGCCTGGGGGACGAGTAGGGGATTGTACACCGCGACATCGCAGCCCGCACCATAAGGCTATGCATACACGCAGACACGGCGCCGTCTTTACTTTGCCGCGGGATTGACAACCCACCGCTTCGATATCAGGCTACCGGCATCCTCTACCTGGTGGGTTTTGCCGTGGCCTCAGCGAATGTTGCGACGAGAAAGATAACCGCGCTGTTCGATCTCCGCTGCCCGATGAGGGACGGGGTCGAGCTGATGACCGACGTCCACATGCCGGCCGAGGGGGGACCCTTCCCGACCGTGGTCAGCCGGACCCCTTATGACCGGGGCGACGCGGCCTACTTACTCCCGACCGCGATAGACCTTGCCCAGCGCGGCTTTGCGGTCGTCACCCAGGATACGCGCGGGCGCTACGATTCCGACGGGGACTGGTACCCGGTCATAAACGAGGCGGACGATGGGAAGGACGCCCTCAAATGGGCCGCTACTCAGCCCTGGTCGAACGGAAGGCTCGGGATGATCGGCGCGTCCTACTTCGGGCTCACCCAGTGGCAGGCGGCACAGAGCGGCGACCCGAACCTTGTGGCGATCGTCCCGCGCGTTGCCAACTCGAACACTTACCACAGCTGGGTCTACACGGGCGGTGCCTTCCAGCTGGCACTCAACCTTAGCTGGTCGATCCTCATGGCGACCCGAACCGGCAGAAGGCAGCACCTGTTCCTGCCCGAGGAGATCCACCTTTCGACGCTTTTCTGGAACCTTCCGCTGATGGAGGCCGACGAGGCCGCAGGGCGGCGGATCAGGCACTGGCGCGACTGGGTCGCCCACCCCTCCTACGACGAGTACTGGGAGAAGCTGCGGCCCATAGAGGATAGCTACGAGAATGTGGCAGCCGCCGCATACCACATGGGGGGCTGGTACGACGTGTTCCTGCAGGCCACGCTGAACAACTTCATGGGGATGACCGCAAGGGCGAAGACCCCCGAGGCGCGCAGAAATCAAAAGCTGATAGTCGGCCCGTGGATCCACGTCCTGGGAGATTCCGGCACGGAGCGAATGACAGGCGACATCGACTTCGGGATGGCATCGCTGATCGACCTTCAGGATGAGCAGGCACGCTGGCTGACCTGCCACCTCATGGGAATCGACGACGGGATAGGCGCTGAGCCCAGGGTCAGGGTCTTCGTCATGGGCGCCAACCGCTGGCGCGAGGCCGACGAGTGGCCGATCCCCGGAACGCGCTATGAGCCCTGGTACCTTCGCTCAGCGGGAAGCGCCAACTCCATGCTCGGCGACGGCCTGCTCACGCCGGACCCGGCGGACGCGGGCGCTTCGAGCGACGGGTTCACGTACGATCCCATGCACCCCGTGCCGACGATCGGCGGGAGCACGTGCTGTACGGAGGACACGGTCCCGGTGAGCATGGGCCCGCGCGACCAGCGCCCCAACGAGTACCGCCAGGACGTGCTGTGTTATACCTCAAGGGAGCTTACCGAGCCGCTGGAGGCGACCGGGCCCGTTAAGGCGGTCCTCTATGTGGCATCCTCCGCGCCTGACACCGACTTTGCGGTAAAGCTCGTCGACGTCCGTCCGGACGGGTACGCGATGAACGTCGCCCAGGGCATCCTCAGGGCTCGCTATCGGAACGGCTTCAGGGAGCCCGAGCTGATGGAGCCGGGGAAGGTCTACAGGCTCGAGGTCGACCTGTGGTCGACGAGCATCTGCTTTATGCCCGGTCACCGAGTCCGCGTCGAGGTCACGAGCTCCAACTTCCCGCAGTTCGACCGAAACCCCAACACCGGGCACGAGTTCGGGATGGACGCTGAGATGGTGGTCGCGCGCCAGACCGTCCTCCACGACGCGGAGCGGCCATCGCACATAGTGCTCCCGGTTGTTGAGCCAGGCCTAGGAGACGAGTAGGGCAACTAGCCGCCGTGCCATCCCAGCCCGCGCCATCAGGCTATGCATACGCGCAGACACAGCGCTGTCTTTACTTTGCTGCGGGATTGACAACGCGCCGCTTCGATATCAGGCTACCGGCATCCTCTACATGGTGGGTATTGCCGTGGCCTCATCGAATGTTATGACGAGAAAGATAACCGCGCTGTTCGATCTTCGCTGCCCGATGAGGGACGGGGTCGAGCTGATGACCGACGTTCACATGCCGGCCGAGGGGGGACCCTTCCCGACCGTGGTCACCCGGACACCATACGACCGGGGCCATGAGATGATCTTCTCCGTCCCGAGCGCGATAGACCTTGCCCAGCGCGGTTTTGCGGTCGTCTCCCAGGACACGCGCGGGCGCTTCGATTCTGACGGGGACTGGTACCCGTTCATAAACGAGGCACGCGACGGGGAGGACGCCCTCAAATGGGCCGCGGCCCAGCCCTGGTCGAACGGAAGGCTCGGGATGATGGGCGCGTCGTACTTCGGGCTCACCCAGTGGCAGGCTGCACAGAGCGGCGACCCGAACCTTAAGGCGATCGTCCCCCGGGTGGCCTACTCGAACACGTACCACAACTGGGTCTACACGGGCGGTGCCTTCCAGCTTGCGTTCAACCTGAGCTGGTCGATCGCGATGGCGACCCGAACCGGCAGAAAGCAGTATATGTTCCTGCCCGAGGAGATCCACCTTTCGACGCTATTCTGGAACCTGCCGCTGATGGAGGCTGACGAGGCCGCAGGGCGGCGGATACAGCACTGGCGCGACTGGGTCGCCCATCCCTCCTACGACGAGTACTGGGAGAAGCTGAGGCCCATAGAGGATAGCTACGAGAAGGCGTCCGCCGCCGCCTACCACATGGGAGGCTGGTATGACGTATTCCTGCAGGGGACGCTGAACAACTTCGTGGGAATGAGCGCGCGGGCGAAGACCACCGAGGCACGGCGCAACCAGAAGCTGATCGTCGGCCCATGGATCCACCCCCTGGGAGAGCTCGGCACGGAGCGAAGGACGGGCGACATAGACTTCGGGATGGCCTCGCTGATCGACCTTCAGGACGAGCAGGCTCGATGGCTGACCTGCCACCTTATGGGAATCGACGACGGGATAGGCGCAGAGCCCAGGGTCCGGGTCTTCGTCATGGGCGCCAACCGATGGCGCGAGTCGGACGAGTGGCCGATTCCCGGAACGCGCTATCAGCCCTGGTACCTGCGCTCCGGAGGAAGCGCAAACTCCATGCTCGGCGACGGCCTGCTGACGCCCGGCCCGGCTGACCCGGGCGACGGCGGTGCGGCGGATGCGGCGAGCGACGGGTTCACCTACGATCCGATGCACCCTGTGCCGACGATAGGCGGGAGCACTTGCTGCACCGAGGACACCAACCCGGTGAGCATGGGCCCGCGCGACCAGCGCCCCAACGAGTACCGCCAGGATGTGCTGTGCTATACGTCGAGAGAGCTTACCGAGCCGCTTGAGGCGACGGGCCCGGTGAAGGCGGTCCTGTACGTCTCTTCGTCCGCGCCGGATACGGACTTTGCCGTAAAGCTCGTCGACGTCCGTCCGGACGGGTACGCGATGAACGTCGCCCAGGGCATCCTCAGGGCGCGGTATCGCAGCGGCTTTGCGGAGCCCGAGCTGATGGAGCCCGGGAACGTGTACAGACTTGAGGTCGACCTCTGGTCGACGAGCATCTGCTTTATGCCCGGACACCGCATCCGCGTCGAGGTCACAAGCTCCAACTTCCCGCAGTTCGACCGAAACCCCAACACCGGGCACGAGTTCGGGATGGACGCCGAGATGGCGGTCGCCAGACAGACCGTCCTCCACGACGCAGAGCGGCCCTCGCACATAGTGCTCCCGGTTGTGGAGTCTGGTCCAGGGGACGACTAGGAAGGTTATGCACCGGCAATAGCAGCCTGAGTGGTCGGGCCATGGATGCACGCAGGAGCCGTCAGGCATTGCGCGGGTGGAGTGACCGGTCTTTGCGATGCGCTCCATGCTGGCGTGCCAGCAATCTTTACAGCACAGTGGTGTGGCGGGATGATGTTTGCATGCGCACGACCCTCACCCTGGACGATGACATCGCCGCCGCCCTCAGGGAGAGGGCCCGGGCACCCAACAGGACGTTTGAGAGGGTCGTGAACGATGCCTTTCGGCGGGGAATGTCGCGTGCGTCTCCTGGGGATCTTCCGCCATACAGGCTCACTGCGAACCGCAGCGGTCTTAGCCCCGGGATAGACACCCTCAGGCTGAACCATCCAAGCCAAGTAGCTCGACAGGGCCAGTTCCCGCGGGGACGTCCACACTCCCCGTCGTTTCTACAGTATGCGCAGCTAGGACGGCTAGACGGCTTCGCTCGGAGTCAAGCGACCTCGATATCCGCGAGTTCGAAGTCTCCACCCTTGAACAGAAGAGGCTCTCTGGTAGCTTCAGCAAGTGCATAGGCGAAGCAGTCACCGAAGTTCAGTCCCGCCGGGTGGTTGCCCTTGCCAAACCTTCGCCAGGCCCTGCGCGCTCCCTGCGCCTGGTCGGCGGTGACCGGCTCCAACTCGATCTCGGCCTCTTGCAGAAAGGCATCCAGCTCATGACCGGCTGCGGCGCCACTGCGACTTTCGAGGACGATCGTCGTTTCCACAACGGTGGCGACCGACATGCGGCGAGTAGGTGCCACAGTGATGGCCGCCGCAAAGCGCTCCGCGTCCGGCTCGTGGAACAGTATCGCCAGGACCGCCGACGTGTCTACAATCACTTGGGCAGGCCCCGCTCGTCGTACAGGAAATCACCGTGCTCAACGGCGGATGGACCGTCGCGCAACATGGCGGCGCAGCGTTTTCCGATAGCGAGAAGTCGCTGAACGCGAGCCTCGGCGCTGCGCTCGCTCCTCTCGCGCGCCAAGCGCTCCCTGAGGGCCACCGTAATCGCGCCGGTCATGGTCTCCCCGGTAAGCTGCGCCAAGTCACCGGCGAGCCTACACGTCTCTTCGTTCTTGATGTTGATGCTCACCGCAGCCTTCTGATACGGGTAGACACCTCATATATAAGTCTACCATGCACCCTAATGCCAGGGATTGGTTACCAGACCGCCCGGGGCTCCTCGGACGCGGGAAGCGGTGTCACCGAGACTGCGGATCCATGGCCTGTCGTGCGGCTCTATGGTGAGTGGGTCAGTTACGCGCGCCGCCTTGGTACTGCGGTCTGTGTGGCCGCCGGCGTCGCTGGCCTTGAGGGCGACCTCGGTCTTACCATCGGCTGAGATCTAACCTCGGGCGAGGGCTCCGCATCGGGCGTGGGTGTCGATGTTGGTGTAGGGGCGTCGGGTGTGGGATCCGGTGGAGGGGGATTCGTCGTTTCTTCTGTAGGTACCGGATCCGGCTGCTCCACCGAGCCTGAATCGACTACACGAGCTGCCCTCATCGACCAACTCACATCATGGTCATCCCAGCCCGGATGCATCTCGACCCGGATAGCTCGACCCGGATAGCTCGACCCGTCGTCAACTCTGGAGGAATGGACGGTCATACTGGCCGAAGAAACCGTAGATCAAGGGATCATGACAGGGGGCTCGGTATCCAAGAACTCGACGGCGAACTGATTCCAATCGTACCCGGCCTCGTAGTCGATGCAGGTCTGGGGGGCGCGTAAGGGACCTATCCGCCAGACAATCGCAGCCCATGCAATTGGGCTATGCATGCTCGCGCGAACACCCAACCAGACCGCAGGTACGGGGAGTGCCCAAGGCGATACCTTCCCTTTCAGATGTGCGTGTAACCCTTAAATCACAATGATGTGACAGCATGATGCTGGTATGCGCACGACACTCACGCTGGACGATGACATCGCCACCGCCCTGAGGGACAGGGCTAGGGCACTCAACAGGCCGTTCGAGCAGGTGGTCAACGAAGCCTTGCGGCAGGTTATGTCACTCACGGCTCGAGAGGAACTTCCGCCATATAGGCTCATACCGAACCACAGCGGATTTGCCCCAGGAATAGACCCTCTCAGGCTGAGCCAGCTAAGCGAAGATCTCTAGACCGGAGAGCTTCTGATGCGAGCCGCGGAGGGATAATCCCTGACATCGACCCGCTCACATACGCTCACGACGACACGACGTCGCTGCATCGTCCCACACGCAGCTGGCGGGAGGGCCTTGCCAACGGCACTGGGCGCGTGGGCGTTTCCTGGATCGCGGCGGCGGGCTTTGTGAGGCTGATGACACACCGCCGAGTGCTCGGCAAACCTGTAGGGCCCGAGGTAGCCTAAGGCCACGTGCGGGGGCGGTTCCGTTTCTCGCATGTTGCGCCACTAAACCCTGGCGCCGACCACTTGGCGCTGCTGCTGAGTGCGCTGCCCTCTGCTGGCGTCGTGGCGAACCTGGCGACCGACGCGCACATCGCTGCCCTCGCAATCGAATACCACGCCGAACTGAACTCAAATGACCCGGACTTTGGCTGCTTTCCGGGTCTGCGCTGGCGAAGAGCCTTTCGGTAGGGGCCGCCGAGCAACGGCGGTTGGCTCACGTCCAACTCGCAACTCTTGCATCGGCGGTCCGCTCTCAGTCCGCAATTGACAAAGTCGAGGCGACTAATCCGCCGGCGCGCTTCTCTTGCCCGCTAGCGGATAGGCACCCTGCGAGCCCCGGGAGCTAGCGCCTTCGGAAGAACAGATATCCGAAGGCACCCATCGCGAGGACACCCACGACCACGAGGACGATGATCAGCGTCATGCGCTGGCGGGGATTGGTTACCAGACCGGTCAGAGCCCCTCGCACCCGGGATGCGGAGTCACCCAGAACGGGGATCCCCGGCCTGTCTGGGGACTCTATGGTGGGTGGGGCAATTGGCGTGCGGGCCCTTGGTGTTACAGTCGGTGTTGGAGGTGGAGGGGGCATAGGTGTAGCGGTGGGCGTAGCCGTCGGCGTTGTTGTCGGCGTAGGTGTGGCAGTGGGCGTGGCCGTCGGTGTCGCTGTCGGGGAAGGCGTGGCGGTGGGCGTGGCGGTGGGCGTGGCCGTCGGCGTCGCTGTCGGCGTAGGTGTGGCAGTGAGCGTGGCCGTCGGCGTCGCTGTCGGGGAAGGCGTGGCGGTGGGCGTGGCCGTCGGCGTGGGCGTGGCCGTAGCTGTCGGTGTGGGCACCGGCGTCGGGGTCGGCGTCGGCGTGGGCGTGGCCGTAGCTGTCGGCGTGGGCGTGGCGGCCCGTGAGGGAGGCCTCGGTCTGGTCGTGGGTTCAGATCTAACCTCAGACGTAGCTTCCTCCTCGGGCAACACCGTCGGGATTGGCGTTGGTGTAGGGGTCGGCGTAGGAGTTGGCGTTGGCGTAGGGGTTGGCGTCGGCGTCGGCGTATCCGGCGGTGGCGGTGGTGGTTCCGGCGGCGGTGGTGGTTCCGGCGGCGGCGGTGGTTCCGGCGGCGGCGGTGGTTCCGGCGGATCGGGAGGCTGCTCGTCAGTGCCTGAATCGACTACGCGGGCTGTCCTATTCGACGAACTCACATTATGGTCCTCCCAGCCCGGATGCATCTCGACCCGGATAGTCCGACCCGTTGTCACCACTCCGTCATCGGAAACCGTATATGAAAGTTCGCTTGTCTCTTGCCCGGCCCTAAATGCGAAGGCGATCAAAGCGTCAGCCTGGGTACCCTTCCATGAATCGAAGACTACGATCCCTCCCCTTATCACTTTCGTGGAACCCGTCGGAAGCGGAACACTGATGCGGACCGTAACTCTCAGAGCCATCCCCTCTTCGACGGGATTTGGCGAAAGTCCGGCAAGGCTGACGGTCGGCAGATCGCCCTCCTGGGCATACGCATCGCCACCAGATATCAGAATCGCGACGGCGAGTAATATGGCACCAGCGAAAAGAAGGAGCGCCAGCACGGGGGCTCGCACCAGCCGGTCTTTGGGTGACTGGCCTTCTGTCTTTGTCGATACCGGCGACATTGTCGTGAGGGGCTCGCGCAGATGGCCAAGAGGAGTGCCTACTGGCAGGCCCCGTCATGGTAACGGATGGGCATGGGTCGAATGCGATTAGGTCTCATCATCCGGCGAATTTTCACGATGACGGATTGTGAACCGTCGGTTGATCAAGAAGTCCGCTTTTCGGATCGCAACGACCGCGTCTCGTTAACGGCTACTCCCCCGTGGGCATGATCCTTGCGCCGGCTTCCCCAATTCTTATGCCCAAGGCCATGTCAACTATTGCAGGATACGCAGTATGGCTGAGACCGAGAGCCTGGGGTTTTTCGCCCATATCCATGCCCAAGGCCTGCCCTCTCGCCAGCAGGGGTTGGTGTCGCAAAGCCTTGAGAACCGTCCGATCGCGTATCTTTCGGCGCCTCATAGCAGCACTAAGGGGTACTGCTCACGCGGTGCAATCCGACGCACCCCGGGCCAGCTAAGGGTGATGACCCGGCGGCGATTGCCGGGGATTCACCGACTTACGGAGCGTATATCTCCACAGAGGCGAGCACGCCCTCGATTCCGTTGCCGCCGACGACCATGACACGACCGTCGAGCAGCTGGGTGTGACCGTAGTTATAGCGCGCGTCCGAGAGTGTGCCGACTATCTCCCACTCCCCGGTGGCCGAATTCCACACCTCCCCCGAGTCGCGCCTCCCGATGCCTCCGATCACCAGCACACGCCCACCAGCAAGCAGCGCAGCGTCGTGGTCCGCCCGGGGCTCGTTGGAATCGCCCGTCTGGGTAAAGGTCATCGTCTCCGGGTCCCAGACATCGGTCGTTACGCGCTTACCACGTCCGCCGACCACCATCACGCGCCCGTCCTCCAGTTTCGTTGCCGAGTGGGCGGTGCGAGATGAGGTCATCTCTCCCGCCAGGGTCCAGGTGTCCGCAGCCGGATCGTAGACCTCGCCGGTCTTTGAGTATGGCGGGTCGACCTTGCCACCTCCTGTCACGAGCACCCGGCCGTCTTCGAGCAGCGTGGTCGTGTGCTCCATGCGCCGCTCGTTCATGGGGGCTACCAACGTCCACTCGTTCGTCTCCGGATCGAAGATCTCGACCGAGTCCATCAGGCCAAGTCCCTCAGAACGCCCGCCGGCAACGAGCACCCGGCCGTCGGGAAGCAGCACCGGGTCGGTGAGATCGCGCGCCTCGTTGAGCGGTCCCGTCTCGGTCCAGGTGCCGGTGGCGGGGTCCCATATCTCCGAGGAGCTGATCGGGATGTTCTGCTCTCCCTCCCCACCCGCTGTCAGCACGCGGCCGTCAGCAAGGACTATGGTGGGCGCCGCGGCGTGGGCCGCGTTGGTTTCGCCGGTGAGGGTCCACTTGCCGGTGGCCGGATCGAATATCTCGGTCGTGACCTCGTAGTTGAGCCAGAAGCCTCCGCCGCCCCGGCCCCTCCCACCGGTGACAAGGACGCGACCGTCCTGGAGCGTCACGGTGCCTGGGGACTCCCTGAGCGATTTCATGTCCTCGACCCGGGTGAACTCTCCCGGAGATCTGCTCACTACGGGCTGCTCTTCGCGGGGCTCTGCGGTGCCCGACGTCGCGTCGGGCTCGGTGGCCTCGCCACCGCCGCCGCCGCAAGAGGCGGCCAGCGCAACAGACAGGATGAGCGTGCCTATAAGAAAAGAGCGTTTCATGGGCATTCCCCGGGTGGGTCTATCGCTATGCATAGGGATCGGAGCGCATATTGTACACTCCGGCGGCCTCTGCCGGGACGGGACGCGACCGCAGCGATCGCCAATTCGGATTGGGCACGACCGGGGCCGAATTCGGGCGGTCCGAACCTGGTGATACGATCGGCGCCATGGAGCCCGTGCCAGGCGGCTACCCTCGCAGGCCGGTTATACGCACCTACCGGTCGGGATGCGGGTGCTTTCCGTCGATCCTCGCCCTGCCGGTTATCGTCGCGATCGCGGTGATAGTCGTGTTCCTGCTCACGCGCGGAGGCGACGCCGGTTCTGCGACAGCGTGCGATCTCTTCAGCCGGTCGTTCGGCCCTGAGCGCGAAGCGCAGCTGACGGAATTCGAGCTCGTCGGCGTACTGGGAAACATCCAGGGGCTGGCAGGGAGTGCCGACGCCGGGGTACGGGAGGCCGCCGAAGCGCTGTTCATCGCTTCCCAGTCACAGGACGCAGTCAGGATAATCGCGGCGGCGGCGGAGATGGGCTCCGCCTGCGCCCGGGCGGGCTACGCACGGTAGCGCCCGACGTCTCTGCCGCCTCGCGTCGGGACGCCATGTCCTCATTGGCATCGGTCATCGGTTCGGGCTGCGCCGCCCGTTCCACCAATCCTCGTACCCCGCCTTTGGACAAAATTCAGGAAATGTCTCAAACAACTCGTAAAACTCCTTGATGCCCGGACGGGGGCTGCGTACGCTGCCTTTCGTCCGCTATGCCTCGGGTCCCCCTACCTATGGGGCCTTTAAACAATACGGGAGGGGATGGATGGAGTTCGTTCGAGCCAGGGTTACCAACTACAAGAGCATCGACGACTCGGGCTGGGTGTCCATCGACGGCATCACCTGCCTGGTCGGCAAGAACGAGTCGGGTAAGTCGGCGTTCCTACAGGCGCTGAGAAGGCTCAACCCCGCCGCCGGAGCCAGCGGGGACTTCAGCATCAGGGACTACCCGCGCAAGGGCTACACACGATACCGAAGGATTCACAAGGAGCAGCCCTCCAACGTGGTCAGCGCCGAGTTCAGCCTCTCTGACGAGGAGGCGGCGGAGATCCCGGTACTCGCATCCAAGAAGTTCGTCGTCCACAAGGACTACGCCAACAACCTCTCCTGGGACCTTAAGTTCAACCAGCCCTATCCGGACGCGCCCGCCCGGAAGACAGTCGAGGACGATCTGCTGGCCATGATGCCGCAGTTCGTATACTTCGACGACTACAGCGTCATGCGCGGCCGCATCTCCGTAGAGAACCTGCTTGCGCGCCGGAACGGGGAAGGCGAGCTTGACGATGCCGACAGGGTATTTCTCTCGCTCCTGGCCGTGGCCGGCATTGAGATTGAGAACCTTCGCATGCATGCCAACTACGAGCATCTTAAGGCGGAGCTCGAGTCGGCTGCGATCGGCATATCCGATGAGCTGTTCGAGTTCTGGAGGCAGAATAACCAGCTCAGGGTCGACTTCGACCTCTCTCTCGCCAATCCCGCCGACCCGCCGCCACTAAACAGCGGTACGATCCTTCACACCCGGATCTGGAACGAGCGCCACCGCGTCTCTGTCCCGTTCGACGAGCGGTCGCGGGGATTCGTGTGGTTCTTCTCGTTCCTTACCTACTTTTCCAACCTGGAAGAGGAGATGACCAACGACCTTATCCTGCTGCTCGATGAGCCAGGCACCAACCTGCACGCGATGGGACAGACCGACTTCATGCGCTTTATAGAAGAGCGCCTTGCCCCGAAGCACCAGGTGATCTACACGACACACTCGCCTTTCATGGTGAACCTGAGCAGACTCAGCAGTGTGCGGCTCGTCGAAGACATGGACAGCGGCGGCACGGTGATAAGCGACGACGTGCTCGACAACGGCAGCGAGACGGTCTTCCCCTTGCAGGTCGCCCTCGGCCACCAGATGGCGCAGAGCCTGTTTCTGGCACCGCATGTCCTGATGGTCAGCAGCCCATCGGACGTGATCTACCTGCAGATGCTGGGCGACGCAGTATCGGCGGCGGGAGGGCCGCGGCTCGATCCCAGATGGACCATGGTCCCGGTCGGCGGCGCAGAGAACGTGCCGACATTCGTATCGCTTCTCGGAGAGCACCACCTGACCGTAGCGGTCCTGATGGACGTAACGCCCAACCGCAGGCTGCGGTTCGAGGCCCAGTCGAGGGAGGGCAAGGGGAGCTTTTCCGACCCGGTCCGATGGGTCGAGGTCACGATGTCCCGGGATTCGGACATCGAGGATCTGTTCGAACCGGACTTTTATCTCGGCCTGGTCAATCGAGCCTATTCGGGTGCGTTGCACACGGAGCTTACGCGCTCGGCGATCGCGGACAGCGCGATCTCGCGGATAGTCCAGCGCGCGTCGGCGCACTTTGGTAAGCACGGCATCGACGGTGGGCGATTCGACCGCAACCGTCCGGCGTCCCTGCTGCTGTCAAGGCACGATGAGCTTTGCGCCGAGATGGACCAGCGCACCGTCGAGCGTGCGGCGGCGCTGTTCGAACGCGTAAACGGTCTGCTGCCGGCGAGCGCGGTTAGCGAAGCGCCGGCCAGCATACAGAGGCCCCGTGCGGTAGCTTAGGCCATACTGCGATCATGGATCATGCTTGCGTCTGCACTAGAGGTTCAGGCCGAATTGCCGGGCGGAGGGTGCAGCGACCGGAATCGTCGCTGACGGCGCTGCCTCAACGAAGACGGGGGAAGCGGGCTCGCTAATGAGCCAGCCGGGTGACGGCTCCATAAAGACAGTCGGGCTGCGCCACAAATATCGCTCATCTGGAATTTGCCCGGATGGGCGCGGCGGATGGTCGAATGGCCACGTTGTCGTCGGCCGACATCACTCGCGCCTTAGCTTTTCGGCCAGATCCACAGAGATTGCGGACATTTACTTTACCGACCACCGGATCTTCTCCATTTGCAGAAACAGAGTGTGACGAATTGGGATATATTTTTCTAGGGAAAATGCCCCGACCCGCGTTAATACCGACTACAAGACGCCCATGCGAGTTGACATACGACTATCGCCAGGCAGGGCCTGCTCTACCGGAGTTGCGGCGCAAGTGAAACGAAGGCTTGCAATCTTCTCTTTAGGGCATTTGCGGAGGAAATCATGAAGACCAGAATATCCTTGACCACCCCGGCTCTGGTGGCCGCTTTCGCCGTTGCTGCGCTGCTCGGAATCATGGTCCCCTCGCCAGGCGCGGTCTACGCGGCCGCTCCCGAGTTCGATGACGCCTCCGATCCCATCAGACGAGCGGTGCCTGAAAACACGCCGCCGGGCGTCAACATCGGCGAGCCCATCTCGGCCACCGACGACGACGAGGACACAGAAGAGTTCGGCGACACGCTCACCTACAAGCTCGGAGGTACGCACGCGGCGTCCTTTGACATCGACGCTTCGACCGGGCAGCTCATTACCAAGGTCCCGCTGGACACCGAAGTGCAATCCAGTTACTCGGTTACGGTGACGGTGGATGATGGCGAGACGCCCGTCACCCGGAGCGTGGAAATCACTGCCAGTAACGTGAACGAGCTTCCGTTAGCGCCAGACGCGCCGACGGTGGTATCGGGCGAGGACGACGATACTACCGACCCGGACGACGAATCGACCACGAGCCTGAAGGTGGTCTGGCACCCGCCCGAGAAAATGGGGCGGCCCGATAGCACCGCCTACGCGGTGGAGTACAAAAAGAGCACCGAGACCGACTTTTTCGCCTCTGACTCACTGCCTAGTGGAGTTACTCTCTCAGTCACAGGAACGACAGCTAGAATCATCTCTGGGCTGAAGGCCGACACTTCCTACGACGTGCGGGTCCAGGCGACGAACAGTGATGGCACAGGTCCTTGGTCGCTCGTAGGGACCGGCTCGACCAACAAGGAGGGCAACAGGGCACCCTCATTCAACGAGGACGATTCACTGATAGAACTGGATGTGGATGAGAACACGCCCGCCGGGGAGAACGTCGACAGCCCTGTGACGGCGACCGACGGAGATACGACCACGCTGACCTATGGACTCGAAGGTCCCCACGCGGACTTGTTCAGCTTCGACACCCGGTCGGGGCAGATACGAACGAAGGCACCCCTGAATCACGAGGACCCGCGTTGCGGCTACGTTGACGGGGCTACTCCATCAACGTCATGCATCTACAGGGTGACGGTGACGGTTGTCGACAGGGCAGGTGGAAGCGACGCGACGGGAGTGACTATCGAAGTCGAAGACAGGATGGAGCCTGCGTCCGCGCCGGCCCGTCCCACCGTTCGGGCGACGGAGAAATCGAGCACGAGCCTCGACGTGAGTTGGGACGCCCCAGAGAACAAAGGTTCCCCCATAACCGGCTATACCGTTCAGTACCGCAAGGGCAGTGAGGCCTTCTCAACCGGTGGCGTCACTGTCACAGGCACCACCGCCACTATTTCGGGTCTCGGTGATCATGATGGTAATGCTGCAACTGATGACGCGCTATGGCTCTCTCCCGACAAGTCCTACGAGGTGCGGGTGCGGGCGCAAAATGACGAACGCAACAGTGACTGGTCGGCATCCGGCACGGGGAGGACCAACAGGGCCAACCATCAGCCGATATTCAGTGACAGACCTCACACCGGTACCGACAGTGAACGGGGCAGAGATTTCACCGTCTCGCGGAGTGTGGATGAAAATCCTCGGTCCGGGCAGATTGTCGGAAGGGTGTTCGCCGATGACGCAGACAACGACAGATTAACCTACAGCCTCCAAGCCAGCGCCAACAGCGACGAGGCCCGCGCCGAGGCTGCGATGTTCGACATCGACGAGACGACCGGTCAGATACGGACGAAGTCGGGAGTGACCTATAACTATGAGGCTCTCGATGAGTCTGGGACCTGCGCCCCGCTGACTGACACAGCATTGATCGGCAGCGACAGGTGCTACACGGTGAAGGTGGAGGTCCGGGACGGCCTGGACGATGACAGAGTCGAGGTGGAGGAGGAGACCCCCGACGACTCTATCATGGTGAAGATCGGAGTGCGTGACAGGGACGAACCTCCGGCCGTGCCGACGGTGACGGTGACATCACCCGCCCGCGATGCAGCGAACAACATCACAACGCTAGAAGTGTTCTGGGACGCTAGGAACACGGGTCCCGACATCACCAGGTATGACGTGCAGTACCGGAAGGGTGGCGGCGCCTTCTTAAACGATGATTGCCGTAATACAGACACTGACGATAACTGCGACGATATACCCCCTGACACCACCTCCACCATCATTACAGGGCTGGAAGAGGACACTTCCTACTCGGTGCAGGTGCGGGCGAGAAACGACGAGGGCACGAGCGCATGGTCGCGCGTGGTCACGGTCAAGACCAACAAGGGCGAAAACGCTCCGCCCACATTTGCTGACATACAGGCAGACGGGGAGTGTCCGGCAGACACGCTGTGTGTGCTTGAGAACACGCCGTCCGGCCGGGATGTCGGCAACCCCGTGAGTGCGGACGACAGCACTTCGTCTTCGCTGACCTACAGGCTCGAAGGCCGTGACGCAGCCTCGTTCACCATCAACAGCAGCAACGGCCAGATACGGACGAGATCGGCTTTGAACCATGAGAGCGCGGAGTGCGGTTACGTTAGCACGGCAACTCCACCCACATGCACCTACACGGTGAGGGTGAAGGTCGAGGACAGGGAAGGCGGCAGCGCCTCGAAAGAAGTGACCATCAGCGTCACAGACGATGACGAGCCTCCGACCGCGCCGGGCGCGCCCAGAGTGACGGCAACGAAAGACACGGGCTGGAGTCTCGACGTGACGTGGAATGCGCCGCGGGACACGGGGAAGCCTCCCATCACCGACTACGACATACAGTATCGGAAGTTCAAGGCTGGAACCCCGAAGGACAACTGGCAACTATGGCCCCACGGTACAGATGATGACGCCGCTGCCAACAATACGGACAGGAACGCCCAGATAGAACGGAGACTCCCTAGCGCGGGCGAAGATCCTCTCGAGCCCCGCACCCAGTACGAAGTGCGGGTGCGTGCGAAGAACGGAGAGGAAGGTACGACTGAGAACTGGTCGCCCGTAGGCCGGGGTACGACCGGCCCGAGCAACAACAGGCCGACCTTCGACAGAACGGATGCAGTCATTGAACTGAGGGTGGATGAGAACACGCGGTCGGGGCAGAACGTCGGCAGCGCGATCTCGGCCTCGGACAAGGATAGCAACACGCTGAGGTACAGCCTTGAGGGTCCGGGCGCGGCCTCGTTCACCATCGTATCTTCCTCCGGCCAGATACGAACCAGGTCGCCACTCGATTTCGAGAAAGGGAAAAGCTACTCGGTGACGGTGAAGGTGGACGACAGGCAGAAGAGGGAAAACAGCGTCGCCGCCAAATCGGTGACGATCACGGTCGACAACGTGATCGAGCAGCCATCCGCGCCCGCAGCTCCGAGGGTGTCGGGGATACCCGGCTCGACGGACAGCGTGCGTGTCACATGGGACGCGCCCGTGAACACAGGGCCGACCGTCACCGAGTACGAGGTGCACTACAGGGAAACCGGGGCCGGGCTTGGATTCGCGCGGTGGAAGCACTTCGGCGCGGACCGGAGCACGATTATCACGGGGCTAAAGGCGGGCACACGCTACGAGGTGCAGGTGCGGGCGAGAAGCGGAGAGGGCACCAGCGACTGGTCGCGCTCGGGTACGGGCGCGCCTAACCCGGACGTGGCCAACAGACGACCCGCATTCTCGGGCGGAGCGCGCACGTTGAGCATAGCCGAGAACACGCCGCCGAACACCGACATCGGCAACCCAGTGGCCGCGACCGACCGCGACGGCGACACGCTGACCTACACCCTGGAAGGGGCAGACGCTGCCTCCTTCGATATCCTGTCGACCTCCGACGGCGGCCAGATTCGGACAAGCGCGGCGCTGAATTACGAAGACAAGTCGCGCTACTCCGTGACGGTTCGGGTGACCGACGGCAGGGGCGGGACCGACGCGGCCAACATAACGATCAGCGTGACGGATGTTGACGGAGAGGCCCCGGACACGCCGTTCGCGCCGAGGGTGACTGCGGTATCGAGCACGAGACTGCAGGTCAGCTGGGAAGCGCCCGGCAGCCAGGGTCCGCCCATCACCGACTACGACTACCGTTACCGGGAGCCGTCGGGAACGTGGACGGAGGTCACCAATACCAATATCACCGTGACAACCCTGACAATTGAAGGACTGGCGGCGAGCACATCCTACGACGTTGAGGTCCGCGCGAGGAACGCAGAGGGCACCAGCGAATGGTCGAATCCCGGTATAGGATCGACGAATGCCCCCGGGGCGAACAACGTGCCGGTATTCTCGGACGGCGCTAGCGCCACGCGTAGCGTCAGTGCAACCGCGTCTGCGGGCACGTCCATTGGGCAGCCTGTCAGGGCGACGGACGCCGACTCGGGCGACACGCTGACCTACAGCCTCGAGGGGCGGGACGCTGGATTGTTCGACATCGACTCGACGAACGGTCAACTCAGTACGAGGTCTGGCGTTACGCTCATTGCCGGTGAGACCTACACGGTAACGGTCACGGCCAGCGACGGAACAGACACCACCAGAATCGGGGTATCGATCGAGGTCACCGCTGCCCCTCCCAACAACTCACCCGTGTTCTCGGAGGGCGCGAGCACCACCCGAAGCGTGCCCGGGAGCGCGCCAGCTGGCACATCCATTGGGCGGCCTGTCACGGCGACGGACGCCGATTCGGGCACTACGTTGACCTACAGCCTTGAGGGCACGAACGCCGCGTCGTTCAGCATCAATGGCTCGACCGGCCAGTTGAGCACGCGGACAGGGGTATCGCTGCCCGTGGCATCGTTCCCGGTCACGGTCGTCGCAAGGGACCAGCTTGGCGCCAGTGCGAGGATTACGGTGACGATCACCATCGTCCCCAATGTCGCCCCGGTATTCGCGAGCACCAGCGCGGCCAGAAGCGTAGACGAGAACGTGGCTGCAGGCACGCCCGTCGGCGGCCCGGTTACGGCGACCGACGCAGACAACGACACGCTGACATACACGCTGGGCGGAGCGGACGCGGCCCGGTTTGCTATCGGAAGCCGCAACGCCCAGATAACGGTCGGCTCCGGGACAACGCTCGACTACGAGACGCGAACGAGCTACGCAGTAGTCGTAACGGCCACCGATCCGTCCGGGGAGCGAGACACGATCAACGTATCGATCAATGTGTCCGACGTGCGCCTTGAGACCGATCGATTCGACACAAACAATGATGGCTCAATCAGCCGGGACGAGGTCTTCGGGGCAATACAGCAATTCCTTACTGGCCAGGCTACTGTCGACGACGTGCTAGGCGTCATCCTCATTTACATCAGCGGTTGATACGATTGCTCTCAAACAACTGAGAGAAGGAAGACTCTGCTCAGAGCCTGACGGCGACGGGGACACGGGTCCCGGTGCCGTCAGGCTGCGGGGTACTCGGCCCGACGCAGGCTAGCCTGCGGGAATAACGGGCAGGACGATATGCGACGGTCGCGCCTCGTCGTGGTAGATCGTCTGACGGGCCGTCCTCAACTCTGCGTCAACGCCCCACTTGTTTCCGGTGTTGGGATTGCGGTCAAACCGCGGAAAATTCGACGAGCTGATATCTAACCTGATGCGGTGTCCTGACTTAAACACGTTGCTGGTGGGCCAAAGATCAATGGTGAACTCGTACACCCGGCCCGGCTCCAGCAGCCTCTGCTGCGAGGTTTCCTCGCGGTAGCGTCCCCGGATGATCCCGTCGCAGAGATTGACCGCGTGCCCGTCGGGCTGGACGTCCACGAGCTTTGCCGTAAAGTCGGTGTCGGGACCGTCGGTGGAGGCGTAGAGCTTTACGACGACCGGTCCGGTCACTTCCATGTCGGCCGCCAGCGGTTCAGAGGTATAGACCAGCACGTCCGAGCGAGCCTCGACCTCGCGCTGGTCGTAAGCACCCCACTCAACTATCTCGGGGTTGCAGCAGTTGCACCCGCCCCTGGTAGGCACGGGGAACATTGGGTTGTATACAAAGCTGTCGGTGGCCTCTGCGCCGGGCGCAAGCGCAGACAGGACGCCATCACCCATGGCGGAGTTCGCATCACCGCCCGAGTGCAGGTACCACGGGACGAATTCGGTACGAGCCAGGGGCCACTCACGCTCATCCCGCCACATATTGGCGCCCATGACAAAGAGCTTTAGCGGCGGCTCCCCGTCGGCACCATTGTCCCTGCCGCGCAGCCAGCGGTCGAACCAGGCAAGCTCCATCTCAAGCAGGTCCTGGGTCGAATCGAACCCGAAGTCCTTGTCGCCAGCGTAGGTCAGGCGGCCGGCCTGGTGCACCCAGGGCCCCACGATCGCCCGCTGGTTCTCCCTGGCCAGATCGGTCCCGCCAAGCTCGGTCATGCCAGCGAAGTTATTGAAGGTACCGGCGGTGAAAAAATCGTACCACCCGCCGATCTGCATCACGGGGATACCAATGTCCCCGTATCGCTCCTTTATCGCAAGGCTCTTCCAGTATTCGTCGTAGTCGGGATGATCGCACCACTTCCGATAAAAGGCGATGTCCTTGCCTGAGAGGGTCGCCAGGTGGCGGATCGGCAGAGTGTAAAAGACCTGCGTCCAGTCGTAGATATCGATGCTCTGGCCGGACCGCCCGTCCATCATGAACGACCACAGCGCGGTCCAGCCGAGCTGGAAGGCCCCGCCCTGGTACTGGGGTGACTCGTGCAGATTGTCGCCGATGACGCGGGGGACGATGGTCTTAAGGTACCTGCTGCCCATCGCCGCGGCCTGCCACTGGACGTTGCCCACGTAGGAAGGGCCGTGCATGCCAATGTTCCCGTCGCACCAGTCCTGGGCCCCGATCCACTCAAGGGTATCGAACCCGTCGTCAAACTCGCTTACCCACGGCACGAACTCGCCGTCTGAGTCGAATCGCCCGCGCACGTCCTGTGCGGCGACCGCATAGCCGTTCTGTGCGAAGTAGGTCGCGCTCTCGGTCACGATCATCGGCATCTGGTTGTTGTACGGCGTGCGAATCAGGATCACCGGCCAGGGTCCCTCACCCAGCGGGAAATAGACATCCAGGGACAGTTTCACGCCGTCCCTCATGGGCACCTTTATGTCGTACTCGACGCGCAGGCCGGCAGGTTTAAAGACGTTCCTCATCTCAGGCACCTTCCTCTTGGGGTCCGGGCTCCTACTGTGCGAGGATGCCGCCGTCTATAACGAGCTCGGTCCCGGTGATGTAGGCAGAATCGTCGCAGGCCAGGAAGAGAGCGCCCTTCGCAATGTCCATGGGCGTTCCCATCCGGCCGAGGGGGACATGGTCAACGGTGCCCGTGAGGAAATCCTCGGAGTAAGCATCGGTGAGCATGGCGGTGTCGATGGCCCCGGGGTGGATGGAGTTCACTCGGATCTGGTCGGCTGCATACTCCATCGCAGCCACCTTGGTGTGGATGCGAACCGCTCCCTTTGCGGCGTGGTAAGCGGCCGCCCAAGGCATCGCCTTCATCGCCGAGAGCGAGGAGATGTTAACGATCGAGCCGCCCCCGGCCTTGCGCATCTGGGGGACGACGGCCTTTGTGCCCAGGACGATGCCCCACATGTTTACGTCCATCACGCGGTCCCACTCCGACTTTGTAACGTCGTCCGTGGTGGCCATGGTGAGCAGCCCCGCGTTGTTTACCAGGATGTCGAGCCGCCCGTAGCGCTCGACCGCGGTGCCGATCGCAGCGTCCCAGTCGGCCTCGCTCGTTACATCCAGCCTCACGAAGGTTGCGGTGCCTCCCGCCTCGGCGATCCGGGCCTCGGTGGCCCGACCCTCCTCCTCCAAGATGTCCCCGAACACAACGGATGCGCCCTCTCTCGCGAACAGTTCGGCTTCAGCCGCACCCTGCCCGCGCGCCGCACCCGTGATGATGGCGACCTTCCCGTCAAGTCTCATGGCAACCCTACCTCGATCTGTCTCCCATCTGGCACAGAAGTCAACGCAGGTCACCGATCATCGGCAGGACCTCCTCGGCAAGGAGCCTGGTGGAGCGCAGCCACTTGTCTCTGGGGATCCAATCGTGGTGCATGGACATGAGCACTCCGAAGCCGCCGACCTGATCGTAGATTGACCTGATCTTCTCCTCGACATCCGCCGGCGAGCCGATCATCCATATGTTGTCCACCATGTACTCGAGGGTGACTTCCTCGTCTGGCATCTCAGGATCGACCTTGAGGATATCCAGGTAGTCGAACTTGCTCAGCACCGGGTAGATGTAGCCGTTAAAGTCGCGGGCAAGTACGCCGTCAGGATGGAGCGCGTCAGCCCGGGCCTCCTCGGTGGTAGGCGCTATGTAGACGTCTCTCGCAATGCGCCACATGGACCTGTCGATCTGCGATCCGGTCCTTGCGGCACCCTCCTCCATCGCCTCCCAGTGGGATATCAGCGTGCGGGCGGGAACATGGTTGATGCTCATGGGTATCCACCCCCGCTCTCCCGCCACGATCAGGGTCTCTGACCTCGCCGACAGCCCCGCAACGGCGATCGGTGGATGGGGCTTTTGCAGTGGGAACAGGTGAACCCCGAATCCCAGCTCCGGGTCGGGCTCCGGGATGTGAAAGGTCCAGAACTCGTTGCTGTAGTCACCCGGGGGAAGGCCCGCCCATATACCGATCACGGCGTCCACGGCGAGCCGGGCGAACTTCCTGTGGTCGCCGGCTTCTGCGTCGATTCCGAACGAAACCGAGTCGGGCGGCGATGCCCCAGGGCCGATGCCCCACATGAATCGGCCCTTTGCCATGTGATCGAGCTGGGCTATCCGGTGGGCCAGTTGGAACGGGTTGTGGTTGGGAAGGCAAGAAACGCCGGTGCCGAGCACGATGTTCTCGGTCCTGGCAAGGGCCATCGCGATAAATAGGTCGGGTGACGGGATCGGCTCCCAGGCCATCGTGTAGTGCTCTCCGATCCACGCCTCCTGGAAGCCGAGCCGGTCGAGCTCGACGACCTGGTCGAGATCGGCGTGGATGTTCTCGGTAAAGTCCGACCCCGGGGGGTGAAGCGGCATGGCGAAATAGCCCAGCTTCATCTGGTACATTCCTCAACAGGGCCCCCCGGTGTCATTCGGCGGAACCTCGATCCCAACCGGTCGGATGAGCACTTCATGAAGGGTGGTTCCATCGGCGGGCATGGTATCAGTTAACGGCCCTGCGGGCAGGCGGCGGCCCGGAGGATGCACCATGGTCCTGAGAACAGATTCGTCGGAAGACGCCGGCATGCGCATCTGGCTGGTTTGCGCACTGGTCGCCGCAGCGCTGGTAGCGGCGTGCTCAGGCGGCGGAACACCGGACCCGGAGCTGTCAGGGGGCCATGTAACCGGCCCGGCGGCCAGGCAGGACCCTTCGGGAACACAGACATCTCACAAGGACGCTCGGGCTGCCGCTATTGATAGAGGTGCGGTGCTCCTTGACGATCCGGTCCCGAACCGGCTCACCTTCGGTTGGAAAACGAACTTCGATCTCCACTCGGTGCCTTACGCCGAGATCCTTCCAGGCGGGTCTCCCAGGGACGGCATACCTTCCATCGATAGCCCGGTCTTCTTCATAGCCGACGATGCTCCGGATTACATGCGGGCACAAGAGCCCGTGATAGCCCTTGAGAGCGGTGGTGAGGCAAAAGCCTACCCCCTGGCGATGCTCATCCGCCATGAGATCGTAAACGACGTCCTGGGAGGCATTCCGGTCGCGGTTACCTACTGCCCGCTCTGTAATACGGCGCTGGTTTTTAATCGGAGGGTGGGAGGGCGCGTGCTCGATTTCGGCACCTCGGGAAACCTCCGAAAGAGCGACCTTGTCATGTGGGACAGGCAGACGCAGTCATGATGGCAGCAGATCACGGGAGAGGCGATAGTGGGCGACCTTACGGGCACGCGGCCTAACGTAATCGCCGCCCAGATCCTGTCCTTTTCGGACTTTCGGGACGCTTACCCGGAAGGATTGGTCCTCTCACGCGAAACGGGGATATACCCGGCAGGCACGTACGAGGTCGCACCGTACGGCGGATACGATCGGGACGGGGGGGCGTTCCTGTTCAGTGGCAATGTCGATCCCCGTCTTCCGCCCCTTGAGCGGGTGCTGACTATCGAGATCGCCGGGGAGGCGATCGCCTATCCGTTCTCGGATCTGAGGCACGCGCCGGTGATAAACGACGTGGTTGGAGGGCGCTAGGTGGCGGTGTTCTATACGGGCGGTACATTGTCGCCGTTCGCCGGCACCGGGGCGGCGCCAAGACGGTCGGTCGGCTCAACGAGTGTATTCGATCCGGTCGCGGACGGGCTCTCCCTTACATTCACGGTGAGTGAAGGCGTCATCGTCGACGAGCAGACCGGCTCCGCGTGGAGCATCCTGGGCGAAGCCCTCACCGGCCCACTCGCGGGAACGAAGCTAGAGCCGATAGTGCACGGAAATCACTTCTGGTTCGCCTGGGCCGCGTTCAGGCCGGACACGGCCCTAAGGGCCATCGATAGCCGAACCCAGCCATAGCCGGCTCCTGCCAGGGCTTAGAAGGCCAGGGCGCGGGCGGGGTTGTCGATCAGGATGGCGTCGATGTCGGCTGCGGAAAAGCCGCGGGCCCTCATGCGAGGAGCGATGTTCTCAAGGATATGCGCGTAGCCCTTGCCGCCGTATTTCCTTCGCTGGGCCTTAGTGCACACGTCGTGGCTCAGGACCACCTGGCTCCCAAACCCCTCGCTAAGCATGAACTCAAGCGTCTCGAGCCGCTGCGCGTCGCTTGCGATCGTAGTGAAATCAAGGTTGCCACCGCCGATCGTCGTGTCCTCAAGACCGTAGGCGTCCCACTCCATGTAGCAACCTGAACTCGCCAGGTCACGCAGCCAGCCACGGTCTACAGCGAACACGTCGAGATGTCCCATGATGATGCGGCCGGCATCAGCTCCCCCCTCAAGGAGGGTGTCGAGTATGTGTGGGGGCGAATCCGGGTGAAAGCCCGGGTGAATGAGCACCGCAGCGCCGGTTTCTACCGATGCCCGGGCCGAAGCGCGCAGGACCTTTATCGTCGTATCGTTCGTGGGCCAGAAATTTCCGACCTCACCGATCACTCCGGCCCGAATGCCGGTCTCGCCCACGCCATAGGTGAGATCCCGAACAATCGACTCTGCGATGTCATCTTCGGTGCGGTCGGCCAGGCTCGGGGGGTACGAGACCGGCACATAGTAGCTTGCGCCCATTACGATCTTTATTCCGGTAGCTCGAGAGATGCGGGCAAGGGCCAGCGGGTCTCTCGCAAGGCCGTTGTTTGTGGTGTCTACTACCGCGTCCCCACCTGCATATCGGTACCGGAGGAGTTCCTCAATCGCCTCCCGCTCGTCCAGTAGCCGCATGTTGTCCTTGTTGTACATAAAACGCCTGTAAAGACCGCCAAGACGTTCCATCGTGACAGGGGCATCTATCCAGGCCCGCTCGCTGGCCTCTTCGGGCATCTGGAAGTAGGCCATCATGTCGATCAAAAGGTGTTCGTGAGTCTGGGTGATCCCAAGCTCGCCCGGGTCAATGGGACCGAGAACAGTCTGCACTTTGGCGGTCGTCATAGTTGCCTCCCTTGGCCTGTGTGCCTCCATAAAGGCAGGGGACCGGCGCTGATGCGCCGGTCCCCCTCAATTCATCCCTAGCCGCTCACCGAGGCGGCACGGTCCCCTGACCTAGGCTTATGTCAACCTTCCCGCGGCGGACCTACCGTACCTGAACGCCAATGTCGCTCCAGCCGTGAGCATGAGCGCTCCCATCACACCCAAGACCGCGATAAGCCAACCCGGTACCGTCACATCGCCAGTTGGCGGCAGCTTGAGGGTCTCATCCTCTGGCAGAGGCATCTCCTCCGCTTCAACAGTCACCGAGGAGTCTCCCCCAACCGCGCCGTCAACGTCGTTCGAACTAGTGACGATGCCCGTAAAGCTGTATTCGGCAGCTGCGTCGGGAGCCCTCACGGTATAAGTAAAGGTTGCCGAATCACCAATAATCGCGAACGTTACGGCCTGCCCATCCACACTCACCGCAGCATCCGGGAGACTACTGGACAAATAGACGAACCCCTCGGGCAGCGTCTCAGTTACCCCGCCGAAATCCCCCAATCCGCTGACGCTGATCGACACCTCGACCTGAGTTCCCGACAACACGTCCGCACCGATCGATCGCACGGCCGCAGCACCAACCGTTACATCAGTAGCGCCCATGACCGGCTGTCCGTCGCCGTTAGAATCCGTGGCAACGCCGGCAAAGCTAAAGACACCTTCCGCTGTCATAGGAGCGATCGCGGTGTAGGTAAAGTCCTCCGCATCACCTAGGATCGCGAAAGTAACGGCCTGACCGACCACCTGCACCGCCGCTTCCGGCACAGAACTAGATCCAGGTTCATAGGTGAACCCCTCAGGCAGCGTCTCCGCCACTCCGCCAAATGCCCCCAGACCGCTCACGCTGACCGAAACCTCGACATGACCGCCAGGTCCTACCGAATCCACATCGAAAGATCTGGTGGCGCTGTGGCCACTGGCCTCTAGGCCACTCGGACCAAACAGCCCCGCCACGCCTACTACAGACGTCACCACAACCGCAACCACCGCCAGCAGCTTTAAAGCTCTTGTGACCAAGCTATCCGCTCCTTTTCTCTGTCTTCACTTCGGTACTCGATTCCAAGCGCGCAGCAGGCTAACCCTAGGACTCGTCTTCCATGGAAGCGTCATCTTCCATCACGGCGTCATCTTCCATCATGGCGTCATCTTCCATCATGGCGTCATCTTCCATCATGGCGTCGTCCTCCATCGTGGCGTCACCAGCACTGGCCACGAACAGGCCAATAGCTCCCAACACCTCGTCCTTGGTCGCATCTCCAGCCAAGAATTCCTGGATGGCCCCGAACACCTCATCCCTGTCAATGGCACCATCCTCGTTCGAGTCAAATCTGGTCAGCAAGGGATCAGTCGTGTCCTCACCGGGGTCAGTCGTGTCCTCACCGGGGTCGGTCGTGTCCTCACCGGGATCGGTCGTGTCCTCACCGGGGTCGGTCGTGTCATCGCCCGGATCCAACGTGATCACCGGAGCGTCATCCACGTCTGTGACGTCGATGGTCACCAGGATGGAGTCAGTGGCACCCGACGGGTCGGCCGCGGTCACCACCACCGTGTAGGTGGCCTTGGCCTCATAGTCTAGGGCAGCCTCTGTCTGCAACTGACCGGTCTCCCGGTTTATCCCGAAGGATGCAGCATCGGTCCCGCTCAACGTGTACAGCCTCAGGTCTCCGTCGGCATCTTCTGCGTCAACCGCAGCCCCGAAGCCCTGCTTGGTCGGCGTGTTCTCGGCTACCGACCGGCTGGCCTCGTCCGACTGGTCTCCCGGCGTGGAGACATCCTGGTCAGGGAACACCGGCGCAGTGTTGCCCGGATCGCTAACCTGTACCGTCCGCTTCGTCGTAACTCTTGGCGTAACCGGACTGTTCCCGACAGTTACGGTCTCAGCATCAGTACCGACGTTGTCCGTGTACGTTACTTCCGCACGCAGGCACCAACCCACATCGCTATCCGCCCCACTCTTCGGAGTGTAGACCGCCGAAGTAGCTCTCGTGATCGCAACAAACGCCGAGGCGGTAGTTTCACATGTCTCGTCTGTTCCCGGAGTCACCCTGGACCACTGCCACTCGCTGACGGTTACGCCGCCGTCCTGGTCGTCCACGGTGGCTACCACCGTCCCGCCTACCTGCGGCTCCAACTGCGACAGCGTCACTATGGCCGGATCTTCCTCATTAGTTACCTTCACCGTCACGTCCACCCTGCTGCTCAACGACCCGCGGTCGTCAGTATCAGTGGGGTCCGCGTCCTTGCCGGTCGCCACTACGGTTATCGAGTACGAACTCTGCACCTCGTAGTCCGGCGCATAGTCGGCCGTCCCGTCGCCGTCCGGGTCACGGTTTAGGACCAGCACGTCATTGTCATCGCCGGAGAACATGAAGTACTTGGCGTCCGGGCCTTCCACGCTGTAGCTGACATCGTCCGCGGCGGCGCCGTCAGGATCAGTCGCTGCGTAGTCCGCGGCGACCACAGTCTCGGGAGTGGCGCCAGGCTTCTGCAGACTGTAGACAGGAGGGGTATCGGCTGGATCATCGGCATGCTCGGAAATTATCAACTCAGCCGGAGGATCCTGTATCCCTTCTTCCACGGTGGAACTGTCAAACACCGGAGGCTCGTTCACGTCCTTAAGGTTTATCGTCACACTCTGCGCGGTCGCAGCCCCGGACGGATCCCTAGCTATCACGTTGACTACGTATGCCAGCTTAGCCGCCGCATCGCCGTCACCATCAGTATTCTCGTAGTTCAGCTTGCTCTTCGTCTTCAACTGGCCCGTCGCAGGGTCTATGTCGAACAACTCGTCGTCAGTCGGACCCTCCTGGAAGTTGGGGGTGGGTGTGTCGAGCGGGCCGTCAGCATCTTGATCATCATCTGTCGGGTCGCCAGTCTGATCCGGCCTTATCGAGTAAACCAGTACGTCGTTGTCCCCATCAGACGCCGACACCGGACTCCCTATGTTCGAGCCCACAGCCGTGTTCTCATCCAGATCCCGGTTCACAACTATCGGAGCATTCGTAGAATCTTCGTCCTCATCCTGCCCGGCAAACGACGGCGGTGCATTCGCCACCGTCTTGGCTTCCGTCGGGTTGGCAGATGCCTCGGAGACTACCTTCCCCGCACCAAACATATCCTGGTACGTCACGGTAGCTCTCAGGTACATATCCAGATCATCCGAAGTCGGTATCCGGGAGTCCGTCGTCGCTCCTTGAATGTCCGTCCACGTCGTGCCGTCCTCGGACCTCGCCCACTGCCACTCCTCGCTAGATACACCACCATCATCCTCAAGCAAGGTGGCCTTCAACTGCCTGTCTATCTGCGGCTGAGGATTGCTCAAACCCACCGAACCAGGCTCGTCTTCATTCGTCACCGTGACGGCAACATCATGGGTGGCGTCACCTGCGCGCAGCGTCACGCTATACACGTTGTCCTTGTCGGCATCCTGCCTGATCTCAAAGTCAGGCGGGCTCTTGAAGGACAAGTTGGTCGTCCCGCCAGCAGCATCCGAGAGCTCGAACATTAGCTTGTCAGGCCCATTCAGAGACCACGCAATGGGGTCGCCATCAGCGTCGGTCGCCGTGAAGGTCGCCACCGGGCCAGTCCCGTTCTCGGCGTAACTTATAGACGAGTCCTGCGCAAATACCACATGGCCTTTGGAGCCATACGGGATCATTGTCGTCAGCAGCAAACCGACGAGCACAACTACCAATGCTATAACTGCATTAGACGGCCGGATTAACATGTGTTGCCTCACTTTGCCAACTTGGGTGGCACGATGTGTCTCATGCTGAATCGCACAGCATTACGCCGGGGAAAAATCTAGCACTCCCCGGCGGCTCGTGTCAATGCGCTTTATCTACCTGTGACACCCTACTCACGGCACTCACGGCCGCCTAGCCTGACGAGAATGCAAGATGGGCCATGCTCCATATCGCCCATAAGCCTCACCAACATCTTCAGCATCCACGATGTCACAAGGACTCTCGGGCCCCTGCTCAACGCGTCGTCTCCAGTATAAGCCGAATCTCGTTGCCCGAAAAACGACTGTCAACAGCGATCCGAACTAAAGCGGTGTCCGCCAAGTAGGGTCCCTGGCCAGCACCTTCCCGCGACCGTGGACGAGACACCAAATGAGATACCTTAACCGTGGAGGCGGCCCGAACATCGAGGAACCTGCATCGGTCCCCTTAAAGCTCCCATCAAGACTGGAGCAAAGGGTTGCTCGTCAGGCCTTAGCCAAGGAGTCAAACCGATGGCTCACGGGGTAATTCCAGCTGCCGGGCCGCTTTGCCGGAGGCTCATACCCTGACTACAACGACTACAACTCCAGGCGAAGAGACTGTGCACCGTGCCCGTTTCAGATTCCGTCGCCGGGGATTCCTGGCATCTCCAACTGCGTCGGCAGGGACCAATTTCGCTGGAACGACCCTTAATTCCATCTTTCATTGACGTGCTGGAGGCCCGTCAAAGCCCTGATGGCACTCGAATGAAGCCTCCCAAATCGGCCAAATTGTGTCTTCGTAGCCAGCCACTCGGCCGCCCGGGCCGGACGACCTTGCCGCAGCCGCGTACTCTTTCAACTATCGATGGTGCGATCCACCGAAATGATCGCAGGAGCCGATGATACCAGTTTCTTGCCGTTCGGCCGTTGCGGAGGCGGATCAGATCTTCCTCGACACAAGGATCATCCGTCGCGTCTCCACCGACAGTAAATTCCCGTCGTAGCCGCCATAGGATCGCTCAACGGTCAGTCCGGCCCGGTGGATCATCCGAGAGATCTCCGTGGCCACATAGAGACGGATGTGGTGGCTTACCTTCCGCTGCGCACCGTCCGGGGAGGTGATCATGAACTCAACGTGGTTGCGCCCGGCCACCGGATCGAACTTACGCTGCTCCGCATAGACCGTCCCGTCCGGACCCTTACGAGAATCGCTCCGTACATAATTTGCGGCAACCCAGTCCCTGTTCAGGAGATCCAGCAGCAGCTGTCCGGCCGGCCTGAGCGCAGCCGCCGCCCCGTCTATAACCCGCTGATCGTCGGAGTCGTCGTCGAAGTACCCGAACGCCGTGAACAGATTCACCACGGCGTCGAACTCCTCCCTGAAAGGGATCTCCCGCATGTCGCCCTGCTCAAACCTGACCTTAACCCCCGCCTCGCGGGCGGCAGAGCGCGCCTGCGCAAGGTACTCCTCCGACATGTCGAGCCCGGTGACCTCGAGGCCCGCCCTCGCGAGCGGCACAGCGTGGCGGCCGGTCCCGCAGCACAGGTCGAGCACCCTGTCACCCGGCTCAAGGTCGAGGGCCCGGATCACGAACCCGGCCTCGGCCTCCGATCTCTCCTCTGTGAGCAGGTGGCTGTAAACATCCAGGTAGTCCTGGCCGAAGAAGGACCTGTACCACTCGAGATCGTACTCGGTCATCAAGCATCCCTCCCGGGCCGAATGCTAGCAGACCGAAGGGGCCGGCTCGACCGCTGTGCCACCGCTCAAACGGAGGCTTCCCAGGGCCGGGCCATGCTAAAATCACACCTGCCGCCGCGCGGTCCCAGGCCGCATGGCGGCGCCAAGAGCCAGATACACATTCTTCCAATCGACCAGGAAAACTCATGCTCGACCTAAAGGGCCGCGGCGTCCTCATCGCCGGCGCAAAGAGGGTCGGCGCCGTCGTCGCCCGCCGCATCGCGGATGAGGGCGCAGGCGTCGCCATAACCTACAGGAGTTCCATCAAGGAGGCCGAATCACTCCGGGAAGAGATCGAAGGACACGCCGACCGGACGGCGCTGATACAGGCCAACCTTTCGGACGAGGCCGACGCACAGCTTGCGGTCGCGACCGCCGCAAAGGAACTCGGCGCCCTCCACTTCGCCGTAAACCTCGCCTCGAGCTTTCCCCGCACCCCTCTCGCAGAGCTAAACGAGGCGGCCTGGGAGCGCTCGATGGCCGACGCAAAGGCCAGCTACCTGGTTACCCTGCACGCGGCGCGGGCGATGATGGCAAACGACGGGCCGACCCGCGGCCACATAGTGCTGTTCTCGGACTGGGCCGCCCTCCACGCCCCGTACCGCGGCTACCTTCCCTACATGACCTCAAAGGCCGCGATCACCTTCATGACGCGCGCCTTCGCAGCTGAGCTCGCCCCCTCCGGCATCCTCGTTAACGCAATCGCCCCCGGCCCCACCATGCGGCCTTCAGACCTTCACCCGACCTACTGGAAGCAGGGCGCGGTCGACCTGGCGCCCCTTGCCCGAGAGTCTTCGGCCGAAGAGATCGCCGAGATGGTGGTAACGCTCCTTAAGAGCGAGACCATCACCGGCGAGGTCATTCGCATCGATTCAGGCAGGCACCTTGCGGGACCGGGCAAGTGAGCGCGCACAGGGTCACAAAGACCATCGAATTCTGCTACGGACACCGCCTCCTCGACTACGAGGGAAAGTGCCGATACCTTCACGGCCACAACGGCCTTGCCGAGGTCGACATAGAGGCGGACTCACTTGACGAGCGCGGCATGGTGATCGACTTTACCGAGGCCAAGGAGGCGGTAAAGGGCTGGATAGACTCGGCCCTCGACCACCGCATGATCCTCTCAGAACGCGACCCGCTGGTGCTGGTTCTTAAGGACGCAGGCGAGCCCCTGTACCTGATCAGGGAGAATCCGACGGCGGAGAACATCGCCATGCACATATACCTAGAGGCCCGGGAACGCGGCCTTGCAGTATCGGAGGTGAGGCTCTGGGAGACGCCCTCTAGCTGCGCCGCCTACTCGGAAAGGGCCGGCCGCCCGTGACCGGGGCTGCAGCCCTTGCGAGCGGGGGCGTCGACAGCGCCGCTCTCATCGCCCACCTGGCAGGCAGCGGGCCGGTGCACCCCGTTTACGTCCGGGCAGGCCTACCCTGGGAGGTCCAGGAACTCAGTGCCCTCAAGGCCTTCTGCTCGGCACTGTCCACCGAGGGCAGGCCGATAAGGCGGGTGGTGGAGCTATCGGTGGGCGGTGCTGACCTCTACGGCGACCACTGGAGCATGGGCGGGAGCGCACCCGGCTACGACGAGCCGGACGAGACCGTGTACCTGCCGGGCAGAAACGTGTTGCTGATCGGCCTTGCCGCCGTCTGGTGCGCATCGCATGGGATCGAGAAGGTCGCCCTCGGAACGCTCGCCGGAAACCCTTTCGCCGATGCAACCGAGGAATTCTTCGACACTTACGCACAGCTTCTGTCTGCGGCCCTTGGCCAGCGGGTAACCATTACCGCCCCATTCAGACACCTCGGGAAGGCGGAGATCGTGCGAAGCTACGCCCATATTCCGCTCGACCTCACCCTTACCTGCATGGCGCCGCGGGGCGGGGTCCACTGCGATGCGTGCAACAAGTGCCGCGAGCGCCGCGAGGCCTTCGCAGAGGCGGGCGTAGCCGACGGGGCAAGCTACGCCGCTGCTCCCGGAAGGGAGGTGGCCTGATGGACCTGGGACCAAGGCACGGCGAATCGGACCCCTCCCGCAGGGTCGAGGAGCTAAAGCCCCTGCTCCGCAAGGTCCTGGCCGCGCTCGGCGAGGACCCCGACCGCGATGGCCTGAGGAAGACCCCGGAGCGCTGGGCGAAGGCTCTGCTCGAGTACACCAGGGGACATCAGCAGGACGCCCAGGAGCACCTCAAGGTCGTCTTCGAGCTGGACGAGGACGACTACCCGCTGGGCTCTGACGACATGGTGATCGTCGACAGCATCGAGTTCGCCTCGACCTGCGAGCACCACCTTGCGCCCTTTAGGGGAAGGATCCACATTGCCTACATACCCGACCCGGACAGCAGGGTCATAACCGGCCTCTCGAAGCTATCGCGCGTGGTCGAGGTGTTCGCAGCGCGCCTCCAGGTCCAGGAGCGCATGACCCAGCAGATAGCTCGCGCCATAGACGACAACCTGAGCCCCCTGGGGGTCATAGTAGTAACCCAGGCCGTCCACTACTGCATGATCCAGCGCGGGGTAAAGCAGGCCGCATCGACCACCACGACCACCGCCCGCCGCGGCGTGTTCCTGGCTAAGCCCGAGCTGGAGGCGCGCTTTCAGGATTATCTGCGCATGCGGCTGGACGGCAGCGCCCTTTAGCGCCGCCGCCTGACTATCCCGGCCGGAGGCCAATCGACAGTGCAGGTGGGCCCTCCCGGGCTTTCCCTGCCACACGACCATGCGTGCGGGTCTGTGCCCGGTGGGTCGGCGAGTTGAGCGGCCGGGGACGGGGAGAGGGGAGACCGGCGGGGACGGACGAGAAATTCGGCCCTATCGGTACAGTCACACGCTCCCCCGTCCTTGCTCAGCGTCGCCCCTGTCAGGGAGACCAAACGGGTCGACCGCCTTTACGCCCGTCGGTTCGAAGTGCCTGGTGTTGCGGGTGACGACGGTGAGGCCGTGCTCCAAGGCGGTTGCGGCGATGAGCAGGTCGACATCCTGGTTGCCAACGGAAGCCGAGAGCCGGCCCCAACGGCGCGCCGTCGCGGCATCAACCGGCAGGATGCGGTCTGAAAACCACGCCAGGATGCGTTCTGACCACTGAGCAAGGTCACGAGCAAAGTCCGGATTTAGGGGGACCTGCCGGGCAATTCCCCGCTCCAGCTCCCCGAGGGTCACGACGCTGAGATAGATGTCGGACGCCCGCTGGGTCTGTAGCCACAGCTTTGGCCCAGGGTGGCGGTCCGGCCGACGTAGGGCGGAGAGCACGTTGGTGTCCAGCAGGTACATTACCACTCGATTTCGCGAAGCTTCGGCGGGAAACGATCAAACAAGTCGTCCGGCCCACCCCTGGGAATCGCCATCAGGTGCTCGGTGAAGGTCGGCGCGTTGGCCTTCTCCGCGTGGCAAAGCCGCTGGTAGTCCTCCACCGCCAGTACGACGACGGCGGGCGTACCTCTGCGCGTGACCGTTTGGGGCGCGCCGTCCAATGCGGCATTGACCACGGCGCTGAAACGGTTCTTGGCGTCTTGCAGTGACCATTCGACCATGCCTGACCTCCTGGCTCGCGATACTATCTAGATTATTGAGCTAGCCAGAGGCGGAGTCAATACCGGAATCGCTGCGCCACCGCCGCGGCGGCGGCGAGCGGCAACGCCTGCGCTACTAAGGAGCTTCCCCGCATCAGGGCGGAGCGTCTGGAGAGGGGCCGGTCCGGCCCGAGGTGAGGGCGTCCTCCAAAGTCCCGACCGGATCGTCACCGGCATCGAGTCGATGCAGGCACCGGGCGGCGACGGCGTGGACAAGTGAGTCGCATCCCGTGAGCGCGTACTTAGGGAGCTTCGTCAGCAGTGGGAACGGGTCATCGATCCGTATGCGAGGGGCAGGGTCACCGAGAACCAGCTCGAACACCGGCGCAGGTTGACCGCCGAGAGGCTGGAAGACCTGACGATGAAGCTGGACGAACGCCGCGAAAGAAGGGGGAGCGAAACGGAAAGGCGATGTGCGATGGAATTCGCGCTCAGGTGGGCGGAGAGGAGATCGGTAGTGGCTCGGAGGACATGGCCCCGGAGCAGCAGGGGAAAGTTATGCTCGGGATCGCGGAAGGATTCACGATTGACCGGTACAACGACACAAACATCACTCTCGCCGCGGCGCTACCGGGCGGGCATTGATCCACTGGCCGGCATTATGCACGGCCGCCACCGAATGTCTATCAGCCGGCTGTTCCGCAGAACGTCGTTCACCCCTACGTCCTAGCCTGCCTTCCACCTTCAGGCCGACGACTCAGCGAGTTGGCAGCGGCAGCCGAATCCACAGGGGCAGGTGGTCGCTCACCTTGTGCTCGAATCGCGGCACCAAGTCCCTCCGCTCGCCGGATGCCAGGTTCCGGAAAGGACGGCCGAGGATTGCCTCGCTGAACAGCTCGCCGAACTCGAAGACCCCATGTCCGGCCCCTGGGGACTCTTCCCCATTGATGCGTTATCGGCGTAGGTCGGCAGGCGGGTGTCGTGACCGAACAGGCCGATCTGGTCGAAGGTCTCCGTCAGGCACGCGTTGGTCCGGAAGACATCGTCCCGGCCAGGATGCACGTCCGATGCGCGTCTAGGAAGGGGAAGTTGACGTTGGCCCCCTTTAGCTCGCCGTCGAACGACTTGATGCGGTCCTCGATCCGCTCGCGGTCGCGGGCGGGGTCGTCGTAGTCCAGGTTGAGGTCTCCGAACAGGATGAAGTTGGGGTGGTAGGCGCCGCTGTTGGCCTTCACGCGGCTCATGATCCAGTCGGCCAGCGCGTTGAACTCCTGTCGCCTGTCCGTAATGTATTTCCCGAAGAGCAGGTGAGCGTTGACCGCCATCAACTCGTAAGGCCGCGTGCCGGGATGCCCGGCTATTCGAAATGCCACGCAGAAGGGCTGGCGCATGAAGTTCAGGAATACCGGCAGTTTGAGCCCGGGCCTGGACTTGCGCCGTCCCGCTCTGTAGCTGGCCAATCCCCTGGCGTAGGGAGCCATGACCTTCGTAAACGCATCATAGTGGCTTGCAATCGAGTCTATGACCTTGCTCCGGTCGTAAGTGACGTCGCTTGCCACCTCCATCCGCTCCACCGCGTTCCGGCGGTAGACGAACCCGAGCCGCTCTCCCACGCCCGGATCGCCGGGGAAGACCCCCGTTTGGTCCGAGACCACCAAGCTGAACTCCGGCCCCAGCGGGGACATCAGACGCCGCAGGCCGGAAAGGCCGTCCATGATCTCCTGGACGGCCAGCAGGTCGAAGCTCCGGCAGACGTAGGCCAGGAACTCCCACGTCTCCGGGCTCCGGTTTCGAGACGACCCGAGCTTGCGGATGTTGAAAGACCCCAGTAGCACCGAGCTGTACTCCCTTAGCGGGAGTCCGTACCGCTCCGGGTCCGCTTCCAGTTTCGCCTTGATGCGTCGCCACTCCGCCGAAGTGAACTGCTTTGCCATCCCGTCTCCTGTTGCCTGACCCTTTTCTCGGTGTTTGCGCGATTTTCGGCGGTGAGAATCAAGATACAAGGGGGACCACCTGGCTATGACGCTGGTAAGAAGGTCAAGGGAAGAAAGCGGCACATCGTAGTGGACACGATGGGATTGGTGCTGTCTGCGGCGGTGCATGCGGCAGCCCACCAGGACCGTGACGGAGCCAGGCTGGCGCCTACGGGCCTGTTGGGCCGATTCCCGCGCCTGGAACTGATATGGGCGGACGGGGCCTACGCGGGCAAGCTGGTGTCATGGGCCAGGAACGCAGGTGGCTGGAACCTGGAGCTGGTGAGACGCAAGCCGCAGCGGAACACCTTTGAGGTCATCCCACGCCGCTGGGCGGTCTAGCGCACGTTCGCATGGTTGGGCAGGTACCGGAGACTGAGCAAGGACTACGAGGAATTGCCGCAGACCACCGAAGCATGGATCTACGCTGCCATGACCGGGTTGATGCTGCACCGACTGGCACATTCCAATGCCTTTTGGACACCCTCTAAGGCTCCCAGTGCGCTGGCCAATGCCGCCGCCGTCATCGAACCCGGGCGGCTCCCGGATCTGATCGCCCGCGATCACCCCGACAATCGCGTCCCCGGGTGTGCGGCGGCGGCCGCCGCCGACTACCTGGTCACCGGCGACCGACGGCACCTGCTGACGCCTGGGACTCACGAGGGAGCCGCAATACTCAACGCTCCCCTCAGAGTTGGATTTGGAGACGGGAGGTTCTTCATGCTTGCTCTCTGAGCGGCCGGGCCACGAGCCTTTATCAGGCCCCCCTCGCCTTCCCTATTGGCCTGCCCCCTCGATAATGACCCTTTTCCGTATTTGCGCTATTTTTGGAGTTGCGAAACCACACCGAGAAGGACACAGCGATGCAGGCCAAGAGGAAGAGACTCACCCTGAACCTAGACCCTCCGGTGCAACGCCGCCTGAAGGCGGTGGCCGCGCTCAAGGGCATCAGCATGCGACGGTACTGCCTGGCCGCCATAGACAGGGAGCTGGCTAGAGACGAGGCCAACGGCGCGCTCACGTGCAGCTTCGATATAGGGCGGCTCATAGCCCTCCAGGAGAAGGCGTTTGGCGACCAGGTTCTGCCGGGAGATGGAGCTGAGATCATCCGGGAGGCACGCCAGTCCAGGAGCACATTTTGAACGGTCACGTCGTGGTGGATGCGAGCCTGGCGTTCAGGTGGCTCGTAAAGGAGATCTACACCGCCGAGGCCAACGATCCTGGCCGCCTGTGGAACGGCCGGGGAACCCAGGTCGCAGCACCGTACCTGATGCCCGTGGAAGTGACCAACGCCCTCCACCAAACGGTGGCGCGGGGCGGGCCAGCCCTTGGAGGCGGTGTCCAGCGTCAAGTAAATTTACCTGTGTAGCGACAATTGGTTTTGCCGGTCGAGCTGGTGTTGCAGACCGTGTTGGTGAGCTGCATCAGCCGCCGCATCTCTACAGCAGGGCCCTGGAGCTGGCAGGCCGACTCAGACAGGGCGCGGCTTGCGACGCCCACTACCTGGCTTTAGCAGAGACGCTAGGCTGCGAGCTGTGGACCGCCGATGAGAAATTCTACCGGACTGCCAGTCCGGCCGCTCGGGGTGTCCGCCGGATAGTAGAGCGGGCCGTCCACGGTTAGTCCAAGTCCCGGTAGGAACGCAAGGATTCTCGATCTCTCGTCGCTGCGCTCCTCAGGACTACAGCGGGAAGACAACAGATTCTCACACCCGTCAGGCCCGCGAACGCGGGAATCCCAAGGCCCCTGCGATTTCTGCGCCGCCACGGCGAACCGCCATGCCAGTTTCACTGCCAGCAGACAGCATCACCTTCGAGATGTGGCCGGGCATCCTGCAGAGCCGGCCGGCCAGAGGGCTGCCAGACAGTTGCGAGTCTCCAACTCCGGTTCGACGACTATTCCCTCCGCTGACTTCTGCACGGTGGTCGGCGGGCCTCACATCATCCTCGGGTCACCTCCCGGCGCAAGATCGCCGACCTTAATCGCGCATCCGCCGGGTCTACATCCCCGGCCCTTTGCGGACAAGGGCTTTGTGACCATTGGCCCTCTCGTCTGGCCATCCCCGCCTCCCATCCGGTTCCCGTTCGTGAGGTCGCGACCTCTTGCACTGCGGTTCCTTCAGACCCCGCGTTGCGGCGGTGGCCTTGCGCATCGCCAACCCCGCTCCTCCATCAGGACGGGTAGAGAGCTCACACCCCCAGGCTGGCGTTCATGCCCGGCACACAAAGCTAAAGGGCCCGGCGATTGGCCGGGCCCTTTTTTTCACTCTCGCGAAAAGCTATCGGCTACCGCTTGTAGCCCTCGGCCCTTATGCAGGCCACCCAGTGCTCCGAAGACACCTCCTGAAGCGGCGGCACCGCGTCCTGGCACTCGTCGATCGCTATGGGGCAGCGCGTGTGGAACACGCACCCTGCGGGTGGGTCAGACGGGCTCGGGACGTCGCCCTCGAGGATGATCCGCTCGCGCTGGGCCTCGACCACCGGATCGGGGATCGGGATCGCAGAGAGCAGCGCCTGGGTGTACGGGTGGAGCGGGTTCTCGTAGAGCTCGGTCCTGTCGGCGATCTCGACGATATGCCCTAGGTACATCACCGCGATGCGGTCCGAGATGTGGCGAACGACCGAGAGGTCGTGCGCTATGAACAGGTACGTAAGGTCGAACTGCTCCTGAAGGTCCTCCAGCAGGTTGATCACCTGGGCCTGGATCGAGACGTCGAGCGCGGAGACCGGCTCATCGCAGACGATGAAGCTGGGATTCACGGCGAGCGCGCGGGCGATCCCGATGCGCTGTCTCTGTCCGCCGCTGAACTCGTGCGGATAGCGGTCGGCCATGAACGGGTTCAGGCCCACGACCTCGAGCAGGTTCGCGATGCGCTCGCGGTACTCGTTCTTGGTCTCGAACAGTTTGTGGACGATCAGGGGCTCGCCGATGATGCTCCCGCAGGTCATGCGCGGGTTGAGCGAGCTGTACGGGTCCTGGAAGATGAGCTGCATCTCCTTGCGCAGCGGCCTCATGCGCCCGGTGCCCCACCCGGCGATGTTCTCGCCGTTGAAGACTATGTTCCCCTCCGTGGGGATGTTCAGCTGCAGGATCGAGCGCCCGGTCGTCGACTTTCCGCAGCCGGACTCGCCGACCAGGCCCAGCGTCTCACCGCGGCGGATGAAGAAGCTGACGTCGTCGACCGCCTTTACGTCACCGACCTTGCGGGCGAACAGCAGCCCTGAGGTTATCGGGAAGTACTGCTTTAGGTTCTGGACCTCGACGATGTAGTCCTCGGACCTGCGCTTGGACCCGTTTCCGGACCGCGCCGGGGCCGCCTGCTGACCGGCTACCTGGGTTTGTTCCACCATCTCGTCACCTCATGTGCGCCTGGGGGCTTAACTTCGCTATGCGCCCGCGGCTGCGGCCGCGGCGATCTGGTCGAGCTCTTCTGACCTGAAGCAGCGCGACCAGTGGCTCGGGCCTATCTCCTTTAGCTCGGGCATGGTCTCATTGCACTTGTCGATGACGTACGGGCAGCGCGGCGCAAAGGCGCACGCGTCCGGCAGGTCGATCACCAGCGGCGGAAGGCCCTCGATCGCCTCGAGCTTTTCGGGCCTGTCCTCGTCCAGACGCGGGACCGACTTAAGGAGCCCGAGCGTGTAGGGATGCTTGGGATTATGGTAGACATCGGTCGCAGACCCGCTCTCGATGATCCTACCGGCGTACATGACGATCACGCGCTCTGCGTAGCGGGCGACCACCCCGAGGTTGTGGGTGATTATCACCAGGGCCGTGCCGAACTCGACCGCGAGGTCGCGCATGACCTCGAGCACCTGCGCCTGGATCGTTACGTCGAGCGCCGTGGTCGGCTCGTCGGCGATGATCAGCCGCGGGTTGCAGCTCACGGCAAGGGCGATCATCACGCGCTGCCTCATGCCGCCGCTGAACTGGTGCGGGTAGTCCTTGAGCCTTCGCTCAGAGTCCGGGATGCCGACCAGCTTGAGCAACTCTGCGGCCCGGTCCAGGGCCTGGCGGGTGGTCATATCCATGTGGAGCTTAAGGGCCTCTGAGAGCTGGAACCCGATGGTGAGCACGGGGTTGAGCGAGGTCATCGGCTCCTGGAAGACCATGGCGATGTCGTTGCCGCGGACACGCCGCATGTCGTTCTCGGTGAGCTTGAGAAGGTCCGTGCCCTCGAAGATGACCTCACCGTGCACGACGCGGCCGGGCGGGTTAGCGACGAGCCTCATGATGGACAGAGCGCTCACGCTCTTTCCGGAGCCGGACTCGCCCACTATGGCGACCGACTCCTGCTCGTCGATGTGGTAGCTGATTCCGTCGACCGCCTTCACCACCCCGTCGGCGGTGAAAAAGTAGGTTGCGAGGTCGTTGACCTCAAGCAGTCTCTCGGCCATTTGCTCCTACTCCTTATGTTTAAGGACGACCCCGAATGTTCCCTGAATGAAGAACGCTCCCCGACGCCCGACCGATAGGCCAGAGCCGCCAGGGGGCATTGAGTGGTGCGGCACCCTTCTCGGGGTCGCTTACAGCGAGACGGTCCCCATAAGGACCTACCCGATAGACACCGCCATTATCTGGAAAGGGCGCCCCTGAAACGCGCGGCCATTATAGAGTGGGCGCTTTGCAAAATCCACCCGCCATGAGAATCTGTTCACAATACGCCCCGCAGGCCGGGGCGGAGCGCAGCCGATGTACAAGTTATCCCTGTCGATTCGCTCATTCTCCCTAGCAGACCTAGGCAATGCCCATGCGCCGAGGTAGGCTCGCCGGCAAGGTCGCCCTCATCACGGGCGCTGCGACCGGGATAGAGGGACAGCTCATGGGCATAGGCGGGGCCGCAGCGCGCCTGTTCGCACGCGAGGGAGCATCGGTAGTCGTTGCGGACCGCGATGAACAGGGAGGACGGACCACGGCGACCGAGATAGAGGCGGAAGAGGAAAGCGGCCCGGCCATCTTCATGCCGCTGGACGTTACCGCAGAGGACCAGTGGGAGCGAGCCATCGCCGAGACGGCCTCGGCCTTCGGCGAGCTGAACGTCCTGATCCACTGCGCGGGAACGGCCGCGGTCGGCAGGGTCGTGGACACGACCGAGCGCGAGTGGGAGGAGATGATGGCCGTCCACGCAAAGGGCGTCTTCCTCGGAACAAAGCACGCCATACCCGTCATGCGCGCGTCTGGCGGGGGCTCGATCGTCATCGTCTCATCCATGGACGCCCTTGTGGCCGGTCCCCGCGGCGGCGCTTACACGGCCGCAAAGGGCGCCTCAAGGAGCTTTTCCCGGTTCGCCGCCATCCAGCACGCGGCCGATGGCATACGCGTAAACTCCGTTCACCCCGGCTACACGGACACGCCGCTCGCCCGCGGCGCAATCGCCGAGATCACGGCAGACGGCTCCACCGACCCGCGGCTGGACCGGGTGCCGCTCGGGCGGCTCGCTGCGGCGCAGGAGATCGCAAGGGCGATCCTGTTCCTGGCCTCGGACGAGGCGTCGTACGTAACCGGGGCGGAGGTGGTGATCGACGGCGGCGTGACCGCCCAGTAGTGTCCGCGGCCAGGCGATCCCTAATCGCGGCCCTCGTTACCTGTGCGGTGGCCGCTGCGCTCCTTACCGCGCACTACGCCTGCGGCGGCGGGCAGGTCACCGAAGCGCCCACGCCCCAGCCCACTGCCGCCACCGCGGTCCCTACGGCTGCTCCTGCCCCGACCCCCGAGCCCACGCCAACGCCTGCCGCCCGCGCGGCGGAATTCCCGCCGGTCTCGCTGCCCGCGGACGACGGTCCCCACGACGTCTCCACCGAGTGGTGGTACTTCAACGGCCACCTCTCCTCAGGGGGACCGGAGCCGCTGATCGCATTTCACTTCGTCATCTTCAAGATAGCCGCCCCGCAGATAGGCGGCACGGGCCTCATGGGACACCTGACGCTCACCGACCTTGCTACCGGGGAGCACACCTTCGAGGAACGCCTCTCCCTGTACATCCCGGCAGAGGAAGGGGGCTTTTCGATCGACATGCTCGAGTGGTCCATGTCGGGCGCGGGCGGAGACTTTTCGATCGCCGCGGGGATGGGCGATACCCGGTTCGACCTTCGCCTAACCGCCCTAAAGCCCGCGGTCATACACCCCGGGCCCGAAGGCGACGGCCTCGTCTACTACTCGCCGCAGGACGTTTCGTACTACTACTCCTACACGCGTCTTGCCGCTGAGGGCACCCTGACGATCGACGGGAACGAGGCTGCCGCCTCCGGGACCGTGTGGATGGACCACCAGTGGGGGGACTTTGAGATCGACCCGGCCGGGTGGGACTGGTTCTCCCTGCACCTTGACGACGGCACAGAGCTCATGCTCGCTACGGTCCGGGGCGACGAGATCGTTAAGAGCGGACTCGGCACATTCGTGGACAGAGAAGGCTCCGCTACGGCGGTGACCGCCGAGGTGACCCCGCTGGACCAGTGGACGAGCGAGGCGACGGGCGGCACCTACCCCATCGGCTGGACCGTCTTCGTGCCGGAGATAGGGGTATCGCTGACGCTGGAGCCGGTGACGCCTGCGGCGGAGGTCGATCCGGAGACCCAGAACGTTCCCACCTACTGGGAGGGGCCCATAAGGGCCGCCGGCACCCGTGACGGGCGCGCGCTTTCGGGCACCGGGTTCGCGGAGCTGGTCGGCTACTCGGTCACCTACTAGCCCGGGGGAGGCCGTCGACCGCGGACGGGCCATGTGGGCCGCGGGCATTTGCCGGGCGCCTTAGCCCTCAGGCCCGGCGCCCGGCTGCCGCCGTCGTCACTTGATGACGGCCGTATCTAACCCGCACTCGGCGGCCGCCGCGAACAGGGCCAGCATCGCATCAAGATCCGGTTCCTGCCCGGTGAAGATAGACAGGAGGGTGTCTATGCTGCCCAGCTGCTCCTCCATGCACCTGCTGACCGACGGCGGCGGAAGACCGGGGGAGTCGCCCCCGACCAGGGCGGCCGCCTCTTCATCGGTCATGCAGAGGTTGATCTGGAACGCGCCGCGCATGACGTCCGCGAAGTCGGTGTCCGGCCCGGGCTCGCCGATCCCGATCGCAAGGGGGTTCTCCTGGGCGACGGCCCTTATGCAGGTGCGCGTCTCGGTGCTGAGTCCGCCGGCCTCGGCGGAAATGAAAGCGATGTTAAGACCAATCACGTTGTCAGGGCTCAGGCACTGCAGCGGCAGGTTGCCGGCCCCACCCGGGACCGACCCCAGCGGGAAGTCCTGGATCGAATCGAAGATCTCCGGGCCGATCGCCCCGCGAATGCAGCCGACCTCCTCCTGCGACAGGTAGGCCATCAGGTCGCCGACCCTGGTGGCCCCGGTGATCTCGAGGTCATCTATCGAGCCGACCGGCTCCGGGAACGGCGTCGGCGTTGGCGTTGGCGTCGGGGGAACGGGCGTCGGCGTCGGTGTCGGGGGCACAGGCGTCGGTGTCGGTGTCGGGGGCACAGGCGTCGGCGTTGGCGTCGGGGGAACGGGCGTCGACGTGGCCGTGGCCGTCGGGGGAACAGGCGTGGCCGTGGCCGTCGGGGGGACCTGCGTCGGCGTGGCCGTAGGAGGCACAGACGTTGGGGGCACCGCCGTGGGCACGGCCGTCGGAGCGGCCACCGTAGGCGTCGGCTCCGGCTCATCACCGTCGCCGCAGCCGGTAATGATTAGGGAGGCCGCAGCAAGGGCGACCACCATGACGGCGGACCACCGACTCGGGTTGGAGGACAGAAAGACGCGCCTAAGCAAGACCGCGACCCCCTTCTGACAGAATGCTGCACTCCATCCTAGGGTCTGTCAGGCTACGAGGCCACGGCTTTTCAGGCACCGTGTTGACGAAAATCCGCAGCCACAGGCCGTCCTGCTCTTCCCTGGGTTCGACCCGGGCTCAGCACGGAGAGGCGGCCCTGCGCGGGCACACCTTCATCGGACCGGGCCGCGGCTCACCGGGGTGCATGAGATCTATCCTGGATGCCGAAAGGCCTCACCCAGGACGCCGGTTGCGCAAGCAATCCGGCCTTCCGGCGTCCCCGGCGGTCCGGCTGCCGCGCCCGGGGCGCGGCATTCCTGCCGGTACAATCGAAATGAAATCCCGTTCTTACCCGATGCGAGCCGACCGCAGCCGCCGACCGCAGCCCAGGAGACATGATGATCACGACTGCAGTCCACCGAACTGCCGCACTCCCGATCAGGATGATGGCCGCCCTGGCACTGGCGCTGGCCGTCGCCACAGGGGCCCACGTAGGTCTCGCCGAGGCCCAGGAGGCTGACGACCCTCGCTCGGACCCGGCGGCGTACACCAAGGCGTTTGTCCAGCAGGCAATCGACCGGTACGAGCTCAGCGGCCTGGACGAGACGGTCGAGTACTACAACACGCAGGGGAGCATCGACGGACAGTGGTACGTGTTCATCTTCGACATCAGGCCCGTGCTCGTCGCCGACGCCGAGAACCCGAACCTGGTGGGCCGGAACGCAGGCAAGGTACTGGGATCCAACGGGTATCCCCTTGGCGAGGCGATCGTCGGCGCCGCCCGGTCCAACCCGGAGGGGGTCTGGCTCGATTACAACTTCGTAGATCCCGCCTCCGGCCGGTACGAGACCAAGCACCTGTGGGTGGTGCTGCACAATCTGCTGGTCTTCGGCTCCGGCTGGTATGAGCCCGGCCCCAGCAGGTCGCAGCTCTCTGCCTTCACGCAGGCGTTCGTTCAACAGGCTGTGAATCTGTACGCGGCGGCCGGCAGGGACAGGACGGTCGATTACTACAGCTCCGCCCGGAGCACCGACAACCAGTGGTACGTGTTCATCGCCGATGAGGAGGGCGTGCTGATCGCCGACCCCACGATGCCGGCCAACGTGGGCCAGAGCCTTCTCGGCGACGTCGGGGTGGATGAGACGGGCTACCCCTTCGGTCTCGATCTGCTAACGGCCACCGGTGACGGCCTGTGGGTCTCCTACAGGTCCCTCAATGCACACTCCGGACAGGTCGAGAGAAAGCACACCTGGGTCGTCAGGCACGACGGCCTTTACTTCGCCTCGGGCTGGTACGGGATGCCCCCCAGAATCATCGGCCTGCCGGCAACCGGCGACCGAACGGTTCCGCCGGGCTGGGCAATCGCGGCCGGGCTCGGGGGCGTCTTAGCCGTGCTGGCCGGCTGCGCCGCGCTGGCCAGCGACCGGCGGCGGCGCCCCGGATAGGCAAGCCAACTCCGGTAATTTCCTTTATGGAAAATGGTGGCTCAACTGAAACGATGTCGAGGTAGCAGACCAACTCACATCGGCAGAGTGGCGCAAAAAACGGGCGCGGCTTAAGGCCGCCTCGGAACGATCCGGCCTTCCGCAGAGGGGATACGTCTCCGTCCTCACGGGGGCATTCAACATCCGCTAGTTGGGCTCGTCTCAAAGCAGGAGCACGTGACCTGCCCATTTCCTGTACCAGTCGCTATGCCATTGCCAGCAGCGCCCGGCTGTCGGAGACCTTCGATCACTCCGGCCTGTTCAGCCGCGACGCTCGGCCGCCGGTCTACAAGGACAATGAACTGATGGGTTCCAGTCCCCAAGGGCCGGACTATGGCGTGTTGGAGTTCGGCAACCTGTTCAGGGAACCTGTCATGGGCCATCCTTAAACAGGAGTAGTCCGCCGGGAGAGGACGCGCTTTCCGCCGAGGTTCGAGCACAAGGTGAGCGACCACTTGCCTCTGAGGGTACGACTGCCTCTTCCCGTCCCGTGACCAGCCATCGCCAGCGCAGAGGGCCGCACCAAGATCTGGCTGCAGGTCCAAGACGAACCTCAAGGTGAAGGTTCTAGATTCTGTCAAGTCTGGTGGGGACTTTTAGGACCGTACACACATGAGCACCCTTGCCCTCGGCCCTCCCCATGCCAGTTCCGTAAGCGAATCTCATGACCTGCTACCTGCGTATCGCTACTCGTCCAGCAGGCCGTTACGGCGTGTCGAGACGCCTCAGAGCCAGGTTAGATCTTCAGAAGGATGCGGCCTGTTCCATGACCGAATCCGGCAGTCCCCAACCTGAGACCGGTCCCCTCGGGACCGCCTGTCCCGCCTCAGCTAGGCAACGCTCCGCATCAACGGGACCGTGGACTTCGCCCATGCCCTCCTGGAGCGAAGGCGTGGGGCATTCTGCTGTGGGTTAGGTGTGTAATGCCTCACCATAACCCCGGTCCTCTCAGCCGGGCCTCGAACCGGGCTGGTGAGCACCGGAAGACGTCCCTGTTGAAGTAAGTGATATATGCTAAATATCTGACCATAATCCAGGTAATAGGTGTGGTCAGATGACTCCGATAGCCGACAAGATCATGAAAAGCATGTCCAGGCGCGGCAGAGGAAAGTGGGTATGCACGCCCAAGGACTTCCTTGGTCTCGGCAGCCGTGAGGCCGTCGATCAGGCGCTCTCGCGCCTCGCAAAAGCCGGCCAACTGCGCCGGGTCGGCCACGGGCTCTACGACATGCCCAGGATAAGCGACGTGCTGAAACGGCCTGCACCGGTTGACTGGGATGCCGCGATCGCAGCTCTAAGACGGCGTGACGGCGTCCGAATCATTCCGGATGGCCTGATGGCCGCAAGCCAGATCGGTCTCACCACCGCAGTGCCCGCGAAGGCCTCTTACTTGACGGACGGCTCAACGAGGACGCTCAAGATAGACGGACGAACGGTCCGGTTCCGACACGCGAGCCCCAGCGTTATGCAGTGGGCTGGAAGACCGTCCGCTCCAGTGGCTCAGGCACTTCGATGGCTTGGCCCCGGCAAAGCCACAGATCGCCAGATCATCTCGACCCTGAGACGACGACTCCCGGACCATGTGAAACGTGACCTGGTGAAGAACAGCATGGGGCTTCCCGGCTGGGCATTGCCGCTGGTGCGCAGCATAGCGGCCGATCAGGCTGCTCCCGTATGAATGGGACCTTCGAATCGTTTCTCGCACTTCCTGACCAAGGCAAGCGGGACGTGTTCGAAGCGGCAGCGAGCCGGCTCGATACGCCGGCCAGTTACGTGGAAAAGGACTTCTGGGTCTGTCTCGTCCTTGAGGCGCTCTACAATCGGCTGCCAGACGGGCATCCGAGACTGCTCTTTAAGGGCGGAACCTCCCTGCCTGAGGCCTTCGGACTCATTCGGAGGTTCTCGGAAGACATCGACCTCGTCGTCCATCGTGACGACCTGGGCTTTGAGGGCGCCGGCGACCCCACCGTCGCGGAAAATCTCTCCACCAGAGAACGGAACGCCCTCTTCGAGAAGCTAAGGATGGCGTGCAGCAGCTACATCCTCGGAGACCTGACGACCGAACTGGCCACATTGATGGACCAGCTGTCGGAGGGGTGCAGGGTCGGCCCGGAAGAGGATGATGGCGACAGACAGACGTTACTCATCGAATACCCCACCCCAGTATCCGAGTAGCGGTGGTGACTACGTGGCCCCGCGGGTGAAGATCGAGGCGGGAGCAAGGTCGGGGCTGGATCCGTCCCTGGACTGCAGCATTACCCCCATCGCAGCCGACGTACTGCGTTACTGGTCACTTGAGGTAGACAATCTCCGAGTGATTGCGCCGGAGCGTACCTACTGGAAGAAGCTGCTGATCCTGCACGGCCTGCACTGTGGATACCGCGACGAACAGCGTCTGCCAGCCGGCAGCGACCGGGTCTCACGCCACTATTAAGACGTAGCGATGATCACGGTGGCCGAGATAGGCAGGCCCGCCCCGCCCAACATTGCAATGTTGGATGCGGTCCGGGACCACAACCTTATCGCCTTCCGCCAGGCCTGGAAGCGATTCGACCAGGCCGTTCCCGGATCGCTCAGACTCGTCCCACAGGCTGAACTTCGCACAGTGATAGAAGGCGACTATCGAGCCATGGAGGGCATGATCCTCGGAGAGACCCCGGGGTTCCGGTGGGTTATGGAGCAGATCGAGTATGCCGAAACTACGGTCAACGAAATGGGGCTCACAGGAGAGTCCGGGACCTCAACATAACACCCGCGTGATCTCAGGGAACGAGTCATCCGTCCTCCAATTGGCGGTGGCAGGATCATTGCGTCACGGTAGCTGCGCGCGATCAGACGTCGGCCTTCTTCAAAGCTCCGCGCGTCTCGCCCAACCGGAGCAGCACCAACAGTCGTCAACGTCATCGCTTCGCGAAACCGGCGGTTGTGGAACGCATCAGTGTAGCTGCGGAGCTTGATCGGCACTTCGCCATCTACCATCTTCCTATCCGACGCCACTGAACTGGACGTCCGCCACATCCCCCAGGCGCACCGGCCTCCAGCCGCCTGTGGGACCTGCGGACCATGCCGCCTGAGCGTCCCCGTGCCGCTAATCCCTGGCGTCGAGCCGGGCCAGGTTGCCGCCCCAGGCCAGGATTCGCTCGTTGCCGGTCACCAACCGGTGTCCGGCCTGGGCGGTGGCAACGATGATTCGGTCGGCGGGGTCGGCGTGAAAGCCGGGCAAGGCGTTGGCGCGGATTCCTATTTCTCCATCGACGGGGATCTCCGCGAGCCCCTGCCCAAGCCGTTCTCGACGCCACAGCCCGACATCCTCCGGGAAGTCCAAACGGCCCTTGCTCCCGAGCATCGCCACCTCCCAGAACGTCATGGCGGATACGGCGAGATCTTGGCCTCGAAGTGCATCGTCAATCGTCCGTCTTGCGCCTGTGCCCTGTCGACATGTGCGAGTCCACAACCAAATGAGCGCATGAGTGTCCACGAGGATCATGGATTCAGCACCCTGTCCGGATCGGCCTCCGCTTCCCATTCGACGTCAATGGGACTGATGATGTCGCCAACGATCTTCATTCGGTCGCGGCCCGCGCCGAAGAACGATTCGGGGCGCTGCCGGTAGGGCACGAGACGGCAGACGGGCTTCCCGTTCTTGGTGATGACGATCTCGCCTCCGCCGTCGGCCACCTCGTCCATGAGCTGAAGGCACCTGGCCTTGAAGTCTGATGCCTTCATGGTCCGGGTGCCACCCGTTGTGTCGCTGTTTGCATCCATGGCGCTACTTCTCCAGGCCGAACTTACGACTATATTGCCATCGTCACGACCTTCAGTCGCTTTCCGTCTTCGCTACCGGACATTGACCTGAGCGGATGGCCATCAATAGAATAATATGGTCAAAACAACTGGTCGGAGTAGCTCATGCGTGAGGTTCGATCTACCGAAGCGAAGACACGCCTGCCTGAACTCCTTCGGGCGGTAGAGTACGGAGAGTCCGTTGCCATAACCCGGCACGGCAGGCGGGTTGCGCACCTGGTTCCCGCCCGTGCGGAGGACCGCGCAAGCCGCAAAAGGGAGGTGGAGCGGTTCCGGAGGCGGCGCGCCGGATGGAGGCACGTGGACCTATCCACCGAGGAGATACTCGCCTCGCTCCATGAGGGTCATCGTCTATGAGTGGTCTTGTCGTTGATGGGTCGGTCGTCATGGCGTGGCTCTTCGACGACGAGGACGACCCGCGTGCGGACGCGGCGCTGGATCGACTCGTGGAGGAAGGGGCCCTGGTCCCGCAACTCTGGCATATGGAGACGCGCAATTCCTTGCTGACGGCTGAGCGAAGCAAGCGTCTGTCCGTGAGGGGAGCTACGGAACGCCTGGATGCCCTGAAGGGTCTGCCCATCCGAACGGATGTGGACCCCGATTTTCAGTCCGCCTTCGACCTGGCAAGAGCCCACGAGTTGTCCATCTACGACGCCCTCTACCTGGAACTGGCCAGGAGGGAGAGCGCGGAACTCGCGACCCTGGACGGGGCACTCAGCCGGGCTGCCGCAGCCGAAGGGGTAGCGCTATCGGCCCTTCACTGACCGGGATCGCCCCGGTCGCCAGAGTAGCCACCAGCGGCAGGCTCGAAACCTCCATCTTCACGTAAGGAACGCGTGCGTCCTGCACCACCTCCCGGTCAACGATGAGTCGGTCGCCTGTTCCTGCCCCCCACACTCCGCCAATCGTCAGCCGCCGTGACGCGGACCCGGAATCCGACCCCGTGATCCCTGCCCGTCCTCATGGCCGAAGATCAAATGCGCGTGCGGGCACCTTCCCAAGGGGCGGGCCCGGGGCCGCCGAATGCCGCACGCCACGCCCGCACTCCAGGCCAAGAAAGCCCTCCGACTGCCCCGAAAAACCGCAGTCGGGACACCGGACTTGGAGTAGACTGACATTAGGGCAGACGACACAAAATATCAGTACCACTTGTTGGCGCAAGCCCCACACAGCCCGGGAGACATGATGATCACGCCTGCATTCCATCGAACAGTATCCGCCGCACTCTCGATCAGGGTGCTAGCCGCGCTGGCCATCGCGTTTGCCCTGGCCGCAGGAACCCATGTCGGCATCGCCGGGGCACAGGAGACCGATGACCCTCGCGCGGATCAGGCGGCATACACCGTGACGTTCGTTGAGCAGGCCATCGAACGGTACGAGAGCAACGGCCTCGGCGAGACCCTCGCCTACTACAACAGCGAAGAGAGCATCGACGGCCAGTGGTACGTGTTCATCTACGACGCACGGGACGTGCTCGTAGCCCACGCCGCAAACCCCGACCTCGTGGGCCGACACTCAAACTCCGTGCTCGGATCCAACGGGTACCCCTCCGGCGATTCGGGAGTCGCCGTCGCCAGGGCAAACCCCGAGGGGGCCTGGCTCGACTACACCTTCGTTAACCCCGCCTCCGGTAGCTTCGAGACCAAGCACTCGTGGGTGGTGGTGCACGATGGGCTGATCTTCGGCTCCGGCTGGTATGAGGCCGGCCCGGGCAGGACGCAGCCCGCGGCGTTCACGCAGGGGTTCGTTGGGCAGGCGGTCAATCTCTACGAGGCGGTCGGACGAGACGGAACCGTCGCCTACTACAACTCCCCGGGGAGCATCGACGGCCAATGGTACGTGTTCATCTACGATGCGCAGAACGTGCTCATCGCCAACGCCGCAAGCCCCCACTTCGTTGGCCTTCCTGCAAGCGACGTCGTGGGGCCCAACGGGTATCCCGCCGGCGAGGCGGTGTCCGCCATCGCAAGGGCAAACACGGAGGGGGCCTGGCTCGAGTACATCTTCGCCAATCCCGCCTCCGGCCGCTACGAGACCAAACACTCGTGGGTGCAGGTGCACGACGGGCTGATCTTCGGCTCCGGCTGGTATGAGCCCGGCCCGAGCAGGGCGAAGCTCTCCGGATTCACAAAGGCCTTCGTCAGTCAGGCCATCAATCTCTACGAGGCTGTCGGCCTGGAAGGGACGCTCGACTACTACAACACCCCTGAGAGCGCCGACGGCCAGTGGTACGTGTTCATCGCCGACGAGGACGGCATACTGATCGCGCACCCGACGATACCGGAAAACGTGGGGCAGAGCCTTCTCGGCGAGGTCGGGATCGATCCTGAAACGGACCATCCATACGGTCTGGACATACTCGGTACGTACGGCGAGGGCCAGTGGTTCAGATACAACTTCCATAACCCGCACACCGGCGAAATCGAGAGGCAGAACACCTGGGTCGTAAGGCACGACGGCCTGTTCTTCGGCTCGGGCTGGTACGGGATACCGCCGGACATCATTGGCCTTCCGGCAACCGGCGACCGAACGATCCCGACGGGCTGGCTTATCGCGATCGGCCTCGGCGGCTTCTTCGCCCTGGCGGCCGGGGCGGGCACGCTGGCCGTCCAGCGCCGGCGCAGCCGCGCCGGAGCCCGCTAGCCAGACCGGGCCACGTAATTCCCCATACCGTGAAGAAGGCACGGCGGGCGTGACCGGGCAACTACCGGCCGCGCCCGCTGCGCGTCCGGGCCCTTCAGGAAGCGCGTCTAGCACCGGTAGGTGAATGAGCCGGGTAATGGTCCAGTGCGCTAAAGTGAACCCATCGCCCTCCGGGAGGCTTAAGAGGCCCAGATGAGACTGAGTGGACGTACAGCGATCGTCACCGGCGCAAGCTCCGGCATAGGCCGGGGCATCGCGATCGAGCTTGCCAAAGAGGGATCTGGCGTCGTCGTCTCGGACGTTACAGAGACCCCAAAGCGAGGACGCTACCACGAGCGCGACACGGTAACCCCTACCGCCCGGGAGATACGAGCGGGGGGCGGGCAGGCCATCTTCGTTTCCGCCGACGTCGCGGCCGACGACCAGGTGGATGCGATGGTGGATGCGGCCGTATCGCATTTCGGGCGCCTGGACATCCTCGTTAACAACGCCGGGATATATTTCGACACCGACAGCGGGCAGACCAGCCCCGAGGACTGGGACCGGCTGATCGCCATCAACCTGCGGGGCGTGTACCTCGGGGTGCACTTCGCACTGCCCCACCTTCGGCGCTCTCCGGCCGGGCGGATCATCAACATCGCCTCGGTGCACGCATTCGCCGGGGGCGGGGGTCCGGCCTACGCCTCCGCGAAGGCGGGCGTTGTGAACATGACCCGCGACACGGCGATCGAGGCGGCCGCCGACGGGGTCACGGTGAACGCGATCTGCCCAGGCTACATTGAGACCGCGATACAGGACGCGCTCACACCCGAGCAGGTCGAGCTCTCAGGGCGTCTCACGCCCCTGCCGCGCCTCGGCCTTCCCCGCGACATAGGCAGGGCGGCGGCGTTCCTGGCATCGGATGACGCCGAGTGGATAACGGGCGTCGCCCTTCCCGTGGACGGCGGGCTGCTCGCCCCCCTTATGCCCGGCTACTAGCTCGATCCGTATAATCAGAGAAGGCACAGAGCCAACCAATCAATCCTAGGGAGCAACAGCTATGGCCATCGGGCAATTTGGGAAAACTATCCGCGACGCCCTTGCCGGGACTGCTACCGGCACTGGCAGCATTCTCGACGCCGCGGTGGGCGCAGCCCGCGACACGACCGTCGGAGCCCTCCGGGGCACCAAGGACATCGCGGTCGGGTTCGAGGGGCTCGTGGGCGACGTCCTCAAGGGCGCGATCCAGGCGACCAACGAGGTCGGCACCGAGCTCGGCTCGGCCGTAAAGGGCGCCGTGATCGGCGTGATCAGCGGCGTCGGCGAGGTCGGCGTCGTAACGGTCGGCGTCATGAGCGACACGGTGCGCGCCGCGATAAGGGGCACCGGCGAGGTCGGCGGCGAGGTAAACGTCGTCGCCCGCGGGGCCGTTGAGGGCGCGCTCGAGACCACCAAGGCCGTGGGCCTGCGCGCCGAGGACATGGCATTCAGCATCGCCCAGGGCGCGATCGCCGGAACCCGCGACGTCGGGGGCGACCTCGGGGCGACCGCCAAGGACACTATCAAGGGGACCGTGGTCGGCACCCACGAGGTGGGCGGCAACCTGATGGAGGCGATCGAGGACAGCGCCCGAGGCCTGATCCGCGGTACCTCCAACGTCGGCGGCGACGTAGGCTCCGTCACGCGAAGGGCCGCTGAGGGCACCATCGAGGCCGCGGCGAGCGTCTCGCTCGGCCTGCAGGACGCCGCCTTCAGCGTCGCCCGCGGAGCCATCCACGGCACGAGAGAGGTAGGCGGCGATCTCGGCGCGACGGCGCGCGACACGATCAGCGGCACGATAACCGGCACGCACCAGGTCGGAGGCAACCTGCTCGAGGCGATCGAGGACAGCGCCCGGGGCCTGATCAAGGGGACCGCCGAGGTGGGCGGCGACGTGGCCGGGGTCGCAAGGGGCGCGCTCGAGGGAGCCATCGATAGCGCGGGCAGCGTCGGCCTCAAGGCAGAGGACGCCGCATCCGCCGTCGCAAACGGGGCCGTAAGCGCGGCCGGCTCGTTCGGCGAGGACACCGCAAAGACCGTCTCGGGCGCCGTGACAGAGTCGGTATCGGGCGTAAAGGCGGTGCTGAGAGCGCCCCTCAGAGACACCGAAAAGAGCTGACGGGCGCGGCGCGCCCGCGGCCATACTGACTTCGGCACAGTCATGCGGCCGCGTGAGCTCATAAAGCGCCTTAAGAGAGCGGGGAGCCGGACACTGGTCCGGCTCCTCCGGTACCCGCCGCTCGCGCTCCTCTATCGGACCCTGCGCGAGCTAAACGACGACGACGCCACGCACATGGCGGCCGGCGTCGCCTACTACGCGATCCTTTCCCTGTTTCCCCTTACGATCGGCCTGCTGGCGGTCATCAACCCGGTCCTGGAATCGGAGACGGTAAAGACCGAGCTCCTGCACTTTTTCCAGACCTACCTTCCGGGTTCGGCCGATACGCTCGAGGCCAACCTGGAGTCTACGGAGGGGATACGGGGCATCCTTGGGATCATCGGCCTTTTGGGCATGTTCTGGACCGCGAGCGCGATCTTCGGCGCGATAAGCAGGGCGGTAAACCGGGCCTGGGACATCCACGAGGACCGCCCATTCCACATAGACAAGCTCCACCACCTGGCCATGGCCCTCGGCGTGGGGCTGCTGTTTCTGCTCTCGCTGTCGGCGACCACGGCCCTTCAGTTCGTTGACAGCTTCGATGCCCAAGTGGCCGACCAGGTGCAGTTCCTTCAGAACACCGCGATCAGCACCGTCGCAAGGGCCCTGCCGCTGCTTTTCAGCCTCGGCATCTTCCTGGTGATCTACAAGTTCATCCCCAACACCAAGACCTACTGGCGGTACGTGTGGCCCGGGGCGGTCCTTGCCGCCGTCCTGTTCGAGGTGGGAAAGGGCCTGTTCGTCTTCTACGTGGACAACTTCGCCGACTACCAGAGGATCTACGGCTCGCTCGGGTCGGTGGTCGTGCTGCTGGGCTGGACGTACGTTTCGTCCTTCATACTGATCGTCGGGGCGGAGTTCTCCTCGGAGTACGAGCGCATGCGAAAGGGCCTAGCCCGCGGGCAGGTCGCCGCCGAAAAGGGCGGAAAGCGAAGGTCCAGGGCGAGGAGCTGAGGGCTTCGGTCCCCTAAAGGATCACGCCGGCGTCCTGGAGCCGGGCGATGTCCTCCCAGCTGTAGCCGTGCTCGATGAGCACCTCCTCGGTGTGCTGGCCGACCTCGGGGGCGAGGCTGCGGATCGAGGAGGGGGTCTTTCCGTAGTGGATAGGGTGGTTCGCCACCTTCACCCGCCCGAGGGCGGGATGGTCGACCTCGACGATGTAGTCGTTTGCGCGCACCTGAGGATCGTCCCAGAGCTCCATCAGCCGCTGGACCGGGGCGAAGATGTTGTCGCGGTCAGCCGACAGGATCTCGTCCCATTCGGCGTAGGTCTTCTGGGCAAAGGTCTCATCGAGGATGCGTATGAGCTCTTCGTTGTTGGCAGCGCGCGCCCCGGTGTCCCTGAACCGCGGGTCCTCGGCCAGGTGTCCGAGGCCCAGGGCCGCGGCAAAGGACGGCCAGTAGCGGTCGGCCTCCAGGTTGGCGAGCATCAGCCAGCGCCCGTCGCTGCACCGGTAGAAGTTCGAGATCGGGTTGTAGGCGCTCTCCCTGCCGGGCTTTACGGTCAGGTTGATCTCCGATGCGGGCTTGTGGGCGGTGAGCATCCCCATCGTAACGCTGAGGCCCTGAAGCCAGATCGAGCTCCCCAGGTGCGATGCGTCGACCCTCTGCCCGACACCCGTCCGCTCCCTTGCAACGAGCGCGGCAAGCACCCCCCAGCTGAGCATGATCCCGCCGATCTGGTCACTGATCACGCCCTGCACGGGATAGGGCTCAGAGCCCTCCGGGCCCGTCGCGTACATCAGCCCGCTGCGCGCCTGGCCCACCGTGTCGAGCGCTGGCTTTTCCGATTCGGGTCCATCGGGGCCGTACCCGTTCCCCGAGCCGTAGATCAGGCGCGGGTTGATCGCCGATAGGTCCTCATAGCCCAGGCCGAGCCGCCCGGCGACGCCCTTTCTGAAGTTCTGCAGGAACACGTCCGCTCCCGAGACGAGCCGCCGCACGATCTCCACTCCCTCGGTGCTCTTTAGGTCGACCGCGATCGCGCGCTTGTTTCGGTGGTTCGCCTCGAAGTAGCTGTTGCGCTCCCCGGGGAGGCTGCGGTCGATCCCGCTCACGGTGAACAGCCCTCGCCCCGGCTCACCGCTCAGGGCCTCGACCTTTATGACGTCCGCTCCCAGGTCGCCGAGCATCATCCCGGCGACCGGCCCGAACTGCCAGATCGTCCAGTCGATTACCTTAAGGCCGGTGAGCGGGCCCGGCCCGGTCCCGTTGCCTGCGTCCAATGTCCCTCCGACGGCGGTCTGTGCCGAGTTTAGCACCGAGCGCCCCGCCGGGATAGAATGGCCCGGCCATGCCACCCAACCCTCTCACCGGCGCACACGTCCTTGCCCGAACGCTCGAGGTGCTCGGGGCAAGGGAGGTCTTCACCATCGCGGGGGACCACGTGCTTCCCGCCATCGACGCGATGGCCGACGGTCCCTTCCGCTTCGTCGATACGCGCCACGAGCAGGCGGCAGGGCACATGGCCGACGCCTTCGCCCGCATAACGGGCCGGCCCGGCGTGGTCCTTGCGACGACCCCCGGTTTTGCCAACGTCGTTCCCGCCCTTGCCAACGCCGCCCACGCAGAGAGCCCCATGCTCTCCATCGGCGGGTCGGCACCGCTCAGCCAACTGGGCCGAGGCGCGATGCAGGAGATAGACCAGGTGGGAATGGCCCGGCCCGTGACCAAGCTCTCAGAGATCGTCACCGACCCCGCCCGCATCCCGGACATGGTCGCATCGGCCCTGCGCACCGCCCTTTCCGGCAGGCGCGGTCCCGTGCACCTGACGATACCCGTGGACATCCAGCAGGCGACCGTTAGCGCTGCGCACCTCTCCTACCCGCCCCTGGGCGCGCCCCCGCCGATGGGGGCGGACCCGGCCGCAGTCGATGCGGCCGCGCGCCTGATCGAGACGGCTCAGCGCCCGGTGGTCATCGCCGGGACGGCAGCCTCCTACGCCCGCTCAGGCGATGCCCTGGTGCGCTTTGCCGAGGCGACGGGCGTTCCCGTGATGACCGAGGGAGACGCAAGGGGGCTGATCAGCGACGAGCACGCTCTGTGCGCCGGCTTTTACGACGTGGGCCTCAACCGCGCGGCGCGCCTTGTTCCCGAGGCGGACCTAGTGATCCTTGCCGGAAAGAGGCAGGACATATCGGTGGGCTATGCGATGGCGCCCGCAATCGGCCCCGGCGCAGCCCTGATCCAGATCGACCCGGAGGGCCGGGAGATCGGGCGAAACAGATCGGTCGACGTCGCCCTGGCCGGGGACGTGGACGCCGTGCTCGGCCAGCTTGCGGACCGCGCGGGGCAAGGGCGGCCGGGGGCCGCCGACCGCTCCGAGTGGCTCGAGCGCCTCTCGGCCGAGCGGCGGCAGATGGAGGCCTGGCTCGAGTCACTGGCCGGCCACGGGGTACCGCTTCACGCGATGAGCGTGTTCGCGGATCTGCGCCCGCTCCTATCTGGGGGAGATTCGGTCGCCTTCGACGGCGGGGACTTTGCGCACTTCGGGCGCGCCTACCTTCCCGCGACGGCACCGCTAAGTCACCTGTATTTTTCGACCTTTGGTATGCTTGGCGCATCGATGGGCACGGCGCTCTCGATGAAGCTGGCCAACCCCGGCCGACGGGCCATCCTCGTTACCGGGGACGGGGCGTTCGGCTTTAACGCGATGGAGATGGACACCGCCGTGCGGCTCGACATTCCCATCACCGTGATCGTTGGAAACGACGCGGCATGGGGCATCGACCGCCAGATCCAGATCGGTGCGTACGGAAGGCCCGTTGCCACCGACCTCCTGCCGACGCGATATGACGTTGTGGCAAGGGGACTCGGGGCCGAGGGGTTCCACGTAACCAATCGGGCAGAGCTCGGGCCGGCCCTGAGGGAGGCCCTTGGCTGCGGGCGACCGGCGGTCGTAAACGTGGAGATAAGCAGGACGGTGAGCCCGCGCGGCCAGCTGGCGGTAGAGCGATGGAGGGCCGGGGGCAACTAGGGCCGGCCCGAGGCGTAGCGGAGATCAGGCGGACCGGGATGATGTTCGAGACATACGTGGTAGGCAGCCTGCCGCGCCCCCAGTGGGTGCGCGAGCTCATAGAGGACCGAAAGTCGGGCGCGGTCTCGTGGGCGGATGCCGACCGGCTGCTCGATGCTGCCGTCCCCTCGGCGATCGCGATGCAGGAGCGCGCGGGCCTTGACTACGTCTCGGACGGGGAGTGGCGCCGGGAGAGCTACGTAAAGGTGTTCGCCGACGCGGTCGGCGGCTTCGGCTACGACCTTCACACCGAGCACAGCGCGATCCGGGTGTCGTCTCTGCCCTATCCCGCCGTAGTCGAGCGCCTGGCGCCCCGAAGGCCGATAGCGGTGGACGAGGCACGCTTTCTTCGCGCCCACGCAGACGGCAAAATAATCGTCGCGGTCCCGTCCCCGTACACCATAGGGCGGCGGATGTGGACCGAAGAGCACTCGCGCGCCGCCTATCCCACCAGGGAGGAGTTCATCGACGACTGCGTCCCGATCGTGCGCGACGAGATCGCGCGCCTTGCCGCAGAGGGCGTCGATGCGGTGCAGCTGGACGACCCTTGGCTTGCGCTCCTCGTCGATGGTGCCTACAGGGAGAGGGAGGGCATAACCGACGTGGACCGCGAGATGGAGCTTTCGGTAGGCTCTGTGAACGCCGTCGTCGACGGCGCGGCGGTGCCCGTCTCGGTGCACCTTTGCCACGCGCACTTTAACCGCAAGCACGCAACGAGCGGCCCGTACGACCTGATAATGGACGCGCTCAGGGAGATGGACGCCGACCGCTTTGCGATGGAGCTTGCGACCCCGGACGCCGGGGGTATCGAGTCACTTCGGCGCTTTCCGGCGGACAAGGTGCTGGGCCTGGGCGCAATCGACCACACCGACCCGCACGTTGAGACGCCCGGGGAGGTCGCGGCCCGAGCCGAGGCGGCGATGGAGTACGTCGATCCCGAGAGAGTCACCCTCAACCCCGACTGCGGGTTCTCTCCCTCCAGCCAGAACCCCATGGACATAGACGAGGCATACCTCAAGCTTCGCGCCATGAGCGCGGGCGCCGCCATCCTCAGGGAGCGGCACTAGCGGCCGGCCCGATGTCCCCAAGGTGCAATCATGCCCGGCGCTGAGATAGTCGCCATCGGCTCAGAGCTTTTGCTCGGGCAGATAGTCGACACAAACTCCGCCTGGATGGCCCAGCGCCTCACCGGGCTGGGCGTAAACCTGTTCCACAAGTCGGTCGTCGGCGACAACCGCCAGCGCATGGCCGAGGTCGTAGACCGCGCGCTCGAGAGGGCGGACATCGTCATATGCGGCGGAGGCCTGGGGCCGACCCAGGACGACATCACCCGCGAGGTGATCGCGGAGGTCACCGGGCGAGAGCTCATCTTGGACCGCGAGCTCCTCGAGACGATCGAGCGCATGTTCCGCTCCCGTGGCTTTCTGATGACCAAGAACAACGAGCGCCAGGCCTTCATCCCCGACGGCGCGATCGCCATACACAATCCCAACGGCACCGCGCCCTCGTTCGCCGTCGAGGACGCCCGGGGCGTGGTCTTCGCCCTACCCGGCGTGCCCTTCGAGCTGAAGTGGCTGTTCGACAACGAGGTGGTCCCCTACATCCGCAAACGCTACGGCCTATCGGAGGTCATAACCTACCGGATTCTCAAGGTCGCCCAGCTCGGCGAGAGCAACGTGGACGACCGGATAGGCCACCTGATCGCCGGATCGTCCAACCCGACCGTGGGCGTGCTCGCCCATCCCGGCCAGGTGGACGTTCGCATAGCGGCAAAGGCCGCATCGGTCCCCGAGGCCCAGCGCCTCATAGAGCCGGTCGAGCGGCAGGTCCGCACCCTGCTCGGCGACCACGTGTTTGCGGCGGACTCCGAGACCATGGAGATGGTCGTCGGCGGCCTGCTCGCCGAGCGCGACCTGACGATCGCATCCTACGAGGACGTAACGCACGGCATGGTCGCAGAGAGACTGCGCGAGGCCACGCCCGAGCGCTTTGTCGAGGCGGTCGTCGGAAACGGCCTGGTTCCGATAATGCGGCTCATCGGCGTCGGGAACGGCGGTCCCGAGCCCGAGGGCCCCGCAGAGCTCTCAGGGCGCCTCGCGCTCTCGGTCAGGGCCCAGGCCGAGGCGGACCTGGGCATCGCGGTGCACGGCGTTCCGGACCCATCGGACCGGGCGGAGAACCTTGCCAAGGGCCAGACCTACATCGCCGTAACCGACGGGGCCAACGTGCGCCGCCGAACGTTCAACCTGTCGGGGCGGGGTAGGCCCGACCGCACCCGCATAAGCCTGGACGCCCTCGCGCTTGTGCGCGCCGCGCTGATCGAGGGCTTCTGATTCACAGGAACAGACCATGAAGACCGTAAACTCCGTGCTCGGCCCGCTGGATCCCGGCTCTCTCGGCTTTACCCTGGCGCACGAGCACGTGATGCTCTCCAGCGCCGGGATAAGGCACGTGTACCCGGAGTTCATCGACCGGGACTCGATAGTCCGCGACGCAGTAGAGCACTTCGCAGAGTGCAAGGCGGAGGGCGTCGACACGCTGGTCGACGTGACGACCCTCGACCTCGGCCGGGACGCAGAGCTCCTCGCCGAGGTTTCTGAGCGCTCGGGCGTCAACATCATCTGCTGCACGGGCACCTGGCGTGACATCCCGCGGGCCTTTTGGGAGGCGGACCCCGACGATATCGCCGCGCTCTACGTGCGAGAGATCACAGAGGGTATAGAGGGCACGGGCATAAGGGCCGGGATAATCAAGGTCGCAAACGACGCTGAGGGGGTATCTGCCGAGGGAGAGATCATACTGCGCGCCGCGGCCAGGGCCTCAAGGGCCACCGGCACGCCCATATCGACGCACAGCTGGGCCCCGGGCCGGGTCGGCGACCTCCAGATCGAGGTGCTCACCGACGAGGGCGTCGACATGGCAAGCGTCTACATAGGCCACTCCAACGACACCACGGACCTCGGCTACCTTACCGGCCTTGCTCGCGCCGGGGCGTGGATAGGCATGGACCGCACCCCAGGGGCTCCGATCCGTGAGGCTCCGTCGGCGGAGGAGCGGACCCGGACGCTCAAGGCCCTGATCGACGCGGGCCTGTCAGGCCGGGTAATGGTGGGCCACGACTGGTCTATCTACATGGGGACCAACGGAGGGGACACCCGCAGGAGGTTCGACGAGCACAACCCCGACCGGTTCCTTTACATCACCCGGCGCCAGATACCCCGGCTGCTCGAGCTGGGAGCGACAGAGGAAGATATCCACCGCATCACGGTCGAAAACCCGCGCCGCTTCTTCGGCGGCTGACTCCTCCGTTATCGCCCACTGCCAGCCCGGCATGCCGCTGCCACCAGGTCGGAATGCATGCACGGGAAGGTATAGATGTACGTGCAATCCGGCAGAGTTCAGGAATGGGCCATCTAGTTGATTCGTCTGGGGATTGGTAGATCGGCTCGCTCGTCATCCTGGTGGCCGCTGTGACTTTCGCCGCCATCGCGGCGGCCTGCGGGTCCGGCTCGATACCGGAGCCGACCACAGCGCCGGAGCCGGCCCCGGTACCGACTGCGACTCCCACCGCTGAGCCTGCCGCCCCTTCCTCCGACCAGCCAGGCGTCGTCCTCAAGAGCCTGAACATGACGGCCGAGACCACGGGAAGGGACGTCGTAGACCGTGTCCCGGAAGCCGAGGGTGAATGTCTCCGCACGTCGAACGGCGATGCTGCCCACGAGACGTCCTAGGTAGCGAACTGCTGACCGACTATCGGGAAGTCGGAGATCCGGACCCGCCGCATGCCTGTCTGACACCTGACAACTTCGTTCACATTCGTCAGGACGGTGGGGACTCTATCCTAATGGCTGATGTCTGTGCCCGGACATTGTCCACCGACCTCGCCGATAACCCCGCCGGCGGTCGTTTTCGGCTAACGGAGCACGACGATCTCTGCGTCCAACTCAAGGTCATTCCATGCAAGGTCGGACGTAAGAACGGGCAGGCCGCTCAAGTTTCCAAGTGCAACGCACGCGCGGTCACCTAGCGAGAGTCCGGCCTCCCGGCTCGCCGGGCGCAACATGCCGGCAAAAAGGGCTCCCTCTTCGTCGAAGGCGGCATAGTCGAGTCCCAGTGGCTCTATGACCTCGTGGACCTCGCTCTCGGTCAATCCTGCGTCCGCCAGCTTGGCCACGACCTCCGAGAAATTCACGGTGCTCATCATCGCACCCTCGGCTAGAGCATCCGCCACGCGTCCGTGGCCGGGCTCCCGGTTCAGCAGCGCCAGCAGCGCCGAGGCATCAAGCACCCACCTACTCACGGGTTGCCTGCACACGGCGCTCGGAGATCAATTCATCTACCAGAGACCTTCCCTCACCGGTGTGCCTGCCCACGATTTCCTGCGCCCGCCTGATCGCCTCCGCACGCGGGAGAATTCGCAGTTCATCACCTTCAAGCCGAACAACGATCGCATCGCCCTTGCGCAACCCAAGGACACGTCGAACCTCTGCGGGAATGACCACACGTCCATGTTTGTCCAAATTGGTCACTATCTGCTTCATATGCCACTATTATATATTTTGCCATTTCTGGATTGACTACCACTTCATTAAGTGATGCCATATGGCACATGGACTCTCACTGGGTCGCCTCCACCATCGCCGACGTTTCCCCCCGTTTAGGTGATTTCCCTACAGCCCGGTGGAATCAACCGGGATCGGGCATAGATGAAGATCGTCTCGTGGAATATTGCGCGCCGCGATGAACCTTGGCGATGGCTACTTGCCATGGACGCCGACATTGCCCTCTTGCAGGGGGCGCGCCCGCCGCCTGCGGATGTAGCGGGGAGTGTCGAGGGCGATCCCGCGGAATGGGTCACTGCCGGACCGGAGCCCATGCATAGGTGGCGCGCTGCCGTTGTCCAACTCTCGGATCGAGTTGCAGTCGAGTGGATCAAGGGCATACCTGTAATGGAGGCGAGATGCGGCGACTTCCAGGTCAGCGTGCCCGGCACTCTCGGCGCGGCACACGTGACCCCTCACGGTGGCGAGCCGCTTGTCATCGAGTCGATGTATGCCCGATGGTTAAGGCCTCACTCCTCGACGGGGAGCAGCTGGATTTTCGCGGACGCTTCGGCACACCAGATCGTCTCAGATCTTTCGGTCTGAGACACATCCGCAACAATCTGCTCTTCAAGAGTCCGCTACGTTCTCTTGGACCTCCTTGGTCGAGGTTAGTCCCACCTTCCCGCGGGCAAGCCGCTCACGCGCCGCCTCCCGCGCAGATGCCAATCTATCCTGGCACTATCGAAAAGACTGAATCGGCAACGTCAGAGTGCTTTTCTCGATTGCCTCGTACAGCCGAAGCAGCTTGGATCGCGCGTCAGCCACCTTTGCCTCGATCGCCGTCAGCCTCTCTTCAAGCTCCTTGGCCGGTGAACCTGAAGGCCACAGGTTACACGATCATCTCGCCTGCATGAATGCGCTCACGGAGGCAAACATCCCTCGGACTTGATGCTGACCGCTGGCAGAAACTTTGGGAAGTCTGAATGATCGAGAGTCGTATGAAGGCACCGCATGGTGGTCAGTGCTGCGCGCCACGGCTCACGGTTTCTCGCCTCAATTGACGTTGCCGGTTGAGAACCTGTAATTGCTTCGGCTAACTCTCAGCAAATAGACGAATTGATTTTTGCGGGTGCTGCAGGAGCGTCTGGTGCCCTGCTCAGGGCGCCGACTGGAGAATCGCCGAGACGGTAGGCTGCCTTATTCCCCAGAGTATCGCTACGCATTCCGAGCAGAGCGGGCGCATTACGTCTCGCGTCTCCTGTTTGTGCAGCACCAGGAAATCAACCGCCATTAGGAAGGTCGAATCCTTGGCTACCATGCGCTTTCCGCACTGAGAAAAAGGCACGGGGAATGGACCGTCGGTCACATCCTTGTGGAACGCGTGAATCGTAACCTTTTCGGGCATCGGCTCCCCCTAGGGCTGAGCTAGGCGTAGTCGAGCGACGCGCGAAAGACGGCCACAACGCATAGCAAGAGTAATTGCCATAAATGTACAGGCCCCCGATCTAGAAAGCTAAACCGGGGGCCTGATGAGAGGCGTTCCAAGGAACACCTACCTGGAACACCTCCAACTACTACTATCCAATGCGCACAGCCTCCTTTCTGGAGGCCACCAATTTCCCCCCTTACACTGCCTCCACCAATACCCCAGTGCCTCCATGCGGGATTATACCCGCCATCCGCCTCCCTAGAAAACAGCCTCCCGGGGCGCGTCCCTACCTCCTTCGATCCCCGGCGGCTCAAGGCGACTGAGCGTCGCTCCACACGGGCTGTAAGGCCCGGCGGCCTTCTCACCCCGGCCGGGCCGACCCGAAATCGCGATATACCACGGGCTCTGTCGTACCCGGCATGTACATCGGGTGCCGCGGTGAACCATCCGCGTTGAGCGCAAGGCAGTAGACGGCCCGAGCGCCCGAGCCGCGCAGAAGCTCCATCATCCGGGCATCCCGGCCCTCGGCGGCGCCGAGAACGCCCCAAGCGGCGATCACCATCTCCCCGCGGCGCGTTACCGAGGCCACATGCTCAAGGTTCCTTGCAATCACGCCCTCTGGCTCGAGGCCGGCGGCCCTCAGATCGACCGGGCAGGTCGCCACCAAGGGCGAGACGTTGACCACGTTAAGCCGCGGCGCTCCCCAGCGGCGGGCAAAGCCGATGCACCTTTTGATCGTGGGATCGTCAGCGCGCTCATCCGCCTTGGACGGGTTGAGGCCTATGAACGTTACCCCGGCCGGCAGTCCGGCCGCAGCGGGATCCACATCGAGGCTTCGCGTGAGCAGGTACCGGTATCGCCGGTCGGCGGAGAACACCGCTCCCGATCTCCTCTCGGTCATTTCCTCCGCCGGTCCCGGACGAAACTGCCAGGGAGCAGCGCCTGGCTCGGTTCAAGTGGCCGGGTCATCGAATGCATGACGGCCCAGGGTGCTGCGGGGCCTAGACGGGGGGCCGGGGCCTTTTGTGGCCCGATGCCTGCTCGTAGGCATGGGCCGCCCGAAGGATCGTCGGCTCCCCAAACGGCCCTGCCGCCAGCTGCAGGCCGGAGGGAAGGCCCGCCTCCGTGAGCCCGCACGGAACAGAGATCGCCGGGAGACCGGTCAGGTTGTACGGGCCCGTAAAGCTGGGCATCGGCGTAACGGCGGTCCCGGGCCCTGCGTCGTGGCGGGGCGCTGCGACCGCAAAGGTCGGGGACGCTATCACGTCGACCCTGCTCAGGGCGTCGGCGAACTGTCGCTTGAGCACGTTGCGGGCGCGCTGGGCCTGCACGTACTCGGTCGTCGAGAAGAGCCCGCCCACCCTGAACTCGGCCCTGTTTAGGTCGCCGTATAGCTCGGGCCGGTCCCGCAGGTTGCGCTCGTGGAACGCATAGCCCTCCCCGAGCAGTATCACCAGCGCCGCCGCATCGGCGATGTCGAGCGCCGGGATCGAGATCTCCTCTATGCGCGCGCCGAGGGACTCTAGCTCTACGATCGCCCGCTCGGCGAGATCAAGCGGCTCGCTCTGGACCAGCGGCCTCGTCCTATCGAAGAAGAAATGGCGCGCCACGCCGACGCGCATGCCCCTGATGCCGCCTTCCAGACCGGCCCGATAGTCCGGGACGGGCGCGCCCGAACTCGTCGGGTCGCCCGGGTCGTAGCCCGCGATCGCCCCGAGCATGATCGCCGCGTCCTCCACGGTGGGCGCTATCGGCCCCGCGTGATCGAGCGTCCAGCTGAGCGGGAGGACGCCGCGGCGCGAGACACGACCGTATGTCGGCTTTAGGCCCACCACCCCGCAGAACGATGCCGGCGCACGGATCGAGCCCCGCGTGCACGAGCCCATCGTGCCCATGGCAAGGCCGGCCGATGCGGCAACGGCCGAGCCGTTTGAGGATCCTCCCGCGTGGTGCTCCAGGTTCCATGGGTTGCTCGGGATGGGAAATCCGCTCGTCGGGTCCGGCCCCCCGGCCGCGTTCTCGCTCATCGCAAGCTTTCCCAGCAGTACCGACCCGGCCTCCCGGAATCGGGCTGTGACCGTGCCGTCCTCCGCGGGCACCCTGCCTGCGAAGATCCTCGAGCCCGATGTGGTCGGCACACCGGCCGTGTCGAAAAGGTCCTTTAGCGCTATGGGAATACCGTGGAGAGGTCCCCGGTCGCGCCCGGCCGAGAGCTCCGCCTCGGCACGGCGGGCCTGCTCCATCGCAAGGTCCGCAGTAACGGTGATGTACGAGTTGAGCGCAGGGTCCAGAGCCTCGATCCTCTCGAGGAACGCGCACGCAAGCTCGACCGGGGACAGCGCCCCGGACCTTATCTGCGAACCCGCCTCTGCGATCGTCAGGTAGTGCAGGGGCGTGGCGGTCATCGTCGCTCCCTGTTTGACTCGGGCTTGGGCGAAAAGGCCACGGCGAGGTCCCCGTCGCCGAGGTCCAACTCGCCGAGCGGGCCGAGTATGCGCATGGCGGTCTCAAAGCGCGCCTTCAGATCGGTAAGCTCGGCCTCGGTCAGCCGGTACCCCGCCCTCCGGGTCAGTGCCGAGAACTCGGCATTCTCCATCTGATCCTCCTGGCTATCTTCTAATCTCCCCGGTGCTCAGAGATCGTGCAGCTCTCCGAAATCGCGCGCCGGAAACTGCCGGTAAGAGTGGGCGGCGAGCGCCTCCTCGTCCAGCTCCATGCCCAGACCCGGACCCTGCGGGACCCTTATGAATCCCTCCTCCACCGCAAAGGGACTGGGGGTGATGCGGCGCGAGAGCGTGTCCAGGTTGACGAAGAACTCGGTGATCACGAAGTTGGGCATTCCCGCCGCGGCGTGCGCCGTGGCCGCAAGGCCGATCGAGGTGCTGTTGTAGTTGTGGGGAGCGACTCCGACCATGTAGGTCTCGGCCATTGCCGATATCTCCCGCAGCTCGAGGATGCCGCCTACGTTACATACGTCGGGGTTAATGATATCCGCGGCACCCGTCTCAAAGACCCTCCTGAACTCGAACTTCGAGTAGAGCTCCTCCCCGGTGACCACCGGGATAGCGATCCGGGCTCTGGCCGCGGCGAGCGCCTCCATGTTCTCAGCGAGCACCGGCTCTTCGAACCAGAACGGGCGGTACTCCTCTATCTCCCTGGCCAGCCGCACCGCGTGCATCGGGGCCAGTCTCCTGTGCACCTCGATCAGCACGTCCACCTTCGGTCCGACCGCCTCCCTGACCGCCGCGACGTTGGCTGCGGCGCGGCGAAGGACGTCACCGTCGACGTAGGTCCGCCAGGGCCCGGGAATCGGGTCGAACTTGAGCGCGCCAAAGCCCAGTTCCACCGTGGCCGCGGCACGCTCGGCAAGCTCGGCGGCATCCTTTGAGCCTCCGTACCAGCCGTTGGCGTAGACCCTCAGCCGGTCGCGGACGGGACCGCCCATCAATGAGTGCACCGGAACGCCGAGCGCCCTTGCGCTCGCGTCCCACATGGCCTGCTCAAGGCCGCTCAACGCGCTGAAAAGGTCCATCGACCCGCGACGCGCGGCCACGTCGTCGTAGACGATCTGGGTAAAGTTCTTCACCAGGGCCGGGTCTCGCCCGATGAGGTAGCGGGCGAGCTGGTCGACATGGGCGACGATCTGGGTGTCACGGTCGGACTGGGTATAGCACTCTCCCCAGCCGACTATGCCCTCGTCGGTCTCGATCCTGACAAAGCAGAGGTTCTTGGACCCCGCTCCGTACACGGACCCGGCCTCTGCGGGGTGGACGAGAAAGGCCTTGACGCCGGTGACTCGCATTACGGCGTGATGTTAGCACGCAGCCGGGGTCCGCCCATGCGGCCGATAGTAGGCGGCTGCTGGGCTGCAATGCACGCCGGAAGTATCGACACTCATCGCCTGCCTGGCTGACCTTTCGATCGTATTCACAACTGCGCGACAACCTATTTCAGCAGGCGAGTGAACGTCGCTCTCGCGCGTACAGGTACCTTCAGACCCCCATCTGTGGTGATAGGAGCATCTGGATTCCCCAACATGTCGTATTTTGAAACCAGGGTTTGAAGACCTGGCAGCTTTTACACTTTTCCGCCATAAAGTGTAAAATGGTGTTCCTTTTCAAGCTGGAGTTTTAGATCTAGTGCAACGTCTGATCGCAAGTCCGTGCGGACGTCTGGTTCCAACGATCGAAAGTCAGCAGGCATTCATTCCAGATCCGCTTCCCTCCGAACTGCCCATGAGCCTTGGACTTGATGCTCCTATGACCGTCAAGCTGCCCTGCGGACTCCGTCCGCAGGGTGCTGGATGGCCGAGAAGATTTCGCGTGCAACGTAGCGTTTGAGGCAACGTATGATCTCCCTCTTGCTCAGTCCCTCCGTGGTGCGGCGACGCATGTATTCCTTGGTCCGGGGATCGTGACTAAGCCTGACCAGGACGATGCGGTATAGGGCCGCATTCGCCTGGCGGTCACCACCGCGGTTGAGCCGATGGCGGTTGGTCTTGCCTGAGGAAGCAGGTATCGGATTCACCCCGCACAGGGAGGCGAAGGCAGCCTCGGAGTGGAGACGCTGGGGATTACTCCCGGCGGTGATTAGGAGGGCAGCCGCCGTGTCGGGTCCTACCCCGAAGATACCGACCAGGGCTGGCGCTACCGTCCGGGTGAGGCAATCCAGCTCGGCCTGCAGATCCTGGATCTCCTTGCTGAGCTGACGGTAGCGGCGGGCAAGTGATCGAAGCGTGTATTTGGCCGCTGGCGTAGGACCGTCCAGAGGACCATGACGGAAGCTGGCACACCGGGCTGCGAGGGCACCTACGGTGAGTCCATCGAGCGTTTCCCGGAGCTCGGCCGGTGCCGTGACAACCAGGGACTTGATCTGGTTGACGGCCTGGGTGCGAGCCTTGACAGCCGAGTCCTTGGCACTCTTGAGCATGCGGATCATCTCGACTTCGCCCTCGCCTGACTTGGGAATAGCGTCGGCTACTCCGGACAGCACCGCACGCGCCGCCATCTCCGCATCGGTGGGGTCGCTCTTGCCCTTGCGGTAACGGACTGAGCGGTCAGTCCGGTTAACTTCTACAACCGTATAGCCTTGGCCGGTCAGGAAACGAGCAAGGCCAGCACCGTAGGAGCCGGTGCCCTCAATCCCGAACGCTCGAACCTCTCCCAGGCTTCGTGACCATCGTTCGATCTCCCCATACCCACACATAGTCGCTTGTGCGTGATGCTCTCCGAGGCGGACACCTTGCCGATCAATGGCCACCGCCACATGCTCGTTCTGGTGAGTATCGACTCCGATCATCACATCGAGGGCATGACTACCTTGTTGGCCGACGACTCCTCTCATACTTGCCTCCTGAGGGATGGCGTGCCGGCCAGGCAAGCGGACAAGACTGCGATGGGGCTTGAAACCAGGCTCCTATTAGGTCACTGCTCGCCAAGGCCTTTAGCCTTGAATGAGCCATCCCGGGATCGGGTCGACAGATCAAGTCGAAGGCATCTGAGCCAACCCCATTAGGGGTCAGACCCGAGCCGAGATGGCCCAGAACAATAATCGCAGTCTCATTACTGGACAGGGCATCGCGTGCGGTGGGGGAACTATCTGGTGTCGGCGAAACCATCCCGAATCCCCATCTCCTCATACATCCGCTCCTGAGGCGTGAGGCGGTGCTGTCCTCTCGAATCGAGGGGACGATCGCATCGCTTTCCGACGTCTTCGCCTACGAGGCACAGAGACGGCATCGCCCAGGCGGTGACGTTGCGGAGGTGATCAACTATGTTGAGGCCCTCGAGCAGGGGATCACCAGGCTAGATTCCCTCCCGATCTCGCTTAGATTCGTAAACGAGCTCCACGCACGGCTGCTGGCCGGAGTCAGGGGACAGGAAAGGAGACCTGGCGAGTTTAGGAGGCAGCAAGTGTGGGTTGGAACTCCCGGTTCCACCATCGGTGAGGCGCGCTTCATACCCCCTCCTCCCGAGTATATACCCGACCTGTTTCATGATTGGGAAAGGTTCGTCAACGCTAATAGCGACATGCCACCACTGGTGCGGTGCGCACTCATGCACTATCAGATAGAGACCATCCATCCCTACTCGGACGGCAATGGTCGGATCGGCCGACTCCTCATAACTCTTTTCCTATCTGCAAGCGGTCTGCTCAGAAATCCGCTCCTCTACCTGAGTGCCTATTTTGAGCGTGACCGGGCAAGCTACTACGAGGAACTGTTCAACGTCAGCGCCACAGGAGACTGGGAGCGGTGGCTGGGATACTTCCTTAAGGGCGTCCACCGCGAGGCCGCCGACGTGGTGGAAAGGATCCGCAGGATGCGGAGCCTCCACGAAGAGTGGAAGGAACTGCTGGTTGGCCGCAACGAATCGGCGTCCGTCCTCCGTCTGCTCGACGAACTCTTCGCTCGCCCGATACTGACCGCATCGAAGGCATCGGAATTGCTTCGAATATCGGATGCAGGCACGCGGCGGGTGCTCGGCCGCCTGATCGATGCCGGGATCGTAGCGCGCCACGGCGACAAGTGGCCCAACCTGTACGTCTCCCAACGCCTCCTAGATGAGATCGACAGACCCATCAATCTTGTGGAGGAGGTGTAGTCATGGCACATATCCGGGCGATTCGCTCAGAAGAGGACTACGACGCTGCGGTGACTCGAATTGCGGAACTTATGGACGCGCTCTCCGTCTCTGAAGGACAACTGGACAACGTAGATGATCCCGACCGGGTCGAGTTGGATGTACTTACTGACCTTATGGAGTTCTATGAAGAGCGGCACGATCCAATCGGCCTTCCCGATCCCATCTCCGCCATCACGTTTCGGATGGACCAAGCGAATCTCACCCGCCGCGATCTTGTGCCCTTCATCGGGAGTCGGGCCAAGGTCTCGGAGGTCCTCGCAGGGAAGCGGCCCATTACCATGTCCATGGCCCGGGCCCTTCACCATCATCTAGGTCTGCCAGCCGACGTCCTCCTGCAGGAACCGGGAGCACGCCTGCCAGACGCGCTGCCGGGTCTTGAGTATTCCAGATTCCCCCTCACTGCTATGGCCAAGGCAGGTTGGATTCCTCAAGTCCAAGGCCTGAAGGACCACGCGGAGGAGTTGATCACCGGACTGATGGAGAGAGCCGGTGGGCGAGAATTTGCTGCGGCTCCCTTATATCGGAAGAGCGATAGCCGACGAGTAAACGCGAAGACCGATGATTACGCACTCAGAGCCTGGTGCTGGCAGGTAATGGCCCAAGCTCGGGCGAAGCAGTTGGACAAGAAATACCATCCCGAGGCGGTTACGCCCCAACTGCTGCGCGAGGTAGCCCGGATGAGCGTTTGGGAAGATGGGCCGGTCCGAGCCATCCACCTGTTAGCTCAGCACGGGGTAGCGGTAGAGTATGTACGTCATCTACCCAGAACGTACCTGGACGGCGCTGCCCTGAGCCTCCGTGAAGGAAGGTCGGCTATTGGCCTGACCTTACGCTACGACCGAATTGACAGCTTCTGGTTCACTATGTTGCACGAGCTGGCTCACGTAGCCCTCCACATCGGCAGGTCCAGCGAAGAAACAGGTTTCATCGATGATCACAGCCTTCGACGAGTTGACTCCGTTGGAAGCGACACCACCGGACAGGAAGCCGACCGACTGGCCCAGGACGCCCTGACACCTCCGAACATATGGCGCGACGGCAGAATCGCTAAAGATCCGTCGCCCATGACTGTGTTGACCATGGCTTCGGCCGCTCAGGTTCATCCGGCGATTGTCGCTGGGCGGATTCGTTATGAATCAGGTAACTACCGGCTCCTTTCCCAGTTCGTGGGCACCGGAGAAGTGCAGCGGCATTTTGCGGCGGCCGTCTAGCGACAAAACAATGCTGATCTAGGTGAGAGCAAATGGCAGACAGACCTGTGAAATGCACATGTCCGGCCAAGACTCTACCCGCTATGCCCGTCTAGACCGATTTGCTACCCGACCACTCCACCCAACTGGACAAAATCAAGAACTTTTGTATTGATGTTCAGGCTGGCTCTGTAGATCGTCCCTGTTCCCTGAACCATCAGGAATTAGCCCGCCGCGACCGGTAAGACACACTTACTGACGTGGGTCTTACCCTGTAACTACAATTGCGTAGTATAGTGAGGGGCGACTCCGCTTGCGTTGGACTTGGGATCAGGCAAAGAACGCGGCGAACCTTCGAGCACATGGTCTCGGATTCGATGCCGCAGCCTTTGTGTTCAACGACCCTCTGTCTGCGACTCGGGAGGACCCATATCCACATGAGCAGCGGTGGCGAACCCTTGGCACGGTGGGCAGTCAAGTAGTGATGGTAGTCCATACATGGCCCGAAGTTGACACGGAGACCAGCGAAGAGATCGGGCGCATCATCTCCGCACGTAAAGCGACGAGACGTGAGAGGGAGGCTTATGAAGAAGGACATCACTGAGATGTCGGCAGACGTGCAGAAGCAGATAAAGGCGCTGGAGGCTCTGCCAGACGACCAGATCGACACGACCGACGCCCCCGAGATCCTCGACTGGTCTGACGCCAGGCGCGGGGTTTTCTACAGACCCGTGAAAAAGCAGATTACGCTGAGGCTCGACGCTGACATCATAGCTTGGTTCAAGGCCCGGGCTCGTGACGGCCGCGGCTACCAGACGAACATCAATGGGGCACTCCGAGAGCACGTCCGGAGGACAGCCCGTTCCAGAAGATAGCCTTGATTGACCGGGGCGGGCAGCCGCATGGCAATGGGCTTGAAGGATACCCGCCCCAAGACGAGTGTTCAGCGCTATCTGCCTTTACGGGAACTGGCGCAACCGAACGGTTGGCAGTGCATGACCGCATTTGGGTAAGACCTCCTGTAGCTCAACGGGACATGAGTAGTGGAGCGAACCTAGGGAGCCACCAGACGAGGATTCTAATACCATTTGCAGATAATGAGGCCGTAAAAGGTATAGGAGTGGTACAGGGGAAGACCAACCTGTCTCGCCTGCTAAATCAGGTCGAGTCCGGCGAGGATGTCGTTATCGCCCGCAACGGCAAGCCGGTTGCCAAGTTGATCCCGATCCACAAGCGTGGCAAGCGACAGTTCGGCTCCATGAGGGGATTGATTTCAATAGATGACAGCTTCTTTGATCCGCTTGCCAAAGAAGAGCTTGCCGCGTGGGAAGGCGATTGCGGATGCGACTTCTGCTCGACACCCACGCGCTGATTTGGTGGTTCGCCGGCAGCGCACATCTTTCACCACGCGCCCGGCGGGCGATAGAAGACGAAGCCAACGACGTAGTGATCAGCGCAGCTTCGGCTTGGGAAATTGCCACAAACCATCGGCTCGGAAAGCTACCAGAGGCGGTGGAACTTGCCCTGGACATTGAGGAAAGAATCGCCCGGCAGGATTTTGGCGAACTTTCGAGAACCATAGCCGACGCCGCCCGGGCCGGTATGCTGCCGGGTCCCCATCAAGACCCGTTCGACCGGATGCTCATCGCCCAGGCTCAGGCATACAACCTCGTTCTCATATCCAATGAATCTCTCTTCGATCGGTACGGCATACGCCGCCTCTGGTGATACTCGGATACATCGAAGATGTGAGGCACGTAGTCTCCTCAGCGCCTCGCGCAAAAGCTCCACGCCCCCGTGCGCCTGTCCCCAGACTGGGATACTCACAGGAGCAGGGTTTTGGCCCGCCGTCTATAGGAAAAGGACAAAGGGAGGCCTCTCCCATGAACCAGAGGGTGAGGCCTTGGGCCTTGCAGCCCGGGGCGCTAGCGCTTGGTGTACTGGGGCGCCTTTCGGGCCTTCTTGAGACCGTACTTTTTGCGCTCCTTAACGCGTGCGTCGCGCGTGAGGAGTCCGGCCTTCTTGAGGACCGCTCGCAGGCCGGGGTCGGCCTCGCACAGGGCCCTTGAAATGCCGTGGCGCAGCGCGCCGGCCTGGCCGGTGTGCCCTCCGCCGGAGACCTTGGCGACGACCCGGTACTGCCCGCCCACGCCGGCGACGCGCAGGGGCGTAATGATCATCTGCTGAAGGGCGGGGATCGGGTAGGCCTCCTCAACGGGCTTTCCGTTGACCACGATCGGCCCTCGCTCCCGGTAAACCCTTACGCGGGCGATCGCCTCCTTGCGGCGGCCGGTGCCATAGTAGTAAGTCTGCTGCTCTACCAACTCGGTCTCCTAGTTAGCTCTATCAGTCCGACCCACCGGACCTGAGCGCCTCGATTATATCGGCCTTGCGCGCCCTGGTGGGCACCGACAGGCCACGCTCCGTGGCAAGCTCCCTTAGCCTGGGCACCGTCAGCGCCTCAAGCCCCTCGTCGCCCGCCGCCGGCTTCGCCTGACCGGCCTCGGCATCTTCCTTCCCTGCGGCCGGCTCCTGGCCGGCCGTTTCCTCCGGAACCGCAGCCTCGACCATCGGGGCCTGTTCCATCTCCGCCTGCGGGTCGGGCCCGGGCACCGGCTCTGGCTCCACCTTCTCGGGTCGCGCTGGTGCCGGAGGCTCGACAGGGGCCGCCTGGGCTTTGCTGGCGCTGACCTGCGCCTGGTGAGGGTGCTCTTCACCCTCGTAGAGCTTCAGCCTCGAGAGCATGTGCTTGCCGCGGGTGTTCTTCGGGAGCATGCCCTTTACCGCCTGCTTGAGAGCGCGGGTGGGATGCTTTTCGAGAAGTTCCTCCAGCGTCTGCTCGGTCAGGCCCCCGTGGTAGCCGCTGTGGCGGTAGTAGATCTTGTCGGTAAGCTTGTTGCCGGACACGCGGAACTTGCCCGCGTTCAGCACGATTACGAAGTCTCCCCCAGCAAGGTGCGGGGTGTAGGTGGGCTTGTGCTTACCCTGAAGCAGCGTCGCGATCTCCGTCGACACCCTCCCGAGGGTCTTCCCCTTTGCGTCGACCACGTGCCACTCTGGTCTGAGGTCCGACTGCTTTACGTTGTACGGTCTGGTCCTGGTCGTCATATTCTCTACTCTGTCACCGTGTCCATCGGGGCGCTCAGCCCCAGCTCCGCGGGGTAGCGCACCTCCATCAGGCACAGTCCCTGCGGGGGCATCGAGCGGGCCGGCGGCGCTTCGCCATCGCCGGACAAAAATCTCTCCACCTGCCCGGGCGCTAGCTTTCCGGTGCCGGCGTCCACCATGACGCCCACCATTCTCCTTACCTGGTGCGGAAGGAAGGCGTTTCCCTCCACGTCTATGCTTATCCGCTCCCCCTCGAGTGCTATATCTATCCTGCTGACCTCGCGCACCGTGCTCGCGGCCGGATCATCCAGGCGTCCGGCGAGCCTTCCGAAGTCATGTACCCCGACCATCAGCCGCGCCGCCTCCCTCATCCGGCCCGGGTCCAGTTCCCGGCCGACCACCACCGCGGCGCGGCCCGCCAGCGGCGACCTGTGGCGCCGCCTGAGCAGCGAGTACCGGTACCATCTCGAGCGCGCATCGCGTCTCGGGTCAAACCCGCCGGGGACGCTATGGGCGCTTCGCACCGCGATGTCCTGCGGCAGATGGTGGTTCATCCCTGCGGCCAGCCGCCCCGGCGAGAGCGCCGACCCAGTATCGAGCGCGGCCACCTGGCCCGCCGCGTGCACGCCGGCGTCGGTCCTGCCCGCTCCGGCGATCCGGACGGTCTCTCCGGTCAGCCTGCCCGCGGCCGCCTCGAGCTCGGCCTGGACCGAGGGGGCGTTCGCCTGGTACTGGAACCCGCTGTAGCGGGTGCCGTCATATTCGATTATTAACGCCAGCCTTGCCACGATCTCATGCGCGACGACCCCGGCGGGGGGCCTAGCTGACCAGCTTGATGATCACCATCTCGGCCGCATCGCCGCTTCGCTGGCCCTTCTTGATGATGCGGGTATATCCGCCCGCCCTGTCCGAGTACCTCGGGCCGAGCTCGGCGAACAGCTTGTCGACCACGTCCCCGTCGGTCAAAAACGCCGCCGCCTGCCTTCGCTGGTGGAGCGTGCCCTTCTTTCCCCGCGTGATCGTCTTTTCGGCAAGGCGGCGTATCTGCCTGGCCTTTGCCTGGGTGGTCTCGATCGACTCGTAGCGCAGAAGATCGGTAACGGCGCCCCGGAGCATCAGCATGCGGTGCGCCGTCGGCCTTCCGAGCGCTGAGCCGGCGACTCTATGCCTCACCTCGGCCCTCCTCGGCCCGCTCGCCGTCGTCCGCGGCCACCGCCTCGGGTTCCGGGACGGCCGGCGATGGCGCGCTCTCGTCGACCGCCGACGAATCCTCGTCCTGCGGAAGAGGCAGGCCCATGTGCGTCAACCGCTCACGCAGCTCGGTGAGCGACTTTTCTCCGAAGTTGCGTATCTGCAGCAGCTCGGACGTGCGCATCGACAGCACCTGGCCCACCTTGTCGACCCCGGCCCGCTTAAGGCAGTTCAGGGTCCGCGATGACAGCTCGAGCCTCTCAACCGGGATGTTGTACTGGTCCGGGGAGATCTTCAGCAATATCGGCGCGCCCTCGATCCCCGTCGATTCCCCCTGCTGAAGGCTCGTGAACAGGAAAAGGTGCGATATCAGGATATCGGCCGCCCTCCTTACAGCATCGACCGGCGTGATCGACCCGTCGGTCCAGACCTCAAGGACCAGCCTCTCGAAGTCGGTCCTCTGGCCGACGCGGGTGGGCTCGATCGAGTAGTTGGCCTTTCGGATCGGCGTGAAGATCGCATCGACCGGCAGGACGCCTATCGGCAGATCCTCGTCCACCGCGGCCGCCTGGTAGCCGACCCCGGACTCGACATTGAACTCCACCGAGAGCTTGGCCTGGTTGGACGTGAGCGTCGCAAGGTGAAGCTCGGGGTTTACGACATCAAAGTCCGAGGAGGCCATTATGTCCGACGCGCTCACCTCGCCCAGCCCGGACACCTCCATGCGCAGCTTGCCGGGGCGGTCCACCTCCGTGCGCAGGCGTATGCCCTTTACGTTGAGGAGGAACTCGGCCACCTCCTCCTTTATGTGCGGGATAGTCGCGTACTCGTGCAGTATCCCCTCGATCTTGACCCAGGTCACCGCCGTGCCGTTCAGCGCGCTGTACAGGATACGTCGCATCGGATTTCCGAGCGTGACCCCGTAGCCGCGCTCAAGCGGCTCTATCGAGACCTTGCCGTAGTGGCCTTCGACCTCGACTATCTTGATCTCCGGATCGGGTACAACCTCCGGCTCGTCGATCGGGAACTCGCCGGGTGCGAGTGTCTGAAATTCCAGGACCATGCCTGCTTACACCTCTCAGCCTTGATGGATTGGGCGGAGAGCCACTGAGGGCCCCGCCCCGTCCGGCTACTTGGAGTAGAACTCCACGATCAGCCGGACATTGATATCGGTATCTAGATGCGCCGTCTCGGGCTCGCCGAGCACCTCGGCCGCCCCGTTCTCGGGGTCGGGCCGAAGCCAGCCGGGCACCGTCCTCCTCGACCCGGACTCCATTATCGCCTTTGCGAACTCCGGGACCGAGCCGTTGGATGACTTCCACTTTATGACGTCACCGGGCTCAACCAGGTAGGAGGGCACGTCCATGCGCCGCCCGTTTACGGTGATGTGGCCGTGCGAGACCAGCTGCCTGCCCTGCTTTCGCGATTCGGCGAATGAGAGCCTGAACACGACGTTGTCCAGCCTTCGCTCAAGGAGCTGGAGAAGCTGGTCGCCGGTGACGCCCGTGCGCCTTCGCGCCATGTCGAAGTACTTTCTGAACTGGCGCTCCATGATCCCGTAGGTAAAGCGCGCCTTCTGCTTTTCGCGCAGCTGCAGCGACCACTCGGAGGCGCGCCTGCGCCGAAAGCTGCGGTCGCCGGGGGGCTTTTTGCGACGCTCCACGGCGCAGCGCGGCGTGTAGCACCGCTCGCCCTTTAGAAACAGCTTTTCGCCAATGCGCCGGCACTGCCGGCAGCTCGGATCGGTGTACCTTGCCATCTATCTGGCCGTCCCCGGCCGCGCCCAGGGGGCGGGCGCCGGGTCACGGCTCCCTCCTTCCTAAATCCCTAAGTCACCCCGGCCCTGCTCGCGCCGGGCGGGCGGCCCGGCCTTGCCATGCCGAGCTCCTCGCCGAGCCTGGTAAGGCTCAGCTCCTCTTTCCTTACCCGAATGTCGTAGTACAGCAGCGTCCAGCAGATCGCCAGAATCGGCGGCACCCCGACGGCGGCGGCCATCTGCCCGATCCACCTGAAAGCCACCGTCGCCGACGATTCCGCTCCGCCGGACCGGTCCGCGATCCAGTACGGGATCCAGCCGATCAGCGACAGCCCCACCGCCACCAGCACGAACGCAGCGGCGGCTGCGAACGTCCGCAGCCAGGCCCCGCGAACCAGCCCGTAGCTCCTCTTGAGGGCGTCCAACGGCTTGTGTCCCTCGACGATCACCGCCGGTGCCGCCACCGACCAGTAGATCGCGTAGACCACCGCCGCAACGAAGGGCACGATTATCCATACCAGCAGCGCGCCGGCGACCACCACGCCCGTGGTGAGCACCGTTACCGCCAGGATGGACACGTACCTCCACTGCGCCCGACGGTAGGCGGCCCCCACGTCCACCCTGCCAAGAAGGTAGTGCTGGCAGACGGCCGAGACACCCGCACCGAAGAACGCCGCTGAGCCCAGCAGGCTCAGAGCGATCACCAGCGTGATGGCCCACGCCCCGGTGCCGATCAACTGGTCTATCGCCGCTATGGGCGCGTGGACCAGCGCCGACATCAAGACGAACTCCCGCCAGCGCCTCCGGTAGATCCTGAAGGCCTCGGCGACCATCTCCGTCACGCCGCGTTCGACCAGCGGGCCGCCCGGATCTTCCGAGGGCCCGACCGTAAACTGACTCACTCGCACTTTCCCTGTCGAGATTCACTGCCCGGACCGCTATACCCTTCGCCTCTTTCGCGGGCGGCAGCCGTTGTGGGGCAGGGGCGTGACGTCCTTTATCGACGTGACCAAGATGCCCTGGGCCACCAGCGACCTTATCGCGGCCTCCCTGCCGGCACCTGAGCCCCTCACCAACACGTCGACCTCCCGCAGGCCCTGCTCCTTGCCCTTTCGCGCCGCGTCCTCGGCCGCGCGCTGCGCGGCGAAGGCGGTCGACTTTCGCGAGCCCTTAAAGCCCACCGTACCGGAGCTGCCCCAGCAAACCACGGCACCGGACACATCGGTGATGGTCACGATCGTGTTGTTGAAGGTGGACTGTATGTAGGCCCGCCCGATCGGCACGGACTTTCGGTCCCTTCTGCGCGTCCTCTGTCTCTTGGCCATGTCCTACTTCACCTTCGCGCGCTGGCCGCGGCCCGCCACTGGGCGGCGCGGGCCGCGCTTGGCCCTTGCATTCGTGCGCGTGCGCTGCCCCCGCGAGGGCAGTCCCCGCCGGTGGCGCTGTCCCTTGTAGGAGCCGATGTCGATCAGCCTCCTGATGTTGAGATTCACCTCGCGCCGAAGGTCGCCCTCGACCGTCTTCTCGCGCTCGACGATCTCCCTTATGCGCACCAGGTCCGAGTCGGAAAGGTCCCTCACCCGCGGGTTTCCGAAGACGCCGGACCGCTCGAGCACCTCCTTGGCCTGGAACGTACCGATGCCGTATATGCGCGTGAGCGAGTACTCGACCCGCTTGTCGTCGGGGATGTTCACCCCTGCCACAAGTGCCATGTCAGCCCTGCCTTTGCTTATGCCTGCGGTTCTCGCAGATTACGTGTACGCGACCCTTGCGCCGGATGATCCGGCACTTGGCGCACCTTTTCTTTACGGATGCCGAAACCTTCATCTTGCCATACCCTTCCCGGCCGGCCCAGCCGCCTACCTGAACCGGTAGGTGATCCTGCCCCTCGCAAGGTCGTAGGGCGACAGCTCCACCAGGACGCGGTCACCGGGCAGGACCCTTATGAAGTTCTTCCTTATCTTTCCGGAGATGTATGCGTGCACCTCGTGGCCGTTCGCGAGCTCGACCTTGAAGGTCGCGTTGGGCAGCGACACACGCACCAGCCCCTCGACCTCTATGGTGTCCTTCTTCTTGGTCATGCGAGCTCCGCCGACGTGGTAACCACCGGTCCGTCCGCCGTCACAAGTACCGTGTCCTCAAAGTGCGCTGAAAGCTCGCCGTCCGCGGTCACCACCGTCCACTCGTCATCGAGCACCCGCGTCTTGTAGGTACCCACATTGAGCATCGGCTCGATCGCAAGGGCCATGCCCTCGCGCAGCAGCGGACCGCGCCCGGCCTCGCCGTAGTTGGGCACCTGCGGGTCCTCGTGCATCTCGTACCCGATGCCGTGGCCGACGTACTGGCGCACCAGCGTATAGCTCCTGCCCTCGGCGCATGCCTGTACGGTCGCCGAGATGTCTCCGACGCGGGCTCCCACCCGGACCTGATCGATCCCACGCAGCAGGGACTGGCGCGTGGCGTCGATCAGGTCGGCCGCGACGCCTGACACCTCGCCGACCGCAACCGTAAAGGCGCTGTCGGCGTGCAGCCCGTCGACGATCGCCCCGACGTCCACGCTGAGGATGTCGCCCTCCTTTACCCGCCTGGGTCCCGGTATCCCGTGCACTATCTCCTCGTTTACGCTCGCGCATATGCTCGCCGGAAAGCCAAGGTAGCCCTTAAACGACGGCACCGCGCCGGCCTCCCTTATGGCCTGCTCGGCTATGCGGTCGAGCTCGGCGGTCGTAACTCCGGGGCGCACCGCCCGCGCAACGCGCTCCTTTGCCCGCGCGACCACCCGGCCCGCGCGCTTCATCGCCTCGAGCTCGTCCGGGGACTTTAACGTTATTCCCCCGGGCCGCTCTGCGGCCAGCCCCGCCGGCTTTCGCGCCGACCTCCCGGTCACCACTCCAGTTGAGCGCTGAATCTCTCCCCTCCTAGCCCTGGACCCGGACCATCCGGCCCTGCCGGGCGACTGCGGCCTCCATGGCCCGCCATACCTCGTCTATCGTTCCCTCGCCGTCGATCTCGATTAGGACGTCCCTTCCCCGGTAGTGCTCGACCAGCGGGACCGTGTGGGTCTGGTAGACGTCGAGCCGGTTGGCCACCGCCTCCGGCCTGTCGTCGTCGCGCTGGTACAGCTCGCCGCCGCAGCCGTCGCAGACCCCGGGACTTGCCGGCGGCGAGAAGACCTCGTGGTAGGGCGACTGGCAAGCCCGGCATATGAACCGCCCGCCGAGCCTCCTGACCAGCTCATCGCGGGACACCTTGATGTAGACGGCGCCGCAGACGCCGCCGCGCCCGTCCATCTCGCGGTCGAGCGCCTCGGCCTGCCCCAGGCTCCTTGGGAACCCGTCCAGCACGAATCCGGTCTCCTGGTCCGAGGCGTTAACCCACTCCATGACCATCGCTATCGTCACCTCGTCCGGCACGAGCTCTCCGGCGCTCATGTACGAGCGGGCCCTGAGCCCGAGCTCGGTCTGGCGCGCCAGGTGGTCCCGGAAAAGGTCCCCCGAGGAAACCAGGTTCACACCGAGCGAGCCCGCAAGGCGCGCCGCCTGCGTACCCTTGCCCGCGCCGGGCGGGCCGAGCAGTATCACCCTCCTCAAGGCGCACCTCGCCCGGGGCAGACGGACGGCATCATCTGAGGAACCCCTCGTAGTTGCGCATCAGGAGCTGCGCCTCCAGCTGGCGCATGGTGTCCAGGGCGACGCCGACCATGATCAGCAGGCTCGTGCTGCTTATGGTCAGGGCGCGGATGTCCGTCACCTGCGAGATGAAGAACGGCAGCACCGCGATGAAGCCCAAAAAGAGCGCGCCGCCCCACGTTATGCGCAGGATCACCCTGTTCAGGTACTCCTGGGTCGGGCCACCCGGCCGTATGCCCGGTATGAACCCGCCGTTTCGCTGTAGGTTCTCCGCCAGGCGCTGCTGCTGAAAAATAATCAGAGTGTAGAAAAAGGCGAACGCCACGACCAAAATGAACACGACGAGCCAGTAGGGCCAGTGGGTCGGGTCGAACGTATCGGTAAAGAACCTTGCCGCCCTCGGTATGAAACCGTCACTCAGCGGGTCGCGGAAGTAGCTGGCGATCGTCGTCGGAAGGATGATGATCGAAAAGGCGAATATCAGCGGGATCATCCCCGCCGAGTTGACCCTGAGCGGCAGGAACGTCGATCCGGACTGGCGCTGCATCCTCCCGCCCCTGAACACGCTCCGCCCGTACTGGACCGGAACGCGCCTCTGTGCCTCTGCGAACAGCACTATCAGGTAGACGATGGCAAGGCCGAATACCGCCAGGAGCAACAGCCCGCCGGCCTCGTCCCTCTGCAGGAAGCCCTGGCCGATTATCCTCGGAAAGCTCGCCACGATCCCGCCGAAGATGATCAGCGAGATGCCGTTGCCGAGCCCGCGCTCGGTTATCAGCTCCCCGAGCCAGACCAGGAACATCGTTCCGGCCACCATCGAGAAGATCATGGCTATCGTCGGCAGGTTCAGCCCGAAATCCACCCCGGGCAGCACGCCCGACTGGCGCAGCAGCGTAAGCTGCCCCCAGCTCTGCAAAAAGGCGATCGGGACCGTCAGCCAATGGGTGATCTGGTTGATCCTCTGGCGCCCGTAGTCGCCCTCCTGGGAGAGCGCCTTGAGCGACGGGACGACCGGCGTCAGGATCTGCATGACGATCGAGGAGGTGATGTACGGGTACACCCCGAGCGCCGCGACGCTCAGGTTCGCGAGCGCGCCCCCGCTGAACAGATCCAAAAAGCCGAGCAGCGCGTTCTGCTCGAACGCCCTGTTCAGCGCCTGGGTGTCGACGCCGGGCACCGGCACGTGGGCGACGAAGCGGAACACCACCAGCATCGCCAGGGTGAACAGTATCTTCGCGCGAAGGTCCGGGACCCTCATCGCGTCGATCATCGACTGGATGAGCTGGGGCCGCGATACCTCCTGCTGGCGCGCGGCAGCGCCCCTCTGCACCACTACTCCACCTGCCTGACCGTTCCGCCCGCCGTCTCGATCTTGCGGCGCGCAGAGGCCGAGAACCTGTGCGCTGAGACCGTCATCGGACCGGCTATCTCTCCCCTGCCGAGCACCTTTACGGGCCTTTCGGCCGAGTCGATCAGACCGGCCTCGGCCATCGTCTCGGGTGTCGCCTCCGTCCCCTGCGACAGCCGCGAGAGGCGGTCGAGGTTGACCTCCTGGTAGCGCGTCTGCGAGCGCGGGGTGAAGCCGCGCAGCATGGGCAGCGACTTGATCAGCCGCAGCTGGCCGCCCTGAAAGCCGACGCGCACGCCGCCGCCGGAGCGGGACTTTTGGCCCTTTACGCCCCTGCCGGAGAAGGTCCCACGCCCGCTGCCGTCACCGCGTCCTACCCTTCGCCGGGCCTTGCGCGAACCCGCGGCGGGCCGAAGCTCGTTCATCTTTAGACCGTCGTTCTCTGCCAACCTAGCTCCCTGGTCTTGCTCTGCTCTCAGTCGGCGACCGGCTCGACGGAGACGAGATGGCGCACCTTGTGGACCTTGCCCCGCAAGGAGGGGGTGTCGGCATGCACCACGGTCTGGTGAAGCCTCCTGAGCCCGAGGCTCTCAACGGTCCGTCGCTGGTCCGCCTTTTTCCCTATCACGCTCCTTACGAGGGTGATCGAAAGCCTTGACACGATCTACTCCCGCCCGGCGTTCAGCCGCGCCATGCGCGCGGCGCCGACCTGCTTTACGGTCCTTCGCCTCGCCCTCTCCACCTCGTGCTCCTTGAGCATCGAGAGCGCCCTGAACGTCGCCTTAACGGTGTTGACGGGGTTGGTGCTCCGCCTTGCCTTGGTCAGGATGTCCTTCACCCCGGCCAACTCTACGACCGCTCGCACCGAGCCGCCGGCGATCACGCCCGTGCCCGGCACGGCAGGCCTTAGCATCACCTCAGAGCCACCGTACTTGGTCGTTATCTCGTGGGGAATCGTGCTCCCGGAAAGCGGGACCTCGATCATGTTGCGGCGCGCGTAGTAAGAGCCCTTCTTGACGGCATCGGGCACGGCATCGGCCTTGCCCAGTCCAACGCCCACCTTGCCCTCGCCGTCTCCGACGACGACGACGGCGTTGAAGCTTAGGTGCCTGCCGCCCTTTACGACCTTGGCCACGCGGGAGATCTTTACGACCCGCTCCTGCAGGCCGTCCTCGCTTTCGCGATCCCTGTCTCTGTCGCGTCCGTCGCGATAGCCCCTTTGGGACGTCAAATCGCCAGTCCTTCCTGCCTTGCGGCCTCTGCCAGGGCCCTGACCCTTCCGTGATACCTGTTGCCCCCGCGGTCGAACACCGCCGAGGTTATTCCCTTGTCCGCAGCACGCCTTGCAACCAGCACCCCGACGGCCCTGGAGGTCTCGGTCTTGGGCCGGCCGGATGAACCCGCCTGCACCTCGCCCTCCAGGCTGCAGGCCGAGGCGACCGTAACCCCCTTCTCATCGTCGATGAGCTGGGCGTAGACGTGCCGCAGGCTGCGGAACACCGCAAGGCGCGGCCTTGCGGCCGTGCCGGCTATGCGCTTTCTGGACCGGGCGTGCCGGATCCTGGTGCGATGCTTGTGTGTCTTTCTAAGTGCCAACTAACTGTCTCCCGGTCGGAGTCGGTAGCCCTCGCTAGACCCTGCGGGCGGCCTTGCCGGGCTTTAGGCGGACCTGCTCGCCGCTGTACCTGATGCCCTTTCCCGTGTACGGGTTGGGCGGGCGGACCTTGCGGATCTCCGCCGCCAGCTGGCCGACCTTTTGCTTGTCGATCCCGCTGACCCTTATCTGGTTCTGGCCCTGGACCTCGACCGATACGCCCTCGGGCGGGTTGATCGTTACGGTGTGGCTGCGCATTACGCTGAGCGTGACCCCTGGCCCCTCCTGGCTCGCCCTGTAGCCGACGCCCACAAGGTCGAGCTGGCGGACATATCCCTCGCTCACACCCGTCACCATGTTGGCCAGCAGGCTGCGGGTAAGACCGTGCAGCGCCCGGTGGCTGCCCTCGTCAGAGGAGCGAGCAACCGTGATCGTACCGTCGTCCTGGGCGACCGCCATCGCCGGGTGCACCGCAAGGCGCAGCTCGCCCCTGGGACCCTTTACGGTCACGTCCGAGCCCGAGATCTTGGCGGTGACGCCCCCGGGGAGCGGAATCGGTTTTCTACCTACCCTAGACATGTTCCAGTTCCAATGCCTCTGCGCGCCGCCGCTACCACACGTAGCAGAGCAGCTCGCCTCCTATTCCCTTCTTCCATGCGTCCCGGCCGGTCATGATCCCCTGGGAGGTCGACAGGATCGAGACGCCGAGACCGGCGAAGTACCGGGGGATCTCCCCCTTCCGCACGTAGACCCGGAGGCCCGGGCGACTCACCCGCTTAAGGCCCGTTATGGCCGAGTCTCCACGGTCGTGATAGTGGAGATGGATCTTCATGTCGCCCTGCGGGCCGCTGGTCTCCTTGAGCTCGAATCCCTGGATGAAGCCCTCGTCGACGAGCAGCTGCGCTATCGAGACCTTCATCTGCGATACCGGCATCGTCACGGACGCGTGCTCGACCATCACCGCGTTGCGGATGCGCGTGAGCATGTCGGCTATGGGGTCGGTTACGGACATGGTCTACCAGCTGGCCTTCCGGATGCCCGGCAGCATCCCGGTAAGGGCCAACTCCCTAAAGCAGATCCGGCACAGGCCTACGTGCCTGATGAACGCCCTGGGCCGCCCGCAGCGGTTGCACCGGTTGTACCTGCGGGTCTTGAACTTCTGCGGCTTCTTCCAGCGAGCTATCATCGAGACCTTCGCCAATCTATTCTCCTTCCATCGCAGCGGCGGCGGGCCCTAAAGGGCACTGCCGCCGGTCGTCCTTGCAAAGGGAACGCCGAGCATCTCCAGCAGCCTCAGTCCCTCCCTGTCGTTCGGCGCGGTCGTCGTGATCACCACCTGCAGGCCGCGCAGCCTGTCGACCGAGTTGTAGTCGATCTCCGGGAATATCACCTGCTCGCGCAGGCCGATCGCGTAGTTGCCCCGCCCGTCGAACGACTTTCTGGAAAGACCCCGAAAGTCCCTGATGCGGGGCAGCGCGGAGGCGACCAGACGGTCGAAGAACTCCCACATCCGCCTCCTGCGAAGCGTGACGCTCACGCCCACCGGCATCCCCTCGCGCAGCTTGTAGTTGGCGATCGACTTTCGCGCCCTGTTGGTTACCGGGCGCTGCCCGGTTATCTGGCTTATGTCGCCCGTGGCCGCCTCGAGCGCCCGGGCGTTGGTCAGCGCCTCGCCGAGGCCGACGTTGACGACGATCTTCTCGACCGTCGGTATCTGCATCGGCGAGCTGTATCCGAACTCCTTCATCATCTCAGGACCCACGGTGGAGCGGTGCAGATCCTGGAGCCTGGGCAGCGCCCTGGGCCCTGAGCCGTTCTCGGGCGCGGCTACGACCTCGGTCGCCTCTGGCGCCGGGGCGGCCGTCTTGCGGCGGCGGGGCTTCCTCGTGGCGGGAGCCTTCTTTTCGGCCATGATCGCTCAGCCTCTACTCGATGATCTCATTGCATGACTTGCACACGCGGGCCTTTGAGCCGTCGGCGAGAAAGCGCCTGCCCACCTTGCAGGGCGCTGTGCACGTCGGGCATATCAGCACCACGTTGTCGACCGGGAGGGGTAGCTCCTTATCGATGATCCCCGCCTGGCGAAGGCTCGCCGACGGCTTGGTGTGCCTCTTTACGACGTTTACGCCCTCGACCTGCACGCGCTCGGTGTCCGGGAAGGTCCTGACGACCTTGCCCTGCTTGCCGCGGTCACGGCCCTTTACCACCAGCACGGTGTCCTCTACTCGAATCCTCATACCCATCGCCCCCGGTCTAGAGCACCTCAGGCGCCAGCGAGACGATCCTCATGAAGTTCCTGTCTCGCAGCTCGCGCGCGACCGGACCGAAGATCCGAGTCCCCCGCGGCAGGTTCTCCTGGTTCACGATCACCGCCGCGTTGTCGTCGAAGCGTATGTGCGAACCGTCCCTTCTCCGGTAGCCCTTCGATGTGCGCACGACCACGGCCCGCACAACCTCGCCCTTCCTGATGGCGGCGGCGGGCGCGGCCTCCTTGACCGAGGCGACGATGATGTCGCCGAGGCCCGCATAGCGACGGCCGCTGCCGCCCGGCACCCCGATGCAGCTTATGGTCTTGGCGCCGGAGTTGTCGGCGACCCTCAGGCGCGAGTAGATCTGTATCACGCCTGCCTCTCCCCTGCGTCGGTCTCGGGCCCCGGCTCCTCGCCTTTCTGCACCTCCGCCTCGGGCGCGGGCTCCGCCTGGGCGACGGCCGGCTCTGCCTCGTCTTCGGCGGCCGGCTGCTCGGCGGGCTCGGTTTTCTCCGCGCCCCCGTCTTCCGTCTCGAGCGCCGCCTCAGGGGCGGCCTCCGGTTCGTCTGATTCGGGCTCCGCCAGCGCCTGCTCGGCCGGCGGATCAGGCTCGTCCGACTCCGCCTTGGCCGTCGCCTGCTCTGCCAGCGGCTCGGGCTCTGCCTGCTCGGGTTCCATCTGCTCGGCCTCCTGGATGGCCTCCGGCCCGGGCGCGGTATCAGGCTCTTCCGGCTGTTCGAACGCGTCCTCCGGCACCGTCTCGGGCTCCGCCACAGCGACGGCCTCCGGCTGGGGGTCTTCGGCCCGGGGCTCGGCCTCTACCTGCCGGGCCCGGCCGGGCTCTGCGCCCGCCTCCGTCGCTATCTCGCCCGGCTGGATCTCGGCCAGGTTCCCCCGCTCGATTATCGAGGCGACGCGCCAGCGCTTGGTCTTTGAGATCGGGCGGGACTCGATCAGCCTTACAAGGTCGCCGAGTCGCGCATCGTTTTCCGGGTCGTGGGCGACGTAGCGCTTTTGCAGCTGGATCGACTTTTTGTACAGGCGGTGCGCGCGCCTGTGCTCAACGCGGACCACCACGGTCTTATCCATCTTGTCGCTCACCACGCGGCCGACGCGTGCCTTTTTCCTCTCAAAGCTCATTGCCCGGCCCCCGCCAGCTCGCGCTGCCTCATGATGGTCTTTATCCGCGCCACGCGCCGGCGCGACCTCCTGATCTCGTTGACGTCGGCGAGCTGCATCGTCGCCACCCTGAACCGCAGGTTCATCAGCGCCCGCTGCGTCTCGACCAACTCCTCGGCGAGCTCTTCGTCTTTGAGCGTCGTGATATCGTCTATCGGCAAATCCGTCCCCTGGTGCGCCTAGGCCCCCGGCCTAATAGGCGTCCTTTTTCACTATCCTCGTTGCCATCGGCAGCTTGGCCGCGGCGAGCCTGAGGGCCTCCCTTGCGATCTCCTCCGGCACGCCCGCCATCTCAAACAACACCCTGCCGGGCTTTACGACGGCCACCCAGTGGTCCACCGAACCCTTTCCGCTGCCCATGCGGGTCTCTGCCGCCCGGGCGGTGACCGACTTGTCGGGGAAGACCCTTATCCAGATCTTGCCGCCGCGCCGCGCATAGCGCGTCATCGCCCTCCTGGCAGCCTCGATCTGCCTTGCGGTAACCCAGCTGGACTCAACCGCCTTTAGGCCGAACTCGCCCAGGTTGATCTCGCTGCCGGCGTTGGCAACGCCCTTGAGCCTGCCTCGGTGGTGGTGCCTGTACTTGAGTCTCTTGGGCTGGAGCATCAGCTCTCCTCTGGCCTTGCCGGCGCGGGAGGTTCGGGCTCGGCCGCTGCTGCAGCTGCAGCAGCCTCAGCCTCGGCCGCAGCCGCAATGGCCGCCGCGGTCGCCGCGACGGCGGCCTCCGCCTCTGCGGCCTCCTGGGCGGCCGACTCCTCCGGACTGAGCGTCACCTCGATCGGCAGCATCTCCTCGTACTCGGGCTCGCGCTGCTGCTTTATCACATCGCCGTGGTAGAGCCAGACCTTGACGCCTATGCGCCCGAAGTCGGTGCCCGCCTCGGCGATCGCGAAGTCAACGTCGGCCCTCAGCGTGTGGAGCGGGACGCGCCCCTCCATCGCCTTTTCCCGCCGGGCTATGTCGGCGCCGCCGAGCCGGCCGGCAATGATGATCTTTACGCCCTTGGCGCCCGCCTGCATGGTCCTGCCCACCGCCTGCCTTATGGCCCTTCGGTAGGCGATGCGCCGCTCCAGCTGGTCGGCGACGCTCCTTGCGACGAGGAAGGCGTCCAGCTCCGGCTGGCGTATCTCCTGCACGTTCAGGCGCGCCCTCCGGTTGGTGAGGGTCTCAAGAAGCCTTCTCAGCTCCTCCACTCGCTTGCCCCCGCGGCCTATGACTATGCCCGGGCGCGCGGTGTGGACCGTTACGACCAACTCGCTGGAGGAGCGCTCTATTTCAAGCCGTGATATGCCGGCGTCCGGGTACTGGTCGGCGATGTTCTTGCGGATCGCAAGATCCTCCCTGACCAGGTTACGGTAGTCGCCCTGCTTGTCGGCGAACCAGGTCGCCTGCCAGTCCTTGATTATCCCGAGCCGAAAGCCAATGGGATGGGTCTTATGTCCCAATTCAGTCCTTCCCCTCGTCTACGACCACCGTGATGTGGCTGTTGCTCCGTATGATCCTCGCGGCCCGGCCCCGGGCCCTTATCCGCAGGCGCTTTGTCCGCGGGCCCTCGTTGGCGTATATCCCGACGATCCTGAGCTCACCCGTTCGGGAGATCAGCTCGCTCTCGGCGTTTGCAGTCGCCGAGCGAACCACCTTGGCCACGGCGGCCGCGGCCGGCGACGGCATGAACTGGAGCGTGCTGAGCGCATCGTCGACCAGCATGCCGCGCACCATGTCGACCACGGGCTTTACCCGCTTTACCGACAGCCCCGTGTTCCTCGCAGTCGCGGTCGATGCCATCCGTCTCCGCCCTACCTTACCGAGCTGGTCCGATCGGACCTTGCCACGTGGCCCCTGAAGGTCCTGGTCGGGGCGAACTCGCCCAGGCGGTGGCCCACCATGTTCTCGGTGATGTAGATCGGCACGTGACGCCTGCCGTCGTGGACGGCGATCGTGAGCCCGAGCATGTCGGGCATGATCATCGAGGCCCGCGACCATGTCTTGATGACGGTCTTTTCCGAGCTCCGGCGCGCCCTATCAACCTTCTTTGCCAGCTTGGGGTCCACGAACGGCCCCTTCTTTATGGACCTAGACATCTGTTACCTCTTGCCTCGCCTTCGGACGATGTCCTTGCTGGTCGACTTGTTGCGCCGGGTGCGATAGCCGAGCGCGGGCTTGCCCCAGGGCGTCTTGGGCCCGGGCATGCCGATCGGGGATTTACCCTCGCCCCCGCCGTGGGGGTGGTCCCTCGGGGACATCACAACGCCGCGCACCTGGGGGCGCCAGCCCTGGTTGCGCCTCCGGCCAGCCTTACCGTGCTTTACGTTCTTGTTGTCGACCGCGCTGAGCTGGCCCACCGTGGCCATGCACCCGCTGGACACCTGCCTGACTTCGCCGGAGGGGAGCCGGAGCAGCGTGTGACCCTCCTCCTTTGCGAGCACCTGCGCGGAGCCGCCCGCGCTGCGGACCATCTGCCCGCCGCGCCCGATCTTCATCTCGATGTTGTGCACCGCGGTGCCGGTCGGAATCGCCCGCAGGGGCAGGGCGTTACCGGGACGCACGGCCGCATCCTCCCCGGCCATCACGGGATCGCCCACCCTGAGCCCCTGTGGGGCCAGGATGTAGCGCCAGTCGCCGTCGCGGTACTTGATGAGCGCTATTCGCGCCGAGCGGTTCGGGTCGTACTCGATGGACGCGACCTCCCCGGGCACGCCGTGCTTGTTCCTCTTGAAGTCGATCTCGCGGTAGCGGCGCTTGTGGCCGCCCCCGCGGTGCCTGACCGATATCCTGCCCCGCCCGTCGCGGCCCGCTCGTCTCTTGAGACCCTTGGTCAGCGACTTTTTGGGCTTTTGCGTGGTTATGTCGTCGTTCGTCTGAAAGACGACGCCGCGCTGGCCGGGTGTGTTGGGCTTAAGTGCTCTTAGCGGCATTCCTATACGCCCTCGAAGATCGTTATCGACTCGCCCGGGGCGAGCGTTACTATGGCCTTTTTCCAGTTCCTGTTGACGGTGATCCGCGGGCCGAAGCGCTTTCGCTTGCCCTTTACCATCATCGTGTTGACGCCGACTACCTTTACGTCAAAGGCCTCCTGCACCACCTGCTTTATCTGCAGCTTGGTCGCCGCCGGGTCCACCTCGAACACGTATCGGCCCGACTCCTGCAGACCGGTACTCTTCTCCGTTACTACGGGCCTCTTCAGCACGCGCGATACGTCCATGGCCTAACCCTCGTACTCCGGGTCGTCCGCATCGTCGAGCACCCGCCCGGAGCGCACGAACGGCCCGCCCCAGATGCGCTCGGCCTGGCGAACGGCCCCGAGGGTCATCACCACCCTGCTGTGCCTGAGCAGGTCGACGGCGCTCAGCTGGAACGCCGGCATCATCTTCAGCTTCGGCACGTTCCTGGCGCAGCGAAGGACCGACGGGTCCGTCCCGTCACCGACCAGCAGCACGGAGCCGGACACCCCGAGGGCCTCCATCATCGCCACAAAGTGCTTTGTCTTCGGCTCGGGCAGCCGCAGCCTGTCGACCACCACAAGCTCGCCCTCCCTGGCCTTGGTCGAGAGCGACGCCTTCAGCGCGGCCCGGCGCATGCGCTTGGGGGTGCGCTGCGCGAAGCTCCTTGGGCTGGGGCCGAATGTCACGCCACCGCCGCGCCATATGGGCGACCTGATCGAGCCGACGCGGGCCCTTCCGGTGCCCTTCTGGCGCCAGGGCTTGCGCCCCCCGCCGGAGACCTGCGCGCGCGTCTTGGTGCCGACAGTTCCCTGCCGCGCGTTCGCCTGCTGGCCGACCACCACCTGGTGAACCAGCGCCGGATTCGGGCGCGCATCGAACAGGTCGTCGAGCACGTCTATGTGCCCGAGCGACTTACCCTGCGCGTCGTACAGCCTGAGCTTCAAGCCCGGCCCCCCTTTATAGAGCTTCGGATGTAGAGAAGAGAGTTGCCCGCCCCGGGCACCGCTCCCTTCAGGAACAAAAGGTTGCGCGCAGGATCGGTCGAGACCACCTCGAGGTTCTGCACGGTGATCCTGGCCGCCCCGTAGTGGCCCGCCATGCGCAGGCCCTTGAGCACCTTGCCGGGCGTGCTTCCCGCCCCGATCGAGCCGGGCGCCCGGTGGCGGTCCGACTGGCCGTGCGTCTTGGGCCCGCCGTGAAAGCCGTGCCGCTTTATTCCCCCGGCAAAGCCGCGTCCCTTGGAGACGCCGGTAGCGTCCACCCGGTCCCCGGCATCGAAGGCGCTGACGTCGAGCGTAGCCCCCACCTCCACCCCGCTGAGGTCGAAGCCCGGGCCGCGGTCGGCGCGCACCTCCCTCAGGTGCCGGAAGCTGCCGCCGCCGGCGCGCCTCTGGTGCCCGGCCATCGGCCTTGTGGCGCGCCTGGCCTCCTGATAGCCGATCTGTATCGCCTCGTAGCCGTCGGCCTCTGCGGTCTTTACCTGCGTTACGGTGCAGGGGCCGGCGAGGACTGCGGTAACGCAGTCGATCCCACCGTCCTCGCGCACCATCTCCGTGGTGCCTATCTTCTTTCCGAGTATCGCCTTTACCGCCATGTGCCGCGTCCGAATCTACAGCTTTATGGATATGTCCACGCCGGCGGGGACATTCAGGCTGGTCAGGGAGTCGATGGTCTTTGAGGTGGGCTCGAGGATGTCGATCAGGCGGTTGTGGGTGCGAAGCTCAAAGTGCTCTCGCGAGTCCTTGAACACGTGCGGGGAGCGGATGACGCAAAAGCGCTTGATGGACGTCGGCAGAGGGATCGGTCCGGCCACCTGCGCCCCGGTGCGCTCCGCGGCCTCCACGATCTGGCCCGCCGACATGTCCAGGATCCTGTGATCGAACGCCTTTAGGATGATCCTTATCTTCTGCTTTGTGACCATTGTCTAGCCCGCCTTAGCCGCCGTCGCCACCGATTGGGGCGCCTGCTCGAAGCGGTCGAACTCTATCGAAAAGCCCGCCCGTCCCTGTGTCAGAGAGCGCAGCGTGTTCGCGTACCCGAAGCTCTCGGCCAGAGGGATCGACGCCTGGACGACCTGGGTCTCGTCCACCGCCTCGATGTTCGTTACATGAGCGCGCCGGCGCCCGAGGTCGCCGATCACCTCGCCCAGGTACTCGCCGGGGAGCGTCACCTCAAGGCGCATCACCGGCTCGAGCAGGTATGGCCTTGCGCGCCGCAACGCGTCCTTCATGGCCATCGAGCCCGCGATCTTAAAGGCCATCTCAGACGAGTCCACCTCGTGGAAGGAGCCGTCCACGAGCGTCGCCTTAACGTCGATCACCGGGTAGCCGGCTATGGGCCCCGCGCCGAGCGCCTGCTGGATGCCCTGCCTGACGGCCGGTATGAACTGCTTGGGTATGTTGCCGCCCCTTATCTTCTCGGCGAAGGCGAATCCCTCACCCGCCTTAAGGGGCTCGATCTGGATCTTCACGTGGCCGTACTGGCCGTGCCCGCCGCTCTGGCGGACGAACCTGCCCTCGCCGCGCGCCGGCACCCCGACCGCCTCCCTGAAGGCGACCTTGGGCTGTCCGACGTTGCCCTCCACCCTGAACTCTCGCCGCATCCTGTCGACGATGATGTCCAGGTGGAGCTCTCCCATCCCGGAGACTATCGTCTGGCCCACCTCGCTGTCGTAGTTGACCTGGAGGGTGGGGTCCTCGTCCGAGAGCTTTGCCAGCGCCTCTGAGAGCTTGTCCTGGTCCGCCCTCGTCCTGGGCTCTATGGCGACCGAGACCACGGGCTCCGGGAAGGTTATCGCCTCCAGCACCACGGGCGATGACCGCTCGCTGAGCGTGTCACCGGTGGAGGTCTTCCTGAGGCCGACCGCGGCGGCGATGTCGCCGGCCGAGACGAACTCGACGTCCTCCTTGTGGTTGGCGTGCATCTTTACGACCCGGCCGAGCCTCTCGCGCTCTCCCGTGGTCGAGTTGTAGACCATGGATCCCGAGCCGATGGTGCCCGAGTAGACCCTGAAGTAGACCAGTCGGCCTATGAATTCGTCGGTGACGGCCTTAAATGCCAGCGCCGAGAACGGCTGGTCCGGGTCGGCCTTCCGCATGACCGGCTCGCCGGTGCGAAAGTCCCGCCCCTCGATCGCCGGGACGTCCAGGGGCGAGGGAAGGTATGAGCAGACCGCGTCTATGAGCGGCTGGATCGCCTTGGTCCTGAGCGCCGTGCCGCAGAGCACCGGGACGATCCTGTTCGCGATCGTCGCCCTGCGCAGCGCGCCGACGAGCTCTCCGGGGGCGATCTCGTCGTCCTCCAGGAAGCGCAGCAGCAGGTCGTCGTCGGTCTCTGCGACCTTCTCGACGAGCCTTGCCCGGTAGTCCTCGACCACCTGGGCCATCTCGGCAGGGACGGGGCCCTCCGTGGGCACCTGCTCGCCGTCGGCCGGGTACAGGAAGGCCCTTCGCCCGATCAGGTCGACGACCCCGCGGAACTCGGACTCCGTTCCGATCGGGAGCTGGACCGCCACCGGGTTTGCACCCAGGCGCCTTACGATGCTGTCCATCACCCTCTGAAGGTCCGCCCCGACCTTGTCCATCTTGTTTACAAAGCAGATGCGCGGCACCTGGTAGCGGTCGGCCTGTCGCCAGACCGTCTCGGACTGGGGCTGGACGCCCGCTACTGCGTCGAGCACCACGACCCCGCCGTCCAGGATCCGCAGGCTGCGCTCCACCTCGGCGGTGAAGTCCACGTGGCCCGGGGTGTCGATGACGTTTATGGTGTGGCCCTTCCAGCTGGCCGTGGTCGCGGCGGAGGTTATGGTGATGCCCCGCTCGCGCTCCTGGGCCATCCAGTCCATCGCCGTCGTTCCCTCGTCGACGCCGCCGATCTTGCGGATGCGTCCGGCGAAGTACAGCACGCGCTCTGTGACCGTGGTCTTGCCCGCGTCGATATGGGCTATAAAGCCGATATTCCGCGTCCGGTCGAGCCGCGGGCCCTTCGGCGCGCGGGATGTCCTTGCCTGTTTGTTCTCGGTGGTCTTGGTCGTCATCGGGGTTAGTCTTTGGGTGGGTCTTACGGGGGTCTTAAGGGGACTTACCAACGGTAGTGTGCGAAGGCCCTGTTGGCCTCCGCCATGCGGTGCAGGTCATCCTTGCGCTTTACGGCCGTGCCCTCGCCGCGGGAGGCCTCGAGCAGCTCCTGTGCGAGGCGCTCCGCTATCGGGCGGCCGGACTTCGCTCGCGCCGAGCCTATGAGCCAGCGCATCGCCAGCGCCATGCGGCGGTCGGGCCGGACCTCTACGGGAACCTGGTACGTCGCCCCTCCGACCCTGCGGGACTTGACCTCCAGGGCGGGCACGGAGTTTCGGACAGCCATGTCGAACACGTCTATCCCCGGCCGCTTGGCCCGGTCGGCGGCTATGTCGAGCGCCCCGTAGACGACGCGCTGGGCGGTCGACTTCTTGCCGCCGATCATCACTCGGTTGATGAACTTGGCAAGGTCCGTGCTCCCGAACCTAGGATCGGGGCTTATGCGCCTTCTCTCCGCTCTGTGCCTTCGTGCCATGTGAGTACCGCCCTATCCCGGCGTCTGGGCCTTCTTGCTCCCGTACTTGCTGCGGCCGCGCTTTCGGTCGTCCACGCCGGCCGTGTCGAGAGCCCCTCGGATGATGTGGTAGCGCACGCCCGGAAGGTCCTTTACTCGCCCTCCCCTGAGCAGCACGACCGAGTGCTCCTGCAAATTGTGGCCCTCGCCCGGGATGTAGGCCGTGACCTCCATGCCGTTGGTGAGCCGGACCCTGGCGACCTTGCGCAGGGCCGAGTTGGGCTTTTTGGGCGTCTGGGTCCTTACCAGTACGCAGACCCCGCGCTTTTGCGGAGAGCCCGAGTACCTTCGCCCCCTGTTCTTGAGGGTATTGAACATGAACCTCAGCGCCGGCGCCTTGTCCTTGCGGCGCTTGGACTTTCGACCCTTGCGAACCAATTGGTTTACGGTTGGCATGACTAGTCCGGCTATCGCTCCTTACTGAGAACCCTATGCGGGCCCGCCCAGCCCGCAAAAGTTGAGCCGCGTGGATACGGGATGCGGGGCCCGCTCACGTACCCTTGGCAAGGCACAGTGAAACCCCTCCGCCCACGCAGGCGACAAACAGGTATGCTACTAGCTCACCGAGGCGGCCGTCAACCGGCGCAGGGCCCGTCGACGCGCCGATCCCCACGCCCGCGCATGGGCGGGCTCTCTCGTTGACCGGCAGATGGCCCGATGGTAGATTCGACCACATGGCCACCGCATCCCCAAGAAGACGCCCGAACCGGGGCGGCAAGAAGGCGCCCAAGGAAAGCCGCCTGTCCATGGCGGCCGAGAACTACCTGGTCTCGATCTTCCAGCTCCACGAGCTGGGCATACGCGTAACCCCCACCAACCTGGCAGCGCAGCTCAAGCGGCTGCCCGTGGGCGAGGGGCTGGGCACCTCCCTCCCGTCGGTCGGCGGCATGATACGCCGGCTGGTCCGCGAGGGCCTAGTGGAGACCCCGCCGGACAAGGACATCGAGCTGACCGCAACCGGCAGGGTGACGGCCGAGCACATCGTAAGGCGCCAGCGCCTGGCAAAGCGCATGGTCGTCGACCTCCTGGGCCTTGAGCCCTACAAGGCGCACGAGGAGGCCCACCGCCTGGAGCACGCCATCTCCGAAGAGCTCGCAGAGAAGATAGACGAGCGGCTGGGGAGGCCAACGACCTGCCCCTTCGGCCACCCCATCCCCGGCAGCGCCTTTGCAAGGGACAGGCTCACCGTCCCGATCGAGAAGGTCTCTTCGGGGACCACGGTCACCATAGACCGCATCCCCGAGGAGGACCGCGAGCTACTTGAGTACTTCGTCCAGAGCGGCGTGATGCCCGGCCAGACGGCGGTCGTTACGGATGCAGCGCCGTACCGGGGGGTCGTCTCGATGAGGACCGAGGCCGGCGACGCGGTCGTCAGCTACGAGGTGGCCCAGCGCATCTGGGTAACGCCGGTGGGCGTCCCAAAGGCCGGGCAGGTAAGGTCCGCTTCCCCCCGTTCCCCCCGCTAGCGGCCCTGGCGTCCGAGGATGTAGGAGACCAGGTGCCAGCGCTCCTCCTCGGTAAGTAGGTTCCTGAATTCGGGCATCACCGTGGGGTTGGGCTCGCCCACCATCGCCAGCGTGAAGGCCGTCCGGCTCCCGTAGGAGATCCACGCGAACAGCTCGCCCTCCGCTGCGTTCATCGCTATGTCGCCCATCATGCTCGCCGGGGCCGCCCCACGGACCAGATAGTCCTTCATGACGCTCTCGCCGGTAAGGCTCTGGCCGTGGCAGACCATGCAGTTGACCCGATACAGCTCTGCGGCCTCGTCCGTGTCGTAGGAATCGGCGTAGGCATCGGGCTGGATGAGCACCGCGTACTCCTCGGCCGTGTATACGATCTCGACCCCGTCCACCGGGATCGAGCCCTCTGGGGGCAGGATCCTCGGCACCTCCTGGACCTTGTAGGCCGGCGAGAAGTGCATCTCGGAAAAGACGACCGTGGCGTGGCTGCCGGTCTCCGGGAAGGCCGGCAGCTTAAAGCGCGCAAAGCCGAGCACGCCGGTTTCGCCCGTGTTGTTGTTGTAGCAGCCGGCCGCGGCGAGGGCCAGGGCCACGAGTCCCGCGGCGGCAAGAACCCGCAGCGCCCGCCGCGCTGCGCCCGTCCTATGGTTTACGGAGAGGGGTGAAAGGGCCATGCGTCTAGTCGAAGTCGGTCTGCTCCCAGCCGCGCTTAACGTCCTCCGCCCCCGCATCCCTTAGGATCTCCTCCGCCCTGCCGACCCTCTCCTCGTCGGTCGTGACCGTGAGGCCGATGTAGCCTTCGGTGACGCGCGTGTCGTATGCGCCCATGAACACCCTGGGCAGCCGCGACTCGATGATTATCCCGATCACCGTGAAGATGATCGCGCCCAGCATGGTTCCCTCGTACATGATGATCGCCATGGGCGGCACCGAGAGGATGGGCTTTCCGCCGGTCACCAGCGGGTAGGCGAGCTGTGTGCCCGAGGTGAGGACGAGGCCGATTATGAAGCCGCATGCGGCACCAATCAGAGGGTAGCGAAACAGGCTGTGATGCGGCTCATCCTCGCCGAACGCACCCTCAGGATACGGCGTGCCGGTGAGTATCTCGTACTCGTCGCGCTCGAACCCGCCCGCGCGAACCGCGTCGAGCGCGTCGGCCGCCTCGTCTACCCCCTTGAACAGTCCTATGACGCTTTTCCTGGCCATCATGGCGACACCTCGCCCATCTTTATCACTCCGCTAACCCGGCCGATTCGCTTGCCGGCCGTCACTCCCTGATCGACGCCGGCACCACGCGGCGGCCGACCCTTATCGTGTCCGCCAGCCTCGTCCCCTCTTTGACGTCGAAGACCGGCACCAGCGGGAAAATCTTTGCAAACAGCAGTATGCCCATGCCCACGAACGCGAACGTGGAGGCAACCAGCAGGATCTCGACGATGCTGGGGGCGTAGCTGCCCCAGGAGAACTCGAAGGGCTGGCGCCTCTGAAGGCCCGGGATGATGATCAGGAACCTCTCCATCCACATCCCGACGTTGACCAGGATCGTCGTCCAGAACATCCACACAGGACTCCTGCGCACCGCCCTGAAGAGCCAGGCGGGCACGGGGATGAAGTATGCCGTTATCAGGAACACCAGAAAGAGCATCCCCATCGGCATACTGAATATCTGCCATTCCCTGAGCGCGATGTCGGAACTCTCCAGCGTGTAGAGGGCGAATATCCACTCCAGCGCGAAAAAGAAGAACCACGTGGTCGCAACTATGATCAGCAGCCTTCCAATCGCGTCGAAGTGGTCGTTGGTTATGAACTTGTCCCACTTCCAGAGCCAGACCATCAGTGCCATGACCATTGCCACGGCGGAGACGCCCGAGTGGATCGCGCCGATGATGAAGTAGGGCGCGAAGATCGTCGAGTGCCAGCCCTCGACGCCGATCGCCACGGCGAAGTCCCACGACACGATGCTGTGCACCGAGACGAATACCGGCAGCACCAGCGCCGAAAGCAGTATCCCCGCCACCGCCTGCAGCCTCCACTGCCTGGGCGTGCCCCGAAAGCCGAGCGAGAGCGCCGCGTAGAACTTGCGGGTCCTCCCGCTGCTGCGGTCGCGCACGGCCGCAAGGTCGGGGATCAGCGCTACGAATACGAACAGCGAGCTACCGATCAGGTAGGTTCCGACCGCGCTCGGGTCCCACACGAACGGCGAGCGGATGTTGGGCCAGATCCCTCGGTCGAAGTCGTAGGGTGCGACCCAGTAGAGCCGCCACGGCCGCCCCACGTGGAACATGATGTTCGACAGGGCGGCCAACAGCGAGAACAGCGTCAGGACCTCGGCCGCACGCGTTACCGGGCGCCGCCACTCGGCCTGGGTGAGCCGCAGGATCGCAGAGACCATGATCCCCGCGTGGCTGATGCCGATCCAGAACACGAAGTTGGTTATCAGAAAGCCCCAGTACACGGGCCTGTTGACCCCGAGCACGCCCGGGCCCTGGTTGAGCTCCCAGCCGTATGCCCCGACGCCCGTAAGCCACACCAGGGCCAGGAACCCGAAGGCCCCGAGCCACCACCTGGGCATGCCCACGACGTCCTTGAGCAGGCTGTGGTTTATCTCTTTATCGGTGGCGTAGGTGTATTCCTGCATTACCCACCACTACTCCGGCTTGCCAAGGACCAGCACCGTGGTCCGGTGGTACTTTTTGTGCAGCTTGTACAGAAGCAGCTCCTTCTGCTCCCAGATGTTGATCACCGGCACCAGCCGGGTCGCGATCAGGAACAGGAAGATCGATCCGCCGATCGCGCCGATCACGATCAGCACGTCCGCAATCCCCGGAAGCACCGTTGCCGGAACGTGCTCGATGCCGTGGAAATTTGCCGCCTGATCGCTCACCGAGTACCCGCCCACATACAGGCGCACCCTGTCAAAGAAGGTGCCGATCAGGACCGAGACAGCGATCATCGTCGGTCCCCAGATGCTCCGCCTGAGGAAGTTCCAGATCATCGTGACCAGCGGGAAGACGAAGACCGTGATGAAGGTCAGGTAGAAGATCGGCATGTACGGGCCGCGGATGAAAAGGTCCATCACGGCCTGCTCGTTCGGCTTCTTGCCGTACCACAGGACGTTGAAGCTGGAGAACCAGAACCAGAACCAGAGCAGCGAGAGGGCGAACATCAGCTTGCCCAGACCCCAGAACTGGTCGAGTCCGATCTCCGTGTAGCCGCAGAACCTTCGCAGGACGAACATCGTGATGATCATCGTCGCCGCCCCGGCCTGGAGCGCGTTCGCCGCGTGCGTGGCCGGGTAGAGCGCGTCCAGCCAGCCCGGCACGAGCGTCATCAAAAAGTCGGTCGAGAAGAGGAAGTGCACCGTTACGAGCATCAGGAAGTAGAGCGCCCCAAGGATGCCGAGGCGGTGCTTTTGCCAGTCCCACTGCGCTGAGCTCCCTATCCAGCCCCGCGCAAGCCACCGGTAGCGGCGGCCCTCAGCGCTGTCCCTGGGCGCCCGGTCGCGCAGCAGCGCAAGGTCCGGCAGGGCCGAGACCCATAGGAGGGCAAGGCCCACCACGACGAGCGCCACGATCGCAAGCGTCGTCCACAGGTGCGGCGAGTACGCAAACACGTCGCCGGGGTGGTAGAACCACAGGGACCGCCTCCCGTCCTCAAGGCTCGGCAGCACCCAAAGGAGCGGGATGAAAAGAAGCAGGCTGAGCAGCCCGGCGACCGACCACATCTCGGCCGGCCTCGAGATGATGCGTCGCCAGTGACCTTTGGCTATTCGCGGTGCGATGGCCACCATGGGGGCGGCCGATGCGGTGGTGAGGAGGAACGAGAGCACGGCCGCCGTGTAGCCCCACCTCGCCGTGTCCGAGACGCCGTCGACGAGCCTGAGGATCATCCCGACGATTCCGACCACGAGCAGCGCTCCGAAGACCGCGGCGGCGACCTTAAAGACCGGTCCGGCCTTCTCGCGGCGGCCCAGCAGGTCGCCCGTTATCGCCGGGTGGCTGTCCCAGGCCGGGTTGTCGGCGTAAAAGCCGGTCGGGGGATGTGCGGCCTGGCTAGCCATGCGCTTCCTCCGGCAGCTTTGCCGACCTATCTATCTTCTTTAGGTAGATCACGCTCGGGTGCGTACCCAGCTCCTCGAGCATGTGGTAGCCCCTTCCGTGGTCCCCGTTAAGCTCTCTTTCCGCCATCCGGGCGACCTCGGAATCCTCGTCGTTAAGGTCTCCGAACACCAGCGTCCCGGTGGGGCACGCGTTCACGCATGCCGGGCTCAGGGCGCGGTCACCGTCCTCGATCTCCTGGCCGTCGCGCTTGGCATCGCGGCCGGCCCTTCGGATGCGCTGGATGCAGAAGGTGCACTTTTCCATGATGCCCCGGCTGCGAACCGTGACGTCCGGGTTGAGCTGGTTCTTCAGGCTCTCCGGCCAGGCCGGCTCCCAGAAGTTAAAGAAGCGGACCTGGTAGGGACAGTTGTTGGCGCAGAACCGGGTGCCTATGCACCTGTTGTAGACCTGTACGTTGAGCCCCTCGGCGTTGTGGTAGGTCGCGTAGACCGGGCAGACGGGCTCGCAGGGCGCGTCGTCGCAGTGCTGGCACAGCACCGGGATGAAGCGCGCCTTAACGTCCGGGTACTCGCCCTCCCAGTAGCGCTCGATCCTGATCCACTGGTTGGCGCGCTGCTGGTTGAACAGGCCCTCATCGTTTATGGGGATGTTGTTCTCCGACTGGCATGCGACTACGCACGCCTGGCAACCAGTGCACCGGTCGACGTCGATCACCATTCCCCACTTTGCTTCCGTCATAGCTCGCTATGTACCCCGTGCTGCATTCGCTGCTAGCTGTCTATCGGCGTTAGCTGGATCACCCTGTGGTGCTCGTCGCGGGCGAAGTTCGGGTTGTTGTTCTCGAACTTGGGCAGCCGCCTCCACTCGCCCACCTTCTCTATCCTCACCCTGGTGGCCGACCAGGCCAGCGCCCCCGACTCGCCATCGACCCTTGGGGCCAGTATGGAAAGGGCGTTCGCCCCCCTCCCCTCGGCGTAGCGCCCGCCTGAGCGGTGGCCCTGGCCGAGCGGTATCGAGACCACGTCGGGCGGCACCGCCGGGTGCGGGTAGGCGATCGCCGTTATGCCGGAACCGGCGAGACCGCCGCTGCCGTGGGCGGACACCACCCGCAGGAGGTCTCCCTCGCGAATGTCCATGATCTCGGCTACCCGGTGGTTTATCTCCACCCAGGTCTCCCAGGTCGCCGAGGTGAGCGGATCCGGCGTGGCCTGCAGCCAGGGCAGGTGTGCGCCCTGCCCCTCGCCGAGCGAGGTCGACGAGAACGGGAGCAGGTGGAACGTATCCCCGCCGGGTCCGGCGAACTCGGGCGCGGGCGCCTCGCCGGGCAGCATCTTGGTCTCCGGGGCACTCCCCAGCGATACGGACTTATGGTCGGTGTCCCACCAGCCGCCGCGCTGCAGCACGCCGATCCAGAAGGCCCGGAAATCCGATGCTTTCACCGAGCCGCGGCCGAGCTCGAACAGCTGGCGGGCGCCGCCCTCTACGACCTCCTTGATGGAGCTCGCGCCGAGCCCGAGGTCCAGGTCCATCTCCGCCGCGATCGCCATCAGCGCGTCGGCCATGGACCTTGTTCCGAGCTCGCTTCCACGGGCCTCGAAGAAGGGCCGGACCACCGGCTGCTGGAAGCCCACGACCTGGTGGCCGGGCCCTGCCGCCGGAACGTCGGTGTCCCAGTCCTCGAGCGCGGTGTGGGCGGGCAGCACAAGGTCCGCCATCGACGCCGTGTCGTTCAGGTGGCTTGCAAAGCTGAATATGAACGGAACGTTGAACGACGCCTCGCGCATTCCCATCGCGTCCGGCAGGCCGTACATCGGGTCGGAGCCGTCGATCAGGAGGGCCTTCACCTCGCCGTCGGTCATCGACCGGACCAGGTCGCGCCACTGTGCCCCGGTGCCCGCCCGCAGGTTCGCCTCGGCGTCGGCCATCTCCTGGGTGGGGGGCGCCGGGTTGAATCTGAGGCCGCCCTGGGCGTTGACGGAGCCGACCAGAAAGTTCAGCGAGTAGATCGCCGTAAGGTTGAACAGGCCGTTCGTGTGCGCTCCGGCCGAGCCGCCGCCGATCGCGAGCGCCGGGCGTTGCGAGGCGAACTCCTGGGCGATCCGGGTTATCTTCTCGGCCGGGACTCCGACCTCCTGTGCGACCTGCTCGGGCGCCCACCGGTCTATGTCGATCTCACCGCCGCCGGTTATATCCCGGGCGGCCACCGGATCGGCAAGGCCCGAGCTGACGATCACCTGGATCATGCTCAGTGCCAGGAGCCCCTCGCGCCCGGGCCTGACGAAGACCATCTCGTCGGCGTTGGCGCCGGTCATCGAAAAGCGCGAGTCGACGTGCACCATCGTCCCGCGCTCCCGCGCTCCCTGCCTGAACTCGCCGTAGCCGCGCATGTAGCGGACCGGAGATACCCAGGTGTTGAGAAAGTCCGCGCCGAACGAGAGCAGGTATTTCGTGTTCTCGATGTCGAAGTCGGGGAGCCTGTCCTGGTCGAACAGGTTCTTCATGACCGCCCGCAGGTTGGTGTTGTCCAGGGGATCGTAGCCAAGGTAGGTGCCCCGGTAGGTGTTTACGAACCGGTCGACGACGACCCCGGCCGCAGATACGGACGGTCGGGTCACCACGACCACCTGGCGGTTCTCGCGCTCGTCCCTTGTCTGGCCGAGCTGGTGGGCTATCCGCGATATGGCGTCGGTCCAGCCTATCTCCTCCCAGTTGCCCTCCCCGCGTTCGCCCACGCGAGCCAGCGGGCCGCGAATGCGGTCGGGGTTGTAGAGCTCCTGGAGCAGGGCCTCGCTGCGGGCGCTGTGCCGCCCCCGGTTGACCGGGTAGTCGACGTTGCCCTCGACCTTCTTTGCGCGGCCCTCCATGACCCTTACGACGACCCCCTCGGAGGTCGGAAATCCGCCGGCGACGGTCGCGTACCAGTTGTCGAGACCTGTCACCAGGTCCTCGGGCATGCCCGGCGGCGACTGGACGAACAGCTCGTCCTCGGGAATCCCGCACGCGGCGGCGACGACGGCGCCCAGGGCGCCGCCACCCACTACGGTCAGGAACTGTCGCCTGGTCAGAGCCATCGGTATGCCGGTAGGGATCCCTTTAGTAGTGACACGTCGTGCAGTCCGTGGGCGCGCTGTTGTCCCTGTGGCAGTCGACGCAGTTACCCATCTTCAGCGGCTCGACCTGCCGCACCTTCTCCATCTTCTCCACCGGACCGTGGCAGGTCGCACAGACCGCCGAGGGCGGGATGCCGTCGCGCTCTGAGAAGAACTGGACGTGCGCCTGGTGGTTAAAGCGCACGTGGTCGGGCAGGCGGTGGACCCTCACCCAGTCGATGGGGCGGCTCTGGGCATGGTAGTCGCGCAGCTTTTCGATCTCGGGAAGGTCGTCGCCGACCACGGAGTGGCACGACATGCACAGGCCCACGGCCGGTACCGTGGCCGCCGCACCCTGGGTGACGTTGCGGTGGCAGAAGGTGCAGTCGAGCCCTATTCCGCCCTCCTCCTCGGACCCGGCGTGGACCGTGTGCGGGAAGGCGATGGGCTGATCGGGGCCCTCGGTAAAGCCGAACACGCTGACCGGGCGACCCAGCCATGACGAGATCACAAACAGGAGGACGCCCACCACGACCGCGAGTCCGAAGAGGCTGACCAGTCCCAGCACCCCCAGCAGTGCCATCCTCTTTGGTCCGGGTATTTGCGGTTGAAAGTCGCCTGGTAGCAAGTATCAGTACTTCGGTTTCAGATTGGGGATCAGATCCAGTAGTTGGCCCAGAAGTCCCTCAGGACCCCCGCGTTGTCCACCACCCGCGACAGCATGTACATCGCGGCCCCGAACGAGGCGAGCGCGAGCGCGTAGAAGAGGGGTCTGGCCCGTGAAAGGGCGGCGTCGAGATGGCGGGTTTGAATGAAGGAGGGCAGCCAGTTGTGGGCTATGAGCATGTTGGTGGCGAAAACCACGACGAGCGCCACCATGATCCAGAGGTTGGTAAGCAGGTCGCCGAGTTCACTCCACTGGGGATTCGCTAGAACTTCCGGATCCACTGCCTACCTTTCGGTGATTTAGCGATGCGGCCCCACCCGGACGGCGAGCGCCGACGGCGCCGCGCGCCCGTATCCATGCCCGCGCGAGGCTTGGTGAAAATTATCACACCACTTTTTTGGTGTCAAGCATACGTTTATGCCTATATATACGGGGAAACGGGCCATTTTACGGGTGCCAAAACGGCCCTAAATCCCGGCCTCCGGGGCGCTTGTCGCACCGCCGGGAGCCCAATAACATTGCTCCTTTCCGTCCACGGGCGCCGGGGCGGGCGCCCTACCAGCGAGCCCAAGGAGGCGCAGATTGGCAGAGCCGCACTTCGGAGCCGAGACGTTCCAGTTCCTCGCCGAGCTCAGGCTCAACAACGACCGGGCATGGTTCACGGCCAACAAGCCGCGCTACGAGCGGCACGTAAAGGGCCCCCTGCTCGAGTTCATCGCCGAGTTCGGCGAGGTCCTTCCCATCATCAGCCCGCACTTCGTGGCCGACGCCCGCCCCAACGGCGGGTCCATGTTCCGCATCTACAGGGACGTGCGTTTTTCCAAGGACAAATCGCCCTACAAGACCCACGCGGCAGCCCAGTTCAGGCACGCCAGGGCCCGGGACGTGCACGCGCCGGGCTTCTACCTGCACCTTGAGCCCGGAAACGTGGGAGCCGGCTGCGGGATCTGGAGGCCCGATCCCGCTTCCCTTGCGAAGATACGCGATGCGATCGTCGCAAACCCCGTCGGCTGGAAGGCCGCCACCGAGGGCATCGAGGGCCTGTCTCTCATGCCCGGCGAGCCGCTCAAACGCGCGCCCAGGGGCTACGATCCCGAGCACCCCCTCATCGAGGTGCTGAAGTCCCGCAGCTTCGCGCTATGGGCAGGCTTCAGCGAGGGCGAGGCGACCGCGCCCGACTTCCTTGAGCGCTTCCACTCGACCTGCGGGCGGGCCGGGCCGATGACCGAGTTCCTGTGCCGCGCCCTGGATCTCGAGTTCTAGCCGCTCCAGTCACCGCACGCGAGTGCGCCAAGTTGCGCGTGCCGCCGGGCGAGTTCTATCATAGGCTTACCCACCGACCCCTGTTCGCAGGGAGGCGCGTGTTTGGAAAGCGGTGCGGGCCGCAGCCCCGCCAGCGGGGAGTCGCATCCCGCAGGGCGGAGGACCTCCCCGCCCCTAGGGCCCTTTAGAGCAGACAAAGATCGATCGGAGAAACCCTATGACAACGCCCATCGAGCAGCGATACATCGACCTTCACCCGGCGTCCATGGAGCGCTTTGGAAGATCCAGGGATCTGTTCCCCGACGGCGTCACCCACGACGCCCGGCGGCTGCGCCCGTTCCCCATGTATGTCACCCACGCCGAGGGATCTCACAAGTGGGACGTGGACGGCCGCCGCATCATCGACTACAAGACCGGGCATGGCGCGATGATCCTCGGCCACTCGCACCCCAAAGTGGTCAGCGCCGTCAAGGAGGCGATGGAAAAGGGCACTCAGATGGGCTCTTCGACCGACGCCGAGATCCGCTGGGGCGAGCTCGTGCGCGAGCTCGTGCCGTGCGCAGAGAAGGTCCGCTTCCAGAGCTCCGGCACCGAGGCCGTCATGATGGCCCTGAGGCTGGCGCGCGCCTATACGGGCAAGAGCAAGGTGGTCAAGTTCGACGACCACTTCCACGGCTGGAGCGACTACGCGCTGGCCGGAGGCTCGGGCCTTGGCGGCGTCCCCAAAGAGACGCTGGAGACCATGATCGTCCTCCCGCCCGACGACATCGGCCTGGTCGAAAGGACCCTGACCGAGCGCGACGACATAGCGGCGCTGATGCTCGAGCCCACCGGCTCGCACATGGGCCTTCACCCGATGTCCCCGGAGTTTCTGGGCCAGCTGCGCGAGATCACCGAGAGGACCGGCGTCCTGCTCCTGATGGACGAGGTCGTAACCGGCTTTCGCCTCTCGCGGGGCGGCGCGTCCCGCAGGTTCGACGTCACGCCCGACCTTACGACCATGGCCAAGATACTCGGCGGGGGGCTGCCGGGAGGCGCGGTCGCCGGCAGGGCCGAGATCATCAACCTGATGGAGTTTCACAACGACGCCGAGTACGACGCCAACGAGCGCGTCTCACACCCCGGCACCTTCAACGCGAACCCGCTCTCGGCCGCCGCCGGCGTCGCGGCGCTCCAGCTCGTGCGTGACGGCGACGTCAACGAGAAGGCGGATGCGGCCGCCGCCAGGATCAAGGAGGGCATAAACGACCTGCTCGGCAGGATGGAGATCCCCGGCCAGATGACCGGCCACGGATCGCTGCTCTTCCTCAGGCTCGGTGTCGACCTGGAGATCGAAGAGGACGGCGCCACATTCCACCTGACCGACGAGGAGTGGGCGAAGGTGAACGACGGGCGGCGCAACTCGCAGCTGCACCTGGCCCTGCTCAATAGCGGCGTCGATCCCATGAGCAACGGCACGCGGCTGATCGTCGGGCAGGCTCACTCCGACCAGGACGTTAATGACACGGTCGACGCCTACGAGAAATCGCTTAGCGAGGTGCGAGAGCTCGGGCTGATCTAGCCCGGGTAGCGGCCGGAGCTAGATCTCCGGGGCGCCGAGGCGGTCGAGTTCCGCCCCGATCTCGTCCAGCTCCGCCGCGGGCGGCTCGGCGCCCCCGTAGAACGCGGCATTGAACGCGGCCGTCGCGCGCCGGGCGATGCCCCCGGGGACCAGCGCATCCAGCTCGCCACTGTACTCGGTCGGCGTCGCAAAGCGCGGCCTCATTCCCCCGAGCGACCCTGCGAAAAGGAGCAGGCGGTAGTAGCCGCGCAGCGCCCTTACGACCCCCGGCGGCCCGGAGGGCAGCACGATCGGCGACCGTCCTCTGCGGCGACGCAGCGCGGCGGGCAGCAGGCCGTAGAGCATCTCCGCGGCGTCGAAGACCGGGTCGAAGTCCTCCCTGATCGACTCCCTTACACCCTGCGGGGTCCGCGCCGATCCCCTGCCGCGGCGGCGAAGTGCGCGGGAGAGGATGTACAGGCCCGCCGCCGATATGACAGCCAGGAGAATCCACTCCAGTGCCGCCACGTACAGCGGGGTCTGTCCCGACTGCTGCTGGAGGAACTGCTCTCCTATCGACTCGCCGGCAGGGATCACGTCGCCGGTCGGCCCATCCCCGGCAAACAGCCCCACAAACAGCCTCACGACCCCGTTTACCACCCAGGCGACCGGGACGATGAACGCGAAGAAGAGAACCGTGCCCATCCAGCCGAGAACCTCGGTTACCGGCGCACTCACGGCGTCCAGAATGCTGCTCCGGACCAGGCTGAACGCAAAGCCGATCGCCAGCACGACGGCCACCGCCGTACCGACCGCCCGCAGCCATATCATGGCCCCCCTCTCGCCCCCGGCCCCCCTACCAAGGCGAGCCACCCCGAGCCCGGCCAGGGCGCCTGCGAAGAATACGAACAGCGCTCCGAAGGTGTTGAGCGGCGTCGCGGTGCCGACGTCGACGAGCACCGCCAAGGCCATCAGCACGGTCCCGATCTTGTAGCTGCGGTCGAGCGAGGCGCCGGGCTCCTCGGAAGAGCCGAGACGCCCACCCCGCCACCACAGCACAACCCCCGCTATCGCGCCCACCGTCGCCCTGAAGTTGGCGCCCGCCACCTCCGAGCCGCTCGCAACGACCCCGGGCCAGTTAAGGTCCCAGAACGCGTCGGTCAGGTCGACCTGGGTGCCCATGACAAGGTATATCGCGCCCGCCCCCGCAAACGCCTGCAGCGCATACGGCAGCGCGTCGGCCATGGGCGAGTCGCCCCGGCCCGGTGGCAGGCGTGAGAGCATGCGGGCCACCACCGCCGCGGCCGCCATCAGCGCCAGCACGGCGAGCCAGCCAAGCGGGCTGCCGTCGGTGCCGAGCGCCAGGCCGATGATGCCGAGCAACGCAAATATCCACGCGCTCTCCGACACCACCAGTGCGGCGATGACGAGCCTGTCCTGGGACGCCGGGCTCATCCGGGCCCGCCCTCCCCGGGATGATCGTCGAGGCCGGCCATCTGCTCGGCGATGTCGAAGAGGGTAACGCCCGCCGGCACCGGAGGCGCCGGGGCGCCGCCCAAATAGACGACGGCGGTCGGATGCCCCCTCGCCCTGAGGCGTGTCAGCACTCCCGCGAGGTCTCGATCGAAGTAGGCGGTCACCAACACTACCGTGGCGCCCACCGGGAAGCGGCCCATGCGGTTTTCCAGGTGGGCAACCATGGGTGAGAGGGTTATCGGCTGGAGCGTCGCCAGTGTCTCGAGCACCGCTCTGAGCTGGGGCCGGCTGCGCGAGGGGCGCAGTTCCGCAGGCCTGTCTGTGACCATGGGCACTCCGTTGGAGACCAGCCCGAGCGAGTAGCCGCTCTCCATGCAGTGGGATGCGAGGGAGGCTGCCGCGGTAATCGCGCGTTCAAGGCGGACCGACGAGTAGCCGCGCCAGTGCTGGGGCGATGTCTCGACGGAGACGGCGAGTATCACGGTGACATTGGCGCTCGGGTCAAAGGTGCGAACCCACAGCGACCGGCCCTTGGCCGTCGCCTTCCAGTCGATGGCGCTCAGCGGGTCGCCGGCCTCGTACTCGCGGGCGCCGGCCGGCCTGGACGGGTCCTGGAAGATCCTCAGACCCCCCGAGACCTCGCCCAGGGGGCGGCCCCCGGGAATGCCAATCTCCGAGAGGGGCACCACCCTGGGGTAGACCAGCACGGCGTCGGTCGTGTCCACGCGCTTTCTGGAGTCGAACAGGCCGAACATGTCGCCCGAGTCGACCCGGGCGGGTCCGAGCCTGAAGTAGCCGCGCTTCCGAAAGCGCACCGAGTAGTCCCACCGTATGCGCTCGTACCAGCCTATCGAGGTGCGGTGCTCAAGGGTGGAGGAGTTCGGGTCGACGCTCGCGGCAACCCTGGCTCCCTCCACGGTCACCGCGTCCGGGATGTTGTCCTCTGTCCTGACCCAGGCAAGCGGCACGGGCTTCCTGTTCGTAAGGACGATCGAAAGGGGTGCGGCCTCCCCTATGAACACCCTGCGCCTGGGCAGTATCCGCTCGTACGTAACGCGATTAAGCGAGACCCTGCCCCACAGCCAGCTGATGCCCGTCATCAGCAGGCCCATCGCCCCGAAGGCGATCAGGACGCTGTGGCCGGTGAGGACGCCGGCGACGATCAGGATGACGAACAGCCCGGTCCACAGCTCCTGCCAAAGCTGGGCCAGCACCGGCTAGCCGTCCTGTCCGGTCAGGGCCTCTTCCGTTTGGCGCTCCACCTCTATGGGAACCGGTACCTTCTTAAGGACCTCGGCGATCGCCTCGGCCGCTCCCAGGCCCTTGAGCCTTGCCGACGCGCCCATGATCATGCGGTGGGCGAGCACCGGAACGGCGAGGTCCTTTACGTCGTCGGGAAGCACGTAGTCCCGGCCGGCCAGGGCCGCCCTGGCCTGTGCGGTCTTGTAGAGGGCGAGTCCGGCTCGCGGGCTGGCGCCGAGCTCTACACCCTCGTGGTAGCGCGTCGCGCGCACGACGTCGGCGACATATCGGCGGACCAGCGCGTCAACATGCACCCGCGCAACCGCGGCCCGCGCGCTGCCTAGCGCCGCCGCGTCGGTCACCGCGTCCAGGGGCGGAGGTCCCTCGGGGGCGTCGAACCGGAGGAAGATGTCGGCTTCCTCGCTGGCGGTCGGATAGCCTAGCTCCACCCTGACCATGAATCGGTCGAGCTGAGCCTCCGGCAGGGGGAACGTTCCCTCCAGCTCAACGGGGTTCTGGGTCGCCAGCACCAGGAATGGGTCGGGCAGGGGCATCGTCTCCCCGTCGATCGTGACCTGGCGCTCCTGCATGGCCTCGAGCAGCGCCGACTGGGTGCGGGGCGTGGCCCGGTTTATCTCGTCGGCGAGCAGCACCTGGCTGAACACCGGACCGGGCCTGAAGTGAAACAGGCCGGTCTGCTGGTTAAAGTAGTTGACGCCGAGCACGTCGGCCGGCATCAGGTCGAGGGTGAACTGGATACGGCCGAATGAGCATCCTAGCGAGGCGGCCAGCGAACGGGCGAGCGTGGTCTTCCCTATGCCCGGCACGTCCTCGATAAGCACATGCCCGTCGCACAGAAGTGCCGCAAGGGCAAGGTCGATGGCCGCCCCCTTGCCCACCACGACCCGCTGGACGTTGCTCCTGACCCGCTCTGCCAGCGGCTGAACCTGGGCGGCCGGCCCGTCAGGCGACGAGAGCGGAGCCCCTTCCGGCACCGCAACTTTGGGATCCAGTGCTCTGGCCCTCAGCCGAGCCGCGCGGCGTGGGCGCCGCCCATGCGCCCGAAAACCGATCCGTGCATCAGGCCCGCCGCACGCAGGCTGTTGTAGTAGAAGATGCCGCCGACTATCTCGCCCGCCGCGTACAGGCCCTCGATCGGCCGGTCCTCCATGTCGAGCACCCGCGCATGCGGGTCGATCCCAAGGCCGCCGTACGTGTAGGTTATTCCGCCGGTGACCGGGTAGGCGAGGAAGGGCGGGCGGTCTATGCGTATCGCCCAGTTGGACTTGGGCGGGCCGATCGTACGCGTTGCGTTGCCGTCGAGACTTCGTGGGACGTACTCGGCATCGTGCGCCTCGGCGTTGTAGGCCTCGACCGTGGCGCACAGCGCGCCGGGGCTGACCCCGATCTGCCGGGCCAGCTCCTCAATGGTCCCGCCCCTTGCGGGGCTCGAGCCCCCGTACCTGTCCTCGAGAAGCGGGGTGGAGCGGGCATCGAATATCTGGAAGGCGATGCTGCGCTCCTGGGCCAGCACGGCGTCGCCTACCCTGACGAACGTCTGCTCGGCGAAGGATGCGCCCTCGTCCACAAAGCGCCTCCCCTCGACGTTGACCATGATGCCCAGCGGGTAGGAACGCCTCGGCATAGCGTCGGTGATCGGCAGGTCGCCGGTTGCCGGCGCGCCGACGTCGATGGGGGTGCCGTGACAGCCCGTCCACTGTCCGGCGGGCGCGGCCCCCACCGCGAGAGCGGCCCGGTGCCCGTCGCCGGTGTTGTAGCGCGACCCGCGCACCTTCGCCCTCTCCCAGTGGGCCCCGAGGTACTTGACCCTCATCTCGGCGTTCGCCTCGAAACCTCCGCACGCCAGGATCACCGCCTTGCTGCTGATGAAGTGCCTGCCGTCGGCGTCCTGGGCAACCAGGCCGCATATCTGCCCACGGTCTCCCTGCATCAGCTCGACCATCTTGGTCCCGTAGAGGACCTGGATCCCGGCCCGCCGCGCGGACCGGGTGAGCATCTCGACGAGGCCCGGCCCCGATCCCAGCGCCGACAGGCCCACCTGGTTCGGTATCACCGACGGCGCGTTCTCCAGGGCCGGGCTGATCGACAGCTCCCACGTAACGCCCCGGGAGTGCATCCAGTCGATCGTCGGCCGCGACTGGGCTATGACCACCTCGGACAGCTCCTCGCTCGTGTCGCCGTGGGTGGCATCGGCGAAATGCCGCCTAAAGTCGGCGGCCGTGTACGGCTCCATCGACGCGCGGCCCAGGTCGGCGTCACCGGGGAGAAGCGAGCGCAGATCGTCGAGCCCGTCGTGGGTGAAGCGAAAGCCCCCGCCCGTGTACGGGCAGTTGCCGCCCTGGGAGGAGGGCGGGGCCTTCTCGAGCACGGCCACAGAGGCGCCGGCCTCCCGGGCCGACAGGGCCGCGCACAGAGCGGCGTTCCCGGCCCCGACCACGATAACGTCGAAGTAGATGCTTTCCGCCATCCAGTCCCCCTCTGCGCGGCTCGGCAAAGTATAATGGGTTGCGCTAAGGAGAATCAGTCGTGGGCATGAGCAGCAAGGTCAAGACGGCGCTCATATTGTTCACGGTCGCCGCGGTCGTGTACTCGATCGGCGCGAAAAAGTCGCACGGCCGCTTCTTGGGCGTGCCGTACGATTGGAGAATCCCTCGACTAGAGACTGTCAAGAGACGGCTTTGGAACCCCACGGACGATCGACTACTCACCCCGACGGTCTACGGCATAGGCTGGTGTCCCAACATCTACCAGGTCCTGGTGCGGCTCGGATACGCGGAACCGCGGCCTCCCCGCGAACCGGGGAATGGGGACCGAGACGGGGATCGCTTCGCCTAATTCCCGGCCCACCCGGGCCCATCACGCCTTGCCCGGTGGTGTAGTGGTAGCACACAGGCCTTTGGAGCCTTTGACCCAGGTTCGAATCCTGGCCGGGCAGCAATCCCGCCTGCGCGGCCCACTGGGAGCGCTCTGTACCGCCCTCCTGATCGCAGTGCTCGCCGTCTCAGCGGCCTGCAGCGGGGCGCCGGCGGCCCAGCCCACGGACACGCCCGAGACCGGCGCTGCGGAGCCCACCGAAGCGGACATCGCCACCGACAGCGTCGGCACCTTCAACCTGACCGGGGAGATGGGCAACGACCGCCAGTACCACGCCTCGGTCAAGCTGTCCGACGGAAGGGTCATGGCCGTGGGCGGCCGGGGCAAGGGGGTGAGCGAGTGGCCCATCGTCCACCACAGCGCCGAGATCTACGACCCGGCGACCGGGCAGTGGACGAGAACCGGATCGACCGAAGAGGACCGCCAGTTCCCGACGATCGCAGAGCTTCCCGACGGCCGCGTGCTCCTGGCGGGGGGCAACGACAACCGGCTCGACCCGCACAAGTCCGCGGAGGTCTGGGACCCGGAAACCGAGCAGTGGAGCCCAACCGGCGAGATGCTCCGCCACCGCGAGCAGGGTGCGGCCGTAGTCCTTGACGATGGCCGCGTGATAGTCACCGGGGGCAAGAGCAAGACATTCCAGCAGCAGGCGCACTCGGAGATCTACGACCCTGAGACAGGGGAGTGGACGCTGACCTCCGAGATGGAGACGGGCCGGGCACTGCACACCGCAACCCTGCTCGCCGACGGCCGCGTGCTGGTGACCGGAGGCGGCAAGTTCGACGGCCCCTATCACGCCACGGCCGAGGTCTACGACCCGGGCACCGACACCTGGTCGCCTGCCGGGGAGATGAGCACCGGGAGGGCGCTGCACACCGCAACCCTGCTCGCCGACGGGCGCGTACTGGTCGCCGGAGGACTGGGCAAGCGCTCCAGCGCCGAGACCTACGACCCTGAGACCAACTCGTGGTCACCTGCCGGGGATATGTCGATCTCCCGCGCCGAGCACACGGCCACCCTGCTTACCGACGGGCGGGTGCTCGTTGCCGGAGGGGTCGGAAAGCGCCAGTCGGCCGAACTGTACGACCCTGAGACCAACACGTGGCAGTCCGCCGGAGACATGAACTTCGACCGCTACCGGTACACCGCCACGCTGCTGGACGACGGACGCGTCCTGCTGGTGGGCGGGCAGAGCGCCATCGCCGAGACCGTGCTGGCCGAAACGGAGCTGTACACGCCGTAGCCCCCGATATCGACCTGGACCGGCTGCTCAGGCGGACCTCCCGCGCCTTCTACCTGTCGATCCGCATCCTGCCGGGTCCGCTACGGGCACCGATCGGCCTGGCCTACCTGCTGGCCCGGGCGGCGGACACGATCTCTGACGCACGGGCAATCCCACCGGACCGCCGCCTCGCGCACCTGATTGCTCTCAGGGGACAGATAGACGGTCCCTGGTCGCCAGATGCCCTGGAACCGATCACCGCCGATATCCTCGAGACCGAGGCCACATCTGCTGAGGCCGACCTGCTGGGCTCGCTAGCCGTCCTGCTGGCAGAGCTCGACCTGGCCAGCCCGGCCGACCGCGAGCGCATCCGCAGCGTCGTCACCACTTTGACCGAGGGCATGGAGATGGACCTGTCCTCGTTTCCAACAGGCGAGCCGGGGAGGGTCGCCGCCCTCGCCGACGCGGCGACGCTGGACCGCTATACGTACCTTGTAGCCGGCTGTGTGGGGGCGTTCTGGACGCAGATGTGCGCGGCCCACACGCACGCCCTTTCCGGCTGGGATATCGACTCGATGAGCGATACGGGCGTTCGGTTCGGCAAGGCCCTTCAGCTGACCAACGTCCTTCGCGACGTGCCCGCCGACCTTCGCACCGGCCGATGCTACCTCCCGCTCGACCGGCTCGGGGCGCTTGGCCTAGCCCCCGCCGACCTTCTCGATCCCGACAGCTCAGAGAGGGCGCGGCCCGTGCTGACCGAGTGGATACAGGTCGCCCTGGGCCACTACGAGGAGGCGCAGCGCTACGTGCTGGCGATACCGGGCGGACAGCGCCGCCTGAGGCTGGCCGCTCTGTGGCCGGTTCTGATGGGCCTTGAGACGCTCGCGATTCTCGCCCGTCACCGAAGGTGGCTTAGCGCGGGAGGGCGGGCTAGGGTGTCGCGCAGGTGGGTCTACTCAATGATGGGGCGCTCGGCCCTGGTCTGCTCCTCGGACTCGCTCGTCGAGAGCTGGATGGCCAGGCTTGAAAGGAAGGTCTCGGCGGCCCTCTGACGCCTGCCGGCCTGCGCGCCGGTCGGCCGACCCGAAGTTGACGGGGCAGATGGCGCGTGATACAACGTCCCCGCCCCGGCGAGGCGGTGCCACCGCCGCTCCCGCCATAGGGCAACAGCGCATCCGGGGAGGGGCAATGGCCGAAAGGGGCCCTAGGGGCATGGTCCAGACCGTGCTGGGACCGATCGAGCCGACCCGGCTCGGCGTCACGCTGATGCACGAGCACATGCTGCTTGAGACCACCTGCTATTTCCGCGAGTCGGAGCACGCCAGCATACGGGGCTTTAAGGACATACCCTTCTATCCTGAGATGACGGCTCGCTCGGACGTCCTCTACAACCACCACCTGGACGGGAGCCGCATGTTCGACGAGAGGGCCGCAATCGAGGAGGTCCTCGAATTCAGGCACGCCGGCGGCGGGTCGTTCGTTGACACCACTAGCGTCGGCATCGGCCGCGATCCACTGGCTCTTTCCCGCATCGCCAGGGCGACGGGTCTGAACATCGTCATGGGCTCCAGCTACTACGTCACCTACTCGCACCCGCCGGACATGGACCGGCGGACCGAGGACGATATCGCCCGCGAGATCATCGCAGACATCACCGAGGGCGTGGGCGATACGGGCGTAAAGAGCGGGATCATCGGAGAGATCGGAAACTTCTGGCCCCTAACGGACAACGAGGTGAAGGTTCTTCGCGCATCCGGACGCGCCCAGGCCGAGACCGGAGCGCCCATCAGCATCCACTCGGGGGTCGGGGACGAGGCGCCAGCCGGCATCATCGACCGGCTCGTCGAGGGCGGCGCCGATCCGGCGCGGGTGATCATCGGCCACCTCGACACAGCAATCCAGGATCCCGGAGCGTTGCGAGCTCTGGCCGAGACAGGATGCTTGCTCGAGTACGACATATTCAGCTGGGAGAACACCGGCCCGTTCGTAGAGCCGGAGATAAACATGCCGAACGACGGCCAGCGCCTCGAGAGGATACTGTTCCTGATTGGAGAAGGCTTTGAGGACCAGGTCGTCATCGCACACGACATCTGCCGCAAGTGGCACATGCGCCGCAACGGCGGCAAGGGCTATGCCCACATCATCGACAACATCGTCCCGCGCATGCGGAAGATGGGCGTGAGCCCCGCCCAGATAGACAAGATCCTGATTGCCAATCCCGCCCGCGCCCTCACCTTCACCTAGGGCGAGCTTGAGGCGACAGGTGCTCAACTGATAGGGAATCGTTGACAGGCACGGCGAGCGTTTAGCTTCATCTTCAGATCCTCCAGACGTTCGGCCATCAAAACACGCTGGCGTTCGAACTGGCTCTCGGTGATCCTGCCGGTGACAAAGAGATCGATGACGCGTTCCTCCTGCTGCCGAACTCTCTTCAGTCCGCGCTCGTGGGATGCGATCTCCTCGGCCACGCAACCAGTGCCCTGTGACTGCATAGACTCGATGCCGGCTACGACCAGTTCGGGATTTCAGAGTACGCCCATAACCTCGCTCCAGGCCAACCCCTCCAGACGCTCCACGCTGATGTAGGGGCGCTTCCTGCAACGCATGCGCTGCTTCTCTCCGTAGCAGCGGTAGTACCGCAGGGGCTCCTCTAGCTCGTAGCGATACCTCTTCTTCCCGTTGTGGGTGTTCGACGTGCAACCAGGCGGAGTCGGCACCGAAGAGCATCCCGCACTAGGTGCATCTCATCAGATGCTGCAGGAGGTAGAAGGTCTTCGTGTTGCGCCTGGACCTGCACTGGCGTTCCTTCTTCATTCTCTGCGCACGGTCCCATGACTCTTCGTCCGCCAGTGGGGGCACGGACACCTCGATCCATGCCTCACGGGGCTGGCCGAAGATCTTTATCCCGTCCTCGGCCTGCCTTGAAAGCCTGCGGCCGTAGGTCCACACGCCCTTGTCGGCCTCGTTGCTCAGGATCCGGCTGACACGGGTGTGGTGCCAGCGTTTGGTGGATCGGGCAGGTCAGTACGCTCTTAAGCTCGGTACCGTCTCACTTTCAAACGGGTTCCGGCAATCTGGTCTAGTCCGGTCTTGAGAAAACGGTTGTCTCGGATCCGCCTAGAATACGGTTTTCGCTATACTGGCTTTATTGAAGGAAGCGTCAGGAGGTGGCGCCACAAGCGAACGAGATGGAGGGGACTCGTTATGGCTCCACAAGTAGCGGATCGGAGGGATGCTTTTTCCCTGCTCGGGGAATTTAGAGAGGCCAACAAGCGTCTCGCCGCTGAGTATAAGGTCCTGCTGGATGAGTACCCCGACAAGTGGGTAGCCATGAGTAAGGATGGAGTCGTGGCCACAGGTGACAGCATCGAGGAGGTCAGGGTCGCTTTCGCAGAGGCCGGGTACGATAAGAATCAACTCGCCGTCGAGTTCTTGGATACCGAGCCTCGTGTCATGATCCTTTGATCTCCGGTTTCTTCGGGCAGTATGACCGTCCATTCGTCGAAGCGACTGTCATATCCGAGGAAATTGAACTGGAGGCCAACGTTCTATTTCTAATCGACACGGGTGCCGATGTGACCTGCCTCCACTACCCGGACATCGACGATATGGGCGTCGATCAGCGGCTCGTGGTCGAACATGGCAAGGAAGTGCATTTCGGGGGCATAGGCGGCCTGGCCAAATACCATGCCGTAGACGCCACAATCAAATTTGAGAAATCAGTGGGCAAAGAGATTCGTATGATCCCTAGGCCTCAGTCTGAGCCTAGGTGATAGCAAGCCACCGGATCCTGCTATCCCCTTGGCAATCGGGGAAGATACAGCCACCAAGATTCCACGGCACTTTTTCTGCCAACATAACCGGGCTGTCCCCCAGATCCTCTTGGATCCGTGGCCTTAAGGATGGCCATCTACAGGCAGGCGGCCGCATAGCCGTCTATCTTGGGCCACCAAGCTTAGCCTGACATGAGTATCTCCACTTCGCTTGCCGATTGACTTCCCATTGTCGACTTAAACTGGCACCCGCCAGCACAGGAGGACAGAGAAGATGGCCAAGAGCCACAGCACGATCGAGGACCTTGTTCGCGGATGGAAGCAGCGGGGGATCACACACGTCCAGTTCGAGCTCCCCGACATGCACGGGGTGAGCCGATCGAAGATCGTGCCCCTGGCCCACGTCGAGAGCTACGCCGAAAGCGGCCTGAACATGTACGGGGGCACGGTCACGCTCGACACCGCCTCCTCGGTCGTTCCAAATACGCTCTACAACGAGGAGGTCAACTACGCCGACCAGCTCCTGCGGCCCGACCTGGGGACCGCGCTGGACGTGCCATGGCTGGAGAACACCGCGAGGCTTATCTGCGAGGGCGAGTGGGAGGACGGCACGCCCCACAGGGCCGCGCCGCGCTGGCTGCTGCGCCAGCTGCTCGACAGGGCCGACTCCATGGGCTACGAGGTCAAGGTGGGCCTCGAGTACGAGTTCTACGTGTTCGATCCCGACCAGCCCGACCCGGAACCCTACTTCGGCGGCCTGCACATCTTCAACACTCTCCGCAACCGATACGTGCCCGTCATCGACCGCATCCTGGCCGAGATGCCGCGGGCCGGCGTCGATATCATCACCGCCAACTGCGAGTACGCCCCGTCCCAGTTCGAGATCAACTTCGCCCCGGCGACGGGAATCGCCGCCGCCGACAACGGCTTTACCTTCAAGAACGGGGTAAAGACCATCGCCCACCAGATGGGCTACAACGCCACCTTCATGACAAAGCCCCTCCCAGAGGACGCCGCCAACGGCTGCCACATCCACATATCGCTCTCCGACAAGGCGACGGGAGTAAACTCCTTTCTCGACAACGATGACCCGGACGGACTCTCCGCCGCGGCGCGCCAGTTCATCCAGGGCATGCTCGACCACACCCCGGCATCGATGGCACTGCTCGCGCCGACCATCAACTGCTACAGCCGCTTTGTGCCCCACCACTTCGCGCCCTCAAACGTCAGCTGGGGACCGCAGGACCGCAGCGCCGCGGTAAGGGCCAAGAACTCGCGCGACGACAGCACCCACCTGGAAAATCGCCTGGGGACCGGCCTCGCCAACCCCTACCTTGCGGTCGCCGGCGTCCTGGCCACCGGTCTGCTCGGCCTCCAGAAGGGCGTCGCCGCCGTGACCCCCGACCCCTCGGCCGGTCCGGTCGAGGACGATCCCCAGTACACCAAGCTGCCCGCCACGCTCGACGAGTCGCTCGCGGCCCTTGTGGCCGACCGCGAGTTCGCAGGGATGCTGGGCGAGGAGTTCGTCAGCGTTTACACCGTGATGAGACGCCATGAGCTCGCCCGCTTCCGGGCCCACATAACCGACTGGGAAAAGAGCGAGTACCTGGAGATCTACTAGCCGGCGGCAAGAACGACCGCCACCTGTGGCCTGCGCCGCGTAGCCTTAAGACCTTCGGCGTGCCTGAGGACTGCGGCCGACGGGCGCCGGGAGACCTTCCAGATGCCCCCTAGTTCAGCTCGCGCGCGGGCCTGTAGGCGCCGATGACCGCCAGCACCGCGGCGGCTGCCATGCCCGCTCCCACCAGCGCGGCCAGCGGCGCACCGAGCGGGCCCGCAAGAGCGCCGGCCACCAGCCCTCCGCTAACCACCGTTCCCCAGGTCATCATCCAGATGCCGGAGATACGCCCCCGGTAATCGCTGGGCACCACCCTCTGCAGCAGAGAGGACACGAGCGTCTGGGCGCTCGTGAACCCGACCCCTACCACCAGCGCGGCCAGCACCGCGAGCGAGAAAGAGGGCGCGACCGCCAAGAGCACCAGACCGACCGAAGCGATGAGCACGCCCGCCATCACCGCATAGCCCTTGCGCGGGATGTCCCCCATCGAGGCGAGGACGATGGTGGCCATCATAGAGCCCGCGCCTATCAGGGACAGGAGCGCGCCCAGCCGGGCGGGACCTACCCCGTAGACCTCGGCCGCGAATACCGGCATCAGTCCGCTGGAGAACGGCACGACCACCAGGGGGCCGATCAGCGCCATCAGCAGCATCGCCTGCACAACAGGAGTGTCCCTCACCAGGCGGAAAGAGCCGGCGAGTCCGGACAGGGCGGTGTTAAGGGTGACTCTGGACTCCGTCCGATTCCTTGTGCGGATCGCCGTGCCAATCAACATCGCCACGAACTGGGAGCCCGCCGCAACGAACACCGCCGCCGCCGGGCCCATGCTCGCCAGCGCAATCCCGCCCACAAGCGGACCTATCAGCATCGTCGTGCTGAACGCCAGCTGCACCAGCGAAAAGGCGTTCACCAGCCTCTCCTCACCCACGATTCCGGGGATGATGGCCATGCGCGCGGGCTCGATGATCACCCAGGAAAAGCCCATGAGCAGGACGAATGCGAAGATGTGCCAGGGCTCGACGAGCCCGAGCAGGATCACAAGGCCGAACGCCACGCTCAGCGCGCACTGGTAGGCCGGGACGATGGCCAGGACCTTGCGCCGGTCCACGTTGTCTACGAGGACACCGCCAAGCGGCGCTGCGATCAGGTTAGGAAGCTTGTCGAGTCCGAGGGCGACACTCGTCAGAAATGCCGACTGAGTCAGATCGTAGGTGAGCCAGCCGATGAGCACCTGCTGGAAGAAATATCCGCCCGAGGTGCCCACGCTGGCAACCCACAGAAGACGAAAATCACCGTATTGAAAGGACCTGAACGTCCTTATTCGAGTCAGAGCGCCGCCCAATGCCGCCAAACCTCACAGAGACTTTAGAAAAGCCGCTTAGCAGGCGGACGGGCCGTCGGGTCGCGGAACCGATACACACAGTCTAGCACGCGCCGGGGCATATTGACTGGCCCCACCCACGGCCATAGACTGCCTGATTGATGCCTTTCGGGCCCGGAAGGGCCAAGGGGGAGAGCGAAACTCCATGTGCGGCATAGCCGGATTCATGTTCAAGAACGGCGCTGGCCAGGTGCCTCTGGGCAGGTGCCTTACCGACATGGCCACGGTTCTCGGGAGCCGCGGCCTCGACTCGACCGGCCTGGCGCTCTATGGCGGCCTGCCCGTCGGACGCTTGGCCCTCAGGGTCCACCTGAGGAGGGACCGCCCGACCAACGGCGCCGGCGCCGAGGCAAGGCTCTCTGAGATACGCGAGCGGGTTGGCGAGGTGGCCTCCGTGGCCGGCGTCAGGTACACGGGCAACATAGCCCGCATCGAGCTCAGCGACGTAGCCGACACCGCCGACCTTGAACACATGATGGGCATCACGCACGCGATCGAGTCGACCGGGGCCGAGGTCCTGAGCCTCGGCAACGCGATGGAGATCGTAAAGGATGTCGGCCCGGCCGACGAGATGACCGTCTACGACGTGGCCGGCTTCGAGGGCACCCACGGGCTCGCCCACACCCGGCTGGCCACCGAGAGCATCGTCAACATCTGCTACTCGCACCCCTTCTGGGCGCGACCGTTCCCCGACATCGCCGTCGTGCACAACGGGCAGCTGACCAACCACAACAACCTTCGCCGATCCCTGCAGCGGCGCGGCTACGAGTTCCTGACGACCAACGACTCGGAGGTGATATCCGTCTTCATCGCCGACCGCCTGCGGGCGGGCGCCACGCTGGAGGAGGCGCTGGCCGACTCGATCGAGGGCCTGGACGGCACGTTCACCTACCTTGTGACCACGAGAGACGGCATCGGCTTTGCAAAGGACCGGTTTTCCACAAAGCCCCTGGTGGTCGCAGAGGACGAGGGCTTTGTCGCGATGGCCTCCGAGGAGGTCGCTCTCGGGCACCTGGTAACGAACGAGACCCGCGTCTACGAACCGACCGCGAGGGCCGTGCGCACGTGGCATCGGTAGACGCCAGGGGCCTGAGCCTCAGGGAAGTTAACAGCGCCATACGCGCCGGCCTGGCGGCCGACGGGGAGGTGCTGGTCACCAACTCCGAGTCCCGCCACAACCTGGCGGTCGGGCTCAACCAGCCCGGCAGGGTGACCATAGACGGCAACGTCGGCTACTACTGCGGCGGCATGCTTAAGCTGGCCGACATAGAGGTCACCGGCAACGCCGGCTGGTCGGTCGCCTCCGACATGCAGTCCGGCAGCGTCGTAGTGCGGGGCAACGCCAGCGCTGCGGCCGGGGCGGCGATAAGGGGCGGCACCCTCGTAGTCCACGGCAACACAGGCCCCCGCACCGGCATCTCCCAGAAGGGCGGGGCGATAGTGATCGGCGGGTCCGTGGACTACATGTCGGGCTTCGTCAACCAGAGGGGCGTGATGATCGTGTGCGGGGACACCGGTGAGGCGTTCGCCGACTCGATATACGAGGGCCGCATGTTCGTCCGCGGCCGGATCGCCGACTTCGGAAACGGCGCCAAGTTCGACGACCTTGACGAGCGGGACGCGGCCGAGCTCACCGAACTGCTTGGCCGCTACGAGGTGGCGAGCGTGCCCGAGGCCGCCGAGTTCCGCAAGGTCGTCTCGGACAAGCGCCTCTACAACTTCAACAAGCGTGACTTCCGGCTCTGGCGGACCGCGCTGTGATGATCAAAGGGGGGACGACACCGTGACGAACGGCGCCTCTGCAAACGGCGGGTCGGAGGACGCAAGGCCTCTCATCCGCGAGAGCTTTTTCTACGGCCCGGAGGTAATCGAGGACATCCAGGCCAAGGCCGAGCTCGGCCGCTACCGCATCCGCGGCTTCGGCACCCTCAGGCGGCTCCCGTCTTTCGACGACCTGACTTTCATAACCTCCGGCATGAGCCGCGTGCCGCTGGAGGGCTATCGGGAAAAGTGCAGCACCGAGACCGTGCTCGGCGCCCGGCACGCTTCCGAGCCGCTGAAGATGGAGACGCCCGTATACATATCGGGCATGAGCTTCGGGGCCCTTTCGGCGAGCGCCAAGGTGGCCCTGGGCAGAGCCGCCACCCGCATGGGCACCATGACGGTGACCGGCGACGGCGGCATGCTGCTGGCCGAGCGCGAGGCCTCCCGCATGCTCATGTACCAAGTCCTGCCGAGCCGCTACGGGTTCAACCCCGACCACGTGCGGGCCGCGGACGCGCTCGAGATCGTCATAGGCCAGGGCGCAAAGCCGGGGACAGGAGGTCTGCTGCTGGGCCTGAAGGTCTCCGAGGTAATCGCCAACCAGCGCGAGCTTCCGCCGGGCGTCGACCAGCGCAGCCCCGTCCGCCACCCCGACTGGATGGGCGCGGACGATCTGATGATAAAGATGGAGGAGCTCAGGGAGGTCACCGAGGGGCGCGTTCCGCTGTTCATAAAGCTGGGCGCAGGTCGGGTGACCGACGATGTGAAGCTTGCAGCGAAGGTCGGCGCCGATGTAATCGTCATAGACGGCATGGAGGCCGGGACGGGCGCCTCCCCCGAGCTCCAGCTGGACCACACCGGCATACCGACCATGCCGGCGACCGCAGAGGCGGTCCGCGCGCTCCAGGACCTGGGGCTTGAGGAAGAGGTCGACCTGGTCGTCTCCGGCGGGCTGGCCAGCGGCGCGGACATGGCCAAGGCCCTGGCGCTGGGCGCAAAGGGCGTGTCGATAGGCACCGCGGCGCTGATCGCCCTTAACTGCAACAAGGCCATCTACACCGAGGACTACGAGCGGCTGGGCACCAGCCCCGGCGCCTGCCACCACTGCCACACCGGGCTGTGCCCGGTTGGCATCACAACGCAGGACCCCGATCTGGAGGCGAGGCTGGACCCGGACGAGGCGGCCGACCGGGTGTTTAACTACCTGAACGCCCTGACCATGGAGATTCAGCTGCTGGCGCGAGCCTGCGGAAAGCGTGACATCCACAACCTGGAGCCCGAGGACCTCAGGGCCCTGACGATGGACGCCTCGGCCATGAGCGGCATTCCCCTGGTCGGCTCGAACAAGGTCTACTAAAAGCGACCGGCCGGCTTCCACCTCCCCGGCCGCCGCACGGCCCCTCACCGGCATAGGGCTGACCTCAGCCACCACAGGAGTGATCGACCCGATGGACAAGATTTTCGAGATCCACATGGCCGACGAGACCGTAAGGGCCGCCCTGCTCACCGGCGAGGCTCCAGAGACGTGCGCCGCGTTCGAGAGGGCGATGCCGACGCGAACTTTCGGCGTCAACGCCAAGTTCGCCGGCGACGAGACGATAGCCATGCTCCCGTTCTACGCCCCCCCGGGAGAGAACCAGGTGCCCTCCGTAGAGCCCGGGGACATCGGCTACTACCCGCGCAGCCAGACCCTGTGCCTTTTCTACGGGGAGATCATGCCCTTTGCCTACATAAACCTGTTCGCCCGGGTCGTCCCAGAGGACCTTCCCAGGGCGGTCGCGGCCGGCAGGCGCATCCTCGAGGCCGGCTCACTCCCAATCTCAATCCGCATGGAGGGCGCCTCCGCGCCGGCGAAAGGGCCGGCGCCGGCCGGGACCGGAAACGCGGCCGCCGATGCGCTGCGCGCAGCGACCTCGGAGATCTGGGAGACCGAGCCCACCGAGGTTGCCGCCATGCGCACCCATACCCGGCCCCCTATGGGCAACCTTCCGTGCGTGGTCTACTCTAACTTCGACCTTTTCTGGGGCACCGAGAACCTGCACGTCGCCCGAGCCCTGGCCGACGAGATGCCCGCCGCCCAGGCCGGCAGGGTGGCTGCCGCCTACCTCCTGCGCACCGAGGACCGCCTGTCCAAGTGGGGCTTTGCAGAAGCGACAACCCTGATCCGCCAGGCGGCCGGGGCGGCGGGGGCGGCGGGGTCGACCGATGAGCTGAAGGAGGTCCTGGACGCCGCCAACGTCTACCTCAACCGCCTGGGCAGCTGGGTCGACGCCATGATCCCCTGGAACGATCTGGACCGGCGCCTGACGCTGGCCGGAGGCTAGCCGCCGGGCTCAACCGGGCAGGGTCCGATCCCAGGTAACTGACGCGCCGTTGCGGCCGCCGGAGCGGGCCCCCCAAGGGGAGCAACCGGGTCACGCGGCGCGGACGACCCTGGTTCCTACGACGCGGTCGATGACGGACCGGTGCTCTTTCTCGTCCATCAGCAGCACTATCCCGTCTGCTATCAGGCCCAGCAGCCCGAGACCGTGAAGCAGCCACTTGAGTACCTCGCGGACGAACGTAAGACCCCAGCCTGCCGGCTCGCCGCTCACACGCACGGCCCTGATGGCCACAAGCTGCTTGCCGGGCGTCTGCCCGCGCCCGAGGACGATGAGCAACCAGATTATGTATCCGATGAACAGCGTCAGCGGGACGAGCACGAAGTCGAGCACGAGGGCCGCGAGGCGCCTCAGCGGGGTTGCCGGATCAGTTCCAGGTGCCGTCAAACGCCTCTCCTTGCCCCGGGCCGTCCCGGCATGTGCCTAGTCGGTTTCCGCGTCGGGCTCGCCGACCGGCGTCACCCGTCGCCCGGTTCGGCCTCAGCTTCCCGCTCGGCCGACCGGCGATCGGCCATCTTCCACCCGAGGCCAACGGCCAGGGAGGCAAGCATAGCCTTGACCAGGTCGCCCGGTATGAACGGGTACATCCCGGCCGAGAACAGCTCTCCCCCGGCCGGCCATGAGAAACCACCGTAGCGAAGCCAGAGCAGCGCCGGCAGGTAGACCACGAGCATCGCCAGGATCATCGTCCACATCGACCTGCCGCGGTTCCAGCCGCGCTGCGAGAGGTAGCCGACCAGCCACGCAGAGGCTATGAAGCCGATCAGGTAGCCGCCGGTTACCCCCTCGCCGGTGTATGCCCAGCCGTTTCCGCCGCCCTGGAACACCGGCACCCCGGCCATGCCCAGAAAGTAGTAGACCAGTATCGAGAAAAGGCCCCAGCGCCAGCCGAGCACCCCGCCGATCATCAGCACGCCGAAGGTCTGAAAGGTGATGGGAACGGGGTTGTCCGGCAGGAAGAACCGCGCCCTCGCAAGCCCAACCAGAACGCCCACAAGGGCCAGTGAGACGGCCAGCTTGTGAGCGGAATTGGCCCCCGGGTAGAGGGCCTCGAGCAGCGAGGGGCCGGGCTTTCCGAGTAGCGCCCATGGGCGCGCCTGTACGACCAGGGCTCCCGGTCGCGTGACCATCTGCATCACCCTACACCTCCGTCGGCCCGCCGTCGCGCGGGCGGAATATCGAGTCGGGGGCGAAGGTGACCCGCCTGCGGGCGCGCCCGAAAAGGCCCCCGCCCACGGTCACCAGCGCCGCCACGCCCAACAGCCCCAAGGGGACCTTCCTCAGGAACTCCCTGCGGGAGCTTCCAGAACCTTCGTTGTCCTTAGAGTCCATCCGGACCTCCTAACAGTCGCACACACGGACTTCCCTGCCATCCGCCGCGAGCCGCCGGCAATTATAGCGGCGCCCAAACACCCGTTCAACGAAGCGCGGCCGGTCCGGACAGCCGCTCACTGCTGGCCCGCCTCGTTCCCGGCCAGCCCGTGGAAATGGTCCACCGGACCGTGCCCGGATCCCACCGGGTAGGCAGCGCGTATGGCTGATGAGACGTAGCGCTTGGCCATCGCCACCGCGTCCCTAGTGCGCATGCCCCTTGCAAGGCCGACCGCGGCCGCCGCCGAGAAGGTGCAGCCGGTCCCGTGCGTGCTCAGGGTCTCGATCCGCTCTGCGGCAAAGGTCTCTATCTCGCCCCCCGCGAACAGCACGTCCGTCGCAGGACCTCCCTGCAGTCCTCCTGTCACCACTACGGCCTTCGCGCCCATCCCGGCTATCTCCCGCGCGGCCTCCCGGACCCGATCGATCGTCCCTATCGGCCGTCCGACGAGCACCGCGGCCTCCTGCACGTTGGGTGTGACCAGGCTGGCCGCCGGAATCAGCAGGCGGATAAGCGCCTCCTCGGCGTCCTGCCTGAGCAGCCTAGCTCCGCTGGTCGCGACCATCACCGGGTCGACGACCAGCCGGCTCACGCCGTGGCGACGCAGCGCGGCGGCCACCTCCTCGATGATCCCCGCGCTCGAGAGCATCCCGGTCTTTGCGGCGTCGGCGCCGATGTCATCCATCACCGCGTCGATCTGGGCGCGGACCGTGGCCGGGTCCACCTCGAGGACGTCGGTTACGCCCAGCGTGTTCTGGGCGGTCACGGCGGTTATGGCGCAGGTGCCGTAGGCCCCCAGCGCCGCGAAGGTCTTAAGGTCCGCCTGGATCCCGGCGCCCCCGCCGGAGTCAGAGCCGGCAACCGTCAGGACGCGTGTCCTGTTCACTCCGGCCACTGCGAGCCTGAGCCCGTGTAGGCCTGCTCCCAGAACATAAGCTCATAGGCTAGCGCGGTGCGCACCAGCCAGTCGGTTCGCGGTGAGCGGTTCTCGGGCGCGATCGAGTCCAGGTGCGCGCCCATCCACTCGACGATCTCGCCGAGTGCCGCTGGTCCGTGCAGGTCTATCCACTCCCGGTAGAACCCGACGTCGGGCACCCGACCGTCCTCGATCAGCCGCGTGGCCCACTCAAGGTATGTGCCCTCGGTAACGTAGAGCACCGTGATGATCTCGTCGAACGTCCCCTCGTGTCCCACACGGGCGACAAAGTCGCAAAAGCCCTGCGTGGCCGGCGATGCGACCGAGGCGGTGAGCTCCTCGGCGGTCGCGTCCAGTGCACCAAGGGCCCTTACGAAAAGGTCGTTTTCCGGGTTGAGTACCCCGCCAAGGAACCGGTTGATCGGCGCGCTGGCCGCGCCCAGGTCAGGGGACTTGGCGATGGCCATGCCCATCACCGCCACCAGGTCCTTTACGAAGATGTAGTCCTGGACGAAATAGAAGCGGAACCTTTCGAGCGACAGGGTTCCATCCCCCAGGTCAAGGACGAAGGGGTGTACGACCACCCGCTCCCATGCGCGCAGGTGCCTGGCCCTCAGATCGCGTGCGTACGAGTCGGCCATAGTCAGTCCGATATCGCCCGCACCCTTGCGGCGAGCAGGCCGAAGTCGAATCCATCCTCTTCCCTCGGGCTGCCCAGCAAATGAGCGCCGACCAGCGCCACCAGGGTCGACGCGCCGAGGGCAGTCGCAAAGCTCACCAGCGTCTTGCCAGACCAGGGGATGGAGTTCCATGCGCTGAAGTCCGAGGCGGGGAAAAACAGAACGCCGACCACCACCCCGGCGACGAGCGCCGCCGCCGCCGCTCCGTCCGAGAGGCGCCTATTGTACAGCCCGTAGAAGACGGGCACGACCGCCGCCGCGCAGATCAGGTCCGCTATCAGGAACAGGTACAGGACGCTGTAGCCCTGCGAGGCGATGGCGATCGCCGGGATCACCACCGCAAGGGTGACCAGCCTGGAGGACCCCAGCAGCCGGGAGCCCGACCACGTGGGCCGAAACCGCGCAAGGTCCGAGGTGACTGCAGAGGCTATGCCGTTAAGCAGCGTATCCATGCTGCTCATCACCAGCATCAGCCCGGCGACCAGGACCACCGCCCACGCCCATCTCGGCATCGCATCGAGGACCAGGGAAAACAGCGCCACCGACGGCTCATCGGCCGAACCGTGCCCGACCGCGACGATACCGAGCAGGCCCGCGAGCATCACCACCGGGATCACCACGGCCGCGGCCGCCGCAAACCCCCTCCTCAGCGACCGCTCGTCCCTGACCGTGTACACGCGCTGCCAGAATCCCTGGTGGAACATGTTCGCCGCCCAAACGGCGATGAACAGCGTGAACGCGAACTCGATGCCGGGCCCGTGGCCCAGCGAAAGGAGCTGGCCCGCCTCCTCGCCGACCTTCGATATGGCCGGACCGAAGCCGTCGAGCAGGAACAAAAGGGCGATCAGGACCGCCCCGAGAAGCGGGATGATGAGCATGAACTGCACCCCGTCTGTAATGACCGAGGCCCTGATGCCCCCGTAGGCCGTGTAGGCGACCGTCATCGCCCCGACGATCAGAGCGGTCACCCAGAGCGGCGTGTCTCCAATCAATCGCGCGGCCAGGGCTATGCCGGTCATCTCCGCGGCCAAGAAGATGAACATGTAGAACACGATCACCGCCACCGACGTCAGGTACGTCAGCGGGCCGTATCTGGTCCACACGAAATCGGTGAGGGATCTGCCCTCGGGCATCAGCCGCCTCATGCGTGCACCGAGGACGACGAACGCCGCTATCGGGGCAGCCGACCCCAGGCTGTAGCCGATCAGCCCCACAAGCCCGGCCCAGGTCCCGGTCTCGGCGGGGCTGAACAGGATCCATGCCCCCATCGCCGAGGCCACGAGCGTCGCGGTGGCGAGCATGCCACCGACGCTGCCGCGGGCGACAACGTAGTCGTCGACGCTCTGGCGCCCTCTTGCCGAATAAACGTATGCGACGGCCACGAAGACGACCGAAGTGACCAGCGTGAGGACTATCGCCAGTGAGCCGTCCGACAAAAAAGCACCGCCTCTGTCCGGGTCCCTTGTGGACTGGGCCGGCGCGGCGATGCCTCGATGGTTCCCGCTCCCTACGCTGGCGTTATCCAGGTCAGGTTCGAGGGGTCGGCGGCCCGTTGGCCGGCCTCTCAGCCCTAACGGGCTCCCCCGGGTGAATGTGATCTATAGCTCTGTGGCGCAAAGTCTATTTCCCCACTCAGCACCGTGTCAAACCCATGGTCTTGGCACGGCGCGCGGACTGCGATTAGGCTGTCCGGGTGACCGTCGGACCCGGCTCCATCCCATCGTCCTACCTGCGCATCGTTGCCCTCGCCGGCGGGGGATTCGGCCTTGTGGTAACGCCCCTGGTGATGGCGACGTGGCTTGCCGAGTCGGACGCATACCTTCTGGCGGGCCGCCTGTTCTTCCCCGCCTACCTCGGCGCCATGGCCGGGCTCTACTGCTTCCAGGGGCGGGTCGGGTGCCGGTCAATCTGGGTACAGGGCGCATTCTGGCTCACCTTGGCGGCTCTCTTGGTGGCGCTGGTGGGCGATCTGGGCTCTTACTTTGCGGGCTCCGGGAACGGCGCAAGCGTGGGTTTTTCGCCCCTTCAGTCCATCTTTTACGGTGCGGTGGAGTTCCCCGCGGTCGTCGCGGCGCAGGTCGGCATGACCGCCTACGGGCTGGCGCTCAGAAGAACCGGCGCGGCGAGCCCAAGGACGGCGTGGGCGGTGACGGCGGTCGGCCCGCTGGGCCTGCTGCTCTGGCCCCTGCACATCCCGAGCGGCCCCATGTTCGCAATCAACCTGTTTACCGTGATCAGTTCGCTCGCGCCAGCCGGCGGCAGCTGCAGCACCAACGCCGTCCCCCGATCCGGGGAGGCCGTCCCCTGACCGATCTCGCCGCCGGCGCGGCGGCCCTGGGCATCGTTCTGGGCGCCGAGCAACTGGAGGCGTTCGACCGTTACCTGGAGCTGATCGTCGAGGGCAACCGGCGGGCGAACCTCACCGCCATCGTCGACCCGGCCCAGATAAGGACGCGCCACTTTCTGGACTCCCTCACCATCGTCGCCGCCATCGACCCGGACCGTATCTCCCGCTCGCGTTTGCTGGACGTCGGCTCCGGTGCGGGGCTGCCCGGGGTGGCTCTCGCAATCGCGCTGCCGGGCTGCCGGGTGACGCTTCTGGAGGCCACGGGCAAGAAGGTGAGCTTCCTTGAGCGAGTAAGGTCCGAGCTGGCGCTCAGCGACCTTACGGTGATCAGGGACCGGGCGGAGTCGGCCGCTCACCGTCCGCAGTTGCGGGAGAGCTTCGATATCGTGGTGTCAAGGGGCGTTGCAGGCCTGTCCACCCTCGTCGAGCTCACGATGCCGTTCTGCCGGGTCGGCGGCCTGTTCGTCGGCTACAAGGGAAGGGAGGCGGAGACCGAGCTGAGCGGGGCCGCCCGTGCGCTCGATGTCACCGGCGCGGGCGAGCCCACGGTGGTCAGGGTCGACCCGGAGATAGTCGGCGAGGGCAGGGACGCGCGCCTGGTCGTGGTCCCCAAGCGCGCACCTTCCCCGGCGCGCTTTCCCCGGCGCGAGGGAGTGCCCGGCAGGCGCCCGCTGTAGAATGGCCCGTGGCCAATGCGACTAACCCGACTCGTCGGCCTCGTCCTCTCATCAGCGGACTCGAGCGCCAGCGCAGATCTGCCGTCGATCCTTCGTCGACGAATTTTATCCCTCCCGACCCTGCTCTCCCTGGGGGTGGCGGGCGCGTTCATCTTCTTCCTGGCCTCGGGCATCGATCTGGACTGGTCGGACACCTGGCAAAACGTCAGCCAGATGAAACCCTGGCCCTTCGTCCTGGCGATGGCCCTGTACTACCTGAGCTTTCTGTTCCGCGGATACCGCTGGAGGCTGCTGGCGCGCAGCGCCGCCCAGAACGCGGATAGACCCGAAAACTCCATCCGCCTTCCATCGACGCTGCGCTTCGCCCAGCTCATCATCATGGGCTGGTTCGTCAACACGATAGCCTGGCTCAGGCTGGGCGACGCCTACCGCGCGTGGGTGTTTTCCAAGGACACCAACGGCGGCTTTTACTGGGGTCTCGGCACGCTGCTGGCCGAGAGGATGCTCGACATGGCCACGGTGGCGCTGATGATCGTGGCCGCGGTGCTGGCGGCAACGGTCACCACAGACAACACCATACTCAGGTATCTGGTCATAGCGACCGCCGGCTCCGCCCTGATCTTTTTCGCTCTGCTCGTCACCATGCGGCTCTTCGGCCTCAGGCTGGCAAGGCTGCTTCCCATCGCGCTTGAGCGCATCTACGGCCAGTTCCACCAGGGAAGCCTCGGCAGCATCGAGGCCCGCAACCTGCCTTTGCTCGCGGCCCTGAGCGTCATCGGGTGGGCGCTGGAGGCGGCCCGTCTGTACTTCGTGGTCCAGGCGCTCGATCTCTCGCTCTCGATCCCGATGATCCTGCTCGTTTCACTGGGCCACGCCGTGCTCAGCACGGTGCCGACCCCCGGGGGCATAGGGGCGGTCGAGGCCGGCATGACCGGACTGCTCGTGCTCAGCATGCCCAAGGCGGACGCGGCCTCCGTGGCGGTGCTCGACCGATCGATAACACTGCTGAGCGTGATCGCCATCGGCGGCCTGGTATTCGTGGCAAATCACATCATCACCAAGCGCAGGGCGGCCAGGACGGGCGCCGAGGCGACGATATAATTGGCCTCGGCGTCGATACGCACCGGAGAAGTTTCCCATGACCATCACAAAGACCAACCTTAGGCGTCACAGCGCCGGGCAGGTGGACGGTGCCGACCGTGCGCCGGCCAGGGCCATGCTGCGGGGTGCTGGCCTTACGGACGAGGACTTCGAAAAGCCCTTCGTGGCCGTGGCCAACCTGGCCAGCGACGTAACGCCCTGCAACGTACACCTCGACCGGATCGCCAAGGCGACCAAGGAGGGCGTGCGCTCGGGCGGGTCCGTTCCCTTCCTGTTCGGGACGATAACCATCAGCGACGGCATCTCGATGGGAACCGAGGGCATGAAGGCGTCGCTCGTGAGCAGGGAGGTGATCGCCGACTCGATCGAGACGGTCGTGTTCGGCGAGAGCATGGACGGCCTCGTGGTGGTCGCGGCCTGCGACAAGAACATGCCCGGCGCGCTGATGGCGATGGCGAGGCTGAACGTGCCGTCGATCTTCGTGTACGGGGGCGCGATCCTGGCGGGCAACTACCTGGGCAGGGACATCAACATCCAGGACATGTTCGAGGCGGTCGGCGCCCACTCGCAGGGAGAACTCACCCTGGATGAGCTGATCGCCATGGAGATGGTGGCCTGCCCCGGGGAGGGCGCCTGCTCGGGGATGTTCACCGCGAACACGATGTCCTCGGCCATCGAAGCCCTGGGCATGGCCCTGCCGGGCACGGCCTCGATACCGGCCGTCGACCCGCGCAACCTCGATGCCTCGCGCAGCGCGGGAGAGGCGATGCACGCGCTGCTTGACCGGGACATAAAGTCGCGCGACATCATGACCAGAGAGGCGTTCGAGAACGCCATGACGGTGGTTCTGTCGATGGGCGGATCCACCAATGCCGTGCTGCACCTGCTCGCGATAGCCGCCGAGGCCGAGGTTCCCCTGTCGATCGACGATTTCGACCGTCTCAGCCGGCTCACTCCCTACCTGACGGACCTTCGGCCGGGCGGGCGCTACGTGATGCCCGACATGGACAAGTCGGGCGGCGTCCCCACACTGATGCGCGAGCTGCTAAAGGCCGGTCTTCTGCACGGCGACTGCATCACCGTCACCGGCAGGACCCTCGCCGAGAACCTCGCCGACGACTACGCGCGCACCGGCGCAGAGCCCGACAGCAAGGTCATATACCCGATAGACAGCCCGCGAAGCCCCACCGGCGGGCTGGTCATCCTCAAGGGCAACCTCGCCCCGGAGGGAGCGGTTATGAAGGTCTCGGGGACAAAGCACCTGCGGCACGAGGGGCCGGCTCGGGTCTTCGACTCGGAGCGCGGGGCCTTCAACGCCGTCACCGGCGGGCACATAAGGCACGGCGACGTGATCGTCGTACGGTACGAGGGACCCAAGGGCGGCCCGGGCATGCAGGAGATGCTGGCCCTGACCGGGGCCATCATGGGGGCCGGCCTAGGGGAGACTACGCTGCTCTTGACCGACGGGCGGTTTTCGGGCGCCACGCGGGGGCCAATGATCGGACATATAGCCCCGGAGGCGATGACCGGCGGCCCGATCGCCCTGCTGCGCGAAGGCGATGCGATCAGCATGGACGTCGAGACGCGCGAGCTATCGATGCGCGTATCCGAAGAGGAGCTCTCCGGCAGGCGCGAGGCCTGGAGCCCGCCGGCCCCGAGATACACCCGCGGCGTGCTCGCCAAGTACGCCAAGCTCGTCTCCTCGGCCGCCGAGGGTGCGGTAACCGGCTGAGACCCGCCTAGCCGGAGATCGCCCTCCTCAGGGCCTCGGTCAGCGCCTCTGTGCGCGGCTGGTTCAGATTGAGTGGATGCACGGTGAGCACGCCGGACGGGAGGCCTACCTCCTGGACGAAGACCCGCGGCTCGCCCGACTTCAGCCGATGGGAGACCTGGAACGCCGTCATGCCGAGCGTTCGCTCGTCCAGCTCTATCCGGAGCACCGGAGAGCCCTCCTCGGGCACATCCACCACCGGGTCCACCGGCAGGCCGCTTAGCCCGTCGACGACGTACTCGAGATAGCGTCGCTGCTCTCCGAAGCTCTCCTCCAGCCCGCCCTCGACGAAGTTCCTCAGGGCGGCCAGTAGACCTATCACCTCTTCCTTGGCCACCTTGAAGCCGCGACCTATCCCGTGCCTGGGGATGCCCGGCAGCTCATCCTTTGGGATCAGGTCGCAGGGGGGATCCCAGATGTCGAAGAACTCGTCCATGTCCAGGTGCTGGAGGGCCACCGAGGCGATCAGGTCGCGCCGCCCGCACAGTATCCCGCTCGACTGCGGGCCACGGAGCGCCTTGCCGCCCGAGAAGGCAACGAGGTCGGCGCCGGCCCCGATGAACGCCCGCAGGTTCTCCTTGGGCGGCAGTTCTCCCGCCGCATCGACGAGCACGGGGATGCCATGTCGGCGGGCCACCTCGACGACCTCGGCAAGTGGGGGCTCGCTTAACGGGCCCTGCCCGTAGTAGATGGCCGCCGTCCGGTCGGTTATCGCCGCCTCGTACTCCCAGGCCTCGGTGCGGCGGACCCCGGCGTTGGCGACGACCTCGTTCATTCCCACCTCCACCAGGCTTGCCCCGGCGACGCGGGCGGCGTGATCGTAGCCGTTGCGATGCTCCCGGGCGATTATGAACTCGCTCTTCAGCCCCGTGGTGTCGGGCAGCCTGTCCATAGCAGCGGGGCTGAGCCCGGCCATTATGGCCGCGGCTCCCAGGGTAAGCGCGGACGATGCGCCGGCGGTCACGTAGCCCGCCTCAGCGCCCGTAACGGCGGCGATGTAACGGCTGGCCCCTGCCTGGAGCTCGACCATGGAGACCGACTCTGCGGCCGCCGCCGCCATCGCATCGACCACCACGCCGGGCATCAGCGCGCCGCCGACGCGGGTGGAAGCCCCCGAAACGTTGATAATCGTCGGTACCCCGAATTCTTCGTAGACGGACATTTGTCTCCTCTCTAGCTCGTCCCTTCCGGCCAGGGGCGTTCGGCGAGGCGGCTCATCGACCGAAGGCCCGCAGAACCCGCGCCGCCGACTCATAGTCGCGACGACCTCCCCTGAAGATCGGGGGGACAAGATACACGTTCCTGTAACCGGCCTCGGCGTAGCGCTCGATCAGCTCAACGGCTATGCCAACACCGTCCCTTCCCCTGTCCATCCCGGAGGTCACCCAGTCCGGTAGCCTTCCGAAGGTCACGCCGTCCGGAACCGGAACCTGGACGCCGCAAAAGATGGGCCGGCCGAGCTCCTCGCCCCAGGCTTCGGCGTAGGCCTCGGCGAAGTCGGCGAGCACTGCCGGTTCAAACAGGGCCTGCAGCAGGAAGAATTCGGCGCCCGATTCCACCTTTCGGCGCGTCAGGCGCACCTGCCGCTCCAGCGGCATGCCCAGATCTATGGTCGCGCCGACGCAGAAGCTGGACCGGGACCTGAGCCTCAGTCCCCTAAAGTCCACTCCCTCATTGAGCCCCCTTACGGCCGCGATCAGCTCGGTGGACCGGTAATCGTCGACGGGGACCGCCCACTTAAGGTCCCCGTCCCGGTAGGGGTCGCCCCTTACGACCACCACGTTCTCAAGGCCCAGAAGGTGGGCGCCGAGCAGCATGCCCTGGATGGCCATCCTGTTCATGTCACGGGTAGAGAGGGTGAACAGCACGTCCCTTCCGGCGTTACGGGCAATCCAGTGCGCTCCGGACACCGGGTTCAGCCTGGGGGATTTGCCGGGGTTGTACGCGACCGAGATGAAGTCCGCGGGAAGGTCTGCCGCGCCGGACAGCAGGGCCGGGTCCCCACCCCTCGGCGGAGAGAAGTCGCACACGAACACGAACCCATCTCCGGCCTGCTCGCAGCACTCGACGACCCTGACCATAGGCGCCAGTGTACGGGCGGCCGGGGGCGAAAAAAAGACCGGAGAGCCGTCGGCTCCCCGGTCTGAGCAGTTCGGTTACGACCTTATTTCCAGCCCAGCGAGCGGCTCTTACCCGGCGTCAGAGACACCCTGTGGCCCTGGTGGCACTTAAAGCGCTCTTCGCGTATGTCCCGGCGCTTTCCCGAGAGCGAGGACTGTTCCATCAGGTTCGAGCAGAACGGGCAGGTCACCTCGTAGACCGCCCTGTTGCGAAGCCGCACGGCCTGGACATAGGTGAGCGTGTGTACCAGCTGAGGCGAGTTGCCAACGTAGCGCAGGACGTAGGTGGCGCCGGCGCTCACCAGATTCTTCGGACGGCCGTTGGTTGACCGTTCCTGGTGGCCGTAGTCCACGTAGCCGCACCTGAGGCATACTGGCTCCTGGAATCCCCTTACCAGGGTGTCGCAGCAACGCGGGCACCGGTCGTAGCCGCTCTGCTCGCGTATCGGACGCGCTACCGAGTTGGGGCGCGGCTCAGTACGCGGCTGTGCGGGCGGTGGCGGTATCGCCGGCCGGAATGTAGTCGGTGTTGCCTGGATAACCATTGCGCCCCGCCCCAACCGCGCGGCGGACCGTCTGATCGGTCATCACGCCACGGGTGTCAAATTTGGAACAATTGATAAACATTGTTTGAAACTTTGTCAAGACTCTTTTCAAGAAATCGTCGCCTTTTTCAGCTGTGATCTTTATCTCTATGCCGTGCGCCCGCCGGGAGCCGAGTCGGGTTGGATTCCCGTGGACCGCACCACGCTGCGGCGTATGGATACTTAAGGGTGTCTTGAGCGAGCCACTCTGTGGCACTGTTGTTCTACATTTCAAGGACGCCCCGAGCAGGGTGTGATCACCTGAAAAGGGTCTCTGGTCAGATGGTCGCGCGCGTTTGACACCCTCAGGGGCCGGTGCTACCTTCCGACCGTCCGCCGTGAAGATCGTCGTCTGCGCCAAACAGGTCATAGACCCCGAGACCCCGCTTTCGGCATTTAGGATCGATCCCGACCTGATGAGGGTGGTCGCAGCACCCGGGGTCCCGCCGGTCGTCAACGGATTCGACGAGAACGCGACGGAGGCGGCTCTTCGGATCAAGGACGCCACGGGCGCCAGCGTCACCGTCCTGTCGGTGGGTGACGGCTTTGCGATGGACGTGATCAAAAAGCCGGTATCCATGGGCGCCGACGACCTCGTCCTCGTACAGGCCCCGGAGCTGGCAGACCTCGACGCGTTCGCCACCGCCTACGCGCTCTCGCGGGCGGTCGAAGCGCTCGATGCCGATCTCATCCTGTGCGGCCGTCAGGCCTCCGACTGGGACAACGCACAGGTGCCGCTCATCCTCGCCGAGATGCTCGACGTCGCCTGCCTGCCCTTCGCGCAGGACGTGACCGTCGACGGCGGCACCGTACGCGCAGAGCGAGTGCTGGCATCCGGATACGAGGAGATAGAGGCCGACCTTCCCGCGGTGGTCACGGTCAGCAACGAGCTGGGTCCGCCCCGGTATCCCACCCTCCGCGGAATCATGGCCGCAGGCAGAAAGCAACCCACCGTGATGAGTCCTCAGGACCTGGGACTCGACCCGGACCGCCTCGCTCCAAGGTGCGCGATGCAGGAGCTTTACGTGCCGGAGTCGAGCCGTCTGTGCGAGTTCATCGAGGGCGAAAGCGGGGCGGACTCTGGCCGCCTGCTCGCGCTCAGGCTGAGGGAGGAGGGACTGATCTGATCGAGCGGGCCCTGGTGATCGGAGAGCTTGCGCAGGGCGGTGGGCTCGAGCAGGGTTCCGCCGAGATGATCGCGCTCGCACGCGCCCTGGCGGAAGAGGTGTCCGCTGCGTTGATCGGCGATGGGGAATCGGCAGCGGCCGCAATTGCCGCCGGTGCGCACGGCGCATACCTGATCGACGGCGCCGGGGACGTGGTCGGCGGCGGTCGTGACGCGCAGCTGCAGTGCTACGAGCAGGTCTGTCGCAAGTATCAGCCAGGGATAGTCCTGGTCTCAAGAACCGACGTCGGTTCCGAGATCGGGCCCCGCCTCGCCGCCCGGCTGGATGCGGCACTGGCGCAGGACTGCACCTTCGTCGGACTGGAAGGGGACGGCCGGTTAACGGCCGCCAGGCCAGTCTACGGAGGCAACGCCGTCGCCAGGGTATCGTTCCCGGACGACCGGCCGGCCGTCATCACAGTCCGGGGCAACGCCTACGATCCGCTAGAGCCCGACCCATCGAGGTCGGGTGAGGTGGTTAACGTGCGCCCCTCGCTCGAGCAAGGGCGCCTCAGGGTAAGGTCGATTCGCCGCGTCCGGCAGGACGCTGCCGGCATCAGCCTGGAGGACGCGGCGGTCGTGATAGGCGGCGGCAGGGGACTCGGCGGCCCGGAGCCCTTTGATCAACTGCGCGAGCTGGCCGGTGTTCTTGGAGGTGCGGTCGGGGCTTCCCGCGCGGCCTGCGATGCAGGATGGATAGACCACTCTCACCAGGTGGGGCTCACAGGCAAAACGATCACCCCCGATCTCTACATTGCCTTCGGGATCTCCGGCGCCAGCCAGCACATTGCGGGCTGCACCGGAGCAAGGAACATCGTAGCGGTGAACACCGACGAGCGGGCCAGCATTTTCAGGGATGCCCGCTACGGCGTCGTAGGGGACTGGAAGGCGGTGTTACCGGCGTTCCTGGCGGCCGTAACGGACCTAAGCGGAGGCTGAATCGGCGCGCTGGCGATCTCGCCGCCGACCGCGTAACATGGAAGTGCCGACCGCGGGTTAGGTTCGCTCAAGACCGTTTCGGCCCGCCCAATTTCACCTGGAGAGCGCCCCTTGATGGAGGGAGATTTCGAGCTAGACGTCAACGAGATCCTGATCGACATCAGCGAGGCTGAGGTTCTGTCGATCTTCTTCCCGATGTTCCGAAAGTCACTCGTTGTGGACCTGCGCTCCACGGAGCACTCCGGCCCCATGGTAAAGATAATGCCGATGGTGGCCTCCCCGCAGGAGCGCATGCGGGCGATCCGCAGGCTCCGTACTGGCTTTCCGCGGCGCCACAGCCTGTCGGTGATCGGGTGGCCGCGCTACGTAGAGAGCCTTGAGACCCACGGGATATGGCAGCAGGTGATCGAACAGCTCGCCAAGGCGGGCCATCCCTCACCCGGCGAGTACATGTCCCAGGTCTTCGAGGAGCTCACGCGCCAGGAGAAGGCTGAGCTTGCGCGGGTCGTGATGGGCCAGAACTACCACACGATCTGGACCAGCCAGCGCACGCCGGACTGATCACGTCCTCCGGCCCGGCGGGGGCCCGTCCCTAGACCGCCGCGGCCTCCTGCTCCAGGGTCTCGACGATCCGGCCGGCCAGGTGATCCGGCACCGGCTCCAGACGTGCCAGCGTCAGCGTGAAGATCCCCTGCCCCTGGGTCTGCGACCGCAGGTCCGTCGCGTACTGCAGGAACTCGGCCTGGGGAACCTCGGCCTCGATCACCGTCGTACCATCGCCCCGGGGCGTCATGCTCTGGATGCGGCCGCGGCGTCCGTTGAGGTCACCCATGATGTCGCCGGCCGCATCGTCCGGTACGGTCACCGCAAGCATCATGATCGGCTCTAGCAGTATGGGATCGGCCGCCTTGATGCCCTTTTGCAGGGCCTGGGAGCCGGCGATCTCGTAGCAGATGCCCGACGAATCGACCGGGTGGCTGCTGCCGTCCACGAGGGTCGTCTTGATGTCGACCACCGGGAAGCCGGCCAGCACGCCCTCGCCCATCGCCCTCGACACGCCCTTTTCCACCGACGGGATGTACTCGCGGGGAACAGAGCCACCGACGACCTTGGACTGGAACTCGAATCCTCCGCCCCTGGGCAGGGGCTCGATCTTCAGCCAGACGTGGCCGTACTGCCCGTGACCCCCGGACTGCTTTTTGTGCTTGTGCTCCACCCTTGAGGTGGAGCGGATGGTCTCCTTGTAGGCCACCCGGGGCACGGCGAGATCGACGGAGACGGCGAACTTTCGGTTCATCTTCTCCATCGCCACCAAGATATGCATGTCGCCGAGCCCTGCGATCAGAAGTTCGCCGGTATCCGGCTGGCGCTCCACCCTCAGCGTCGGATCCTCCTCGGCGATGCGGGCCAGAGCACTGGTGAGCTTGTCCACGTCGGTCTTGGCCGTGGGACGGACCGCCATAACGTAGACCGGGTCCGGGAAGGTCAGGCCCTCCAGGACGACCGGATTGTCCTTGTCGGTAAGCGTGTGGCCGGTCTCAACCGAGTTGAGCTTTGAGACCGCCCCGATGTCGCCCGGGCCGAACTCCGTTATCGCCTCGGTGTCCTTGCCCGTTACGACGAACACCTGGCCGACCCGCTCGCTCTGGCCGGGGGCCGCGTTCCAGACCTGCGAGTCGCCGCGGAAGGTGCCGGACATTACCCTGAAATAGGAGAGCTTTCCCACGAACGGATCCGCGGTGGTCTTAAATACCAGGGCCGCGAGCGCGTCGCCATCCTCTCCCCTCTCACCCGCCCTCTGCCCGCCAGCATCGACCGGAGACGGACAGAGGGAGATCAGCGCCCTGGTTAGCTGTTCGACCCCGACGCCGGCCGCGGCCGCACCGAACAGGATGGGTATCACGGTCCCCTCGGCCACCGCGGTCCTGAGGCCGGCCGACAACTCTTCAGGGGCGAGCTCCTCGCCCTCAAGGTACTTGGTTGCCAGGTCGTCGTCGCTCTCTGCTATCGCCTCGACCAGCCTCTCGTACGCCGCCTCGGCGCGATCGGCCGCCTCCGGCGGCGGGTCCTTGGAGAGTATGTCGTGGACGCCCGCAAACGAAGGGCCGTCCCAGACCGGCACATTCATGGCGACGCTTTCCCTGCCGAAGGCCGCCGTTATCGATTCCATGGCGCGGTCGAAGTCGGTATTTTCGCGGTCCATCTTGTTGACGAAGATCAGCCGCGGCAGCCCCGCCTCACCTGCCATGTTCCAGGTCTGTACGGTCCCGACCTCCACGCCAGCCGGCGCGGACACCACCTCCACCACGGCGTCGGCGACCCGGAGGGCCGAGACCACGCCGCTCCGAAAATCTGCGAACCCCGGCGTATCGAGAATGTTGAGCTTGTGGCCTGCCGTCTTGACCGGGATCACCGACATCTGGACGCTTGCGGTCCTCTTGATCTCCTCGGGCTCGTAGTCGGAGACCGTTGTTCCCTCGTCCGTGCTGCCGACCCGGGACGTCTGGCCGGCGGCGAAGAGCATCGCCTCGGCGATCATCGTCTTGCCCGCACCGCCATGTGACACCAGGGCAACATTGCGCAGCTTGTCAGCGCCGAACTCGGCCATCCTCGCTCCTCCTCTGTCTAATGCCCGCGCGCCCCGGCGCACCGCCTACGACGGGCAGGACGCGGGCCGGCACATTGTAAAGGCGGCCCCCGAGGGGTGCAATCGGCCGCTTGCGGTTCCCGCGGCCCGAAGGGGACAATTGACGGATGTCGACACAGACCATCGGATTTGTGGGCGGCACCGGGCCGGAGGGCCGCGGCCTGGCGCTCAGATTCGCCCTGGCCGGCCGGGGCGTAATGATCGGATCCCGCCAGCTCGAGCGCGCGACGGCCGCGGTGGCCAAGATCGCCGACAGGGTTCCGGAAGGCTCGGTTGCCGGGGCCCTCAACGACGAGGTCGCAACCGCTTCCGACGTCGTGTTCATCGCCGTCCCCTACGAGGGCCAGCGCCCGACGCTGGAATCGATCGGACCCAGCCTCACCGGCAAGCTCGTGATAACCGTCGTCGCCCCGTTGGCCTTCGATGGAGGGGCCGCCACGGCGGTGCGGGTGCCGGAGGGCTCTGCCGCCCTGCAGGCGGCGAGGCTCCTGCCGAACGCACGGGTTGCGGCCGCGTTTCATAACCTGTCCGCGCGGGACCTGCTAAGGCCCGATAAATCCGTCGACTCCGACGTCCTCGTATTCTCTGATGACGAGCACGCTAGGTCCGAGGTCGCCGACCTGACGGGCCTGATACCCGGAGCAAGGGCGATCGACGGTGGCGGCCTCGTGAACGCTCGCTACGCCGAGGACCTGACCGCCCTGCTGCTTAACGTCAACCGCATTCACAAGGCGCACGCCTCCATCCGAATAACGGGCCTTTAGCCCGCAGCATAGCTATGAAGAGAGCGATCCTCACTGCCGGTCTCGCCGCCCTCGCGGCGACCCTCCTCGCCGCGGCCCCGCCCGGTGAAGGAGACGCGGCCGACGCGCAGAGCCCCACCGTCGACACACCGGCCGCTATACGCATCGTCTCCTCGGACCACAGGGTGCTGTTCCCGAGCCAAATCGAGTTCACGCTAAGGGCCGAATCGGACAGCCCGATAACCGGCATCTCCATCCACTACCGCCTCGGCGAGCGTCCCTACTACGTCTACGGCTACCCCGCCTTCGATCCGGGAACCGCCGTCACAGCCACCTTCATCATCGAAAGCGACCGCGCCGCCTACTTGCCGAGCGGCCTGGACATCGAGTACCACTACCTCATCGAGGACGCATCCGGGCGCTCCCTCAAGACCGACGTCTACGGCCTGACCTACCTGGACCCCAGCTTCGACTGGCGGTCCATAACACTTGAGTCCATCGAGGTGCTCTGGCACGACCGGCCGCGGTCCGAGGTCGAGGCCGCCGCGGCCGAGGTGGACCGCCGACTCGCCGAGGTCAGACGGGTACTGGGGCTCGAATCGGCGCCCGTGATGCGCGCCGTCATCATCAACGGTCGCGCAGAGGCCGCCCGCAGCTTTGCGCCGATCAGCCGGGCGGCCTCCGAAAGCCACCTGTACGCAGGTTTCGCCTACGCCGGTTTCGACCTTTTCTTGCTGGCCGGGGTCGGGGTGAGGGGGATGATGCACGAGATGGCCCACCTGCTGCTCGACGAGGCGATAGCCTCCCCGCTCGGCAGGATCCCATCCTGGTACGACGAGGGCCTTGCGATGTACTTCGAACCGGGCTCGCCCGGTACCGATCCCGCCGTCCTTTCGGCGGGACGGACCGGCTCGCTGCTTACGCTGACCTCGATGCGAGGCCAGCCAGGACGACCCGGTGACGTAAGGCTGTTCTACTCGCAGGCCCGGAGCCTCGTCGCCTACATGATCGAGACCTATGGCGAGGACAAGGTGACCGAGGTGATCGCGGAGGTCGGCACGGGCACCCGGTTCGAGGACGCGGTCAGGTCCGCCTACGGTCTCGATCCCGCCGGGCTCGAAGACGAGTGGCGTGCATCGATAGGTGCGCTCCCGCTCACGAAAGGCCAGTCGGCCGACGCCGATCCCGCCGCGGCCGCAACACCGTCCGCCGAGCGTCCAGAGCGTAAGGAGCCAGGCCGCGAGAACGAGCAGTACGAGCCGTCCCTTCGCGCCGACCCGGGCACTTTCGGAACCTCCCTGCTGCTCGCCCTTGCGGCCTCCTTCGCAGCGGCGGTAACCGGCGGCGGCTGGCTGCTGCGCCGGCGGCGCACCGCCCGCAGGTCGGGAGAGGAAGAGCCCGAGGGCTTTGACCCGCGCTACGACACGCCCCCGTAGCGCCCCGGGGGCCCGCCGCCCGATTGTGGCGGCGACCCGCCGAGCCTAGAATGGCGCGGATGAGGCTCCGCGTTCTGGGCGTCCATAACATGGAGAGCGAGGCAACCCGGCTGGCCGGCTACCTGATCGACGACGTGCTCGCCCTGGACGCGGGCTCTATCTCGCGCTCCCTCACCTTCGAAGAGCAGCACCGGATAGGCGCCGTCCTGATCACCCACGAACACAACGATCACGTGCGCGACCTGCCCGCCCTCAGACACAGCTTTACCGTCGCCGGTGCCTCGTTCGACGTCTACGGGCTCGCCGAGACGCTCGAGTCCATCGTCGGCCGATACATCCCGGACCCGGGGAGGGCGGGGGCGACCGGAGACGGCCCCACACCGCGGGCGGTCATCGAAGGGGAGACCTTCCCCATAGGCGGGCACAGCGTGCGGGCCTTCAGGATGCGCCACAGCGTACCGTGCGCCGGCTACTTGGTCTCGGACGGCTCGGCATGCCTGTTCTACACCGGCGACACCGGTCCGGGGCTTAGGGACGTCTGGAGGCAGATCGAGCCCGACGCCCTGCTCACCGAGGTCACATACGGCAACGACAACCAGGGGGCGGCCGTGCAGCTGGGCCATCTGACGCCCCGGCTCCTTGAGGCCGAGCTCACGGCCTTTGGCGAGGCGCGAGGATACCTGCCCAAGGTCGTCGTCACCCACATGAACCCGCCCTGGGAGACGGCCGTGCGCAGCGAGATCGCCTCCATGGCCCGCGGCCTCGGTGCCGAAGTCACGGTCGCCACCGCCGGCGAGACGCTTGAGATTCGGCCGGTGGGAGGGTAGGCCGATGTCGGCTCGCCGGGCGGCCTTCGTCTACTCCGACGCGCTGACCAGGCACGTTCTATCGGACGAGCACCCGATGAAGCCGGCGCGCCTGCGCTACACCTACGAGCTACTGAGCGCGTACCGCGCCTTCGAGCCAGAAGCCGCAGTGCTCGTAGAGCCCCGGCCGGCCACCGACGAGGAGATAGGAAGCTATCACACCCCCCAGTACATAGAGGCGGTCAAGAGCTACGGGCGCGGAGAGGTCCCGGCACGGGCCCACCTTTACAACTTCGGACCCGGGGACAACCCGACCTACGAGGGCGTATACGAGGCGGCCGCCCTGTCTACGGGCGCCTCTATGGTCGCCGCCGAGCTCCTCATCGACGAGCGGGTCGATGCCGCCATCAGCATCTCCGGCGGCCTTCACCACGCCATGCCGGGCTATGCGTACGGCTTCTGCGTGTTCAACGACCCGGTCGTCGCCATCAAGGCGATGGTGGCAAGGGGGATGCGCGTGGCCTATGTCGACATCGACTGCCACCACGGCGACGGCGTGCAGAACGCCTTCTACGACACCGACCGCGTGCTGACGATCTCTCTTCACGAGTCCGGCGCGTACCTTTTCCCGGGGACGGGCTGGGCCCAGGAGACCGGCGCCGGCGTCGGCCGGGGCTATTCGGTCAATCTCCCAATGTTTCCCTACACTACCCCCGACACGTATCTGTGGTGCTTTGAGCAGGTAGTGCCGCCCCTCCTTGAGAGGTTCGCCCCGGACGTGCTGGTGACCCAGTTGGGCATCGACACTCACTTCAGGGACCCGATCACCCATCTTGCCCAGACCGTCCAGGGGTTTTCCGACGTGCTGCGGGTCTTCTCTGCGATGCCTTATCGCTGGCTCGCCCTTGGTGGTGGCGGCTACGACCTGCAGGCAGTCGCCCGCTGCTGGGCGCAGGCCTTTGCCACTATGTCCGGCCAGGAGCTCTCGCCGACCATCCCCGCTCAGTACGCCGAGCGCTACGGCATCCGCTCGATGCTCGACCCGGACGACCTTCCCATAGGCGACGACATGCGGCGCCAGGCGCGCAGCTACGGCGAGTCCGGGGTCCAGGCCCTGCACTCGCTGATCTTCCCGATGCACGGCATCAGGTCGGCTTAGGAGAGGCCCGCCGCCGCCCGCGGCGGCGTTGTGTCACCATAGCGGGTATCCACATGTCCGGGGGGTAAGACATGGCAAAGGTAACGGGCGCACAGCTGATTTCGCGGTCGCTGTCGGAATGGGGCGTTGACACCGTCTTCGCCATCGCCGGCGACCACACGCTGCCTCTGATGGACCGCATGGCGGGGGACGGGTTCCGCTTCATAGACGCAAGGCACGAGCAGGGGGCGGTGGATATGGCAAATGCCTGGGGGCGGATACGCGGCATCGGGGTCTCGATGTTCACCACGCCGGGCCACGCAAACGCCATACCCGGTCTGGCCTTCGCCCACCAGCTCGAGTCGCCCCTGGTGAATATTTCCGGGAGCGCGGCGCGGCCCCGCTTGGGCCAGTGGGCCGCACAGGAGATAGACCAGATTGGAATGGCGGCCCCGGTCACCAAGTCCTCGATCATGCTGTGGGATCCCCTGCGCATTCCGGAGCTGGTCTCCCGCTCATTCCGGACGGCCATGTCAGGCAGGCGCGGGCCGGTGCATTTGACCATACCCGTGGACGTGCAGACCGCTGCGGTCGACGAGTCGGCGGTGCGGGCTCATCCCCCATCGCTCCACGGGCCGCCGGCCCCGGCCGTGGCCGACCCCAAGGACATCGAGGCGGCCCTCGACCTGCTGGGTGCGGCGAACCGCCCGGTCATCGTCGCGGGCAACGGCGCCTGGACTATAGGCCAGGGCGAGCTGGACAGGCTGGCCGAGGTGACCCGGATCCCCGTGCTGACCGAGGAGGCGGCGCGGGGGGTGATAGCGGACGATCATCCATACTGCTTCGGCATCGCCGATCCTCGCGTCGTCGAGGCGGCCAAGCTGGTAGGAACGGCCGACGCCGTATTGCTGCTGGGGAAAAAGCTCGACTTCACCCTCGATTTCGGTGAGCCACCCGCCATCGCGGCAAATGCCGCAATAGTGCAGGTCGACCCCGAACCGTCGACAATCGGTCGCACCCGCGGCGTCGACATCGGGATATCGGCCGACCCGCGGGCGGTGGTCGCCCAGCTTGCCGCCGCCGCCGAGGGCCGCAGCTGGCGCGAGGGAGGCCTGGTGGCCGAGCTGGGCGCCAGCGTTACCCGCCAGCGAGGCGAACTAGCCGCCCTCGCGGACGATGGCCCCGGGATACACACGATGAAGATCCACGCCTCCATTGAGCCTCTTCTGGACGACGACTCGGCGGTGGTCTTCGAGGGGGCGGATGTCGGCTTCTACGGGGCCGCATACCTGCCCGCGCTGCGGAAGGACCGCTGGTTCACCAACGGCGTAATGGGCATGCTCGGATGGGCGATACCCTTCGGCATAGGCGCTCAGGCGGCCCTGCCCGACTCGCGAGTCGTGGTGATGGCAGGCGATGGCTCGTTCGGCTTTAACGGCTTTGAACTCGACACCGCCGTCCGTCACCGCATCCCCGTCGTCATCGTGGTGGGCAACGACTCGGTCTGGGGAATCGACTACCACCAGCAGGTGAAGTTCTTCGGCCGGTCGATCGCCACCGAGCTCAGCCCCGGAACCCGCTACGACCTGGTGGCCGAGGCGCTGGGGGCCCGCGGGGAGTACGTCGAGGAGGCCAGCGGCGTTGGTCCCGCGCTAAGGCGCGCCCTGGATTCCGACCTCCCGTCGGTCATCAACGTGCGGACCAGTCCCTCTCCCAGCCCGCTGACCCGGTGGGTGCTGGACACCAAGCAGTACTAGGCTAGCGCCGGGTCGGCTAGACCTCCTTGTACTCGCCCTCTATCGTTCCGTCGTCTGAGTCGCCGTCCGCCCCGGCTTCGGGCGGGGCGGCGCCGGGACCGCCCGCCGCCGCCTGCTGGGCGTAGACGGCCTGTCCCACCTTCTGGACCGACGCCTGAAGCTCCTGGACGGCGAGGTTGATGCGCCCGGCGTCATCTGACTCGATCGCGCTGCGCACCGCCGCCACATTCTCCTCGATCTCCTTCTTTTGATCGTCGGAGACCGCGTCCGGATTGTCGGCTATCAGCCTCTCTGCCGCGTGGGCGGACGCCTCCGCCTCGTTTCGGGTCTGAACGGCCTTGCGCCGCTCCTCGTCCTCGGCGGCGTGAGCCTCCGCATCCTTGACCATCTGCTCGATCTCGGACTCGGACAGTCCTGAGGAGGCGGTGATGGTGATCTTCTGCTCTTTGCCCGTGCCCTTGTCCTTGGCGGAGACGTTGAGAATGCCGTTGGCGTCCAGATCGAAGGTGACCTCGATCTGGGGCGTTCCCCTCGGCGCGGGAAGTATGCCGTCGAGCATGAACCGGCCGATCGTCTTGTTGTCCGAGGCATTGGCCCTCTCACCCTGCAGCACGTGAACCTCCACGCTGGTCTGCCCGTCCGCTGCGGTGGTAAAGGTCTCGCTCTTTGCCGTGGGAATCGTGGTGTTGCGCGGTATCAACGGAGTTGTGACAGCGCCCATCGTCTCGATGCCCAGCGTAAGGGGTGTGACGTCCAGAAGCAGAAGGTCCTGAACCTCTCCCTGCAGCACGCCTCCCTGGATGGCCGCACCCACGGCGACCACCTCGTCGGGATTGACACCCTGGTTGGGCTCCTTGCCGAAGAGGCCGACCACGGCCTTTTGGACCGCCGGCATGCGCGTCATGCCGCCCACCAGGATCACCTCGTCCACATCGTTCGGACCGACCCCCGCATCCTTCAGGGCCTTCTTGCAGGGCTCCACAGATCGGGCCACCAGGTCCTGAACGAGGTTGTCCAGATTGGCCCTCGTCAGGGTCATGACCAGGTGCTTGGGCCCCGAGGCGTCGGCGGTTATGAACGGGAGGTTGATCTCCGTCTGCATCAGCGTGGAAAGCTCGATCTTGGCGCGCTCTGCCGCTTCTCTCAGCCGCTGCAGGGCCATCCTGTCCTGCTTTAGGTCGATCCCGTCGCTCCTTCTGAACTCGGCCGCTATCCAGTCGATGATGCGCTGGTCGAAATCGTCCCCGCCCAGGTGTGTATCACCGTTGGTGGCCTTCACCTCGAATACGCCCTCACCGATCTGCAGGATCGTTATGTCGAAGGTGCCGCCGCCGAGATCGTAGACCGCGATCGTCTCGTCGCCCTTCTTGTCGAGGCCGTAGGCCAGTGACGCCGCGGTCGGCTCGTTGATGATCCTGAGCACCTCGAGCCCGGCTATCCTGCCGGCATCCTTGGTGGCGTTCCGCTGGCTGTCGTCGAAGTAGGCAGGGACGGTAATCACTGCCTGGGAGATCTTTTCGCCGAGCTTGGCCTCGGCATCGGTCTTCATCTTCTGAAGGATCATCGCCGAGATCTCGGGCGGGGCGTAGGCCTTTCCAGACATGGCCACCGCCACGTCGCCGTTTACGGCGTTTGAGACCTGGTAGGGAATGAGATCGAGGTCCGGCCTTATGGTCTCCTCGCTGTAACGCCGGCCCATGAAGCGCTTGACGGAGTAGACGGTGTTCTCGGGATTGGTGACCGCCTGGCGCTTGGCGGTCAGACCCACGTAACGCTCAGCGCTCTTCGGGTTTACGGCAACCACCGACGGGGTGGTGCGCGCCCCCTCAGAGTTCTCAACCACAACCGGGTCCCCCCCGTCGATGACCGCCATGCAGGAGTTGGTGGTCCCAAGGTCTATTCCAAGTATCTTCGGCATTTCGCTATATGCTCCTGTGAATTGCTTTCATCGAGACGCCGACCCGCGCTCGAAATCTACCTTACGTTCCTGGGCTCGAGCGCGGCTAGCCGGCGGCCTCAGGCGACTTTGACACCGTCACCTGGGCGGCACGTAGCACCCGGCCGTTGTGCCTGTAGCCACTCCTTATGACCGACATCACCCGTCCCGGCTCGATTTCACTGGTCTCCTCGAAGAAGACCGCCTCATGCTCGGCCGGCTCAAAGGGCCTGCCGCGGGCCTCTATGGGCGTGACGCCCTCGGTCTCCAGCAGGTGGTCGAGGCCGCGCCTGACAAGGTCCAGACCCTCTCGCCAACCGGGTGCGACCGCGTCCTCCGGGATCATCTCCAGGGCGCGCCCGAAATCGTCGGCAACGGCCAGGACCTTCAGCATGACCTGGGATTGACCGAACCTTCTGATATCCTCCCGCTCGTCGGCGGCCCTCCTCTTGTAGTTCTCAAGATCGGCCTGCGCACGCTGGGCAAGCGATCTGAACTGGTCCTTCTCCCTGAGAGCCTCATCGAGGGCGGAACAGTCGACCTGCTCGGTCCCCGTTCCATCCTGCTCTTCGCTCGGGCCTTGCTCGCCGTCTTCTAACTGCCGTTCCAATTCGCTCATTACATAACGCTCCGCTCGCGTGGCCGGTCTACCTCGTCCCTACACCGAGCATCTGAAACATCTCCCCGAGGCTCTCGTCGACAACGCGCTTAAGCTCGACCCTTCCACGGGTCCCTGCGACCTCTGCCTCGATCCGCAGCTTGAGCAGTCTGTTGAAGATCTCCAGCACCAGTTCGACCCCGGACAGGTTGAGACCCAGATCACCCACCAGGTGCTTGATCAGCCGCAGGCGGGCGAGATCCTCCTCGGAGTAGAGCCTGAGCATCCCGCCGGTCCGGAAGGGGGACACCAGACCGATCCGCTCGTACTTACGCAGGGTCTGGGGATGCATCTCAACGATGCGTGCGGCGACGCTGATGATGTACACGCCGTCGCTGCCGGTATGGTAATCGGTCGTACCTCTCACCGGGTTCCAAAGCCTCCGTCGGCACCCTCCGGGATACCTAACCTGCGCCGATTGGCGCCGTTATAGATGTCGCCGATAGGGCAATTGAATCTACTGCAAGAGTATAGTTATCTGATACGATACGTGTCAATATATATAATTCCGAATCGCGATTGTGATGATTTGCACGGTTGATGAAGGAGATCCAATCCGACCGCGGCGCCGGTGCGTAGTAATCATTTGCACAGCTGCCGACTCCGGAGCGTGCGGGCCGGGCAACACAGATATATATCAAGAATATACATAATCAATATCAAGGCAAATCGGTTAACAAAATACTCGCGGCGTTGAAGAATGTGCCTCCGGCACCCGCGCCGGACGGAGGAACGGAGGATAAGGAGGAGAGAATGATGCTTACCCTAAAGAACTGTCCCAGGTGCAAGGGCGACATGAACTCGAACAGGGACGTTTACGGGCCGTACGACGAGTGCCTTCAGTGCGGCCACATGGATTACAGCGCCACCACCGCAGGCACCCGTATTAAGAAAGGCGCCAAGAGACCCGCAGCCGCTTAGACGCGCGAGTAGGAGCTTTCGTAGAGAGGCCCGCTCCGATGAGCGGGCCTCTCTTTTTTCACCAAAGGTCCTCCCTGAACCGCTGCTCTTTCCAGGGGTCGCCCTCCATGTGGTAACCCCTGACCTCCCAGAAGCCCGGCGCGTCGTCTGCCAGGAGCTCCAGGCCGCTCACCCACTTGGCGCTCTTCCAGCCGTAGCGCTTGGGAACCACCAGCCTTAGCGGTCCCCCGTGCTCGCGGGCCAGTTCGGCGCCGTCATGGCGATGGGCGAACAGGACATCGGCGTCGCCCAGCACGGCGAGCGCCACGTTTGTCGTGTAGCCGCCGTAGCAGTGGACCATCACGTACCTGGCCTCAGGGAGCGGCTTTACGGCATCGAGCACGGCCTCAAAGGGCACGCCCTCCCACGTGTTCTCGAGCCGGCTCCACTGGGTAACGCAGTGGAACTCGGCGTCGACCACGACGCGGCCGAGGTCGACGAACTCGTCCCAGTCAAAGACCCTCTCAGACTCGACCAGGCCGGAGGCGCGCATCTTCCATTCGTTGACATCGATGGCGGGCGTCCTGCCGAAGGTGAGAACAGGGAATTTTTCCGTCGTGAACTGGCCCGGGGGCACGCCGTCGACCGGTTCCCTCGTCCGATTGATCCTACCTAGCTTCCTTAGCATCCTTGGCCACCCATCTGAATCGGCGACCGGCCAGCGCCGGGGACAAGCCCGGCCGCTGCAGTCGCTACTCCACTCCCATTGTCGGCGATAACACCCGTTAATGAAATGGTCGGGCACTCACGCGGAAACGGCGACGTCGGACCGGCCCCGAGCCGGCCGGCAAGTGTAGACACTCCGTGCGCAGGTCCTATTGGAGCCGGGAGCGGTGCTAGAATTCGCCAGATGCAAGCGGGCTCCACCTCCCCTACCACCGAATTCCCGTCGGGACCGATCCACCGCAAGACGACACTGGACAACGGCCTCCGCGTCATAACCGGAGAGATGCCCCACACCCGGTCGGTGAGCATCAGCATATTCGTGGGTGTGGGCTCCAGGCACGAGCCCGAGGGGCAGGCGGGAGCCTCCCACTTCCTGGAGCACCTGCTGTTCAAGGGCACCGAGTCCCGGCCGGAGCCCGAGATGATCAGCGGGGCAGTGGAGGGGGTGGGCGGGGTGCTGAACGCCGAAACCGAGCAGGAGTTCACGGTCTACTGGTGCAAGGTGCCGCAGCCCTACCTGTTCCCCAGCCTCGACCTGCTCATAGACCTCGTGCGGAACCCGCTGCTGCCCTCCGAGGAGGTCGAGCGTGAGCGCTCGGTCGTTCTGGACGAACTGGCCATGATCCACGATCACCCGGACTACAAGGTCCAGTCCCAGCTGGAGGGGATGCTCTGGCCTGACCATCCGCTGGGCAGGGACATCGCCGGAACAGGCGAGACCGTCTCCGCACTCAGTCGCGAGACCCTCTTCGGACATATGGAGCGCTATTACACCCCCTCTAACGTGGTGGTGAGCGTCGCCGGCGCAGTGGAACACGATCCCGTAGTCGCACAGGTCGAGCGCACCAGCGCCGGGTGGCGCGCCGGACCCGCCGCCGAGTACGCCACATACGATGCCATTCCACGGCAGCCGGCTGTGAGCATGGAATACCGGCGCACCGAGCAGGCCCACCTCTCGATAGGGCTACCCGGCGTTTCCATGTTTCACCCGGACCGCTACGCCCTGGACATGTTGAGCGTCGCGCTCGGCGAGGGGATGAGCAGCCGACTGTTCCTGGAAGTGCGCGAGCGGCGCGGCCTCGCCTACGACGTTCACTCCTCCGTAACCCACTTCCGGGACTGCGGCTCCTTTCAGATCAGCGCGGGCGCCGAGCCGCGCCGCATATACGAGACGGTTGACACCATACTCGCCGAGCTCGCATCCATACGCGACGGCATACCCGAGTCGGAATTCGACAAGGTCCGTCGCCTGGCTTCGGGCCGCCTCATGCTGGGCATGGAGGACACTCGTGCGGTCTCCTCCTGGTTCGGCTTACAGGAGATGCTGATGGGACGGATCGTCGGCATCGACGGGGTGATGGAGAGGCTGGGAGCTCTCACCTGCGACGACCTGGACCGTACCGCCGCCTCCCTCTTCGTTTCAGACGGCCTCAGCATGGCCGTGGTGGGACCATGCCGGGGCAGGCGTCGGCTCGAGACCAGTCTGAAGCTGTAGACCCTGCGGACAAGCATACCTCCCAGCCAGGCCCGGTGCCTTAGGCTCGATAAATTGTTACCCTAAGACCATGAGAGAGGTATTCCAGGAAGCCAGAACACAGCTGTCGGGGGGACACAGGGCGGTCGTGGCGACCGTGGTGCGAACCAAGGGCTCGACGCCCCAGAAGCCAGGCGCCAAGCTGCTCGTCCGCGAAGACGGCTCGGGGGTCGGCACCCTGGGTGGCGGTTGCGTGGAGGGAGACATCTGGTTCGCCGCGAAAGAGCTGCTCGGCAGGGGCGGCCCCGCCCAGTGCCGCGAGTACCAGCTCAACGAGGACCTCGCCGCGGAGGACGGGCTCGTGTGCGGCGGGACCATGTACTTCCTTATCGACCCCGTCTACCAGCCGCAGGAACTTCTCTCCTACACCGAGGAGATCGCCGACGCTTACGACGGCAAGGGATCGGTAGCCCTGGCCTCGCTGACAAAGCCTTCCGGGACCGCTGACGGCCCTGTGATGTCCGGGGCCGGTACGGGCCGAAAGCTCTTCATTCGCCAGGACGGCTCGACTCAAGGCACCCTTGGTTCGGACCTGCTCGACCGAGACGCCCTGGACCGCGCAAGGTCGCTGATGATCCACGGCCGGAACGAGTATGTAGTGGCAGACGATGGGTCAGAGTACTTCATCGAGGCATACACGACCCCGCCCAGACTGGTGCTGGCAGGCGGAGGTCACGTGTCCAACGCCATCGCCCCGCTCGCCGCCCGGGTCGGATTTCACGTGTACGTTACAGACGACCGCGAGGAGTTCTCGAATCCCGAGCGGTTCCCAGAGGCGGTCGAAACGGTGACGGCAAAGCCCGAGGACGCAATGGCCTCCCTGCCGATCAACCCGAACACCTTCATCATCATCGCTACTCGCGGCCACCGCTACGATAACGTCGCCCTGGCCGCGGCGGCCGCCACCCCCGCGCACTACGTTGGCCTGCTGGGCTCAAGGCGCAAGACCATCCTCATCTACGAGGACCTCCTGAAGATGGGGGTGTCGATAGAGCGGCTACGCGAACTGCGGTCCCCTGTCGGGCTGGACATCCACGCCCGGACGCCGGACGAGATCGCGGTCAGCATAGTCTCGGAGATGCTCATGTTCCGCCTCGGGGGGACCGGAGCCGTGATGAAGCTCGACGACGGGCTGGTCGACAAGATCCACGCCAAGCACCTGGCCGCTACGACCGGAGGGCGGGTGCCCGAGGCTGCGGCGGCCGCCCTGGACTGAGCGGCCGGCCCGTAAGCCGACTTCCAGGCGACGGCCACCCATGACCGTTTCAGCGATCCTCACCGCGGCCGGGGAGTCGAGCAGGATGGGCAGTCCAAAGCCACTGCTTCCCTGGCCGTCGGGCCGCGGCGACGACATCACGCTGGTCGAGTACCAGGTTTCCCAGCTCGGTTGCGCCGGTATCGACGAGATCGTCGTCGTCGTCGGTCACAGGGCGGAGGAGGTCCAACCGTTCGTGCGCAGGGCCGGTGTGCGGAGCGTCCTGAACCCCGACTACCGCAGGGGCAAGACAACCTCTATCAGGGCGGGCCTTTCGAAGATACACGCCTGTGCCGAGACGGTCATGCTTCTCGCGGTCGATCAGCCGCGCCCGGCCTCCATAATCCGCCGCGTGCTCGAGACTCACAGGCTGAGCGGTGCCGCAGTCACGTCGCCTCTGCACCGTGGCAGGGGAGGCCATCCGATCGCATTCGACTCTCTCCTGGTGCCCGAGCTGCGCGAGATCACAGAGGAGGGACAGGGCATAAGGGAGGTCATAGGCCGCCATCTCCCACGCGTGCACCGGGTAGAGATCGAAGACCCGGCGGTACGCCTGGACCTGAATACGCCTGAGGACTACCGGCGAGGCTACGACTCCGCCGCCGGGCTCACCTCGGCGACCTGAGCGACCCTGCCCGGCGCCCACCGATGCGAATGACACCCTGGCCAGACTATCCCTTGAGGTAGATTCCGTCCGGGTCCAGCTCCCTGCGCAGGAGCTCTATGATCTTGGCCGAAGGAGGCTCCATCGTCGGCAGCCGGGAACGGTCTCGCCCGAGCTCGAATCCCGTCTTGCTCTGCACATGATCAAAGCTTATTCCCGGCGCCAGCGCGGCCACGGACAGTGTCCCCGTTGAACGGTCGATCTCCATCACGCAGATATCCGTGATGACGGAGATCCCGGGATAGTGAACGGGCAGGCCAGCCCTCTTCCTTGCGTCCGGGCCATCCAGATAGCCGGGACTGGTGATGTAGTCGCAGCGCTCGGGAAAGCGCCGCAGTTCGTGCCTTGTGATGATCAAGATGCGCGGGGAGTGCGAGGCAAGATCGTTTGCGCCCCCACTTCCCGGGAGCCTCACTTTAGGACGGATCGGATCGCCGATAACCGTGGAATTGAGGTTGGCGTACCTGTCGACCTGCGCCCCTCCGAGGAAGGAGACATCGACGACGCCTCGCTGCAGGATGCCGCCGAGCGAATCAAGCAGCGAGCCGTGGCGAACCGCCCTGTGCATGACCCTGGGATCGGAGACCGAGATCGGGGTCGGCAGCACCCTTGGAGCAACGGGTCCGGTCTCGACCACGTAGCACATGCCGGGCGCATGGGTGCGCTGGGCCAGCAGTCCGGCGACCATCGGCAGACCCGTGCCGACCAGCACCACGTCGCCGTCGCGTATGTGCCGGGACGCCTCGGCGACCATCAGCTCGTCCGGACGCCAGTCGGTCATAGCCACTGCCTCCGGGCACATACCCCGCTCGGCGGGGCTAGAGGGCATGCGTTCCTCACAGCATCCGCTCCATCTCCGAGATCAGCAAGGCTCGCCTCTTGTCGGTCAGCGCCCAGTCCAAAAAGCCTCCGAAATCGCGCGGCTCGTTAACCGCACGCCGCAGATAGTCAGCGTACTGTTCGCCCCCTGCCCGGGCCAGGCGCTGATATTCGACGACGTGCTCGCGGTCGTGCTCGTAGTGCCCGTAAACCGACGTCGGATAGGCGCCAAACGGCTCGACCACCACGGCGTCGACGAAAAGGTAGGGCACCGTGGTCTCGGCCGGATGATCACGGAAATACTCCGGTCCGACCAGCTCCTCGCAGCTGACGACCACAGCCTTGGAACCTTTGACCATCTCTGGCTCGTGCGTCGAAAAGCCCCGTATGGAGAAATTGCCGCTCGCATCCGCCCTCTGCGCATGGACCACGGATACATCCGGGCTCAGCGCAGGGAGCAGCGCGACCGGCTCTGCGTCATCGGAGAAGGGATCATCGATAACGGCGACCTCCCTTCCGGGTCCCTCGGTGCTCTTGGTCTCGATTATGTCCGAGCCCAGCAGGCTCTTTATTGGCATGAAGGGCAGACCCAGTGAGGCGGCCAGGAACCGTGATGCCATGGCCAGGTGGCTGTAGTCTCCGATGGAGATCAAGCCCGCTTCGGCAGCGGCCCGCCAGCGGAAGGCGGTGCCGTATCGCTCGAGGTTGCCGGTTCCGCACTCGGTCCGCCTCACAAGCCCCGCCCCCACGAGCAAATCCATTGACATCGCCAGATTGCACCCCACGACCGTTAGGTCGCCCCTGGCCTGCCGTGCGATCTCGAACGATAGGGCCATTGGACACCGGCCGATGCTCTGCCCACCCATGCCCAGCACCGCTCCGGCAGGTACGAAGCGATCGACCGCCTCGGAGGCCGTCATCAACTTTTTCGTCAGCGTCTTTCCCATTGGTTCGCACCGGCCCGCGTCCCCGGGCGGCCCGAAATTGTAGCAGGCCCGCAGGTGCCGATATCATGGGCCAGCCCCACAGGGCGGCCGGGAATCAAACCGAGCAGGTGGGCCCACCCCTCCAATGACACAGTTCTCTGAAATCGCCGCGCAGGCCCGGGACTTCATGGCCGACCAGGACATCGGCGGCTGGCTGATCTACGACTACCGCTACTCCAATCCAGTGATGTGGGACGCGCTCGGTCCCGTGTCCTTCCTGACCCGACCCTGCTGGCTGTGGATACCGGCCGTCGGATCGCCCGTCCTCATGCCCAGTACGGTGGACCTTAGCCGTTTCGCCGCTACACAGATCGACAAAAGGCCCTGGTCGCGCCGCGACGAGATGATCGAACTGGTTCACCGCACCGTGGCCGGAGCGGGCAGGGTCGCGATGGAGTACTCCCCCAGGGCCGAGCTTCCGCGGGCCGCCCGAGTGGACGCGGGCACCATTGAGCTGGTGCGCGAGGCCGGCGTGGAGGTAGTGTCATCGGCCGACCTGTTCCAGTACGCCACGCAGCGATGGGGCCCGGAGCAGCTGGCCTCGCACAAGGAGGCGGCCGACCGCCTGTCGAAGATCGTGCTCGAAGCCTACCGGTTCATCGGCGAGCACCTGCCCTCAGGGGTAACCGAGTACCAGGTAGCCGAGTTCATTCGCCGGCGCTTCGGCGAGGAGGGTATGGCCGTCCTAGATGGTCCCGTGGTGGCGGCCAACGACCACTCTGCCGATCCGCACTACGAGCCCCCACCTCGCGGTTCCTCTTCCATCAGGGTCGGCGACTGGGTACTGATCGACCTGTGGTCCCACATGGAGGGAGAGGCCACGATGGCCGCCGACATCACCTGGACAGGATTCGTCGGCCGCCAGGTGCCGGCAAGACACCGAGAGGTGTTCGATATCGTGATCGGAGCACGCGATGCCGCGGTCGAGCACCTGCGGACGGCACACCTGCGGGGCGATACGCTCATGGGCTGGGAGATGGATAAGGTTGCAAGGGACCTCATATCCGAAGCTGGATATGGCGACTACTTCGCGCATCGCCTGGGGCACAGCATAGGGCGCGAGATTCACTCCAACGCCGTCAACCTCGACGGCTACGAGACGAGGGACACCAGGAGGATTATTCCGGGGGTCTGTTTCTCGGTGGAGCCCGGCATATACCTGCCTGACTTCGGCGTCCGCTCGGAGATTGACGTCTATCTGTCGCCGGACGGTCCGGAGGTGACTACCACCATGCAGCGCCAGCCTGTACTGGTGAAGGCCTAGGGAGGCCTCGGATGCCACCGTCCCTTCCAGCTATCGCCGCAGGTTTCCCGGCCTGCGAGCCTCCTAGTCCGACGATGGCAGCCGCTTCGGCTGCTGGACGACCATTTCCTGGCCGTTGCACCTGACCACGCCCGTACCGGCCTTGGTGCAGAGCAGAGTGACGCCGGTGTCCAGGGCCCTGTAGCGCTTGCCGAGCTGAGTCGCCACGGCTAGCTCCTCACCACCAGTTGCCGGTCACAGCACGTCAGGTCGCCATCACCTCCACGGGTTACGACGAACTCAGCGCCGCACTCCCCGCAGGCCAAGCGGGTCCCGGTCTTGTTGGTCGGAGCTTCGGACATGTCAGCTGAATTATATCCATCCGGCGCCCGAGCACGCTTGGCGAAGACACACCCTGACAAGCCTTACCGCTCCTCCCCGCAGAAGCCGGCCTCATGGCGCTGCCGCCTCGTCGATCGGCCGGCCCGGGCCCACCAGCAGCTTCGGTTGCAAATTCGGAGAAGACGCCCACCCGTACACCCGGCGCAACGTCACATCGCGCTGGCGGGCCCGGGGTTACGCCCCGGATATAATCAAACCGCCGGCTAGCAAGGGGAAGTGTCGGAACTGGTAGACGAGCAGGATTTAGGATCCTGTGCCGCAAGGCGTGCGGGTTCGACTCCCGCCTTCCCCAGCCAAGGAGATTCGGACCAAAAGTCCAACTGGGACCGGCTAATCGGAGTTCATCTCCATAGCCCTTGCCTGAATCCTGGCTCTACCTGGCGCCGCCGATACGGGCCTAGTTCCATTGGACTGAAGCAAAGGCCGACGGTCCTCTCGTGTTAGCAGTTCTGCATATGGGCCGAGCGCCGCGTCCATTTTATGTTCGTAGTACGCTGGCAGCACCTCGGACCTTCCCTCATGAAACGCTCTGAATTCACGGTCGGTCTTCAACACGTGCAGGATCCGCTTGTACTCTCGGTGGATGCGCCATGCGCCCTGAGAGCGAAGGGCGTGGAGCACACGGAGAGGATACCCCGGCGTCGCTACCAGCCTCTTTAGCACGACCTGGGGAGATGCCATGTGAGCGTACATATCGACAAAGTGCTCGTAGTAGGTAACCGGGTCGTAGTTCTTGAGCGTCGTGACGACGTGAGGTGCGTAGTAGAAGGCGAACGGCATTGAGGTCAAGATACGCCCCTCGTCCAGGTACCTGTCGAACAAAGGAGTCCCACCGAAGGGAGTGGGAATATTGATAGTTGGCCACACGAAGGGCGCGCGCGACATGAAATCCTTGGTCAGTTCGACCGGCCTGTCTCCCTCATCACCGTCGAGCCCGAAAATCAGGTTGGCCTGCATCCCGGGCACGTACTCGCGGATCTGATGGAAATGGTCGACCACTTGGTCGAGCTTAGTGTGATCTGCACGTTTCGACCCGACGCCGGACTTGTTCGAATATGCGCTCCAGGATTCGACACCTGGAGCCAGGTAGAGGCATCCGGTGGAGCGCAGCCTTTCGAGTCTGCTCGGGCGCAAGATCGACAGCGAACTCTCCATGATGTAGTAGCTGCGGTCTCGGTGCGGGATCCTCTCTAACACCGAGAACAGCTCGTCGAACTTTACGGCAAAGTTCGGGTCGTGGAAGCTGACGTACAGCCTGGGGTAATTCTCGAATATGAACCGCAGATCGGCCTCGAGTCTGTCTAAGGGCAGCAGCATGAACGGATTGGCCCAGTCGATGCAAAAGTCGCACGCGTATGGACAGCCAATGCTCGCGAGCATCGGCACGGTGCTAGATATGTAGGGCTTTCCGCCGGAGAAGATCGATATCTCGATCTCCGGCATCCGCTCCTCGACGGTCGGTAGATCCTTGAGCTGTCGGCCGCTAGTGACGGTCTCTCCCCGCGGCGCCTCTCGCAAAATGTCCTCCAGCAGGGACTTATCGCAATCGAGCACGACCACGTCGAAGAAACGGCGGCAGTCGTCCGGAAAGGACTTTGCATGTGGGCCGCCGATGACCGTGAGAACGCCGTCTTGCCGGAAGACTTTGGCGAGAGCGTAGGCCAGCGCGCTGGCTTGCGTATATGTCGAGATGAACACAACGTCCAGATCGTCCGGCAGTAGATCTTTCGCGTCGCCCTGCCCATAGTAGGTCGCGTAGAACGTGTCGTGCCCCAACTGTCGGCACCAAACGCTAATCGCCTGTGGCATGACGCTGGCATATTGCTTGAGGAAGTAGTGAGCGTATGCCGCATGAGTCCAATGGCTACTTCTCTCAGGACGCAGGATCTCGAGTACGCCTACTCGCACGGCTTGACTCCAAGCGCTGTGCACGAATTCCTGCGGACCGGGTGCGAATATGCGATTGAATCGACCTTCATGGGTGCGTACTGTCTGACGACTCTGCCTTCTGGTGGCGACTTGCCGTCCGTTTCACAGTGTCCCCGCTATCTTAGCCCCATTATTATTGATGCTGTTCCAGAGTTGGGGGTGAAAGCCCCTTGAGATTTCCACACGAGATGCGGATGCGGCCAGAGATTGGGCGTGGCCGGGGACTCCCGTCTGGTCGCACGAGGGGATGTGCGCTGGCGACTACAGCGAGAAGATGAAGCCCACGATCTTCCGTCGAGCCCAAGTCCCCGAACCCTTGTCCCCTCAAGCGACCTGGCTGGGAATGAGCGGCGGGCGATAGACATCCGCAAGGGAGTCAAGCTAGACGAAACCCTGTCAAGAAGTTGCTGGGTGAGCCGGTCGCCTACAATACCAGCCTCTCAGTACCAAAGAGCAAGGGATCAAGGGCCCTGTAACGCACCTTCCAAATGAGGGGCTAGCCTTATCTCCCCATCACTCTGAGCATCGCGGGGACAGTCCGGGGTTGTTTGATCGACGCGCTACAGCTGGACCTGCCGCCGAAGAGTCGCAATTCAGTCCCCTGAGGTCCGCAATGCGCGCGGATAGCGGATAGAAGTGAACGCAAGGTCCGGTAAGTCTCCCAAGAGGCCAGCTGTGGTCGCTCGCAAGGCCGCGTCCAAGGGAGACCGCTCTAAGGTGGTCCTGCTTTCGGGCGGCAACCCTCAGATTCCGAAGGGGGACGGCGACGAGCCCGTGCAGGCCTACATCGAGGTCTTGCCAGGCTGGAAGAGCGACATCGGGCGCCGCCTGGATGACCTCATCGTGCGCACCGTACCCGGCGTGCGCAAGGCCGTGAGGTGGAACTCCCCCTGGTACGGCATCGAGGGCCAGGGCTGGTTTGTCAACTACCACGTCTTCACCCGCTACGTAAAAGTGACCTTCCTCAATGGTGCGTCTTTGAGCCCCGTTCCTCCCGGCTCAGGAAAGGACAAGAAGTCGCGCTGGGTCGACATCCATGAGGGCGAACTGGACGAGGCTCAGATGAGGGAGTGGATCGGTCAGTCGGCCGCCTTGCCTGGCTGGCGCGGATTCTGACAACCTACCAGACCCCGTTCTGCATCGATCACATGGCCACGTTAGGGACTGACCAGACCACTTCGTCGGCCAAGCGCTGGGGGGCTGGTGCCGCCAGCATCGATAGGCAGAGCGGGACTTCGGACCTCCGTAGCGGCCCGGTACAGCCAAGGACGACCCGCACGACGGCCGGCCCGTTCGAGCCATTTTTGCCGCTCTGACGCAGGGTTTTACAGGGCGGGGTGTGCCGCTCAGGGCGTTTTCACAGTTTCCGCATGTTCCACCTGGTCTTCGGGGCAGCTACTACTCCGAAGACCAGTGTTGCGACCAGCGCCATCGCAGGACCCGATGGCAGATCTACGTGGAAGGAGACATACAGGCCGGCCACCGCCGATAGGGCACCGACCAGCGCGCCGATGACCATGACTCCCACGAACCGCCTGGCAAGGAGGTAGCCCGTCGCCGCCGGCGTGATGAGCATAGCCATGACCAAGACGATGCCGGCGGCCTGTATGCCGATAATGATGACAAGGGCCAGCAGGGCGAGCAGCACGTACTCGACGAGGCCCGTCCGAATCCCGACGACCGTAGCGCCCACCGGATCGAAGGTGGTGTACACGAGCTGACGGTGAAACGCATACAGCCCGACAACTACCAGTGCCGTCAGCCCGAGCGAGACGTATACCTCGGTACGCGACACTCCCAGCACCTGCCCCAGCAGTAGATCCTCAATGTTTACATTGACGTAGGTGGCCGCCGACAGCATCACCAGGCCCAGTGCGAACATGCCCGCGAAGATAATGCCGATCGACGTGTCCTCGCTGATTCCAGTGCGGCGGCTGACCGAGCCCATCAGCAGCGCAATCGCTATTCCAGCGGGCACAGCCGCAAAGAACGGGCTGATTCCCAGCATGAAGGCGACCACCATGCCGGGCAGCACGGAGTGGGCGAGTGCGTCCCCCATGAAGGCCCGTCCCCTAGTGATTACGTAGGCGCCGAGTACCGGGCATATGATGCCGACGAGCACGGAAACGATCAGCGCCCGCACCATGAAGCCGTACTGGAAAGGCTCGGTCAGATACTCCACTACGCTTGACCTGCGGCGTTGCCGGCCCCGTTTCGCAAAAAAAAGTCCAGGCCATGGGAGCCATAGAGCTCCTCAAGTACCTGCGGCGTGAACGCCTCCTCGGGCGTCCCGTATGCACAGACGTGACGGTTGATGCACAGTACCTGATCGAAGCGCTCGGCCAGGTTCGTAAGGTCATGTGTGGCCAGCAGAACGATCATGCCGTCGTCACGGAGTGACTGAAGAACCTCGATGATGCCCTCCTGGGCACCGACGTCCACCCCGCTGAAGGCCTCATCCAGCAAGACTATGCTCGCCTCCTGGGCCAGCGCTCGCGCGATGAACACCCGCTGGCGCTGCCCACCGGACAGCTCCGTCATCAGGGACGAGCGCCGTTCCCACAGACCAACTCGATCCAGACATACACGCACCATCTCCCGGTCACTCTTGCTCGGCTGACGAAACCACCCGACATTGCCGGATCGCCCCATCATCACAACGTCCAGAATGGTGGCCGGAAAGCGCCAGTTGATGCTGTCCCGCTGAGGGACGTAGGCCAGCGAACCGTTGCGGGCATCCGCGCCGCGCAGGGTCACGGTTCCGCTCGCGATGGGCAGGATTCCCGCAATTGCATCGAAGAGTGTGCTCTTGCCGGCCCCATTGGGGCCCAAAACGCCCATCAGGGTTGCCTGCCCGACTTCAAAGGTTATGCCGGTCAGTGCCTTGTACCCGCGGCGCTCCACGGTGACGTCCTTGACATCTATGCCTAGCATTGCGTCCACCTCTAGTATCTGATCGCGTCAAGCAATTGCCGACGCTGGCTGACCACTCGATCAGCCATAGCTCTCCGGTCCGTCCTAGACGACCCGATCAGGTGCGGCGTCTTCATTTCAGGGCCTCGGCTATGCGCCCAACGTTGGTGCGCACCATTTCGACATATGTGGACGCCCCGCTGCCGTCGCCTCCAAGAGAGCCCGAGTATAGCCTGACGAATACCGCGCCGGATTCCGTGGCAACCGCCTGGGCCAGCCGATCACTTACCGTCGTCTCGCCGAACACCGCCGGGACCTGATACTCCCTCACCTCCTCGACCAGATCGACAAGATCTCCGGGAGACGGCTCAACCTCCGTCGTGATCGACAGGATCACTCCAATTACCTCGAAATCGTAAAGGTTCGCGAAGTAGCCGAGGCTGTCGTGCGAGGTCACCAGCAGCCTGTTGGCCTGCGGCACTCCGGCCAGCTGTTGCTGTGTCCAGGTGTGCAGGTCGTCAAGCTCGGCGCCATACGCCGAGGCATTGGCCACATAGGTGTCGCCACGGGCCGGATCGAGGGAGGACAGGCGTTCGGCTATGTCGTCGACCACGAGCTTTACTCGAATCGGATCGAACCAAAAGTGCGGATCATGGATGCCGTGCCCATGGCCCTCATGCTCTTCCTCGCCGTCGGCCGAGAGGGACTCCAAGGCCTCTATGGCCTCACCAGCCCCGATATGGCCCTCATCGAAGTCGTTGAGGAGCTCCATCACCATCGCGACCAGCTCATCCCCGTGTTCTTCCTCACCCTCTTCATCCCCGTGGTCCTCGCCCTCTCCGACGGCCTCGAGCAGTTCCCGGATCTCCGCCAGTGCCTCCTCGGGCCCGATTTCACCCTCCTCCACCTCGTGAGCGGCATGGCTGAGTTCCTCCAGCAATTCGACTTCCTCCGCGTGAGTCGCGCCAAACTCGATGGGGTCTATCATTTCGCCCAGCTCGACTATGGTCGACGGGTCGCGCGCGGTGTTCTGAAGGAGATCCCTGAGCCATGATTCCTCCAAGCCGAGGCCAACGCTGAGCACGAGGTCGGCGTCAGCGACCTTTGCGACATCCCTGGCACCCGGCTGAAATGCGTGGGGGTCGGCACCTACCGGCACCAGGCTGAACACCTCGATATTGCCCCCGCCTATGTTCTCCACCCAGTCGGCCACGATGTTTGTGGTCGTTACGACGAGCAGGTCACGGGCCTCGGGTTCGGATTCTTCCGACGTGGCAGCAGTCGGATCGACCTGCGGAGTCTGCACCGTTGTGCCTCGGTCGTCCGAACAGGCAGCAAAGGCCGCCGCCAGTACGACCGCAAGCGCGAAAATGGCGCTCCTTGCCGCACGCGAAATCAAGTATCTGTGTTTAGGCGTCATCACTAGGCAGAATCTCCTATTTGATAAATTGTCTCAATACTGAACAACGCGAAACGAACAATTTGTCGCTGTCTAGCCAGTGATAATAAGTCTCAATGCGGGGCAACTCAAATCTCTACCATGGCCTTGATCTGCCTCTAGCTGCTCTCGTCCCTGGCGCAGCGGTCACAGGTGACGTAGAGCTCGATCCGGTGACCCATTATCTCGCCGGGGATTTCGTTGCCCAGGCTCCGCATCAGGCGCTCAACGGTAGTGGCCCGAAACTCCCCGACGCCGCCGCACTTGACGCACACAGTGTGGTGATGGTGCTCAATGCGCGACAGGCTGTATTTTGGAGCACCATCAAGGAGGTTCAGCCTGCAAATGACGCCGACCTCCATGAGGAGCTTTATGGTCCGGAAGATCGTTGCCCTGCCTACCCCAGGCAGTTCACCGCCGATCTCCTCCGCGGTAAAGCCTTCCTGCTTACCCTCCAGAATGCGAATGATCGCTCTCCTGGGAGCGGTGGACCGATAGCCACGATCCTCGAGGACAGCCATCATATCCGGGCGAGAGGCGGTGGGCGGCGTTGTCATGACCTAGGTTATGGGCACCCTCAACAGTGAATGCGGGAGTCCCCATCCTATCGGTGATCCGTTTTGCGCGTCAAAGCCGACACCGCGCCCTTGTCACGGGGAGTTCGGCCACTTCTCAAACGACCCAATCCCAGCGCAAATGTGCGGGCTCGCTTGCCGACACACCCACTGAGCGAAAGCGCCGGCCGCAGCAGCCCCCGGCACTGGGATGGTGCGAAGTCGATCGAGACGGGTCTCAGTGGCGCCGACCGGGTCTAGTTAGAGCGGCGGACTACCCGCGCGTCGGCGGTTTCCACCGCCTCTTGCCATCGAGACCCGTAGGTTCCCGCATCCGATGCGGCCGATCCTATGGCATGAGCCGACTCATACCGTTCATGGCGGCGTCCGCATAGCATTCGACCAGCGTGGGGCAACCGATTACGGACTCTAGAAAGTAGTCGATCGTACCGCCGTGCGCGATTACGGCCTGCCCGACGTGTATCAATTCGGACGCGCCGTCCCCGATCGTGTGAACGCCCAGCAGCCTGCGGGTATCGGGATCAAACAGCAGCTTCAGGAGGCCGACGTCGTCGCCATGGATGACGCTGCTGATGGTTTCCCTGTACAGCGCCTTCCCCACCTCGTAGGGAACGCCCTCGCCGGTGAGCTGGTCCTCCGTCTTTCCCACCATCGCTATCTCGGGCACGGTCTTGACCGTGTACGGGTAGAGATCGGGGAACCCGTTGGTAGAGACTCCAAACGCGTGGCAGGCGGCCAAACGACCCTGGAGCTTGGAGGTCGACGCAAGGTCCGGAAACCCGATGACCCCGCCGACCGCATAGACGCCCTGTGCGTCGGTCTGGTAGTTCTCGTCGACGCTCAGGCGGCCCCGTTCGTCGGAACTTATGCCCACGGCCTCGAGCCCCAGCGACTCGGTGGCTCCCGTCCTGCCAACGCAGTACATTACGGCATCACTCACTATCTGCTTTCCGCTACCGAGAAGCACGCGCACCTTGTCGCCGAGTTCATCCCTGAGATATTCGATATCAAAAACCTCTTCGTTTAGGCGCAATGTCACGCCCGTCTGGCGAAGGTGGTAGGCAAGAGTGTCGCTGATCTCTCTGTCGGCGAACGGCAACAGCCGCGGCGCCTTATCTACCAGCGTGACTCGCACGCCCAAAGTTGCAAAGGTGCCGCAGTACTCCAGGCCGATCGAGCCGGCCCCCACGATGGTCAGCTTGCTGGGCAACTCGGGCAAGTTCAGGACGTCATCGCTTACAAATATCAGTCTCCCGTCCGCATGCACCACCGGTGGCCTGGTGGAATATGCCCCGACTGCTATGACCGCCTTGTCAGTCTTGATGGTGCGGTTCACTCTTCCGTCGTCGGCGCGCAGTCCGATGGAGTGGGGATCCACGAACGAGGCCTCGGCGTTTATCATCTCCACCCTGCTTGCGGTGAGACGCCCGCGCAGGATATCCACCTCCTGCCGCATCACGTACCGGGCCCTTTCCATAAGGTCGGCCATGGTGACGTTCCGCTTTACGGAGTACGACCTGCCGTAGACCTTGCGCTCTCGATGGCCGGTAAAGTGCAGAACGGCCTCACGCAGGGTCTTGCTCGCGGTTCCGGTGTTGACGCTCACGCCGCCAACGTCCCCGAGTTTCTCGACCACAGCCACGCGCCCGCCGAACCTTGATGCCTGAATAGCGGCCATCTGTCCGGCCGGACCGGATCCAATGACAACCATGTCATAGTCGTAGCTGGTCAACGCCGATGCTCCCGCTCTGGAGATGTCTATGACACGCGGCCTGATCATGTATTGGGCAGGCAAGTTGCGTCAAGCTGCATCAGGCGCCTAGGCGCCGGGATCTGCGTCCCAGCTACGGCCTTTGAGCATGACACGAGGTCCACATCGCACCATGCAGAGCCCGGACTGCGCGGCAGCGCCGGGCACCAGCAACTGGCCCCGGTCACACGGTTGGCAAGCCCCTGGGGGATGTTGCCATGCCACTTAGATTTACTCAACTGCAAGACCGCAATCTTTCGCATGCCAACGATGATCCGTAAGCCTCGCGGTCCACTTGTCGGTTACAACTAAACGCCTAATGCGACTGGATATCGTGATCGCGACCAACACGTCCCTGAGGAGCAGAAATACAGCAAGGAATTCGGCCAAGAAGATCGAACATTGTCTCCGTCTTAACATCCTGATACTGACTCTCATAAGATCTCAATAGTGCACCATCTTGAGCGGAGGTACAGGCCCAGTCTCCCAACCCAAAGGCGACTGGTTCCACCTCCTCCCTTGGGGTCGCTTGCTGCACCAAAACGACAGGTAAGTGGCATGGGCCTTATCTTGTAAATTTGCCTTGTGTAAGTATGGACGCTGGCGAAAGCGTCAGCGGTAGGAACGTGTAACCAAAAGAGCATTGATGGAGGAGCATATGGCCCACGAACACGACCAGCACGAGTGCGACACCCACGAACACCACGGACACTAGGCATCGGTGGCTCCTCCAAGCGGTGCATCTGGAGGGGCCGACCTTTCCTCGCCAAATCTAACCTACTAGACGGAGCGCCCGTTCGACCCTGCGCCTGAGACATTAGGCCGCAGGTTCGGCCGGGCCTTCGCAGCTTCTTGTATGCCTGGCCTTAGAGATCGCCGGGGCTAGGCGGCCAGCGAGGGCCATCTGCGGTCTCAGGACCCTCCCGCCGGCCCCAGGGTCCATCCTGGGCTTAGTCAGGCCACGCGCCAGTAGACTCACACGCGTTCCCTACGTCAGCATCCTACCTGGCCGCTCAGGGAACCGCCTCATGCCACTTCAGCATGTCCTCATCGGAGAAAGGCGGTCACGGTTCCGAGGCTATGGGCATGGACATGGGCACCACGATCGTGCTGATGACCTGCGGGGGACCAATCGGCGCAGCCTGATCGTCTCCCATGAGGCGAGTGCAGCATCGGCCGCGTCACGACCCGACTGGAGCGGACGTCGGTCGAGTGTACGGAATCCCAGAACACCGGTCACCCTGAACACAGGTTCCGGCCGTCGGAGGCTTCTTGGGAGCCCGGGCTCACCCGTTTCTTCCGTGGGAGCGACCCCTAGGCCTAGCCCAGCCTGTGGCCCTGAGCGCTAGGGCGGACCGTCCACCGTGAGCGCCTTGCACGCAGGGCCGTTACGCCAAGGCCTCGGCGGATTGTCCACGGTGCTCGCCGCAGGCTCCTGAGTGCCCCTCCACCGTCGGGACATCACATGACAACGACGGACCGAAGGACCTCTCCACGCTCCATCTTGGCAAACGCCTCCTCGACGTCTCCCAGCGCGATCGTCTCAGAGACGAATCCGTCCAGGTCGAGACGCCCCTGAAGGTACAGGTCTATAAGCAGGGGGAAATCCCTCGTTGGCAGGCAGTCTCCATACCAGGATGACTTCAGCGACCCTCCCCTTCCGAACACCTCTATCAGCGGCAGTTCGATCCTCATATCCGGGCTCGGGACCCCGACGAGCACCACGGTTCCTGCGTGGTCCCGCGAAAGGAACGCCTGCTCGTAGGTCACGGGATTGCCGACCGCCTCAATTGCCACGTCCACTCCGTTGCCGCCCGTTAGCTCGCGTATGGCCTCCACCGGGTCGGTCCTTTTGGAATTGATCGTATGCGTGGCTCCAAACCCCTTCGCCCAATCGAGTTTCCTGTCGTCTATGTCTACGGCGACTATGGTGTGCGCGCCGGCAAGGCGCGATCCCGCGATCGCCGCGTCGCCGACGCCTCCGCAGCCGAACACCGCGACCGAATCCCCCCGCGTCACGCCTCCGGTGTTGACAGCGGCTCCCAGGCCGGCCATTACTCCGCATCCTATGAGCCCGGCGGCCGAAGCCGAAGCCGCCGGATCCACCTTCACCGCCTGACCGGCGTGGACCAGGGTAAGCTCGGTGAAGGCACCTATCCCAAGGGCCGGTGACAACGGCCTCCCGTCGGCGAGAGTCATCTTCTGGGCGGCATTCATGGAAGCGAAGCAGTACCAGGGCCTGCCTCTTAGACAGGACCGGCAATCTCCGCAGGGAGCGCGCCACGCGATGATCACAAAATCCCCCGGCGCAACATTGGTCACGCCGTCTCCGATCTCCTGCACGATCCCGGCGGCCTCGTGTCCCAGCAGGAACGGGAACTCATCGGTTATAGCTCCCTGCCGGTAGTGAAGATCGGTGTGGCATACCCCGCATGCCTGCACCCTGACCAGCGCCTCCCCGGGGCCCGGGTCGGGCACCACGATGTCCTCGAGCGTGACCGGGGCGCCGGCCGACATGGCTATCACTCCGCTGACCTGATTTGCCATCGGTCTCTACCTCCTGGGTAATAGTCGGAATTCCGCCGGTCCATGGCTTGCCGGGCCCTGGACTGCGAGGCAAGATGTGTTGGCAAAGCACCGCGCTCGGGCCGGGAAGAAGGCCGCCTCGATGCGGCCCTCAGGCCGCATCGAGCAGATTCTAGCAGACCCCTTGTTCACATCCCTGCGGCGCTAGAGGACTCACACCAGGCACGGCCTCCGCCTCGGCGTCACGCGACGGCTCGCCCCTGATCTGTGGGCGAGCCACCCTCGGAAACCGCCAGCCCTAACCGTCCCGCGATTGAAGACGCTCTTCGATCCTGGCCAGGATGTCCCGGATCTCCGTAAGGACGTGCGTTGAGCCCTCCGGGGCCGCTTTCGGGGCGGTGGACTCCCCACCGGAATCGAGGATCTGCTGGCGCTGCAGGAGGATCGAGTTGCGCATCTCAACGGCGTCTATGACCCCGACAAGATCTCCTCGCTGCCGGCCTGCGGACCGGACTGTCCGGCCGTTTCGACCCTCAGGCCCCGCAGGCCGAAAAAGCGCATCAGCGGGTCGTCGTGCAAACGCACGTCGGTGATCCTGTTCAGCGGGATCGTCGCCTCCTTCCGAAAGAACACCCCCTTGCGAATCTCCACAGCCTGGGTCGTAACGCGCGCGGACACGCGCCGCAGGAATTCGAGGCCGTACCAGCCGCTTACCGCCAACCAGAAGGGTATGAGTAGCAACCCAACCACGGTGACGGCGAGAAACAAGGAGATGAGCCAAGTGCTGTAGCCGATCAGCCGGGGATCGAACTTCGCCTCGTATACAGTGTCTCCCGTAATGTGCGGCGCGACCTGAGATTCGATTTGGGTACTCATGTGAGAAGACCCTCTTTCCAACCCGTCCGGCAGCCCCGGCGGCATATGGCCGTCGAAGCGCTTTCTCTGGGAGATATTGTGCTGGACCGACGGTCCCCGGCTACTGCTCCAGCGATGCCTCCACGCTAAGGTCCACATTGCCCTTCATGGCGCCGGAGATGGGGCATCCGTCCTTGGCCCCCTCGGCCGCCTCGGCAAATGTGGACTGGTCTATGCCGGGAACCCTGCCGGTGACCCTGAGCGCACTCGACTTAACGAAGAAACCGCCACCTTCTTTGGGCGCAAAGGTGACCTCAGCGCTGACCGAAAGACGCTCAGGCGGCGTACCGGCACCGCCTAGGCCCGCCGACAGCGCCATGCAAAAGCAGCTGGCATGTGCGGCCGCGACCAGCTCCTCTGGACTCGTCTTGCCGCCGGGCTGATCTGACCGGGCTGCCCAGCTCACCGGCAGGGCCGTAAACGCCCCGCTGCTGGCCGCGCTAACTTCTCCACTTCCCGACATCAGGTCGCCGTTCCAGACCGCCTCTGCTCTTCTTACGACAGCCATATGCTCCTCCTTTGGTTGATCGTCTCGAACGTCTGTGCCGACCGGGCACGCTGCCCCGCGACGGCGAGGCGCATCCTACCACACGCCCGTGGCACCCTTGCATCAACGTAAACCCCATGCCCAAGGGGCGGAGGGCGGATGCTGCCGGCCGCGTCGCTGGTATACTCAAATGGCATGGACACCTCAGCAATTCGCAACTTCTGCATCATCGCCCACATCGATCACGGCAAGTCGACGCTGGCCGACCGGCTGCTGGCCGAGACCGGTGCGGTCGACCCGAGAGAACTCGTCGAGCAGCACCTGGACACGATGGACCTGGAGCGGGAACGGGGCATTACGATCAAGGCCCAGGCGGTCCGCCTTTCCTACAGATCGGACTCCGGGCGGACCTACCAGCTCAACCTGATCGACACTCCCGGCCACGTCGACTTCACCTACGAGGTCTCGCGCTCGCTGGCAGCCTGCGAGGGCGCCCTCCTGGTCGTCGACGCGAGCCAGGGGATACAGGCGCAGACCATCGCTAACGTCTACCTGGCACTCGACAGGGACCTGTCGATCATCCCCGTGATCAACAAGACGGATCTGGCGGCGTCAGAGCCCGAGCGGGTGGCAAGCGAGGTGTGCGAAACCTTCGGCTTTGATGCCGACGATGTGATATACGCCTCCGGCAAGACGGGGGAGGGCGTGCGGGCCTTGCTTGAAGCCATAGTCGACCGGGTGCCTCCCCCGTCCGGGGAAGCCTCAGCTCCCCTCAAGGCCCTGATCTTCGACTCCAAGTACGACCCCTACAAGGGCGTGATGGCCTACGTGAGGGTCTTTGAGGGATCTGTCCGGTCCGGCGCGAGGTTAAAGGTGATGGGCAAGTCCACGACGGGCGAGTCCCTGGAGATCGGCGTCTTTTCCCCCAAGGAGACACCGGTCGACGGTCTCAGGACTGGAGAGGTCGGCTACATAGCCACCGGGTTCAAGCGCGTGGGCGATGCTCCCGTAGGCGACACAGTCACCACCGCGGCAAACGGCGCCCTAGAGCCCAGGGAGACCTACCGACCCATGAAACCGATGGTCTTCGCCGGGCTGTACCCTGCCGACGGGGAGGAGTATTCGGACCTTCGAGAAGCACTGGATCGGCTGGTGCTCAACGACGCAGCGCTCGCCTACGAACCGGAGCAGTCGGCCGCTCTGGGACCGGGCTTTCGCTGTGGATTCCTGGGCCTTCTGCACATGGACATAGTTCAGGAACGGCTGGAACGCGAATACCGATTGTCGCTGCTCGCCACCGCACCGAGCGTCGCCTACCGCGTCGTCCTGACGGACGGCGCGGTCCTGGAGGTGGACAATCCTGCCGACATGCCCGCACCCCAGACCATCGACGAGGTGAGGGAGCCGTGGCTGGACCTTACCATCCTCGTCCCGGACAGCTACATCGGTCCGGTAATGGAGCTGGTGACCGCAAGGCGTGGAACGATGCGGCGAATGGAGTACGTTCAGAGCGGCGACTCCGGCGGCGGCGGGCTGGCCGTTGCGCAGGGCCAGAGGGTGATGCTCGAGTACTCGGTGCCACTGTCCGAGGTGCTGGTGGATTTCGCGGACCAGCTCAAGTCCCGGACGCAGGGCTACGCGTCGATGGACTACTCGCTTGCGGATTACAGGCCGGGCAAGCTGGTCAAGGTGGACGTACTCGTAAGCGGCGAGCCGGTCGATGCGCTCTCGCTCATAGCGCACCGAGACACCGCCTACCAGCAGGGCCGCAACCTAGTGGCCCGCCTCAAGGACCTCATACCCCGACAGCTGTTCGAGGTGCCCATACAGGCCGCCATCGGGAACAAGATCCTTGCGCGCGAGACCGTCAAGGCGCTGCGCAAGAACGTGCTCGCCAAGTGTTACGGCGGCGACGTTACCCGAAAGCGCAAGCTGCTCGAAAAGCAGGCCGAGGGCAAAAGGCGCATGAAGAAGGTCGGGCGCGTCGAGATCCCCCAGGAGGCCTTCCTGAGCATACTCAAGGTCGACAGGTAACCGCTCGCAAACCAGGCTCCACCCTCGTCCGAACGCCCCGCCGGCGCGCAGAGGTTCCCCACACCCAACCCCGAACTGCGGGGGGCCATGGATGTTGCGCTCAGGTGACCGGTTGCCTACCATGGCCTTGGCCGTGCTAGGCGGGGAGCTAGCGGTGCCCTCTACTCGCAATCCGCTCCAGCGAGGCTGAATTCCCCTCGGAGGTCCCCCTCCCAAGGCCACTGTCCCCGGACGCCGGTGCTGAGAGCCGGGTCCCACGCGGCGAGAGCCTGTGAACCCCGTCAGGTCCGGAAGGAAGCAGCGGTAAGCAGGGCCTCTCGGGTGCCGTGGGTCCGCCTGGCTTGAGCCGGCCCCGGAGGTCAAGTCTCGGGAGGAGATCGAACAAGGGGTGCACGGCCGCAGTACACATCTTCGCCAGATCGGCGATACTGCGCGGCAACCGATGCGATCGCCGTCCAGTCCAAAGGCGACCGGGCGTCCCAAACGGTCGCTCGGCCAGAACTTCCTGCAGCACCGCGGCACAGCCCGCAGGGTAGTAGCCGCCCTCGAGCTCTCGGCGGCAGACACCGTGGTGGAGATAGGCCCCGGCCGGGGCGCCCTTACCGGCCTGCTAGCCGAGGGGGCGGGCCGCCTGATCGCCGTAGAGATGGACGATGCGCTGGCCCGTTCGATGGCCGAGCGGTTCTCCTGCCAGGACGCGGTGACGATCATCAACGACGACGCCCTCACGGTCGACATGTCGCAGATCTCCGGGCCTGAACGACCCTACAAGATGGTCGGCAATCTGCCGTACAACGTCGCCTCGGCGATCGTCCGTCGCTTCCTCACCGCAAGGCACCGGCCTTCGCTAATGGTGGTGATGGTGCAGCGTGAGGTAGCCGACTCGATGACCGCCGTGCCCGGCAAAATGACCTACCTGTCGGCCGAGATACAGCTTCGGGCCTCTGCTCGCAGGCTGTTCAATGTTTCTCCCACCGCCTTCAGGCCCAGCCCGAGGGTGCACTCGGCGGTCGTCTCGCTTGTCCCGCACGCCGAGCCGGTTCTCGACATCGACTCCGAGGAGAGGTTCCTCCGGATGGTCAGGGCGGGCTTTGCCGCGCGCAGAAAGCAGCTTCGCAACTCACTCAGGCAGGGTCTGAACCTGGGAACCGATGCGATCGAGGGCCTTCTGCAGGCCGCCTGCATCGACGGTGGCCGCCGGGCTCAAACGCTTTCGCTCGCCGAGTGGGGCTCCCTGTACACGGCCGCGCGGGAGGCCGGGCTGTGAGTCAGGTTCGCGTCGCGGCGCCGGCCAAGATCAACCTTACGCTCGAGGTGGTGGGCAGGCGGTCGGACGGCTACCACGACCTGGCATCCATCCTGGTCGCGGTGGACCTGGAGGATGAGATCACGCTCGATGACGCCGAGGAGGTGTCCCTTGACTGTGACGCCCCCGGCCTGTCCGGCCCGGACAACCTGGCGCTTCGCGCCGCCGAGAGGCTTCGAGCCGAGACCGGGCACCGCGGCGGCGTCAGAGTACACCTTGCCAAGAAGATCCCCCAGGCCGCAGGTCTGGGCGGGGGCAGCAGCGACGCGGCGGCGGTGCTGATCGGCCTGAGCCGCCTGTGGAACGCAGGCATGTCTGCACAGGACCTGACGCCGATCGCCGCCGAGCTGGGCTCGGATGTGCCCTTTTTCCTCTACGGTGGAACGGCGATGATCCAGGGCCGCGGCGAGATAGTCAGGCCCCTGCCTCCGGCCGACCTGAAATACGCGCTCATAGTCACTCCCGACATCCAGCTACAAAACAAGACGGCTACCATGTTCGGAATGCTCTCCGGGGCCGGCCTGGACCGGGGCGCCCTCACTAGGAAGCTGGAGGCCCGGATCAGGGGCGGGGGAGATGTGCCGGCGCAGCTGCTCTACAACCGGTTCGACGCCGAGGCCGACCGGGCTTACCCCGGCCTGGCTCGCTACCGCGAGACCCTCGCCTCGATGGGTGCCACCGAGATCCACCTGTGCGGGGCGGGCCCGTCCCTGTTCACCCTCGTCTCGCGCCGGGAGGTCGGGTCCACACTCCAGCTCCTTCTCGCCCACAGCTACGGCTGGCGATCGCATCTGGTCTCCCCAACAGCTCCGGTCGCATGGCCCGGAGGAGCAGGATGACCGACAGCGTGATCGCAGGGGCCCTGCTGGGCATGATGATGGCCTCAGTCTTCGTGGCGGTAGGTGCGATCATACTGCTGCCCTACGTCGACCCAAGGTCGCACCAGGTGCAGATGCTCGTCGAGAGGGGCGGCAACTCCAGACGATTCGTAATGGTGGTGCTGGCCTTCTACCCTGCCTGGGCGGCCATCGGGGCGCTAGCGGGCCTGGTGCTCGTGGCGTTTGAGCGCGGCGTCCCTGGAGGGGGACTCGGCAGCCCAAACCTCGCCTTTACCGCTGCCCTGCTGGGCTTCACACTGCTCAGCTCGGCTCCGGCGGCTATGGTCCTGAGGCGCTCTGTGCCCGCCGTGGTGACAATGGGGCTGGCGTTCGCCGGTCTGTTCGGCTGGGCCCTGCCCTACTTCGCCGGATAAACTAGTCCAGACCCATGCAGAAGAGCCCCGCCAGAGCCGACCACGGACGATCGAAACAGGTCCCGAGACCCGCGCCGGGGTGAAGCAGCTGCCTACGGCCCGCGAGCCGATCCTCCAGCAGCAGTGGGTCGCCCTCGACCTTGAAACAACCGGGCTCTCGCCCTCATCGGACGCCATCATTGAGGTGGGGGCCGTCCGGTTCCGCGGGAACGAGACGCTCGACACCCTTTCAACCTTCGTCAACCCCGGACGCCAGCTGAGCGATTTCATAATCGGCTACACGGGGATCACGCAGGCCGACGTCGACTCGGCACCGCCGCCGTCCGTCGCGCTCGACGCCCTGAGCGCCTTCGTCGGTGCCGACCCGGTTGTAGGCCACAACATAAGGTTCGACCTGAGCTTCCTTGCGGCGGCGGGCCTCAGCCTGACAAACGCGACCTGCGACACGTGGGAACTCGCATTCGTATTCCGTCCCGGCGCCTCGTCATACGCACTCTCAAAGCTGGCCTCCGAACTCGGAGTCGGCCACGACAGGCCGCACCGTGCCCTGGATGACGCGACGGCGACGGCCAGGGTCTTCGCAAGTCTCATGGCTGAGGCCGCCGCGCTCGAGATCGACGTGCTATCTGAGCTCCACAGGGCGGCCCGACGATCCGACTCGAGGCTCGCCTACGCCATGGCGGGCCTGGCCGAGGCCGCCGCCTCGGACCTCGCGGCGGCCGCCGATAGCCCCACGCTAGGCTTCGACATAGCGGCGATCCGTCGCCGCAGCCAGTCTGCGCCGGCCCTGAAGACGGTCAGAGAGCCCGTACCCGTGGACATCGACGCGGTCACTGCCGCCCTGGAAGTGGGCGGGCCGCTGGACCGGTCGATGCCGGGGTTTGAGCGCAGGAAAGAGCAGGTGCAGATGGCGCGGGCCGTCGCAGAGACCATCAACGCATTCGCTGCGGGTAGCGAAGGCCGGCTCATAGTCGAGGCGGGTACAGGCGTGGGCAAATCGCTCGCCTACCTCCTACCGGCAGCGCTATACGCACTCGGCAACAACGCCCGGGTCGTCGTCTCCACCAACACAATCAACCTGCAGGAGCAACTCCTCCGCAAGGACCTGCCGATCGTTACCGAGGCGCTCACGGCCATGGAGGCATCCAGTAAGAACGGCCTGGATGCTTCCAGGCTTCGGGCCACACAACTCAAGGGACGTTCAAACTACCTGTGCCTTAGCAGGCTGCTGAGCCTCCGGTCCAGTGAGTTCGTCTCCGAACCGGAAGCACGCATGCTGTCCAAGCTGCTGGTCTGGCTGCGCTCCACCGCGACCGGGGACCGCTCCGAGCTAAACCTCGGCAACCGCGCAGCCTCAGAGCCCTGGAACCGCCTGTCGGCCCAGGGGGCAAGCGGATGCAGCGGCGTCGCGAGGACCTGCTTCCTCAGATCGGCCCGAGAGCGAGCCTCCTCGGCTCACCTGATCATCGTCAACCACGCACTGCTGATGGCCGACCTTGCGACCGACGGCTCGATCCTGCCCGAACATGACCTGTTGATCGTCGACGAGGCGCATCACCTTGAGGAGTCTGCCACCCGGCAGCTGGGCTTTGAGATCGGCCAGGCCACCGCTCAGGACCACTTGGCGTCCATCTCTGGGCAAGGCGGCCTGCTGGCACGCGCCGTAGCCATGGTCAGGGCAGAGCCAGTATCAGACAGCCGGCGCCAGACGGTCGACAAGATCGCCGAGGAAGTGTCGGCCGTAAGCCCGCCGATCCGGGAATCGCTGGCCGGGCTGCTCGCCGAAGCGGGCAGGGTGGCCGAGTCTTCAGAAGAAAACCAGGGCGGCGGGGAAAGAACGAGAAGGGATCTTAGGGTGACGAGAGCCACGCGGGCCCAGCCGGCATGGTCCGGCCTCGAGGTCTCGTGGGAGCGAACCGACCTGCTCCTGGCCAAACTCTCGGACGCCCTCTTCCGCCTGATCACCGCAATGGAGGACATGGACGAGGCGAACCTCCCGGGATACACGGGAGTGATGGTGGACGCGGCCGAAACGAGCCGGGAGAACGATCTGTTGCGCCTCCGGCTCGCCGAGTTCTTCCCACAGCCGCAGGGCGAGAGCGTCTACTGGCTCTCGAGGTCGCCGCAGATGGGCAGGCGCCCGCCGCACATCGGCTTGCACGCCGCCCCGCTGCGCGTCGGCGACAGGCTGGAGGAGATGGTCTATTCGCGCACCGGCGCCGTCGTGATGACCAGCGCCACCCTCGCCGCAGACGGGAGCTTTGGCCACCTCGTAGACCGCACTGGTTTCGATCATGCCCAACAGCTCCTGGTCGGGTCTCCTTTCGACTACCCGAACGCAGCGCTCGTCTGCCTGCCGGACGATCTGCCGGAGCCGTCGTCGTGGGCCTACCAGGGAGTGATGGAACAGGCCGTGGTCGACGCAGTTCTGGCCGCCGGCGGGCACACCATGGTGCTGTTTACGTCCTACGCATCGCTTCAGCAGGCGGCCAAGGCCATCCGTCCATCCCTAAGGCCGCATGACATCTCAGTGCTGGCGCAGGGCACGGACGGCACTCCGCACCGGATCGTCGCCGACTTTATTGACAACCCTCGCTCGGTGATTCTTGGTACCGCCAGCTTCTGGGAGGGTGTGGATCTTCCCGGCGATTCCCTAAAGGTCCTGCTGGTAACGCGCCTGCCCTTTGCGGTGCCCACCGACCCCATCGTCGCCGCACGCTCGGAGATGTTCGAGGACCCATTCCGCCAGTACTCCGTGCCGGAGGCCATCCTGCGGCTCCGACAGGGATTCGGCCGCCTGATCCGGACGAGCTCCGACAGGGGCGTTGCGGTCATCCTCGATCGGCGGATCATATCCAAGAGCTACGGCAAGTCTTTCGCCCGCTCTCTGCCCCCGGCGACTCTCGCCCGCATGCCGCTCGCCGACGTGCCCCGGGCCATCAGCGAGTTCCTGGGCGCCGAGGGCTGAGCCGGCCGCCGGGTGATCATTCACCTTGATGGCCCGCTGGACCTAGCGGCCACACTCCAGAGCGGGCAGGCGTTTCGCTGGCGGAGGCAGGGCGCGTGGTTCGAAGGCGTGCTTGGCTCCTCCATCGTGTCGCTCAGGATGACCACCGGCGGCCTCGAATTCCTCAGCAGGCCGGATCCCGAGCCCCAGGTGCGGCCCCTGCTGGCCGACTACCTGGCCCTAGACGCAGATCTCGAGGCTATCTACCGATCGATAGGGACCGACGAGATGGTCGTCGAATCAATGGGCCGTTACCGGGGGATGAGGGTGCTGCGTCAGGATCCCTGGGAGTGCCTGGCCTCGTTCATATGCTCGTCGAATTCGAACCTGCCGCGCATACAGTCAAATATCGAAGACATCGCAGCACTCTGCGGCGACCCCATCGAGGCCCACGGACGCTCCCGGCACGCGTTCCCCTCACCTGAGCTGCTGGCCTCGGCCGGACCGGTTTTGCTCAGGAGGCTCAAGCTGGGGTATCGCGCCGAGTACCTTCACCAGGCCGCCGTCGCCGTGGCCGAGGGGCGCATCAGCCCCTGGGCGCTGAGGGAGGCCGCCTACGAGGAGGCTCTCGACCGGCTGCTGGGTGTACCCGGCGTGGGGGACAAGGTGGCCAACTGCGTGCTCCTGTTCTCAATGGACAAGCCCGGTGCGTTCCCGGTCGACGTTTGGATCCACAGGGCCCTGGAGGAGATCTACCCCCTGGAGATCCGCGCATTTCGGCGCAGGCTCATGCGCCGGGCCGGCCCCGGGCGCCCCAGGCCGGGCAGACGCAGGGATGGCGCGATCATCGCGCGGGACCGCCTGAGACAGTGGGGCCAGGAGCGATTCGGCCACTACGCGGGCTGGGCCAACCACTACCTGTTCCACGATCGCCGCAACAGGCCCTGAAAGACGGGGCCTGGCGCGGTCAGCTTGCCGTAAGGCCTCCGTCCAGGGTTAGACAAGACCCCGTCACGTATGAGGCCCTGTCCGACCAGAGGAACACGACCGCCCCCGCGATCTCCTCCGGTCGGCCTATTCGACCCATCGGGTGGGCACCCGTAGCCTTCGCCCGGGCATCTGCGCCAGCAGGGCCGTAGAGCCGCTCAAACATCGGCGTGTCGACACCGCCCGGGCAGACCGCGTTGACCCGGATGCCCTTATCGGAGTACTCAAGGGCCGCCGCCCTGGTCAGGCCGATCAGGCCGTGCTTGCTCGCCGTGTAGGCGGCGAACCTGGGGGTCCCAATGAGGCCGTTGGTGCTGGAGAGGTTGACAATGCTTCCGGCACCCTGCCTGAGCATCTGCTGGATCTCGAGCTTGATGCAAACGAACGCCCCGCGAAGGTTGAGGGCCATCACCGATTCCCAGTCCTCTTCCGTCACCTCGTGGACCAGCCTCCGCTCGCCCTCTATACCCGCGCCGTTGCAGGCTAGATCGAGGCGCCCGTAGGCGGCAACCGCGCCGTCGATCAACGCCTCAACCTGGTCCGGGTCTGCGACATCCGTGGGTATGAAAGTGGCCTGCCCCCCCGCTGCCTCGACCGACCTGACGGTCTCGTCGCCCCGCTCGGGGTCGCGGGCGCCGATCACGATCTTGGCGCCCTCGGCGGCACCGCGCTCCACGACCGCCCTCCCGATGCCGTAGGTGCCGCCCGTGACCACCGCCACCTTGCCGTCGAGCATGCCCATATCTACTGCGCGAGCAACCCGGCGTCGACCGACATCGCGTGACCGTGCACGAATGCGGCATCGTCGGTGCACAGCCAGGCGACGACCTCGGCGACCTCCGCTGCTGTGCCGTAGCGGCCCATCGGCGGAATGCTCTTCCACTCGTCGTACAGCTCCGGGTGGGCGTCCCAAAAGGGCCGGTTGATCTCGGTGTCGATGAGTCCCGGGGCAACGCAGTTGACCCGTATGCCCTGGCGCGCGTACTCGAGGGCCGCCGACTTGGTCATGCCCACCACCGCGTGCTTGCTCGCCGAGTAGACCGAAAGCCCCCTTCCCCCCACCAGGCCGGCACCGGAGGCCGTGTTCACGATGCAACCGCCCCGTCCCTTCAGCATGGCGGGGATCTCGTACTTCATGCTCAAGAACACGCCCGTGGAGTTGACCGCCATAACCCGGTCGTACTGTTCCTCCGAATGCTGATCGACGGTTATGTCGAACAGGCCTATTCCTGCGTTGTTAAAGGCGATGTCGAGCGTCCCATAACGATCCATCACGGCGTCGACGAGCGCGGCGACGTCCGACTCCGAGGAGACATCTGCGTGCACAAAGCAGGCGTCGGCCCCCAGCGCGGCTACCTGGGATACGGTCTCGTGTCCACCCTCTTTAGCGATGTCCGAACAGACGACCGTAGCCCCTCCGCGGGCAAAGCGAAGCGCCGCCGCCCGCCCGATCCCGGCCGATGCGCCGGTCACGAGAGCCACCCTGCTTGAGAACTCCTGCCCACTCATCCGCTAGATGTCACCTACTGGGCTGTCGCCGCCCCATCGACGGTCATCGCGTGGCCGTGGACGAAGGAAGCGTCGTCGGACGACAGCCAGGCCACCACCTCTGCAACCTCTTCGGGCTCTCCGTACCTGCCGATGGGCTCCATGGGAAGCCACTTCTCCTCGGCATCGGGAAACTTGTCCCAGAACTTCTGGTTGATCGGGGTGCGAATGATGCCCGGGCAGATGCAATTGATCCGGACACCCTTATCGGCATACTCCAGCGCCGCCGAACGAGTCAGGCCGACCACCGCGTGCTTGGAGGCCACGTAGGCACCGATGCCCGCCATGCCCACCAGGCCTGCCATCGAGGCGGTATTGACTATGACCCCGCCGCCCTGGGCCAACATCTGGGGAATCTGGTACTTCATGCCGAGGAAGACGCCCTTCGTATTGACCGCCATGGTTAGCTCGAACTCTTCGAGCGTGTGCTCGTCGGTGGGCTTACCCAGTCCCCCAATGCCGGCGTTGTTGTAGGCAATGTCGAGCCGCCCGTAGCGCTCGACCACTGCACTTACCACGGCCTCGATGTCCGCGGAGACGGCGACATCGGCGTAGAAGAACGAAGCTTGCCCGCCGATGTCCTCGATCATGCGCACCGTCTGCTCGCCCGACCCAGCGTCGATGTCCGAGCAGGCGACCTTCGCCCCCTCTCGGGCAAAGACCAGCGCGGTCGCCCGGCCTATTCCGGAGCCCGCACCGGTAATCAGCACTATCTTTCCGTCGAACTCGCCCATGTCCTTCACTATCGGCGCGATCTCGATGGCATCCTAACCTGCACTGCCGGACAGTGCCAGCCGGCCGGCGGTCCCGGCGCCACCCGGGATCTCGCTAGGGCACCGTCAGCACGATCTTGCCAAAGAAGTTCATCCTCTCCATCAGACGGTGGGCGTCCTGCGCCTCCTCCAACGGGAAGTTCGCCGCGATGACGCCCTTGATCGTTCCTCGTGCGGCCAGATCGATGATTCGGACGAGATCGGCCGTGCGGCCCATGAAGACCCCTAAGACGCTCTGGTTGCGCACGAACAGCAATCCCACCTGCAATTCCACCTTCAGGCCCGTGGTTGCTCCGCAGATGCCGTACCGACCGCCGGTGGCCAGAGACCGCGAAGCATCCTGCCAGAAATCGGCGCCCACATGGTCGATGACCACGTCAACGCCCCGGCCAGCCGTCAGCTCCCTCACGCGGTCGGCGATACTCTCCCGTCCATAGACAATCACCTCATCCGCCCCGAGGTCACGCGCCTTTTCCGCCTTCTCTTCAGTGCTAGTGGTGGTGATGACCCGGGCCCCTATGACGCGCTTGGCCACCTGTATCCCGGCCGTACCTACCCCGCTGGACGCCGAGAGAACCAGAGCGGTTTCCCACGGCCTCAGCCGGCCGCGGCGCACGAGAATCGACCAGCAGGGCAGAAACACCGTCGGAAGAGAGGCCGCCTGCTCATACGAAAGCCCGTCCGGCAAGGTGACGCAGTTGTCGGCGGGAACAACGGCCATCTCTGCGTAGCCACCATCGACCGTCGAACCGATCATGCCGCGCCGCTCGCACAGCTCGGTTTCACCAGCCAGGCACACCGTGCACTGGCGGCAGTTTAGCTGAGGGTTGACGACGACCCGGTCTCCGGTGGCTATGCGCTCCACCTCACCTCCGATCTCGACCACGTCACCTGCGATGTCACCGCCGAGGATATGGGGCTCGCTGAGCGCAAGCCGGGTGCCGCGCTGGCCGGCCCTAGTGTACAGATCGAGCCTGTTGAGGGCGCAGGCCCTGACGCGGATCAATACGTCGTTGGGGCCGGGTCGCGGATCGGGCCGCTCACCCAGCGTCAGCACGTCAGGCGGGCCGTGCCGTTCGAAGTAGACTGCTCTCATGATGTGCGCATCTCGCCTTTTCGCTCGGTTACGGCCGCCCTAGGCGGTCTCTCCCACAAGCGGCCTGACTTTGGTCGCGAACCGCTCCATGCGCGCCATGGTCTCGTCTATGGTTGCCCCCTCGTAGTCGAGCATCAGATGCTCGACCCCAAGATCGGTCAGTGCCGCAATGTCCTCTGCGACCTGAGCCGGCTCCCCGGTGAGAAGTAGACGCGTCCCATCGGGCTCGTACTGCGGCCCGGCATCGGAATAGAACATCTCGGCACTGTAGGCGATCCTGACCGAGTCCGCGCAGCGGCCCTCCTTCTCCGTTTCATGGCGAAGCCGACCGACGCCCCCCCTGAGCCTTTCAATCGAGTCAAGCCGGTGGCGGGGATTATTGCCGAACGGATACCAGACGTCGGCGTGGCGGGCGGCTCGACGCACCGCGGGGGGGCTCTCGCCGCCTACCCAGATGGGCGGGCAGGGCACCTGCACCGGCTTGGGCTCAAAGGCGATCCCTGAAAAGCGTACGTACTCTCCGGAAAACTCCGGGTGCGCCGATGTCCACAGCTCCTTTAGGGCAAGGATGTACTCGTTTGTGACCGCGCCGCGCTGGGCGAACGGGGGCGACTGAAGAGCAACGAATTCCTCCTCCATCCAGCCTGCGCCGCAGCCGACATCCAGCCTGCCTTTAGACAGCACGTCTATCGTCGCGAGTATCTTCGCCGTCAGCAACGGCTCCCGGTAGGGCAGAACCGTAACCGAAGTCAGGAGTCGGATGCTCTCCGTCAGGGCCGAGAGGTAGGCGAGCACGGTAAGCTGTTCGAACATGATGCCGGTGCCGCTCGACTCCTCCGTATGCGCCCACTCGCCGGCGAAATCGCCGGACTCGGTGTACGGGTAGCGCGAGGAGATATCGCGGGGAATTACGATGTGGTCACCGAGGGCGAGGTGGTCAAAGCCGAGTTCCTCTCCATGCCGGGCGACCCGGGCCAGGGCTTCGGGTCCTGCGAGGACGCCGGTCGCCGGCGCCTCGAAGCCGTACTTCAAGAGCCCATCAATCTAGTCGACGAGAGGCCGGATCTCGCGCGCGAAGTAGTCCATTCGCTCAACGGACCCGGCTGTGGAAGTGGTCAGCAGGTCAAACCCAAGGACATCGATCAAGATGTTCTTGACGCCAACCCCGGCCAGATCGCGGATGTCACCCGCGATCTGCTCGGGTTCTCCAGTCAAAATCACCCTCTCCCCATCTTCGGTGTGCAGGGCTCGGCGCTCGTCGTACCAGCTCGCAGCATACGCGAGCGAGATCGACTCGGGGTCGCGACCTGCCTCATCGGCGTGCCCCTTGACTCGTCCGTAGTACTCGGCCAGTTTCTGCGGGGTGCCGAGACGGTAGTTCGGGTTATTGCCTATGGGATACCAGGTGTCCGCAATTCGCCCTGCGCGTCTCAGCGCCGGCGGGCTCTCTCCGCCGGTCCATATGGGCGGGTGGGGACTCTGGACGGGCTTGGGCTCAAAGGCGATGGCCGAGAAGCTGACGAAGTCGCCGCGGAACTCCGGGTTCGGAGAGGTCCATAGTTCCTTAAAGGCGGCGATGTACTCGTCCGTTACCCTGCCGCGCCGCTCGTAGCAGGGGGCGCCCAGAGCCTCAAATTCCTCTCTCATCCATCCGGCCCCGATGCCAAGGTCTAGCCGCCCACCGGACAGCACATCTATCGTCGCGATGGCCTTGGCGGCGTGCACCGCCGCCCTGTATGGGACCACCATCACCGTCGTAAGCAAACGTACCCGGCTAGTTGCGCCTGCCAGGAAGCTCAGCGTCGTCAACTGCTCCAGACACTGGCCGACGATCCCGCCGCCGGGGAATTCGCCCGAGTCCGAGTACGGGTAGCGGGAGGCTATCGAGCGCGGGATGACGATGTGATCGGAGACCCCGATAAAGTCGAATCCGTGCTCCTCTCCCCGCCGCGCCAACTCGATCGCTCCGGCACGGGTGGCAAGCGGACCTCTGTTCGGGACCACGAAGCCGAATCTCATAGCGGCGCCACCCTAATTCCGGGGCGGGAGGGTTGTCAACGCCTTGACACATAAGAACGATAGTGCTAGCTTTCGACTGGAACATACGTGCGGAGAACCAATGATGGCCAAGAAGCTATCTGAGAAGCAAGAGCGCATCCTGGACTTCATACAAGTCTTCCTGGACGAGCACCATTATCCTCCCACCGTAAGGGATATACAGACAGGGTGTGAGATCAGTTCCACCTCGGTCGTCGACTACAACCTCCGCATCCTGCAGCGCGAGGGCTACCTGAAAAGGCAAAACGAGGTCTCGCGCGGCATCGAACTGCTCGGCGTCGCCAGGCGCACCGCACCAAACGTGGTCACGATACCCATCCTCAGCAACATCGCCGCGGGCGAGCCGCTGCCGGTGCCGACTCAGGACACCTGGAACAACGAGAACACCGAGACGATGGACCTGCCCACCTTCCTGACAAAGGGGAAGGAGAACGTGTTCGGGGTACGGGTCAAGGGCCAGTCCATGATCGATGCCCTCATCACGGACGGAGATCTGGTACTGCTGGAGCCGACTGAGACCGCTTCCGACGGCGACATGGTAGCCGCCTGGCTGCGCGACAACGAGGAGGTGACCCTTAAGCGGTTCTTCCTCGAGAACGGGAAGGTCCGTCTTCAACCCGCCAACCCCTCGATGGACCCCATCTACGTCCCGGCTGACAAGGTGTCGGTCCAAGGCCGTGTAATCGGCGTCATCCGCTCGGTTAACTAGGGCCCACCTCCCGCGGGCCAAGTCCGTGGCTCTTCGGCCTACGCACGTCTTTGTCTATAGACGGGAGGCAACTAATGGCTACCGACAACAGCGAGCTACGCCGATCCACGGTGCGGCGGCTCCGTTGACCCATCCTCGCCTCGGCGGTATCATTCCAGTGCCGCGTGGCCTAGGCGCGCAGGAGGAAGCAGATGCCGTTTCGAATTGGGCCTACCGAGTTAATTATTATCTTGGTGATCGTGATGATCGTGTTCGGCGTCGGGCGACTTCCTGAGATCGGAGGCGCCCTCGGCAAGTCCATACGCTCGTTCAAGAGGTCGGTCACCGGCGACGACGAGGTAGCGGAAGCGGCCGAGGCGGCCGAGGCGGCGCTCAAGTCGACCGAAGAAAAGACCGAGAGCAAGGCCTAGCTACCGTCGGCTGAGTATGGCGTTCCTCGGGCCCGTAGCGTAACGCGCGTCATGGCCCTGAGAGTCTCTCCCAGACCGATCCGCCGACCGCCTTTGGCGACTGGGGCTCGGCTGGCCAGCTCGGCCTGCGGCGTCCAACGCACTTCGAATCGCGCCGATTGAGTAGTCGCCATGGGACATCACGGCAACTTGCTCTTGGGCGGTGCCGAGGTGAATCCGCCGCGCACCAAGCGATCGCTCAGACCAATCCGAGACCCCAGTTCCACACAGGCCCTTGGGGTCAACGTTCGTTGACGGTGCCCAGCCCAATCCGCTGGGTTCCGGCGCACTCCCGGACCGGAGCAGCTTCACGTGCCCGTGTGTGACCCGTGTGTGAGTGGAGGAGAGGAGAGCGGTTCGAAGACGTGATTGCAACACAGGTTGGCAGACCGCCTTGCCGCTGCCACGCCGGCTCTCCAAAAGAGGGCCGATATTGCTCAGGACTCGTCTAGTGGAACAAGTCCAGCTCCAGAGAGTCACTAAGCTCCTCCGATCCGCCACGGCGGTGGATGCCCTTCCTTCGGCCTCTGTTCCCGCAGGGTCACTGGCCCTACGATGCCCGCTTGTGGCCACATCCAAGGGGTCGCACTGTGGCCCTAGATAGATCCATTCCTTTCGCTTCGGCGGGCCTATCGGCGCTGCAGCTACCGACCAGACTTCGCCTTCCCGACCGGACCCTCCTGACCCTGCCGGCACTCCCGCTGATCGGGTGGATCGTCTTCTTTGTCGCCGTCCCGTTCGGATTCACGGTCGCCTACAGTTTCCAGACCTACGACTACTACAACACCGACCTTCCTTGGACGCTGAAGAACTACCAGAACCTGGTCAGTTCGCCACAATTCGCCAAGCTTTTCGTCAAGACGGTCCTAGTGAGCCTAGTCATAACGGTGGTCTCGCTGGCAATAGCTTCCCCGATGGCCTACTACCTAGCGAGGATAGCCCGGCGGCGGGTTGGCCTCCTTCTCATTCTGGTTGCGGTACTGCCCCTGTGGATGAACATAGTGGTCCGCAACTACGCGTGGATGAGCCTGGTCAACAACAAGGGCGTTTTCAACACTATCGGAACAGGGCTGGGCCTTGAGCCCCTGCAGATGCTGTTCACGATCTTCCTCGTCGCAGCGGTTGGCGTCACACTGTTCATACCCATAGCCCTGCTTGTGCTTTACGGCAGCATGGGCAACATAAGCTCGGAACTGGAAGAGGGCGCGATGGACCTAGGCTACAGTCGCCTTCGCACCTTCCTGAAAGTGATATTCCCGCTGTCTTCCTCTGCCTACCAGACCGCCGCGCTATTGGTGTTCATGCCGGCGCTGGCGCTGTACGTCACGCCCAACATGTTGGGCGGCACGGACGGAGCGCTGCTGGCCAGCGTGCTGATGCCGGTCGTGAAGACGGGGCTGAATTTTGCCAAGGGTGGTGCGATCGTCGTCCCGATAATCATCATCCTGATGGTGATCGTCTACTTCATGCGCAGAGGCCTCAACATCGAGAACATTTACAGGGCGGGAATCGGTTCCAACATAGCCAGGACTGCTTCGCGTGGTAATCCCTGGCTGTTGGGATACACGCTGCTGATCATAGCCATCTCGTACATGCCGATTATCAGCCTCGTGTTCTTCTCGTTCGAGGCCAACACCCTCGCCCAATTGCCCCTGATGGGATTCACCCTGAGGTGGTGGGAGGACATGTCCAACAGCGTGCAGCTGCTAGGCTCGCTGAGGGCCAGCATCTATGTGGCCCTGGAGACCGCAGGAATCACAATCGCCCTGAGCGCGCCGGCGGCCTACGCGATAACGCGGTTCAGACTCCCGGGCCGGGGCTTGATCATCTTCATGAGCATTCTGCCCATGTTGATCCCCGAGTTCATCCTTGGCATGGCGATCCTGCTGACCCTAGACTCGCTGGGCACCAGCCTGTCGCTGCATACAATCGCCATGGGCCACGCCACTCTGGCGCTTCCGTTCGTGTTCCTGACGATCCTAGCCCAGCAGTATGGTTTCGACCGAGACACCGAGGCGGCCGCCAAGGACCTTGGAGCCGGTCCGATAGCGAGCTTTGTCAAGGTCACGCTACCTCCTATGCTGGCGGCTGTTGCCGCCGCCGCGTTCCTGGCCATAACGGTCTCGTTTGGAGACTACGTTGTAGCATTCCTGCTCACTGGGACTACGACCACCTTGCCGATCTACATCTTTGGCCTGCTAAAGAGCGGCGTGTCGCCTACCGTGAATGCGGCGGGCTCCATGCTGCTGTTCGGGATAGTGTTCATCATCGCCGTAGTCGTCATCAGGCCATGGCGGCAGGCTGGGGCGGTCTTGGAGCGTCTGGCTCGTTTGACACTACAGGTCCATGTTGGTAAGTTCCGTCACCAACCAAGGTAGTCAACGGAGAGCGACTCGAAATGATCCGACCTTAGAGACTGCAGGCACGACGGAGACGGGAACAGATGAAGAGAACTATCGAGGACCTGATTAACAAGGATCTGAATCGTCGTGACTTCCTCAAGCGAGTTGCGATAGTGGCCGGGGGCGTTGCCGTCGCCGGTCCCGTCTCCCAGATCCTCGCCGCCTGCGGGGGCGGGGATGCGCCCGATGCAGCTGCTGGGGAAGAATCGAAGAAGCTTTCCGGCACCGTGAAGGTTCTGGGCTGGGGCGATAAGCTCAACGACGACGTCAACGACAATTTCAATCAGACAACGGGCGGAAAAGCCCAATTCACGATCTTCACGGAGAACCCCGAGGCGCTGGCCAAGATCCGCCAGAACAAGGAGGCCTTCGACACGGTCTTCATCGACGGTCTATGGGCCAATACCCATTGGAACGCGGGCACGATCGTCCCGATCCCGTTCAAGGACTGGGACATTTACGGCGAATACTTCACCGAATTCGCCGACCTGTCGGACTGGCAAGTGCCGGGCGGCCAGATGGCGGTTCCCCACGCCTGGTCCGCGGACGCGATCGCCTACAATTCGAAGTTTGTCGACCGCCCCGACAGCCTCGCCGAACTGCTTGATCCAAAGTGGGAAGGTAGGGTGGCCATCTACGATTCGTTCTACCGAAATATGCTGAATTTTGTACCGGCCGTCACCGACCTAAAAGTCACCGACATGCACAAGCAAAAGACTCTTGATGATGGCACTGTCGAGGAAGTGTATGACATCCCAGACAACGTGCTCAAACAGGTCAAGGACCTGATGATAGAACGCCGCGGTAACTTCAAGATGATCTGGAAGGATATCGATGAGCTGACAAGGGCGCTGGTCAATGAGGAGATTTACCTAGCCGTAGCCGGTAACTACATCACTCAGAACGCCCTGGACGCGGGCAGCACCGATATCGAGTTCGTCAACCCCACGGCCCATGGACTAATGGGATGGATCGACGGGCAGTGTGTGATCAAGAACAAACAATTCGAGGACAACCCCGATCTCGTCTGGGAATGGATGAGGCACTACCACTCCGGCGAACAGCAGGCGAAGATCATAGGCAACACCTGGTTGGCCTCCACGAGCAGGCGGTGCCTGGAGATCTTGGAGTCGAAGTCGGAGGATAACGCCGAGCGGGTCCGCAAGCTGGCCGCGAGAGAGACCGGCATCGTCAAGGAGATGTCGTTGCTCAGGCCGATCTCTCGCCCCGAGGTCTTCCAGGACGCCTGGGCGGAGTTCCTCGCGGCCGGATAAGGCGGCCGCCCGCAAACACTGTCGGGGTGGATCCGTCGCCTCGACGAACGCGCCGACCCGACGCGGGGCGAGCCGTGTCGGTAGCGGTGTCCGCTCTGCTGGCAGCCTTGGCGCTCGCCATAGCCTGCCAGACTGAGAGCGAAAGTAGCGTCGCTGCCGTCGCCGCCGGCACCTTTCACACCTGCGCTCTGACGAGCGAGGGCGGCGTTAAGTGCTGGGGAGCTAACGGTAACGGGCAGCTCGGGGACGGTACGGCCACGGACCGGAACACTCCGGTTGACGCGGCCGGCCTGACCGGCGGCGTTACCGCCATCACAACCGGCGAGCTCCACACCTGCGCCCTAACCACTTCCGGCGGCGTTAAGTGCTGGGGTGAGAACGGCAACGGGCAACTCGGAGACGGTACGACCACGGACCGGAACACTCCGGTTGACGCGGCTGGCCTGACCGGCGGCGTTGTCGCCATCTCCGCCGGTACCATCCACACGTGCGCACTCACCACATCGGGCGGCGTTAAGTGCTGGGGACGAATGCTCACCGGCCCCCTGTCAGTACAAGAGCAGGCCCTCGGCACAGGGATGGCCAGAGACCTGAGGTCCGCAAAAGACATCGAGGGCCTGACCACCGGGGTTAGAGCCATCTCCGCCGGCACTCTGCACACGTGCGCAGTCACCACATCGGGCGGCGTTAAGTGCTGGGGGTACAACAGGGAGGGTCAACTAGGGAACGGAACGAAGACGGACAGCGGGACGCCAGTCGATGTTACCGGACTGACCGAAGGTGTGTTGTCGATCTCAGCGGGATGGAAACACACCTGCGCTGTGACCGACGGCGGCGCCCTCAAGTGCTGGGGATGGAACCACGGAGGCCAGATCGGGGACGGGACGGAGACCGATCGCACCACTCCCGCTGGCGTGCAAGGACTGGCGAGCGACGTGGAGGCGGTTTCCACGGGACGGGGCCATACCTGCGCACTTACCGCCACAGGCGGGATGAAGTGCTGGGGGATGAACGGTGGAGGACAACTCGGGAACGGGACGACCGAGCCGAGCGGGGCGCCCGTGGATGTCCAGGGTTTGACCAACGGCGTGGCCGCCATGTCCACCGGGCTTTTGCATAACTGTGCAGTGACCACGACAGGTGGCCTCAAATGCTGGGGGATCGGCAGTTCCGGTCAATTGGGGAACGCGACGCGGAGCGGGCAGCACCGCACCGCGCCCGAGGATGTAGCGGAGCTTACCGGCAGCTAGTCACACTCCGGGGCCGGGCTCAGCGCCCCGCGCAACAGTGGTCGTCTCAACAGATCTGGGGACTGCCTTCTCACCCGCCGTCGCGGCGAAATCATTCTTTCCGATTGCTTATTGCGATGGTCTTCGTAACTGACAACCCCTGCCATGCATTTCCCGGCTGCTAACTCGCACTCTGTTCAACTGTCAGCCGGTCCATCCCCACGTAAACACAAACAACGCGACGACCGCGCACGAGAGCCTGGCGACACAGGTTTGTAGGCATGTGGACGCACAATTTTGAACGTCGATGTGACAACTATATTCGTAGTTCCCAGCAGGGCTTTTGAAGCTTTTCTTTGTGATCTATGTCACTACATTGACAATCCAGTGAAAGAGACCTAGAGTCGCGGCCACTAGGTGACGGGCTGCGGGCGCGCGAGTTCAACACGCCTTACGTCGGAAGTACAACCATCCAGGCCGTGTGCTCAAATAAGGGGCAAGTTAAGTGGAGCAGCTAAGACTAGAGGGCGTAACTAAGAGGTACGGATCGGTAACGGCGGTGGACGACATCTTCCTCAGCGTAGAGAGGGGAGAATTCATCACCCTGTTGGGCCCCAGCGGCTGCGGCAAGACGACGACACTCAGGATGATCGGGGGGCTCGAGGCACCCACGAACGGCGTCATCTACATCCAGGGTGAGGACGTGACCCGGGTGCCCGCCTTCAAGCGACCGACGAACATGGTCTTTCAGAGTTATGCCCTCTTCCCCCACCTTACGGTCTTCAACAACATCGTCTTCGGGCTCAAGAACAAGAAGATCCCCAAGGATATCCAGCGGCAGAAAGCTGAACGGATGCTGACTCTCGTCCAGCTTAAGGGGCTGGAAGACCGCAGGCCTAACGAGTTGAGCGGGGGCCAGCAGCAGCGCGTGGCGTTAGCCAGGGCGCTGGTCAACGAGCCGGCTGTACTCCTCTTGGACGAGCCGCTTGGCGCGCTCGACGCAAAGCTCAGAAAGGAGATGCGGTTCGAGCTGAAGCGCATCCAGCACGAACTGGGGGTTTCGTTCATATTCGTTACGCACGACCAAGAAGAGGCGATCAGCCTGTCGGATCGCATAGTCCTAATGAACGATGGAGAAGTCCAGCAGGAAGCCACTCCTAGGGATATATTCGAGAGTCCAGTAAACCAGTTCGTGGCCGATTTTGTCGGCGTCGGAAACTCGGTTTCCGGGGAATGCGTAGATCGCTCCGACGGCTCCGTCCTGGTCAAATGCCTAGGCGATAGCATCGTCAAGGTGCGATCGAAGGAGGACATCTCACCGGGTGACCGGGCGACCGTCTGGGTCCGTGCCACGGACGTCAAGGTGGGCAGCGGGCTGAACGGTGACGAGACCCAAGTATGGCAGGGTAGGGTCGGCCAACTCCTGTACTACGGAGACCAAGTCGACCTCGTAGTGCTCGTGGCCGGTGACGCCCGCGACGAGGAGTTCCGGACCGTCATCTCAGCCGAGCAATTCTACGCCGATCAACTTGACGTTGGCAGCGAGGTAAGGATTGGCTGGGAGACGGAAAAGGGACGGCTATTTGTTGGCTAGATGGCAACCACTCACCTAGCCGACAGCGGTAGGCTTATCCTGGCGCGGGGCGGCCAGTTGCTTCAGCGACTGCCGGGCGAGCGGTGGTGGGCGCCGCTGCGGAGCAGCGCTGCCGGAGCTCCGTCCCTCCCCCTGGCCGGATGGATCGCCGTGTTCATCGGCGTGCCGGCCATCTTCCTGCTGCTCCACAGCTTCCTTACATATACCTTCTTTGAAACGGGCCTGCCATGGACGGTCCAGAACTACCTGGACCTGTTTACAACGGCGGCGTACCTGAAGATGTTCATCAAGACGCTGATCATAGGCGTCGTGGTCACAACCATCACCCTCCTACTGGCCTCACCGATGGCCTACTATTTGTCCCGCGTCGCCAGCAGGCGTCTGGGCGTCCTCCTGCTGCTGTTGGCGGTGCTGCCGCTGTGGATGAACATAGTCATCCGCAACGTGTCGTGGGTGGGCCTGGTAGTCAACAACGGGATACTCAACACCGCGCTCAGGGCGATCGGACTGCATGCGCTGCAGTTTCACGTCATCTTCACCCTGGAAATAGTAATCATCGTCGGCGTCTTCCTCGCACTGCCATTCGCCGTGCTGGTCCTGTACGCCGCGATGGGAGGCATCAGCTACGAGGCCGAGGAGGCCTCTCTCGATCTGGGCTCGAGCCGCCTGCAGACCTTCTGGAAGGTCATCTTCCCGCTGTCGGCATCCGGGTATCAGACCGCCGCCCTGCTCATATTTATGCCCACCTTCGCACTGTACCTGACTCCCGAGATGCTCGGCGGCACCGAGGGCGCCATGTTCGCGACGGCGCTGATGCCCATCGTAAAGGGCGTCATAGACTTCGCCCAGGGCGCGGCGCTGGTGGTACCGGTGATCATGTTCCTGATGGTGATCGTCTACATCTTCCGAAGAGGAGTCAACATAGACAACCTGTACAGCGCGGGCGTCGGTTCGAACATCGCGCGGACCTCAGAGCGCAGGAGCCCGGCGCTGCTGGCATACACCCTTGCCATACTGTTTCTTACCTATCTGCCGCTCATGAGCATGACCCTGTTCTCATTCGCCGAGAACAAGCTCGCGGTCTTCCCGCTCCAGGGAGCTACCTTCAACTGGTACACCGACCTGTTCAACAACAACACGATGGTCAACGCATTCAGATCGAGCATTTTCGTCGCCTTGGAGGTCGCACTGATAGCGGTGGCTCTGTCCGCCCCGGCAGCGTATGCGGTCGCCAGATTCAGATTTAGGGGACGCGGGCCGCTGGTGTTCATGAGCCTCCTGCCGATGCTGATACCGGAGATCGTCACCGGCATGGCGATACTCATACTGTTCACCACGCTCGGTTCAGGCCTGTCTCTCCAGTCGATCGTCGTAGGCCATGTCACGCTGGCACTCCCCTTCGTCTTCCTGACCATACTCGCCCAACAGTACGGTTTTGACCGCAGCATTGAAGAGGCCTCGAAGGATCTTGGAGCCTCGCCTCTGGTGGGATTCGTCAAGGTGACCTTGCCGCTGATGGTGCCGGCGCTGGTCGCGGCTGCGTTCCTGGCCATCACGATCTCCTTCAACGACTACATAGTGGCATTCATGCTGGTGGGCGGCGGGGACTCCACGTTGCCCCTATACATATTTGGACTGCAAAAGGCGGGCACCTCACCGTCGGCAAACGCACTGGGTGCAATCCTGGTAGCGGCGGTCGTTTCGCTGGGAATCGTCGGGTTCTTGCGCCCGTGGCGGGTGCTACCCAATTTCGGTCGGAGTGCGGTTGCAAGGGCAAGGCTTATCCAAAGGGCAGCGTAAGTAAGCGTAAGTAAGCGTAAGTAAGAAGGAGGAAGAGCCATGGCAAACTTAGTCGAAAAGGGATTGAATGCGAATGTTAGTCGCCGCGAATTCATACGCCGCGTAACTTTCATGGCGGGTGGGATCGCCGTGGCGGGACCGCTGGCCAACATCCTTGCGGCCTGTGGGGGCGATGCCCCTGCCCCCGCAGCGGCAGTTGATGAGGCGATGGAAGAAAAGGTGGTCGAGACGAAGCTGACCGGGCCGATAAGGAGCCTGGCGTGGACCGACAAAGATCACCCCGACGTAAAGGCGGCGTTCCTGAAGGAACGCGGGGTCGATGTCGTCACCACCCAGATCGAGGACAACACCGACGCGTTTGCGAAGATTAAGGTTACGGGCACCGGCGGGTACGACCAGATATTCTTCGACGGTCTATGGGCCCAGGAATACTTTAGGAACGGCTTTGTAGAGCCCTTCGACTTCCCTTCGATGAACAGCTATTCGGAGTTCTTCCCGTCCTTTGCCAACTTCAGACACTGGCAGGTGGAGGGAGAAACATACAGTCACCTCGCGATCCCGCATACCTGGTCCCCCAATGGAATCACCTACAATTCCGAGCTCGTCAGCCTGCCGGACCCGCCGAGCTTTGAGGTGCTGTTCGACCCGAAATACAAGGGCAAGGTCGCCCTGAGGGGAATTCCCAGCGACGCCCTGCTCTTGGCCGCGTCGCTGATCGGGTATGAGGATTTCGAGGTAGACACGCCCGACGGTCCACGCTGGGACCTTCCCGACGACATCCTGAACCGTGCGAAGGATGAGCTCATCCGGGCCAAGGACAACTTCGTCCTGCTGTGGAAGGGCAACGTAGGAGACGCGGCGCGCGCGCTGGCCACGGAGGAAATATATCTTTCTTTGGGCATGAACATGATGGGCCTGCAGTCCGCCGACGCCGGAAACCCCAACATAGACTTCGTGGTGCCCAAGGAGAGGACCATTGGCTGGGTCGATGGACACATGCTGGTCAAGGACGCCAAGAACAAAGAGGCGACCCTCCTATGGATGGATCACTGGGCCGGGGCTGAGAACCAGGTCATCGTGACCGAGGCCAACTGGCAGGCGCCCTTGAACCGCAGGACATTGGAGCTGCTGCAGCTAAAAGGTCTAGGAGACCGCGTCGAGAAGCTCCAGGCCTTCCAGGCTGAGGAGTGGGTCGAGACCTTCTCGTTGTTCAGGCCACTGAAGGATCCGAGCAAGTTCGCCGACGCCTGGGCCGAGTTCCTGGCCGCCTAGCGTATCGACCGTCGCTGCTAAAGTTCTAGTCGCACCATACGGATTCTGGGAACGGAGCTTGGTCGAGTCGCCTGGCGGGCGGCAGGCCAAGCTCCGAACCAAGCCGACGAACGACGGATACGGATAAGGAGAGATATTTGCCTTTTTCGGTTGGGCCAACGGAGTTCATAATCGTCCTGGTCATCATGGCGACGATCTTCGGGATCGGTAAGCTGCCTCACATCGGCGACTCGGTGGGAAGGGCCATCTGGGAGTTCACGCGAGGCCAGGCCGAGGCCGAGGCCTTGCCTTGCAGGCCTCGGACCGAGGACGAGACGAAGTCCTTCTGACCACCCGGGCTGGCGTCGGCCAGCCCCCCACGGTGGCCGATCCTGGGATTCGCCGTGTCAGCGGGCCGGACCGCCTGCCTATTGCCTAGAGCAGACCCTCCCCCCTGACCTCAAGGAAGGACTGCTTGATCGCCTCGATAACGTAGTCGACGTCCTCCGGCGTATGGGCCGCCGAGATGAATGCCAGGTGACTACCCGGCACGATCACTCCGTGGTTGAGCAGGTGCATATAGAAGGAGTCGTTTGCCTGTTTCATCGAGTCGTCGAAGTCCCATGAGTTACGGATCGGACCGCCGGGCTGAATCCGCAGATGAAACATCGACAGCGCACTCAGCATCTGAGCAGGCATCTCCTCCGCCATGCAGAACTGGTTTACCTCGCTCGCCAGCCGCGTTCCCTGCTCGGCCAGGTACTTGTATATTTCGGGATGCTCCCTCAGATGGTTGATGGCAGCGTAACCGGCCGCCATATTCATTGGATTACCGTTGAAGCTGCCCGCGGCGAAGGTGCTGGCCACGCCGGGCGTCTTTCGGTCCATGTAGATGTCAAGCTGTCGCGTGAACTGGTCCATGATCTCGGCGCGGCCAGTTATTGCCGCCACCGCGGTTCCTCCCCCAACGATCTTGCCGTACGTGGCGAGATCGGGGGAGATGTCGAAAAACCCCTGCGCGCCGCCGTACGAGAGACGGAAACCCGTGATGACCTCGTCCATCAAGAACAGAACGCCCGACTCGCGACAGACCTCCCTTAGGCCATGGAGAAAGTCGCCATCCATATGAGGGTTGGAACTTTGGACCGGCTCGATCAGCACGACCGCGAGTTCGTCCTTGTGCCGACGGATGATGTCGAAGGCGGCCTCGTTGCGGTATGGAAGGAGGATGGTATTTGCCTGTGTCAGCGCAGGAATGCCGTCCCCCATGGGCGTGAATGTCGGCGCCTCCTGGGGGCTGGTCGTGTCGGCTTTGACAAGCACGTAGTCGTGCGCACCGTGATACCCGCCATCGAACACCCCGATCTTGTCCTTCCCCGTAAAGCCCCTGGCGGCCCGAATCGCGTACATGGTGGCCTCGGTGCCGACGTTGCAAAAGACGACCTTCTCGGTACCGGGTACGGCATCGATCATCAGGCTGGCCAGCGGCTCCTGGTACGGGCTATGGAGGCCCCACTGAAGCCCCCGTTCTACGGCTTCCTTCAGCGCCTCCGTGACCACATCGGGGGCATGACCTAGGATGTGCGGGCCGAAGCCCATGGTCAGATCTATGTACTCGTTCCCGTCAACATCCGTCACCCGAGAGCCTTTGGCCTCCCTGATATAGACGGGGTGGGGTATGTCGACGGTGCCGACAACTATCTGGCTAAGGACCCGGTTGGATCGCTCGTGCGCCTCCCTCGATCCCGGCGTCCTGACTTCCAGTTCAGCTCGTATGTCGATCATGGAACAACCTCCCGGTGACCGACGCGCCCCGCGCCGTGAGCGGCCGGTTCCGCTCAGCCCATGGGGCGACGGGCGCGTTGGAAGGATCTTATAGCATTGAATGCCGGCAGGTGAGCCGACTCGTAAGAGCGCACCTAACGTCCTCGGCGGCGCTGGTGCTCGTCGCGCTCGCGGCCGCATGCTCCGCAGCCTCGGGCGATCAATTGCCCGAACTCGACACGGGCTCGCTGCTGCCGTACGGGGATGAGTACCGCCGACTCTACACGGAACTCGCACAGGGTGGCGCATCGGTCAAACCGGGCGTTCCCATCATCTGGACCGCGGAGATGGCAGGCCACTTCATGAGGGTCGACGGGGCCGACGTACAGGTCTTCGAGTACGTCTCGATCGAGGAGGCAAGCCGCGGTGCCGCCAAGGTGGCCAGGGACGGAAGCTACATCGGCCTTTCGACCACGGCATGGGTAGGCCAGCCTCATTTCTACAGGCGAGGCCGGCTCATGGTCCTGTACGTGGGCGACGACGTTGCCCTGCAGCGACGGCTGCAGGATCTGCTCGGCCCGCAGTTCGCAGGGCATACCTCTTCCGAATCGTCGCAGTAATCTCACGGGGACTTCCCCTCGACACCTCGAACTCCGAAACGTCCACCCCGCCGACGCCGCGTAGCCGGCTGTGATCCGCCGGGGCTAGCCCATCGGGCTCGCCCGCGCCCCGCTGGCTCCGCCAGCCGCATCCCCACCGGTCGCGCAGACCCGATGCATTGGCAAACCGAAACGCACGGGGCCTCATAGTCGGGCTCAAACTGAGGCAGGTGGGCAAGCAGATCGGCCGGCGCCCTGGCCGCTCGTGACCGGTCCCGGGCGGTCAGGGTGCATTGGCGGCTAGATGCATACCTTCGAGCGCCCGGCCTGCGGCAACGGCCTCCCCTATGAGGTCGCGGCGGCGTGCTGCTCGTCGGCCTGGTAGGAACTGCGCACCAGGGGCCCGGAGGCGACGTGCCTAAAGCCCATGGCCAAGCCCTCGTCGCGGAGTTCGTCGAATTCCTGCGGAGTCCACCAGCGCGTCATCGGCGTATGTCTCTGCGACGGCCGAAGGTACTGGCCGATCGTCAGCAGGTCACAGTCCACCGAGCGCAGGTCCCTCATCGTCTCGATGACCTCATGGTGGGTCTCGCCAAGCCCTACCATCATGCCGGACTTGGTGGGAACATCCGGACGCATCGCCCCTGCCCGGCCCATTAGTTCCAGAGACAGGTCGTAATCGCCCTTCGCACGGACCCGCGGAAACACCCGCCTTACGGTCTCGATGTTGTGGTTGAGGGTATCGGGTCCGGCCTCCATCACCAACCGCAGGGACTCGCGCATTCCCCCGAAGTCGGGTATAAGCACCTCGACGCGGCAGCCTGGCACCCGCGCTCTGATCTGCCGTATGCACTCTGCGAACATCGACGCTCCCGCGTCGGGCAGGTCGTCCCGGTCGACCGACGTGATGACCGCGTAACGCAGGCCCATGCGCTCGACGCTCGACGCCAGACGGATGGGCTCGGCCGGATCGACGGCCACAGGAGTGCCAGAGGTGACCGCGCAGTAGGTGCAGGCACGGGTGCAAATGTCGCCCAAGATCATGAACGTGGCCGTGCCCCGATCCCAGCACTCACCGATGTTGGGGCAGTGCGCCTCCTCGCACACCGTGTTGAGCGCCTCCGCCCGAAGCAGGCTGCGCAACTGCAGGTAGTTCGTCCCGCCAGGCGCCTTTACCTTGAGCCAGTCGGGGAGCCGCCTCCGGGGTGTTGGCGGCGCTCGTTCGATCATCGGGTCATGTTACCAGAGCGAGCGAGCGCGCCTTCCAGACCCCGGTGCTATATTGAACTCTCGGTGCAGACGATTCGATGACATCGGAAAAGACCAAGGGCCCGGCGCCAGCGGTCGACCCCCAGGACGAACTGGCCGAACTGGTCCTGGGTGATGTCGCGTCCTCGGGTGATGCCACCGCACAGTTCGAGGGCGGCCCGATAGAGGTGTTCGGCGGCATACCTGGCGAGCGCGTCGTCGCCCGCATCCACCGCTATCGCAAACGCAAGTGGCATATCGTCGCCGCGATCGTCGTCGAGGTCATCGACGCATCGCCACACAGGGTCGCACCACCATGCCCCTACTACGGGCCGTGCAGCGGGTGTCAGTGGCAGCACATCGACTACCCACACCAGTTGGTGCTAAAGGCCGAGGCGATGCGCAGGGCCCTCGCCGGCCATCCCGAACTCGACGGTGTGCCTGTCGCCGCCACGATCCCGGGGCCGGACCGGCTCGGATATCGCAACCATGCCAGGTTCACGGTCCGCCGCCAGGGGCGCTTAGGCTTTACCAACCGCATCACCAGGCGCTTTGTCGAGGTGGACCGCTGTCTGCTGATGGACGATGGGATCAACAACTTCCTGAGCCGGCTGCAGGGACGGGTAGCCGAGACCTCGCAGCTGTCGGTGCGCTACGGCACCGGCACCGGGGAGTGGCTGATACAGCCAGCCATGAAGAGCGCGACCATACCCATGCCCACGGGCCAGACACACTACCGAGAGCGCCTGTTCGAAAGGACCTTCCGCATCGCCTCTCCGTCGTTTTTCCAGGTCAACACCAGGCAGGCCGAGGCCCTGGGAGAACTGGTCTTGGCTCGCCTTGAGCTCACGGGCTCTGAGACGGTGGTCGACGCCTACGCCGGCGTCGGCACGTTCGCGGCGCTCGCTGCACAACACGCCGGGCGTGTTATCGCCATCGAGGAGTCGACTGCAGCGGTCAGGGACGCAGCAGTCAACATCGGCGGACTGCAAAACGTCGAATTCATCGAGGCAAAGACCGAGGATGCGCTATCGGGCCTCGAGTGCTCGCCTAACGCCGTCATACTCGACCCGCCGCGCGTCGGATGCCACCCGGACGCCATAGATGCGGTCGTGCGGATCGGTGCCGCCCGCGTGGTGTACGTGTCCTGTGACCCGGCTTCCCTAGCCCGCGATCTGGCCATGCTCGTATCCGGCGGATACAGGGTCTGCCGCGTCGAGCCGATAGACATGTTCCCCCAGACGCACCACGTAGAGTGCGTATCAACGCTACGGTGGGCAGGCAGATAAGGGCTCACTGACGCGGGTCGCGGTATCTGCGTACCTAGTCCTGCCGCCTTGGTTACAATGGACGCGGTGAACGGTCCCTCCACAAACGGCGGCAAGGATACGCTTCTGACCCTGGCTTCGGCCTCCCCCAGACGCCGGGAGATCCTCTCGGGCTCCTGGACGGGGCGGCTGAACATGTCCGCCTCGGGCATCGAGGAGGATAGCCCCGGGCCGGGAGAGGCGGCGGTGAGCTATGCGGTGCGCCTGGCAGCCTCGAAGTGCCGCGCAGCACTCGACGAATCCAGTCTGGGGCTGGTTGTCGCGGCGGACACGGTTGTCGAGCTGGACGGCGTGCTCTTGGGCAAACCATCGAGTGCGGATGAGGCAAAGGAGATGCTGAGAGACCTGCGGGATCGCGACCACTCGGTCACAACGGGACTGGCGGTGGCCTCCCCACGGCTGCCAGAATTGCTGTCGGACCACGAGACATCGATAGTCCGCATGCGGTGTTACTCGGACGAGGAGATAGATTCATACGTGGCCTCCGGCGAGCCGTTCGACAAGGCCGGCGCGTACGCCGTTCAGGACGGCCGGCTCGCGCCAGCAGAGCGGGTGTCCGGGTGCTACCTGAACGTGGTCGGCCTCCCCCTGTGCCGGCTCTTGAGTCTGTTGACCGATGCGGAGCCCGGCCTTGAAGGTCTGCTCGGGCTGGGCGCATGCACATCCTGCGGGATCGCAGCGGGCCCTAGGCGGGAGCTGGCGGCGACATGAACTTCCTTGGCATGGGCCTTTTGGAGATCTTGGTCGTGTTCTTCATCGCCTTCGTAGTTTTGGGGCCGGAGCGGATGGTGGACATGAGCAGGAAGGCGGGCCGAATGGTGGGCGATTTGCGCCGGATGAACTCCGGCCTGCGGGAGAGTCTCACGATCGAAGATCTCGAAGAAGAGCCAAAGCCCCAGGCCGCCCCAACGGAGCCCGCCGAGAAAGAGCCGTCCGAGACCGCCGAGAAACACCTGCACGAGGGACCGGTGGACTTCAGGGCCTGGAGGGCAAGCCGCATCGACGATTCGGCGGATGCAGGGGAGGGCAGCGACCGAGGGTCCGGCGGGGACGGCGGGGACGGCGGGGACGGCGGGGACGGCGGGGACGGCGGGGACGGCGACACGATTGACGACGGTGGAGGCGGCGCGGGCCCGAATGGGGTAGTGCGGTGAAGGACCGCAGCATGCCGACCCGCGATCACATCGTGGAGCTGCGTCGGCGCATGGTGTGGTCTGCGTTGGCCATCTTTCTGACCACCGGGGCGGCCTTCTACTTCCACGAGGAGATACTCAGGCTGCTAATGGAGCCGGCGCAAGGCTTTGCCAACGTGCCCGAAGGCAAGCCAGTGTACTTGGATCTGACCGAATTCATCGGCGTGGCGATGAAGACTTCGTTGCTGGTGGGAGTCGCGGCCTCCATGCCGTTCGTCCTGTTCCAGATGGTGATGTTCGTTGCGCCCGGGCTGAAATCGACCGAGAGGCGGTACCTGATCGCCCTGCTCCCGATGAGCCTCATCGTGTTTCTGGCAGGGGCGACATTCGGCTACCGCATCCTCTTCCCGCCAGCGGTCAACTTCCTCCTCAGCTTCGGCAGCGATATCGCCACCCCAATGCCTCGCATCGGCACCTACGTTAACCTGATGCTGTCGCTGCTGTTCTGGATGGGTCTGGTCTTTGAGACACCGATAGTGCTGTTTTTCCTGTCTCGCATCGGGGTCGTTACTTCCGAGTGGCTGGCCAAACGGCGTCGGTACGCGCTGGTGGTGGCATTCCTGCTCGGGGCCATCATCACTCCCACGTTTGATCCCATCAACCAGACCCTGGTCGCCGTGCCCATCATGGTGCTGTACGAAGCGGGCGTGTGGCTGGCCAAGCTCGGCACCCGCAACCGGCTAATGGCGCTGGAAAAGGCGCGCCAGACCCCTACCTAGCCGACCGCCAAGCCGTCCAAGCCGCAGGCGCCAAGCGCCCGTGATTGACGCCGATAGGCCCGGTAGCAAGGGTTGGGGATGAACGCTGCGGCCTCAAGGCTCGCGGGCCCTCGAACAGGGTGCCGGTTAGACGGAGGGGCGGAGCGGCACCCAGGCCGCCCCCGCCCCAAAATATGCCGGGAATCCAGCACTTGGGCGTCCTGACCGTACGCTACCTGTAGCGGCGATCGCCCGTCTCTATGGTGTAGGCGCGGGATGCAAGGTCAACAAACTCGGCAACATCCGCGTTATATGGAAGTTGCCGCTCAACGCGCTCTGCCATATCCACTACCTCCCTCAAACTCCCATACGTCGCCCAGTAGCTGTGCCTAAGCAGCTCCGCGTACTCGGCCACCACCGCCGCAAGCTGGAATCTGGGATCCGCATCCTCGAAGCGATCGGCCATCTCCCTGCGGAAGAACTCTCGGTCGACTTCCACAGCGCGGTTGCTGTCCGGATCCTTGTAGCGCACCCATACTGTGCCTATCGGGCCGCGGGTGCGGTCATGCAACTCAAGTTCGTAGAGCGCCGTAACGTCGTGTCCCGCTCCTACCTCTCCGGCGTCGACGTAGTCGTTGCGAAAGTCCCTGTCGGCCACTTCCCGGTTCTCATAGCCGATCAGACGGTAGGCCGCTACGACCTCGGGGTTGAACTCAACCTGGACCTTCGCGTCCCTGGCGATTACCTCCAGAGTGCCCGTAAGCGACTCGGAAAACACTCGCCTGGCATCGTAGAGCCTGTCCACATAGTGGTAGCTTCCGTTACCCCTGTCAGCCAGCTGCTCCATCAGCACGTCGTTGTAGTTGCCCATGCCGACTCCGACGGTTGTCAGGTCGATGCCCTCACTAACACCCTCCGAGATCCTCCCGAGTATGCCTTCCGGAGAGGTCAGGCCGACGTTGGCCACCCCGTCCGACAGCAGGATCACCCTCGTCGTCCTGTCCTCGTCAAGATGCTCAACGGCCATCCGGTAACCCAAGGTCAGTCCGGCATCCGCGTTGGTTGACCCACCCGCACTAAGCGAGTCGATGGCCCTGAGGATGGCGCGGCGGCTTCGGGTCGACGTTGGCTCCATGACTACCCTCGCCCTTGTTCCGTACGCGACTATCCCGACCCTGTCTGAAACGCGTAGCTCGTCGACCAGCACCCTCAGCGACTCCTTTACCAGCCCAAGGCGGTCCTCCCTGTTCATCGAGCCGGAAACGTCGATGACGAACACCAAGGTGGCGTCCCTGCGCTCACTCCTGGATATCTCCATGCCCTTAAGGCCTACCCTCAGCAGCCAGTGTCCTGGATCGCCGAATGGGGATGGCGCACCGTCAACGTGGATCGAAAAGGCCTGGTTTGCAGGAGGTGTGTAGCCCTGGTCGAAGTAATTCACGAACTCCTCGACTCGCACCGAGTCCGGATCCGGCAGGAATCCGTCCGAGATGAACCTGCGGGCGACGGTGTAGGAGGCCGTGTCGACGTCGACCGAGAAGGTCGACATGTTGTCCCTGTAGGTGTCTACGAACGGGTTGACCCCGTAGTCCCTGAAGAAGGTGGCATCGTACGGCTCGCCGGACCTGTCCGCACCGGCACGATCATACCGCCGGCCGCGGTCCCGCCGATCACGGGGACCGTAGCTGGGGCTCGCCTCTGGCCCGGACTGAGACGTGGCCACAGAAACCCTCTCAGTCTCCACACTGTGCCCGGATGCTGGAGCCGGAGTGGCGACCACCAACTTGGTCTCTATCTCGACTCTCTCGACCTCTACCTCCACCACCTTCTCAACCCTGTGCCGGGAACCGGGAGTCGGCGTAGCGATCAGGATCTTCTCGGTCTCCATCTCAAAGACCTTTTCCACCTCCACCTCGACCTCGACGATCTTCTCGGTCTCCACCTCGATGACCTTCTCCACCTCCACCCTGACGATCTTCTCCTCCACCACCGGGACCTTAACGATCTTCTCCACGACCTCGGCATCACTCGCGCAGGCGACAGCCGCGGCTACGGCCACCAGCGCCGCCAACGCCACCAGCGACATTTTCAGCGAGTACCTCATCTGTGCACCTCCCTATCGAACTTGAGCACTCGGGCCGGGGACCTCCGGCTCCATGCTCGTGGCATATGGACGAAGCCGGTGGCGACTTTGTTCCAATTGCCGCCATACGCACGGTTGTTCTATAATCTGAGCGTGGCCGCGTCCGACTTAAGCTCCTACCGGGCACTCATGAACAAGGTGTTCGGATACCCGGAGTTTCGGCCCGGTCAGCAGCAGGTACTGGAACGGATGGCCGACAGCGATGTGCTGGGCGTAATGCCCACCGGCTCAGGCAAGAGCCTTTGCTATGTCCTGCCGGCCATGTCGAAGGGACGCACGGTCGTGGTCTCCCCGCTCATAGCGCTGATGCGCGACCAGGTCCACTCGCTCAGGAGCGCCGGCGTGCGCGCCGCGTTCATCAACTCCTCTCTGGACAGGGACGGCCAGAACGCCAGCTACCTGGGGTTCGTGAGGGGAGAGGTGGACCTGCTCTACGTGGCTCCGGAGCGATTTGCCAACGGAAGGTTCGTAGAAGGCCTGCGAAGGGCCGGAGTCAATCTGCTGGCCATAGATGAGGCCCACTGCGTGTCTGAGTGGGGTCACGACTTTCGGCCCGATTACCTGACTCTGGGCTCGGTGCGCCGGGCTATAGGAACGCCGAGGACCATGGCCCTTACCGCTACGGCCGAGCCCGCCGTCCAGGACGACATTCTGGCTCGTCTTGGCATACTCGAGGCCGAACGGGTGGTGACCTCGGTGGACCGGCCCAATCTGAGGTTCTCCGTCGAGCACATCCCGGACCTTTCGGCCAGGCGCGAGCGGCTCATGCAGCTGATCTCCGAGCGCAGGGACAGACCTGGCATCGTCTACGCCCGCACCCGCCGGATGGTCGAGGAACTCTCCTGCATGCTAACCGAGGCCGGCATGCCGGCAGAACCCTACCATGCAGGCATGGACATGGGGCGGCGCGACGCTGTACAGCACCGGTTCACAATCGACGACGCCCCCGTGATCGTCGCCACCAATGCCTTCGGCATGGGCGTCGACAAGCCCGACGTACGTTTCGTGATCCATTTCAACATGCCCGGGCGGCTGGAGGCCTACTATCAGCAAGCGGGTCGGGCTGGGAGGGACGGCGAGCCCGCTGACTGCATCCTCCTGTACGGGGGCCACGACATCGCCGCCCAACGCCAGTTCATCGAACGCGGCCATCCCGACGAAAAGCAGGTGCGGCAAGCATGGATGTCGCTGGTTTCAGCTGGCTCTCCGGGCGTGTCTGCCCATGAAGGGAGCGAGGGGTTAGACCGGGGAGCGGACGGTTTCGCCGCCACGCTGGCCGCCCTGAGGGCCTGTGGCCTGATAGACCACGGCTCGCTGCGGCCGCTTTCGGACGATCCGGACGCTCACATCGATATCTCCACGGTCACCAGCCACAAGCGATACGTCGAGGACCGCCTGGCCCGGATGGTCGAGTACTCGGAGGCGAAGGATTGTAGGCGGGCGATGATCCTACGGTACTTCGGGGAGAGCCCGGCCAAGTCTTGCACAGCCTGCGACAGCTGCATCCAGAGGCCTGACGAGGAGACCCGGGCCGAATACCCGCCGACGCTCTACGAGGCGCTCATCGACCTTCGAGAGAAGATAGCCAGAAGAACATCCAGGGCGCCTTACCAGGTCCTGGAATCGCGGTCCGTTAGGGAGCTGGCCACCTACAGGCCCCGGGACTTAGACGAGCTCATGGAGACCTGGGGCATCGGGGAGATAAAGGCGCACTGGTTCGGCCGGCGAATCCTTCGGGCCATCGCCGCATGGGAACAGGCCAACCCGGACGCACCCGCGCGCCTTCGGCGCAGGCTGCAGCGCTCTTTTGCCGCTCCCACCGCCGAAGTCTCAGCACCAGCGGTCTCCGAGTCCGATCCCCTCTACACCAGGCTCAGGGCATGGAGGGCCGATCGGGCCAGGCGAGACGGCGTGCCCGCCTACATGGTGTTCTCGGACCGGACACTCAAAGAGCTCGTGGCCGCCCTGCCCCGCGACCGAGATTCCCTGATGCGCGTCAGAGGCATTGGACCGGCCAAGCTGGGGGCTTTGGGGCCAGAGGTGCTAAGCATAATAAATGCGAAGGTCACCGCCCGCGCATGAAGCCGAGGCCCAACTACCGGCCCATGACCTCCAAGAGCGCGCTCAACCGCGTTTCGGGCATGGCTTTCCGCTGGTCCCTGAACCCGTACCGCGGCTGTGTGCACGGCTGTCATTACTGCTTTGCCCGTCGCTTCCACTCCCATTTCGACCTCGGACCGGGAGAGGACTTCACAGGCACGATTTTTATCAAGACGAACGCCCCCACACTGCTCAGGCAGGAATTGTCGGCCCGATCCTGGCGCCGCGAGACCGTCGCCCTCGGGACGGCCACCGACCCATATCAACCAGTCGAGGGAAAATTCCGCCTAACACGGGAGTGCCTGGAGGCCTTCGTCGATTGGAGGAGCCCGGTGGGACTGATCACCAAGGGCACCATGGTCGTCCGGGACGTCGACGTTCTCTCCGACCTGTCACGCCGCACGGACAGCTCGGTAACCGTAAGCATCCCGACCGTCGACCCGGAGCTGTCCAGGCGTCTGGAGCCGGGTACGCCGCCCCCGGCAAAACGACTCAGGGCCCTAGAGGCGCTGGCTGAGGCCGGCATAAGGGCGGGAGTCAGCATGGCCCCCATCATTCCCGGCCTGACCGATGACCTGGTCAGCATGCGGAGTGTGGCCTCCCAGGCCGCCGACCACGGCGCGCAATTCCTGTGGGGCGGCACACTCTACCTGAAGGACGGTACAAGGGACCACTTCACGGCCTTCGTCCGTGATCACTACCCGGACATCGAGCGCGACCTCTTTCGCGTCTACCCGGGAGCATACGCACGAAGGGACACGGCAGGCCGGATCGACGAAAGGGTAGCCGCCGTCAGGCGGGAACAGGGTTTTGCCGAAATGCAGCTCGCGCGGGATCGCGCCCGTCCCCGCCAGCTGGAGTTGAGCCTGTGATCGCCCTTCCCCACCACCGAGCAGGCTTGGGGCCCGTGGAGGCGGCGATCCCTGCCGGGGCCCCTACCTAGGGCCTGAAGATCCCGAAGGAAAAGGCCTGCTCAAGCGGAATCACGCCCGATTTCCCGGTTTCGTCGGTCTCCAGAAAATCCGTCATCCACTCCATCCAGCGGTCCACTACCTGCCCTCGCACGCTGTGCCAGGCCTCTTCGCTTGGGGCTACGCCATGTACGAATAGCAGATCGCCGTGCCGGTAGATCGCCATGCTTACACCGGCCCCCGCGATCACGTCGGCAAGCTCCGGCCAGAGCTCGTCGTGCGCCTTCTTGTAGCCGGCATATCCGCCGGGCCTGAGCCTCATCACCGTTCCGATCGAAAACAGGCTCCTGTACCTCCTTTCCCGGGTACTCGGGCACATGTTCGCAGCGCGGGCAAGTTCTGCCGGCCACCGCCCGCCAACGGCGGATCATGACCGCTCCGGCTTTGCCCCCGCTGCGGCGAGTGCCGCCATGATCTCGGTTTCGACCTCAGCGACGTCGCCGGTCCCTAGCGCAGTCCTGAGGGCATCGGCGGCGGCCTGTCCGCCAATGCGGCCCAGCGCCCAGGCCGCGTGCCCCCGGAGCATGGGCTCGGCGGCCCCGCAAAGGACGCGCGCAAGGGCCGCGACGGCCGACGGGTCTCCTATGTTCCCGAGCGCTATGCATACGTTTCTCTGAAGGCCTACTCGCTTCGCCCGCCTGATAGGACTGTTGCGGAACCGCTCTGCAAATCCCTCGTCCGTCAGTTCCAGCAGCGGTAGCAGGGCAGGAGCCGAGAAGTCGTGGCGCTGGGCGAACTGGGGCTCCAGCGACCCGATCGCCTTGCGGTTGACAGGGCAGACATCCTGGCAGATGTCGCAGCCAAAGACCCAGTCGCCGATCATCGGCCGCATCTCAAGGGGAATGCCGCCCCGCAGCTCTATTGTCAGGAAAGAGATGCACCTGGTATTGTCGACCACGTAGGGGGCGACGATCGCACCCGTCGGGCAGTCCACGATGCACGCGGTGCATGCTCCGCAGGTCTTGCGCAGAGGTGGGTCGGGCCGAAGGGTAAGATCCGTGACAACCTGCGACAGGAAGACCCAGGAGCCATGTGTGCTGGTCAGCACATTGGTGCTCTTACCGAACCACCCCACCCCTGCGCGCTCTGCGGCTGCACGGTCGTTCATGGGCCCGTCGTCCACGAATATCCTCGTCCTGACCGGACGTCCAACGACCGCGGGAAGCTCATCGACGAACCTCCTCAGCCGCCCTTTTATCACCTTGTGGTAGTCCTCACCCCACGCATACCGGGCCACCCTGCCGGTAATCTGGCGATCCCGACCACGACTTCGGGTGTTGTAGCTGATGGCGAGCGAGACGACCGATCGGGCTCCCGCCAGCAATTCAGCCGGCCTGTTGGCCAGGCGAACGCGATCCTCCGTGTACCAGGCCAGACCATCCATCAGACCTGCCCGCACCCGCTCGAGAGCCGCTTCCTCATCGCGTAGGAACGGCTCGGCACCGGTTATCCCAACAAGGTCGAATCCGGCCGACAGGCCCAGCTTCTTTACCCTGGTCTCAAGGCTAGTCAATTGACCCAGGCTCCCCGGGCCCTGCACCGCCGCGCAAGGCCACCGCCATCCCGGGAGAAGTCACGTCCGACCGGCGCCGCAACAGGGCATGCCTGACCCACCCAGCGAATGGACCAGGGCACCGCTCCGCAGCCTCCGGAAGCGCCTTGTTGACCGGGGTTCTCAGGCAGGAATATGCTTGATGTAGCCGCCATCTTCTTTTCTCTATGAACAACAACCTACCACCACATTTGGGGATGATCACATGTCTGCTGCCAAGATGAAGGAGTTGTCCCGGGCGTACGGATTCGACGAGGTAGCGATAGCCCCCGGGGACGTTACCATCAATCCCGACCAGGCCAACACCCAGTTCTCCCTGAACGGCCAGTCTTTCGACATTCCCGTCCTCGCCTCGGCGATGGACGCGATAGTCTCGCCGGAGTTCGCCGGACACATGGAGAAGGCCGGCGGCCTGGCCGTTATGAACCTGGAAGGGGTGCAGACACGATACGAGGACCCGTCCGAGCCCCTCAGCAGGGTCGCGGCAGCCTCCGAGGAAGAGGCTACCGAGGTACTCCAGGACGTCTACTCCCAGCCCATCCAGGAGAACCTGATCGGCGAGCGCGTCCGCGACATAAAGAAGACCGGCGCGCGCTGTGCCGTCTCGGTCACCCCCGCCAGCACCAAACGCATGGCACCGGTTGCCGCGGACGCAGGTGCCGACCTCATATTCGTCCAGTCGACCGTAACCACCGCCCGGCACCTTTCCAAGAGCAAGCGCGGCCTGATCTTCTCCGAGCTACTGGAGATGATCAACGTGCCCGTAGTGGTCGGAAACTGCGTTTCGTACGACGTCGCACTCGAGCTGATGGAGACCGGCATCAACGGAGTGCTGGTTGGCGTGGGGCCCGGGGCGGCCTGCACGACCCGCGAGGTGACCGGAGTAGGCGTCCCCCAGGTAACCGCGACGATAAACGCCGCAGCCGCACGGGACGAGTACCTCAGGCGCACCGGTCGCTACGTGCCCATCATCACCGACGGGGGAATTAGGACGGGCGGAGATGTGTGCAAGTCCTTCGTCAGCGGCGCCGACGCGGTAATGATCGGCACACCGCTTGCGCAGGCGGCAGAGGCCCCGGGCGAGGGGCACAACTGGGGAATGGCCAGCCCTCATCCCGATCTGCCCAGGGGAACCCGGGTCAAGGTAGGCGTAAAGGGCTCACTCGGGCAGATATTGTTCGGGCCCACCTCAAAGACCGACGGAACCCAGAACCTGGTCGGCGCTCTCAAGATCTGCATGGGAATGATCGGAGCCTACAACATCAGGGAGATGCACCGTGCGGAGATGGTGGTCGCGCCGGCGATAAAGACCGAGGGCAAGCACCTTCAACTCGGCGGCCACTGAGCTGCCGGGGGCCGCTCCCACGCCTAGATCGACAGCGTCCCTCTCAGGACGGTCACACAGCGTCCACCAACCTCAACGAGCGTCGGGACACGGCCGTCGGCTCTCACCCTGACGTCTATACGGCTCGGCCTGCGAATCTCAAGTCCCTGATACACGGACAGATCCGCCGTTCCACCCTCCGGGTCCAACATCCCCTCAACCGTCATGTAGGCGCCCAGCGCTCCGGCCGCGCTGCCCGTGGCAGGATCCTCCATGATCCCCGATCGTGGACTGAAGAAACGGGAACGCACCCTGCCGGGCCCATCGACGGCGAAGGCGTTGACTCCGGTCACGCCCAGCCGCCGTTCCATCAGTGCAAGTGCAGACCATTCGGGGCTCAGCAGCGAGACGGCCTCCACACTCGCCATTGGCACCATCAGTTGCCTCAGGCCCGTCGAAGCGACGCGCGGCCCCGGTCTCGACTGCGACACCTCGGCGGACCCGCAGCCAAGGACGGCCGCTATGTCACCCGCGTCTTCCACCCGCTCAGAGACCTCGGGGCTTCCCTGCGTCATCGTGATCAGCGGGCCATCCCCGGTCACTTCAATCTCGATCGGCAGCACCCCTATCCGGACCTCCTGGCGCACGGACAGGGCCACTTCCGGTGAACCGAAACGCCCCTCCTCCAGCAGCGCGAAGGCGGTCCCCACGCTGGGATGACCGGCGAACGGCAACTCCCTTCTCGGGGTGAATATGCGAAGCCTGTAGTCCGCCGTCGGCTCGCTCGGCCGCAGCACAAACGCCGTCTCAGACAAGTTCGCCTCGGCCGCGACCGACTGCATAGTCTCACCGTCCATTTCGTCGGCATCCAGCACCACAGCCAGGGGGTTGCCGGCAAGAGGACGATCCGTAAACACATCTATCTGGCGGAACTCGAACTCTGCCACTACAAGCGCCTCAAAGGGCCGACCTCGAGCACCCGTGGCAATCCGAGGAGATCGTCGTGCAGCGCCACACTCGTCCCAGGTAAGAGGCCGGCTGACAGCGCGGCGACCCGCCGGGCGTCGTCGGAGTAGATCTCCACCAGCAACCTCCCCCCATACGAGAGCGCGTTCGGCGCCTGGGAGAGAAGCGTCCGGGTGGGCTCCAGCCCGTCCGGACCTCCATCCAGCGACATCGCGGGCTCGGCCCGCACTTCGTCAGACAGCGTCCTCAGCACGGCAGAAGGTATGTACGGGGGGTTTGAAACGATCAGGTCGAACCGGTCCATCGCACCGATCACTGGTGCCAGATAGTCGCCATGATGGATGGCGACCCGACCATCCAGGCCGTGGGTGCGGCGGTTGCGCTCGGCGACCGCGAGCGCCGCCCCGCTTGCCTCGATCGCATGCACGACGGCGCCGGGCGCGTGCGCCGAGATGGCAAGTGCTATGCACCCGCTCCCGGTTCCGACGTCCAGCACTCGCGGTCGGGCCAGGCCCGCTATCCGCTCGAGGGCCAAATCGACGAGCAACTCCGACTCCTGGCGGGGTACGAGCACGTCCGGCGAGACGGCGAAGTCCATGCCGTAGAACTCCCTGACACCGGTTATGTAGGCCAGCGGCTCGCGGTCGGTGCGTCGTCCAACCAGGCGCAGCAGCTCGCTCGCCTGTCCCGCGCTGATCTCATCGGCGAGCCGGCTGTAGAAGGCTGACCGGTCGATGCCCAGCACGTGGCGCACCAGCACCTCGGCCTCAAGCCACGCATCCTCTACGGAGGCCGCAACGAGCCGCTTCCTGGCCTCGGTCCAAGCCCGGCGCACGCACACCGGGCCGGCCCCATCAGATGCCGGCGGCCTCGAGTTTGAGCTCCTGCTCGTAGCCAATCAGGGCGTCGATGAACGGCTGTATGTCACCGTCCATCACCTCCTCCAGGTTGAACTGGGAATGCCCGGTGCGATGATCGGTCACCCTGCTCTGTGGAAAGTTGTAGGTGCGCACGCGCTCAGACCGATCGCCCGTGCCGACCTGGGAACGGCGCTCTTCGCTGATCTCTCTCTGCTGGCGTTCCACCTCCCGCGCATAGAGCCGAGACCTCAGCACCGACATGGCCTTCTCCTTGTTCTTGTACTGTGAGCGCTCGTCCTGGCAGATCGCCACGATTCCCGTCGGCGTGTGCGTGATCCTCACCGCGGTGGCGACCTTCTGAACGTTCTGGCCACCGTGGCCGCTGGCGTGGAAGATGTCGATATCGATGTCCTCGCCCCTGATGTCCAGGTCCACCTCCTCCGCCTCCGGGAGGACCGCCACGGTGGCCGCCGAGGTGTGGATTCGCCCGCTGGACTCCGTAACCGGGATGCGCTGAACCCGATGGCCGCCGCTCTCGTGCTTTAGCGCACTGTAAGCCCCTCCTCCCTGAATCTGAAGGACAATCTCCTTTATCCCTCCGGTCTCCGACTCACTGGTCGATACCACATCGACCACCCAGCCTCTCCTCTGAGCATATCTGGAGTACAGGCGGTACAGACCGGAGGCGAAGAGCGCCGCCTCCTCACCGCCTGTACCGGCCCTTATCTCCATAATTACGTTCTTTAAGTCATTGGGGTCCTTGGGAAGTAGCGCAAGCCTCAGGCCGTCCTCGAGCTCTGCCTTTCGACGCTCCAGGACCACCAGCTCGGCGCGGGCCAGATCCACCATCTCCTTGTCCGACTCATCCCTGACCATGGCCCTCAGATCGACCGATTCGCTGACGACCCGCCGGTACTCCGCGCCGAGCTCGGCGAGATGTCGGAGACTGGCGTGCTCCTTCAGCAGACCCTGCGAGCGCCTGAAGTCCGCGGACAGTTCCGGGTCGGAGAGCTGGCGCTCTATCTCGGCAAAGCGTTCCTCGACGGCGGCCAGTTTGTCGAGCACGTCTATGCTCCCCCTGCCGTAGCCGCGGAGACGGCGCTCCCGGAGCGTTCCGTGAGCCAGACAGCCAACTCCTCTCGCGCCATCGACCGCTGCTCGCCCTCTGCTAGGTCACGCACCGTGGACGTGCCGGCGCGCATCTCGTCCTCGCCCACGATGACAGCATGGGAGGCCTCGACCGACGATGCGTAGCGCATCTGGCTCTTCAGCCCGCGTGATGGCGCCACAACCGCCGCCACTCCAGCCCTGCGAAGACTCGAGGCCATCGTCACCGCCTCGCTCCGAGCAGGGTCGCCGACGTGGGCGACGACCACCTTCAGGGCGCCCGCAGGCGCCCCTGCGAGGTTCGAGCCCAGATTGGCGACGACACGCTCTATCCCCATGCCGAATCCCATACCCGGAGTGGGACGGCCCCCGAGCTGCTCTATCAGGCCATCGTAGCGGCCGCCACCGATTATGGTGCTCTGACTACCGGCCTCAACGGGTACGATCTCAAAGACGGTGCGGGCGTAGTAGTCGAACCCCCGGACCATGGAATGCTCAACCTCGTAGGGCATGCCCAGGGCATCAAGGTGGCCGAGCAGGGCCCCCCAGTGATCGGCCGCCGCCGGTCCGAGGTGGTCCACCGGCCTAGGTGCACCCCCCTTCAGGGCGACCATGCGAGGGTCTTTGGAGTCGAGCACGCGTAGTGGATTGGTCTCAATCCGCGCCCTTATCTCCTGGGGGACGTGCTGCACGTTATCGCGGAAATAGCGCTGCAGGATCGCCACGTAGCCCTCCCGCGTCTCCATATCTCCCATGGTATTTACGAGCAGCTTGAGCTGTCCGATGCCCAGCTCCTCAAGAAGGTTCCAACCCATCTCAATGACCTCGGCGTCGACCTCGGGCTCCGGTCCGCCGAGAACCTCAATGCCAAACTGGTGATGCTGGCGGTACCTGCCGGACTGCGGCCTCTCGTAACGAAACACCGGACAGAAATAGTAGAGCCTGACCGGCTGCGGGAGATTGTGCATGCCGTGCTCAAGGTAGGCCCGGCAAACGGGGGCCGTACCCTCCGCCCTGAGCGTCAGCGGATCGCCGCCACGATCCTCAAACGTATATGTCTCCTTCTCTACGATATCCGTGACCTGTCCCACGCCTCGGACAAAGAGCCTGGCATCCTCGAACGCTGGGGTGTCAATGCGTCCGTACCCAAACCTCTCGGCGACCCGGCGAGCGGCGCCAACGACCAGTTCCCAGGGAGCCTGGTCTCGGGGAAGGCGATCATATGTGCCCCTTGGGGCCTGAAATCTCACTGGTCGATCGGCAACATACAGAGTTGCCCGCACCTATTCATGTGGGCCTCCCAATGGTACGCCCCATCCAGCAGCCGCAGGGTCGGCCAGCGATCGGCCCGAGCTCTAGAGGCGGTGGACAAGGGAGCGAGCCCGCGTTAACGCGGATACGGGCCCACCAGAATCGGACGGGCTCAAACGACCGGCTACAGGTATAATCAAGCTAGGATCATGGTAGACGCCCTGCTGAAGAAGGCACGCAAATACCTTCCCGACGACAAGATCGATCTGATCGTCGACGCCTACGAGTTCGCTGACGAGGCTCACGCAGGCCAGACACGCCTTTCGGGCGAGCCGTTCATCGAGCATCCGCTCCAGACAGCGATGTTCCTTGCGGACCTAAAGCTCGATCCAAACGCCCTAGCCGCCGCCCTGCTGCACGACGTCATCGAGGACTGCGATATCTCTTTTGAGGAGCTCGAGAACCGGTTCGGGAACGAGGTGGCGAAACTGGTGGAGGGTGTGTCCAAACTCACCAAGAACGAGGCGTTCGCCAACCGGGAGGCGTCGGTGCTGGCCGAGCTGGCCGCCGACGCCGATCTGCTCACCAACGGAACCGGCGTCGACCGGCCGACCGACGCCGATTCGGATATGTCGGCCTTCTCCAAGGAGATGACGGAGAAGGAACAGGTCAGGGTAGAGAGCCTGAGGAAGATGCTGATGTCGATGGCGGAGGACATCAGGGTCGTACTGATAAAGCTGGCCGACAGGCTCCACAACATGCGGACCCTGACGGCTCATAACGAGGTCAGGAGGGTCGCCATCGCCCAGGAGACCCTGGACATCTACGCGCCCCTGGCCCATCGGCTGGGGATCTGGGAGATCAAGTGGAGGCTGGAGGACCTGGCCTTTAGGCACATCAATCCGCCCGCCTACCGCGAGATCTCAAAGATGCTGCAATCAAAGCGCACAGAGCGCGAGCAGTACGTCGAGCGGGTCCGCAGCACTCTCGCGGACGCCCTGGATGCGGCGGGAATAGATGCAGAGGTGACCGGCAGGCCCAAGCACATCTACTCGATCCACAAAAAGGCCCAGAAATATGAATCCCAGAACATGTCGATGGGCGACATCTATGATCTGTTCGCCCTGCGGGTCTACGTGCGCGAGGTCTCCGACTGCTACGCTGCCCTCGGGGTCGTCCACTCCCTCTGGCGTCCGCTGCCCAACCAGTTCGACGACTACATAGCCAACGCCAAGGACAACCTCTACCAGTCACTGCACACCACGGTGCTGTGCGAGGGCGCCTCTCCCGTCGAGATACAGATCCGCACCCACGATATGCACCAGGTCGCCGAGTACGGCGTCGCGGCACACTGGCTTTACAAGGAAGGCCATCCGACCGACACGCAGTTCGAAAAGAAGATGACCTGGCTACGGCAGCTTCTGGACTGGCAGCGGGAGGTCACGGGTGCGGAGGAACTGGTCGAGTCGTTCAAGACCGACATCTTCGACAACCAGGTCTATGTCTACACCCCAAACGGCGACGTAAAGGAACTGCCGGCGGGCTCTACGCCCCTTGACTTCGCCTACCGTATCCACACAGACATCGGTCACCGCTGCGTCGGTGCGCAGGTCAACGGCAAGCTGGTGCCTCTGCAGTACGCCCTGCGCAACGGCGACACCGTGCACATAGTCACGAGCAAGACCGTCAGGGGACCGAGCCTGGACTGGCTCAATCCCAACCTTGGCTACGTCAAGACCAGCTCCGCCAGACAGAAGATCCGCCAGTGGTTCAACCGGCAGGAGCGGCGCATCAACGTGCAGCGGGGCAAGGAACTCTACAGCCGTCAGATCAGGCGGCTGACCACCGGCATGGACGACGGTCAGATCGCGACGCTGGTGGGCATGGACTCGGCGGACGAGCTGTACTACTCGCTCGGAGTGGGCTCGATGACCGTCTCGCAGATCGCCAACCGGCTGTCCTCCGAGGAGGTCGCTCCACAGGAGGCAAGGCCTCTCCCGCTGACGCCAACAGGCCCCGCGGCCGGCATCGAGGTGCTTGGCGTTGGCGATCTGCTCACTCGCATCGCCCGCTGCTGCCAGCCGATCCGGGGCGACGCCATCATCGGATACATCACCCGCAGCAGGGGTGTCACGGTTCACCACCAGGACTGCCCCAACATCGCCGCCGAAAGCGTGCAGGAGCGGCTGATAGAGGTGAGCTGGGGGCGTACGCAGACGCTGTACCCGGTCAACATCCAGATCGAGGCGTACGACAGGGTCGGACTGCTCAAGGACGCGACATCCCTAGTCTCCGAGGAGCATGTTAATATTGCCTACTGCGTCACCCGCGAGGTAGAGGACCAGAGCATCATATCGATGACCGTCTACATCAAGGGGATCGGCCAGTTGAATCGACTGTTCGCCAAGCTCGAGGGCATAAGGGGCGTCATCAGCGTGGCCAGATCGTTGGAACAGCCCGTCCTCCCAGGGTGACCGCCAGGAGAATTCCCAATTGCCCAGCGCCAAGTCACATAGAACATCGGCCCGCCGACAGGCCAGGACCGGACCTCTGCGAAGCCGTGCCAAGAGACACATAGCCAAGGCACGAACCGCGATCGCGGGCGGAGACCTGCCCGCGGCCGAGCTCCGGGTGCGCAGTGCGGTCGTGGCCCTCGACAGGGCGGCCAAGAAGGGTGCCCTCCACCGGGGCAACACGAGCCGCCGCAAGTCGCGCCTCATGAAGCAGCTCGCGGCAGCGCAGGGGAATCTGCGCCCCGCTGGCGACCCTTAGAACTACCTGCCGGCTCCCCCTTCCAAGAACTCCCTGAGCACCGAATAGTACGGTGCCGCAGGGTCGTGGTGGGGGTCATTGTGCATGGCGCCTTCCAGCAGGAACAGGCGTTTTCGTCCGAGAGCCTCTTGGTAGACTCGGCGGCCCATATCGACGGGCACGATCTCATCGTCTGTGCCGTGGAATACCAAGACCGGCGCTCGCACCTCGGGCATCTTCGAAAGGGTGTCGAATCGCGCTCGTACAAGCAGCCTGGACGGTAGGAAACGATTCCGAAGTCGCGCCATCTCCGAAACGGAGGTGAACGGCGATTCCAGGACCAGCGCCTCGACCTGCCGGCGGATCGCCAGCTCTACCGCTACAGCGGCGCCGAGAGAGCGGCCGAACACGACGATCGACGACCCGGCGAACTCCGGGCGGGACGCTAGATGGTCGAACACCGCCTCGGCGTCCCGGTAGAGCCCCTCCTCGGCAGGCGAACCCCCGCTCCGCCCGTAGCCCCGGTAGTCGAAGATCATCACCGGGGCCCCTATGCCGCGGGCCATAGCCACCACGGCCGCCGCCCTGTGCCCAATGTTGCCGGAGTTGCCGTGCAGCCAGAGCACCACACGGATTGACCCGCCGGTCGGGACGGAGGGCCGAACTAGCCACCCATGGAGCCGAACGCCGTCGCGGGTATCTATCCAGAGTTCCTCATACGCCAGGCCGTGGTCGCCCGGAGTGGCGAGCAGCTCCCTCTCGGGGAAGAAGATGAAGTATCTGTCCAGCAAACCAGCCTGTCTCGCAAGGGCCGCTATCAGGGCGGCCAGGACCGCCGCACCGACAATCCAAATCAGAGCCCGGGTGGCCACGGTGGACCTCAACTACCGATCTCCAGACCCGCCGCCTTTACCCTGCCGCCGGCCGGGGCAACCCGCCCGCCAATGCCGCGAGCCGCTCCGGGCCCGCCTGCTCTCGCCGTCTAGGCCGGAACTCCCTGCGCCTCCAGGTACTCGTGAAGGCGACGCACCATGGCGGAATTCTCCTCCTGGGAAAAGCCGTCCACCATCGGCGCCTGCTGCCTGGTCATGCCATCGACCAGACCCGCCGATACGAAGCTCTCCAAGATCTCCCTTTCGCGCTCCACGGAGGCCAGAACATTCCTGCCCGACCTCTCCGACAGGGCGGCGACCAGCCCGTAGCCTCCCCAGTTCGAGGTGCTGGCAATGACAAGTTCGGTGGTCCTGGTTATGCATGGCTTTCCGACCAGCTGTTCCGTTGAGGCAACTAGGTCCGCGAGGTTGCCCATGCCGATCTCGTTACCCCCATCGCCCACGCCAACCGTGCGGTCGTGCGGCCCGAACAGGAAATCGGTCTTGGCGTTGTAATCGGTGATGTCCATGCCGTGCATGTTTCGGAACTTCCCCTCGTCGGTCATCCCGCACCGCTCTATGGCAATTAACACCGACGGCGAGTGCTGCGACAGCAGGTCTACCGCGAACTCCTCGCTCTCCTCTTCCGAGGCTATGGGAAACTCCACCACACCGGCCGCATCCCCTATCGTCTGTTCAATCTGGGGGACGGCGTAGCGGTCGGAGACGTAGATCACCTTGTATCCGAGCGCGGCCAGACCCTCGCCTATCACAACGGCCCCCGGGGGCCCGTCCGTCTCACCGGCTCCCGCGGCCAGGATGTAAAACCCGGTCACGATGAACGCCGTCCCCGGAGAGTCAAGGATCAGGTCTGCCGCGCGGGTGCAAAAGTTGGGGCTGAGGCGTGGCCTGAGCGCCGATATGCCCCGGCGGTCATGGTCCAAAACGATATCTTCTATAGTCTCCACCATCTCTCCTAACAGCGCCGTCCCGAAGCGGTCAGAATACTGCGTAGTCCTCGTCGACGGCGTCGGTGATGAACATGTACCCGGGCGAGTGGGTGATCATCAGCGGGGGCTTGGAATTCATCGCCACCGCCTGGGGAGTCACCCCGCATGCCCAGAACACGGGCACCTCGCCATCCCTGATCTCCGTTGGCTCGCCAAGGTCCGGGGTGCCAACGTCCCGAATGCCTAGGGCCCCCGGGTCGCCAATGTGTACCGGAGCGCCGTGGACCGCAGGGAACCTGGAGGTGACCTGAGTGGCTCGCACCACGTGGTCTCTGACGATCGGCCTCATCGACACGACCATGGGCCCCGACAGCGACCCAGCCGCCTCGGTCTGAATGTTGGTGACGTACATCGGCACGGTCGAGCCGCAATCGATGTGCCTCATTCCTATACCCGCCCGCATCAGGGCGGACTCGAAGGAAAAGCTGCATCCGAGGAGGAACGCGACCAGATCGTCACTCCAGTACGCCTCGATGTCCGTCACCTCGGCTTCCAGCTCACCGTACCTGTAGACCCTGTATCTGGGTATGTCGAACCTGAGGTCGGCGTCGGGCGCCAGGCGCCGCGGCCGGTAGTCTCCCGGCTCGGTGACCTCCAGCAGCGGGCAGGGCTTGGGATTGCGCTGGCAAAAGAGCATGAACTCAAAGGCCATATCGGTGGGCAGCACGACCAAGTTGGCCTGTACGTGCCCGGGGGCCATGCCCGCGGTAGTCTCGTTCACTTCGCCCGTACGGATGAGTTGTCTGACCTCGGCCGGAGCCTTGGGCAGGGCGGTTAGCTGCATGTCGTCACCTCCTGGCTACCCGGACCATACAACGATCCGGCCTGTCTAACCAGACTTATCCTCGCGTCGCGAGCAGATTATAAGGCCGTCCTCTTCGCCAGCCGGTCACGGCTGCTTGCTCGCCCTCTCCTTGAGCTCGTACAGCTTTGCGATCGCTTCAAGGGGCGTCATCGTCGACGGGTCGATCGACAACAGTTCCTCCACGACCGCCGAAGGCGGCCCCAGGAAGCTGAGCTGCTGAGGCGGCCCGGCCTGAGTCAGTGGTCCGTTGCGCGATTCGGAGCCCTCCAGCTCGGACAGAACGTCCCAGGCGCGACTGATCACCCCGGAGGGCAGACCCGCAAGCCTGGCCACATGCACCCCGTAGCTGCGATCGGCACCGCCGGGCACGATGCGGTGCAAGAACACGACCTCTCCCCCGTCCTCGGCCACCGAGACGTTGTAGTTGCGCACCCTTGGCAGCGCATCGGCCAGACGCGTTAGCTCGTGGTAATGGGTGGCAAACAGGGTGCGGCAGCCGAGCGCGGGATGGTTGTGGATATACTCGGCCGTCGCCCTCGCTATGGCCAGTCCATCATAGGTGGAGGTCCCCCTGCCAATCTCGTCGAGCACGATCAGCGACCGGGGACCTGCGTGGTTGAGTATGGCCGCCGTCTCCACCATCTCGACCATGAATGTCGACTGGCCGACGGTGAGGTCGTCCTGCAGCCCGACCCTGGTGAATATGCGGTCGACCGTGCCGACCGAGGCGTGCCGGGCCGGGACGAAGCTCCCCATTTGGGCCATCAGGACTATGATCGCCACCTGCCGGATAAACGTCGACTTGCCCGCCATGTTGGGCCCGGTAAGTATCACCAGTTGCTCGTCGCCCGTAGACAGGCGGGCATCGTTGGCCACGAATCGCCCGGGGGCAAGCATCCTTTCCACCACCGGATGCCTTCCCTGCTCTATTTCGAGGCCGGCACCTTCGTGGAGTTCGGGTCTGACGTATCCGTTGCTCGCCGCCACCTCGCCCAGCGAGCGCAGCGCGTCGACCCGCGCCAGCGCACGCCCGGTCTCAAGCACTCCGTCGGCAGACCGACCGGCCTCCGCACACACGCTGCGAAACAGAGACACCTCCACCTCGGCGATGCGGTCCTGGGCCGCGAGGACCCGGGATTCGTATTCCTTCATCTCGGGCGTAACGTATCGCTCGGCGTTGACCAGCGTCTGCCTGCGCACATAGTCCTGCGGGACACGGTCCACATTGGCCTTGCTGATCTCTATGTAGTAGCCGAACACCTTGTTGTATCCCACCTTCAGGGACTTTATTCCGGTGCGGCCACGCTCCCTGACCTCAAGGCCCGCTATGTAGTCCCGCGCGCTCTTTGCCCCGTCCCTAATGCCATCCAGTTCGGCCGAGTAGCCACGCCTGATGACCCTGCCCTCGCCTACGGAAGCGGAGGCGTCATCGGCAATGGCCGCCCCGATCAGGCCTACAACCTCCTCGTGCACGCCTATCCGCGAGCCGAGCCCGGCGACCTGACCCGTTGCCTCGGGCCCCGCCAGCAGCTCGCGCACCCGCGGCGCCAGACGGAGGCTGTCCCTGAGGGCCAGGAGGTCCCGCGGCGTTGCCGAGCCTCCGCGCACCCTGTTCATGAGCCTCTCGATATCCGAGATACCCGACAGCAATTCCGCCACCGTCAGCCGCCTGAAGGCGCTGGAGTGGAACCACTCCACGACTTCCTGGCGTGCCCTGAGGCGGTCGAGATCCAGAAGGGGTCTTCCTATCCAGCGTCGGAGCAGGCGAGCGCCCATGGCGGTCTTGGTGTCGTCTAGTACCGCAGCAAGGGAAGCATCGCTCCTACCCCATCTTCCACCCTCGAACAACTCCAGGTTGCGCATTGTCTGAGGGTCGAGAACCATGTAGGACTTGACCGAGTAGGTGGTCAGGCTGTCAAGGCGTTCCAGGCCGGCGCGATGGCTGCGCGCCAGATAGTCAACTATGGCGCCGGCCGCCCTCGTCGCCAGCGGGAGTCCCTCGCACCCGAACGCCTCCAGGGATAGGACGCCGAAGTGTCGCTTGAGCCTTTCGGCCGCGGACTCCAGGCCAAAGGATCCCGGCGGCAGATCGACGATCGGCCGCCCGTCGATTCCCAGGGCCGCTCCCTCCGGAACCAGCACCTCGGCCGGGTCCAGCCTGGCCAGCTCGTCCGCCAGGCCCTCCGCCGCCACCTGGCCGGTCGCGAACTCGCTGGTTGTGATGTCTGCGTAGGCGAGGCCCACCTGGCCCTCACAGGGGAAGACGGCGGCAAGGTAGCTGTTGGCGGTCGGATCGAGAATCGAGTCCTCCACCACGGTACCGGGGGTCACGACCCTTACCACCTCTCTGTCAACCAGACCCTTTGAGGTGGATGGATCCGAGGTCTGCTCGCAGAGAGCGACCCTGTGGCCGCATCTGATCAGCCTTCCAAGATAGGTCTCCAGAGAATGGTACGGGATGCCGGCGAGGGGCACGCGCTCACCCTTGCCGAACTCGCGGGAGGTGAGGGCGATCTCCAGGTCGCGGGCGACGACCTCCGCATCCTCATCGAAGGTCTCGTAAAAGTCCCCCATGCGAAACAGGAGGATCTCGTCCGGATGCTCGGCCTTTATGCGCAGGTACTGGCGTCGGGCCGGGGTGCTCATCACGCCATTCTAAGGCAGCGCACCCGGCCGGTCACCGCACCGCCATGGCCGCGCTTCCCTCGCCCGTTCTGAAGCCCGACACCGGAGTCGAACGTTACGGACCGGGGATCAGTCCTCTTTCCAAAAGCGCTCCTCCTCCACCGTGTAGCCACGGGGAAGGAGACGCTCTTTCACATCCTCGATCATGCCCGGGTGGCCACACGCGTAGATCAGGGAGTCCTCCGGCGAAAGGCTCCAGCGAGCCAGATACTCTTCGGCCACCTGGTTGGCCCGTCCGGTCTGGCCCGGCCACCCGTCGTTTCGCGGCTCCCCCGGCCGGCTTATGGACGGGACGAAGGTGATCAGGTCAGGATACCGCTCCGCCAGTTCGCTCAGCTCGGCGTCGTACACGAACTCTGAGGCATAGCTTGCGCCCATCAGCACGTACAGGTGATGCTCCGTGCCTCGCTCGCTCCAGTCCTCCAGGTCATGCAGGTACTGGCGTACGATGCTCACATAGGGGACGACGCCGGTCACAGTGGCCAGCATCAGGTGGCTTCGCCATCCCGGTTGGAAGACGAACAGGCCCTTGCCGCGCGGCCGAATCGAGACAGTATCGCCCTCCTCAAGGTCCCAGATGAGGGGAGTCAGCACGCCTCCATGCTCGGCCGGCACCAGCTCTACGAACAGCTCCAGGTCGGGCTCGTAGGGGGCTGAAACGATCGAATAGGCGCGCTCGATGCCGTCGATGCCGATCGTGCAGTACTGGCCCGGCTTGAAGGAAAATCCCTGCGGCTTTTCGATCCACATCTTTAGCAGGTCGGGTGTGACGTCATCACGCCTCAGAACCTTTACCTGTTGGAGCTTCCTCGCCCTCTGCGCCCTGATCTGGGCGATCCTAGCCTCTGTGGCCAAACTTCCTCCCGTGCCTTTCGCATGCAGCAACCTTTCCATGGTTACATGCAGGGGGGTGCCTTACAAGGTCGCTGCCACCCGCAACGCCGCGACCCTGGCTGCGGGGCCCTTAGCGACCCTAGTCGGAGACCGGTTCTAGGCGAACCGGCAATAGGCGAAGGCGCTCTGCGTGCTGCATCGGGTCCGTCCCGCCGGACGAGTCGAGTATCGTTGCCATCCTGCCGAATAGCTCGGTCGTGGCGACCAGGCCCGGCTGGACGCCGTTGACATGGACGACACCACGAACACGCCTCTCACGGCCGACGACATCGACGACGTCACCGTCGCCCAGCCCCAGGCGCTCCGCATCTTCGGCGTGGACCTCTACCATCTCCTCCTGGACGATCGAGTTGCGTCCTTTGACCGTGGCAATCTCCATCGGCCGGTCGGACTGCAGGAGCATGCGCCCCGGTGCCAGGATCAGGGGATATTCGGGGTCGGCGTGGCCCGGGGCGGGCATCAGGTCGATCAACGCGAACCTGCCCACCTTGTCGTCCTCGCTCCTTATCCGATTGAGGATGGGCGTCCCGCGCGTATCGCCGTTGGGGCACGGCCACTGCAACTGGCGTCTGCGGAGCAGGTCGTGGGACATGCCCGAGTAGATCGGCACCTGCCTTGCCAGGTCTGCGAACACCTCACCACACGTCTCGTACTCAAATCCCGCGGCGCCCATTCGCCTGGCGATCTGCGAAACTATCCTCCAGTCCACGTCCTGATCGCCCTTCGGCCCAAGTCCCGGCGACAGCATCTGTACTCGCCGCTCCATGTTCGTGTAGGTACCCTCTGTCTCGGCGAACGTGGCCGTGGGGAGCACCACGTCCGCGCTCTCGCAGAGTTCGTCGCGGAAGGCGGAATGAACCACCAACAGTTCGAGCCTGCCGAGCGCGTCGGCTAGCTCATGCAGGCCAAAGTCTCTGAGCGATGTGCCCTCGCCCATCACGTGCAGCGCCCTTACCCGTCCATCCGAGATGGCGGAGGCGAGCTGCGAGACGCCGACACCCTGCGTGGAGGGCACCTTGTGCCCGGCGCGTCGCTCGAAGCGGTCACGACCCTCCTCATCACTGATGACCACGTAGCCGGGAAGGGCGTCCGGGCTGCACCCAACGTCCTTGGCCCCCTGCTCGTTTGCACCGGTGAAGAGGGGATAAAGGCCCGTTGACGGCTTGCCCACGTTACCCGTCGCCAGCGCCAGGTTGACGATGGCCCGCACGCATTGCTCGATCCCGTCAGGGTCCACCGTCTCCAACCCGTAGAGGACGGCACCCGGGCCGGACGAGGCGAACAGCCGGGCCGTCTGCCTTATGCGCTCTTCGGAGATACCGGTGGCGGCCGAGACCCTTAGTAAATCGAAGGCGGCCGCAGAGTTCTTGACCGCATCGACATTCTCGCAGTGGCCGGCAACGAAGCCGTGGTCGTCGAGCGACTCGTCGAGGATCGTCCTTAGCATACCTCCGATAAGCGCGCCCTCGCTCCCCGGCCTCGGCCTGAGCCAAACGTCGGCGAACCGCGTCAACTCGGTCTGGCGCGGGTCTATGACGATCAGCCTGGCACCGTCTCTCACGGCCTTCTTCAGCGGCACGCCAACGACGTTGTGCTCCTCGGTCAGGTTGCTGCCGACAACCAGGATGCACCTGGATGATTCCAGCTCCCAGATCGGGTTTGTGGCCGCCCGGTGTCCCAGCATGTGACCGAGAACCTCGACGAGCTGGGGCCTAGTGTTCGAGGAGACGTCCACATTGTTGGTCTCCATGACCGACCGGGCGAACTTCTGCGCCACGAACGCGTCCTCATTTGTTCCCCTCGGAGACGCCAGCATGGCATAGCCACGCCCTCCCCCAAAGCCGGCCAGTCGGTCCGCGACGATATCGAGCGCCTCCGCCCAGGTCGCCTCGCGCAGCTCCCCGTCCTCACGGACCAGCGGCGTCTTGATACGCTTTCTGCTGTTGACGAAATCGAGGCCGAACTTGCCCTTGAAACACGCCTGTCCGCGGTTCGCCTCGGAGTGCCGGTCGGGCACAGCCCGGATCAGCTTGTTCCTCTTGTTAATCTCCAGGTTGAGATTGCACCCCACCGGGCAGTGGGGGCACACGGACTTGACCGTCCTTGCCGCCTTGTCCCACTTGTAGTCGCGCTCCACGAGCGCCCCGGTGGGGCACGCGTCTATGCAGGCTCCACAGAATTCACACCCCGATTCCAGGAGCGAAGTTCCCTGCGATGTCCCGATCAAGGTCTTGCCGGCCCGGTTCAGGAACGTCAGTGCCGAGTCCCCCCTGATCTCGTCGCACACGCGCACGCACCGTCCGCACACGATGCAAAGGTTCATGTCCATTTCCCAGAAGGGGTCTCCCACGCTTTGCGGGAGGCCGCGGTTCTGGTAGGTGAGGGGAGTCTCCAGGTCCATCTCGAGCCAGCGCGCGGTGTCCTTGAGCTCGCAGCGCTCGTTCTTGGGGCAGGTGACACAGCGGTCGTTCACGGACACGTGGCGCAGGCACACGTCAGCCGGTCCGCAGAGTTCGATTCGGTGACAGGTCAGGCACCCGTGGGGATGCTCGGACAGCAGCAGGTCCATGATCCCGCGGCGAAGCTCGACTACCTCGGGGCTGTTGGTACTCACGACCATGTCCGGCGCAACCGGGGTCGTGCAAGACGCCGGTGCTCCGGGACGTCCATCCACGTTGACCACGCACATCCTGCAGGCCCCGAAGGGCTTGGTTCCCGGGTAATAACAAAGGTACGGGATGTATATCTCGGCCTCCATGGCCGCCTCCAGTACCATTTGGCCGGGCCTGGCTCTGACTGGCGTCCCGTCGATCGTGATAGTCAGATCTTCAGTCACTCACATACCCCACTAGCGACCGACCGCTTCCGGCACCGGCCCCGGAGAGCCCGGTCCCCCTATCGGCACTTCGGCGAACGTGCGCGTATTGCGGGGCGCGAAGTAGGGCCGCCGACAAGAACCCGTCGGGCACCGCCCCTCCTCCATGTGCGCACGGAAGTCCGACTCGAAATGCTTGATGGCAGACTCTATGGGATTAAATCCCAACTGACCATGGCCGCACAAAGAGCCCACCTGCATGGTCTTGCCCACCGACTTCATCAGCTCGACATCGCTGGGCCGGTTCTCATGGCGGCATATCCGCTCAACGATCTCGAGCAGGTTCGTAGTGCCCAGGCGGCATGGAAAGCACTTGCCGCAGGACTCGAACTGGCAGAAGGCGACCAGTACCCTGGTCAGATCGACAGCGCACGCCCTGTCGTCGGCCACAATTATTCCGCCCGAGCCCAGGATCGCTCCGGCCTCCCTCATCTCGTCGAAATCGAGGTGCACACCGGTAGACTGGCCGCCGAGCACCCCGCCGAGCGGACCTCCGGTCTGCAGCAGCTTGAGCTGTCTCCCATCGGGCACGCCGCCGCCTATCTCCTCGATGACCTCGCCGATTGACAGGCCCATCGGCACCTCATAAAGGCCGGGATAGGTGATGTTTCCACTCAGGCATATGATGGCCGTGCCGGTGCTCTTGTTCACGCCGATCGAGGAGAACCACTCGGCTCCGTGCTGAAGTATCGAGGGGGCGTAGGACAGGGTCTTTACGTTGTTGATGGTGCTAGGCCGGCCCCAGACGCCGAAGGCCGCCGGAAACGGCGGACGCGAGCGCGGCATGGAGCGGTTGCCCTCCACCGCCTCCATCAGGGCCGTCTCTTCTCCCGCCACGTAGGACTCGCCCGTGAGCGCAACCTCCATATCAAAGCTAAAGTCCGTGCCCAGGAGGCCATCGCCCAGGAGGCCAGCCTCGTAGGCCTGCTTGATGGCGGCCTCGGTACGTTCGATCGGCCCGTCGTGACCGTGGCGGATGAAGATGATGCCGTTGGAGGCTCCGGTTGCGTATCCTGCGATGGTCATGCCCTCGATGTTCATGTACGGGTCGCTCTCCAGGATCGCCTTATCGTTATAGGCCCCCGGGTCGCCCTCCTCGCAGTTGCAAAGGATGTATTTGGGCTTGTCGCCCCTCGTCATGAAGCTCCACTTGACGCCCGTGGGAAACGCGGCGCCGCCCCGTCCCCTGAGGCCCGAGGCCTTCATCTCCTCGATCACGTCCCCGGGCTGCATGTCGATGAGAGCGCGGTTCAGTCCCGCATACCCGCCCCGTGCGATGTACTGGTAGATATCGTCCGGGGCTATAGTTCCAGCGTTGCGCAGCGCCACCCTGCGCTGGCGGCCGATCGGGCTTAGCGAGTTCAGGTCCGGTACGTCCCGGGCGGCCGCCTGCCCGTCCTCGGCCAGGTAGCCGATCACACCCTTCGCCGGAGCCACACCCGAGCCGATGTATCCCTCGACGATCGAGGCGACGTCGCCCGCGCCGACATTGCGGAAGAACACGCGCGGCCCGCCGGGCAGCATCACGTCCACGAGGGGCTCGGCAAAGCAGATGCCCAGGCAGCCGACCTCGTCGATCCTGGCATCGATACCCCGCGACTCGAGCGCCGCGCGCAGGGCCCTGAGCGTATCGAAGGCCCCGGCGGCGTGACCGCACATGGCCGTCCCCACGCGTATCCATGGCCTTTCGCCCCGGGTGAGCTCCTCCCAGCGTTCGTCCGCCACGGCCCTGAGCTCCTGGTAGCCCGCCATCAAACGTCCCTCAGCGCGGCAACCCCGGACCTTGCCGACTCGGCGCTAACTCCGCCCTTGAGCCGATGGTCCAGACTCATGACGGGCGCCTGCGAACAGGCACCCAGACAGGTATTGAACTTGAAGGTCACAAGACCGTCGGCCGTATCTCCTTCTCCGTCAAGGTCCAGCTCACCGAGGACGCACTCGATGACCTCGGTCGCCCCGACCAGGTGGCAGCTGGGTCCCCAGCACACCTCGACGACGTGCCGCGCCGGCGGAGTGAAGCGGAAGTTCGGATAGAACGAGGCCACCCCCCATACGTCGTTTATGGTGCTACCGCTGTGGGACGCCACGAACTCTACGGCCTCCTCGGGTATGTAGCCCAGCTCGTCCTCAACTGCCAGGAGGGAGGACAGAACGGTTACGGTCGGCCTGGTCTGCGACTCGACCGCGCTCCTAATCCTCTGCTTCAGGGCCTCGGAATCGGCCAGCGGGGTGGGGCCGATTTTCGGGGTGACGTCGGGTGCCAAGCCCTATCTCCTATGTCCGCGACAGGGTTTGAAAAAGAGTTCACAAATGGTAACAGAAACCCACGGAGCCAACAAAGACGGCCCCCGTCTTCAGGCCAGGTCTTCCAGCATCATGCGCGCCACTTTCCTGCCCATCTGAACAGAGTAGTTGGTACCTCGATCCTCGGGGTAGATCTGGGTAGTGTTGGCAAGGTAAAGGCCCTTGAACGGGGTCCGGTGATCGGGGATGCGGGCGGAGTACTCCGTCCCTATCACCGGCTGGGCAGCCCCGACCCTGTGATGGTAGCTGGTCTCTATCCAGGACTCGTCGAATTCGGGGTTGACCTTGCGCAGGTGGGGCAGGTACTCGGCAAGCAGTTCCTGGTGGTCCATCGCGTACAGCGGGTGATCCACGGTCAGGTAGTTCGACAGGTACACGATGTGCTTTCCCCCGTAAAGCGAGCGGTCGATCATGTTGGTGTGCTCGATGACGCCCACGAAGGGAATGGACCGGTCTGCGACGTTGAGCCAGTACACGTCGGTGAGGGGCCTTTTTAGAATCAATATGATGAGCACCGCAGCCATGTAGGTCACCCCCGACAGGCGGCGGGCGTAGTCATCGGGCATGGGTGGAACGAGCCTCGGGAAGACATAGGACGGCGTCGTCGCGAGCACGGCGTCGAACCGCTCGACGGTGGGACCGCCGGCCCCTGATTCGAGCCGCAGGCCGACCGCCCTGCCGTCCTCGACGACGATGCGGTCCACAGCCGCCGCTAGGTGCACCTGGCCGTCCATCCCGCGTACGCGGTCGGCCAGAACCTGGAACACCTCTCCAAAGCTGCCCATCGGGTAACCGAGCAGCTCCTTCGACATCCCCTTGCCGCGGGAGGCGAATCGGGTGTGTATCTTCCCCCAGAACCAGGGCATTCCCACCTCGTCAAAGTGCTGCTCGCCGAACTTGCCGCGCAGCAGGGGCCCCCACACCGCCTCGTACACGCCGGGCCCGGCCCACCGCCTGATCCACTCGTCAGCCGTGTAGCGCTCAAGGCCTCGCCAATCGCCACGCCAGTTAAGCAGCATGGTCACTGCGCCAAGCCGAATCCGGTCGACGAGGCTGAGCGGGGTAAAGCGCAGGAGGTCCATCGGTGTGACCAGGCTGTAGATCCGGCCATCGGAGTGAAGGATGCCGACCTTCGACTCGAACCAGCGCATGCGATCGCCCAGGCCTATCTCGCCTATGAGATCGATGATCGCCGTATCGGAGGTGAATAGGTGGTGATACCCGCGCTCGAGCGGCGCGCCCCCGACGTCGAAGGTGGAGGCCTGACCACCCAAGAAGGGTGCCCTTTCGTAGGCCACCGCGCTGTGCCCGGCCCGCCCGAACTCGTAGGCCGCGGCCAGCCCCGCGGCGCCCGCCCCGATGATCCCCACCCTCATGGCTTGTCCGCCATGGGCTGCCCCGAGCGCCACAGGCGCCTCAGGGAGACGTGATCGAGCCACAGATACGCCTGCCCCAGCACGATCATCGGCAACAGCAGCACGGCGTGCACCACCGCAGCATACCCGCCCGCAACAGCACGGTCGACGAGGCCCAGCGGCAGTAGCACAAGCGTCTCCCTGGCCACCAGTTCGAACAGGCCGATTCCCCCCGGCGCCGCCGGCACCGAGGAGCCTATGTTGGCGACCGCCGTCACCAGGACGGCCGCCATGGCCAGTTCGACGTACCCACCCAGGGACTCGTGAAGATCGAAGGAGATGGCGATCAGGTAGAACAGACCCGCCTCAAACAGCCAGATGGGGGCCGACAGGACGAACAAAACGGCGATGGCCCGGGCGCTCTTTAGCGGGGCCAGTCCCAGGATGAGCTTACCCCCAAGGCCTGACACCAGCGCCTCGATGCGAGACGGGAGCATGCCCGCCGTCCGGTCGACCAGCCTCTGGGCCGCGTCCGGGTACCGGGCCACCATGACCATCGCCCCGAACACGACCACAAAAGGCACCGTCGCCGCCACAACGAGGAGGGGCCAAGCCACCCCGGATCTTTCGCCGAATCCGTGGACAACACCGCCCAGGGGGATGAGCAGTGCGATCACGACGATGAACACCAACAGCATCAGCGCGTCCATGACCCTCTCAACCAGAACCGTGGCCAGCGCGGCGCCCTTGCTGACACCCTCGCGCTCGCCCACGTAGTAGCTTCGGACCAGCTCGCCCAGCCTCATGGGCAGGATGTTATTGGCCATGTAGCCGACCACGACCACCGGGTACAGCCGGCGCACGGACACGCTCTTCATGTGCATCAGCAGCACGCGCCAGCGCATCGCCCGGAACGCGACCGACACCAGGTACAGGGCGATCGCCGGCGCAACCCACACGTAGTCGGCGCCGGCCAGCGAGTCGAACATCTTCCTGACGTCGACGGTGAGCAGGAAGAGCGCCAGCAGCGCGACGCTCAGGCCCAGCCCTATCCAAAGCTTTCCTCGGCCGATCACGCGACTAGGTTACACTCAGCCGCCGCCAGCTCCGTGCCGTTCCTTCACCGGAGGGGGAGTGGAGGCTGCCACCAGTGGGGAATATCGTCAACCTCCACAGAGCCGACCCACTTGACCCATTCAAAGCCCCTCCTGCCGGGTGCCACCAGTCGGACGGGATACCCGTGACCCGGGGTAAGCGGCCTCCCACCGACGTGGGTTGCCAGCATCAAGGAGCGAGCCTCCTCCAGTGGAAACCGCCGATAATAGCCGGTGACCGAGGTGACGGTCACGCTGCGTGCGCCGGCCAACGGTCTCGACGCCTCGAGCAGGTCACCCACCCACACGCCGGACCAGGTCTGCTCCGTGTACCATCCGCCGGTGCAGTCCAGCAGCGCCACAAGGTCGCTAAGGGTATCGAACCGCTCAAACCCCAGGCTGCTCTCTTCGGCGACCATTCCGCCCACCTTCAGCCTCCACCGTTTCCCGTCGACGTCCGGCGTGCGGTCGCTGAGCCAGTAGACCACCGGGAAGCTGCCCTCGTAGCGGCTGGAAAACTCGTAGGAGCCGGTGAACCTGCGTCCAGCCGCCGCCAGGCCGCCTATGCGTGAGCCCAGCTCGGCAACCTGCCACAGGGCCAGGCCCGCCGCGCTGGCACCCGCCAGCCGAAGGAACGTGCGCCTCTCACCCCAGTAGCCCAGCCGTATGCCACGTGCGTAGTTCACGGCGTGCCAGACCACGAGCGGTGCGACCGCGATTCCCACGTATATGTGCCAGCTCACGCCCGAGAAGGGCCCCAGGCGGAACGGCCCGACGACCGACCACCAAAGCCCGAGGGCCATCGCGCCCGCGAATGTCACCGCCAGGGCGACAGACACCACCCGCGGCCCGGTCACCACCCTGCGCCGCCGCCTCAGGGAGTAGGAAACCTGCGCAACCTTCCACCCCATGACCGCCAGCAATCCGTAACCGGCAAATCGATGCGCCTGGATGAAGAACGCCCTGTCGGCGGAACCGGCGATCAGGCCAAATATGCCGCTGACCAGCTCGACGGCTATGAAGACGAACAGCAGGGTATTGGACCAGGAATGCTTCATCTATTTCGGCTCTGTAGTCAGCGCTGTTCCCGACTGTCCGGTGCTCATCATCTTGGCGCTCCTGTCAGAGAGCGGCGCGCCCCTAGGGCGCCGTAGGCGGCCTGAATCCCCGCAGTTCCTCGTCGGAGAAGAACACATAGGCGTCTTCGCTGCCCAGAGCGAAGCTCAGCTTGCGATGCAAGAAATAGTCCATCGCCCGGCGCCAGGAGTCCCGGTCCCCGAACGAAACGACGAACTTGCCCAGGGTAAGGCCCCTGTAGCTCTGCTCGGGAAACCACCAGCGGTGCTTTACGCGCACGCCCTGGCCGAACCTCTCCTCGAGCACGGGCTCCGCCTCCGGGACGTTCCTCGAGTGCACCAAGAGGACCTGCGAATCAGGTGGCGACTCTGGCGTGCTCTGGTCATATGCGGGATATCCCGCGCTGGCGATGTCCCTCAGGTACCAGGCCCACGGCCACTGGAATCCACTGGTGGCATCCACGGTGACGGTCGGCCTTACGCTGCCCGACCCGGCGGTCGAGATCACCCTTGCGATCTCGGGAATATCCGGCGAGGTCTGTGTATACACGATCATCTCCAGAGGAATGTCCCCGTTCTGATACGCGGCCCGCGCACCGGTTCGCACCGTAACGACAGCGAGCACGGCGACGACTCCCAGCACCGCCATGGCGACGAAATAGACCCTGCCGATCCTGCGGTAAGCGAGAGCGCCTATGTACGCGAGGGCGACCGCTGAGGCCAGCAGAAGCGCCAACAGCCACGGCGCGTCAGGCCCGTCTCTGACGCCGAAGAACGCCAGTTGCCAAAGCACGAGGCCGACCACGACCACCCATGCAGACACCCCTACGAGCAGCGGGTTTCGCAGCTGCCCTGGATCGACCCGTCCGATCAGGTCGCCTACGAACTTTCCGCCCAGCACGATCAGCGGAAGGACTATGTTGACCAGAAGCCAGGGCATCTTCTCGCTGGCGAGGGTGTAGATCACGAGCGTGGCGAGCGCCCAGTAGACAAGGAATCTGCCGAGGGGATCGGGACGACGCCAGTAGTAGACGGCCGCTAGCGCCGAAAGGATCAGCGGGAGGAGCTCGTACAGCGGCGTCAGTATCAGGTAATAGTAGGCCGGTTGGTTGCCTCGCGCCTCTCCCTGCTGGACGATCCAGTATCCGAGTCCTCGCCAGAAGCCGGAGCCTACGCCGCCAAGACAGTCCGAAAAGCCGGTCCAGGGAGAGCAGTTCGTAAAGAACGTGGTGTGCAGGCAAATGAAGACCGCGTAGAAGATCAGGGCCGCCCGCCACCAAACGCCCCAGCGCCACCTGTAGCCCACGTACACCGAGACCATGGCCAGGGCTATCACCACCAGCGCCGCGACCACCAATCCTCCACCCATGGGAGCGCCTATCGCGTGCCCCGATCCTGCGGCCAAAACCAGGTTGGAGCCCTCGGTCTGAAGCAGGCTGACGAACGCGGACCACAGCGGCAGGGTGATCGTCCCCATCAGGATCAGCAGCGAGGCCGGCCGGGAGGCAGCGGCCACGGCCCCCCTGCCGAACACCTCCTGCCATCCCGCCACCAGCACCCGGCCGGCCGCCACTGGCGGTGAGACGCCGTACAGGCGATCCCTGCCGACACGGGCTCGTATTCGTCTCCATCCCCGCCCGCCGACCACGAAACCAAGGAACAGCGCCATCATCGCGGTGACCAGGTAGGCGCTCTCCTTGGACGAGAAGGCCAGTGCGAGAAGTGCGGCCGAACCGTAGAGATAGCGGTTCTTGCCCGAGTCCAGGTAGCGCCAGATGAATGCCACCAGACCCAGCGACCACAGCGCCATCAGGATGTCGTTCCTGGCGAACCGGCTGTAGTAAAGCATCGACGGCGAGAAGGCCAGCATCGCGGCCACCGCAAGCGCTCCAATGCTGCCGAGCCGGTAGCGCAAAAGGTAGGGCACCGCCACTATCGCAACCCCGGCCGCCACGTACAGGATGCGGGCAGTGAAATCGGTCGCCCCGAACAGGAAGAACAGGCCTGCATTGGCCTCGAACTGGAGCGGCCCGTGCATCATCGGGTCGTGAACGAACGAACGGCCCTCGGACAGCTCCCACGAAAAGTATGCGTGCAGGCTCTCGTCGTGGTGTAGAGCCCGGGAACCCAGCTCCCACAGCCGCATGCCGGCAGCCGCGCCGATCAGGCCCATGTAAGAGGCGAACTCGGCACAGCGAAGACGCCGATCAACGCCGTCCCCGCGCAAGGCCCCGCGGGCCGCGTCGAGCAGGCGGCGCAGGCCGTCGAGGCCAGCCCCGCGAGCGAGGGCGATGGCCCCGGGCATCACCGGACCGTCTCCGGGATTCTGTAGATCACCACGTCGTCGTTGGAAAATACCCTGACCATGAACTCGTCGAACTTGGCCAGCCCCCCGGTGCCATAGGTGCGGCGCTCCCTGGGGCCCACGTATACGTAATCTACGTTGTAAACGCTCAGCAGGTTCTCTGCCGTCCGTATGTCCTGCGTCTCATATACCATCCGGACGTGCTCCTCGCGGCCCTCGAACGGAACTGACGAGCCTCTCCACTGGATTTCATGGCCGGGCCAGCCAAGTACCGTGGGCACCCCGGTCGCAGAGGAGACACGGCCGAACTCGGTGTAGGAGCCTCCCACAGCCTCCAGAACGGCCGAATCGCTCCCGGCGTTGGCCCTGAGGAACTCGATCGCGGCGAACTCGTCCGGGTCCTCCATTGAGATGTGGGCCAGTCCATCGAGGCCGACCGGCCCGCCGGGCAGGTCTGGTTTGCTCGTCGCGGCGGCGGCCGGATAGTACAGCGAGGCCACTATGAGCAGGCAAAAGACCCCCGCCCAGACGGCCGACAGGATGCGCTTGTAGGCGCCCATCTGCCCGAGCGTCGCCCACCAGTAGTACAGCGCGAACCCTCCTGCCAACGACAGCAGCATCCAGCCCTGATAGTAGAACTTAAAGACCGTGTTCATCCGCGTCCCGAACTGATCGCCGACGAACACAAGCTCGGGGCCGAGTATGAGCAGCAGGCCAAATGTCGCTATGGTCAGGGCCGCAGGCGCCCCCCGAGTCGGCGAACCGGGCTCTGCGGCGCCTTCGGCCCTGAGGCCCCACAAGACGGCGTAGGCACCGGCGGCAATCAGAACGGTCAGGGGCAAGAGTCCAAAGAACCTGGCTGCTACGTCCACCTCGCCGGTCCTTCCCCACAGCAGAACGCCGAGCCAGCCGACAAAGGGCAACAAGGCCACGGCCAGAGCCACTACCGCCTCGCTGCGCCACCCCGGCCTGAGGCGAGTCGCCCAGAAAGCGGCAACCAACATCGGCAGTACCGCCACCAGCAAGAGGCCCCAGACGATCAGGAAGTGAATGGGCCTAGTCGTGACCTCTACTACCGGCCTTATGCCGGAGAACTGACTCTGGAAGGAGCCGAAGTAGGGCAGATAAAGGAGGAAGGCAAGGCCGATGACCACCGTTCCCACAGGCACCACGGCGGCAAGCACCTCCCGGAGGGACGGTCCATGGGACCTGTAGGCCCTAAGGGCCACCACTGCCAGGAATATCGCTGCGAAGACCGGCAGATCCCAGGCATTTACGAAGCCCAGGCCGCCGAGCGCCAGCCCGAGCACCAGCAGTGACGGCAGCCCTGGCAGGAACGCCCGCGCCCAGAAGCGACCCGCTGAAAAGGCGCCGCCCCGCTGCCAGATCGCAGCCACCTGTCCTGAGGAGGGAAGGGCCGGAATCCGGACGGCCAAGAAACTCACGCACAGGCCAAGGAACATGACGACGAACGGCAGCGACATGAAGTGAGGGTGAAGATCGCCGAGAAGCGCCGAAAAGAATGGGAACTCTTGGATCGTAAAGTCGATTCCCTGTCCCCCCTCGAAGGTGTTGATCACGCGGCTGGCACGCCACCACCACCAGAACTCGGTGGGACGCCAACTGTCCGTCAGCTCCGGCGGCTGTCCGTCGAGCCCATCGACGGCGATCCACGTCCAAAAGCCGTTCGAGCCCAGTCCGTTAGCGCGCATGAACTCCAGAACGCCCTCGAGGTTGGCGGCCGCGGTCAACAGGACCGACGCCAGGAGGCCTGATGCCAGCGCGATCCTCAGCCTTCCACCATCGGCCGAAACAAGGTTGTAGACGAGCCCCGCCGCCCCGGCGGCGGCCATAGCCGGAACGAGGGCAAGCGACAGGTTGTAGGCGACGGATGAAACTGTGCCCGTCAGGTTCGCTAGGCCGCCCATCATCCAAAAGCCGAAGTAGTAGTAGCTGACGGTCTCTCCCCTCAGCCAGGGGTCCTCAGGGGGCGCGAATTCGGTGCGCATCGAGGCGTTGAGCAGGGCAAGGTCCATCGGCTGCTCGGTGTGGCTAATCGCCGGGTCGAACGAGCGGTACACGGTCCAGCCGACGAAGACGACCAAGAAAATCGCCTCGGCAACCGCTAGCGTCTTCCACTGGGACCGTATGTGGGCGAGCAGGTCGTTTCCGCGGCGGTAGATGATCCAGGCTGCCACCGCCGCCAGCAAGAGCAGCACAACCAGAGGACCAAACCTCGAGCTTGGCAGGATATGAGCGGCGCTGAGTATCCAGGTCAGGTAGCCGACCAGCAGCATGCCCAGGGGCTTGGCCAGGGTCAGCCCCCTGTCTCTGAGCCCCCCAAAGGCGAGGTAGGCGACGGGGATGGCAACCACTCCCAGCGCCTCCACGCCGATCAGCCACAGGACTGCGTCAATCAGGGCTGTTCACCCCGCAGTAGGGAACTTGGGGCACGTGGTTGGCAGGGCGGGCCCGGCCGGGCTCAGCTCCGGGGTCCAGAGAACAGCGCCTCTGCGAAGGCATCCGCGTCGAAGGGCGCGAGGTCGTCCAACTGCTCACCGGTGCCCACGAACAAAACAGGAAGTCCAAGCTCAGAGACGATCGCCAGAACGACGCCCCCCTTGGCCGTTCCATCCAGCTTGGCCAGCACGACGCCGTCGCAGCCGACCGCCGCCAAGAAACTGCGAGCCTGCTGCAGGCCGTTTTGGCCCGTGGCCGCGTCCATGACCATCAGGACACGGACCCGACCGGCCTCCGCCCGCTCCACCACCCGGCGGATCTTAGTCATCTCCTCCATCAGGTTGTTCTTGGTGTGCATCCGCCCCGCTGTGTCGATGATTGCAACATCTGCTGAAGACGCCCTCGCGGCCTTGACGGTGTCGAACGCCACGGCCGCGGGGTCGGCACCGACGCTGTGGGCCACCACCCTGACGCCCAGCCTGTGACCCCAAGCCTGCAGCTGTTCGATCGCTGCTGCGCGAAATGTATCCGCAGCGCCCAGGATCACATCCGATTGCCCGGATCGGTACAGGTGGGCAAGCTTTGCGATCGTGGTGGTCTTGCCGACCCCGTTTACCCCGACCACAAGCAGCACCAGGGGGCCCTCTGTGTCGCCGGGCGCCAGCAGTCGGCCCGAATCCTCGGCCTCGCCGACTGACTGCACCAAAGCCTTGACCTCGGCCCTGAGCGTGGCAAGTGCGACCGCCGGGTCAACTATCCGCTCCGAGCGGACCCGGTCCCGCAGACGCTCCAGCAGCGAAAAGGTGGTCGATACGCCCACATCGGCAACGATTAGCGCCTCTTCCAGTTCGTCCCAGAGGTTCTCGTCCAAGCTCCCGCGTCTGAAGAGCGACGAGACGCGCTCCGACCAGTTCCGGCTGGTGTTGGCCATGGCGTTGCCGGCCTTTTTTTCTCGCCCCGTAACAAAGACTCTCAGAGCGGCGCCCCCAATCGCCCCCGCCGCTGTGGCCGCGCTCGGGAGCCGAGTGTAATCGGAGCCCCGAGACTACCAAAAAGTCCTTGGCTGCTCCAACGATCCATCCGGGCGGGACGGACGAAACGACGGAGGGCGCCCGACCGAGCGGGCGCCCTCACAAGAAAACATCGACCGGCCGGCACTTGGCCGACCGGCCCAACGACTAGCGGCGCCTGAGCGCGGCGCGATAGTCCCTGCGGGCTTCGTTGACCGTCGGGCCGCCGCTTACGCGGTGGGCGCTCAACGAGCGCAGGTAGCCCTCGAACCCGGACGTGGCCGTGCTCTCGCGCATAGCCTCAATGAGCCTGTGGAACATTTTCCCCCCCTTTCTTCGGGACGGTCGGCCCGTCCCTCGTTCTGTGTATATCCATTGTCAGACCTGTCCGGCATTGTATCCATACATACTGTTGGATATTATTTATCAAAGTAGCGCATATTATCGGGCAGCGGAGACAGGTTGACATGGAGCTCAGGGAGCTGAGGAGCTTTACGACAGCGGCGAGGCTGCGCAGCATCACGCGCGCCGCCGAGGAACTGGGCATGGGCCAACCCACGGTAACCACTCACATCAAGAAGCTGGAGAGGGAGTTGGGCACTGTGTTGTTCGACAGGATCAAGAGGCCGATCCAGCTCACGCCGGCGGGAGCGACCCTGTCCGAACTTGCTACCCCGCTGCTCGAGGGGATCGACTCGCTGGCGACGGATGCGGGCATAGCCGAGCAGGAGAGCCCGGTGCGTCTCGCCTCCACCCACGACATAATCCCCCATACGCTGCTGCGCGTGGTCCGGGTCTTTCTGGCGGCCCACCCGCATGCGCATGTGCGCATCCTGTCGGGCCGCAGGGAAGAGGTCGTCCACATGGTTGAGGACGGGACGGTCGACATGGGACTCGTGCCCGGGCCGGAGCGGAGCATAGAGTTCGTGTTCCAGCCACTCTTCGGCTACGAGAGGGTCCTGATCACGCCCATAGAGCACCCGCTGCTGGACTCACCGCTGACGACGTTGGACGACATCGCCCGCTGGCCACTAATCATGATGGGAAGGGGCACCTACACCCGTGCAATGCTGGAGAACGAGTTTCGGCGGCGCGGAGTCGACTACGAGATCATCATTGAGCTGGACAGCATGGACATGATCAAGCACTACGTGGCGCTTGGCATGGGGGTCTCCGTTGGACCGCGTCTTGCGATAGATCCTGAGGACCACGACATCCTTGGCGTCGTCGGCCTTGCGCACCTGCTGCCGGTCGAGCAGGCGGGGATAATCACGCTCCGAGGCAAGACTCTGTCCACACCGGCAAAGTCGTTCATTCAGACCCTGAGGGACGCCCTGGCCGCAGGGCCTGCCTAGGCTGGCTCCAGACGCCTCCCATCTAAGCGATGCGAGGCGAAGCAGGGGACCTGCCCTGCCGGCCTCAGGTACAGAGGCAGACCGGCGCTAGACGCCGACGCCGACCAGTTTCGCAGTTACCAGCAGCCTGTGACTGTAGTCGAGGCGCGGCACGCAGGTCACAAGAGTTATGTACACCCCGTCGGTGTTGTACAGCCTGAGCTCGTCCGCGTGCACAACCTGGGTTGCAACGACCTCGTACAGGTACTCGCCCGTGTCGCTCTCGACCACCACGTACACGGCTCCCTCTCCAACCTCGGCGAATTGGCGCAACAGGTCGGCTATCTCCGGGAGTCGCTGAAATACATTCCCCTCACCCCTGAACGGGCTCTCAAGGTGTCCGAAGAACCAGCCGTTGCCAAGTTCACCGGGATCGGCTGTCTCCGGGATGTGCCCGATGGTGTTCTTGGGGGTCTCGTACGAGCGGCTGCTGCCGAGGTCGACGACGGCCAACTCCTTTACGTCCGAATCGACTCCGATCGAAGGTATGCTCAGCCTTCGTGCCTCCGTCTTTGGCGCGGAGAACCGGTGAGAATCGTGGGCGGAGGCCGGCTCGAATCCCTCCGGCAGCCCGACGACGACACGCACGTCCGCGGCCGCCCTAAGCGGCTCGTGCCAGTACTTGGGGTGCATCTCCATACCCGCGTAGATCGCCGCGTATATCTTCGCCAGCCCCGACGAAGTGGTCGCTAAGACACTCACCTGGCCATCCTCTGATGTCGCGTCCAGATCGGCCACAACTTCTCGCCCATCCGACGGCGATTCGGGGTGGTCGGCGCCACCTGAACCCGCATCGCCTGACATCTCGGCGGATTCACTGACATCGAGGTTGGTACCCGAGTGCCCCCGCTCGTCGGGACCACCGTCGCCCGGGACCGATCGCGCGATCTCACTCTCGTCAGAACCGCCGCCCGGGGCGGACCCTGTGACCTCGCGCTCATCGGCCTCACCGCCCGAGGAGGTCGTTGCGGCCTCGCGCTCTCCTGGGCCGCCGCCGCCCGGAACCGGCTTTGCGACCTCGCTCTCTGGAGAGTCTGCGCCGGCGGGTTCCGCGACACGCTCGATCTCGGCGACATTGAAGTTCAGGTCATCAAGGCTGGAACGACCTTGGGCGCGGTATCCAAGGTAGGAGCCTACCAGGCCAAGCGCGACCAGTCCCACAACGATCATTGCCAGGCCGACCATGCGCGCGGCACTCGGATTCATATCCGGAACTCCGGGGCTTCTCGCCCCGTAGGCGGGCCGACTCCTCGATCGTCCACCTGTCTCACCTGCAGAGCTCCTGAACCGGCGCCCTGACGGGGCCGGCCTCCAAACGGCTGTTGGGAGCCGCCTGGGAGGCTACCTCATACGCGGGGAGTGCGAGGCGCCGTTGGTTATGGGTTCGTTGATGTATACGTCCCCGTTGCGGATCTTGATGTTGTAACCGCAGTCTGGGTTGCTGCACACCCAGGCCTTAAAGTGGATGGGAGCCCCCTGGCTCCCGAAGTCGGAAAGGGGCAGCAAGTTTCCCTCCGAGCACTTCTGACAACCTGGAATACCGTGACCTACCAACATTCGCCCCCTCTCTCGACTCTCCCGTCCTGCACCGCGGCTCCGCCGCATGCAGTGGCCTCAACGTGGCGGTACAGAGGCGCGCCGATTATAACACAGGCCCGATCGGTTCAACCGCACCTGAACGCCGGTACCTAGGCATCCCCACCAGGACGACCAAGTCTTGCATCGGCCAGCTTGTCATATCTGGCCCCCGCCCGTTCAAGGCGGCTGCGCATCAGGCACACCGAGCGGACGTCGAAGGTTAGCCGCTGCGGCGGCGTTGATGACGCCACCCTGAGGGCATCCCTGCGGGCGGGACGGCTGGTCCCACCCGCCAACCTGGCTAGGGTTATGTGGGGGGAGAATCCCCTCCCCTCGGCCGGCCAGTCCAAGGCAGCCAGGGACTCCGTCACGACCTCGTAGAGACACCCGGCCTCCTCCAGACCACCCGACAGGCCAATCCACAGTACGGATGGCGCGCCCGATGAGGGAAAGGAACCCACGTCGCCCAGCCTCAACTGGAACGGCCGCACGCATCGCGCGGCTCCGGAGAGCGCCTCGGCCACAGACGCGAGGCGGTCGGAGGGTACGTCTCCTAGGAATCTCAACGTGATGTGAGCGGACTCGGCACGCACGGTGCGCAGGCCACGTATCCGCACCGCCGCAAGGGCATCCAACGTCGGTTTCAGGGCGATCTTGACCGCCTGCGGCAACTCGACCGCCACGAACGCCCGGACCGTGCCTCCCTCTTCCCCCTGGCGCCCGCTCATACGGAGAAATCATAGCAGCGCCGGTAAGGTGTCCGGCCTTGAACATGGGAGAGGCCACGGCTAGAATCGCCCAAGGTTTCAGGGTCCAGATTATGCCCGGGCCCGCGCCACAGGCCGGGAGAATTGATTTGCGGTGGGCCTCAGGGATCTCCAATAGCCGTTCCATCTCGGACGCCGTGTCCGAATGCGCCCGACAGCTGTCCCACGGGCTCGACGACATGCCGGCTGACCTGATCGTCGTCTTCGCATCCGCCCATTACCGGCCCGACTACCCATTGATACCGACTCTGGTGCGCGAGAAACTCTCCCCGAATTTCGGCTCGGTGATCATCGGATGTTCGGCCGGAGGCGTCATCGGTGCTGGCCGGGAGGTCGAACACGCCCCGGGAATTTCGATAGCCGCAGCCTCGCTGCCCCGGGTAAGGTTGGTTCAGTTCCGCATCGAGGATCAGGACCTCCCGGACCCGGACGCGGGTCCTGACAGGTGGATCGACATAATCGGGGTCGACGCGGCCGAAGATCCTCAGTTCGTACTCCTGGCAGACCCGCTATCGATGCGCGGTGAGAGCCTGCTGATGGGGCTGGACTTCGCCTACCCTAGAGCCGTCAAAGTTGGCGGTCTGGCCAGTGGGGCCGTCCGATCTGGAGGCCATGCTCTCTTCCTTGGTGACAGCATCCACGGCGGAGGAGCGGTGGGCGTGGCCATGTTTGGCGATGTGGAGATCGACACCATCGTCGCCCAGGGATGCCGCCCCATCGGAGACCCACTGCAGATAACGAGTGGAGGCTCAAGTGTTGTCACGGGACTAGACGGAAGGCCTCCCCTTACCGTACTCACGGAACTGGCGGAACAAGTGTCAGATCATGACCGCGAGTTGGCCCGACACTCGCTGTTCATCGGGGTGGTGATGGACGCGCTCACGGACGCCCCTGCGCAGGGGGACTTCCTGATACGCAACATAGTCGGCATCGACCGCAACACGGGCGCCATTGGAGTGGCCGCCCAGGTGCACGAGGGGCAGACGGTCCAATTCCACCTGCGGGATGCAGATACGTCTGCAGGAGATCTGCGGACCATGCTCTCCGGCTACGATGGCGGCCAGCCTCTACCGGGCGGCTCGGGGGCACTGATGTTCTCGTGCCTGGGCCGGGGCTCATACCTGTACGGCAGGCCCGATCACGACACCGACATGTTCCGCGACCGCTTCGGGCCCGTGCCGCTGGCGGGCTTTTTCTGCAACGGGGAGATTGGACCCGTCGGCGGAACATCCTTCCTTCACGGTTACACGACCTCGTTCGGTCTGGTCATGCCGAAGACAAGGGGCTAGACAGGCTCTCGGCCGCGTATCTCCACGTCGGCGGCTTCCAGGAGCCTACGGGTATCGATTTCCCTAGGCCAGGTCGAGCGCGCGGGCGGCGTTGCCACCTAACACGGCGAGCCTATCCGATTTCGACAGGCCGGTTGATACCACCTGCTTGCGAATCGCCGAGTGGCGCATGAGCGGGTAGTCACTGGCACCCAGCACCCGATCCGGCCCAACCAGCGAGGTCACCACCTCGAATATCCTGCGGTCGTAGAGAAACGGCGAGGCGGCGGTATCGAAATAGACGCTCGATAGGGAGCGCCTTACCTCGGGCATCAGGGCGTAAAGGGGCAGTCCTCCTCCCCAATGGGCGAGAACCAGCCGCACCCCGCCGGAGATTGCGACCAGTCCCGCCACCTTGTCGGGCGTGGTTCTGCCCTTGCCCGGATACAGATGCCCGACAGGCTCGGAGCAGTGTACCGTCAACGCCATCTCGCGCCGGCCAAGCATCTCGAGAAGCGGTGTCATCACGGCACTGTCCGACGGGTCAAAGGCCTGGGTGTCCGGGTGCAGTTCACCGATGCCCCTTAGGCCCATTCCGGCGCACCTGTCGATCTCCTCGACCGCACCCTCGCGCGCCGGGTTCACGGAACCGAAGCCAACTATGCGGCCGGAATGGCGGCGCGCGGCCTCGGCAATATAGTCGTTCGACTCCCTGGCCAGGTCTGGATCCACCCAGCCGATCCCCATCGCCACGGAGACGTCGACCCCGTCCTCATCCATCGATGCAACCAGTTCGTCAGCCGTAGCCATCCGCGCCGCCGGGTCCGAGTACATCTCTGAGAATGTGACGTCCGCAGCGGCCAGCTCACGTCTTCTGGCGATCATTTCCGGTGGAAATATGTGAACGTGGGAGTCGATTATCAACTGCGAACTCCCCGCTTATGCTCGGCCTTACTCTCCGGCCGTCTATCCGTCGGGTGGGCTGCCATGGGGCGCGCCGGCCTGCCTGGGCCGCTAGACGCGTCTGTAATCGTCCTTGAAACGCTCGATGTCGTCCTCACCGAGATAGTCCCCGGTCTGCACTTCCACGATCTCGAGCGGGATCTGGCCGGGGTTGGAGAGTCGGTGCTTTACGCCTTTGGGGACGTACGTCGACTGGTTCTCCACCAGTTCATAGGTCTCCTCGCCGCGAACGACAGCCGCCCTTCCACGTATGACCACCCAGTGCTCCGCGCGGTGCCGGTGGCGCTGCAGGGAAAGGGAGGCTCCGGGCTTTACCGTCAGGTGCTTTACCTGAAAGCCCTCTCCCCGCTCGATCACTTCGTACGTGCCCCAGGGGCGGTGCACCTTGCGAGGGTCGAGCTGTTCGTCGCGGTCGCTCGCCCGAAGCTCGGCCACCACCTCCCGTACTTCCTGGTCCCTGTCCATGCCGGCGACCAGGACCGCGTCCGGCGTCTCGACGACCACCAGGCCCTTGAGGCCCACCCCGGCTATGAGCCGGTTCTCGGCGATGAGCGTGCTGTCCTGAACGTCGTAGGTCAGTACATCTCCCCTGACAACGTTGCTGTTCCCGTCCACCGCTATGCTGTCTCGCACCGCCGACCATGTGCCCACATCGGACCACCCGGCATCCATCGGAACCACGACGGCCGACACCTCCTTGGACCCGGCAACGCGCTCGGCAACCGCATAGTCAATGGAGTCTGCCGGGCAGGCGCGAAACTCCTCCAGGCCGGGCCGGAAGAACTCGCCGTCGACCTGTCCGACCGCATGTGCAGCGCGACATGCAGCGGCGATATCAGGACGGTGGGCCTCGATCTGCGCCAGCCACACGGAAGAGCGCATGGCGAATATGCCGCTGTTCCACAGGTACTCGCCTGTCGACAGGTAACCCTTGGCGGTCTCCTCACTGGGCTTTTCGACGAATTCGCCTATCTCGAGCGCGCTGGGTTCCGGGACTGAGCCGACCACCCCCCCGGCTACCCGGATGTAGCCGTAGCCGGTCTCCGGTCGCGCGGGAGGAACACCGAAGGTCACAAGCCGACCCTCCTGCGCCAGCGCATAACCCTCCACCACCACCTTTGAGAACTCCCCCAGGTCGGCTATGTAATGGTCGGCGGGCACGGCCATCAGCACCTCGTCTCCGCCCCGGCTCTCGCACCAAAGGGCGGCCAGGGTGAGCGCCGGTGCGGTGTTCTTTCCGACGGGCTCGAGGATCAGCGTCTCGGGGCGCATGCCCGCATCGCCCAGTTGCTCTACCACCAGATAACGATGGTCCTCGTTGCAGACCACCAATGGGGCCTCCACGCTGCCGCACCGGGCCTGTGCGGCCGCCAGACGCAGTACCGTCTGCTGGAACATGGTGCCCTCTCCGACCAGAGACAGAAACTGCTTGGGGAAATGCTCGCGGGAAAGCGGCCACAACCGTGTCCCCGAGCCCCCCGCCAGGATCACCGGCCTTAGCATGCCCTGCCTTCCCTCCTCATGGGCGACGAATTATATCAACCGTCGGCCTCCTTTCCTCCATTACACCTGTGGACTGGTCCGGGTGTATATTGCGGATCGGCCGATCAGGAGCCGACGGACCAATAGAGCAAATGTCAGGACCAATATGGCAAGACTCGGGGTAAGAATAGAGAACGATCCGCGGCTCTCGGCCGACGACCTTATGGAGATCGCATCCGCCGCAGAGGCAGCAGGCTTTGAGTCGGTGTGGGTGCCCGAGGGAGGAGGCCGAGACGCCCTGTCCCTGTTGGCCGCCTTTGCGGGTGTCACCGAGCGGGTCGCATTGGCCACCGGGATACTGCCCATCTTTTCCAGAACACCCGCGGTCACCGCGATGTCCGCCGCGGGCATTGCAGCCATCTCCAGGAATCGATTCGTACTCGGCCTCGGCACGGGCCACCAGCCCGTGGTCACGAGAACCCACGGCGTCCCCTATTCGGCCCCCATCAGGCGCATGGCCGAGACGGTTACGATCGTCCGCGGCCTGCTCGATGGCGAACCCGTCAACGCGCAGGGGCACCACTTCAACGTCGCCGGCGCCCGGCTTGGCAGGGCTGCGCGCGGCGTTTCCGTGCCGCTCTACGTCGCCGCCCTTGGACCCAAGATGATAGGCCTGGCCGGCCGGATAGCCGACGGGGTGCTCCTGAACTGGACCGCGGCAGATCGCATAGGTGAAACGGTGGCGACCCTCAGGCAGGCCGCGGAGCGATCAGGCCGTGATCCCGCGTCGGTAGATGCTGCCGGGTACGTGCGCACGGCCATCGCAGAGGGGGCGGACGAAGGGCGGATCAGAAAGCACCTTCAGTCTCAGGTGGCGGGATACGCGGCCAACACATACTACCGGCAGTTCTTCGTTTCGACCGGGTTCGGCACCGAGATGGAGAAGTCGGAAAGGGCTCTGGCGTCTGGCGACCGCGAGGCGGCGGGCGCAGCGGTGTCGACGGAGATGCAGGATCAGGTGGCGGTGGTGGGATCGCCCGGAAAGTGCCGGGCCGAGATCGAGCGGAGGCGAGAGCTCGGCCTTGAACTGCCCGTACTCGCACCTTTTGCGGTGGACGCCGACGTAAAGAGCGCCTATCTTCGGGTTATAGAGGCGTTTGCATAGCGCGCCTAAAGCAGCCGCGAGAGGCTGACTCAGGGGGAACAGCAAATGGCGGGACGCAGCCGGATCATGGGGGAGCTGGGCATCGAGCCGATCATCAATGCCCACGGACACCCCACCACCATCGGTGGAAACAACCCTTCCAAGGCGGTCAAGGAGGCGATGGACGACGCTTCCCTGGACTACGTCAAGATGAGCGAACTTGTGGAGGTTACCGGGGGTCGAATCGCAGAGATGCTCGACGTCCCGGCGGCCATGGTCACACCGGGATGCGCCGCCGCATTGGCCTTGTCGGCTGCGGCCTGCATCACACGTAACCACGTCGAACGGATCGAGCAACTGCCGGACACCACCGGCATGCCGAACGAGTTCATAATCCAGCGCCAGCTCCGGGTCATTTACGACAAGGCCCTCACCATCCCGGGAGGCGTGCTGATCGAGGTGGGAGAGGAGGAGGGCACGACCGAAGAGCACATCGAGGCCGCAATCACCGACCGCACCGCCGGCATCCACTACCTGGCCGGCGGGCTGTACGACGATCCGGACGGGCGGGAAGAACGCAGCGATATAGTGCCCTTCACTAGGCTGGTAGCCCTGGCGCAAAAGCACGATCTGCCGCTGGTGGTGGACGCGGCAGGACAGGTTTATCCCACCGACAGGCTCAGCCTCTATGCCCGTGGGGGCGCCGACCTCGTCGGCTATGGCGGAAAGTACTTTGAAGGCCTTAACACCAGCGGCCTTCTGGTCGGGGCCAACAAAGACCTGGTTCATATGGCATACCGGCACAGCTTCATAGGCTTCGAGTATGAGCAGAGCAGAGTCTTCGGCCGATCCATGAAGATGGATCGTCAGACCGTGATCGCCACATACGTCGCCCTGCGCGAGTGGTTGGCCACCGATCATGAGGCCCGGCTGGCCGGCTATGAGCATCGGCTCGCCTCCAACGTGCGCCCGGTGCTGGAAGGCCTGCCCGGCGTCGAGGTCAGGGACTTTCCGGAACGTGGTCTGCCGGAGGGCCTGCGCGTCCTGATAGACTCTCCCGCCGCCGGGATGACTGCATCTCAACTCGAGCGCCAGCTGGCTGAGGGCAGTCCTCGGATCCACGTCAGAACCGACGAGGTGCCGGACTCCTTCATCATCAGGATACAGACCGTTGACGGGGGCGATGAGCAGATCATCGCCGACAGGATCAGACAGATCCTGGCCGGCTGAGCTGCCCGTTCGCCCGGATTTACCTGCAGCAGGAGACAAGCGCCATTGCTCGACATCGACCGCCTCCGAGCAGACCCCGAGGCGGTTAGACGCGCGCTTACCCGCCGCGGGCAAGACGCGCCGATCGCCCTGGTATTGGAACTGGATGCCCGGCGGAGAGCCCTTCAGCAGGAGGGCGACGAACTCCGCGCAAGGCGCAACTCCGTCAGCAGGGAGATAGGCCGCAGCAGGTCCCCGGACCCGGTCCTAGTCAAACAGATGCGAGGCGTATCCGACCGCATCAAATCCCTCGAGGCCGAGTCGCGGCAGGTTGAGGAGGACATGCGAACTGCCCTGCTTGAGATTCCCAACCTGCCAAGGAGCGAGGTCCCGGCCGGGCTCGACGAAACCCACAACGTCGTCATCAAGACCGTCGGAGAGCCCCGGAGGCCGGATTTCGATGCCCGCCCACACTGGGAGCTAGGAGAGCGTCTGGGAATCATCGATCTGGCGGCCGGTGCCCGAATCTCAGGCTCCCGCTTCTATGCCCTGCGTGGGAAGGGGGCTAGGCTTCAGCGCGCCCTGGTGACCTGGATGCTCGACGTGCACACGACCGAGCATGGATACACCGAACTGTACCTGCCCTACCTGGTAGGCACCGCCACCGTCACGGGGAGTGGTCACCTTCCGAAGTTCGCCGACACCATGTACCGCGACGAAGAGGATGACCTCTGGCTGATACCCACCGCCGAGGTGCCGATCACGGGCATGTTCTCGGGGAGGATACTGGACCCGGGGGTAGTACCCGCCAACTTCGTCGCCCACACTCCCTGCTTCCGGCGCGAAAAGGCTGCCGCGGGCCAGGACACCCGGGGCATCAAGCGCGTGCATCAATTCGATAAGGTGGAGATGTACAAGTTCGTCCATCCCGCAGACTCCGATAGCGAACTGGGGCGTCTGGTCTCCGACGCCGAGGACCTGATACGGCGGCTGCACCTACCCTATCGCGTGGTAGAGCTATCGGCCGGGGACCTCGGCTTCTCCGCGGTTCGCACGTTCGATCTTGAAGTGTGGGCACCCGCCAGCGGCGAGTGGCTGGAGGTGAGTTCGTGCTCGAACTGCGACGATTTCCAGGCCCGCAGGGCCAATGTCCGTTACCGGCCCGAGAGAGGCGCCAGACCCGTCTACCCGCACACCCTGAATGGCTCCGGCCTTGCTTTGCCCAGGGTGCTGATAGCGCTCCTTGAGGGAGGCCAGCAGCCCGACGGCTCGATCGTAATCCCCGAGGAACTACGCACCTACACCGGTTTCGACCGGATCGACTGAGCCGGCTTCCCGCGGCCGCACCACGCGGCGGTGGACGCGGTTAGCTAAAGGTTTCCGAAACGGCGTCGCAGCTCGCGCTTGAGCACTTTGCCGAGGGCATTGCGGGGAAGCTCGTCCACCTCTATGACCGACTCGGGACGCTTGAAACTAGCCAGCCTGGTCCTGCAATGCTCGATCAATCCCGCCTCGTCCACTCCCCATCCGGTTGCCGGCACGACCACCGCCCGCACCGACTCGCCCCAGTGAAGGTCGGCGACCCCGATCACCGCCGCATCCTCGACAGACGGGTGCTCGCAGAGCACCTCTTCCACCTCCTGGGGAGAGATCATTTCCCCGCCCCGCTTGATGAAGTCACGGGCTCTGCCGGCCAGATACACGTAGCCATCCTCATCGACGCGTCCCAGGTCACCGGTGTTAAGCCAGCCACCGCTCATCGCCTCGGCCGTGGCATCCTCGCGACGCCAGTACCCCTTCATCAGTCTGGGCCCGCGCGCCACGATCTCTCCCACCTGTCCCGGGTACACCTCCGCTCCATTCTCATCGACCACCCTGATTTCCACATCCTCCAGAGGCAGTCCAATCGACCCGAGCCGTCGCCTGCGCTTTTCGACCAGCTCGGGAGGGCCAAACAGTTCGTGGTCCTCGGGAGGCAGCGCGGCGATAGTCGCACCCGTCTCGGTCTGGCCGAACGCGTTAATGAAACGCACCCCGGGCAGCTGCTCGATGGCAGCAAGAATTACGTTAGCGGGCATCGGCGCCGCCCCGTACGTGAGTATCCGCAGACCAGAAAGGTCGCGACCAGCGAAGTCGGGATGCTCCATGATCATCTTGAGCATCGTCGGCACCACCGTGGCACGGCTTATGCGCTCTTGCTCGACGAGCCTCAACCACTCACCGGCCTCGAACTGTCTTTGTACTACCAGCACCCGTCCCCCATAGATGGAGGACAACACGACCTGAACACCGGCCACGTGGTATAGCGGCACGGACAGCAAGGTGCGCTGCTCGAATTCGGGATCTGCGGGGTTTACGTTCTCCAGTGGATAGGATGTGAGCCCCTCGTGCGAGAGCATGACGCCCTTTGGCCGACCGGTGGTCCCAGCCGTATACAGGATCACCGCCAGGTCTTCTCCGCCCCGCGCCGGCACACGCTCACCACCTGCCTCTGTGAGCTCATCGTAGGAGACCCATCCCTGCGGCGGCTCGCCATCTATGACGACCAGATGAGTCACCGTGGAGAGTCGATCTCCCTCATGGCGCATCAGCTCAGCCACCGCCGCAACGTACTGAGCGCCTACGAAGAGGACCTTGGCCGCAGAGTCCTCCAGCATGAACGCCAGCTCCTCGGCCCTGGTCCTGTAGTTGACTGGAACCGACACCGCATCGGCCCGCGCGATCCCGAATAGCGACTCCACCTCGCGGTCCCCATTGACGTCCATCCAGGCAACCCTGTCCCCCGGTCCGACGCCCATACGTGATACCAGTCCCGTCGCGAGCGCTCCCGCGCGAGCCTCGAGATCCCGGTACGTCGTTCGGCGGCCGTAGAACACCGTCGACACCCGGTCAGGCACGATCATCGCCGGTATGGACAGCAGTTCCGTAAGGTTCACAGACCCAGAGCCAGTCGACGTTCCAGGTCCAGCCCGGCCTCCAGGCCAATGTCCATGCCGTCCAGCACCGCAGTCTTTACGGCGGTGACGATCGCCGGGTCGCGGGCGGCCAGTTCCTGGGCGACCGATAGCGCGGCCGACTCCAGCCCGGAGTGCGTCACCACCCGATGCACCAAACCGGCGGACGCCGCCTCGGCTGCGGACATGCGATCACCACGGCCGGCCAGGAACCGGGCCATCGAGCGGCCAATCCCGATCGCACGCGGCAGGGTCTGAGTCCCGCCCGCTCCCGGGATCATGCCGATCGTCACCTCCGGCATGGCGAACACGGCGTCCTCCGAGGCTACCCTGATGTCGCAAAGGCACGCCATTTCGACGCCAGCACCTATGACGTAGCCGTGCACGGCCGCCACCAACGGCTTTCGCATACCCGCCATCAGGCCCCAAAGATCGCGCCGCCGCCGGCTGCGGTGGGCCGACACCAAGGAGGGCGCTGTGCCGAACTCTATAAGGTCTGCTCCCGCGCAGAATCCCCTTCCCCCCCGTCCCGACACGATGCCTACCTTCAGCACGGGATCGTCATCGAAGGCGCGAAGGGCCTCGAAGAGCTCATCGCGCATCGAGATGCTTACCGCATTTATCCGTTCAGGGCGGTTCAACTCGAGTCGGGCGACCGGGCCCTCGATGCTGAACAGAACAGTCGGTTCACTCACCTGTAAACTCCGGTCTGCGCTTGTCCGCAAAGGCCCGCAGCCCCTCGGTGCGGTCCCGCGTCGAGTGCAGCAGGGTCGCCAGATCGACCTCCATTCGCATGGCCTGGTCGAGCGAAAGGTCGGCTCCCTTGTAGACGGCCTCCTTCAGGAAGCGCAGCGCCAGTGGTCCGTGGGTCGACATTACCCTCGCAGCATCCATCGCCCGCTCCAGGGCCTTTCCTGGCGTCGTCACCTCGGCGGCCAGTCCAATGGCCGCAGCCTCCTGTCCACTCAGCACCCTGGCCATCAAGAGCATCTCAAGTGCCCGCGGCCGGCCGACCAGACGGGGGAGTCGCTGGGTGCCTCCATCCCAGGGTAGGCGGCCCACAGCAGCCTGGGGCATCCCGAGCCTGGCCTGCGATCCAACCACGCGCACATCGCAGGCCAGGGCCAGTTCAAGGCCCTGATCCAGGGCGTCCCCCTCAACGGCGGCCACGGTCGGCTTTCCAATGCTGGCGATCGACGAAGCGACCGAATGGGCGGCCATCTGCTCGGCCGAAGGATCTACAGGAAGCGTCGTTCCCCGGCAAAAGTTGGGTCCGTCGCCGGTGAGAATCACGACCACGACGTCAGGTCGATCATCGAGATCGCCAAGCGTCTCTCGCAACTCGGCGGCCATGACCTCATCGATCGCATTGCCAGCATCGGCGCCGGAGAGAGTTAATGCGGCTATACCGCTCGCCACCTGCAGGCGGACCCGGGCAAATGACATTGCGACAGCATAGCAAGGTGCCGGATTCCTCGTTCAGCGCACCTCACAGAATCCCGGGTACGCCGGGGCCCAGTCTCCTAGCTAGGTTCTTCGTCGGCGGGACTTACAACCACCTGCCGGTCGGTGCCAACTCCGGCGCTCTGGGTAACCACCCTGTAGTTGTCGGCCAGCTCGAGATGGACCAACCGGCGCTCGTAGGGCGTCATGGGTTCAAGGTTTATGGATCGCCCGGAGTCGGCAACTCTTCGCGCAACGCTTCTCGCCAGGTTGCGCACAGCCTTGTCGCGACGAGCCTGATAACCAGCCACGTCGATGACGGCATTTGGACGCTCGGAGAGCTCGATGCTGGCGATGAAGTTAACGAGAAACTGCAGGGCCCTGAGGCTCTCGCCCTTGCGGCCTATGAGGAGACCGGAATCGTCGCCGTCCACATCGAAAACAGGACCACCGCCATCCTCGCCCTTTGCGTGCCTGACGCTGGCGACGGCGTCGACTTCCATCAGGTCCAGCAGGTTGTTCAGAACCTCGGATACGACGCGAACCGTAAGGCCGCCAGACTCGTCCCCCGCGAAGTCGAGCCGCGTCACACGCACCCGGGCCGGCTCGCCGCCAAGGCCCAGTATCGCCGTCTTACCCCTGCTAACGACGTCTATTTCTACTTCGTCGCGTTCTGCGTCTAACTCCCTTAGGCCTAGCTCTATGGCTTCCTCTACGGTCTTGGCCGTTGTCTCTATCGACTCCCTCTCCAATTGCGGCCTCCTCGTCGCCGGACGCGGCCATGGCCGGTGCCGGCGCGGGCTGTGAAGTTCCTCCGAATTTGAACAGGTTTCTCAGCGGATCCCAGCCGGTGACAAAACCTTGTATCACTACTCCTATCACGTTGGAAACCACCCAGTAGACCGCCAGGCCGCTGGGGAAATTCAACGTGAAGAACCCGAACATCACCGGCATCATCCACAGCATCATGCGATTGGTAGAGTCCTGCTGCGGGGATGCCGACGGCATCGTCGTCATCTTTTGCAATACGTACATCGACACTCCGACAAGGAGTGGCATGACGATCGGCGAAGGGTCCGGCAAGGCCAGATCCATCCACAAAAAGCGCCCGTTCAGCGGGACCGCCTCGTGCGCGAGGGACAGGCCCGAGTAGAACTTGTTGGAAAGAGTCGCCAGACGCTCAGGAGTAGACGGCAGGGTCTGGATTACCGCCTGGTAAAGGCCTATCCAGATGGGGAACTGTATGAACATCGGTCCCAGACAGCCCAGGGGGTTCACACCCTGCTCCCGGTAAAGCTTCATCGTCTCCTGGGACACCTTCTGCCGGTCGTTCTTGTACCTGTCTTGGAGTGCCTTGAGCTTGGGCTGGATGGCCTGCATCGCCTTCATCTGCCTGGCCTGCTTGATCGTAAGGGGGACCAGGATCACCCGGATCGCGACCGTAAACAGGATGATCGCCAAGCCGAAGTTGGAAAACGAAATGTCGTAGAGGACGACGAGGCTGTTGATCATCGGGCGGATGATCACCTCGTTCCATATGGTGAAGAAAAAGTCCAACTCTACTGTCGCCTAGCGCAATGGCCGGATAACCGGAATATGGATTTCAGGTGGAATGGTCATCAACAGCGCTGCTGCCACGACGGGTCGTCAGAGACCGGATTCTCGGCCTGGGGCCTATCGGTCTTGTAGACCCAGCCCTCGTCGAGCGTGCCGACGCCGTTGACATCGTTAACGGCAATCGACCGGACCGTATGGTCCCAGGCGCCCAGGTACACCCTGTCGCCAAATCCCGCCACGTTGGTTCTCAGACGCTCGTTGATGTGGCACTCCCGCTGACTTCCACCGCCTATGAGGTTCGCCGTTCGAAGCCTACCATCGTCTGAGGCGACGATCAGGAAGTCGCCCACGGCTGCCGGCGAGCCTATGATCGGACCATTGGTCTCCATGACCCACAGCAGGGCGCCCGTATCGGGAGACAGGGCGTAGACGTTTCCATCAAGGGCGGCGGCAAAGACCGCTTGATCGGTGACCAGCGCGCGCGCCCAGTACCAGCCATCAGCCCCCTCGAAGGTCCACAGCTCTGAGCCCGAATTGGAGTCCAAGGCGTAGAACGTTCCGTCGAAGGCTCCCACGAACAGGCGGTCACCGAGCTTTGCCGGCGGGGCAGTCACCGCTCCCCTTGTCTTGAACCTCCACAGCTCTGCACCTCCCCTAAGGGATAGCGCATAGATGTTCTTGTCCAGCGAGCCGAAATAGACGATCTCCTCGTCGACAAGCGGCGTGGTCCACACCATGGAGCCCGTCTCGAAGGTCCACAGCTCGGATCCGTTGTCCGCGGCAAAGGCATATACGGAGCCGTCCGACGATCCAACCACCACGATTCCGTCGCCATGGCCCGGGCCACCGACCATCTGCTCCCGGCTCTCGCCGACAGGCACGTCCCAGATCTTCGAGCCATCCAACCTGGATACGGCGTAGAGGTGGCCATCGTAGCCAGCCGCATAGACGATGTCGCCCACGACGACCGGGTCACCATAAAACGCGTGGCGCCGGTCTTCCCCCACCAAGCCGCCGAACTCCCACAACGACTGTCCGCTGTCCGCGTCCAAGGCCAGCAGGGTACCGTCCATCGAGCCGGTGTATATCACGCCATCGACGACGACCCCACCCGCCCATCCATCCGGGTTCGCCACCTGCCCGCATGCCGTCGCACCACTACAGGCGGCGGCCGACAGGGCGACAAGCGATGCCAGCATGATGAGGACCCGCCGAGGGACGCCGGGGCAAACGGCCCCGGCCAAGCGGGGCAAGCGATGCGGCAAACTCATCACGGGACGGGGTCGAACCCCCATGTGCCCATGGGCCTGCAGCGAGAAAGACGAACAGCTGCCATGCGCGCACCAGAGGCCAGACCGTGCCTCGAGATGGCCTCGTAAGCATAACGAGAGCAGGTCGGCTCGTGGCGGCAGCATGCCCCAACGTACGGTGATAGCACCATCTGATAAAGCCTTATCGCCCCAAGGGCAAGCTTGTTCAACATCGCCCGATCGACAAAACGACAGTCCTGGGAAACTACTCCAACTCCCGCCCGCAGGCCTGGATGCCCGCCCTCCTCAGCAGTCTTGCGAGCGACCGCTCAATATCCGAATACTCTGAGCCAACAACTCCCTTGCGCGCGATCAACAAGACATCCCAACCGGCCTCTATTCCAGCATCGCGCACGGTGGCCCGAAGTCTGCGCTTGACACGATTGCATTCGACCGCATTACCGATACGCCGCCTACTGGCCGAAAACCCGAAGCGGCTTATCGGAAGCCGATCATCCTCCTCCCGATCACGCGGTCTGGCCGCCAGTACCAGCAACCGGTCCGCCCAGCTGCGTCCACCGCGACGAATCGCACGGAAATCAGACGCACGCTTCAGGCTGTGGTCGCGGCGCAAGGACTGGATTGTGTGGAGGAAGCGCCAGCGGAGGCCGCTAGACGGTGAGCCTTTTGCGGCCCTTGAACATGCGGCGCCTAAGCACGTTCCGTCCCCCCGGGGAACTCATCCGAGAGCGGAACCCGTGCACTCTCATCCGGCGCCGATTCTTCGGCTGATAGGTTCTCTTTGGCATATCTGTCGCACGTGGACCTTATCGGAATTATATTCCCGCGTCCGGTGGAAGGTCAATTTGACCGCACTACCGTCTACGCCTGTTTACCGGCCTACGCGGGCAGCTGGAAGGTCCCCGACGTCCCGTCTTGTGGTTTGACCAAGATCCAGTTCACGAAATAGACTCGTCCCGGAAGGGAGACCTTTCCCGTTGGTCGATGAACACGTCGCAAAAGCCGAGATTGTCCAAGCTCTTACCGAGAGGGCGGAAAGCCTGTGGGGCGTCGAACGTGCCCGAGCGGCACGCGAGAACATAAAAGAGGCCGCCGAGTACGTGTGGCTGATCGCCGAACACCCACCTGACGACGAAGAGGCGCCGCTGTTTCACCCGTAGCGATCAGCTCGCCAGCACCTCGGACTGACGTTCGATCAACTCTCCGATTCCCATTGCCCCAAGGTCCAGAATCCGGTCCAGCGTCCCCCGGTCGAACACAGCCTCCTCACCGGAACCCTGCACCTCCACAAAGCGGCCGTCCTCGGCCATCACCACGTTAAAGTCCACCTCGGCGCGAAAGTCCTCCTCGTAGCTGAGGTCGAGCATGGCCTCGCCATCCACAAGACCCACGCTGGTTGCAGCCACGGCCTGCCTGAACGGTGAACGGGGGATTTCACCCGTCTCGATAAGTTTGCTGCAGGCCAGCTGGGCGGCCACGTACGCGCCGGTGATCGACGCCGTCCGGGTTCCGCCGTCGGCCTGCAGCACGTCGCAGTCGACTGTCAGCGTGCGCTCTCCCAGCGCATCGAGGTCCGTCACTGCTCGAAGTGTCCTTCCGATCAACCGCTGGATCTCCTTCGTGCGCCCCTTGGTCACGCTGATCCTTGGCGTGCGCGTGAGGGTCGACCTGGGCAGCATGGCATACTCGGCCGTCACCCAACCACGGCCGAGTCCACGCAGGAAAGCAGGAACGCCCGATTCGGCGGTGACGGCGCACAGGACGCGTGTCGCGCCCGTCTCGATCAGGACCGAGCCCTCGGCAAACTCCTGCACGCCGACAGTCATTTTCACGGGCCTGAGTTGATTTCTGCTGCGACCATCCCTACGCACCATGTGGACCTCCCGCCAGGCTGTCAGCTCCGCGAGCCGAAGCGAGGGAAAGTCTAACAGCCTGAACCCTGCGCGCCGGGACCCGGTTCTGTGGAGCCTCCCGGAGCAGGCGTGTGGGCAACGCAGGGCCGGTATAAGATACCCATCGCTGTGGCGCTTAAGGTCGACATAAGGGTACCGGTCGGCGGGACGGTCCTTGAGACCGCGGAGTTCGCAGCGAAGTGCGAGCAGGCCGGTTTTGACGGCGTCGGCATAATCGACCATCAACACACCGGCCGAGATGTGTTCCTCGCCATGGCGCTGGCCGCCGATCGCACTCGGCGGGTAACGCTATACCCCGCCGTCACCAACCCCGTCACCCGGCATCCGATGGTCCTGGCATCGATAGCGCAGAGCCTGGAGGAGATCGCGCCGCACCGGGTGATCCTCTGCATCGGGGCCGGCTTCATGTCGACCCGACACATCAATCGCGGATCGGCGTCCGTCAAGGAGATGCGGGAGACGGTCGACCAAGCCAGAAGGCTCCTGGACGGGGAAAATGTATACCCGGGCATCACCGAAGGAAGGCTGGTCCGCACCTCGGATCCATCTACGCCAGTCTATGTGTGCGCCACCGGACCGCGCATGATCGAACTGGCCGGGGAAATAGCCGACGGCGCAATGCTCATGGTCGGACTCGATCCCGGGATGGTGGCCGACGCCATGGACCATCTGGGCAGGGGAGCCGAGAGGGCGGGAAGGACAGTCGGGGACATCCCTATCACGCTGGTCTGTGGCGGCATCCTGGCACAGGATCGAGAGACCGCGCTGGAGCTTGCCAGACCCATCTGCTGGGGTCAGATGCACCATCCCGTCAACGGCCCGCGTTTGGAGCGGGCGGGTCTAGAATGGCCTGCCGGCCTCAGTGGCCCCGACGATATACCGACAGACGTGCTATCACGCGTCTGCGACGCAACCGGCCTGTTCGGCGACCACAATACATGGGCGAAAGGGGTTAACGCCGCAGGAGGCCTGCCGGGAGTGCGCCGGCTCTTTATCCAGCCCAATCTCACCTATGAATTCCCCGAAAGGGTCCTTGCCAATTACCGGGACCGGATAAGGCCCCTACTGAGCTGAAGGCCTGCGGCAGGCCGCATTTCGTCCTAGCGGCTGCCCGGAGATCTCGAAGGGCAACCGGCCATGCTCCGCCGCGATGGAATTGGCCAGGGTTGCGCAGCCTGACGCAAAGGGTCACGTCGAGTTACCCGGGCATGTTGCTTGGATGTAGGCTTTAGCAACCGATCCGAATCGGAGGAAATGCGATGAGGGCGATCACCGGGGCCAACCTGATCGACGGCACAGGCGCCGACCCGATCTCCGGGACAACGATACTCATAGGAGACGACGGACGAATCCAGAGGGTGGGGCCCGACGTCAGCCCGCCCGCCGGAGCCGCGGTCCTGGACGTGGAAGGCAGCACGGTCATGCCCGGCCTAATAGACTGCCACGTTCACTTCATGATCGAAGTTGCGCCCATGCATGAACTGGCGCTCATGCCCCTCAGCCTCAAGATCCTGCATGCGGCGGACAACGCACGCAAGACGTTGGACGCCGGCGTTACCTCCGTCCGCGACGCCGGCGGCACCCCTCTAGGATTGAAGCTGGCGGCGGAACGCGGTCTGATCCCAGCTCCGAGGATGAGGATCGCCGTTTCAATACTCTCCCAGACCGGCGGCCACGGAGACTTCCTCCTGCCGGTCGGCACCCATTTTCCTATGGGAATGCCACTGGACGGCTCCCTGCCGGAGTGGCCCAAACCAGTCTGCGATGGGGTGGATGAGGTGCGCAGGACGGTGCGCGCCAACCTGCGGGCAGGAGCTGACTTCATAAAGCTGTGCTCAAGCGGGGGTGTACTTTCCCCAAGCGACGAGCCCACCTCCACGCAGTTCACACGCGAGGAGATCAAGGTCATGGTCTACGAGGCCGCGGCAGAGGGCAAAACCTGCATGGCTCACGCCCAATCCACCGAAGGCATAAGAAACGCCGTCGAGTGCGGGGTCGAGTCGATAGAGCACGGTGTGTACCTGGACGAGTCGGTGGTCGAAGAAATGAGACGCAGGGGGACCTTTCTCGTTCCCACCCTGCTGCCGGGCGAGACCATTTTTGATCTGGCTAGGGACAGGCCCGGTTCAGTCCTCCCGCAGTCACTGAGGAAGGCCGAGCAGGTATTCCCTCATCACAGGGCCAGCTTTCGGATGGCCGCTGAGGCCGGTGTGCGCATAGCGATGGGAACGGACTCGGCCGTCTGCCCGCACGGCGAGAACGGTCGAGAACTCGGCCTGATGGTCGACAACGGCATGACAGAGATGGAGGCCATAGTCGCCTCGACCAAGACCGCCGCCGAGTGCATCCACATGGACGCTGACGTGGGCACCCTTGAGCAGGGCAAGCTGGCCGATCTGCTGGCAGTCGATGGAGACCCGCTCGGCGACATCCAACTCCTGGCAGACAAAGAGAGCCTCGTTATGATCATGCAGGGAGGGAGAGTTTACAAAGATTCCATATCCCGCTAGGGCCGCCACACGCAGAGCCCGTCAGCAGCATTGATCAACCGGTTCGGAGTCCGGCAACGCCGTGCCCATGCGCTAAACGCCTTCCCTTTATCCTTGACCGGGATTCCGGACGCTCCCTATAATTGATCCGCTTTACCCCCACCCCTCGGAGTCCAAGATCACCCAGGACGTAACCGCGCGCGTCACAGAACTTGAGACCAGAGCCCTTGCAGCGCTCACTGGCGTGTCCAGCCGCGAGGATCTGGAGACATGGCGTGTCACGTTCTTGGGTCGGAGGGGCGAGATCACGCTGCTGAAGCGCAGCATATCCGGTGTCCACCCAAACGAACGGAGAGAATTCGGTCGTGCCGCCAACGCGGCGGCACTTGCCCTAGAGTCGGCATTTGCGGACAAGACGGCGGCGATCGACAGCCCTGCGGCGGACGGGGCCGGACCCATGGACGTGACCTTGCCCGGCTGGCCCACTCAGGTCGGGAGCATCCATCCCGTAACGGCCACAATGCGTGAGATCTGCACCGCCTTTGCCTCCATGGGTTTTGAGATCGTGGAGGGGCCGGAGGTCGAACTGGATCATTACAACTTCGAGATGCTCAACATTCCAAAGCACCATCCGGCTCGGGACAGCTTCAGCACACTGTGGATAGATCACAGCGACCCAAGTGGGGAACGACCACTGCTGCTGCGGACTCATACATCACCCATGCAGGTCAGGACCATGGAAACGCAGGCGCCACCGGTCAGGGTGGTGGTGCCGGGAAAGGTATACCGGTACGAGGCCACCGATGCCACCCACGAATGGCACTTCACCCAGGTGGAGGGACTTGCGGTGGACAGAGGGATCACCTTTGGCGACCTTAAGGGAACGCTGTACGAATTCGCTCGTCGCCTCTTCGGCGAGGAGGTAAGGGCGCGCTTTCGCTGCGACTACTTCCCGTTCGTAGAACCCGGGGCCGAAATGGCAATCGCATGGACACCCAAACGGGGGCAGGGGGACGAGGCCGAGGACTGGATCGAGATCCTCGGCGCCGGCATGGTCCACCCCAACGTGCTGGCCGGCGTCGGCTACGACCCCGACGTTTACACAGGATTCGCCTTCGGCATAGGCGTAGAGCGAATCGCGATGCTGAGGAACGGCATCGACGACATTCGACTCTTTTATGCTAATGACATCCGATTCCTTAGACAGTTCTCCTGAAATCTATTCCATATGTTGATTCCGCTATCCTGGCTAAAGCGCTACGTTGCGATCGACGTGCCTGCAGATGAACTGGCCCACCGCCTCACCATGGCCGGCATTGAGGTGGAGTCCCTACATAGGATCGGTGGTCATCTGGACCCGGACCTTGTGGTTGTCGGGGAGATCGTCGGGTTGGATCCGCATCCCAACGCCGACAGGTTGCGGCTTCCAACGGTGGATCTGGGCAATGGAGAAACCGCCAAGGTCGTCTGCGGGGCGCCAAACGTCGCCGTTGGCCAAAAGATCGCCTTTGCAAGGCTGGGGGCACGCCTCTTTAACACCCACTCCGGCCGCGAGGAGCCACTGCGGCCCGCCAATATACGCGGGTTCGAATCGCGCGGCATGGTCTGTTCGGTCAAGGAGCTCGGCTTGGGCGATGACCACGAGGGCATCCTGGTCTTAGATGAGCGGGCCACCGTAGGAAAGCCGCTCGTGAACATCGTCGGCGATGTTCTCCTCGACGTCGCCGTCACCCCGAACCGGGCCGATTGTCTATCGGTGCTCGGCGTCGCTCGGGAGGTGGCCGCACTGACGGACCTACAGGTAGTCGAGCCGCGTCTCGACTACAAGGAAGATTCCGACCCCATCGAGGGGCGCGCAAGCGTCACAATAGAGGATCCCAGCCTGTGCTATCGGTACACGGCCTCCCTGATCGAGAACGTGACCGTCGGTCCCTCACCGGCCTGGCTGCAGGAGGCCCTGGTCAGGGCGGGGCAGCGGCCCATCAACAACGTCGTCGACGTTACCAACTTCGTCATGCTGGAGCTCAACCAGCCCCTGCACGCATTCGACTTCGACCTTGTCAAGGACGGGGCCATCATCGTTAGACAGGCAAGGCCGGCGGAGATGATGCTTACGCTGGACGGTCAGGACCGCGAACTGTGGCCGCCGATGCTGGTGATTGCCGACCCCGACCACGCGGTGGGCCTGGCCGGGGTAATGGGTGGCGCAAACACCGAGGTCTCCGAGTCCACCACCCGCATCCTGCTAGAGTCGGCCAACTTCGATCCGGTAAACACCCGACGCACGAGCGCCGATCTTCGTCTGAGCACCGGTGCCGCCTACAGGTTTGAACGCGGCCTGAGGCCGGAGTTGGCCGAGATCGGCCTGCGCCGCGCCACACGCCTGATCGCCGAGGTCACCGGGGGATCTGTCGCCCGCGGGATCATCGACGTTCACCCCCATCCGGCAAAGACTCCGCCTGTCTCCCTGTCCCATGCAAGACTAAGACAGGTGCTCGGCTCCGACATACCCATCTCGAGGGCCGCCGAGGTTCTCTCCTCCCTAGGCTTTGAGGCGACGGCGCGGGCAACCTCCTCGGTCACGGTTCGTCCACCCTACTGGCGGTCCGACGTGAACCTCGAGGACGACCTGGTCGAGGAGGTTGCCCGCGTGATCGGCTACGACGAGATGCCGATGACCATGCTCTCAGCGCCGATACCCCATCAGCGACCAAGGCCCACTTGGGAGCTGAAGGAGCGGATCAGGGACATGCTGGTCGCCGCCGGCATGCGGGAGATCATCACCTACAACGTGGTGTCCGAGGACAGCCTGCAGGCGGTCGGCGAGTGGAGGGAAGACTCCCTCAGCCTCGCCAACCCAATGAACGAGGAGCTTCGCTACCTGCGCACGACCCTGCGTGCCAGCATGCTCCAAACCGTGTCCGAGAACAGGCGGTTGGTGGGGGAAGAGGGCCTGCGCCTGTTCGAGCTGGGACGCATCTTCCTCCCCGCCGGCTCAAAGGCGGGAGACCTACCGCAGGAGCGAGAGATGCTGACCGTCGCCTTCTGCGGAAGGCGCTACCCGCATTGGTGGCACGGGTCCGATGGAGGATCAGGCATGGATTTTTTTGACGCCAAGGGGGTCATGGTAGACACCCTTCGGCGTCTGGGCATCGAGCCCTCACTGGAGCCAGCTGATGACCCGGCCCTTATTCCGGGCAGGTCAGCTGCCATTGTTATAGATGGACAGAGAGCGGGCACCTTGGGAGAGATCGACCCCTCCGTCCTTGGGGCATTCGACATGGACGGAACCACGATCGCGCTGGCCGAAATCGAAGTCTCCGCAGTGCTTTCCGCGATGCCGCTGGCAGAAGCGCGTTACAGGCCGTTCAGCCGCTATCCCGAATCGGTCCGCGACCTCGCGCTGGTCGTAGACGCAGACGTTTCGGCGGAACGTATCAGGGGAATCTTGGCCGGGCACAAGCTGGTCAAGGCCGCTACTGCGCGAGATGTCTACACCGGCAAGGGAGTACCTAACGGCAAGAAGTCGATCGCATTCGGCCTGGTCCTTCAGTCCGACAAGGGTACCCTCACCTCGTCGCAAGTTACCCGCGTCATTGACGATCTGCTACGCCTGCTTGGGCGCGCGGTGGGGGCCGAGCTGCGTACATGACAAGTCACCAGGCGCACCGCCACTCCCACATCGAAGCCATGCTCACCGTGGAGGAGGCCCTGGAGCGCATTCTCTCGTTTTTTGAACCCCTCGAACCCGTCAGGGTGCCGATCGCAGAGGCCGGTGGCATGGTCATCAGTGAGGACATTGTCAGCCACCTTGATGTGCCTCCCATGGACAACTCGGCCATGGACGGGTACGCGGTTCAATCGCAAAGCGTTTCCGGGGCGGCCGCACACACGCCCGCGACCCTGCGAGTGATAGGCAAACTGGCCGCTGGAGATCTGCCCACCACCCGCGTCGGACCAAGAACAGCGATACGAATCATGACGGGAGCTCCCGTGCCCCCGGGGGCCGACGCGGTCGTACCGTTTGAGGAAACCGACGAAGTCGAACGCAGGCTCAAGGCCCGCCCACTGGACGAGGTCTCCGTCAGGCACCCGGTAGATCCAGGCTCAAACGTGCGGCAAGCGGGTCGAGATCTCGCCCGTGGGAAAACGGTATTGCGAAGGGGCTCGGTGATTGGACCGTCCCAAGTCGGCTTGCTGGCCAGCTTGGGGCGCACGACCGCATGCGTCCACCGTCGGCCCGTAGTGGCGGTACTCTCGACCGGAGACGAGCTGGTTGAGCCTGGACTCCCCCTTCCCGAGGGCCGGATATACGACTCCAATGGCGCCGGGATATCGGCGGCGGTTCAGGAGGCGGGCGGAATGCCAAGACAGATAGGCACGGCCCGCGACGATCTTGAGTCCGTCAACGCAAAGATCGACGAGGGAATCGACTCCGACATGCTGATCACCTCGGCGGGCGTCTCCAAGGGCGACTTCGACATGGTCAAGGACGTTCTGACAAGGCGCGGGTCGATGCAGTTCTGGTCGGTGCGCATGCGCCCGGCAAAGCCGCTGGCTTTCGGGCTCCTGAGCGCCAGCGACGGGTCGGGGCGGACGGTGCCTCACCTGGGCCTACCCGGCAACCCGGTCAGCGCCCTGGTGGCATTCGAACAGTTCGGCCGCATGGCCATAGCAAAGATGCTCGGCCGCGATCCAGCCATGAGGCCGAGGGTGAGCGCGGTCCTGACCGACCCCATTCACAACACCGATGGTAGAAGGGTCTACGCACGCGCGGTGGTGACCAAACGAGATGGCAGGTACTATGCTTCGTTGACCGGCGACCAAAGTTCCAACCTGCTGACGTCGATGGCCGCAGCGAACGGCCTCGCCATCTGTCCCGAGGACATTGCGTTAAAGCAGGCTGGAGACGAGGTTGACGTGCTAATGCTCAGGTGGCCGCCGGAAGTATTTTGATATAGAACCTTTTGGGAGACGAGCGTCAGATGACCATAAGCAAAGCCACAGATACCGGGACGGCAGCTCCAATTCGCTACTGCGTCAACATCAATGCCGAAGAGGGAAGCTCCGTCTCATTGCTGATATCGGACCGACGCAACTACCTGACGCAGCAGCACGACACGATCGACGAGGCGGCGAACGCCGACCCCGAACTGCTCATCGATCAGATCGCTGGCCAGTCCGAAGGGGCCGATTACCTGCTGCCTGACACCCCCCTTAAGGAGGCCGTCTTCCGGGTAATTCTAGCCAGCCGCAACGAGCCGATGAGCGCGGACGAGATCAGCAAGGAACTCAGGCTCAGATGGACCATGAGCGCATACCCTCGCAACCTTTCTCCCTCCGTGGTGGAACGGCTCTTGCAGAACATGGAATCCTACTTGATCGGCCGCATCCTACCGCCCGAGCCCGAAGCCGAGGAGGAAGGGCCTGCCGAAGACGCTTCGCAGGCGGATACACAGGGCATCGCGGCGGCCGACGCGGGCGCTCAGGAGACGCAGGCGGCCAACGGTGGTGGCGGCGCGGAAGACGATTAGATGCGTCGCTATAATTGCTGACGGTCAGCGCCGGCATTTGCCACAGCATGGTACGGAAGCGAGCCGAAGCCGCTCAGGGAGGACAATGAACAGATCCCTAGCCTTCTTCAGGGGCAGCATGGTGCCTATCGAGCAGGCCAAGGTCGGCGTGATGACCCACGCGCTCCACTACGGCACCGCCGTCTTCGAGGGCATCCGCGGCAACTGGAACGCCGAGAGGGAAACCATGTATGTGTTTCGCATGCGCGAGCACTACGAGCGCCTGCTCCAAGGGTGCCGGATGATGATGATGGACATCCCCTATACGGCGGATGATCTCTGCTCGATCACGGAGGGCCTTATCCGGAGCAGCGGGCACCGACAGGACGTCTACATTCGGCCCCTGGTCTACAAGAGCGATGAACTCGTAGCGAATCTCAAGCTGCACGAGATCGCCAGCGACTTCACGTTGATCATCGTGCCGTTCGGCTCCTACATCGACTCGGACGGGGCCATCAAGTGCTGCACTTCCTCGTGGCGTCGCATCGACGACGCCACGATTCCGCCTAGAGTCAAGATCTCCGGCCACTACGTCAACAGCATTCTGGCCAAGACCGAGGCGGTCTTGGCGGGCTTTGACGAAGCGATCATGCTCAACCAGGATGGAGGCGTCTCGGAGGGAACCGGTGAGAACCTGTTCATGGTCTCCGGCGGCATGCTGCACACCCCACTGGTGTCGGACAACAATCTTGTGGGCATCACACGCGACTGCGCCTGGACCCTGGCCGTTGAGGAACTGGGTATGGAGGTGGTCGAAAGACGGATCCGGCGCAGCGAGCTGTACCTGGCGGACGAGTTGTTCCTGACCGGTACGGCCGCGCACATTACCCCGGTGGGCAGCGTTGACAGCCGCCCGGTGGGATCCGGGGAGGTCGGCCCGGTGACAGCCGAACTGCGCTCCATGTACTCACGCGCCGTGCGCGGCAATCACGACAAGTACCTGCATTGGTGTCACCCGGTCGCCCAGGAGCCCGAATAGCCTCGCATCGATGAGTCCCTTCCTAGCGGACTACCTGATATTCGTTTTCTGGGCCTCGATCGGGGCGATACAGGTGGGCGCTTCATTCGGACGCCTCGACGGCCTGCTGCTAGTCAGGCACACGCTGGCGGCACGCGCCCTGGGGCTCGCTCTCACCGTAGGCTCCATCCTGTGGTTCTTCATGTCGGAAGAACGCAACATCAACGACATCCATGGCGGCCTGGACGCCAACCTCCAAGGGGTCGGCTTCTTTGGCGGTGCGGCCCTGGCCGTGATCGCAACCCTGGGCCTGTCGTCGCTGGTCCACGCTCGCATGAGACGCGGCGAGCCTTCTGCGGACGAGGGTCTTGAGGCCTTGAGAAAAACCAATTACTTCGAGACTGTCAGGCGATGCCTGCCAGCCTGGTGGGACGGCTCGCCGGCGAAGTTGCTCGGATTCTTCTCCGACGTCAGGTTTGGACTCCTCTTTCTGCTCGGGGGCCGGTTGATCGCCTGGATCAGGAGGAGCTAGAGCGTTGATCATTGAGGGCCCGATAGGCCACTGGGACGTAGACGCCTTCCTGTGGATCAACGGTCTGGTGGGCAGATGGGGGCTGCTGGACCGGTTGGTCGAGTGGCTGGTCAGCGATTATCTAATACCCGTCTCGCTGGCCCTTGCGCTCGTGGCGCTATGGTTCGCTGGGCGCGACAGGGCCACCCGCTATCGCTACCAGATCGGCGTCTTCGTAGCGCTGGCCGCCATGGGGTTCACCAGCTGGGCTACCCAGGAGGTCAGCCTGGCGACCGAGAGGGCCCGACCGTTCTTGGACCACGAGGTGAACCTCCTGTTCTATAGGCCCACCGATTTCTCGTTCCCCTCCAATTCGGTTGCCGCCGTATTCGGCATAGCCGCCGGTGTCTTCGGGGCCAATCGCAAGCTCGGGACGGCCATGTTCACACTGGGTATGGTTCTGGGTTTCAGCCGGGTCTTCGCCGGAGTCCACTATCCGACCGACGTAATCGCCGGGGCACTGATCGGGGTGGTGATCGCCGTGCTGACCTACCAGCTACGCAAGATCGTCGAGCCGATCCCCACTTGGTTCGTCAAGACCGCCCGGATTTTTCACCTGGCTTAGGCTCAAGGCGATACCCTGAGATCCTTGGAGGACACACGCCTATGCCGGAACACGAGATAGTCCTTCGCGGCGGCAGGGTCATTGACCCGGAGTCCGGGGTGGATGCCCAGCGCGATCTGGGCATCTCACGGGACCGCATCCGCGCGGTGGAAAGGATATGGGGCCGCAACATACGGGGCGCAGAGGACATCGACGTAACAGGTCTGGTCGTCGCCCCGGGCTTCATAGACCTACACGCCCACGGCCAAGATGCTGAGAACTACCGCCTACAGGCCATGGACGGGGTTACGACCGCGCTGGAATTGGAGATCGGCACAGCGGACGTAGACGCCTGGTATGAAGCCAGAATGGGCCACTGCGCAATCAACTACGGCGTCAGTGCAGGCCATGTTCCGGCCCGGATGGCGGTCCTGGACGACGGTGGATGCGGGTTGGTGCCGATCGGGGCCGCGGCGCACCGGCGAGCGGCAGACGAGGAGATCAACCAGATAACACGCTTAATCGAGAGGGGCCTGGAGAGGGGAGCTCTCGGGGTGGGTTTCGGTCTTCAGTACACGCCGGGCGCCTCCAGGTCGGAGGTGATGGACGCCTTTGAGATGGCCGCCAGATTCGGGGCCCCGTGCGTGGTTCACATAAGGGGCATGGGTGATCCTCCGGCCGACCTTCCCAGAACCGGCGCGGTCGAGGGCCTGCAGGAGGTGATCGCCGCGGCCGCGGTCACCGGTGCGCCGCTTCACATATGCCACATCTCCAGCGTCGGCCAATCGGCGACGGCACAATTGCTGGAAATGATCGGCGGGGCCGCGGGCAGAGGCATGGACATCACCACCGAGTGCTACCCGTACACAGCCGGCATGACTCAGATCGATTCGGCCCTGTTCGATCCTGGCTGGCAGCGCATGACGGGAGTGAGCTACGGCGAACTGCTCTGGCCCGCCACGGGCGAGGTCCTGGACGAACAACTTTTCGACAAGTACAGGGCGCAGGGCGGCATGGTTGTGATCCATTCCATCCCGGAGGACTCGATGAACAGGGCGGTGGCAAGCCCCCTGACCGCTATGGCCAGCGACGGCTGGGTAATGGATGGAGCCGGGCATCCGCGGACCGCGGGCACCTATTCCCGTGTTCTAGGCCTGTTCGCGAGGGAACGCCGAACCTTGACGCTCATGGAGGCGATACGCAAGTCCTCCCTGATGCCGGCCAAGAGACTTGAGCGGCGTGCCCCCATGTTCCTGAGGAAGGGCCGCATCAAGGTTGGCGCCGATGCCGACCTGGTGGTTTTCGATCCGGCTGAGGTCAAAGACAACGCGACCTACCAGGCACCTACCCTGCCGTCCAGCGGGATCGTCCACGTCCTCGTAAACGGCGTGCCGGTAGTGCGAGACGGTCAGTTCCAAGACAGCGTACATGCGGGCCGGCCGGCCCGCGCGCCCATAGTCTGATCAGCCTGAGGAGAGGCCCGGGACGACCCTAGCCGAGCCGGCCCAACTGCGGAATCTCGAGTTCGGCCGTGATGTGGTCGAACCACTCGATGACTTCGCAGTGCAGCGGGATGCCCTCGGCGCGGCGCTCAACCTCCTCCTCGTGCTCGGACAGGCCCGGGTAAAGCACGCGCTCGTGTCCCTCCGCCGGCCTTGTGGTACGCAGGGTCCTGAGCATCTCGTCCATCGTGTCCAGGAACCAGTCCACGTCGGTGAACGCAGCTATGTCGTATGCGGCGAAGTAGTGGTCTTGAGCCAGCCGGTCCCCCGGCAACATGGCAGGCCGCGCCCCGGACAGCATGGTTCCAAGCACCTCTGGGATCATCGCTAGTCCGTAGCCCTTGTGTGAACCCTGTTCCCTAATGCCGCCAAGCGGCAACTGCCAGTAGTTCCCCCTGCCCGGGGACACCTGCGGTTCCATGACCGGAGTGCCTTCCATCGTAGCTATCCAGCCGGGTTCCAAGAGCGCTCCCACCCGTTCGGCCAGGTAGATCTTGTTTCCTGCGATCGCCGTGGTGGCCGCGTCGAAGAGAAGGTGCGGCTCGGTGCGAGCTGGCGCGGCGATGGATATGGGGTTGGTCCCCAGCCTGGGCTCGGCGGCGAAGGTGGGCAGTACGAACACTCTCGTGCCGGCCCCTCCTGAGGTGGTGGCCATGCCGACCATGTTCTCCTGTGCGGCCAGCATCGCATGATGACCCACGGCGCCCATGTGGCCGCTGTTTTGCATAACTGCGATGCCGACACCCACCTCGCGTGCCTTGACGATCGCCCTCCTCATCGCCCCAGGAGCAACGATCACGCCGAGACCGCGGTCGCCATCCAGACTGACCGTACCAGGTGTCTCCCTAATGACCTTGACGTCCGGAGCAGGGTTTAGCTTGCCGGACTGAAACTCCTCGACGTAATAGCGAAGCATGTTGGAAACGCCATGGGTCTCCACCCCGCGCAGGTCAGTCTGAACCAGGGTGTTCGCACCCTCCACAGCGTCATCGGGCGGACAGCCCATCTTCTCGAAGATCGCCGCGACGGTCTGCCTGAGAGCCTCGTGGTCGATCCTTACCTGATCCTCTGAGGGAACCTTGAATCGCTCTAGCACTATCTATTGGTCTCCTATAGCTTCGCCATTGTTCCGGCAGGCAACACCGCCGGCTAGTCGCTGCGCAATAGCTCTTCGCGCAGCCGTCTAATCACAACCTCCACCTCATCTTCGTCGACGTTGAGCGGGTCCACAGCCAGTAGGTCGGGACCCCCGAGCCAGTGCAGGAAGATCTTCGGCACTCCCTCCTGCATACGACGCAGCACATCGTCGCGCGCCGGGCCTGTCCAAGCTTCGGTGAACCTGAAGACCGCCGTGGGAATTAGCCAGTTCCTCTTGTCGTGCCTGATCTGTACCTCCAAGCCCGGTATCTCAATCAGTGCATCGACTACCTTCTGCGATAACTCGCGGTAGCGGTCGTTCTCGGCCTCCTCGTCCTCGGTGACGAAGGCCTCCAAGGCCTGCACCAGGCCCACGATCTCCTCCTTGGTGACCTTCAGGCCTCTACCTATGAACTGGTTGGGAGAGCCGTTGTCGCGCGCGGCCTTGATCAGGTCCTTGCGACCTACCAGTATCCCCGTGCCCTGGGGACCACGAATCGCCTTGCCGCCGGAGAATATGACCATGTCGGCGCCCTGCTGTATGTACTTGGTCAGATTCTCCCGCGGCGGCACCATGGTGGCCGCGTCGACGATGACAGGTACGTCATGGGAGTGGGCGATCTCGGTCAACTGCGGCAATGCCATCGCGTAGGGTGCAACGAACGGAGCTTCAAGGTAGGCTACGGCCGCCGTCCTTTCGTTGATTACCGACTCCAGCTCCCAGGGCAGACAACGGAGGAAGTCCCCTACGCCGACTAGCTTGGCCCCGACAGACGTGTAGCACTGATCGTAGGGGAACCGATGGATGTTGTGGATTACGATCTCGTTCTTCATCCCGGAAGTGTCGGGCAGTCGTTTCATCTTGGCCTTGTCGCTACCGGCCACCACGGCGGCGGCCTGCAGGATGAGCGCGCCGGCCGAGCCAGAGGTGACCATGCCAGCTTCGGCTCCCGTATGCTTGGCGATCACCCGGCCCGCAGCGTCGTTCAGTTCCGCCATGTCCACCATCGCCTGGGAGGCGGCGTTCATGGCCTGATGGACCTCCGGTCGGAGTTTCGTGCCGCCATAGGCAGTGGTCGGGCCGGAGGCGCTGATCGCCGGATTGACACCTATCGCGCGAAACACATCGCCAAAGTCGCCGGTTGGAGTCATAAGATTACCCTCGCTCAATCTTTCAGGAACGCCGAAGGACAGGCGTGCGTCCTCCTGCGTCCACGTCCGCGATTATACGGTTCGCCGCCCGGACACCACAAGATGAGCGGCCGTCCGGCGCCAGCGCACCTGCCCGGCACGTGCGTAGTGCCCCTGCCAGAACCGGTGGTCCGGCGAAACCTCATCTAGTGGATCAGCATCGCGTCGCCAAACGAATAGAAGCGATAGCGACGGGCTATAGCCTCCTCGTATGCCGCCCGTATCCGACGACATCCTGCGAACGCGCTTACCAACATCAGCAGCGTGGAGCGCGGCAGGTGGAAATTGGTGATCAGCGCGTCTACAACCCTGAACTCGTGGCCTTCGCCTATAAAAAGGTCGGTAATGCCCCGTCCTGGGCTCAGCGGTCCTCCCGGATCGTCCATCGATCGCTCGTAGGCTTGCAAGCCGGTTTCGGAAGCGGCGTTGGACTCGAGAAGTCGCACCGCCGTGGTGCCTATGACGACCACCCGGCGGCCCTCAGCCTTCGCCCGGTTGATGGCGGCTGCTGACTCGGTCGACAACTCGTAGCGCTCGGAATGCATGGGGTGATCATGCGGATCGTCGACGGTCACCGGACGAAAGCTGTCCCATCCCACATGCAGGGTTGCGAAGATCGTCTCGATGCCGAATGATCGAATCTGGCCAAGCAGCGACTCGGTGAAATGGAGGCCGGCCGTGGGAGCCGCAACACTGCCCTCATGGCGCGAATAGACGGTCTGGTAGCGCTCCGCGTCCCGCAGGCGCGTCCTGATGTAGGGAGGCATGGGCACCACGCCAACGGCGGCAAGGTCGATGCCTTCCGGCAGTCGAACCACGCGGGTGCCATCCGCGCGGACGCCAAGCACGGTGGCCGCCCCCTCTTCGATTCCGTCGATATAGAATCTCGCGCCTTCGCGGAGCCTACGCCCGGGCCGTGCGAGGGCCCGCCAATCCGCCCCCTCCAAGCGGTCTAGGAGCAGCAGCTCCACTCGCGCTCCCAAGGGCTTGCCCCCGATCGGTTTACGGCCGTACAGACGGGCGGGAAACACTCGGCTGTCGTTGAACACTAGCAGGTCATTCGGCTGTAGGCAGCCCGGCAGGTCCGGAAATGCCAGATGCCGCAGGGCGCCGTCCAGCCTGTTCAAGACCAGCAGGCGGGAAGAGTCCCGGGGCTCTGCTGGCACCTGAGCGATCAGTTCAGCTGGCAGCTCGTAGTCAAAGTCGTCGGTGCGCACAGTCCTATGGTAATGTCACCGCGCGGCGGCACCCAGGGTGCTGCCCTCGCCATCCCGGAGGAAATGATGCTGCCGGAGCTTGAACTTAGCGAACGCGTAGCGGTCGTGACAGGCGGCGGCCGAGGCATCGGCAGAGAGATCGCACTCTTGTTCGCTGAGGCCGGTGCCGACGTCGTAGTGGCCGCGGGCTCGGCCGCCGAAATCGACGATGTGGCCGCCGAGGTAGAGGCAGCCGGACGCCGGGCGCTAGCGGTTCCCACGGACGTCACAAGCCCGGATCAGGTCGAGAACTTGGTCTCCACCGCGATCGCCGAACTCGGGCAAGTGGACATAATGGTCAACAACGCGGGGGTGCTCCATTTCCTTCCCCTAGTACCTCTCCCAGACGGCGAAGCGGACTCGGTGCGGTTGGTCAGACCCCCAGTGACCCCCATCACGGACGATGAGTGGAAGCACGTAATGGAGGTAAATGTCAGCGGGGTCATGTACGGATGCCGGGCCGTAGGACCCCACATGCTGGAGCGTCGGTACGGCAAGGTGATAAACGTGTCATCCACCAATGGGACGATGGGCATCGCCTACGTATCCGCCTACAACACCTCCAAGGCGGCGGTAAACATGCTGACCCGGGTTCTTGCACTGGAGTGGGCTCCCTACAACATCAACGTTAATGCGCTGGCCCCGGGCGCGTTTCACACCCGCATGACCGACAACGTGTGGACCAGCGAGGTGGGATCAGCCGAGAACCTGGCCGGAATCCCCATGGGACGCAGGGGAGAACTCCGTGACCTGGGAATCCTTGCGGTATACCTTGCCAGTCCGGCCTCAGACTATATGACGGGCCAGATCATCCACCTAGACGGAGGCCGCACCGCACGCTAGGCTTACCGCGATCTCGTAGTCTAGGAGCGTGAGCAGATGAGCCCACTGGGACCCTCCGGCAAGGTGCAGACGGTGCTCGGGCCGATAGAGCCAAGCTCGCTTGGCGTAACGCTGACGCACGAGCATCTGCTAATAGATCTGTCCTGCTACTTCCAGATGCCGGATGAAGCCAGCCTGCGTGGCTACGTCGAGCGGCCTCTCACCATGGATATGCTCGGCAAGGTCTGGGGGATATGGCAGGGAGTAAGAGACCAGCAGCGGCTGCTTGACGAGAGTTTGGCCGTCGAGGAGATACTCCGGTACCGCCACGCGGGGGGCGGCAGCCTGGTCGACGCCACCAGCATCGGCATCGCCCGCGACCCGCTCGCCCTGGCTCGCATCTCGCGTGCCAGCGGCCTTAATATCGTCATGGGGGCCAGCCACTATGTGCCCGTCTCGCATCCACCCGACATGGACGCACGTAGCGAGGAGTCGATCACCGAGCAGATAGTGCGCGACGTGACGGTTGGCGCCGGCGACACGGGTGTTCGTTCGGGCATCATAGGCGAGGTCGGCAACTTTCACCCTCTGAGCGACAACGAGCGAAAGGTACTCAGGGCTTCCGCACACGCCCAGATCGCGACGGGCGCACCCATACTCATACACCCAGGTCTCCACCCCGACAGTCCTCTCGATATCATGCGAGAACTGATGGACGCCGGCGCCGAGCCCTCAAGGGTAATCGTCGGCCACCTGGACCCAATCGGGCCGCTCAGCGCCATAACGGAGCTGGCCCAGTCGGGCTGCTACCTCGAATACGATCGTTTCGGAGCCGAGAGCACGGACTTCGATTACAGTGTTTCCGGGGTGACGATGCCCATGCCGACCGACGTGCAGCGCATGGAGTCGCTGGAGCATCTGATCGCCGAGGGCTTCGGCGACAGGCTGCTCGTCGCCCATGACGTCTGCACCAAGGCCGACCTCACTCGTTATGGCGGCAAGGGCTACGCACACTTCCTAGATTCGATTGCCCGGCGACTGCGGGCGCGGGGGCATTCCCACGAGCAGATCGACTCCATCCTCGTTCACAATCCGGCCCGGGCCCTGACGTTCGCCTAGTGATGCGACGTTCCAGACCCGAGACCGGGACTCCAGGGGCCGCGATCCGACTGCAGGCATCGGCAAGAGTCCAGCAAGCAAAACAAACACGGGAGAGTCACCATGAGTCCGAAGGCCTCTAGCGGAAAGGTACAGACCGTTCTTGGCGAGGTGGAGCCTGAGTCCCTTGGCATCACCTTGACCCACGAGCACTTGCTGATCGACCTGCGTTGCTATTTCAAGATGCCGGAGGAGGCGAGCCGACGCTGGTACGTAGACCAACGGATAACCATAGAGATCCTGGGCAAGCTGCGGGGAATGTTCTACGTCAACAAGGAAAACCAGATGCTGATCGACGAACGGTTCGCCGTTCAGGAGGCTCTCAGGTATCGCTATGCGGGAGGCGATACGGTAGTCGACACCACGTCTATCGGCATCGCGCGTGATCCCCTGGCACTGGCGCGCATCTCACGCGCCACCGGGCTGAAGGTCATTATGGGTGGGAGCCACTACGTGCCGGAGGCTCACCCGGCCGACATGGACCAGCGCAGCGAGGAGTCGATTACCCAGCGAATCGTCGACGACGTCACCATCGGGGTTGACGGCACCGGAGTAAAGTCCGGTGTCATCGGTGAGATCGGCAACCACACCCCGCTGACGGAGAACATGCGAAAGGTTCTGAGGGCGTCGGCCCACGCGCAGGTGGAAACAGGCGCACCCATCTTGATCCACCCGGGAATCCATCCCGATACTCCTCTTGAGATAATCCGGATCCTGATGGACAACGGAGCAAAGGCCGACAACGTCATCATGGGCCATCTCGACAACATCAGGCCCATGTCCGCGGTCAAGGAATTGGCCGACACCGGCTGCTACCTGGAGTACGACCGCTTCGGGTCCGAGGACACAAGCGGTTCATATCGCTCCGGCGATATAGAGACGACGAGCGTGAGCGACGTGCAACGAATGGACTCGCTCGAGTACCTGATCTCCGAGGGCTACGGTGAGCGCATAACGATCGCCCACGACGTGTGCCTCAAGACCGACACCGTCGCCTACGGTGGCAAAGGATACGCGCACATTCTGGAGTCCATCGTGCCCCGCATGCGAGCCCGGGGCTTTACCCAGAACCACATAGACAACATGCTGATCCACAACCCGGCTCGGGCCCTCACCTTCGCCTAGACCTCGGCGGAGACCCGGGCCATACAGGGCCATCATCTCGATGCGCCCTCTGAGCTGAAGAGGCGCCCATCACTGTCCCTGCGGCAAAGGGTGCTTGCCGGCCATACTGCCCTCGGGCAGGGCGGTCGGATGCTACAGGCGCAACACCCCCCTACTCTACGCGGCGCGGCACTAAGGGAAGTCGGCGCTGTGGCGGGGCCGGTCCCCAGGAGGGATCCGAGCATAGCCGAACCTGTCAACCTGGCGTCGCTGCACCGATCAAGCTGTGGTTAGCTGCGCGGCCTTGAGTGTGTTCAGCAGGAGCATGGCTATCGTCATGGGCCCGACGCCTCCGGGGACAGGCGTGATCGCCGAAGCCTTCTCGGCGACAGGTTCGAAATCGACATCCCCGACAAGACGATATCCCGACCTTCGCTCCGGCGCCTCAACCCGGTTGATACCGACGTCGATTACCACCGTTCCATCGGAAACCATGTCGGCGGTGACAAAGCCGGCACGACCCACCGCCGCGATCAGGATGTCAGCCTGGCGGGTGATCGCTGCGATATCCGCCGTCCGGGTGTGGCAAACGGTCACGGTAGCGTTGGCTTCCTGGTTCCGCTGCATCAGCAGGGCGGCAATGGGCTTTCCCACGATGTCGGAGCGACCGCACACGACCACGTGCTTGCCGGCCGGGGCGTTGCCGGTCCTGAGCAGCATCTGCTGAACGCCCGCCGGAGTGGCCGGCACGAAGCGCGGGCTGCCGGCCAGCAATAGGCCCATGCTCGCCGGATGCAGACCATCCACATCCTTTTCGGGAGCTATCCGCAGAATGAACTCCCTCTCGTCCAGGTGATCCGGCAAAGGTAGCTGCACCAGGACGCCATGGACGGATGGATCAGCGTTTAGCTCAGCGAGCTTTTCGCGCAACACCTCTGCGTGCGTGTCCGCAGCCAGCTTATGGTCCTCGGCCACCATGCCAGCGTCCGTTGCAGCTTTCTGCTTGTTGCGTACGTACACCTGCGAGGCGGGATCATCTCCCACCAGGACCACAGCCAGGCCGGGGGTCACGCCCGCGCTGTCCTTAAGCCGGGCCACTCCGTCGGCCACCTCGGCCCTCACCTGTGACGCTATCGCCTTGCCGTCAATGATTTGTGCTGCCATGTCATCCTCCGGCGGCGGCGATTATACGGATGCATGCCCATTTGGCGTCCTCTGCTCGTCGCACTTCCCGATAACCTCCGGTCGCTCTTGCTTACCGCGTAGAATCTGAAAGTGCAAATATGTTGGTCAACGGCGTGGACATTGTAGAGATACCGCGGGTCAGGCGCGTGGCCGAACAGTACGGCCAACGATTTCTCGACCGCATCTACACCGAGCGCGAGCAGAGTTACTGTCGCGGTCGCGCGTCCCAGCTCGCCACGCGCTTTGCAGCCAAGGAGGCCGTGATGAAGGCCCTCGGGACCGGGGTCCGGGGAGTCCCCTGGAAGGACATTGAGGTGGTTCGGCGGCTCGGCCGCGCCCCGACCATCGAACTGCACGGCAAGGCCGCCGCCCATGCCAGGCACATGGGCATAAGCCAGTTCGCCGTCTCCCTGTCCCACTCAAACGAGATGGCAGTCGCCTTCGTTGTTGCTGAGAGTGAACTCCCCAACTTCTAGGCCGGGTCCGCGGGTCAGGTACTGAGCACCACACTATGAAGATCGTCACATCCGCCCAGATGGCGGAGATCGAGCGCCTGTCGGAACGTTCAGGGGTAGACACCGACGAGCTAATGGAAAACGCTGGCCTCGCCGTCGCCGAGACATGCAGGGGCGCATTAGGGCACGACTCCCGGATCCCCGACATCCCGGTACTTATGATGATAGGGCCGGGCAACAACGGCGGGGACGGACTAGTAGCCGGCCGCCATCTCTCAAACTGGGGGGCCCGAACCACCGTCTACCTCAGCGCTTCAGGCAGGGAGCCACACCCAAAGGCGGCGGAGCTGCCGGGATCCGTACGGCTTGTCCGGTCGGATGACGATGCGGACCTTGCCATTTTGCGTAAGAGCCTATCCGAGTGCGCGCTGACGCTGGACGCCTTGCTAGGAACCGGCAGTTCCCGACCAATCTCCGGCCATCTCTCAGAACAGATGAACACGCTGGCCGAGGCCAGGTCCGAGCGTCCCGATCTGCTTTTGGTGGCAGTCGACCTGCCCACCGGAGTAAGCGCCGACACGGGAGAGGCCGACCCAATGTCGGTCAGCTCAGACATCACCGTGGCTCTGGGCCGTCCCAAGATCGGTCACTGCGCCATGCCCGGGGCGGAGTTTTGCGGCGTGGTCATGATAGAGGACATCGGCCTGCCAACCGGCCTCGACGAAGAAATCGACCTTTCGCTCATCACGCCAGAATGGGCGAGGTTCCAACTGCCCGCTCGTCCGGCGGCAGGTCACAAAGGCACGTTCGGCAAGGTCCTGATCGTGGCCGGATGCCGCAACTATGTCGGCGCCGCACTCCTGGCATCTAATGCCGCCTCCCGCGTCGGCGCTGGCCTAGTCACGGCCGCAGTGCCGAAGGGAATTCAAATGGCCGTGGCGGCCGGGGCACCCCAGGTAACCCATTTACCGATGCCAGAGACGCCCGGTGGAGGTATAGCGCCTGACGGCGCAGAGGAGATTCTCTCGGCCCTGCATGCCTACGACGCCCTCGTCGTAGGCTGCGGTCTTGGCCTAGACCCGGGGACGGGCGAGATGTTGTCGAGGCTTCTTACATCGGATGCCCAGCTGCCGCTAACCGTGGTGGACGCCGATGGGCTGAATCTGCTTTCAACCATTCCCGGGTGGCACCGGTACTTTACATCTCCGGCGATCCTGACGCCCCACTTGGGTGAAATGTCCCGACTCGATGCCCCCAATGCCAGTCCTAACGGCGCAGAGCGAATACACTGGGCGCGTGGTGCGGCCCAAGAGTGGAACAAGGTCGTCGTGCTGAAAGGGGCCCACTCCACCGTGGCCGACCCTAACGGAAAGGCCATGATCTCCCCGTTCGCCAATCCCGGCCTGGCCACCGCCGGCACGGGCGACGTACTCGCGGGGGCGATCGGGGGCCTACTTGCGCAGGGCATGTCGCTGCCGGATGCGGCGGCGCTGGGCGTGTTCTTGCACGGCGCTGCCGGTGAGACGGTGCGGGCCGACCTAGGCGAGGCGGGCATGGTCGCAGGCGATCTGGCGCCCGAGCTCCCCAGGACGATCAAGACTCTCAACGAGGGCTAGCCGGTGGCACTGCTCACAGGCGAGGATCGGGCCGCCTACGTGGCGGCGTTGTTCAGCCGGATAGCCTGGCGCTACGACCTCCTGAACACCCTGATGTCGGCGGGTAGACACCATGCATGGCGCCGCATGTCGCTGGAGATGGCGCTGGACGGGATGACCGCGGCAGGTCACGCACTGGACGTGGCCTCGGGAACCTGCGATTTCCCGCTTGGCGCACTGTCGCTGCGTGCGGGCGGAGCCGGCCGCGACAATGAGGTTGGCAACAGTCTCTCCACCCCGGATCTCCAGCAGCAGTGGATCGCGGTCGATTTCTCCGAACCGATGCTGCAGGTAGGCAGAAAGAAGATCGCCAATGCAGGCGCCGCGCCGCATGTGACGCTCTTGCTCTCAGATGCCCATGCGCTGCCTTTCCGGGACGAGGCGTTCTCGCTTGCCACGGTGGGGTTCGGTATGCGCAATTTCGCGGATCGGCCAGCGGCCTTGGCGCAAATCGCCCGCGTGCTCAGACCTGGAGGGAGGCTGGCGGTCCTGGACATCTTCTCCACCTCCGGAGACAGCATTGGGGCCGTCTTGTTCGGGGCGGCCTTCAGGGCTGTCGCCCCGGTCCTGGGGTTCGCACTGGCCGGCGACCGAGAAGCCTATAGATACCTTCCCGAGTCGGCCGCACAGTTCGGCGTCGCGCAGCTGGAGTCAGATATGGAGTCGGCGGGATTGACCCTGGTGGGAAGAAGACGCCTGGCCTTCGGATCGGTTGCGATCCTGATCGGGGAAAAACATCGCTAGACGACAGCGGGCGAAACTGTAGGAAGCTCTGGCGCCTGCCGGCGTCGAAGGGTGCTGGTTCCGCAGCGCTCAGCGGGGGCGCAGCATGGGAAAGAGGATCACTTCTCGGATCGATCGGTGGCCGGACAGCAGCATCGTCAGGCGGTCGATGCCCATACCTAGACCTCCCGTCGGGGGCATCCCATGTTCGACCGCCACGAGGAAATCTTCATCTAGCCTGTCGTAGAACTCCTCGCCCGATACCCTGTCGGCCCTACGCAAGACCTCCTGTTCTTCCAAACGAGACCTCTGGTCGATAGGATCGTTTAGCTCGGTAAAGGCGTTGCACACCTCCATGCCGGCTATGAAGGCCTCGAACCGCTCTACAACCCTCGGGTCTTGGCGGTGTTTCTTGGCGAGAGGAGACATTTCGAGGGGATAGTCGACAAGGAATGTGGGCTGTATCAGTTCGGGCTCTACCGCGTCCGAAACCAGTTTGTCGAGAAGCCCCGCCCAACTGGTCTGCCGCGAGGCATCAAGACCCAGAGCCTCCATTCTGGCCGCGAGCGAATCGAAGTCCGCGCATTCGAGGAAATCGACACCGGCACGCTCCATCAACTGCTGCCTTAGGCTCAGCCTTGGCCAAGGCGACGAGAGGTCTATCTCATGTCCATCGAACTCCACGCGAGTTCTCCCCAGGACCTGTTGGGAGATGTAGCCGACCATCTCCTCCACCATGACCATAACGTCCCTGTAGTCGGCGAAGGCCTGGTAGCTCTCCATCATCGTGAACTCCGGGTTGTGGTAAAAGTCGACCCCCTCGTTGCGGAACACGCGTCCTATTTCGTAGACACGTTCAAGGCCTCCGACTATGAGCCTCTTTAGATACAGTTCCGTTGCTATGCGCAGGTACAGGTCTGAATTCAGCTGGTTGTGGTGGGTGACGAAAGGTCTGGCCATGGCGCCCGCCGCCACCGCCACCAGCACGGGTGTCTCGACCTCCACAAACCCCTGGCCATCCAGGAAGCGACGCATCGCGGAGACAGTATTGGAGCGAAGCACCGCGACCCTTTGCGCCTCCTCATTGGCTATGAGGTCGAGGTAGCGCTGGCGGAATCTGATTTCGGTGTCTGTGAGACCGTGCCACTTCTCAGGCAGTGGCCTCAGGGCCTTGGACAGCACCGTTAGTGAGATGGCGTCGACCGTCACCTCTCCGGCCCGGGTGCGCATGACCTGTCCACTGACCCCGATCCAATCGCCGATGTCGAGATCGTCAACCAGCTCGTAGGACTCGGCCAGTGAGTTGCGACGCAGGAGAACCTGCATCCGGCCGTGACCGTCCATGATGTCTACGAAAGCGGCCCTTCCCATGCCCCTGACGGCGACCATGCGTCCGGCCACAGACACGCTATCCGTCCTGACATCGCTGCCCGGTCCGGGCTTGTCGCCCTCGGCGGCCAAGAGAAGATCTTTCGCCTGCCGGCTCGTATGTGTGCGCGCAAAGCTGTGGGGGTAGGGATCCAGCCCGCGCTGCCGCAGCCTATCGAGCTTTTGCCGCCGGACCTGCATCAGGTCGCTCGACGACACCTCTCCATCTTGTCTTTTCATTGCTCGTAGAACGGCTACCTAAGCTCTCTTTGGGCTTCTCTCAAGCCGATGTGGCCAAGCAGGAAGCTCGCCGGAGTCGGCCGTGGCCCGGCCGCAAGGCCCCAAGGTACGACCGACTACCCGAATCCCCCCGACACCCAGAATAGCGAAAGGACTGAGCGTTCACCGACCTGGTTCTTCGCTCAGCCGAGACACCAATTCTAAACGACCTCGGAACGGCCGGTAAAACAGCCGCGTCTGTACAGAATTTAAAACTCGTCCAAAAACTACTTTTGCGACGAAACGCCCCCTGCTAACATCGGCCCACTCTCGACGGCTGGGCGGCGAACCACGCCATGACCTGCCCACCGAGTTGAGGTTGATGAGCACCCGGATCTCCGGTGGCAAGGATAGGGGACGAAGGCTCCAGTTGCCGAGGGGTCGGCTAAGACCGACGACCGAAAGGGTGCGGGCCGCGGTCTTTTCGATCTTGGGTGATCGAGTCGTAGGAGCCACGGTACTGGACCTTTACTCGGGATCCGGGGCCATGGGCCTAGAGGCCCTCAGCCGCGGCGCATTGCGGGCTGACATGATTGAGAGGGACGGTAGGGCTTGCAGCACTATCGAGGCGAATATCAAAACGCTAGATTACGGCGACCGGGCCACAGTGGTAAGGGCACGGGCGGAGAGTGTGGTTGGACCGTCAGCCAACCGAGATGGCTGCGAGGAGAGCGGACGCGATGGAGGAGCATACGAGTTGGTCTTCATAGACCCGCCCTACGATGACGATCCTTGGGGGGCCATTCTGAACGGCCTGAGCGAAGGCTCAATGCTCAGCCGCGGGGCGGTGGTGGTTGCAGAGCACCGCACCAACCTGCGACTAGCGGACTCCTACGGGCGTCTCGTTCGCACAACGGCCAGACGATACGGCGACTCGTCAATCTCGATGTTCAGCGCGGCGGATGCCCATGGCTAAGGCCGTATATCCTGGCACTTTCGACCCCGTGCACAACGGCCATGTCGATGTCGCTAGGAGGGCCGCCCAGTTGTTCGACGGCCTGGTGGTCGGGGTGTATGACAGCCCTCCAAAGTCGCTGCTGTTCTCTACCGAGGAGCGAGTGCGCATGTTCGCCGATTCCCTGTCCGATGCCGGCAGAGTCGACGTGAAGCCGTTTACCGGTCTGGCCGTCGATTTTGCACGCGCGGTGGGCGCGGACTTCATTCTGAGGGGCCTGCGGGCCGGTATCGATTTCGAGGTCGAGTTCGAGATGGCACACATGTGGAGGAGCCTGGCACCCGACATCGACGTCGTTTGCGTGATGAGCGCCCTTGAGCACCAATTCATACATTCATCGCGGATAAAGGAAGTGGCCCGGCTGGGCGGCAATGTGGAGGGGCTGGTACCTGATGGGGTTGCCGGCCTCCTGCGCCAGAGACTGAACTTAAGCTAAGGAGGCTGGTATGTCCCAAACAGTAGACCGCATTCTCGGCGAGATGGACGAGCTCTGCAAGAGTTCGAGCAAGGTCCTCGGAAGGCGTGGCAAGGTGATGGTTGACCCCGAGAAACTGTCACACATAGTCGCGGAGCTGCGTGCTTCACTGCCCGAACACATGCTCGAGGCGGGCGAAGTGATCAAGCAGAAAGATAGCATCATCAACCAGGCGTACCTTGAGTCCAAGCGTCTGCGGGAGTCAGCCAGCCAAGAGTCCAAGGCCATAGCCATAGCCGCACGCAGCGAACACGAGACGATGGTCTCCGATTCCGAGATCGCCAGGGCGGCCGAGGAACAGGCACAAAAGATACACGACGAAGCACATCGGAAGGCCGGCGAGATCTTGCGAGAGGCTGGACAGGAAGCCGTACGCTTGATCGGCGAGGCGGACGCAACGGCCGCCGGCCGGCGCGAGGGGGCCGACCAGTACAGCCGGGAGGTTCTCTTCAGCATCGAAGAGAGGCTTTCCCAGATGCTGGGCCAGGTGCGTAGGGGCATAGACGCCCTTGGCACGGACGTCGATCCCATGGCCAAGAAGATGGGCCAGCCCGCCATCAACGGCCGATCCATCGAATAGACGCGCGCAGGGCGCAGGGGGGCGCAGGCTCGCTACCCGGCCACGTTCAAGGGCCATGCCGGCGCGCGTATTCAGGAAACGCCCTAGCCGAAGGCCTCCTTAAACGCGGCTTGATCGTTGCCCACGATTATCTGGCCGCCGGTCACAACCAGTGGGCGACGGATCAGGCGTGGGTCACCCATTATCAGGGACATCATCTGTTGATCGGTGAGGGTGTCTGGATCAAGTCCGAGTTTGCGGAACGACGGGCTCTTGAATGAGAAAAGGTCTCTGGTGGCGCGCATGGCCGTCAGTTCCCCCAGTTCCGCCTCGGTTAACGGCTCTTTGAATATGTCCCGCTCGGCCAGTTCCACGCCCATGCTCGAGAGCGTCTCACGCGCCCTCCGGCAGGTGGTTCAGCCCCGCTTCCAATAGAATTCAGCCCTCATTCCCGTGAGCATGGCAACTTGGGGGCCCAAGACAGGCCGCTGCGTACCCCTCTGCCTTCCTCCTGACTACCAAACGCAAATTCTACCGGGGCGCGACCAGGGAGCCTCAATCCTGAACCCATACTCAACTAGAATCCAAGATTGGCATTGGCAAAGGGATTGGCCGGTGTAGGTGTTGGCTCGGAGGTCTGCCTGAGCTGCTCGAGCATCCAGCTGTAGATGTCCGAGTCGAACGCCGCGAAGACGTCGTGGTTATCACGCTCCTTGTTCACCCAGTCCTGTAAGGCCTGCGACTTTATTTCATCAAGGTCCGACGGCGACAGCTCTCTGGCCGGATCCCTTTCGGAAACCATGAAGAACAGGATCAGCTTCGGGTTTTCTATGTCGGTTACAGGCGCGCTGACCTGACCGACCTCGAGGTTGAGAATGGTCTCAGCATAGGTATCGGTTGAGCCAATCGGCATCCAGCCCCGATCACCTCCGAGGCGAACGGTCTCAGGATCGTCGATCGAAAACTCCCTGACGATCTCCTTCCACACCTGCTGGCGCTGCTCCGGAGTGGTCGCCTCGGTCAGCCCGTCCTCTAGCTTGACGAGCATGATGTCAACCTCCGACCCTACCGGCATCACGATGCGATGAAAGTGAACCTGCTCTGCAAATCTGGAGACCTGTTCACCGATGAATTCCCGGAATTTGGCCCGAAGAATCGATCTTCGGGTGATCTCTCGGTGCTCTCCCTCGGACAGACGCACTGCATTCAGATAGCTGCGGTGCCTCTCGTCAAAATCTCGCCTGAGCGCCTCCGGGTCGAGCCCCGGCTCGCCGATAAGGAACAGGCTCTCTATCTGACGGTCTATCTCGTCATCCCGCACGACGATGCCGTACTTGGCGGCCACCTGGGTCAGAATCTCGTCCTCAACGAACAGTTGCAGGGCCTCAAATATCTCTTGGCTGGGCTGGAAGTCCAGCCCGAAGAAACGGGCTCCTTCCTGGCGTACGCGAAGGGCCTTGACCAGGTCTCCACGGGAATAGGAGGCGTCATTAACGCGCACCACCGTCTGTCTTGGCGGCATCACGAACGCTATGACGTAGCCGGCAATGAGGATGCCTGCCACCACCAGTAGCGCCAGGCCGATGACCACCAGCGTTATGCGCTGGCGGGCCTGATTGCTGCGCCGCAGTACGGCCAGCCTGCGGCGGTCACTGGACAGATTCCTGAGACCTGATCGCTGGGATACAAGCCTACGGGAATCTGTGCCACTCGGGTTATCTGACAAGCCTAAGCTCCTGCTAGGACCCCGCCAGCCTGCGGCCGACCACTAGTCAACGTCTCGGCCAACTCCGTGCAGGGTCCGTCTGGAGAGTAATACGTCCTCGGTGGATTTCCGGTTCGGACCTATCGCCTGAGGGTGGCGTACATGCCGCGATGGTTCGGACTGTACGGGAGCAACGCCAAGATGCGCGCCCTTTTGATGGCCGCCGCCAGGGCACGCTGGTGACGGGAACAGGTACCGGTCTTCCTACGGGCGTCCATCTTGAACCGCTCGGATACGTAGTTCTTTAGGACCTCTATGTTCTTGTGGTCTATGTGCTTTACCTTGTTGACACAAAAGCCACAGACCTTCCTGCGGGCGTAGAACCTGCCCCTTCCGCCCCTTCTTCCTCCTCGAGTTGTCATCGCGCTAGCTCCTTTAGCAAGCCTTCAAAGTCCGCCTGCGCCGGCAGGCCTACCACGGCAGATCGTCCACGTCCCCGGGCGAGCCGGGCCCGGGCGGCGAGCCGGGCCCGGGCGGCGCGTCGGCGCCAGCCGGTCCCTGCGCCGCCCCACCTGCCGCATCTCCTGCGCGGTCAAGGAAAAGGACCTTGTCCGCATTGATCTCAAGGCTGACGCGGGTTTGACCGTCGTTGCCGGTCCATGTGTCAGACTTGAGTCTACCCTCCGCGTAGACTTTCCTTCCCTTCGTAACGTAGTTGTTGCACTGCTCGGCAAGCCGACCCCAGGCGCTCACCCTGAACCACTCGGTCTCCTCGCGTCGCTCGCCGTCGGAGGTGGTATATACCCAGTTAGTGGCGAGGCTAAATGTGGTGACCGCGCTGCCGGAGGGTGTGTACCTCATCTCGGGGTCGCTCCCGACGTTGCCGATGACGAGGATCTTGTTCATGCTCATGAGAGTTCAAACCCTTACGATAAGGTGGCGAAGAACGCGCTCAGAGGCCTCAAGGCTCTGGCCCAACTCTTGCACGCCATGCGGGTCGAGGCTGAAACGGGTTACCGCATAGTTGCCCTCGTGAAACTTCTTGATCGGGTAGGCAAGGCGCCTGAGGCCCCAGTTGTCGGTCTCGCCCACCGAGCCGCCCCGTCCACTGATGAATTCGGCGGTGTTCTGGTGGGACTGCTCAACCTCGGCCTCGGAGGCGTCCGGACTCAGTATGACGACTATCTCGTATTCCCTAAGCTTTTGGGATGTCAATTCTCTCCTCGCAAGGATACATTTGGAAGGCGGGTACGTAGTTGACAAACGCGAATTATACCATGCGCACGCTTTCGCTCAGCCACATGGAACTAGGGCCGACTGGAACACCCATTCTCCATATGTTCGGAAGACCGAAGGCCCCGGTATCGAACGCAACGCGCCTGTGCACCTGCCCACCTCTGGGCCCCTTTGCATGTCAGTCCGTCATCTAGCGCGACTCGGGTCTCTACTGGCGTTTACCGCCGTCGCGGTTGCTCTTGCGGCCGCTGCCTACTGCAGCCCGACGGGGAACATGGCCTCTTCGGAAGAAGACCCGCCTGGGGCGGCGGGGGGTGACACCCTGCTGACGAGTACCCTGCGCGAGGAGGACCCAACCGGGCTCAACTCCTTCAGGCAGCTGCTTGACAGGGACGACATAGCCCCAATATACGACCCCAGTTTCGTGCCCGTCAGCCAGTCCGGTCTGCAACCCGACGAGATGGTGATTGGAGTGTCCATCGACGGTGACTCACGCGCCTATCCCATCCGCTATCTGCGGTGGCGGGAGATGGTTAACGACGAGGTCGGAGGCATTCCGATACTCGTTACCTGGTGACCCATCTGTTACACCGGTCTCGTGCACGACCGGAGGGTAGGTGGGAGGGTGCTGACTTTTGGCAACCAGGGCGCCCTCTTCATGCGCGCAATGACTTGGTGGGACCACGAAACGGGCAGCATCTGGTCTCAGCCCTGGGGCGCAGCAATCCAGGGCGAACTGAAGGAAACCCGGCTCGAACTCATTCCGGTCGCAATCGAGCCCCTGCAGAGCTGGACTGGCAGGCATGGGGACTCCCTGGTACTGGTCGTAGACGGCTCGACACATGCTGGGCTCCTCGAGCCGGCCAAGATGATCGACTTTTTCGTCATCGGGGTGACGCTCGGCGATGCGGCAAGCGCCTACCGCTACGAAGACGTAGCCTCCACAGGCGTCGTAAACGACCGGGTGGGCAGCCAGCCCATCGCCGTGTTTGCCGAAGCCGACACCCGACAGATCAATGTCTTCTCGGCCAAGCTGCCGGGCGAGGACTTCACACTAACTTTCCACCGCCGCGGTCGCCGTCTCGTCGACGACCAGACGGGTTCGACATGGAGCCAGTTCGCCGGGAAGGCCACCGCAGGACCGCTTGAGGGCAGACGCCTCCAGAGACTGGCGTTTGTTTCGTCCTACGACTGGGCATGGGAAGACTTCTTCCCCCACTCAAGGATCTACGACCCGCCCGACCCGCCGTAGGCCGTTTGACAGAGGAGTCGCCCCATCATAGCCTCGCCACGCCCATGCTACGGGCGAGGAGTAGGCCAAGGTGGACGCCCATAGATTCGCCACCGGCGACGACGTACTCGACTACCTGCGAACTGCCAGCAACTGGGGTAGATGGGGAGACCGCGGTCGGGCCGGGGCGGTGAACCTGATCACCCCGGAAAAGCGTCGGCAGGCGGCCGAATTGGTGCGGACCGGTCAAGCGGTTTCGCTGAGCCGACCATGGGCTACCGAGCCGAGCGAGGAGAACTTCAGGCCGGCTCAACGATTTACCTACACCATCGACGAATTCGTCGGCGATTGGCGTTCAGCGCACGACTACGTGGGGGTGGCGTTCCACGGCCTCGCCCACACACACGTGGACGGGCTCGGGCACATGTGGGGCCCGGACGGGATGTGGGACGGCCGAGACCCTAGCGTCGAGGTTCGAGGCGAGGGAGTCCAATACGGAGGCATAGAGGAGTGGGCAAACGGTCTTACGACCCGAGGCGTGCTACTAGACATACCACGCCTGCGAAATGCGCCCTACGTAACCTTCGACGAGCCCGTGCATGGGTATGAACTGCGGGAGGCGGCCGAAGACCAGGGTGTCGAAGTGCGCCCTGGAGACGCGGTGCTCGTTTACTCGGGAAGGGAAAAGTTCGCCGAGGATCACGACGGCAGGTGGGCCGGACACCCCGATTGGCCCGGACGCTGGCCGGGACTGCACGCCAGCTGTCTGCCTTTCGTCAGGGAGACGGACATGGCAGTGCTGGGCTGGGACATGATGGATCAGTGGCCGAACGAGTACGGGCTCTCCATGAGCGTGCACGCCGCCCTGTTCTATTTCGGGGTCGCGCTGATGGACAACGCGCTGCTGCAGCCGCTGGCTCAGGCCTGCGCGCAGGAGGAGCGCTACGAGTTCATGCTCACGCTCAACCCACTGGTGATCCCGGGAGCCACAGGTTCACCTGCCAACCCAGTCGCCCTGCTCTAGCGGACGCCTGCGGACAGGATGAAAAGCCTCCGTTCCAATGACCTGGCAGAGGCGGCGAGGGTCCTTCTAGTCTCGAACCTACGGGAGGGCCATGACCCGCATTACGGGATTCGATACCGCTACGTATGCCCATCGCTCCAAAAGTATCGTTGGCAGTGGTATTGGGACTCATGTTTTCACGCGATCGCCCTTGCGCACATAGAGCCCGAGCTTGCGGTCAGCGAACTGGAGTCTCTGCTTGCGGCCCAAGAGCCGGACGGCTTCATGGGCCATGTCACGTACTGGAGTGGCGCTGACCGAACGCCCTTCATCACACGCCTGGAGAGCCGCTTGGCCTTGCGGCCCCACCACTCGGCGCTCATTCAACCACCCCTGATAGCCCAGGCGGCCGAGCGGGTCTCTGAGATAACGGGCGACACCGAGTTCCTTGCCCGGGCCTATCCGAAGCTGGCGGCGCATTATCGGTGGCTCTCAGAAAACCGCTGCCCGGACGGAGATGGCCTGATCGTCCTGATCAGCCCGTTCGAGTCGGGAATGGATAACACTCCGGCGTACGACCGCCCCCTAGGCATCGGGGCAATGCGGCCGGGCTGGTGGACGATCCGACTCCGAGTGGCGGGCCTGCACGTGTCCCACCTCCTGCGGGGCGGCAACTACCACCTTGACCGCGTTTACAAGCTGTGTCGGTTCAACGTAAAGGATGTCGCCGTCAATTGCATTTACGCAGAGGCACTGAGAGCCATGCACCGCATCGCATCCGGGTTGAACCGGCCGGATGATGCCGACATGTGGGCGGCGAAGGCGGAGAGGGCCGAAAGGGCAATCGTCGATATTCTCTTTGACGAGGATGCCCACGCGTTCTTTCCAACGTACGGTCCAGGGCGGCGCTTCAGCCGGGTGCTTACGGCCTCCTGCCTACTCCCGCTTCTACTGGAGTCTCTGCCCGAAGGTATCGCCACGGTGCTCGTGGAGCAACTCCTGTTGCAGCCTGAGAAGTTCTGGACCGAGTACCCGGTACCGACGGTGGCTACCTCCGAGCCGACGTTCCTAGCAGACCCCGGCGATCGCAGGCACCCGCTGATATGGCGCGGCTCAAGCTGGATTAACATCAACTGGTTCGTGGCCCGCGGCCTGCGCCGGCACGGATACCTGGACATGGCTTCGTCAATCGAGGAAAAGTCAGCAACCCTTGTGGAGAGGTCGGGCTTCCGCGAGTTCTTCAACCCTCATACCGGCGAGGGACAGGGTGCGGCAAACTTCGCGTGGTCGACCCTCATCGTCGACATGATTGGACATGGCACCCAACGACGACCATAACCCTGATAGTGTGGTGCACCAATCCAACGGAGGAGGACGGGCTTGGACCGAACGACACCTAGTGCTCAGCAGATCGAATCCTACCTGGCAGACCACAGCAACTGGGGCAGGTGGCCGGACAACCCGAGCGCGGGGACGGTTAACCTGATCACCGCAAGCAAGCGGCTGGCGGCCATCGGGCTGGTCGAGACTGGCCAAACCATATCGCTCAGCCGCCCCCTTCCGACCGAGCCCGCTCCCGATAATCCACAGCCGGTCCAGCAGTTCATGAAGCAGATCGACTTCGGCGAGGGCGTCGGAGCAGCCACTGACTACGTCGGGATTGCGCAACACGGATTCGTAGTGACCCACATCGATGCGCTCAGTCACTACTGGGGAGCTGATGGAATGTTCGAGGGGCAAGATCCGGCCAAGGCCCTCGGATTTGACGGCGCCGAATTCGGCGGCGTCGAGGCCTGGCGTGACGGCATCCTGACCAGGGGAGTGCTCCTCGACGTTCCCAAGCACCGGGGCGGGGCCTACGTCGATCTCGACACGCCGGTCCATGGATGGGAGCTGGAGGAAATCATGTCCTCTGAGGGCATCGAGCTCGAGCCGGGAGACGCGGTCGTCATCCACTCCGGCAGGGAGCGCTACGCTGCAGCGAACGGCGGCGTCTACGCCCCTGTCGGCAGGCCGTATCCGGGCCTGCACGGCTCGACCCTGCCTTTCTTCAAGGAACACGACGTAGGACTCTTGGTCTGGGACATGGAGGATGCCGGTCCCAACGAGTACGACCTGCCGGTAACCGTGCACGGGGCCATCTACGCATACGGTCTGGCCGTCGTTGACAACGCCCTAATCGAGCCCCTGGCCGAGGCGTGCAGCGAAATGGGACGTTACGAGTTCATGTTCGTTTGCGCTCCGCTCCTTTTGAGGGGTGGCACCGGCTCTCCGGTTAACCCGATAGCGGTCTTTTGATCATCGGGGCCATCCGACCGGCAGGGAGGTCTGGGATTTGAAGGGCACCATGCGGGCGGTCCGCAAACTGGGTGCCGGGCGCGGAGGCGCCGTCGTGGATGTGCCCATACCCCGGGTAGGCTCCAATGAGGTCCTAGTACGTGTCGAGGCCGCCAGCATATGCGGGACCGATCTGCACATCTGGAACTGGGACGATTGGAGCGCATCCCGCGTGCGGCCCCCGATCACCCTGGGGCACGAGATGGCAGGGACGGTGGTTGAAGTCGGCGCCGGGATGGAGCGCACGGTCGCCGGAGACTTCGTGTCCGCCGAGAGCCACGTCACCTGCGGGGTGTGCTTTCAGTGCAGGACAGGCCAGGCTCACATGTGCCCGCAGACCTCCATCTTGGGCGTCGACCGAGACGGATGCTTTGCAGAGTACGTGGCCATACCCGAAAAGGTCCTGTGGCACACAGACCGCAATAGGCTGCCCCCTGAGATAGCCACGCTGCAGGAGCCTTTCGGCAGTGCCGTCTTCTCCGCGCTCGCCCATCATCTGACAGGCCAGAGCGTCGGCGTACTCGGCTGCGGACCGATCGGCCTGTTTTCGATAGCCATAGCCAAGACTTCCGGGGCCTCACGCGTGGTGGCCTCCGACGTGAACGACTACCGGCTTTCCCTAGCCCGTGCGTTGGGGGCGGACGAGGTCTTTTGTCCGTCCGAGGGTACCGGCCAAGAGACGGCGGCCTGGTTGTCACAGGCGGGTGGATACGGGGTGGATATAGTCCTTGAGATGAGCGGGGCGCCCGCCGCGATCGACGCCGCATTCAAGGGCGTCAGGCGCGGGGGACACGTCAGCCTTGTTGGCATACCCGCTAAGCCCGTGCTGATCGACGTGGCCGAGGACATGATCTTCAAGAACCTGACGGTGCTGGCGTTCAACGGCAGGCGCATCTTCGAGACTTGGTACAAGACGCGGCTGCTGCTGGAAACTGGCGTCGTAGACTTGGCCCCCCTGGTCACACACCGCATGCCCCTTGAGGCCATAGACGAAGCGATGACGCTGCTCGCCAGAGGACAGGCGGGCAAGGTCATATTGCTGCCGCAGCCAGCCTGAACACGACGGCACCGGCCCGGGCGAAACGGGCCCTAGAGTCTCAATCGCGCCTTGGCAGGCCGCGGTCCCTCAGACGCGAACGGCGACTATGTCGAGCCAGTTGCGCGTGGTGTAGGAGATCTTCATCTCCTCGAACGTCTCTCGCGCCGCCTTCTTCAGCGCCATGCTCGCCTTATCAAGGGGCACGCCAGGCATGGCGCCTTCGATGAAGTCGGAGAATGATGATATGTCCAGCCAACCCTGGAGGGGAACCTTTACCGGATCCACCTCCTGTTTCTCGATCCTGAATCCGTGCCCCTCAACGAGTTCCTTGTACTCCTGGGCGGTGAGCTGCTTGCGTGACTCCACCTTCTCGATCCTTTGAATCGACAGCCCATGCTCCCTGCGCAATATGCGCCGGGCCTTGAACATCCACTTGCGATAAAACAACTGGGTCTCTTCGTCCAGAGGCCCGCTGTAGAACGAAGTGTTGAACACTAGCTTTCCCCCGGGCTTGATGGTGCCGGCTATCCGGTCAAGCAGCTCACCCTTATCGGGAACATAGTGGATGGCGTTGCAGAAAAATACGGTATCCACCTTCTCCTTGACCGCGTCGGAGATGTGCTCCACCTGGCTGTGAACGAACACAACGGCCGAGTCCCTGGCGTCCTTGAGGTCCGCTACCGCCTGTTTCAGGGCGGCTGCGGAGTGATCAACGCCTATGATCACAGTCTCCCTGGCCTCCCTGAGATTGGCCATTATCCGCCTGGTGACCAGGCCCGTACCGCAGGCGAGATCGACGATGCGCTCGCCGTCCTTGACCTCGGCTAGCTCAATGAGTCTGTCTGTAAGGTTCTGGTAGAAAGGATTGTTGGAAAACGCCGCAAAGGTGTAATTTTCGTCGCCCATAGGTTCCTAGCCCCCCGCCAATACCTCAATTACGCGCTCGGCCAGATCCAAGTCGCAGCCTCGCCGATTATACCCCGCTGTCCGAACCAGTGCCGAGCGCCGATCCTCTGGACGTTGCGGGCTCTAGCCGCGTCTCGCCGCCGCGTGGCCCTACCTGCGGTCCAGGCCAAGCCGCGCAAGAATTTCAGGTATTTCGCGGCGCTCGCCGTCGGTGAGCTTCCTGAACGGAGCGGTCACGTGGTCGGCTTCAATGACACCCATGTGCATCAGGGCCGCCTTCAGGCCCGCGTAGACCGAGCCCTGCACGCTCGCACCATTCCTGGCGAGCGTCTGCAGACGCATCGCCGCAACTATCCGATCGTCACAGGCCCTGGCCATCTCCGAGTCGCCCTCGCTGCCCGCCTCCCACGCCTGGGCGAAGATGGCGGGTGTCGCATTCGCCAGCCCCGGGACGATACCCTGCGCGCCGAGCGCTGCCGCGGTCGTGGCCCGCTGAGTGGTCCCAAGAGTGGACACCAATTCGAACCCGCGTTTCGAGCGCAGCGCGTGCAACTGAGCCAAAGATTCACCGTCACCCGAGCTGTCCTTCACACCCTCGACCACGCCTTCCCCAGCCAGATCGGCCAGAGTCGAGGGCGCGACGGCTGTCTTATGCATCTGCGGGATGTTGTATACCCACAGCGGCACCCCCAAGGCCTGCCGTATACGCCGGTAGTGCTCCTTGAGCTCCTGCTGGGAGTGCGGATAGTAGTAGGGCGGAGTGGCCGCAACGGCCGCGACCAGCCGGGCGACGGACCGACCCATCTCGATCGTCAGCGACGTGCTGGACATACTGATATTGGCGATCACCGGCGCCCGGCCCGCCGCCTGATCGGCAACCAGCTCGATGCTCCTTATACGCTCGGAATCAGTGAGCGCGGCAAACTCGGCAGTCGTGCCGGACGCCCAGAGCCCGGACACGCCGTTATCGAGCTGGTAGTCGACAAGGTTCCTGAGCGAGGGCTCATGCACCTTTTCGTCTTCGGTTATCGGGGTAAGCAGTGGCGTGATTACGCCGCCACAGGCGCTACTGGTCATGCTCACCTCCAGTAAGTCCGCAGGCCGGAGCAAAGCCCCGGCCCGCCGCTCGATCCAGTCTTCAGCGGGGCCCTAGGAGCCGTTCTCCTGCCAGATCGCCTCCATGACCGCGTTGGGGCTCATGGGAAGGACTTCCATCCGGATTCCAATGGCATCGTAAATCGCGTTGGCCAGCGCCGGAGGCGGAGGTACGATATTGACTTCTCCCACGCCCCGAACCCCGTACGGGTGGCCGGGGTTTGCTACCTCAACTATCACCGTATCGATCATGGGCAGGTCGAGGCTGGTGGGCATCCGGTAGTCCAGAAAACTTGAGTTGTTCATGTGGCCGCCCTCGGAGTAGTGATACTCCTCGTTCAGCCCCCAGCCGATGCCCTGCACGCTTCCGCCCTGCATCTGGCCCTCAACGTAGCTCGGGTGGATGGCCTTACCGGCATCCTGTGCAATCGTGAACCGCAATACATCCACTTTCCCGGTTTCCGGGTCCACCTCGACATCGACCAGATTGGCCGCAAAGGCCCCGCCCACACCGGGCGGATTGACCGAGCCTCGCCCCACGATGGGGCCGCCAGTCTCGTTCAGCTGGGCCGCCAATTCACTAAAGGACATGCTCAGCTCTGTATCGGTCTTTGAGCGTATGACCCCCTCCTCCATCTCCACCGAGTCGGCATCTACCCCCCAGATGGCGGCCGCCCTCTCGGCCATCTGCCTCTTTACGTCGTTCGCGGCCTCGTACGCAGCCCAACCGGTGGCAAACGTGGTACGAGAGCCACCCGTCCCAAAGGAGAAGCCTATCGTGTCGGTATCAACCACCTGCGGGTGGACCTGCTCGGCACTCAAACCCAACACCTCGGCCGCCTGCATGGCGATGGCAGCCCTGCTGCCGCCGATATCCGGGTTGCCCTCAAGCAGGTTGATCGTGCCGTCCGCGTTGACGCTGATGGTTGCGGCCGAGTGCAGGCCGGCGTTAAACCAATAGCCAAAGGCAAAGCCTCTTCCCACCTTGCCTCCCTTCCTGGCAGGGGTCAGCGGTGCGCTCCAGTGCGGATGGCTCTTTACAGCCTCCAGTGTCTCTATACCGCCGATCTTGGGGTTGGCAGGTCCGTCGGCCCTGCGGGTGCCTTCCTGGGCACAGTTAGCGAACCGAAACTCCAGTGGATCGAGTCCAAGGCCTTCGCACAGTTCGTCGACCACAGTCTCGACGCCCATGGCCGCATGAGTCGCACCAGGAGCGCGATATGCGGCCGTCTTTGGTTTGTTGACGACCACGTCGTAACCGTCGACCGTGACGTTAGGGATGTCGTAGCAGGCAAACACACACATAGCCGCGGCCCCGACCGGGGAACCGGGGAAAGCCCCGGCCTCGAACTTGAGCGAGGACTCGGCGGCCGTGATCTTGCCCTCCTTGGTGGCGCCCATCTTTACCCAGACGCGGGAGCCTGGCGTCGGGCCGGTCCCCTCAAAGACCTCTTTGCGAGACATCGTGATCTTGACCGGATGGCCGGTCCTCTTGGACAGAAGGATGGCCGCTATCTCATGGTAGAGAGGAAACTTGCCGCCGAATCCGCCGCCGATCTCCATGGGGGTGACGCGGACATGGGACTGAGGGACTTCTAGGGCCAGTGCTATCGCGTCCCTGAACTGGAACGGTCCCTGTGTGCTCAACCAGACATGGATCCGGTCATCGTCGTTCCACAGCGCCGTGACATTCATCGGCTCTATGTAGCCCTGATGTACGGTGGCGGTGTCGAACTCCCGCTCAAGAACGAGGTCGGCCTCGGCGAACCCCTTCTCCGTATCCCCCATCTTGTGCTGGAAGTGATCGGCGACGTTAGAGTTCTGGCCGGTGTCCTTGCCGAATTCGGTGGTAGACAGGTCATCGTGCAGCAGCGGCGCGTCCTCGGCCATCGCCTCCGGGGCGGTCAGCACCGGCGGCAAGACCTCGTACTCCACCTCTATGAGCTCTATCGCCTCTTCGGCTACGTGAACGTTACCCGCCGCCACAGCCGCGACCGCCTGCCCCTCGTAAAGAACCTTCTCCCTCGCAATGGCGTTGTCGCGCAGGTACTTCATGGGTTGGGGGCCGAGGCCGAAATCGGCCGGATCGGATTCACGCGTCGAAGGCATGTCGTCCCCGGTCACAACGGCGGCGACCCCTGGGAGGGCCTCCGCCTTGGACGTGTCTATCGATTTGATCCGGGCGTGGGCATGCGGGCTTCGCAGCACCTTGCCGTAGAGCAGACCGGTGGCATTGTAGTCGGCCCCGTACTGCGCCCGACCGGTGACCTTGTCGGCGCCGTCATGGCGTATGGGCCTGGTGCCTACCACATTGAATTCGCTCGTTGACAGTACGACGTTCGGCTCATAGGTGGTCGTCATCGTGTCCCAAACTCTCCTTAACGGCTCTTAGAACTTGTCTGCCGGTAGCCCTGCCCAAGCGCCCAAGCCTCCGGCTATCGCCGGCAAGAAGTGCACCTCGCTGTTCTCCCCGACCTCCGCCAGCACGCCTACGGGGCTGACCTCGCCATCAACGGCGACGGTGATATTTCCCTTGAGGCGAAATCCGGCCATCAGGCGGTCTTTCATTCCGGGATAACGGCTCTCAAGGCCGTTTATGATCTCCCGCACCGTCCTGCCGGGCATCTCGACGGTCCGCTCACCGCCGGTGAGGTCCTGCATCAGTGACGGTATGAAGACGGTCGCCATTTATCCCCGACCAGTTCGGCCCTCAGGCGGGCCGCCGGCTAATCTTCGTCCCTTGACCAGGTGGCCTCCATAACCGCGGCCGGATTGATGGGCAGCGCCGTCATGCGAAGTCCGGCCGCGTCGTGTATCGCGTTGGCAACCGCCGCCTGAGGCGAGACGATATTGGCCTCGCCGACGCCCCGCGCACCATAGGGGTGTCCAGGGTTGGCGACCTCAACGATCACAGTGTCGATCATCGGCAGGTCAAGGCTGGTGGGCATCCGGTAGTCCAGGAAACTCGAGTTGTTCATGCGGCCGTCCTCGGAGTAGTAATACTCCTCGTTCAGCGCCCAGCCTATGCCCTGTACGCTTCCACCCTGCATCTGGCCCTCCACGTAGCTCGGGTGGATGGCCTTACCGGCATCCTGCACGGTGGTAAACCTGAGGATGTCCACCTTCCCGGTCTCCGGATCAACCTCGACATCGACGACCTGACCGCAGTAGGAACCGCCGGCACCGGCGGGGTCCACGGCGGCGCGGCCAACGATAGGACCACCGGTGTCGTTTATCTGTCCGGCCAATTCCCTAAATGTCATGGTGAGCTCGGTGTCCGTCTTGGAGCGGATAACACCGTCCACCATCTCGACGGAGTCGGCCTCGACCCCCCACAATTTCGCCGCCCTCTCAACCACTTGACGCTTGACGTCATTGGCAGCCTCGTAGGCAGCCCAACCGGTGGCGAAGGCTGTGCGGCTACCACCTGTAACGGCTGTGTAACCGACCGAATCGGTGTCCACCACCTGTGGGTTGACGTCCTCGGCGGCTATTCCGAGGACCTCGGCAGCCTGCATGGCTATCGCCGCTCTACTGCCACCGATGTCGGTCGAGCCTTCGACGAGGTTAACGGTACCGTCGTTGTTCACGGAGATGTTGCAGGAAGAGGCGAACCCTATGTTGAACCAGAATCCGATCGCCACACCGCGCCCCGTCTTGCCTCCGCTGACGGCCGGAGCGACGGGAGAGTTATAGTGGTCATGGTCCCGCATGGCCTCAAGCACCTCGACGCATCCGATGCGGGGATGGACGGGACCGTCCGCGCGTCGGGTCCCCTCCTTCGCGGCGTTCATCAGCCGTAGCTCCATTGGGTCGATGCCCAACTTCACCGCCAGTTCATCCAACACCTGTTCGGCACCGAATGCTGCATTGGGCGCGCCAGGCGCGCGATATGCGGCCGTCTTGGGCTTGTTGACCACAACGTCGTAGCCGTCAATCACCACGTTCTCAATGTCGTAAGCGGTGAATACGCACATCCCCGCCGCACCCACCGGCGAGCCGGGATAAGCACCTGCCTCGAACTGGAGATTGGCCTGGGCGACGACGATCTTGCCTTCCTTGGTCGCTCCCATCTTTATGGTCATATGGGACCCACATGTAGGACCCGTGCCCTCGAACACCTCGGCCCTGGACATTACGATCTTGACCGGCTTGTGGCCGGCCTTCTTGGAGAGCATGGCCGCGACCGGCTCGCCGTAGACGTTGATCTTGCCTCCGAAGCCCCCGCCGATCTCCATCGGCGTCGCCTTGACCTGGGATACCGGGACCGCCAACGCCTCAGCCACCGCCGCCCGGACCACGAAGGCCCCCTGAGTGCTGCTCCAGATGTGGATCCGGTCATCGTCGTTCCACAGCGCGGTGACGTTGTGGGGCTCTATGTATCCCTGATGGACGGTCTTGGTATCGAACGTGCGCTCCACCACCACGTCCGCCTTGGCAAAGCCGCTGTCTATGTCGCCCATCTTGTGCTGGAAATGGTCCGCGACGTTAGAGTTGACTCCGGTATCCTTCCCGAATTCCTGCGTGGTCAGATCGGATATCAGAGTGGGTGCACCGTCAGCCATGGCGTCGGGCGCTGTAAGCACGGCGGGCAGTACCTCGTAATCGACCTCGATGAGGTCGACCGCCTCCTCGGCGATATGCGGGCTGGTGGCTGCCACGGCGGCTATGGCATGCCCTCTGTAGAGTGCCTTGCCCCCGGCGAGTATGTTGCCCCGGAACCTGTCCATGGGCTGGTCTCCCAGCCCGTAGTTGGCGGTCTCCTTGGCCGGCGGAAAGTCCTTTGAGGTCACCACCGCCCTTACACCCGCAAGTGCCTCGGCCTTAGAGGTGTCGATCGACTTGATCCGAGCGTGGGCGTGCGGGCTCCGCAGGGTCTTACCGTGCAGCAGGCCGGCTGCATGGAAATCTGCGCCGTACTGGGCCCTGCCAGTGACCTTGTCGGCACCGTCGTGGCGGATCGGCCTTGTGCCGACCACCTTGAAGGTCTCATTCGCCAGAACCTGGTTTGGTTCGTAAGTGGTGGTCATCCGAAAGTCTCCTAAGCTGCCGCGCCAGCCATGCGGCCCGCGGCGTCAATCACGGCACGAACGATCTTGTCGTAGCCGGTGCACCGGCACAGATTGCCAGCCAGCCACATCCGTATCCGTTCCTCAGATGGGTCGGGTTCCTTCTCTAGCAAGGCCTTTGAGGCAACCAAGAAGCCCGGCGTACAGATGCCGCATTGAAGGGCGGCGTGCTCGAGGAACGCCTGTTGGATTGGGTGAAGACCCTGCGGGGAGGATATCCCCTCAACCGTGCCTATGGTTGCGCCCTCGGCCTCTACCCCAAGTACCAGACAGCTGTCGACGATCCGGCCATCCATGTTGACCGTGCAGGCGCCGCAGTTGCCATCGTTACAGCCCTCCTTTGCTCCGGTCAGCAGAACCACGTCCCGCAGGACCTCTAGGAGGCTTTGGCGCGGCTCGCAGAGAAACTCGACGGTCTCGCCGTTTATCGTGGTCGTAACGTGAACCTTCTTGCCCGACATCTACTTGCCCTCCCGCGCCCGCTCAACGGCGGTGTGAAGTGCCCTGCGGGTAAGTACCTCGCAGAGGTGTTTTCGGTACTCTATGGTGCCGCGCATGTCGGTTATCGGCCTTGCGGCGGCCTTGGCAGCCTCTGCGGCTGCCTGGATGTTCTCGTGGCTGGGCTCCTTGCCGACCAGCGCCGCCTCCGCCGCCTCGACGACCAGGGGCGTCGGCGCCACAGAGGCGAGGGCGACGCGGGCGGACTCCACCGTTCCATTCGCCAACACGACCGACACCCCGGCACCGGCCACGGCGATGTCCATTTCATTGCGCGGTATGAACCTTATGTACCGCCCTCCGAAACCACTCGGAGGCGACGGGACATGCAACGAAACCAGCATCTCGTCAGCCGCCAGTTGAGTCGTGCCCGGGCCGGTGCACACATCCTCCACCGCGATCTCCCTAGTCCCGCCAGGTCCGGCGACCTTGGCGGTCGCCCGGTGGGCAATCAGGGCCGGTACGGCGTCCGCGCTCGGCGCAGCGTTCATCAGGTTGCCGCCAAAGGTGGCCCGCCCCTGGATCTGGATTCCGCCTATCAGCGTGGCCGAATCCATGAGCCCGGGGTAGGCGGAGGCAACCGCTTCATCCTGATAGAGCCTATAGCAGGGCACCGACGCTCCAACCGTCAATCCGCCGACCGGATCGTGGGTGATCTCGTTTAGCTCTGCGATGTGCTTGCCGTCGATGACCGCGTCGAGCTGGTAACGGCCGCCCCTCATCTGGACGAGTAGGTCGGTGCCGCCGGCCAGGATGCGAGCCTTGTCCTTGTATCGGCCAAGCAACCCGACCGCCTCATCGACGGACGTAGGCCTGTGGTAGTCAATCCACTTCAATGGTCCGCCTCCTTGGCGTGGTTCACATAAATTCGGCGGCCACAGATGCTCTCCCGACACACATCGGAAGAGTTGGGAAACACCCCTTACCGCCGTTGCAGGCCCCTATGGGACCGGAAACCGCGCCCAGTATAACAGACATTTTTGACACGCAACAATGGACCGTTTAGGCGGGCCTTTCGGGCGGGAAAGCCTACGTCAAGTTACGCTGAACGCACCTCTCAAGCCCTGGCCTAATCCATAAGTCACGGCCCATCCTAGGGCTCCCACAACTCTACTTCCGTGGTTACGCCCCTCTGATCGCCGTCGGTAGAATTCCCCCCGATCACCAGCACCCGTCCGTCGTCCAGCAGAGTCATGCTATGCGCGTACCGGGTCTCGACCATGTTCGCGCCCTGAGACCACTCGCCGGTCTGCGGGTCGAACATGTCCGTTGTCGCAACCTTGCCGATACCACCGGTCACCATCACACGACCGTCGGAAAGCAGCACTGCGGCATGTTCAGCCCGCCACTCCGACAGCTCGCCTACGCTGGTCCATGAGTCGGCTTCGGGGTCGTACAACTCCGTCAGCGTGACCTTGCCCTTGCCACCGGTCACCACCACACGGCCGTCGGACAGGAGCGTCGCCGTGTGTGCCGAATGAGCCACCTGCGTCGGCGCCGCTTGGGTCCACTCACCGGTCTGCGGGTCGAAGATTTCCGTGGCCTTAAGGTATGGAGAATCGCGCTTACCGCCGCCAACCACGAGCACCCTTCCATCCACCAAGAGTGTGGCTGTGTGCAGGGCCCGCGCATCCGTCAGGGAGCCGGCATCCGACCAGCTATCGCTTGCCGGGTCCCAGATCTCGGCCTCAGCCACCAGCACGAGGTCCTGCCTCTCGCCGCCTACCACAAGCACTCTCCCGTCGTCGAGAACCACCGAGGCGTGCCGCCAGCGTTCGATGGACATGGGAGCCGCCCCTGTCCAACTGTCGGCCGCAGCGTCGTAGACCTCAACCGAGATGAGCGGCTCCTGACGGACGGCTGAGCCCCCTATGACTATGATCCTCCCATCCTGAAGCAGGTGGCCGGTCGGGTGCTCGCGAACGGTGGACAGCAGCGCCGTGTCCGTCCACTTCTCAGTGGATGGATCGTAGATTGCAGTGGCCTCTATCGACGACGGCTTCCAGGCCGAGGCGCCGCCCCGGCTCTTGCCGGCGATGGCCATTACCCTGCCGTCCTCAAGCTTGACGGCCGCGTGGTAGCCCCGCGCGTCCACCATCTTGTCTGTGGCGGAAAACTTGCCCGGACCGGCCGGGGTGGTCACACTGGCCTTCTCGGCCTCCTCTCCGGTGTCGGCGACCACCTCGCCGGCCTCCTGGGAAGACGGAGCCGCAGGACTACTGCTACAAGCCAAGGCGGCCAGAACGAAAGCCAGAATCAAAATCAGTGCAGCCAGCCTACTCATAGACACCTCCCGGAAGGGTCCGACCACATGGGCGGACGAGCGGTCCTGAATGACGTTCCGTAGCCGGTGTGGGGCGGTAAGTCTAACGCATGTCAGCAAGATTCTGCCTGCGCTCGGCACGATACGGCCCTTAATGGACTCTATGGTAATCTGGCCCCTACTTTGGTGACTTGGAGGAGTCCATGGGCACGGTAAACGGAAGCTACCTAGTGGCCCGGACCCTGAAGGAAGAGGGCGTATCGGTCCTCTTCTATCTGATGGGCGGTCCAAACTTCGATATCGTAATGGCGGCGCAGGATCTCGGTATCAAGACCGTTGACTTTCGCCACGAGCAGGCCGCCGCCTTCGCAGCGCATGCCTACGCCCGTGTGACCGGCAAGCCGGGGGTCTGCACTGCGGCATCCGGACCGGGAACCCTCAACCTGCTCACCGGTGCCTACACAGCCTCGATCGACTGCGCCCCAATGGTGATCCTTGGTGGCGCCGGCCCGGTCCACGAGATCGGCCGCGAGGCCTTCCAAGAGGTCGACCAAGTCGGAATCTTTGAACCTCTGTGCAAGTACGTCCACCAGCCCACCCGGGCGGAGCGTTACCCCGAGATCGTGAGCACCGCCTTCCGGCAGGCCACCTCCGGCAGGCCGGGCCCCGTGTACGTAGACTGCGGGGCAGACGTGCTCTACGAAGAGATCGAGGAGAGCAGGGCGGTCCGACCGAGCAGATCGAGCATGAAGTCCAAGCCGGCAGCCGACCCCGCCGCGATCGACCGCGCCGCCGCGATGCTAGCCGAGGCCGAGCGCCCCATCATCTTTGCGGGTGGCGGAGTCTTTTTCTCGGGAGGTGCATCGGAATTCGAGCGGTTCATCGACTTGACCAGCACGCCGTTCTACACCGCTCCGATGTCCCGGGGCTTGGCACCCGAGGACCATCCGGTATCGTTCCCGGCGTCACGCAGCACCGCGATGCGCGAGGCGGATTTGGTGCTCGTTGTGGGTACCCGGCTCAACTGGATGATGCAGTACGGGGGCCGCTTTGCCCGGGACGCCAGGATCATCCAGATCGACATCGACGCCTCCGAGATCGGCCACAACCGAGCCTGCGACCTCGGAATCGTCGCCGACGCCCGGGTGGCCCTGGGCCAGCTGACCGACGCGGCCGAGGCACGCAGCCACGAGTTTGCCGGTCGGCGTGAGTCGCCCTGGATCGCCAAACTGTCCGATTACCAAGAGACGAAGGCGGCTCAAATGGAGGCCCTGCTCACCTCGTCTCAGACCCCTATCCATCCACTTCGGCTATGCAGCGAAATCAACAACTTTGTGGACCGCGACGCGATCATCTCCGTGGACGGAAACGAGATTCTCCACTTTGGACGGCAGTCCATTAGCACCTACCTGCCTGGCCACCGCCTCAATTCCGGGGTGACCGGCACGATGGGGGTGGGTCTCCCATACGGGATTGGTGCCAAGCTGGCCAAGCCGGATAAGCAGGTGCTGGTGCTGCACGGGGACGGGTCAATGGGCATGAACGCCATGGAACTCGACACACTAGTACGATTTAACCTACCGGTCGTCACCGTAGTTGCCAATAACGCGGGCTGGACGTCACGCACCCCCTATTCACGCAAGCCGGGCCGCGAACTTGGCTTTACCGCATTCCACGAGATGGCTAGGTCCCTAGGGTGCCACGGAGAGAGGGTCGAGGCTCCAGATGAGATAACCCCTGCACTGGAACGTGCATTCTCTTCGGGACGGCCCGCCGTGGTCGACGTCATCGTCGAGCCGACCGCCGCCGGCGCATCACCGGCTTGGGGCGGTTCTCGCATGGAATAGGGCTGGGCATCCGGCAGGATTTCATCACTCCAAGCGCCCCTCTTGGCTGACTGCGGCCGGCGGACAGTGGCTCTCTAGCGGTTCGGCTCTGCGGATCCGACCGTAACCTCCCATCTCGGCCGCGGCTTGGCAGAGTGGACGGCCCGTGTTGGCGGGCAATCAGTCCAGAAGATGCGGTTTTTGGGCGTGCCAGCCATCATCCGACGGGAACAGGGTTTCCATGCGTACTAGCTGGGGATCGCCATCGAACCAATCCTTCACGGCGGACCTCCAGGTTAGGTAGTGAGGATAGGTCTGGTGTGCCTGAAAGGCCGCCTCGTCGGCGTATACCTCGTAAAGGTAAAATCGGTCGGGGTTTTCCGGGTCCTGCGAGATGTCGAATCGAAAGCACCCGGGCTCATTGCCCACCGAGCCCCGCGCGTCACCGTAGCTTTCCTGGATAAATCGATCCCTGAACCCTTCCCTTATGTCGATCGTTACGAATATGGCAAACATGTCCCCCCCTGGTACTGGCGCTTGGGGTGAGCCACGACCTACGGCGACCCACCGTCTTGCTGATATACCATCTAGAGCGATGGACATCAAAGCCCTCATACGGGAGATCCCCGACTTTCCCGAACCCGGCATACTCTTTCGGGACATCACGCCGGTTCTCGCCTGCCCCGACGCTTTCTCGCTGGTGGTGGATCATTTTGTCGAGCGCTACAAGCGCGATCCCGTGGATGCGGTGGTAGGCATCGACGCCCGCGGCTTTCTCCTTGCGGCTCCTGTGGCCTATCGTCTCGCCGTCCCCCTTGTCCCCGTGCGAAAGCAGGGCAAACTGCCGTTCGCCACCCGATCGGTGGCCTACGAACTCGAGTACGGTCGCAACGTGATAGAGATGCACATCGACGCCGTCTCGGAGGGCCGCAGGGTGGCTGTCATAGACGATCTGCTTGCGACCGGAGGGACTCTGGCTGCCACCGCCGAGCTTGTGGAGAGCGCGGGGAGCAATGTGGCCGAACTGGGTGTCCTCGTGGAACTGGAGTCGCTGGGAGGCCGTCAGCGACTCTCGAGGTGGCCGGTCCACAACATGATAGCCGTATGACCAGACCTCGCACTGGTATGAGGTTGACATTGAACAACGGCCGCTGTCACCATTTAGCACCCCTTGACAACCCTTTATCCGCGGGTCCGTTATGGCATTGGATGCTGGCTGATTCGGTCCGGCGGTTAGGCACGAGGAAGTGGCCATGGCCGTGATTACGATGGGCGGGCTTACAGGATGCGGCGGAAGACAGTTGGGCCAGTTGGTGGCCGAACGACTGGGGGCTGACTACGTGGACCGCCTCATCTTGACCGGAGCAGCCAAAGAGGTTGGCGCCACGGTCGAGGCCCTACTCGAGCGGGAGGAGCGTCCCCCCACCAGGGGTGAGCGCTTCTCTAGGTTAATTCAGCGCATACTTGAGCGGTCGGCCGTAAGCGGCGCTGGGGGAGACCCCTACTTCGGCCCCGGTGCCGTGGCATTTCTGACCCAGGAATACGAAGACCTCCCTCAGCCGACGATAACAAAGGGCCACGAGGTCGAGGATGAAGCCTATCTGGAGGGCCTTCGGAGCGTATTCAATGACCTGGCATCCTCCGACAACGTGGTTATCGTCGGGCGGACCGGATCGTACATTCTGAAGGATGACCCGAGGGTTCTTCGGATAGGCGTGGCGGCCGAGTACGAGGACCGGATCGCTCGCATAATGGAGCGAAACAGTATCGTCAGGGACGAGGCCATCGCCGTCATCACCGACCGGGACGGCGCAAGGGAATATCATTTCAAGCGCTTTTTCCAGCTAGACAATCCCGAGGACGTCCGACAATTCCACTTCTACATCAACACCAGCGCCGTCGGACTAGAGTACGCCGCCGGCATGGTGATCAGGGCGGCAGAAGGACAGGCATCAGGCGACCTTCGCGCCGGCGCGCCGATACGTACGTAGCCACGTTCTCGAGACAGTCACCCTGTCACTTCAGGCACCGGTAGCCTCGTGCTCACTTTTCCACGAGCGGTGATCGACGACCTGATCACCCACGCATTAGAGGAAAACCCGAACGAGTGCTGCGGGGTAATCGCCGGCGTCGACTCCACCGCCGTGCGTGGGTATCGCATTACCAACACGGCCGAGAGCGCATTTCGCTACCTCATGGACCCTCAGGAGTTCCTGAACGCAGATAAGGACGCCGAGAGGCAGGGCCTGAGCCTGATCGTCTTTTACCATTCCCACACTCACAGCAGACCCTACCCATCGCCTACAGACGTGCGGATGGCCCTGGAGAGCGGGTGGCTGGACCCCTACTACCTGCTCGTGTCCCTGCAGGACGAGCAGGCACCAGAAGTCCGTCTATACAGGATCTCTTCTGACGGCAACATCCTGGAGCGCGATTTCAAGGTCGCTTAGCCAAAGACGACGATGGGCTCGGCAGGACTTGCCCACGTCCCGGATGCTAACGCTCTTCGGGGACGCTGAAGCGCAGAGCGTAGTCCGGAAAGTCTCCAAAGCCTATGGCGGTCCCGCCACCGACGATCAGCACGGTGCCGTCGGGCATCACGACCACCGCCAACTGACTGCGCCCGTCGGGCAGCGACCCCGCGAATCCCCATTGGCCGGAGGCGGGATCGTAGATCTCGATCCTTGTTACCGGCAGGCCCACCAGATCTTCGCCGCCTATGACCAACACGCGGCCGTCGGAGATCGTTGTCACCTCGTGGCCCCGCCGCGGCTGAAGACCTGCCGCAACCACAGTCCAGGACCCATCGACCGGATCGTACACCTCGGCGGTGGTCTCCGGGCCAAGCGCCTCGGAGATTCCCAGGTCAGACCCACCCACAACCATGACCCTGCCGTCCTCAAGTAACGAGGCCGCATGTCCGGACCTGGGTCTGGCCATGTCGAATGTGGCGGCCCACGAGTCCGTCTCCGGGTCATATATCTCGGCCGAAGAATGAGCCCCTTCCGGCGTTTCCCCTCCTACCACCAGCACCCGTCCGTCGGGCAGCAACGTCGCTGTGTGGAAACGTCGGGGCACGGACATGGAGGCCGCTCTCACCCACCTGTCGCTGGAGTAGTCGTACAGCTCGGCATCGTCAATGACGCTGAAGCCGGAGGCTCCCCCGACCACCAGGACCCTACCGTCTCCCAGCAAGGCCGTGCGGGCGCCTTGCCTAGCTATGCGCATGGATGAGGCAGCCGACCACTGACCCGACCCGGGATCATAGATCTCGACCGTTGCAAGATCCTGCCGGCTCCAGAAGGGTCGATCATCGTCCACGATCTCGCGGCCGCTGCCGCCCGCCACCAGCAGTCTGCCGTCGTCTAGCTGTGTGGCGGTGTGAAAGGTACGCTCAAAGTCCAGCGGTTCAGTCTTGACCCACTCCGAGCCGCCCTCGGACAGAACTTCGGCCTCTCTGGGCGCGGTACGCCTGAAGCTAATGCGCTCCTGTCCACCAACGATTACCACCTCTCCGCCGTCAAGCAGAGTGGCCGTTAGGCCCCATCGGCCCTGTGACAGGCGGCCGGCCAATTCAAAGCCAGGGCCCAGATCGACCTGCAACTCCTCGACGGTGGCAACCGGCTCGGGACTCGGCGATGAGGCGAGCTCCGGCGTGGCAGCCGGCACGATCGTGAATCTCCAGACCGCCGTCGATGTTGCCTCTGCGCCGGAGCCGGGCTGGGAGCCACATGCGGCGGCGGCCATAGTCACCAGGAGCGCCGCCAAGGACATGACGCTGTGCTGCAATTTTAACGAGCTGGGGATCAGTCCTCGCCGGTCAGAGCTCGGCGGGGATTGTCCACCATGATGTGTCGGAACTGCTCTTCTGAGATGCCAATTTCACTCAAGTAGGGATACAGACCCGTAGAAATGAACCGGTATCCGCCCCCCCCAGCCGACACGTAGGCCGACTTGAGGCACACGTCGTGAGCCAGCAGGAGATGATCGATGTAGCCCGCATCGACGATTCTCTTGATGTTCGCCAAGTCGCGCTCAAGCAGGAAGCGGTTTCCGTCGGACATGCCATCGAACGAAACGAAGGCACCCCGACGGGCGATCTCGGCATGGTACTCGTGCTCAGGGTAGTCGTGGGCATGACCCACGATCACCCTTCCCGGGTCGACTCCCTCCTCTTCGAGGATGTCGAGCTGGTCCAAACCCACCGGCGCGAAAAGGCCATGTGTGGCGATGGTGGCGTCCGTTTGGAGGTGGGCACGGGCCCCGGCTCGAAGCACCCGCTCTTCGACCGGCGATATCCAGGTCTCGTGCGCTCCGAGTTCACCAATTATCCCCGCGCGAACGCCGCTTCCGTCGATCCCTTCCTGCACATCCCGGATCATCTCGTCGGCAATCTGATTGGCCGATTCCCTGTAGAGGCGGGGTTCATAGAAGGGCTCACGGTACCACCCGCAACCGAGCACGACGAGTAGGCCGGTCTCGAGGGCCATCTGCCGAACCGCCTCCGGCTGTTGCTCTAGCCCCCTGTTGGTCTGGTCTACAACCGTGACCCCGCCGGCATCCTTGTACCGCTGCAGTTCAGTCCGCGCGGCGCACGGATCGTCGAGCACTCGATCGCTGTCCAGATGGTCCAGCAGGAGCGAAAGGAAGATGTGCTCGTGGATTAGCGTGAACCCCAGCTCCTCGGGCCTCACAGGGCCGGTCACGGTCATGATCTCGGAAAGCGCCACCAAACTACTCTCCGGCCAGCGCCCGGCGGGGGTTTCTCACCATGATTTGGTCCCACTCTTCATGCGATAGGCCGACCGAGCGCACGCGCCGCCAAAGGCCGGCGGACGCAAATCCGTAGCCAGCGCCACCGTAGGCGACCAGCTGGTTACGGGTAGAGACCCCGGTTGAAACCAGAACGTGGTCGGCAAGGCCGGCCCTCACCATCGCCTTGACAAGACCTGCATCCCTATCGAGCAAGGTGGGACTGCCGGTCGGAAACGAGCTAAAGCACGTGAACGGACCTCGCATTGCTATCTCCGAGTGCAACTCGTGGTCGGCGACGCCGTTGACGTGGTCGACAATGACCCTCCGCAGGTCTACGCCCTCCTCCTCTAGGATGTCGAGCTGGTCCATGACGGTCGAGGTGTGCGTGCCTGTGACCGCGAGTGCCGCGCCGGTGACTTTCTGAGCCCGGGCCGCGGCGCGATGCATGCGCTCCTCGCCCGGGGTTACCCAGCGGCCATGGACGTTGATCTCCCCTATAAGGCCCGCGCGTACCCCCGTATCTGCTATGCCATCGGTCAGATCGGCCACCATGATCGCGGCGAGCGCATCGGCCTTCATCTTTGGAAAGTCGAGATCGTAAAAGCGCTCTTTGAACCAGCCCGTGCCGGTGACGATATTCACGCCAGCGCTTTCGGACAGGTCTTTGAGCATCACTGGGTCGCGGTGGACTCCGCGTCCGGTCTGATCAACCACGGTCGACACCCCGGCCTCGCGCGCCGCTCTCAGCTCTAGCTCGGCAAGGACCGGGTCGCTGAGCAGGTTGCCGGGCATCCAGTTGTCGAGCATGTGGTCGATAAACACGTGCTCGTGGGGAAGCGTTGTCCCCAGAGATTCGGCGGAGACCGGCCCTGTTACGGTCTGGACATCAGTCAACTGAAAGCCTCGCAATTCGCGGACCGAGTCCGGTCAAACGCGCAGACCCCTAGGTTAGACCGGCGCTCTTCAGTCACACTGCGGACCCAGTCAGCGCCCTTCTCGGATTGTCGACCATGATCTGCTCAAACATGTCGTCCGTCACGCCAATCTTGGCCAGATGGGCCAACAGGCGAGTGGATATGAAATCGTACCCACTACCACCGTAGGAGACGTAGTGTGTCCTGTAACAGACGTCATGCGAGAGCAGCAAACGGTCGATGTGGCCTGCTTCGAGCACCGCCTTGATCAGCCGAATGATCTTGCCGAGTTCGTACTCGCTGCGGTCAGATATCGTGTCGAACGATAGCCACGCCCCCCTGCGCACGATCTCCTCGTGAAACTCCGGGTACGGCCAACTGTGCGAGTGGCCTACAACGATCCTTGCGGGGTCGACACCCTCCTCTCTCAGGATGTCTAGTTGCTGCAACGCCACCGGGCTCTTGGTGCCGTGGGTGGTCAACGTCACGCCCGTTTTCCTCTGAGCTCGAGCGCCAGCCCGAAGCATCCTTTCCTCGACCGGCGACACCCATCGCTCGTGCGCGCCAAGTTCGCCGATGATACCTGCGCGGACGCCCGTGTCGTCGATCCCGACGGTCAGGTCGGCGATCATCTGCTCGGCCATGCGGTCGACGTACCAACGGTGCAGGTAGGGCTCGTAGTATGGCTCTCGGTACCAGCCGCAACCAAGGACGATCTGAAGGCCAGTCTCTTCCGCTATGGACCGGACCGCTAGGGGGCGCTGGCCCAGCCCCCGGTTGGTAAGGTCAACCAGCGTCACACCGCCGGCGTCCCTGTATCTCATCACCTCCAGGGTCGCCAACTTCGGCTCGTAGAGCAGGTTGTTGACCGACCACGAGTCCTTGAGCAGGTCGAGCAGAAGGTGTTCGTGCATCAGCGTAAACCCCAGATCGCTGGCGCGCACCGGACCGGAGACGGTCATGACCTCGGACATGGTAGAGGCCATTCTAGGGAGCTTTTTGGCCGTTGGCGAGACAGGACGCTCCGTCCGCGCAAAACCGTGGACGCAGGCCAGGCCGAGTTGTCTGCCTGCCTAGCGGGAGTTGTAAGCGTCCAGACCTTCCAGGAATCGATCTACGTCATCAGAATTGTTAAAGACGTGTGGGTCGACCCTGAACAGGTTGCCATGAGAATACGTATCGACGCCCCGGTCATGGAGGAACCGCCAAAGCCCCTGGGCATCCTCATGGATCGCCGCTACGACACCGAGCCTGTATTGCGGATCGTCCGAGGTCGTGCAGTCCATGCCACGTTCCCGCATTCCGGCGATGCAGCGACCCGAGAGGTCGAGATTGTGGGACTCGACCATACGCATATCGGTCTCCAGTAGTATCTCCAAACCAGGCTTGGTAAACGCCAGTCCCATAAGGTTCAACATGCCCAACTCGAAGCGTCTGGCATCCGACCTGAGTTGAAAGTTGTGGATGTCAAAGTCGTATGTGCTGGCGTAAGCGGCCCGCGTAGGAAGGCGATCGTGGTGACGCCGGGCAACGTACAGGAAGGCGACGCCCGCAGCACCGAGCAGCCACTTCATCGCAGTGGAGGTGTAAAAGTCGACCCCGGTCTCGTGAAGATCTATGTGCATCGCTCCGGCGCTCTGCGCCCCGTCGACCATGACCAACGCCCCCTTTGCGTGGGCGATCTCGGACAGCGCTCCGATGTCCTGTCGAAAGCCCTCGATGGGCGTGACGTGAGAGATGCACACAGCGAGGGTGTCCTCGTCGATCGCCGCCTCAAAGTCCTCTAGGTGCATCACGCCATCGCGCGCGTGGACAAAGCGCTTGGTCACGTCCTGATGGGGGGGCAGGTGCCACGGGAAGACCGACGATGGATATGAGAAATCGTCAAACACGACGTTCGCCCCGGGCCTTGGTTCGATCACGTCTATCGAGACCGCCGAGCCCTCCGAGGTCGAGTTCACGACGGCCACCTCGTCTTCACCGCACCCCATGAGCTCGGCGAACATTCGGCGACAGTCGGAGGCATCCGCGTCAAGTCCGTTCGCATAGAGATCGTCCGGATCGTTCGAAAGCCAGTCCATATGCACCTTCATGGCAGCCTCGTGCCGGGTCGACACGGGAGCGATTCCGCCGCTGAACATGTAGGCTCGCTTTTGGGTGATGGGGTAGAGGTCTCTTATCTCTGAGGCGTTCATACAGCCCTCCTCGCCGAATAGGCAGCACTTTATCACGGCCGTTTGCAGGCCTTCCGCTAGATCATCAAGTCTCCGCCATTAATGTCCAGGGAGGCTCCGGTGATGTACGAGGCGCGATCGGAGGCCAGAAAAGCCACCAGTTCGGCAACCTCCCAGGGCTCACCCAGGCGTGCAATGGGGAAGGATCCCGCGTAGGCGTCAGCACGTGCGTCGTCGATGGTGTTTCTCACCATCTCCGTGTCTATCAGGCCGGGGCATACGGAGTTTACGGTGATGCCGTATCCCGCCTCTTCCTTCGCGAGATGGCGTGTGAAACCTAGTATTCCGGCCTTGGCTGAGGTGTAGTGCGCGCCGCCGACGGTGGATATGTTCTTGCCTGCGGTGGAGGAGAAATTGACTATTCGGCCCCACCCGGCGGCCCGCATCGATGGCAAGACAGCCTGTGAGCACAGGAAGGTGCCCTTGAGATTAACCGCCACCACCCAGTCCCACTCGTCCTCGGATATGTCTATGACCTTCGTTGGACGCAGCACCCCGGCGTTGTTCACGAGCACACTTATCGTTCCGAATCGGTCTGTCGCCCCCTCCACCAACCGCTGAACATCGGACTTTACGGTCACATCTCCGCCAATCCCCACCGCATCGGCACCGCCGGACCGCAGCGCCGACGCCACTTCCGTGACAGCGTCCTGGCGGACGTCGTTGACAACCAACGATGCTCCGGCGGCAGCCAGCCGCTCTGCGACCGCACGTCCCATACCCTGTCCAGCGCCGGTTACGATGACGACGCGGCCATCTAGTTCACTGGAATCAATGCTCAATCCACCAACTCCTCAGGACCAGCAGACCCTCACGATCAGATTACTCCCTGTTCCCTTCCGGCCTCCTCAAACGCGGCAAGGGCCTTATCGAGATGGTTCCTGGTGTGGGACGCCGACATCTGAAGCCTGATCCGCGCCTCGCCTCGAGGCACAACCGGATATGAAAAACCGACACAGAAGATGCCTCGTTCATTTACGGCCTTTACAAGTTCTACGTTCTGTAGCTCGTCGCCAATCATGATCGGAACGATCGGATGAGATCCCGGTATCACGTCAAATCCGAGTCTGACGATCTCGGACCTAAAGTAACGGGTGTTGTCGTGCAGTCTCTCCCGTAGCTCGGGGCGGTCCTGCAGTATGCGCAGCGATTTTAGGGCCCCGGCCACTATGGGTGGAGCCAGGGAGTTTGAGAACAGATAGGGGCGGGAACGCTGGCGCAGCAACTCAACGATCTCCCTGCGGCCAGTCGTGAAGCCGCCAGACGCACCCCCGAAGGTCTTGCCCATCGTCGAAGTCGTAACATCGAGACGGTCCTGCACCTCCAACTCCTCCCCCGTACCCTTGCCGCTCGGGCCGATGAAGCCCGTTGCATGGGAGTCGTCCACCATCACCATCGCGTCATGCTTCTCGGCAAGATCGCAGATCTCCGGCAATGGAGCGAGGTCACCCTGCATGGAGAACACACCGTCAGTTGCAATCAGACGGAATCTTGCATCGGCGCTCTCCCTTAGCATTACTTCCAGATCGGCCATGTCCGCGTGCTTGTAGACCTTGCGAACGGCCTTGCACAGTCGTACCCCATCGATGATGGATGCGTGGTTGAGTGCGTCGGAGATGATCGCATCCTGCGGGCCGAGCAACGTCTCGAATAGGCCGGCGTTGGCATCGAAGCAAGAAGCGTAGAGTATTGTGTCCTCGGTACCCATGAACCGGGTTACCTCACGCTCTAACTCGAGGTGGATATCCTGAGTGCCGCAAATGAAGCGTACCGAGGCCATGCCGAACCCGTGCGTATGCATGGCCTCGATGGCCGCCTCTTGCACCTCTGCGGAGTCGGCGAGGCCCAGATAGTTGTTGGCGCAGAAGTTGACCATGCTCCCGCCGTCGGTTCGAACCTCGGCCCGTTGAGCAGAGGTGATGACCTTCTCGTCCTTGTAGAGCCCGGATTTGCGGATGGACCCCAACTCAACCTCAAGCTGGGCTTGAAAGCGCGCGTACGCGGTCATCGACTCCTCCTCGCAGGGTCGGGAAAGTGCCGGTCCGCCATGCAGCCGGCTTGCGCCGGGAGCGTACCCCCCACCGAAATAGCGTGTCAACGAAGGAGCGGCGATCGTAGGCCCTAAACAGCAGATGAGGATCATATGCCTTGGAGGCAGTTATACCGGTAGGTATCTGGCCCGCAACTTCTCTGGCGAGGCAGCGGTCACGTTCCTGACACGTAACCCAGAGCCTCTAAGAGCTGAGGGATTTAGCGCCGTCGCGGCCAACGACCTGCCCGCCGCCTGCGACAGTCCGGAGTCCCTCATCCTAGACACCGTGCCCACCTTTAGGCGGTACGGCAAACTGCATCTGCCATATCGATCGACTCTCTCGGCGCTAACGGATGGAGCGAGCCGTCCCATCTACCTGCACCTGTCGACAACGGCCGTCTATCCGTCAGGCTTCACGGCACAGCGAGACGAGGACCTGCCCACGCACAACGAGGACACTACCCCAGGCCCCGAATCTGGCCGCGCCAAGGACCGTTTACTCCTTGAAGAGGCGATTAACGGCACATACGCTGGAGCAAGAATACTCCGGTGCGGGGGCATCTACGGCCCTGACAGATGCATGGCCACGCGCTTTAGTAAAGGCGATTTCTCCCGCGCTACGACCGGCAATCGAATGGTCACGCGCATACACGTCCACGACCTGTGCAGGCTCATACTCTCATTCGGGCGGGTTCAGCCCGGGATCGAGGCCAATCTCGTTAATGCTGTCGACCGCAGGCCGTCATCCAATCGTGAGACCTTTGAACATCTAGAGCGTGTGCTGGGAATCACCGTCCCGGGTGACTGGCGCAATGAGGCGCCGAAGGGCCGAATGGTGGTCAGCAAGTATGCGGACGGGCTTCTCGGCGGCCACTACAGGTTCCCGACTTACAGGGAGGGATTCGCTGCCTGCCTGAACTCACCGGGCCACCAGGGCTTAATCGGCCCGACGGTCGAGGAGCCGACATGGAAATAGTTGGCCGCGAACCGACCTGGACCACCGAGTTCGAACGGCTCAGTCATATGCCCGATGAGGACATCGATCTGGCCGTGGCGGCGCTTCTGATAGCCCAGTCAGAGTACCCTGACCTTGAGGGTGAATCGGAGCTTGAGGCCCTGGAGGACATGGCATCGGTCGCCCGCAAGCGCATAGAGAAAGATGACGATGAGAGCCCGGCGCACCACATGAACGCCATCGGACGCTGGCTAGCCGACGACCTGGGCTTCACCGGCAGCCACGAAAACTACTACGACCCCCGCAACAGTTACGTGAACGACGTGCTGGATCGACGCATCGGCATCCCTATCAGTCTGTCGCTGATCTACGTTGAGGTAGGCAGGCGGGCAGGTGTGCCCCTGGTCGGTATTGGTATGCCAGGCCACTTCCTCGTCGGCCACAGCGAGGCCGCTGATATCTACCTCGACCCATTCCACGATGGTTCGCTGATCTCACGCAGGGAGGCCAAGAACCTCTTTTCCCGCATGATGGCCAGCGCGCCCGCTGGGGCTGTTTCGAAATGGAACGACGCCTACCTGTGCCCAGTGACCAACCGGAACTTTGTCACCCGTATGCTTCGCAACCTAAAGGCCATCCACTTACGGTTCCAGGACTATGGCCGCGCGATAAATGTGCTCGACATGCTAGTAGCCATCCACCCCGATCTGCCCGAGGAACGTAGGGATAGGGGACTGGCGCACTTTAGGCGGGGCAACCGAGCCCAGGCCCTTTCCGACCTCAAGCGGTTTGCCGAATCTCGGCCGCCAGGCGGCGGCGATCCCACCATTGACGAGATCATCCGCCATCTGGGCTAGACCAAGGTTTAAGTGTAGGGAAGATCACGCAAGCGGTGACTAGGTCCAAGCAACTTCCGAAACAGGCGCACGAGCCGGTATACAGGCGCGCCCTGACCCAGCTCGACGACGCTGCTGATCATCTCGGACTGGAGGCCGACATTCATGCGCAACTGCGCAGTCCCAAGCGCGAGTTGACCGTGGCGGTGCCCGTGAGAATGGATGACGGCCTCGTCAGGGTGTTCACCGGTCACAGGGTTCAGCACAGCTTGCACCGGGGACCGGGCAAGGGCGGGATACGCTATCACCCCGACGTCTCCCTTGACGAGATCCGAGCACTGGCAATGTGGATGACCTGGAAAGGGGCGATCGCAGGCATACCCTTCGGTGGCAGCAAGGGCGGCGTGGCGTGCGACCCAAAGACGATGTCCGATGCCGAGCTCGAGAGGCTCACCAGGCGGTTCGCTCTGGAGGTCGCACCAATCATCGGGCCCCAAGTCGACATTCCCGCACCCGACGTCAACACGACAGACCAGACCATGGCATGGTTCTTGGACGCGCTGAGCGCGGGCGACGCGCCCGAATACGCCACAGTTACCGGCAAACCGGTCGAGCTTGGGGGATCCCTGGGAAGAGCCGAGGCCACAGGACGGGGCGTCATGGTGGCGACAAGACGCGCCAGAGCCTCCTTGGACATGGGCCTTGACGGCGCGCGCATAGGCGTGATCGGCTACGGCAAGGTCGGGTACTGGGCCGCCCAGCTGCTGAGTCTGGAGGGGGCCCGAGTGGTCGCTGCGGCCGACAGCACCAGCGCCGTGCACTCGGCCTGCGGCATTGATCCATCAGATCTTCTCCGGCACAAGAGAGCAAATGGCTCGTTCGCGGGCTACCCGCTTGCCGAGGAGATCGACCACAAAGACCTTCTCGGGCTTCAGCTCGACATCCTGGTGCCGGCGGCCAAGGAGAGGCAAATCGATGAGGACAACGCCGGCTCCATCTCTGCCGGGATGATAGTGGAGGGCGCCAATGGTCCAACGACCGGCGGCGCCGAGGCCATCTTGCGCGACAAGGGAGTGCTGCTCGTGCCGGACATCCTGGCGAATGCCGGCGGCGTAGTGGTCTCCTATCTTGAGTGGGTTCAGAACATACAGGGCTATGCCTGGGAACTCAGAGAGGTCAACCTCAAGATGGAGCAGATCCTCACGCGGGCTTTCGACCAAGTGCAGGATACTGCCAATAGGTACGGGACTGACATGCGCGCCGGTGCGACTATCTTGGCCGTCTCTCGTGTATCGGATGCCATTCGGCTGAGGGGCCTTTAGACCACCTCGATTTGGCGCGGGAGCCGTGTCCGCTATGCGCCAACGGCGGCGTCAACGTAAGATTAGGTTACGACCGGCCCGATGAACTGCCCACGAGACAAGACCCCCTTACAGGTCAGAACCCACAGGGGAATCGAGGTTGACGAGTGTCCTGCCTGCAAGGGCATGTGGCTTGATCACCACGAGCTCGAAGACCTCGAGGATAAGGCCTTCGACACCGGTCACCGCAAGGGTACTCGCATTTACGCACAGCGTGAGAGCGACATCTCCTGCATCAAATGCGGCAAGCAAATGTCAACCTTCAACTACAGGGCCAATAACCTTCCAATCGACCAGTGCCCAGACCAGCATGGGTTCTGGTTAGACCCGGGCGAGGAGAAACAGGTCATGGACCTGATGAAGAGTCGGGTGCGAGACCTGAACCGCTCCGCCGCTGCCCAGGTCGGCTGGGACAAGACAGTAAGGCGGGGCGGAGGCAGATCCTTAACCGATCGCATCAAGGACCTGTTTAGGTAGCGACGCCGCTGCTGGCCCGGCCAAAGCTGCCCGGGGCTTTAGGTCTCTTCCCGCGGCGCCCGCCACTTGGGGCGCTAGCCGGTCAGTTAATCCGCTTGGTAATTCCCTGCCACTCACGCTCCCGCAGGACGTACTTTTGTATCTTGCCGGTCGCCGTCTTCGGCAGGTCGCCGAACTCGACGTACTTGGGGGCCTTGAAGTGGGCGATTCGTTCCCTGCAGAACTCGATCAACTCGACTCCAGAAACCCCACCTTCCACGCGTTGCACAACAAAGGCCTTGGGAACTTCGCCCCACTTTTCGTCGGGCACCCCGACCACACACACCTCCAATACGCCCGGATGCTCCATCAAGACCTTTTCCACCTCCTGACTGGAGATGTTCTCCCCGCCTGAGATGATCACGTCCTTGGCGCGGTCCTGAAGCTCGATGTAACCATCGGAGTGCCAGACGGCCAGGTCGCCGGAATGGAACCAGCCATCCCTGAAAGACTCGGCCGTAGCCTCGGGATTGTCGAAGTAGCCGGTGGCAACGTTGTTGCCCTGCATCACCACCTCGCCCATGGTCAAACCGTCGCGTGGGACGTCCTCCATGCTCTCGTCGACGACGCGTAGTCCGGTCTGGGCGACTACGTAGGGCACTCCCTGGCGCGACTTGAGCCGTGAGCGTTCGGCCACCGGAAGCGATTCCCATCCAGGCTGCACGGCGCAAATCGTGTGCGGGCCGTAGGTCTCAGTCAGACCATAGGCGTGGTGAATGAAGGCACCCATTCCCTCCATGCTGCGGATAACCTGGGGGGCTGGCGGAGCTCCAGCGGTCATTATCGTCAGGCCTGACAGGTCCTGGCCTTCGGCGACCGGGGAGGAATACATGCTTGTAAGGACGGTGGGCGCCGCGCACATATGGGTTATGCCCTCGTCGCGTATCAGTCCAAAAATCTCCACCGGGTCGATGCGCCTCAAACAGACATGGGTTGCGCCGACCGAGGTGACGCCCCACGTAAAACACCAGCCGTTGCAGTGAAACATGGGCAGCGTCCAAAGATAGACCCCCCGCCAGTTCATCCCGATTTCAAGAATCTCTCCGAGTCCATTCAGGTAGGCGCCCCTGGCGTGGTACTCAACACCTTTCGGCAGACCCGTAGTGCCCGACGTGTAATTGATCGCTATCGTGTCGAGTTCCGAGTCCAATTCCTCTCGGTGTACTCCGAGCGGAGCCGACGCCAGGAAGGTCTCGTAATCCGGCCCAGGTATGCTCTCATCCCTGGCAGCGGCATCCACTACCTGAACGAAGGTGTTGACCGTCTGGAGACCTTCCATGATCTGACGGACCTTCGGGGCAAACTCCGAGTCGAACACCAGCACCTTTGAGCCGGAGTGGTTCAGGATGTGGGTGATCTCGCGAGCCGACAGGCGAAAATTGATCGCAACGAGAACGGCCCCGATTCGCATGGGTCCGTAGTGGCCCTCGAGCATTGCAGGCACGTTGGGGCACAGAAAGCCAACCCGGTCGCCCTTGCGCACACCGGCTTCCTTGAGCGCGCCGGCGAGACGGTTCACACGCTCGTCGAACTCCGCGTAGGTAAGCTGCAGGTCCCTGTAGACCACGGCCGTCTTGTTCGGATAGACCATGGCGCTCCTGTCCAGAAAAGAGACGGGACTCAAGTTATGGAAAGAGACGCTGGAGGGCACGGTCACCTAGTATCCACAGCCAAGTGGCGGTCATTATAGCGGCTGGCTAACGCACCGGAGTCCGGCATCAGCGAGGGGCAGGACGGCTAAATGGTGCCCTGTTCTCTCGCCTGCCGCAGGGTTGTCTCGAAGGCATCTAACGTCCGGTCGACATCCTGCTCGGAATGCGTTGCGGACAGTATGAAGCTGGAGGTCTGGCAGTAGATGCCGTTGTTGATCATTCCCTGATCGAGCACCGCACGCACCTCTGCCGGATACGGGTTTCCGGCAGCTTCCCCCATCCCGCCAAAGTCCGGATCGAAATCCCGCTCCGCACCCAGCTCGGTGTTGACGATAGACGCGACGCCGTAGGCAAATCCCGGGACCTCATTTCGAGTCAGGACCTCATTCAAACCGAACTTGAGCCGCTCGGCCATCGAGTCGGCGTGTTCGAGAACAGGCTCATCGCGCACGATCTGCAGGGCGGTCGCACCGGCGGCGGCTGAGAGGGGATTTGCGTTGAACGTTCCCGGATGGGCGATCTTGCCTTTTCCGACAGTGTCGATCACCTCCGCACGCCCGGCCACAGCCCCACCGGGCAGACCGCCCGCGAGGATCTTGGCCATGGTCGACAGGTCGGGCGTCACGCCATAACGGCCCTGGTTTCCGCCCTTCGACCAGCGGAAGCCCGATACGACCTCGTCGATGATGAAGAGAACCCCGTAGCGCGCCGTCAACTCTCGCAGGGCCTGAATGAATTCGGGCCTGACCACGATGTTGCCTTGGTAGATGAGGGCCGCTATGTCATCGTGGGACTTCAGGGCCTCCTCCACCTCATCCAGGTCGTAGTCGACAAGGATCATCGTGTCCCTGACACCCTGTGGTATGCCGTTTCCTCCATAGTCGGTGTCGGTGCCGACGTAGGGATTGTCCGCCCAGCCATGGAAGGAGTCTTTGAACTTTACGATCTTCTCTTTACCCGTATAGGTGCGAGCCATGCGGAATGCCATCATGACCGCCTCGGTTCCAGAGCTGTGAAAGCGCATCTTTTCCGCTGAGGGAACCAGCTCATGCACCAACTCGGCCCACCGGATCTCCATCTCGGAAGAGGCTGAAAGGTGCGTGCCCCTGGCGAGCGCTGCCGAGACGGCCTCGACGATGCGCGGGTTGGCCTGACCGAGAATCATGGACCCGTGGCCGGTCCGATAGTCGATGTACTCATTGCCGTCAATGTCCCACTTACGCGGGCCGGCGCCGCGGTCCATGTACATGGTGAACGGATCAAACCGGCGTATATCGTGGGTAACACCGTCCGGGAAGAGTCGCCGCGCACGGCCAGCTAGGGCGGCGGACTTGGGATGAAGCTCAAGAAATCGCTCCGTAATGGTGCTCATCAGGCGTCTCCTCGCTCTCGTGGCCGGGATTATAGCACCGGCTCGGACGAGCCTATCATCGCGCAATGAGCCTAGCTGGCCCTGATCTGGTTGAGACGGTAGAGGCGCGCGTAAAGTCTCTTGGCTTCCATCAAATGATCATGGTCTCCCTCCTCAACAATCCTTCCCTTGTCCATAACCAATATGCGCCCGGCATTCCTGATGGTGGAAAGGCGGTGGGCGATCAAGATGGCAGTGCGATCCTTCAGCAAGACCCTGAGCGCATTCTGTATCTGCACCTCCGTCTCGCTATCAACCGACGCCGTCGCCTCGTCCAGTACGAGGATGCGGGGATCGGCGACAAGCGCGCGGGCAAAGCTTATGAGCTGCCGCTGACCCAGGCTCAGGTTCATGCCCAGTTCGGCAATCCGGGAATCGTACCCGTCCGGCAAGGCCGATATGAACTGGTGGGCGCCGACCGCCTTGGCCGATTCGATCATGCGCTCATCAGGGATACCAGGGCGGCTGAACTTAATGTTCTGGCGGACGGTGCCTGAGAACAAGAAGGGTTCTTGAAGAACCATGCTCATCTGGGAAACGAGTGACGAGCGTGTAACCTCTCTAAGGTCCCGGCCGTCGACCTCTATGGCTCCCCTTCCTCTCTCAACGTCGGCAAACCGGGCGAGCAGCGATACCAAGGTGGTCTTCCCGGCGCCGGAGGGTCCAACGATCGCCACGGCCTCTCCCGGCTCAACGATAAAGCTGACCTGGTCGAGCACGTCTGTGCCGGGCTCGTACGAAAAACTCACTCGCCTGAATTCCACCCTTCCCCTTATGGCAGCAAGGTCGGGTGCGCCGGGAGCATCTACGATCTCAGGCTGCGCGTCGAGGAGGTCGAAGATGCGAGCGCCCGAAGTCATCGAGCGCTGTAGCTGAGTGTACTGCATGGTGAGACTTCGAACCGGGTCAAAGAAGCGCTGGATGTAAAGCACGAATGCGATAAGGGCTCCGACCTCTATGGCCCCGCCGGAAACCATGCGACTTCCGAAAAAGACCACCAGCCCTATCGCGACCCCGGTCAATGCGTCCACGGAAGGCAGGAGACCTGCGGACCATCTGCTTGCGACTTTGTTGGATTCCAGATGATGTCGATTCCTCCGCTCGAAACGGTCGAGATTTACGGCCTGTCGATTCATAGCCTGCACGACACGCACGCCTGCCAGATTCTCGTTCAGGTCGGCGTTTACGACCGAGATCGCATGCCGGACCCTCAGGAACTCGCGCTTTGCAAACGGCTGCCAGAACGCAACCACCAGGACGAGCACCGGCAGAGTCGCCATCGAGATCAGTCCGAGCCGCACGTCGAGGGCGAGCACGGCGCCAATTATGAATACGAGGCTTACAAGGTCTCCCAGTGTCATCACGACTATGGCGGTCAACTCCTGCATCTGGCCAACATCGCCGATGACTCGAGAGATCAACCTTCCCGCTTCGGTGCGGTTGAAGAAAGAGACCGACTGGCGCTGCAGGTGGACGAACATGTCTCTCCGCAGGGCGTACAGGAGGCCCTGTCCAACCCGCTCCATCGCCATCTGCTGCAGGTAGTTAGCGCCCCAGTTGATCGACGCCAGGCCGGCGAACACTGCCACTACCCACCACAGGCCGCCCAAGTCGCCCTGTGCTATGAAGTCGTCAATCGCTATCTTGATGAGCCAGGGAACTGCGGTCAGCGACGCCGTAAAGGCCAGCATCGCCACAATCGCTATGGTCAACTCTCGCCGATAGGGCTTTACGTAGCCCAGCATCCGGGACACTACACGCTGGTCATAGACGCTCCCGAAGATCTCCTCGTCGCCCTGAGCACCTGTCGAGCCGCCCAGCATCCATCCGGCCATCATGGACGAGCGCTCCCGTGTCCCGGTTGCAGGGCGGCCAGAGATCCACGCCACATCGCCTCGTCGTGAGGCCGAATGTGTAGGTCGAATAACCGCCGGTAGATCCCGCCGGCCGCCAGCAGTTCGCCATGGGTGCCACGCTCCGCGATGCGTCCACCGTCCAGCAGAAGTACTAGGTCCGCCCGCTCCACGGTGCTAAGGCGATGGGCAATCACAAAGGTCGTTCTTCCCATCATGACCGTCTCCAGAGCCCGGCGCAGTTGACGCTCGGTATCGGCGTCCACACTCGACGTCGAGTCGTCCAGTATCAGCAGAGGCGGGTCGAGCAGAAGCGTCCTAGCGATGGCCACCCGCTGGCGCTGGCCACCGGACAGCGATGCTCCCCGCTCGGCCACCGGAGTGTCCAACCCGGCCTCCAAGCTGTCCACGAAATCGCCAAGCATCGCCAGCTCGACTACCCGAGAAAGCTCCGTCGAGGACGCGTCCACGTGCCCGTACGCTATGTTCTCGCCCAGGGACGCTGAGAAGAGGAACACATCCTGCTGGACGATGCCTACGTTGGATCGCAACGAGCTTATCGTTACGTCCCGTACGTCCTTGCCGTCGATGGTGACGCGCCCCGAGCAGACATCGTAAAAGCGTGGAAGCAAGCTGACCAAGGTGCTCTTCCCAGAACCGGGAGCGCCCATGATGGCCACTACCTGACCCGGCTCTACCTCAAGGTCAATGCCGTGCAGCACAGGTCTGTCCGCCTCATATCCGAACCCAACGCTCTCGAACCGCACCAGGCCCTTCGCCCTCCCGAGGTCGACGGCCCCGGCCCGGTCACCCACGGCGGGGCGATCATCCAAGATCTCGAACATCCGCTGGCCAGCCGCAATGCCCCGGGCAACGGTGTTGATTATCCAGCCCACCATGCGTACCGGCATCATCATTGTCTGCATAAAGAAGATGAACTGCGCCAGCTCACCCGGACTGATGTCGCCCCGGACCACCAAGTAGCCTCCGAACCCGATGATCGCCACCATGGTCATCATGAAGCCAAAGACGGTTAAGGAAATGCTCTGAGTTCTAAGTGCGGTCGCCCTAACGTTATCCCGCGCAACCTCTTGGTTGACCAAGTCGAATTTGGCCTGTTCGTGGCGTTCGGCTCCAAAGGCACGGACCACCCTGACCCCGGTCAAGTTCTCCTGCAAGACGGTACTCAGGTCCGCCATGTGCTCCTGTATGCGCTGCCACAGTTCCCGCATCTTGGCCCGCACGCCCAGTGAGAGTGATACGACAATCGGCATTAGAAGGACACTTAGCAGGCCGAGACGCCAGTCGAGCACGAGCAGGATGACAGCTACGGCCACGAACTGGATGAGGAAGAATGGAGCTCTGAGCAAGCCCATGAAGATAAAGAAGCGGATGTTCTCTACATCCGTGACCGCCCGGGACATCAGATTGCCGGTGTGATGGCGATCATGGAAGGAAAAGCTCTGCTCTTGGACCTGGCGGTAGAAGGAGTTGCGCAGATCGTAGGCAACCCTCTGGGAGACGGCCTCACCCAGATAGGTCTGCACGTACGAGAAGGCTCCGCGGAGGACGCTCAGGGCCACCAGCCAGATAGCGATGACGAGTATGGCGCCTTCATCCAGGCCCTCGCCCGCGACAACATCTGAGAGGCGATCGACCGCGCTGCCGAGGAAGCGTGGCAAGAGCAACTGAGCAGCGGTTGCCGCCAGAGTGGCCAGATAGACCGCAACAACCAGCACGCGATAGCGCAGCATGGCGCGCGTTATCCTGAGGACAGTATCCATGCAGATCTGACCGGTCGCCTCAGGCGACTGCTATCGAATCGAGGACTGGATGCCGATAGTCTCGACGCGCCAGAAAGGACCTGACAGGACGTCAGGGTACAGGGCGGAAACCAACGCCCTGTATGAGAGTTCGAATTCCCTCTTTATTCGTTCAATGCGCTGCCGCTGCTCTTGCAACGCCGCGTCATGGACGTGAAGTGGATCGATTCTCAGCAGGTCGCCGTCCCTCTCGAGCGTCACCACCAAGGTAACCAGTTCCGCGGTGCCCTCGATAGCGATGGGAGCTGAAGGCATCTCGATTCGGTTCAAGGTTACCACCACGCCCGCGTGCTCTGCCGAAGCCCGGAGATGTTGGTGTACCGATGTCAGATGTCTTTCGGCCGCGGCGATCCTGCCCTGTTCGATCAGCTTGCGCAACTCCTCGCCACGCACTCCGGCCAACTCGGCATGGGTCTGCGCCTTACCTGTGTCAGAGCGCGACAGTGTCAGGACCACGCTCTCCTTGGTGCGCTTAACCCAATAGAGATTGTCCCCGGGGACGGAGTCTTCAGCCACCACTGCGGCGATACTTCCGCCACCAAGAACAATCAGTGCAATTGCCAGCGCGGCGGTCATAGGGACGGCCAGAGGTCTGGGTACTCGCAGAGGCCACCACCGTGAACGCGGGTGAAGTGGGAGTTCGGAATCGAGTCGCTCACGGAGCCTGACTCTGCCCCGGATTCTTGCGGTCCTTGATGGCTCTACCGCGGAGGCGGCCGAGAGGGTGGCTTGCGCGGCCTCCAGCAAGGGCTGTAATCGCTCTCGATGGCCGGCGTAGTCGCGAAGGCACTCCTCGATACTCTGGCCCTCGGCCATGCGATAGAGGCAGGCATCGAAAACCTCGTCGAGTTCCCTGTCGATCTCGAAAGGATCCATGTGTCCTTTAGCTAGATGTGCTGATGAGAGGGACTGCCTGCAGGCATCAGGATGCGGCGCAGCTTCTTTATTCCGGCGTGCTGGAGGGCCTTGATCGCGTTCTCCTTTCGCCCGAGGGCCTCGGCCGTCTCCTTAACCGAAAGTTCTCCGGCGAACCTCATGGAGATCACCTGGCGCTGTAGGTCGGTAAGACCCTCCATCGCCTCGTTGACCTCTCTCATGGTCAGCTTTGTTTGCACGTACTTGTCGAGATCGACGCCGGACTCTCCAACCACCGCGGACACCTTGTCGAGCGAAACGGTCTTCTGGCGCCCCTGCTTGCGAAAATGATCGACCGCGAGATTGTGCGCTATACGAAATAGCCAAGAGGAAAAGGGATGTCCCCGATGCTCATAGCTGCCGATGGATGTCAGCATTCGGAGGAAAACCTCCTCTGCCAGATCCTCGGCCAACAACACATCCCCTGTCTTGAACGAGAGGTAGCGAAAGACCTTGTCGTAGAAGAGGTCATAGAGCGCCTCGAAAGCGGCCGTTTCACCGCGCTGGGCGCGCCTTACCAGAGCCTCGATGCGCTCACTGGAAGGCGACCTGTCGGCGCTCACCGCTTTGACCTCCTCTACTAGACTACGACCTATTGTAACCACATATAACGTACGATTCGAGCACGAAGTTAGTTCTGTGCTGGCCAGTGGACGCTACCGATTGCCACAGCCGGAACTGGACAATTTGACTGGTTGCGCGGCCATCGACCCTATAAACGCATCATGCCTTTCCTGGTCAGACCAATGACGAAGGCAGATGTCTTGCGCTGTGCATCAGTAGAGCGCGAGGCCTTGCCCACACTCTTTCCGCCCACTTCGTTTCGAAGCGAGCTGCACAATCGACTCGCACGTTACCTCGTAGCAGATTCGATCGGGGAGAGGTCGCAGGAGAAACGTCGAATCAAGACGAAGGCATGCAGGGATCGAACCGAGCCGACCGCTCGCACAACCTGCGCCGGAGAGGACGGTGGGAGAACGGTGGGCTTTGTCGGCATTTGGTACATGGCCGACGAAGCCCACGTGGTCAATTTCGGTGTCTTGGCACAGCACCGTGGTCGCGGTATCGGGGAGCTTCTCTTGATCTCAGCCATCGAGCAGGCTCTTGAGCGCCGCTCGACCGCAGTGACACTGGAGATCCGCGAGTCGAATTACATCGCCCGCAACCTCTACACCAAGTACGGGTTCACGGAGAGAGGAAGACGCAAAGCATACTACTCCGACAATCGGGAGGACGCCGTGACCATGACCACTGGGTTCATTGGCGACACTTCATTTCTGGAACGCTTTAGGAGACCGGTCGGCTCCCACAAGACGCGGAAGGGGGCCTCAGTGCGCCGGACCCAACAGCCGACCGTCGATTCGAAAGCAAGCGCGAGCGGTCGGCAAAGGAACTGTTAAGAACCCCCGAGCGGCCAAACAACCAAGATCACCGGCACCGCCACGGCGCCGACCAGAATCGAAAGGGGCAGCCCCATCCTCCAGTAGTCGGCGAACCGGTATCCTCCGGGGCCCATCACCAAGGTGTTGGACTGATGCCCTATCGGCGTCAGGAACGCGGCCGACGCGCCCACCGCGACCGCCATCAGGAAAGGGTCGACGCTGACCCCTAGGTCTCTGGCGATGTCGATTGCGATCGGCGCCATGATGACCGCTGCCGCTGTGTTGTTGACGATCCCGGAAAGGACCATGGTGGCCGCCAACACGATTAGCAGGATCACGTAGTCGGGCGTGCCACCACCAGTCGAATTGAGGAGCCCTGCAATCGTCCCGGAGCCGCCCGTGCTGACGAGAGCGCCCTCAATCGGGAGCATTGCCCCAAGCAGGATGATTATGGGCCAGTTTACGCTCTCATAGGCCTCGCGCAGGGTTACAGCGCCGGCGACGGCCATCAGTAGAGCCGCTCCCACGAAGGCAACCTGGACCGAGAGCACTCCACTGGCTGTCAGCGCTATAGCAAGGCCAAATATGGCGACGGTTATGATCGGCTTGGGCCTGGGCCGTCCGAGCCTCAGATCTCTTTCGACCAAAGGCAGGCCTCCCATGCGACTCAGTCCCTCCATCACCGCATCCGATCGCCCCTGCAGTAGCAGGACGTCCCCGACGGTCAGCCCTACATCACCCAGCCGCTCCTGAATCCGCTCGCCGCCCCGGGCTATAGCCAGCAGGTTGATTCCGTATCTGGCCAGCATTCCGATTTCGGAGGGAGTTCGTCCTTCGAGATCGGAATCTGGGGCGACAACCGCCTCCAAGACCACTATCTCGCCCCTATGCCCGGAGCGCGAGGCCGAACCATCACTCCCAGCCATCTCAAAGCCCGATACGGCTATCAATTCGTCTAGGACCTTGGGATCGGCCTTGACTATGAGAACGTCCCCAGCCCTGATCTCCTGAAGGGTGGAAGGAGCCTCGAACCGTCGCTCATCGCGGATGAGGCCGACCACGCCGAAGTCCGCGTCCATCGCGTTCTTGATCTCACCTAGCAGCCGGCCGGCCATACGCGCGCCCGCCGGGACGCTTACCTCGGCAAGGTACTCCTGGATGCTGAAGGCCTGCGGATCCAGAGCTCTGGATCGGCGCCGGGGTATGAGACGCCAGCCCAGCAGCACGATAAAGACGATGCCCACCGCCGCGACAGCGATGCCCACCGGTAGAAAGTCAAACATCCGGAAGGGGTCTTGCCCGGTCTCTGCCCTGAACGTGGCGATGACGATGTTTGGCGGTGTGCCGATGACGGTCAGAAGGCCACCCAACAGCGAGCCGAACGCAAGCGGCATAAGAATGCGGGACGGCGACAGGCCGGTCCGGCGGGCGGTCTCGATGGCCACAGGCATCATCAGGACCAAGGCCCCCACGTTGTTCATGAACGCCGACAACAGGACCGTCAGGCAGGTCATGGCGATGAGTTGAACGAGGCGCCCATCGCCGAGCGCAGCCAGCCTGCGGCTGATAAATTCGGCCACCCCGGAGTTGGCGAGACTTCGACCGGCCACTAGGACGGCAGCCACGGTGACGACAGCGGGGTGACCAAGCCCCGAGAACGCCGTCTCGGCCGGAACGATGCGGGAGATTACAAGAACAAGTAGCGTGAGTAGCGCAACGACATCAAAGCGCCAGCGCCCCCACAGAAAGAACACCAGCGCCGCGCCGATGACGACGAAAACGAAGGTTTGGTCCGACATTCGGACTCCACCGCGCCTATGCCCTTACCTTCTTGCTCGACCATCGTGTCTCCCGCGCCGGCCATCGGGGCGCTATTTTATCGGCCTTATCGGCGTTCGCGCCAGTATTGTCCGCTGCTCCCGAGTCCGTGATGAACGGGGTTGGGCGTAGATCTACTGGGCCGGATTCGGCCCCTGAGGCCGCTTCAGGGATCCCTTCAGCCCGGTTGACTTTGCAAAAAACCCGGGCCTACGTTGGGTCTCAAGGAGGTCGAGATGATCAAACCCCAGCTGGGGCACCTTAGGATGGCCGCCGGAGAGACCGTCGGAACATATCTTCTCGTGCTTTTCGGCACCGGTTCCGTAGCCGCTGCCGTCATCACAGGGGCCCAGGTCGGCCTGTGGCAGGTGGCCGCAGTATAGGGCTTCGGCATCGCACTCGCCATCTACGCGACGGCAGCGCTCTCGGGGGCACACCTGAATCCTGCGATCAGCCTCGCATTTGCGATCTTCCGGCCTAAGGAATTCCCTGTGCTCAGGCTTCCCCTCTACTGGCTTTCACAGATGGCCGGGGGGGTTATGGCCGGCGCGACCATCTGGTGGCTGTTCGGAAACTTCATCGGCCGTTTCGAAGCCACGAACGGCCTCGTCAGGGGTGAGCCGGGCAGCCAGCATTCCGCCATGGTCTTCGGAGAGTATTTCCCCAACCCGGACATCTTCGGCACCGGTGCTTCGGCCCAAGATCTAATCTCGCCGGCCGGGGCGTTGGTCGTGGAGGCCTTCGGCACCGGCGTCCTAGTGCTTTTGATCTTCAGCCTCGTGGAAAAGCGCGCAGGCGGTTTTTCGCCAGGACGTCTGGCTCCTCTGTTCATTGGCTTCTCCGTGGCGATCCTCATCAGCCTGTTCGCTCCACTGACCCAGGCCGGCTGGAATCCCGCCAGAGATTTCGGTCCTCGCTTGGTGGCCTTGGCGGCAGGATGGGGATCGATAGCGATTCCCGGGCCGCAATATGGCTTTTGGGTGTACATTGTCGGCCCACTAGTCGGCGGGTCACTGGGAGCCGCCGTGCACGAGATACTACTCAGACGAGGGCCAACGGAAGCTGTGGAGGCCCCCTAGACGGAACGGCCTTCCTCAACGGGTGGCTTCGGGTAAAGGGGCCAGAGCCATTCGACTCCTTCGCCGCGGGGCGTCTTGATCACGGGACGCCTCTTGATTACGTGCAGCCCGTATGCGATCAGATCGTCGGCCGTGGCCTGCGAGTAGCCGAAAGAGTCCACAAGGCGACTGACGACGGCTTCGTAGCGTCTGCGCCACTCCACCTTCTGGCGGGCGAAGCGAGGTTCGGTCAGCGCTCGCTCCACCGCCCGAGCCGCGGGCAGCAATCTCAACTCAACAGCCGCCCGCAAGCGTGGCTCCGAACGGTAATCGAACGATTTGCCCTTCAGCTTCCACCCGCTGATTCGATCATGAAGCTCTCGTCGAAAGGCGCGCTTGTCCCGCGCCATCACACCCACCGCCCTTTCCAGTTCCTGCATATCCCGCTCGTTGGGCGAACGGATTCCAGCATTTCCCGATTTACCGTTTGACTGGCAGAAGTCAGCTATGCTGGCGACGTAGTTCTCGAAGAGTTCGTTGGCGCTGTCATTAAACGAGTCAGTCAGCGCCATTTGGAGTTCCTTTACTGCGAGCCGGTCGTACTCCTTAACGGTGTCGGCGATGAAACCCACGTAAGTGACGATGTCCCCCTGATCCAGGCTTATGTTCTCTTTGAGCCCCCGCCACAAGCTGTCTATGGCCGCCAAGGGCGTCACGATCCCGGATTCTGCGCTTGCCACAACTCCTATGCAGTTCATCACGTAGCGGGGGGATATGCCTCCCATGCCCTCATTGGGGTGGTGGCGCTGCATTTCGACAACGTCACGATGGGTGTATGAACCAACGAGTTCGCCGTTATAGAGCTTGACCTTGTCCAAAAGGGCCATGCCCTGCCGGGAGGGAGCCTCCAGCCGAGACAGGACAGCGAAAGTGCTGACCACCGGCATGGTCAGCGGCGCGATATCCACGTCCTGCACGGTGCTCTGTCCGAGCATCTTGTTGAGGATCTTGACCTCTTCTGAGACCCGCAGGTTATAGGGGATCTTAATGGCTATGATCCGGTCCTTCAGCGCCTCTGAGGACTCGTCTTGACTGAAGGTGCCGAAATCGCCCTCGTTGGAGTGACCTATGATCACCTCGTCTCCGTAGACCGATCCGAACTTTTCCATCTTGATAAGTTGCTCTTGTGCCAGTGACAGAAGCGTGGTCAGTAACCTTCGGTCAGCCTTGAAGATCTCGACAAAGTCCATGATGCCTCGATTGGCAACGTTCAGTTCGCCGTCCAGCCGGAAGGCACGAGCAGCGACTTCTTGGCGATCTCCATCGAGCTTCTTCTCGTTGTAGCTGCCCACTAAAACGGATGGGTCGGGTGGCCTTGGGTTGTTGGCAACGTAGTAGCCGATACCTCTCGCCTGGGACTCGGAGAACACGACGCGGGTCACGGGCACCTCCGCAGGATTACCCCTATAGTCACGCTCAAGGAGGAAGCGGCAGTGAAAGCAAAGGTCTCCTTCAATATGCAGGCCATGATCCCGGGCTAGCCTGGCCCTAAGCCCGCTTGGGATCAGGTGCAGGGGATCTTCCTGCATCGGACAACCCTGGATGGTGTAGACCGCCCCATCCTCAGTTCGGGTGTAATCCTCGAGGCCCCGCTTGATGATGTCTATGATCGACGATTTTCCGCTGGCGGGCGGACCCAGCAAGAGCAGAATCCGTTTCCTGACTTCTAGGCGCCGGGCGGAAGCCTCGAAATAGCCAATGATTCGGTGTAGCGCAGACTCCAGACCGAAAATCTGCCCATTAAATAGCCCGTAGACAGGCTCTCCGTTGAGGTCCTCTTCAGTTCCTGCAGAACTAATGGCGTCGTAAACGAGGCCATGGGATAGTCGCGACAGCGCCGGCGTCGCAACTACCATCTCAAGGTACTGGGAGAAGGTCCCCTCCCAAGAGTACCTGTCTGTTTCCAGTTCGCTTTCGGCTAGGACCTGCGCAACGGAGATACTTTGGTCCCGGCTGGTAGGGTGTCCAACAGGAGATTCATCTGGACCTACGATTCGAGGGTCCGCCGTGTCCGTCGTTTCCTCCATAAGGGGATCAACCATAGCTGCGGTTCGTCACCCTCCGTCCCTTCGCAAGTCGTCAATTCCAGACAAATGCGCCCCTGTCGAGAGGACCTCGCAGGGGCGCAGGAGACAAGTTCCTTGGAGCCTAGAGCTGTATCACTGACGTTGCCACCAGCGAGCCTAGCACGGCTACGGCTGCGCCGCCGAGCAGCAGGAACCACCCGGACACAAGCCTGATAGCCTGGAACGGGATGGCTTGGTGAAAGAAAATTAGACCAGCGTTGATCGCCAGGATCAGTGTGGCCCCTGACATCGTGAGCCATGGGCCGTCACCGTAGCCACTTGACATCTCGGCCGCGAAGTAGATCAACGCGACTACGTTGAATACGCACAGGAAGCCTGCATAGAAGCCGACTGCCCGCTCCTCCAGATCCAAATAGGCCTGTGCCGCAACGGCCACCGTGTAGACCGCCCAGACCAGGATCAGCGCCTTCATCATCGTGATGTTCGTTAGGACGTCTGCCTCGGTGGACCTTCCCTCTAGGAGCATCGGCGTCATAACGAGGCCAACCAAGGACAAGAGGCCAAGCCCGCCCACGACCACTCCCATCGAGCGACCTTCGGAAAACAGGCCTAGGTAGTTCCAGGACTGTGCAAACAGTGCACCCCCGATCAAAACTAAGAACGCAGCTTCCATATCTCCTCCTAAATGGCCCTTTCCGGACCTCTCGTCAAGGCTAAAGGGGCGGCTTCATCCGACGATACGGCTGTGGCCACCTTGGCGACCGGTTCAATTTCACACAGTCACCCAAAAGTGTCTAGGCGTCTGAAGGGCATTCGCCTCGTGATTTAGCCTCCTACGGCCGGTTCCTTCGCGGCTTGGCGAAAGACGTACTCCATGGATGTGGAACGCCAAGACAGTTCTCTCATACCCTTTGCAATGCTCAAGGCCATCACCTGGCTGTCTATCGCTACGCCCAGCCACTTCGGCCAGCCAAATCATCAACCACGGACCAAGGGTGCGCACGGCCCGCCACGGATTGTACTTGACATAATACCCGCCAAACTGATACCGTTTTCTCTGGTCCCAAGGGGCTGCGAAGGAAGCTACCGGACCGGGGTCAAGTGGGCAACTGCGGGGCGTCCGGCGAGGTGAGCGGAGAGCAAGGTTCCTTGGGGCCTCTTTTTTTGTCGCCGGCGTCCTCCTGTTCGGGTTTCAAGACTCCCAAGAACGGCAGGTTGCGGTACTTTTCCATGTGGTCCAGTCCATAACCGACGACGAATTCATCCCCCACCTCGAATCCGACATAGCGGATGTCGACATCTGCGATGCGCCTGATTCGCTTGTCCACGAGCGTACACACGTTCAAGGTGGCTGGCTCCTTGACCATGAGGTAATTGAGCAGGTAGTTCAGCGTCATACCGGTGTCGACGATGTCTTCGACCAATAGTACGTCCCGCCCGGTAAGCTCCAGATCCAGGTCCTTTACCACCCGCACGCCCTCGTCCGACGATCCGTAGTACGAAACCGACATAAAGTCCAGCTCTATCGGCAAGGTGATCTCCCTGATCAAATCGGCCATGAAGCAGACCATCCCACGCTGGACACCCACAAGCACCGGCTCCTTACCTTCGTAATCGGCCGATATCGCTCGCCCCAACTGGCGTACTCTTTCGGCTATGCCGCGGGCGGTGAACAACACGTGATCCACGCCGCCGAAATCCGCGGCGGCAAGAGGGCCGAAGCCGTACTTGGCCAACAACCGGTGATAGTCGCGCCGGTAAAGGAGCTTGACCGCCACACCTGGGTACAACTCCCGCATACGCCTGAGTTTGCGATTCTTCTCGGTGACCAGGCTCTGTTTGAGGGTGGTCAATTCCAAGTACACGCCTAGGTCAGGGAGGTAGAAGTCCGGGGTAAACATCTCTGCCACCCTTTCGGCATCCCACCTGAGGGGGAACGATCTCGGCTCGTACTCCCACCTAACGCCGTAAAAGTCCAGTATCGAGGCGAATTCCTGTTCGCTCGGGTGAGCGAAGCGGATCTCCCTATGCTGAGGGTTATCTACCGGAGTGGGGTTGAAGGCCACACGGTATTATGCCCTGAAACCCTCTCGAAAATCACCACCGCCACAGGCGATTACACGATATGCAGTGGGTCAGCCCGCCCCTCTAACAACATGTAGGGTAACGTCCATGAGAGCCATGGCGCGACCGGGTCATGCCCGTTGGGCGAGGGGCACGAAAGGGCGTTCAGCCTCGCCAGCGTAGACTTGGCGTGGGCGTGCTATACGCAGCTCTGGATCGTTGCGCATCTCCTCCCAATGTGCCAGCCACCCTGACGTCCTCGGAATCGCGAACAGAACGGGGAACATGGAAATGGGAAAACCCATAGCCTGGTAGATGATCCCCGAGTAAAAGTCCACATTCGGGTACAGGCCGCGCTCTACGAAAAACTCATCCTCAAGGGCGATCTTCTCCAGCTCGGTCGCCACCTCGATCAGCGGGTTGCGGCCGCATACTTCAAATACCTGCTCGGCCAGTTCACGGAGGATCCTCGCGCGGGGATCATAGCTCTTGTAGACGCGATGGCCGAAGCCCATCAGTCGGAATTCGCGGCTCTTAACCCTTCGTATGTACTCGGGCACGTTTCTTGTGTCCCCGATCTCCGTGAGCATGCGCAAGACAGCCTCGTTTGCCCCACCATGAAGAGGACCGTATAGCGCGGCCACTGCCGCCGACACAGACACGTAGGGGTCGGCGTCGGAGCTGCCCACGTTTCTCATGGCCGACGTGCTGCAGTTCTGCTCGTGGTCGGCATGCAGTACGAAAAGGACGTCAAGGGCCCGCTCCAGCACCGGATCCGGTCGATACTTGAGTTCGGTGGACTTGAACATCATGTTCAGGAAGTTCCCCGAGTAACTCAGATCGTTGTCTGGATAGGCGTAGGGCTGTCCGGCATTGTATCTGTATGCGAATGCCGCCAGGGTGGGCATCTTGGCGATCAACCGCATGATCGACCGGCTGCGTACGCTGTGGTCGTGCACGTCCCGAGACTTGGGATAGAAGGTGGAAAGCGCGGCAACGGCGCTGACAAGAATGCCCATCGGATGAGCGTTGTAGTGGAACCCGTCCAGAAATCGCTTGATCTTCTCGTTGATTATCGTGTGGTGGGTTATGTCGTAGGTCCACGCCGCGAGCTGGGACTCTGTGGGCAATTCTCCGTTGATCAGCAAGTAGGCGACCTCCAGATAGGTGCTGTTTGTCGCCAACTGCTCGATGGAGTATCCGCGGTAGCGCAAGACCCCGGCGTCTCCGTCAATATAGGTGATCTGACTCCGGCAAGAAGAGGTGTTCAGGAATCCCGGGTCGTGGGCTAGCAGGCCAAAGTCCTCCTCCGATGCCCTGATCCGGCGCAGTTCCGAGGCGTTTATCGCCGATCCTCGATCGGGGAAAGTGCCGGCGAATATCGGCACTTCATAGATCTCGCCTGTCCTGCTATCGGTGATGCTTAGCGAATCAGCCATTACCTCCCTTTCACTGCGTGGTCCTCCAGACTCTTGGACCCCTAGTGACCTCTAAGATACCGCTGTATTGTTCGAAAAGATCTTGCCGCTCGCCGTTATTTTCCCAGTCCCACCAGTGGTCAATGCTCTCCCATCTGCTGAGTGTCATGAACCGGTCTGGATCTGAGGCGCTGAACACAGTCTCCCCAGAGATGTAGCCCGGCGTCCGGCTGGCAATCTCCCATAGCTCAGCCTGCAGCCTGTGGATCTCCCTCAGCGAGCCCGGCTTCATCCGACGCTCCACTGTGACTACTACCGTCAACACGCCCCTCGCATCATCGATACGGCGCCTTGGCTGCCCCGGGCTATCGTCCCTCCAACCTGGCCACCAAGGCATCATCTAGTCTTATGTCGAGCGCCTCAATATTAGCCTGCACCTGCTCGGGTCGACTCGACCCCACCACCAAGGAGGTGATGCCCGGCTTGGCCAGCGCCCAGGCCAGAGCCACTTGGGTTGTGCTGTGCCCGAGATCGGCCGCCACCTCCATCAGCCGGTCCGCCACATCGAAGGTGGCCTGATTCCAGTACCGCAAACGGGCCGTTCCAGCCAGCTTGGAGGCCATGTGGGTGTCCTGCGGCGGGGGCGACTCCGGGTCATACGTCCCTGTCAGGACTCCGCCGGCCAGCACCTGGTACGGCAGGATTGCCACGTCCTCTTGCAAGCATGCAGGCATCAACTCCGCCTCTATATCCCGGTGGGCAAGATTATAGGGCGGCTGCGTCGTCTCAAACCGGATGCGGCCAGCCGCATCGCTCTCCCAAAGTGCCCTGATCAGCTGCCAGCCCGAAAAGTTGGAGCACCCCACGTAGCGAACCTTGCCTGCCGTGACGGCATCGTCCAGTGCCCTTATCGTCTCATCAAGCGGGGTGTCAGGATCCCATATGTGGACTTGGTATAGATCGATGTAGTCCGTGCCAAGACGCCGCAGGCTGGCGTCGATGGCTTCGGTGAGGTGGGAGCGGGACAGGCCTCTATCGTTTGGTCCGTCGCCCATCGGGTAGCCGCCCTTCGTCGCCAGTACCACCTGGTGACGGAAGTGGGCGATCGCCCTGCCAACCACGCTCTCCGAAAGGCCGTCGTGGTAGACATCGGCCGTGTCTACGAAGTTCACCCCCATGTCGAGGGCCGTCCTGATGACGGTTGCGGCCCTCTCGTCGTCGACATAGCCCGCGCCGAACATATTGGTGCCTAAGCACAGAGGAGAAACCTTTAGGCCGGTTCGCCCGAGACCGATGTATTCCATTTCAGGGAACTCCCAGGCCATCGCTGGCCCCTTGCGAGCAAGCGACTCGATTCACATCGCCAGCCGATACGTTTAAGGCGGGGATGGCCTCGTCTGGGTCAGCGGGACGACGCGGCAGCGACATCCACCCGACCGAGCGGGGTATCAAGGCAGCAGAGGAGCCGGGTCTTGGATCAATTCCGAGAACCTTGCCATGAAGTCGGCTGCCACCGCGCCATCTACCGTTTGATGGTCGACGGTCAGGCTGAAAGTGCACACGTCCCCGATGACAACCTCGCCTCCCTCCACGACTGGCTTCCGCCGCGTCGCCCCGACACCAAGGATGGCAGACTGGCCACGGTTGAGGATTGGAGTAAAGGTGTCCACCGTACCCAGCACGCTGATAGTGAAGGTGCCCCCGGCAACCTCGTCCGGTGAGAGTTGCCCGGATTGCGCCCTCTTGGTTAGGTCAGAAGTCTGCCCGGCGATGTCGGCCAGTGGAGTGTTGGCCACGTTCCGCAACACCGGGACTATCAGTCCCTCACTAAGGGCAACGGCCACACCTATGTCAATGCGGTCAAAATAGTGGATCTTGCCGTCCGCCAGAACCGTGTTGAGGATCGGCAAATCCCCAAGGACTTGTGCGCAGGCCTTGGCATAAACGTGGGTGTTGGTGATCGGGGTCCTGTTTAACCGCGACCAGTTCTTGCGCTGACGCTGTAGCTCGGTTACCGGCACCTCCAACGTGAACGTAAGTTGGGCCGTAGACTGGATCGAAGCGCGCATATGGTCGGCTATGCCCTTGCGCATACCAGACATCGGGTCGACTCTAGCCGGCTCTGGCAACCCGCCCAGTGAGGCGGCGAGTGACCTGTCGGCCGGCCCTGCCGAGGAAGCTCCCATCTCGGCGAATTTTCGAACGTCCCCCTCCACCACCCGACCCCGTGGCCCGGTGGGAGTGATCTTGGACAGATCGACGCCGAGCCTCGCGGCGAGCTTGCGGGCTCCCGGAGTCGATGGCACGGCGCCTCCAACACTCCTAGCTGGTCCGGCACGCCTGGGCGCCGGAGCCGATACGGGAGCGGCCGCGACTGTTCCCGCCTGCTTGCGCTCCTCAGGGGGATTCTCACCTTCTTCCAGCAGGTAGCCCATCAGGCCATTTACCGCCACTACGGCCCCCTCCAAGACCAACTGGTGCAGCACCCCATCACCGGTCGCCTCAAGCTCGTAGTTGATCTTCTCGGTCTCAATCTCGGCGATCACCTCGCCCTGAGAGACCTTTTGGCCCGCGCCCTTAGCCCACTTCGAGACCGTGCCCTCAGTCATTACCATCCCGAGCTTGGGCATTATGATCTCCGTTGCCATTAGTTCCTCCCGATCGCCGATGTAGGTGTTCGGCCGCTCATTCCAAGACCGCCATCGCGGCCTCAACCACGTCGACAGGCCTGGGGGGATGGCGCTCCTCCAGCGCAGGGCTGTATGGAACGGACGCGTGCGGCGCACTCAGCCTCTTTGGTGGTGCATCGAGGTGATCGAAGGCTTGCTCGACCGCGAGCGCAGCGAGATCGGACGCGACCGAGCAGCGCGGATAATCTTCGTCGGTGATCACCACCTTGCGAGTCTTCTTGATTGACTCGACGATCGTGTGCTCGTCCAGAGGAGAAAGGGACAGAAGATCGACGACTTCGGCCGAGTACCCTCCTTCTGTCAGCATCTCGGCAGCTTCCAAGCACGTGCGCGTGCCATAGCCGATGCCGATCAGGGTCACATCCGTGCCAGCGCGAACTACCCTCGCCCGCCCGATCGGAACCTCGTAGGCCTCCTCCGGCACATGCTGGCCACCGTAGTTGGCTCCAAGGGAGCGGATGCACTGGAAAACTATCACCGGATCGTCGTCGCGCATCGCCGCTATCTGAAGCCCTTTGGCTGTGTAGGGATCGGACGGCACGACGCATTTGAGGCCCGGAAAGTGTGTGAACACGGACCAAAGCGTCTCTGAATGCTGCGCCGCATATCCGTGGCCCGCACCGGTCTGGGTCATGACCGTGATCGGCAGGTTGACCTTGCCTCCGAACATGTAGTGCATCTTGGCCATGTTGTTGAGTATCTGATCTCCGCAGACACCCATGAAGCCAACGAACATCAGGTCCACCAACGGCCTCAGCCCAGCCGCCGCCGCACCGACCCCCGCACCCATGAAGCCAGTCTCGGATATTGGAGTGTCCCGGACGCGTTCCGGGCCGAACTCCTGTATGAGTCCCTTCGTTAGTTGGAAGGTGCCGCCGAAGTGGTCGATGAATCCCTGGTCGGCACGGCCCGCCGCGCCGGCCACGTCCTCTCCCATCACGATCACATCTGGATCCTCACGCATCATCGTGCGAATCGCCTCGTTCGTCGCCTGGACGAAGGTGAGCGGCCGTTGGTCGGCCAAGGGCTACTCCATGGTCGCGATCGCCTCTTCGACGATACGCTCCGGCGAGGGAATGAACTGATCTTCAAGGACAGGGCTGTACGGAACGGACGCGTGTGGAGCCATTACCCTTCTCGGTGGCGCGTCCAGAAAGTCGAAGGCCTGCTCGGCTATCACCGCAGAAAGTTCCGAAGCCATCGAGCAACGCGGGTAGTCCTCATCCACGATCACCACCTTGCGAGTCTTCTGTACAGAACTCAGGACGGTGTCTTCGTCGAGCGGCGACAGGGATAGTAGGTCTATGACCTCGGCCGAATACCCTCGATCGGCCAGAATGTCGGCCGCCTTGAGGCATTGGTACGTCGTATAGCTGATGCCGATCAGGGTGACGTCCACGCCTTCCCTGGCAACGTGGGCCTTCCCTATGGGAACCTCATACGCCTCCTCCGGCACATGAGCACCGGTGCCCACACCCCCCATGAGCAGCTTATTGTTAAAGACGATCACAGGGTCATCGTCTCGGATGGCGGCGATGTGAAGTCCCTTGGCGTTGTACGGATTTGACGGGGCAACGCACTTAAGACCCGGGAAGTGAACAAAGATCGAGTACAGGGTTTCGGAGTGCTGAGCCGCCGAGCCGACGCCGGCACCTGTGGAGGTGATAACGGTTAGCGGCAGGTTCACCTTCCCGCCGAACATGTAATGCATCTTCGCCATGTTGTTGAAGATCTGATCGCCGCAAACGCCCACAAAGCCTACGAACATCAGATCGGCAATTGGCCTGAGCCCGGCGGCCGAAGCACCCACGGCGGCACCGATGAACCCGTTCTCCGCTATCGGGGTGTCTCGAACCCGCGCGGGCCCGTACTTCCCGATCAGCCCACGCGTCAGCTTAAAAACCCCTCCCCACGCGTCCTCAAAATCGTCCCGGCCCGCCCCACCGGCCACGTCCTCGCCCATGATGATGACCGCCGGGTCTCGCTCGAACTCTTGATGGAATCCCTCGTTGACCGCCTGCGCATAGGTGAGTGCCCTAACCGCTGTCGTCGCCATATGTAGTGTCTCCTCGCAGACTGTTCAATACTGCCATCGCAGGATCTTCACCCGCAGCAGTCCCCAGGCCGCGACCTTGCAAGGGGCACTACGCGGAAGGGTGTATGTGCAACTAGGGGTAATTGACGTACACGTCACTCAGGATCTCGGAGGGGTCCGGGTAGGGGCTCTCGACGGCAAACCTGGACGCCTCCTCGACCCGGCCTGTAGCCACACGGTCAATCTCGTCCAATTCCTGTCGGGTCATGATGCCACTCTCCAAAAGGAACTTGGCCATGGTGTCTATGCAGTCCCGGTCCTTGTAGTACACCTCCTCCTCCTCGCTGCGATAGCCCAGCGGGTTGTCGGCACCATAGTGGCCGTGATAGCGGTACGTCAGCGCCTCGATCAGCGTCGGGCCCTCTCCTTGACGTGCGCGGGCAACCGCCTCGCCGGACACCTCGTACATTTCCATCACGTCCTGACCATCTACCGTTACACCGGGCATCGCGTACCCAGCGGCACGACTGGCCACAGACTTGCCGGCGACCGCATACTCGTAGGGCGTCGACTCCGCGTAGCGATTGTTCTCGCAAATGAAGATCACAGGCAGATCCCAGATGGACGCTAGGTTCATCGCCTCATGCAGCGATCCCTGGCTTGATGCTCCGTCACCGAAGAACACGACGGACACGCTGTCACGCCCCTGGACCTTGGCGGCAAGTGCGCAGCCCGTGGCGACAGGTATATTTGAGCCAACAACGCCGTTGGCACCGAGCATGCCCTTGGTCGCATCGGCGATGTGCATCGTGCCGCCCTTACCCCGATTCGTGCCGGTCACCTTACCAAGCAGCTCGGCCATCATCTCCTTGACGCCGACACCCTTGGCTATGCAGTGATGATGGCTGCGATGGTTGCCGAGCACGTAGTCATCATCACGCAGGTGCGCACAGATACCGGTCGGCACCGCCTCCTCACCTATAGCCGAGTGCGTCCCCAGAATCCGGCCCTGGTCGGCCTCACGCTTCGCCTGCTCCTCGAAGCGCCGTATCAGGACCATGGTTTCGTACATCCACAGCAACTTTTCCTTGGGTACGGATGCTCTCGCGGTGGCCATAAGCCGCCCTCCAAAACTTCGAAAAGACCGCCCTTGTATCGGCCGGCTGAGCCGCTCGCCCGCCGGTGGCGGGATTATATCCGATAACCCTATAATCCCGCCGACATCCCCTCCCGGACCCTCGAGGAAACCTCAATGCGACGAATACTCATCGCCGACCGACTGATAGACGGTACAGGGGCGGCTCCAATCGCCAACGGCGCACTGTTAATTGAGGAGGGCCGCATCCTTGCAGTCACAACGCGAGACCAGCTCGGCAGCAGTCCGGACGGGGAGGTCAGTGAGCTGGCCGGCGGCACCATCATGCCGGGTTTCGTTGAGGTGCACGCCCACATGCACTGTTCGGCCAGTCCCGAAGCCTATGAACACGTCACAGGTGAGAGCCATGACGAGCTGCTAATGCGTTCGGTCGACGCAGTCCGAACGACCCTGGCATCGGGTGTAACCACGGTTCGCGACCTGGGCAGCCGCAACGAGATCGCCTTTCCGGTCAAAAGGGCGGTAACAGACGGCAAGATACCGGGACCACGCATGCTCGTAACTGGCACGCCGATTACGACTACCGGAGGCCACTGCAACAGCTTCGGCACAGAGGCCGACACCGTCGACGAGGTCGTCACGGCCGTCCGGCAGCAGATTAAGCTGGGGGCCGACTACATCAAGATCATGTCGACCGGCGGCGCGTTCACCCCGCGGTCCAATGTGCGAGCCGCCCAATATCCCTCCTCCACCCTCAAGGCCGCTGTTGCCGACGCCGAGCGCATGGGAGTGAGGGTCGCGGCCCACTGCCATGGCACGGTAGGCGTGGTCAACTGCACCGAGGCTGGCGTCCACAACCTGATTCACAGCACCTGGCTGTCGGGAGACGAGGGCGAGAACTGGGACTACAGACCCGAGGTGGCCGATAGCATGGCCGAGAAGGGTCTGTGGGTCGACCCAACCATCGCAATTACCGAAATCAGGTCTGCCAAGGGTGTGCCGCTCGATCCGGGCGCAACCTCAGCAGTTCTTGACGACCCCGAAGGTCGTTACGCCATCCTCCGTGACATGTGGGACCGAGGCGTTAAGTTCGTGACCGGTCTGGACACAGGTATGGCCCACGTTGAGTTCGGCGACTTCGCCTACACACCACAGGTAATGGTCGAGGGAATGGGCATCTCCGAGATGGACGCAATCGTCTCGGCCACCCGCACATCCGCCGAGTGCCTGGATATAGACGACGAGACCGGCGTTCTCGAGCCGGGCAAATCGGCGGATGCGTTGATGATCGCGGGCGATCCGCTGTCAGACATCCGGGCGCTGCACAACGTGGACACCATTATCAGTCAGGGCAGGGTGATCAAAGAGAGCGGATTGCTGCTGATCTAGCAGCATCCGGGGTCCAAGGCCGGGGACTCAGTCCCCGGTGGCCCCGGGCGGCGGGTCGCGGCGGCGGCGCTTACACTTGGACGGGCTCCCCGCTCGCCCAGCTAACCGCGCCAGTACGTGTCCCCAGCCAGGAGGCTCCGGGCGACGCTTGACGAGCTCGCGGATAGCGGCTGAGCCACTTCCCACCAGGGCCCGGCCATGGCCGCCACACAAAACATCGAATTCCAGGGCCGCTAACCTAACAACCGAACACCTGTAGAGACTGCGGTCCGACTTGGGAAAGGGCGCCGACCTAGCCACCCTGCGGCCGTCGCTGAACAGTGTGTCCCCGGAGAACAGGACCCCGTCTCGCTCCAGCAGGTAGCACAGACTGCCCGGCGAGTGTCCGGGCGTATGGAGTACACGGACGTCTCGAGAAAACGGGAGGACATCGCCGTCCCCCACCAACAGATCGACCGGCGTCCTGCGCAAGAACGGCACCGGAACGGGCACGCTACCCGCCCCCAGGTAGCTAAGGCTCCATGTACCGTCTGACAATCGGCGACAGTCTGCGGGGTGGGCGACGATGCGAGCCCCGGTCGATAGCCGCAGACTGGCAGCGCCACCGAAATGGTCGGGATGAGCGTGAGTCATCAGGATCAAGGACACTTCCTGCAAACCGCGTCCAATCGACCGCAAGTAATCCGCCACCACGGATGACGCCCAAGGAGGGCCAGCGTCCACAAGGGCCACTTCGTCGTCCCCTTCAATCAGCCAGACACGGGACCACCGTATACCTGGAATCATGTGGACGCCGCAGGCGACACGCATTCGCATCGACCCTCAAACTTTGAGTGCTTCAGGCACCCCCAGCTCACGGAGTATGTCGGCCAGCCGGGCCCGCTCCTCGTCATCAAGGTCGCGGAATGGAGGCCTCACCGAGCCGGCTTCAATGCCTACATACTTGGCCGCCGCCTTCAGCACGTTGGTGGCATAGCCAGCGAAATCATCGTCAACAAAGCGCCAGAAGGTGGACTGACGAGAGTGGAGCCTGTCCGCTTCAGCGTACCTGCCGGCCTCCAGCAGCGACCAGAACTTCGCCTCTCCCTGGGGCCAGAAGGCGGCGATACCCGTTATGTAGGAGGAAGCGCCGTGCTGATGAGCCATGCCTGCGGTGTGGCCATACGAGTTGTCCACGATAGCCAGTCTCTCGGCAAAGCGGTCCATCGTTTCCACATAGTCCTGGAAGGAGGGGTCAAACCCTCGCTTCACCGAAACCACGTTAGGGATATCGACCAGCCTAGCCGTTGCCTGACAATCCACGCTATCGCCCAGACGGCGCCACGACTGATCGTACGCCATCAGGCCTATCTGGGTCCCGTTGGCTATCTCTGTGTACCAGCGAACAAGGCCGTCCCGGTCCATGCCGTGGTAGTAGTACTGAGGTGGCACCATGGCGACCCTTGCGCCCGCAGCGAAGGCCTGATTGCAGCGCTCAATGACTTCGAAGTGGGAACTAGACGCGACTCCGGCTACAACCTCTATGTCCCCTTGCGCGGATTCCACAGCCGCCTCCACGACGGCCCTGTGTTCGTCTCGGGACAAGGTATTGTACTCGCCCGTCCCGGATGGGCAGATTACGAATCCCTTGCCCCTGGAGACGCCACCCTGGACGATGTGGCGAATATTCATGCGCAGGGCGTCTAGGTTGAGTTGGTAGGCCGAATCGAACGGCGTCATCACCAGTACCGCCGGCCCTCTTAGTTCATGGCGAATCGCATCGTAGTCCATTGATCCTCCTCGGCAGTCGACCGATCGCATAGTACCTCACCCGCCCCTCGTATTCGCGCGCCGCCAGTGCTGGACACCTTCGATTTCGATAGACTCTGGTGCAAACTCAGCAGGCACTGTGATCATTATGGCGCCAGACAGCCCACAGTCGGGATTGGTCCAGACCGTTCTTGGAACGATTCCACCCGAACAACTCGGTATCACAATCATGCACGAGCACCTGCTCGTCGACTTGGAATGCTACTTCGAGCTGCCCGAGGAGGCTAGCCGGAGGAGCTGGATAGACGCACCGGTCTCTATCGAACGGCTGGGAGGCATCATGGCCAACTGGTCGCACAACAAGGACACGGGCAGGCTCTGGGACATTGAGGTGGCCATCGAAGAGGCCCTTCAATACCGGTACTCCGGCGGCGTCTCGGTGGTCGACGCCACCAGCCTGGGCATTGGACGCGACCCACGGGGCCTAGCCAAGATCTCTAGGGCCACAGGGCTGAACATCGTCATGGGGGGCAGCTACTACGTTCCGGTGGCCCACCCTGCGGACATGGACCAGCGCTCCGAGGAACTACTCGCCGACAAGATCGTACGCGACATCGAGGTCGGCGTCGGCAACACCGGCATCAAGAGCGGGCTAATCGGCGAGGTCGGAAATTTCCACCCGCTTACCGAGAACGAGCGCAAGGTGCTGCGCGCCTCGGCATGCGCCCAGGTTGAAACCGGAGCACCCATCATGATCCACCCGGGACTCAACGACTGGTCTCCCCATGGCATTTTGGACGTTCTCGTCGCGGCGGGCGCAGACCCCAGGAACATTATATTCGCCCATTTGGGCATGGCCATCTGGGACATGGGCGCCATGACAGAGCTTGCGCAGGCCGGATGCTTCTTGGAGTTTGATCACCTCGGCGCCTACGAGGATTCGAGCATCAGCTACATGGGCAAATTCAACGAGTTCGCAGCCAGCGACACGCAGGAGATGGACAAGATAGAGTTCCTAGTCGAGGGGGGGTTCACCTCTCAGGTCGTCATCTCTCACGACGCCAATTTCAAACACCAACTCACCCGCTACGGTGGTAAGGGAATCGCCCACATCCTCGACAACATCGTCCCGCGACTACGCCGGCGAGGTCTTGACCAAGGCCTGATCGATAACCTGCTAGTTCACAATCCGCAAAGGGCGCTGACGTTCGCCTAGGGCTGCTCTCCCCCCGGGAATTGCGTCGAGGACGAACATCGTCCGGCAGGATGCACTAGGCGGGGCGACGTTACCGGGGCTCGTGCAGATTGATTGCCCGCCCCCCTATATCGCCGTGCCCATCGATAGGCAGGTCACGGTGCGGACAATCCCGGTGATCGTGTGTATCTTCCCGGTAACCAACTCTCCCACGGCACCCAAGTCGTCTGCGTCAACGACTGCGATGATGTCATAGGGTCCGGTCACGGCATCCACCGTCACGACGGTAGGTAGGTCGCCAAGCGCCTCGGACACATCCTTGGCTTTGCCAACCGAAGTTTCGATAAGTACGTAGGCTTTGGTGCTCAACTGTTACCTCCCCACGAAGGCGATTCTAGGATCGGTCCAGATGGAGTGTCAAACATCTGCAATATAATTCGGGCCAGTCACAAAGCCGCTACGACCAACTCGAAAGGAAGGGTCTTGCCCGACACCGACAAGTTCAGGAAGGCCTGGGCCAAATTCGCCACCGGCGTATCGGTGATCACCTCCCTTGAGGAGGACGGCTCCGTCCACGGCATGGCAGCCAACGGAATCGCCTCTGTCTCCCTAGACCCGATGTTGGTGTTGGTATGCGTTGACCACCGGCGTAACACCTATAGGCTCATCCGCGACACCGGACGGTTCGCCATCAACATTCTCAACGAGGACCAGGACTCGGTGGCAGAGTACTACGCCCGCCCGCCGGAAAGACGCATCGGCCAGCCTGATGCCGAAATCGAAATCACCGGCAGCGGCGCGGCCCACATCAACGGCTGTTTGGCGTTCATGGACTGCACCGTGCACGATGAGCTTACCCAGGGAGACCACACAATCTTCATCGGTGAGGTCAAGAATCTGAGCGTGCGCGACGGCAGGCCGCTGATATTCTTTGAGTCGAAGTTCAACAAGGTCGCTCATGACGGCGTCGAGCCGAAATGGGGCTAACTGGAGCTAGCGACCTACGACCCTGTACAGGGTAACCTCTTGGTTGGCATAGACCGGTTCCAAGAACGGGCGTAGCGCGCCTTCAAACTTCGCTATCCCAGCCTCCGGATAGTAACGTTTCTCCAATTCGCCGACGTACACGTAGTCCACGTCATAGCGCTCAATCACCGCGAGCGCCCTGGCCGGATCCTCCGTCTCGTACAGCGTATTGACCTGGTATATGCGATGGGCCACATCCTGCCGGTAGTCCCACCGCTGCTGTTCCTGATGCCACTGCCATCCGGCGACGCTGGGCAGGCCGGTATAGATGGAGACCCGGCCGCCCCAGCGATAGATCGGTGTGTTGGCCTCAACTATGACCGGTGTACCCTCGATGTTGCGCTGCATCCAGGTTATCGCCTCGTAATCGTGGACTAACTGTACCGGGCCCATCTCGTCAGTGAAGGTGGCCTCCCGCATATAGGCCATGCCATCCAGGGTCAACGGCTGGCCATCCGGCTGGAACCTGTCGCGCAGCCGATCCTGCGTTCCCATGACCGTGTAGATGGCGGCTCCCGCGGCCAGCAGCACGAGCACCAGAATCCACCCACGCCTGCCCATTCCAAGTACCCAACCGACTGACGGTCGGGTCCCAACCGTTCCCTCATCCAATCCGCCACGCCAGCGGCGGTCGGCCAAATTCGCCTCTCGCATTTCGGGGTCCTCCACACCCGACGACAGGAGCCGCCAGAGGGCGTAGGCCGACCCAACACCCATCAGCACCCACACCTGCAGATACGTCTTAAAGACGGTATTCATGCGGTCGATATCGCCCTCGACACGAAGAAAGTCAACTCCCAGCACCAGCAGCAGTGATAAACCGATCATGGCGGCGACAAAGGCGTCTACACGCGCGGCAGGTCCGAACGAGACGGCTCTCGCAACGCCGACGGACACGACCGCGATGAGCATGACCACAACGAAAGGCACTGTGCTGCCGCCAACCTCGACTAATCCATAGGCCGATGCTGCTAGAGCTAACACCGCCGCTATGGCCGCGCCTGCCGGACGGACTCGGCCAGGGGACAGCAGCGTCCCAACGGGCATCATCAGCCGCCGGAGTCGGGCACCGTAAAAGGACCACCCTTCCCTCGCGTAATAGCTCGCGAGTATGAATACCGACAGGCCGCTGACGGCGAGGAACTGCCACAACTCGGTTGTGTTTGTGGTCTTCTCCAGGCTCGAGAAAAAGGTCTCGTAGCGCAGGTGGAAGGGCAGGAAGACCACATGCCCTACGAGAAAAACAAATGCAGCCTCAATGGCAGGACGCAGCAGCATCGACAGACCGAGGCCTCCATGCCGGAAATAGCCGGCGAGGAAGATGGCGGCGATGGCCAACGCAAGATAGGTGGGATAGTCCCACGTGTTTATCAGCCGCAGCACCCCGACCGCCAAGCCCAGAACCACCAGCAGCAATGCCCACGAGAGGGACGATTCCGACCTCCTCAACACGACCGCTAGCGAGAGGCCAAGAGCCAGGAGCGTAAACGGCACGGCCATCAGGTGGGCGTGCAAATCGGCGAAAAGGAACGTGAAGAAAGGAAATTCGGTTATTTCAAAGCCAGGCGGATCCGGCGGCATCATCCGGCTAGACCGCCAGAAATCAAATTCGCCGAACGGCAATCCGCGCACTATGTTTGCCAGACCTTCACCGACCTGAATGGCCCCGTCCAGATTGCCCAGCACCGCAACAAGAGCGACGGCCGACAGCCCGGCCCACACCGGCCCCAAGTCGTGGGGCGCCAAGGAGCCCTTCAGACGCCCTGACCACAGTCGGAGAAGCACCGAGCCACCTGCTGGCGACGCGGAACGGGGCTCCGTATCGTTGTGACCTGGCCGGCGGGGTACTGTCCTTCCCCTGCACGCCTGCGTCAGGTTGTAGGCCAGGCTGAATGCACCGCCGGCTGTCAGCGCAAAGAACAGAGGTATGGCCAAGTTGTAGGCCACCCGCACATCAATGCCCGTGGCCTTTATCAGCATGCCCGTTATGAACTGGCCGAAGTAGTAGTAGTTGATGAATCCTCCGGCAAACCACGGGTCTAGGGGGGGCATGATCGTCGAGCGGGTGACCGCATTCAGATATGCGAGATCCATCGGTTTCTCGCCACCACGGAACGGGTGCCACAGGTCGGGATTGGCCATACGCAGACCGACGAACGCAAAGAACGCGGCAAGAAACACCACCTCCCCTATGACCAGGACCGACCATCTACGCCTCAAGAACTCGACGATGTCCTCGCGCCGATAGATCATCACGATCACCGACGCGGCGGCGAGAAGGAGGGCCGCAAGAGCTATGGCGCGCGGCGAGAAGGACACCCACTGCAGGCTGGCCAGAAGCCACACCATCACTGCGACAAGCAAAATGCCGATCGCCTTGGAGAACATGTACCCCCGATCGGCCAGCGGCCGCATCAGCCAAAGGGTCAGGGGCAGGGCCAGCAGGGCCAGGCCCTGGACGAGCAGCAGCCACGAAAGGATGGGAACCCGCGAGGTCCACCGGTCGATGGCGAAGACATCGGCCCACGTACCGCCCTCTCGCTGGATCTCAAACTCGCTCGGGGATAGAACGGGGCCGCGAGACCTTCTTTCCTGAGAGATCCTGGCGGTAACCTCGGCAGAGATGACCTTACGGATGGTGCCTGCGTCGTACCGCTCCTTATTGCGAAACACCATTACCGTTGGGTGATCGTAGACGGAAAAGCTCTCGTCCGCGTGACCTAGGTCAAGGGATATTGCAGAGGGCTGGAACCCTCCGAGCGGCTCCGGCTCCGGCAGTCCGGGGCGCCTGAAGGTATCGTGCACGAAGGTGACTCCGAGGAACGAAGGATAGGTCGCCTCGTATTCCGCCAGCTCGTACCCCAGCTTTCCGGAGAACAGGAGATCATAGTAGGCGGCGCTCAGCGGATATCGCTCGGGCAACCTCGGCAGGGTGCCGTACAGCCTGTTCGAATAGAACACCAGAGCCTCTGCTGCCGCCAACTCCTCGGATAGCGCCTGGAGCTTGACCTGCCCGTCCGGTTCGTACATCGGCAGTTCCCGCACCCGGTAGGAATGTAGTCCAGGCAGCCCCTCCTCCCAGTGTTCCTTCAGCACCACACTCGCCGGCCGGACGTTGGCATTTATCCACTCCGAGGCCCTCGCAGCCGTATGGATATCGGAGTAGACGAACATGTACGAAACCGCATAAAAGCCTGTGGAGCCGATCACAAAGATGGCTGCGGCGACCATGGCCCAGCGTCCTTGTCGCAGGTAGCGACCCCTATGGAATCGCTGGAGCCGACGCGTTCCCTCCCGCCAGATGGACAGGGCAAGCCATGACCCGAAGAGCACAAGCACCGGCGTGATCGGGATCATGTAGCGCATGAACTTGACCTCGAACGATCCAGTGATCAGGAAGTAAGGCACCACCCATGACAGGAGCAGCACGCCGACGCGAGTGTCCGCCCTGCGCACCAGTAGCGTCGACACCAGGGCGATCGTAGCGATGGCGGCCGCAAGAACGACCGCGATCGCGGAATCGAAAAAGACCAGAATCACTGCCGGGAGCACCAGGCCGAGTGCCAAATACGTCACTGCAGCTCGCCAGGCAAGGCCGCGCACTGCTGCGAAAAGGGCACCTCCCCACGCGAGGACGCCCAGCGGTGCACCCATGCCCCAAACGATGTTCTGCTGGATGAAATACCAGTAGGGAACGGTGTTTTCGTACTGCCGGGTGTATGGATAGTCGCGGATACGCCTGACCATCTCTGACTGTTCGGTAAAGTCCGCCCTGTACCGTCCCCAATCGAGCAGCGCATACGGCTGGGTCACGAAGAAAGCGACAAGGGCAACCAGCAGTCCGATGGTCGATGACAATGCAACCGATCGCAGCCGCGTTCGGAAGCTCTCCGCCGAGCTACGACTCGAACCCGCCAGGTCGAACAGGTACATGAGCTGTGCGACTCCGAAGGCCAGAAAGATCGGCAGCTGGCTCGCCTTTGTAGCCAAGCCAAGACCGATAAAGAGGCCTGCGAGGGCCGAATTGCCCACTCCTCCGTAGCGGGCCACCCTGTACAAGAAAAGCAGGGACACGACGGCAAACATCGCCTGCAAGGTGTCGACGGCAAAAAAGTGGCTGAGCTGGATGTGCAGCACGGCCACGGATAGCAGTCCAGCCGCCAGTATCCCGACGCGTCGACCGTACAGTCGGGAGCCGAGCAGGTAGACAATAAGCACGGTTACGACGTCAGCTATGCCCGAGATGGCCCGGCCGGTCACCCTGAGGTCGACTACCTCCTTGCCGACCGCCTCCGAGACCAACTGCACACCCCTGAGCAGATAGAGGGGCAAGGAGCCATAGGGGAACCACCTTGGGTTCCAACTGCTCTCGTCGGCATCCAGGAGAGAACCCAGATCGTGGAGTGCAGGAGGCGAAATCTCAGCCACGCTGAAGAGGATGGCCCGCTCATCCGGGTGGGGAGTAAAGGGCATCTCACGGTCCCAATCCAGACCGTACATGCGCAGAGCCAGGGCTAGCCCGACGACCAGCAGGAGCGCCGCAATCCGGACCCACCGCCGCCGCATGCCCGACGGCCGCTCCTCTACCTTGTGCACGTCCGCGACCGCCTCTGGACCCATAGACCGCCTATTTTATCGGCCGCAAGCCAACACGCTGAATACCCGTGGCTCAGGGCGTGTTGGGCTGGCGTCGATTCGATCTCGCGGGCTATCTCCTCGCAGGCGGGCCGGGGACTGGGCGTGACTATGCGAGCGGCCGGTGCCGATTGCGCTAAGAGAAGGTCAGGGCACGCGCTGGATTGTCTACCAGAATGGACTGGATATCTTGTTCAGAAAAGCCGCGCAGCCTCATGCGCGGGACTATGTTTGACAGGATGTGATCGTAGGACTTGCCACCGTAGGCGGCGTAGTGGAATTTCATGCAAACATCGTGTCCCACCAGCACCCTGTCGCCCCTGCCGAGCTCAAATACGCGCTCAATGCGTTCGATGCGCTGGGCGTCGGTGGGTACCACGATAGGCGGAGGGGCACCGGCGGCCAGATTCGTGTCCTCGGTTCCGAATATGTCCCACTCCATGAAACATCCGGTGCCCGCCAGCCAGTCGATGGTCTCAATCGACTGTATGAAATCCAGGTGCCCGACGATCACACCAGATGGATCGGCACCCGCATCGAGCAGCACACCCACGATGTGGGCCGGGGAACTTGCATGGAAACCCGGGTGGATGAGGATGGGCGCTCCCGTCCGGGCCTGGGCCCGGGCTGCGGCTCGCAGCACTTTCGTCTCGTTTTCGGAAGGAGGCCACAGGTTTCCCAATTCCCCGATCACACCGGACTTGATCCCCGTCTGTCCAACCCCCTCCAGGATGTCGCGAACCATCTCTTCGCAGACATCGTCCTCCGTCACGTCGTCAAAGCCGGGAGGATGAGACAAGGGGATGTAGTAGCCTCCACCCATCACCACGTTCAGCCCGGTCGCTCTTGAGATGCGGGCAAGGGCCAGGGGATCCCTGGCGATACCCCGGTTAGTAACGTCTACCAGAGTGCCGCCACCTGCATGCCTAAATCGCATCGCCTCCTCGATGGCAGCCCTCTCATCGAGAAGCTCGTAGTTTTCGGGAAAGTAGGGGAATTTCGACAGCGTCGCCCCACGACGATCCATGGTGAACGCCGCATCTATCCAGATGCGCTCGCCAGCCTCTTGGGGCACCGCGAAGTAGCAGGCCTGATCGCAGAGCAGATGCTCGTGAGTGTGGGTTACTCCCAGCGTCGAAGGTTCCACCGGGCCCAGTACGGTCTGAACCCGACCGGTGTGTGCGAACGTCATTGGCTACCAGGCGCGTCCGGATCCGCTTCCGGACAGTTGGTGCAGCGCCTGAACACCGGGTAGAGCGTCTCCATGTGAAGCTTTGCAGTCCGATACTTCTCAAACGGCATCCAAGACTTCATGCGGTCCTCAAAGTCGAAGGTGTACATGTAGTAGGCCGCCACCTCCTGATTGGTCAGGCCATCTCGTCTCGACGCCCACTTTTCCGTCTTGGCCAGCGATCCGGCCCTGGTGTCCATCTTCTCCAGCATGGCGGCGACTTCAGCATGCTCGGCAACAAACTCCGGGGTGGCTCCCTTCTGAACCTCAAAGCCGTCTTCTGTTTCGTAGATCGTGCCCAGGTTTATGAGTGATCCATCGGCCACGGCGGCATCAAACCACTCTACCGTCTGCGGAGTTCGCGCCTCCAGATGGACATCCACCTCCCCGGAAGTCAGCGACTGCTGAAGATCTTCCGGTGCGATCGGCACGATCTCCACGGCGAGACCATAGGCGCCCTCCGCTATCAGCCCGAATAGTTCGTGGTTAATCCACTGGTATCCCTCGCCGGTATCTCCGATCCGGACCATGCCATCATCCGTGCCAGCCTCGATCACATCGTCGGCACCCTCGGCCACCGACTCAGATTCCGGAACCTCAACGGCTGCGACCGGCTCTTCCGACCCACTGGAACACGCCGCCCCCATGAGGGCGACAAGCAGGACGACGGAAAGCGCGGTTGCGGCTCTCAATCTGCTCACTCGTGCCTCCTCAACAATGGGTGTTCACCCGCCGGAAACCGACGGCTCAGACTCAAGTGCTTCCTCAAGTTGCGTAGTGTCAAATCCCCAGTCCGCAAGCGTCTCAAGGTCCTTACGGGCAAGATCCAATTGACCGGCAAGTGTATACGCCTGCGCCCTCCGAGAGTAAGTGTTGGGGTCGTCGGGGCTCAATTGCACCAACCGGCCTAGGTCGTCTATCGCAGCCTGATAGTCACCTAGGGCCATGTGAACCCCCGCTCGATTGCTAAACGCTGCCGCACTGTCCGGTGCCAGCAAGATGGCTCGGTCAAGGTCGGCAAGAGCGCCATCGAGATCCCCTAGCTCCAATTGGATGGCTCCCCGGTCGTTATAGGCATCGGCGCCCTTCGGATCGAGTCTGATGGCGATGTCTAGATCGGTGACCGCCGCCTGCACGTTGCCTAGCCTGGAATGGGCAGCCGCCCGGCTCCTGTAAGCTCCGGCGTGGTTCGGATCAAGCCTTATGACGATATCGAGATCGGCGAGCGCGGCCCCAAAATCGCCCAGGTTGCCGACGGTGCCCGCCCTGCGGAAATAGGCTTCAGCAAAGCTGGCGTCCAGCCTGATCGCCGTCCCAAAATCCCTGATTGCCTCTCCGTAGCGCTCCAGTATCTCGAAGGTGAGCGCCCGGTTGAAAAAGGCGACCGAGCTATTCGGATCGAGCACGATGGCCCGGCCATAGTCCGCCAGCGCATCATCGTATCGCTTAAGGCCCCGGTAGGCGTTGCCACGGTTGTTGTAGTTTGCCGAAAAGTTCGGATTTAGTCTGATCGCTTGGTCGAAGTCGTTTACGGCCCACTGAAAGTTCGTGAGTGCCTGATAGGCGGTTCCCCGGTTCACGTAGGCCACTGCCATGCCCGGGTCGAGCTCGATAGCCTTGGTGTACTCGTCTATGGCCCCTAGGAAGTCTCCCGACTGGACGTAGGCCAGACCCCTGTCGTTATAGGCCACTGCCATGTTCGGAGCGAGCTCGATAGCCGCATCCAGATCCTCGATGGCCTCCGCCATCCTACCCTGGCGGTAGCGCGCCAGCGCCCGGTTACGGTAATGATCCGCACTATCCGGGTCCAGCTCTATCGCGGCCGTAAAGTCTAGCGCGGCACCCTCCAGGTCGCCCAGGGTACCCCGGCTCGCTCCCCTGCGAATGAAGGCCTCAAGGTACATAGGATCAAGTTCTACCACGTGAGAGTAGTCCTCAACGGCCTCTGCGAGTTGACCCAAGGCCCGGTGAGCGCTGGCGCGAAAGTAATAGGCGTTGGGATTTTCCGGATCGAGTCGTATCGCCTCGGTGAGCATCCTAACTGTCGGCTCGAACTGGCGATCCGCCTGCAGCTGCATGGCCCTGGTGATCAGGCGTCCGGCCTCCCTCTCCGGCGAGCCGAGGTCCGAAGCGGCAGTCTCATCTCTGCCCCCAGGCGCCGTGGTGCCTGTCCCAAGGGCCTGGTCGCCACCCGAGCAGGCGACCGAAACGAATACGCCGACCAGGACTCCAAGGAACGCGACGAGCCGGATGGGCCTCATGGCGACTACCAGCCTAGCGGGAAATAGGCTGCCCTGTGGCGACTCTCAGGTCGCCACAGGGCAGCACTCTGCTGCTACTTACCTTATGGCGGGGGTTGAGGTTGCTTTACCTCTCAAGCCAGGAGTTCGTGTAGAACGGCAGGGCGTTGATCTCGAAGTTCTTCAGGGCGGCGGTAACCGCTACCATCGGGAAGAACTGTCCGAGCGGGGCGGTCGGCACCTTGATGTAGTACTGCCGCTGCATTTCCCTGACGATCTCCATCTGCTCAGCCTGACTTGTGGCCCTCACGAAGGAGAGCTGCAGGTCATTGAGTTCCTCGTCCCTTATCACCCAGTCGAACGTGCCGGAAGAGTTGACGTCCAGGATCGGGTGGCCGGTGTCGAAGTGCGCCGACCAGGCGGTGAACATGCTATAGGTCTGGGTGTTCCCTATCCTCGACGTTACCGAGGACCAGTCCAGCGACGGCATCTCGGTGTTGAAACCGATCTCATCCATCATGGGCTGGGCAACCAGACCCAAGGGCGTAATGGTGGCGTAGTCGGTCGGATTAAGTATCACGACCGTCTCGCCGTCGTAAGACGACTGGGCCAGCAACTCCTGAGCTCTCGGGATGTCGTCCTGATCGTAGAACTCCAGACCGGTTTCCACCTCGAGCGGGGTTCCGCAATAGAACACCGCGCCGCACTTGATCCACAGTTCCTGCGGGCCAAGGGAGAACATGAAGTCCTCGGCGTTGATCCCGGCCAGCAACGCCTGCCTCGCGAACTGGTCGTTAAACGGCTGGACCTGCGGGTTGAGCGCAAGCCAAGCGTGGTTACCCGGCTTGTACTGCGAGACATGGATATCCGGATCCTCGGTAAACCGTACGAAGAAGTCGAACCCTGCGCCATCGATGGCGTCCCACTCGCCGGTCTCAAGCCCCGCTACCGCGGTCTCGGGATCGGGCACCTCGAGCCAGGTCAGCTCATCGATGTAGGCGATATTGCGGCCTGCGTAATTGCTGTCCGGCTCGGTTCTGGGAACGTAAGCATCGTGGCGCTCAAGCGTGAGCTTGTTGCCGAACTCCCAATCCTTGAACTTATAGGCACCCGTGCCTATGCGGGTAGTCACCTCGGTGGTTGCCGGCGTGGCGGCCAGCTCGGCCGGCATGGCGTAAGCCACGCCGTGGGACATACCAAGCAGGTAGGTGAGAGAGCCGGTGGGCTCGTCCAACGTTATCTGGAAGGTGTCATCGTCCACAGCTATGACGTTATCGTCGTCGAAAAACTGTTTGGCGATGGCGGTGGCCGAGAAAGAAGCTCCATACCACCTCTTGATCGAAGCGACCTGGTCAGCCGCGGTCAGCGGTCGCCCATCGTGGAACGTAACCCCTGGCCGCAGATCGAATGTGTAGGTCAGTCCGTCATCGCTCACGGACCAATCGCCGACTAGACGCTCGTGCGTTTCCAGCCGGCTGTCCCAGCCGAACGGGGCCTCGTAAATGTGTTGTGCGACAGCGTTGGTCACGTAGAAGATCGACCAGATCGGGTCGATGTCCCACGAGGCAATGCTGCCCTGCGCGACTATCCGCAGGGTGCCTCCGAACCTCGGCACTCCGGCAGTCGGCGGAGTTGGAGTGGCGATCAGGACCTTCTCGCGCTCTACCTCCACCTCTACTTCGACCTCCCTGATGACCTCGACCTCCACCTCTTTCTCAACCTCGACGATCTTCTCGGTCTCGATGATCCTCTCGGTCTCGACCGGTACCTCGACCTCCTTGACTACCTCCACCACCACCTCTTTCTCGACCGGTACCTCGACTTCCTTGACTACCTCCACCACCTCTTTCTCGATCACCACGGTGGGCTCGCTGCTGCAGGCGGCGACCACAAGGGCGGTCAACGAGGCGATGATGGCTAAAGCGATGAGCCGCATCATTGGCAGACCTCCTAAGATGTGTCGGCACTTGATCTTGGGAACCCATCAAGCCCTGGTTGCCAAGGGCCTTAATCCGGCTCCCGGACCAAGTGCCAAAAACCATTTGCGCCCCGACTTCACCGGTCTCGACCCCTCTTTAACTATCTCCACCACAACCTCTTTCTCGACTTCACCGGGACGCGTGCCGCGGGCACCCTAGCATGTTTGACTATTGAGGGTCAACTTCGCCCGCTGCCTGCAAACCGGCGTGCCGGGGGTGTGGCTCGTCCCCTGTCCCTGAGTAATTCAACCCTTGCGGTCAAGAACGATCTCGGCCACGTCTCGACATCGCATGAACCGGGCCTCCGGATGGGATTTGATGTGTCGGATCAACCGGTCTAGCAAGAGCACCTTCGATAGGTGGCCGCTTACCTGCGGATGACAGGTGAGCATGAATGCGCTGCGGTACCTGTATGCCCCGTCGAACTCCCACTGCCAGGCGGTCAGGACCTGTTGTGGCGTTTGCATAGAGCCCGCTCCCCGGTGGAACCAGAAGTAGGCGGCGTCGTCCTGGAACCAGTGCACGGGCAGCTCCACCAGCGGGCCTGCTTCCGTGTCGAACACGTAGGGCAGATCGTCATCCATCAAGGATGAATCGTAGAGAAACCCCCTGCTCGCAACCAGCTCAAGGGTGCGGTCGGACGGGTCCCACGACGGGGCCCTGTAGCCAACCGGCCTCTGCCCAGTGATCCCCTCCAGTATCGCCAGGGACCGGTCCATAACCTCGATCTCCTGTTGTGCGGCCAGGGTCGAGGGGGGCTCATGCATGTAGCCGTGATGGCCCACCTCATGGCCACGTCTGCGCATCTCCTTTACCGTCTCCTCGTGGCGCTCGGCAATGTACCCGGGTACGAAGAATGACGCGGAAACTCCATGTTCATCGAGCAGATCTAGGATGCGCCACACCCCCCGCCTGGGACCAAAGTCGGACATGGAAAGGACAGACGGCCGCCGTTCCGACTCGGGATCTCGGATCAGGGGAAGAGTACGTCCGTCCAGGTCGAAGGTCAGCATCACAGGACATCTCGTACCGTCGGGCCACATGGTTCCTCCTTAGCAAATCCTTTCCCGCTTGAACCGGAACCCGACGCTCGGGCTGGACTAAACCGGCGCTACCGGGCGAGACGGCTCATGCCGGGGCTAGGAAGCGCCGGGGATTCTCCACGATTATGCGGTCGATAGTTGCTCTGTCGACCCCCATCTCCAAGAGTTTCGGGACGACGACCTTCATCACGAACAGATATCCGTGAGGATTGTAGGCCTCCCGCTCGCTCAGGAGATCGGAGCCGAGCACAGGCATATTGACGGCCCAATCCTGGCCGAACAGGATCCGCCCGGCGTGGCCCGCCTCCAGCAGTTGCATCAAGTTGGCCAACCTCTCCTCCAGCGTCAGGGCGCCTTGCCGGTGGCCGAAATTGAGGTGATCAAGCCCGAGCCAGGCACCGCGATTCACAACGCCGGTCAGGTAGTCGAGGTCGTCACTGTCATCGGAGTGGCCGATATACACTCGAGAAGCGTCGACGCCCTCCGCAAGCAGCACATCCAGTTGTCGGTCGCCAACCCGTTCGGGAGCGTAGGAGTGGCAGGAAATCGGCACGCCGGTTTCCTTTTGGGCGATGGCCGCCGCTCGCAGGATGATCTCCGCCTGTGGTGTCACGCCGCCGATGTGGCTGGCCACCTTGATTGCGCCAGCGCGGATGCCGGTACCCTCGATCCCGACCAGTATCTCCCTGACGAATAGGGGGGCTATCTCTTTCGGCTTCATGGACCAGAAAATGCGGGGCACGTCGAACCACACCCCCGTCGAAGCCACGATCTCGATTCCGCTGGCCTCCGAGACCTCCCTCAGCAGCTCGATGTCCCGGCCCAGATCCATGGGAGTAACATCGACTATCGCGCCCAAGCCGCCCTCCGAAGCGGCGGTCAGTTGGGCGATGGCCTTGTCGCGGGTACGTTCACGCTCGGCCAACTCGGGGAAGGTGCGATTTATCCCGGCGGAGGTGAGCAGCACGTGCTCATGCGCCATGGTCGCTCCAAGGTCGCCAGGCCGTACCGATCCGGTGACTGTGCTGATCATCCCCTTCACCCGCCTGTGTTCCGTGGTCTCAGATCTTCACCTCCGAAAGGATGGACTCCAGCAGGGCAACTCGTCGAGGCATATCGGCAACGACAACATGCTCTTGGTCGGTGAACATTCCGTCGCCCGGACAGCCTAGGCCGTCCAAGACCGGTATGCCGAGAGCAGCGGCGAACTGGGCGTCCGATCCGCCGCCCGCACTTGCCTCCGTCAGAGTCATCCCGATGCCGGAGGCGGCACCCTGGGCGAGCCGGAACAGGCGACGCGACAGAGGAGACGGTTTCATCAGCGGCCGGTTGACTTCCGCCCAGGCCTGCACCCGGGCGCCAGGCAAGACTGGAGTGAGTGCCTCGATCGCCCGCACTACTCGGCTTTCTTCTTGCTTGCTGGCGGCACGGAAGTCGCCTAAGGCCTCCGCGTATCCAGCAACCTGATTGCCAACCACGCCCCCACTGATTTTGCCAACCGTAACGGTCGTCTCCTGTTCGTAGTCGGTCAGTGCACTCAGGCGCAATACCTGATGCGCCAGTTCTTCCACCGCGCTGATGCCCCTTTGGTGATCGTTCCCGGCATGGGCCGCTCTTCCCTGGACCCTCACCCGGAATATGCCAAGCGCCTTGCGGGACGTCTTAAGGGCACCGTCGGGTCCCAAGGGAGCCTCCATGCAGAGCACGAATTCACTCCGCCCTGCGAGCTCCTCTATCAACGCTCGGGACGTGCCGCAGCCTATCTCCTCATCCGAGGTGAGCAGCACGGTTACCCGACGATCTGGTAGGCGGCCGGATTGCGCAAGACGCTTCAGGGCGTGGACGACGATCGCGATCCCCGACTTCATGTCGAATATGCCGGGACCATATGCCCGGCCCTTTTCGACCCGAAAGGGGCATATCTCAAGGGTGCCGGCTGGCCAGATCGTGTCCAAGTGGCCTAGCACCAGCACCTGAGAACGGCCGTCGCCAAGCCTCGCCACCAGATGGTCGCCCACATCGTCCTGACGGCGGAACTCGACGGTGGCCCCCAACTCCTGCAGCCTGGCTCCGACAAAGCGGCCGAGTTCGTCGACGCCGGCCTTGTCCTCGCTAAACGACTCTATCTCGACCAACTCTCGAAGCGTCACCAAGGGGTCCCCGGGGACCTTGGCACATTCGGAAGATTCGGCCGGCATCGAGCGGAGGCTCGCAGCTAAGGTTGAGCGAACCTCTGCGCTTGGCCGGGAATGTCCACGCCGACCCTCTCACTCAGCGCCGCTATCAGTTGCTGGGTAATCGGACCCGGCTTGCCGTCTGCGATGTCCCGTTTGTCCACCTGCGTCATCGGCAGCACGCCCGGACCCGTGAAGGCCAAGAAGGTCTCATCGGCCGTGTAGAGATCGTAGGGCTGTACGTCCTCCTGTAGGCAGATGATGCCCAAATCCTCGGCAAGCTCTACGACGGTTGCGCGCGACTCGCTCTGCAGGATCTGACTGTCACCCGATGTCCTTATGACACCATCCTTGACGAGAAACACGCTGTTGACCGTACCCTCGGTGACGTTGCCCTCCTGGTCAAGCAGGATGGGGAAACCATCGGGGTCGATGTCTCCAGCCTCCAACTCGGCCATGTTGAAGTTCATGCGGCTGTGATGCTTGACCTTTGGCTCAATCGAGGTGTGGGAGTAGCTCCGGCTCTTAGCGATGACGCCGCGCGAGCCATCCTCGTAAAAGCGTGAATAACGGTAAAAGTCGATCTGATAAGTGTCTACAACAACTGTGGGTGGGCCGGCCTCGTGTGCCCAGCGTCCCGGGCCGCGTGTCACGAACGGGTAAACATAGAAGTCGCCCAACTCCGGCAGCAGGTGCCGGTTTCGCTCCACCGACTCTTCCCACAAGTCTCCCATCTCTTCCTTGGTCAGGCCGGGCTCGATGCGAGTGTACTTGAGGGATCGATAAAAGCGATTGAGATGCTGCTCCTTCCGGTAGATAACGCCGTCAAATGTGCGGGCCACGTCGAAAACGGTGTCGGCCACTCTAAATCCGCGATCCCGTCGGTCGATCTTTACGTCCTCCGACGGAATCCACTCGCCGTTCATATAAGCGACCAGTCCTTGTGCCATGGATAACCTCCTCCTAGTGGCGTTGGGCTGCCCAGTATACGGGCGCTTTAATATTGGCAGTAGCGGATGGCTTGGTCGACGATATCTACGCCGACCATCTCTGACCAAGCGGTCAACAACTGGAGGGTAACGGGCCCAGGGGCACCGTCGCCTATCTGCCGGTGATCCACTCTCGTCATCGGTAGCACCCCGGGGCCCGTAAAGGCGACGAACGTTTCATCTGCAGAGTAAAGGTCATACGGCTGCATCGGTTCTTCGGACATTGGTATCTCAAGCCGCCCCGCCAGGTCGAATACGGTCTCGCGCGAGACGGACTGCAGGATGGAATCGTCCGGCGGAGTGCGCAGGACCCCATCCTTTACTGCGAATATGGAATTAAACGTGCCCTCAGTAAGGTTACCGTCACGATCGAGCAGGACGGCGAACGCCTCCGGGTCGACGTCGTTCGCTTCTAGCTCGGCCAACTCAAAGTTGAGCCGACTCTGGTGCTTTAGCTTGGGCTCCAGCATCTCCCCGGAGTATGCGCGAGTGCGGGTGATCACACCGTGCGCTCCGGCCTCAAAGAACGGTGCCATGCGCCAGAAAGGGACCGGGTAGGCGACGACGCCGACCGAAGGTGGACCGGCGTCCGTGGCGAAGCGGCCCGGCCCGCGGGTTACGAACATGTATATCTGAAAGTCGCCTACCTCTTCGAGCCGGTCCCTGTTGCGTCCAACCGATTCCTCGACTATGGCGGTGAACTCGGTCCGATCGAGCCCCGGGGCTATGCGCACGTAGCCCAAAGAACGGTACAACCGGTCGATGTGGCGGTCGAGCCTGAAGATGCGCCCTGCGTAGGTTCGAGGAGAGTCGAAAACGGCGTCTCCGAAGCGAAAGCCCCGATCGTTCCAGTCGATTCTGACCTCGTCTGACGGGATCCAACGGCCGTTGAAATAGGAGGTATACATGTCGGAAGGCTAAGTGCGGCCAAATGTAAATGCAATGCGGCTCACTTGACCAGCACCCCCCTGCGTTTATCATCTCTTGGTCGAAATGCTGCGATAGCGCTGGCTCCGAAGCCCGCCAGCCCGCCGGAGATTTCCATCTGCTGACACTAGTTTCCGCTGAGATCGAAAAGTACGCGACCGAGCACACCTCGGCCCTGCCGCCGCATATGGAAGAACTCGCGCGGTTAACCCGGCGGACCCGCCCGGACGCTGCCATGCTTTCGGGCCCCATCGAGGGCACACTTCTGCAGATCCTGGCCTTGGCGGTGGGCGCTAGGCGGATACTCGAGGTGGGCACCTTCACCGGATTCTCAGCGCAGATGATGGCCACCGCTTTGCCTGAAGACGGGGAACTCGTCACATGTGACACGGACGAGGAAACGGGCGCAGTTGCCAGAGACTTCATCGAGAGAGGGGATCTTGGTGACAGGATTACCCAGCGATTTGGACCCGCGCTCGAGACGATGTCCAGTCTGGAGGGGCCGTTTGATCTCGTCTTTATCGACGCGGATAAGGAAAACTATATCGAGTACTACGAGCGAGCGATGGAACTGCTGTCGCCGACCGGCATCATCGCTGTCGACAATGTGCTGTGGGGCGGCCGAGTGCTGGCGCCCAAGGATAGTTCGGACAAGGCTATAGTCGCCCTGAACGAGTTCGTAAAGGCCGACCCTCGCGTCCAGCATGTGTTGCTTCCGATTCGCGACGGGGTGATGCTGATCACCCCTAACCGCTGACCGTCGAATCCGGCGGCTCTTCGGCCGGAACTGCACGGAAGTGCGTCTCCCCGCTTCTCATCTTCGTGGGGAGTTATCATTTTTGTCATGAGGGTTCACATACGAAACCCGCAGCGGCGGAAGGTGGAGATCCAAGGGGTGAAGCTGGTCGACCAACTGCTCAAGCGGTTGGAACTTAACCCCGAGTCGCACCTCGCCATAGTGAATGGAGAGTTGGTCACCGGCGACCATCGCCTGTACGAAGGCGACGCCGTGGAGATCGTCTCAGCCATATCTGGAGGCTGAATGCGCTGCATCAACTGTAGTGAGCGCGCGGTCATCGACATTCGGCGCCACAATTCATCGTTTTGCAGGCCGCACTTCCAGGCGTATTTCGACAGGCAGGTTGAGACGGCAATCCGCCGCAAGTCCATGATTGCGCCGGACGACCGCGTGCTGGTGGCTGTATCCGGAGGCAAGGACAGCCTGGTGCTGTGGGATCTGCTGGCTCGCATGGGCTACGGAACGGCCGGGCTGCACATCGAACTCGGAATCGGTGAATACTCGGCCACTTCGCGGGAAGCCACGGTCTCCTTCGCGGATGCGCGGAGCCTTGAGCTGATAGTCGTCGATCTTTCCGAAACCTACGGCATGGGAGTCCCGGAACTGGCCCTTCATACGGGCCGTGCGGCCTGCTCGGGCTGCGGCCTCAGCAAGCGCTACGTCATGAACCGAGAGGCGGCCGAGCGCGGCTTCGACGTTGTAGCGACTGGACACAACCTCGACGACGAGGCGGCCACGCTGCTGGGCAACATGCTGCGATGGCAGACGAGCTACTTGGCCAAGCAATCCCCCGTGATGGAGGAATCGCTAGTCGCGGGTGCCGGCTCGGCCAACCTAGTCAAGAAGATAAGGCCTCTGTACACGTTGACCGAGAGGGAGACCGCGGCCTACGCGTTGCTGAACCGCATCGACTACGTTGTCGAAGAGTGTCCCAATGCCCTCGGCGCCACTTCGCTCAAGTACAAGGAAGCGCTCGCTCGCCTAGAGCTTCAGTCGCCGGGTACCAAGCACAACTTCCTGCTGCAATACGTTGAGAGGGTACGGCCGGCACTTGAGCAGACACAAATGGATGGACACGAGCTGCGCGTGTGCGTCCTGTGCGGTCAGGCGACGACCGCCGAGGTGTGTTCATTTTGTCGCATGTGGGACCGTGCCCGCACCAACGCCACCGAAGGTCGCACGCCTCGACCCGCACGGCGACGGCGGCGGCCAGTGTCCCCGACACCCGGATAAGCACAGCACACTGTATCCACCGATTCTCCCAAGAGCAGTTGTGCGCCTCGCCCCAAGGTGTTCGGGAGGCTGGCTTAGGAATGTCCGCCCACCCTCTGAAAGAATGCGAGGGCTTGTGGCCGTGATAGTCGCCGCGGCACTCGCCGGCGCCGCCTGCGTTGGCGGCGAGTCGACGGTGGACGAGACGGGACGCTGGTCGATAGTCGATGCCGGCCTTCCCGCGGCGCTAATCTCTATCTGGGGCAGCAGCACCGACAACATCTGGGCGGTCGGTGCGGATCCTCGTGACGGCACCGGGCCCCTAGTATTCCACTTCGACGGAAAGGGCTGGAACCGGATCGAGACCGGCCGCACGGGCGACCTTTGGTGGGTGTTCGGCTTCGAAGGCGGCCCGGTCTTCATGGGTGGCAAGAACGGCATGATCCTGCGCTGGGAAGGTAATCGTCTCTCTCTTATGGAAACGCCCGGGAGGGGCACGGTCTTCGGCATCTGGGGCGTATCGCCGGACGATCTGTGGGCGGTGGGCGGCAACGTTATAGATGGCGCATTTGTGTGGCGCTACAACGGCGAGCGATGGCGGGAAGCGGAGGATTTTCCGGCTGATCTGGCCGAGCAACACTCCATGTTCAAGGTGTGGGGAAGGTCGGCCGACGACGTTTGGGTGGTCGGCACGGGAGGCGTCGTTCTCCACTTCCACGGCGACCTGGTCCTGCGTGAGTCCCCCGACACCACGCACACACTGTTTACGGTCCACGGCAACTCCTCCTTAAGTGTGGCCGTCGGCGGGGCCCGCGAGGAGGGTAAGTTACTGCAGGAAGACGGCGGCGGATGGACCGACGTCACTCCGCAGGGAGCACCCCATATCATCGGGGTCCACATGACCGAAGAGGAAGGATACGCTGTCGGCATAAGGGGCACCGTGGCCCGATGGGACGGTGACGAGTGGAAGACGGTTCAGACAGGCATAGAACTCTCCGAAGCCTTCCACACCGTGTGGACCGATCCGGACGGCGGCGTGTGGGCCGTGGGCGGCCGCGTCGTAGAGCCGCCCTTGGTGGACGGGGTAATGGTCTATCGCAGCCCTTAAGGCAGAACCTACTCGGGCGAGGCCCCCTCTTCTAACGCCTTCCAGAGAGGTCCTTCGGTGCGTTCAGCGGCGCGGTACTCGGCTGCATCGCTGGTCGGCCTAAAACCCCAATCCAGTCCCGGGAAGCTCAGGGCGGCCAAAAGGACTATCAACCCTCCTACCACCGCCACTAGCCATGTCATCGATATGAAGCCGGCCGTTGACCTCAAGGGCATGATCCGGGAAAGGCCCCAGAAGGTAACCGGGCCGCCCGCAGCAGCAGCGAAGAGAAGGGCCGCCGCCGGCGCAACGCCCATGCCTAGCAGCAGCAGCAGTGCCACCAGTGGGATCTCGAACATGAGGGGTACGTTAATCATAATCCCCAACGTCGCTGCGACCAGCACACCCCAGGCGTGGTTACCGACGAACGTTTCGACGCTGTCGGGATCGATCCACTGGATCACGAGCCCACTAGCAAATCCGGCCGCCGCCATGATCGGGGCCAGACGGACAAAGTAGGTGAGGCTGGTACGTGACCAATCCCGGAAACCTTCACGCATCGCCTCACCCCACGACTGTGGCAGACCCTCTCCCAAGACCATGTCCTGCAACTCACGAGCGGCGGTCCCCGCCTCGTCCTTCGCATCTTCATGGCCGCGCCTGGCTATCCAAGCCACAGCCGGCCCTATGGCCAGGGAACTGAAAACGCTCATCGCGATCCGGCTACCCCCGAGGAGCGGAGCGAAAATCAGGGCGCTCATAAGCAGTGCGGGAACATTCATGGTCGAAGAGCCCTGCACCAAGGCGACCGTTCCCTCAATGCCAGCGCCGCTGCGCCTCAAGGCCGAGGACACGGGCACAATGCAGGCCGAACAAAGATTCATTAGTGGTCCGAGGGCGGCTCCTTTGAGTGTCCTCCCCAATACACCGCCTCCTGACCAGAGCCTCGAGCCCGGCGGGAAAAGGAAGGACTCGGCGAGGCCGGCCATTAGGAAGGCAAAGGTCATGCCGATCGTCACTAGCCGCAGATAGGTAACCGAGAAGTCGACCCAACGGGAAACGAACGACGAGTTGGGGTCTCGTTCGATGCAAAATCCTTGAAAGCACTCGACCACAGGCCCCGTGACCGCCTGTAGGTCACCCTCAACGATGTCGAGTTTGGGCAGGCGGTTGAACGAGAAGAAGAGGCCTAGCACGAGGGCGATCAACAATAGTCCGGCGAGCCGCTTTTTGGCGACGCCAGACGTTAGGGCAAGTGACGGCAGTCGGAAGCCCCGGGGCTGGAGCCTCTCCACGGTCTATCGGCCCCGGAACAGCCTGCGCAGCTTTGCGCCTAGGTCGGATTCACCTGATCGGGGCGGGAGCGCTACCCAGACAATGAAGAGAAACGTGAACACAACGCCCGGCAGCACCGCCTCCAACCACCATTCGGGCATGACCCCTCCGCTTCGCGACGGCTCGCCGCCCGTGGCCAACGAGCGGCCGGGAATTTGAGTAGATGTTACCACTACGAGGCTTTGGCTCTGTACCGGCCGGACGGCAAGCGGGCTCTAACGGGTCTTACAATGGTGCACGCTGCGCGGCCTGACCACATATGCGCTCGCTCAGGGAGCCCATGAATTTTAGTCTCATATATCCGAATCAACCGGGGTTCTGCGACCCGAATCTGGCCGCCTCTATTGCGATCGCCGCGGAGGAAGCAGGATTTTCCACGCTTTTGGTCTGGGACCACTACAGCGTTCCTTGGGGCGCGGACACCGTTGACGCTTGGGCGTTTCTATCTTATGTGGCGGCCCACACCAAGACCATTCGGGTCGGTACCTGCGTGACTCCTATCCCATTCCGCCCACCGGCCCAGCTTGCCAAGATAGTCTCGACCGTCGACCTTCTGTCCAACGGTCGCACGATTCTGGGGGTGGGGGCGGGCTGGCACCAGCCGGAATTTGACGGATTCAGCACGTGGGACCAGGACCGAATCAGGGTGTCCAAGACCGAAGAAGGGGTCCGCCTGATCAATCGTCTTTGGACTGAAGAAAGCGTCGACTTTATCGGCAAGCATTACTCGGCCAAAGGGGCAGTGCTGGAACCCAAGCCCGTAGCGAAGCCCCATCCGCCAATGTGGTTTGGGGTAAGGGGCCCGCGCATGCTGCAACTTGCCGCCGAGTTCGGAGAGGCCTGGATACCCACGATGATCTCTCACGAAGAGTATTCGGAGGGCAAGAAAAGGCTCGCCGAACTGAGGGTCGCCACCGGAAGGTCTCCAGACATGTACGGGGCACTTCAAGTCTTCGACCCCCCCCGAAACGCGAGGGCGGCCCTAACAGACATTGAGAAGTTCGCGGCAGCGGGGTGCGACGACTACGGCGTTGTCTGGTCATATCCGCCGGAAGACGCCCTTAGGCGCATCGACTGGTTCGCCCGCGAAGTGATGCGGCCCTAGGCAAGCACCTGCAGGGAGTATCGGTGGTGAATGCTGTTCTCACCTGAGCCACTGCCATAATAGTGCCACTGCGGGAAGTTGAAGTCCGCCGTGATAGACGTCGGCAACAACAGGGCGGCGCGCAGGAAGCTCTTTAGATCGGGTACTGCGTAGATATTGAGCTCATACCCCCTGGAATCCAGCAGGTCTAGGACGACCCGTTTGTCTGGCGTCGATCATCTGAGCGAGAAGCGGCTCAGACCCCAGCTGGCCAGGTCGTCAATCACTTCCACTGCATGACCTGGCATCTCCCTTGCCAGCGGCGACAGGAAGTCTATGGGGCACTGAAGGATCGCGTCCGGAAAGATGCGGGTCAGATTTTCGAATCCCGCTCTCCCGATCGCCTCGATGTTGGCATTGAACCATAGTCGCTCGTCGAACACCCGTTGACACAGAAGTTCCACGAGGCGGTCAAGCGCGGCTCCCCCTCCTTGACATCCAACTTCAGGGACTTGCCAGACTGGCGGCATGCCTCCAGAACCTGTGCTAGACGAAGTTCCTCGACAACGCCCCCCGTCTAGGCTAGGGGCGGGCGAGTCTATGGAATCGTGCCTCAACACCAACTCTTGGCTATGGCCGGCCCCGCCGAGTCCGCCCCTGCCGCAATCCCGCGCTCGGTAGCGAAATGGTTGAAGAAGGCTTCGGCCATTTGGCTGCGTGCAGAGTTGTGGACGCAGACAAAGAGAGCGGCGACTCCTTTCACTGGTCTGGGTCCAAGAGGAGTCGCCGTCCCGATGCTGGAGTTAGATGGCTTCTTGGTCTATTGCGCGGCCTGCACCAAGATCAAATTAGCCCTGTATTCGGCCTCCTGGAGCCGAACATAGCCGACCTCGGCAACCAGTTCAGCGGCGTTGACCATGTAAGAGTCCACGAACGCCTTGACTTCAGGCTTGGCCAGCGCCGCAGTGTTGACGTAGATAAACAGGGGCCTGGAAAGAGGCTGGTATTCACCGGACTCGATCGTCGCAGGCGTCGGGGGCACACAGCCCCCGCCGGCATCGATAGCAACCAGCTTGAGCTTGTCGGGGTTCTCCGCGTAGTAGGCATATCCGAAGAAGCCCAGAGCATTCCTGTCACCGTTGATGCCGACCACAAGCACGTTGTCGTCTTCAGAGGCGATAAAGTCTGATCGCGCCGCCTGCGCCTCACCCACGATCTCTTCGGTGAAATAGTCGAATGTGCCAGAGTCCGTGCCAGGGCCGTACAGCCTTATCCTCTGGTCCGGGAAGCCGGTCCTGATCTGAGACCAGTTGTTGACAGTGCTGCCGGGCTCCCAGATCGCCTTCAATTCCTCGACACTCAGGCAGTCGGCGAAGCTGTTGTCCGGGTTGACCATGACCGACAGCCCATCAATCCCGACCCGCAGCTCAAGGAACTCAATGCCATTCTCCGCAGCGGCAGCTCGCTCGGAGTCCCTGATTGGCCGAGACGCGTTAGAAATTTCGGTTTCCCCGACTGTGAAGCGCTTAAAACCTCCACCGGTCCCCGATACGCCAACGTTGACCTGAACATTCGGGTTGTCCTTGCGGAACTCCTCGGCCACCGCCTCGGTGACCGGGAACACGGTCGACGAACCGTCGATTTCTATAGTGCCGACCAGCCCTGCAGCCGCCTTGACGGAGTTGTATGCGGTCACAGCACCGGTACGAAGCGCGGCTACATTCACCGCGTACTCAAGCTCCGAAAGCCGGACGTAGCCGACCTCGGACACCAGGGCGGCGGCGTGCTCAATGTAGAAGTCCACGAATGCTGCCACCTCGGGACGCTTGTAGGCCTCGGCGCTGACGTAGATGAACAGCGGCCTTGAGAGTGGCCTATATGCTCCAGACTCGATCGTCTTCGGCGTGGGTGTCACGCAGCCCTGACCTTCATCGATCCCAACGAGCTTCAGTTTGTCCTCATTCTCGGCGTAGTAGGCGTACCCAAAAAAGCCCAGGGCACCCTTGTCACCGTTGATGCCAACGACAAGTACGTTGTCGTCTTCGGAGGCTACAAAGTCCGACCGCGCCGCCCGCGCCTCACCCACGATGTCCTCTGTGAAGTAGTCGAATGTGCCGGAGTCCGTGCCGGGGCCGTACAGCCTTATCCTCTGGTTCGGAAAACCGGACCTCACCTGCGACCAGTTATCGATCGTGCTGCCCGGCTCCCATATCGCCTTTAGCTCCCCGACCGTAAGGCAGTCCACGAAATCGTTGTTCGGGTTCACGATTACCGACAGCCCATCGAGCCCCACTCGCAACTGGTAGTACTCCACGCCGTTGTCTTCGGCAGCGTCGGATTCTGAATCCCTGATCGGCCGGGAGGCATTGGAAATGTCGGTTTCCCCAACTGAAAACCGCTTAAACCCGCCGCCGGTTCCAGACACACCAACATTGACCTGGACCCTGGGATGTAGCTTGCGGAACTCCTCGGCTACCGCCTCGGTCACCGGGAACACCGTCGACGAACCGTCGATTTCTATAGTGCCGGTCAGTTCAGCGACGGCCAACGGGGTAGGCGTGACCTCGACTATTCGCTCTACTTCCTTGGGTAACTCCACCACCTTTCCCACCTCCACGGGAACCTCCTTAACGACCTCGACGGTCTCGACGACAGTTACCGTGGATGGGTCGCCGTCGCCGCCGCAGGCGGCGGACACCATTGCCAGTACCACCGCCAAGAGCGCGACCGCGCCCCAACTCCTGTTCTTGATCAGCTGTGTCATCCTTCCTCCAGCGTTGTTTGCTCCAAGACTCCGGCCGCGTAGGACCAGACAAAATGGGCAACGTCGACACCACACTAGAGCGGCAGGATTAATCGGCGGTCAAACGAGCATTAAGGCTGCCTTAATTTAGCGTTATCAGACCATTAACGAGACATCTCGCTCTGTTAGATTAGTTCGATCCATGCCCCTTAAGACCAGCCTTGGAGGCCACGACGTCATCGTCCTGGGTGGTGGCGTAATCGGCTGCGCGATCGCATTCTTCCTCGCAAAGAGAGGCGTTCGCCCGCTCTTGGTCGAGCGCGGCCAACTCGGGTCTGAAGCCACTCGAGCGGCCTCTGGCGTCATTCTGCCCCACCCCGGCGGGGAGACGATTGACCGGCTGGCCAATGAGAGCTTCCGCATGTTTCCGTCTCTCGTCGACGAGCTCAAAGACCTCGGCGACATCGACCCGGAGTACGAGCGGACCGGCCGCATCGACGCCGCGCTGAACGAGTGGGAGGCCGCATCCCTGCGGGGGTCCAGTGAACGCTACGCGCAGGCCGGAATCAGCGCCGAGTGGCTTGACGGAGAAGCGGTCAAGAAGATCGAGCCTCTGATCAGCCCTTCCGTTACCGGTGGACTGTACGTACCGGAGTCTGCATGTGTGTCCGGAGGCCTTCTTGCCAGCGCGTTTGCGGCTGCGGCCACCACGCTGGGAGCCGAAGTGCGATGCGACCTCGGCGAGGTATCCCTGGTCACAGACGGCGGCACGATTAGCGGCGTGCGCTCGCCTACCAGTACAGATCTAGCAGCAGATACGGTGGTGCTGGCCGCCGGCTCTTGGAGCATGCAAACAGCGGCCTCAGCTGGAGTCGGGCTGAGAATCGAGCCGGTGCGGGGACAAAATCTACGGCTTCGAATGCCAGCGGGCCTGCGCCTGTCCACCAACGTTTACGGCGACGAGACTATACTTGTGCCACGCCCGGACGGCCGACTAATCGCCGGGGTTACGATCGAGTCGGTCGGCTTCGACAGCCGGGTCACCACGGAGGGGATTCGCTCGATTATGGAGCGGTCCACGGAGTTGGTGCCGGCTCTGGCCGACGCAGTAATGGAGCAAGCATACGCCGGGCTCAGGCCAGCGAGCGCTGACGGCCTGCCGATGATCGGCCGCCCGACCGGCATCGGCGGCCTGGTTATTGCGACGGCCCACTACAGGATGGGTATCGCGCTGAGCCCGGTTACGGGTAGGTTGGTCGCCGACCATATCGCCGACGGAACGGAGCTGCCACATGAGTTCAGACCGGACAGGGGGATCAACGGTGGCCAGTAGCAAGAGGAGAGTAGACGGCAAGGTGGCCCTGATCAGCGGGGCGGCCAAAGGCGTATCTGGCCAACTCAAGGGCTTTGGCGGCGCGTCCGCACGCCTTCTGGCCGAACACGGCGCCTGCGTTGTCGTCGGGGACATCGACGAGGACAACGGGCAGATCACAGCCTCTCAGATACGTGAGAGCGGGGGCCAAGCCGCTTTCGTGCGCCTGGATGTCACCTCGGAAGAGGATTGGAGGAACGCCGTCCGCGCCGCGGTGGACACATTCGGAGGCCTCGATGTACTAGTCAACAGCGCCGGCACGACTGCACCAGGCACGGTAGCAGACACAACGGTCGAGATGTGGCAGGGCCAATTGGACATTCACGGCAAAGGGGCCTTTCTCGGCATCAAGCACTCCGTGCCGGAAATGCGCAAGCGGGGCAGCGGATCGATAATCAACCTCTCTTCGACCGATGGCATGGTAGGCGGTGGGTTCTCGGCCGCCTACTCGGCCGCCAAAGGCGCGATCTGGCTATTGTCCAAGACGGCGGCGGTTCAGTACGCCCCGGAACAGATAAGGGTGAACTCGCTGCACCCTGGAGAGCTTGATACTCCATTGGCGCGATCGGCAATGCAGGAGGCGATGGCCAAAGATCCCGACTATCACGATCCGAGACTCGGGTGGATACCGCTCGGCCGGCTGGGAACCGCGATGGACGTCGCCTACCTCATCCTCTATCTGGCGTCAGACGAATCATCGTACGTGACGGGCTCAGAATTCGTGATTGACGGTGGCATGATGGCCCGAGGAGCGCCAACCCAGACCTGAGCTCCATCACAGGCCTTAACCCCCCGCCGGGACGGGCTAAGCGTTAGGTTAGGTAACGCTTTGGGATCTCTGCGCCAGCCGTATATTCGAGCGCACCAAGCTTGACCATCTGGTACACGTTGATCCGGAAGTCCGGGTTCACGCACGCGTGTATATAGGCATCCTCGGGCGTAAACCCATAGTCTTCAACCAGCCAGGCCATCAGGTCCTGAACTGCACCGTGCACGGCGTCCTCCAGCGGCCTGAAAGAGTATACAGACACCAGCGATTCCGGCTTTTCCAGCCGAATGAAGGGGATTCGCTTGCCCTTTTTCACCTGGCAAGAGGCGGTGACCGTAGCCGCGGTCTCGTCTGCGGCACCGTAGTACTCCGTGTCACCCTGTGAGCCGTGCACGTCGCCCATGTAGAGCAGGCCTCCCTCACGGAAGACGTTGAGCATCACCTTGGTGCCCTCCTTTACGTCCCGCATGTCGAGGTTGCCGCCCCAGGGGCCCTGGCCGATCGTGCTGGACTCCACCTCGCGCTCCGGCGCAACGCCGATCGTGCCGATCATTGGAGACAGGTCCCACGAGTGGCGATCACTGAGCACACCTCGGCCGTCGCGCGTGGTGCCCGACGATCCGGGCTCGTGCTTGATCATGTGAATCTGACCCTTGGATAGCTCCTTCCATTTGATCGAGTCGCCCAGCGGCCCTATGTCGCTGGCGAACATTGTCCATCCGTAATCTATGGGCTCTATGGCCTCGATGTTGACCTCCAGCAGGTCACCAGGCTCCGCGCCTTCGACGAATACCGGGCCGGCTATGGGGTTGCCTTTTACCGGCGTTGAAAGCCACTCTGACGACGAGCGTACCTTCCAGTAATCTGCCTCCGACTCGATCAGACCTGAGGCCGCGTCCCAAGTCTCCAGCTGGAACGACTCTCCTTGGCCGACACGGATCAGCGGCTCGTCTCGCCAGTTGAACTCGTACTTTAGGGCTTGATCCCTAGTTATTCGCTGCATCACGCACCTCGCTGGACATGGTGTAGTCGAGTCTGACTAGCCTACTTCGGAACCTGTGGCGGGCAAAAAGACGCGGTCGCGATACCTTCTCAGCTCCGCGATGCTCTCAAGCACATCATCCCTGGCCAAGTGGGTTTTGGGCTTGCTCGATGGGCTGGCCACCCGCGGATACCACCTCGTTACCAATTCCTTGACGGTCGATACGTCGACGATGCGGTAGTGGAAGTATGTTTCCAGCTCCGGCATCTCTCGGCGCAAGAAGCGGCGGTCATGGTGGACCGAATTACCGCACAGCGGAGAGGCGCCGGACGGTATCCATTCACTGAGGAAGTCCAGAGTCTGACGCTGGGCATCCGCGACGTCGACGGTGGACTCACGTACTCTGTCGAGCAGGCCGGAAGCCCCATGGGTGCGCGCGCTCCATGCCTCCATGCTGGCCATCTCCTCTTTGGAGCGCCTTAGAGCCAGGTTGGGCCCCTCGGCCAGAATGTTGAGCTCAGGACCGGTGACGACGGTGGCGATCTCGATGATGACGTGACGATCCGGATTGAGCCCTGTCATCTCCAGATCAATCCAGGCCAGGTTCAGCGCACTCTTGCGACTCACTTGTCCGAGCACCCTCGGCTCAAGATGAATCCTATCTCTCCGGAGACTCGGCTGGCGTTCGGCCGGGCGATGATTACGCCAGCCACCGACCCGTCGACCCTAGAAACATTCGCTTTCCACTGGAGCACCACCCCGTCAACAGGGAGGCCCTCGGTTGTGAAGTGCACCTCATCATACTTGAGCAATCGGCGCACCGTGACCGAGTCGCCTCCCCAGCGATGCGCTCCCGCCACGGGCTCAGCGAGGTCAACCGCGACCGAGGGTGCCGAAAGATCCACTCCAAGGCTGATCCCCACGGCTTGATCAGTGCCGGGCACCCTTACTGAGCCAGTGTATAGCTCCGGATCCCTTGTGGCTTGAACATCGCGGCTCATCGGCCCTCCTACTGCGAGGTTTCGGCCTCCTCAATCTTGGAGCAAATATACCCCAACCGGAGGCGAAGTCGCGGGTCACTAGATCCGTCAACGGCCCAATCCGGAGAACGACTAGCCCAAACGACGCTGGTACCATGACTATCCGTGGCATCCATGCGGCAAGGTTTGCGCCCAATACGGCTCCACAGGGGCTGGCTGGCTGCGTCCGCCGCCTTCCTGGTCGCCACGGTGTCGATCGGCTCGTACCAGTACATCTTCGGCCTGTTCGTTGAGCCGCTTGAAGAGACCTTCGGCTGGTCTCGCACCCAGATAAGCGCCTCTCTTTCCTTTGTAGCCGTCGGCACCCTAACCGGGCCGGTGGTGGGCCGGATGCTGGATCGGTACGGTGCGAAGCCGGTGATGCTGGTCTCCGTCGCCTTAACCGGCATGAGTTTCGTGCTGCGACCCTTGATGACCGAGCTCTGGCACCTTTACGCGATAAGTGCCCTACAGTTCGTCGCCTTCAATGGAACGGTGATGCTGCCAGCCGGACGACTGGTGGGCATCTGGTTCCGTAAAGGGCGTGGGCGTGCGCTCGGACTCACCATGATGGGCAACAATTTCGGTGGTCTGGCCCTGACCCCGCTCATCGGCCTGGTACTGGTGGCTTCTTCTTGGCAGACAGCCTACTACGTCGTTGCGGGCATGTTTCTGGCGGTCATGCTGTACACGCTGGCCTTCGTGGATGAGAACGCGCCTGTCGAGCCGGCACCGGACGGCTCCGGTCGCCGCTCCGCAAGGCGGCACCGGCCCCAATTGGCCGGTGCGACCCTGCATGAAGCGCTGCGCTCTCGCAACTTCTATCTGCTGGCAGTTATTACCCCGATAGGCTCGCTGGCGTTCGCCGTGTTGCTGCCGCACCTGATAGCCAATCTGACACACGCTGGCTTTTCTCTGCGAACAGCATCGGGTGCCCTCAGTCTGCTTGCCGCCTCCGGCATGGTCGGCAAGGTGGCCTTCAGTACGTTGGGCGAGAGGATCACCGGTCGATGGGCCCTGACAATCAGCTTCTCGGTGACCATCGTGGGCATCGTGATGATGATGGATCCGGGGTCCCTCTCCCTCGTCTGGATTTCAGCAGCCCTGTTCGGCTTCGGCATGGGCGCCTTTGGCCCTCTCTACACCATGGTCGTACAGGATAATTTCGGACTGCGCAGTTTCGGCGCCATATCAGGCCTCCTCAACCTGACATCGGGACTCACATTCGCATTGGGTCCAATCATTGGCGGCTTGGCCTACGACCTCGCCGATACATACCGGCCCGCCTTCATAGGCGTGGCAGCACTTGTCGGTGTCGGCGTGCTGATGCTCACGCAGGTCAGACCACCGCCCAGAGGGCTCTAGCAATCCCTTATCAAGTAGCGCGGGCGGATTGAGGCTCTATGGATCTGCTGTCACCCATGACTATCTCTATCGCCGTTGCGGCCATGTTCCTCGGCGGGGCGGCTGCGGGTGCGGCCGGCTTCGGGATGGGCATGGTTGCCCTTCCCTTCATGCTCCTAGTGCTCGACCCGGTCACGGCGGTTCTGGCCCTCAACACGACTCAAGTGTTGCTGTTCTTGATGGTTCTGCTGGACACCCGGCCCTCGATACAGACTAGTGAGGTCAAGCCGATGGCGCTACTTGGGGTGGCTGGCGCCGTTGTGGGCGTCTTCGCCTTAACTGCATCGGCCGAGGCGGCCATTCGCCTGTCCGCAATATCAGTGATCCTGGTCCTGTCAGTCATAACCGCAGCATCCCCGACGTCCAGCTTTCGGGTGCCTTCGCGGGTCGGCCCGCCCCTGGGCTTTGGGGCAGCCGTTCTGCTCGGCGCCATGGCGATCGGTGGACCTGTAATGGCTCTTTACGCCCTTGCTCGCGGGTGGGCCAAGAACTCGGTGCGAGGCACGCTGGCGCTCTATTTCCTGCCGGTCACGGCGGCGCTAACCGTTGGATACGCTGCAGCCGGTCTATACTCCCCAGAGCGCTTGGTGTTCATAGGCATTGCCCAAGGACCGGTACTTGTCGGGGCGTTAGTCGGCACCCGCTTGGCGCAAGTTATGAGTGATCACATCTTCCGGAAATCGGTTCTAGCCTTGATTATCGCCTCCAGCCTGGCGGTGCTAGTGAGGGAACTGGCCGCTTAAGGGCGGCTGCCTATTTCCCCCCGGGTATGGTCAGACTACCGGGCCGGGCTATCAACTCAGCTGAGGCGTCGCGCGAAATCGTCGGGTTTATGACCATCTCGGTCACCGTCGCCCTGGCTGGCAGGGTGCATGCAAAGATGACGGCCGCAGCGATATCTTCCGGTTGGCACATCGTTCGGCGTGCGGAATCGTCGGGCGGCGTGCTCCGATACTCCAGTATCGGTGTCACGACTTCTCCCGGACTGATAACACAGGCCCGTATTCCGGTGTGCTGTAGCTCGTCGCCCAGGAACTCCGTGAAATTATTGACGCCGGCCTTCGCAGCGGCGTATGCGACACCGGACATCATCCCCGGCCACAGAGCGGCATTAGATGAGACGTTCACGATGGTCCCGACACCCCGTTCCAGCATGGCCGGCAGCACAGCCTTGGTACAGAAGATGGTTCCTGTAAGGTTGATGGCGATCAGCTGTTCGATCTCCACGTGTGTCGTGTCGATGGTTCCACGATGGGGAACGTTGGCTCCCGCATTGTTGACAAGCACGTCGACCCGACCCCAGCGGTCGACAACGTCGGTAACCACTGCGTTGACCGCCACGAAGTCCGAGACGTCCATCGTGTAGGCACGGGCCTCGCCAGGGGCCGACGATGTTTCGTCCACAACGGCATCCAACTTGCCCAGTGTCCTCCCCGCAACCGCCACTTTCGCCCCCATGTCCGCCATTTCAAGGACAATGGCACGACCTATGCCGCTTCCGCCGCCCGTAACTATGCATACCTTCCCGTTTAACGCTGTCATAGCCGCCTCCCAATGCGAGTGCCGCCCATTGAACCCGATGCTAGGCGCTGGGGCAAACAGGTTGACGGAGCAGTTCGTCGAGTGCACGGCTCTCAGCCGCCCAGTGCGGGCGCCGGGGGGCACAGCCACATCTACTGCGGGTAGGCACCGCACTGAGGAGGGTCTCAATGAACGAGCCTGACATCGCCTTCGCCCCGGCCGGTGAGCAGGCCAGGTTGATCCTGGAAAAGAGCATTTCACCGGTCGAGTTGGTCGACCTTTGCTACTCCCGGATCGATGCGAGTGCCGCCCATTGAACCCGATGCTAGGCGCTGGGGCAAACAGGTTGACGGAGCAGTTCGTCGAGTGCACGGCTCTCAGCCGCCCAGTGCGGGCGCCGGGGGGCACAGCCACATCTACTGCGGGTAGGCACCGCGCTGAGGAGGGTCTCAATGAACGAGACTGACATCGCCTTCGCCCCGGCCGGTGAGCAGGCCAGGTTGATCCTGGAAAAGAGCATTTCACCGGTCGAGTTGGTCGACCTTTGCTACTCCCGGATCGAGCGGATAAACCCTGATCTGAACGCCCTGTTGGCCCTGGATGAAGACCGGGCCAGGGCTGCGGCCGAAGGTGCTGAGGCGGCGATAGGTAAGGGTGAGCCGCTCGGGCCACTTCACGGAGTTCCGGTCGGCATCAAAGATAACGAGATGACCGAGGGCATCGAGTCGACCTGGGGATCGCTCTGGATGAAGGGACATGTGCCTACGGAGGACTCGATTGTAGTTGAGAGACTCAAGTCGGCGGGCGCCATCGTCATGGGCAAGACGAACATGCCGGACTGGGGACTGATGATCCACTCGGAGAATCGTCTGGGCGATCATGTCCGTAATCCATGGGACACCGGCCGCACAGCCGGAGGATCCAGTTCCGGATCGGCGGCCGGAGTCGCGGCGGGACTTTTTGCGCTCGCCTCGGGCACCGACGGCGGCGGCTCCATACGGGCGCCGGCAAGCTTCTGCGGAGTGTTCGGAATCCGGCCGACACTGGGGCGTGTCCCTAGATACGCCGGCTCGGCCGCCCCCTACGTCGTCAATCAATTTAGCCAGCCTGGCCCCATTACACGCACCGTGGAGGACGCCGCATTGATGCTTAAGGTCATCGCCGGATTCGATCCGCGTGACCCGGACGCCTCCCGGCTCGCTGTGCCCGACTACGGCGCCTCGATTGCACAGGCTCCCATCGGTCTGCGGGTGGCCTACAGTCCGGACTTCGGCTACGCCAGAGTGAACGGCGAGGTCGCCGCGATCGTGGAACGCGCCGTGCTCACGATTGAAGACGTCGGAGCAACGGTGGAGCCGTTTGAACTCGACTGTTCCCGTGCGTTCGAAGCCTATTGGCCCATGATCTGCGCCAATCAGTACGCGGGTTCCAACGGTAGGTTCGAGTCCAGGGGAGATGATCTGAGCCCGGAGGCTTTCCGCGTGTACGAGTACGGAGCAAGGCTGACCGGGCGTGACTACGCAATCGCGCTTGGAGAGCTAGACCAACTCAAGGCGAGGTTCGACGACTTTTTCGACCGCTACGACCTGCTGGTTTCACCGACGATGCCAACCACGGCATTCCCGGTAGGGGAGCCCACCGCATCATTGCTCCCGCCACACGACGCGCGTATGTGGGGATTTCCGGCCCATTCCCCCTTCACCTTCCCGATTAACGCCATCGGCCATCCGGGCTGCAGCGTTCCCTGCGGCTTCGATTCAAACGGCCTTCCCATCGGCCTGCATATTGTCGGCCGTCGATTCGAAGAAAGCGTTGTCCTAGCTCTAGCCGCCGCTCTAGAGCGTGCCTGTCCCTGGTCGGGCACGACGCCCGCGGTCGCCTAAGGGTCTACGGTCGCACGAGCATCTTGATTTCGTCGGTCGGCTCCTGCAGTCCGACGAATGCGTCCTGTATGCCGCTTAACGGCACTATGCTCCCATCGGCAAGCATCGGCTCGGTTCGCACCAGTCCCCGGTCCAGTAAGTCGAGAGCGATATTCCAATGTCGGGGGTGATGCTGCAGGCTGGTGACCAGCTGCACGTCCCTGCTGATCCAATCGACGGGTAGCACCTCGTTGGGCTCCCACGACAGCGCCACGAGCGCCACCCGGCCGCCCTTGCGAACGGTGCACAGGGCCTGGTGGAGGCTGTCCTTGGCTCCGGCACACTCGAATACCACGTCGGGTCCAAGGCCGCCGGTCAGCGCGGCCATTTCGGCCTCGACGTCCTTCTGGGTGGGATCTATGACCGCATCGGCTCCCAGAACTCTCGCGGCTTCGGCGCGCGCTGGCGCTGGCTCCGAGACCATGACCGTAGTCGCTCCGGCCAACCTGGCCGCCTGCATGCAAAACAGGCCTATGGGACCAGCTCCAAGGACGCCGACTGCATCACCGAGCCTAATGCCCGAAGGGCGCACAGCGTCTATGGCCGTCGTCAACGGCTCGGCCATCGCACCCGCGATCGCCGAAATCCCCTCAGGCTTGGGAAGGGGCTTCCATGACTCCATCACTGTGTACTCAGCGTATGCGCCGTCGAACGACGTCATCGCCGTCCAGCCCATGGTGCGGAAGTTGAAACGGGGTTCATCGTCAATCGGATTCGGGCTGCCGGGCGGCGCGACTCCCCCACCGGCAACAACCTGGTCACCGATGCGCCATCCTGTGACCCCCTTCCCGAGCCCAGCGATCTGCCCGGTGAACTCGTGACCCAACACCGTGCCGGCGGGCACAGTGTCATACATGAACCCATGGACGTCGGTGCCGCATATACCGCAGTAGTCGACCTTGACGAGCACCTCGCCCTCGCCCGGCACCGGCACCGGGACGTCCCTTATCTCAAACACCTTGTCGCCCGCGTAGACGGCTTGCTTCATCTGCACAGAGCCTCCTAGCCTAAATTCGCACGCTCACCACTGGCTGACCTCGGCCATTAGGCTAGGACCGCCCCAGATCTCCTATTTGAAGGCCAGCGCGCGGGCCGGATTGTCGATCAAGATCGCGTCGATCTGTTTCTCGGTAAAGCCTCTGCCCCTCAGGCGGGGTGCTATGTTTTCCAAGATATGAGCGTAGCCCTTGCCCCCGTATCGACTCAGTTGTCGACCCTGACAGACGTCCTGGCCCACCAGAATCTGGGACAGGTGACCGTTGCTCACCAGAAACTCCAATGCTTCGATTCGCTGGGCGTCGCTCTTCATCTCCGGGTATTGGCCCATGTAGTAAAGGCTTGTGTCCTCGAATCCGAACAAGTCATGCTCCATGTAGCACCCTGTAGCGGCGAGCTCGGCCATTATGCCTAGGTCCTTTAAAGCAAAGTCCAGATGGCCCATGATTACGTTCTTGGGGTCGGCACCGGACTCAACCAGAACGTCCAGTATCTGCATGCAGGACTCGTCATCGGCCCCTGGATGTATAGAGATGGGGCAGCCGGTCTCCGCCTGAGCCCTGGCCGCGGCGCGCAGTGCCTTTCGCTCGTTCTCAGACAACGGATGGACGTTGCCCAGTTCGCCTATGACCCCACTCCTGACCCCGGTGTCCCCCACACCGGCCGACACGTCGCGGATGATCCGGTCCCTTATGTCGTCCTCGGTCAGTGTGTCCATGTCGGGGGGATGCGCCAACGGCACATAGTGACCGGCCCCCATGATCACGTTCAGACCCGTGGCCCGAGAAATACGCTGCAGTGCCAGTGGGTCGCGCGCGAGATCGAAGTCGGTTGTGTCGACTATCCCGCCCCCGCCCGCATACACATACCTGCGCGCCTCAGCAACCGACACCCTCTCGTCGTAATAGCGAAGGTTGGCCTTATTCAGCGCCCAAATCGTTCCCATCTTTCCCAAGATGTCCATTGTGATCGGCCGGTCGGCATAGGATCTGAGGCTGGCCTCGTCCGGAACGTGGAAGTAAGGCATCAGGTCGATCAGGAGGTGCTCGTGCGTCATGGTGATGCCCAGCTGCTCCGGCTCGATTGGCCCGAGTACAGTCTGAATCTTTCCCTTCATCTCATTCATCGGTCATCCTTTGCTCCAGTTCCTGTCAAGTTCCAGGTACTTATGCTGCCATGGCCGGGCGCGCTCAAAGGCGGCGCTGACCGCTAGCAAGGTCTCGTCAGCATAACGCCGCCCGATTAACTGCATTCCAATCGGTAAGTTGTCCTCGGTAAAGCCAGCCGGGATCGATGCCGCAGGGTTACCCGTGAAATTTATCGGATAGGTCATGCACCAGCCTATACACCGTTCTACCTTCTCGCCGTTAACCTCTGCCGGACCGAGGGTGTCACCATCTGTAGCGTTCTCCACCGGCGGAACAGTGAGGGTGGGCGTAACCAGCACGTCGTATTCATCCAGAACATCTTGGATGGGATCGTAGACCTTGGTGCGCAGCAATTCTCCCGCCCTCTGGTCCCAACCCGACATCGATCTTCCAATCTCCAGCGTCTCGGCGAAGGTCGGTGTCAGCTGCTCGTAGTGCTCTCCCAGCAGGTCGATTCCCAGCGGCTTTACGGCGTGGGCCAACTCCAAGTTCAGGAGTGCCGTCTGGCGAATCCACAGGGCCGATAGTTCCTGCTGGGTTGCGTCAATCTCGATCCGCACGTCCTCCACGCCCATTCCAATCTCCTCGAAGGCCGAAAGCGCCGAGCGCACCACTTTCGCCACCCGCTGGTCCACCGGGAAGATGCCGAAGTCTGGACTGTATGCGACCTTGAGGCCGCGCACCGAGCGGCGTGTCGCGCCCACATAGTCGATGCCCTGATCGGGAAGGGACATTGGATCCCGTGGATCATGGCGCCCCATCACCGACATCATCAGCGCCGCATCTTCAACAGTACGCGTGATCGGCCCGGCGAAAATGAAGGGCGCGAGCGACATGAAGGCGTTGGGCCGGGCGACGACGGGTACGCGTCCGTACGAAGCCTTGTAGCCGTATGCCCCGGACCACGAAGCTGGTATTCGGATGGAGCCGCCCCCGTCAGAGCCTTGAGACAGTGGAGCCAAGCCGGCCACCACCGCAGCTGCGCTGCCGCCAGAGGATCCTCCGGCGTTGCGGCCGATGGCGAACGGTGTGCTGGTTGGACCGAACAGATAGTTGTCTGTCGTGCCCTTGTGGCCGATCTCGGGGGAATTGGTCAACCCCAGGGATATCGCACCGGCACCCTCCAGATGGGACACGTATGTCGTCGTCTGGTCGGTCACAAAATTCCTGAACGGAACCGAGCCGGAGGTGGCAGGTACTCCAGGCTTCAGGGTCAAAAGGTCCTTCAACGCAAGAGGCAAACCGTGCAGGGGACCAAGCGCCTCACCTTCCATTACGGCCTGCTCAGCCCGCCTGGCGCGCTCGCGCGCCTCGTCATCCAGCATGGTTACGTAGGCGTTGATGAGCGGGTTGAGTCTCTCAATGCGACTAAGGAAGTAGTCCACCACCTCCACCGGAGAAAGATCGCGACGGCGTATCCTGCCGGCCAACTCCACCGCGCTCATGTAAGCAAGCTCGTCGCCCATAGCCTACTCCTTGGGCGGCCAAGGGAATCCGGCCACCGCAGAATGTGGCGACATATTAACCCAGCTTGCTGGACCGCCCAGCCCTCGGACAAACCCAATGACCCGCGTCGACCCGGCAAAACCTCAAGGAGGGTAGTGCGCCTTCCACCAGCGAGCGATGTCGACTCGCCGAGCAAACCATACGTTCGGCTGGCCGGTCGCATGCTCCAGGAACCTGCGCAGGGCCACCGTTCGCGCTGGCCGTCCGACGATGCGGCAATGCAGCCCTATCGACATCATCTTCGGATGAGTCTCACCCTCTTCGTACAGTAGATCAAAGGTGTTACGCATCGTCTGCTCAAAGTCGTTTGGGCTGATCATGCCCCCCCGCCAGAACTTGGTGTCGTTGACCTCAAGAGAGTACGGGACCACCAACCAGTCACGACCGCCCACCTTGGTGTAGTAGGGCAGGTCGTCGTCGTAGGCGCAACTGTCATACTCGAAGCCGCCCTCGTCAGCGACCAGTTCCCTAGTATGGACACTGGGCCCATAGCGAACATACCAGCCAAGGGGTCGTTGTCCCGTCGTGCGAATCAGAGACTCGACTGTATCGCGGATGGCCTCACGCTCTTGCTCGCGGTCCATCCGAAAGTATTCCTCCCACCGGTAGCCATGTCCAAATACCTCATGACCGCGGCGGACGATCTCTGGGCCCACAAGGGGGTTGCGCTCTAGCGCCAGAGCACAGCAGTAGAAGGTCGCAGGGATTCCAAACATGTCCAGCGTTCGCAGGATGCGCCAAACCCCTGCTCGGCTGCCGTACTGAAAGAAGGACTCGTTGGCCAGATCCCGCTCGGTCGGTGGCACCGGAGACGCGACCTCGCTGTTGGTCTCGTGATGGAGGTCGCCATCGAGTAGAGAGTACTCCGAGCCTTCTTCGTAGTTCACAACAACCGACACGGCTATGCGTGCACCGTTGGGCCAGACCACCTTTGGAGGGGTGGGTCCGTAGCCGATCAAGTCACGTTCCGGTCCAACCATCACACGCTCCAGCACCCAGACCTTTCCGACGTCGATCCCATCATCGCGTTCGACGGACCGATATGAAGGTCACAATAACAGTCCCGAGTTAAGCGGAGGCAGGGGCCGCCAAACCGGCGTCCTGTCCGAATCGTACAAATCACTAACCACCAGCCGGTACAGTGCGCCAGCAACACCACCGACCAGCACCAGCCAGACGGCGTTGACTTTGGTTCGGAACACCACCGCAGTTGCGCCCACCTAAGGTGGCTATCGTAAACGGATCGATGATGGAGGCCACGGCGAGTTGATAGGTCACCGCTCCCATCAGGCCCAAGGACGCCGCATTGATCCAATCCAGAGTTGACCGGGCGGGGCCCGACTCTCCGGTCAACGGAAGCATGCGCGAAAGTAGTGCGACAGTCGCCAGTGCCGCAGCCGGCAGCCCGCCCGCCACATAACCAATGAAGGTCGCGGTCGTAAACACTGGTCCCAGAGTAACCTGTCCGACAGCCACCGCATCCAACAGCTGCTGCTCCGTGATCCATCCGAGTCTTTCCACGAAGTCCCCGCGCAGGAACGCCAAGAGCACATAGCCAGTGCCGTACAGGACAGCCCCTATCTTCAGGAAGCTGAAAAACAGCGTCCCCGCACTATACCCAGACACCTCCTCCAGCTGCGTCCCCAGAGCAGGCACCCCTGCAAGGGGAAACCACGGTATGCCCGAGCGCCTGCCCTCCCCCATTTACTGCCCGACGTGCCGTCCACGCAGCTACACCCAGCCCTCCCGCGCCAAGTACCACGAACACCTCGTTGACTCCCAACAAATAGAGCGCCACCGCGCCCGCTGCCGGCGCCCACGAGACCGGCCTCTTCAGCGCGACCCTCCCGAGCCCCCAGAGGGCACCGATCACTATGGCTATCACCGCGGGCTTGACTCCGTACAACACCCAGTCGACGGCAGATGTAGAGCCGAAGCGCACGTACACGTATGCGAGCCCGGCAACTATGGCCGCTGCCGGCAATATGAACAGTGCTCCAGCCGCCACCAGGCCTCTCCAGCCCGCCCTACGCGAGCCGAGATGCATCGCCATCTCGGTGGAATTAGGCCCGGGGATGAGGGAGGTGGCTCCCACCATGTCTAAGAGGGCGTCTAAAAAGCATCGGAATGTGCTAGTCGTCGCAGCATCAACCCGGTCATGGCAGCGTAGATCCATGCTTCGGTGGTCTGCGGCAATTCCTCGTAGTCCTTGCTCAGTCTCCGGTACCTGCCCAACCATGCGAACGTGCGCTCGACCACCCAGCGGCGTGGGATGACCTCGAAGGTGTTCCGCTGCGGCTTGCGCCTCACCAGTTCCACGTTCCAGCCACCTGCGTTCCTGGCCCATGACACCAGCTTGCCGGCGTATGCACCATCCGCCCAGATCAGTTCCAGGCGCGGGAATCGGCCCACCAGGCCCGTAAGCGCCAGCTTGGCTCCGTCACGGTCCTGGACGTCTGCCGCATGCACCGCCACCGACAGCACCAGGCCCATCGTGTCCACTACTATGTGCCGCTTCCTTCCCTTGACTTTCTTACCAGCGTCATAGCCACGAGGCCCCCCTTGTATCTTGATTCTTGTTCAGAACACTCAGTCCGCCATGTCGACAAGGGTGCGGCAGACCGAATCCCCCCTGGTCATGTAAGACCGTCGAAAAGCGAGGGTCGCCGCACCCTTCCCGAATGGAGCCCGAACAGCTGCCTGGGTTAACCAAGCCCGCATCTTGCAAGGACGGGCCAGCAATTCACAGGAGGTAGTCATGGAACAGGAAGCAATCTACGTAGGCATCGATGTGGCCAAGGCGCAGCTAGATGTTGCCGTCCGTCCCACGGACGACAGGTGGGTGGTCCCCAATGACGATGCGGGAATCCGTCAACTGATGTCCCAGTTGACGGCTCTTGAACCGGCCCTGGTGGTGCTGGAAGCTACAGGCGGCCTGGAACTGTCCATTGTGGCGGCCCTGGCGGCCGAGGAGTCGCCGGTGGTCGTCGTCAATCCCCGGCAGGTGCGAGACTTCGCCAAAGCCACCGGCAAGCTGGCCAAGACCGACGCACTGGACGCGGCGGTCCTCGCCCACTTCGCCGAGGCGGTCCGACCCCCGGTACGCCCCCTGAGGGGTGCCGAGACACAGGACCTCAACTCCCTGACTGCCCGAAGGCACCAGGTGATGACCATGCTGGTCTCGGAGAAGAACCGCCTCAGCGCCGCCACTACCGTCGCTGTCCGTCCCCGCATCGAGGCACACATCGCATGGCTTCAGCGGGAATTGGACGATCTGGACAAGAGCCTGCGGGAGACTCTCCGTCAGAGCCCCGTATGGCGTGAGAAGGACGACCTCCTGCGCACCGTCCCCGGCGTTGGAGAGCAGCTCTCCCTCACCCTCCTGGCCTACCTGCCGGAGCTGGGCACTCTGGACCGCCGGCAGGTCGCCGCCCTGGTGGGAGTGGCTCCCTTCAACCGGGACAGTGGCACACTGCGAGGCAGACGAACCGTTTGGGGCGGACGCGCCCGGATCCGTGCAGTCTTGTACATGGGGGCGCTGGCGGCCAGTCGCTACAATCCCATCATCCGGGACTTCTACCAGCGGCTGGTGGCTGCTGGCAAACCGAAGAAACTGGCCCTCACAGCCTGCATGCGCAAGCTGCTGGTCATCCTCAACTCCATGCTCAAGCATCGCTCACCCTGGCGCGCGGAGCGCGCCAGGACTCCCGCACTCATCGGCCTAGACCCTTGACTCTAAAGACAGCTGCTTTTCGGTCGTCTTTACCGACTGGCTGTCTATGATGGCCGCACTGGGAGACGCCTGTCGGCCCTCGGCCACGCGCACACGGTCACGCAGGGCCGAATGGACCCGCTCCCAGGTCCCATCCCTGCGCCAGGTGCGGAAGTAGTGGAACACGGTTCGCCATGGGGGTAGATCGTGGGGCAGCATCCGCCAAGCGCACCCGGTGCGCAGCACATAGCGGATAGCGTTGACCACCTCCCGGCGGGAGTACTTCAGGGGCCGTCCTCCAGGCCTGGGAGGTGGAAGCAGTGGCTCCAACAACTCGCATTCCCGGTCGCTCAGGTCGCTGGGGTATGCTTCGCGTGTCATGATTCATGACTCTATGACCTTGCCGAACATCGCCCCAAGGGGAACTCACACCCCTTTTTAGACGCCCTCTAAGAACCCAGCATCGGACATCCAGCGCCGAACTGTGACGACCTCTCGGCGCATCATGGCGATATGGGCCGCCGGTCCCCCAAATGCGAAGACTCCCAGACGGAGTAACAGGCTGGCAACTTCTCTGAGCCTGACCGAAGGGTCAGCTTCCATGGCTTGACGCTAAGGGTCGCCCCACAGGAGGGAACACTGGAAGAAGGAGGTGGCGCCTAGGCCGTCTGCACGCCTAAAGGTTGTCCTCGAAGAAAGCGACTATACGTTCACGGTACTCTTCAGGGGCGTTGGTGGCTCCTTCACCATGGCCGGTCCCTGGAATCAACCAGAGTTCCTTGGGCTCGCCGGCGGCGGCAAATACCGCCTCGCTGTCAGCAGGGGATATCGTCTCGTCATCCAGGCCATGGATTATCAGAACGGGTATCGGTGACAGATCAGACACCGTCTCCTCCGGAACTATCTGCCCGCTGTCTATGCCGATTCTCAGCTCGGTCAGCCACACGGTGATGGGCGCGAAGGGAAACGCGGGTAGCCCGATGAAATGGGTGAAGCTTTGGGCAACCGCAGAGTCCACACTCCGGAAGGGGGCCTCGGCCACTACCGCCAACACCTCTTGACTGGCAGCGGCGGCAAATATCGCCGCGGCCGCGCCCTGAGATAGGCCCAGCATGCCGATCCTCAATTCGTCAAGGTCATCCCTCGAGTTGAGGTAATCGACAGCAGCCAGGGCGTCCTCCTGCTCAAAGAAGCCGAAGGAGACGAACTCCCCCTCGCTCTCGCCCCGATTGCGAAGGTCAAACAGCAACACCGTGAACCCCGCGCTGTGCAGTATGTCGGCGTGCGGCAGCATCTCCTGTCGTTGACAGCCGTAGCCGTGCAGCAGTATCACCGCTTCGTCGCGGCTCCCTACAGCCAACCAGCCGGAAAGTCTAGTCCCGTCCTTACTGTGGAACTCCACGGTCTGAAGTGCAGCCTGCAGATCGGGATATTCGGAGACGGCGGGTAGGTCTTCGCAGGCACCCGGGTGGATAGCCCGTTCCGAGCCCACCCAGCCCACGCCGAAGAGCAGCGCGGCGGTCAGTAACGAACTCGCAACCATATAGGCGACGGCTATCCCCCTGAGCCATGGCCTAAAGCCGGGTCTCAGCCAGGAGAGGCTGGGTCTGAGCCACAAGTAGAAATAGACGAAGGGGGCCGGTACGAATAGCCAGGCGACATACAGGGCCGTGAACGAGGGCCCTCCCACACCCATCAGGGCCGCGAAGGCGGCTACCGCTGACAGGAACAACCCGGCCGCGATTCTCAGATATAGGGTCGCCACCCCGGCAGGATATCGATAGCTTCCGTGGCTCGCAAATCATTGTTTGCCACCCTGACCCGGCCGACTTACAGACTGGAGCAAAGCGTTAGAGTCGGCTAGGCGCGATGTTGGCAGGGACTGCAGTCGCGCCCTGGATGGTCCTACTCCTCTGACCGCAGAAAGACCAAGACTTGATCTCCCGCACCTGTGATGGTGAGCCGCAATCCGCTGATTGCAAACATCTCTGCGCCGGCCAGCAGTCTCAGGAAGCGAGCCTCCTGTTCCATGACTCCAGCAGGTTCCGGGCAGCCCCGCTCAGTCCACGACAACTCTTCAGCAGAAAAGGACGCTCCATCCGCCTTGTAGCTGCTCGTGTAAGAGTTGCATCCGCCCGAACCGCTGATCTCGTTCCCACTCTCTGAGAACTCGGCGGTCACTCGGACACCAAACAGCACGGGCTCCGGAAAGCCTGCGGGCCCCAACAGGATCAGGGACCAGGAGGTTCCCGCGAAATCATCGCCGTGCCCGCTGCAGGCGAACGACACCAGCACTAAGATTAGACTGACGGCGCACGCAGCCGCCTTGTTCACCTAGCGTAGTTCCGCGCTAGGTGAGCCTCTAGATACCGCCCGGTGGCGGAGCCATGAAAACTGGCTATCCCCGTGGGTGTGCCCGTCGCCACAATCTCTCCTCCGGCATCGCCTGCGCCAGGACCCAAGTCAATTATCCAGTCGGCGTTCTTTATCAAGTCTAAGTGATGTTCGATCAGGACGACAGTGTTGCCCGTGTCCACAAGCCTGTGCAGCACCTTCAGCAGGTACGAACAGTCGTGGAACGAGAGTCCCGTCGTGGGTTCATCAAGGATGTACAGGGTGTTACCGGTAGCCCGCTTGCTAAGCTCGGTGGCCAGCTTTACCCGCTGGGCTTCACCGCCCGACAGGGTCGTGGCCGGCTGTCCCAGTCGGATGTAGCCGAGTCCAACGTCCTCCATGGTCTGCAACTTGCGGCGAATCGCCGGAATGTTCTCGAAGAGGGCGAGAGCCTCGGTCACGGTCGAGTTCAGCACGTCCGCGATCGATTTACCGCGATAGCGGATCTGCAGTGCCTCCCTGTTGTAGCGAGCGCCATCGCAGACCTCGCAAGGCACCGTGACATCCGGGAGAAACTGCATCTCAATCTGATTGTATCCATCCCCCTTGCACGACTCGCAGCGACCGCCCTTGACGTTGAAGGAAAATCTGCCTGGCTTGTATCCTCGCACCTTGGCCTCCGGCAGGGAGGCGAACAGCTCCCTGATCGGCGTGAAGGTGCCCGTGTAGGTGGCCGGGTTCGACCGGGGCGTCCGGCCTATGGGAGATTGGTCGATGTCGACCACTTTGTCTATGTTTTCGATCCCCTCTATCGTGGCATGCTTCCCAGGCCTATCTTTGGCCTTGTAGAGTCGTCTAGCGAGTGCCTTGTAGAGAACCTCATTTATGAGTGTGCTCTTGCCGGACCCCGATGCCCCTGTGATACATACCAGCCTTCCCAGCGGAATCTTGACGTCGATCTCCTTGAGGTTGTTCTCCGCCGCGCCCTTGACCGTGAGTGACAGGCCATTGCCGTCCCTGGTCTTATCGGGAACCGGGATCTTTCTTCGTCCACCCAGATATCCACCGGTCAGCGAACTCTCCTCCGCAATGATGTCCGCAATAGGCCCCTTAGCTACCACGTGGCCTCCTCTCTCTCCCGCTCCCGGCCCGAGGTCGACGATGTGGTCGGCCGCACGCATGATGGCCTCATCGTGCTCAACGATTAGGACTGTATTGCCTAGGTCACGCAGTCGCTTTAGCGTCTGGATGAGCCTGTCGTCATCCGCTGGGTGCAGGCCGATCGAAGGTTCGTCGCACACGTACAACACCCCCATCAGGCCAGATCCGATCTGAGTGGCCAATCGGATGCGCTGGGCCTCACCACCGGACAGGGTGGAGGCGGTTCGGCCGAGGGTGAGGTAATCCAGTCCAATATTGATGAGGAAACTCAGCCTCTCCTCTATCTCCTTGAGTATCTGATCCGATATCTTCCTCTCCCTGTCGTTAAACCACGGCGGGTCGTAGACGTCCGCCGGGGTCGGGCTGAAGCTTACGTCCTCGCCTCGGTCAGTCCCCCGAAGACCTGCAACCCAATTGGCTGCTGCGCTGACCGACTTGTCGGTTACGTCGATCACACTTTCACCGCCGATACGAACTGCCAACGCCTCCGGCCGTAAGCGTCGCCCGGAGCAGGCCTGACAAGGTCGCTGCGTCATGTAACGTTCAATCTCCGCCCGCACATGATCGGATTGAGTCTCTTTGTACCGACGCTGCAGGTTGTTGACCACGCCCTCGAACGAGGTCGTCCAGTTGAACTTGCGCCCCTTCTGGGTGACGTGGGTCATCTGAACCCTTTTGGCACCGGTCCCATATAGCACCAGATCCAGGTCCCCCGGATGCAGCTTTGACACCGGCACCGCGGTATCGAAACCGAACGACCTGCCAAGTGACCTGAGCAGGCTTGCAAACCACGGACTCGAGGTGCCGCTGCGTGCCCATGGCTCCACCGCTCCCCCATTGAGGCTGAGGGAACGGTCAGGAATGATCAGGTCCGGGTCGATCTCAAGCCTGTACCCCAGACCAGTGCACTTGGGGCAGGCGCCGTGGGGGTTGTTGAAGCTGAAGGTTCGAGGCTCGACCTCCCCGAGCGAGATATTGCAGTGCACGCAGGCAAAGTTCTCCGAATATAGTCGCTCCTCGCCGTCGGCTTCGGCAACGAGCACCGTCCCTCCCGCCAACCGCATCGCCTGTTCAATAGAGTCCGCAACCCTAGCGGGATCGCCACTATCCCCGATCACCAGCCGGTCTACCACAACCTCGATGTCGTGCCATTTCCTCTTGTCCAGGCCGAAGTCCTCGGACAGATCATGCATTTCCCCGTTTACACGTACCCTTACAAAACCCGCCTGGCGCGCCGAAGCAAACACGTCTTGGTGCTCACCCTTCCTTCGCCTGACCATTGGTGCCAAGATCTGGACCCGCGTACCTTGAGGCATGTTCACTACGGCATCTACAATTTGCTCGAGGCTCTGGGCGCGGACCGGTCGGCCGCAGCCCGAGCAGTGCGGCCGGCCGACCCGGGCGAACAGGAGCCGTAGGTAATCGTAAATTTCGGTGACGGTGCCTACCGTAGACCGAGGGTTGTGAGAGACCCCCTTTTGGTCGATTGAGATCGCTGGCGACAGTCCCTCAATGTAGTCGACGTCAGGCTTGTCCATGCGTCCAAGGAATTGGCGGGCGTACGCGGACAGGGACTCGACGTACCGTCGTTGCCCTTCAGCGTAGATGGTATCGAAAGCAAGAGAACTCTTGCCTGAGCCCGAGACGCCTGTCATCACTACCAGCCGGTTTCGGGGGATCGTAACGTCTACGTTCTTGAGATTGTGTTCGCGGGCTCCCTTTACGACGATGTTTTCGAGCCGACCTTCCCCTCCTTCTTCGCCGGTACCGTCCACAACTCTAGGCATGGTCTCAAGTGCGGTTTGCCCATTGGAAGGAATCACATCCGCCTGAGTTCGGCGCTTCCTGGCGGGGTGGCCGTTTGATGCAGCTCTCGGCTCCGAAGTTTGGCTGGGAGTCTGTAGGGGGGTACGTTTCCTGGCGGCTCTGCCGGGCACCTTTCTGCTTGGCAACGGCTATGTAGACCTCAAAACAACACTTGAACAGATGTTTGATCGGAGGCGCCTATTGTAGCACCGAGGGCGCGTGGTAGGCTGGCAAACATGTCGGATCCTCAGACACCTTACTTGGAGAAGATCGTCGCCCAAAAGGTCGCTTATATCGCCGTTCGGGGTAGCTATGAACTGCTTCCGGGAAAGATGGTCGACCTTGCCACGTGGTTTGGCAGGCAGGCGGTTGAACTCGGCGGCCACCCCGGCGCAACCTACTACAATAGTCCCAGCCACTCGGACGAAAATGACCTTGAATGGGAGGTCTGGATCCCCACCTCTTCGTCTATGAGAGAGCGCGATTCCATCGGCGGGCGAATCGGGCTGAAGACCCTTGCGTCGGCCACTTGCGCAACACTCGTACATATCGGCCCCTACGAGACGCTCGACCGCTCCTCCGACGCCCTGCTTCGATGGGTAGCCGAACAGGGGCATCTCCCCGCCGGCCCCTTTCAAACCGTTTTCGTCGACGACCCCGCAGACGTCGACGGTCGCGAGCTAAGGACGGTGGTCAGATTTGCCGTCACGCCTCGCGATTCAGTTGCCGACGGCGCAACGACCATCTAGACGGCTGGCACAGCGAGGCGACGTGGCGGACGAACTGATCTCACGCATAAGGCAGATCGCCGAAGCCCGTGGTGCCCTGCGATACGGCGAGTTCAGGCTGTCGGCCGGCGGCACGTCAAACTACTACTTTGATGGCCGCCTGCTGACACTCGATCCCGAGGGCAGTTATCTGGTTGCAAAGGCCTTAATCCCCCCCATAGTTGGCAGCGGGGCCACGGTGGTCGCAGGTCCGACGCTCGGCGCTGATCCGATCGTCGCGTCTGTGGCCACTGTAAGCCACCTGGAGGGCACACCCGTGTCGGCGCTGATTGTCCGCGGGCGAGCCAAGGGACACGGGACAGATCAACGCATCGAGGGTTCCGTCGAACGTTCCATGAGGGTTGCGGTAGTCGATGACACCTGCACGACAGGGCGGAGCCTACTCGACACAGTCGACGCGCTGGAGGACGAGGGGTGTGTGGTCACCGTAGTTCTCTGCATTCTGGACCGCAACGAGGGAGGAAGCAGGCTGCTGCGTCGACGGGGTCTGCCGTTTCATGCCCTGCTACAGGCATCACCGGATGGGGGTGTGGAGGCGTGCCCCCAGCCTTCAGCCCCAGCGTAGCCGGCCCGCAGTCAACGTCGCGGCCTTTGGCAGGACCGATGGCGCCCCGATTGCTGGGAACCGCTCGCCACCAAACAGGGCTGGCCGCCTTGCCAACTCATGCCCTCCGGGTCCGCACTCGACATGCCTTGAGTGCCAGGTGGGTCCTACCTATAGGCTGGGTCGCGGAAGAAGAGACGAAAGGATGCGGCTAGCGGCGCCGCCGGCGCCGGGCACGCCGTATTGCGCGAGCCCTGTCGATCCGCACCTGCTCGCCCTTGGTTCGGAAAAACCTGCGGTTCCGCAATTCGCGCATTATCCCGCCGCGCTGGATGGCGGACTGAAAGCGCTTAAGCAGCGTCTCTCCATCTTCGCCATCTCTTAGAACGACGTAGGCCAAAGACCCCTCCTCCTCACGGTCACATCGCGCGACAGTGCTTTGCCGCGTGTAAGCGCATTTTAGCACGTTGACAGTCCAGCGCGTGGCCAGACTATCCAAGCAGCTGCGACGCACAGTCTTGGCCACTCTTGTCAGAGTTCGTTGATGCGTATCGCGTAGAGCCCACTCCCCTTGATCTCCGAAGCCCTGGGCAAGAGATCCTCGGGCCGGTCCCCTACACCGATCTGGCGCCCCGCCAGGCTATCGAATTGTCCAGCCGCAACCCTGAGCAAGGACTCGACGGCGTCTTCCATCGAGTCGTCGTGTCCGTACTCAAACAGCTCTCGAATGCCTTCGACGATAGGGTTGCTGACATCAATGTCAGGCCGGGCTGCCGAATACTCGGTCATGTCCGTTCGAACGGTGCCCGGATGGTAGGCCAGCACCGACACTCCCTTTGGGGCTGCAGAGCCGGCAAGGCATTCAGTCCAGAGCGTCAGTGCCGCCTTCGACGCACAATATGCAGAGTAGCCGGGGCTGGCGAATCCCGCTGCGGCGCTGGAGACGTTCACTACCCTGCCACTGCCCCTTGCAACCATGCCGCGCATGACCGCTTGGGCAAAAAAGAACTGCCCAAGCACGTTAACCTCCAGCACCTTCCACCAGTCGGCCGGTTCGAGCTCCCAGTCGTGGCCCGTAGGTCCCGCTACGCCGGCATTGTTTATGAGTAGGTCGATAGGTCCAAGTCGGCTCTCGGTCTCGGCGACAGCGGCCTCCACAGATGTCCTATCTAATACATCACAACTCAGGACTATTGCCCGTCCCCCCGCAGAGTCTATCGCTCTGGCCGTCGCCCCAAGGCCAGTTTCGGATCTCGCTACCAGAGCTACAGCCGCCCCTGCCGCTGCAATAGCGATGGAAAAGCCTTGTCCCAATCCCCGACTCGCTCCAGTGATGAGGGCTACTTGTCCGCTGAGATCGACCGCGTCTTCCATTCAATTTCCCTTCAAGGCGTTAGACCTCAATCCGTCCTTCCGCCTCCGCTGTGCCCCCTGTCTACGTAGAGTCCATGACGTTCGATGTACTTGGCCACAGCGTGGTCGAGCAAGCCGCCAGGTTGCCGTCCGGCTGCCATGCTGCATCTAAGCTCCGAGGAGCTTAATTCCACCGGCTGTCCAGATAGTATGTACGCTTGGCCGGAGGCTCCAGCTCTTACCTTCTCAAGCGGGCCCAGATCCATTTCTGCACCCGGCCTTTCGATCACGGTCATCGTCGCCAGGTCGAGTACCCGCTCAGGCCTCGACCACTGTGGCAGCGATGGCAAGCAATCAGAGCCCATTAGAAGAAACAGGTGAGCTCCCGGGTTCTCACTCGCCAGTTCCTCCAAAGTGTCCGCAGTATAGGTCGGTCCGCTCCTCAACAGTTCTCTGCCATCGGCATCCAGGCCCGGATGGCCGCTGAGCGCTAGTCTCACCATTTCAAGCCGGTCGGCCGCCGGAGTGATCCTACGGTTTTCGCTTCTCTTCATCCACGGGTCGCCCGCTACGGTGAAAACAATACAGTCCAGATCCAGCTGCACCTGCGCCTGCTTGGCTTTTGCGACGTGTCCAACGTGTATCGGATCGAACGTACCTCCCAGCACCCCTATCCTCATTGCCACAGCCAGCCACCATGCCACTGGTCCCGACACCCGCTATACCCAGCGCGCCCGGCCCTTACGCCCATTCCCATTCGGTATTCCCGATCCGGACGGTATCCCCGGTCGATATGCCGAGGGCCTCCAGTTGCCTTACGATGCCCATCCTTCTCAACTGGGCATAGAACTGCTGTTTTGCCGGCCAGCTTGCAGGATCGATCATCACCGCCAAGCGCACCGCCTTCGCGGAACTGACAACAAACACACCGTCCTCGACCACCACGCTTGGCCCCCGGTCAACCGGTGCCGGTCTGATAACCGGCACATCCACGGTATCTCTTGCCCTGTGCTCCGTTTCCACTTCCCGCTCCATCCCCAGCCGCTCGCGCAGGGTCTGCCGTTGTGGTGCTGCCCCGCCATCTTCACCGAGCATACTCGCCACCAAATCCAGTAGTTCCTCCAAACCATTACGACCTGCCGCTGAAATCCCCACCGCGGACAGTCCTCTGCTGCGGCATCCTGCGATCAGGGTGTTCAGCCTCGCCGCCGCCTCAGGTATATCTATCTTATTGAGAGCTACGACTCTCGGCTTATCCATCAGCTTTGCATCGAACTCCGCCATCTCCCATCCAATCTTGTCGGCATCTTCCAACGGATCAGCGGCTGCGGCGTCGATTACATGAATTAGCACACTTGCTCTCTCGACATGCCGCAGAAAATCGTGGCCCAAGCCAACTCCTTGACTCGCTCCAGCGATCAGTCCAGGTATATCGACCATCACCAGCTCTGCACCACGGCGCTCAACTACTCCCAAGACTGGTTCGATGGTTGTAAACGGGTACGGTGCCACCTTCGGCCGTGCTCTGCTGATCGCCGACAGGAGGCTCGACTTCCCTGCGTTTGGTAGGCCAACCAGACCGACATCCGCGATTAGCTTAAGTTCAAGCCGTAGCGCACGTTGCATGCCAGCTTCGCCGGCCTCCGCCAGCACCGGGAACTGGTTGACCGACGTTGCAAATGACGCGTTCCCTCGACCACCCGTCCCACCAGCCGCTACGCGCACGCGCTGTCCGTCCTCGTCCAGATCTGCTACTTGGGAACTTACCCCGTCTCCGACGAAGACCTGTGTCCCCACAGGCACGGTGATGACCGTGTCTCTGCCATTTCCACCATGCCTGAGACCGCCTTTGCCCGACCCCCCTGACTGGGCCGCAAACCGCTGCCTGTACCGGAAACCACGAAGAGTATTGACATTGCGGTCTGCTCGTAGCACCACGCTCCCGCCATCCCCACCATCGCCACCATCCGGGCCACCCCTCGGAACGTACTTCTCATGGCGTCCACTGATCGCTCCATTGCCACCATCGCCACTGATGACAACGATATTGGCACGGTCAATCATCAAGGAATGCTCATAAGGCAATATGGGAGAAAGTCAAAATGACAGCAATATAGGGTGTGGATTGTGTGTACGGCGAAGCGATATGCGGGAGTACTGCGGTCTACGTAGAGAGGGGCGTCGGGATGGCCTGTGGTCCGTCGGTGTGGAAGTGTGCATGAATGTGGAAGGCAGCACGCTTGGAGCGCCACCGGGCGTGTTGTCAACACTGATGAACAGATCTGTATGTCGAATCGATCTGTCTTGTGGACAACTGTGGATGGGCCGACAGAGGGCAATTGGATGGACCTTGTTAGACGGATGTATGAGTAGTCCACGCTGATTTGGCGATCAGGTTGATGAACTCAGCGTGGAGGGAGGGACTGGCGGCAATCGTGCCGTCGCTGGTGAGCGAGGCGGGGCGGCCGTGCCGATCGGTGACCAGGCCCCCTGCCTCGGCGACTAGCAGAAGGCCTGCGGCCTGATCCCATGGCTCTAATTTGTGGTGGAAAAAGACATGGAATCTGCCAGCTGCGACATATGCGAGGCCGAGCGCAGCAGAGCCAAGAATGCGGACGGTCTGCATGCCGGGCCACAAATCAAGCACCAAGCGCAGTTGATCAGCCGCACCGCGGTCTGAGTAGGAAAGATCTAGGCCAAGGATTCCGTCAGCTAGGTGCTTGTGGCCGGCGACGCTGATCCGTCTGCCGTTCAGAAACGCGCCTTGGCCACGCAGGGCGTAGAACGTCTCTCCGCGGACCGGGTCATGGGTAACCCCGGCGATGACGTCGCCGTCGTGTACCAACGCGATGACCGTCGAAAAGTGGGGCACCGAAGAAGCAAAGTTGCGTGTGCCGTCAATCGGGTCGACGATCCACACCCATCCTTGGTTAACATCAGTTTGGTGGCCGGATTCCTCGCCCAAGATGGGCACGGCGGGGTATTCTCGGTGGAGTACATCGGCTACGGCTTCCTCGGTCGCAACGTCTACGGCAGTGACGACGTTGCCGCGGCCTTTCGGGGTAACGGTGCCCGGCGAGCCAAAGCGGCTTGTCAGAATAGAGCCGGCTATGCCAGATGCCTCAAGGGCGACGTCGATGGCGGACCTGCCAGACGCTGAAACCGGACCTCGTGGTGCGCTTGTCGCAGGTGATGTGTAAGCCAAGACCTTGTCCTTAGGCAACGCCTCGAGCGTTCGAAAGTCGGGCTGCCAAGGGGCAATGGTAGCAAAACCGCACCTTCTGGGATGGTTGGGACCGCGTACCTGCCCTGCTGACGCTAGGATATTTGTTCCGGATATCTCTCAGACAATATGTGGTCGTGTTCCGAGTTTGAGGCCGACGTGACCTGTACGCCCGTAGGGGACGCGGTGGCGCCTCAGACTCCCCGTTATGGTGCGAGAATTGGTTGCGCGTGCGTTCGGCATGAGGCTGACGGCAAGGGCTGCAGTTGTGGCGACGATGTGACGAAGGGACGCTGTGAAGCAATTCACCAGAAAATCGGCGGCAAATCACGCTGGCGGCTCTTGCGAGCTTGGATAATGGGCGTGCTAAAATCGCGCCCGGCCTTTGCTGACAGACCGGGTCCCAGCGGAGGCTCCGCACCTGCTCCACGCGCCGTAGGCGCCTACACTGTGGTTGATTTGCGTCTTTTTCGGGCCCGGTGTTCGGCTGTTGACATGTGGAATTGAACACGACCCTACCCGATCGCACAGCTCTAGAGGACAGGCCAGCCCAGCATCGAAATCTTTCGCCGCAGGACTTGTGGATGGCGGCTTTGGGCGAGATGCAGATGCGGGTGTCGGAAGCTTGCTACAGAACGTGGTTGGCAGAGACGACCGCCCTGTCTTTGGGCGATGGGGTGTTGACAATCGCTGCGCCGACGGCATTTGTCGCCGAGATGCTGGAGCGGCGATTGCTAAAACTAGTCTCAGACTCGATCGAAAAGATCGCCGGGTATGTTGTGGAAGTTCGTATCGAGGTTGCGGGTCCAGATGCTGCTACGTCCTCCCCGCATCAGTCGGCATCGACGCCGGGGAATGGAGTGCAACGCACGGAGACACAGCCAGGCGGCGTTCGGGTAGTCCCCGAGTTGCGGCTCAATCCCGGATACACCTTTGATTCTTTCGTCGTCGGCAGTTCCAATGAACTGGCCCATGCGGCTGCTATGGCTGCGGCGGAGCGACCCGGCGCTGTCTACAATCCACTGTTCATCTATTCGGGTGTGGGTTTAGGAAAGACACACTTGCTGACCGCAGTTGGGCATAAGGTGCGGTCCTTGGGGCTGTCGACGATCTATACGTCCACCGAAGAGTTTACCAACCAATACATCGGTGCAATACGGGCCGGAGAGACGGAGGCTTTCAGGGGCAGGTACCGGGGGGCCGATGTTCTGTTGCTAGACGACATCCAGTTTCTGATTGGAAAAGAGCAAACGCAGGAAGGCTTCTTTCACACATTTAACTCCCTTCACGTGAACGGCCGTCAGATAATTGTTACTTGTGATCGGCCGGTCGCCGCGCTGTCCGTGCTGCAGGACCGCGTGCGCTCTAGGCTCTCCGGAGGCTTGGTAGTCGACATCCAGTCTCCAGATCTAGAGACCCGCCTCGCTATTCTCCAAGCGAAGGCCGAGTCAACCGTCTTTGCTGCGAGAGTATCGGACGAAGCGCTGCAGCTGCTAGCCGAGTTGGCACATCGTAACGTGCGAGAGCTTGAGGGCTCGCTCAACCGAGCCGTCGCGTACGCGGAGCTGACTGGCGGAGAGGTCACACCCGACGCAGTGAGAAGGGTCGTTTCGGAGACTCTCGCCAGGCCCGAGCCCGTGCTGCTGACAGAGCAGATGGTGATAGATGCGGTAGCGGCGCACTTTGCTGTTGAGCGAAGTGCGCTGTCGGGCCGGCGGCGTGACGCTCGGACCACTCTGGCCCGCCACGTCGCCATGTATCTGCTCAGGGAGGACGCGCATCTAGCCTTGACCCTTATCGGTCGTGCCTTGGGGGGCAGAGATCACTCGACTGTGCTGCATGGCCGGAATCGAATAGCCAAGCTTGTCCGCGATGGTGACGGGATCCGTCACGACTTGTCCAGCCTGCGGAGGCAGCTTGCCTCTCATCAGCCCCACGCTGCGGCTGCCGGTTAGCGCCTGTCACCATTAGGCAAGGCTGAACCGCCAGTCTCGGCCCTTGACCAGCGTGTAACCCGAGAGGACAGATGCCCCTCAGAGCTAGGGTTCGAAGACAACCACAGTTGCCGTAGCGTTCCCCGCGGAATCAGTTCCAAGGCCCAAGAAGCCTATCCACGCCTTACCGAATCTGCGCAATGCTGGTTCCGTAGAGCCGGCCGGGATTAGCAGGTCCATGTTGCCCAGATCCCAACCACCGTTGCGAAGGTTAACCCGCACCTGCTCACCTCCCGAAGGATCCGTAAGGACTTCCAAGAAACGGACCAAAGTGCCGACGGAGGCACCAGGGCTGGCGAGACCCTGCCCGACCCGAATGACCGCGGGGGTTCCCAGAGGGGTCACCACGACGTCATCTTCTGGCTTGGCCTCAACCGGCTCAGCAAAGCTGACTGTAGAGGCGTCGAGTGTGCGGTCGGCCGACCCGGTTCCGCCGCTGTCTTCGTCAGCGTCGGAGGCTATTGGCTCACCGCGATCGATCGGGCCGCCACCGCATCCCAGCCCAGTAGGGCCGGAAGGGGTTTCGAAGCTGGTGGAGCTGAAAAACTCGGTCAGTACCGCGATCTTATCGGGTCCCTGACCACCGGTTATAAGTATGCGACCGTCGGGGATGGTCGTCTGGCGGTGGCGGTTGCGGGGGAGGTGCATGCTAGGTCCTGGAGACCATTCACCGGTCCAAGGGTTGTAAATCTCGGTGGAGTCCAGGTTCCCTTCTCCGCCGCTGACCAACACTCGGCCGTCTTTGAGCAGAGAGCCAGCGAAGTCGGAGCGGCCGATGTTCATGGGACAAGTTGTGTACCAAGTGTCGGTTTCTGGATCGAATATGTCCGTCCCCGTCAGTTTGCCCTTGCCACCGACGACCAATACCTTGCCGTCGCTCAGGATGGAGTACACAGGGAACAGCCTGGGCTCAGAGAGACGGCCCGCGAATGTCCAGGCGTCCTTGGTGGGGTCGTATATCTCAGTGGAGGTGATGGCGTCCTCCAACTCGCGCTTGCCACCGCCCGCTACCAGCACCCGGCCGTCCTCCAAGAGTACCGCGGCGTGATTGGAGCGTCCCTCGGCCATTGGAGCTACGGCCGTGATCTCGTTGGTCACCGGGTCGTATACCGAGACCTTGTCAAGCTGAGCTAGGTCGTCGGTACCGCCGACTATCAGAACCCTGCCGTCTGGCAGGAGCGTTTGGGTGTGCTTCCAGCGCCAAACCTTGAGTTTGGGGCCCGCCGTCCAAGCGTCTGTGGCGGGGTCGTAGATCTCGGTCGTCTTTTGCGGATCGTTGGACGAGTTGGCGCCACCCGAGACAAAGACACGGCCGTCCGCAAGTAAGGTGGCCGCAGGGTGTTCTCTCCCCAGATCGGCGTTTACCATCTGAGCGAGATACCGCCACTGCCCGGTCGCCGGATCGTAGAGTTCGGCAGACTTTAGGCGAGGTACGCGCTGCCCCCCCCCACTGCTGCGACCGCCAGCGACCATGACGGTGCCGTCCCGGAGGATGAGCACCGCGTGATCCTTGCGTCGGTCAGTGAGTTCCCCCGACACGACGAACTGGCCCGCGGAGGCCGGGGCTTCGGCACTGACAACCTCGGTCTCGGGGCTTGTGCTCTCAGCTTGCTGCTCGTCGACGGGTTGGGGACCGGCGCAGGCCAATCCTAGCCAGACTATGGTAACTATGATGATGAAGG